>NZ_JADIJC010000003.1 GCF_015278255.1 Microbacterium hibisci
GTCCCGGGAGCCGCCGGGGCAGCCGGACGCGCCGGACCGGGCTTCGCAGCCGGACCGGGCCGTGCCGCGGGCGCGCCGGGCTTGGCCGCGGGCGTCGCGGCAGCGGGCTTCGCCGACGCGGGAGCCGCGTCAGCGGACTTGCCCGCGCCGTCGGCCTCGAGCGCGGCGCGCAGCTTGCGCGCCACAGGGGGTTCGATGGTGGACGAGGGGCTCTTGACGTACTCGCCGAGCGCCTTCAGCTTCTCGAGCGCGACCTTGCTGTCGACGCCGAGCTCGGAAGCGATCTCGTGCACGCGTGGTTTGGCAGCCACAAATTCTCCTGTCTGGGTCCACCCAGACAGGGCAGACCGTTAATCGCGGACGGGTCTCATTTCGAGCCGTTCACTTTGTTTCCATAGCCGTTCAGCCTTTTCGCTGGATGTGCTCTTCGATGGTCTGCGTGTCAAGCGGGCCTGACACACGCAATGCCCGCACGAAGGCGCGACGCCGGATGGCGGCATCCACGCACTCGCGCGTCTCGTGCACCCACGCGCCCCTTCCGGGCATCGACGCGCGCTCGTCGGGGACGAGGACGGAATCGATGGAAACCACCCTGAGGAGGGCGGACCGGGGAGCACGCGTGCGGCATCCGACGCACGTTCGTACAGGTTCCATGGTACACCGACGGGCTGGGGGGCTGCGCCGGGTCAGCCCTCCTCGAGGATGCTGTCGGGCTGGATGTCGATCTTGGCGCCGGTCAGCTTGGCGGCGAGGCGGGCGTTCTGGCCCTCCTTGCCGATCGCCAGCGACAGCTGATAGTCGGGCACGAGCGCGCGCACGGCCTTGTTCGAGGCATCCAGCACGAAGCTCGACGTCACCTTCGCCGGCGACAGCGCGTTGGCGACGAACTTCGCGAGCTCGGGGTCGTAGTCGACGATGTCGATCTTCTCGCCGCCGAGCTCCTCGGTCACGGCCCGCACGCGACGGCCGAGCTCGCCGATGCAGGCGCCCTTGGCGTTGATCGACGGGTCGTTGGCCTTCACCGCGATCTTCGTGCGGTGGCCGGCCTCGCGCGCGAGCGACACGATCTCGACCAGACCCGCGGGGATCTCGGGCACCTCGAGCGCGAACAGCTTGCGGACGAGGCCCGGGTGCGTGCGCGAGACGGTGATCGCCGGCCCCTTGGCGCCCTTCGCGACCGACGTGACGTACACGCGCAGGCGCGAACCGTGCGCGTAGTCCTCACCGGGCACCTGCTCCTCGGGCGGGAGGATCGCCTCGACCGTGCCGAGGTCGACGTGCACCATGCGCGGGTTGGGCCCCTGCTGCACGATGCCGGCGACGATGTCGCCCTCCTTGCCGCGGAACTCGCCCAGCACGGCGTCGTCGGCGATGTCGCGGAGACGCTGACTGATGACCTGCTTCGCGGCGAAGGCGGCGATGCGGCCGAAGTCCTCGGGGGTCGATTCCTCCTCGCCGACGACGGCGCCCTCGTCATCGAGAAGGGGGATGAAGACGGCGACGTGACCCGTCTTGCGGTCGAGCTCCGCGCGGGCGCCCTCCGGCAGCTCGCCCGTGGGCGAGGTGTGCTTCGCGTAGGCGGTCAGGATCGCCTGTTCGATGATCCGCACGAGCTCGTCGAAGGGGATCTCCTTCTCGCGCTCGACGGTCCGCAGCAGTCCGAGATCGATGTCCACAATGGCCTCCGTATTCAGCTCTCACCGGCGCGTCGCCGCGCCGGAACCCTCCAACATTACCGGATGCCGCATCCCGCGGTGCAGGGAGACCCCGAGGCCCACGGGGCGCCGTAGCGGGGCGGGCTGCGCGTCGTCGCTACAACGACCCGCAGTCGTCGACGTGGGTGGCGGCGCGGTTGAGACGGGCGTCGGTCCACGTGAGGAGGACAGGCACGAAGTGCGAGCCCGGGAGCAGGGTCCGCAGGTGGTCGTAGCCCCGGTACTCGAGACGGCGCACCTGGTTGCCGTCGGCGCAGAGCCGGTCCACGAACTGGTGCTGAAGGTGCGGCGGGATCACCTCGTCCTCGTCGCCCCACGCGATGAGGATCGGCTGCGACCACGGGCCGGTGGGCGTGTTGTCGGCGAGACGGCGGCCGAGTGCGCCCTCCGTGAGGTCGCCGACGAAGAGCGGACGGTCCTCCGACACGCCCAGCGCCGTCGCCACCGACACGATCACCCCGGGTTCGGTGGGACACCGCTGGGTCATCTCGCGGACGATCGCCTCCGATCCCGGTGCGATGTAGCGGGTCAGGTCGACGTCCTCGTAGGTGTCGGCGTACGGCACCAGCACCCACGAGATGAGGATGGACAGCAGGGCGTTCGCATCGCCGCCGGTGAGCTCCTCCGCCAGTTCGACGGGCTCGGCGGCGGGTGCCAGCACGGCCGTGCCGCGGACATCCAGCTCGGGCGCGTAGTCGCCCGCGATCTGCGACGTCCACAGCGCCGCGTGCCCTCCCTGCGAGTGCCCCCAGACCGCGGTGCGGCTCGACAGCGTGACGCCGTCGAGCTCGCGCGCCGCGATCGCGGCGTCGAGCGAGGAGCGTGCCTCTCCGCGACCGATGAGGTACGGGAAGACGCCCGGTGCACCCTGGCCCGAGTAGTCGGACGCGACGACCACCCAGCCGCGCGCGATCGCCTCGTCGAGTCCGGGGATCGCCCACTTCGTCGCGGAGGCGTCGCGCAGACTCGGCGCGCAGCCCCGGGCGACCCCGGTCGTGCCGTGGTTCCAGAGGACGACAGGCCGCGGCCCCGGGGGAGGGTCCTGCGGCACGATGACCAGCGCGCTGGCGACCGCCGGCTGACCTCCGGCGTCGCGCGTGGTGTAGAGGATCCGCTTCACGTCGGCACCGGCGGGCTTCTGACCCGAGAAGTCGTCGGCGCGGATCAGCCGTCCGTGCTCGTAGGGGACGACGGCCGGCGGATCGTAGAAGGCGTCGACGACCTGCGCACCGTCCTCGAGCCACGAGTTCGCCCACCAGCCGCCGGCGGCGAGTGCGACCAGCAGCACGGCGAGGACGTACCGGCCCGCCGCGAGCCAGGCGGCGCGCGCCCTGCCGCGGCGGGGCGCCGGTCCGGCCGTCTCCCCTTCGTCGTCAGCGCGGCGGCCCGCGGCCGGCACCGAGCGCCCGCCCTCGACGAACGCGCGCACGGCGCGCACCAGCATCGCCGCGCCGAAGACGATGGTGCGCAGCCCGAAGACGACCGCGACCACGAGCACCGTGACGTCGGGCCACGCGAACGACAGGATGCCGAACGCGATCTGCGCGCCGCCCCACACGCCCGCCAGCACCCGCTGGCTCACGGTGCCGCCCGCCACCGCGTCGTAGAACGACGCGAGGCCGCCGAGCAGGAGGAGGATCGCGATGATCTGGGGCAGCAGCTCGAGGGTGCGGCCGAGGCCGAGCAGGATCGCCAGCCCCAGGAGCATCCACGCCGCACCGAACGCGACGCGTGACCACAGCGGCGTCTCCGGCGCCGCGAACATGCGCGCGAATCCAGAGAAGACGGCGCTCAGCCCGACGTAGACCGTGAGCAGGACGAGCGAGGTGAGCGGCCTCGTCACGATGAGCAGCCCCACCAGCAGCGAGAGAGCCCCGACCACGACCAGCACGGCCGGCGGCGCCCCGCGCACGAGGCGCGGCACCACGCTCCACCCCGTCGCGGGCTGGCGAGGGGCCTCCCGGATCATCCGCCCCATGATAGGCGGGCGCCCTGTGGCGGAACTGAGCCGAGGCGCGATCAGGACCGCGGGCGCTCGATCGCGCCCGGCGCCATGCCAGGCCGCCTGTCGCGCGTCAAGTCCCCGCCGCCCTTCGGCGCCCGGTCTACCGTGAGGGGGTGATGAGCCGGGAGAGCGTCAAGGCGAACGCCAAGCAGCTCGCCCGCGACGCCGAGTCCCACCCGGGCTTCGAGGTGGTGGCGCGCGCCGGGTACGTGGCGAACGGCATCATCCACGCGCTGATCGGCATCATCGTGCTCGTGATCGCCTCCGGCGGACGTGCCGAGGGCGACCAGGCGGGCGCCATGAAGGCCGTCGCCGGCGCTCCTGCCGGCTTCGTGCTGCTGTGGCTGATCGCCATCGGACTGTTCGCGCTCGGCGTGTGGCATGCCGCGGAGGGTCTGCTCGCGCACGACCGGTCCGGTGACGCGAAGGGCGCCGCGCGCAAGTGGGGCCGTCGTTTCGCGGAATGGGGGCAGGCGCTCGTCTTCGTAGTGCTGGGGCTCATCTCGGCCGCGATCGCCATCGGCGCCCGGCCCGACGCCGAGCAGACCACCGAAGACGCGAGCGCCAGCCTGCTCCAGGTTCCCGGCGGGCCGATCCTGCTCGCCCTCATCGGTGTGGGGATCGGCATCGGGGGCGTGACCTTCGTCGTCATGGGAGTTCGCCGCAGCTTCCGCAGCCGGATCGAGACACCCGACGGCGCACTCGGTCGCGGCGTCGTCGTGCTCGGTGTCGTGGGGTTCGTCGCGAAGGGCGTGGCGCTCACGATCATCGGCGTGCTTCTCGTCGTCGCCGCGATCGACGACGACGCCGACACCGCCGGCGGGCTCGACGGCGCCGTGGATGCGCTGCTGAACCTGCCGCTGGGTCCGGTCCTGGCATGGGTGGTCGGCCTGGGCTTCCTCGCTTACGCGGTCTTCACGGTCGCCCGCGCACGCTTCGCACGGATGTGAGCGGGACCGCCGAAGCGGCTGCGTTCCGAGCGTGGCCGGCCGGTTGGGTGGCGGCATCCGTCCTGTCAATGGCCTGGCGAAGCCGCTCGGCGGCAACGACCGTGGAAGCATGACGAACGCAGAGGAAGACCTCGTGACCGGTCCGGAGGCGATCGCCCGGGTCAAGGAGCTGGTCGAAGACATCGACTTCACGATGCTGACGACCCGGGACGCGGCCGGGAACCTGGTCAGCCGCCCGATGAGCACGCGGCAGATGGACGACGCCGGCGACATCTGGTTCTTCACCCTGGCCGGCACGAGCAAGGTCGCCGAGTCGCAGGCCGACCCGCAGCACGACGTGGGACTGGCGTACCTCGACTCGAAGGGCCACCGCTACGTCTCCGTGGCCGGGCGCGCCGAGGTGGTCCGCGACGAGGCGAAGATGAAGGAGCTCTACTCCCCCAGCCTCGACATCTGGTTCGAGGACGGCCTCGACACCCCCGGCATCGTGCTGCTGCGCGTGACGCCCGTCGAGTGCGAGTTCTGGGAGCCGAAGCACGGCAAGCTCGTCACCGCCGCGGGCATGCTGAAGGCGCTCGTCACCCGCGACACCCCCGACGACACCATGTCGCACGGCCGAGTGAGCTGCTGACACCCCGCGACGCCGCGTCCTCAGGCCCCGAGGACGCCGCGTCCTCAGGCCCCAAGACGCCGCGCCCCCTCGGAGAGGGAGCGCGGCGTCTGCGTGAGCGTCGTCGGATCAGGCGCGGTAGACCTGCACCACCGATGGCCGCGGCGCGTTCGGCACATCACCCGGCTGCGCCGAGCCGTAGTCGGGGAACAGCGAGGTCGGAGCCGCGACGGAGCCGCCCTCACCCGGGTGCTGCACCGCGACGAACACCATGCCCTCGCGGTCGTGGATCACCGGACCGCAGGTCTCGGCCTCGCGGGGCACGGCCAGGAACTGCTGCACGTGGCCGCGCTCGGCGCCCTCCAGCGGAACCAGGAACAGGCCGTCGTTGTAGCCGATCGTGCTCGGCGCGCCGTCGGTCGAGACCCACAGGTTTCCCGCCGAGTCGAAGGCGACGTTGTCGGGGCACGAGATCGGCGACACGAGCTCCTTCGGGAACCCGGCGAAGTACGAGTTCGCGAAGACCGCCGGGTCGCCGCAGAGGAGCAGGATGCTCCAGCCGAACTGGGTACCGGACTGCCCGGCCGTCTCGGTGATCTCGATGACGTGACCGTAGCGGTTGCCGGTGACGGGGTTCGCCTCGTCGAGCGTGGCGGCCGAGCGCGCCGAGTTGTTGGTCAGGGCCAGGTAGACCTTGCCGGTCTTGGGGTTGGGCTCCACGTCCTCGGGACGGTCCATCTTGGTGGCGCCCAACGCGTCGGCGGCCAGACGCGTGTAGACGAGCACCTCCTCCGTCGTGAAGCCGGGGACGACCGACTGTCCGTTCTGCGTGAGGGCCTTCCACTCCCCGCCACCGTCGAACTTGCCGTCGGCGGGCAGGGCACCGGTGCCGGTGATCTCACGGGCGGGCGAGTTGCCGGTGAACTTCGCGACGTAGAGGTCGCCCTCGCTCAGCAGCTCGAGGTTCTTCTTGCGCGAGCCCGAGATCTTGTTCTTCGAGACGAACTTGTAGAGGTAGTCGTTGCGCTCGTCGTCACCCATGTAGGCGACCACGCGGCCGTCCTCGGCGACGATGACGTTCGCGCCCTCGTGCTTGAAGCGGCCCATCGCCGTGTGCTTGCGGGGCGTCGACGTCGGGTCCTGCGGGTCGATCTCGACGATGTAGCCGAAGCGGTTGGGCTCGTTGACGTAGTCCGGGTTGTGCGCGTCGAAGCGCGGGTCGTACTTCTCCCAGCCCGTCTCGGTCACGGTCGACGACGTCGACTGGTAGCGCTTCTGCGCGGGTGTGTCGGCCGCCCACGCGAAGTAGCCGTTGAAGTTCTCCTCGCCCGAGAGGATGGTGCCCCACGGGGTCGTGCCGCCGGCGCAGTTGCCGAGCGTACCGTGCACCCAGCGACCCTCGGGGTCGGCGGCGGTCTTCACGAGGTCGCTGCCCGCGGCCGGGCCGGTGAGCTCGAACACCGTCTCGACGGTGATGCGGCGATTGCGCTTGCCGTCGACCACGTACGACCACGGCGCGCCCGTGCGCTTGCGCGTGATCTCGACGACCGACATGCCCTGGGCCGCCTTGAAGATGTCGCCACGGCGCTGCAGCTCGGCCGGGTCGGACGACGGCGCGAACATGATGTTCGGGTTGCAGTACTCGTGGTTGTTGACCAGCACGCCGGTCTTGCCGCTCGGGTCGGCGACGATGTCGAGGTAGTCGCTGTTGTACCCGAACTGCAGGGCCTGCGCGGCCGGCGTCTGCGCGGTGAAGTCGAACACCGGGGCGTTCGAGAACAGCGGGTCGCCCCAGCGGATGATCGGCTGCCACGTGTAGCCGGACGGCACGACGAAGTCGTCGACGAAGCGGTTCACGGGCGAGATCGCGTCGAACGCGAGGCTGCCGTTGACCGGGCGGGCGAACGCGGCGCCCGCTCCACCGACGCCCGACGAGCCGGGTCCGGAGAGGGGCGTCTGACCCCGCATGCCGCCGACGGCGATGGCGACGGCGCCCGCCGCGCCCAGGCCCAGCAGCGCGCGGCGCGACAGCGCGGCCGCCGCGACCTCCTGGAACGTCTCGTTGTGCGATGAGTTGCACTCCGGTCCGAGGCACGCATTCGCGCACTTGAGCTGGCAGGTGACGGCGAGGCGCTTGCCTCGCGCGTGGTCGGCCAGGGGAAGGGAACGGCGGAATCCTTCGACGATGCTCACGGGCGTCCTCTCTGCGTGCACAACGGCGTGTGTCGGGGTGGCGCCAGCCTGATCGCGCGCCGCGACCGCCCCGGTAACCGCGGGTGAACGGCGGGCGACGAGAAGATGAGAACGGCCTCATGGGAGGACGGATGCCGCGACCGCGGCTGCGGGGCGCGTGCTCGGCGCACGCGCGAGCGAGGTCAGGAGGCGGGCGGTGCGGACTCCAGTGCGTTGATCGCGGCGATGAGCCGGTACAGCTCGCCGACGCGGAACTGGTTGAGGCGCAGCACCAGCCGGGGCAGGTCGACGCGGTCGTCGTCCTCGCGCTCGACGGTCAGCGGTCCCCGCAGCTCGATCTCGCCTTCGGCCAGCAGGAACCCGAACGCGGCGTTCAACGCCGCGCCCTCGGCATCCGTCGGCGTCGCCTTCAGCCTCAGCACCAGACGCTTGCCCACCCACCGCAGCGAGTCGTAGTTGCGGTAGAAGCCGGTCAGCTCGGCGACGGCCGCCTCGACGGAATCGGTGACGAGGACGCGATCGAAGTCGCCCTCGGAGATGACGCCGGACGGCAGCAGGTAGTCGTCGACGAAGCGGCGCAGGCCCGACCAGAAGCTTCCGCCGGGCGCGTCGAGCAGCACGATGGGCGTGGGGTCGGCCTTGCCGGTCTGCTGCAGGGTGAGCAGCTCGAACATCTCGTCGAGCGTGCCGAACCCGCCCGGGACGCAGACGAAGCCCCGCGACTCCTTGACGAGCATGAGCTTGCGCGTGAAGAAGTACTTCATCGCGACGTTGCGGGCGTTCGCGCCGACGATCGCGTTGGGCTTCTCCTCGAAGGGCAGCCGGATCGAGACGCCGAGCGAGCTGTGCGGACCGGCGCCCTCGGCGGCGGCCTGCATGATGCCGGGGCCCGCGCCGGTCACGACCATCCAGCCGTGCTCGGCGAGAGCGGCCGCCACCTCGGACGCCTGCCGATAGAGCGCGTCGTCGGGCAGCGTGCGCGCAGACCCGAAGATCGTCGCCTTGGGCACGTCCTCGTAGGGATCGAACAGCTGGAAGGCCGCCCGCATCTCGGTCAGCGCCGAGCTCGCGATCTTGAGATCGAGCCGGCCGGCTCCGTCCAGGCCCAGCCCCACCCCGGTCGCGAGGATGCGCGCCACGAGATCGGCGTTCTGGCTGATCCCGGCGTCGGACAGGATCCGTCGCAGGTCCTCGGTCACTTCGGGCGGCACTGCGGCGCTGTGGGTCATGCCCCCCACGTTGCCACGTCCGCGCGGCATTCGGGACGCGCGCACGCGACCGCTGGCCGAGGCCGACCGCTCAGCGCGCAGTGAGGCGTGCGACCACGTCGGCGACGGGGAGGGTCTCGCGGTCCCCCGTGCGACGGTCCCAGAGCTCGACCTGGCCCTCGGCCGCGCCGCGACCGACGATGACGATCTGCGGCACGCCCACGAGCTCCGCGTCGCCGAACTTCACGCCGGGCGACACCTTGAAGCGATCGTCGTAGAGCACGTCCAGCCGCGCCGCTTCGAGGTCGGCCGACAGCTGCTCGGCGACTTCGAAGACGACGGACTCACGGCCCGTCGCGACGACGTGCACATCGAACGGCGCGACCGAAGCGGGCCAGATGAGGCCCTTCTCGTCGTTGTTGAGCTCGGCGATGATCGCGAGGATGCGCGTCACGCCGATGCCGTAGGAGCCCATCGTGACGGTCACGAGCTTGCCGTTCTCGTCGAGCACCTTGAGCCCGAGCGTCTCGGCGAAGAAGCGACCGAGCTGGAAGACGTGCCCGATCTCCATGCCGCGCGCGAGCTCGACCGGCCCCGAGCCGTCGGGAGCCGGGTCGCCGGGGCGCACGTTCGCCACCTCGATGAAGCCGTCGCCGGTGAAGTCGCGCCCGGCGACGAGCGTGTGCACGTGCTTCTGGTCGATGTTCGCCCCGGTCACCCAGGCCGTGCCGTCGACCACGCGCGGGTCGAGCAGGTAGCGGATGCCGGTCGCAGACTCCTCGCCGAGCACCGCGCCGGTCTCGGACCACGGGCCGATGTAGCCCTTCACCAGTAGCGGGTGCTTCTCGAAGTCCTGCTCGGTCGCGGCCTCCACCGCGGCGGGTGCGAAGGCGACCTCCGCCCGCTTGTCGTCGATGTCGCGGTCGCCGGGGAGGCCCACGATGACCAGTTCGCGTGTGCCGTCGAGGTGCGTGAGCGCGAGCACGACGTTCTTGAGCGTGTGCGCCGCGGTCCACTGGGTCGCCTCGGCGGTCGCCGGTCCGGCGATGCCGGGCGCGGGGGCGTCGAGGTGCGCGTTCGAGTGGTCGACGAGCGTCTGGATCGTGGGGGTGTTCGGCGAGTCGAAGATGACCGGCGCACCGAGCCCGTCGAAGGAGATCGGCTCGGGCGGGGTCGTCGTGTAGGCCTCGACGTTCGCGGCGTAGCCGCCGGCCGAGCGGACGAACGTGTCTTCGCCGACGGAGGTCGGGTGCAGGAACTCCTCCGAGCGCGCACCGCCCATCAGGCCGTTGTCGGCGGCGACGATGACGTACTCGAGCCCGAGCTTCTGGAAGATCCGCTCGTACGCGTCGCGCTGCGACTGGTACGAGGCATCCTGTCCCTCGTCCGTGTAGTCGAACGAGTACGCGTCCTTCATCGTGAACTCGCGTCCGCGCAGGAGGCCGGCGCGCGGGCGCGCCTCGTCGCGGTACTTGTCCTGGATCTGGTAGATCGTCAGCGGCAGGTCCTTGTACGACGAGTACATGTCCTTCACGAGGAGGGTGAACATCTCCTCGTGCGTCGGGGCGAGGAGGTAGTCGGCGCCCTTGCGGTCCTGCAGGCGGAAGATGCCGTCGCCGTACGAGGTCCAGCGGCCCGAGGCCTCGTAGGGCTCGCGAGGAAGAAGCGCGGGGAAGTGCACCTCGTACGCACCGGCGTTCGTCATCTCGTCGCGGATGACCGCTTCGATCTTCGCCTTGACCTTCAGGCCCAGCGGCAGCCACGTGAAGACGCCCGGCGCGGCCCGCCGGATGTAGCCGGCGCGCACGAGCAGCCGGTGGCTCGTGACCTCGGCGTCGGCGGGGTCTTCACGGAGCGTGCGGAGGAAGAAGTGCGACAGACGGGTGACCACGAGGGTCAAGTCTAGGACGAGCGGATGCCGCGTCCGGCGTGCGTCCTCGCGCGCGGCTCGCGGGTGACGCGGCGAGCACCCTGCCTACACTGATCGGGTGCCTGCACGCCGCCCTCGACTGGTCCCCGCCCGCGCCCACGACGAGCTGGTCGAATCGCTCGCGACGCTGCGTCAGGATCTCGAACTGCCCACCGCTTTCCCTCCCGACGCGGACGCCGAGGCGCGGCGCTCCGCCGTGGAGGTGGCCGTCGACCCGTCGGCGTCGGGTCTGCACGATCTGCGCGAGGTGGAGTTCCTGACGATCGACCCCGCCGGCTCGACCGACCTCGACCAGGCGCTGCACCTCGAGCGCACCGCCACGGGCGCGGTGCTGCACTACGCGATCGCCGACCTGCCGGCGTTCGTGGCGCCCGGCGGTGCGGTCGACGAGGAGGCCCGGCGGCGCGGGCAGACCCTCTACGCCGCGGACGGCCGCATCCCCTTGCACCCTGTCGTGCTCAGCGAGGATGCCGCGTCGCTCCTCCCCGGTCTCGACCGGCGCGCGTTCGTGTGGCGGTTCGTGCTCGACGACGGCGCGCAGCCGGTGGAGGTCACGCTCCGGCGCGCGGTCATCCGGTCGCGGACGCAGTGGACCTACGCCGACGCGCAGGCGGCCGTGGACGCGGGCACGGCGCCGCCGAGCCTCGACGCCCTCGCCTGGTTCGGCGCCCTCCGGCTCGAGCGCGAGTCGGAGCGCGGCGGCGCGAGCCTGAACGTTCCCGAGACGCGCATCGTCGCCGACGACGGCGGCTACCGGCTGGAGCGCGACGCGCCGCTGGCGATCGAGGACTGGAACGCCCAGGTCTCGCTCCTCACCGGCATGGCCGCGGCCGACATCATGCTGCGCGGCAGCATCGGCATCCTCCGCACGATGCCGGCCGCCGAACCCGACGACGTCGCCGCGTTCCGGCGGCAGACGGTGGCGCTGGGCATTCCGTGGGAGGACGGCGTCCGCTACGGCGACTACCTGCGCGGGCTCCACCGCGAGTCGCCGGCGGCACTCGCGATCCTGGACGCGGCGGCCGGACTCTTCCGGGGCGCGGGCTACGAGGCGTTCGACGGCACGCCGCCCGACGATCCGCTGCAGGCGGCGATCGGCGCGCCCTACGCCCACGTCACCGCTCCCCTGCGCCGGCTGGTGGACCGGTGGTCGCTCGTCATCTGCGAGGCGCTCGCGAACGGCCGAGAGATCCCCGGGTGGGCGCGCGAAGGGCTGGCATCGCTCCCGAAGACCATGGCGCGCAGTGACGGCGTCGCCAACCGGCTCGACGCCGCGACGCTCGACCGAGTGGAGGCAGCGCTTCTCGCGGGGCAGGAAGGGCGCGTGTTCGAGGCCGTCGTGCTCGGCCGCCGGGAGGACGGCGCGCGCGTGCAGCTCTCCGACCCGCCGGTCGCGGCGAAGGTCGCCGGTCTCGACACCGCACCGGGCGAGACCGTCCGGCTGCGGCTCGTGCGTGCCGACATCGCCACCGGCGCCGTGGTGCTGGAGGCGACCGCCTAGCCTGGAGGGGTGACGACCACCGCGCTGCTGACCGGATTCGAGCCGTTCGGCGGCGACGCCGCGAACCCGTCCGGCGAAGCGGTCCACCTCGTGGCCGCGCGTTGGAACGGGCCCGAGAACCTCGTCACGGCGGTGCTGCCCGTCACGTTCACCGGCGCGCAGGCTCGCCTCCGCGAGCTCATGGCCACGCACCGCCCCGACGTCGTCATCGCGGCCGGGCTCGCGGGCGGGCGTGCGCGGATCGCGATCGAGCGCGTCGCCGTCAATCTCGTCGACGCCCGCATCCCCGACAACGACGGCGCCCAGCCGATCGACGAGCAGAGCGTGACCGGGGCGCCGTCGGCGCACTTCGCGACCCTGCCGGTCAAGGAGATCGCCCGCCGCCTCACTGCGGCCGGCGTCCCCGCAGAGCTGTCGTACTCGGCAGGCACATTCGTCTGCAACCACGTGTTCTTCACCGCGCTCGAGGCCGCGGCATCCGGAACCCGTGCCGGATTCGTGCACGTCCCGTGGTCCGCCGAGCACGCGCCGTCACCCGACGCCGCGACCCTGCCGATCGCCGACATCGCCGCCGCGCTCGAGATCGCGGTGCGCACGAGCCTCGAGGTCACCGCCGACGCCGTGGTGCCCGGCGGCACGCTGCACTGACACGCGCCGGGCTCGACGGCACGGCAGGCGTCAGCGCGACCGACGGCCGAGGTGGAGCACCTCGCGCACCACGAGCCCCGCGATCAGCGCCCAGAACGCGGCGCTGACCCCCGCGATCGCGACGCCCGATGCTGCGACGAGGAAGGTGACGACCGCCGGCAGCCGCTCCCCCGGATCGTCGATCGCCTGCTGCACGGCAGAGCCGAAGGCGCCGAACAGCGCGATGCCGGCGACGGCGGGGATGACGGCCTCCGGCGCCACGACCACCAGCGCGACCAGTGCCGCCGAGAGCCCGCCGAGCACGATGCCGCTCGCACCCGTCGACACGCCCGCCACCCAGCGCCGCTTCGGATCCGGGTCGGCGTCGGGCGCGGCCGCGAGGGCGGCGCTGATGGCCGCGAGGTTGATGGCGTGGCCTCCCGCGGTCGCGCCCAGCGCGGTGCCCACGCCCGTCACCAGCATCGCGGGACGCCACGGCACCTCGTAGCCGAAGCTGCGCATGATCGCGATGCCGGGCACGTTCTGTGAGGCCATGGTGACGAGGAAGAGCGGCAGCGCGAGTCCGACGACGGCGCCGAGCGTGAAGGTCGGCGCTGTGAACTCGAGCCGCGGCACGAGCAGGGCCGGGTCGAGCGCGGCGCCCGTGACGGCGACGTCCACCGCCACGACGACGGATGCCGCCACGAACGCGAGCGGAACCGCCCAGCGCGGCGCGACCCGCACGAACACCAGCCACGTGAGCAGGACGGGGATCACGCCCCACGGATTGGCGACCAGTCCCGTGACGGGTGCGAGGCACAGCGGCAGCAGCACGCCGGCGAGCATCGCCTGGGCGATCGACGGCGGGATCCGTGCGATGAGGCGGCCCAGCTGCGGCCACAGCGCGGTCAGGAGGATGAGCGCCGCGGTCACGAGGAACGCGCCGACGGCGGCGGGCCAGCCGCCTTCGACCGCACCGGTGGCGGCGAGCACGGCGGCGCCGGGCGTCGACCAGGCGACGGTGATCGGCATCCGGTACCGCCACGCGAGGATGATCGCCGAGACCCCCATCGTGACGCACAGCACCAGCAGGCCGCTGGCCGCCTGCGCCCGCGACGCACCGACCGCGTCGAGGCCGGTGAGCACCACGGCGAACGAGCTCGTGACCCCGACCAGCGCGGTCACGATGCCGGCGATGACGGGGCGCGACAGCGGCGCAGCGGCCTCGGGTGGAGCAGAGGCGCGATCGGCGGTCATCGCGCCTGCCTGCCGCGGAACACCGCGGTGCGCAGCTCGACGGCCCACACGGCGCGCTGGGGCATGCCGAGACGCTCCGCGACGGCCACCTCTGCCTCGACGTCGTAGGGCACGCGGACGAAGCGCACCTCGAACGGGGCGGGCTCGGTCGCGCCGAGGACGCCCTCCAGGATCACGTAGCTCGGCGTCGGCTCGTCGAGGGGGTTGCCGACGCTTCCCGCGTTGAACAACGTGCGCCCGTCGTGCGAGTGGATATAGGCATCGTGGACGTCGCCGTAGCCGACCACCGTCGGCTCGGGGCCGTCGCCCGTCATCTCCGTGGCCCGGAACATGCCGTCGAACTCCTCGTCGGTGTGGCGGAACCGCACCCGCACATGGGGGCTCTCGGCCGAGGCGTGGAAGAGACGGATCCGGCGTCCGCTCATGACGAGGTCGTGGCTGAACGGCAGCCCGCCGAGCCACTCGCGCTGCGCGACCGACAGCTCGTCGCGCCACCAGCGCATCTCTTCGGGCTCGTGTTCGCCGATTCTGCCGATGAAGTCGTCCCAGTTGCCGCGGATGTTGACCTCGCACGCCTCGCGCAGCCGCTCCGTCGTCGCGGCGCCGCGGGGCCCCTTGCCGATGTTGTCGCCGAGGTTCACGATGCGGGTGATGCCGCGGGCGCCGATGTCGGCCAGCACCGCTTCGAGGGCGGTCAGGTTCCCGTGGACGTCGGAGATGACGGCGATCCGGTCGAGGGGCACTCTCGGATCATGCCATGCCGCGGCACGCCTCGATGCGCCCAGGGTCGGGGTGTGCGTCGCCGTGCACAGAATCGGAAGAATCCGCCGACACGCCGGAGGACGGATGCCGCGACCCGGCGTGTCGCGTCAGATCTCCGATTATGTGCGCAGCGTCGACGTCTCGGAGCGGCTCAGCCCGCCTCGATGTCGGCGAGAGCTTCGGCGATCATGCGATGCCCCTGCGCCTCGAACTCCGCGTCACCGACCTGGTGCGCCCAGCAGGCAGTGCCGACCGCCTCGCGCAGCCGCATGAGGTTCCAGTGCGCAGAAGTCCGTGGATCGTCGCCGTAGCCGTCGAAGAACGCCGCCTCGCACGCCGGACTCTCGCGCCACTCCTGCGCGGCCAGTCGCGTGAAGTCGCTCGCCGCGGGGCGGAAGGCGAACCGGCCGAAGTCGATCACCCGCACCGACCCGTGGTCCACGAGCCAGTTGCGCGGCTGCCAGTCGCCGTGCGTCGGGACGAGGTCGGCTTCGACCGGAGGAATCGCCGCGAGCCCCGCCCGCACCCGCGCCTCGACGTCTGTCGGCACCGCGTGGTCCCCGTCGAGCCAGGCGAGCGCGCGGCGGGTGGCCGCGGCATCCGTCCCCTGCGACGGCCGCGCGGCCTGCGCGTGGAACTCGCGCAGAAGCTCTCCGGCGCGACGATGGACGCAGGGATCGAGGGCGGCGGGCGTGCGAAAGACGAGATCCCCGGGCAGCCGCTCGAGCACGAGCACGCGCGCCGCGCGGTCGGCATGCACGAGGTGGGCCGCATGCCCTTCCCGCGCCCACGCTGTGACGAACCCGCCCTCGTGCGCGTCGAGCTCGCGACCGAGGTGGTGGTCGGTGTCACCGCCCGCCTTGACGATCAGGTCGCGTCCGCCGTGCCGCACGTGCAGGACGGTGTTCTCCCCCTGGTTCCAGCTGAGGTCCGCGACGACCTCGACCTCGGGCAGCCACGCGCCCACGAGGGCGCGCTGCGCGGCCGACAGCCGGCCGAGGGTCATCAGGAGGTGACGACCTGCGCGGTGCCGACGGGCGCGCCGGGACCCATCTCGTCGGCGATCCGGTTCGCCTCTTCGATGAGGGTGGCGACGATGTCGGCCTCGGGCACGGTCTTGATGACCTGTCCCTTCACGAAGATCTGGCCCTTGCCGTTGCCGGAGGCGACACCGAGGTCGGCCTCGCGCGCCTCGCCCGGGCCGTTGACGACGCAGCCCATGACCGCGACGCGCAGCGGCACGGTCATGTCCTTCAGACCCTCGGTGACGTTGTCGGCGAGCGTGTAGACGTCGACCTGCGCGCGGCCGCACGACGGGCACGAGACGATCTCGAGCTTGCGCTCGCGCAGGTTCAGCGACTGCAGGATCTGGTGTCCGACCTTGACCTCTTCGGCGGGCGGCGCCGACAGCGAGACGCGGATCGTGTCGCCGATGCCCTCTGCGAGCAGGATGCCGAACGCGGTCGCGGACTTGATCGTGCCCTGGAAGGCCGGGCCCGCCTCAGTCACGCCGAGGTGGAGGGGCCAGTCGCCCCGCTCGGCGAGCAGCCGGTAGGCCTTCACCATGACGATCGGGTCGTTGTGCTTGACCGAGATCTTGAAGTCGTGGAAGTCGTGCTCCTCGAAGAGGGACGCCTCCCACACGGCGCTCTCCACGAGCGCCTCGGGAGTGGCCTTGCCGTACTTCTCGAGCAGCCGGCGATCGAGCGAGCCCGCGTTGACGCCGATGCGCAGCGAGACGCCTGCGGCCTTGGCAGCGGCCGCGATCGCGCCCACCTGGTCGTCGAACTTGCGGATGTTGCCGGGGTTCACCCGCACCGCGCCGCAGCCGGCGTCGATCGCCTGGAAGACGTACTTCGGCTGGAAGTGGATGTCGGCGATCACCGGGATCTGGCTCTTCGCCGCGATGATGTGCAGCACGTCGGCGTCGTCCTGCGACGGCACGGCGACGCGCACGATCTCGCAGCCCGACGCCGTGAGCTCGG
Organism: Microbacterium hibisci; assembly: GCF_015278255.1. GTDB lineage: Bacteria > Actinomycetota > Actinomycetes > Actinomycetales > Microbacteriaceae > Microbacterium > Microbacterium hibisci. The sequence continues at coordinate 16,744 of NZ_JADIJC010000003.1, forward strand.
CGATCTGCTGCAGCGTCGCGTTGATGTTCGTGGTCGGCGTCGTGGTCATCGACTGGACGCTGACGGGAGCATCGCCGCCGACCAGCACCTTGCCGACCTTGATCTGGCGCGTCTTGCGGCGGGGGGCGAGCGTTTCGGGGACCTTGGGCATCCCGAGATTCACGGCTGGCACGGCTCCAGCCTACGCGGCCGATCTGACCGTCGGCTCCGAGCGGTGGCGGCCAAGCCGCGAGCGATGACGGATGCCGCGAGCCGCGGCATCCGCTCGCTTTCAAGTCCGCCGGGCGGACGGTGTATCTTCCGGGCATGAGCCTGAGCCACCACCTCGGACGCATGACCGGGCGGGACCCCGACGAGGCCCACCGGGCAGCGACACCGCTGGAGCTGCTGTTCGATCTGACGTTCGTCGTCGCGTTCAGCCAGATCTCGTCGCAGGCGGCCCACTTCCTCGAGCTCGGCCATCTCTCGACGGCGCTCATCGCCTTTCCGTTCATGACGTTCGCCGTCACCTGGGCCTGGATCAACTACTCGTGGCTCGCCTCGGCGTACGACACCGACGACATCTACTTCCGCATCTCGACGCTCGTGGTGATGATCGGCGTCATCGTGGTGGCACTGGGCGTGCCCGACGTCTTCCATTCGATAGACGAGGGGCACTATCTCGACAACACCGTCGTCGTGGCGGGCTATGTCGTCATGCGCGTCGCGACGATCGCGCTGTGGGTACGGGTCGCGCGGCATGACGAGGCGCGCCGCAAGACGGCGCTCGCCTACATCGTCAACATCTCGATCGCGCAGCTCGGCTGGATCGCGCTGATCTTCCTCAGCATGCCCGTCGGCATCACGCTCGTCTTCACGGCGATCCTGATCCTGTTCGAGCTCGCGGGTCCGCTCTTCGCCGAAACCCGGTTCGGCCCGACGCCGTGGCATCCGCACCACATCGCCGAGCGCTACGGGTTGCTGGTCATCATCACGCTGGGCGAGGTGATCCTCGGCACGATCCTCGCCATCTCGGCCGTGGTCGAGGAGCATGACTGGTCGCTGGAGGCCGCGCTCATCGCGTTCGGCGGGACAGCGCTCGCGTTCGGCATGTGGTGGAACTACTTCGTGCTCCCGTTCGGCGACGTGCTGGAGCGGCATCGCTGGCGCGGATTCCCGTGGGGCTATCTGCACTTCTTCATCTTCGGCTCGCTGGTCGGCGTCGGCGCCGGCCTCCACGTCGCCGCCAACGTCATCTCGCACCATGCCCACGTCGGCGCCACCTTCGCCGTGCTCTGGATCGCGATCCCCGTGCTGGTCTACGAGACGTTCCTCTTCGGCATCTACGCGCTCACGGTCATGCAGTTCGACCCGTTCCACATCTGGCTCTACCTCGGGTCGGTGGCCGCGCTGGCGGCGGGCGTCATCGCCGTCATGCTGGGCGCCTCGCTGGGCGTGGGGCTGCTCTTCATCGCGTGCGCGCCCGCGGTGGTGGTGGTCGGGTACGAGACCGTCGGGTGGCGCCACGGCGCGCAGATGCTCGAGCGCGCCCGGCAGGTCTGACGGCCCGGCGGGCGGCGCGCGCAGCGCGCTCGCGGCGCTGGGCCCCGCACGGTTCGTGACGTCGGCGAGCGGCAGCGCGCCGCGGGGCGTGTGGTAGGTTCGGCGCATGTCCGCGCACCTCTCCTGGTGGCTCACCGCATAGGCGGTGGGTTCTTGCGCGACTCAGACCGCCCCCGGGGCGGTTTTCTTTTTCGTAAGGGACGCCTCCCCCACGACGAAAGACCCACAGCCATGACCGGGCCCGCCCACCCCACGCTCCGCGAGATCGCCGATCGCGGCATCCCGTTCGCCCTCATCGCCCGCGACGGCGCGACCGTCGAACTGCTCACCGGCGACGTGGTCGACGTCGAGCTGCTGGCCGACATCCCGCTGACCGACGAGTCGGGAAGCCCTCGCGAGGTCCTCGCTCTGGTGCCGTTCCGCCAGGTGCGCGAGCGCGGATTCGAATGCCACGACGACGGCGCTCCCCTGCGCTGCCTGATCGTCGCCGAGCGCGTGTCGATCCCGCGCGACGAAGCGCTCGCGCAGCTGCCGACCGCGCCCGTCGCGCTGGACGGCGCCGGCTTCGACATCGCGGACGAGGAGTACGCCGACATCGTCCGCCGCGTCATCGCCGACGAGATCGGGCGCGGCGAGGGCGCCAACTTCGTGATCCGTCGCGACTTCACAGCGGGCGTGAAGACGGATGCCGCGACCGCCGCCCTGACCTGGTTCCGGGCCCTCCTCGAGCACGAGCGGGGCGCGTACTGGACGTTCGCGGTCGTCACGCCCGGTCACGTGGCGGTGGGCGCCAGCCCCGAGGCGCACGTCAGCGCACGCGACGGCGTCGTGACGATGAACCCGATCTCGGGCACCTTCCGCCACCCCGCGGGTGGCGCGACCCCCGAGACGCTCAGCGAGTTCCTCCGCTCGACGAAGGAGACCGAAGAGCTCTTCATGGTCGTCGACGAGGAGCTCAAGATGATGAGCGCCGTGTGCTCTGACGGCGGACGCATCACCGGTCCGCACCTCAAGGAGATGTCGCGCCTCACGCACACCGAGTACGTCCTGCGCGGCCGCAGCCGGCTCGACCCGCGCGAGATCCTCCGCGAGACGATGTTCGCTCCCACGGTGACCGGCTCGCCGATGCAGAACGCGTGCACCGTCATCACGCGGCACGAGACGACTCCGCGCGGCTACTACTCGGGCGTGGCGGCGCTGTTCACGCCGCGGCTGACGCTCGCCGCCGGCGAGCCCACCCACGACCTCGACGCCCCGATCCTCATCCGCACCGCATACCTCGAAGGCGGCCGGCTGCGCGTGCCCGTCGGCGCGACGCTCGTGCGTCACTCCGACCCGTATGGCGAGGTCGGCGAGACCCACGGCAAGGCCGCGGGCGTGCTCGGCGCGATCGGCGCCGTGCCGCGCGACGCGGCGGCGGAAGCCGCCGTCGCTGTCGCGGCCGCGCCGCGCGCGGAGCCGGCGCCCGAGGTCATCGACGAGGACGCCCCGGCCCCGGCCCCGCGCCGTCTGGCCGACGACCCCGGCATCGCCGAGCTGCTCGCTTCGCGCAACGCACGGCTCGCCGAGTTCTGGCTGAATCCGCAGGGGGCGGACGAGCCCGGGCCGTTCACCGGCCGGTCGGCGCTCGTCGTCGATGCCGAGGACCGCTTCACCACGATGCTCGCCCATCAGCTGCGCCACCTCGGCCTCGACGTCGAGATCGCGCCGTGGAGCCGGGTGACCGACGCCCAGATCGACGCCGCCGAGCTGCTCGTGTCGGGTCCCGGTCCGGGCGACCCGCGCGACACGTCGAGCCCCCGCATCCGCCGCATGCGCGAGGTCGTGGCGCGGCGACGCGACGCCGGCCGTCCCCTGCTCGCCGTGTGCCTCAGCCACCAGATCCTCGCGGACTCGTTCGGCATCGGCCTCGCGCCCCTCGACGCCCCGCACCAGGGTCTGCAGAAGTCCGTCGACGTCTTCGGCACCCCTGCGTCCATCGGGTTCTACAACACCTTCACCGCGCACGTGGAGCCCGGCACCGCGCGCGCCGGTGACGCCGAGATCGCCGCCGACGCGTCCGGCGACGTCTACGCGCTGAGGGGTCCCGGCTTCGCGTCGGTGCAGGGACACCTGGAGTCGATCCTGTCGCGTGACGGCATGACGACTCTGCAGCGCCTGGTCGAGCAGGCGCTCACCCCCGTCCCCGCCTGAGAATCCGGCATCCGTCCGCCCTCTCTCGAGGGTTCGGGGCATGTTGCGTGCGCCCGGGCGCATGCGGCGCGCCCCGAATGCACGCCGCCCGCCCCGAACCGACAGGGGACGACGGATGCCGCGGCTCAGCGCGCGACGCGTCCGTTGAGCAGGCGTCGCTCGGCCTCGTTGGCCGTGAGCTCGAGGGCGCGCAGGTCGGCGGCGAGCGCCTCGTCGTCGCGGCCGAGATCGCGCAGCAGCGACGCCCGCACCGCGTGCCACAGGTGCGAGCGCGATGCCAGTGGCTGCTCGAGCTCGTCGACCTCGGCGAGCGCGACGGCCGGGCCCTCGACGCGCGCGAGCGCGACGGCCCGGTTGAGCCGCACCACCGGCGACCGGTCGTACGCGAGCAGCATGTCGTAGAGGGTCAGCACCTGGAGCCAGTCGGTCGACGCCGCGTCGGCGGCATCCGCGTGGCACGCCGCGATCGCCGCGTGGAGCTGCCAGCGACCCGGCCGCCGCAGCCGTGCGGCCCGCTCGAGCGCCGTGTGCGCCCCGGCGAGCAGGGCTGGATCCCACCGGGCCCGGTCCTGGTCGGCGAGCAGCACCAGCTCGCCGTCGACCGACCGCGCCGATTCGCGGGCGCGGTGGAACTGCAGCAGCGCGTGGAGCCCATGCGCTTCGGCGGCCCGAGGCAGCGCGTCGGCGACGACGCACGCGAGCCACAGCGCGTCGTCGGCGAGATCCCGGTCGGCGTCGGCGTCGGCACCCGCCACGAAGTGCGCCTCGTTGTACATCACCGAGACGATCGTCAGCACGAGGTCGAGTCGCGCGGCGGCATCGGGTCCCTCCGGCACTCGCAGCGGGATGCCGCTCTCGGCGATCTTCCGCTTGGCCCGCGAGATCCGCTGCCCGGTCGCGGTCTCCGTCGAGAAGGTCGCGCGGGCGATCTGAGCGGTAGTGAGGCCGCACACGGCGCGGAGCGTCAAGGCCAGCTGCGCGTCCGGCGCGAGCGCGGGGTGGCAGCAGCCGAACAGCAGCGGCAGCCGCTCGTCCGCCGGGCCGCCTTCCGCGCCGGTCGCCGGCCCGCGCCGCAGCGCACTGTCCGTGAGGACTCGGTCGCGCAGCACGCGCTCCCGCCGTACCCGGTCGAGCGCGTTGTGACGGGCCGCCTGCATCAGCCACGCGCCGGGCTTCGGCGGGATTCCCCGCGTCCGCCAGGCGGTCAGCGCCTCCTCCACCGCCTGGGCGACGGCCTCCTCGGCGACGTCGAAGCTGCCGAACGAGACCGTGAGCGCCGCCGTGATGCGCGCGGACTCCTCGCGGACGACCGAGGCGAGGAGGCGATCGGATGCCGCGACCCCGGCGCTGCCCGGTGGTTCCGGGTCGCGCGGGGCCGCGGCATCCGTTCCGGACATCACTCGAATTGGGTGTAGTCGACCACCATCGGCCGGATCTCGACGGCGACGCCGGGCAGTTCGAGCGAGGGCCAGGTCTTCACCAGGTCGATCGCGGCGTCCAAGTCGGGGACGTCGATCACGCTGAAGCCTCCGATGACCTCCTTCGCTTCCGAGAACGGGCCGTCGACGACGACGGGACCGCCGTCTCCGGAGCGGACCGTCGTCGCGGTCGTCACCGGGTGCAGCTCCGCGCCCGAGTCGTCGATCTTGTCGGCGTTCGCGCCGAACCACTCGTAGATGCGCCCGTAGACCTCTTGCGCGCGCTCCTCCGGCACCGCGGCGTCGAGCTCGGGGGTCGAGGTGAACATGATGACGTACTTCACGGTCGTGGTCCTTTCGTCAGTGGAACCGTTGCACCCCTACAGCGAACGGACAAGACCGTTTTCGACACGCGTCGCCGAGAAATCTCGGCGGACGCCCGCCACGGGTGCGCGCCGCGACGCCCGCGCGAGTCCGACGCGGTTTCCGCGGGCCGCGTCAGAAGAGCGAGACCGGGTTGAAGAGGTCGGCGAGGATCAGCACGCCGCCCATCACGAGCAGCGCGACGAACACCGCGAAGGTGAGCGGCACGAGTTTCGTGGCGTCGACCGGCTTCGGGGGCGGACGCCGGAAGAGCTTCGCCCAGGCGCGCTTGATGCCCTCCCACAGCGCCACCGCGATGTGCCCGCCGTCCAGCGGCAGCAGCGGGATCATGTTGAAGACGAACAGGGCGATGTTCAGCGACGCCAGCAGCGACAGGAAGCCGGCGACGCGGTTGAGGATCGGCGAGTCCGCGGCGGCGACCTCACCCGAGAGCCGGCTGGCGCCGACGATGCTGAGCGGGCCGTTCGGATCGCGCTCCTGGCCGGTGACCAGGTCGACGCCGGTCTGCCACACCTTGGCGGGAAGCTGCCAGATGATCCCGACCACCGCCTGCACGTTCTGCGCGGTCATCTGCACACCCGCCCCGATCGGCTGACGCACGTACTCCACGGTGGGGCCGACGCCGATGAAGCCGACTTCCTGGGTGGTCGTCGTGCCGTCGGAGGCCGCGACCTCGCCCTCGATGGTCGCGGGGGTGATCTGCAGCGTCTGCTCGGCGCCGTCGCGTTCGATGACGAAGGTCAGCTGCTGCCCCGGGGACGAGCGGATGATCTCGTAGGCCTCGTCGAAGTCGGCGACCGGTTCGCCGTCGATCGACACGATGACATCGCCCGGCTGGATGCCGGCGGCCTCGGCCGGCGCCGGCGCGGACGAGTCGGTGCACTCCGTGGCGCTCGTCGTCGGGACGCACTCCGACAGGCGCGCGACCTCGGTCGTCGCCGTCTGCACCCCGATGCCGCTGAGCAAGATCGTGAACAGCACCACCGCGAACAGCAGGTTCATCACGGGTCCGCCGAGCATGACGACGATGCGCTTCCAGATCGGCAGGCGGTAGAAGACGTGGGTGTCGTCCTCGCCGTGGACCGTCTCGTCGTTGGCGTCGCGCGCGTCCTGCACCATCGTGGCGAAGAAGCCGCCGGCGGCGCGGCCACCGCGGGTCTGGGCCTTGGGCGACGGCGGGTACATGCCGGCCATCGAGATGTAACCGCCCAGCGGGATCGCCTTCACCCCGTACTCGGTCCCGTTGCGCCGCCGCGACCACAGGGTCGGGCCGAACCCGACCATGTACTGGCCGACGCGCACGCCGAACTTCTTCGCGGGCCACAGGTGGCCGAGCTCGTGCAGCGCGATCGACACGGCGAGGCCCACGACCATGAGGGCGACTCCGATGACGAACGCGAGGATCTCCACACGCTCACGGTACCCGCGCCAGGCTTTGAGTTGGGTGTGACGGCTGTCGCTGACGCGACCGCGGCCTCCCGTAGGCTCGAGGCGAGGAGGAACCGTGACCCCACGCCACGTGCGCGCCCTGCGCGGCACTGCTGCGGCGTGGGTCGCGACGGTCGTCGCCGCCACTGCGCACACGCTCGCGGGCGGCGGAGCCCCCTCGCCCGCTCTCGTGGCCGCCGTCGGCATCCTGGCATCGCCGTTCGCGGTCGCCCTCGTCGGCCGCCGTCCGTCGGCGTGGCGGCTGGGCGCCACCGTGCTGGCGAGTCAGGCGCTCTTCCACGGCGCGTTCGCGCTCACCGCCGCCGCCGACCCGGCCGCCCTCCACGGGCATCACGTGACGCACCTGGGCGGCGACCTCGCCGGCGTCGTCCTCCCGGACGCCCCGATGCTCCTCGCGCACGTGCTTGCGGCCGTCGCGACCGTCTTCGCGCTGCACGGCGGCGAGCGGATGCTGCGAGCCCTGGGACGCGGCATCCGTTCCGTGTTCGCGCGTGCGCGCAGTGTCGCCCGCCCCGCTTCCCTCCCTCGGCTCCTCGTCTCGCCCGGCCGCACCGGCCGGGTCGCGCCGCGGATCGTCCTCTCGGACCTCTCCCGCCGCGGACCACCCGTTCTCGTCTGAGCGGCGCCCGACGCCGCACGTCACCGGCCGCGCTGCTGCGCGGACCGGATCCCACTCGCGTGCGCGCGCCGCCGCCACGCTCCGATCGGCCGTTTCACGCCGACGACCCTGACGAAAGACGAAAGACCAGACATGACCTCCACCCCCTCCCTCCGCTCGCGCTCGACCCGCCGCGCCCTGATCGGCGTCACCGCCGGTCTCGCCCTCGCCGTCGCGGCGCCTCTCGCGGCCTCCGCCCACGTGCACGTCGACCCGGGCGCGGTGTCGGCCGGGAGCACCGCCACGCTCACGTTCTCGTTCTCGCACGGCTGCGAAGGCTCCCCCACGACCGCCCTCGCCGTGGACATCCCCGAGGGCGTCGGCAATGTCACGCCGGTGGTCCAGGCCGGCTGGACGATCACGCGCGATCTCGGTGCCGACGGCGTGGCGACGCGCGTCGTGTACACCGCCGACCGGCCGGTCGAGAACGGGCTGAAGGCCACCGTGTCGATGGACGCGCTGTTCACCGAGGACGCCGCCGACACCACGATCGCCTTCCCGGTGACGCAGACGTGCGTCACGGGCGAGACCGCGTGGACGCAGATCGCGGAAGACGGCGAAGACCCTCACGACCTCGACGCCCCGGCCCCCGTGGTCGAGGTCGGCGCGGTCGCCGACGCCGACGCGGAGCACGCGGAGGCCGGCACTGAGGATGCGGACCATGCCTCGCCCGACGGCGGTGATGCGGCGGCCGCAACAGAGGATGCGGCATCCGTCCCGTCCTCCGACCCCGTTGCGCGCTGGCTCGCCGCCGGCGGACTCGCCGCAGGGATCGCGGCCCTCGTGGTCGTGCTGGTGCGCGGCCGCCGTAAGGCCTGACCGCCTTCGAATCGCGCACTTTGCGGTTCCCGGAGGGGAATGACGGCAAAGTGCGCGATTCGAACCCGCGGCATCCCGGCCGGACGGCCCGGCGAAATCCTCCGTGCGAAGATGGATGCGCCATGCCGACCGACGCGCCCTCCAACCTGCCCCCGGTACTCCGCCCCGACGCGCCGCCGACTCACGACCTCGCCGATCTCGCGACGATCTTCGCCGTCGACGTCCGCGGAGACGTGGCGGGCGTCAGCCTCACCGGACTGACCCTCGCGACCGCCGACCTGCGCCCCGGAGACGTCTTCGTCGCCGTGCAGGGTGTCAACCGGCACGGTGCCGAGTTCGCCGCGACAGCCGCCGAGAAGGGCGCGGTCGCGGTGGTGACGGATGCCGCCGGAGCCGACGCCGCCGCCGAGAGCGGCCTGCCGGTGATCCTGGTCGAGAACCCGCGCGCGATCCTCGGCGACCTGTCGGCGTGGGTATACAGCACGGGGCGCGACGACGACTTGCCGACGCTGTTCGGCACGACCGGGACCAACGGCAAGACGAGCGTCTCGCACCTGCTCGAAGGCATCCTCGGGCAGCTCGGCGTGACGACGGGCCTGTCGTCGACCGCCGAGCGGCACATCGCCGGGCAGGTCATCGTGTCGCGGCTGACCACCCCCGAGGCGTACGAGATGCACGCGCTCCTCGCCCTCATGCGCGAGCGGGGCGTCGAGGCCGTCGCCGTCGAGGTGAGCGCGCAGGCGCTCAGCCGCCGCCGCGTCGACGGCATCGTGTTCGACGTCGCCGGCTTCACCAACCTCACGCACGACCACCTCGACGACTATGCCGACATGCGGGAGTACTTCGAGGCCAAGCTGCCGCTGTTCCGCCCCGACCGCGCGCGCCGCGCCGTCGTGTGCGTCGACTCGGCGTCCGGCGCCGAGGTCGTCTCGCGCAGCGAGGTGCCGACCGTGACGGTGGGCACGCCGGTGCTGGCCGCCGACCCGGACGCCGCGGCCACCGCGGACTGGGTCGTCGAGATCCTCGACGAGCGACCGGTGGGAACAGAGTTCCGGCTCACCGCGCTCGACGGGCGCAGCCTGACCACGCTCGTCCCCGTGATCGGGCGGCACATGGCGGCCAACGCCGGACTCGCGATCGTCATGATCCTCGAGGGCGGCTACGCGTGGGAGCGGCTCGTGGCGGCGCTGGACGGCAGCCGCATCGAGGCCTACCTGCCCGGGCGCACGGAGCTCGTCTCGGGCGAGACCGGCCCCGCCGTGTACGTGGACTTCGGGCACTCCCCCGACGCGTTCGAGAAGACGCTCGCTGCCGTGCGCCGCGTGACGCCCGGCAAGGTGGTCATGCTGTTCGGCGCCGACGGCGACCGCGACGCCACGAAGCGGCACGACATGGGCCGCACCGGCGTCGAGGGCAGCGACATCCTGGTCATCACAGACCACCACCCGCGCCACGAGGATCCCGATTCGATCCGCGCCACCCTCATCGAGGGCGCGCGCCGCGCGCAGCCCGAGGCCGAGATCCACGAGTACTCCCCGCCCGAGCGCGCCATCATCGAGGCGGTCGCGCTCGTCGGCGACGGTGACGCGATCCTCTGGGCCGGGCCCGGGCACCAGGACTATCGCGACATCCGCGGCGTCCGCACGCCGTACTCGGCCCGCGAGCTCGCCCGGCGCGCGCTCCGCGAGGCCGGCTGGCCCGTGCCCGAGCCGCACTGGGCGGTGCCGTACCCGGAGCACGAGACCCCGGCATCCGATCCCCTGCGCCCGGTCTATCCCGAGGCCTGACCCCGCTCGCAGACCACAGCCCTGCGTCCCTCGCCCGTCGATCGCTCCTCGATCTAGGGCATGCGTCGATCGCTCCTCAATCGAGGACGGTTGCCGACATGCGGAGGTTCTCGGCGATCTGGATCAGCATCCGGGCGATCGTCCTCAATTGAGGAGACGCCACGCAGGTCGTCGGATGAGGACGCCACGAAGCAGGGGATTCAGGATGCCGCGGCGATGGCCTTGTCGGCCGTGCGGCGCGCCCAGTCCTCGGCGTCGGCGAGCGCCTCGCGGGTGAGGGTCTCGGGCGCCTCGTGCGCGTCGACCACGCGGGCGACCGTGTCGACGATGCCGAGGAAGCTCAGCCGGCCCTCGTGGAACGCGTCGACCGCCTGCTCGTTGGCGGCGTTGAAGACGGCCGGGTAGGTGCCGGCGGCGCGGCCGACCTGCTTCGCGAGCCGTACCGCGGGGAAGGCGGCGTCGTCGAGCGGCTCGAAGGTCCACGATGTCGCCGCCGTCCAGTCGAGCGGCCGCCCCACCCCCGCGACCCGGCTGGGCCAGTCGAGGCCGAGTGAGATGGGCAGGCGCATGTCGGGCGGCGACGCCTGGGCGATCGTCGAGCCGTCGACGAACTCGACCATCGAGTGCACGATCGACTGCGGATGCACGACCACGTCGATCTCGGAGTACGGCACCCCGAAGAGGAGGTGGGCTTCGATGACCTCCAGCCCCTTGTTGACGAGGGTCGCGGAGTTCGTGGTGACGACCCGGCCCATGTCCCACGTGGGATGAGCGAGCGCCTCGGACGGCGTGACGCTCTCGAGCGATGCGCGGCTGCGGCCGCGGAACGGACCGCCCGATGCGGTCAGCACGAGGCGTCGCACCTCGTCGCGCGCGCCGGCTCGCAGCGCCTGCGCGATGGCGGAGTGCTCGGAGTCGACCGGCACGATCTGACCCGGACGAGCCAGCGCGGTGACGAGGTCACCGCCGACGATCAGCGACTCCTTGTTGGCCAGGGCCAGAGTGCGGCCGGTCTCGAGCGCCGCCAGGGTCGGACCGAGGCCCACCGAGCCCGTGATGCCGTTGAGCACGACGTCGGCCTCGACGTCTCGCACGAGCTGCTCAGCCTCGACGGCACCGAGCGCAGTGCTCTCGACGCCGAACTCGGCGGCCTGTGCGGCGAGGGTCTCCCGGTCGGAGCCGGCCGCCAGCCCCACGACCTCGAACCGTCGCGGGTTCGCGCGGACGACGTCGAGAGCCTGCGTGCCGATGGAACCTGTCGAGCCGAGGATGAGGACGCGCCGCATCCGGCCAGCCTATCGCCGGGCCGGATGCGGGCGTCTCGGACTACTGCTGAGCGGCGTGCTGGGTCGCCAGGATGTCGATCACGAACACGAGGGTCTTGCCCGCCAGCTCGTGGTCGCTGGATCCCTCTTCGCCGTATGCGAGTGCCGGCGGGATGACCACGAGCACCTGTGAGCCGACCGCCTGACCCTCGAGCGCTTGAACGAAGCCCGGCACATACTGGTTGCCTGAGAGGGAGTACGGCGCGCCGTTCGTCCACGACGCATCGAAGCTTTCCCCTGTCTCCCAATCGACACCGTAGTACTGCAGGAGAGTCGTGTCGCCTGGTTCGACCGTGATGCCATCGCCCTTCTTCAGCACCTCGATCTGGATCTCCGAGGGCGCATCGCCACTAGGAATCTCGACGCTGGGCGTCCCGTCGTCAGCCAATTCGACGGCCGGCATTCCGTCGACCGGCTCCTGCTCCTCGCCCCACGCGGAGGTGGGCGTGACGCTCAGGATGTCGAGCACATAGACCTGCCCGGGAGCCTGATCTGTAGCGGGGAAGGTGGCAACGAATCGCGAGCCGGGCGCGGCGCAGCCGGCGATCTGACCGACGGGGGTGGCGGCGCTGATTGGTTGCGGCAGGATCTCGCCCGGCGTGTATCCGAGCGCACCGAGCTCTTCTCCCGTCTCGGCGCTGAACGCGGACAGGGCGAAGTTGACGTACTGGCCGTTCTCGAGCGGATCGCCCTCAGCCTCGACGATGGGAGTGCTTTGCAGTTCATTGATCTCGAGCGGTGTCTCGAACGCCGCCGTCGACAGCTCGCCAGGCTCACCCTCGACAGTGATGGATTCGGATGCTGAGCCCGAAGCGACCTGCGCATCGCATAGGTCGACGGCCCCGCTGGCCGACGGAGTCGGTTCTGCATCCTGCGCAGCTGAGCACCCTGCCAGCACCAGGGCCGACAGGGCGGCGACGGACAGGGCGGCGAGCGGACGAATGCGCACGAAGACAACCTCTGATCGAGTGAAGGGACACCCCATCCTTTCGCATCTTTCCTCCGTTCGCCCTGAGAAGCGGCTATGCCGCGAGCGGAATGCGATCGGGAGTACCCTCTACGGGTGACTTCCGACCTCGTTCCCGGCGCCGACGACACCGCGGACGAGATGCCGCTGGACGAGGCGCTGCCACCGCGGCGGATGGGCGCCACCTACGTCCTCGGCCGGTCGCTGATCACCCCGCTGGCCCGCGTGATCTACCGGCCGCGGATCGACGGCAAGGGGAACGTGCCCCGCACCGGCCCCGTCATCTTCGCCAGCAACCACCTGTCGTTCATCGACTCGATCGCGATTCCGGTCGCTGCGCCGCGACCGGTGCACTTCCTGGCCAAGGCCAGCTACTTCGAGAAGCCGGCATCGCGGTGGTTCTTCACCGCCATCGGCGCGATCCCCGTGCACCGGGGCGCGGGCCAGGCGGCGCTCGACGCGCTCGACCAGCAGCGAACGCTGCTCGAGGAGGGCAGCGCGGTCGCGCTGTACCCCGAGGGCACGCGGTCGCTCGACGGCCGCCTCTACAAGGGCCGCACCGGGGTCGCCTTCCTCGCCCTGCAGACCGGCGCACCGGTCGTGCCAGTCGGGCTGATCGGCACCGACAAGGTCATGCCGGTCGGCGCGAAGGCGCCGTCGATCAAGCACCGCATCACGGTGAAGTTCGGCGAGCCGCTCGATCTGGCTCACCACGGCCCGGCGTCGTCCGGCAAGGCGCGCCGTCTCGCCACCGACGAGATCATGTCGGCCATCCACGCCCTGTCGGGCCAGGAGCTCGCGAACGCCTACAACGAGGTGCCCGCGCAGAATCCCATCGACCGCATCAGGCAGGTGCTCCCGCACGAGCGCCGCTGACGCGCGCTCCGACTCGCGAGCTCGCTCAGCGACCGGGGGAAGCGACCAGGGTCGTGGGCTCGTGGCGGACGGGGAAGTTCACCGAGTTCGCGATGAAGCACCACTCGTGCGCCTGCGCGTGGGCGGCGGTCGCGGCATCCGTCATCGACGCGTCCGCGACGGTCACTCGCGGCCGCAGCACCACTTCGCGGAAGGCGCCGCCGCCGCGGCCGTCTTCGACCATGAGACCTGAGGCTTCGTCCTCATACCCGACCACCACGACGCCCGCCTGCACGCAGGCGTGGAGATACGACAGCAGGTGGCACTCGCTGAGGGCGGCGAGCAGCATGTCCTCGGGGTTCCACCGCGACGCGTCGCCGCGGAACGGCTTGTCGGACGACGCGAGGAGGGCGGGCTTCCCGTCGATCGCGATGGTCACTGCGCGGTCGTAGTCGCGGTAGCCGGAGGTGCCGGTGCCCCGATCGCCGGTCCACGTGGTCCGGACGGAGTATCGATGCTCGCCCCACATGAGCACAGTCTGTCATGCAGGGCGGGCTCGTCCGCGGCGGTAGGCTGGCGGGGTGCCGCAGACCTTCGCCGCAGCCGACGCCGTCGAGCTCGCCGTCGTCGAACGCAGCGGTTTCGTGGAGTCACGTCACTCCGGAATCGCCATCGTCCTGGCCGCCGACGGCACGGTCGCCGAGAAGCTCGGCGATCCGTCGTCGCTGATCCTCCCCCGTTCGAGCCTCAAGCCGCTGCAGGCCCTCGCGTGCCTGTCTGCGGGCGCTCCGCTCGAGGGCGAGCGACTCGGACTCGCCACCGCCAGCCACTCGGGCACCGACCGCCACGTCGCGGTCGTCCGCGAGATCCTCGCGCAGGCGCAGCTGGGCGAGGACGATCTCGGATGCCCCGCCGCCTGGCCGAGCGACACCGCGACGCGCGACGAACTGGTGCGCGAGCTTCGGCAGCCGGCGCGGATCCGCATGAACTGCTCGGGCAAGCACGCGACGATGCTCCTCACCTGTGTCGTGAACGGCTGGGAGCCGGAGGGCTATCTGTCGCCGGAGCACCCGGTGCAGCTCCTCATCCGCGAGACCATCGAGCGTCTCATCGGCGAGAAGGTCGCCGCGACCGCGATCGACGGCTGCGGCGCCCCCGTCTACGCGATGACCCTGTTCGGCCTCGCGCGGGCCATCCACCGCATCGGCAATTCCTCGACCACCTCGCCCTTCGCCCTCCATCGCAGCGCCGGCGCGCTCGTCGAAGCCGTGCGCGCTGCGCCGTGGACGATCGACGGCCCGGGTCGCGCCGACACGATCGCGATCGAGCGCCTCGGTGTCTTCGCCAAGGGCGGCGCCGAAGGCGTGATGATCATGGTGGCGCCCGACGGCACCACCGTTGCGCTGAAGATGCTCGACGGCAGCGGGCGGGCTGCCACGGCCGTCGCGCTGAGACTGCTCGAGCGCCACGGCGCCCTCGCGTCGGCGGACGTGGCTGACACCTTCTCGAAGCTTCCGCTCACCGTCACCGGCGGCGGGCAGGATGTCGGGGCCATCCGCCCCGCTTTCTAGAGGCGCTCCCACGAGGAGCCCGAGCGCTCCAACGGCGGAGCGGAAAGGATCACACGATGAGGATCAGCGTCCCCACCGAGGTCAAGAACAACGAGTATCGGGTCGCCCTCACCCCTGCGGGCGTGCACGATCTCGTGGCGGCCGGCCATGAGGTCTTCGTGCAGCGCGGAGCGGGCGAGGGATCGTCGATGCCGGATGCCGAGTACGAGGCTGCGGGCGCGGTGCTCCTCGACGACGCCGCCGAGGTCTGGGCCCGCGCCGAACTGCTGCTCAAGGTCAAGGAGCCGATCGCCGGCGAGTACGGCTACTTCCGCGACGACCTCGTGCTGTTCACCTACCTGCATCTCGCGGCCGACCGACCGCTCACCGAGCGTCTCGTCGCCGACGGCGTCACCGCGATCGCCTACGAGACCGTGCAGCTCGCCGGCGGCGGCCTGCCGCTGCTGGCCCCCATGAGCGAGGTCGCCGGACGACTCGCGCCCACCGTCGGCGCCGGAACGCTCATGCGTTCGGCAGGCGGCCTCGGCCTGCTCATGTCGGGTGTTCCCGGCACGCGGCCGGCGACCGTCACCGTGATCGGCGGCGGCGTCGCCGGCGCCAACGCCGCGGTGATCGCGGTCGGCATGGGCGCCGACGTGACCGTCTTCGACACCAACGTGCAGCGCCTGCGCTACCTCGACGACCACTTCCAGGGTCGGGTCAAGACGGCGGCCTCCAACCCGCTCGACCTCGACCGCGCCGTCGTGGCGTCGGATCTCGTGATCGGCTCGGTCCTGATCCCCGGCGCCAAGGCCCCCAAGCTCGTGACCAACGACATGGTGTCGCGCATGCGCCCCGGTTCGGTGCTGGTCGACATCGCCGTCGACCAGGGCGGATGCTTCGAGGACACGCATCCGACCACCCACGCCGACCCCACGTTCCCGGTGCACGGCAGCGTCTTCTACTGCGTGGCGAACATGCCGGGCGCCGTGCCGAACACGTCGACTTCGGCACTGACGAACGCCACCCTTCCGTACATCCGGCAGATCGCGCGCCGCGGCTGGAAGGAGGCGCTGCGGGCCGATGCCGCCCTGGCAGGCGGCCTCAACACCGTCGGCGGCGCCGTCGTCAACGCCGGCGTGGCCACGGCGCACGAGCTCGAGCTCGCCCCGCTCGAGGCGGCGCTGGCCTGAGACCGGCCCCCGGACATCCGCGCCGGAGCACACTGGGACCATGGCCGACGAGCGCGTGTGGACCGTGGAAGACCATCTGACGGATGCCGACCCCGGGGCGGTGCGGCTGTGGCACCGCATCGACGAGCTCATCGCCTCGTTCGGACCAGTGACGCACGCCGTCTCGAAGACCACGATCACGTTCCGCGGACCGCGGCGGGGCTTCGCCCGTGCGCGGCCGCTGCAGCACGGCATACGCGGCTACTTCGACCTCATGCGCGAGCTGCCGCCCGACCCGCGCATCCTGGGCGCTTCGCCGTACGGCCGGCGCCTCTACGTGCACCAGTTCCGCCTCGCCGACGAGAGCGAGTTCGACGGCACGGTGGAGTCGTGGCTGCGCGAGGCGTACGACGTCGGGTGCGGGGCGCACCTCGGGCCATGACGGGAGCGCCTACGGCGCGGGGATCAGCGCTCTCGACCGGTCAGACCAGGCCTCCGTCGATGGACCGGCTGAACTCGGCGGGGTCCTCGGGAACGAGGACCGGCGTCTCGCGGTTGAGGCTCTCGCCGCGGAAGAACGGCTTCGAGCCCGGGAAGAGGAACCACAGCACCATCAGCACCACACCGAGCGCGAGTGACCCGATGCCGAGAACGAACGTCCCGCCGATGCCGAGCAGCACCGTGTAGCCGTAGTCGACGTCGTACATGTCGATCGCGGACTGGATGAACGCGTAGGTCAGCATGAGCGCGCCCAGCAGCGGCAGGATGCCCCGGTAGAGCAGGTTGCGTCCCGACGTGAACAGGTCCTTGCGGAAGTACCACACGCAGGCGAAGCCGGTGATGGCGTAGTAGAACGCGATCGCGAGCCCGAGCGACAGGATCGAGTCCTGCAGGATGTTGTCGCTGATGAGGGTCATGCCGACGTAGTAGACGCTCGCGACGATGCCCATGACGATCGTGGAGAACGACGGCGTCTTGTACTGCGGGTGCACCGTCATGAAGCGTCGAGGGAGTGCCCGGTACGCCGCCATCGCGAGCGTGCCGCGCGCGGTCGGCAGGATCGTGGTCTGCGTCGACGAGACCGCCGAGATCAGGACGGCCACCACGAGCACCCAGCCGAACGGGCCGAGCAGTCCGTCCTTGATGGCGAGGAAGAAGTCGTCGGCGTTCGCCTCGTTGCCCAGGCCCGTGCCGTCCTCGCCGAGACCGGCGTACATCATGGCTGCCACCGTCACGCTGACGTAGGTGACGAGGAGGATCACGCAGGTCAGCAGCGCCGCGCGGCCGGGGATGCGCTTGGGATCCTTCGTCTCCTCGTTGAGGGCGAGGCATGTGTCCCAGCCCCAGTAGATGAACAGCGCGAGCAGCACCGCCTCGGTGAACCCGTGCCAGTCGGTGAATGCCACCGGGTTGAACCACGACCAGTCGAACGGCGTGGGGTTCGGGGCGGTGCCTGCGAAGAACTGCCACAGTGCGGCGATGACGAAGATCACCAGCGCGAGGTACTGGATGCCGAGCAAGATGTTCTGGATCCGCTCGCCGATCTCGACCCCGCGCCAGCTGACCCAGGTCATCGCGAGGATGAACACGACGCCGGTCGCGGTGACGAGCGGCACGTTGTCGGACAGCAGCGCATCCTCGGGACTGCCGACCACTCCGTCGACGAGCGCCCACAGGTAGATGCCGCCGATCTGCGCGAGATTGGCGAGCACGACCATGCCCGCGACCGCGACGCCCCAGCCGCCCATCCAGCCGACCCAGGGGCCGAAGGCCTTGGTGCCCCACGTGAATGTCGTGCCGCAGTCGGGGACGTCGTTGTTGAGCTCGCGGTAGGCGAACGCGATGAACAGCATCGGGATGAACGCGATGACGAAGGCGATCGGCGCCTGGGCGCCGACGGCCAGCACCACCCATCCGAGCGTCGCGACGAGGGAGTAGACCGGTGCGGTGGAGGCCAGGCCGATGACGGTCGAGCCCCATAGCCCGAGCGTCCTTGCTGCCAGCCCCTTGCCGTCCGGCCGTTGGAGGTCGATCGGGGAAGTAGCCACAGAGCGACGCTAGGTGCCGGGGCGAGGGTCGGTCAACGCCTCGGCCCGACGGTTCGGCCGGACATCGGAGTCCGGGAGGACAATGCGGACGGGGTCGGCTCCCGCCGAGACCAGCCAGGCGCGGGGTCGCGCGGGATCGCAGTAGGGCGGCACGCCGCGGAACCCCGCCAGCGCGCGGAGCTCCGCCGCACAGCTCGTGTCGACGACCAGATCGTGGTCGCCGCGAAGGTCGGCCAGCAGACGCCAGTGCCGCTGCCAGTCGTCGGGTTCGCCCGTGACGACCGCCGGACCCCCGGCGGCGGATGCCGGGTCGGCCACGTAGTCGTCGACCGCGAGCACGCGCGCGCCGTCGCCCTCCCACGCCGCGAGCGCCCGCCGGGCCCCGGGCGATCTGCGTGCGATGAACCCGGTCACCCCGGCCCGCGGCGTCCACGGCCGCTCGGGTGTCCGCCCCTCGCCGCCGGCACCGGCGGAGCGACCGCCCGCCGCGGCGGGCGCGAGCGCGATCTGCACGCAGCGTCCGTCGAGCAGGCCTCGCCCGGCCGGCGCCGCGGAGTCGAACCCCGCGGCGTCTCCGCCGGCCGCCACGTGGTCCATACGGCTCGGGTATGGGAGCACGAGCCGGCGCGTGAAGAGCTCGGCGAGCCGCGACACCGGGCCGGTCATCCGGTGCGCTCCCCCGACCACAAGGACTCCCGCCGCTCCCGCGCGGCGCACGACTCCTTCGACACGCTCCAGGACGACATGCGCGTACTCGGGCGGCAGCCGCAGCGCCACCGCGTCGAGATCATCGAAGAGCACCGCGGTCGCAGGCACCGGGAGCGACTCATGAAGAGCCGCGACGGCGTCCCACAGCCCCTCGGGATCGGCCGGCACGCGCACCGCGGCGCTGTGCGACTGCGCTTCCACGAGGTCGAGCGTGTTCGACACCCCTGATCCCGGCCCGCCGAGCACCAGCAGCGCACGATCCCGCGGTGCGATCCCGACCACCGGCTGGCGCTGGCGCTCGGGCTCGTCGGCGACCCCGAGCAGGTACTCCCCCGGTCCCGCAGCGAACTCGCTCAACGCCGCGCGCGCTCGCAGCTCATCGATGGTCACCCGCGACGGAAGGGCGGGCAGCCACGGGCGCACCGGTGCACGGTGTCCGGCGCGCAGCGCGGCCGCGGCCACATCGTCTGCGCTCGACAGTGCGATCCGCACGTGCTCGGGCGCCGCGTCCCCCGCCCGCCGCACCAGCGCGACGCCGCGACCGGCCGCTCCGCCCGGCAGGCGTGCGGCATCGTCCGTGCCGAGCAGCGCGCGGCTGTCGGCGGGGTCGGTCACGCGGAGGCTCACACGAAGGGGGCAATTGGCGAGGAGGTTGTCGCGGATCACACCTGCCGCCCGCTGTGTGCCGAGAATGAGGTGGATGCCGAGCGCGCGGCCGCGGGCGGCCACGTCGGCGAAGAGCGCATGGAGTTCGGGATGATCGGCCAGCAGCGCGGCGAACTCATCGACGACCACCACCAATCGTGGCAGGCGGACCCGGGGGTCGAGGATGTCGCGGGCGCCCGCGGCGGCGATGGCGGCTTCGCGCCGGCGCAGCTCCGCGCGGAGGCTGTCCATGGCCCGACGCGCACCGGATCCGTCGAGATCCGTGATGACGCCGGTCACGTGCGGAACGCCCGCAAGGCCGTCGAAGGCGGTGCCGCCCTTGAAATCGGCGAGGAGGAACGTCACATCGTCGGTCGAGCGGGTCGCGCACAGCGCCAGGATCCAGGTGATGAGCAGCTCGCTCTTGCCCGAGCCCGTGACGCCGGCGACCACGGCGTGCGGTCCGTCCGAGACCAGATCGACCAGGGCCGGCTGACCGTTCGCAACGCCGATCGCCGCCGGCAGTCCCCCGCTCACCGAGGGGACCGCCGTGAGCAGCGGAGCGAGATCGATGGGCTCGCCGCCGTCCCGCATGAGCCCGAGGCTGCGCTCGGCTCGGTCAGAGAGTTCGGCCGCGATCTCGTGCGCCTGCTCGCGCGAGACCGCTTCGACGCCGATCCTGCGGGACTCGCCCGCGTGCTCCACACGGGCGACGCCGGGCGAGGCCACCGTCAGCACCGCCTCGCAGCGCGGCGGCACGGGCTCACCCGGCCGGCACCGGGCGATGACCACCTCGGCGTCGGAGGGAACGAGCTGGCCGGGCTCGAGGATCGCCACGCCGATCCCCGCCCGCGCGTCGCGGTGAGGGAGGCCCTGCGCCCACTCCAGGCCGCGACCCAGCGGCCCGACGATGCGCAGCTCACCGGGCGGGTACGCCAGGCACAGCTGCAGCACGAGCGCCCGCTGCACGCCGCCGGCGAGCGTGTCACCGCCGACCACGGCGACGCCCGCCCTGAGCGGCACCGTCACCGGCGCCGCCGCGAGCCGAGCCGCCCGGCGACGGAGGTCGGCGGCATCCGGATCCCCCTCTCCTCCCGTGACGCGCACCGCGCTGGAACGATCGCCCTCGCCGACCGTGATCGACTCGGGGCGACCGCCGCGCCAGATGTCGCCGTCTTTCATGACCATGCGCAGCACGTCGGGATGCCGGGCCTGCAGCAGCACCCGTTCGGTGCGATGGCGGGCGGCGACCGCAGCGGCGACGCGCTCGCGCGCATGTGCGGCGTCGGTGGCGGCTCGCCGGGCGTCGCGCTTCGCGCCGCGCCGGGCATCCAGCACGGTCGCACCGGCGATGAGCGGGCCGAGCAGCGCGAACCACAGCGCGAACATCGAGCCGGTGACGAGCCAGAGGACGACCGCACCGACGACGGGCACGATGGCGGCGACCAGTGGAAGCGGCGGCCGCGACGGCGGCACCCAGGCCGGCGGGAGCGTCAGCGGTTCGTCGTCGAGCCCCTCGGCGGCATCCAGCCCGACCGATGTGTCAGGCCGCACGGCGCGGTCGGGCCCGACCGCGGCATCGAGCCCCACAACGCGCCCCGCCGCGGCATCGAGCCCCGCCGCGCGGCGGCCCGCCCCGAGATCGAGCCCCGCGGCGCGGTCCGTTCCCGCGACAGCCGCGCGCGGAGCGGTGGGGCGGGCTGACAGGCGAGCGGTCGAACGCATGCGCCCAGTCCAGCGTCAGCGGCGACAAGCCCACACGCGCCGACGCGGATCCGTGGAAAGCCGACGCCACTCCCCCACCTGTGGAGGAAGCGGCCTCCGACGCGCGCCGGGCGGCCGCGCCGGGCGGCCGAGGCACCGGATCAGTCCTCGTCGGTTGCTGCCTCGTCGGCCGCGGAATCCTCGTCGCTCGCGGCCTCGTCGGCCGACCCGGCCGGGCGTCCCACGTCCAGGACGATGATCGTGATGTTGTCGCGCCCGCCGTTCTCGAGCGCCGCCTCCATCATCGCGGAGGCCGCGTCGGCGGGATCGGCGTTCTCCTCGAGGAAGTGCCGGATGCCGTAGTCGGTGAGCTCCTTGGTGAGCCCGTCCGAGCAGATCACGAACCGGTCGCCCTGCGCCACATCCAGGCGGACGTAGTCAGGCTTGACGCCCTCGCTGGGTCCGACCGCGCGCGTGATGACGTTTCCGTACGGGTGGTTCTCGGCCTCTTCGGGGCTCAGCCGGCCGGCGGCGACGAGCTCCTGCACGACCGAGTGGTCGGTCGTGACCTGCGCGATGGCGCCGTCGCGCACCAGATAGACGCGCGAATCGCCGATGTTGAGGGTGACCCAGTGCGCGGCATCCCCCGACGTGTCGAGGAAGACGCCGGTCACGGTCGTCCCCGTGCCGTCGTCGGTGGCCTCAGGGTGCGACGCGATGTCCTTGACGGCGCGCGCGAGCGCCTTCTCGATCGACTTGGGGTTGACGTGACCGCTGTCGGCGACGGCGCGCAGCCGGTCGATGGTGCTCGCGCTGGCGATCTCGCCGCCCACATGGCCGCCCATGCCGTCGGCGACGACGAACAGCGGATACGCGGCGAACACTGCGTCCTGGTTCACCTCGCGCCGGCGACCGGTGTCGGTGACCGCGGCCCACGAGAGTTCGAGCACGCCACCGGGGACCGGAACATCGATCGACTGGGTGGATACCTCGGGCACGCCCTGTCCTCCCCGTCGGATGACGCCGGAGCCCTTCGCCCCCGCGTCCTCACATACTAGTGGGTCAGTCGACGGCGTCCTCCGACTCCGCGAGCGCTTCGACCACGATCTGCGCCGTCGTCGGCGGGGGTGCGAGCGGCACCGACGGCACCGGCACCGCCTCATCGTCGTCCACGGCGCCCTCGAACTGCGCGTTGTACAGACGCCAGTACGCGCCCTTGACCGCGAGCAGCTCGTCATGCGAGCCCTGCTCGACGATCGCGCCGTCCTCCATCACGAGGATGAGGTCGGCGTCGCGGATGGTCGACAGCCGGTGCGCGATGACGAAGGCCGTGCGATCCTCCCGCAGCCGCGACATCGCGCGCTGAATGAGCAGCTCGGTGCGCGTGTCGACCGACGACGTCGCCTCGTCGAGGATGAGGATGCGCGGATCGGCGAGGAAGGCCCGCGCGATCGTCACGAGCTGCCGCTCGCCGACGCTGAGGTTGCTCGCCTCGTCGTCGAGCATCGTGTCGTATCCGTCGGGCAGAGCGTGCACGAACCGGTCGACGTACGCGGCGGTGGCCGCGGCGACCAGCTCCTCGTCGGACGCGCCGGGGCGCCCGTAGGCGATGTTCTCCCGGATCGTCCCGGCGAACAGCCAGGTGTCCTGCAGCACCATGCCCGTGCGCGCCCGCAGGTCGTCCCGCGTCATGCGTCGCGTGTCGACGCCGTCGAGCGTGATCCGGCCGGCGTCGGCGTCGTAGAAGCGCATGATGAGATTCACCAGCGTCGTCTTGCCGGCGCCGGTCGGACCGACGATCGCCACTGTGCTGCCCGGCCGCGCCGCGAGCGTCAGCTCGTCGATCAGCGGCTTGTCGGCGACGTACCGGAACGAGACGTCCTCGAACTCGAGGCTGCTCGCCGAGTCGGGCGCGGTCTCGGCCGGGTCGTCGTCCGGCGTCTGCTCCTCCTCGTCGAGCAGCTCGAAGACGCGCTCGGCGCTCGCCACGCCCGACTGGAGCAGGTTCGCCATCGAGCCGAGCTGGCTGAGCGGTTGCGTGAACTGGCGCGAGTACTGGATGAAGGCCTGCACGTCGCCGATCGACATGAGCCCCGCCGCGACCTGCAGCCCGCCGACGACCGCGATCGCGACGTAGACCAGGTTGCCGACGAACATCATGGCCGGCATGATCACGCCCGACAGGAACTGCGCGCCGAAGCTCGCCCGGTAGAGCTCGTCGTTCTCGGCGCGGAAGTCCGCCTCGACCTCGCGCTGGTGGCCGAACACCTTGACGACCGAGTGACCCGAGAACGTCTCCTCCACCCGCGCGTTCAAGACGCCCGTCGTCTTCCACTGCTGCACGAAGAGCTTCTGCGAGCGCTTGGCCACGAGCACCGTGATGACGATCGTGAGCGGAATGGTCACGAGGGCGATGACCGCGAGCAGCGGCGAGATGAGGAACATCATCGTCAGCACGCCGATCACCGTCAGCAGCGAGATGACCACCTGCGACAGCGTCTGCTGCATGGTCTGCCCGATGTTGTCGACGTCGTTCGTCACGCGGCTGAGCAGCTCGCCCCGCTGCACGCGGTCGAAGTACGACAGGGGCAGGCGGTGCACCTTGTCTTCCACCTGCATGCGGAGGCGGTGCATCGCCCGCTGCACGACGCCGTTGAGGATGCGCGCCTGCAGCCACCCGAAGATGCTCGCGAAGACATACACGGCCAGGACGAGCGCGAGGATGCGCGCGAGCTGCTCGAAGTCGATCCCGGCGCCGGGCACGAAGTCCATGGCCGCGATCATGTTCGCCTGGTCCTGGTTGCCCGAGGCGACGAGCTGGTCGACGACCTGCTGCTTGGTCATGCCCGGCGGCATCTGCAGGGAGAGGAAGCCCGCGAAGACGACGTTCGTGCCTTCGCCGAGCAGCTTCGGGCCGATCACCGAGAGGGTGACCGACAGGATGCTGAATACGAGCACGACGATCAGCTGCGGCATGTCGGCGCGGAGCGTCGCCAGCAGGCGTCGCGCGCTCGGACCGAAGTTCTGCGCCTTCTCGCCGCCAGAGGCCTGCCCCATCGGGCCGCGCTGCATCGGCATCCGCTGCGCGCCGCGCGTCTGGCCGCTCATGCCGCCGCCTCCGCTGCGAGCTGCGACTCGACGATCTCGCGATACGTCTCGCACGTGTCGACCAGGTCGTCATGCCGACCGATCCCGACGACGCGGCCGTGGTCGATCACGACGATCTGATCGGCGTGCTGGATGGTCGAGACCCGCTGCGCGACGACGAGTCGCGTCGCGTCGGGCAGGTGCGTGTCGAGTGCGCGGCGGAGCGCGGCATCCGTCCGCAGATCCAGCGCCGAGAACGAGTCGTCGAAGATGTAGACCTCAGGGCGCTTGACGAGCGCACGGGCGATCGCCATCCGCTGACGCTGGCCGCCCGAGAGGTTCGTGCCGCCCTGGGAGATGGGCGCGTCGAGTGCCTCCGGCAGGGCGCGGACGAAGTCCGCCGCCTGCGCGAGCTCGAGCGCCTGCCACAGCTGTTCGTCGGTGGCGTCGTGGTCGCCGTAGCGGAGATTGGACGCGATCGTGCCCGAGAAGAGGAACGCGCGCTGCGGCACGAGCCCGACCCGTGTCCACAGCTCGTCGGGATCGTAGTCGCGCACGTCGACGCCGTCGACGCGCACGCTTCCGGCCGTCACGTCGAACAGCCGCGGCACCAGGCTCACGAGGGTCGTCTTGCCCGACCCCGTCGAGCCGATCACCGCCGTCGTGGTGCCCGGCTCGACCGCGAACGTCAGGTCGTGGAGCACGGCCTCCTCGGCGCCGGGGTACGCGAAGTCGACGTGGTCGAACTCGATGCGCCCGGCAGGGGCCGGAGCGGATGCCGCAGCCCGCGGTGCCGACACCGACGGCGCCGTCTCGAGCACCTCGCCGATGCGGTTCGCACAGACCGCGGCCCGCGGGATCATCACGAACATGAAGGTCGCCATCATGACGCCCATGAGGATCTGCATGAGGTAGGTGAGGAAGGCGAAGAGCGTGCCGATCTGCACGCCGTTCTCCTGCACCTGGAACGCGCCGAACCAGATGACCGCGACGCTCGAGACGTTCATGACGAGCATGACCGCCGGGAACATCAGCGCCATCAGGTTGCCGGCGCGCAGCGCGGTGTCTTTGACGTCGTCGCTCGCCGTCTCGAAGCGTGCCCGTTCATGGCGCTCGCGCACGAACGCGCGCACGACGCGGATTCCGGTCAGCTGCTCGCGCATGATCTGGTTCACGCGGTCGATGCGCGCCTGCATCTGGGTGAAGGCCGGCACCATGCGCCACACGATCAGTCCGACGATGACGAGGAGCACCGGGATCGAGACCGCCATCAGCCACGAGAGCCCGGCGTCCTGGCTGACGGCCATGATGACGCCGCCGATCGCCAGCATCGGAGCCGAGATCATCAGCGTCGCCGACACCTGCACCAGCATCTGCACCTGCTGCACGTCGTTGGTGTTGCGGGTGATGAGCGACGGTGCGCCGAACTGGCCGACCTCGCGCTGCGAGAACGCCACCACGCGGTGGAAGAGATCGCCGCGCAGGTCGCGGCCCATCCCCATCGCGAGCCGCGAGCCGAAGTAGACCGCGACGATCGCGCAGACGACCTGCACCAGGCTCACGATCAGCATCACGCCGCCGGTGGACCAGATGTACGGGATGTGGCCGGTGACGACCCCGTTGTCGATGATGTCGGCGTTCAGCGTCGGCAGCCACAGCGACGCGATCGACTGTGCGAGCTGGAAGACGACGACGGCGACGATGAGGGGCCAGGCGGGTCGGAGATAGCGCACCAGGAGCTTGCCGAGCACGGCGGTCCTTTCGAGCGCGGAGACCTCCGCTCCCGCGGACCGCGCACGGATAGCGACGCTACGCCTGCACGCGTCCCACCGACAAGCCGCACCCTACGCCGTCGGCGAACTCGCCCGAGCGAGCGTCCGGGCCCGCCCGAGCAGCGTCAGGCGGCGGACAGCGGCGGGAAGAACCCGTCGATCGCCTCGAGATCGGCCGCCCCCGGCGTCCACGCCGTCGCGGCCGCCGCGTTGGCCTGCACCTGCTCGGGCGATGTGGCGCCGGCGATCACGCTCGACAGCGCCGGCTGGGCCAGCAGCCAGCCGAAGGTCGCCTCCAGCATGGTGATGCCGCGCTCGTCGCAGAACGCCTGGTACGCCTCGAGGGCGTCCCAGGGCGCGTCGTCGTAGAGGTGGCGCCGCTGGCGGATGATCCGGGTGTCGGAGGGCGCGGCATCCCGCGTGAACTTGCCGGTCAGCAGACCGTTGTACAGCGGGAAGTAGGGGAAGAAGCCGAGGCCGTAGCGCCGCACGGCGGGCAGCACGTCCGTTTCGGAACCCCGCGAGAGAAGGCTGTACTCGTTCTGCGCCGAGACGAACGGCACGCCGTGGCGCATCAGCGCGGTGAAGTGCCCCTCGGCGATCTGCCAGCCCGAGAAGTTGGAGTGGCCGATGTAGCGCACCTTGCCCTCGCGCACCAGATCGCTCAGCACCTCGAGCGTCTCTTCCAGCGGGGTCTCGTCGTCGGGCACGTGCAGCTGATAGAGGTCGATCCACTCGGTCTGCAGACGCGTGAGGGATGCCTCGACCGCACGTCGCACGTACGACCGCGAGGCCTTCGCGCCCGAGGGCGGGTACCCCATATCGCGACCCGGGTGGCCGAACTTCGTCGCCAGCGTGACCTCGTCCCGGCGGCCCTTGAGCGCCTCCCCCATCAGCGTCTCCGACAGGCCGGGCTCGCCGCCGTACATGTCGGCGGTGTCGAGGAAGGTCACGCCGGCGTCGATCGCCGCGTCGAGAACGGATCGCGTCCCGTCGATGGTCTCGGTGCGGGTGCCGGGCCGGCCGAAATTATTGCAGCCGAGGCCGACGGCGGAGACGAGGAGGCCGGACGCGCCCACCCGGCGCAGCGGAACAGTCGAGGTCATGCCTCCACGTTAGCCGGGTGACGGATGCCGCGACCCCGGCCGCACGCGACAGCCCCCCGCCGCAGGGCGAGGGGCTGTCGAGGCGGGTACTACGGCCGCGGGGTGCCGGGTGCCGGCGGCGTGGCGGGCGGCTCGGTCGCCGGCGGTTCGCCGGCGGGCGGCTCGGTGGCCGGAGGCTCCGTGACCGGGGGCGGCGCGACCGGCGGTTCCGCCGCCGGCGGCTGGGCGACCGGCGGTTCCGCCGCCGGCGGCGCGGGCGGCTCGGCGCCGGCCGGCGGTGCGGCGGGCGCGGCCGGAGCAGGCGGTGCGGGCGGCGGCGTGTAGCCGGCGGGCGGTGCCGGCGGCGCGTCGTAGCCCGCGGCAGGAGCGGGGGGCGGCGTGTAGCCGGCGGGCGGCTGGTAGCCGGCGGGCGCACCGTAGCCGGGCGCCGCCGGCGGGTAGCCTGCTCCGGGACCCGCCTGAGCCACGTTCTGATCGGGCTGCACCGGGATTCCCTGCCACACGGTGGTGTCCTTGAGGAACGAGTTGCGCCACGGCGACGGCGTGATGTTCGGGTTCCAGCGCGAGCTGCCGAACGCGAGGATGCCGAGCCAGATGAGCGTGCCGATCCCGGGGATGAGCCACAGCAGCAGCAGCGGCCACTCCTTGCCGAGCTTCGCGCCGATGCGCCAGCCGGCGAGAACCCAGGCCGCCAGGCCGACGAGGCTGAGGATCCACCCGATGCCGGGGATCTGTCCCAGGAAGCCCGCGATCAGCATCGCCCCCAGCATGACCCAGGGCGACAGATCGCCCAGCTTGGCCGCCACCATCGAGTTGTAGACCGGTACCCATGCGCGCCAGCGCCCCTGTACACCCGCCTTGTCGAACACCTTCATGAGGAACCAGGCGCCGATGATGTACCCGGCGAGGGCGAGCAGGAGGAGGAACGGTCCGATGATCAGCCAGAACGCGATGAGCGCCCCGAGCCCGCCGCCGTCGTTGTAATCCATGGTGAAGCGACCTCCGAGAGAGTCGATGGGCGTCGCGTCGGGACGCGACCGCGGAACCCCTGCTCCGCTGGACACATGCTAGCGACGCTCCCAGCTGACCGTCAGCATTGACGCCGTTTCGGGGGGATGGCCCCCTCGCCGCGGTGTGGATAGCCTGAGCACAACTCGACCGAAGGGCCGCCATGACAGATCCGACTCCCTCCGCTTCCACCCCGCCGCCGCTGCCCCCGCAGTCCGCAGCGGAGGCCGCCCGCGCCGCCGATCCCGACGACACCGGCGTTCCCCCCGTCCGCGGCGAGGCGTCCGACGTGGGCAGGGGGTTCTTCTCCGCGCTCTTCGACCTGTCGTTCCGCACGTTCATCACCCGCCGCCTCGCGAGCGTCTTCTACCTCGTCGGGCTCATCGCGATCGGCATCGGCTTCATCGTCTACTTCGTCGGCGGCATCTGGAGCGCGATCTCGGTGATGTGGCTCAACGTCGGAGCGGGGATCAGCGGGTTGATCGCGACGGTCATCGTGGTGCCCGTGATCACGTTCCTCTCGATCATCCTGCTCCGCTTCGTCATTGAGGCAGTGGTGGCGCTGATCGCCATCGCCGAGAACACCGAGCGCACCGCGCAGCACACGCGGCGCTGACCGTCACGCGTAGAGCTCGAGTTCGCCCACGCCGGACTCGCGCACGCGCAGGCCAGCGGCATCCGCCCATCGCACGAAACCCGCCGCCGACGAGATCCGCGGGCGCTCCTCCGCCAGCCGCCGGACGAGTGCCCCTTTGGCATGCTTGTTGAAGTGGTTGAGCGCGCGCACCGTGCCGTCGGCGCCTTCGCTCACGACGCGGACGTACCGCGACGGCACGTCAGCGGGCACCGGGCCGAGCGCCACGTAAGCCTCAGACCGGAGGTCGAGCACGAACCGGGGCTGCATCGCCGCGAAGGCCGCTGTCACATCGGCGGCCCACAGCCGGCGCAGCGGTGGCACGCCCGGAAGCGCGGTCGACGCGCCGAGGCGGTACGCGGGGATCGGGTCGAGGGCGCCGACCGGGCCGAACGGTGCGGAATGCAGGAGCACGTGGGCTCCCAGCCAGCGCCGGCCGGCGGTGGAGACGGATGCCGCGCCCAGCGCGTCGTACAGCACGCCGGTGTAGCGGTCGATCGCCGGCATCGTCGGCGCGTCGCGCAGCGCCGCGTTCACGGCGACCTCACCGCGCTGTGTGGGGCCGAGCTTGAGGACGCGGGCGGCGTCGTCCTCGTCGGCAGACAGCGCCACGATTGCGTCGACGACCGTGTCGCGGTGCGGCGCGAGCGCCGGCAGGGCGAGCCGACTCGTGTCCAGTGGAGCACCTCGCCCGCCCGACCTCTTGGTCTCGGACGGCGGCAGCAGGATCAGCATGATTCTCCGGAATGAGGCCGGGTGCGGCGAGGAGGAAAAGCACTCGGCCGACCCCCGAAGGGATCGGCCGAGTGGGACAAGCGGTGGATCAGGAGATCAGCGCGGCGTTTCCGGCCACGATCGTGAGGTCGTCGCCTTCCATCGACAGGAAGCCGTCCTGCGCGTTGGCGACGATCTTCGTGCCCGAGGTCTGGGTGATGCGCACCTGGCCCTCGGCGAGGATCGCGAGCACGGGCTCGTGACCGGTCATGAAGCCGATCTCGCCCTCGACCGTCTTGGCGACGACGAGCGATGCCTCCCCCGACCAGACCTCCGCATCCGCGGAGACGAGGCTCACGTTGAGCGGCATGATCAGCCGTTCTCCTTCTGGATGCGCGCCCACTGCTCTTCGACGTCGGAGATGCCGCCGACGTTGAAGAACGCCTGCTCGGCCACGTGGTCGAACTCGCCCTTGACGATCGCGTCGAACGACTCGATGGTCTCCTTGATCGGGACCGTCGAACCCTCGACACCGGTGAACTTCTTCGCCATGTAGGTGTTCTGCGAGAGGAACTGCTGGATGCGGCGCGCGCGGGCGACGACGATCTTGTCCTCTTCCGAGAGCTCGTCGACACCGAGGATCGCGATGATCTCCTGAAGCTCCTTGTTCTTCTGGAGGATCTGCTTCACAGCGGTCGCCACGCGGTAGTGGTCCTCACCGATGTAGCGCGGGTCGAGGATGCGGCTCGTCGACGTCAGCGGGTCGATGGCCGGGTACAGACCCTTCGACGCGATCTCGCGCGACAGCTCCGTGGTGGCGTCGAGGTGAGCGAAGGTGGTTGCCGGCGCCGGGTCGGTGTAGTCGTCGGCGGGCACGTAGATCGCCTGGAGCGACGTGATCGAGTGACCGCGCGTCGAGGTGATGCGCTCCTGGAGGATGCCCATCTCGTCGGCGAGGTTCGGCTGGTAGCCCACCGCGGAGGGCATGCGGCCGAGCAGCGTCGACACCTCGGAGCCGGCCTGGGTGAAGCGGAAGATGTTGTCGATGAAGAGCAGCACGTCCTGCTTCTGCACGTCGCGGAAGTACTCCGCCATCGTGAGGGCCGACAGGGCGACGCGCAGTCGCGTCCCCGGCGGCTCGTCCATCTGACCGAAGACGAGCGCGGTCTTGTCGAAGACGCCCGCCTCCTCCATCTCGCCGATGAGGTCGTTGCCCTCACGGGTGCGCTCGCCGACACCGGCGAACACCGACACACCGCCGTGGTCCTGCGCGACGCGCTGGATCATCTCCTGGATGAGGACCGTCTTGCCGACGCCGGCGCCGCCGAACAGGCCGATCTTGCCACCCTGCACGTACGGGGTGAGCAGGTCGATGCTCTTGATGCCGGTCTCGAACATCTCGGTCTTCGACTCGAGCTGGTCGAACGAGGGCGCCTGGCGGTGGATGCCCCAGCGCTCGGTGACCTCGATGGTCTCGCCCTCGGCGGCGTTCAGCACGTCACCCGTGACGTTGAACACCTTGCCCTTGGTGACGTCGCCGACGGGGACCGTGATGGGGCCGCCGGTGTCGCGCACCTCCTGGCCGCGGACCATGCCGTCGGTCGGCTTGAGCGAGATGGCGCGGACGAGGTCGTCGCCGAGGTGCTGAGCCACCTCGAGCGTGATCTCGGCCTGGTCGCCGCCGATCGTGATGGTGGTCTTCAGCGCGTTGTAGATGTCGGGGAGCGAGTCGTGCGGGAACTCGATGTCGACGACGGGGCCGGTGACGCGGGCGACGCGCCCGACGACCGCCGTCTCGGTCTTGTCAGCGGTGAGGCTCATGGCTTCTTCTCTTTCGTGTGGTCTGGGTGCGCGATCACTTGCCCGACGCGAGGGCGTCGGCACCGCCGACGATCTCGGCGATCTGCTGCGTGATCTCGGCCTGACGCGCGTTGTTGCGCAGGCGCGTGTAGTCGGTGATGAGCTTGTCGGCGTTGTCGCTGGCCGACTTCATCGCCTTCTGGGTCGCGGCGTGCTTCGCGGCCGACGACTGCAGGAGGGCGTTGAAGACGCGGCTCTGGATGTACACCGGCAGGAGCGCGTCGAGCACGGTCTCTGCGTCGGGCTCGAACTCGTACAGCGGGTACACCGCGGCCGACGAGGACTCCTCCGCCTCGACGACCTCGAGCGGAAGCAGTCGCACCGTCTCGGGCGACTGCGTCATCATGCTGACGAAGCGGTTGTAGACGAGGTGGATCTCGTCGACGCCGTTCTCCTCGCCGCCGCGGTCGTACGCGTCGAGCAGTGTGGCAGCGATCTCTTCGGCCGTGCTGAAGTGCGGCGTGTCGGTGTCACCGGTCCACTCCGCGGCGGCCTCCATGCGACGGAACTGGAAGTACCCGACCGCCTTGCGACCGACCAGGTAGAACACCGGCTCCCGGCCCTCCTCGCGCAGCAGCTGCGCGAGCTCGAGGCCCTCGCGGAGGATCTGCGAGTTGAAGGCGCCCGCGAGGCCGCGGTCGGACGAGAAGATCACGACCGCTGAGCGGCGGATCGTCTCGCGTTCGACGGTCAGCGGGTGATCGACGTTGGAGTGCGTCGCCACGGCGGAGACGGCACGCGTCACGGCCCGCGCGAAGGGCGACGACGCGCGCACACGCGCCATCGCCTTCTGGATGCGCGAAGCCGCGATGAGCTCCATCGCCTTCGTGATCTTCTTGGTCGTCTGAGCAGAAGAGATCTTCTGCTTGTAGACCCGGAGTTGTGCGCCCATGTCTGCTAGCCCAGGCCCGCCTCAGCGGCGGCCCTTGACGATCTTCTCCTGGTTCACGTCGTCGGCCTGCGCCGCCGCGACCTCTTCGTGGCCGGGCTTGCCGATGGCCTGGCCCTTGCCGGCCTGGAACTCGAGGATGAAGTCGTCGGTCTTCTTCGTCAGCTCCGCGACCGTGTCGTCGTCGAGGACGTTCGTGTCGCGCAGCGTGTCGAGGATCGTCGTGTTGCGACGCAGGTAGTCCAGCAGCTCGCGCTCGAACGCCAGCACGTCCTCGACCTCGATCGAGTCCAGCTTGCCGTTGGTGCCGGCCCAGATCGAGACGACCTGCTCCTCGACGGGGTACGGCGAGTACTGCGGCTGCTTGAGCAGCTCGGTCAGTCGCGCACCGCGGGCGAGCTGACGACGCGAAGCGGCGTCGAGGTCGGAGGCGAACATCGCGAACGCCTCGAGCGAGCGGTACTGGGCCAGCTCGAGCTTGAGCGTGCCGGAGACCTTCTTGATCGACTTGACCTGAGCGTCGCCGCCGACTCGCGAGACCGAGATGCCGACGTCGACCGCGGGACGCTGGTTGGCGTTGAACAGGTCGGACTGGAGGAAGATCTGACCGTCGGTGATCGAGATGACGTTGGTCGGGATGTACGCCGAGACGTCGTTCGCCTTCGTCTCGATGATCGGCAGACCCGTCATCGAGCCGGCGCCCAGCTCGTCCGAGAGCTTCGCGCAGCGCTCGAGCAGACGCGAGTGCAGGTAGAAGACGTCGCCGGGGTAGGCCTCGCGGCCCGGCGGGCGGCGCAGCAGGAGCGACACGGCGCGGTAGGCCTCGGCCTGCTTCGACAGGTCGTCGAAGATGACCAGGACGTGCTTGCCCTCGTACATCCAGTGCTGGCCGATGGCCGAGCCGGTGTACGGCGCGAGGTACTTGAAGCCCGCGGGGTCGGATGCCGGAGCCGCGACGATCGTCGTGTACTCCAGTGCGCCGGCGTCCTCGAGCGCGCCCTTCACGGCCGCGATCGTGGAGCCCTTCTGGCCGATGGCGACGTAGATGCAGCGCACCTGCTTGGTGACGTCGCCCGACTCCCAGTTGGCCTTCTGGTTGATGATCGTGTCGATCGCGATGGCCGTCTTGCCGGTCTGGCGGTCGCCGATGATGAGCTGGCGCTGGCCGCGGCCGACCGGGATCATCGCGTCGATCGCCTTGATGCCGGTCTGCAGCGGCTCGTGCACCGACTTGCGCTGCATGACGCCGGGCGCCTGCAGCTCGAGGGCGCGGCGGCCGACCGTGGCGATCTGGCCGAGGCCGTCGATCGGGTTGCCGAGCGGATCGACGACGCGGCCCAGGTAGCCGTCGCCGACGGGCACCGAGAGCACCTCGCCGGTGCGCGTGACCTGCTGGCCGGCCTCGATGCCGGCGAAGTCCCCGAGGACGACCACACCGATCTCGTGCTCGTCCAGGTTCAGGGCGAGGCCCTGCGTGCCGTCCTCGAACGTGACGAGCTCGTTCGCCATGACGCCGGGCAGGCCCTCGACATGGGCGATGCCGTCAGCGGCGTCGACGACGGTGCCGACCTCGGTGGCCGCTGCCCCGGTGGGCTCGTAAGCGGCGACGAAGTCCTTCAGCGCGTCACGGATGACGTCGGGGCTGATAGAGAGATCTGCCATTGTTTTCCTTCGTTCATGGGGCCTCGGCCCCGAAAGCTCCGCGTGGCTCGGCACCGTGCGGGAAGTCTGTGTCAGCCGGCGAGCCGCTGACGGAGGTCGGCGAGGCGCGACGAGACGCTCGCGTCGATCACGTCGTCCGCGATCTGCACGCGGAGGCCGCCCACGACCGTCGGGTCGACGATCGTGTTGAGCGAGACGTTGCCGCCGTACCGCTTCGCCAGGGCGGCGGTCAGCCGCTCGGTCTGCGCGGCGCTCAGCGGAGCGGCCGCGACGACCGTCGCGACCGCGCGCCCACGCTGGTCTGCGACCAGTCGGGTGGCCCGCGAGAGCAGCTGACGGACGCGGCGCTCGCGCGGCTGCTGCACGAGCGAAGACGCGATCAGCGTCGTGCCGGCGCTCGCGCGGCCCTTGAGCAGCGTCTCGACGAGTGCGCCCTTCGAG
Source organism: Microbacterium hibisci (assembly GCF_015278255.1). Taxonomy (GTDB): domain Bacteria; phylum Actinomycetota; class Actinomycetes; order Actinomycetales; family Microbacteriaceae; genus Microbacterium; species Microbacterium hibisci. Next base: position 51,141 of record NZ_JADIJC010000003.1, read on the forward strand.
GCGGAGTCGCCCAGGCGGCTGCCCAGCGCGAGCTCCAGCTCGGGGTTGCCCGCGACCGTGCGCGAGAACGAGAAGAGCTCGGCCTCGACGTCGGCGCCGCGATCGGCGACCGCCGCGGCGCGGACGGCGAGCTCCTCGATCCCGTCGATCAGATCGTCGGCGGAGGACCAGCGCTCGGAGACGGCGGTCGTCAGCAGCGACGCCGTCGTGGGCTTGACGACCCGGCCGAAGACGTCCGCGACGATCTTGCGGCGGGCCTCGACCGGCGCGGCGGAGTCGGCGAGCGCGCCGCTCAGCTGCGACGAGTCGCCCACGGCGCGCGCCACGGCGAACAGCTCGCCGGCGACGTCGAGGTCGACGCCCGACGCGGCGCTCAGCGCCGTCGTCGTCGCCGCCAGGGCCTGAGTGGTCGCGCTGCCCATTACGCCTTCGCCCCTTCGGACGCCTCGAGCTCCGCGAGGAAGCGGTCGACGACGGCCTGAGCCTTCTTGTCGTCGGACAGCGTCTCGCCGATCACACCGCCGGCGAGGTCGAGGGCGAGCGTGCCCACCTCGCTGCGCAGCGACACGAGAGCGGTCTGGCGCTCGGCCTCGATCTGCGCGTGCGCGGTCGAGGTGAGGCGAGCGGCTTCCGCCGAAGCGGTGTCCTTCGCCTCGGCGACGATCTTCTTGCCGTCCTCACGGGCGGCGTCGCGGATCTCGCCGGCTTCCTTGCGCGCGTCGGCGAGCTGGGCGGTGTACTCCTCGAGCGCCGCCTCGGCCTTGCGCTGAGCCTCATCGGCCTTGGCGATGTTGCCCTCGATGGCGGCCGAGCGCTCGTCGAGCAGCTTCTTCATCCGGGGAAGGGCCACCTTCCAGAAGATGATCAGGATGACGATGAAGCAGACCGACGACCAGATGATGTCGTACCACGCGGGGATGAGCGGGTTGTGGGTCGCTCCCTCTTCCGCGGCGTACGCGACAAGAGCGTTCAGCATCCTGTCTCCTTAGGACTGTGTATCGGCGATCAGACGAAGATGAAGTAGGTCGCGATGCCGATGAAGGCGAGCGCCTCGGTGAAGGCGATACCGATCCACATGAGCACCTGCAGGCGGCCGGCGAGCTCGGGCTGGCGGGCGACGCCCTCGATCGTCTTGCCGACGACGATGCCCACGCCGATGGCCGGGCCGATCGCGGCGAGGCCGTAGCCCATCGTCGCGACGTTGCCGCTGACCTCTGCGAGAACCGTAGTTGCGTCCACGGGGGTGTTTCCTTTCGGTTGTGGGCGGCCTTCCGGCCGTCCCGCTTTCAGTGCTCTTCGGCGACCGCGAGCTGGATGTAGACCGCGGTGAGGAGAGCGAAGACGTACGCCTGGAGGACGGCCACCAGGATTTCGAACAGGGTGAAGACGAAGCCGAACGCGAGGCTGCCCGCGCCGAGGGCCGTCCACCAGCCGCCGAGGTCGACGACGAAGAACTGCGTGGCGGCGAAGAAGAGCACCAGCAGCAGGTGACCGACCATCATGTTCATGAGGAGTCGGAGCGTCAGCGTCACCGGACGGATGATGAACGTCGAGATGAGCTCGATCGGCGTGACGATGATGTAGATCGGCCACGGCACGCCCGACGGGAAGAGCGAGTTCTTGAAGAAGTTCCCGGGGCTCTTCTTGATGCCGGCGTAGATGAAGGTGACGTAGCTCACGATGGCCAGCGTCAGCGGCACCGCGATGATGCTCGTTCCGGCGATGTTCAGGAACGGGATGATGCCCGTGATGTTCATGAACAGCACCATGAAGAAGATCGTGGTGAGGATCGGCAGGAATCGCTGGGCGTCCTTCTTGCCGAGCAGGTCTTCGCCGATGTTCACCCGGACGAAGTCCAGGCCCATCTCGACCAGGCTCTGGAAGCGGCCGGGCACCACGCGCATGCGGCGCGTGCCGAGCCAGAAGATCACCACGATGGCGATCGTCGCGAGGAACTGGATCAGGTGGATCCGGTGGACCGGGATGACGCCGAAGGCTTCGAAGAGGATCTCGGGGAAGAACTCGTCGATCGAGGGCCCGTGGAACTCCGGGGGCGCATCAGCGGCAAGGGGGGCGATCAGGGTCGCAGCTTGAGTAAACAGCGCTGGCTCCAGCTTCGGGGCATCGGTCGAGAACCGTTGCGACGATGGTCGGTGAGCGTCACTCCGCAAGCGCTCACAAGGTGAGCGGGCGGGCGCGGAATCAGCCTATCAAACTTGTGAGGTCCCTGAATCCGCGAGGCCCGGCATCAGGCGCCGGACGGCGCGTCGGTGCGGTCGCCGGCATCGGGATCGGTCGGAAGCTGCACGTCGCTGACGTGCGGCACGCGCATGCGCAGGAGCACGACGACGTCGATCGCGAGCGAGGCGAGCACGCTCGCCACGAGGGCGAGGAAGAACACCGGGCCGACGATCCACGGCTGATCCCGCAGCACGAACAGCGCGATGAGGAACACGACGAACTTCAGGATCCACCCCCCGAGCACGATGCCGAAGAAGATCGGCACGTAGAGGGCGTCGCCGAACCACCGGTTCGCGATGAGGATGCTGGCGGCGGTGATGCCGAGGAACACGGCGGCGATGAGCACGCCCGCCAGGGCGCTCCACAGCCCGTCGGTCCCCGCGACGAGGAACCCGACGATCGCACCGACGACCGCGAGGACGGCGGTCACGGTTCCCGACCACACCAGGACGGTGCGCAGGATCGCGGTGCTCGAGAGCGGGGTGCGGGCGTTCGGCGTGCCGGGGTTCGGAGTGCTGGGGTGCGGGGTGCTGCTCATCGGGCGTCCTCCTGTGCGGGCGCGAGATCGGGCTGTGGTTCGGGTTCGGGATGCCGCGCCCGCGCCAGCTCGGCGGCGCGGCGGCGCGAGGGGGTGAAGGTGACGACGAGGCAGGCGGCGATGCCGACGAGGCCGTAGGCCGCGCCGATGAGGTAATCGCCGGGCCATTCGAGCGTCGTGCCGATGTACATGAGCAGCACCGAGAGGCTGACCAGCGCCGTCCACGCGTAGAAGATGAGGACCGCGTCGCGGTCGCTGTGGCCCATGTCGAGCATGCGGTGGTGCAGGTGCTTGCGGTCGGGCGAGAACGGCGACTTGCCCCGGCTCATGCGCCGCACGACTGCCAGCCCGAAGTCCAGCAGCGGCAGGAGCACGACGACCACGGGCAGCAGGATCGGGATGAATGCACCCAGCAGCTGCGAACGGCCGAACGAGTCGTTGTCGGCGATGAGCGCGGGGTCGAAGTTGCCGGTGATGGCGATGGCCGAGCACGCCATCAGCAAACCGAGCATGAGCGCGCCCGCGTCGCCCATGAACAGCCGCGCGGGGCTCCAGTTCAGCGGGAGGAAGCCGATGCACGCCCCGATCAGCACCGCGGCGATGAGCGACGACAGGTTGAAGTAGGTGCTCGCGCCGATGTCGCGGAACACCATGTACGAGTACGCGAAGAAGACCACGTTGGCGATGAGGCAGACGCCCGCCACGAGCCCGTCGAGGCCGTCGATGAAGTTGACCGCGTTCATGACCACGACGATCGAGAACACCGTGAGCGTGAAGCTGACCCAGCTCGAGAAGATCGTCATGCCGCCCAGCGGCAGCGTGTAGATCTGCAGCTGCCCGAACCAGGCGATCACGCCCGCGGCGAGGAACTGCGCCCCGAGCTTGATCATCCAGTCGAGGTCCCAGAGATCGTCCAGCACGCCGACCACGACGATGAGCGCCGTGGCACCGAGCAGCGCGTAGATCTGCTCGGGCTGCGCCCAGACGATCGAGAAGAACGGATGCTGCGACGAGACGGCGAACGCGGCCAGCACGCCGATGAACATCGCGATGCCGCCCAGTCGCGGCGTCGGCGTCGTGTGCACGTCGCGCTCGCGGATGCCCGGATACAGCTTGTACTTCAGGCTGAGCCGCCACACCGCCCACGCGAGGACGAAGGTGACCGCCGCCGTGAGGAGGATGATGAAGACGTACTGCTTCACGAGCGCTCGGGCTCCGGCGCCTCACGCGCAGGAGCCGCCTCGGCGGCAGGCGACGCGGCCACGGGAGGCGCGTCTGCCGCGGCATCCGTCTCCGCCACCGTGTCTGCCGCGGCATCCGTCTCCGCCACCGTGTCTGCCGCGGCGTCCGCCTCGGGCTGCTCGCCCGTCTGCGCCTGCTCGGCCGGCTCGGTGCCCGGATCGGGCTCGAGGAGGTCGCCGAGCACGTCGCGCAGCTGGGCGCGGCTGACGGCGCCCTCGCGCAGGACCTTCACTCGCGGCTCGTCGCCCGCGACCAGGCTGGTCGCATCGATGATGGTCGACGGGACGCCGGTCTTCGACGGCCCGTCGCCGAGGTACACCGCGACGCTGTCCTTCAGCATGCCCTCTGCGTCCTCGGCGGTGATGCCGGCGGCCATGCCGGTGAGGTTGGCGCTCGAGACGGCGAGCGGGCCGGTCTCCTCGAGCAGCTCGAGCGCGATGCGGTGGGCGGGCATGCGCACCGCCACCGTGCCGCGCGTGTCGCCGAGGTCCCACGACAGAGAGGGCTGCGACGGCAGCACGATCGTGAGGCCGCCCGGCCAGAAGGCCTCGACCAGGCGCTCGACGGCCTCGGGCACCTCGGCCACGAGCGCGCGGAGCGTGGTGAGGCCGGCGACGAGCACGGGCGGCGGCGACTGGCGCCCGCGCCCCTTGGCGGCCAGCAGGCGCGCGACGGCCTGGTGGTCGAAGGCGTCCGCGGCGACGCCGTAGACGGTGTCGGTGGGGAGGACGACGAGCTCGCCGCGGCCGATGGCCTGGCGCGCCTGGCGCATGCCGGTCAGCAGCTGCGCCTCATCACGGCAGTCGAAGATGGGGGACATGTCGCCCGACAGTTTAGTCAGGGCCACGGCGGGAATCCTGCGAGCCGGGCGACGACGTCAGGGACGCAGCGCCGTCGTGGCGCGGTCGCGCAGTGTGAGGTCGGGGTGCGTGGCCGGAGCGAGCCAGCCGTCCGCCCCGAGGATGGCGCGGATCTCCTCCCCCTGCCACTCGCCGTGCTCGATCACGATCAGCCCGCCGGGGTGAGCGAGCCGCAGCCCCACTCGACTGAGGACACGGACCACGTCCAGGCCGTCCTCTCCCCCGTACAGGGCGGCTGGCGGGTCGAAGAACCGCACTTCGGGGTCACGCGGGATCGCGGCATCCGGCACATACGGCGGATTGGATGCCACGACCGAGACGGTGCCGTCGAGCTCGGGGAACGCGTGCTCGAGGTCGATGAAGGCGAGCTGCGCGTTGTCGGCGTCGACGAGCGCGAAGTTCTCCTTCGTCCACACGAACGCGTCGACCGAGTTCTCGGCGGCGAACACCCGTGCGTGCGGCACCTCGGTGGCCAGGGCGAGGGCGATCGCGCCGCTGCCGGTGCCGAGATCGACGGCGATCGGAGAAGCGGATGCCGCGGCCCGCAGCGCGTCGATCGCCAGCTGCGCGACCATCTCGGTCTCGGGCCGGGGCACGAACACCCCGGGGCCGACGCGCAGCTCGAGGTGCCGGAACGGCGCCGTGCCGGTGATGTGCTGCAGCGGCTCGCGGGTGACGCGCCGGGCGACGAGCGCGTCGAGCCGGGCGGCGTGCTCGGGCCCGAGGCGATCGCCTCGGATCGCGGCCGCCTGCACTCCTCCGCGGCCCGCGCCCAGCACGAACGCGGCGAGCAGCTCCGTGTCGACGGCGGGATCGAGGATGCCGGCGGCCGTCAGGCGCGCGGCGGCGCGGGCGAGGGCGTCGGAGAGCAGGGGGGATTCGTCGGGAGAAGGCATGACCGCATCCACTCTAGGCCGCGAGACACCGGCGCTCGGCGCGCGGGGTGCGCGGCGATGCGGCGTCCCACCGGGGCTTTCCGGAGGGATGCGCCGCACAGGATACCCGCGCCCGGCCAGGCTTTCGTCATAGAAGGACTCACAGGAAAACCCTCCCCCTAGGCTGGTGCTCGATCAGCCGAGAACCCGCGAAAGGCCCCGACATGACCGGCATCCATCCCGACATCACGTCCGCATTCGGCAACACGCCGCTGGTGCGCCTGAACCGCGTCGCGGAGGGCGTCGGCGGCAACGTGCTCGCCAAGCTCGAGTTCTACAACCCGGCCTCCAGCGTCAAGGACCGCCTGGGCATCGCGATCATCGACGCCGCCGAGGCATCGGGCGAGCTGAAGCCGGGCGGCACGATCGTCGAGGCCACCAGCGGCAACACCGGCATCGCACTGGCCATGGTCGGTGCCGCTCGCGGCTACCGGGTGATCCTGGCGATGCCGTCGTCGATGTCGATCGAGCGCCGCCTGCTCCTGAAGGCCTACGGTGCCGAGCTCGTCCTCTCCGACCCTGCGGGCGGCATGAAGGGCGCTCTCGCGAAGGCCGAGGAGATCCTCGCTGCGACTCCCGGCGCGATCCTCGCGCGCCAGTTCGAGAACCAGGCGAACGTCGAGGTCCACCGCAAGACCACCGCGGAGGAGATCCTCCGCGACACCGACGGCCAGGTCGACTACTTCGTCGCCGGCATCGGCACCGGCGGCACCATCACCGGCGTGGGCCAGGTGCTCAAGGAGCGCGTGCCGAACGCGAAGGTCGTCGCTGTCGAGCCGGCCGACTCGCCGCTGCTCACCAAGGGCACGCCCGGCCCGCACAAGATCCAGGGCATCGGGCCCAACTTCGTTCCGCCGATCCTCGACCAGGGCGTCATCGACGAGGTCATCGACGTCGAGTTCCCCGACGCGATCTCGACCGCGCGCGCCGTCGGCACCCAGGACGGCATCCTCGTGGGCATCTCGTCCGGCGCCGCGATCTGGGCGGCCCTCCAGGTCGCCGCACGTCCGGAAGCGGCCGGCAAGAACATCGTCGTCATCGTCCCCTCGTTCGGCGAGCGCTACCTGTCGACCGCGCTGTACGAGGATCTGCGCGAAGATTGAGTCGTCACGACGGCGCGCCGGTCACCCCGACCCGTTCGGGAGCCGGCGCGCCGTCTTCGTCTTTCCTCGCACCGCCTGACTCCAGGGAGCACCACGTGCCCGGCATCCATCCCGACATCACCACCGCATTCGGCGAGACGCCGCTCGTGCGCCTCAACGCGCTCGCCGAGGGCCTCCACGCGGAGGTGCTCGTCAAGCTCGAGTTCTACAACCCCGGCTCGTCGGTCAAGGACCGCCTGGGCTATGCGCTCGTCGAGGCGGCGGAGCAGGCGGGCGAGCTGGTTCCCGGCGGCACCATCGTGGAGTCGACGAGCGGCAACACCGGCATCGCCCTCGCGCTCATCGGCGCGGCCCGCGGCTACCGCGTGATCCTGACGATGCCCGCCTCGATGTCGAAGGAGCGTCGCACGCTGCTCAAGGCGTTCGGCGCCGAGCTGGTGCTCACCGATCCGTACAAGGGCATGACCGAGGCCGTGGAGACCGCCCAGCGCATCGCGGCCGAGACTCCGGGGGCGATCCTGGCGCGGCAGTTCGAGCACGCGGCGAACGCGGCGATCCACCGCAAGACGACCGCCGAGGAGATCTGGCGCGACACCGACGGCCGCGTCGACGTCTTCGTGGCGGGCTCCGGCACCGGCGGCACCGTGACCGGCGTCGGGCAGGTGCTCAAGCAGCGCAACCCCGACGTGAAGATCGTGCTGGTCGAGCCGAAGGACTCGCCCGTGCTCACGGAGGGCCGCGCCGGGGGCCACCGCATCCAGGGCATCGGTCCCAACTTCGTGCCCGACGTGCTCGACCGCTCCGTCGTCGACGAGGTGTTCGACGTCGAGTTCGACGACGCCATCGAGGTTGCCCGCGCGCTGGCGACCCGCGAGGGGATCCTCGCGGGCATGTCGGCCGGCGCCGCGGTCTCGGCCGCGCTCGAGATCGCCGCGCGTCCCGAGTCCGCCGGTACGCGCATCGTCGTGATCGTGCCCGACTCGGGCGAGCGCTACCTGTCCACGGCGCTGTACGCGCACCTGCGCGACCCGGAGGAGGAGAGCAGATGACCGACGAGCGCATCGGGTTCTTCGCGCGCGTGCGCGAAGACGTCGCGGCGGCGAAGCTGCGCGACCCGGCCGCCCGCGGCGGCCTCGAGATCGCCGTCCTCTACCCCGGTCTCCACGCGATCTGGGCGCACCGCGTGTGGCACGCCCTCTGGACGCGCGACCTGCGGTTCGTCGCGCGCGCCGGATCGCAGATCACCCGCTGGCTCACCGGCATCGAGATCCACCCCGGCGCCACCATCGGCCGACGGTTCTTCATCGACCACGGCATGGGCGTCGTGATCGGCGAGACCGCCGAGGTCGGCGACGATGTGATGCTCTACCACGGCGTCACGCTCGGCGGCCGCCAGCGCGAGGGCGGCAAGCGCCACCCCACCATCGAGGATGGCGTCGCAGTAGGGGCGGGCGCGAAGATCCTCGGGCCCATCACCGTCGGCGCCGGCTCCGTCGTGGGTGCCAACGCCGTCGTGACGAAGGACGCGCCGGCCGACAGCGTGCTCGTCGGCGTGCCGGCCAAACCGCGTCTCCGCCGCACCGGCGAAGACACCCGGGCACTGCTGACGACGCCCGAGTACCACATCTGACGCTGAAGGGCGGGGACGGATGCCGCACCCCGGCCGTGTCGTGCGTCAGGCGGCGCTGCGGCGGTAGATGGCGGCCGCCGCGGTGCGGGACGGCGCGTCGAGCTTGCGCAGGATCGCCGACACGTGCACCGACACGGTCTTGACGCTGATGTAGAGGCGCTCGGCGATCTGTCCGTTGCTGAGCCCCTCGGCGACGAGGGCGAGCACCTGCTCCTCGCGGGCCGTCAGCCTCGATCGCGGCGCATCGCCTGCGAGGCCGGCATCCGTCATCACACTCCGCGCCCGCTCGGCGAGGCCCTCCGCTCCCAGCTCGTCGGCGTGCGCGGCCGCCGCCGCGAGGGCCTCACGCGCGGCGGTCCGGTCGCCGTCGGCGAGCAGCGCCTCGCCGTGCCGTACGCGCGCGTACGCGCGGATGTAGGCCGGCCCGGCCGCGTCGGTCGCGAGCGACCACGGCCCCTCCCCCAGCTCGGCGGCGAAGACGGCGGCCCAGAGGGGCGTGACCGGCCAGTCGGCGTACGTGCGCAGCACCTCGCGGTACGGCGAGACGTCCTCATTCTCGCCGCGCTCGCGGAGCGCCGCGACCGCGCGTGCCGCGACGGCGGTCAGCGGGAGGGCGAGCACGCCCCCGGCGGTGGATTCCCACGCCAGTCGCGTATGGGTCAAGGCCTCACGCGCGTCGCCGCGGGCGAGCGCGAGCTCCCCGCGGTCGTAGGCCATGCCGTAACGGGTCTGGTACTCGTACGCGCCGAACCGGTCCAGCTCCAGCCGGGCGGCCTCCAGCGCGGCCTCGGCGCCGTCGATGCGGCCCCGCCAGATAGCCAGGCACACCAGCCGCTCGCGGAGGAATGCCGAGTACAGCCCCGGTTCGACCATCGGGAGGAGGGCCCCCAGCTGCTCCGCCTCGCGGAGCCGCCCGGCGTAGATGTGCGCCTCGATCACGTTGGCCTCGATCATCGCCAGAGGTCCGATGTCGGCCACGTGCGAGCGCCCGTACGCCATCCCCTCCCGCGCGATGGACACCGCGTCGTCGTATCGGCCGACCTGCATCAGCGTGTTCGAGAAGTTGATGTAGTAGCGCATCATCGCCCGGACGAAGCCGTCGGCGTGCGCGCGGGCCACGTCGAACAGCTCGACGCCGCCGAGGTCGCCGATGCTGGCGCGGCAGGTGGCCGCGATGAGCAGACCCTGCGCGACGATCTCGGCGGCGCCCCGGTCGCCGTCAGCTGCGGCCGCCTCCGCCGTCGCGCGCGCCTGCGCGGCCACGTCGGCGCCGCGCAGCTGCCGGCCGTTCAGCATGTGCACCCGCGCCGAGCTGAGCAGCAGCCCCGCCCGCTGGACGTCATGGCGGTCGTCGTCGCCGAGGATCCGGAGCGCCTCCTCGATGCTCTCCTCGCCGTCCGACACGCCTGCCTGGAACTGGATGGTGGCGAGATCGCCGAACATCTCGGCGCGACCGACCACGTCGTCCTCCGGCCACAGCGTCACGGCCTCCTGCGCGAAGGCGAGAGCCCGGTCGTTCCGGTTCGCGGCGGCGAGCGCTGCGGAGGTCCGCCGCAGCACCTCGACGCGCGTCACCCCGCTCACCGCCTCCGCCTCGGGCACCGCGTCCCACAGCTCCAGCGCGCGCTCCCCCGCCTCGGCAGCCGTCGACCACGCCGAGGCGACGTTCGCGGCGCGCTGCGCGGCGACGGCCGCCGCCAGCGCGCGGTCGGGCACGTGCGCGGCCCGCCAGTGGTGCGCGATGTCGGCGAGCACCCTCGCCGTGGGAGCGGCGTCCTCGAGTGCGACCGCGTAGGCGGTGTGAAGGCGGGTGCGCTCGGTCGGCAGCAGCTCGGCGTACACCGCCTCCTGCATGAGGGCGTGCCGAAAGGCGTACGCGTCGTCGCGGATCACCACGACCTGCGCGTCCACGGCGCCGCGCACCGCGGTCTCGAGCAGGGACTCGTCGCCCTCGAAGACGGCGCGCAGCACCAGGTGGGAGACCTCGACCCCGCCCGTGGCCAGGACGCGCGCGAAACGGCGGGCCTCGGCATCCAGCCGCTCGTAGCGCAGCAGGAGCACGTCGCGGAGCGAGATCGGAAGCCGCTGCCCCGAGAAGCTCGCCAGCTCTTCGACGTAGAACGGGATGCCGTCGCTGCGGGCCACGATGTCGTTCAGCACGCCGGCGGGCAGGGTGTCGCCGTGCACCGCCGTGGCGAGTGCGGCCACCTCCGCGGGGGTGAGCCGGGCCAGCGGCCGGTGGGTCAGCAGGCGGGCGCGGTCGAGCTCGGCGAGGACCGGACGGAGCGGATGCCCCCGCCCGAGGTCGTCGGTGCGGTACGACAGCAGCACGAACAGGGGCAGGGCGGCGGCCCGGCGCACCAGGCGCGACGCGATCTCGGCGGTGGTGCCGTCGGCCCAGTGCAGGTCCTCGATGATGACGACCAGCCGGTGGATGCGCGCGAGATGTGAGAAGAGTTCGACGACGACGTCCGCGAGACGCGCCGCCTCGTCGGGGGAATCCGCGAGGACCGGCACCAGCACCCCGAGGGCGTCAGCGCCCGGACCCGCCGCCTCGCGCACGGCTGCGACGCCGAGCGCATCGACGAGGTCGCGCAGGAGGTCGGTCACGGCCGTCAGCGGCGCCGGACCCGACCCGGAGTCGACACAGGAGCCGCGCACGATGACGACGTCGTCGTCCAGTCCCTCGGCGAAGTCACGCAGCAGGCGCGTCTTGCCCATGCCGGCGTCACCCGACACGACGACGGCGCGGCCCTCCTCACCGACGGCGTCGACCTCCGCGCGCAGCGCGTCGAGGTCCGCCTGGCGGCCGACGAGGGGCACCCGGCCGATCTGCATACCGCCCATCATCCCACCAGCCTTCCGGTGAGGTGGCCGCCCCGGGATCGGGAGGATTCCCTATCTTCGGTGCGCTTCGAGTGTCAGGCCCGGCGGTCCTGCGCCTTGTTCCTGATGAACAGCGGCGGCAGCAGCCAGGTGGCGAGCGCCGTCACGAGCCAGACGATCAGCGTGCCGATGATCCACGCCACCGCACCGTCGATGCCGATGCCGGCGGCCGGGATCAGCACCGCGATGAGGAGCGCGACGAACGTCGACAGCAGCCCGATCCCGCCGATGAGCGCGTTCGCATGCCGCCGGGTGATCTTCAGCAACCACGGCGCGAGCACGCTCTGCAGCACCGCGAAGATCACGACAGCCAGCACGATCCCCCACCAGTCGTCCCAGTGCAGGGAGAAGCCCGGGAGGATCAGGTCGGCCGCGATGAGGCCGAGCGCCGCCGACACCAGGAAGATGAGGGCGCGGATCAGGAGCGTCAGCACGCTCGAAGCCTAGCGTCGCGGCATCCGATCTCCGCGAAGCGCCACGGGCGTCAGGCGTCGGCGCCGAGGGCGGCCAGACGCGCCTCCTCGTCGGCCTGGATCGCCGCGTCGACCACGGGGCCGAGCGCGCCGTCCATGACCTGGTCGAGGTTGTACGCCTTGTACCCGGTGCGGTGGTCGGCGATGCGGTTCTCGGGGAAGTTGTAGGTGCGGATGCGCTCGGAGCGGTCCATGCCGCGGATCTGCGACCTGCGGGCGTCGGATGCCGCCGCCTCGAGCTCCTCCTGCTGCTTCGCGAGGAGGCGCGCACGGAGCACCCGCATGCCCGCCTCGCGGTTCTGCAGCTGCGACTTCTCGTTCTGCATCGACACCACGATGCCCGTGGGCACGTGGGTGATGCGCACCGCGGAGTCCGTCGTGTTCACCGACTGCCCGCCGGGCCCGGACGATCGGAAGACGTCGATCTTCAGGTCGTTCGGATCGACGTGGATCTCTTCGGGCTCGTCGACCTCGGGGAACACGAGCACACCGGTCGTTGACGTGTGGATGCGCCCCTGCGACTCGGTCGCCGGCACACGCTGCACGCGGTGCACGCCGCCCTCGTACTTGAGGTGCGCCCAGACGCCCTGCGCGGGATCGGACGAGGAGCCCTTGATCGCCACCTGGACGTCCTTGTAGCCGCCGAGGTCGGACTCGTTGCGCTCGAGCAGCTCGGTCTTCCAGCCCTTCGACGCGGCGTACTGCAGGTACATGCGCAGGAGGTCCGCCGCGAACAGCGCCGACTCGGCGCCGCCCTCGCCCTGCTTGATCTCCATGATCACGTCGCGCGCGTCATCGGGATCGCGCGGGATCAGCAGCCGCCGCAGGCGCTCCTGCGCCTCGGTGAGCTTCGCCTCGAGAGCCGGCACCTCCTCGGCGAAGGCCTCGTCCTCACGCGCCAGTTCGCGGGCGGCATCCAGATCGTCGGATGCCGCCACCCAGTCCTCGTGGGCCTTCACGATGCGCGACAGCTCGGCGTAGCGCCGGTTCACCCGCTTGGCGCGCGCCGCATCGGCGTGCACCGCGGGGTCGGAGAGTTCCTCCTGGACCGCGCGGTGCTCGTCGATCAGCCCCTGAACGGACTCGAACACGGCTCAGCGGATGCTGTTGTCGTGATCGTGGCTGCGGCCACCCCCGTGCCCGTTCGCGGGCGCCGGGATCGACTTCTGCATCTGCACCAGGAACTCGACGTTGGACTGCGTCTCCTTGAGCTTGCCGAGCACCACCTCTAGGGCCTGCTGGGGCTCGAGGCCGGCGAGCGCACGGCGGAGCTTCCAGGTGATCTTGACCTCGTCGGCCGAGAGCAGCATCTCTTCGCGGCGCGTGGACGACGCGTTGACGTCGACCGCCGGGAAGATGCGCTTGTCGGCGAGCTGGCGGTTCAGGCGCAGCTCACTGTTGCCGGTGCCCTTGAACTCCTCGAAGATGACGTCGTCCATCTTGGAGCCGGTCTCGACGAGGGCCGTGGCGAGGATCGTGAGCGATCCGCCGTTCTCGATGTTGCGCGCGGCGCCGAAGAAGCGCTTGGGCGGGTACAGCGCGGACGCGTCGACCCCACCGGTGAGCACGCGGCCCGAGGTCGGCGCCGAGATGTTGTACGCGCGACCCAGGCGGGTGATCGAATCGAGCAGCACGACCACGTCGCGACCGAGCTCCACGAGGCGCTTCGCGCGCTCGATGGCGAGCTCGGCGACCGTGGTGTGGTCCTCGGCGGGACGGTCGAAGGTCGAGGCGATGACCTCGCCCTTCACCGTGCGCTGCATGTCGGTGACCTCTTCGGGGCGCTCGTCGACGAGCACGACCATGAGGTGCACCTCGGGGTTGTTGATCGCGATGGCGTTGGCGATCTGCTGCAGCACGATCGTCTTGCCCGCCTTCGGGGGCGCGACGATGAGGCCGCGCTGGCCCTTGCCGATCGGCGCGACGAGGTCGATGATGCGCTGCGTCAGCTTCTCGGGGGCCGTCTCGAGGCGGAGGCGCTCCTGCGGGTACAGCGGCGTGAGCTTGCCGAATTCGACGCGCGTGGCCGCGTCGTCGACCGACAGGCCGTTGACGGCGTCGACCTTGACCAGCGCGTTGTACTTCTGGCGGCTGGACTGCTCGCCCTCGCGGGGCTGCTTGATCGCGCCGACGACGGCGTCGCCCTTGCGCAGGTTGTACTTCTTGACCTGGCCGAGCGAGACGTACACGTCGCTCGGGCCGGGCAGGTAGCCCGTGGTGCGGACGAACGCGTAGTTGTCGAGTACGTCGAGGATGCCCGCGATCGGAATGAGGACGTCGTCCTCGCCGATCTCGGTCTCGAACTCGTCGCCGGTCGTCTGGGTGCCGCGGCGCTTGTTGCGCTGACGGCCGCGGCCGTTGCCCTGGGCGGGCTGGTCGTCGTCGGCGGCGTCGGCCTTCGCCGGCTCGGCGGGAGCCTGCGGGGCGTGCTGGGTCTTCTCGCCCTGCGCGTTCTGGCCCTGAGCGTTCTGGCCCTGCGCGTTCTGGCCGCCCTGCGCGTTGCGGTTGCGGCTGCGGCTGCGGCTGCGGCTCCGGCTGCGCGACGGGGCCTCGGCGCCCTCACCCTCGGCGGCCTGCTCGCCGCCCTCAGCGGTCTCGGCGGTTGCGTCGGTGTCGGCGGTGGGCGCGTCGGCAGGAGCGGAGGCCGCGACCTCGGCCTCTGCGCCGCCCTCGGCCGGGGCGGCCTCGGCGGGTGCCTCGGCCGGCGCGTCGGCGGGTGCCTCGGCAGCCGGCTCGGCCGGCGCGACGTCGGTGCTCTTCGCCCGGCGCGGCGCGCGCTTGCGCGGAGCCTTCGCAGGGGCGGCCGGAGCCTCGGCGGGCGCCTCGGCAGTGACCTCGGCGACGACCTCTTCTGCGACGATCTCGGCGACGACGGCCTCGGCGACCGCCTCCCGAGCGACGGCCTCGGCGATGACCGCCTCGGCGACGGCCTCTTCGGCGACGGCGTCGGCGACGATCGCCTCGGCGACGGCTTCCTCGGCCACGGTCTCAGCGGTCTCGGCGGCGACCGGGTCACCGGCCTCCTCCGCAGCCTCGGCCTCGGTGACGGCCTCCTCGGCGACGGCCTCGGCCACGACGGCCTCGATGACCGCCTCCTCGGCGACGGCGTCGGCGGCGGCCGCTTCGGCCACGGCCTCTTCGGCGGCTTCCTCGGCCTCGACGGCCTCGATCACGACTTCGTCGACCACTGCCTCGGCAGCGGCATCGACGGTCTCGGCACCCTCGGGCGCTTCCGCGCGCTCGTCGGCCGGAACATCGGCGTGGATCTCGGAGATGGACTCCACGAGTTCTCCCTTGTGAAATACGAACGGTTGTGCACGATCGCACGGCTCTGCCGGTGGCATCTGCCTCTTCGATCAGTTGTCACGCCTGTCGAATCACCCGCCGACGGGGTGAGGGACCGCGAGGTGCTCAGCGGACGTCGGCAGGTCAGAATGCCGTGCGGTGGTTTCGCAGATTTGCGACGGAGGCCAGATTCACGTCTTACGTGGAACCCTCCGCGTACTCCCTCACTGTACCACCCTTGAAGTCGACGGCGAGCATGAGGGCCTCCCACGGAGTGTCGGTCGACGAGGCCGCCAGCGCCGCCGCCTCGAGGCGGCGGCCGGGCCCGTCGGCGAGCACGAGGACGCTGGGCCCCGCGCCCGAGACGACCGCCGCGAACCCCGCCGCGCGGAGTGCACGGACGAGCCCGTCGGTCTCGGGCATCGCGCTCGCTCGGTAGTTCTGGTGCAGCTTGTCCTCGGTCGCGGCCTGCAGCAGCTCGGGGCTCTGGGTCAGGGCAGCGATGAGCAGCGCCGAGCGCGAGACGTTGAAGACGGCGTCCTCGCGGGGCACGTGGAGGGGCTGCAGGCTCCGGGCGAGCTTGGTCGACATCGTGAAGCCGGGCACGAACACGAGCGGCGACACACCCCGGTGGACGAGGAGCTTCTTGTGCTGCGGGCCGTCCTCGTCGACCCACGCGATCGTCAGGCCGCCGAAGAGGGCCGGAGCGACGTTGTCGGGGTGCCCCTCCAGCTCGGTGGCCAGGCGCAGCAGCGCGTCGGGACCGAGCTCGACGTCGCCCTCCAGCAGACCCTTCGCAGCGAGCAGGCCCGACACGACCGCGGCGCCGGAGGAGCCCAGACCGCGCCCGTGCGGGATGACGTTCTTCGCGTGGAGCCGGAGTCCCGGCATCCGTCGTCCGACCGATTCGTACGCGTACGCGATCGCCCGCACCACGAGGTGCGAGGCGTCGCGGGGGACGTCCGCCGAGCCTGCGCCTTCGACCTCGATCTCGAGCTCGCCCTCGGGCAGCGCCGTGACGTCGAGCTCGTCGTACACGCTCAGCGCGAGGCCGAGCGTGTCGAAGCCCGGGCCGAGGTTGGCGCTCGTCGCGGGGACCCGCACCACGACACGCCGCCCGACAACAGCCCTGGGACCGGGCGCCGGTGCGACGGCTGCGTTCACGCGGTCGCCGCCGCAGGGGCGAGATCGAGAACGGATGCCACCTCCGACGTGGTCGCGTCGACCACCGTGGGCTCGACCTCCGAGCCGTCGGCGTTGCGCAGCGCCCAGTGCGGGTCCTTGAGTCCGTGGCCCGTGACCGTGAGGACGACGCGGGCGCCCTGCGGCACGACACCGGCTTCAACGCGGTCGAGGAGGCCCGCGACGCTGATCGCCGACGCGGGCTCGACGAAGATGCCGACCTCGCCCGCCAGCAGCTTCTGGGCGGCGAGGATCCGGTCGTCGTCGATCGCTCCGAACCAGCCGTCGGTCGCCGCGCGGGCCTCGATCGCGAGATCCCACGACGCGGGGTTGCCGATGCGGATGGCGCTGGCGACGGTGTCGGGGTTCTTCACGATCTCGCCGCGCACCAGCGGAGCCGAGCCCTCGGCCTGGAAGCCGAACATGCGCGGCACGCGGGTGGAGACCCCCGCCTCGGCCTCTTCGCGGTAGCCCCGGGTGTAGGCCGTGTAGTTGCCGGCGTTCCCGACCGGGATGAAGTGGAAGTCGGGCGCGTCGCCCAGCTGCTCGACGATCTCGTACGCGGCCGTCTTCTGCCCGTCGATGCGGTCGGGGTTGACCGAGTTGACGAGGTGCACGGGGTAGTTGTCGGCCAGCTCGCGCGCGATCTCGAGGCAGTCGTCGAAGTTGCCGCGGATCTGGATGAGGCGGCCGTTGTGGGCGACGGCCTGGCTGAGCTTGCCCATCGCGATCTTGCCCTCGGGCACGAGCACCGCGGCCGTGATGCCGGCGTGCGCCGCGTACGCGGCCGCCGACGCCGAGGTGTTGCCGGTCGACGCGCAGATGACGGCCTTGGCGCCGTGCTCGATGGCCCGCGAGACCGCGACGGTCATGCCGCGGTCCTTGAACGAGCCGGTGGGGTTCATGCCTTCGAACTTCACCCACACGTCCGCGCCGGTGCGGCGCGACAGCGCCGGGGCCGGGAGCAGGGGCGTGCCGCCCTCCCCCAGCGTGACGACGGTCGACGCCTCGGTGACGCCCAGTCGGTCTGCGTACTCGCGGAGGACTCCGCGCCAAACATGTGCCATGTCAGTCTCCTTCGAAACCCTGGTTGTCTTCGAAACTCAGTTGCCTTCGACCCGCAGCACCGAGACCACCCGCTCGACGACGCCGCTCGCGGCGAGGCGCTCCACCGTGTCGCTGAGGTCCTGCTCCAGTGCCTTGTGGGTGCCGATCACCAGGCGCGCCACGCCGCTCTCGCCGTCGGCCGACTCGACCACGGTCTGCTCGACCGTGGCGATCGAGACGCGGCCCTCGCTCAGAATGCCCGCGACCGTCGCGAGCACGCCCGGCTGGTCGTCGACCTCGAGCGTGATCTGGTAGCTGGTCGTGACGCGGCCCACCGGGACGATCGGCAGATTAGCCAGCGTCGACTCGCCGACCCCGACACCGCCCGCGATGTGGCGTCGTGCGGCCGACACGACGTCGCCCAGCACCGCCGACGCGGTCTGGACGCCGCCGGCACCCGCGCCGTAGAACATCAGGTTGCCCGCAGCCTCGGCCTGCACGAACACGGCGTTGTTGGCGCCGTGCACGCTCGCCAGCGGGTGCGCGCGGTCGATCAGCGCCGGGTAGACCCGCACCGAGATGGACTCACCGGATGCCTCGTTCAGGCGCTCGCAGACGGCCAGCAGCTTGATCACGTAGCCGGCGTGGCGCGCGGCATCCATCATCGACTTGTCGATCGACGTGATGCCCTCGCGGTGCACGGCGTCGAGCGGGACGGTCGTGTGGAAGGCGAGGCTCGCGAGGATCGCGGCCTTCTGCGCGGCGTCGTAGCCCTCGACGTCGGCGGTCGGGTCGGCCTCGGCGTAGCCCAGGCGCTGCGCGTCGGCGAGCACGTCGTCGAACTCGGCGCCCTCGGTGTCCATGCGGTCGAGGATGTAGTTGGTCGTGCCGTTGACGATGCCCATGATCCGCTGCACACGGTCGCCCGCGAGCGAGTCGCGCAGCGGCCGGATGATCGGGATGGCACCGGCGGCCGCGGCCTCGTAGTACACCTCGGCGCCCACCTGGTCGGCGGCGTCGAAGATCTCGGGTCCGTGGGTGGCCAGGAGCGCCTTGTTCGCGGTCACCACGTCGGCGCCGGAATTGATGGCCTGCAGCAGGTAGGCGCGCGCCGGCTCGATCCCGCCCATGAGCTCGATGACGATGTCGGAGCCCACGATCAGCGAGTCCGCGTCGGTGGTGAAGAGCTCCCTGGGAAGGTCGGCGTCGCGCTTGGCGTCGACGTCGCGGACCGCGATCCCCACCAGCTCCAGCCGCGCTCCCGCCCGGTCGGCGAGCTCGTCGGCGTGCTGTCGCAGCAGCGAGGCGACCTGCGAGCCGACGGCCCCGGCTCCCAGCAGTGCGACGCGGAGGCGGCGGTAGTCGGTCATGCGTTCCCTTCCGTCGGTGCGCCGGCGAGCTCGCGCCCGCCGTGCACGGTGCTGACGCCGGCGTCGCGCGAGAGCAGATCGTCGATCGTCTCTCCGCGCACGATGACGCGGGCCTCTCCCCCGCGCAGCGCCACGACGGGCGGCCGGGGGACGTAGTTGTAGTTGCTCGAGAGAGAGAAGCAGTAGGCACCGGTCGCGGGGACGGCGAGCAGGTCGCCGGGCGAGACGTCGCCCGGCAGATACTCGGCGTCCACGACGACGTCGCCCGACTCGCAGTGCTTGCCGACCACGCGCACGAGCGCGGGAGCGGCGTCACTGGCGCGCGAGGCGATGCGCGCCGAGAACTGCGCGCCGTACAGCGCGGGGCGGGCGTTGTCGCTCATGCCGCCGTCGACGCTCACGTAGAGCCGCGCGTTGCCGCCCTCCAGCTCGACCGGCTTGGTGGTGCCGACCTCGTACAGCGTGACGCCGGCGCGGCCGACGATGGCGCGGCCGGGTTCGAAGGCGAGATTCGGAACCGGGATGCCGCGCACCTCGCACTGCTGAGCCACGGCTTCGGCGATGCCCAGGGCGAGCGCCTCGATCGGGGTCGGGTCGTCGATCGACGTGTAGGCGATGCCGAAGCCGCCGCCGAGGTTCAGCACCGGCAGCTCGCCACCCTCGCGCAGCTCCGCGTGCAGCTCCACGATTCGTGCGGCCGACTCCTCGAAGCCGGCGGTGCCGAAGATCTGCGAGCCGATGTGGCAGTGGAGGCCGACGAGCTCGAGTCCGGAGAGCTCGCGGATGCGGGCTGCGGCGGCTGCGGCATCCGTCAGCGTGAAGCCGAATTTCTGATCCTCGTGCGCCGTCGCGAGGAAGTCGTGGGTCTCGGCGTGCACGCCGCTGTTGACCCGCAGCAGCACGGCCTGCGTCACGCCGCGCCGCTCGACGATCGCCGCCAGCCGCTCGATCTCGATCAGGCTGTCGATGACGATCGACCCGATGCCGACCTCGACCGCGCGCTCGAGCTCGGCCATCGACTTGTTGTTGCCGTGGAAGCCGAGTCGCGCCGGATCGGCCCCGGCGGCCAGTGCGACGGCGAGCTCGCCGCCGGTGCACACGTCGACCGCGAGTCCCTCGTCGGTGACCCAGCGCACCACCTCGGTCGTGAGGAACGCCTTGCCGGCGTAATAGACGCGCGCCTGCACGCCGTGCAGTGCGGCCGCGGCGCGGAAGGCGTCCAGCGTGCGCCGGGCGGTCGCGCGCACCTCGTCCTCGTCGACGACGTAGAGCGGCGTTCCGAATCTGCTGCGCAGCGCGGTGACCGGGATGCCGCCGAGCTCGAGCACGCCGTCGTCGTCGCGCGTCGCGGTCTCGGGCCAGACCGCCGGCGCGAGGCCGTTCGCGTCGGCGGGGCGTTCGAGCCACGCGGGAGCGACGGAACGGGTATGCGGGTCGGCGGACACGGTGGACCAATCGGTGGGAGCTTCGACGCTGGGCCGTCCGGGACTCCGGGTGCGGCTGTGCCTGGCCGGAGGGGTCACGCGCCTGGCAGTGCTAGAAGTCTAGGGCACGCCGCTCCCCGCCCCCGCGCCGTATGACGCGCCGCGGCACTCAGGCGCAGGTGCCCGTCTCCTGCAGGGCCGGATCCGTGGCGATCGCGCCGTCGACGTCGAAGTCGGCCACCAGCACGTCGTCCTGCACGGCCACGCCCGTGAGCGTCACCCCGGCGGGCAGATACTGGGCGACGCAGACGTCCCAGTCGCGCAGCACGGTGTCGGTGACGGCGCCGAACTGCTCCCGCAGCGCGTCGGCGGTCACCTCGGAGTCGCCTAGCCGCAGCGAGACCGGCGTGAGCACGATGTCGCCCGCGGCCGCGGACGGCGTGAGCGCGACGCCGACGGGGATCGCCACGCCGAAGAGCTCCAGGTCGCGCGACATCGTGACGTTCGGCGCGGCGAGAGCCACGCTGTCGGCGGGGAAGTCCTCCACGGTCGCGAGCAGCGTCTGCAGCTGCGCCTCGTCGAGCGAGACCGTCGCCGTCGCACCGCTCATCTCGCCGGTGCCCCGCACCGCGACATCCTCGGCGGTCACCGTGACGTCACCGGTCACCCCGCCGAAGCTCACATCGTCGGACGCGATGGTGAGCTCGTCGAGGCTGCCGCCGATGAGCTGCGGGATCACGGCACCGGCGATGCCGACGTCGATCGGCTGGTCGGCCGGCAGCGACAGCTGCGTGCGCACCTGGTCGCGGACCACGCTCGTCACGACCTGGCGCGCGATCGCCTCGGCCGCGAACCACGCCACCACGGCGAGGACCGCCACGATCGCGAACGCGACGATCCAGGGCCACGCCCGTCGGCGTCGACGCTGCACCGGCGCGGCCGCCATCCCGTCGGGAAGCGGCTCGGTGGGCTGCGTGTCGCCGGCGGCCACGACTACATCCGCTCCGGGGCGCCGACGCCGAGGAGGTCCAGGCCGTTGCGCAGCACCTGGCCCGTGGCGTCGTTGAGCCAGAGCCGGGTGCGGTGCACGCTCTCGACCGGCTCGTCGCCGAGCGGGATCACGCGGCAGTTGTCGTACCAGCGGTGGTAGAGACCCGCCAGCTCCTCGAGGTAGCGCGCGACGCGATGGGGCTCGAGCACCTCCGCGGCATAGGCGACCACCCGCGGGAACTCCTGAAGCGCGCCGAGCAGCGCGGACTCGGTCTCGTGCGTGAGCAGCTCGGGAGCGAACTCGGAGCGGTCGACACCGGATGCCGCCGCGTTGCGTCCGACGTTGTGCGTGCGGGCGTGGGCGTACTGGACGTAGAAGACCGGGTTGTCGTTGGTGCGCTTGCGCAGGATCTCGGGATCGAGCGTCAGCGGCGAGTCCGCGGGGTACCGCGCGAGCGAGTACCGCAGCGCATCGGTGCCGAGCCACTCCCGCAGGTCGTCGAGTTCGATGATGTTGCCGGCGCGCTTGGAGAGGCGGGCGCCGTTGATCGATACGAGCTGCCCGATGAGCACCTCGATGTCCTTGTTGGGATCATCGCCCGCCGCACCCGCGAGCGCCTTGAGGCGGTGGATGTAGCCGTGGTGGTCGGCCCCGAGCAGGTAGATCTTGCGACGGAAGCCGCGATCGCTCTTGTTCAGGTAGTACGCCGCGTCGGCCGCGAAGTACGTGTACTCGCCGTTCGTGCGGCGGATGACGCGGTCGCGGTCGTCGCCGAAGTCGGTGGTGCGCACCCACACCGCGCCGTCCTCATCGAACACGTGGCCCTGCTCGCGCAGCCGGTCGACGGCCTCGTCCACGAGGCTGGGCTCGCCACCGGGGCCCTTCGCCTGGAGGACCCGCTCGCTGAAGAAGACGTCGAAGTGCACGTTGAACTTCTCGAGCGACGCCTGCAGGTCGCCGAGCTGGAACTCGTAGGCGCGGTCGCGCGCCACGACGAGCTGCTCCTCCGCCGGCAGCGACAGCAGTTCGGGTACCGCGGCGAGCACGCGCGCGGCGAGGTCGTCGATGTAGGAGCCCGGGTAGCCGTCCTCCGGAGTGGGCTCGCCCTTGGCCGCGGCGAGCACGGAGCGTCCGAAGCGCTCCATCTGCGCACCGGCGTCGTTGATGTAGAACTCGCGGGCGAGCGTGGCGCCGCTGGCCAGCAGCAGGCGGGCCATCGAATCTCCCAGGGCCGCCCAGCGGGTGTGCCCGATGTGCAGGGGGCCGGTGGGGTTCGCGCTGACGAACTCGAGGTTGATGCTGTTGCCGCGCTGCGACTCGTTCGTTCCGAACGCCGCACCCGCCTCGACGATGGTCTTCGCGAGCGCGCCGGCGGCCGCGGCATCCAATCGGATGTTGATGAAGCCGGGACCGGCGACCTCGACGTCGGCGACGCCGTCGACCTCCGCGAGTCCGCCGGCGATCTCGGCCGCGAACTCGCGAGGGTTCGCGCCGACCGCCTTCGCGAGCTTCAGCGCGGCGTTCGAGGCCCAGTCGCCGTGGTCGCGGTTCTTCGGCCGCTCGAGCGACAGGTCGGCCGCGGTCAGCCCTTCGGCCGCACCGGGTCGTCGGGCCTCGGCGAGCGGGGCGACGACGGCGAGCAGGGCGGCGGAGAGGGCTTCAGGATCCATAGCCGGACCAGTCTATTCGCCCGGTCCTGGGCGTTCGGCTCGCCTGCCCGGCGTCGCACCCGTCCCGCGTACGCGTCCCCGCGCCTCTCGGGCTCGCGCCCAGCGGGGGCGCGGCGTCGGAGTCAGGAGATCTGCACCAGTGCGCCGAAGTCGTCGGCGGCGGGGTCGGCGGCCTGGGGCAGCGTCTCGAGTCCCTCCAGCGTCGCGGACTCGGGAACGACCCACGCGTCGACCCGCAGGCGCTGGAGGCCGACGTAGCCGCCGTGATAGCTCAGGAAGGCGCAGTCGGCGGCGTCGCGGCCCGTCGCGATGCGCACCAGCGCATTGCGGTTCGCGAGGCGGGTGGCGTCGATCACGTACCAGGCGCCGTCGAGGTAGGCCTCGGCCACGGCGTGGAAGTCCATGGGGCGCAGGCCCGGCGCGAAGCACGCCGCGTAGCGCGCCGGCATGTCCATCGCCCGCAGCAGGGCGATGACGACGTGGGCGTAGTCGCGGCACACGCCCTGGCCGGTCATGAGTGTCGTCACCGCGCTGTCGGTGCCCTGGCTGAGTCCGGGCGTGTACGTGGTGCTGGTCGAGACGAACTCCGACACCGCCGCGATGAGGTCGTGCCCCGACAGGCCCTTGAACTGGCGGCGCGCCTGCTGGAACACCTCGTCGGACTGCGCGTAGCGGCTCGGACGCAGGTAGGTGATGGCCTCGAGGTCGCTCGTGCGGCTCGATGCGGCCTGGCCGTCGACGGTCGCCTCGTAGCGGATCTCGAGGCGCCCGGGCTCGCCCGTCAGGCGGTGCAGGCGGCTCCCCGACTGGTCGACGATCTCGGTCGGCGTATAGACGCGATCGCCCTGCGTGAACGTCAGCTGCTCGCTCGAGATCGGCACCGCCTGGGCGGCCGCGATCTGGAAGATGAGGTCGACGGATGCCCCCAATTCGAGGTCCATCTCAGCGGTCACGACGCGTTGCACCGAAGTATCCTCGCATGCCGTCGAGGCCGGTTCGTGCGGTCTTCCCCAGCGGCCGCCGTGAGTGTGCTGGACGTGCGCGAGAACCTCAGGATCCACTTCCGGTTTTCCCCAGATCGCACCCCGGGTTCGGAGGTCGTCCGGAGATGACATACCCTCTACTCATGCACGCGCCCGGCCGCTCCCGAGCACGGCGGTTGTGGCTCTCCCTGCTGGGCGTCGCGCTGGCCGTCGCCGCGGTGTGCGCGGTCGCCGTCCTGAGGCCCTGGGGAGCGGCTCCCGAGCCGGTGCCCGCAGTGGCCGCGGCCGAGGGTGAGACGCAGGTCGCGGCATCCGTCCCTCCCGCGCCGCTCGCGCTCGACGAGGGCGCGCGGGTGCTCGTGTTCGGCGACTCGTGGGTGTACGGCTCGGCCGCGAACGTGCCCACGCTGGGCTTCGCCTACCTGCTGGCCGACAGGCTCGGCGTGGAGACCGTCGTCGACGGCGTCCGCGGCAGCGGCTACCTCAGGCCCGGCATCGACGGCCCGGCGTACGGCGAGCGTATCGCGGCGCTCGACCCGGCCCTCGCCCCCGACGTCGTCCTCGTCGAGGGATCGATCAACGACCGCCGGGCGTACCCGGCGGGATACCGCGAGGCGGTCACCGCCGCGTGGGACGCCCTGGCCGCGAAGTTCCCCGACGCCGACGTCGTGATCCTCGGCCCCTCACCCCAGGTGCTTCCGGTCGAGAGCGCGACGCGCGAGATCGACGCCGACCTCGGCGAGATGGCCGCCGCGCGCGGCTGGTGGTACATCTCCCCCATCGCCGACGACTGGATCACGACGGCCAACTACCTCGATGTGATCGACACCGGCCCCGTCGGTCGCGATCACCCGTCGACCGCCGGCCACGCGTACCTCGCCGACCGGGTCGCGGGCGCTCTCGAGCGCCTCGAGGAGCAGCCGGCCATCGTGGCCGACGCTCCTCACGACGACACCACCGTCGCGCCCTGACGTGGCGGGCGGACCCGGTC
Source organism: Microbacterium hibisci (assembly GCF_015278255.1). Classification (GTDB taxonomy): domain Bacteria; phylum Actinomycetota; class Actinomycetes; order Actinomycetales; family Microbacteriaceae; genus Microbacterium; species Microbacterium hibisci. Next base: position 75,992 of record NZ_JADIJC010000003.1, read on the forward strand.
GAGGGTGGTAACCTCGATCGGCACGCCTCCGTAGCTCAGGGGATAGAGCGTTGGTTTCCGGTACCAAAGGTCGCAGGTTCGATTCCTGTCGGGGGCACCACCACACCACCAGGTCGTGCACCGAAGGTCTTCGCGCATATGCGGAGCACTTGACGCGGGAATCGCCGCCAGGGAACTGGCGGCGATTCACGTTTACGCCTGCGGCGGCCGTTCAGGGCGCCGGATGAATCGCGGAGACGTGCCCCCTGGGCAGTGCACCCCTGGCCTCCATACTGGAAGCGCCATGTCGAAGACCTCCGCCCCCGCCCCCGTCCTCACCACCGCGCAGAAGGTGTGGCGCGTGCTCGTCGTCATCGGCTTGCTCGCGGTGGGCATCACCATGGTGATGGTCGTTCCTGGCAAGGGCGGGGCCGGAGAGATCGGCTCCGAGATCGGCATGCCGGTCATCGTGGGCGGGACCCTGGTCGCGTTCGCGACGCTGCTCATCGCCCACTTCCTGCCGGCCGCGTACCGGGGCGAGCGTCGGAGCGAGCGCGCCACCGCGTGGGCCGGCACCTTCTGGGGGGTGGTCTTCGGCGTCGGCATCGTCGTGGCCTTCCGGCTGTTCATCATCGCCGTGGACGAGGTCAGCCGGTACAGCGATCAAGAGATCGGCGTGTGGTTCGCGTGCACCGCGCTCAATGTGCTGCTGATCTCCACTCACGCGATCCGGGCCACTCTCGCACGCGCGCAGGAATAGCCGCGCGCCGGCTCGCGGGACCGCTCGGCGACCGCCTGTCAACCTCCTTCCCGTCTCCCCGGATGGTGGTCACCATGTCATCGACCGGTGACCGCCTGAGCGAAGGGAGATCGAGATGGTGGATTTCACTCCGGAGGAGGAAGGCGCCCGCCGTGGCGAAGCCGTCGTCTTCTGGTCGTGGATCGTGGTGCTCGCCGGCGGACTGGCGTACCTGATCGCGATCCCGCTGATGGGGCGGTGACCATGCGCCCGCTTCGCGACAACGCGCTCAGCCTCGCCTTCGGCGCCCTGTTCGTGCTGGCACTGGCCGGCCAGTCCGTCGCCGGCTGGCTCGAGAACAACGAGCGCCTGCAGGAGCACGGTCAGGCCGCGGAAGGATTCCTGTCGTTCGTCGGGTCGTCCGAGTTCGTCGTGGACGTCGCCGAGAACTGGCAGTCCGAGTTCCTGCAGTTCTTCCTGTTCATCGTGGCCACGATCTGGCTCATCCAGCGGGGATCGCCCGAGTCGAAGAAGCCCGGCGACGAGGGCCCGGGCACCGACGAGGAACAGCTCGTCGGCGAGCACGCACGACCTGATTCGCCCTCGTGGGCGCGGGCACGCGGCATCCGTCAGACGATCTTCTCCAACTCGCTGCTGCTGGTGATGGGAACGGTGTTCGTGCTGTCGTGGCTGGCGCAGTCGCTCGCCGGCACGGTGGTGATGAACTCGGAGAACGCCGAGCACGGGCAGCCCGCGATCACCTGGGCGGAGTACCTCGGCACACCCGACTTCTGGAACCGGACGCTCCAGAACTGGCAGTCGGAGTTCCTCGCGGTGGGGGCGATGATCGCGCTGTCGATCTTCCTCCGACAGCGCGGTTCGAGCGAGTCGAAGCCGGTCGGCGCCCCGCACCACCAGTCGTCGGTCTCGGGCGAGTGATCTCGAACGCGCAGCGGGCGGGGATCGGATGCCGAGCCCCGGCCGGATCCGGACACGCGGGGCCCCGCAGCCCGGGTGTCAAGGGCTATCCACCAGCGGTCGCCGGGAGGACCATGGACTCGAAGCCTGATCGACGGCCGCCTCGTTGCGACCCCCACCGCGCCGGCCGCCGGCAGACTCCGGACGGAGGCCCACCATGGGCAAGCTGATCTACGAAGGGACCGTCAAGGTCGACTTCGACGACAGGACGCTCGCGCACCTGCAGCTGGTGATCGGGACCAAGCTGAGACGCGGAGAGCCGTTCCACTTCACGTGGCGCGACGATGCCAGCATCGGCGACGGGCGCACGACGATCTGGGTGCATCCACGATGCTCCCTGGTCTACAAGTTCTACGGCAGTCGCAAGCCGCAGTTGAACCCGGCATGGATCGACGCGCTGGCCCACACGGCGAATTCGCCGGCCGGGCTGTACCTGGTTCCTGAGCCTGCCCTGCCGCCGGTCGAGCACGAAGACGCGCACGACCTCGTCGGCTGAGTGGAGGGGCGACTGGACGCGGCGGTCGCCCCCCCACCAGCGGGTCAGCCCTTCACACCACCGGCGCTGATGCCGTGGATGATCTGGCGCTGCGCGAGGAAGAACACGATGATCATCGGCACGGTCGCGATCACGCTCGCGGTGACGATGAGCTCCCAGTGCCACTCGCCGCCGAACCCGAAGGCGTCGACGAGAGACTTCAGCCCGCGCGGGACGGTGAAGTCCGACGAGTCGCGCAGGTAGATGAGCGCCCTCATGAGGTCGGTCCAGACCGCCTGCACTTCGAACACGAAGGTGACGGCGAGCGCCGGCTTGCTCAGCGGGAGAGCGATGCGCCAGAACAGCTGCCAGTTGGATGCCCCGTCCACGCGTGCCGCTTCGAAGAACTCGCGCGGCAGCCCGAGCATGAACTGACGCAGCAGGAAGATGTAGAAGGCGCTGCCGAACATGTTGCCCGCCCACAGGGGGACGAGCGTGCCCACGAATCCCAGCGCGTTCCAGATCAGGAACGTCGGGATCATCGTGACGGCCCCGGGCAGCATCATCGTCGCCAGCACGACGCCGAACAGCGCTCCGCGCCCGCGGAAGCGGAAGTAGGAGAAGCCCCACGCCACCATCGCGCTCGACAGCGTCACCGTGGTCGCGGCGAGCACCGTGACAAGGAGCGTGTTCCACAGCCACAGAGCGAGCGGGGCCGTCTCCCACACTTGGACGTAGTTGTCGAGCGTGAAGGTCTCGGGAATGAGCTTGTTGTCGAAGACCTCGCTGCGCGGCTTGAACGAGGCGCTGACCAGCCACACGAACGGGTACGCGAAGACGACCGCGAGCAGCGACAGCGCGGTGACGACGAGCGCGGTGCGCACCCGACGCCGACGCCGCGCGCGCCCGGCCGTCGAGGTCGGCCGCTGCGCGGCCTCGTCGACATCGGTCGTCGAGCCGCCGGTCGCGGCGGTGTCGATCGGCCCGCTCGGGTGACGGGCACCCAACTCGTCGGGCGTGGACCGGTCGGGCGGCAGCACCCTGCTCATGAGCGGTCCTCCCCCTCGTAGTAGACGATGCGGCGCGACACCACGATCTGAATGACGGTGACGACCATGATCACGGCGAAGAGCACCCACGCCATCGCGGACGCGTAGCCCATGTGAAGGAACTCGAACGCCTGCTGGAACAGATAGATGACATAGAACAGCGCGGCGTCGTTGCTGTAGGTCGTATTGCCGGCACCGAAGAACGCGGTGTACGCCTCGTCGAAGGTCTGCAGCCCCGCGATGGTGTTGACCACGATGATGAAGAAGAGGGCCGGGCTGATCATCGGAATCGTGACCGACAGCGACTGACGCCAGAATCCCGCGCCGTCCATCCGCGCCGAATCGTAGAGCTCGTCGGGTACCGCCTGCAGCGCGGCCAAGAGGATGATCACCGAGGCGCCCACCGTCCAGAGGCTCATGATGATGAGGCCCGGCTTCACCCACGCGGCATCCGTCGTCCACGATGGCCCGTCGATGCCGAACCAGCCCAGGACGGTGTTGAACAGCCCGTTCTGACCGTTGAAGAGCAGGAGGAAGAGGATGCCGACCGCCACCGGCGGCGTCATCTTGGGCAGGTAGAACACGGTGCGGAAGAACCCCGAGCTGCGCCCCGCCCGGTTGAGCAGGAGCGCGAGCATGAGCGACACCAGCACGTACAGCGGCACCTGCACCGCGGTGAAGATCAGCGTGTTGCCGATGGCGAGCGCGATCTTCGGGTCTTCGAAGAGCCGTACGTAGTTCTCCATCCCGACGAACTCGGGATTGTTGATGACGTCGTAGTCCGTGAGCGAGAGATAGACGCTGTAGATGAGCGGCCAGGCGGTGAACAGACCGAAGCCGATCAGCCAGGGGCTCAGGAACAGCAGCGCCGAGCCGACGTACCGCCGCCTGGCCCGCCGGCGCGCCCGCGAACGGTCGGCCGGCGGCGCCGGCGGCGGAGCGGTCAGGGTCGGCGCTGCCATCACTCCTCCGCCTCGAGCTCCGACCACGCCTCGTCGAGCGCGGACTGCGCCTCTTCCTGCGCGGTCGTCAGCGCCTCCTGCGGCGTGCTCTTGCCGTCGAGCACCGCGTTCACCGCGTCGAACATCGCCGTCTTGAACTCCGCGTCGGCGGGGTTCGCCGGAAGCGAGAACGTCGCGTCGTTCGCCTCGTACATCTTCGCGACCGCCGTGTCCCAGGGCTCCCCGCCGGACGTCGTCATCTCGCGGACCATCTCGTCGGCCGTCGCGTTGCCGGTGAGGATGCCGGTGAAGGGCTTGCCCTCCCCCTCGCGGGCTTCGAGCCGGGCCTCGGCCGCAGCCTGCCAGGCGTCGGTGGAGGTCATGGCCCTCGCGAACCGGCACGCCGCCTCGGGGTTCGCGCTGCCGCTCGGGATCGCCCAGGCCGAACCGGAGGCGTATGCGAGGGTCTCACCCTCGCGGTTGCGGACGGTGTCGAACGCCATCGGCGCATCGGGCGAGACGTCGTTGAGCACGTTGACGTACCACTGCTCCATGGGCATCGCCCCGAGCACGCTCGTCGCGAACTGGTTGCCCTCGCCGAAGAAGTCGGCGGAGTCACGGTAGGCCTTGACGGCACTGAACCCGCCCTGAGCCTCGTAGATCGACACCGCCCACTCGAGCGCCTCCACCACCGCCGGATCGTCGAGCTGCGCGGTCTTGCCGTCTTCCGAGATCAGGTCGACGCCGTTGGCCTTGGCCCACAGCGGCAGGAACTCGGGCAGCTTGCTGTCGAAGCCGATCACCTGGATGTCACCGCCCTCGGCGACCGACAGCGCCTCGTTCGCGGCGCTCATCGCGTCCCAGTCCGAGCCGTTCACGTCTTCGACGGTGAGACCGGCACCCGAGAGGAGGTCGGCGTTCGCCATCGTCAGCTGCACGCTGTTGAACTCGGGGATGCCGTACACCGTCCCGTCGAGCGTGACCTGCGCCAGCGCCGCCTCCACGTATTCGTCGGTCGGGATGCCCTCGCCGTCGATGCACCGGTCGAGCGGGATGACGGCACCGCGGGCGGCGAGGGAGCCGATCTGGTCGCGGTTGGCGTAGACGACGTCCGGCGGCTCGCCCGTCGCGACCGCCGAGAGGAACTGCTGCAGATCGAGCTCGCCCTCCGACAGGCTCACCTCAACCTCGCCCAACTGCTCCTCGGCGTAGTCGAGCCGACTGGTCGCGACCTCGTCGACGCCCGAGAAGCCCATCACCGACATCGAGCCGCTGACGTCGGCATCCGGGTCGTATTCCGCGTCGTCATCGCCCGCGCCACCCGTTCCCACGGCACACCCGGCGCCTGTGACGGCCAGCACCGAGATGATGCCGAGGGCCGCCCACGTCCTTGTCTGCTTGCGCATGATCGCCTCCTCCGCCCGGTGAGAAGTGGGCGGTGGTGGCACGGTAGGCGCGGGCGAGACGCACGGGCGAAGGGGTTGACGGCGAGCGCGAGAGGGCGTACACCACGCGCGGAGGAAGCAGAGCCTCCCCTTCGTCGTAGGCCTCGGGAATTCCGTTGTCAAGATGCTTCGTCGTCCGCCGCGCGCCCGCTGAGATGGGGGAGGCGACGGGAGCGGTCATGAAGCGGATCGACATCTTCTACGGCGGAGAGCACTACAGCGTGGGCGGGCGGCGGCTCGAGGATCTTCTGCAGGAGGTCGAGGCGGGCCTGCGCGCGGGCACTCACTGGCTGGAGGTCAACGACGGCGAAGGCATGATGCGTGCCGCGCACCTGCTGGTGAGCCCGGGCGTGCCGATGGCGATCGTGCCGGTCCCCGACGAGGCGCCCGGCCCCGTCCCGGACGAGGCGTGGTTCGAAGGCGAACCGCTCACGAACTGACGACGAGCGGATGCCGCGGCTACGCCTCGCATGCGAGCGGGTGCCGCGGCTGGGCCTCGCGTGACGAGCGGATGCCGCGGCTGCGCCCCACTCGACGAGCGGATGCCGCGGCTACGCCTCGCGCGACGACGACCGGTTCTTGGCGGGCTCGGCCTCGTCCGGCAGCGACGACGTGGGGATGACCACCACGTCCTGCACCTTCCAGTCGAGCGCGGCGACCGCCTCGCGCGCCTCCTCGAGGTGCGCGAGACTCACCTCGTCGTCGGCGGGCACGACGAAGACCTCGACGTGGAAGACCTGTCCCATGTCGCGCATGCGCACGGCGCTCTCGCGCACCCACGGGAACTCGTCGACGCGATTCGCGACCCTCGCGATCAGCGGGTGCGGACGGGCGTCGTCCTCCGTGCGAGCACGCTGATCGATGAGATCCCGCACGGCCGCGCGCGAGTTGCCCCAGCCGTCCCAGATGATCCCAAGCGAGATGAACAGCGCGGCCGCGCCGTCGAGCCACCAGAGTCCGATCCCCACGCCCAGCACGCCGACGATCGACGCGACCGTGGAGGTCCAGTCGGCCTTGGCCATGTCGGCATCCGCGTACAGCACCTTGTTGTGCAGCTGGGGCGCCAGCTTGGCCTTGGCGTGCCCGTAGAAGAACGGGCCGATCACGACCACGCTCATGACCGCGACCATGAACCAGCCGAGCCAGACCGTCTGGCCGAAGACCTGCACCGTGCCGATCGACGGGTGCTCCGCGCGGATGAGACCGCTGATCGCCTCGTAGGCCAGATTGCCGCCCACGGCGAGCAGCGCCACGCCGGCCACCAGGTGGCCCACGCCCATCACCCGGTGGAGGCCGAACGGGAAGGCGCGCGACGGGCGTCGGCGGATGAACAGGAGCGCGACGAGGAACGAGATCTGCGGGATGAGCGACAGCATGTCCTCGATCCACGCCGTCTTCATCGCCTGCGATCCCCCGACCACGAGCGCGATCAGACCGATCGTCACGATCGTGTAGCCGATGGTGAACCATTCCCAGCGGATGGCGCTGCGCAGCGCCTTCTGCTGCGCGGGCGGCAGATCGGTCCGGCCCATGGTCTTCACGGCGCCACCTCCTTGTCGAGGTATCCCTCGAGGGCGGCCTGCCACGCGTTCTCACCGAGCGGCAGCAGCAGCACGACCGGCCCGTGCGCCCCTCGGATCGACTCGTATCCCCGCGTCGCGGCCACGCGCTGCGTCCACGGCGTCGCGTCGGTCATGCCGCCGATCGCGACGTCGAGCTCGCCCGCCTCCAGCGCGTCGACGAGGTCCTCCTCGCTGCCGACGGTCCACGTGACATCGGCGTCGAGCGTGTCGGCGAGCCCTTCGACGAGCTCCGCGAGGCTGCCGCCGACCTCGTCGCCCTCGACGACGACCAGCTCCCCCGACGGCGACGCGCCCGCACGCAGCTCCCCGCCGCGCACGTGATCGAGCGTGCCCTCGGGGTCGGTCGGAACGGTGACACCGCACCCGGCGGTGCACAGCGCGACCACCAGCAAGGGCACGCCGAACACGCGCCGCCACCTGCTCATGACCCCAGTCTCACCCTCCTCCGCGTCGCGGCGCACCGGCTTGACCCCCTCGGGGGGTCCTGCTATCCGCGGGCCGCGCCCCGACCAGCGGCGTCGTCCGGGCGCCCCGGCCAGCGGCGTCGTCCGGACGCGCGCGGGGCCGGCCGCATCCCCGCGTCAGTCGCGCGGGCCGCCGTCCGCCGCCTTCAGCGCGCCCACCGCGGCGCGGTTGGTGGGGAACAACGTCTGACCCGAGAGCAGCCCGAGCTCCTCCAGGCGCCGCCGCGTCGGCTTCCGCACCCGGCTGAACGCCAGACCGATGCCCTGGTCGTCGAGCCACTTCTCCAGCGCCTCGAAGGCCTCGGCGCCGGTCACGTCCACATCGGTGACCGCCTCCATGTCGACGACCACGTGGCGCACCGGACCCTGTGCACCGGTCACCGCGCGCTTGACGGCGCTCGCGAACACCGTGCCGTTCGCGAAGAACAGGGGGGCGGCCATGCGCACCACGACGATGCCCGGCGCCGTCGTGGCGCCGGCGGGAGCGTCTTCGAGCAGCGATTCCTTGGGGTCGCCGTCGTCCGCCAGCACGTCGATCGCGGGATTCGCGGCGCGCTTGGCGAGGTTGATGAGCGCCAGCACGAACGCGACCACGATGCCCGGGATCGCGCCGATGAACAGCGTCACGAGGAAGCACACCGCGCCGATGGCGAACTCGAAGCGGTCCTGGCGCCACAGCTGACGGAACTCCCTGATGCCCAGGAGCGGCAGGATCGCGACCCCGACCACGGCGCCGATCGCGGGCGAGGGGATGTCGGCCAGCAGCGCCGTGCCGAACAGCAGGAGCAGCAGGGTGCCCACCGCCAGCACGAGCGACGGGAGCTGCGTGCGCGAGCCTGCCTGGTCCATCGCCGCCGTCCGCGACGTGGACGACCCCATCGAGAAGCTGCCCTGCGCGCCGGCGGCGATGTTGCCGAGGCCGAACGCCAGCAGGTCGCGGTTGGCGTGGAACGGATAGCCGTGCTTCTCGCCGTACGACCGCGAGACGAGCAGCCCTTCCGCCGTGGTGACGAGGGTGAGGGCGATCGCCGACGGGATGAGCGCCATCCACATCTGCCAGTCGATGACCGGCCAGGTGAGCGTCGGCGGGCCGGCGGGCACCTCGCCCAGCACGTCGACGCCGCGCTGGTCGAGACCCGTCAGCACCACGAGCAGCGTGGACAGGATCAGCACGACGAGCGCCCACGGCACGGCCTTCAGGAACCTCTTGCCCAGCAAGCAGCACCGCGACCGACACCGCCGAGATGGCCAGCGACCAGGCGTTGGTCGTCCCGACGTTCGACACGAGGCCGACGACCTTGTCGACGAACTCCCCTCCCGAGTCGATCTTCACGCCGAGCATCTTCGCGATCTGACTGACGAGGATGTCGAGCGCGAGCCCGCCGACGAAGCCGATCAGAATCGGCTTCGAGAGGAAGTTGGCGAGGAATCCGAGCTTGAACACCGCCATCAGCACGAACATGACGCCGCAGATGATCGCCTGCGCCAGCGCCAGCGTGGCGTAGTCGGAACTGCCGGCGGTCGCGAGCCCGCCGATCGACGAGGCGACGAGCGCCGCCGCGGCGGCGTCCGGCGAGGCGACGAGCTGACGCGACGAGACCACGAGCGCGTAGACGATCGTCGGCACGATGAGCGCGTACAGGCCCGCGGTGGCCGGCAGTCCGGCGATCTGCGCGTAGCCGATGTTGAGCGGGATTGCGATCGCAAGAAGGGTGACGCCCGCGGACAGCTCCGTGGCGAGGTTGCGTGCGGTCAGCCCGGCGAGAGGTCGCTTCATCCGATCTCCTGGATCACTGCGGCCACGATCACGTCCATCCGGCCGTCACACCCACTCTGGCAGAGGTCGCCCCGTCACAGCGGGTCGCCGGGCACCAGCGGCGGGGCGACCGCCTCGCTGGTGACAGTGGCCTGCCAGCCGCGAGCGGCGAGCGCCTCCGTCACCGCCGCGACCACCGCCGAGGTCGCACCGACGCCGCGCAGCGGGTCGTGCCAGAACTGCAGACGGGCGGTGACGCGTGCCTCCGACACGGCGGTGATCAGCACCCCGGCCCGGGGATCCGCGTGCACGCCGTCGGCGGCGGCCGCGGCATCCGTCATCGCCGACGTGATGTCTGCGAGCGGTGCACCCGCCCGCTCGACGCGCACCTGCACCTCGCTGCGCCGGCCGCCGTGTCGCGAGTTGTTGACGAGGGTCTCGGCGAGCAGCTTCGCGTTCGGCACATGCGCGGTGCGCCCGTCGGGCGTGGTGAAGACCACCGCCCGCGAGTTCAGCTCGATGACGGTGCCCGTGATCGGGTTGCCGTCCGGTCCCTCGACGGTGATCTCCTCGCCGATCGCGACGGGCTTGCGTGTGGCGATGAGCACGCTCGCGGCGAAATTGTCGGCGACGCCGCGAAGCACGAGCACCGCGACCACCACGAGGATCAGCACGACCGCGAGCACCGGCTGCACGTTCGCGCCGAGGAACGCCAGGGCGATGCCCAGCCCCAGCAGGAGCAGGGTGTACTGGACGAACCGCGCGGCGAAACGCGTCGCGGCCGGCGTCGCCGTCGGGACGTGGCCCATCACGTCGACGACAGCGCGCTTGGCGACGCGGGAGGCGATCCACCCGGCGACGAGCGCGACGACCGCCCACAGCACCTGCCACCAGGTGATCGGCGTGCTCAGGAACTGGCTGAAGTCCACGTCGTCAGACTACGAGGCGACGGCGGGCCCGGCGCGAGCCTCGCCGGGGCTCCGGCTTCGTACGAGAGCCCCGGCGATGCCGGGCGCACAGGATGATCCCCTCGGTGCCGAAGCGCCGGGGGGATCGTCGTGCGATGTCTGTTTCCGTGTCCGGTTCCCTTCCGGGTTCCGCGTCTCCGTTGCCGTCGCATGACCGAATGTCCTCCCCTGAACGCCTCTCGTCAAGAGTTCACGCAGAAGTCATGTCGACGTCAGGTTGAAGGTTGGGCGGCGCCACGGTGCGGGCGCCGTCGAGGTGCCGAACGCGAACGACGGAAGACGACGGATGCCGCGACCCGGCGATTCGCGCGGGTCGCGGCATCCGTCGCCACGATCACTCGTGGCCGACGAGCTTGAGGCCGACCACGCAGCCCACGAGGCCGAGGATCAGCAGCATCTTGACGAACGAGAAGGCCTCGTCGCCGGTGATCATCGCGTACGCGACGGTCAGCGACGCGCCGATGCCGACCCACACCGCGTAGGCGGTGCCGGTCGAGATGTCGCGCATGGCCCACGCCAGCCCGCCCATGCTGAGCACCAGCGAGACGCCGAAGACCACCGTCGGCCAGAGCTTGGTGAAGCCCTCGGTCTTGCCGAGCGCGGTGGCCCACACAGCTTCGAGCACGCCCGAGAGGATGAGGATGACCCACGACATGACTGTGCCTCCTGGCCAGTCTTGTCGCGCACCGGGTACTGATCCGTCGTCCGGGGATCCGGTCGGGGATCCGCGTTCCAGGCTACCCGACGTGCCTGGTCACCCCCTGTGCAGCCGGCGACGCGCACTCCGGGCGACGTCGGCTCAGACCAGGAAGAGCCAGTCGAGCATGCCGGGGTTGTGGGCGTGCACGAGGACGAGGAACACGACCGCGTCGAAGAGCAGGTGCACCGTCACGACGTACGCGAGTGAGCGCGTCTTCATGAAGATGAAGCCCTGCAGCAGCGCGAACGGGATCGTGAGGAGCGGCCCCCACGCCTGGTACCCCAGCTCCCACAGGAACGACACGAACACGACCGACTGCAGCACGTTCGCCTGCCAGAACCGGAAGTGCCGGCGCAGCAGCGCGAAGCACGTGCAGATGAAGAACAGCTCGTCCCAGATGCCGACGGCGCCGACGCCCACGAACAGCCGCGCGATGAGCTCGGGGGTGTCGACCACCGGCCAGTTGAGGTAGACGCCCGACGTGATGAAGTAGAACGGCAGGATCAGCCAGGCGAGCAGCAGCACACCGACGAGCCACGTCCACTGGAAGGTCGTCCAGCGACCGCCGCCGCGCCACGGGAACCGGATCGCCCGATCGCGGTAGACCCACCGCGAGATCGCGTACGGCACCGCCACCGCTCCCCCGAGCGCGATCGCGAACCGCAGGATCGCGAGGTTGTCGAGCTCGGCCTTGAGCGGGATGGCGCTCACGATGAGCAGGCCGACCGCGATGAGCGACAGATCCCGCAGCAGCGACGGCGGACGGATGCCGGTGTCCGCCGCGGTGACACCGCTCGGCTGGGCGCGGCCGCCGGTCGCGATCGGGTCGGCCGAGGCATCCGTCCGCGCCGCCAGCAGTGCCGCCAGAAGCCCGGCCGCGAGCAGTGCCCAGCCGAGCCAGGGCACCCGCACGACGAAGAAGGCCGGCGCCGCGAGGCACACGAGGAGCGCGGGGACCAGCCGCCACGACCATGCGCGGACCACCGGGACGGGGGCGAGGTCGGGGTGTGCGGGCATGCGCGGCGGCTCCAGGGTATATCGGGCGATCAGCGGTCGAGCGTCACGGGATCGGGGCGGGCGCCGTGGACACGGTCGCGGGCGGGGTCGCGCTCACGGTCGCGCGACCCGGCGGTAGGCGAGATCGCGGATGTCGCGCCCCACGCGCGCGCCCTTGCGCTCGAACGCCGTGAGCACCCGACCGTCGAATCGCGGGGCCCACTCCCCTTCGAACGCGGCGTCGAACTCGGGTGCGGCCGAGAGCACCTCGCGCATCTGCAGCGCGTAGTCCTCCCAGTCCGTCGCGAGGCGCAGCATCCCGCCGTCCTTCAGCGCCCCGGCGGCGATCGCCGCGAAGCCGTCGGCGACCAGGCGCCGCTTGGTGTGCTTCTTCTTGTGCCAGGGGTCGGGGAAGAAGACCCACAGTTCGTCGACGGATGCCGGGGGCAGCAGGTGCTGCAGCACCTCCGGCGCGTTCGCCTCGACGAGGCGCAGGTTGCGTGCTCCGGCGCGGTCGGCATCGAGCATGGTGCGCGCGAGCCCGGCGCGGAACACTTCGATGGCGAGGAAGTCGGTGTCGGGGTTCGTCGTGGCGGCGTGCACGATCGCGTGGCCCTGGCCCGAGCCGATCTCCGCGACGAGCGGAGCCGGGCGGCCCCAGACCTCGACCGGGTCGATCGCCGAGTCGGGAAGGATGCTGGTGGCGGCGCGATCGCGCGGCACCTCGATCACATAGTGCGGGGCGAGCTCGGTCCAGGCGCGCTCCTGGGCTTCCGACATCCGCCCGCTGCGCCGCACGAACGACACCGGCCTCTCGCGGAAGGTGCGGGGCTCGGGCGCGGGCGCGGCAGCGTTCGTCACCGCTCCAGGCTACCCAGGCCGCCTGGGCTGTCGTTTCCGCGAGAGTACAGCTGGTCGCCGAGATGCGGGTTTCTTCCCTACCTCTCGTCCACCAGCCGTACTCTCGCGGCCGGAAGGGGGCGGGGGCGGGAGGAGCGGGCGGGGCGGGGGCGGGCTACTGGGGGACCGTCACGAAGTCGATGAGCTCTTCGACACGGCCGAGGAAGGCGGGCTCGAGGTCGCGGTAGGACTTCACCGACGCGAGGATGCGCTGCCACGCGCGCGCGATGTCGGCCTGGTCGCGCGCGGGCCAGCCGAGCGCGCGGCACACGCCGACCTTGTACTCGATGCCGCGGGGCACCTCGGGCCACCGCTCGATGCCGACCGCGCGGGGCGTGACGCACTGCCACACGTCGATCCACGGGTGCCCGACGATGAGCACGTGCGCGCCGTGGCGGCCCCGTGCGACCGCGTCGGCGATCCGCGACTCCTTCGAGCCGGGCACGAGGTGATCGACGAGCACGCCGTAGCGACGCTCGGCCGACGGCGGCTCCTCCTCGAGCGCGGCGTCCAGCAGGTCGATGCCCTGCAGGTACTCCACGACGACACCCTCCTCCCGCAGGTCGTCGCCCCACACCCGCTCCACGAGCTCGGCGTCGTGCCGCCCTTCGACGAGGATGCGGCTGGCGCGGGCGACGCGCGCGCGTGAGTCCGCCGCGGCGAACGACCCCGAGGCGGTGCGCTTCGGGCCGGTGTGGGCGGGCGCGGCGACCGGGCGCTCGAGCACCACATCGCGTCCGTCGATCAGGAAGCCGGCTCCCAGCGGGAACAGCCGCCGCCGGCCCCGCCGGTCCTCGAGCTCGACCATGCCGCTCGCGCACCCGACCACGGCGCCGCAGAAGCCGTCGTCGGCGACCTCGACGACGAGATCGCGGGATGCCGCCACCCGCGGCAGCTCGCGCACCCCGTGGCCCTTCCAGCCCGTGGCCAGCACATCGGCGCCGTAGCGATCGTCCATGGTCCTCCTCCGGACCCGTCAGGCTACCCGCCGCCGCGCCGCCGGGCCGGGAGCGACCCGCGCCCGCGCCGCACCCGCCGCGCCGCCAGGCCCGCCAGACCCGGAGCGACCCGCGCCGCCGCCGCTGACGCGGGCGGTGGGCGCACCGTACGTTCTCGGCGAACACACAACCACGGCCGGGGGCGTGGGCTATCGTCGTATCCCCGCGGCTGAATAGACTCGCCGAGAGGGGAACCCGAATCCCAGAGGGGGGATCGATGCGACTGCGATGGGCTGCAGCGCTGGCGTCCGCTGCGGTGGTCGTGGCCACGGCGATCGGAGGCGGGGCGGCGGTGGCCACTCCCCCGGTCACCCTCGGCGCGGGGTTCGTGGTCGACGAGGTGGACGTGCTCTCGTCTGCCGAGGAGTCCGAGGCGCAGACGCGGCTGGAGCAGCTGAAGGCCGACACCGGGCTCGACCTGTGGGTCGTCTACGTCGACGAGTTCACCGATCCCTCGGGTGCCGCCGACTGGGCGAACCAGACCGCCACCGACAACGGACTGGGCGTCAGCCAGTACCTGCTCGCCGTCGCCACCGAGGCCCGCCAGTACTATCTGTCGGCCGACTCCGACGGCCCGCTCACCGAAGACCAGATCGCCGCCATCGAGCAGCAGCGGATCCAGCCGGCGCTCGCGCAGAACGACTGGCTGGGCGCCGTGGACGCCGCCGCCGACGGGATCACCGATGCGGAGGGCGGCGGATCGGGCGCCGCCGGCTCGGAGGCCTCCGGCGGCACGAGCTGGTTCACCTGGCTGCTCGTGATCGTCGTGGTCGGCGTCGGCATCGTGCTGCTGGTCATGTTCCTGCGACGCCGCAAGCGCGGCGCGGTGACCGGCGGACCCACCGGTCCGGCGCTGCCGAGCATCGAGGACCTCGAGCGCCGCGCCGCGTCGCTCCTCGTCGAGACCGACGACGCCCTCAAGACCAGCGCGCAGGAGCTCGCCTTCGCCAAGGCCCAGTTCGGCGACGCCGCCACCACCGAGTTCGAGGCCGCGCTGGCCACGGCGCAGCAGAGCCTCGACGAGGCGTTCGGACTCCAGCAGAAGCTCGACGACCACGTGCCCGACTCCGAACACGACACGCGCGCCTGGAACGAGCGCATCATCGCGCTGTGCGAGGCCGCCAACGCGCTCCTGGACGAGAAGGCCCAGGCGTTCGACGAGCTGCGCAAGCTCGAGCAGAACGCGCCCGAGGCGCTCGCGCGGGTGCAGGACGAGCGCCAGAAGGCGGCGGCAGCCCTCGACGAGGCGACCAAGCGACTGCAGACGCTGCAGACCGCCTATGCACCCGAGGCGCTCGCGACCGTCGCCGACAACCCCGACCAGGCCCGACAGCGCCTCGCGTTCGCCGACGAGCAGCTCGCCGCCGCGCAGACCGCCATCGGCGCCGGAGACGGGGGCGAGGCCGCCGTCGGCATCCGCGCCGCCGAGGAGGCCGTCGGCCAGGCGACCCTTCTCGAGAACGCGATCGACAAGCTCGCGACCGACCTCGCCGAGGGTGAGCGCGCCGCGTCGGCCCTCTTCACCGAGCTGCAGAGCGACATCGCCGCAGCGTCCGCACTCCCCGACGGCGACGGCAGGATCGCAGCGGTCATCGCGTCGACGCGCCAGCAGCTCGACGCCGCGCGCGACCTGCTGACCGGCACCGCCAAGCGACCGCTCGCGGCGCTGCAGAGCCTCGAAGCGGCCAACACGCAGATCGACACGCTCGTGCAGGGCGTGCGGGATGCCGCCGCCCAGGAGCAGCGCGCCCGCCAGGTGGTCGGCCAGCTGATCATGCAGGCGCAGGCGCAGGTGTCGGCGGCCGAGGATTACATCACCGCCCGCCGCGGTGCCGTCGGCGCCGAGGCCCGCACGCGCCTGGCCGAGGCCGGCGCCTCGCTCGCCCGCGCCCAGGCCCTGCAGGCCGGCGACCCCCAGCAGGCGATGCAGCAGGCGCAGCGCGCCGACCAGCTCGCCGGCCTGGCGATCCAGCTCGCGCAGAACGACGTCGGCGCGTTCGGCGGCGGCATGGGCGGCATATTCGGCGGACAGCCGGGCGGCGGACAGTCCGGCGGCGGCATGCTGGGCGCCGTGCTCGGCGGCATCGTGCTGAACTCCGTGCTGAACAGCGGCCGCTCCGGCGGCGGCGGGTTCGGCGGCGGCATGGGCGGCGGGCTCGGTGGCATGCTGGGCGGCGGCGGCCGCTCGTCCGGCGGCGGCTTCCGCCCCGGCAGCTTCGGCGGCGGCGGCACCCGCATGCGCCGAGGAGGTGGCCGCTTCTGAACCGAGTCGCCACAGCCGCCCGCGCGCGGCGGGCGCGGCATCCGTCCCCCGTCCATGCACCCACGACCCGAAACTGAAGTCCGATAGGAAGGAAAACCGATGGCGAAGCAGTCCATCTTCGGTCGCATCTCGACCCTCATCCGCGCGAACGTCAACGCCCTGATCGACCAGGCCGAGGACCCGCAGAAGATGCTCGACCAGCTCGTGCGCGACTACACGAACTCGATCGCCGACGCCGAATCGGCCATCGCCGAGACCATCGGCAACCTGCGCCTCCTCGAGCGCGACCACCAGGAGGACGTGCAGGCGGCCGCCGAGTGGGGCAACAAGGCGCTCGCGGCGAGCCGCAAGGCCGACGAGCTGCGCAAGGCCGGCAACACCGCCGACGCCGACAAGTTCGACAACCTCGCCAAGATCGCGCTGCAGCGCCAGATCAGCGAGGAGAACGAGGCGAATGCGATCGCGCCGACCATCGCGACGCAGAACGAGGTCGTCTCCAAGCTCAAGGACGGCCTCAACGGCATGAAGCAGAAGCTCGAGCAGCTGAAGGCCAAGCGGTCCGAGCTGCTCGCGCGCGCCAAGACGGCCGAGGCCCAGAACAAGGTGCACGACGCCGTCAAGTCGATCGACGTGCTCGACCCGACGAGCGAGCTCGGCCGGTTCGAAGACAAGGTCCGCCGCCAGGAGGCACTTGCCGCCGGCAAGCAGGAGCTCGCCGCGTCGACGCTCGACGCCCAGTTCAACGCCCTCGAGGACGTCGGCGAGCTCACCGAGGTCGAGGCGCGTCTCGCGGCGATCAAGGCCGGCCAGCCGGTGCAGGCCGCGATCGAGAACTGAGCCCACCGCTCCGTATGAGGGCGCCCGGTCCGTCGGACCGGGCGCCCTTCGCGTGCCCGCCGTCGCTCGCACCGCCAACCTGACCGCGACCCTCTCCCCTTCGGCGACATCGCGGCTTCTCGACGAGTGACCACGCCCCCGGCGCCGGTAATGGGGTTCCTCGGCGACATCGCGGTTTCTCGGCGGAAGGGATGGGGACGGATGCCGCGGCACCCGGTGTGCGCGAAGATGAGGGGATGACCCGCTACCTCGTCGTGCCGCAGTGGCAGGGCAGCCCCTCATCCCGCGCGATGCAGCTGATCGACGGCGCGCAGGCGATCGCCGGAGACCTGCCGCGCGCCAAGACCACGGTGCTCGAGGTGCCGATGGAGGCCGGCGAGTCGCTGGGCAGCGGCATCCATCGCCTGAGCGCGCTCCAGCGCGTGAACGGCATGGTCACCGAAGCGCTCGTCGCGCACGCCGCGGCCGCGCCCGACGAGCCGGTGCTCACCATCGGCGGCGACTGCGGCATCGCGCTCGCTCCCGTCGCCCACGCCGCGCGCCGGTCTCCGGACCTCGCGGTCGTCTGGATCGACGCGCACCCCGACCTCAACTCGCCCGATTCCTCGCCGTCCGGCGCCTTCGCGGGCATGGCGCTGCGGGCCGTCATCGGCGACGCCGTGCCCGAGCTCTCGCTGGACGGCGCCGTCGCCGCCGACCGCGTGGTGCTGGGGGCGGCCCGCTCCTTCGACGACGCCGAGCTCGCCGCGGTCTCGCAGTACGGGATCACCTCGCTCACCGTCGACGACCTGCGCGACGCCGACGCCCTCGTCGAGGCGGTGCTCGCGACGGGCGCGGCGTCCGTGTACGTGCACGTCGACATCGACGCCCTCGACCCCGCCGAGATCGCGGGGAACGCGCACCCCGAGCCCTTCGGCGTGACGGTCGCCGAGCTGACGACCGCCCTCGCCCGGCTGCGCGAGCGGGTGCCCCTCGTGGGCGCCTCGCTCGCCGGCTACTCCCCCGCGTCGCTCTCCGCCGCCACCGACGACCTCGGGGCGATCCTCCGCGTGATCGGGGCGCTCGCGTGAGCCCGATCCCGACGCCGCCTCCGGGGTGGCGGGCAGCGGCCGAGCGCGCCGTGATCCGGGGACGCCGCTTCGACGACCGCATCCCCGCCTTCCTGCTGGACTCGCCGATCAGCCGCATCGGCTACTGGTACGCCTGCGCGGTCGGCTGGGTGTGGGGCTCGTTGTGGAGCACCGGCCCGATCGAGCGACGGCACGGGCTCTGGATCTTCCGCGGCATGCCGCGCTGGACGTTCCCGCGGGGCGGCTCCTGCGTCGGCGGCTGCTTCCTCACCGGCGACGGCCGGCTCACCGAGGCGCTGCTGCGCCACGAGTCGGTCCACAAGCGTCAGTGGCAGCGCTACGGCCTGCTGATGCCCGTGCTGTACCTGCTGGCGGGGCGCAACCCGCTGCGCAACCGGTTCGAGATCGAGGCGGGCCTCGCCGAGGGCAACTACGTCCCCCGCGGTGCCGCCTGAGCGCGCAGCCCCGGCGCGCTCACAGGCGACTCAGCGAGCGGTAGTGAGCCCGTACCGCTCGGGCGTGTGGATCGCCTCGGCGCGGATGCCGAGCCCGACCAGGTGATCGACGATGTCGGCGGTGCCGAGGTAGCCCCCGAGCAGGTGGATGCGCGTCTCATCGTCCTCGGCGCACAGCATCTCGTCGGCCCACGCGGTGACGGCGCGCGCCAGCGCCTCGCCCGAGGCGCAGCCGCGCCCGGTGCCGGGGGCGCCCGAGCGACGCGAGCGGTCGAGCCACGTCACCACCATGCGGCTCGGCGCGACGATGTCGGCCTGCCACGAGGCATCCGGGATCTCGATGAACACCCGGCCCGTCGAGCAGATGGGCAGCGTCGCCAGCACGGCTTCGAGCTCGGCCAGCGAGGATTCGTCGGCCGTGATCAGGTGCTGCACGCGCGTGTGACGCGACGCACGGCACGCCGACGCGTTGTGCGCGACCGTCTGCTGCGGAGTGGTGTGGGACATGACCCTTCCACTATACCCACGAATGAAGGGTTGCCTAACCTCAGTGCCCTCTGTGACGCTGCAGGACGGCTTTCCGCCCTCGGCGAGGGGCGACGGATGCCTCAGCCCGCGGGATCGCGCACCACCAGCACGCGGCGCAGCTCGGCGATCTCGTCGTCGGCGAGGCCGTGCGCGCGCAGATACTCCTGCGCAGAACCGTACCGGCGGTCGACATCCTCGAGCAGCGCCTGCATGACCGGCGCGGGCGAGCGGGTCGCCAGGTCCTCGAGATGGACGGCCTCGGGATGCATCGAGCGCAGCAGCTGCATCACCCGGCGGTTGCGCTTGGCGGGCAGGAGCCCCTCCGTCCGCGCGTAGTCGGCGACCACCGCGTCGAGGTCCACGCCGGCGGCGGCGAGGGTCAGCGCGACCGTCACCCCGGTCCGGTCCTTGCCGACTGTGCAGTGCACCAGCACCGGCTGATCCGCGAGGATGCCGCGCACCACGGCGACGACGCCCTCCGACGAGTCGTCGACCAGGCGCCGGTACAGCTCGGCGAGGCTGATGTCGTCGCGGAAGAACGACTCGACCGACCCGAGGAAGAGCGGCACCCGCTGCGTGACGACGTCGATGCCCGCGATGCGGCTCGGCTCGCGGGTGACCTCCTCGTCGGCGCGGAGGTCGATGATGCGGCGGAGGTGGAGGTCGGCGAGAGCCCGCGTGCCGGCATCGTCGAGGCGCGCGAGATTGCCCGACCGGAACAGCACCCCGTAGCGGGTGCTCGCCGGGCCCGCGGGGAGTCCCCCGACGTCGCGCAGATTGAGGGCCCCCGACACCACCGGGTCGGGGCGCTCCCCCCTCACCACGCGGCGCCTGCGGCGGCGTCCTTGTCCTCGCCGGCGAGGTCGTCGCGCGGCGGCACGCTGTAGCGACCCGCGATGGCGATGCGGTTGAACGCGTTGATGGAGACCAGGATCCAGCTGAGCGCGACGTACTCCTTCTCGCTGAGCACGCCCCCGACGCGGTCGTACACCTCGTCGGGCACGCCGTCGTCGTGGATGAAGACGTACGCCTCGGCGAGCTCGAGCCCGGCGCGCTCACGGTCGGAGAAGACACCCGAATCGCGCCACACCGGCAGCTGCGCGATGTCGTCGGCGGTGACGCCGGCGGCGAGCGCCCGCTCGACATGGACGCGCACGCAGTAGGCGCAGCCGTTGAGCTGCGACGCGTGGATCTGCACGAGCTCTTTGAGCCGGTCGTCGATGCCGTTGTCGCTGGCGATGCCGCCCACGGTCTTCGAGAATGCGGAGAGCGCCTGGTAGGCGGGTCGCGCCGCTCGCGAGAGATGCACGCGGTGTTCTGCCGTCATGACGCCAGACTACCGACGGCGGCGGGCGGCGGCGCGGGCGAAGTCGGGCGTGCGGCATGATGAGCGGGTGAGCGACCCCATCGACGAGTTCTCGTTCCTCCCCGAGCAGGCCGCCGAGGCCGGAATCGACGGCCCGGTCCCCCGCGGCGAGCGCCTGACGCTGGCGCTGCGAGACGGACGCACGCTGAGCGCCCTGCGCTGGGCGCCCGCCGCCACCCCCGACGCGGCGCCGGTGGTGACGTTCCTGCACGGCGCCGGCCTGAACGCCCACACGTGGGACACCACGGTGCTGTCCCTCGGCCTGCCCGCTCTCGCGATCGACCTGCCCGGACACGGCGACTCGTCGTGGCGCGACGACCTCGCGTACGTCGCGCGCGCGCTCGCCCCCGACGTCGCGGCGGGCATCGACGCGTGGACCGACACGCCTCAGGTGCTGGTCGGCCAGTCCCTCGGCGGGCTGACGGCGGCGGCGGTCGCCGCCACCCGACCCGACCTCGTGCGCGAGCTCGTCGTCATCGACATCACGCCCGGCGTCGATCCGAACGCCGGGCCGACGCAGATCCGCGACTTCTTCGCCGGCCCCGTGGACTGGGCGTCGCGCGACGAGCTCGTGGACCGGGCGCTGGCGTTCGGGCTCGGCGGCGGGACGCGTCGCAAGGCCGCGCGCGGCGTGTACTTCAACTCGCGCATCCGGCCCGACGGACGGGTGGAGTGGAAGCACCACTTCGCGCACCTGGCGAATGCCGCCGCCGCGGCGGGTCCGATCCCCGAGTCCCTGCAGCCGACCGCATCCGCGCCCGTCGAAGGGCCGGACGCCGTCTCTTCCGTCCTCGGCGAGACCGGCTGGGAAGACCTTGCGGGCGTCACGGCGCCCACGACGCTGCTGCGCGGCGAGCGCGGCTACGTCACGGCGACCGACGCGGGCGAGTTCGCGCGGCGCGTGCCCGCGGCATCCGTCGTCGTCGTCCCGTCGGGGCACAACGTGCAGGAGGAGATCCCGCTCGAACTCGGCGCGCGCCTGCGCGCGATCGCCACGGGACAGTGAGGTCGTCCCGGCGAAGAAGGAAGCATTAACGCTTCTGTTGCGTTCCGGGTACCGGATTGCCGCACGCCGCCACGATGTCCCTAGGCTGAAAGACGCCCGAAGCCGACTCCCCCGCAGCCGGACCCGCACAGCACACAGGACCCTCCCGAAAGGACCTCCATGCTCCGTCGCACCACCCTCGTCGCCGCCTCGCTGCTCACCGCGGGGGTTCTCGCGCTCACCGCGTGCAGCGGCGGAGGAGGCGAGGCCACGCCGACGGCGACCGGAGAACCCGACCCCGACGCGTCGGTGGCGATCCGCCTGGTGCTCGAGCCCGGCAACCTCGACATCCGTCAGACCGCCGGCGCCGCGCTCGACCAGATCCTGGTCGACAACATCTATCAGGGTCTCGTGGCCCGGACCCCCGAACAGGACATCGTGCCGTCGCTCGCGAGCGACTGGACGGTCTCGCCCGACGGGCTCACGTACACGTTCACGCTGCGCGAGGGCGTGACCTTCCACGACGGCCAGGCGCTCACCCCGCAGGACGTCGTGTGGTCGCTCAACACCCGCCGCGACACCGCGGAGTGGCGCGACTCGGCGCGGCTCGCCGGCGTCACGTCGGTCACCGCGGAGGGTCAGGACATCACCCTCACGCTCAGCGCCCCCGACTCGACGCTGCTGTGGAACCTCACCGGCCGCGCCGGCATCGTCCTCAAAGAGGGCGACACCGTCGACTACCAGACGGCGGCGAACGGCACCGGGCCCTTCGTGCTCGACGACTGGCGTGAAGGCGACAGCATCACGTTCGTGCGCAACGAGTCGTACTGGGGCGACCAGGTCGAGGTCGCGGAGGTCGTGTTCGACTACATCCCCGACAACCAGGCCGCACTCAACGCCGCGCTGGCGGGCGAGGTCGACGTGCTGACGGGCTTCGACGCGAACCTGCAGGAGCAGGTCGAGGCGAACGGCGACTTCGCCCTCGTGCTGGGTCAGTCCACCGACAAGGGCACGCTCGCGTTCAACCAGGCGCCGGGCAGCCCGCTCGAGGACGAGCGCATCCGCCAGGCCATCCGCCAGGCAATCGACCACGACGCCATCATCGAGGCGCTCGCGTCGGGCCAGACGCAGTTCGGGCCGATTCCCGAGCTCGACCCCGGCTACGAGGACCTCTCGGACGTCGCGCCGTACGACCCCGAGGCCGCGCGGGCCCTTCTCGAGGAGGCCGGCGCCGAGGATCTCGAGCTCACGCTCACCATCCCGAGCTTCTACTCGACGACGATCCCGCAGATCCTGGTGTCGGACCTCGACGAGGTCGGCATCACCCTCGAGGTCGACTCCGTCGATTTCGCGACCTGGCTCACCGACGTCTACACCAACCACGACTACGAGCTGAGCTTCGTGCTCCACACCGAGGCGCACGACTTCGAGAACTGGGCCGACCCCGACTACTACTTCACCTACGACAACCCCGAGGTGCAGGAGCTGTACGCGGAGTCCCTCGCGGCCACCGACGAGTCCGAGGCGGCCGACCTGCTCCAGCAGGCCGCGCGCATCGTGTCGGAGGACCACGCCGCGGACTGGCTCTACAACGGGGCCTCGGTCGTCGCGGTCGGCACTAACATCACCGGTATGCCCTCGATCAATGTGAACGAGCGCCTGAACCTCGCCGAGATCGCCAAGAGCAACGGGTGATCCGGTACACGCTGACCCGATTCGCCCTGCTTCTGCTCGGGCTCGTCGTCGCCAGCGTGCTGATCTTCCTCACGCTCCGCGTGCTCCCCGGCGACATCGCCCACCTCATTGCCGGGGTGGGCAGCACCGCCGAGCAACGGGACGCCCTCCGCGAGCAGCTCGGCCTCGAGCGGCCGCTGCCCGAGCAGTACCTCGACTGGATCGGCGGCCTGCTGCGCGGTGATCTCGGCACGTCACTGCTCACCGGCTCGAGCGTCGTGGACGAGCTGCGGGAGAAGGCCGAGGTGACGGTGCCCCTCGGCATCATGTCGCTCCTCATCGCCGTGATCATCAGCGTCCCCCTCGGGGTGCTGTCGGCGATGCGGCGCGGCCGGCCGTCGGGCACCGGGCTCAGCGTCGGCGCGCAGGCGCTCGCGGCGGTGCCGGTGGTCTGGGCGGGGATGATGCTCGTCGTCGTCTTCGCTGTCTGGCTCGGCTGGCTGCCCGCGCAGGGATTCCCGCGCTCCGGCTGGGCCGACCCGTGGGCGGCCTTCCGCTCGCTCATCCTTCCCGCGCTCACGATCGGGATCGTCGAGGGCGCCATGCTGCTGCGCTTCGTGCGCAGCGCGACCCTCCAGGCCGTCGGACAGGACTTCGTGCGGACGGCCGCCGCGAAAGGCCTCACACGCGATCAGGCGCTGATCCGGCACGGGCTGCCCGTCGTCGGACTGTCGGTCATCACCGTCCTGGGCCTGCAGGTGGCCGGCATCATCGTCGGCGCTGTCGTCATCGAGCAGCTCTTCTCGCTCCCCGGCATCGGCCGCATGCTGGTCGCCGACGTGGCGGCCCGCGACCTGCCCAAGGTGCAGGGCGAGCTGCTCGCGCTCACCGGGTTCGTGCTGATCGTCGGCTTCGTCGTCGACCTCGTGCACCGCCTCATCGACCCCCGGCAGCGGGAGGCGTCATGACTCGTCCGACCGGCGCACAGACCGATGGCGAGATGACGGATGCCGCGCCCGCGCGCCCGCCCGCACCGCGACGCCCGTCGCGGTGGGCGTGGCTCGGCCGGCTGTGGGCGCTGTCGACCGGGCGGTTCGGGCTCATCGTCGTCGCGGTGGTCGCCGTCACCGCTCTGATCGCGCGCTTCTGGACGCCGTTCGACCCGCAGCAGGTCGACATCGGGAACCGCTGGGCGCCCCCCGGCTGGCCGCATCTTCTCGGCACCGACGGAACGGGGCGCGACATCCTGAGCCTCCTCATGGCGGGCGCGCGCACCACGGTGTTCGTGGCGATCGGCGCGGGCCTCGTCGCCACCGTCATCGGCATCTCGCTCGCGGCGCTCGGTGCGCTCACCGTCCGGTGGGTGCGCGAGTCCGTGGCGGTGTTCGTCGACATCCTCATCGCCTTCCCCGTGCTCATCATCGCCATGATGATCTCCGCGGTATGGGGCGGGTCGCTCTGGGTCGTCATCTGGGCCGTCGGCATCGGCTTCGGGGTCAACATCGCACGGGTGACCCGGCCCGAGCTGCGCCGCGTGCTGCACAGCGACTTCGTGCTCGCCGGCCGGGCGTCGGGCCTGACCTCCGCCCAGAACCTCGGACGCCACCTCCTGCCCAACGTGGCGCCCGTGTTCATCGTGCAGCTGTCGTGGGGCATGGCGGTCGCCGTGCTCGCCGAGGCGGGCCTGTCGTACCTGGGCTTCGGCGCGCCGGTGACCGAGCCGTCGTGGGGTCTGCTGCTCGCGCAGCTGCAGCAGTTCATCGGCGTGCACCCGCTGTCGGTCGTCTGGCCGGGCCTGGCCATCACGCTCACGGTGCTGGGACTCAACCTGCTCGGCGACGGGCTGCGCGAGGCCACCGATCCGACGCTGTCGCGCAGCCCGTTCGCGACGCGCCGCGCACGCCTCCACATCCCCGAGGTGGTCTCGTGAGTGCTGAATCCCGCACCGCCTCGGCGGGAAGAGGAGACCAATGAGCCTCGAGGTGCAGGACCTCACCGTGGTCATCGGCGACCGCGTCGTCGTCGACGGCGTCTCGTTCGACGTCCCCGACGGCGCCCGCGTGGGTCTCATCGGCGAGTCGGGCTCGGGCAAGTCGCTGACGGCGCTGGCGATCCTGGGGCTCCTCCCCGACGGCGCGGCGGCGAGCGGGAGCATCCGCTGGAACGGGCAGGAGATCCTGGGGCTCTCCGATCGCGAGCTCGCAGAGCTCCGGGGCGACGAGATCGGCATCGTCTTCCAGGAGCCGCGCACCGCGCTGAACCCGATCCGCACGGTCGGCCGCCAGATCGCGGAGTCCATCCGGATCCACGAGGGGGTGTCGAAGCGGGATGCCGCGGCCCGCGCGATCGACGAGGCTGCGCGCGTCGCGCTCCCCCACCCGGAGCGCATCGTCGCGCGCTACCCGCACCAGCTCTCCGGCGGCCAGCGGCAGCGCGTCGCGATCGCGATGGCCCTCGCGTGCCGGCCGCGGCTGCTCATCGCGGACGAGCCGACCACCGCGCTCGACGTGACGATCCAGGCCGAGATCCTCGAGCTGCTGCTGTCGCTGGCGCGCGACGACGGGATGTCGCTCGTGTTCATCACGCACGACCTCGCCGTGCTGTCGCAGATCGCGACGCACGGTGTGGTGCTCGAGCGGGGCAGGGTGGTGGAGCAGGCGCCGGTGTCGCAGCTGCTGACGGCTCCGGCATCCGTCGTCACGCAGGAACTGCTCCGCGACGCGACCGCGACTCTCTGGCGACCGGGGGCGAGCGCATGACGCTGCTGATCCGTGCGCGCGGCCTCACCCGCCGGTACCCGGTCCCGAAGACGGCGCTCTTCGAGCGACGCAGCTTCACGACCGGCCTCGAGGACGCCGACCTCGACGTGCGCGAGGGCTCCGCCGTCGGCATCATCGGCGAGTCGGGCTCGGGCAAGTCCACGCTGGTGCGACTTCTGCTCGCCCTGGACACCCCGACGGCCGGGACCGTCGAGTTCGACGGCCGCGAGGTCGACGCCGCGGCGTCGGCCCGGTCGCTGCACTGGCTGCGCCGGCAGACCGGCATCGTGTTCCAGGATCCGTACGCCTCGCTCGACCCCCGCATGAGCGTCGGCCGCATCGTGGGCGAGCCGCTGTGGGCCCTCGGGATCGAGGGCGATCGCCGCGCCCGCGTGCGCGCGGTGCTGGAGGACGTCGGGCTCGAGGCCGGCATGGCCGACCGCTTCCCTCACGAGTTCTCGGGTGGGCAGCGGCAGCGCATCGCCCTCGCGCGGGCGATCGTGCACCGGCCGCGGCTGCTCGTCGGCGACGAGCCGCTCTCGGCGCTCGACGTCACGGTGCGCGCGCAGATCCTCGAACTGCTCGGCGGACTCCGCGCCCGCGACGGGCTCACGCTGCTGCTGGTGTCGCACGACATCGGCGTGGTGCAGAACCTGTGCGACGACGTGGTCGTGATGAAGGACGGCCGCATCGTCGAGGAGGGACCCACCGAGAAGGTGCTGCTGCAGCCTCAGGTGTCGTACACGCGCCGGCTGCTGGCCTCCATCCCCGTCATCGAATCGGACGGCGCCGCCGGCGGTGCGTGACGAGTCCGGAGCGGCGCCGCCGAGCGTCGGCGGCCGCCGATAGGTTCGGAGCATGGCCCCCGGAATCGTCCCGCCCTACCTGCTCGCCCGCATCGCCGCCGTGCAGGAGGAAGGCTGGGCCCGGGCGGCCGAGGCCGCGCGAGCCACGCTCGCCGCACCGCGCGAATACCGTCCGGTCCGCTCCCGGCTGCGGCTGTCGATCCAGGAGCCGGGCACACTGGTCGCCGAGGCGACGCCCGCACCCGACCGCGAGATCTCCGACGCGCAGCAGCGCGAGGTGCTCCCGGGCGTGCGCGCGCGGGGAGAAGACGACCCCGCCACCGGCGACGCGGCCGTCGACGAGGCGTTCGACGGGCTCGGGTCGACGTACGACTTCTGGTGGGACGCGTACGCGCGCGACAGCATCGACGGCTCGGGGAGCTCGCTGCTCGCGACGGTCCACTACGGCCGCGACTACGACAACGCCTTCTGGAACGGCGAGCGCATGGTGTTCGGCGACGGCGACGGCGAGATCTTCCGCGGTTTCACCGGGTCGCTCAGCGTCATCGCGCACGAGCTCGCCCACGGCGTCATCGAAGACGAGGGCGGCCTGCTCTACCGCGGCCAGTCGGGCGCGCTCAACGAGTCGCTCGCCGACGTCTTCGGTGCGCTCGCCGAGCAGCACCGCGCGGGCCAGACCGTCGACGCCGCGACGTGGCTGATCGGCGAAGGCATCTTCACCGACGCCGTCCAGGGACGGGCTCTGCGGTCGCTCGCCGAGCCGGGCACGGCGTACGACGACGACGTGCTGGGCAAGGACCCGCAGCCCGCCCACATGCGCGACTTCGTCGAGACGCGCGACGACAACGGCGGCGTCCACATCAACTCCGGCATCCCCAACCACGCGTTCTACCTGACGGCGACGACGCTCGGCGGCCGAGCATGGGAGCGGGCCGGACTCATCTGGTACCGCACGCTCACCGCCGGCACGCTGTCGTCGACCGCCGACTTCACGATGTTCGCCCGCGCCACCCTCTCGGCGGCGGTGTCGGAGTACGGTGAGAACTCGGAGGAGGTCGATGCCGTCCGCGCAGGGTGGACGGGCGTCGGCGTGATCCCGGATGACGAACGAGCCCGAACCGCAGAGCACTGACTCGGCCATTCCGCCGCCGGCCGTGGAGGTCGACGTCGCGCGCACCGGCGGGATCGCCGGCATCACGCGCCGCTGGTCGGCGCAGCCGCCCGAGGCCGAGGCATCCGAGTGGATCTCCCTCATCGACCGCTGCCCGTGGGACGAGCCCGCGCCCTCCGAGCCCCTCCCCGACGGGTTCGTGTGGCTGATCCGCGCCACGTGGACGGATGCCGACCCGCGCGAGGCCGAGCTGCCCGACCGGGAGGTCGTCGGCGCCTGGCGCGATCTCGTGGATGCGGTGCGCGACTGGAGCAGGCAGACCGCCGGGCCCGAGCGTGCCGGACGCTGAGCGACGACCGGTCCCGGAGCACCGAGCGGAACCCCGCGAGGGTCAGCGGCCGAACAGGCCCTTCTTCGAGGCGCCCTTCTTTCCGGCGCCCTTCGCCGGGTTCAGCGACTTCTGCATGTAGATCGTGCCCAGCCACCGGTCGAACTTGAAGCCGACCCGGCCCATGCGACCCACCTCGACGAAGCCGAGCCGCTCGTGGAGGGCGATCGACCCCTCGGCGCCCTTGTCGCTGATGACCGCGACCATCTGACGGATGCCGGCCTCCTCGCACGCGGCGATCAGCGCTTCCAGGAGCGCGCGCCCGAGGCCCTTCCCCGTGGCCGCCTGGCCGAGATAGATCGAGTTCTCGACCGAGAACCGGTAGGCCGACTTGCTCGACATCGGCTGCACGAGCGCGTACCCGAGGATCTGGCCGTTCGGCGACTCGGCGACGAGGAACGGCAGTCCCTGCTTGGCGAGGTGATCGCGCTTCTTGCGCCACTGCCCGACCGACCAGGTGTCTTCGTCGAACGTCACGACGGAGTTGGTGACGTAGTAATTGTAGATCTCGCGGATGTCGGGGATGTCGCGATCCTCGACCGGTCGGATGACGTACGAGAACGGCCGCTCCGGCTCGGGCTGCCGCTGAAGGTGTCTCGGCAGCCGGCGCCGGTCCTTGTCGTATTCCTCCTCGAGCATGAGTCCTCCCGGGTCAGGCCGTCGCGGCGACCGCTGCCTCGGGCAGCCGCCAGTCGACGGGGTCGGCGCCCTGCCGGGCGAGCAGTTCGTTGGCCCGCGAGAACGGGCGAGAGCCGAAGAAGCCGCGGCTCGCGGAAAGCGGCGACGGATGAGCCGACTCGATGATCGGCGTCGAGCCCAGCAGCGGCCGCAGGTTGGCGGCATCCCTGCCCCACAGGATCGCCACGAGCGGCCGCTCGCGCGCGACGAGCGTGCGGATGGCGTGCTCGGTGACCTTCTCCCAGCCCCAGCCGCGGTGGGATGCCGGCGCCCCGGGCGCGACGGTCAGCACACGGTTGAGGAGCATGACGCCCTGGTCGCTCCACGCCGACAGGTCGCCGTGGGCCGCGCGCGGGACGCCGAGGTCGGCCTCGAGCTCCTGGTAGATGTTGCCCAGGCTCCGTGGCAGCGGACGCACGTGCGCGTCGACGGCGAACGAGAGGCCGATCGGATGCCCCGGCGTCGGGTAGGGGTCCTGCCCGACGATCAGCACCTTGACGTCGGACAGCGGGCGCTGGAAGGCCCGCAGCACCCGGTCGCCGGCGGGCAGGTAGTGACGACCGGCCACCACCTCGGCTCGCAGCCGCTCGCCGAGCGCCGCGATGTCGGGCGCGACGGGGGCCAGCGCGACGGACCACTCGGGATCGAGCAGCCCCGCCTCGGCGAGCTCGGGCAGGGTCAGCGCCATGTCAGGCGCGTTCCACGGTCGTGGTCATGACGAGCTCGAGGCCGCCCTCGACCTCGGTCGCGGCGAACGACACGGTCGCGGCGGCGAGCTCGCCGAGCGAGGCGACATGAGTGCCGCCGCACGGGATGCGCGCCGCGGCGCCCGGCAGCTCGCAGACCCATGTGCGGCGGTCCGCGAGGGCGTCGCCGTCGGCCTCGATGCGCACGGAGCCCCCGGCGGCGATCCAATCGGCCAGCTGGGCGTCCACGCGCGCGGCCAGCCCGTCGAGGTCGCCGAGCGCCGTCGGGTCGAACCCCTTGCGGCGCAGGGACTTGCCGACGCGGTACACGTCGCGCGACCCGTCGGGCACGATCCGCGACTCCTGGATGGCGAGGGCGTCGAAGGCCGGCGCGCCGAGCGCGTCGACCGGGGCGTCCTTGCGCCAGGCGCCGGCGAGCGCGGCGTCCAGCGCGAGGGAGGCGAGGTGGCACGCCGTGTGGCCCGCCGACAGCGCGGCCCGGTGGCCGGCGTCGACCATCACCTCGACCGGGTCGCCTTCGGCCGCTGACGCGTCGCCCTCGACGAGGTGCGCCACCACGAACGTCCATCCCTCGGTGCCGGTGCGCACCGGCACCTCGGGACCGAGCACGAGGGTGTCTCCCTGGGTCGCGCCCACGACCGCGTCGACCACGTCGAGCTCGGCGTCGCCGACGCGCAGCGTCCCGCGGTCGGCGGGCTGGTCGGGCCACGCCGTGTCGACGGGGTGGAAGGCCGTCCGATCGAGCACGACGGCGCTGCGTCCTCCCCCGGCGTCGGCGACGTGGATCACCGCTCCGCGCGACGCCGTCTCACCGGCGGGGTACGTGACGACCGTGCCGCGGGTGGGGATCACAGCTCCCCCGAGCCGCGCGTGCGCAGCGGGCCTCGCGCGAGCAGGTGCTGCGCCGACTGCGCCACCGGCCGCATCGTGACCAGGTCGAGGTTGACGTGACCGGGGGCGTTCAGCGCGTAGGCGATGACGTCGGCGACATCGTCGGCCGTCAGCGGGTTCTCGACACCCTCGTAGACGCGCTCCGCGGCCACGCTGTCGCCGCCGAGGCGGTTAAGGGTGAATTCGGGCGTGTAGACCATCCCCGGCGCGATCTCGACGACGCGAATCGGCTCGCCGTTCAGCTCGAGCCGAAGGGCGTGCGCCAGCATCGCCTCGCCGGCCTTCGCCGCGTTGTACCCGGCGCCGCCGGCGTAGGCGGTCGTGGCCGCCGTCGAGGTCACGAAGAGCGTGTCGGCGTGACCGTCGGATGCCGCGGCGCGGCGCAGCTGCGGCAGCAGCGCCGCCACGAGCCGCTGGGCCGACAGCACATTGGCCTCGAACATCCACTGCCAGTCGTCGACGCGACCGTCTTCGACCCGATCCGTGCCGCGGGCGCCGCCGGCGACGTGCACGAGCGCATGCAGCGGGCCAGATTCGGCCAGGAACGCCGTGAGCGCCTCGACGTCGGCGTCGGCGGTCAGGTCGGCCGCGAAAGCGACGGCACCGGTGTCTGCCTCCAGTGCGGCGAGGCGGTCGGCGCGCCGCGCGACCCCCACCACATCCCAGCCGCTCGCCCGGAGCGCCCGCACCGCAGCCTCACCGATCCCCGAGCTCGCCCCGGTCACCACCGCACGTCTGTTCGCCATGGCGTCCACGCTACCCATCCGCCCGCCGACCGCCCATTCCGCGGGCTCGAGCGCGTTACGTCACATTTCCCCCGCTTTGTTGACAAGTGGCCCCTGTCCGTACTCTCGAACCCGGCTGGGGGGCACGCTCCCGGCATCCGAATCCGCAGGAGCAAGCCATGTCCGCACCCGAGAACTGGCGTTTCGAGACCAAGCAGATCCACTCGGGGGCTCAGCCCGACCCGGTGACCAAGGCTCGCGCGACGCCGATCTACCAGACCACGTCGTACGTCTTCGACAACGCCGATCACGCGGCCAACCTGTTCGCCCTGGCGGAGTTCGGCAACATCTACACGCGCATCCAGAACCCGACCCAGGCGGTCGTGGAAGAGCGCCTCGCCGCGCTCGAGGGCGGCACCGGCGCACTCCTGCTCGCCAGCGGCCAGGCCGCGGCCACGTTCGCGGTTCTCAACATCGCCGAGGCCGGCGACCACATCGTCTCGTCGAGCTCGATCTACGGCGGCACCTACAACCTCTTCAAGTACACGCTCGCCAAGCTCGGCATCGAGGTCACGTTCGTCGAGAACCAGGACGACCTCGAGGAGTGGCGCCGCGCCGTCCGTCCGAACACGAAGCTGTTCTTCGCCGAGACCATCGGCAACCCCAAGATCAACGTGCTCGACATCCGCGGCGTCGCCGACGTCGCGCACGAGAACGGCGTGCCGCTGATCGTCGACAACACGATCGCGACGCCGTACCTCATCAAGCCGTTCGAGCACGGCGCCGACATCGTCGTCCACTCGGCGACCAAGTTCCTCGGCGGCCACGGCACGACCATCGGCGGCGTGATCGTCGACGGCGGCACGTTCGAGTGGTCCAAGAACGTCGAGAAGTTCCCCGGGCTGACCGTGCCCGACCCCTCGTACCACGGCGCGTCGTACACGGCCGCGGTCGGCGACGGCCTGGCGTACATCATCAAGGCGCGCGTGCAGCTGCTGCGCGACCTCGGCTCGGCCATCTCGCCGAACAGCGCGTGGCTGCTGATCCAGGGCATCGAGACGCTGTCGCTGCGCGTGGAGCGCCACGTGCAGAACGCGCAGGAGATCGCCGAGTGGCTCGAGAACCACTCCGACGTCGCGTCGGTCAACTACTCGGGCCTGCCGACGTCGCCGTGGTACGCCGCCGCGAACAACTACGCGCCGAAGGGCGTGGGCGCGGTGCTGTCGTTCGAGCTCAAGGGCGGCGTCGAGGCGGGCCGCGCGTTCGTCAACTCGCTGACGCTGTTCAGCCACCTCGCCAACATCGGCGACGTGCGCTCGCTCGTCATCCACCCCGCGTCGACCACGCACTCGCAGCTCACCCCCGAGCAGCAGCTCACGACCGGCGTCACTCCCGGCCTCGTGCGCCTCTCGGTGGGTCTCGAGAACATCGACGACCTCAAGGCAGACCTCGAGCAGGCGCTCGCGGCCGCCCGGCGCGTGTCGGAGGCCGCCCGCGCCTGAACCCTCCTCCTCGGGTGAACGGATGCCTCGTCCTGCGCACTGCGCCGGGACGGGGCATCCGTCATTCCGGCGCGTCGGCTCCGAGATCGGCCGAGAGCTGCTCGGCCGTGAGGTGCTCCCCCGGCACCGGCCGCGGCAGGGTGGCGGCCGCGTCGTCGGCGTGCCACGGCTCGGGATCCGACGCGGGCGCACCGGGATCCTGGGCATCGAAGAGCACGTCGGTGTCGTGATCGAGGTCGTGCTCCTGCGGCGGCTGCTGCGCGGGAGGCTCGTGAGCGGGCATGAACGGCTCGGCGCTGGACATGCGCGCATTCTGTCATGCGCGGGTGCACGGCCGCGATGCGCGAGGCCACCGCTCGTGTAACAGACCGCGGGCACTCGCACGCTCAGGCGAGAATGGACCAATGGACTGGCAGACCTCCGAAGACACGGTGCCGAGCGCGCCCGTGACGGAGGCCGACGCGCGCCTGCTGCTGGGCCGCCCGCCCGCCACCGGCGCGTGGCGCGACGGCGACCCGGTCGGCGCGCGGCACTTCGCCGCCTTCGGCGCCTTCCGCACCGAGGGCGGCCGTGAGCTGCCCGCATATCGTCTCGCGTACGAGACGTGGGGCGAGCTCAACGCCGCCCGCGACAACGCCGTTCTCGTGCTCCACGCCCTCACCGGCGACAGCCACGTGCGAGGACCCGCCGGTGCGGGCCACCCGACATCCGGCTGGTGGGACGACATCGTCGGCCCCGGCGCGCCGATCGACACCGACCGCTGGTTCGTGGTGGCGCCGAACATGCTCGGCGGATGCCAGGGGTCGACCGGACCGGCGTCGATCGGGCCCGACGGCTACGAATGGGCCTCGCGCTTCCCTTACCTGACGATCCGCGACCAGGTGAACGCGCAGGTGCGCCTGGCCGACGCGCTCGGCATCGACGTGTGGGCGGCGGTCGTCGGCGGCTCGATGGGCGGCATGCACGCGCTGGAGTGGGCGGTCATGCTGCCCGACCGCGTCGAGCGGGTCGGCATCCTGTCGTCGCCGCCGGTGAACACCGCCGACCAGGTCGCCCTCAACTCGGTGCAGCTCGAGGCCATCCGCATCGACCCGCGCTTCCAGGGCGGGGAGTACTACGACGCCGGCGACGGCGACGGTCCGTCGCGCGGGCTCGCCCTCGCCCGCCGCATGGCGCTGCTGAACTACCGCTCCCCCACCGAGCTCAACCAGCGGTTCCAGCGCACGTGGCAGTCGGGCGTCAGCCCGCTCGGGCACGGCGGCCGCTTCGCGGTGGAGTCGTACCTCGACTTCCACGGCAACAAGTTCACGCGGCGTTTCGACGCCAACTCGTACATCACGCTCGTCGAGGCGATGAACTCCCACGACGTCGGCCGCGATCGCGGCGGCGTCGAGGACGCCCTCGCCCGCGTGACCGCGACGGCGCTCGTGCTCGGCATCGACAGCGACCGCCTGTTCCCGATCGACGGCCAGCACCGCATCGCCCGCGGCATCCGCAACACGCTCGACGGCGACCGCGCCGTCGTCCTCTCGAGCGACTTCGGCCACGACGGCTTCCTCATCGAGACCGGCGCCGTCGGCGCGCACATCCGTCGCCTCCTCGCCGACTGACCGGCTCGCCGACTGACCGGCCGCGGTATCACCGCCCTCGGGGCGGCCCTCCTTCAGGGGGCCAACCGTCCCAAGGAGGGAACAATGAGCACTGAGACCAGAGCGGGTGCCGAGACGCCCGAAGACGCGTTCGCCGCGCAGCCCTTTCTGCGAGAGCAACTGGGTCTGAACGGCACCCGCGAGCGCGGGCCGGGCGGAGGAGAGCGCGCGCAGGCACGGCTCCCGATCGACATCCGCGCCTCCCTTGAACTCGTCCGACCCGAGATCGGGAGGTTCCACGGCGCGAAGTTCTCGCTGGGCTACTTCCCGCAGCACGAGGTCTTCTCGTCCGCCGCCGACAAGTTCGGGTACCTGACGTCCGAGGAGGTGCGTGAGGAGAGCCGTCTGCCGCTCGACGACGACACGCGCGCCCTGCTCGGGGAGCTCGGCCACCTGATGGGCAACAGCGGTCGCGAGACCGCGGACGACTCGGCCACGCCGTCGGGCTTCACGTACGTCGGGCAGTTCGTCGACCACGACATCACCCTCGACGTGTCGTCGGCGCTCGACGCCCCGACGATCGTCGACGCGCGCGTGATCAACAACATGCGCTCGCCGATGCTCGACCTCGACAGCGTCTACGGCCGCGGGCCGGCGGTCGACGCCTACCTCTACGCCGCTCCCGCATCAGGCGAGCCGGCATCCGCCTTCCGCATGCTCCTCGGCACCAACCTGCAGAGCGGGCCGGGCGGACCCGGCGGCGCCGCCGCGGCGGCGGGGATGATCTCGCACACCGACCGCGACGTGCCCCGCACGACGGCGCTCACCGCGATCATCGGCGACCCGCGCAACAACGAGAACCTCATCGTGTCGCAGCTGCACTTCTCGATGCTGAAGTTCCACAACGCGATCGTCGACAAGCTCGTCGCGGACGGCTTCGGCGGCGACGTGTTCGTCGAGGCCAAGCGACAGGCGACGCTGCACTACCAGTGGGCGGTGGTGCACGACTTCCTGCCGCGCATCTGCGGGCAGGCGGCCGTCGACGACGCCGTGGCGAACGTCGTGGCACCCATCGGCAGCGGGTTCGAGATGCCGGTGGAGTTCTCCGTGGCGGCGTACCGCTTCGGGCACAGCATGATCCGCGACGACTACTGGCTGAACTTCGAGCTGCGCACGAAGCCGATGACGGACGTCTTCGCCTTCATCCACGAGCCGCACCTGCCGGTGCGGTCCAACTGGGTGGTCGACTTCAACGCGTTCTTCGAGACGGGCATCCCGGTGCCCGTCTTCAACAGCGCCCGCAAGATCGACAGCGTGCTCGCCAGTGCCCTGGAGGATCTCGACGGCAAGGGCACGACGACCGCGCTCATGAGCGTGCTCGCGGCGCGGAACCTCCAGCGAGGACTGGTCCTGGGCCTGCCCAGCGGGCAGGCGACGGCAGCGGCCCTCGGCGTCCCGGTGCTCACCAGCGCACAGCTGACCGACGGCCTGCCCGCCGACGAGATCGCCGTCCTCGAGCAGGCGGACGGCCTCCTGCTCGAGAAGACGCCGCTGTGGTACTACGTGCTGCGCGAGGCGATGGTCGCCGCCGACGGCGAGCACCTCGGCCCGCTCGGCGCGAAGATCGTCGCCGACACCTTCGTGCGCATGCTGCGCCGTGACGCGCTGTCGATGCTCAACGTCGCGTTCGCGCCGACGATGGGCGACACGGCGGGCGAGTTCACGTTCGCGGACCTCGTGCGCGTGGCGAAGGTCATCGAGCCGTGAGCGCCGCTCAGCCCGTGCGCTGGTAGCACCAGGGCAGGGCGCCGATCTCGAGGCGATGACGCGATCCGGATGCCGCGGCTGCGGCATCCGGATCGTAGTCGTCGTCCCCCTCCCACAGCAGCATCGGTCCGTCGCCGCCGCGGCGCGCGACCGTCTCGAAGCGCTGCACGCCGGCCAGGCGCGCGGCGTCGACGGCCGACCCCGCGTCGGCATGGACGGCCAGGGCGTGGAGGGTGACCCACGTGGGCGGGTACAGGGTCAGCTCGCCGCGGCCGTGCCGCGCGAGGGCCTCGGACGGCCGCAACCACTCCGCAGCCACCGCCTCGCCCGGCGCCAGGGCGAGCGTTCCGCGCGCGACGCGCGCGAGGAAGAACCACGTGCGGATGCGCAGCGCGATCCCCGGGGGCGGGTCCCAGCACGACAGGGTCACGAGATCGTCCGCGTCGAGGTCGAGGCCCGTCTCCTCCTGCGTCTCCCGCACCGCCGCGCGCCGAGCCGTCTCGGCTTCGGGCTCGTCGCCCGCGCGGCGGTCGCCGGCCTCGAGCTTGCCGCCCGGGAACACCCACGCCCCGGCGAACGAGCCGCGGTCGGGCCTCTCGATCATCAGCACCTCGAGCGCGCCGGCCGCATCCCGCAGCAGCACGGCCGTCGCCGCGACGGGGATGCCGGGGTCGCGCGCGTCCTCGGGCCGCCGCGTCCGCGACTCGGCGACGGAGTCCGCGACGGCGCGCAGGGCGCGATCTGCGGGCAGGGCGCGATCGGCGGGCAGGGCGCGATCGGACGGCGTCGGCGGTGACACGCGCCCACTCTATCCGCGGCGGCGGGTGCGGGCCGCGTGCGATCGTCCCGCGAGGATCGGACGGATGCCGGGGCTACACGCCGACCGCAGCGCGACGCCGCTCGGCGAGCAGGCTTGCGGCTGCGAGCGCCAGGCCGGCCGCGGCGAGGACGACGCCGACCCAGGCCGGGGCGCGGAAACCGAGTCCCGCCGCGATGACGAGCCCACCCAGGAAGGCCCCGAGGCTGTTGCCGATGTTGAGCGCCGAGTGGTTGAGCGCTGCCGCGATCGACTGGTTGTCCTGCGCGACGTCCATGAGCCGGGTCTGAATGGTCGGGCTCAGCGCCGAGGCCACGAGCCCGGTGGCGAAGACGAAGAAGCCGAGGGCCCAGATCCACTGCGCCGTCACAGCCAGGAGCGCGAGGACGGCGGCGAGGGCGATCAGGCCGCCGACGAGCGTGCGCTTGAGGTCGACGTCGGCCAGGTGGCCGCCGACGAGATTGCCGACGGTCATGCCCAGCCCCATGACGACGAGCACGATCGGCACCACCCACGCCGGAGACCCGGCGACCTCGGTGACCAGAGGCGCGATGTAGCTGTAGACGGCGAAGAAGCCGCCGAAGCCGATCGCGCCCACGCCGAGCGCGAGCCACACCTGGCCGATGCGGAAGACCTTGAGCTCGGCCCGCAGGGTGCGACTCGGATCGCCCGGGTGCTCGGGGACGAAGAACGCGATGAGCACGGTCGCCGCGGCGAAGATCGCCGCCACGACCATGAACGCGGCGCGCCAGCCCAGCTGCTGACCGAGGTAGGTCCCCAACGGCACTCCGACGACGTTCGCGACGGTCAGACCGGTCAGCACGAACGCGACGCCCTTCGCCCGCATGCCGGGGCCCAGCACGTCGGCGGCGACCAGCGCGCCGATGCCGAAGTACGCACCGTGCGGCAGGCCGGCGAGGAAGCGGGAGGCCGCGACCCATTCGAACGTCGGGGCGAGGAAGGTGAGCGCGTTGAAGACGGTGAGCGCCAGGGCGAGGGCGATCATCACCCGGTGGCGCGGGTACTTCGCGACCGCGCCGGCGATGGTCGGCGCACCGACGACCACGCCGAGGGCGTACAGCGAGATGAGCCAGCCGGCCTGCGCGATGGCGTCTTCCGTGCTCGTCGCCCAGAGCGCAGGGAGGAGGTCGGATGCGATGTCGGGCAGCAGCCCCATCACGACGAACTCGGTCATGCCGATGCCGAAGCTGCCGACGGCGAGGGAGAGGAGCGCCCACATCGCCGCCCCCCTCGAAGTGTTCGAGGAGGTCACCGGGTCATGCTAGCCGCCGGCTCGGCATCCTGTCGAATCGATTCGGACACGCGGCGCCGCTGATGTCGGCGCGTGTCGTCAGGCCTCTCCCGAGTCGCCGCCCTGACGGTCGATCGCCGCCTCCAGGCGCTCGATCTTGCCGTCGAGCTCGCCCGACCAGCCGGGCCTGATGTCGGCCTTCAGCACGAGCGACACGCGGGATCCGTACGGCGCGACCGCCTCGGTGGCGCGCTTGATGACGTCGAACACCTCGTCCCACTCGCCCTCGATCTCGGTGAACATCGAGGTGGTGCGGTGCGGCAGCCCGCTGTCGCGGACGACGCGCACGGCGGCGGCGACGGCGTCGTGCACCGATCCGTCGGCGTTGCCGGTGCCGCTGGGAGCGACGGAGAAGGCGACGAGCATGCGAACCTCCGGGTTCTGGGGGATGTCGGGGAGCGACGAGGGCCGGGTCCTACTCTGGCACGCGTGACCGCACCGGCGGCCGCACCCGCACGCGCGCGAGCCGCACGACGACCCACACGAAGAGCACCACGAGCAGCACGTTCCGCAGCACGAGCATCCAGACCTCCACCGGCCGCAGCACCAGGATCGCGTCGTACCAGAACGGGAAGACGCCCTGCGTGAGCGCCAGGATGACGACGGCGAGCGCGGCGGGGCGCCACCAGCGCCGCACATCAAGGACCAGGCCGACCACCAGCGGCGCGATCAGCCAGGTCATGTACTGGGGCGACCCGACCTTGTTGAGCACGATGAAGCCGAGCACGAGCGCGGCGGCGAGCGGGGGGAACAGGGCCGCGAACGTCGCACCGCGCCAGACCTTGACCGCGCCGGTCGCGGCGAGCGCGAGCATCCCGACCAGCAGCACCGGCGTCATCGCCGCGATCACGGCGTCGACGCCCGGCCCCTGCACCTGGAACGTGATGAGCTCGTCGTCGTGGACGACCGCCGCCCCCGGATGCCGGGCGACCGCGAGCAGCATGTAGAACGTGCTGACCGGCGCCTCGATCTGCAGGCCGCGCGACGTCTGGTCGCCGACGAATCCGAGCAGATGCGCACCGCCGCCGGCGAGGAGCACCGCAGCGACGACGATCGCGCTCACCGCTGTTGCGGCGCCGACGATCGCGAGCCGCCGTCGCACCGCGATCACGCCGGCGGCGAGGATCGCCGCCGGCCAGACCTTGATCCACGTCGCGACCGCGAGGAGCGCCGATCCCAGCCACGGACGCCCCACGAGCCACAGCGAGCCCGCCACCGCGAGCGGCACGGTCACGGCGTCGAGACGGAACATCCCGACGCCGCCGAGCGCCAGCGTCGCCGCGAGCCAGAACCACGCCGCGATCAGCCGGCCGCGTGACCGCCCGCGACCGACGAGCACGGCGAAGGCCGCGGCATCCAGTGCCGTGACGAGCAGCCCCCACACCAGCGTGTAATCGACGAGGGGGTAGAACACCCCCGTGAGGAGGATCGGCAGGTGCGCCAGGGCCGGGTAGATCCAGTCCTCGGTGATGCCGGGGAACGCCTCGCCGTGGAGGGTCTGCCAGGCCCACCAGCGGTACAGCTGGCCGACGTCCCACGAGGCGGCGTGATCGTCGACGAAGCCGAGCCAGATGACGACCGCGTGCACGAGGACGAACGCGATCCACACCCACGCCCGCCGAGACACCTCCCCATCCTAGGGACGGCTCGCGAGGCCGCTCGTCAGCGGCGCAGCGCCTCGGCGACGGCGCGCGGCAGCGCCTCGGCGACGTCCAGCGCCGTGATCGGGCCGTCCGGGAACGCCGGCATGCTCGGCACGCCCGCGATGCTCGCGCCGAGGGCGGCGATCGTTCCCGCCCGCCCGTGCAGCCACGCCCCGGAGGCGGCGAGCGCCGCCAGGGCCGCGGCATCCGTCGGCTCGTCGCGAGCCATCGCGCCGGCCACGAGCGCGCCGATCACGCCCGCGAGCACGTCGCCGGTGCCGGCGGTCGCCAGCCACGGCGTGCCCGCCTCGACCGTCGCCGTCCAGCCGTCGGGGGCGGCCACCACCGTCACGGATCCCTTCAGCAGCACGACCGCCCCGGTCGCCTCCGCCGTCTCCCGCGCGGCCTCCGCGCGATCGGCGGGGCCGTGCCCGAGGCCGAGGGCCGACCGCAGGCGCGCGTGCTCCCGGTCATGCGGCGTGAGGATCCGCGGCGCGGTGGCCTCTGCGGCGAGGTCGAGCGCTCCCGCGTCCACGACGACGGGGTCGGTGTCGGAGAGGATCGCGCGGAGCGCGTCGGTGTCGGCCGGAGTGCGGGTCGCGGCATCCGTTCCCGATCCGACGACCCATGCCTGCACGCGCCCGTCGGCCGTCACGGTCTCGGGCCGGCGCGCGAGCACCATCGCGGAGGGACGGTCGGCCCCGAGGTAGCGCACCATCCCGAGCCCGGTGCGCCACGCGGCCTCGACGCCGAGCACCGCGGCGCCCGGGTAGGCGTCCGACCCTGTCCGCATGCCCAGCACGCCTCGGGAATACTTGTCGTCGGAGGCCGTGGGCCTCCGCAGGGCGAGCGCGGCGTCGTCACGCTTCCACGTCCTCACCATGTGGTCACAGTACCCCGCTCCCCCCCGATCAGATCCGGAGACCGCGATGAGCCGCCTGTTCACCCCGCTGACCCTGCGCGACGTGACGGTGCGCAACCGTCTGTGGGTGTCGCCGATGTGCCAGTACAGCGCCGTGGACGGCGTGCCCCAGGAGTGGCACCACACGCACCTCGCCCAGTTCGCGTCGGGCGGCGCCGGTCTCATCGTCGCCGAGGCGACGGCCGTGGCGCCCGAGGGGCGGATCTCGCCCGACGACGCCGGGCTCTGGAACGACGAGCAGCGCGACGCATGGGCGCCGATCGTCGCCGCGATCCGCCGCCGCGGCGCGGTGGCCGGCGTGCAGCTCGCCCACGCGGGCCGCAAGGCGTCGACGTGGCCGCCGTTCTCCGACCGCCGGGGCTCGGTCGCCGCCGACGAGGGCGGCTGGACGACCGTCGCCCCCTCCGCCGTCGCGTTCGAGGGCTACGCCGAGCCGGTCGCGCTCGACCGCGAGGGCATCGAGCGCGTGGTGGCCGACTTCACGGCCGCCGCGCGCCGCGCGATCGAGGCGGGATTCCAGGTGCTCGAGCTCCACGCGGCGCACGGCTACCTCCTGCACCAGTTCCTCTCGCCGCTGTCCAACCAGCGCGACGACGAGTACGGCGGCTCTCTCGAGAACCGCGCGCGCCTGCTGCTGCGGGTGCTGGAGGCGGTGACGGATGCCGCGCCCGGCGCGCCGATCATCGTGCGGTTCTCCGCCACCGACTGGGCGGAGGGCGGCTGGGACCCGGAGGAGACGGTCATCGTCGCCCGGTGGGCGGCCGAGCGCGGCGCGGACTTCTTCGACATCTCCAGCGGCGGGCTCGTCGCCCACCAGCAGCTCACGACCGGACCTGGCTACCAGGTGCCGCTCGCGTCGCGCATCCGGCGCGAGGCCGGCGTGCCCGTGAACGCCGTCGGCATGATCGACGACGCGGCGCACGCCGAGCGCGTGCTCGCCGACGACGACGCCGACGCGGTCATGTCGGGCCGCGAGTGGCTCCGCGACCCGCACTACGGCCTGCGCGCGGCTTCCGAGCTCGGCGCCGACATCGACTACTGGCCCGCCCAGTACCTCCGCGCGCGCCCGGTGGCCCGGGCCTGATCCCGGTCGTCGAGCGAGCGAGGAACGAGCGAGACCGGTGCCCCGGCGCTCGCCTGTCCCGGTCGTTGAGCGAGCGAGACCGGTCGCCCGACACGCGCGATCCCGGCCGTTGAGCGAGCGAGGAACGAGCGAGACGAAACGCCCTGAGCCATCTCGCAGGCTCAGGGCGTTTCGTCCCACTTCGCTCGCTCAACGAGCGGAGATGCGTCAGAACATCCGGCGCCGCGTGGCGTCCTGCACCTCGCCGATGAGCTCCTCGATGATGTCCTCCAGGAACAGCACCGCCGTGATGTCGCCGGCCTCGTTGCGCACCTGCGCGAGGTGACGGCCCGCGCGGCGCATCAGCGCCAGGGCGTCCTCGAGGTCGGTGGACTCGAGCACCGGCACCATGTGGTGGATGCGCTTGGTGGGGATCTGACGCGCGACATCGGTCGCGGCATCCGGTCCCTCGGCCGCCCGCAGGATGTCCTTGAGGTGGACGTACCCGAGCGGCACGTGCGTCTCGTCGACGATCACGTAGCGCGAGAAGCCGTGCTTGGCGACGGCGCGTTCGATCTCGTCGGGCGTCGTGGTCTCGGGGAGCGTCACCAGCTGCGACAGCGGCACCGCGATGTCGGCGGCCTTCTTGTCGGTGAACTCCAACGCGGCCGACACCGTGCCGGCGGCATCGTCGAGCACGCCCTCGATGCGCGACTGGTTCACGATCGTCGCGACCTCCTCGAGCGTGAACGTCGAGGCGGCCTCGTCCTTCGGCTCGACGCGGAACAGGCGCACGATGTGGTTCGCGATCCAGTTCAGCGTGACGATCACCGGGTGGAAGACCTTCGACACCCACACCAGCGGAGTCGCGAGCATCAGCACCGCGCGGTCGGGCACCGAGAAGGCGAGGTTCTTCGGCACCATCTCGCCGAACACGACGTGGAGGTACGACACCAGGAGGAGCGCGATGGCGAAGGCGATGCCGTCGACCACTCCCTCCGACCAGCCTGTGAGGCCGAGCGGCTCGGCGAGGAGGTGGTGGATCGCGGGCTCGGAGACATTCAGGATCAGCAGCGAGCAGATCGTGATGCCGAGCTGGCTCGTCGCCAGCATGAGCGTCGCGTGCTCCATCGCGTAGAGCGCGGTCTTGGCCGACCGGGAGCCTTTCTCGGCGAGCGGCTCGATCTGCGACCGGCGCGCGGAGATGACGGCGAACTCGGCGCCGACGAAGAAGGCGTTGGCGATGAGGAGCACCACCAGCCAGGCGATTCCTGCCCAGTCGTTCATCGGCCATCACCTCCTTCCGTCGCGTCTTCGTGGGGCATCGGCGTGGGCGTGAAGCGCACGCGGTCCACACGGCGCCCCTCCATGCGCTGCACCTCGATGGTGCCGTCCTCGATCTCGACGCTGTCGCCCACGGCGGGGATGCGCTCGAGCACGCTCATGATGTAGCCCCCGACGGTGTCGTAGACATCGCCCTCGGGGATGCGGATGCCGGTGCGGTCGCGCACCTCGTCGGGCCGCAGCTCGCCGGGGAAGATGACCGTGTCGTCCACCCGCACGATGCCCGCGCGGCGGCGGTCGTGCTCGTCGAGCACCTCGCCCACGATCTCTTCGACGAGGTCTTCGAGCGTGACCACGCCCGCGGTGCCGCCGTACTCGTCGACGACCACGGCCATCTGATAGCCGCGGGCGCGCAGCTCGGCCACGAGCACGTCCAGGTGCACCGCCTCGGGGAAGCGCAGCGGCTCGGTGGCGAGCGCCGCGGCGGGCACGTCGGAGCGCCGTTCGCGCGGCACGCCCACGGCGGCCTTGAGGTGCACGATGCCGGTGATGTCGTCCATCGACTCGCCGTACACCGGGAACCGGCTGTGCCCGGTGCGCCGGGCCAGCTGGATGACGTCCTCGGCCGAGTCGTCGGCGGCGAGCGCGTGGATGCTCGGGCGCGGCGTCATGACGTCGGCGGCGGACAGGCGCGCGAAGGTGAGGCTGCGGTCGAGGAGCGATGCGGTGTCCTCCTCGAGCACACCGGCGATCGCGGACCGGCGGACGAGGCTCGACAGCTCCTCCGCCGTGCGCGCGCCCGAGAGCTCTTCCTTCGGCTCGATGCCGACGGCCCGCAGCACGCCGTTCGCACTGCCGTTGAGCACCGCGATCGCGGGGCGGAACACGGTGGTGAACGCCACCTGGAAGGGCATGACGAGCTTGGCGGTCTGCCGCGGGACGGCGAGCGCGAAGTTCTTCGGCACGAGCTCGCCGATGATCATCGAGAAGACGGTCGCGATCGAGA
Source organism: Microbacterium hibisci (assembly GCF_015278255.1). Taxonomy (GTDB): domain Bacteria; phylum Actinomycetota; class Actinomycetes; order Actinomycetales; family Microbacteriaceae; genus Microbacterium; species Microbacterium hibisci. The sequence continues at coordinate 120,111 of NZ_JADIJC010000003.1, forward strand.
CGCCGATGACGGCGGCGAGGGGGCGCGAGACGCCCTCCGGGATGCCCCACGCGTCGAAGACCGGTGCGAGGAGGTTCGAGATCGCCGGCTCCATCGTGTAGCCGGTGAGGAGCGTCGTCAGCGTGATGCCCAGCTGCGCGCTCGACAGGTGCGTCGAGGTGATGCGCAGCGCGCTGATCGTCAGCGACAGGCGGCTCTCGCCGGCGGCCTGGCGGGCCTCGAGGTCTGCCCGGTCGAGGTTCACCAGAGCGAACTCGCTGGCGACGAACAGGCCGGTCCCGATGGTGAGCAGAAGCCCCACGCCCAACATGACGTAATCCATCACACGTCACCCCCGTTCGTTCGGGAGGAGGGTCGGTGGGGCGATCGTCTGCAACTAGGAGGGTCGTCCATCGTGCGGACCAGTCTACGGCAGGTGTCTTCCGCTCGTAGCGGCCGTACCCGTGCGCGAAGCCCGAGCCGCCGTCATCCGAGAACCGCGCCCGCTGTCAACCCCCTCCGCGGATCTCTCGGGCGCGCCGCACGCTCGGGGCATGACCGACACGAGCGCCGACCGGCGGACGGACCCCCGCAACGCTCCCTCCCCCGAGCACCCCGACAAGCCCGACACCCCGCGCGAGATCGAGAAGCGCTCCTGGAAGTACGTCTTCGTGAAGACCGCCCGGGAGTTCTCCTCCGACGAGTGCACCGACATCGCCGCCGCGCTCACGTACTACTCCGTGCTGGCGATCTTCCCCGGACTCGTCGCGGTGTTCTCGATCTTCGGGCTGATCGCCGGGAACGGGCAGGCCACCGACGCGATCCTCGGGGTCGTCGAGTCCGCCTCGCCCGAGACCGCGCAGACGCTGCGCGGCCCTCTCGAGCAGCTCGCGGACTCCCCCGCCGCCGGCTGGGGCCTCGTCCTCGGCCTTCTGCTGGCCATCTGGTCGGCGTCGGGGTACGTCGCGGCGTTCAGCCGCGCCATGAACCGCGTCTACGAGATCGCGGAGGGCCGTCCGTTCTGGAAGCTCAAGCCGGCTCAGCTGCTCATCACGATCATCGGCGTGGTGCTGATCGTCGTGGCACTGGTCATCCTCGTGGTCTCGGGGCCGGTCGCCGACGCCGTGGGCTCTGCCCTCGGGCTCGGCGAGGTCGCCACGACGGTGTGGGAGATCGTGAAGTGGCCGGTGCTGCTGCTGATCGTCGTGCTGATGGTGGCGATCCTCTACTACGCGACGCCCAACGCCAAGCAGCCCAAGTTCCGGTGGGTGAGCCTGGGCTCGCTCCTGGCGATCCTCACCCTCGTCATCGCCTCCGTCGCCTTCGGCGTCTACGTCGCGAACTTCTCCAACTACGACCGCACGTACGGGTCGCTGGCAGGCGTGATCATCTTCCTGCTGTGGCTGTGGATCGCCAACATCGCGCTGCTGTTCGGCGCCGAATTCGACGCTGAACTCGAGCGCGGCCGCCAGCTGCAGGCGGGCATCGCGGCCGAGGAGGACATCCAGCTGCCGCCGCGCGACACGCGCAAGAGCGACAAGGCCGAGGAGAAGGAGAAGAAGGACGTCGAGCAGGGCCGTCGCATCCGCCTGGAGCACGAGGACGAGGACGAGAAGGACGACGATCGGACGGATCGCGACCGCGAGGGCGATCGCGCGACGAGGAAGCGATGACGGATGCCGGGGGTCGCGGCATCCGTCCCCTCACCAGCTGACCGGCAGCGCCTTGCCCTCTTCGTAGCCGGCAGCGGACTGCAGGCCGACGCGGGCGCGGTCGTGGAACTCGGCCACCGTCGAGGCGCCGGCGTACGTGAACGACGACCGGACGCCCGAGGTGATCATGTCGAGCAGGTCCTCCAGGCCCGGCCGCAGCGGGTCGAGGTAGATCTTCGACGACGAGATGCCCTCGGCGAACAGCTCCTTGCGCGCGAGCTCGTAGGGGTCGAGCCGGCCGAACCGCTCGTGCACGGCCTTGGTCGAGGCCATGCCCCACGACTCCTTGTAGGCGCGGCCGGCCTCGTCGACCTGCAGCTCGCCGGGAGCCTCGATCGTGCCGGCGAACCACGAGCCGATCATGACGGATGCCGCACCCGCCGCCAGCGCGAGCGCGACGTCGCGCGGGTACCGGACGCCGCCGTCGGCCCACACGTGAGCTCCCATCACGCGGGCTGCCTCGGCCGTCTCGAGCACCGCGGAGAACTGCGGACGCCCGACGGCGGTCATCATGCGCGTGGTGCACATCGCGCCGGGGCCGACGCCCACCTTGAGGATGTTCGCGCCGGCCGACACGAGATCGTGGACGCCCTCCGCGCTGACGATGTTGCCGGCCGCGATCGGGATGCCGAGGTCCAGGTCGGCGACCGCGCGCAGGGCGCGGAGCATGCCCTCCTGGTGGCCGTGGGCCGTGTCGACGACGAGCACGTCGACCCCCGCGGCGGCGAGCGCCTGCGCCTTGGCGGCGACGTCGCCGTTGATGCCGACGGCGGCGGCCACGATGAGGCGTCCCGAGGCGTCGACGGCGGGCCGGTACAGCGTCGAGCGCAGGGCGCTGCGGCGCGACAGGGTTCCCACGAGGTGCCCGTGGTGCAGCACGCACACCGTCTCGGCCTCGGCGGCGACGATCACGTCGAACGCGTGGCGCGCGCTCTCGATGTCGTCGGCGTCGACGGATGCCGCACGCCCGCGCGCCAGGTCTCCCAGACGCGCGTCGGGCAGGGCGGTGCCCAGCCGCGCGGCCGGCACGATGCCGAGGATGCCGTCGGCGTCCACGTGCCCTGCGGAGGCGTCGGCGACGACGATCCCGTGACCGTCGGTGGGAGGCAGGAGCCGCGCGGCGTCGGCGACAGTGGCCTCGGGCGGCAGCACCAGGGGGGTGTCCCACGCGACCGGCTGCGCCTTGACCCAGCGGATCGCGGCGTCGAGCTCCTGCAGCGGCATGTCCTGCGGCAGCACCCCGAGTCCGCCGCGCCGGGCGAGGGTGGCGGCCAGGCGCGCCCCCGTGACCGAGTTCATGTTCGCCGAGACGAGCGGCAGTGTCGCCGTCGTGCCGTCGTGCGGGGCCAGGTCGACGTCGAGGCGACTCGTGATCGCGGACCGCCTCGGCACGAGGAACACGTCCGAGTAGGTCAGGTCGACGTCGGGGGCTTCGCCGTAGAACTCCATGACCGCCAAGGGTAGTGACACTTCCTGTGCGGATAATCCTGCGGGTTCTTTCAGCTTCGCGGCTCCCCGGGGCCGGGACCCCCCACGCAGACTGGGCTAGGCTTAACCGACGCGTGTGTCGGCACTCGAGCCCCGCGCGTATCCCAGAACTTCACCGATGAAAGCAGGCGATTCAGCGTGTCGAGCCAGGTGACGGGCGTCGGGGTTTCGAACGAGGGAGAGTTCGGAGCCAACGAGTGGCTCGTCGAGGAGCTGTACGAACAGTTCAAGATCGACCGGAACTCCGTCGACAAGGCATGGTGGCCCGTCCTCGAGGCCTACCATCCTGCCGACGGCACGGCACCCGCGGCGGCGACCGCCCCGGCGGAGACGGCCCCGGCCGCAGCTCCCGCCGGCGGGCAGGCTCCGGCCGCCGCTGTTCCGGCGGCCCCGGTCTCCGAGGCCGCACAGCCCGCGGCCACCGAGCCGCGGCCCGTGACCGCACCGATCCCCGTGATCGGCGCGCAGCCGGTCGCCCGCACCACCGCGCGCCCGGCCGCTCCGCAGCCGATCCCGGCGCAGGCGCCGAAGGTGTCGCCGTCCGCCGCCGACGGCGACGTGGACGCCGACGTCGTCACGACGCTCCGCGGCCTGCCGAAGACCCTCGCGGCCAACATGGATGAGTCGCTCACGGTCCCGACCGCGACCAGCGTCCGCACCGTGCCGGCGAAGCTGATGATCGACAACCGCATCGTCATCAACAACCACATGGCCCGCACCCGCGGTGGCAAGGTCAGCTTCACGCACCTCATCGGCTGGGCGATCATCCAGGCGCTCAAGGAGTTCCCGAGCCAAAACGTCTTCTACGCCGAGATCGACGACAAGCCGTCGCTCGTGGCACCGGCGCACGTCAACCTCGGCATCGCGATCGACCTCCCCAAGCCCGACGGCACGCGTGCGCTGCTCGTGCCGAGCATCAAGCGCGCCGAGCAGCTGACCTTCAACGAGTACCTCACGACGTACGAGGACCTCGTCACCCGTGCCCGCGGCAACAAGCTGACCGCTGCGGACTTCCAGGGCACCACGATCTCGCTGACCAACCCCGGCGGCATCGGCACCGTCCACTCGGTGCCGCGCCTCATGAAGGGCCAGGGCTGCATCGTCGGCGCGGGCGCCCTCGAGTACCCCGCCGAGTTCCAGGGCGCGAGCGACAAGACGCTGAACGAGCTGGCGATCGGCAAGACGATCACGCTCACGAGCACGTACGACCACCGCGTGATCCAGGGTGCGGGCTCGGGCGAGTTCCTCAAGAAGGTGCACGAGCTGCTCATCGGCCAGCGCGGCTTCTACGAGGGCATCTTCGCCGCCCTGCGCATCCCCTACGCCCCGATCCACTGGGCGGCCGACATCAACGTCGACCTCGCCGAGCGCGTCGACAAGCAGGCGCGCGTGCAGGAGCTCATCAACTCGTTCCGCGTCCGCGGCCACCTCATGGCCGACGTCGACCCGCTCGAGTACGTGCAGCGCACGCACCCCGACCTCGAGATCGAGAGCCACGGCCTGACCTTCTGGGATCTCGACCGCGAGTTCGTCACGGGCGGATTCGGCGGCAAGCGCCAGATGAAGCTGCGCGACATCCTCGGCGTGCTCCGCGACTCGTACTGCCGCACCATCGGCATCGAGTACATGCACATCCAGGACCCGACCCAGCGCGCGTGGTTCCAGGAGAACGTCGAGGTCAAGTACCAGAAGCCGGGCCACGACGAGCAGCTGCGCATCCTCGACAAGCTGAACCAGGCCGAGGCGTTCGAGACCTTCCTGCAGACCAAGTACGTCGGCCAGAAGCGCTTCAGCCTCGAGGGCGGCGAGTCGCTGATCCCGCTGCTCGACGAGATCCTGCAGGGTGCGGCCGAGGCGGGCCTCGACGGCGCCGCGATCGGCATGGCGCACCGCGGCCGCCTGAACGTGCTGACCAACATCGCCGGCAAGACCTACGGCCAGGTGTTCCGCGAGTTCGAGGGGTCGGTCGCGATCGGCTCGAAGAGCGGGTCCGGTGACGTCAAGTACCACCTGGGCACCGAGGGCACCTTCGTCGCCGACAACCAGGCCGAGCTGCCGGTGTACCTCGCCGCGAACCCCTCGCACCTCGAGACGGTCGACGGCGTGCTCGAGGGCATCGTGCGCGCCAAGCAGGACCGCAAGCCGATCGGAAGCTTCACGTGGCTGCCGATCCTCGTGCACGGCGACGCGGCCTTCGCCGGGCAGGGCGTCGTCGTCGAGACGCTGCAGATGTCGCAGCTGCGCGGCTACCGCACCGGCGGCACCGTGCACGTCGTGGTCAACAACCAGGTCGGCTTCACGACCACCCCCACCGACGCGCGCACGTCGGTGTACGCCACCGACGTGGCCAAGACGATCCAGGCGCCGATCTTCCACGTGAACGGCGACGACCCCGAGGCCGTCACCCGCGTCGCCCAGCTGGCCTTCGCGTACCGTGAGCGGTTCCACCGCGACGTCGTGGTCGACCTCGTCTGCTACCGCCGACGGGGCCACAACGAGGGCGACGACCCGTCGATGACGCAGCCGCTGATGACGAACCTCATCGAGGCGAAGCGCTCCGTGCGCCGCCTGTACACCGAGGCTCTCGTCGGTCGCGGCGACATCACCGAGGAGGAGTACGAGAAGGCCAAGCAGGACTTCCAGAACCGCCTCGAGATCGCCTTCGCCGAGACGCACGCGGCCGAGACCGGCTCGTCGCCGGTGATGGTCGCGGATGCCGCGGCTCAGGTGGTCGCCGGAGAGCCCGAGACCACCGGGGTCTCGCGCGAGGTCGTGAACCTCATCGGCGACACGTTCGTCAACAAGCCCGAGGGCTTCACGGTCCACAACAAGCTGCAGCAGCTGCTCGACAAGCGCCTCGACATGAGCCGTAACGGCTCGATCGATTGGGGCTTCGGCGAGCTGCTGGCGTTCGGCTCGCTCCTGCTCGAGAAGACCAATGTGCGCCTGGCCGGCCAGGACTCGCGTCGCGGCACGTTCGTGCAGCGTCACGCCGTGCTCCACGACCGGTCGAACGGCCAGGAGTGGATCCCGCTGACGAACCTCAGCGAGGACCAGGGCCGCTTCTATGTCTACGACTCGCTGCTGAGCGAGTACGCCGCGATGGCGTTCGAGTACGGCTACTCGGTGGAGCGCGCCGACTCGCTCGTGCTGTGGGAGGCGCAGTTCGGCGACTTCGGCAACGGCGCGCAGTCGGTGGTCGACGAGTTCATCTCGTCGGCCGACCAGAAGTGGGGCCAGCAGTCGAGCGTGGTGCTGCTCCTCCCCCACGGCTACGAGGGCCAGGGCCCCGACCACTCGTCGGCCCGCATCGAGCGGTACCTGCAGATGTGCGCGCAGGACAACATGACCGTCGCCCGTCCGTCGACACCCGCGTCGTACTTCCACCTGCTGCGCCGCCAGGCGTATGCGCGTCCGCGTCGTCCGCTCGTGGTGTTCACGCCGAAGGCGATGCTGCGCCTGCGCGGGGCGACCAGTCCGGTCGACGAGTTCCTCAGCGGCCGGTTCCAGCCGGTGCTCGACGACGACCGCGGTCTGGACAAGTCCGCCGTCAAGCGCGTGCTGCTGCACGCCGGCAAGATCCACTGGGATCTGCGCGCCGAGCTCGACAAGAACCCGAACCCCGAGATCGCGCTGGTGCGCCTCGAGCAGTACTACCCCGCACCGGTCGACGAGCTGAACACGATCATCGAGTCGTACCCCGACGCCGAGCTCGTGTGGGTGCAGGACGAGCCCGAGAACCAGGGCGCCTGGCCGTTCATCGCCCTCGAGGTGGTCAAGCACCTGCGGGGACGCACGATCAGCCGCGTCTCGCGTGCGGCCGCGGCGTCCACCGCCACCGGCTCGCCGAAGGTGCACGCGGCCGAGCAGGCCACGATCATGCAGCAGGCGCTGACGACCTCCTGAACCGCACGACACGCGATGAGAGCCGCACCCGGAAGGGTGCGGCTCTCTTCGCGTGGGAACCGCCGGGGCGGGTGTTCGGACGCGGCGCGGCCGGACCTCAGTCGAGCTGGACGATGCCGGCGCGAACCGCGCGGATGAGCACCTGGACGCGGTCGCGCACGTTCCACTTAGCCATGACGTTGCTCAGATGAGACTTCACCGTAGCCTCCGAAACATTCTTCCGGCCGGCGATCTCAGCATTGGAAAGGCCCTTCGACAGCAGCGCGACCATCTCGATCTCGCGGGGCGTGAGCATCTCCTCGTCGGAGAGCCGCTCCGCCGGCGCGGGCGAGGACGCGTTGACCACCGCCGACACGAGCATGGCGCTCACCGCCGGCGAGAGCACCCGCAGCCCGCGGTGCACCTCGCGCACCGCGGCGACGATGTCGCGCGGATCGGAATCCTTCAAGAGGTAGCCCGAGGCCCCGGCGACGAGCATGGGCAGGATCGTCTGCATGGATCCGAACGTCGTGACGGCGAGGATCTTCGTATCCGGAGCCTCACGCAGCAGCTGCGTCGTGGCAGCGACGCCGTCGACGTTGGGCATCTGGATGTCCATCAGGATGACGTCCGGGCGCAAAGTCCTCGCCTGCTCGATCGCGTCCGCGCCATCGACCGCCGTACCGACGACCTCGATGTCGTCCGCCTCCTCTAGGAAGATCGTCAGGGCGCGGCGGAGAAGGAACTCGTCGTCGGCGATCAGGACGGCGGTCGAGGGCACCGACCCAGCCTAGTGGGGTGACCACCTCGACGAAAGGCGGAGCGCGCCCCGTCGATCGGACGATGCGCCGGCGAGCGACCCACTGCCAGGATCGTCGTGTCGATCATCCGTTCATCCCCTCGGAGAGGAGGGAGAGCAATGTTCACTGCTTCGATCTGGAGCGCACTGTGCCGGCTTCTCGGCGCCTGCAGCTGACCGTTCCCGAGCCGCCCGCCCCCCGGAGGTCGCGAGCGGTCCGCGGCCGCCGTCGGGGCGTGCGGCCGATGCCGCGATCGGGTTCAGGATAATGAAGCGGTGAAGGGTCAGCATCGCGAGCGCATCCGCAGTCTCCCGACGGCGTGGAGCGCCCAGCGACCGACCCGCGTCGAGGGCTGGGCCCTGGTGGGACTCCTCGCCGCCGCTCTGGTGGCCTCGCTCGCGCTCGCGGCGGTCGACGGGATCGGCGACCCGCGTGCGCTGACGTTCGAGCTGCTGCTCACCTCGGCGTTCCTGCTGGTGATCTGGAACGCCACGCTCACCGCCGTCTTCCTGCTCGCTCTGACCGCCCTCTCCCCTCTCATCGACGCCCAGCAGGTGGCGCTCCTGGCACTGGCCGTCGGCTGTCTCGTCGTGCTCCGCTACTGCTCCGCGTGGGTGCAGGCCGCCTACCTCGGGGCGTTCCTCGCCGCTGCGGCCGCGATCCACCGCCTCGACCAGCGCCCGGACTCCATGGCGACCTTCAGCGCGGTGCTGATGGTCGCGGCCGGCGCGAGCGCGACCGGAATCGTCCTGCGCGCGGTCATCACGAAGGGGACGCGTGCCCGTGAGGAGCTGCGCGACGCCCGGCGCCTCAACGCCGAACTCGTGCAGCAGGAGCGTCAGCGGATCGCCGATGATCTGCACGATGTCGTCGCCCATGACCTCACCGTCATCGCCATGCACGCGCGGCTGCTCGATCGCACGGACGACCCGCGGGAGCGCGAGCGCTCGCAGGCGGCGATCATCGCCTCGGCCAGACAGGCGCTCGTCGATCTGCGCCGCGTGGTGCACCTGGCCGTCGACGCGCGCGAGGAAGCTGCGCCGTCGATGGCCGGGAGCGTGTCGGTCGCCGTGCAGGATTTCCGGTCGGCGCTCGAACGCGCCGGCTACGAGGTCGAGGTCGAGGTCGCGCCGGACGCCTCGGAAGGCCTGGACCGTCTCACCGTGAGCGGTCTGGAGCGCGTCATCCGGGAAGCTGCGACCAACGTGCTCAAGCACGCGCCCGCGCCCGAACGAGTGCGGCTGGAGCTCGCCCGCGAGGACGGCATGGTCGCCCTCCGGATCTGGAACTCGCTGAGCCGACCGGCCCGCGCGTCGCTCGTGCCCAGCGGCGGTTACGGGACAGCGCGCATCCGCGAGCGCGCCGGCCTCCTCGGTGGCACCTTCTCGGCGGGCCGCAGCACGGACGGCTGGCTCCTCGACGTTTCCTTCCCGCTGAGCTAGCCGCCTCTCACCCCGCCTCCGCCGAACGTCGATCCGGTGCCGGACTTTCGACGGAATTCCGCCCTGGCCGCTTGAGCATCCGGGGCACCGCCCCGAATCTGGGATCGCTCGGCGGTCCTCCCGGCTGCCGGCCCGGGTCGCCCCGCGGGGCGGAGAGAGGTGGAACGTGACCGGTCCGGACCAGATGCAGGTGCAGGTGGATGCCGCGCTCGCGGCGTCCGCGCCGTCGCTCGCTCCTCACGCCGACGCCAGTGTCCGGGCACATGAGCGCGGCTGACCCGGCAGGACCCGGCGTCGCCGTCCTCGACGGCTTCGCCCCGGTCCCGCTCGATGAGGCCCCCGCGGTCTCCCGGCTCCTGGAGGAGCTGGGTCTCGGCGGTTTCGATGCCGACGACGTGCGAACCCGCCCTGGCCGCAACCGTCTGTGGTTCGGCGTCACGACGACAGGGGTCGACGTCTTCGCCAAGGAGCTCACCGGCGACCCGAGCGACGTGGCTTCCCGGTGGGAGCGGACGCTGGCGTTCCACCGCTCGGCGGCGGCGCGGCAGATCGCGCATCCTCGTCTCCTCGGCGCCGACGGAGAGGACGCGGTCGTCGCCTTCGAGTACCTCGCGGGCGTCACGGGTGTCGAGCTCATGGTGCGCGAGGAGTTCAGCCCGTCGGACGCCGCCGCTGTCGGCGACCTCGTCGGGGCGCTTCACGCTTCACCGATCGGCGACGAATCGGCCCTGCGCGTCGCCCACCCCGCCGAGCGCTTCTTGAAGCTCGCGAGCGCGATCCCGGCGCCCCTCTACGAGCAGCTGTCCATGGCGCAGCTGCACGCGTGGCGCCTGCTGCAGCGGGATGAACCGCTCCTCCAGGCGATCCGCTCGCACCTGGCGGCCCCGCCGCCGCGCGACACGCTCGTCCACGGAGATCTGCGCGTCGACCAGCTGCTGCGCGTCGAAGGCCGCTGGCTCCTCACCGACTGGGAGGAGTTCGGAGCGGGCGACCCGGCTCGGGACGTCGGTTCGTTCGTCGGCGAGTGGATGAACCGGGCGATCCTCGATGTGCCGACCGACCGCGGCGACGACCGCCCCTTCGACGTCGAGGAGATGACGCACGAGCTCATGATGCAGCGGGCGATCGAGAAGATCCTCCGCCTGCAGCCCATCGTCTCCGCCTTCTGGAGCGCGTACGCGCACCGCCGGTGCGACGTCGACGAAGCGATGCGACGTCGCGTCGTCTTCGAGGCGGGCTGGCACCTGATCGACCGGATGCTGGCGTCCGCCATGGATGCCGCCCGGCTCGGCGGCATCCAGCGCGCAGCCGCCGGCATCGGTCGCGCGATGATGATCGGCCCCGAACAGTTCGGCGACGCGATCGGACTGGCATGACGGACACCATCCACACCGGGAACAGCACGGCCGGGATCCTCGATCGTGTGACGGTCGACCTCGCCGGCCTCACCGTCGTCGTCGACGACGAGCGCGTCACCGCCGGCTCGATCCCCGAGCTGCGCAACACTCTCTCGGGCCTGCTGTACCGCCGGATGCACTGCGGATCCGCCGCGGGGCGCTCGCCCGTGCATGTGCGCAACCCCCGGCTCGAGCGGGCCCTGCGCGCGCGGCTGGTCGACCGTCCGCACGGCGTCCGCATCCCCGAACGGGAAGCGGTGCACGCGCCCGAAGGTGACCTGGTCGTGCAGCTCGACGGGGTACGGGTGCGCTTCGACCCGAGCCGGTGGCGTCAGGCCGACGACGATACGGTCGAGGTGCGCATCTCACGGCTGCGGCCGATGTTCTCTCCGGGCTTCTTCGTGATCGGGACCGGTGAGGTGCCCGGACCGATCCGTCGCATCTACGTGCGGGCGGAAGCCCCGGCCGACGCGCTGGAAGTCTTCGCGAGCCTCGTGGAACTGCTCGATGCGCACGGCGCCTACCGCGCGAAGATGCTGACCGTCGAAAGCCAGTATCCGCGCAACGACGCGATCGTGGTCTATCTGCCGCACCCCTCCGACGAGCTCCTTCAGCGCATCGTCGACGTCGTCGAGGGCACCGGCCTCGTGCCGGACCGCACGACCCCCTTCGCCGAGCGCATCGGTCGTGGCGTGAGCACCGCCGACGACCCCCCTCCCGCGGTGGGCGGGAGCCCCCGCAGTTTCGGCGAGCATCGGGCCGATGCGTTCGCGCGCGCCCTGGTCGAGGCGCATCGCGAAGGGTTCGACGTGGCCGCTCATCTGGCCGACGTGCTGCGGTCGTCGGGCATAGACCCGGACCGGCCGTCGCGAAACCTTGCGCCGCAAGGACTCCCTTCGGCTCCGATCACCCGAGGGGAGGTGACCAATTGAGCACGAAGACCGACACGATCGCTGATCTCGTCGCGAGCTATGACACGTATGTCGACAGCCGCGAGCTGCGCGACGCCACGGCGACCGACGCGCCCGCGACGACCGCCTACTGCGTTGCGGCAAGCCTCGGCTTCCTCGGATCGCTGACGTTCCAGTTGAGCTGCTGACCGGCAGAAGCACACATCGAGACAGGAAAGGGGTGAAACACATGAAGACCGATCAGATCATGAAGCTCGTCGAGGGGTACGACGCCTACTGCGACGTGGACGAGATCGCGACACGCCAGGCGACCGACGCGCCCGCGACGACCGCCTACTGCGGACTCGTGGGCATCACGTGGCTGAGCGGAATGCTCGTCACGCAGACCATCAACGCGGGCTGCTGAAGCCCCGGCGGGGAGCCTGCGCGGCCGACAGGCTCTCCGCCACCCGAACGACAGGGACCACGGACATGGACATCCTCACCAGCACGACGGAGTCCTCGCTGAGGGATCGCGCCCGTCTGTACGACGCCGCGCTCATCCGCGCGGCGGCGACGCTCAGGCTCGCCGACCTCATCGACGACGAAGGCTCGTCGCTCGACGACATCGTGCGCGACCTCGGGTCCGACCGGAGTGCGACCCGCGCCCTGCTGTTCGCGCTGGTCGAGGTCGGAATGCTCGCCACGACCGGAGAGCGGCGGTTCGTCCTGACCGAGGCCGGCAGCGTGCTGCGATCGGACCACCCGCACAGCATCCGCTACGCCCTGGATCGTCACGGCGTGTTCGCGCGGTCCGACATCGCCCTGCTGTTCCTCGACCACACGATCCTGACCGGGGCGCCCGGCTTCGACGCGCTCGGCGGGCGCACCTTCTGGGAGGACTGCAGCGACGACGACGCGCTCGAGATGCAGCCCCCGCAGAACGGCGCTCTCGCGATGGACGGCGACGTGATCGTCTCGCAGTATCCGTGGCACCGCGCGACCCAGGTCCTCGACGTCGGCGGCAACGTCGGCGCCCTCGCGCACGCGCTCGTCGCCGCGCATCCGCATCTGACGGTGGGAGTGCTCGACCTTCCGGGTATCGCCGCGGCGACGGCGGACCGGTTCGCGTCCTCACCGCACCGCGATCGCCTGCACGTGGTCGCCGGCTCGTTCTTCGACCCCCTTCCGCCCGCTGAGGTCTACGTGCTCTCCGCGATCCTCGGCGACTGGGACGACGACGGCGCCCGGCGGATCCTCGCCTCGATCGCCCGTAGCATGGCGCCGCACTCGCGCCTGCTCATCGCCGACGCGCACGTCCCGCTGTCGGGTCCGCGGGAAGAGCTCTACCTCCGCTGCATGATGCCCTCTCCGTCCCGCTCGATCGACGAGATCATCGCGCTCGCCGCCGACGCGGGCCTGTCGCTGACGTGGCGAGGGATCGGCACGTCGGTGCGGAGCCTCCTGGAGTTCCAGACGATGCGCGAGGGAGCGGCGTTGTGAAGGTCTCGCTGCTCGTCCCGTTCTCGGCGCAGCGGCCCGGGCAGATCCTGCCGTGGGCCGCGTTGGCCCAGTGGACGGGGGCGAGCCTCTGGCAGGGAACCGGCGGCGCGACCGACCCCTTGCAGACGCTGACGTTCGCCGCCGGCTCGGGCTTCGCCGTCCCGGGTGGCATCGGCGTCGCGCTTATGCCGAACCAGCATCCCTTCGATCTCGCGGTGCGAGCCGTGACGACCGCCCTTGCCACAGGACACCCGCTGACGATCGGCGTCGGGCCCGCCGCACGCGTCGCGCAGGCCGCGTTCGGAGCGCCGTACGGCAGCGTCCTGACTGCGGCCGACGAGTACCTCACGATCCTCACGGCGCTGCTCGAGAAGGGAACGGTCGAGTTCGCCGGGGACTACTGGACGGCGCACGCCGCACTGCCGCAGACTCCCCGCCCCCGCGTCGACGCCGGTCTCGGCGTGCTGCGACCGGGGATGGCGCGGGTGGCAGGACTCCACGGCGCCCGCCCGATCACCTGGCTGACGCCTGCGTCCTACCTCCGTGACACGATCATCCCCCGCGTGCGCGGCGGCGCGGCAGAAGCGGACCGCCCGTGCCCGCCGATCGTCGCGATCGTCCCCGCTGCACGTCGCAGCGGGGAGCGCGATGTTCGGGAACTGGTCGCGCGGGGCAACGCCAACCACATCTCCCGACCGCACTATCGCGACATGCTCCGCCAGGCGGGGATCGATCTCGAGGGCGGGATCGCCGTCGAGGAGCAGGCGCAGCGCATCGCCGACGGCGGCGCCTTCCTGTTCGGAGACGACGACGAGCTGCGCGCCGGGGTGCGCGCGTACGCCGAGGCCGGCGTCGACGAGCTCGTCGTCAACACCGCCGGTGTCCTCTACACCGAGGGTCCCCACGCCGCCCTCGCCGAGGCCGAGGCGCTGCTGGAGCTGCTGTCGTGACCGAGGTCCCGGACCGCGACGTGGTCTCGCCGCCCATCAACTTCGCCCGGCTGCTCCTGGTCGTCACGGGCTCGTCGGCAGCCACCTCGGTCCCACAGCTGCTCGACTGGGTTCGCACCGACTATCCGACGCTGCGGGTGAAGGTGATCGTGACGCGGAGCGCGTTGGGGTTCGTCGGACGTGTCGCTCTCGAGTCGCGCCTGGGAGACGACTTCTACATCGACGCGTGGCAGTCCGAGCGGGCCCCGCAGCACACCGAGCTCGCCCACTGGAGCGACGTCATCATCGTGTACCCCGCGACGCTCGACTACTTCATGCGATTCTCGGCGGGGATCGCCGACACGCCGTCCCTCGTCATCGCGGCGGCGCGGCACGGGGTCGTCGCCCTAGCGCCGTCACTGCCTCCCGGCGCGCTGGCATCCGACGAGGTGCACGAGGCGTGGGCCCGGCTCGCGGCGCGCGATTCTGTCGTGCTCGTGCCGCCAATCCTCGGCGAGCGGCTGTGGCACGGCGCGAAGGATCGCTGGGTCGCGGCATCCCTGTCGGATGCCTTCGCTCTCGTCTCCCGTCGACGTGACCAGCTCGACCCGCCCGTCCCAGACGATGACGACGACGGGGAGGATGTGCGATGACGACGCTGGCGACCTACGGGACGAGACTCCTCGAGACGACGGTGCACGCCGCTTCCGACGGCGGCTACTGGTGGCGCCGGCGCCTGGGGTCACGGGCCACCGACGCCTTCGCGACGTGCGCGCTCCCGTCCGTTGCCGCCGCGTCGCCCCACAGCGGCCGCGTCGTGACGGGTCGCGGGGACGCGACGGAGAGGTGGTACGCGACGACCGGCCGTTCCTCCCTCGCCTCAGAGGTCCTCGGCGGAGGTGCGCCGAGCCCCCGCGCGCTGCAGGGACTGTCCTGCTTCGGGGCCGCTCTTCGCGCGTTGCACGACATCGACGCCGCCGAGCTCGCGCTACCCGTGCGACCGCGGCCGGCGAGCAGGATGCTCCGCTGGTTCGACGGCAGGGCGACGACGCCTCTCGGCGCTCGATTCCACCTCAACGCCGTGCACGAGCTGGGACGCGCCGCGCTGGAGCGGCTGCAGGCGCGCCTCGAGGACCTGCCGAGCATCAGCACGGCCGTCGCGCTGCACGGCGCGCCGGGCCTCGGCGCCGTCGTCCTCTCGGACGACGGCGGGGTGGAGCTGCTCGCCGGAGAAGACGTCGCACTCGGGCCCTCGAGCCACGACGTCAACTGGGTCGTCGGAGAGCTCACGGAGCTGTCGTGGGCCTCCGGCGCGCCGGGCGCCTGGCAGGAGGCGATCGATGCCTTCCTCGAGGCATACGGCGGCGATGGCGAGGTCGATCGCGAGCTCATCGCGTTGCGCGTCCTCACGCACGCCCACGACTTCGTGAGCTACGTCGACTGGCAGGAGGAGATGCAGAGCGAGTATCTGCGATTCGTCGGTCATCTTCTCGGGAGGGCACGGTGAGGCTCGAGACCCGCGCCGATGTCCGCGTCCTCGACAACGGGGTGACCGTGCGGATCGAGCGCGGATGGCCGACGGCGCGGGCAGGTGTCGCGTGGCACTTCCCCGCAGGCTTCGTGGACGACCCGGCGGACGCACCGGGGCTCGCGCATCTCGTCGAGCATCTGCTCTTCCAGGCGAGCAGCCATGACGGACGCGCGGATGTCGGGGCGCACGCCGTGTACTCCGCGGGCTATGCCAACGGCACGACGCACGCGGAGTACACCGACTTCTACCGGGCCACTGCGCCCGACGACCTCGTCGAGACCGTCCGGATCGATGCGCGCCGGTTCCGCCGGCTGCGTGTGACGGAGGAGGACGTGCAGGCGCAGCGGGCAGCCGTCGGGCGTGAGACCGCCGCGATGCAGGACCGCGCATTCGGCCGGTTCCCGTGGCCCGCACTGCACGAGCAGCTCGTCGCAGACACCGCCATGACGCGCAACGGGTTCGGCGACGAGGCGTCGCTGTCGGGGATCACGGCGGCGGACTGCGTCGACTTCTTCGAGACGAAGTATGCGACGACGCGCGCGCAGGTCACCGTCGTCGCGGCGGACGTGTCGGCGGCGGACGAGGACGACATCCTGCGGGAGATGGCCCGGCTGCCGATCCGCCGCCCCGCGCGACGGCGCCCGTCGCCCAGCGATCCGTGGGTGCACGGACGCGAGCAGGTGACCATCGTCGATCCGCACGTGACGGCGCGCCACCGCTTCGCCGCCGTCGGACTCCCCCGGCGCCTCGACGAGCGCATCGCGTGCCTCGTGCTGGCGGATGCCGTCGCGCAGGCTTCCGGAGCAGAGGCGGGCCGCGGTGCCTTCGGGCTGCTGGACACGACGCGTGCCGACCTGGCCATCATCACCGCCCGGGCGGGGATGCCGGCGACCACCATGGCCCGCGACCGGATGCGGGCGCGCTGGGAGGACGCGCTTGCGAACGGGCCGGACGAACGAGATTGGAACCGGGCGCGCCTGCGTCTGTGGTCGGATCTCGCGGCGGAGTCCGCCGACCTGACGTCGCGGGCGAGGCTCCTGGGGCGACTGGGGCTGCAGCATCCCGACGTCCCACTGGATCATCTGGCCGAACGTATCCGGACGTGTGTGCCGATGCGCCATCGCACGGCCATCTGGGCCGACGTCGACGTCGTGCCGCAGCCGGCCGATCCCCCTGGAGAGAGCGAGGAAGAATCATGAGCAGCACCGCATCAGTCGTGGACACGCCGGTCCGCGAAGCATCCCCGGCGACGGGCGTGAGGACCATCTGGTCCGCCGACCGCCGATCCCCGATGATCGAGTTCGAGATCGGGATCTCTGCCGCGGGAACGGTGGCGCCCGACGGCCGCACCCTCGCCGCCCTCACTGTCGGGCAGCAACGCTGGCACGCTCTCCAGCGCGAAGCCGCCGAGAACGGCGGCGGCGCGACCGTCGCGCACCGCGGGGAATGGATGCAGCTGTCGGGTCGTCTGCTGCCCTTCTCGGATGTCTGGATCGACGAGGTCTCGGCCGTCGTCGCGTCGCTCGGCGACACCCTGGCCACGTCCGCCGGCGCGCTGGCAGGCCTTCCGATCGCCGCAGCGATGGACGCCGCCTGGGAGGCCGCGGTCGACTCGTCGTCGTGGACCGGAGCCGCGTACGTCGTGCTGGTGGGAGCGGAGGTGGAAGAGCCCGCCCGCCGCGTGGGCGCGGCGCTCACGGCGTTCCAGCGGCGCGTGGGCCTCGACGCCCCGCGATCGCTGCGACCGCCTCAGACGGGGCCCGCCCCGGGCGCGGCCGGGATCGTCTGGCTCGCGGGACCAGAGCCGGCGTCGGCGGGGTCCGAGGCCGAGCGATTCCTCGCGACCGCGCTGCTGACCTCCATCCCCACCTCGCACCTGCTCCGCCGCCTCGAGGACGGCGGCGCGCCGTTCGACGACTTCACGATCGGTCGCGACGTCTATGGCGGCGCACCGCGCGTCTTCGCGGCCGCCCGTGTGCCGTCCGGCGACGTCGAGCAGTTCGCGACGTGGTTCGACGGCGCGCTCGCGGGCGCGGGGCGATGGGAGCCGGATGCCGAGCGCGGCCGTGCTCTGGTCAACCTGTGTCGCGCCAACATCTCGGCGGCGTTCGAGTCGCCGCGAGCACTGTGCGACGGACTTGCGGAATCCGCGCGACGCGGCATGCCGGCCACGTGGCTCGACGACATGTCACGGGGGATCGGACACGTCGACCTGGCGAAGGCGACGGCGAGCGCGGATGCCCTGTGCGGGGCCATCGGCGCGGTGCGGGCGACGGCGTGACGACGGCGCCCGCCTCGGAGGAGGGATCGCCGTGCGGATCCTGCTGACCGGTCCGCCGCTGCACGGGCACATGACGCCGCTCGTCGCGGTCGGCTCCGCGCTGCGTGTCGCGGGTCACGACGTCCACGTGCTGTGCACATCGGAGTTCGTGGCGTCCGCCGAGGAACGTGGTCTCACCGCACATCTCTATCGGGCCGCGTGGTCGGCCGACGAGTTCTCGGTTCCGCGCGTGGATGTCGCCTCCCGTCGGGCGCACACGGTGTTCGACGCGTACCAGAAGAGCGCGGCGTCGCACTTCTCCGACCTTGTGGCGCGGATCCTGCCGGGCGTCGTCGTGGCCGACACCGTCGCGTCGTACGTGCGCGACCGCGCCGGCTCGGCGCAGACGGCCTGGCTCTCCCCCACCGCCGTCTCGCACGAGGTCGTCGCGACGCCGGTCGTCGCAGGGCGGCGACAGCCGGTTCTCGTCGCCCTCGCCCCCTTCCTCCAGGCCCACGCGGCGCAGCTGCCCGCCCACGTCCACCTCATCGGGACGGAGCCCCCACGCGGCCCGGAACCCGCGGCGTCGCGTTCTCGGCTTCTGGTGAGCGCCGGCACCAGCTTCAACGACGACCTGACGCTCTTCGTGGACGCGGCGACAGCAGTCGACGGCACCGATCTCCACGCCGTCATCGCGACCGGATCGCGCGAGGCGAGCACCCGGCTCGAGCGCAGACTGCCGCGCGCCGACGTCCGCGCGTGGGTGGACCAGGCCACGGAGCTCTCGCGCGCCGCGGTGTTCGTGACCGCGGGAGGTGCGGGCAGCATCCAGCAGGCGGTGCTCCTGGGCACGCCGCTCATCGTCGTCGCGCAGAGCCATGAGCAGCGCGGGTACGGGGCGGCGATCGAGGCAGCCGGCGTCGGGGTCGTGCTCGACCCGGCAAGGGTCACGCCTGACGTGCTCACGAGGCGGATCCAACGGCTGCGCTCCTCGCGCCGTGTGCGGGAGGCGCTGCGGGCACGCGCTGCCGAGATCCGCGCGCTCGACTTCGCCGGGTGCGCCGTCCGCGTCGTCGAGGAGGCGGCCGCATGACGTTCCCCAGCGGTTCTCCGCGAGTCCGCGACCTCGTCCTCGTCTTCGACGTCGCGACTCCCACGCCCGATGAGGATTCGGGATCCCAGCGCGCCGAGGCCATCCTGCGCGTCCTCGGGGAGCGATTCGAGGTGGCGTTCCTCCCGGTGTCGACGCGCTACCGGCCGGAGATGCTCGCCCGGCTCGCCATGCTCGGGGTTCACGCGCCCGCCGAGCGGGAGGAGCAGGTGCGCTTCGTCACCGAGAACGCACGACGCGTGCGATGGGCGCTGATCGCACGACCGGAGGCGTTCGCGTACTGGTACCCGCTGCTGGCCGTCATGGGAGTGTCGGCGCCGGTCGTCTACGATTCGGTCGACGCGCACCATGTGCGCCTCGGCCGTGAGGCAGAGCATCGGAAGTCCACCGGCGACCCGCGCTGGTTCGCGTCCGCCGCGGAGGCCGAGGCGGCACGGGGTCTCGAGGGCCTCATCCTCGATCATGCGGACGTCGTCCTGACGGTCTGCGACACCGACGCCGACGCCTTTCGCCGGCTCCGACCCGCGACGACCTGCCTCACCGTGTCGAACGCATACGACGCCTTCGAGCGCGAACGCGCTGACGTGCCCCGCAGCTCCGTCGTCTTCGTCGGGCCGAGTGCGCACCGGCCGAATGCGGACGCCGTCGCGTGGATCGAATCCGACATCGCCCCCCGCGTCGCGCGGAGGCTGCCTGAGGTGGAGATCCTGGTGGTCGGTCGAGGCTGGGAGCCGGAGGGGGCGAGCGTCCCCACCAACGTGACGCGCCTGGGATGGGTCGAGGATCTGTCGCCGGTCTACGACCGCTCGTTCGCCGCGATCGCACCGCTCCGATACGGTGCGGGCGTCAAGGGCAAGGTCGCCGAAGCGATCGCGCACGCCGTTCCCGTGGTCGGCACGGCGTGCGCGACGGAGGGGATGGGGCTCCGCAGCGGCGTGGACGTCCTCACCGCGACGTCGACGGACGACTTCGTCGACGCGCTCGCACGTCTGCGCACCGACGAGCGCCTCGCCGGCCGGATCACGGGTTCGGCGTCGGAGTCGCTTCGGCGACGAATGGGCATGGACGTGCTGCGCGCGGCGCTGGACGACCTCGACTTTCGGCTGACGGCGTCCTCCTGATGTCCGATTGCCCCGCCGCGACGGGGTTCATACGCTCAGGACATGGACGCAGCGGAAGGATGAACGGTGCTGCGATATCAGAAAGCGACCAAGACGTTCGGCAACGGACGCGGGATCCGTGACGTCGACTTCAGTGTCGACCGCGACGAGATCGTCGGCTTCGTCGGCCGCAACGGGGCCGGCAAGACGACCTCCATGCGCGTGGCCATGTCGCTGCTGGAGCTCGACGACGGCGTCGTGACGTGGTCCGACGCCGCCATCACGCCCGAGACGGTACGGCGCTTCGGCTACATGCCCGAGGAGCGCGGGCTCTACCCGCGGATGCGCGTCGACGAGCAGCTCCGCTACTTCGCCGAGCTGCGCGGCCTGCGGGGGAACGTCGCCGCCGAGCGCGTGCGCACGTGGTCCGAACGACTCAGGTTTGCCGACAAGCTGAGCGATCGCCTTCAGACGCTGTCGCTGGGCAACCAGCAGCGCGTGCAGCTGGCAGCGGCGTTCCTCGGCGATCCAGAGCTCCTCGTGCTGGATGAGCCGTTCTCCGGGCTGGATCCGGTCGCCGTCACGGGCCTGGCCGACGTGCTGCGGGAGTTCCGCCGGGCGGGGGCCGCGATCGTGGTCTCGTCTCACCAGCTCGGAGTCCTCGAGCAGCTCTGCGATCGCGTCGTCGTCATCTCGGAGGGGACGATCGTGGCAGACGCTCCGCTCACGTCGCTGCTCGCGGGAGCGCCCGACGAGTTCCGCATCAGCTTCCGTGCCGGGACGCCGCCGTGGCGGCATCCGCTCATCCGTCACGAGGAGTCCGGCGTGTACACCGTCCGGGTGGACGATGCCTCGCAGCTCGGCGAGGTGCTCGCCGCCGCGAACGCGCACGGCGAACTCCAGGAGGTCACCCGTCGCCTGCGGTCGCTGGCCGACGTCCTGCACTCGAGCGAGGTCCGCGCATGAACGCCTGGGTCACCGTCTTCCGCCGGGAGTACCGGCTTCGCGCGCTCTCCCCCGTCAACTGGATCATCATGCTGGCGGTCGCGGCCGTGGCGTTCCTCGGCGTCATGACCGCGCCGCAGCTCTCGGAGGGCTTCGGGACCGGCGCCGCGTCGTGGGCCGTCTCGGAGGATTCGTCGGCGAGCGACGTCGCGCAGCAGCTCGGGCTTCCGTCCGAGTCCGACGCGGATGAAGACGCCGAGATCCTTCGCATCGACCGAGCGGGCGGCGAGCTCGTCGTCGTGGCGACGGTGCAGCCCCCGGGGGAGCTGCTCGCCGCGATCGACGCCGCGCAGGCCCGCCTGGATCTGGCGTCGGTCGCGCAGGAGGCCGGCCTGGAGGCATCCGCGACGCCCATCCGCCTCGAGGTCTCAGCGACGAACGGGGGCGACGACCTGGAGCGCTTCCTCATCATGGTGATCGTCCTGGCCGTGGTGTTCGGCTTCGTCATGCTCAGCGCGACGAGCCTTGCGACGGGACTGGTGGAGGAGCGCTCGACGAACGTCATCGAGATCATGGCGCCCTATGTTCCCGCCCGCGAGCTCCTCCTCGGCAAGATCGCCGCGATCGGCGCGTTCACGCTCACGCAGGCGACATTCATCGCCGCGTCTGCCGCGACCGCCGCGATCGTGGCGGAGACGCCACTGGATGTCGAGGGCCAGGACATCGGATTCCTCCTCAGCGCCCTGGTGTGGATGGTCATCGCGTACCTGTCGTTCGCCTCCCTCTTCGCCGTCGCGGCATCGCTGGTCTCGAGCCAGGAGGACGCCGGCGCCCTGCTGAACCCGCTGGGCATGGCGATGTTCGTGCCGCTGTTCGTCGCGTCGTTCGTGGTTCCGGACGATCCGTCCTCGGTCTTCGCGGTCATCATGAGCTTCGTGCCGTTCTTCGCGCCGTTCGTCATGATCGTGCGTCAGAGCTACGGCGCCGCCGACGCACTCGAGGTCGTGCTGAGCATGGGGGTCAGCGTCGCGGCGGCGCTGCTCCTGGTGTCCTTCGCAGCGCGCGTGTTCCGCCGGACGCTCCTGCGCCGCGGACAGCGGCTCAAGCTGAGGGAAGTGCTCGCCTGACGCGCACGGCGCGCCGACAACCGAGGAGGAATCATGAGTGAATCGATCGCCGAGGAGATTCTCGTGCTGACGACGGACGACCGCGGGCGGCTCGAGCGGTCGGACGGCCGGGAGGCGCTCGTCGGAGGTGCCGTGCTGGCCGAGCTCGCGCTGGGCGGATCCATCGTGCTCGACACGGCCGACGACGCCACCGCGCCCGTCCGGACGACGAGCACCCCCGCGGACGACCGGCTCGCCGCGGCGGCCGCGGCCGCCGACGGAGCCGAGCTCACGCCCGAGCTCGTCGCGAGGATCGGCCGGAAGGCGTACGACACCGAGGTGGAGCGGCTCGTCGACTCGGGTGTGGTCGTGCGCGAGGAGTCGCGCCTCCTGGGCCTCGTGCCGCGGACTCGCGTCGCGCTCTCCAGCGAGGCGGCGGGCGCCGCCGCCCGCGCCGCGCTCATCGAGGCGACCGCCGGCGACGGGGTCGACGCGCGGACCGCGACGATCATCGCGCTGCTGGACGGCGCCGGCGAGCTCGAGCGCGTCGTGGGCGGTCGCGCCGCGCCCGCGGCACGACGGCACGCCCTTCAGGAGGGGCAACCGGCTTCGCAGATCGCCGCCGTCCTGCATCGCATCTCGGCCGCCGTGGGTGCCGCCGCAGCGGCCGCGGTCGCCGCGGCCGGCGCCGCCGCCGCGGCCGCCGTCAGCTAGCCGGGAGGGGCTCCACCCCGGCGCGCGCGAAGGCGGCGGACGCGGCATCCGTCGACTCCTCGCGATCGGCCGCGACGAGCCCGAGGCGCGTACGACGGTCGACGAGGTCGGCCACGCTCAGCGCACCCTCCACCTCGACGCCCCACTGGAGCTCCTGCGCGGTGACGCCGCAGGCGGCCCCGGGCCCGTCGGGAAGCGACGCGACGAACGGGGCCTCCGCGCCGAACCGCCGCACGAGGCGGGGCGTCGCGGCCATCTCGCCCAGCCGGTGCCGCGGCCAGGCGCCGACGAGCGGTATGGCGCGCGTCGGCGACGGCCGCGATCGGAACGACGGGTCGCGCCGGATGACGGCGTCGACCGCGTCCTCGGCCATGCGCCGGTACGTGGTCAGCTTGCCTCCGACGACGCTGAGCACGCCGGTGGACGACTCGATGATCGCGTGTCGCCGCGACAGGTCGCTGGTGTCGCCGTCGTCATCGCCCGCGAGGAGAGGCCGCAGGCCGGCGTAGGTCGCCAGCACATCGGCCCGCGCGAGGGGCTCGGCGAGCACCGTGTTCACCGTGTGCAGGAGCATGTCGATCTCGGTCTCGGTCGCGTGCGCCACCTCGGGCACCGGACCGTCGGCGGGCACGTCCGTCAGGCCGATGTAGGTG
This sequence comes from Microbacterium hibisci, assembly GCF_015278255.1. Lineage (GTDB taxonomy): Bacteria > Actinomycetota > Actinomycetes > Actinomycetales > Microbacteriaceae > Microbacterium > Microbacterium hibisci. The sequence continues at coordinate 143,556 of NZ_JADIJC010000003.1, forward strand.
CGGCCGTGCTGAGCGGGGAGGGTGAAGACGAAGCGGCTCGACGACCCGGGAATCGGGACCGTGAGCGAGACGTCCGACCCGCCCAGTCGTGCCGTCGACACCACCAGATGGGATCCGCGGCTCGGCCGCAGGCGCACGTCGGGGTCGAGCGCTCCCGCCCACACGCCCGCCGCGCTCACGACCGCACGGGCGCGCACGTGGAGGGTCTCGCCGGTGAGGACGTCGCGCAGGTGCGCGTCGCGACCGGTGACCGAGAGCGCCTCGACGCGGGTGAGGACGGATGCCCCATACCCCGCGGCCGTCCGCGCGACCGCCACCACGAGCCGGGCGTCGTCGATGAGCTGACCGTCCCAGCCCGTGACACCGCCGCGCAGGCCCTCGGTGCGCACGGCGGGTGCGAGCCGGAGGGTGGACGCCCGTCCGATCGCGCGCGGACCGGGCAGCAGCGCGCCGGGCGTCCCGACGGTGCGGCGCAGTCCGTCGCCGAGCTCGTAGCCGAGGCCGACGAACGCACCTCGCGCGACATGTCCGGGCTCGTGCAGCGGGACGACCTGTGCGAGCGCGCGCGTGAGATGCGGCGCGGTGCGGGTCAGGAGCAGGTGTCGCTCCACCGCGCTCTCGCGCGCGATGCCGACCTGGCCCGAGGCCAGGTAGCGCAGGCCGCCGTGCACGAGTTTGGAGCTGAAGCGGCTCGTGCCGTGCGCGAGGTCGTGCCGCTCCACCAGCACGGTCCGCAGGCCACGACTCGCGGCGTCCAGCGCGATCCCCGCCCCCGTGATGCCGCCGCCGATCACCAGCAGGTCGATCTCGCGCTCATCGCCGAGCGCCGCCAACTCGCCGGCGCGACGCGAGGCCGACAATGCCGACCGGCCCGGCGTCCGTCCCACGATGCGCGTCTGCACGACTTCATGATGCCGCACGGGACTCCGCATCGGCCGTGGCTGCGGCACCCGCGTCCCCTGCGGCGTGCCGGTCCTCCGGGTCGGGGAGCGCGCACACCCGGGTGCGATACTGGCCGGATGCCGACGACGCCCGAGCCGCCGCCCCTGCCCGCGGTGCCCGCCCCGGGCGCACCCGGCCCCTGGGATGCGTGGGATCCGCAGCCGCCGCGACTGCCCGCAGCGGCGAGAGCGATCGTCGCGGCCCTCATACCGGGCAAGCCCCACCCGATCCCGCGGCGCGAGAGGCCCACGCTGACGCCCTCGGTGCTCGCTGCCGCCGAGCTCGGGGCGCTGGCCGGTGTCGTCGGGCCGGACCACGCGACCCTCGACGACACCGTCCGCATGCGGCACCTGGGCGGCAAGAGCACGCCCGACCTGCTGCGCCGACGGCTGGACGATCCGCAGGCGGCTCCCGACGCGGTCGTCTCCCCCGCCGACCACGACGAGGTGGCGGCCGTCCTCCGGCTGTGCGACGAGCGGCGCATCGCCGTGGTGCCGTTCGGCGGCGGGACGTCGGTGGTCGGGGGCGTCGACCCCGAGCGTGGCGCGCAGCGCGCGGTGATCGCGCTCGATCTCTCCCGCACCGCGGCGCTGCTCGCGCTCGACGAGGTGTCGCTGCTCGCGACGTTCGGGGCCGGTACGACCGGCCCTGAGGCCGAGGAGCTGCTCCGCGCGCGCGGCTACACCCTCGGACACTTCCCGCAGAGCTTCGCGTACGCCTCCCTCGGCGGGTTCGCCGCGACCCGCTCGAGCGGGCAGGCCTCGCGTGGGTACGGTCGCTTCGACGACCTCGTGCACGCGCTCCGCGCCGCCACCCCGGCGGGCGAGCTCGACCTCGGCCGCTCGCCGGCCAGCGCCGCCGGTCCCGACCTCCGCCAGCTGCTCCTGGGCTCCGAGGGCGCCTTCGGCGTCCTGACGGAGGTCACCGTCCGTGTACGCCCCGTGCCGGCGGCCACGGCGTACCGCGCGTGGTCCTTCCCCGACTTCGCCGCGGGGGCCTCCGCGTTCCGCGAGGCGACGCAGCGCGGCATCCGTCCGACCGTCCTGCGGCTGAGCGACGAGACCGAGACGCGCGTGAACGCCGCGATGGGCGGGCACCTCACCCGGCTGCGCGGCAGCCTCGCCGTCGCCACCTTCGAAGGGGCGACGCTCGCGGAGGCCGATGCGACGCGCGACGCGCTCGACGCGGTCTTCGTCGCACACGGCGCGACCTCGCGCGGCGAGGATCCCGCACGGTCGTGGGAGCGCGGACGCTTCGCCTCGCCCGGGCTGCGCGACACCCTCATGGACATCGGCGTGCTGGCCGAGACGCTCGAGACCGCGACGACCTGGGCGAATCTGCCGGCGCTGAAAGCGGAGGTCACCGCGGCCCTGAACGACAGCCTCACGGCCGCCGGCACCAAGCCGATCGTGCTGTGCCATATCTCTCACGTGTATCCGGCCGGTGCGTCGCTCTACTTCACGGTGGTCGCCGCGCTGACCGACCGCCCGCAGGCGCCGTGGGTGGAGGCGAAGGATGCCGCATCCCGCGCGATCGTCCGCGCCGGCGGCACGATCACCCATCACCATGCCGTCGGGCGCGACCACCGCGCCTACCTGGAGGACGAGATCGGTCCGCTCGGGGTGGCAGTGCTGCGCGCGGTGAAGGACGTGCTCGATCCGCACGGGATCATGAACCCCGGCGCCCTGGTGTCCGCCGCACCCGCGGACCGCGCATGAGGGTCGCACTGCTCGCCAATCCGGCGGCGCGGTCCGGTGCGCACACCGGCGCAGCCGAGAAGGCCGCCGAGCTGCTGCGCGCGCACGGCGTCCAGACGACGATCCTGAGCGGTGGCAGCGCCGCGGAGTCGTCCGAGCTGCTTCGGACCGCGATCGGCGTCGGCGTCGACGCGGTGGCCGTGGCCGGCGGCGACGGGACGGTGGGCCTCGCCGTGCAGGAGCTCGCCGGCACCGGCATCCCGCTCGGGATCATCCCGTCGGGCACCGGCAACGACTTCGCCGCAACGCTCGGTCTGCGCGAGCTCGATATCGCGGCGGCCGCGACGGCGATCGCCGGCGGCGAGATCCGGCGCGTCGACCTCGCGCGCGTGACACGCGAGGACGGCTCGACCCGGTACTTCGGGTCGGTCCTCGCGAGCGGGTTCGACTCGAAGGTCAACGATCGCGCCAACGCCATGCGCTGGCCGCGCGGCGGCTCGCGCTACAACGTCGCGATCCTCGTCGAGTTCCTGACGCTCGCCGGCATCCCGTACGACGTCGAGTACGAACGCGCCGACGGCACACGCGAACGCATCTCGGGCGACCTCGTGATGGCGACGGTGGGCAACGGACGCACGTACGGCGGCGGCATCCCGATCGCCCCCGACGCCGACCCGGCGGACGGACTGCTCGATCTCGTGCTGGTCCGCCCGGCAGGGCGACTGCGGCTGCTGGGGCTGCTGCCGAAGGTGTACCGCGGCACCCACGCGACCGTGGAACAGGTGTCGATCACGCGCGTCCGTTCGGTGCGGCTCGAATCCCCCGGGGTCACTGCGTACGCCGACGGCGACCCCATCGGGGCTCTGCCGCTGACGGTCGACGTGGTGCCGGGTGCCCTCGAGGTCTTCACCCCCGCGCACCCGCGAGCCGATGATCGGTGGGGTGACGATGGCTGACGACGCCACGAGCGCCGCTGCGGCAGGCGCTGCGGTGCGAGAGGGCCTGGCCGCATCGAGGTCGGCCGGTCCGGCGATGATCGAATTCGCGCTGTCCGGTCTGAACGGCCTCGACGACATCAGGGACTGGCTCGTCGCCGACGGAAACGCGGTCTCGGCGCGTGCCGACATCCCGGCTGGTACATGATCCAGCGACGCACGAGCGGATTCCTGCCGCCGCAGATGCGCGGAGAGTGGCCGCCGACGTAGGCGGCCGTCCCGCAGCGCGGGTCAGCCGTGGACGGCCTGCGCCGCGCGTAGCTTCGCGAGCACCTGGTCGCGAAGCTCTTCGGGCGCGCTCTCCTTGCAGGCGCGCGCCAGCACCTCGGTCAGCGTGCGCGCGACGAGAGCCTCGTCGCGGCAGCCCGCGCAGTGCTCCAGGTGCTCCGCGATGTCTGTCTGCGAGGTCTTGCAGACCTCGTTGCGCAGGTACTCCTCCAGGTCGCGCCGGGCCTTCTCACAGCCGCAGTCGGTCATTTCGTGCTCCTCGTGGCGGCAGTGGCGATGCCGCGCTCTTTCGCGTAGTCGGCCAGCAGTTCACGCAGCATGCGCCTGCCACGGTGCAGACGGCTCATGACCGTGCCGATCGGGGTCTTCATGATGTCGGCGATCTCCTGGTAGGCGAAGCCCTCGACGTCGGCGAGGTACACCGCCAGCCGGAAGTCCTCCGGGATGGACTGCAGCGCGTCCTTGACGACCGACGCGGGCATGTGGTCGATCGCCTCGGCCTCCGCCGAGCGGGTGCTCGTCGCCGTGGTCGACTCGGCGCCGCCGAGCTGCCAGTCCTCGAGCTCGTCGATGGTGCCCTGGTAGGGCTCGCGCTGCTTCTTGCGATAGGTGTTGATGTAGGTGTTCGTCAGGATGCGGTAGAGCCACGCCTTGAGGTTCGTCCCCTGTGTGAAGGTCTTCCACGACGCGAACGCCTTGACGAAGGTCTCCTGCACGAGGTCGGCCGCGTCCGCCGGGTTGCGGGTCATGCGCATCGCGGCGGCGTACAGCTGGTCCATGAAGGGCAGCGCCTGCTCTTCGAACTGCGCACGCGGGTCCTGCGCCTGCTCCGTCGGGGCAGCCTGGTCGGTCGAATCGCTCATCACGCGCCAGTCTACGGCGGCCGCTTCCAGGCCGCCGGGGCCGGAAGCGACGGACGCGCTGTCCAGGGACGCCTCGAGGTCGAGGCGATCGAGAGTGGCGAACATCCGGCTCCGCTCGGTGGGTGGCTCCCGGTTGCTGTCCACCGGGTTCAGTAGGGTAGAACCCGATGACAGCCGACGGGTATTCCCCCACTTCCGCGCCGATCGACGGCGGTCACTGGCACGCGCCGGTCGCCGCCGGGCCGCTGCACGCCACGGTGACAGTGCCCGGCTCGAAATCCCTCACCAATCGCGAGCTCATCCTCGCCGCGCTGGCCGACGGCCCGAGCCGCCTGATCGCCCCGCTGCACTCGGACGATTCCACCCGCATGATCGAGGCGCTGCGCTCTCTGGGCGTCGGCATCGAGCTGGTCGAGGGCAACGGGCTGTACGGCGACGACATCGAGGTCACGCCGGTCTGGCCGCTCCACGGCGACTCCGAGGTGAACTGCGGGCAGGCGGGCACCGTCATGCGCTTCGTCGCCGGGCTCGGCGGCTTCGCCCGCGGCGATGTCACCCTCACCGCTCACGAGAGCGCGCTGCATCGCCCGATGGGCGCGATGATCACGGCGTTGCGCGACGTCGGCGTCGACATCGACGACGGCGGTCACTGGGCCCTCCCCTTCATCCTCCGCGGCCACGGCCACGTGCGCGGCGGCGAGGTCACCATCGACGCGAGCGCCTCGAGCCAGTTCGTGTCGGGCCTGCTGCTCGCGGCCCCGCGATTCGACGTCGGCCTGCAGCTGCGCCACTCGGGCGCGCGGCTGCCCAGCATCCCCCACATCGACATGACGGTCGAGGCGCTCGCGCACCGCGGCGTCCACGTGGAGCGCCCCGCCGTGGGCGAGTGGATCGTCCCCGCGGGTCCGATCCGGGGCAAGGATGTCGCGATCGAGCCCGACCTCTCCAACGCCGCGCCGTTCCTCGCGGCGGCGATGATCGCGGGCGGCTCGGTGTCGGTCACGGGATGGCCGGCGCACTCGACGCAGCCGGGCGCCATGCTCACCGAAATCCTGTCGCTCATGGGCGCGCGCGTCGTGCGGCGCGGCGGAGCGCTCACCGTGACCGCCGGAGCCGGCATCCAAGGCGTCGACCTCGACCTGTCGGCCGCCGGCGAGCTCACGCCGACGATCTTCGCCCTCGCCGCGTTCGCCGAGTCGCCGTCCACCCTGCACGGCATCGGGCACATCCGCGGTCACGAGACCGATCGCATCGCGGCGCTCGTCGCCGAGCTGCGTGGACTCGGCGGCGAGGCGGAGGAGCTCCCGGACGGCATCCGGATCGTCCCGCGTCCGCTGCGCGGCGGCACCTGGCGGGCCTACCACGACCACCGCATGGCGACGACGGGCGCCCTGATCGGCCTGTCTGTGCCGGGCGTCGAGGTCGACGACATCGGCACCACGGCCAAGACGATGCCCGAGTTCCCGCAGATCTGGCAGCGGATGCTCGACGGCGACAGCGCCGACGGAGACGTGACCGAGGAGACGATGCGCGCGTCGTGAGACGCCGCGTGCAGGCTCGGCCGAGCGATCGGGATGACAGGGTGAACCGACGCGGAGCGACCGCATGAGCTGGCTCGACGACCTCGACGACGACGAGCCGGAGTTCGACGAGGCCGACGTGCGGGTGCGGCCCAACCCCAAAGCCAACCGCCCACGCACCAAGCGCCGGCCCGCGCACAGCGACGCCGAGATCGCCCGCGTGCTGGGGGTCGACCGGGGCCGGTACACCGTCCTCGTCGACGAGGACCTGCCGAGCGAGCGCACGGTGCTCGCCGCCCGCGCGCGCGAGCTGCGCAAGACCCCGATCGTGACCGGCGACAGGGCGCGTGTCGTCGGCGACACCTCTGCAGACGAAGGCACCCTCGCCCGGATCGTGGGCATCGAGGAGCGCACCTCGCTGCTGCGCCGCAGCGCCGACGACACCGACCAGGTCGAGCGCGTCATCGTCGCCAACGCCGACCAGATGCTGGTCGTGGTCGCCGCGGCCGACCCCGAGCCCCGTCCCCGTCTCGTCGACCGGTACCTCGTCGCGGCGCTGGATGCCGGCATCCGTCCCCTCCTCGTCGTGACGAAGACCGACCTCGCCGACCCGGCGGTGTTCCTCGCGCACTTCGACGGTCTCGACCTCGAGGTGTTCACGAGCGGGCGCGAGGAGATGCCCCTCGAGCGGATCGGCGCGGCGCTCGTGGGGCACTCGACGGTGTTCGTCGGCCACTCCGGCGTCGGCAAGTCCACGCTCGTCAACGCACTGGTGCCCGAGGCGCGGCGCGCGACGGGCCACGTCAACGTCGTCACCGGCCGCGGCCGCCACACCTCCAGCTCGACGGTGTCGCTGCGCTACCGCGGCGAGACCGGCAACGGCTGGGTGATCGACACGCCCGGCGTGCGCTCGTTCGGGCTCGGCCACGTCGACCAGGCGAACATCCTGCGCGCCTTCACGGATCTCGACGAGATCGCGCAGGAGTGTCCGCGCGGCTGCACCCACCTGCCCGATGCGCCGGACTGCGCGATCGTCGAGGCGGTCGAGGACGGACGGCTCGGTCCCGGCGGCGCCGCCCGCCTGGACTCGCTTCAGCGGCTGCTCGAGACGTTCGCGAAGAGGGCGCAGGAGCCGGGCGCATAGTCGTGGACGGCGGTGGCGCCCGGAAGCCCGGTCGGGCCGCCGCCTAGAGTGGAACGGTGACCACGACGCGCCTCGAACCCGGCTCCCCCGCCCCCGCCTTCACCCTCGTCGACCAGGACGACCGGGCCGTCACGCTGCAGGACCTTCGCGGCGGGCGCGTGATCCTCTTCTTCTACCCCGAGGCGATGACGCCGGGCTGCACGAAGGAGGCCTGCGACTTCCGCGACAGCCTCGCACCCCTCCAAGAGGCCGGCTACACGATCCTCGGCGTCTCGCGCGATCAGCCCGAGAAGCTGCGCCGGTTCCGCGAGCGCGACGGACTCACCTACGACCTCCTCAGCGACCCCGACCACAAGGTGCACGAGAAGTACGCCGTCTGGGGCGAGAAGGTCAACTACGGCAAGACGTTCATGGGCGTCATCCGGTCGACGTTCGTGATCGACGAGGAGGGCCGCATCTCGCACGCGCTCTACAACGTGCGCGCCACCGGCCACGTCGCACGGCTGCGGGCGGCACTGGGCGTCTGACCGCGCGGGTCGCCCCTCGCGGGTCGTCCCTCGCGGGCGCCGATCGGGACGGGTGGGCGCGGACGGCTGAACGAGAGTCAGCGGGATGCCGCGCCCGGCGCCCCGCCGTCGACGTCGTCGCCGCGGCGAGCCGCCCTCCCGGCATCGCGCACCGCCAGCACGAGCAGCACCAGCACCACGAGCGCGGGAGCGGCGAGCGCACACGCGAGCGCGGGCTCGGCGAAGGCGCCGGTCGCGGCGCCGATGGCCACCGCGAGGATCAGGAACTGCGTGACGATGCCGCCCGAGCGTCCCCACGACTGGCCGCGCCAGATCGCGACGGCGAAGGCGAGCACCGCGACCGCGCCGATGAGCGTCAGCACGAGGAGGGCGATGGCGCTCACGAGCGAGCCGGTGTCGCCGGTGACGATGGCCACGAGCTCGCGCACGGTGAGGGCCGCGAGGCCCGCTCCCTCGAGTCCCACCAGCACGGCGGCGGCCCTTCCGGACAGGTTTGTCCGCATTCTCCGACCACTCCTTCTTCGGCTCACATCGCGTTTGTGCGAATCCTCCAGAGCCCTGGGGGAACACTCAGGAAGACCTACACAAACCCGCCGGCGAACCCTTGATTCAGGTAAACCGCTATGGGACGATTGGTGAAGCCGTGTGCTCCCACAGCGACGTGGGGCGAGTGATCTCGCACATCCCACCCAGGGTATCGGACCCGAACCGAGCCCAAATCCCCACCCCTCTGTTACAAGGAGCACCACCATGGACTGGCGCGACAAGGCCGCCTGCCTGACCGTCGACCCCGAACTGTTCTTCCCCGTGGGGAACACCGGCCCGGCCGTCGATCAGATCGAGAAGGCCAAGTCGGTGTGCGCGCGCTGCACCGTCACCGAGATCTGCCTGCAGTACGCCCTCGAGACCGGTCAGGACTCGGGCGTGTGGGGCGGTCTCTCCGAAGACGAGCGCCGCGCCCTCAAGCGTCGCGCCGCCCGCGCGCGCCGCGCCTCCTGAGCAACACCAAGAGAGAACGGATGCCGCGGCCCGCGGCATCCGTTCTGCATGTCTCCGCTCTTCGCCGAGCGGCTCAGCCCTTCGAGCGCTCGATGTAGCGCAGCGGGATCTCGATCGTCACCTCGGTGCCGCTGCCCATGATGGTGTGCCAGTCGATGGTGCCACCGAGCTCGCCCTGGATGAGCGTGCGCACGATCTGCGTGCCGAGGCCGCGCCCGACCTGCCCCTCGGGCAGTCCGGAGCCGGTGTCGCGCACCCGCACCTCGAGCCGGTCGTCAGTGCGCTCGGCGATGATCTCGACGTCGCCCTCCTGGCCGGCGAGGCCGTGCTCGACCGCGTTCGTCACCAGCTCGGTGAGAGCGAGTGCGAGCGGGGTCGCGTATTCGCTGGGCAGGGTGCCGAAGCGCCCGGTCGAGTGCGTCTTCGCGCGCGTGTTGGGGGCGGCCGCCACCTCAGCGACGAGCTTCAGCACGCGCGCGAACACCTCGTCGAAGTCCACGTTCTGGGCGAGGCCCTCCGAGAGGGTGTCGTGCACGACGGCGATGGCCGAGACACGGCGCATCGCCTGCGTGAGCGCTTCGCGCGCCTCGTCGGTGTGCGAGCGACGGGCCTGGATGCGCAGGAGCGACGCGACCGTCTGCAGGTTGTTCTTGACGCGGTGATGGATCTCGCGGATCGTCGCGTCCTTGGTGATCAGCTCCTGCTCCTGGTGGCGGATCTCGGTCACGTCGCGACACAGGACGATCGCACCGATGCGCGTGCCCTGATCCCGGAGCGGGATGGTCCGCAGCGACACCGTCACGCCGCGCGCCTCGAGGTCGGCGCGCCACGGTGCGCGCCCGGTGACCACGACCGGCAGCGACTCGTCGAACTGGCGCTTCGTGGGGAGGATGCCGGTCACGACCTCGACCAGGGACTCGCCCTCGAGCTCGTCGTCGAATCCCAGCCGGTTGAACGCCGACAGCGCGTTGGGGCTCGCGAACGTCGTGATGCCGTCGACGTCGAGGCGGACGAGCCCGTCGGATGCACGCGGCGCACCCCGACGCGGCGAGGTGGGCGCCGTGAGGTCGGGGAAGTCGCCCGACGCGATCATGCCGAACAGGTCGTCGGCGCAGTCGTTGAACGTGATCTGCTGGCGCGACGGCGTGCGCGCCTCGCCGAGGTTCGTGTGGCGGGTCAGGACGCCGATGACGGTGACCTCGCCGCCGTGCTTGCGGGCCACGGGCACGGCGCGCACGCGCGTGGGCGTCTCTTCGAACCAGTCCGGCGAGGCCGAATCGACGATGCGGCCGCTCTGGAACGCCTCGCGCACCTGCGTGCGCCACTGCGGACGCACGCGGTCACCGACGATGTCGCGGTAGAAGAGCGTCGCGGCGCCGCCCGGGCGCGTGTGAGCCACGGCCACGAAGGAGTCGTCGGAGGTCGGCACCCACAGCACGATGTCGGCGAACGCCAGATCGGCGAGGAGCTGGCCGTCCCCCGCGAGTCGGTGCAGCCACTCCACGTCTTCTTCGCTGGAGCGGCCCTGGGCGTAGACGAGATCGCTGAGGGTCGACACGCATCTAGCCTAGAGCGCGCGGCTCAGCCGGCCGGTGCGGCGACGCGGGCGTCGGGCTGCGGCACGGCGTCCTGTCCGGAGCGACCGGCGGACGAGCGGATGCCGCGCCGCCGGCCCCTCACGCCGCGCTCGGGCTCGGGAGCCGGCACGAGCGCCTCGCCGACGAATCGCCGCACCGCGAGCGTCAGCGGTGATCGCGGCGCCACCTCGGCGATCGGCAGCGACGCGAGGATCGCGGCATCCGCTGATCTGGGGTCCTGCGGCAGGAACCACACGTCGTCGATGCCGCCGAACCGGTCGAGCGTGCGCCGGACCTGGCCGCGCGCGTCGATGCCGAGGGTGCCGGGCCGCAGGCGGTTCGCCACCACCGCGACGGGCGTCGCGCCGATCGTCGCACGCAGGTCGGCGTGGCCGCGGAGGAAGCGCGAGACCCCGACGGGGTCGGCCGCGACCACCGCGACGACGGAGTCGGCGCTGCGCAGCGCCGCGAGCGTGGCGGCGTTGCGGCGCGGCCCCTCGAGATCGCTCATGATCTCTTCATCGCGCTCGAGCGACGACGAGACGTCGACCACCGTGTAATCCGCCCACTCGCGGCACGCGGCGAGCGCGGCGGCGACACGGCGCTCGCTGAGCTCGGGCCATCGCGACGGACGGTTGATGCCGGCGAGCACCTCGACGCCGGTGCGGCCGAGCGGGATCGCGATGCGCGTGAGCTCACGCGCATCGAGCCCACCGAGCTCTGCCTGACGGCACGCCGCCGCGAAGCCCGGCCCCTCGTCGGCGAGCCCCAGGGTGAGCGCCAGCGACGGCGCATGGGTGTCGGCGTCGACGAGGGCCACGTGCCGCCCGCCGCGCGCGAGTTCGATCGCCAGCTCGACGGCGACGGTGGACCGGCCGGGTGCGCCCGCCGGACCCCACACGGTGATCACGCGGGGCTCCGGTCGCGGGGCGGTCGGCGCAGCCGGCGCGGCCGGGCTCGCGGCGAGAGCCTCGGCGATGCGCCACGGCTCGGTGCCGCGCGGGAGCGGCGCCTCGAGCCCGCACGCCACGGCGAGCCGCTCCCCCGCCGGGTCGTCGACGAGCGGCAGCACTCTGGTGCCCGCGCGGTCGCAGAGCGCGACCACCGTGGGCGACATCGTGGCCCGCGACACCTCGATCACCAGCGCGTCGGCGTCGGCGAGCGCCTGCAGTATCGCCTCGGCGTCGGCCCCCAGCATCCGGTCCGACGCCGCGAGCGCGGGGGCCGATGCCGCGACCTGTGCGATGACGTCGACGCCCTCGCGCCGGAGCCCTTCAATCAGGGGCGCCGCGTCGTCGACGGCGACGACCACTCTCATGAGCCGGCGCCCGTCGTCGGTACGACGGACAGCGCCGAGCCGTCGGCCATCGCGGCGAGCGTCGCCGAGACGTCCGCGCGCGGGATCACGAGCTCGAGCGCGGCCGCGCCGCCGCCGATCATGGAGTCGTCGCGGGTGACCGCGACCACGGTGGCGTCGGCGACGAGGATGCGGGGCTCGTCGTACGCGCCCTGCTCGACCAGCGGCGCCGACCACACCTCCACGACCGTGCCCGCGTCGACCGACGCGGGCACGTCGACAGCGCTGCGGACGACCACGCTGGTAGTGCGAGCCGAGTCGGGATCGCCGACGGATGCCGCAGGAACGAGTTCGCCCGCCTCGATCGTGCGGGTCGCGACCGCGGCCTCGTCGAGATCGTCGGGAGCCAGATAGGTGCCGGTCACCGGGCCGAGCGCGACCTCCACGACCTTGAGGTCGCCCGCCGCGATCGCCTCCCCCGGGACGATCGTGTGCGCCGCGGCGTAGACCGGAACGGTCTGCCTCGCCGCGGAGACGACGAGCCATACGCCCACGACGGATGCCGCGACGAGGAGGACCCCGAGGAAGAATCGGGCGTCTCCCCAGAAAGCTCGACGAGGGGTGCGGACAGGGTCGCTGGCGGCCGTCATGCGTCCATCGTCACGCACTCGGGCACGGGGCGTCGGGCGTTATCCACAGGGGTTCGGGGGCCCGGCCCGCACCCGTGGGGCGGGTCCATAATGGGGGCATGCCCGAAGACCCGACGTCCGACGTGCGTCTGCTGGCACCGGCCCAGGTGGGCGAGGTGCTCGGCGTCAGCGTCGACGAGGTGATGGCTCTCGTGAGGGAGGGCCGCCTGCGGGGGTTCCGCGTGGGCGCGCCGGCGCGGTGGCGGGTCGACGCGGCGAGCGTCGGCGAGTACCTCGACGACCAGGCCGAAGAGGCTCGTCGCATGGCGCTGTGGCGGCAGTCTCAGACCGCCAGCTTCCCGGAGCTCTGGGGCAGCGGCATCGTCCGCAACCCCGACTGACGCGCGCGGGTGCGGCCGGCTGCCCCGCGATCACGGGAGGTTCGGCGCCTCGTCCGCGCGGATCCATGCGATCGCGGCGAAGGGCACGAGGCGGTAGCCCGCCACGGCGTCCGCGCGGCGCGCCGCGCCCGGCTCGTGCAGGGCGAGGTCGAGGTGGTCCGCTCCCGCACGATCGATGGTGCCGGTGAGCCCGCGACCCGACGACAGGTGCACGGCGACTCCGGCGCGGCGGCGCACCAGGTCACGCAGCACGAATCCGAACGTGAGCCGGTCGGCCAGCGGCGAACGGGGCGGCGCGGGCCGGGCCGTGCGCAGCAGGTCGGCATGCGGCATCCCGATAGCGACCAGCGCGGCGAACGGCACGATCACCGCGCCGGCCGGTCCCTCGGCGGGCGCCAGCGCGACCCAGTCCGCCCCCACGCCCGTCACTGCGGCCCGAAGCGTCGTCCCGTCGCTGAGGTCGAACGATGCGGCCACAGGGGCCGGGTCGCGGCCGCCGAGCAGCGTCAGCCGCTCGGCGAGCTGCACCCGCGACAGGCGGAGGCGCTCGGCCTCGGTGTCGAGCGCCGCCCGTTCGGCCTCCCATTCGGAGGCGAGCTGATCCTCGAGGTCGTCGAAGAAGCGGTCCCAGCGCACTCAGTGAGAGTAGGGCAACAGGGGCTCGTCGGGCGGAGAGTTATCCACAGCTGACCGGGTTCGATTTTCCTGAGAGTTCCCCGTGTGTTCTACTGTCCCCAAGACAATCCCCCCTGTCGAGATAGGCACCCATGGCAACGACGCCCGCGGGCACCGCCCGCGTACCCTATGCGTCCCGCAGCACGCAGCTCGCAGAGTTCTTCGCGCCGCAGCGGACGCCGTCCACCGCGCTCCCCCCGCCGGAGCCGTTCCTGCGCAACCTCACGCTCGGCGTGCTCGAGGTGTTCGCGGGCGTGCGCGAGGTCGATCAGCTCGCGCGCTGGCTCACCGAGGACGCGTACCGCAAGCTCGTGACGCGGGCCAACCTCGCCGCCCGCGCGCGCAGCGCGCGGGGTGCCGCGGCGCGACGGCCCGTGCACGCGATCATGTCGGTGCACGAGTCCTCACCGGCCGACGGCATCATCGAGGCGGTCGTCGTCGTGCGGGGTCCGGCCCGCACGCGGGCCCTCGCGGTGCGCATCGAGGGCATGGACGGGCGCTGGCGCGCGACGTCCCTCGCCCTCCTCTGACACCGCCGCTCCGCACCGCGCCGCCGCCGGCCGCAAGTCAGGAGCCGGAGCCGGCCCCGACGTTGCGGCCGGCTCCGACGTCAGTCGTCGGCGTCCTTGTCGATGAGCTCCAGCAGCGACTTCAAGGCATCGCGGATCTCGTCGTGGTCGTGCTGCCCGGCGCGGCTCTCCGCCGAGATGACACCCGACCGGTGCACCCGCGTGAAGTCGCCGAAGGGAAACGAATACGCACCCTTCGTCTCGTGGTTCTCGTCGCGGTCGACGCCGAGATGCCAGTGGGAGTACTCGGTCCATCCCTCGCGCTCGATGAACGAGTTCTCCTCGTCGGCCGTGGGCGCCGCCTCCGACCAGGCGTCGCGTTCATCGCGGACGACCTTGCCGTCGCGGATGAGAGCGCGCGCATGGCGCAGCGCCGGCTGGTTCAGTTCGATGGACATGCCCCGACGCTACGACTGCCGGTGCGCACGGACGAGGGGGTTGACGGATGCCGCGGCCCGCGGCATCCGTCCCGTCACTGCTTGTACGACGCCAGGAAGTTGCCGAGGCGCTCGACGGCCTCCGACAGCACCCGGGCCTCGGGCAGCGTGACGATGCGGAGGTGATCGGGCGTCGGCCAGTTGAAGCCGGTCCCCTGCACCAGCAGGACGTGCTCGGCGACGAGGAAGTCGTAGACGAGCTTGGCGTCGTCGTGGATCTCGTGCACGTTCGGGTCGAGACGCGGGAACGCATACAGCGCACCCTTGGGCTTCAGGCACGTCACGCCGGGGATGCGCTCGAGACCCTCCCACGCGGCATCCCGCTGCTCGTGCAGTCGGCCCTCCGGAGCGATGAGCGCGTCGATGGACTGCACCCCCGAGAGCGCGGCCTGCACGGCGTGCTGTGCCGGCACGTTCGGGCACAGCCGCGTCGAAGCGAGCAGCTGGATGCCCTCGAGGAAGCCCGCCGCGTGCTTCTTCGGACCGGTGATGACGAGCCAGCCGGAGCGGTAGCCCGCGACGCGATACGTCTTCGACAGGCCGTTGAACGTCAGGCAGAGCAGGTCGGGGGCGAGCGTCGCGAGCGGGATGTGCTGCGCTCCGTCGAACAGGATGCGGTCGTAGATCTCGTCGGACAGCAGCAGCAGCGAGTTCTCGCGCGCGATCTCGACAATGCCCTCGAGCACCTCGCGCGAGTACACCGCCCCCGTGGGGTTGTTCGGGTTGATCACGACGATCGCCTTGGTGCGCGGCGTGATCTTCGAGCGGATGTCTTCCAGCGAGGGCTGCCACTCGTCGTCGGGATCGCAGCGGTAGTGCACCGGCGTGCCGCCGGCGAGGCTCGTCATCGCCGTCCACAGCGGGTAGTCCGGCGCCGGGATGAGGACCTCGTCGCCCTCGTCGAGGAGCGCCTGCATCGTCATGGTGATGAGCTCGGACACCCCGTTGCCGAGGTAGACGTCGTCGGGGTCGAACTGCGGGAAGCCCGGCACCTGCTCGTACCGCGAGACCACCGCGCGGCGCGCCGACATGATGCCCTTGCTGTCGCTGTAGCCGTGGGCGTGCGGCACGGCCTCGATCATGTCGCGCACGATCTGGAACGGCGCCTCGAAGCCGAACACCGCCGGATTGCCGGTGTTGAGCTTGAGGATCGTGTGCCCCTCGTCCTGCAGCCGGTCGGCCTCGGCCAGTGCCGCCCCGCGGATCTCGTAGAGAACGTTCTGGAGCTTGCTCGACTGATCGAGGGGGCGGAGGGGACTCATCGCCCCAGGATATCCGCGGGCGAAGAGGGCCAATGAACGCCTGGTGGCCCGCGCTCCAGCGCGGGCCACCAGGTCTGTGTCCTACTTCTTGCGCTGCTCGGCGGCGCGGCGCTGGGCGCGGTTCATCGGGGTCTGCTGCGCGGCCGGGGCGTCGGCATCCGTCCGCTGGCCGAATGCTCCGCGCTGCGGCTCGGCGGCCGGCGCCTGCGGTCCGGGAGCCGCCGCGGCGGCGGCAGCCGCCTGGCGCAGCCGCGAGGTCGCGGCCTGCTGCACCTGACCGCGGTCGTTTCGGACTTCGACCTCGCCGGCGTCGTTGGAGGCCGAGTACTGCAGGCGCTGATTGTCGACGGGCTGCGCGCCGAGGCCCTTCGCCTCGACCTGCGTGACCTGCTCGGCACCCGCCTCACCCTGCCGACGCACCTCGACCTCGAGGTTGTAGAGGTAGCCGACCGACTCCTCCTTGATCTGCCCCATCATCGCCTGGAACATCTGGTACCCCTCGCGCTGGTACTCGATGAGCGGGTCGCGCTGGGCCATCGCACGCAGGCCGATGCCGTCCTTGAGGTAGTCCATCTCGTAGAGGTGGTCGCGCCAGCGGCGGTCGAGCACCTGCAGCACCACGCGGCGCTCGAGCTCGCGGGTCGCCGCCTCGCCGAGGGTCGTCTCGCGCGTGTCGTACGCGATGCGGGCGTCGGAGAGGATCTCGCGCTTGAGCCCGTCGGCGGTGATGCCGCCCTTGCGGCCGGCCGCCTCGGCGACGACCTCGTCGATGGTGACACCCACCGGGTAGAGGGTCTTCAGCTCGGTCCAGAGGGCGTCGAAGTCCCAGTTCTCACTGTGGCCCGAGCCGGTGTGGTCGTCGATGACGGCGTTGATCGCGTCCTCGATGAAGTGCTGGACGCGGCCGGCGATGTCGTCGCCCTGGAGGATGTGCCGGCGGTCGGAGTAGATCGCCTCGCGCTGCCGGTTCAGGACGTCGTCGTACTTGAGGACGTTCTTGCGGATCTCGGCGTTGCGCGCCTCGACCTGGCTCTGCGCGGACTTGATGGCCCGCGTGACCATGCCCGACTCGATCGCGACGTCGTCGGGGAAGTTCGTGCGGGCGATGATCGCCTCCGCGGCGCCCGACTGGAACAGCCGCATCAGGTCGTCGGTGAGCGAGAGGTAGAAGCGGCTCTCGCCGGGGTCGCCCTGACGGCCTGAACGACCGCGCAGCTGGTTGTCGATGCGGCGCGACTCGTGGCGCTCGGTGCCGAGCACGTAGAGGCCGCCCGCCTCGACGACCTTCGTGCTCTCGGTCGCGACGCGGTCGCGCATCGCCTCGTAGACGGCGTCCCATTCGGCCTCGTACTCGTCCGGAGTCTCGACGGGGTCCAGGCCCTTGGTCTTCATCTCCTGCACCGCGAGGAACTCGGCGTTGCCGCCGAGCATGATGTCGGTGCCGCGGCCCGCCATGTTCGTGGCCACGGTGACGGCGCCCAGGCGCCCGGCGCGTGCGACGATCTCGGCCTCGCGCGCGTGGTTCTTCGCGTTGAGGACCTCGTGCTTGATCCCCTTCTTGGCCAGCAGGCGCGACAGGTACTCGCTCTTCTCGACGCTCACCGTGCCGACGAGCACCGGCTGGCCGGCCTCGTGGCGCACGGCGATGTCTTCCACGACCTGGGCGAACTTGGCCGTCTCGTTCTTGTACACGAGGTCGGCCTGGTCCTTGCGGATCATGGGCTTGTTCGTCGGGATGGGGACGACGCCCAGCTGGTACGTCGACATGAACTCGGCCGCCTCGGTCTCGGCGGTACCGGTCATGCCCGCGAGCTTGTTGTAGAGGCGGAAGTAGTTCTGCAGCGTGACGGTGGCCAGGGTCTGGTTCTCGGCCTTGACCGGCACGGCCTCCTTGGCCTCGATGGCCTGGTGGATGCCTTCGTTGTAGCGCCGGCCCACGAGGATGCGGCCGGTGTGCTCGTCGACGATCATGACCTCGTCGTTCATCACGACGTAGTCGGTGTCGCGCTTGAACAGCGCGAGCGCCTTGATCGAGTTGTTCAGGAACGAGATGAGCGGGGTGTTCGCCGACTCGTACAGGTTGTCGATGCCGAGGTAGTCCTCGACCTTCTCGATGCCCGGTTCGAGCACGCCGATCGTGCGCTTCTTCTCGTCGACCTCGTAGTCGACGCCCGCCTCGAGCGTCTTGGCGATCTTCGCGAACTCGACGAACCAGCGGTTCGCCTCGCCCGACGACGGTCCCGAGATGATGAGCGGCGTCCGCGCCTCGTCGATGAGGATCGAGTCGACCTCGTCGACGATCGCGTAGAAGTGACCGCGCTGGACCAGATCCTCCTTGCGCCACGCCATGTTGTCGCGCAGGTAGTCGAAGCCGAACTCGTTGTTGGTGCCGTACGTGATGTCGCAGTTGTACTGCTCGCGACGGATCTCGGGCGTCTGGCCCGCGACGATCGTGCCGGTGGTCATGCCGAGCGCGCGGTAGATGCGGCCCATGAGCTCGGACTGGTACGACGCGAGGAAGTCGTTGACGGTGACGACGTGGACGCCCTCGCCGGCGATGGCGTTGAGGTACACCGGGAAGGCACCCGTGAGCGTCTTGCCCTCACCGGTCTTCATCTCGGCGATGTTGCCGAGGTGCAGCGCGGCGCCGCCCATGATCTGCACGTCGTACGCGCGCTGGCCGAGCGTGCGCTTCGCCGCCTCGCGGACGGCGGCGAAGGCCTCGGGCATGAGCTGGTCGAGGGTCTCGCCGGCCTGGTACCGCGCACGCAGCTCCGCGGTCTCGCCACGGAGCTCTTCGTCGGTGAGGTGCTCGTAATCCTCTTCGAGGGCGCCCACGGCCTTCACGACCTGCTGGAGCCGCCGGAGGATGCGACCCTCACCGGCACGAAGCAGTTTCTCGAGGGGGTTGGCCACGGAGTATCTCCATCTTCAGGCTTCGGGATGCGGCGCGACGGCGCCGGTGCCGCCCGGGTGCATGGCCCCAGGCATACCTGCCTATGTTATCCACCCGTGACCTTGGTGTGCGCTGGGTGTGGAACGGACGTGCGGCGCCCTTCACGCGTGGCCGCGGCATCCGTTGTCTGCATTCCGAGTATGTATATACTCGGTCACTACATACTCGGTATGCCCCCGACGGAGAGGTGCGACATGGTTGTCTGGCGTCGATGGATCTTCCCGATCCTCCTGGTGCTCGCGTTGGGGGCGGCTGCGGCCGCGCTCGTGAAGATCGCGTTCTTCCCCGACACCGCACCGGCCGCCGCCGTGCAGCCGTCCGCGCAGATCGCCGACCCGGTCGTGATGGTCGAGCGCGGTCAGGTCGCCAACGCCCTCAGCCTCCCGGGCACGATCGCACGGGATGCGGCGTACCCCATTCGCTCCGAGATCGACGGCACCGTCACCGCTGTCCACGTCGGCGAGGGCCAGTCGGTCGCCGCCGGCCAGAAGCTCTTCACGATCAAGCAGGCGGAGCCCGTCAAGAACGTCGACGTGCTCGCTGCTGAAGCGGGCGACGTGACAGAGCTGGCGGTCGTGAAGGGCCAGCCGGCCTCGATCGGCGTTGAGCTGGTCAAGCTCACGCCGGCGCGCTACCACGTGCAGGCCACCGTCGACCCGGTGCAGCTGTATCGGCTGCAGGGCGCGCCGAGCGAGGGGGCAGTCACGATCCAGGGTGGGCCGGCGCCCTTCACGTGCACCGGCCTCGAGGTCGACGTCGCCGACGACGGCACCACCACGGTCACCTGCGCGGTGCCGGGCGACCAGGTGGTCTTCGCCGGACTGCAGGCCGAGCTGGCAGTCGACCTCGGAACCGTGTCGGATGTGCTGGTCGTGCCCACCACGTCGGTCAAGGGCGGCGCCGGATCGGGCGTCGTGTGGGTGGATGCCGGCACGGGCGAGCTCGAGGAGCGGGATGTCGCGCTCGGCGTCAGCGACGGCGCCATCGTCGAGGTGACGACAGGGCTCGAGGAGGGCGAGCAGGTGCGCCAGTTCGTCCCCGGACTGGCGGCGGCCGACGATCCGGTCTGCTACGACGACGGCATGGGCGGCGAGTACTGCGAGCCGGCGGGATGGAGCTGGTGAGCCTCGTCCGCCTCGAAGGCGTCTCGAAGCACGTGCTGCTGCCCGACGACAGCCGGCTCGACATCCTGCGCGGCATCGACTTCGCCGTGGCGGCGGGTGACCACGTCGCGATCGTGGGGCGCAGCGGCTCGGGCAAGTCGACACTGCTGAACCTGCTGGGCATGCTCGACGCACCGTCGGAGGGTGCGGTGTGGTTCCGCGGGGAGCCGGTGCGCCGTATGCGGCGCGGGCGCCTCGACCGGCTGCGCGGCCGCAACGTCGGCTTCGTGTTCCAGCAGTTCAATCTGCTCGCCGGCCGCACGGCGCTCGAGAACGTCGAGATGCCGCTGGGCTACGCGTGGGGGCGCGCCTTCTGGCGCCGGCGGCGCACCGCGACCGAGATGCTCGAGCGCGTCGGCCTCGGCCATCGCATCGAGTCCACGCCCGAGCAGATGTCGGGCGGCGAGCAGCAGCGCGTGGCCATCGCCCGGGCGCTGGTGCGCCGCCCGGCGCTGATCCTCGCCGACGAGCCCACGGGTGCCCTCGACGTCGAGACCGGCGCCACGGTGATGGAGCTCCTCGACGAGATCGCGTCGGAGGCCGACGCAGCGCTCGTGACGATCACGCACGACCTGCACGTCGCCGCCCGCGCGCGACGCCACTACCGACTGGATGCGGGAGTGCTGACGCCGTTCGACCTCGGTGCCGCGGCGCCGTCGGGCGCGAGCGACCCCGCAGCGCCGGAGCTCGCGGCGAGTGTGGCCGAAAGCGAGAGCGGTGCCCCGGCCGAGAGCGGTGCCCAGACCGAGAGCGACCGCGGCACGCCGGCCGAGAGCGGTGCCCCGGCCGAGGGCGAACGCGACGCCCCGGCCGAGGCCGCCGAAGCGCGCAACCCCTCCGAAGCCCAGGGCGCGGCATCCGTCGCCGTCACCACGCGTGAAGACGACGCCGAGCGCGCGGCGGTGGCCTCGTGACCGGGCTCGTCGGCGCGCTCGGCGAGGCGTGGTCGGAGCTGCGGCACCACAAGCTGCGGGTGCTGCTGAGCCTCATCGGCATCGCGGTCTCGGTCGGCGCGCTGACCGCGGTGGTGGCGCTGAGCGAGTACCAGCGGCAGCAGATGGCAGAGCAGTCGGACCAGAGCGGCGGGCGCCCCGCGACCGTGTCGATCACGGCGAACCGCACCGACGGCGCGCCGATGGACTGGAAGGCCTTCGACGCGCACGTCGACCGGGTCGCCGAGCGCTACTCCTTCTCTCACCTCACTCGCATCGTCGATCCCGTGCAACTGCAGGTGCAGACGCCGGAGCAGGTGCGGCCGGTGATGGCGCGCCTGGTCGATCCGGCGTACGCGGTGATCCACCGCTCCCCCCTGCTGGAGGGACGGTGGTTCCAGGACGCGGACGCGGAGCTGCTCGCCCCGCCGGTCGTCATCTCGGGGGCGCTGTGGGACGTCTACGGCCGCCCGGCGCTGGGCGCCGGCTTCGCGCTGAGTCTGCAGGGCGACGTCGCCGGCTCGTACCCCGTGGTCGGCGTGACGCCGCGCCAGTACGCCGGCGACGAGGAGAAGCGCCTCACGCTGATGTACGACTCCTATGCCGCACGCCGCGACGCGCTGCCCGCCGACGCGATGATCGCGTGGGAGGTGTGGGCGCCCGAGGACGGCGTGGCCGAGGTCGGACCGGCGCTGGCCGCCGACCTCCGCGCCGGTCAGGACGACGCGGTCCAGATCACGGTCACGCGCACCGACTGGGCCTCGCGGCCCGACGCGCAGACGTCGATGGCGGCGTTCGAGCTGGTCACCGGCGGCATCGCCGGGCTCGTGCTCCTGCTCGGCGGCCTCGGCCTCGTGAACATCCAGCTCGTCGCGATGCGCCAGCGCATCCGCGAGATCGGCGTGCGGCGCAGCTTCGGCGCGACCCAGGGTCGCATCTTCACGTCGGTGCTGCTCGAGAGCGTCGTTGCGACGGCCGTGGCGGGAGTGATCGGCATCGCCATCGCGGTGGCGGTCCTCAAGGCGCCGTTCGTCATGGACATGTTCTCCGGGATGCAGGACGTCCCGCCGTTCCCCGTCCGCGCCGCGGTCACCGGCCTCGTCGCCGCCGTCGCGATCGGCGCGCTCGCGGGCTTCATCCCGGCGCTGATGGCCGTCCGCTCCAACGTCATCGACGCGCTGCGCTTCTGACCTTCCGAGCTTCCACCCGAAGGAGACCCCGATGTCCGTCCGACAGAGCCTGCTGGCGATCCTCGACCAGGGGCCGTGCTACGGCTACCAGCTGCGTGCCGAGTTCGACCGGCGCACGGGCTCGACCTGGCCGCTCAACGTCGGGCAGATCTACAACACGCTCGATCGCCTGGAGCGCGATGGCCTGGTCGAGAAGGGCGACGTCGACGAGCAGGGTCACGTCTACTGGCAGATCACGGATGCCGGAGCCGCCGAGGCGCGGGACTGGCTCGCCTCTCCCGTCCAGCGTGGGCAGGGAACGCGGGACGAGCTGGCGATCAAGCTGGCGGTCGCCGCGACGCTGCCGGGCATCGACGTCGCGGACATCATCCAGACGCAGCGGCGTGCGTCTCTCGCGCAGCTGCAGGAGCTGAATCGAGCCAAGTATGCCGGCGCGAATCCCGACGGACCGGAGGAGCTGGCCTGGTCGCTCGTCGTGGACTCGATGATCTTCGCGGCCGAGGCGGAGGTGCGCTGGCTCGACCACTCCGAACAGCGGCTGGCGCTGCACCCCGATCACGCGATGGCACTGGAGCTGTCGACCGAGAAGCCCAAGCGCGGCCGACCGGCGAAGGCCGAGGCATCCGCACCCGCGGAGTCGGCGCGATGACCGACACGGTGCTGCGTCTCATCGGCGTGACGCAGCAGTACGGTTCGGGCGCGATCGCGGTCTCGGCGCTGTCGGGCGTCGACCTCGAGGTGCTGAAGGGCGAGCTGGTCGCCGTGATGGGGCCGTCGGGGTCGGGCAAGTCCACGCTGCTGTCGATCGCCGGCGGGCTGGCGATCCCCACCTCGGGCGAGGTGGTGGTCGAAGGCTCGCACCTCAGCGATCTGTCGCCGGCGCAGCTGGCCCGGCTGCGGCGCCGCTCGCTCGGGTTCGTCTTCCAGGACTTCAACCTGATCCCCACGCTCACCGCGCTCGAGAACGTCACGCTGCCGCTCGAGCTCGACGGCTTCCGCGCCCGGGCCGCGCGCCGGGCGGGCAAGGACGCGCTTGCGTCGGTCAGCCTCGACGGCAAGGCCGATTCGTACCCCGACGATCTGTCGGGCGGGCAGCAGCAGCGCGTCGCGATCGCGCGCGCCGTCGTCGGCGGCCGGCGACTGATCCTCGCCGACGAGCCGACCGGCGCGCTGGATTCGGTCACCGGCGAGATGGTGCTGAAGATGCTGCGGGCGAGGGTGGATGCCGGTGCCGCCGGCATCCTCGTCACCCACGAGGCGCGCCATGCCGCGTTCGCCGACCGCATCGTGTTCCTGCGGGACGGGCGCATCGTCGACGAGTCGCGCCGCCCGAGCGCGGATTCGCTGCTGGCCGCGCGATGACGGGCGTCCTCGACGCGCCCGAGAGGGAGCGCACCGACACGCCCGCGCACGTCGTGCCGTCGCGACCGTCGCGTTCGGCGCGCTGGCGCGTGTCTGCCCGGATGGCCCGGCGGCAGCTGCGGCGTGCGTGGATCTCGAGCCTGCTCGTCGCCACCCTCGTCGCTCTGCCGATCACCGGCATGACGGCCTTCATCATCTACTCGGCGAGCCTCATCGGCACGCCCGCCGAGAAGGCCGCAGCCGAGCTCGGCGGCATGCGCGGGTGGGTCGCTCCGGCGGGGGTGCCGGACGCGGGCTTCTGGCAGGTGCCCGAGCTGCCGGACTGGAACGGCTACCCCGTGAGCGCCGACGGCAGCATGACCATTCCGCGAGGCGCCCCGCTCGACGACCCGACCTCGGTGCTTCCGGAGGGCACCGAGGTCATCGTGGTCCAGCGGGGCATGGCGGCCGTCGAGACGCCGGAGGGCTCCGCGGTCCTCACCGCGTGGGCCGGTGAGCCGTGGGATCCGCGGTTCGCGGGCACGTCCGACCTGGTCGCGGGCGCACGACCGGCGTCGGCCGACGAGGCCATGGTCACACCCGCGGCGCTCGAGCGTCTGGGCCTCTCCCTCGGCGGCGAACTGAGGCTGGCGAACGACACGCGCGCCTACACCGTGGTGGGCACCCTCGACGCGGCGACGCTGCCCGACCGCGAAGCCGCTGTCTTCCTCCCCGATGCCGCGCGCGACGCGGTCGGCGGCGACCCCCGCTGGTACCTGCCCGACCTCGACCTGTCGTGGGCCGACGTCCAGCGCGTGAACGAGCAGGGCGTCGTGGCGTATTCGCGGACGGTCGTGCTCGACCCGCCGCCCTTCAGCAACGAGCAGGTGCAATCGCTCTCGCGCGGCTGGTGGGAATCGCTATGGCCGCTCGTGCTCGCACTCACGGCCGGCGGACTGTTCGCGGGCTACGTGGTCGTGATGCTGGCCGGCGCGGCGTTCGCCGTGGCGGCGCGCCGCCAGCAGCGGGCGCTCGCGGTCGCGGCGAGCGTCGGCGCCGATCGCCGGGACCTGTCGCGCACCATCCTCCTGCAGGGGACGGTGCTCGGCGCGATCGGCGGGGTGCCGGGGATCGTCGCCGGCGTCGGCGTCGCGGCGGCGGTCATGGCGCTGACGTCGGACGGCAGTGCCACCCAGTTCTGGGGGTTCCACGTGCCGTGGCCGGTACTCGCCGGCATCGCGCTGTTCGCGATCGTGGTCGGGACGGCATCGGCGTTCGTGCCCGCCCGGGCCGTCGCCCGCACCGACGCGCTGCAGGCACTCCGGGGCGCGCGCCGCCCGCAGAAGCCGGTGGCGAGGCGTCCGCTGTGGGGCTCGCTCCTGCTCCTCGGCGGAGTCGCCCTCACACTGGCGTCGGCGTTCGCGGTGACCGCGATCAACGCGACACCCGGCATCGGTTGGGATTCGCCGCTGCGCTACCTGCCGGCGTACGGAATCGTGGTCGGGCCGATCGTCGCGCAGTTCGGCATCCTGCTGTCGGGACGCTGGCTGCTGTGGATGTCGTCCCGCATGCTCTCCCGTGTCGGCACTGCGGCCAAGCTGGCGTCGCGGGATGCCGCCGCCAACGCGTCGCGCTCGGTGCCGGCGTTCGCCGCCATCGCCGCGACGGTGTTCATCGGCGTGTTCGCCATCTCGCAGTCCGCGATGCAGACCGCCCAGACCGCACGCAACTGGTACTACACCGCGCCCCTGGGGAGCATCGCCGTCCAGATCTGGCCCGGCACCGGTTCCACCACGGGGCAGTTCACCGCCGAAGAGGCGCGGGCGGCCGCCGACGCGGCCGTGGGCATCGCCCTCCAGGCGGGAGGCGAACGGCCGGCCGTCCTCGAGCGGCAGCAGTTCCCGGGGTGGGCCTACGCCAGCGCCGACGAGGTTCCTGACGACATCACCTTCACGATCGCAGTGCTCCCGCCCGAGCATCTGCTCGACCCTCGGACGCAGCCGTCGTTCAGCTCTACGGGACAGGATCCGACCAACCCGATCTCCGTCATCGCGCCCGGCGGACTCGCGACGGCTCTGGGCGTCGAGCTGACGGCATCCGATCTCGCCGCCTATCGTGCGGGCGCCGCCGTGGTCGCCGACGACAGGTTCGCCACCGACGGCACGGTGCGCATCGAGACGTTCGCGGGGGCTGACGTCTACGACGGCCGCGTGCCCGACAACGTCTGGATCCGCAGCGAGGACCATCCCACGCTCGCGGACCCGATCCACGACGAGGCCCTCGACGCGATCATCATCGACGCGCCGCTGCAGCCGGTGACGATCGCCATCGCGCCCACCACCGCCGAGCGTCTGGGCATCGACGCGCAACCGGAGCGCGTCGTCGCGACATCGTCGGCGCCGGTGTCGGTCGAGGACCGCGACGGCATGCAGGCGCAGGCCGACTCGATGAGCAGCACCGAGCTCATGCTCTCGCCGAGCGTCGAGACCGGCCCGCCGAGCGATGCGGCGTGGATGGTGCCTCTGCTGGCCGCGGTGGGCGTCCTCGTGCTCGGGGCGAGCGCCGTCGCGCTCGGCCTCGCGCGCTTCGAGCGGCGACCCGACGACGCC
Source organism: Microbacterium hibisci (assembly GCF_015278255.1). GTDB lineage: Bacteria > Actinomycetota > Actinomycetes > Actinomycetales > Microbacteriaceae > Microbacterium > Microbacterium hibisci. Next base: position 169,509 of record NZ_JADIJC010000003.1, read on the forward strand.
ACGCTGGCCGCGGTGGGAGGCGCGCGGTCGGTGCGTCGCCGCGTCAACTTCTGGCAGGGACTCATCATCGCCGGCTTCGGCACCGCCGCGGGAGCGCTGGCCGGGATCCTCCCGCCGATCGGCTTCTCGATCCAGTCGCAGGGCACGCAGCACCTCGCCGATGTGCCGTGGGTCGTGATCGTGGGCCTGGTGATCGTGCTGCCGCTCGCGATCGCATCCGCGAACGCCCTCGTGCCGCCCCGTCGCCCCGACCTCACCCGCCGCACGGCGATCACCTGACCGCCGCGCGCCGCGGCAGGACCGCCGGCCACGGCGCGGCATCCTGTCGCCTCCCAGGCGGACCCCGCTACGGTTAACTGTGCACACCAACGCCGACCAGATCGAGACCGAGGCTCCGACCGAGCCCGCAGCGATGACCTTCTCCGACCTTGGGCTCAGCCAGCCCGTTCTCAAGGCGCTGAAGGACATCGGGTACGAGACCCCCTCGGCGATCCAGGCGGCGACCATCCCCACGCTCCTGGGCGGTCGCGACGTCGTGGGCATGGCGCAGACCGGAACCGGCAAGACGGCCGCCTTCGCGCTGCCGATCATCGATCGGCTCGACCTCGGCCAGAAGACCCCGCAGGCGCTGGTGCTCGCCCCGACGCGCGAGCTCGCCCTGCAGGTCTGCGAGGCGTTCGAGAAGTACGCGGCCCACCTGAAGGACGTGCACATCCTTCCCGTCTACGGCGGTCAGGGCTACGGCGTCCAGCTCTCGGCGCTCCGCCGCGGCGTGCACATCGTGGTCGGCACCCCCGGCCGCATCATCGACCACCTCGAGAAGGGCACGCTCGATCTCTCCGAGCTGCAGTACCTCGTGCTCGACGAGGCCGACGAGATGCTCAAGATGGGCTTCGCCGAGGACGTCGAGACGATCCTCGCCGAGACGCCCGAGACCAAGCAGGTCGCGCTGTTCTCGGCGACGATGCCCGCCCCGATCCGGCGCATGTCGAAGCAGTACCTGCACGACCCCGAAGAGATCACGGTCAAGGCGAAGACGCAGACCTCAGCGAACATCTCGCAGCGCTACCTCGTCACCGCCTGGCAGCAGAAGATGGACGCGCTCACGCGCATCCTCGAGGTCGAGAACTTCGACGGCATGATCGTCTTCGGGCGCACCCGCTCGATCACCGAGGAGATCGCCGAGAAGCTCCGCGCCCGCGGCTACTCCGCTGCCGCGATCAACGGCGACATCGCCCAGCCGCAGCGCGAGAAGACCGTCAACCAGCTCAAGTCGGGCAAGCTCGACATCCTGGTGGCCACCGACGTCGCCGCCCGCGGACTCGACGTCGAGCGCGTGTCGCACGTGGTCAATTACGACATTCCGACGGATGCCGAGTCCTACGTCCACCGCATCGGCCGCACCGGCCGCGCCGGGCGCTCCGGCGACGCCATCAGCTTCGTGACGCCCCGCGAGCGCGGGCTCGTGCGCATGATCGAGAAGGCCACTCGCCAGGAGCTCACCGAGATCCCCCTGCCGAGCGTCGACGAGGTCAACGTCACGCGCCTGTCGCGCTTCGACGACCGCATCACCGCGGCGCTCGGCGAGGCCGAGCGCATCGAGGCGTTCCGCGACATCGTCGCCCACTTCGTGCGCCACCACGACGTGCCCGAGGTCGACGTGGCCGCGGCCCTCGCCGTCGTGGCGCAGGGCGAGACGCCGCTCCTCCTCGACCCCGACCCCGAGCCGGCACCCGCACGCGAGCGTCGCGAGCGCACCGACCGAGGCGACCGGGGCGACCGCACCGAGCGCGGCGACCGGCCCGAGCGCCGGACGCCCCGCGAGGGCTTCGCGACGTACCGCATCGCGGTCGGCAAGCGCCAGCGCGTCGAGCCGCGCCAGATCGTCGGCGCCCTCGCCAATGAGGGCGGACTGCGCCGCGACGACTTCGGCGCGATCAAGATCATGCCCGACTTCTCGCTCGTCGAGCTTCCGGCCAACCTCCCCGCCGAGGCGCTGGACCGGCTCGCCGACACCCGCATCTCGGGGCAGCTCATCGAGCTGCGTCCCGACACCGGGCGCCCGCAGCGGCGCAAGGACTCCACGGGCAGTTCCTACCGCGACAACCGCGGCGCAGGCGACCGGGGCTCCGGCGACCGGGGCTCGTACCGCGACTCCGGCAGCCGTGGCTCTTCCCGCGACTCGGGCTCGCGCGGCTCGTACGGCGACGATCGTCCGGCCCGCAAGCCGCGGCACAAGCGCAGCGACGGCTGAGCCGGCCGCCGCGCTCGGCCGCGGCATCCGTCCCACGTCTTCGGGTGGCACGACACGCGGGTTCGCCGGCGCGATCCCGCGTGTTGCGACACCCGAAGCGGCCTTGCGCCGAGCGAGGCCCGGTTGCGCCGCACACCCAGACCCCGCCCGCTGCACCGTGCGACCGCCGCCCGGCCGTCCGGCCACCTCGCGCCGGCGTTGCGCTCGCACCGCCGCGACCACGCGCCATCCGAGCCGCGGCACACGCGAAAGGCGGGCGGGGCGATGATCGCCCCGCCCGCCTTGTGCCTCACGTCAGGCGGCGCCCTGGACCGTGAAGAAGATGCCGATCAGCTGCTCCTCGTAGGCGTGGAAGTAGTGGTCGATGCCCTTCCCGTCGGTGGAGTGCGACTCCGGCGCATTCCCCTTCGGCAGCGTGTCGCGCGCGAAGGTGGTCAGCGTCCTCGGGATCCCCGCCTCGGCGGCCATGGCGAGCGCCTCCTGCACCTGCTCCGCGGTGAGCGCCGGGCCTCCGAGGAACTCGTGTCCGTTCTGGAAGAGCTCGATGATGTCGAGCGTCACCCAGTTCTTCGAATGCGACGCTCCCGCGTTGCCCTGGTCGGAGCGGTGCGGGATGTAGCACTCGTGCGCCGACGCGACGCCGGCACCCGTGAAGACGAGCGCGACGCTCAGGGCCGCGGCCCCGACGGTCTTTCGGATCATGTTCGTTCCGTTTCTTCCCCGGGGCGCACGGACGCGCCCCACCCGACTGCGAGAGGTGGGACGGTGCCGCGCTGATACAAGGGATGAGGACGGATGCCGCACCCGGCGCGAATCGGGACGCTCTGCGCGAACAATCCACACGGCAGGGCCCTCGCCTCAGCCCGCTCCCAGCGGCGCCCGTAGGATCGATCCATGGCCGGATTCTGGGGCAGACGCAAGCGCGAGCAGGAAGAACTGAACACGCAGGACGCCGATCTGGCGCGCCGAGCGCAGCAGGCGCTGGTGGCCGCCGACGAGCGCATCCGCCTGACGACCGATGAACTCGCCTTCGCCGACGCCGAGCTGGGCGCCGGCCCCACCGCCGAGCTCCGCGAGGCGCTGGCGTCGGTCCGCACTCACCTGCAGGAGGCGTTCCACCTGCACCAGCTGAACCACGACGAGATCCCCGACACCCCCGAAGAACTGCGCACGCGCAACGCGCGCATCGTGCAGCTGTGCGAGTGGGCGGAGGAGCTCCTCGACGACCGCACGGAGGCGCTCGCCGGCCCGATCGAGCGCGCCCGTCGCGCCCCCGAGATCATCGAGAAGGTGCGGGCGGATGCCGCGCGCCATCGTCTGCGTCTGCCCGACGCCCGTGCGACCGTCGACCGGCTCGCGGTCCGCTACTCCGGGCACGCGCTCGCGCAGATCGACGCGAACCCGGCCGAGGCGGAGCAGCTGCTCGGCTTCGCCGAGCACAGCGCGGGCGTCGCCGAGCGCCGTCGCGAGGCCGGACAGCGCGAGCAGGCCAACATGGCGCTCGAGGCGTCGACCGAGTCGGTCCGCCGTGCCGAGACGCTGCTCGACGCGGTCGAGACCTTCGAGGTCGAGGCGCTGCGCGCCGAGTCGACCCTTGCCGCGATCGTCGAGGACTCCCGCGGCGACCTCGTCGTCGCGCTCAAGGAGCCGCACTCCCCGACGGTGCAGGCGGCGATCGAGGAGCTGCAGGCTGCTCTGGCCGCGCTGCCGGCGGCGGGCGTGAACACCGACCCGTTCGAGCAGCTGACGCGCCTGCGCGAGGCGAACGCGGGGCTCGATGCGGCGATCGCCGCGGCGCGCGAGCGCGCCGCGCGTCCGATCCCCCCGCTGGAGCACGTGCGCCACGCGATCGACGACGCCGACCGGCAGCTCGCCGTCTCGCGCGATGTCATCGCGGGCCACCGCGGCTGGATCGGGGCCGACGCGCGCACGCGGTTCGCCGAGGCCGAGCGGGTGCGGCTCGATCTCGACCGCTACCTCGGCGCCTCCGCGGCGGCGGTCACCGCGATCGACGAGGACCACCGCGAGCAGGCCTTCGCCATGGCGCGCCGGGCCGCGTTCCTGGCGAGCGAGGCGCTGCAGCTCGCGCAGCGCGACATCGACGCCGCCCGCCCGCAGCCCGAGCAGTGGGGCGCGCCCGGCTACGGGCAGCAGGGCTACGGACAGGGCTGGGGCGGCGGCCGCCGCAGCGGCGGCGGCGGCGACCTCATGGGCGGCATCCTCGGCGGGCTCGTGATCGGCAGCATCCTCGACGGCTTCATCGACTGACCCCGGAGCCCGCTCGGATCAGAGCGGGACGACCCTCATCCCGTCGGCGACCACGCGGCCGTCGTGCAGGACGGTGCGGTCAGCGCCGCGGTCCATCACCGCGCTCGTAGGCGTCTCGCCGTCGACCAGCACGAGGTCGGCGCGGTCCCCCACCCCCACGCCCGGCCGATCGCCCACACCGGTGACGCGGGGCGATGCGTGGCTCATGATCGATGCGCCGCCCATCGTGGCGACGGCGAGCGCGAGCTCGATGTGATCGTCGCGACGGAACCCGTTGACGAAGGCGAGCTGCCACGTGCGGTCGAGCATGTCGCAGTTGCCGTACGGGCTCCAGTAGTCGCGCTGGCCGTCTTCGCCGAGTCCCACCCTGACGCCCGCCTCGACGAGATCGACGAGCCGCAGGTGACCGGTGGTCGAGGGCGCGACGGTCGCCATCGCGACATCCAGCTCGGCGAACTCGTCGATGAGGCGGCGGCTCACCGCCTCCGACACCGAGCCGAGGTCGTACGCGTGCGAGATGGTGACCTTGCCCTGCATGCCGAGCGCGCGCGTGCGCTCGAGCACCAGATCTGTGCTGAAGACGCCCAGCGCACCGGGTTCGTGAAGGTGGATGTCGACCTCGACCTGGTACTTCTCCGCCAGCCCGAACACGATGTCGAGGTGGCGGACCGGGTCGCGGTCGAGCTGGCACGGATCGATTCCTCCCATGACGTCGGCCCCCTGCCGGAGCGACTCCTCGAGGTAGTCGACCGTACCCGCCTCACGCAGGATGCCGGCCTGCGGGAAGGTCATGATCTGGACGTCCGCGTGGTCCCGGTACTTCTCCTTCGCGGCCAGCACCGAGTCGAACTTCTCGAGCCTGCAGTCGACATCGACCTGCGCGTACGTGCGCACGCGCGTCGTTCCTCTCTGGATCATCTGCTCGAGCGTGCCGGCGACGATCTCTGCGTGCGGGACGTCGGTCTCACGCCAGTGCCGTCGATCGTTCAGCATCATGCCCCACACTCCCGGTGCTCCCGTGTGCGGTCGGAACGGGAGGCCGATGCGTGACGAGTCCAGGTGCACGTGGACGTCGCTGAACGCGGGCAGGGCGAGGCGACCGCGGCCGTCGACGTCACCCGCCTGAGGAACGGCGCGGCCGTCGTGCGGCGCGACGCCGACGATCCGGCCGTCCTCGACGGTGATGTCGGCGGCGTCGGCGCCCCACGGGCGCACGTTGCGGAGGATCACGGCTGAGCCTTTCGACGAACGGATTCCGCGGCATTCCGCGACCCGTCGATGCTACCCAGCGAAGGCAGCGGGGCCGTGCGCCCGGACGCACCGAGGGGTGCGGCCGATCCCGGCCGCACCCCTCGGAAAGCCTCCGTCAGGACGCCAGCTCCTCCGGCTGCGCCTGCGTGGTCAGCGAGATGACACCGTAGTCCCAGCCCTTGCGGCGGTACACGACGCTCGGGTGGTCGGTGCGGACGTCGATGAACAGGAAGAAGTCGTGGCCGACCAGCTCCATGCGGTCGACGGCCTCCTCCACCGACATCCATTCCGGGTGGAACTCCTTGGTGCGGATCACGACGGGCGTGTAGCCCTCTTCCTCCTCGTTCCCGGTGACGATCGGGATCTCGCCGGTCGCGACGGCGCGGAGCACGTCGACGGATGCCGGCTGCACGTCGATCCCCTGGATCGCGCCGCTGCCCTTCTCGAACTTGGCGCCGCGCGGGTGGTTGCGCGCATCGACGCGCTTGTCCTTCGCGCGCCGCAGCTGCTCGCACAGCTTGTCGACCGCGAGGTCGAGTGCGGTGAACTTGTCGCCGTCGGTGGCCTCGGCCCGCATCACGGGCCCCTTCCCGTTCACGGTGAGCTCGACGGTCTCGTCTTCGACGCGACCGTTGTGGTACGCGCGATGCGTGACCTTGACGTCCACGCGTTGAGCGCGCGGCGCGAGGTTCTCGATTCGGGTGGCTTTCTCCTCGACGACACTGCGGAAGCGATCCGTGATCCCGACTCCCACGCCGACGATGCTGGTTTCCATCCCTGACCTCCTTGTTCCGGTCCACCCGGCCAAGGGCGGACCATCAGTCGCCTTGTCCCACCCACGCTAGCCGCGGCGTCGGGGTCTGTCACCTGTGAGTTTCGAATGCGACGGATGCCGTTCACCCGGGTATGCTCCGGCGCCGGGGGGTCGCCGCCACGGTGACGGCGGCGACCACCTCGAGGCCCGCCGCACGCAGTGCGCGCACCGCTTCGCCGAGGCTCGCGCCGGTCGTCACGACGTCGTCGACCACCACGACCCGGAGGCGCGGCAGGGGTCCGTCGAGCGCACCGGACCGCGCCCGCTCGTACCGCCGAGCACCGGCGGGAAGCGACGCCACAAGGCTGCCGGCGACGTTGCGGCGCCTTTCCGCACGGTCGAGCCCGCGCTGGTCGGCCGTCCGCCGGGCGTGACGCAGCAGCCGTCGCGGGCGGCGCCCGGCGCGGCGGATCAGCAGATCGGGAACGCGGAAGCCGCGCCGCCGGTATGCCGCACGCGACGTGGGCAGGGGCACCAGAACAGCGTCGCCCGCTCCCGCCTTCTCGAGCGCGGCCGTGAGCGCCGGAACCAGTGCGGCGGTCAGCCCGGTGCGGCCGTCCTCTTTGATCGCCCGCAGCACCCGGGCGGCGACGCCGTCGAAGGCGAGCCCGCTCCAGACGACGAGCTCGCCCGTCGCAGACGGCACCGTCTGTCGACGGACATCAGGCGCCAGGGCCAGCGCGCACCGCTCGCAGAGGCTGACGTCGGGCTCGTCGCATCCGGCGCACGTGACGGGCAGCAGCAGCGCCAGGGCGTCGGAGCACGCCTCCCGCACCTCGGTCGCCCACTCGCGCATCACCCGGCCAGTGTGGCCGGGGCGCGGCATCCGCTCCCCGTCGCGCAGCCTCGCCCGTGGAGAAGCGCCGCCCCACTCGGCCTGGGGAGGAAGGGCTACTGCGGGGAGCCCTGCTGCGTCGCGAGCACCAGGGTGCCGGTGGCGGTCGGCTGCCAGGTGGTGCCGCGTTTGACGTAGAGGGTGCCGTCGTCGGCCCGCAGGCGCAGGCTCGAGACGCCCGTGCCGCCCGCGATCGAGGCCATGCCGCCCGCGGCGCGCGACTCGGACGTCGGCGCGCCGACCACCTGCTCGATGACGGTCGACTCGCCCTCGCCGCTGCTGAGCACGCCGATGCTGGCGTCGTCGATCCAGGTGACGCCGAGGGTGTTCGCACCGACGACCGCCCCGACGACAGGCGTGAGCTGCAGCGGCGTCGCCAGTCGCTCGGGCACGCCGTCGGCGTTGCGGACGATGCCTGCCACCGAGAGCATCGTGCGCCCGCCCGCGGTGACCACGGCGGCGATGCGGGTGCCGTCGCGCGACAGCGCCATGGCGGCGATCGCCGTCGCCTCGCTCCACGCATCGGGCACGACGACGACGCCGCCGTCGCGGAGGTAGGCGTGGAGGGCCGAGGGATCGTCGCGGGGCACGCTCCAGACCACGCCGTAGCCGTCGATCGACGGATCGACGAGTCCCGCCCGCGTATCGAGGAGCTCGGCCTCGCCCGTGGCGGCACTCATGCGCGCGACATCGCCCGACGCGAGTCTCGCAGCGGCGAAGTCGTGCTCGGGCGCGACCTGCACGCTGACCGGCTGCACCGCCTCGACGGCCGCCGAGAGCCCCGGGATCTTGTCGAGCTCGTCGCCGGTCAGGAAGCCGAAGCCCTCGTCGGTCAGCACGAGCGGTGCGGCCGGAACCCGCGTGGTGCGCACGGCGACGACCTCGGCGTCGATCGGCGTCGAATCCACCGTCATCACGACCTCCGAGACCCCGGCGGCTCGAAGGCTCTCCTCGAGCTGCGTGAGCATCCGGTCGACCGCCTCGCGGTTGGCGCCCAGCATGCCCTCCGAGAGCGCCACCTCGGCGACGCCGTCGTCGTCGACCGGCACGGTCGGCGCCGCGGTGACGCCAGGGGGGAACGCCGTCGTCACCGAGTCGGCCAGCCACTCGCTGCGCGGCTGGTTGACGAGCGCCGTGGTGATGCTCACCGCACTCTTGGAGACCGGGAACCACCGGATGTCGGGCACGAGGTACTGCCAGGACGGATCGAAGTACATCAGCGGGTAGCGCTGGAAGACGGTGGGGAACTGCTCCTGGTCGAGCCACACGCCGTCGGGCGCATCGGTGATGCGCCACTCCCCGTCGTTCTGCTGCGCGAGCTGGAACGTCTGGCTGCCGGGGGCGAGCTCGGCGCGCTCGTAGGCGCCCCTGTCGTCGACGGTCGCCACGACGTCGAATGCGAAGTCCACGACCCCCTCGCCCGTCTCGACGTAGTCGCGCTCGCCTCGCTCGTCGACGACGACGCCGGCCTCGGGCCGCCACTCGTCCCTGACCGACGGCGCGAGGAACTCGCGGGCGACCGCCCAGTCGCCGGCGACGCCCGGTCCGGAGCCGGCGTCGATGAACCCCTCCACGATCTGCTGCGGCGTCGCCCCGGGCTGCGGTCGGTTGGGGATGAACACGACGTTCGACGATCCGTTGCCGGTGTTGCCGTTCTCCAGGCCGTACTCCGGCGGCGCGCTCGTCGGAAAGCCCGCGCAGCCGGTGACGACGACCGCGCACAGCGCCAGGATGAGGGCCAGGATGCCGCGCGCCCGGGTCATGCGGATGCTCCTCGTGTCGCGGCATCCGTTCCGGATCCGGTCTCGGACGGCGCGTCGCCGCGCGGCAGGTCGACGGCTGCGGCGAGCCCGAGGTCGTCGAGCGCCGCGTCGTCGCCGGGATCGACCGGGATGGGAGACGCGCCCTCCAGCGCCACCGCCTGGCGCGGGAGCGTGAGCACGAAGTGGGTGCCGCGGCCGAAGCCCGACCAGACCGCGAGCTCGCCGCCGTGGAGCTTCGCGTCGCCCATCGCGATGGACAGCCCCAGGCCCGTGCCGCCGATCGTGCGCTTGCGGGAGGGGTCGGCACGCCAGAACCGGTCGAAGACGTGCTCGACATCGTCGGGCTTCATGCCCAGGCCGTAGTCGCGCACGCCGATCGCCACCGCCTGCTGGTTGCTGTCGACGGTGACGACGATGGGGCGGCCTTCACCGTGCTCGATCGCGTTGCCGAGCAGGTTGCGGACGATCCGTCGCACGCGGCGCGGATCCATGTCGACCGGCGAGTAGCCGCCGGGTGCGACCAGGCGGACGTCGGTGCCGTGCTGCTCGGCCAGCTGCTGCATCGAGCCGATCACATCCTCTGCCAGGTGGGCGAGGCTGGTCGGCTCCAGTTCGAGCTGGACCGATCCGGCGTCGTACCGGCTGATCTCGAGCAGGTCGGTGAGCAGCGTCTCGAACCGCTGCACCTGCGCGTTCAGCAGCTCGGCGGCGCGCGCGGTCGCCGGGTCGAACTCGTCGCGCCGGTCGTTGATCATGTCGGCCGCCAACCGGATCGTCGTCATCGGCGTGCGCAGCTCGTGCGACACGTCCGACACGAACCGCTGCTGGACCAGCGACAGGTCGGCGAGCTCCTTGATCTGCGACTCGATGCTGTCGGCCATCGCGTTGAACGAGCGGCCCAGGGTCGCCAGCTCGTCTTCGCCGCGCACTTCGAGCCGGACGTCGAGGCGCCCCGCAGCGAGCTTCGCACTCGTCTCGGCCGCCTCGCTGATGGGCGTCGTCACCGAGCGCAGCACGAACCACGCGATGCCGCTGATGAGCAGCACCAGGCCGATGCCGACGACCCACAGCGTGCGCTGCACGAAGGTGAGCGTCTCGGGCGCGTTCGCGAGGTCGTACGCGAGATAGAGCTCGTACGAGGCGACGCCCTGGATGCTGAGCTGCTGCCCGACCATGATCCCCGGCGCCCCGGCAGGGCCGTCGGGGAGCTCCACCGGCTGCCAGATCTGCTGATCGGGGTTCGCGCGGACCAGGGCGCGCATCGGCGTCGTGAGCAGATCCGGCATGACCTCTTCCGCGGTGCTGCGGTCCTGCGGCGCATTCGGGACCGGCGGGCCGATGCGGTACGCCGCCATCATGCGGGCCGACGACTGATCGCGCAGCGCGGTGAACGCGAGGGTCATCACGTTCTCCATGCGCACGGCCTCGCTCTGCACCGCGGCATCGAGCGTGCGCTGCGCGGCGGCCCGCGCCTGCTCGGCGTCGATCAGCACTTGGTCGCGGCGCGAGTCGAAGAGGTCGTTCTGGATCGCGAGCGCCATCCACACGCACGCGACGACGACCGCGAGCGCGGTGAGGCCGATGGTCACGAGGATGGTCCGGAACCGCAGCGAGCTGCGCCACAGCGCGGCGATGCTGCGGGGCCACGCGCGCCAGAGGCTCCAGCGAGCCGGAGGCGCGGTCGTCACCGTTCCCGTGACGCCCGTGGTCGGCGCGGTCACGGTGTCCTCAGACGACGGCGCCGGCGCGGTATCCGACGCCGCGCACCGTCGTCACGATCTTCGGGTTGTCGGGATCCTTCTCGACCTTCGCCCGAAGCCGCTGGACGTGCACGTTCACCAGTCGCGTATCGGCCTTGTAGTGATAGCCCCACACCTGCTCGAGCAGCATCTCGCGCGAGAACACCTGCTGAGGCTTCGAGGCGAGCGCGACGAGCAGCTCGAACTCCAGGGGCGTGAGCGCGATAGGGCCGTCGCCGCGGCGGACCTCGTGGGCGGCGACGTCGACCGTCAGGTCGCCGATGCGCAGCGAGTCGTTGGCCGGCTGGCTCGCGGGGCGCAGCCGGGTGCGGATGCGCGCCACGAGCTCCTTGGGGTTGAACGGCTTGACGATGTAGTCATCGGCACCCGACTCGAGACCCTTGACGACGTCGGCCGTGTCGGTGCGTGCGGTGAGCATGATGATCGGGATGCCGGACTCCGCGCGGATGCGCGTGCAGATCTCGATCCCGTCCATCCCGGGCAGCATGAGGTCGAGCAGGATGAGGTCGGGACGCTCGGTGCGCCAGGCGTCGACGGCCTGCGCTCCATCGGCGCAGAAGACGGTCTCGAATCCTTCCGTGCGCAGCACGATGCCGATCATCTCTGCGAGGGCGGTGTCGTCGTCGACCACCAGGATGCGTGAAGTCATCGCGCGCGTTCGTTCCTTCTCTTCGGGCACAGACGGCACGCGCCGTCCCCATGCGCTTCCCACAGAGTAGTCGACACCGGCTGTGCACCGGCCGTGCCTCGCCCGAACGGGCGCCGAGAGTGCCGGCAGAGGGCGGATGCGGCATCCGTCCGATGTGGAACGATAGGGACACGCCGACAGACGACCGTGCCGCGCCGCTCGCCCCGGCGCGCGGCCGACGGAAGGGGGACACCGTGACCGCGTACCCGGCCTGGACGCCGGCATCCCGCCCCGGCATCATCCCGCTGCATCCGCTGTCGTTCGGCACGATCCTGGGCCGCTCCTTCTCGGCGCTGCGGCAGAACCCGCGTGTCCTCCTCGGCTTCGCGCTCGTCGTGCAGACGCTCGCGTACGTCGTCGTGCTCGCCGGCGTGCTGGGCGTGATGTGGGCGAGCTTCTCACGCCTCGACACGCTGCAGCCCGGCACCGAGGAGTACGACACGGTCATGGCCGGTTCGATCGCCCTCACGGCAGTCGCCGGCATCGTGCTCGGCCTGGCCGCCGGAGCGCTCAGCGTCATCGTCCAGGGCATCGTGGTGGTCGAGGTCACCCACGCGGCGGTCGCGGAGAAGCTCACCCTCGGCGCGCTGTGGCGCCAGGTGAAGCCGATCGCGTGGCGGCTGATCGGCTACTCGGCGCTGCTGATCCTCGCGATCGTCGCCCTGATCGCCGTCGTCGTGCTCGCGATCATCGGCATCGCCATGGCGGCCCCCGCGGCCGCGATCGGACTGACGATCGCGGTGATCCTGGCCGCGATCCCGCTGACGTGGTGGCTGATGATCAAGCTGCTGCTCGTGCCGGCCGCGATCATCGTCGAGCACGCGACGATCCTGCAGGCCCTCTCGCGCTCCTGGGCCCTGACGCGCGGACGCTTCTGGCCGGCGCTCGGGATCATCCTGCTCATCAGCGTCATCTTCGCGGCCGTCGCGCAGGTGGTGAGCCTGCCGATGAGCTTCCTGTCGATGGGCCTCACGACGATCATCTCGCCGACCGGGGCTCCGGAGCCCTCGGCGATCATCGGCTTCATCGCGGCGGCGCTGCTCACCCAGGTGCTGACCCTGCTGCTGCAGTCGGTGGCGCTGGTGGTGCAGTCCACCGCGACCGCTCTCATCTACATCGACTGCCGCATGCGGCGCGAGGGACTCGACCTCGACCTGCTGGCCTACGTGGAGCGACGGGATGCCGGAGCGACCGCTCTCCCCGATCCGTACCGCGAGCACGTCGGCCGCGCTGTCGCGCCGCGCGGACTGCCGGGCGTGTACGGCCCGCCCGGATACCCCGCCGGCTACGCGGTCGCACAGGGCTACCCCGCCGGGTATGCGGTCGCGCCCGGGTACGGCGCGCCCGCGGCACAGCCCGGGTACGGCGCGCCCGCGGCACAGCCGGGGTACGGCGCGCCCGCGGCACAGCCCGGGTATGGCGCGCCCGCGGCACAGCCGGGTTACGGTCCTCCGCCGGGCTACCCGCCGCAGGCGGGCTACCCGCCGCAGCCCGGCTACCCGGCCGCCGGGCAGCCGGTCTTCTCGACCCAGCCTCCGTACCCGGCGGCCGCTCCTGCGGGCGCCACCCCGCCGGCTCCCCCGAGTCCGGTGCCGCCCACGTCCCCGGCATCCGCCGCACCCGCGACCGAGGCGGCGCGCGCGCCCGAGCAGCCGTCGCCGACGGCGTGGACCGCCCCCGGAGCCGACGGCACCGACCGCGAGTCGCCGTGGGCCTGACGTCCGCCGCACGGACCGTGTTCGCCCGCGCCGCCGACGCCGTCCCGCCGCTCACCCCCGACGCGGACGAGGCCCGCCGCTGGGCCGAGGACGAGCTCTCCGACCCCGCGTACGACATCGCCGAGCCGACCCCCTTCGACCGCATCGCGCGTGCCGTCGGCGACTTCATCGCGTCGCTCTTCAACCCCGACCTGTCGGGTGGGTGGGGGTCTGCCTTCGCGCTGGTGGCCGCCATCGTGGTCGCGGTCGTGATCGTCGCGGCGTTCCTGGTCTGGGGCGTGCCGCGGGTCACCCGTCGCGCCGCCGCGCGCACACCGCTCCTCTTCGGCGAAGCCGAGGGCCGATCCGCCGCAGAGCTGCGGGCGGCCGCCGAGGAGCGCGCGGGCGCGGCCGACTGGGACGCGGCCGTCGTGCTGCGCTTCCGCGCCCTCGCCCGCGGATGCCTGGAGCGCGGCGTCGTCGATCCGCCGCCGGGCGCGACCGTGCACGCCTTCGCCCGCGCCGCAGCGCGGGCCTTCCCCTCGCTCGCCGCTCGCCTCGAAGACGCGGCGACCGCATTCGATGACGTGCGCTACCTCCGCCGGCCCGGCACCGGCGAGCTGTACCGGCTGATCGTCTCCGTGGACGACGCCGTCGCGGCGGCCCGCCCGGCCGTGCGCGAAGAGGTGCCCGCATGAGCGCGACGGTCGCGCCGGCTCCCGCGGACGAGACGTCGACGGATGCCCCGACCCCGCGTCGCCGCCGCGTGGCCGCATGGGTCGCGATCGGGCTGGCCCTGCTCGTGATCGGCGGCATCGGCGGCGCGGTCTCGGCTGCCAACCAGTGGGCTGAGCGGGGCGCCCTCGACCCTGCGTCGACCGGCCCTGGCGGAACCCGCGCGCTCGCGGAGATCCTGCGCGACCACGGCGTCGAGGTGGACATCGCGCGCGACCGCACCGCAGCCGCCGCCGCGCTCGCGCAAGGCTCCGCCACGCTGGTGCTCCCCGATACGCCGGCCCTCTCGGACGACGCTGTCGCAGCCCTCGCGGATGCCGCGGCCGACGTCGTCCTCATCGAGCCGCGCTCCCGCACGCTCGGCCTCCTCCTCCCGGGCTCCGCACCGGCGGGCTTCGGGCCTGACGCGTCGGTGGCGCCCGGCTGCGATGTGGCGGACGCCGTCCGCTCGGGCCCGGTCTCGCCGGGCGGCCTGTACAGCGGCGGACCCCTCGCCGACGGGTGCTACCCCGCGGGCGAGGGCTTCGGGCTGCTGGTGCAGCCGACCGACGCCGGGCGCGTCTCGGCCGTCGACGGACGCGCGCTGTTCACCAACGAGCGGCTCGCGGACGACGGCAACGCCGCGCTGGCGGTGAACCTGATGGGGCGGCATCCGCTCGTCGTCTGGTACATGCCCGGGTTGGAAGACACCGACCTCGCCGACACCGACCCGTCGCTCGGTGAGCTGACGCCGCCGTGGGTCAGCCCCGTGATCGTGCTGCTCCTGGTCGCGGGTGTTGCGGCCGCGATCTGGCGGGGCCGCCGGTTCGGTCCGCTCGTCACCGAGCGCCTGCCGGTGACCGTGCGCGCCTCCGAGACGACGGAGGGGCGTGCCCGCCTCTACGCGCGCGCGGGCGATCCCCTGTACGCCGCGGACCGGCTGCGGATCGGCGCCCTCCGGCGCCTCTCCTCGCTCCTCGGCCTGGGAGCGAACGCCGCGGCGCCCGAGATCGCCGACGCCGCCGCTGCCCGCCTCGGCGCCGACCGCCGCGCGGTCCGCGGCATCCTGATCGACGACATCCCCGCGGGCGACGCCGAGCTCGTCGCTCTGAGCACACGACTGAGAGATCTCGAGGACGCCGTCCGTGCGGCCGTCCGCCCCGAAAGGAGCCCCCGATGACGGATACCCCTGCGGCGCCCACCGCGGCAGCGACCGGCCCTGCGGCGACCGCTGCGCCCGCCTCGCTCGATGACGCCGCGCTGCGCGACGCCATGAACCGCGTGCGGGTCGAGGTCGGCAAGGCAGTCGTCGGCCAGGACGGCACGGTGACGGGCCTGCTCATCGCCCTCCTCGCCGGCGGTCACGTGCTGCTCGAAGGTGTGCCCGGCGTCGCCAAGACGCTGCTCGTGCGCGCGTTCTCGACCGCGCTCGGTCTCGACACCAAGCGGATCCAGTTCACGCCCGACCTCATGCCGGGCGATGTGTCGGGCTCGCTCGTCTACGACGCGAAGGCGGGCGAGTTCGAGTTCCGCGAGGGGCCGGTCTTCACGAACGTCGTGCTCGCCGACGAGATCAACCGGACGCCCCCGAAGACCCAGGCGGCCCTCCTCGAGGCGATGGAGGAGCGCCAGGTCTCGACCGACGGCGTGACGAGGCGGCTTCCCGAGCCCTTCCTCGTCGCCGCCACGCAGAACCCCATCGAGCACGAGGGGACCTACACGCTGCCCGAGGCGCAGCTCGACCGGTTCCTGCTCAAGCTCCTCGTCGACGTGCCGGCACGGGATGCCGAGCTCGCGGTGCTGCGCCGGCACGCGAGCGGGTTCGACCCGCGTGATCTCGCCGCCGCGGGACTGAGGCGGGCTGCGACCGCCGACGAGATCCGCGCGGCGCAGCGGGCCGCGGCATCCGTCACCGTCTCGGACGACGTGCTCGGCTACGTCGTCGATCTCGCGCAGGCCACCCGCCGCAGCCCCTCGGTGCAGCTGGGGGTGAGCCCGCGCGCGGCCACCGCGCTGCTGGCGGCATCGAAGGCGTGGGCGTGGCTCGGCGGATACCCCGCGATCACCCCCGACCACGTGCAGACGATGCTGGTGCCGACGTGGCGGCACCGCATCCGGCTGCGCCCCGACGCCGAGCTCGAGGGCGTGTCGGTCGACGCCGTGCTCGGCTCGGTGATCCAGCAGACCCGCGTCCCGATCTGACGCCAGCCGGATCGATGCGACCCCTGACGCCCGTTGGTGCGGTACGGGTCAGCATCGAGCAGTGAGGAACGAGCGAATCGAGATCCCGAGGAGAACATGTACCTGACCGGTCGCGCGCCGCTGCTCGTCGCCCTCGGGGCGGTGCCCGTCGTGCTGCTCTCGCTCGCCGGCGTCGACGCGTGGCTGGCGGCCGCCGGGTGGGTCGTCCTGTGCCTCGTCCTCGTGCTCGCCGATGCGGCGGCGGCTCCCGATCCGCGGCGGATCACCGTGATGCGACGGATGCCGCGCCGCGTGCTGCTCGGCCAGCCGGTGCGCGCCGAGATCGTGCTGCGCAACACCGGCGACCGCGCCGTGCGCGGCCGGCTGCGGGACGCATGGCAGCCCACCGCCGGTGCGCCGGCCGACCGGGTCGCGATCGACATCCCGCCCGGCGAAGCGCGTCCGATCGTCATCCCGCTCCTCCCCCGCCGGCGCGGCGAACTGCGCTCGCGCTTCGTGGTGGTCCGCTCCGACGGGCCGCTCCGCCTCGCCGGCCGCCAGGCGCGGATCGACGAACCCGGCGCGATCCGGGTGCTGCCTCCGTTCACCGCGCGACGGCACCTGCCCTCGCGGCTCGCGCGACTGCGGGAGCTCGACGGCAACACGAGCGTGCAGGTGCGCGGCCAGGGCACCGAGTTCGACAGCCTCCGCGAGTACGTGCGCGGCGACGACGTGCGCTCCATCGACTGGCGGGCGACGGCGCGCGCCGGCACCACGATGCTGCGCACCTGGCGCCCCGAGCGCGACCGCCACGTCGTGATCGTGATCGACACCGGTCGCACCGCGGCGGCACGCGTGGGCGACGGCGTCCGGATGGATGCCGCGATGGAGGCCGCGCTGCTCCTCGCCGCCCTGGCGGCCCGCGCCGGCGACCACGTGCATCTGCTGATGTTCGACCGCGCCATCCGCGCCCGCGTCACCCGCGTCGACGGGCCCTCCCTGCTGCCCGCGCTCGTCGACGCCATGGCTCCGGTCGAACCGCAGCTCATCGACACCGACTGGGACGCCGCGTTCGCGCAGGTGCGCACGCTCACCTCCCGCCCGTCGCTCGTCGTGCTGCTCACCGCGCAGGACGCGGCCGAGGCGGCCCGCGGCTTCCTCGGATCGCTCCCCGCGCTCGCGCGCGGCGCGCACGTGCTGGTCGGCACGGTGACGGACGAACCGCCGTCGCCACCCGAGCGCCCGGACGCCGTCGACGTTTACCGCGCCGCCGCTGTCGAGCGCACCGCACAGGACGCCGCGGTCGTCGCCGCAGCGATCGGGCGCGCCGGCGGCGAGGCGATCACCGCGGGTCCGGAGGATCTGCCGCCTCGCATCGCCGACCGCTATCTCGCGCTCAAGGCCGCCGGACGTCTCTGATCCGCACCGGCGGCGGCCGCGGCATCCGGAACCGCAACGGTCGGCGACGAACACCTGAACACGCGGGGAAAACCTGTGCCGTCGGGTGCGCAAGTCGGACACTCCGCACGCGCTTCCTGGGAAGTCGCTGAAGATACCGCTAGCCTCGCGACGAGGAAAGGAGTCCGCCATGTCGGATACCGCCGTCCCGCCGACCACGGTCAACAGGCTCGTCGCGGAGGCTCTGGGTACGTTTCTGCTCGTCTTCGGCGGCGTGGGCTCAGCACTGTTCGCCGCCAACTTCCCCGCAGATTCCGAGGGGAATCCGCTCGGCATCGGCTTCGTCGGGGTGTCGCTGGCATTCGGCCTGACGGTCGTCGCCGGCGCCTACGCGTGGGGTCCGATCTCGGGCGGTCACTTCAACCCCGCCATCACCCTGGGGCTCGCAGCTGCCGGACGCTTCGAGTGGAAGAACACGATCGGCTACATCATCGCGCAGGTCATCGGCGGCGCCCTCGGCACGACGATGATCGTGCTGATCGGCATCTTCCACCCTGACAACTGGCTCGCCAACGCCCAGGACAGCGGCTTCGCGTCGAACGGCTACGACAGCCTCTCGCCCGGGGGCTTCGGCCTCGGTGCGGCGATCATCGCCGAGGTGCTGCTGACCGCGATCTTCGTGCTCATCATCCTCGGTGTCACGCACTCCACGCGGGGCACCGCCGCGCTCGCGCCGCTGGCGATCGGCCTCACGCTGACGCTCATCCACCTCATCTCGATCCCGATCGACAACACGTCGGTGAACCCGGCGCGCTCGATCGCCGCGGCGATCTACGGCGGGGCCGGCCCGCTGTCGCAGCTCTGGGTGTTCATCGTGTTCCCGATCGTGGGCGGCCTGCTGGCCGGTGTGCTCCACCGCGCACTCTTCGAGCCCAAGGGCACGCTGCCTCCGGTCCAGGCCGAGGCCCGCGTGCCGTAGGCGGCGCGCGCAGACGCCGAACAGGCAGAAGCGGCCCGCTCCCGGAAGGGAGCGGGCCGCTTCTGTGCGTCGCCGATCAGACCAGGTCGAAGCGGTCGAGCTCCGTGACCTTGCCCCACGCCTTGACGAAGTCGCGCACGAACTTCTCGTTCGCGTCGTCCGAGGCGTACACCTCGGCGACGGCGCGCAGCTCCGAGTTCGAGCTGAACAGCAGGTCGACGCGCGTGCCGATGCCCACCGGACGGCCCGAGCCGTCCTTCGAGCCGGCGAACGCGTGCGAACCCGGGTCGAGCGGCTTCCACGTCGTGCCGAGGTCGAGCAGGTTCACGAAGAAGTCGTTCGTGAGCACGCCCTTGCGGTCGGTGAAGACGCCGTAGTCGGAGTCGTCCCAGTTCGCACCCAGCACACGCAGGCCGCCGACGAGCACCGTGAGCTCCGGCGCGCTCAGCGTGAGCAGGTTGGCGCGATCGATCAGGTGGTGCTCCTCGGGCATGAACGCCCGCGGGCCGTAGTAGTTGCGGAAGCCGTCGGTGATCGGCTCGAGGAACGCGAACGACTGCGCGTCGGTCTGCTCCTGCGTGGCGTCGGTGCGACCGGGGTGGAACACGACCTCCGCCTCGACGCCGGCATCCTTCGCCGCCTTCTCGACCGCGGCGTTGCCGGCGAGCACGATGAGGTCGGCCAGCGACACCTTCTTGCCGTCGGTGCGGCCGTCGTTGAACGCGGCCTGGATCTCTTCGAGCTTCGCGATCACCGTGGCGAGCTGGGCGGGCTTGTTGACCTCCCAGTCCTTCTGCGGTGCGAGGCGGATGCGGGCGCCGTTGACGCCGCCGCGCTTGTCGCTGCCGCGGAACGAGGATGCCGCAGCCCACGTGGTCTCGACCAGCTGCGAGACCGTCAGCCCCGACTCGAGGATCTGCGCCTTGAGCGCCGCGGCGTCGGCCGCGTCGATGAGTTCGTGATCGACCGCGGGGACGCGGTCCTGCCACAGCAGCTCCTCGGCGGGAACCTCGGCGCCGAGGTAGCGCTGGATCGGGCCCATGTCACGGTGCGTGAGCTTGAACCAGGCGCGCGCGAACGCGTCGGCGAAGGCCTCGGGGTCGTCCTTGAACTTCCGCGAGATCTTGTCGTACGCCGGGTCGGTGCGCAGCGCGAGGTCGCTCGTCAGCATGCGCGGCTCACGACGGCCGTTCGAGTGCGCGAGCGGGACCATGTCGGCGCCGCCGCCGTTGATCGGGCGCCACTGGTGGCCGCCGCCGGGGCTGCGCATGAGCTCCCACTCGTACGCGTAGAGGATGTGGAAGAACTCGTTGTCCCAGCGGGTGGGGTGGTACGTCCAGGTGACCTCGAGACCCGACGTGATCGTGTCGTCGCCGTGACCGGTGCCGTGGTTGTTCTTCCAGCCCAGGCCCTGCTGCTCGAGGCCTGCGGCCTCCGGGTTGTGCTCGATGTTGGTGTCGGGTGCGGCGCCGTGGGTCTTGCCGAACGTGTGTCCACCGGCGATGAGCGCGACGGTCTCCTCGTCGTCCATCGCCATGCGGCCGAACGTCTCGCGGATGTCGCGCGCGGACTTCAGCGGGTCGGGCTCACCGTTGGGGCCTTCGGGATTGACGTAGATGAGGCCCATCTGCACGGCCGCGAGCGGCTTCTCGAGCTCACGATCGCCCGAGTAGCGCTCGTCGTCCAGCCAGGTGGTCTCGGGACCCCAGTACACGTCGGCGTCCGGCTCCCACACGTCGGCGCGGCCACCCGCGTAGCCGAACGTCTGGAAGCCCATCGACTCGAGCGCCACGTTTCCGGCCAGGATCATGAGGTCGGCCCACGACAGCGACTGGCCGTACTTCTTCTTGACGGGCCAGAGGAGGCGACGGGCCTTGTCGAGGTTGACGTTGTCGGGCCAGCTGTTCAGCGGCGCGAAGCGCTGCTGACCGGCGCCGCCCCCGCCGCGACCGTCGGTCACGCGGTACGTGCCCGCGCTGTGCCACGCCATGCGGATCATGAGGGGGCCGTAGTTGCCGAAGTCGGCGGGCCACCAGTCCTGCGACGTGGTGAGCGTCGCGGCGATGTCGGCCTTGACCGCCGCGAGGTCGAGCGACTCGAAGGCGGCCTTGTAGTCGAAGTCCGGGTCGAGCGGGTTGGCGACCGCCGGGTTCTTGGCGAGGATCTTGAGGTTCAGCTGGTTCGGCCACCAGACGCTGTTGGCGTTTCCGGTGGTCGGGTGAGGCTGACCCCCGTGGATGACCGGGCAGCCTTCGGATTCGTTCGGCCGCGGGCGGGTCTCGCCGTCCTCGCGCTCGTCGACCGGCGTGTCGATCGGGGTGACCGCCTGATCGGCGTCGGTCGGGTTCTCACCGATCTCCGGGATCGTGTCGTTCTTGTCGGTCATGACTTCCTTCCAATCGGATGGGCTGGGGAATCGGACAGGATCAGGATGCTGCGGCCTCGGCCCGCGCGCCGGGACCGGCGTCGGCGGCGGCCGAGCACGCGGGGCAGATGCCCCAGAAGGTCACCTCGGCGACCTGGACGGCGTAGCCGTGCGCGTCGGAGGGCGTCAGGCAGGGCGCCGCGCCCACGACGCAGTCGACGTCTTCGACGGCACCGCACCGAGAGCAGATGAGGTGGTGATGGTTGTCGTCGACACGCAGCTCGAACAGGCCGGGACGACCGGCGGGCTCGATCCGGCGGGCGAGCCCGGCGTCGACGAAGTCGCCGAGCGCGTTGTAGACGGACTGCAGGCTCGTGCCGGGCACCGTCTGCGCCACGACGCCGAAGAGGTCGTCGGCGCTGGCGTGCGGGTGTTCGAGCAGCGCCTCGACGACCGCCCGCCGCGAGTCGGTGACCCGCAGGCCAGCCCCCCGCAGACGCGCGGCCGTGTCGCCGGTGCGCGGGTCGGTGCGGGCGTGCGACGTCATGGCTCCACCCTACCGTTGTTTTGAGTCATTCAAAACAGTGATATGCGGCATCCGGTCGGCCGGAGCCGGCTGGACGAAGCGGGGCAGCGCAGCGAGCTCAGCCGGCGACGAGGGTCGGCGTGCCGGCCTCGTACTCGGTGAGGTCGCCGGTCTCCCCCAGCCGGTGCGCCCGCCGGCCGACCACGAGCATGTACGTCAGGAACAGTCCCAGGGCCGCCGCGCCGATCCCGATCTTGACGGGCCACGGCCACGGCTGCGCGGTCACGAAGCCCTCGATGACCCCCGACACTCCGAGCGCGATCACGAGGCCGATCGCGATCGTCGCGAGCGAGCGGCCGGCGGCGGCGAGCGATTCGCCCCGCGAGCGCGGTCCCGGCGCGACCCAGGCCCAGAAGATGTGAAGGCCCGCCGCACCGGCGACGAAGATGCACGTGAGCTCGAGGAGGCCGTGCGGGAGGATGTAGAGGACGAACACGTCGCCGCGGTCGAATGCCGCCATGACCCCGGCCGCGGTCCCGACGCCGACCGCGTTCTGCACCAGCACCATCACGGGCCACACACCGGTGATGCCGAACAGCACGCACTGGGCCGCGATCCACGCGTTATTGGTCCAGACCGTGCCCGCGAAGACCGCCGCCGGATTCTCGCTGTAGTAGTCGGTGAACTCGTTCTCGGCGTACTGCTCGAGCTCGGCCTCACTGCCGAGGCTCGCGACCAGGGCGGGGTCGCCCGACACCCACAGCGCCACGACGGCCCCCACCGCGACGAAGGCCACCGCGATCACGAGCGTCGTCCACCGCACGCGGTAGAGCGCCGCCGGCAGCTGCAGCGCGAAGAACCGCGGGATCTGCCGCACGACGTTCTCGGGGGCGCCGGTGAGGCGCAGGCGTGCCCGGCCGAGCATCGTCGAGATGTGGTCGCCCTGGACGCTCCGCCCCGCAGACGTCTTCGCGTCGGCGAGATCCGCCGATGCCGCTCGATAGCGCGTCACGAGCTCGTCGACCTCGGTGCCCGTCAGCCGGCGAGAGCGGCTGAGTTCGTCCAGCCGCGCCCACTCCTCGCGCCGGGCGGCCGTCAGGGCGTCGAGGTCCATGCGCTTTACTGTAGCCATGCCCGCTGAGCGCCCCGCGATCGTCGACATCCACCAGGACGAGGTGCTCACCGGCGAGGCGGTCGCGCTCGACGTGCAGCCGCTGGGCTATTTCCTGCGCGCGCTCGGGGTTCTCATCGACATGCTCCTCGGCCTCGCGGTGCTGGTGCTGTTCGCCCTCGGCACCGGCTGGCTGGCGAGCCTCGGCGCCATCGACCCCGCGGTCGTCCCCATCCTCACGATCGTCGTGCTGGTGCTCGTGCTGATCGTGATCCCGACGGTCGTCGAGACGACCACCCGCGGTCGCAGCCTCGGCAAGCTCGCCGTGGGCGGCCGCATCGTCCGCACCGACGGCGGGGCGGCCGGGTTCCGCCACGCCTTCATCCGCGCGCTGGTCGGCGTGTTCGAGCTGTGGTTCACCCTCGGGGCGGTGGCCGCGCTCGTCGGGGCTTTCACGCCGCGGTCGCAGCGCCTGGGCGACCTCGTCGCCGGCACCTACTCCGAGCGCACCCGCACGCCGCGCCTGCCCGACGCCGCGCTCGGGGTCCCGCCGGTGCTGACGGAATGGGCGTCCGTCGCCGACGTCGCGCGGCTTCCCGAGCGCCTGTCGCGCCGCCTCTCCCAGTTCGCCCGGTCGGCGCCCAGCATGGAAGCCGGCGCACGCGCGCGGGTCGCGGCATCCCTCGCCCGCGAAGCCGCCGAGCACGTCTCACCGGTGCCCCCGGTCGACCCCGAGACGTTCCTCATCGGCGTCGTGGCCGTGCGCCGCGAGCGCGAGCTGCGCGCCCTGCAGCTCGAGACGGCCCGCGCCGCCGCGCTCGCGGGGCCGGTCTCGGCTCCGCCGCGCGGCTTCCCCGATCGCTGACGCGGGTCAGTAGCGGTAATGGTCGAGCTTGTACGGCCCCTCGACCGGAACGCCGATGTACGACGCCTGCTCGGGACTGAGCTCGGTGAGCTGCACGCCGAGCGCGTCGAGGTGCAGGCGTGCGACCTTCTCGTCGAGGTGCTTGGGGAGCGTGTACACGGCGGTCGGATACTCGTCGCGCTTGGTGAACAGCTCGATCTGCGCCAGCACCTGGTTCGTGAACGACGCGCTCATGACGAACGACGGGTGCCCCGTCGCGTTGCCCAGGTTCAGCAGCCGGCCCTCGCTCAGCACGAGTACGCTGCGCCCGGTGGGCAGCCGCCACTCGTGCACCTGCGGCTTGATCTCGATCCGCTCGACGCCGGGCAGCGCCTCGAGGCCCGCCATGTCGATCTCGTTGTCGAAGTGGCCGACGTTCCCGACGATGGCGAGGTGCTTGAGCTTCAGGAGGTCCTCGGTGGTCACCACGTCCTTGTTGCCCGTGCCCGTGATCACGATGTCGACCTGACCGGCGACATCGGCCAGACGTGCGACCTGGTAGCCGTCCATCGCCGCCTGCAGCGCGCAGATGGGGTCGACCTCGCTGACGATGACACGCGCGCCCTGGCCGCGGAGCGCCTCGGCGGCCCCCTTGCCCACGTCTCCGTAGCCGCACACGAAGGCGACCTTGCCGCCCATGAGCACGTCGGTGGCGCGGTTGATCCCGTCGGGCAGCGAGTGGCGGATGCCGTACTTGTTGTCGAACTTCGACTTCGTCACGGAGTCGTTCACGTTGATCGCCGGGAACAGCAGATCGCCGGATGCCGCGAGCTCGTACAGGCGGTGCACGCCCGTGGTGGTCTCCTCCGTGACGCCGAGGAGCTCGTCCGCCATGCGCGTGAAGCGCTGCGGGTCGCGTGCGAGGCTCGCGCGGAGCGTGTCGAGGACGATGCGGTACTCGGCGGAGTCGTCGGGCGCGGCATCCGGAACCGACCCGGTCTTCTCGAACTCGACGCCCTTGTGCACGAGGAGGGTCGCGTCGCCGCCGTCGTCGAGGATCATGTTGGGACCGTCGAAGCCCTCGGCCGTCCAGTCGAAGATGCGGTCTGCGAGGCGCCAGTACTCCTCGAGGGTCTCGCCCTTCCACGCGAACACCGGAACGCCCGCCGGCGCGTCGACGGTGCCGATCGGACCGACCACGACGGCCGCGGCCGCCTCGTCCTGCGTGGAGAAGATGTTGCAGCTCGCCCAGCGCACCTGCGCGCCGAGGGCGACGAGCGTCTCGATCAGCACCGCCGTCTGCACCGTCATGTGCAGCGAGCCCGCGATGCGCGCGCCCTTCAGCGGCTGCGACGCGCCGAACTCCTCGCGCAGGGCCATGAGCCCCGGCATCTCGTTCTCGGCCAGGCGCAGCTGGTGACGCCCGGCTTCGGCGAGCGCGAGGTCGGCGACCTCGTACTCGAAGCCGTCAGCGGACTCGGCGACGGCGGGGCTGGCAGGCGTGGCGACGGGCGTGTGGGTCGGCATCCGCCCATTCTCCCATGCCGATCCGCGTGTGCCGCGGCGGCCACCCGTATGCTGGCACCACCTCGAGCGACGGAGCACAGAGTTGACCATCATCCCACTGGCGTCCGAGCGAACGCCGACGATGAACCCCAGCGCGTTCTGGCTGCGTGAGACCTCGTACTGGCTTCCGCTCCACTTCCCCTTGAGCGCGTGGAACACCCACGCCCCCTTCGCGGCATGGCTCATCGACGTCCTGCGGCCCGCATCGGTCGTCGAGCTCGGGACCCACATGGGCTTCTCATGCTTCGCTTTCGCGGAGGCGGCGGCGCGGCTCGACCACCCGATGCACATCCATGCGCTGGACAGCTGGGAAGGTGACGATCATGCCGGGTTCTACGGCGATGACGTCTTCAATTCGGTACGCGCGATCGCCGACCGAGACTATCCGGAGTCGATCAGGCTCGTCCGGGGCTGGTTCAGCCAGTCCCGCCCCCTCTTCGAAGACGCCTCCGTCGATCTGCTTCACATCGACGGCCGCCACGGATACGAGGACGCGGTCCAGGACTATGAGGAGTGGCGAAGCGTCGTGCGCGATGGCGGCGTCATCCTCTTCCACGACATCGCGGAGCGCGGCCGGGGCTTCGGCGTCTGGCAGCTGTGGGAGCAGCTCGAGCGTGATCACCCGACGTTCACGTTCCATCACGGCCACGGGCTGGGCGTGATGGCTGTCGGCGACGTGGAAGCCGAGCCGCTGCGCCGCCTCTTCGCGGCGGACGAACCGACCTCCGATCGCATCCGCGGCGATTACGAGCGGCTGGGGGCGGAGATCGATCTGCGGGGCGGATTCGCTCCCATCTCAGAGGAACTGCACCACTCCCGGCTCCACGCCTCCCAGCTGGAAGACGACGTCGCACGGCTCGAACAGGAAGCGGAAGAGCTCCGCGCGGCTATGGCATTCCTGGAGCAGCGAGTCCGTGATCTCGAGTCGAGCACGAGTTGGCGGGTGACCGCTCCGCTGCGGGCTGCGCGGCGAGTGCTGCCGCACCGCGACTGAGCACTGGGCACCGCGACTGAGCGCTGCTCAGGGGCGTCAGGCGCGGAGGGTCTCGTGGCGCACCACGACCCACCCCTTGGGCACCGACAGCCGGTCGGTGTGGATCGCGCAGAGGTCGTGCGCGTGCGGATTGCCGACGGCGCCGAGCGGACCGAGCGCGGCCATCTGGTCGCCGTAGTCGTAGGTGAGCGTCGACACGGCCTCACGGGCGCATCCGACCTTGGAGCAGACTCTCTCGCGCATCGTGATGACGCTACCGCGCACGACGGACAGGGAGACGGATGCCGCGCCGCGCGACTCCCCGCCGGGCTCCGGCTCGCGTGGCAGAGCCTGGTCGGTCCTCAGCTGAGGACGTGGACCGAGATGCGGGGCGGATCGCCGCGGTCCGCTCCGCCTGTCGGCTCCGCCCCTCGTCTGGGGACGCCCCCGGCGACCTAGGATGGGGGCATGGCGTGGCGTCGGACCCGGACCAGCGAGCGCGCGACGCGTCGCGCCTCCCGCCACGGGCGGCACGGTCGCGAAGGGCGCAGCTCGGTCGTGCGCCCGCCGCTCCCACCGCTCGACACCCGGGTCGATCGATTCGACCTGTCGGTGGGCACCGCCGCGGAGTTCCTGCGCTCGGCGTGGCCCGAGCTGCGCGACGTGCGGTTCGAGGTGGCCGACATGCCGGCGGCGACCGGCGACGACGGCATACCGCGGTGGACCGTCCTGCCCGACGAACACCGCATCATCCTCTATCGCCTGCCGATCGAGCGCCTCAGCCACCTGCATCGCGACGACGACCTGCACCGCCGCATGCTGGTCGAGGGCGCCGTCTTCCGCGCGGCGGCCGAATACCTCGACCGCGATCCCTGGGACCTCGGGCCGGAGCGCTTCCGCTACTTCTGACGCTGCGCCGGATCATCCGGAACGGACGGGTCAGGGGTAGACGACGACCTCGCGCGTCGCCACGTCCGCCGGCCACACCGGCACTCCCGCCAGAGCGCCGTCGCCCGCGAACGACAGTCCTGCGCGCACCGGAGCCGCCGGATCGATCGTGTAGAGGGTGCGCGTGGTGAGCCGCACGGCGACGGAGGAGTTCGCCGCCACCGTGACATCGAGCGGCGTGCCGCCCTCGGCCGGGGTGACCGCGACAGCGACGGGTTCGCCGGAGGTGTTGACGATCGAGAGCGACGGAGTGGGCCCTCCGGGCGTAGCGAACAGCGACGGCACCGCGACCTCGGGCGCAGGCGTGAACCACGCGAAGTCGTCGCCCTCTCCGACGCCCGTCGCCTGCCACACGGCGGCGACGACCGGCGCATCGGCGACCACCGTGACGGTGTACGAGCCGGCGCTGAGCCCGTTGACGGCGAGCTCCATCGGCTTGCCCGCCTCGAGCGCGACCTGCTCGGGCTCGCGCTGCGGCTCGGCCCGGCCGACCGAGGTCACGGTCACCCGCGCGGTCGCGGCGGCAGCGGGCGCCAGCATCCGCAGCACCGTCACCTCTTCGGCGACGTCGGTGGTCGACGGCCGCTCCACGGTGATGCCCGTGATGATCTGCGTCGTCTCGGCCTGCGCCACCGGGCCGACCTGGTCCACGCCTCCCGGGGTGAGCGTGCGCGTGATGCTCGCCTGAAGCGAGGCGTGCACCGGCGCGCCGACGGCCGACACCCGCACGACCGGCGTCTCTTCGCCGAACGCGAGACCGGCCAGCGGCACGACCCGCTGCGTTCCGGGCGACACGACGAGATCGACGCCGCCGGGGGGCGACTGGGGACCCGCGGTGCCGTACACCGTCAGCTGCACCGTGGCCGGGACGGTACCGGGGTTCGCGATCAGCACCAGGTCCGCGGCGCCGGTCGCGCCCGAGCCGCCGATCAGCCAGGAGTCCAGCAGCGGCGGGCGGCACGCCGAGGCCGCGAAACCAGAGAGGTCGTCGGCGGCTGCCGTCGCCGCGCCCGTCGCGGCGACGTCCACCGCCTGCCCGTCGAACGGCACGGCGGTGTACGCGAGCGGGCCGGGACCGATCCCGGTCGCCTCCAGCCGCTGCTCGGCCGCCGGCTCCCCCTCCGCCACACCCGCGATGACGGACTGGGGCGCCGCGACCGAGAGCGCGTCGGCATCCGTCGGGTTCCGGCCGATCGCCAGCAGCGGGCCATCGCACGAGATCACGGATGCCGCGGGCGCCGGTGTCGCGGGCACGGCGAGCGGTTCGCGGTCGAGCGTGGGCCAGGGGACCGAGACCGCGGTGACCACGGCGATCACCGCCCCCACCGACACGGCGGTCCCGATCAGCAGCCGGGCGCTCGTCGTCGCCCAGCGGAACACTCGGCGGTCGCTCATCGCCCCTCCTGCCAGTGAGGCCCCACCACACGGGGCGTGCGCCGCGCCTCTCGCACCGACGTGGCGGTCGGCACGGCCAGCAGCAGCGCGACGCCGAACACGGCAAGCTGCCCGAAGGCGATCCATCGTGCGGCCGTGATGACGGATGCCGGCTCTCCGGGTCGCGGCGCGAGCTCGTCAACGACCCGCCACAGCTCGCCCTTGGCGGTGTCCCCGACGACCACGAGCGTCTCGCGCTGCCCCAGCGCCGTCATCGCCGACAGGCGCAGCGTCCGCGCGGCGTCGGTCTCGGGCGGCGCGGCGGGCGCGAGCAGGATGAAGCCGACACCTCGGGCGGCGAGCTCGGCCACGACATCCTCGGACGAGGGGGTGACCAGGTCGGCGGCGATCACCGCGAGCTCGTCGTCCTGAGACGTCGGAGCCGTCCGCGCGGCGAGCAGCGTGCTCTGGCCGCCCATCGTCTCGCTCGCGCCCCACACGATCTGGGCCGCGACACCGCCGTCCGCCTGGGGCGTCAGCACGATCGTGCCGACGTCGGGATCGTCCCGCCCCTCTGCGGCGACGAAGGCGGGCAGCGTGCTGGCAGGGCCGTTCGAGAGCGTCGCGGCGTCGCGGGTGAAGGCCGTGAGCGATGGCACGGCGAGCACCACCGCCCCGATCAGCACCAGGGCCGCGGCGAGCCCGCGCGCCAGCGCGACGCGCGGAGCCAGACCCGCGTCCAGCGCGACGAGCGCGCCGCCCAGGGCCCCCAGCCACGCCAGGCTGAGGCCTGTCCCGGGCCACAGCGGAATCGTCTGCGACTGCACGAACGCCACCGACACCCCGACGGCTGCGAAGGCGGTGCCGAGACCGAGCGCGGTCACGAAGAGCATCACGATGCCCACGGCCCAGCGCTGGGTGAGCGGCGCGGCGAGCGCGAGCAGCGCGAGAGGCACGCTCAGCAGCGGAACCCACCACGTCGGCCCGTCGGGCAGCAACGTCGCCCACCCGGCGAGATCGGGACTGGGGATGCCGGCGGCGAGGAGCGCGCGTCCGGCGGCGTCGGCAGCCACCTGGCGCCCTGCCCACGGCACCCCGGGGTCGGCGAGCAGACCCCACGCGCGGCCGTTCGCCACGGCGTTCCACACCAGCGGAGCCGCCAGAGCGAGCGAAGGCACCAGCGTCCAGATCAGGCGGGCCGCTCCGCGACCGGAGCGCAGCACGACCGCGAGCAGCAGCGCCGCCAGCCACAGCGCGACCATCGCCGGCGCCAGCGAAGGCGCGCTCGCGAGCACCGCCGCGAGCAGGATCGACGCCGCGCCCGCACCCGCCCACGAACGGTGCGCGACCGCACCGGCGTAGAACAGCCACGGCAGCAGCAGGTGCACCATCACCCCGGTCGGTCGCCCCTGCGAGAGGGCGACCACGAACGCGGGGGCGAGTGCCCACACCGCGCCGCCCAGCAGTCGCAGGCTCGCGCGTTCGGTGACGCGGGTCGCGGCGAACCAGCCGCCGAGGGCCGCGAGCGGCAGAGCCAGCACCCACAGGAGCACGACGGCGCGCGACGTGGCCCACGGCCACAGCGTGCCGAGCAGGGCCACCACCGCGGCGAACGGGTCGGCGGCCGAGATCGTGTCGAGCCCGAGTGCGCGCTGACCGTACAGCGCCTCGTCCCACAGCTGCCCGACGGTCGTCGCGAGGGGCTGCAGCGCGCCGCCGCCGAGGACCGGCCACGCCAGCAGGGCGGGGAAGGCGGCGACCGAGACGGCGAGGGCCGCGAGCACCAGCCACGCGCCGCCCCCGACGAAGAACTTCAGGTCGCTCCGGCGGTGGCCGCCGATCGCGACCTCGGGATCGTCGTCGAGTCGCTCGCGCAGCTCGCCCTGGGTCGTGCGCAGCGGAGCGATCTGACCCCACGAGGCAGTGTGTGCGCGGGCCAGGCGGCGGCGGGCACGCCAGATCCCGGCGATGCCGACCAGCACCGTCGCGGCGGCGGCCCATTCCGACGCGATGCGCCCCGGCTGCTTGCGCGCGAGAGCCACGATGGTGCGCCACAGGGCGAGCGGCAGCAGCGACAGCCAGTGCAGCGGAACGGCGAACGCCGGCGCGTAAACCTGTCGCCGATGCAGCTGCGCGACCCGCTCGGCGTACACGGCGCGCCGTCGGCGCTGGGGCGTCAGCGGGCTGGGCAGACCGGCGACGCCGTCGCCCGCGACGGCGACGAGGGCCGCGGGAACCAGCGACACACGGCCACCCGCCAGTCTCGCGCGCACCCCGAGGT
Organism: Microbacterium hibisci; assembly: GCF_015278255.1. Lineage (GTDB taxonomy): Bacteria > Actinomycetota > Actinomycetes > Actinomycetales > Microbacteriaceae > Microbacterium > Microbacterium hibisci. The sequence continues at coordinate 200,099 of NZ_JADIJC010000003.1, forward strand.
CGAGCCCTTCGTCGGCCCCCGCGAGCCCGCGGTCCAGGCCCGCGAGCCGCGTCCACGCCTCGCCCCGCACGAGGACCGCGCGGATGTCGACACCCAGCACATCCTCGTGCGCGTCATGCTGCCCCTGGTCCAGCTCACCGTCGGCGAGACCGACGGCGCGGCCGAAGCGCGTCATGCCGACGCCCAGTGAGACGATCTCGGAGCGGTCGTCCCAGCGGACGAGCTTCGGCGCGACGAAGGCCGCGGACGGCGAGACCTCCAGGGCACCGGCGAGCCGCGCCAGCGCATCGGGCTCCGGCGCGGTGTCTTGGGCGAGCAGCCACACCGCGTCGCCCTCGAGCCCGGGCGTGACGAGCGCGGTCGCCGCGGCGTAGCCCGTGGAGGCCGGCGCCCTCACGACGGACTCTGCGCCCGCGGCATCCGCGATCTCGAACAGATGATCGTCGCCGCCGCACATCACGATCGTGAGCACGTCGACCGGTCGGGTCTGCTCGGCGAGCGCCGCCAGCGTCCGTCGCAGATGGAACGCCGCGGGCGTGCGACCGTCAGGACGCACCACCAGGACGGCGTGGACTCGGTTCGACGTTGCGGCGGGCATGTCCTCGTCAGCCTAGGCGGGCTCCGTGGCGACCCCGGGCGCACGCGCCGGGTCGACCGGATCGAACCGGCCGACCGGCGTGCGCGTCAGCCCGCTCGACGCTTGAGCTTGCGACGCTCCCGTTCGCTCAGACCGCCCCAGATGCCGAACCGCTCGTCGTTCTGGAGCGCGTACTCGAGGCATTCGCCCCGGACGTCGCACGACGTGCAGATGCGCTTGGCATCGCGCGTGGAGCCGCCCTTCTCAGGGAAGAACGCCTCCGGGTCGGTCTGCGCGCACAGCGCATCGGTCTGCCATGCGAGCGGATTGTCTTCTTCCGCATCGATGTTGCGGCGTACCCCCGGAACCCCCAGTTGAACCGGATCGACGAACCAGTCGTCGGGAACGCCGGAACGGAATTGCGAAACCGTCATGTCGTTCTCACCCCCCGAGATCCTGCTCCACGCTGGTGCGTGTACGGATAATTACACCCGTGTAGTTCGGTGAGGTCAAGTCGCAGATAGTAAAGGCTCAACCGGCTCTTGAACCTTCACGACGCGCCGACGGCGTGTCGCACTGTGATAACAGTCCGGTCACCGAGCGCTCGGGCGCGCGCTCAGCGGCCCGGCAGCGCGATGAAGAGCTGCCCGTCGCCCGCCACGCGGACACCTCCCTCGTCGGGCGTCACGAGGACCGCGCGGCCCGGCGCGAGGGTCGCCGACGAGTCCGTGGCGCGCCCGAAGACTCGGGGCGCACCCGCGGTCGCGAGCGCGATCGCGGGGCCGTCGAGAGCGAGGTCTATCGCTTCCGAGGACGGCGTGAGGGCGAGCAGCGCGAAGTCCGACACCGGCACGTCGTACCGGACGACGCCGTCGTCCACGGTCCGCGGCGTGACGATCGGCGGCAGACTCGGCGTCGGGTCCAGCACGCCTACGAGCTCCGCCGCGTCGACGTGCTTGGGTGTCAGGCCGCCCCGGAGCACGTTGTCGCTCGCGGCCATGAGCTCCACGCCGAGCCCCTCCAAGTAGGCGTGCAGCACCCCCGCCGGCACGAAGAGCCCCTGTCCGCGCCGCAGCGTGATGAGGTTCATGAGCAGCGCCACGACGATGCCGGGGTCGCCCGGGAACCCGGCGTCCAGCGTGCGGGCGAGCTCCAGCTCGGCGGCGAACTCGCCGGACTCGGCCGCGACGGCGGCGGCGATGACGTCGCGCGCGGCATCGGCCCCGTCCGACAGCAGCCAGCCGATGATCGCCGTGAGCGAGGCATCCGGGTCCGCCAGCCGCTCCGCCAGCGGCGCCGCACCCGGCCCCAGCGCCGCGACGAGGCGACGTGTGTCGTCGAGGTCGCGCAGGCCGGCGAGAGCACGGAAGGTGTCGCTGAGCGCCACGATGAGCTCGGGCTTGTGGTTCGCGTCGCGGTAGGTGCGGTCTGCGGCGTCGCGCGGGATGCCCGCGGCCTCCTCGCGCGCGTACCCCGCCTCTGCCTGCGCCTTGGACGGGTGCGCCTGGATCGAAAGAGCGGATGCCGCACCCAGCAGCTTCAGCAGGTACGGCAGCGGCTCGTCGATCCCGGCGGCGGACCCCTCGTCGGCGATCCACCGGTCGAGGGTGCGGCCGTCGGGCGTCTCGGAGGGATCACCGGGGTGGTCGCCGAACCACACCTCCGCCTCGGGACGCCCGGAGGGTGCCCGACCCTCGAGATCTGCGATGAGGGACGTCGAACCCCACGCGTAATCGCGCGGGTCGTTGGCGAGCGGGATCAGCACCCGAACAGCCTAGCGACGGCGCGCCGAGCCGGCCCGCCCGTCGCCCACGGCGGAACCGAGGCCGCGGGGTACCCTGAGAGCGATGGCCGTCCACTCGAAGCACCCGGCGTCGGCGCCGCCGGAACCGCCGGTCCGCGAGAAGACCGGCCATCTCATGCTGCGCGGCTGGTGCATCTTCGTGCTGTTCATGTCGCTCTCGGGCACGGCGTGGGTGAACGCCTTCGGCGAGCTCACGACCGCCGTCATCACCATCGCCGGCGGGCTGCTGTCGGCGGTGCTGTGGGTCGTGGTGCGTCCGCCCGTGCAGTGGCGGCGCCTGCCCTGGTTCGTCGTGGCATACGTGGTGTGGGCGACGCTGTCGCTCACCTGGTCGGTGTGGCCGCAGACGACCGCGCTCACCCTGCTGCTGCTCTACATCACCACCCTGCAGGCGCTGTTCATCGGCAGCGTGCTGACCTGGCGCGAGCTCGTCCGCGCGGTCGCGTCGGCCCTCAAATGGGTGCTGGCGCTGTCGATCCTGTTCGAGCTGTGGGTGGCGGTCTTCATCGGAGAGCCGATCCTCCCCGGCTTCGTCGTCGACAAGGCCGACGACCCGATCGAGTACTGGTCGCGCAACAACCTCTTCGATTTCCCCGGTCGCCTCCAGGGGATCATGGGCAACGCCAACCTGCTGGCCCCGGTCGCCCTCCTCGCGGTTGTGGTCTTCACGATCCGGCTCGCCTCCGGCGCGCCCCGGCGCACCTTCCTGTGGATCTGGACCGGCCTGGCGGCCTACCTCTTCGTGCGGGCCGGGTCGGCGACCGCCTACCTCGCGGCAGCCGCCGTCGCCGTCGTCCTCATCACCGTGCTCCTGATGCGCACCGCGACGAGACCCGGTGAGCGCACGAAGTACTACGTCGCCTACGCACTCGTCGGCGTCGGCGGGCTCGTCGGCCTCTGGCTGCTCCGAGACACGATCTTCACCGCTCTGGGCCGCAGCGCCGACCTCACCGGCCGCGAGGCGATCTGGGAGGCTGTGCTGGGCCGCGCCGCCGAGCGTCCCTGGGTCGGCTGGGGCTTCGCGACGCCGTGGGTGCCGTCGGATCCCGCCTTCGACGGCTGGGTCGTCGACCACGGTCAGACCGTGATGCAGGCGCACAACATGTGGATCGACGTCGCGATGCAGCTGGGCATCGTCGGGGTCGTGCTGCTCGCGCTGCTGTACTTCGCCTTCGTCTGGCGCGCATGGTTCTTCGCCATCGACCGGCCACGGTGGGATCTTCGCGCCGACCGCCCGTACTCGCCGCTCACGCTCCTCCCCACGCTCGTCGGCGCCATCCTGCTCGTGCAGGGCCTCGCCGAATCGAGCCCGCTGCTGCTGTGGGGCTGGCTCTTCATCGTGATGCTCGGGGCCAAGATCAAGCAGTCGCCGCACGTCGGCGTCGGCCCCGCCGAGCAGAGCGCCGCCATCGAACGGGGTGAGGCGGTCGCGCGCGAAGGCGGCGGCCGCGAACCGGGAGGCGACCCCGCGGCATCCCCCCGCCGGCCGGCTCGTCGCGCGATGCGCTCCGCAGGGCGCAGCGCGTGACCGACACTCCGCACGCCGAATCGCCCGGTTGGCTGGGCGCGCTGCTGGCCTCGGCATCCTTCGCCCGCGCCTTCACCCTCGTCGTCTTCGCCACGGTGTTCTCGGCGTTCGCCATCGAGCGGGTCGCCGGCCGCGTCACGTACATCAGCATCGTGACGGGGCTGTGCGTCTTCGGGGCGGCCATCATGGTCGCCCGTCGACGGGAGGTCTCGCTGCTGCGCCTGGTGCCGACCACGGTGATCGTGTTCGTGGGCTGGGCGTTCGCCAGCATCTTCTGGAGCGGCGACACCGCCGGCTCGTTCTGGAGCTGGGTGTCACTCGCGGCGATCGCCTTCCTCGCCGTCGTCATCGGCCACGTCCGCGACACGCTGCAGACCGTGCGCGCCCTCGGCGACGTGCTGCGCGTGCTCCTGGTGGCGTCGCTCACCTTGGAGGTGCTGTCGGGGATCCTGCTCGACGTCCCCTTCACGTTCCTCGGCATCCAGGGCAACCTCGCCCAGCTCGGACCCGTGCAAGGCATCTTCGGCACGCGGAACCTGCTCGGCTTCGTCGCCGTGCTGGCGCTCATCACGTTCCTCATCGAGTACCGCACGCAGTCCGTGCCGCCCGGCCTCTCGGTGGTCTCCGTCGTGCTCGCGGGCGGCATGGCGGCCCTCAGCGACTCCCCCACCGTGGTCGTGCTCGCGCTCGCGGTCGGCCTCGCCGTCGGGGCGCTCGCGCTGGTGCGCCACGCCCAGCCCGAGCGACGCGCGGGCCTGCAGCTCGCACTCGGGGCCATCGTCGTCATCGGGGTCATCGTCGGCTACGCCGCGCGTCATCCGATCATCGCCCTGCTCGGCGCGGGGACCGACTTCTCCATGCGCGTCGAGCTGTGGAACTTCATGGTCGACATCCTCCGCCAGCGGCCCGTGCAGGGCTTCGGCTGGTTCGGCGTGTGGAACCGGCAGGAATACCCCTTCAACGCGATCAACTTCTGGCTGGACACCACCCACGCCACCGGCCTCAACGCCTACTTCGACGTCGCACTCCAGCTCGGCTGGGTGGGCCTGGTCCTCTTCCTCGCGCTCGGCGCTCTCGCGCTCGCGCGCTCCTGGCTCGTCGCCGGCGAGCGGCGGTCGGTGGTCTACGCGTGGACGCCGCTCATGCTCGTGGCCCTGCTCGTCGACTCGATGTTCGAGAGCTTCACGCTCACGGGGCTCGGGTGGCTCATGCTCGTCCTGTGCGCGGTTCGGGCCGGGCAGTCGCGTTCCTGGCGCGAGAAGCTCGACAACGGAGCGGATGCCGGCGGCACGGGCGGTGCGGACGCGTCGGGACTGCCGCACGCCCAGGGAGCGTAGGAGGCGGGCAGGGTAGGCTTCTCTCCGGCCCGACGTCTCGGCGCCCCGCCACACTTCTCCGGAGATCATCCACGTGACCCACGCATCGTCCGCCGCGCCCTTCGACCCCGCCACCGCGACGATCGCCGTCGTCACCTATAACCGGTCGGGGCTGCTGACGCGTCTGCTGACGAGTCTCACGACGATGGACCCGAAGCCCGGCCACATCGTGATCATCGACAACGCCTCGACCGACGACACGACGGACGTCGTCGAGTCGTTCCGCGAGAGCCTCGAGCCGTCGGTGCTGGTGTACCGACGGCTGGACACCAACACGGGCGGCTCGGGCGGCTTCAGCGAGGGGATGCGCGTCGCGTACGAGCTCGGCTCGGAGTGGATCTGGCTCATGGACGACGATGTCGAGGTGCTCCCCGACGGCCTGGCGAAGATGGGCAAGTGGGCGCCGCGCTTCAAGAGCATCCAGGGACGCCGGTACGACTACGACGGCAGCGCGTTCTACTGGCAGTACCGCGTCGCCGAGCCCCTCGGCATCCCCATCCCCTTCGCCCCCGCGGAGTTCGACGAGTCGGGCTACAAGCCGATGAACTCCGGATGCTTCGAGGGAATGTTCATCCACCGCGAGATCGTCCAGCAGATCGGGCTGCCCGACCCGCGCTTCTTCATCTACTGGGACGACCAGATGTACGGCTGGCTCGCGTCGCGCAAGACCGAGTCGGTCATCGTCGACGAGTTCGTGCTGCGGCGCACGCGCGAGATCAAGCAGTGGGACATGGGCATCCGCCACATGAACGCGTCCTCGAACGCCTACCGGTACTACATCATGCGCAACCGGGCGTACATCAAGAAGTACTACCGCTCGCTCGACGTGTACAACCCGCTGCTCTTCGGTCTCGGCACGGCTCTCACGTTCGGCAAGGAGCTCATCCGGCTGGTGTTCGTCGAGCGCACCTTCCGCGGGACATCCCACTTGTTCCGCGGCCTGCGCGACGGCCGGAAGATCGCGAAGGACGCGTCGTGGCAGCCGATGCCGCCGCTCGAGGCCGCGACGGCCGCCTCGAGCTGAATTCCGCGGGCCCGTGACGGGCCCGCGACGATCTCACGCGGTCGTCGACTCCACGGGCGCGGCCTCCCGACGATCGTCTGCGGCGAGGTTCACCCTCCCGCTCCACACCGCCAGCAGGACGATCGCCCCGAATGCGGCGAAGCCGCCCACCGACAGCACACCCAGCACCACAGGCGGGACCGGCGGAAGCCAGGTGGGAGGCGAGAACAGCGACGCGCCGTAGCCCATCAGGTAGCGCTTGGCGACGAGCACCAGCATCCACACGTATCCGATGGCGGTGACGGCCACCGCAGCCCAGGTGCCGACGGCTTCGAGCCGTCGCCCGATCTCCGCGGGCAGCGCGCGATCGCGTGCGAAGACCTCGTCGACGCTGACGGCTGACACCGCGAGCAGGCCGGCGACAAGCGGGAAGGTGTACCGGCCCTGCCAGTCCAGGCCTGACCACTGGATGCCGGCGACCACACCCGGAAGCAGCACGCACACCGCCGCGGCGAGCGCGATCGCGAATCTGCCCGACGCCTGCGAGCCGGCGAAGCCGACGAACGCGAACGCGCCGACCGCGATGACCCACATGATGACCAGCGGCTGAGGCGGCGGCACGTCCAGCCAGCCGAGACTCCCATACATCATCGACAGTTGACCGAACGTGTCCGCGTAGAAGACGGGAATCGCACGGATGCCGTCCAGCAGGGTCGCCGGGCGCTCGATGCCCACGTAGTTCGTCCCATTCACGGCGACCCAGAGCAGACTCGCCGCGCCGACCACCGAAACCACGCCGACGACGGCCCACGTCGGCCACCTGCGGAGCACGGCTGCCACACGCTTCCATCCCGCGAGGATCACCACCATGAGGATGAGGAGCGCGAACAGGACCGGAGACAGTCCACGGGAGACGATCATGACGGCACCCGCGATCGCGAGGAGCGAGTGCGCTTCGCTCCACGACCGGTCGGGGTGGCGCGCTCCGAGGATCCCCCAGGCCGACACGACGACCGCGAACGCGCCGGCGATCTCCCATGCGCTCGGGTTGAGCACGGAGCCGATGTACAGCACGAGGGGTGCACAGACGACGAAGAGCGAGATCGGAGCCCACCTGCTCCGCGCCGTGCGGATCAGGTAGGACGCCGCCCAGCCGAAGATGGTCGCCGTGACCAGTGCCGAGAGGATCCGCGCGTAGTAGAGGCCGGACTCGCTCTGGTCCAGGAGCGAGCCGATCCCCGTCCACGCGTAGAAGACCGGGTTGTAGAGGCCTGCGGCGGTGTCGCTGACGACGGGCGCGAGAGGATCCTCGACGGACTGCTCGTCCTGGCAGACGGCTGTGACCTCGGGGTGGAATGCCAAGCACCCGGCGAAGCGATGAAGGTTGTCGATCGCCGCCGGGACGGTGGGCGTGAGGTCCGCGGCCTGGCCCCGGACGACAGCCGCCGCATGCACGTAGTGGCCCGGCTCATCCGGTCCCGTGGCGAGCGGGAGGAAGACCGCGCCGGCCGTCAGAGCGACGAAGAAGGCTGCGATGAGGGTGACGGTCAGCGCGAAAGGACGGCGCAGCCACTGCCAGGATCGCCGGGAAACGTGCTCATCGCGAGGCGCCGCCGGGCGCGACCCGTTGATGACGGGCGTGGTCATTCATCTCCTCGTGTGGGCGTGCCGATCCGCGGCCGTGGTCGCGCCGTGGAGCGAAAGGCCCGCTGATAAACTGGCGCCGATGGTCGACACACAATCACGGACTTTGGTGATCGTACCCGCGTGGAACGAGTCGGCCAATGTGGGCGAAACGGTGCGCGAGATCTTCGAGCACCTGAAGGGCCCTCAGTACACGGTAGTCGTTGTGGACGACGGCTCCGTCGACGGCACCGCCGCGGTGGCCCGCCGAGCGGGAGCCGTCGTACTGAGCCTCCCCTTCAACATGGGCGTCGGCGGTGCCATGCGGACCGGGTTCACCTACGCCCAGCGGCACGGCTACACACGGGCGATCCAAGTCGACGCCGACGGACAGCACAACCCCCGCGACATCGTGCCGGTGCTCGATGGGCTCCAGCACGCTGACATCTCCATCGGCGCCCGGTTCGCCGACGTCGGAGATTACTCGGCCCGCGGTCCGCGACGCTGGGCGATGAAGCTGCTGGCCGCCGTTCTGTCTCGGATGGCCAAGACCACCCTGACCGACGTGACCAGCGGATTCCGGGCGGCCAACGCGCGAGCGATCGATCAGTACGTCGGCTACTACCCGGCGGAATACCTCGGCGACACGGTCGATTCCCTCGTCGCCTCGATCCACGCTGGGCTGACGGTGACTCAGGTTCCCGTCGCCATGCGCCCGCGGGCGCACGGCAAGCCCAGCCAGAACCCGCTCGGCGCGTCGGTATACCTTCTGCGGACCGTCTTCGCCTTGTCGCTCGCGCTCCTTCGGCGAGCCGGCGTCCGGGAGCCGCGGTCATGATCATCGTCGCGGGCATCGGCTTCGCCCTGATCGTGCTGACGATCATCATCAGCCTGCTCCTGCGGCGACAGCTTCGCGAGAAGTACGCGACGCTGTGGCTCGTGATCGGGTTCACCCTCCTGGTCATCTCCGTGTTCCCCGGGCTGCTGATCGGCCTCACCCGTCTCCTGGGCGTCGAGGTGCCGGCCAACCTGATCTTCGCGCTCGCGATCGTACTGCTCGTCGGCGTGACGCTCCACCTCTCCTGGGAGTTGTCGAAGTCCGAAGACGAGGTCCGCCGCGTGTCCGAGGATCTGGCCATCCTCCGCGCCGATCTCGACGAGATGCGCCGAGCTCAGGGCGGTACTCGCGCAGGCGCCGCCGAGGCACCCCCGGCGCGCGGGGACGAGAGCGATTAGCGACCAGGCCCAGGTGGTACGCGGGGCTACTCGCCTGCCGGCGGACGCGGGAAGATCCAGTAGCGGTAGGCGAAGTAGTTCCAGACGGTCGTCGACGCGACGGCGACGACCTTGGCCCACTCCCACGGCAGTCCGATGGCGGCGCCGCCCGCGACGATCAATGTCGTCGCCACGGCATTGAAGATGACGAGAAGGGTGTAGCGAACCGCGCTCCCGACGACCTTCGCCGAGGTGGTGAACGTCAGCTGCCGCTGCATGACGAACGTGAGAGCGAAGCTGAGCAGGAATGCGGTCGGCGTGCTGACCGCCAGCGGCCATCCGAGGATCTCGTGGAAGAGGGCGAGCAGGCCGATGTCGACGAGAAAGGCGAAGCCGCCGACGAGGAGATAGCGGGTGGCGCTGTGGCCGAGGAGCCACCGCCACCGACGCGGCAAGCGGTGCAGCCCCAGACGCATTCGAACATTCTGTCATGCCCAGGGCCTCTGCCCGCGCCGGCGGCGAGCTTCGTCGCACGAGGGGAACCCGTTCGCGACAGGCGTGTCTAATCGGCTCCTGCGGGTGCCGGCCTGCCGCCGAAGTGGTCGGCATCGTAGCGCTCGAGGACCTCCCCGATCGGCGCATCCATCGCCAGTCGATGCTGATGGATGTAGAGCCCGCGGGTGCAGAATCGCCGCAGATCCCGTTCGCTGTGCGACACGAAGAACAGCGTGCGTCCCTCGGCGAGCAGTTCGTCGATCCGCGCATAGCACTTCTCGCGGAACGCCTTGTCTCCCACCGCGAGGACCTCGTCGACGAGCAGGATCGGCTCCTCGAGTTGCGAGACGACCGAGAATGCCAGGCGCACCTTCATGCCGTTGCTGAGGTGTTTGTAGGGCGTGTCGACGAAGTCGCCCAACTCGGCGAAGTCGATGATGCCGTCGAACCGACGCGCGACCTCCGCCCTCGCCATGCCGTGCAGCCCCGATGTCAGACGCACGTTCTCTCGAACCGTCAGGTCGCCGACGAAGCCCCCGGTGATCTCGATGAGCGGTGCCACACCCCCGTTGACCGAGACCGTGCCCTCGTCCGCGAGCAGCACGCCGGCGACGAGCTTCAGCAGCGTCGACTTCCCCTGCCCGTTCCGCCCGACCACTCCGATCGACTCACCCGGCTTCACATCGAAGCTCACATCACGCAGCGCCCAGAACTCGTCGGGCTTCGAGCGTCGGTTCGAGTCCGAGAAGAGGTCCTTGATGCTTCGCCGGCCGCGCCGGTTGCGACGGAATCGCACTCCGAGCCCGTCCACCTCGATCGCGAGATCGGTGCCGGCCATCACAGCTCCTTCAGGACGGGGCGCTCGAGCCGCCGGAAGCAGAAGATCCCGAGGGCGAGGAACAGGAAGGACATGATCGCACCGATGCCGATGACCCACGGATCCCACTCCTCGGCGAAGAATCCGACACGGTAGAGGGCGAAGATCCCGGAGAGGGGGTTGAACGCGGCGATGGTCTCGAACGCGCCGGGCAGATCCTCCACGCCGTAGATGACGGGCGAGGCGTAGAACAGCGCGCGGAGGATGAGCTTCGTGGTGCGTTCCAGGTCGGTCCACAGCACGCACAACGGCGCGACGAGCAAACCCAGCCCGACCAGCAGGACCGTCTGCAGCAGGATCGCGACCGGAACCCAGAGCAGTCCCCAGTTGAGGTGTACGGGATGCTCCGAGAATGCGGCGATCACGACGAAGAGGGCAAGAACCGGCAGTGAGCAGAGGAACTCGATGCCCTTGCTGAGCACGATGCGGTTGACCCAGATCGAGCGCGGAATGGCCGTGGACCGCACCAGTCGGGCGTCCTTGCTGAAGGCTCGAGTGAAATCCGATACGGAGGAGTTGAACCACACCCAGGGCAGCAGCGCCGTGATCAGGAAGACGATGTACGGCTCGTGCCCTACCGTGCGCTGGAACACCTGAGTGAAGACGAACCAGTAGATCGCGCTCATGACGAGCGGATCCAGGATGGACCAGAGATACCCCAGTGCGCTCGTGGCATAGCGGACCTTGAGATCGCGCGCCGAAAGGAGCCACAGCGAGTGGAGGTAGCGCCGGGGCGATCCGGGGGCGCCGACGGCGGCAATGCTCACACCGTCGAGTCTAGGTGAGCCGGATTCGCGGCCCGATCCGTGCCGCTCGGTCATGGCAGCGGACCGCACTGGTCGATGCGGTACAGCCGCACGTCGGACTCGGACGCCACCTCGGTGAACAGTCCGGCCTCCACAGCATCGTGCACCGCCGGGAAGTGATTGCCCGCGGGATCTCCGCCTCCGAGCGCATGCGGGGAGTACACGACGTACCGCACGCGCAGCTCATCGAGCGCGTCGCACACGGCCGGGTCGGTGTCGATCTCGGTGAGCTGCCACGCCACCTTCTGTCGAGCGGCATCCCACTGCCCGTTCACGTGCGGGAACACCGGCTCCCGCGATCCGAAGGCGAGCGTCCAGGCGGAGCCGTCCCACGGATCGCCCAGCACCCGCTGCCCCACCGGGATGGTCTCGCCCAGACCGTCGAAGAAGGCGACCTGCGTCGCGGAGACGACCTCGGTGCGCGCGCCGGTCTGGGGCATCTGGAAGACCGCCCCCACCGAGGCCGGCACGCCCGACACGGCGAGCGTGAACGCGGACACCACCGCCACCAGCCAGGCGGTGGCCACCGCCACCACCTTCGAGGAGGATCGAAGGCGCACCAGCCGCGCAGCGCTGACGATCCCGAGCGTTGCGATCGGAATGGCCAGGACGGGAAGCACCGAGCTCAAGCGGAACTTGTCCTTGTACCAGAGAGCGGTCGCGAGCTTCGTCACGACATCGTCGGAGCCGGCAGCGAACACGTAGAGCACCGCGACGACGAGGTAGGCGATCACGATCCACCGCGTGCGACGGTCGCGCCATGCGATGACCGCGCCGAACAGGACGGACGCCGCCAGAAGGATGGCGGGCGCCGTCACCGTGACCCCGACACCCGTGAGCCACGATTGGGAGATCACCTGCCAGGCACCGACCCACAGCGGCTGAACAGCCTCCGCCTGCGGGCCGCCGAGCCGGTCGGTGAGCGGTCGCTCGAAGAGCCCGAGGCGGAAGACGAGGTACCAGGCGCCGGCCGCAGCCAGCGCCGCCACCACGACCGCCGCCACGGCGAGGACCCGTCTTGTACGCAAGCGCGAATCGGGCCCGCCGGCCAGCCCTTCGCGTACGGCACGGAACGCCACAGCGGCTCCCGGAACCGCAAGGATCAGAACCCAGCTCGCGAGCACGCGGGGCTGCGAGAAGAGGACCGCCCCCACGACGGCGAAGATGCCACCTGCCGCCCATGACCACACCCGTCGCCGGTAGGCGGGCTGCGCTCTGCGGAGCGTGCGCGCGGCGAGCACGGGGGCCGCGACAGCGACAGGGAGCAGGGCGGTGGCGAGGAACGTCGGGTACAGCGTGCCCCACGTCAGCAGTGCGTAGGGCATCGCGCCGAAGGCGGCCCCGAGGGGCATCGCGACGAGCGCAGCCGTCGCAGGTCGGACAGTCGGGCTGCAGACTTGAGCGAGCCACGCGACACCGGGGAGCCAGATGGCGGCGCACACGGCGATCCACGAGGCGTTCACTGCGACCGGGATCGCCGTTCCCGTCGTCTGGACGACGAGCGCGACGATCGAGTGCCAGCCCGCAGGATAGAACGCGAATGCGCGATCCGTCTCGATGAGCGTACGGAGGGTGAACGACGACGCGTCGCCGTGGGCCAGGATGTCGGCGATCGCCGAGATATGGAAGACGTTGTCGTACGTCTGGCTCACCAGTGCGGGGCTCGGCGTCGCCGCGAACGCGACGACCGCGATCATGGCCGCGGAACCGAGCCACGCCAGCACCAGCGGAAGCGGCGTCACGCGGCCTGGCACGCTGATTCCACGGCGGGGCGCCAGCCACACGAGCACCCCGAAGATCACCGCGGCGACGATCGGCTGCCACGCAGCGAAAGGAATCCCCATCGCCGACGCAGCTATACCGGCCACGCCGATCGAGACGACGGAGAGCGGACCCGCCATGGCCGCTCGAGCCAGCAGCCCCATTCGCAGCGGGGACAGCGCGACGGCACCGGGCACCAGCACCGCGGCGATCGCTGCCAGGAGGGCGGGCGCCGCCTCCCACCAACTGAGATCGGTCACGCGATCTGGTTGTTCCACATCGACAGCGCGGAGCCGATGGCCATGTGCATGTCGAGGTACTGATACGTGCCGAGCCTGCCGCCGAAGAACACGTTCCGCTCGCCCTTGGCGAGCTCACGGTATGCGAGCAGTCCGGCGCGGTCCTCCGGAGTGTTGACGGGGTAGTACGGCTCGTCGTCGCGAGAGGCGAACCGCGAGTACTCCCGCATGATCACCGTCGTGTCATCGGGATACCGGTCGCTGCGCTCGGGATGGAAATGCTTGAACTCGTGGATGCGGGTGTAGGGCACATCGGCATCCGCGTAGTTCATGACGGGCGTCCCCTGGAAGTCGCCCACTTCGAGCACCTCCTGCTCGAAGTCGAGCGTGCGCCACGACAGCGCGCCTTCGGTGTAGTCGAAGTACCGGTCGACGGCTCCGGTGTAGACGACGGGCACCTGGCCCACCGTCGCCTGCTTGTTCAGCGGCTGCGACGGATCGAAGAAGTCGAGGCCGAGCTTCACCTCGATGCGGGGATGGTCTGCCATCCGCTCGAGCCAGGCCGTGTAGCCGTCGGTCGGGAGACCCTCCCAGGTGTCGTTGAAGTACCGGTTGTCGTAGTTGTAGCGGACGGGCAGCCGGCTGATGACCTCCGCCGGCAGGTCCTTGGGATCGGTCTGCCACTGCTTGCCGGTGTAGTCGCGGATGAACGCCTCGTACAGCGGACGGCCGATCAGACCGATCGCCCGCTCCTCGAGGTTCTGCGCCTGGGTCGGATCGAACTCGCCGGCGAGCTCGTGCACACGCGCCCGAGCTTCGCTGGGCGAGTAGGCGGCGCGGAAGAACTGATTGATCGTGCCGAGGTTGATCGGGAGCGGATAGACGACGCCGCGATGGTTGGTGTACACGCGGTGCACATAGTCGGTGAAGCTGGTGAAGCGGTTGACGTACTCCCACACCCCCGGATTCGACGTGTGGAACAGATGGGCACCGTACCGGTGCACCTCGATGCCCGTCGTCGGCTCGTCCTCGCTGAAGGCGTTGCCTCCGATATGCGGACGTCGATCGATCACCGTCACGTTGCGCCCGGATGCCGCGGCACGCTCGGCGATGGTGAGCCCGAAGAATCCGGAGCCGACGATGAGAAGATCCATGCGTGTCGTGAAGCCTTTCCGGGTGCTCGGGCGCCCGTAACAGTCTAAAGATCCTCGGCGGCGCTCAGAGAGAGTCGCTCCCGCCACGCGGCAGGAGACGCGAGCGCAGGTGCCGCCGCGCGGTAATCCCGCGCGCGTCGCGGCCAGGTGGCCCACAGTCTCATCCTGAGCACCACCGATTGCCGGAGCAGTCGCCATGCCCGCGACCGGTCTCGGACGGCCACGAACGCTCCCCGTCCGGAAGCGGCTTCGACGACCGCGGTGTCGAGAACGCCGAGCGACCACCACTTCCCGTCGACGCGTGGGAGGCGCGGCGGCTTCGTCGACGGACGGGGCCGGCGCAGCTGGTGGACGACGACCTGCCCGGCGCGCGCGACCGTCGACAACACACCCGACGGGCGCATCACCGTCGCGGGGCGGGTCTCAGGGAGCTTCTCCACGGGCACGACCACCTGATGCTCACCGGCGAGGAGCCGCGCTGGGCGCCCGGGTCCCTCCCGCAGAGTCCGCTCGAGATGCCCGGGTCCGTCCAGGATGTCCCGCAGGGCTTGATTGCGCACCACGACCGAACCGTACTGCGCGCACAGGAGGTGGTTGACGTCCTGCAGGAAGGACGATCGGAGCACACCTCCGCCTCGTCGCCCGCCGTGGATGAGCGCTGCCACGAGACGATTGCGCAACTGGAAATACGCCTGCCAATCCAGCCCGTCGTCTTTCGCGGTCCACGGCATGTGCCACAGTGCGGCGCCGGGGAGCGTGACCGTACGGACGCCCGCTTCCGCCGCGCGTAGGCCGAACTCCGCGTCGTCCCATTTGATGAACAGCGGCAGCGAAGCGCCGACCTCTTCGACGACCGCCGAGGGCACGAGGCACATCCACCACCCGTTGAAGTCGACGTCGATCCGGCGGCTGAGCGCAGGCGTGTTCTCCACGGTCACGCGGGCCAGGTCGGCCGACGAGAGCGACGGTTCGACGGGCTCCCACCAGAATCCCCGACGCGCGACATGCTCGCCGAACGAGTGGAGGACCGTCGGCTCGATGAGGCTCAGCATCTGCGCGCCGACCAGCAGCGGTCCGTCCGCGTGCGCCGCGAACCGGGCGACGCGGGCGAGGGACTCGGGCTCCAGATCGACGTCGTCGTCGAGCAGGAGCACATGACTGCTCTGTTCGTCGAGCGCTTCCACCATCCCGCGGCTGAAGCCGCCTGAGCCGCCGAGATTCGGCTGCTCGACGAGTCGCAGGGCATCCCCGAGTCGCGCTGACACCGCGGCGAAGCCGTGAGCGTCGCGGAGCGGACGTGTTCCCTGATCCACGACCACGACGCGCACCACGCTCGAGCGCACCTCCGGGTCGACCAGCCGTCCGAGCAGACGCAGACACTCCTGCTCCCGGTCGAAGGTCGTGATCGCGATCGTCACCGACACGTCCGAACGAGGGGCCCGGCTCGTCTCCCACACGACATCCGAGACCGTCGCGCCGTCCGCGCCCGCCGTGACCTCGAGCCACACCCAGCCGGTGTCCACATCGACCGATGTGCTCACGACCGTCCGGCCGGCCGCGTCGGACGCCGTCGCCGCCACCGACGTGCGACCGCCGGCATCCGTGCGGCATGCCCTGACCGACGCACTCCCCTCGATCGTGACTGCGGCGCGCACGTCGCTCACGCCGGCGTATCTCGCCCAGTATCCGCCCGGGAACGCGCCGAAGTAGGTGGCGTACGACACGGACTCCCCCGGCGCCAGCGCAAGAGAGGTGCGGGACAGAGGCGATCCACCGCGGGCGTAGAGAGGTGCACGCTCCGGATCGGTCGTCAGAACACAGCGCTGAAGCAGGTGCCAGTCGGGGGTCTCACTCATCGCTGGCGCTGCCGACGGCGCCATCCGCGTGCCGCTTCGATGATCCGCTGCCCGGGTCCGCGCCGCTCGTCGAGCTGTCGCTGGACCTCGTCCTGGATGTAGCGCGTCAGGTAGAGGGCCAATCCCGGACCGTTCTGCTCCACGTACGCGCGAAGCGCCTCGTCGCGGACCAGCCGGTCGAAGTGCTCGTGCTCTGACGCAAGGGCGTACATGCTGTTGCCCAGCTCGCCGCCGACCCCGGCCCGCTGCATCCAGAACGCGAGCGGCTCGCCGTCGAGGAAGCCGATGTGATGGCGCAGAGTCGTGCGGAGATTGAACTCCCAGTCTTCGACAGCGTGCAGGTCTTCGCGGTAGTATCCCACCTCTTCGTGGAGGCTCCGGCGGTAGAGATAGGAGATCGGCACCGCGCGGTTGACCTGCAGCAGATCCGAATAGGTGATCTCTGTCAGGCCCGGCCAGAACGGCGCGCGCCCGGTCTCGATGAATTCGCCGGCTTCCTGCTTCTCATAGACGATCTCGGTGCGCACCATCACCCCGACGTCGTTCGGCTGCGCGTCGAGGTGCGCGACAGTCGCTTCGAGGAAGCCCGGATCCCACAGGTCGTCGTCGTCGTGCAGCACGACGAACTCGGTGTCCAAGCCGCGGATCGCCTGGTTCGCCGCTGCGGAGCGTCCGCTCGGCGCCGGGTTGTGGCTGATCCGGATCCGACGGCGCTGCTCATCTGGAAGAGCGGACACCAGCGCGTCGACCGCGGACGGGTCACCGCCGTCATTGACGATGTGAACGCTCCAGCTCGCGTAGCGCTGAGCGACGATGTCAGCGATCGTCCGCTTCAGGAACCAGGGTCGGTTCTTCGTACGCACGGCCACGCCGACCCGTGGATTCGTCGCAGACACGTGTTCCCGCTCCCATCCGCCGAACTCGGCCCGACACTATCATCCGGCCCGCGGGGACGCCGTCGCGGCGCCGGTTCGGGCGGTGGGGGTGGGGTACGATTTACAGGTTGTCCACCCGACCGATGGGGAGCCTCACCGTGACTTTCGAGAATGACGTCGTCGTCGTCGGCGGCGGCGGACACGTCGGCCTGCCGCTTGCGATCGCCCTCGCGAGCCGCGGCAAGCGGACCGTCGTGTACGACGTCGCCGAAGCCGCGGTCGACAAGATCCGCCGCGCTCAGATGCCGTTCATCGAACCCGGCGCCGATGACGTGCTGGCCGACGTGGTCGCCTCGGGCATGCTCACGGCGTCCACTGATCCGTCGGTCGTCGCCGGCGCGGAGAACGTGGTCGTCGTCATCGGAACCCCGGTGGACGAACACCTCAACCCCGACCCCAACGCCATCCCCCGCGCGCTGAGCACCTGCGCACCGTTCTTCCGCGACGGACAGCTGCTCGTCCTGCGCAGCACCATCTACCCCGGCGTGACCGCGCTGGTGAGGGACATGGTCGCCGAGATGGGACTGAGCGTCGATGTGTCGTTCTGCCCCGAGCGCATCGCCGAGCACAAGGCGATGACGGAGCTGTTCGAGCTCCCCCAGATCGTGTCGGGGTACTCCCCCGAGGCGACGGCCCGCGCGAAGGCCCTGTTCGGATCACTGACCGAGAAGATCGTGGAGCTGTCTCCCGAAGAGGCGGAACTGGCGAAGCTGTTCACGAACACGTGGCGCTACATCAAGTTCGCCGCGGTGAACCAGTTCTACATGATGGCCAACTCCAAGGGCGTCGACTTCGAGCGCGTACGCGCCGGTCTGACCTTCGACTACCCCCGTGCCCAGGACATGCCCGGCCCCGGCTTCGCGGCTGGCCCCTGCCTGTTCAAAGACACCATGCAGCTGGCCGCATTCAGCGACAACACCTTCCAGCTCGGCCACTCCGCCATGCTCGTCAATGAAGGGCTTCCGCTGTACATCGCCAGCCAGCTGGAGCGACAGCATGATCTGTCGAAGCTGACGGTGGGCATCCTGGGAATGGCGTTCAAGGCCGGCTCTGACGACATCCGCTCCAGCCTCTCCTACAAGCTGCAGCGAGTTCTGCGCTTCAAGGCCCACACCGTGATCGCGACCGACCCGCACGTCCCGGCATCCGTCGACGACACCCTGCTGTCGTTGGACGAGGTGCTCGAACGCAGCGACATCCTGATCATCGCGACCCCGCACAAGGAGTACCGCGAGCTGCGCACCGACAAGCCGGTCGCCGACGTCTGGAATCTCCTCGGGAACGGAGTGCTCATTTGAGCAACTCGCCTCGCGTCTCCATCATCGTCCCGGCCTACAACGAGGGCGAGGAGATCGCGGCGTTCCTGGCGCGCGTGGCTTCCACCGTTACCATGGACTTCGAGCTGCTCGTCGTGGTGGACACCCCCGAAGACACCACGATCCCGGTGGTAGAACGCGCTGCCGCTGCCGACGGCCGCATCCGGTGCGTCATCAACACCTATGGCCGCGGGCCCGCCCAGGCGATCCGATACGGATTCGACGTCGCGGCCGCCCCGACCGTGGTGGTCACGATGGCTGACGGCAGCGACGATCCGCGCCAGATAGACGAGCTCGCCGACCTCGTGGAGCGCGGCGTCGTGGTCGCCGCGGGCAGCCGCTACATGGCCGGCGGCCAGCAGATCGGCGGTCCGCGCATCAAGCGGACGCTCTCGCGCCTCGCGGGGACCTCCCTCCACCTGTTCGCCGGCATCGGGACCCGCGATGCGACGAACTCCTTCAAGGCCTACAACACCGACTTCGTGCGGACCGTGACGATCCAGTCGCGGGATGGATTCGAGATCGGCTTGGAGCTCACCGCCAAGGCGCGCCGTGCGCGGCTCCCCGTCGCGGAGCTGCCGACCATCTGGCTCGACCGCACCGCGGGCGCCTCCAACTTCCAGCTGCGCAAGTGGATTCCCAAGTACTTGCGCTGGTACTTCTTCGCATTCGGCCGCCCCCTGGCCGTCGAAGACATCGCAGACGCCGCACGCGGCACGAAGGGAAACAACTAATGGAAAAGGTCCTGATCACGGGCTCGGCGGGATTCATCGGCGGCTACGTCGTCGAGGAGCTGCTGCGCCAGGGGTACCAGGTAGTGGGCGTCGACAACTACTCGAAGTACGGCCCGGTCAAGAAGTCGTACGACGACAACCCGAACTACGAGCTCGTCGTCGCCGACGTGACCGACACCGCGCGACTCACCGAGCTGCTCATGGACTGCGATCACTTCATCGCCGGCGCCGCGCTGATCGGCGGCATCTCCTACTTCCACACCTATCAGTACGACCTCATCGCCGCGAACGAGCGCATCATCGCGTCCTCGTGCGACGCTGCCATCGCCGTGAAGAAGGCGGGCGGCAAGCTCAAGAAGGTCACGTACATGTCGTCGTCGATGGTCTTCGAGTCCACCGACCGCTGGCCGTCCAAGGAGGGCGACGAGCTCGAAGTCCCGCCGCCGCTGTCGTCCTACGGCTTCCAGAAGCTCGCGGTCGAGTACTTCGCTCGCGCGGCCAAGGGCCAGTACGACGTCGACTACACCATCCTCCGCCCGTTCAACTGCGTCGGCATCGGCGAATCGCGCGCGCTGGGCGATGTCGAGATCCACTCGGGCAACGTGCAGCTGGCCATGAGCCACGTCGTTCCGGACCTGGTGCAGAAGGTGCTCAAGGGCCAGGACCCGCTGCACATCCTCGGCGAAGGCAACCAGGTTCGCCACTACACCTACGGTGGCGATCTGGCGCGCGGCATCGTGCTGAGCCTGGGCCACCCGGCTGCGCTCAACAACGACTTCAACATCTCGACCCCGGTCGGCCACACGGTCGTCGAACTCGCCGAGATCATCTGGCGCAAGATCAAGGGCGCCGAGGTCCCCCTGAACCTCGTGAGCGACCCCGCATTCGAGTACGACGTGCAGAAGCGCGTGCCGGACGTCACGAAGGCCAAGGAGGTCCTGGGCTTCGAAGCGACGACCAGCCTCGAGGACATGCTCGATGAGGTCATCCCGTGGATCGAGAACGCGATCGCCGAGGGGACCATCTAGGAGCGATGACCGCGACTCAGGTGGCGGCGCCGTCGTGGCGCGCCTCAGGTTCCCCGCGCGCCGCCGCCTGGGTGCATTACCTCTCCCTGCTGCTGGGCGCGTGCGCGCTCCTGTTCCTCGCCCGCAACCAGTGGTTCTTCTTCGACGAGTGGGACATCATCTGGCAGCCCGAGGCCGCCAAGCGGTTCGTCGAAGGCCATAACGGGCATTGGAGCGCCCTGCCGATCGGCGTGTGGACGTTTCTCCAGAACACCTTCGGGCTCGGCAGCTATCTTCCCTACGTCGGCGTGGCCATCGCCGCGCATCTGGTCGTCGCACACCTGTTGTGGCGTGTTCTCACGCACGCCGGGTCCACGCCGTGGATCGCCACGGCGCTCGCCGCCGTCTTCGTCTTCTACGGCGCGGCCGGCGAGAACCTGCTGTGGGCGTTCCAGATGGGCTTCATGGGCGCGATCGCCTTCGGGCTGGGAGCGCTTCTCGTCGTCGTGCGACCGACGATGCGAACAGGCGGCCTCATCGCCACCATCGCTCTGCTGACCGCCGGAGCCGCCACCGCGGGCACTGTCCTTCCCTTCTTCGTCGCGGTCGCGCTCGTCGCCTGGTACCGGCACGGGTGGGTCAAAGCGCTCGTCGCGGTCGGCGTACCCGCTCTCGTCTACCTCTTCTGGTACACGATCGTCGCGGGACCCAACCCCACTGCGATCTTCCGGGCGCAGGGACTCGGTCAGATCCTGGCCGGCATTCCCGAGTTCGTGGGGACGATGTTCGTCGGCGCCTACAACGCGTCGACGCCCGTGCCGGGCTTCGGAATCGTCGTCGTCACCGCGATCGCCGTGTGGGGTGTGGTGACCGCGGCCCGAGCGCGACTGACGGTGGCCACCGTCGTCGCGCTGAGCATGCTGGCGGCGGGACTCGTCTTCGGGGTCCTCACGGGCTACAGCCGGGCGAAGCTCGGGGCCGGTTCCGCCGACGAGTCGCGCTACATCTACATCGCCGCGGTGTTCACTCTTCCCGCCATCGCGCTGATCCTCTCGCGCATCGCCCGCCGGGCGGTCGCGAGCACGATCGCCGTCGTCGCCCTCATCGGAGTGGTGTTCGTCTACAACGCCGGCCTGCTGGTGCTCCGGGCAGGCGGCGACTCAGCCCGCGAGCTCGGCACTCATGACGTCCTCTCCGCCGCTCTGGATCTCGCAGATGAGCATCCAGGGGAGGTCGATCCCGATGCGCGTCCCGACCCTGTCTACCTGCCCCGGACGATCTCGCAGCTCCAAGAGCTCGAAGCCGACTTCGGGATGCGTCGATCTGACTACGGCGAGGACGCACGCCTCACAGCGCTGACGACGGTCGGCCTGAACACGAGTGCCTCCGCCGGCGGCCCGGCGACGTGTGAGATCTTCCTGCAGGAAGGATCCACGATCTCGGCGGGGCCCGAGGGAATCGATCTGGAGGCATCCACCGGCGCCTCGGTGACCCTCTTCGCACAGGACGGCGAGGCTCGGGGCCTGTCTCAGACGGTCGCACTGGACCCTGGACGCACAACCCTCACCATGCTCGAGCCGACGGAGCTCGTGGTAGAGAAGACCACCGCTCCGGTTGCGCTCTGCGAGGAAGTGAACACGCCATGAGCCCCTCCCGATTCGACACGCCGCACGTCCGTGCCTTCCTGATCCGCAACATCAAGCGAGGGTCGGTGTTCCTGCTCGTCGGCGGAGCCGGATTCATCATCGACGCCGTGGTGTACAACCTCCTCGTCTTCGCCGGAGGCGAGGGGCCGCTGTTCCACTATCCCCTGGTCGCCAAGACGATCGCCATCCTCGTCGGCCTCGTCGCCACCTACTTCGGCAACAAGGTCCTCACCTACCGCGATCGCCACACGCCGATGACGGTCAGGCAGGTGACGCTCTATGCGCTCGCCAACGTCATCGCGATCCTCCTCCAGCTCGGCTGCCTGGCATTCTCGCGCTACGTCCTCGGGCTCGACGGCCCCGTCGCAGACAACGTGTTCGGCACGTTCATCGGTCAGGCTCTCGCGACCGGCTTCAGGTACTACGCGTATACCCGATGGGTCTACCGGAACGAGCCGCTGCCGATCGAACACTCCGCCCCGGCGAAGTGATGATGGCCGTGGCGACGACGGCCACCCCGACGCAGAGCGTCGACACCGCCGCCGGCGACATCGGCGCGTCGGCGTAGAAGGCCGAGTCGGCGAACACCACGATCGTCCACAGTGCCTGCGCCGGCAGGATGATCCAGGTGGCGAGACGCCATCTCGTGAAAGCCACCCAACCGAATGCCACGGCGCTCAGGATCATCAGCCAGGCTTGGGACCCCTGGTGAACGATTGCCGCCTCCGGCTGGAACAGCACCAGCGACCACAGCACGATGCACGCCAGCATCAAGAGCGAGAGCCCCGCAGCGTCGTGCAGCCGATCGTCTCTGCGATGGCGGATGCGAGAGATCAGAGCCGTCACCAGGACGCCGCCGACCAGCGCGGCGCCCAGCCCGATCGCCGCTGCGGTGTTGAAGAACGCCGCGTGCTGTGCCCGGTCCTGCCACCCGTCGCGCCAGACATCGGCGCCTTCGAGCGACTGCGGCCACAGCGCCGTCGCGAGGTTGGAGGCGCGCACCTGAAGAAGCTCCATCCAGGACGAGGCGGCGTACTGGTCGACGAGAGCGCGGAGGAAGCTGCGATCGTCCACCTCGACGACCCCGGCGAGGTGCCACTTGAGCAGCCGGTCGCCGGGCGGCGCGACGATGCGCTGGAAGGCGATCCACGGCGCGTAGATGAGGGCGAACGCGGCGATCGCGCCGGCCGTCATCCGCCCTCGCTCCGCCCAGTTGCAGCGCGCGAAGACGATCACAGCCAGCGTGAGCACCGCGGGCAGCACGAACACGGCGCCCCCGTGGGACGCGATCGCGAGCAGTGACAGGACAGCAGCCAGGATGACGGAGGTCACCTGCGATTCGGCTCGTCGGACCGCGGCCACCAGAACGGCGATCGCGCCCACGATGAACGCTGCTGCGAGCAGCTTCGGCCAGGTGTACACCATGTTGATGTAGGTCGTCGGGAGCGCAGCGACGAAGGCCACGGTCGCGACCGCGATGCGCGTGGTGTAACCGAGCGCCCACATCAGCGCCACGATCGAAACGACCCCAAGCGACTGAGCCGCCACGCTCGTTCCGTACGCGAGTTCTTCGCCCGCGAATCCACGGGAGATCCCGGCCAGCGGTCCGAGCACCCCCCTCGCAAGCAGCAGGAGGCCCGTCTGAAGAGGCGGCCGATCGCTCGGCAGCCAGTCCCCCGACAGGAACTGCGGTCTGTCGCCCGCCAACCAGTCCGCCAGGGCGGATGGAAGCACGTTGTCGACCGGCAGCATCCACGCGACAGTGCGGGTTCTCGAGAACTCGAACAGCCCCACGGGGGCCATCCAGAGGCGGAACAGCCCGACCGTCGCCAGTGTGGAGCCGACCGCCACCAAGCCCACCGGCACGATGGCGCGCCACCGCCGCCACGCGCGCGACCACACGATCGCCCCGAGGGAGACGATCACGCCCAGCACCCCGACGACCGAACCGAGTCGCAGATCGATGAAGCTCGTCCAGAACGTGACGAGACCAGCCGCTCCGAGCCAAGCGAGCCCCATCATCACCGCGCCGTCTGCGCCGACCCGCGGCTGGAGGGACTTCGCGAATGCGGCGCCCGCCAGCACGAAGACCCCGAACAGCGCAGCGGGCGCCATCACGGCGGTCAGAATCGCGAGCACGCATCGTCCTTGCTGGTGCGGCGGGAGGCCGAGCCAGCCAAAAGCTAACACTTCCTCAAGCCGAATGTCGGTCGTTCCTATAATCGAAGAATGCTGTCGCGCGTTCGGTCCGCCATCCGGCGCGCGCGATCGGCTCCCCTCGTCGGTGGTGTCATCGGCCGGATCGACCGGTTCTGGTGGGCACGAACGATCCTGCGAGCGGATGTCGTGGACATGCCGTTCGTCGTCGCCCAGGCGGGTCGCCGCATCACCCGTCGAGCCGCGGTACGTCGATACGTCCGCGACGGCTTCCGTGAGGGCTTCAGCCTCAATCCGCTCGCGTGCGAACGCACGATCTCGCGCCAGTTGTCCGACTCGGACCGAGTGCCCGCCCTGTACGCGTACCTGGTCAACGATCGACAGCGACTCGAGGTCAGCCCGGCGTGGTCCGCGCCCGACTACGCCGAACGCCATCCCGAGGTCGCCACCGACAGCGGCGGGCCTCTCGGGCATGCGTGGCGCAGCGCTCAGCGTCAAGGGCGGGTGCGGCTGGGGCGTGGCGACTCGGCCCACGACATCCCCTGGTCTGCCGTCCGCGTCGCCGCCGCCGCTGCCGCGGCACAGACCGTGCTCGGGCCGGAGTCCCACGATGAGCCCGAGGGCGTGCCGGCGTTCACGTTCGTGTGCGAGGTTGCCGCCGACGAGCGTGATCCCGACGAGGCACTCGCCCTGGCAGCCGAGGTCATCTCGCGGTCGCCGTCGTCGGCGCAGATCCACCTCGATCGTCCTTCCACCGATGTCCTCACCCAGGCGTATCTGCTGCACCTCGCGTATCCGGATCTGCACGTCTCGCTCGGGGAGCCCGTGGTCGAGGACGCAGAACTCGCGACCGACATCGTGGTGGTGCGCGGCCCGCACGCCGTGATCTCCCCCGCCGCCGTCATCCGACTGGCCCACGCCGCCGCCGACGGCCCGGCGGCCCCGCTGTGGGTCGCCCCCGATGGCACGATCGCGTCCGCCGGTGTCATCGGATGGCGAGGCGCCCGCCATCACCTTCTCGCTCACCACCCCGTGGAGGACGCGGTCGAGCTCGGCGCCGCGATCCAGGTGCCGGAGATCGCCGGATCCACCTACTCCCGTCGACGGGGTGACGACATCCGCTCCGGCGGCACGACGCTTCTGGACATCGCTGTCGAAGCTCCTCGCGAACCCCCACGCGAAGGGTCCACTCCGCTTCGCGACACCGATGTCGAGGCAGTCCTGGGAGCAGCCGGCTGGGTTGTGGCCCCGGATCGGGACACGCCGACGAGGCCGATGGTGATGAGAGCGGCCGGCGGAAGTCGTCCGCTGCGGTGGGCGATCAAGACGGCTGCCCCCGCCGGCCGCGCCGGCCAGGCTTGGGGCGACACCCACTTCGCCGGAGCACTCGCGCGGGCGTTGCGCTCCGCAGGCATGGAGGCCGTTGTGGACGCGATCGAAGCGACCCACCGGCCGACGACGTCACTGGACGACGTGAATCTGGTGCTCCGTGGTCCCGTTCGCATCCGGCCCCCGCGCACGGGCACATCGGTGCTGTGGATCATCAGCCATCCTGACGAGATCACGGCCGCCGAGCTGGCCGACTTCGACCTCGTCTTCGCAGCGTCGAGGTCGTGGGCGCAGTCGGCCTCCGAGCGTTTCGGTCGAGAGGTGCAGCCTCTCCTGCAGTGCACCGACACGACGCGCTTCCGGCCTCGGGGAACGCCGCGGGGCGACGACATCGTCTTCGTCGGCACCGCGCGGGGGATCCCCCGGCCTTCCGTCGTCGGTCCGCTCGAGGCGGGCATCCCGGTCAAGGTGTTCGGCCCGGACTGGACGGGCTACATCCCCGGGTCCGCCATCGCGGCGACGAACGTGCCGAACGAAGAGCTGCCGCGGTTGTACGAGTCCGCAGCCGTCGTGCTCAACGACCACTGGCCGGCGATGCGCGCCGCCGGATTCATCTCCAACCGTCCGTACGATGTCGTTGCCGCCGGCGGGCGGGTGATCAGCGACTCTGTCGAAGACATCGAAGCAGAGTTCGGCGGCGCTGTCCGCACCTACGATTCGGTTCCGGAGCTCATCGAACTCCTGAGTGGGGACATCGATCTGCTGTTCCCCGACGATGCCGAGCTGAAGTCCGTGGCCGAGGTCGTCCGGAGCGCCCACTCCTTCGACTCGCGTGCCGATACCCTCATCCAGGCGGTCGAGCGGTTGATCAGCCGACCTGCGCTCCCGTCGACGGGTTCCAGGTGATGGTGCCCGTGACGAAGGTCTGGCTGCACACCTTCGTCACGGCATCGCATCGTTGCGGCCCCGTCGGGTAGCCGAGTCCCCGCTCGTAGTCGAGCTCCGCCCACTTCTGTCGGATCGCCCCCGTGAGCCCGTACGTACCGTAGGACGACGAGTAGATGACGCCGGACGCGAAGTCCTGATAGCACGCGCCGTCGGCCAGGCACCTCGGGTCGCCTGAGGGGAACCCCAGTCCACGCTCGTAATCCAGCGCCGCCCAGGTGGCGCGAATGCTCCCCGTCAGGGCGAACGTGCCGCTCGACGACGAGTAGATGACCCCCCGCTGGAAGTCCTGGTAGCGGGCGCCCCCTGCCAGGAGCCGCGCCGGAGTGACGGGGTACCCGAGCCCGCGCTCGTAGTCCAGCGCGGACCACTTCTGCCGGATCGCCCCCGACAGTCCGAACGTCCCGGCGGCGGACGAGTAGATCACGCCCGCGAGGAAGTCCTGGAAGCAAGCGCCGTCCGGCAGGCATTTCTCGTCGCTGGACGGGAAGCCGAGACCGCGCTCATAATCCAGCGCACTCCACACCTCGCGCATCTTGCCCACGAGGGCCCGCGTTCCGCCGCGCGTGGAGTAGATCACGCCGCGCTGGAAGTCTTGATACGAGGCGTCGCTGGCCAGCCATTTGACACTGCTCGTCGGGAAACCGAGACCGCGCTCATAGTCGAGCGAGGACCACTTCTGGCGGATCCAGCCGTTCAGGCCGAAGGTGCCGTACGCGGATGAGTAGATCACGCCGCTCTGGAAGTCCTGATAGCAGCCGCCATCCGGCAAGCCGCACACCTGAGCTCTGAGCGGATAGCCGAACCCTCGCTCGTAGTCCAGAGAACTCCAGACGTCGCGCACCTTGCCCGAGAGCGCCCACGCGCCGGTCGCGGGCGTCCAGTAGATGGCGCCCCCCGCGTAGTCGCGGTAGCACCCGCCGCCGCTCAGCCCACAGGTCGTGGGGCCCAGCGGCGCTCCGAGGAATCCGCCGCTGCCGCCCAGCGCCGCGTAGGCAGTGGAGATGGCCGCGCCCAGACGGGTCTGCGTCGAACCGAACCAGTCGGTGAAGTAGTTGTAGAAGTTCCGGTTGCCGTAGGCGGAACAGCCGTTGCCCGTGCCGTACCCTGCCGCCAGTGCAGCCGCGTTGGGCTGATACGGCGTGTAGTAGTAGAGGTTCGCGGTCGCCTGGTTCGCGACGAAGACGGGCGACGAACCACACGCGCGATCCGGGTTGTAGAGAATGCTCCAGGTCTTGCCGGGGGCGTACCAGGTGAAGAAGTTGCTCGTCCCGGGCGGATTCGCGTAGCGCTTGAACTGCCACGCCGCCCCGTACACCTGATTGAAGAACCCGTAGTAGCGCGTGTCGCACGCGGCGGTATCAGGACATCCCTGACCCATCGCGATCGTGTAGCGCCAGTCGCTCGGCCACGTGTGGGTGACGAGGCCCTGTTCCTTCTGCAGCGTCGCCAGGATCACCTGCGGGTTGATCCCACAGGCTTGCGCGACGTGGTAGATGATCTCCGCAGCCGTCTGACGGCTGCTTCCCTGATAGGTCGACCGGCACATGAGATCGGCCGGCCGCGTGGTCGTGCTCTGCGAGAAGTCCTTCAGGCACCGATAGCCTGCCTGGCACGCAGGCACCCTCTCGTTCAGGAAGGCCTGGATGTCGCCGGCCGACATCGTGTCGTTCGCGAAGAAGACCTCGTCGGAGATGATGTTGCCTGCGGCGAACCCCGCCAACCCCGTGGACACCCGCCCCGTTTCCACCTGGGGCGCCGCTGAGGCGCTCGGACCGGACACGCTGCCCGAAGCAATGATCACAACCACCGCGGCAAGAGCCGCGGCGCCGCGGAGGACGCGCGCAAGCATGTTGCTCCTGTGTCTGATGTGACAAGTGTCCCTCAGACTAGCGGCAACCGGCCGACCCGGATATAGCACCTTCGTGCGACGCCGATGCAGCACACGGCCCGCCGGCCGCAGTCGAAGATCCCGTCTGAAGCGCGGGAATCAGCGTCCGGACACGGGAGGAAGCTCTGCCAACTCGATCGCGGCTGCCACCGGTCCCATGGTCTCGTTGCCACCCTCGACCACGAAAGTGGCGCCGCGTGTGAGCGAATGGGACGACGGAACGCTGAGGCCGACGGCGTTCGCGTTGACGAAGTACTCGCCCGGGCCGAGGCCGACGCTCGACAGCACCAACCGGACGACGGCCGACTCGGAGATCGGGCTCAACGTGACGCCGAGGACGTCCGTGTTCGAGGCGAGGGCCATCTGCGAATGGATCGTGTTGATGCTGAAGCCGACGGCCCACTTGTCGACCGGCCGCAGCGCCTCGATGTGCAGTCGCAGATCCACCGTCTCACCGACCGCGAACCGCGTGGCGACATCTCCCTGAGCGTTGCGGGTCTCGATGCGCTGGACCTCGAGGCTGTGGGACGCCTGCTCCGCCTGTCGCCCGCGCGTCCCCTCGCCGCTGGCGAGCAGCTCCCGGAATCGGTCGATCGCCGCGTCGGCCGCGCCGTCGAGGACGACCTGGCCCCGATTGAGAAGGATCACACGGTCGCAGAGCGATTCGATCTGGTCCAGGGCGTGACTCACGATGATGATCGTGCGGCCCTCCTCCTGGAACTCCTTGATCTTGTCGAGGCACTTCTTCTGGAACTGCTCGTCTCCGACCGCCAGGACCTCGTCGACGAGGAGGATGTCGGGATCAGTGTGGACAGCCACCGCGAAGGCGAGGCGGACGTACATGCCTGACGAATAGAACTTGACCTGCGTATCGATGAAGTCGGCGACGCCGGAGAACTCCAGGATGTCGTCGAATCGCTCGTCGGTCTCGGCGCGACTGAGTCCGAGCACGGCGGCATTGAGATAGACGTTCTCGCGACCGGTCAGGTCGGGATGGAACCCGGCTCCGAGCTCCAGCAGCGCGGCGACCCGGCCACGGTGGCGCACCTCGCCCGTCGTCGGCAGGATGATCCCCCCGATGACCTTCAGAAGCGTGCTCTTCCCCGACCCGTTATGGCCGATCAGGCCGATCGTGGTGCCGGCATAGATGTCGAGGCTGACGTCGCTGAGCGCCCAGTAGTCCTGGCGGTGACGGCGGCCCGCGCGTCCGAGAGTGACGACGCGCTCCTTGAGCGAGGTGTCGCGACGGACCGTGAATCGCTTCGAAACGGACTCGGCCTCGATCACGACGGGAGGGGCGGCAGGCGTTGGGGACATGGTCATGGCGGGTGTCACAGCTCCTGCGCGAAGTTGCCCTGCAGCCGCAGGAAGACTCGGTGGCTGCCCAGCAGCAGCACCAGACCGACCGCGATCGCGATCAGCATCCTGGCCAGGAGGTTGTCAGGCTGGGCCATGTCGGCCCCCGCAAGCCAGAACGCCTCTTGGAAACCGAGTATTGCGAGGGTGAGGGGGTTGTTGGTGTAGATGTCGATCACCACAGGGTTCTGGACGAGCTCGGTGACCATCTGCCACGAGTAGACGACCGGCGATGCCCAGAACAGCAGCATCGTGAAGACCTCCACGAGGTACTGCATGTCACGCAGGTAGACGTTGAGCGCTCCGAAGAACAGCGCGAACGCCAGACCGTAGATCACGATGATCAGCAGGGCGGGGATCGCGTAGAGGATGCCCGCATGCAGTGGCGGGTGACCCGACGCGATGGTGGCGGCGAGCAGGACGACCAGCTGGATGGCGAAGTTGAAGAGTGCCGACCCGACGCTGGCGAGCGGGAACACCTCGCGCGGGACATAGACCTTCTTGACCAAGCCCGCATTGGCGAGGATCGAGCCGGTGCCGCCGACCGCGATCTCCGTGAACAGACCCATCGCCGTCAGTCCGGTGAAGATGTACACAGCGAAGTCCGGGATGCCGCGCGCGGCCCCGAGGAACTGTCCCAGGACGATGAAGTAGATCAGCAGCTGAACGAGCGGCCGCGCCAGCGACCACAGGAACCCGAGTGCGGAGTCCTTGTACTTCGACTTGAGATCCCGCTTGACGAGCAGCCCGAGCATCTCGCGCTGATCGGTGACGTCCTTGATCGAACGGGTGATCCCCTGCGGTGTGAAGGGGTACAGACCACCCACCGCTCGCATCGGCATGACGGAAAGACGCTGGAACCGCGCCTCGCCGGCCGGGTTTTCCTGCGCAGACATATGCAGAATCCTAACTCGGGCGTGCCTGGGCAACCGTCCAGCGTCAGGCTGGGCGGCGCAGCCAGGTACGAGGATGACGGAGCCGCCACAGGAGGCCGCGCGCCCGCTCGCTCCGCGCGTACCAGGCTCGCAGCGAGTCCTCGGAGTCCGGTCGATGACGGCGGACGTACATCCGCGCGAAGTCGCCGAAGGCACCCTTCTCCATCGGTCCCAGTGTGTGCAGCAGCCCGATCTGTTCGACCGACGCTCCCGGTACGGTCTCCGACATCTGGTCGAGGTTGTATTCCAGAGCGGTGTGACTCATCGCGAAGTACTCCGCGTTCGCGACGGTCCGCGTGTGGTAGCCCAGCTCGCCGGCCGCGTACGAGGGCATCCTCTCGAGGATGTGGGCCAGCCCGCCGTCCTGGTAGGCCTCGGCGCCGCCGAAGTCGTCGTATGTCCATTCGTGCTGGACGAGCAGCCGGAGAGCCTCGGGGCGGGCGACGTACATGGATCCGTAGGGGGCGAGCGGCGAGATGTCATCGAGCGGGACGCGGATGCCGAGCAGCTTGCAGTACTCGTAGAACCCCGGCTTGTTGGACCACCAGCCGTGTCCCATGGTCGGGTGCCCGAGATGCACCGTCGGCGGGTACGCGAGGCCGAGCCCCGGCTCTTTCTGGAAGAGCGCGACGAGGTTGGCGGTGTAGCCGGGGCTGTTCAGCAGGTTGCTGAACTGCTGCCGGCGGAAGTGCCGTCCGACGTGGAGGATGCTCTGCGGCGTGCGCTTCGAGTGGATCTTGACGAGAAGGTCGTATCCGCCGTCGAGCACGACATCGCGGCAGTCGATGAGGAAGGCGCCCTGGTCCCTCCCGTTGTTCGAGCGCACGACGCGCACCTCCGAATGGCCGCGGCGCGGCCGCGACGCGATGATCTTCTCGATCGCTTCGGCCTTCTGCGCGTCCGACGTGGTGACGATCAGGTCGTAGTCGCCCGGGAGGGTGTCGGCCTGGTCCAGCATCTCGGCCGCCATCTCGTCGTAGTAGACGTGCGCCAGGACCACTGTGCGCAACGGGGCGTCCGGGTCGTACGAGATGTCCTGCTCGGGCAGCACCGACAGCATGGCGGCATCGGTGTTCAGCACGCGCGGCTGCACGTTCCGCGCCAGATCCTCGTAGATCAAATCGAGCGGATACCCGGACCGCTCGGCCTCATCGAGCGTCCACCGCCCGACGACTCCGAGTCGATCGAGGTACACCGGCCACTGGAAGAACGGGCGCCGCTTGAGGGTCGGACACCCCGCTTCGAGAAGCTGCCTGGCATACAGGACGGGGTAGTTCTCGGCGACCCCCGTGAGGATCGGGAAGGCGACCTCGCCGACGAACCCCTCTTCGGTGAAGTGCTCGGTGAAGACGCCCTCGTGCTTCACCACGGCATCCGAATACGACTTCATCTCCGGCAGGTCGCGCCAGTACTCGATCCAGGGCTCGGACAGGAACATCTGGCGGCGGACCGCGACCCAGTACGACTGCAGGTGATACGGCAGGTAGCCGGTCTGAGTGAACGGGTGCGGCTCGACGCGCCCGTGGTCTGTCATTCCCCAGAAGTGCAGCGCCTGGGCGTCCATCCGGTCGAAGACCGGCGCGAACGGCTTGATAGGGCCGAACCAGGTGTCGTTGGCGAGTATGACCTCGTCGTAGTCGCCCATGGCATCGCCGACATGGTCGAGGCCCGCCTTGTATCCCCAGATGTCGAACCCGCTGTTGTCGCGCTCGAGGACCTCGTCGGCGACGGGCGCGAGCGCCGCGTGACCCTGCTCCGTCAGGGTGCCGTTGACGACGACCAGAATATGGGCGACGTGCGACCGCAGCGCGCGGAGCGCGTGCGGGATGTAGCCCTCCACATCACCTCGGGTGTCGTAGACGACGTAGACGAGAAGACGCCGCCCGTTCGCAGGGAAGGGCTCCGCCGCACGAGCGGGGAAGACGATGAGGTCGCTGGTCTTGCTCATGCCCCGGCTCCGTACTCGTTGATCAGGCGCCCCAATCCCTGCCGGATGCGCTGCGCGATCGTGAAGGTGCGGAAGAGCACTCGGTACAGCGGGGCCGTCGCGCGGGCGAGCTTCGGATGGTTCAGCCGCAGGTACATGCGGGTGAGCGCCACGACGCCGCCGTGGCCGGTGAAGCCGAGCCGGTGCATGAAGCGGATCTGCTCGACCGGGTATCCGCGGGTCGTCGAGAACATCTGATCGGCCTTGAACTCCAGGGAGGTGTGGCTGATCGCCGCGTGCTCGCTGTTGAGGACCGTGCGGCAGTGGTACCCCTGCTCGGCCGCGACGAGCGGAATCAGACGCTCCTGCACGCGGCCGAGTTCGACGTGCGTCCGTCGCCCCTGCTTGCCGTAGTCGTTGTCGGACCAGCGCTCGCGGGCGAGCGGGCGGAGCGCGTCCGGCCGGCCCACCCACATCCCGCCGAAGGGCGCCAGCGGCGTGACCCGATCCAGCGGCACCTTCACTCCGAGGCGCTTGCACAACGCGAGCGCGGGTTCGCGATAGGCACCCCAGCCCCGCCCCATGATGGCATTGCCGATGTGCACCATCGGAGGGAAGACGAGCCCCAGCCCCTGCTCGCGCTGGAAGAGCCCGAGGACGTTCTCGACGTATCCGGGACTGCCCAGCAGGTTGTCCAGCTGGTGTCGTCGCGAGTAGTTCTGCATGTTGTCGGTCTTGCGAGGGGACACCCGGCCGTGGACCGCGACCAGCAGGTCGTAGTCGTCGCCCAGAATGAGGTCGCGGCATGCGATGAAGAGGGCGGCCTTGTCCCGGCCACGACGCAACCACGACACCCGCGTCTCGAAGCGGGCGAACGGTGCGTCCTGCCACGCCGCCAACGCCCGCTCGATCGCGCGGGCGCGGCCTCCGTCGCCGGTCGTCACGACCAGGTCGAACCCGGTGGGGAGATTGACCAGACGCTCCTTCAGCTCGGCGATGAACGCGACGTCGGGCACGTAGGCGATGACAGCGATGCGGAACGGCTTCGACGGGTCGTAGCCGAGCGAGACGTCGGGCAGGACCTCCAGCATCCCGCCGATGGCGTTCAGCGCTTTCGGCGGCACGTTGCGTGCCAGGTCCTTGAGGATGCCGGCTACCGGGAAGCCGTAGTCATCGACGACCTCGAGCAGTTCCCGACCGAGGACGGCGTGGCGGTCGAGGAACGGCGGGTACTGGGCGAAGACGGCCTTGCTGAGCAAAGGGAACCCGTCTTCGATGAGCAGGTCGGGCGCGAACAGGGCGGGGTCGCCGCGCGGGTAGTCCGCCGCGGCGAACGCCTCGCCCGTGCGGTAGCCGGCGCCTTCGAGCGCCGCGGCGAACTCGTGCTGCGGGACGATCGACGTCGGCCAGAGCTCAGCCCACCCGCGCGAGCGCACGACGTCACCTCGGACCGCGAGCCAGAGCCATGAGAAGACGCGTCCGGGGAAGCCCTCCTCGGGGAAGGTCTCGGGCCTGCCGTCGACGTTGCCCGTCATCTGCCACGCGTGGAGCGCCTGCGCGTCCATCCGCTCGAAGACCGGTCCGAGATCTCGTACGGGTCCGTACCAGCTGTTTCCGGTGAAGACGACCTCGTCGGCGCGCTCGATGCTGATCCGCGCCTCGCGGATCGCCGTCGAGAACGCGAGCATGTCCATGCTGGGAGCGGAATGGACCACGATCGTGTCCGCGACCGTCGAGAGCCGGTCCGCACCTGCGGCATCGGTGCCCGCACGGACGATGGCGACGATCTCCGTCGCCCACGGACGCAGCGCGCGCAGCGATGCGATCGCATCATCGCCGACTTCGTCGCGACGGTCGTCGATGAGGTAGAGGATGACCCGGCGCCCATCCTCCGGGAAGGGGGCAGGAGCCGGGATGGTCTGAGGCGCCTCCGCGACCATCATGCCTGCTGGGCGAGCAGCTTCAGCAGGTAGGCGCCGTACCCGCTCTTCACGAGGGGCTCGGCCCTTTGGCGCAGCTCGTCGTCGGAGAGGAAGCCCATGCGCCAGGCGACCTCCTCAGGGCAGCCGATGGACAGTCCCTGGCGCTTCTCGACCGTCCGGATGAACTCCGTCGCCTCGCTGAGCGAGTCGAAGGTCCCGGTGTCGAGCCATGCGGTGCCGCGGGGAAGGAGCTCGACCTTGAGCGTCCCGCGCTGCAGGTACTCCTTGTTGACGTCGGTGATCTCCAGCTCTCCGCGCGGAGACGGCTTGAGGGCCTTGGCGATCTCGATCACGTCGTTGTCGTAGAAGTAGAGACCCGGCACGGCGTACTGGCTCTTGGGCTCCGCCGGCTTCTCCTCGAGCGAGACCACGCGGCCTGCGTCGTCGAACTCCACGACGCCGTAGGCGGTGGGGTCATCGACCCAGTAGCCGAACACCACGCCGCCGTCGAGGTTCGTGTACTGGCGCAGACGGGTACCCATCCCCTGGCCGTAGAAGATGTTGTCGCCGAGGACCAGCGCGGCCGAGTCGCTGCCGATGTGCTCCTCGCCCAGGATGAATGCCTGAGCCAGACCGTCGGGCGACGGCTGGGATCGATACGTCAGCGAGATCCCGAACCTGCTGCCGTCACCGAGCAGGCGCTGGAACTGGTCGGAGTCCTGGGGCGTCGTGATGATGAGGATGTCGCGGATCCCGGCGAGGATCAGGGTCGACAGCGGGTAGTAGATCATCGGCTTGTCGTACACCGGGACGAGCTGCTTCGAGATGCCGAGAGTGATCGGGTGCAGTCGCGACCCGGTTCCACCCGCCAGAATGATGCCACGCATGCCCTCCAGTCTCGCTGATGTGCGCGCAAACCCCCAATCAGCGCTCCAGGTAATCTGGGGGGATGCGCAAACTCCTCGTCACTGGCGGCGCCGGTTTCATCGGCTCGAACTTCGTGCACCACGTAGTGGCGAACACCGACGACCACGTGACGGTGCTCGACAAGCTGACGTATGCCGGCAACCGGGAGTCGCTGGCGAGCCTTCCGACGGACCGCGTCGAGCTGGTCGTCGGCGACATCGCCGACGCGGAGCTGGTGGACCGGCTGTTCGCCGACGTCGACGCCGTCGTGCACTACGCGGCGGAGTCGCACAACGACAACAGCCTCCACGACCCGCGTCCCTTCCTGGACACGAACATCATCGGCACGTACACGCTCCTGGAGGCGGCGCGCAAGCATGATCGCCGGTTCCACCACATCTCGACCGACGAGGTCTACGGCGATCTGGAACTCGACGACCCGGCGCGTTTCACGGAGACCACGCCGTACAACCCGTCGTCGCCCTATTCGTCCACCAAAGCGGGATCGGATCTCCTGGTGCGTGCCTGGGTGCGCTCGTTCGGAGTCCGCGCGACGATCAGCAACTGCTCCAACAATTACGGCCCCTACCAGCACGTCGAGAAGTTCATCCCGCGGCAGATCACGAACGTGATCCGCGGCATCCGCCCGAAGCTGTATGGCAAGGGCGAGAACGTGCGTGACTGGATCCATGCCGACGACCACTCGAGCGCCGTGCTCACCATCCTCGAGAAGGGCGCGACCGGCGAAACCTATCTCATCGGCGCGGACGGCGAGAAGGACAACAAGACGGTCGTCGAACTCATCCTGCAGATGATGGGTCAACCGGCCGACGCGTACGAGCATGTGACCGATCGCGCCGGGCATGACCTGCGCTACGCCATCGACTCCACGCGACTGCGGACCGAGCTGGGCTGGACGCCCCGGTACCAGGACTTCGAAGCAGGCCTGGCCGCGACGATCGAGTGGTACCGCGACAACGAGGACTGGTGGGCCCCCGCCAAGGACGGCGTCGAGGCGTTCTACGCGTCGAAGGGTCAGTGATGACGGAGTTCGGCAAGGCGCTCGGTGCCACCGAGACGCCGATTCCGGGTCTCATCCTCTGGGACCTCCCCGTGCACGGCGACAGTCGCGGATGGTTCAAGGAGAACTGGCAACGCGAGAAGATGCTCGCGGCGGGCCTGCCGGACTTCGGGCCGGTGCAGAACAACATCTCGTTCAACGACGCCGCCGGAACGACGCGCGGCATCCATGCCGAACCCTGGGACAAGTGGGTGTCGGTCGCGACCGGACGCATCTTCGGCGCCTGGGTCGACCTGCGCGAGGGCCCGACGTTCGGCGCCGTGTTCACGGCGGAGATCGACCCGTCGCGCGCGATCTTCGTCCCTCGCGGCGTGGGCAACTCTTATCAGACGCTCGAGCCCGACACCGCGTACAGCTACCTGGTGAACGACCACTGGTCGCCGAACGCGACGTACAGCTTCCTGAACCTGGCGGACGAGACCGTGGCGATCGATTGGCCGATCCCGCTGGCCGACGTCGAGATCAGCGCCAAGGACCTCGCGCACCCCCGGCTCGCAGACGTCGTGCCGATCCCGCCGAAGCGGATCCTCGTGACCGGGGCCTCTGGCCAGCTCGGTCTCGCGCTGCGCAGCGAGTTCGCGGACAGCCCGCACGTGGAGTTCGCGTCGCGCGCCGATCTCGACCTCGCTTCGGCCGACCTGGCGTCCGCGCGACGCTGGCGCGATTACGAGGCGATCGTGAACGCTGCCGCGTACACCGCCGTCGACACGGCGGAGACGCCCGCAGGGCGGTCGGATGCCTGGACCGCGAACGTTGCGGGCGTCTCGGCCCTCGCACGGATCGCCACCGACCACGGCATCACGCTGGTGCACGTGTCCAGCGACTACGTGTTCGATGGCACGAGCACGCGCCCGTATCGCGAAGACGATCCGGTCAGCCCTCTCGGGGTGTACGGGCAGACGAAGGCGGCAGCGGACGCGATCGTGTCCACGGTGCCGCGGCATTACATCATCCGGACGTCGTGGGTGATCGGCGCAGGCAAGAACTTCGTACGCACCATGGCGACGCTCGCCGAGCGAGGAACCGACCCGAAGGTGGTCTCCGACCAGATCGGGCGTCTCACGTTCACGGACGACATCGCGCGCGGCATCCGGCACCTGCTGAAGGCCGGAGCCGCGCCCGGCGTCTACAACCTGACGAGCGGCGGGCCCTCTGCGGCATGGTCCGACGTTGCGCGCGCCGTGTTCGCTGCGGTGGGCCACGATCCCGCCAGGGTCGCCGATGTGACCACGGCGGAGTACCTCGCGGGCTCCGCGGGACCGGTCTCGCCGCGGCCGCACAACAGCGTTCTGGACCTCTCGAAGATCGAGGCGACAGGGTTCTCCGTCCCGGACTGGACCGCCACGCTTCCGGACCGGGCCCGCGACTCCCTCCGCACCGGCTGATGGCCCCGCCCCGTGTGGTGAGCCTCGACGGACTGAGAGGACTCGCCGCACTTCTGGTGGTCATCCACCACGCGCTCCTCACGATGTCCGGATTCTCGGCCGTCTACTGGGGGCTTCCCGAACCGTGGTTCGTCACGCCCTTCGCGCACACCCCGCTGCACGTGGTCTGGGCGGGCGGCGAAGCCGTGCTCGTCTTCTTCGTGCTGAGCGGCGTCGTCCTGACACTCCCCGCGGCGAACGGGCGCGCAGCGCGCTGGCGCGCCTACTACCCGAGCAGGCTCCTCCGACTGTACGTCCCGGTGGTGGCTGCGGTGCTGTTCGCCGTCGTCTGCGCGCTCGTGTGGCCCCGCTTCGTCGGTGCGGAATACAGCGAATGGGTGCGTGCGCACGGGGAGCAGATCAGCCCCGCGACCGTGGTACGCGACATGGTGCTCCTGAACGGCACCTCCTGGCTGAACAGCCCGCTGTGGTCGTTGCGCTGGGAGGTCGTCTTCTCCCTCCTGCTCCCCGTGTACGTATGGGTCGCCGTCCGTTTCGGAAGGCGCTGGTGGCCGGTGATCGCCGCCGGGCTCTGTGCCGTTTCGGCGATCGGCTCGGCCGTCGGCTCGGACGAGATGCGGTACCTCCCCTACTTCGGCCTGGGCGCCCTCATCGCCGTGAACATGCCGGAGATCGCGAACAGCGCGCAGCGATTCTTCGCCGGCAGGCGCGGCCAGATCGCGGAAGTCGTTCTGGGCGCGGTCGCCGCGCTCCTCATCACCTTCTCGTGGTGGGGTCCGACGTCTGCCGGATCGGTCGGCACCGCGCTGCGCGCCATCCCGGTCGTCGTCGGCGTGGTGCTGGTCGTGGTTCTCGCCATCGGCTCGCCCGGCGCCAGACGCCTGCTCTCGACGCGCGCGCTGACCGGCCTCGGCACGATCTCGTTCAGCCTCTACCTCACGCACGAGCCCATCGTCGTCAGCCTCGCGGTGATGGTTCCGCCGGACCGCTCGTGGGTGGCGCCGCTCCTCGCGCTGCCGATCTGCCTCGTCATCGCCTGGTGCTTCTGGAAGGGCGTGGAGCGTCCTGCGCACAGGCTCGCGAGGTCCGTCGCCCGCATGGCGGACCCGCGCAGGCAGAGCGCCGACCGCGACGGGCGTCGGATGCGCGAGTCTTCGCCACGGGGGCACGAGGGGCGGGTCGACCGGATCGACGGCCGGCCTGGAGACGGTCCGCGCCCCGGTTACGCTGTCACGATGCCGTGCCCACACGACCAGTTGTCGCGCGAAGACGCGGGACCGTGGATTTGTCGGCAATGCGGGCAGGTCTTCGGCGCAGCGTCCAGCGCTCCCGCGCCCAACCCGTGAACCACTGATCCGGATCCGTCGCCCGCCGTCGGCCCGCGGACGGCGGGCACGAACGGGCACGGCGATTCGTCAGAGCTCGGCGTGCAGCGCCCACACCTTGTCGGCCGCCTCGCGCCACGAGAACGAGCGCCCCCGGTCTCCCGCCAGCACACCGAGCCGCTCGGCCGACGCGGTCGACCCCACGGCCGACGCCAGCGCCGCGCCCAGCCCCTCCGAAAGCTCCCCCGCACCGGCCGCCGACACCAGCACTCCCCCGTCGAAGACGACCTCGTCGTGCACGGCGGACGACGCCGCGATCACCGGCACGCCGAGTGTCAGGGCATCGACCACCCGCCACGGGAACGCCGCCCGCCGCGACGGCGCCACGAACGCGACAGCCGCCCCGAACACGGCCGCCCGATCCTCCGAGGAGAGCACCCCGCGCACATGGAGGGCGCGCTCGGGCACCCCGGCCGCCGAGGCGAGGTCGGCCACGGCGGGCTCGTGCCCCTCTTCGACGTCGATGACGACGACGGGCAGATCGACACCGGATGCCGCGACCGCCGCGAGTCCGGCATCCAATCCCTCCGACCCGAAGGGTCCGCCGGCCAGGAGGACGAACCCCTCGAGGAGGCCCAGCTCGCGCCGGCGCCCGATCTCGTCGACCGGCACCGCGAAACCCGTCGGCGCGGCGCCCGCGATCACGCGCACGCGACCGCCCAGCGGTGCGATCTCGAGCAGCCGCGCCGCGAGGGAGTGCGTCGGAACCACCACCGCGTCGGCGTGCTTCACGGCGCGCTTCAGCATGGCCTTGTGCCACGACACCACCGCGCGGGGAAGCTCGGACGGCGATTCCCAGGGGCGGAGGTCCCAGATCGTCACCACGGTCTGATCGTGGTCGTGCACGCGGTCGTGCCGCACCAGGGGCGCGAACAGCGATGGCGAGTGGATCATGCCGCCGCCGATGCCGGTTCCGACGCCGAGCTGCAGTGCCGCCGACAGCTCTCGCCGCGGAAGCGCCGTGCGGCGGACGCCGGCCAGCCCCGCCACGGCGTCCAGCGCGCCGTCGGCACCGCCCGCCGGAGCGATCGCCTCGACCTCGCACCCCGCCGGCGCCGCGACGACCAGCGACCGCGCGAGCTCGCGCGAGGCCTCGGCGAGTTCGGGCTCGGAGGGGGCGACGAGCTGATCGAGCACGACGCGGAGCGTGGCGACCACGGTCACTCCCCCGAAGGCGTCTCGGTCGGCGGGTGCAGCGTGCCGTTGACGAGCTCGGCGATGTACGCGTAGTCGGGATCGAGCTCGTCGATGCCCCCGTCGGGGGTCAGTTCGATCGTCTGAACCGGCTGCTCCTTGGCCTTCATGCCGAGGTCGACGAGTGTCGGGATGAACGACTGCGGCAGGTCGGTCTGGATGATGTCGGCGCCGGCCGCCGCCACCTCCTGGAACCGGGTGAGCACCACCTGAGGGGTGAACTGCGCGAGGATCGCCTGCTGCAGCTCGCGCTGGCGCTCCATGCGATCGAAGTCGCTCGTCGTGTACCGCGACCGCGCGTACCACTGCGCGGTGTCGCCGTCCATGTGCTGCTGACCGGGTTCGATCCACCCGGTCGCCCAGCTGTCGACATCGTGCGGGTCCACGCCCTCCGGTGGGCCGCCCTTGGGCAGGCGCTCGGTGACGTTGATGTCGACGCCGCCGAGCGCGTCCACGAGGGCCGCGAAACCGTGCATGTCGATGAAGACGTAGTACGGGATCTCGATGCCCAGGATCCCCTCCGCCGCGGCCTTCGTGGCCTCGATGGCCGGCGTCGAACCGACGTTCTCGGCGTCCGGGTACAGGCCGGCGCCGCGGTCCTCGCGGCACTGCTGGACGGCGTTGGTGAGCTGGTTGATTCCGCTTCCCCACCCGCAGGTCGCGTCGCCGTGACCCTCGAAGCCGTTCGGATACTGGTCCTGCATCGGTCCCGCCGAGAACGGGAAGTGAGGCATGTCACGCGGGATGCCGGTGATCGTGGTCGCCCCCGTGTCGGCGTTGACCGAGACCACCGAGATGCTGTCGAATCTCATCGAGTCGCGGCCCTCGCCGCTGTCGGCGCCGAGGAGCAGGATGTTGTAGTAGCCGTCCGAGGGATCCACGGTCGGACCGCTCACCCCGAAGATCGTGCTGATCGTGCTGCGGACCGTGCCGACGGCGTTCGATGCGTAGGCCGCGGTTCCGCTCGCCACGACCATGAGGCCGACGGCGACGACTGCGATGCCGAAGCGCGCCCCCCGCCCGGTCTTGACCAGCCGGACGAGACGGAGCGTGTCGACCGAGAGCACCGCCCACAGCACGGCGTACGCGATCAGCAGTCCCTGCGCGATCAGGAGCGGCAGTGGGCGCAGCAGCCCCAGCCAGTCCGGAATCCACGCGCCGGTCACGACGCCGAGGCCCGCGGTCGGCGCCAGCAGCGCGAACAGGAGCGCGACGACCGCGAGCACCCACATGAGGATCGTGCACGCGATGCCGAAGCGACCGAGCCGTCGATTGCCGGCGAGCACCTGTGCCGAGCCCG
This sequence comes from Microbacterium hibisci, assembly GCF_015278255.1. Lineage (GTDB taxonomy): Bacteria > Actinomycetota > Actinomycetes > Actinomycetales > Microbacteriaceae > Microbacterium > Microbacterium hibisci. The sequence goes on from NZ_JADIJC010000003.1 coordinate 241,764, forward strand.
GAATGAGGAAGTTCAGCCCGATCAGCCACCAGCCCCGGCGGGTCATCACGGCCCGGGACGAGGCATCCGGATACCGCATCGGCCGCTCCTGGACGACGCTCGAGCCCCGCGCACCGCTCGTGCGTGGGCTGGGCGGGCTCAGGACGCTCACAGCGACTCCTTGAGCCGCCGGTTCTTCTGCTCGACCTGGGCTTCCAGGTCGCGGGCGTAGGTCTCGACGCGGTCGGCGACCTCGGGGTCGGACGCGCCGAGGATGCGGGCGGCGAGGAGTCCGGCGTTCTTCGCGCCGTTGATGGAGACGGTGGCGACGGGGATGCCGGCGGGCATCTGCACGATGCTCAGGAGCGAGTCCATGCCGTCCAGGGTCGCGAGCTGCACCGGCACGCCGATCACGGGGAGCGCGGTGACGGATGCCAGCATGCCGGGGAGGTGCGCCGCGCCGCCGGCACCGGCGACGATCACGCGCAGGCCGCGCTCACGCGCCTCGCGCCCGTATCGGATCAGCTTGTCGACGGTGCGGTGGGCCGAGACCACCTCGACCTCGTGGGGGATGCCGAAGTCGGTGAGCGCCTGCGAGGCATCGCTCATGACGCGCCAGTCGGAGTCGGATCCCATGACGACGCCGACGAGCGGCGACTCGGAAGAGTGGAGGGGCGCAGTCACTCGTCGAGGCTAGCGGGCGAGGCTGGAAACTCGCCGCAACGGCGCGGACCCTGCGGCAAGGTCAGCGGGCGGAAGCGCACGCCCGAAAGAACGACGTCAATCGAGGAAGACGGATGCCGCAGCCCGCGCCTGATAGGCCACGTCGTCGAGTTCGTCGCCCACGACGTTCACATGCCCGACCTTGCGCCCCGGCCGGGGCGACTTGCCGTAGGTGTGCACCTTGGCCTGCGGGTGCTCCTCCATGGCCGTGGCGAACCGGGCGTCGAGCGAGTCCTCCGCGGGGCCGCCCAGGATGTTCACCATCACCGACCATCCGGCCAGCGGGTCGGTGTCGCCGAGCGGAAGGTCGAGCACCGCACGCAGGTGCTGCTCGAACTGGCTCGTCACGGCGCCGTCCTGGCTCCAGTGACCGCTGTTGTGCGGGCGCATCGCGAGCTCGTTCACGAGCAGGCGCTCGTCGGTCGTCTGGAACAGCTCCACCGCGAGCATGCCGGTCACGCCCAGCCCCTCGGCGATCGAGACGCCGATCTCGGCGGCGACCTGCTGCAGGCGCTCGCTCGAATGCGGCGCCGGGGCGATCACCTCGGCGCACACGCCGTCGCGCTGCACGGTCTCGACGACCGGGTAGGCCCGCACCGCGCCGGATGGCCGGCGGGCGACCTGCTGCGCGAGCTCCCGCGTGAAGTCGACGAGCTCCTCGACCAGGAGTGCGCCGCCGTGCGCGTCCTCGGCCAGCGTCGCGAACCAGTCCTCCGCCTCGGTCCCGGCCGACACGACCCGCACGCCTTTGCCGTCGTAGCCTCCGCGCGGCGTCTTCACGACGGCCCGGCCGCCGTGGTCGTCGATGAAGGCCTGCAGATCCTCGGCGTCGGTGACGGGCGCCCAATCGGGCTGCGGCATCCCGAGCTCCTGCAGCCGAGCGCGCATGAGCAGCTTGTCCTGCGCGAATCGCAGCGCGTCGGGGCCGGGGTGCACGGCGATGCCCTCGCCCACGAGCGCAGCGAGGACATCCTGCGGAACGTGCTCGTGGTCGAAGGTGACGACGTCCACGTCACGCGCGAAGGCGAGCACGGTTGCGGCGTCGCGGTAGTCGCCGACCGCGGTGGCGGCGAGGGATGCCGACATGCCCTCGTCCTCGGCGAGCACGCGGATCTCGACCCCGAGCTCGACCGCCGGTGCGATCATCATGCGGGCGAGCTGCCCGCCCCCGACGACTCCGACTCGCAGTGCCATGCCACTCCCTCTCGACCGGATACTCCGTCCATCATCCCGCACACGCGGAGCGACCGACGCGCGCCGGGTCACGCCGGAGGGCTGACGAGCCGGGTCACGCCGGAGGGGCGACCGGGCGGGGCGGGACGGGCGGCGCGCCGGGCGGGAGCGGCTGCGCGTCGCGGTGGGCGAGGATCTGATTGACCTCGACCTGGTCGACGAGCGCTTCGTGCACGAGCTCGACGCTCGGGATGTTCGCGAGCTGCAGCGGCTCGTCGATGCCGTTGGTCAGCGTGATGGTCCCGGCGCCCCACATGCGCGGCAGCAGGCCGCGGTGCACCTTGAGCGTGTAGCCGCGGACGTGCGCGAGCTCGCGGCGCTTGACCGAGAACAGCCCACGACGCTCCATCACCCTCCGCGTGGTGATCGTGTAGACATGCGCGAGCCACGCGAGGTACGGGAGCACCACGAGCAGCAGCACCACCACGGCCGCCGCGGCGAGCAGCATCCAGTTCTCGAACGGCGCCGGCAGGTTGCCGTAGAGATAGCCGCAGGCCGCGGCGACGGCGATCAGCACGAGCGCCGACCACGCGAGCCGGCGCGCGTGGGCGCGGAAGCGGGCGACGAGCAGCTCGGGCGTGGGCGCGCCGGGGGCCGGCGTCAGCGGTCTGCCGCCGTAGCTCGTCGGCTGCGTCATGTCCCCATTGTGCGGGGCACTTCTGACAGTCCGGTGCGCACCCGCCGTATTGCGTCATGCGCGACGGGCCGAAACCCCCGGATCAGACCCCGGTCGGCCGGCTGCGCACGTGCACGACGTCGCCCGCCGACACCACGCTCTCGAACTCGTCGTCCTGCACGACCACGAGGCGGCCGTCGGGATCGATGCGCTGCGCGCGGCCCCACAGCGTCGCGCCGTCGGGCAGCGACACGGCGACGTCGCTACCGAGGGTGCTGCACAGCGCCTCCACCTCGGCGACCACGCCGGCTGCCGCGGCATCCCCGCCCGCGGCGGCGAGCGCCCGCAGCTGCTCGTCGAAGGCCGACAGGTAGTCGGCGAGGAGCCGATCGTCGTCGCACGTGAGACCGGCAGCGGCGAACGAGGTCGCCGTGTCGACCGGGAGGTCGACCCGCGGCATCCGCGTGTTCACGCCCGATCCGACGACGACGATGTCGGGGTGTCCCGGGACGACTTCGGCCAGGATGCCGCACACCTTCGCGCCGTCGAGCAGCACGTCGTTCGGCCACTTGAGCGTCGCCGAGTGGACGGTGCCGGCGAGCTGCGCCGCGATCGCACGCGTCATCGCGGCCCCCGCCAGGAGCGGGATCCATCCCCGTGCCGCGACCGGGATCGCGGCGGCGTCGATCACCACCGACACCGCCAGCGCCGAGCCCGGCGGCGTCACCCACGTGCGATCGAGCCGCCCTCGTCCGGCGCGCTGGTCGTCGGTGAGCAGCAGCGACAGGTGCGGCCAGTCGTGCGGCGCGTCGACGACGTGGCGTACGACGTCGGCGTTCGTGGAATCGGTGGACTCGACCACCTGCACGCGCGGGCTCACGGCGGCGGCGAGCGGATACCCCTCTGGCGAGATCGACATGGCCTCACGCTACGCCGTCACCATGAGGCGCAGGGGATGAACAGCGGATGCCGCGACCCCTTGTACGAACCCTCCAACAGATCGCGGAAGGCCGCCGATAGGGTGGAATCCGTGACCGAGCAGCCCGACCTCTCGACGACCGCCGGCAAGATCGCCGACCTCCGCGCCCGCTTCCAGGAGGCCGTCCTCGATCCCGAGGAGGTCGCCAAGGAGAAGCAGCACGCGAAAGGCAAGGGCACCGCGCGCGAGCGCATCGATCAGCTGCTCGACACCGGCAGCTTCGTCGAGCTCGACGAGTACGTGCGTCACCGCACCACCGCTTTCGGCATGGACCGCTCGCGTCCCTACGGCGACTCGGTCGTCACCGGCGTCGGCACGATCCACGGCCGAACCGTCGCGGTGTACTCGCAGGACTTCTCCACCTTCGGCGGCTCGCTCGGCGAGGTCGCCGGCGAGAAGATCATCAAGGTCATGGAGTTCGCGCTGAGAAGCGGCATCCCGATCGTCGGGATCCTCGACTCCGGCGGCGCGCGCATCCAGGAGGGCGTGGTCGCCCTCGGCAAGTACGGCGAGATCTTCCGCCTGAACACGCGCGCCTCGGGCGTCATCCCGCAGATCTCGATCATCATGGGCCCGGCCGCGGGCGGCGCGGTGTACTCCCCCGCCCTCACCGACTTCGTCGTGATGGTCGACAAGACCAGCCAGATGTTCGTCACCGGCCCCGACGTGATCAAGACCGTGACCGGCGAGGACGTCGGCATGGAGGAGCTCGGCGGTGCGCACACGCACAACACCCGCTCGGGCGTCGCGCACTACCTCGCCGAAGACGAGGAGGACGCGATCGACTACGTCCGCACGATGCTCGGCTTCCTTCCCGACAACAACATGGCGGAGCTTCCCGTCTACGAGACCGGGTTCGAGTTCGAGACGACGGATGCCGACCGCGCGCTGAACGCGATCATCCCGGACTCGCCGAACCAGCCGTACGACATCCACCAGGTGATCCGCGGCATCGTCGACGCCGAGGACTTCCTCGAGGTGCAGCCGCTCTTCGCGCCGAACATCGTGATCGGCTTCGGCCGCATCGAGGGCCGCTCGGTCGGCATCATCGCCAACCAGCCGTCGCAGATGGCCGGCACGCTCAACATCGAGGCCGGCGAGAAGGCCAGCCGCTTCGTGCGGTTCTGCGACGCGTTCTCGATTCCCATCGTCACGCTCGTCGACGTGCCGGGCTACCTCCCGGGCACCGACCAGGAGTGGACGGGCGTCATCCGCCGCGGCGCGAAGCTCCTCTACGCCTACGCCGAGGCCACCGTGCCGCTCGTGACCGTCATCCTCCGCAAGGCGTACGGCGGCGCGTACATCGTCATGGGCTCCAAGCAGCTCGGTGCCGACGTCAACCTCGCGTGGCCGACGGCGGAGATCGCGGTGATGGGCGGCCAGGGCGCGGTCAACATCCTCTACCGCGGCGAGATCAAGCGCGCCGAGGAGGCGGGCGAAGACGTGGCGGCAGTGCGGACGCGCCTGGCCAACGAGTACACCTACAACGTCGCCTCGCCGTTCCTCGCGGCCGAACGCGGCGAGCTCGACGGCATCATCGAACCGGCGGCGACCCGCGTCTCCATCGCCAAGGCGCTGCGCGCGCTGCGCGGCAAGCGCGCGAGCCTGCCGCCCAAGAAGCACGGGAACATCCCGCTGTGAGCATCGCCGACGACGGGACGGATGCAGACGGCGTCACGATCGACGTCCTCCGGGGCACGCCCACGGAGGAGGAGCTCGCGGCGCTCCTCGCCGTCGTGAGCGAGGCATACACCGGGGAAGCCGCCGAGGCGGTCGCCCCGGACGAGATCCGGCGGAGCGCCTGGTCGCTCTCGCAGCGCGACCTGCGCCGCCCGCTCGACCGGGAGCTCGGCTGGGGACGATTCGGCTGAGCGACGACGGCCGGCACGGCCGCGTTTTGTCCCCCGAAATACCTACAGACACCGACCTTGCGACCTGGAGATACTTGTCTCGCTGGAACGCTTCTGCGTTCGGCCGATCCGGCTCCGCACTGCGGATCCCCGGGTCCGGCCATGCGGACGGTTTTCGGGTAACCGTCCGCCAGGCGAGGGGCGGGCGGCTTCGCCGCCCCTCGCCTCCTTCATCCCCGTTCCCCGCCTGGTGTCCCCTCCCCCTACTGGGCGGGGAGCGAGCCTGCCCGCCGACAGCCGCGGTCGCGGCATCCGTCACCCGCTGTGGCGACCGAGTCCGCGCACGGGCGGAGTCCGCAGAGGCGCCGCGGTCAGCCCCGGCCTGGATGGGGGATCTCGCGCCAGAGGTCGACCGCGTCCTCGTCGCTCGGGGCGCCCACTGACGTCGACCGCCCCACGACGGTCACGGCGATCCGCTCGTCCGGCGACGTGCGGATGTAGAGCCGGTCGGAGCTCGCCGAACGCAGCGCCTCGGCGAGCTGCGCGCGGATGACGCCCAGCGTCTCGTCGTCGACGCCCTCCAGGCCGCCCTCGTCGAGCACGGTGACGTTGGCGCCGCGCCGGCGTGCGCGCTCGAGCTCGGCGCGCACCTCGTCGTCGAGCAGCCGCGGACCGCGCATCTCGTCGCGCAGGCGCCCCTCGGCGATGCGCGCCTCGAGCCGATCGGCGTCGGTCAGCACGCCGGCGTGGGCGACGGTGCGCGTGAGCACCGGTCCGGCCACGGCGAGCGCCCGCTGCACCTGCACGCGCCGCTCGCGCTGGCGCACGACCTGCGCGGTCTGCCACCCGGTGGCGGCGCGCTGCAGCCGCGTGAGCCGCGAGGTGTCGCGAGCGGCGCGGTCCATCGACAGTACGAGCAGCTGCGCACACGCCACCCACACGATCGAGCCGACGAGCCCGAGTGCGAGCGCGGTGACGGGCCCCATCCAGATCATCGACGCGACGGTCAGCGCCACGATCCCCGACCACGCCGTCCACGGCCGCCGCCGCACCATCACGATGGTCATCAGCGCACCGATGCCGCCCAGGTACCAGGTGGCGAACGGGGCGGTGCGCGAGGCCGCTCCGACGGCGATCGAGACGGCGCTGGGAACGATCACGGCGCACGCCAGCGCCAGCAGCTGCGCGATGACCGGCAGCGGAAGCGGACCGCGGATGCCGTCGACCGGTGCCTGCGCGGCGTCGTCGGGGTGGCCCGCCGGAGCCTCGTGATGCGGGACCGCGGGATGCGCGACCGCTCGGACCGAAGCGGGCTCCCAGAAGATGCAGAGCCACGTGGTCGCGAGGTAGAGCGCGAGCGTCGTGACGACGATGAGGGGCTGCGGCACCGGCGCGGTCCACGACAGGCCGCGCGCCGCGAGGTAGGCCGTGAACGCCACGGCGAGCACGATCAGGACGTTCTTGACGCTGATCACGCCGGCGGCTCCTGCCAGTCCAGGCGCACCACCGTGCCGTGCGGCCCCGTCTCGAGGTCGGCCTTGCCGCCGACGGCCGCGACGCGCGCCACGATCGACGCGCGGATGCCCAGGCGGTCGTCGGGCACGGCTTCCAGATCGAATCCCTCGCCGGCGTCGTGCACCTCCACGCGAACACGTCCGCCGACCGCCGTCACCGCGACGCCGAGCCCTGCGCCGCCGGCGTGCTGGACGGCGTTGGCGACGGCCTGCGTCGCGGCGAGGGCCAGGGCGCGGGCCACGCGGCCGGGGATCGGGGTGCCGTGCGGGTCGATGTCGCGCTGGACGTCGACGTCGACGCCGAGCTCACTGGCCGCCTCGGCGATCGCGGCCGCCACGGCCGCGGCATCCCACGGCTCGTCCGTGCCCTCGTGCGCGTCCTGCTCGGTGTTGGCCAGCCGTGTCAGCGCTTCACGCGCCATCGTCGCCGCCAGCGTGCGCTCGCGAGGCGTGCCGGCTCGCTCGGCGGCGATGAGCGCGGCGAGCACGCTGTCGTGCATGAGCGCGGCCACGGCGACGCGTTCCTGCTCCGCGGCGTCCGCGGCCGCCGCCTTGGCGTACGAGGCGACCGCCCGCGCGCGTGTCTCGTCGACGTTCACCGCCATGGAGCGGAACAGCCAGCCGAGGGTCAGGATGACCCCGCCGAGGATGAGGGCGAACGACACGTCCAGCCCGACCGCCACCCAGTACTCCTGCGCGAAGCCGACCTGCACGAGACGGACCAGCCCGAAGAGCACGGGTGCGAGGATCGTCCATACGATCTGCAGGGGGAACGGGAACGCCAGCACCGCGGCGAGCGTCGCGAGGTTGAGGAGATACCAGATCCACGGTTCGTCGAGCGCGTCCGGCGGAACCCCCGCCGTGGCGATCGGCCATGCCACCAGCGCGAGCACGTAGACGAAGGCGAAGACGCCGGCGGCCGCCCGCACCCCGCGGCCGATGACGCACGCGAGGATCATCACCGCGAGCGAGCCGAACACCGAGATCATCAGGCCGGCGTGCCAGCCCGGTCGCTCGTCGGTGGAGCCGAGCGCCGTCAGAAACGCCTGCAGCCCCACGATGACCGAGCCGAGCCCGCCGGCCACGAGCGAGATGATGCGCTCGACGCGCGAGCGCGTGAATGAGCCGATCCCCGCGGTCGCCTGGGGCGAGTGCGGGATCTGGGCCCACGCGGTGTCGAGCACCGCGGTCTGCCCGTCACCGGCCACGCGTGATGTCTCCCGCGTCCGCCGACGGTTCGACGAGGATCCCGTCCTCGACGGCCCGATGCAGCAGGTCGATCTTGGTCGGTGCCGGCCGGCCGACCTCCACGTACTTCACCCGGATGCGCGTGATGTTCTCCTTCGCGGTGGAGTACGCCACCCCGAGCCGGTCGGCGACCACCTTGAGCGGCAGCCCGGCCGCGTAGAGCCGCAGCACGTCGCGCTCGCGCGCCGACAGCGACGCGTCGGCGAACGCCCGGTCGCCCTCGACCGCGCTCGCCCACTCGACGTTGTTGAGCGGCTCACCCCGTGCCACGGTGCGCACCGCCGAGATCACGTCGCCGATCGGCGACGACTTGCTCACGACGCCGGCCGCGCCGGCGGCGAGCGCTTCGCGGACGGCCGCCGGGCGGTCGGCGACGCTGTGGATGATCACGCTCGACCCGTCGAGCACGAGCCGCCGCACGTTCTCGGTGACGGTCGTGCCGTCGCCGAGCGTCAGATCGAGCACGACCACGTCGGCGGGAGACTGCCGCGAGAACGCGCGCCAATCGAGGTACTCGGTGACCGTGCTGCCCGAGAACACGACGTTCATGGACTCGGCGCGCGCGCACGCGGCTTCGAGACCGAGCCGCACCGACTCGTGGTCGTCGATGAAGGCCACCCGCGTCATGCCGTCAGCCTAGCGACGTGCGGCGCTCCGGGTCAGGACGGCCACGGCTTCGACGTGATGAGAGCTCGGGAAGAGGTCGAGGGCGTCGACGCGCGCGACCTCGTATCCCCCGGTGCGGAACGTGGCGATGTCGCGGGCGAGCGCCACCGGGTCGCAGGCGACGTACGCCACGGTCGCCGGCGACAGCGACACGATGCTCTCGACCACCTCGCGTCCGGCTCCCGAGCGGGGCGGGTCGAGCAGCACGACCCCCCGCGAGAGCCGCTCGCGCTCGGTGGCGGATGCCTCGGCAGCCAGCCGCGCCAGCCACCGGTCGACGCGCCCGGTCTCGGCGCGCGCCCCGACCCACTCGGCCAGATTCTCGCCCGCGTGGTCGGTCGCGCGGGCGTCGGACTCGACGCTGGTGACGCGCGTGGACGGCCCGCCGAGATCGCCGAGCGTCGCCGCGAACAGGCCCACGCCGCCGTAGAGGTCGAGGTGCCACGCGTCGGGATCCACGGCCGGACCGTCGCCGGCCTGGCCGCGGAGGGCCGCGGCCACGGCGGCTGTCAGCGTGTGGGCCGCGAGTCGGTGCACCTGCCAGAACCCGCCGGCGTCCACCTGGAAGTCGCGGCCGTCGACGCGCTCGACGACCACCTCGGGCGCGGGCGCCTTGCCCGCCGGCCTGCCAGGACGCCGCCCGGGCGCGGGCCGACCCCGGCCGCCGCGGGGAACGGCAGGGCGCGACGTCTGCGGGCGAGGCAGCACGCGCACGCGGCCGTCGGCCGGCTGCACGAGATCGATGCGGCCCGGTTCGCCGCCGCGGAGCTCCAGCGCTGCGCGTTCGACCTCGGCCGTCGCGAGCGGCAGGTCTTCGAGCGGGACGACGCGGTGGCTGCGCGCGGCGTACTGGCCGACGTTGCCCTCCGCGTCGACGTGCAGGCTCACGCGGGTGCGCCAGCCGGTGCCGTCGACGGTCTCCTCGTCGAGCGGCTCGAGCTCGTCGGACAGGGTCGGAGCGGCCTCCGAGATCGTCGCGGCGGGCACCTCGATGCCGCCGAACCGGTGCAGCGCGTCGAGGAGCACCTCCAGCTTGAGCCGCCGCTGGTGCGCGAGGGAGATGTGGCCGAAATCAGCCCCGCCGGGGCGCTGCTCGGGCGGCACGTCGACGTCGGCCTGCCGCCACACGTGCAGCTGGCGGTGCGGCGACGCCTCCAGCACCTCGAGCGTCTCGGCGCGCCAGAACGACTTCTTCGCGGTGTCGGTGAGCCGCACGCGGACCCGCTCGCCGGGGATCGTGTCGGGCACGAACACGACGCGTCCTTCATGCCGGGCGACGAACACCCCGCCGTGGGCGACGCCCGTGATGTCGAGGTCGAGGATGTCGCCGGTTCCACTCACCCGACGAGCCTACGCGCCGTGGGTACGGTGGAGCCATGCGCGTCTGCCTTGCCTCGACCTCGCCCGCCCGGCTCATGCTGCTGGGGCAGTTCGGCATCCGTCCCCTCACGCTCGCCCCTGATGTCGACGAGGAGGCGGTGATCGCCGCGGTCGAGGCCGCCGAAGAGCGCACGCTCGCCCCCGACGAGCACGTGCTCCTCCTCGCGCGCCGCAAGGCGGCCGACGTGGCCGCGCGCCTGCGCGACGACATCCCCGGCTTCGACGGCATCGTGATCGGCGGCGATTCGATGTTCGAGCTCGACGGCGAGGTGCTCGGCAAGCCCTACACGCCCGAGAACGCGGTCGCGCGCTGGCGCGCGATGCGCGGGCGCACCGGCGTGCTGCACTCCGGCCACGCCGTGGTGCGCATCGCCCCCGACGCGCCGCCGCGCGAGGTGCACGCGACGGCTGCGGCATCCGTCTCGTTCGCGGCGGATGTGACGGATGCCGAGATCGAGGCGTACGTCGCGACCGGCGAGCCGCTGCACGTGGCCGGCGCCTTCACGGTCGACAGCCTGGGGGGCGCGTTCATCGAGCGCGTGGAGGGCGACCCCTCCACCGTGGTCGGCATGTCGGTGTCGACGCTGCGCCGCCTCGTGCGCGAGGTCGGCGTGGACTGGGCGGCGCTGTGGAACTCCACCGACCCGTCCCTCGGGTCCCCGGAGAGCTAGGGCAAACGACCCCAGATGGCCGCCCTTCGGGTCGGATGTCGGCGCTCGCGCTTGTAGTAGGAAGCCCACGTTTCTCGTCGGTTCTTGTACGAACCGCTCAAAAGCCCTACGGATGCCGTCGGTAGGCTGACATCCATGCCTCAGATCGCCAAGGTTCTCGTTGCCAACCGCGGCGAGATCGCCGTCCGCGTCATCCGCGCCGCCCGCGACGCGGGAAAGTCCTCGGTCGCCGTCTACGCCGACCAGGACCGTGACGCGATGCACTCCCGGCTCGCCGACGAGGCATACGCTCTCGAGGGCTCGACGAGCGCCGAGACCTATCTGTCCATCGACAAGATCCTCTCGGTCGCCCGCCGGTCGGGCGCCGACGCCGTCCACCCGGGCTACGGGTTCCTCGCCGAGAACGCCGACTTCGCGCGTGCGGTCATCGGCGCCGGCCTCGTCTGGATCGGCCCCTCGCCCGAGGCGATCGAGGCCCTCGGCGACAAGGTGACCGCCCGCGCGGTCGCCGAGAAGGTGGGCGCCCCGCTCGCCCCGGGCACGCCCGGCCCGGTCGCGGGCGCCGACGAGGTCGTCGCGTTCGCCGAGTCGGTCGGTCTTCCCATCGCCATCAAGGCCGCGTACGGCGGCGGCGGCCGCGGCCTCAAGGTCGCCCGCACGCTCGACGAGGTGCCCGAGCTCTTCGAATCGGCCACCCGCGAGGCGATCACGGCGTTCGGCCGCGGCGAGTGCTTCGTCGAGAAGTACCTCGACAAGCCGCGCCACGTCGAGACCCAGTGCCTGGCGGATGCCGCGGGCAACGTGGTCGTGATCTCGACGCGCGACTGCTCACTGCAGCGCCGCCACCAGAAGCTCGTGGAAGAGGCGCCCGCGCCGTTCCTCAGCGACGAGCAGAACCGCGTGCTGTACGAGGCGTCCAAGGCGATCCTCAAGGAGGTCGGCTACGTCGGCGCGGGAACCTGCGAATTCCTCATCGGCGCCGACGGCACGATCTCGTTCCTCGAGGTGAACACCCGCCTCCAGGTCGAGCACCCCGTGTCGGAGGAGGTCACGGGCATCGACCTGGTGCGCGAGCAGTTCCGCCTCGCCGAGGGCGAGGAGCTGGGCTACGACGACCCCGTGGCCGACGGGCACTCGATCGAGTTCCGCATCAACGGCGAAGACCCGGGTCGCGGGTTCCTCCCCCAGCCCGGCCCGATCCATGTGTTCAAGACGTTCGGCGGTCCCGGCATCCGTCTCGACTCGGGCGTCACCGCCGGCGACAGCGTCTCCGGAGCCTTCGACTCCCTGCTGGCGAAGATCATCGTCACCGGCCGCGATCGCGCCGAGGCGCTCGAGCGCTCGCGGCGCGCCCTCGACGAGTTCGAGGTGTCTGGTCTGCCGACGGTGCTCCCGTTCCACCGCGCCGTCGTGCGCGACCCCGCCTTCACCGCCGAGGACGGCCGGTTCGGCGTCTACACGCGGTGGATCGAGACCGAGTTCGTGAACGACATCGCCCCGTGGGACGGTGAGCTCAGCGAGACCGCCCCCGCCGAAGCGCGTCACACCGTCGTCGTCGAGGTGGCCGGCAAGCGCCTCGAGGTGAGCCTGCCCGACCGCGTCGTGGCCGCCCCCGGCGTCGCCGGACGCCCGGCCGCGGTCCCGCCGTCGCGCCGCTCGCACGCCCCGTCGGTGGTCGCGGGCGCCTCGGGCGACGCCGTGAAGTCGCCGATGCAGGCGACCGTCGTCAAGGTCGCCGTCGAGGAGGGCCAGCAGGTCGTGAAGGGCGACCTCGTCGTGGTGCTCGAGGCCATGAAGATGGAGCAGCCCATCCAGGCCCACAAGGACGGCGTCATCGGCGGCATCAACGCCGACCCCGGCACCACCGTGTCGGCCGGCCACCAGCTCCTCACCATCTCCTGACGCGGACGGATGCCTCGCCCCGAGGCATCCGTCGTTCATCCCTCCTCCCGCCTGCCGGGCTCCTACTTCGCCGACGACGCGGTTTCTCGGCGAGCGACCGCGCTTTCGGCGCCGACGACGGGGTTCTTCGCCGAGTGACCGCGATCTCGACGGCTTGGGACGCACGCGGCAGGATGGCGGCATGGCCTCCCCTCCTGACGCGGGCGATCCCGAGGTGTCGGCGCTCGCGATCAACGTCGTGATCCCACCCGAGCTGCGCTGGACAGACGTGCGGCGCGGCGAGGAGTTCGAGCTGCATTCGCTCACCGTGCGCCTGCTGCCCGACCGCTCCGTCGCGGTCAAGGCGTACGGCCGCCCGACCGCGGGCGGACGCGGCGCTTACGTGTCGTTCGCGATGCCCGACCGACCGGAGCTGCGTGCCCTGGTGGACGCCGCCGCGAACCGCGCCGCAGCGCTCTGGGCCGCCAACACCGGCCTCACCTGACGTCACCGCAACATCGCCCACAACGCGGTTACTCGGCGAACAACCACGACCTCGGCGGCGACAACCGGGTATCTCGCCGAGTATCCGCGATCTCGACAGCACTTGGCGGCACGGCGCGGCGCGGGCGCGGGGGCGCGGGGGCGCGGGCGCGCGGGCGGGGGTGCGGGGACGAGCAGCGGGACGGATGCCGCGGGTCGCGGCATCCGTCTTCCGCGCGGGGTCAGCCGCCGTAGACGTTGTGGTCGACGACGTGCATCGCGCGCGCGGCGTCGGTGATGCTGCCCGAGAGCGACGGGTAGACCGCGAAGACGCGCGAGACCTGGTCGACCGTCAGCCGGCGTTCGACCGCGATGGCGATCGGGTAGATGAGCTCGGAGGCGCGGGGGCCGACGATGACGCCGCCGATGACGGTGCCGCTGCCTTCGCGGGCGATGAGCTTGACGAAGCCGTCCTTGATGCCCATCATCTTGGCGCGGGCGTTGGCCGCGAGCGGCATCTTGTACACGACGCCGTTGATGTGACCGTCGGTGATGTCGTTCTCCTGCCAGCCGATCGTCGCGATCTCGGGCGCGGTGAAGATGTTCGAGGTGATGCGGCGACGCTCGAGCGGGATCACGATGTCGCCGAGGGCGTGGAAGATCGCGGTGCGGCCCTGCATCGAGGCGACCGACGCCAGCGGCACGAAGGTGGTGCAGTCGCCGGCCGCGTAGATGTTGGGCACGGACGTGCGGGCGACGCGGTTCACCTGGATGTGGCCGGAGTCGGTCATCTGGACGCCCGCTTGCTCGAGGCCGATGCCGGCCGTGTTGGGGATGGAGCCGACCGCCACGAGGCAGTGGCTGCCCTCGACGGTGCGCCCGTCCGACAGGGTGACCACGACGCCGTCGCCGGTGTTCTCGACCCGGTCGGCACGCGACTTCGACAGAAGCTTCATACCGCCGCGCTTGAAGACGCGCTCGAGCACCGCTGCGGCGTCCTTGTCCTCGCCGGGCAGCACCTGATCGCGGCTCGAGACGAGCGTGACCTTCGCGCCGAGGTTCATGTAGGCGCCGGCGAACTCGGCGCCCGTCACGCCCGAGCCGACGACGATGAGGTGCTCGGGCAGCGCCGTCATGTTGTAGAGCTGGGTCCACGTGAGGATGCGCTCGCCGTCGGGCTTGGCGTGCGGCAGCTCGCGCGGCGACGACCCGGTCGAGACGACGAGGGTGTCGGCCTCGATGCGGTCGAAGTCCGTGCCGCCCACGCCGGTCGACACGACGACGGCGTTGTCGCCCTCGAGGCGCCCGTGGCCCGAGATGATGCGCACGCCCGCTTCGGCGAGCGAGGCCCGCATGTCGTCGGACTGCTGCCGCGCGAGCGCCAGGAGGCGCTTGTTCACGGCGGTGAGGTTGATCGCGATCTCGGGCTTCAGCGGCTTGCCGTCCTTGCCCTTCGCGAACAGCTGCACCCCCAGATCGCCGGCGCCGGAGATCGCGACGGCCGCGTCGGCGGTGGCGATGAGCGACTTCGACGGGACGACGTCGGTGATGACGGCCGATCCGCCGATGCCCGCGCGTTCGACCACCGTCACCTCGGCTCCGAGCTGGGCGGCGGCCAGCGCCGCTTCGTAGCCTCCGGGTCCGCCGCCGAGGATGGCCACGCTCTGGGTGGTCTCGAAGCTGATCGACATGGATTCCATTCTTCCCTGCCGGATGCCGCGGGCACGACACGCGCGCGACACACGGTCCCGCCGACAGGGCTCGCTGGCCCTCCTGCCCGCCGGTTCCTAAAGTGGTGACATGTCTGACACCACCGCCAATCCTCTCGACGACCCCACGGCAGACCCCTTCGCGGTCGCCGCCGCCGCCGCGGAGGACATCGCCCGCATCACCGGGGTCGAGCGTCACGACGTGGCACTGACGCTCGGCAGCGGCTGGGGGGCGGCAGCGGACCTGCTCGGCGAGACCACCTCGACCTTCCCCGCCACCGAGGTGACGGGATTCAGCTCCCCGGCGCTCGCCGGCCACGTCGGCACCCTGCGGAGCGTCGTCACCCCGAAGGGCCGCCGCGTGCTCGTGATCGGCGCACGCACCCACTACTACGAGGGCCACGGCGTGCGCCGCGTGGTGCACAGCGTGCGCACCGCCGCCGCCGCGGGCGTTCGCACCATGGTGCTCACGAACGGCGCGGGCGGCATCAAGCACTCGTGGACCCCCGGCCGCCCGGTGCTCATCAGCGACCACATCAACCTCACGGGCGACACCCCCCTCGAGGGCGCGACCTTCATCGACCTCACCGACCTCTACTCGATGCGCCTGCGCGACCTTGCACGCTCGATCGATCCGAGCCTGGACGAGGGCGTCTACTGCCAGTTCCGCGGCCCGCAGTACGAGACGCCGGCCGAGGTGCAGATGGTGAAGACCTTCGGCGGCCACATCGTCGGCATGTCGACAGCGCTCGAGGCGATCGCCGCACGCCAGGCGGGCATGGAGATCCTCGGCTTCTCGCTCATCACGAACATGGCGGCGGGCATCCAGAAGACCCCGCTCAGCCACCAGGAGGTGATCGACGCCGGCCGCGAGGCCGAGCCGGTCATCTCGTCGCTGCTGGCCCGCGTGATCGGGGCGCTGTGAACGGCCCGGAGGTTCCGGCGGCGAGGCCGGACGTCCAGGAGCCGGCGCCCGACGAGGTGCCGACCGGCGCGGATGCCGCAGCCGAGGTGCTCTCGCGCGCGCACGCGTGGCTGGCGCAGGATCCCGACGGTGAGACCCGCGCCGAGCTGCGCGCGCTGATCGAGGCGGCGGAATCGGGCGACAACGCTGCGGCCGATGAGCTCGCCGACCGCTTCTCGGCCCGCCTCGCGTTCGGCACGGCGGGGCTGCGCGGGGCGCTCGGCGCCGGCAGCAACCGGATGAACCGCGTTCTGGTCGCCCAGGCCGCGGCCGGCCTCGCGGCATACGTGCGCGAGAGCGCCGGGCTGCCGCCGGTCGGTCCGGACGCGCCGGCCACCGAGTCGGCGCGCGACGAGCGCGCATCGGCACGGCACGACGCCGAGGACGACGCGGCGATCGTCGCGTCGACGGATGCCGTGCCCGAGCGCTCCGCTGCCGAAGGCGCGGGCGGCGAGACGGACGCCTCGCAGGGTGAGCCCGCGCCTGTCGCCTCGCAGGGTGAGCCCGCGCGCGACGCCTCGGGGGACGACTCCTCGGCACCCGAGCGCGACGGCGTGGCCGACGCACCCCCGGCCGACGCCTCCGGGGAGGACGGCGCCGGGGACGGCGACGGCGCCCGAGACGGCGACGGCGCCGGGGTCGAGGCATCCGACGACTCCCCCCTGTCGGAGCCGTCGGCGCCCGAGCTCACCGAGACCCCGTCGGCGGACGCGCTCGAGGCCGAGGGTCCGGAGGTGCCGGGCATCCTGGACGACGCGCCGATCGTCGTGATCGGGTACGACGGACGACGCAACTCCGACGTGTTCGCGCGCGACTCCGCCGAGATCTTCGCCGGCGCGGGGCTGCGCGCGATCCTGATGCCGCGCCTCCTGCCGACGCCCGTGCTGGCCTTCGCGGTCCGTCACTTCGGCGCGGCCGCCGGCGTCATGGTCACCGCGAGCCACAACCCGCCCGACGACAACGGGTACAAGGTCTACCTCGGCGGCGCCGACGACGGCTCGCAGATCGTTTCGCCCGCCGACGCCGAGATCGCGGCGCACATCACCCGCGTCGCGGACGCCGGCGACATCAGCACCCTGCCCCGGTCGCTGGGCTTCGAGCTCGCGACCGAGGAGGTGGTCGACGCCTACATCGCCGCGACCGCCGCGGTCGCGCCCGCCCCCACCGGGGCGGAGGGCCTCACGTGGGTCTACACCGCCATGCACGGCGTGGGCTGGGAGACGTTCTCGCGGATCCTCGAGGCCGCCGGCTACCCGGCGCCCGTGCCGGTCACGGCACAGCTCGAGCCCGACGGCGCGTTCCCGACCGTGGCGTTCCCGAACCCCGAAGAGCCGGGGGCGATGGACCTGGCGTTCGAGGCTGCTCGTGACGCAGGCGTCGACCTCGTGATCGCGAACGACCCGGACGCGGACCGTCTGGCGGTGGCACTTCCGGACGACGCCGTCGACGGCGGATGGCGACGGCTCACCGGCAACGAGATCGGACTGCTGCTGGGCTGGCGGGCCGCGCGCCTCGCGACGGCGAAGGGCGCGGCGCCCGGCGCCTCGCTCGCGTGCTCGCTCGTGTCGTCTCCCGGTCTGCAGACGGTCGCCGAGCACTACGGTCTCGACTTCCACGCCACACTCACCGGCTTCAAATGGATCTCGCGTGCGCCGGGCATGGTCTTCGGCTTCGAGGAGGCCCTCGGCTACCTCGTGAACCCCGGCACGGTGCGCGACAAGGACGGGATCTCGGCGGCCGTCGCGATCCTCGGGATGGTGTCCGAGGCCCGTGAGCGCGGTGCGACGCTCGCCGACCTGCTGGTCGAGTTCGACCAGCAGTTCGGCTCCTTCGCGAGCGATCAGGTGTCGGTGCGCGTCGACGATGTGTCGCAGATCAGCGACCTCATGGCGGCGCTGCGGTCGCGGCATCCGGAATCCGTCGGGAATGTCGCGGTGGAACGCGTGGACGACCTGCTCGGCGGCTTCGGCGACCTGCCGCCCGGCGACGTGCTGCGACTGTGGCTGGTCGACGGCTCGCGCGTGATCGTGCGGCCGAGCGGCACCGAGCCGAAGCTGAAGCTCTACCTCGACGTGCGGGGCGACGATCGCGACGACGCCGTGGTGCGCATCCGGGCGCTCGCCGACGGCGCCCGCGCGCTGCTCGCCGAGTACGGCGGCTGAGGGCCTGCGAGGGGTCGGGCGCGCCGTGCGTGTCCGACCCCCGTGCTAGAGTCGGCTCGCGATATATCGCGAGCCTCGCTGTGATCCGGCGGTTCGCGGGTGCGCACGGGGGCGTGGACACGAGGAGCGATGATGAGCGGCGCGCGCGAGCAGGATCGAACGGATGCCGAGACCCCGGCGCCGCCGCCCGCCCCGGGCTCCGCGCTCGGTGCCGCGAGCCTGGCGGGCGCCGAGCCGTCGGCGAGCGAGACCGGCGACAGGCCCGCGGATCCGGCGGAGCCCGCCGATCCGCCCCGCTGGATGCGGAACGTCGTCCTCTTCCTGGGCGGTCAGACGGTCAGCCTGTTCGGGTCGATGCTCGTGCAGTACGCCGTGTTCTGGTACCTCACCATCACGTATCAGTCCGGCATGATCATGACGCTCGCGGCGCTGTTCGGATTCCTCCCGCAGGCGGTCGTGTCGATCTTCGGCGGCGTGTGGGCCGACCGCCACAACCGCAAGTACCTCATCATGGGCGCCGATGCCGCGATCGCCGCGGCGACGCTGGCGCTCGCGCTGATCATGATGACCGGCTACGACGCCGTGTGGCTGCTGTTCGTGGCGATGGCGGTCCGCTCGGCAGGCGCCGGCATCCAGATGCCGGCGGTCTCGGCGCTCATCCCGCAGATCGTCCCCACCCGCAACCTGATCCGCGTGAACGGCATCAACGGCTCGATCCAGTCCGCGATGGCCCTCCTCGCACCCGCTGCGGCGGGTGCGCTGTACGCGTGGGCCTCGGCGGCATCGGGCGGAACGGCCGCCTCGCTCATCCCGATCTTCTTCATCGACGTGGTGACCGCGGTCATCGGCATCGGCATCCTCGCGTTCATCCCGGTGGCGACGCTGCGGCGCGCCGCCGACGCGCACACGGGGTACTTCGCCGACCTCGTCGACGGCGTGCGGTACATCGTGCACCACGCGTTCGTGCGCTGGCTGCTGGTGCTGTACGCGATCATCTTCCTGCTGACGGTCGCCCCGTCCAACCTCACCCCGCTGATGCTGGTGCGCTCCTTCCCGGCGGGCGAGGCGCAGGATGTCGTGAACCTGGCGGTGCTCGAGATCGCGTTCAGCATCGGCATGGTGCTCGGCGGCATCCTCGTGGCGTCCTTCTTCGCCAAGCGCAGCCGGATCGGGCTCATCGTGGTGTCGTCGCTGGTCTTCGGCGTCCTGTCGATCGGGCTGGGCCTGTCGCCGAACGTCTGGGTCTTCTTCGGCTTCATGTTCCTCGTGGGCCTCGCGGTGCCGTTCTTCTCCACGCCGTCGATGACCCTGCTCCAGGAGACGATCGAGCCGGAGCGGCAGGGCCGTGTCTTCGGGTTCGTCGGGATCGTGATGGCCGTGGCGATGCCCATCGGCATGGTGGTGTTCGGCCCGCTTGCCGACCTGGTGCCGATCGAGGTGCTCCTCATCGCGGCCGGCCTGCTGACGTTCGTCGTGGTCGGCCTCGCGGTCTGGCTGCCGGCGGGCCGGCGCGCGGTCGTCGCCGCTCGTCACGCGGCCGAGGTCGCCGAGAAGGATCCCGGTGCGGCGGCCGCGGTGGTCGAGGCCGACATGCACGCCAAGGACTCCTGACCCGTCGCCGCCGGCGTCCGCTGGGCGGGCGCCGACGTTCTACGCTCGGAGGATGCTCCTCACCTCCCCCGCCACCCTCGAGAACGCCTACGTGCGCCTCGAACCGCTCGCCCCCGACCACGAGGACGACCTGGCCGCCGCGGCGACCGGTCTCGAGCACACCTGGTACACGTCGGTGCCCCGACCCGAGGGGGTCGCCGCCGACATCGCGCGGCGGCTGGCGTGGCGCGACGAGGGACACATGAACCCGTGGGCGGTGCGCCGCCTCGACACCGGGAAGGTCATCGGCACGACCACCTTCTGCAACATCGACCAGGCCAACCGCCACGTCGAGATCGGCCACACCTGGATCGGGCTGGAGGCGCAGCGCACGGCGGTGAACACCGCGTCGAAGCTGCTGCTGCTCGGCCACGCGTTCGAGCAGTGCGATGCGATCGCGGTCGAGTTCCGCACGCACTGGCACAACCGCCAGTCCCGCGCGGCGATCGCGCGCCTGGGCGCCAAGCAGGACGGCGTGCTGCGCAACCACCGCCTGGGGCCAGACGGCACCCTCCGCGACACCGTGGTCTTCTCGATCCTCCCCTCGGAGTGGCCGGCGGTGCGCCTCGACCTGACCGAGCGCCTCGCGCGCGGCTGACGGATGCCGCGGCTCAGCCGTCGATGACCGCGACGAGCTCGTCGAGGAAGGCGTTGAAGTCGGTGCCGCGGCGCACGATCCGCTGCACGCTGTCGCGCTCGCTGAAGACCTCGACGAACTGCTCGAACACCGTCTGGAACGCCTCGCGATCGGTCTCGGAGAACGCCACGAGCGCCACGACCTGCACGCGGCCGTCGCCCCACGGGATCGACGGGTCGGCGATGCCGATGGCGATGGCCGTGCGGGATGCCGTCATCTCGAGCGCGTGCGGCACGGCCAGGGCATCGGTGAACGCCGTGGACGACAGGCGCTCGCGCTCGATCGTGCGCTCGACGTAGTCGGCGTCGATCACCCCGCGGTCGCGGAGCAGGGCGCCGAGCGTACGGATGACGCCTTCTTCGCCCGCGGCGTCGTCGAGCCCGCGTGCGAAGGCCGAGGGCTCGAAGTACCGCTCGAGCTCCGCGCGCAGGCGGGCGAGTCGCCGCGTGCGGCGGATTCGCCCGGCCGCGGCCTGCACCCGCTCGACGTCGGGGTCGGTGAGGAAGGGCTGGATCCGCACGATCCTGTCGCCGGACGCCGGCGGGTCGATGGTGGTCAGCACGAGGTCGGTGTCGATCGAGGCCCAGTCGGGATCGACCCGCGTCTCGACGCCCACCACCTCGATCGCCTGCCCGAGCGAGCGGTCGACGCTCGAGCGCAGCAGCTCGTGCAGGTCGTAGTAGCCGGGGCAGACGATCGTCGCGGTCAGCAGCTGATCGGCGCGGCGGCTGCGCTCGAGCCGGCCGCCGACGTGCATGGCGATGTAGGCGATCTCGTCGTCGGGCAGCGGGATGCCGAGTCGCTGCTGCAGACGGCTCGCGATGAACACCGCCACCTCGAAGATCATCGGGTACGTCGACTTGAGCGAGCGCGTGAGCGGGTTGCGCGACCACGCCTGCTCACGGGCGCGGTGCAGCAGGTTCTGGACGTGCAGCGCGAGGCGCGCGATGAAGTCCTCGTGAGCGATGTCGACGAGGAACTCCTCGGCGGCCGCGGTCACGACCTCGCGGACGACCCCGTGCACCTCGGGGTCGAGGCTGGAAGGAGCGGTGACGGATGCCGCGCCCGCCGGTGCGTCCGGAGCGACGACGCGCGTCAGCACCAGGGTCGCGAGGTGCTGCAGGTCGGCGCTGCCGAGCCGCACGTCGAGGTGGCGCTCGGAGAGCTCCTCGATGATCTCCGCCACCTGGGTCTGGGTCGGGCGCTGTGCCGCCGCTCCGCCCTCGGCGCCTGCGGCATCCAGCGGGCGATCCCGGGCGGTGCGGTCGGCGGCGATCGCGATGTGCATCACGACGTCGGCGATGCCGAACTCGTTGACGAACCAGCCGAGCTGCCCCAGGCGCGCCACGAGCTCGGTCTTGAACGGGCCGAAGGCACGCGCGCCGACGGAGCCTTCGCCGAGGGTGCGCCGCAGAGCCGCGAGGTCGAAGGATCCGGCATCCATCTCGTCGTGCGCGAGCGTGCTCAGCAGCCGCCGCTGCGCCCCCTCGGTGCCGCGCAGCCGGGCCCGCGACGCCGAGCGCTCCAACGTCAGCTCGGTGCCGCCGAGCAGTCCGCGCACGCGGGCCAGGTCGGCGTCGAGCGTCGCCGGCGACACGTGGAGCGCGTCGGCGGTCTCGAACACGTCGACGCCGTCCGGGGCGTCGAGCAGGGTGCGCACCAGGGTGTGGAGCCGGTCGCGGGGCGTGCCGACGTCGCTGCCGGCGCGCAGGGCGGCTGCGGCATCCGTCCCCGCACGATAGCCCTGCGGACCCGATTCGACCGCGGTGCCGGGAGTGACGCGGGCGTTCGCCGCGGTGACGTACGAGCGGATGCTGCGCGGCGTCACGCCCAGGGAGTCGGCCAGAGCGGCCGCCGTCACCCAGTCGCCGTCGCGCAGGAGCAGTCCGAGCACGCGATCTTGCCGGGCTCGGGTCACGCGTCCAGTCAACCACGCGGGTGACGTGCGGGGTGGTCCGGATGCCGCTCGGCGGTTCGTCTCGCGGGGTTCTCGCCCGCTCGGCGGCCGTGGTGCGGACGCCCTGAGGCGGCGCCGTTTCCGCCCCCGCGGAAGAAGGAGTGGTTGTCCCCTCCCAGCGTTCTCACAAGAATGGCGGAAAGAGGAGGCGGATCGATGAGGATCCTGGTGGTCTGCGGAGCGGGTGCCTCGAGCACCTTCGTCGCACAGCGTGTGCGTCACGCGGCCCACGCAGAGGGACTCGACTACTCCGCCTTCGCCGGCACCGAGCAGTCGCTTCCGATCGACCTCGATGCCGCCGACGTCGTGCTGGTCGGTCCGCACCTCGGTCATGCGCTCGCCCGCATCGAACGAGACGCCGCCGCCCGCGGCACGACGGTGGTGCTGCTGCCCCCCGACATCTTCGGAGACCGGGACGGCACACGGACACTCGCGCTGGTCCACGCCGCGACCGGGAGCCCCGGGGGGCCGCTCCCGGCCGCGGACGCGGCGCCGGCCGAGAATCCCCCGCCCATCTCCGAACCGCCGGCCTAGACAGAGACGACCAGACAGAGAGGTCACGACATGCCACCCATCTCCCGCACCGTCCGGATCGGATCGGCGCACGGGCTGCACGCGCGCCCGGCGAAGCTGTTCGCCCAGGCGGCGAAGGATGCCGGCATCCCGGTCACCATCGCGAAAGACGCGGGGGGCCCGGTGAACGCCGCCAGCATCCTGGGCGTGATCGCGCTCGGCGTCGAACAGGGCGACTACGTGACCCTCACCGCCGACGGCGACGGCGCCGAGTCGACGCTCGACAAGCTCGCCGAACTGCTCACCACCGACCACGACGCGGAGGCCTGAAGATGACCGAGCAGCTGGTATCGCGCGAGCTGAGGGGCGTCGGAATCGGGCTGGGCGTCGCCCAGGGTCCTGTCGCGCGCATGGCGGAGCCGGCGCCCGCGCCGTCGGACGCGCCGAGCACGCTGAGCATCGACGAGGAGAAGGCGCGGGTGACGGATGCCGTCGCCGCCGTCGCGCGCGAGCTCGAGTCCCGCGGCCTGCAGGCCGGCGGCGCCGCGCAGGAGGTGCTCGAGGCCCAGGCGATGATGGCCGAGGATCCGACGCTCGCCGACGAGGTCGGTGCCCGCCTGGAGAAGGGCAAGACCGGCGAGTTCGCGGTGTTCGACGCGTTCGCCTCGTTCCGCGACCAGCTGACGGCGCTCGGCGGCTACCTCGGCGAGCGCGCGGCCGACCTCGACGACGTCGCCCAGCGCGTCATCGCGCGGCTGCGCGGGGTCGCGGCTCCGGGGGTGCCCGACCCGGGGCATCCGTTCGTCCTCGTCGCGAAGGATCTCGCGCCGGCCGACACCGCCCTCCTCGACCTCGACAAGGTGCTGGCGCTCGTCACCACCGAGGGCGGCCCGACCTCGCACACCGCGATCCTCGCGCGCGAGAAGTCGATCGTCGCGATCGTCGGCGCGGTGGACGCCACGGGGCTCCGCGACGGCGAGACGGTGATCGTGGATGCCGCCGCCGGCGTGGTCACCACGGAGCCGACGCCTCAGGAGCTCGAGCGGGCGCAGAACCGCGCCGACGCACGTGCCGCCGCGGCATCCGCCCCCATCACCGACGGGGCGCTCGCCGACGGCACGGCCGTGCCGCTGCTCGCGAACCTCGGCAACCCCGAGGGCGCGACGGACGCCGTCGCGCTCGGCGCCGAGGGCGTCGGGCTCTTCCGCACCGAGTTCCTGTTCCTGAGCTCCAACCAGGCGCCCACCGTGGAGCAGCAGCGCGAGGCGTACACGAAGCTGCTCGCCGCCTTCCCGGGCAAGAAGGTCGTCGTGCGGGTGCTCGACGCCGGAGCCGACAAGCCGCTCGCGTTCCTCAACGACGCGCACGAGGAGAACCCGGCGCTCGGTCTCCGCGGCATCCGCGCCCTGCGCGCGAGCGAAGACATCCTGCGCGAGCAGCTCACGGCGCTGGCCGAGGCGGATGCCGCGACCTCCGCCGACCTGTGGGTGATGGCGCCGATGATCGCCACGGTCGAGGAGACGCACTACTTCACGGCCCTCGCGCGCGACTACGGCATCAAGACCGCCGGCGTCATGGTCGAGGTGCCGTCGTCGGCGCTGCTCGCCGACCGCATCCTCGTGGACGCCGACTTCGCCTCGATCGGCACCAACGACCTCACGCAGTACACGCTGGCCGCCGACCGCCTGCTCGGGTCGGTCGCGTCGTTCCAGGATCCGTGGCACCCCGCGGTGCTGCGCCTGATCCGCGAGGTCGGCGACGCCGGCCGCGCGAACGGCAAGCCGGTCGGCATCTGCGGCGAGGCGGCAGCGGATCCGCTGCTCGCCGTCGTGCTCGTGGGCCTCGGCGCCACGAGCCTGTCCATGGCGCCCACGGCCCTCGCCGACGTGCGCGCCACTCTGCTCCAGCACACCCTCGATCAGGCGCGCGACATCGCCTCGGCCGCCCTCGCCGCGAACGACGCGGCATCCGCCCGATCCGCTGCCCAGCAGGCGGCCACCCGATAGGCCGCTGCGGCGGCCGGCACACCCACACACAAGGGAGACAGTGAAATGACAACGGCGTCAGTGCCCGCATCGGGCACCAGCAGGGCGCGGGTCGGAGTCCAGCGCTTCGGCACGTTCCTCTCCGGCATGATCATGCCGAACATCCCCGCGCTGATCGCGTGGGGCATCTTCACGGCGTTCTTCATCGACGTCGGATGGACTCCGAACGCGGATCTCGCGACGATCGTCGGGCCGTTCATCCACTACCTGCTGCCGATCCTGATCGCGTACACGGGCGGCAGCATCGTGTACGGGGTGCGCGGCGGCGTCGTCGCCTCCATCGGCACGATGGGCGCGATCGCGGGCTCCGACCTGCTGGTCGCCCGGTTCAACGAGGGTCTCGCCGAAGGCGCCGCCCCGCTGAACCAAGTGCACATGTTCATCGGCGCGATGATCATGGCTCCGCTCGCGGCTTACACGATGAAGTGGCTCGACAGTCTGTGGGAGGGCAAGATCAAGGCGGGCTTCGAGATGCTCGTCAACATGTTCTCGGCGGGCATCTGGGGCTTCGTCATGGCGATCGTGGGCTTCTACCCCATCGCCTGGGTGGTCAACGAGATCATGCGGGCACTCGGTCTCGCCGTGAACTGGCTCGTGGAGCTGAACCTGCTGCCGCTCACCAGCATCCTGATCGAGCCGGCGAAGGTGTTCTTCCTCAACAACGCCATCAACCACGGCGTGCTCACGCCGCTGGGTATCGCCGAGGCCTCGGAGGAGGGCTCGTCGATCCTGTTCCTGCTCGAGGCGAACCCCGGACCGGGCGTCGGCCTGCTGCTGGCCTTCACCTTCTTCGGGCTCGGCGCGGCGCGCGCGTCGGCCCCCGGCGCCGCGGTGATCCAGTTCTTCGGCGGCATCCACGAGGTGTACTTCCCGTACGCCCTCATGAAGCCGATCCTGATCCTCGCGCTCATCGCCGGCGGCATGACCGGTGTCACCACCAACATGCTGCTCGGCGGTGCGCTGCGGGCCCCAGCCGCCCCGGGCAGCATCATCGCGGTGCTCCTCCAGACGGCACCGGGCGCCTACTTCGCGGTGATCCTGTCGGTCGTGCTGTCGGCGACCGTGACGTTCCTCATCGCCATGGTCATCCTCCGAGCCTCGCGCAAGCGGGACCTCGAGGCGATGGCGGCGACCGATGACGCGTTCGGCGCGGCGATCACGCAGACCGCCGCGGCCAAGGGGAAGTCCTCGTCGCACCTCGACGGCCTTCGCGGCGGAGCCGCGACGGGTGCCGACGCGGGCATCGAGCCGGCGACCATGACCGAGCGCGAGATCAAGAGCATCGTGTTCGCGTGCGACGCCGGCATGGGCTCCTCCGCGATGGGTGCGAGCGTGCTGCGCAACAAGATCAAGAAGGCGGGCATCGAAGACGTCACGGTCACCAACAAGGCGATCGCCGCCCTCGACCCGTCGGCCGATCTGGTCATCACGCAGAACCAGCTCACCGACCGCGCGCGGGCGAAGACGCCGAACTCGGTGCACGTCTCGGTCGACAACTTCATGAACTCGCCGCGCTACGACGAGGTCGTGGACCTGGTGCGCGCCCAGCATGAGGATGGGGCGTAGCTGACGGCGATGGGGCCGGGCGGCGCACGCGCCTCCGGTCCCATCGCTCGCCACCCGGCCGCGGCGCAGGCCGCGGCATGCGTCCCCTGATGACACGAGCGAAGACGAACGACGAGAAAGGCGAGAACATGGCACGCGACGTACTCAGCATCGGACAGGTGCGCATCCACTCCGGCGGCGCGACGCGCGACGACGCGATGCGGGAGGCGGCCGACATCCTGCAGTCCGCCGGCGCGGTCACCGGCCGGTACTACGACGCCATGCTGCAGCGGGAGCAGACGGTGTCGACGTACATGGGCAACGAGCTCGCGATCCCGCACGGCACGAACGAGACCAAGGCCGAGATCCTCGAGTCCGCCCTGTCGGTCGTGCGCTACGACGGGGGCGTCGACTGGGACGGCAACCCGGTGACGTTCGTGGTCGGCATCGCGGGCAAGGGCGACGAGCACCTCGAGATCCTGTCGCAGATCGCGATCCTGTTCTCGGACGAGGACGACGTGGCGCGCCTGAAGCAGGCGCAGACCCCCGAGGAGCTGTTCAGCCTGGTGTCTGCGGCGGGCGTGTGATGAAAGCGGTCCACTTCGGCGCCGGCAACATCGGGCGCGGGTTCGTCGGACTGCTCCTGCACCAGGGCGGGTACCAGCTGGTGTTCTCGGACGTGGCCGCCCCGCTCGTCGACGCGATCAACCGCGTCGACCGCTACACGGTGCACGAGGTGGGCGCGGGCGGCCACGACACCGTCGTCACCGGCTTCCGCGCGATCAACAGCGCGGAGCACCCCGACCAGGTGATCGACGAGATCGCCGGCGCGAACGTCGTGACGACGGCCGTCGGTCCGACGATCCTGAAGTTCGTCGCGCCGCACATCGTGGCGGGCCTCGCGCTGCGCGACCCGGCGAAACCGCCGCTGCAGATCATGGCGTGCGAGAACGCGATCAACGCGACCGACCTGCTGCGCGACGAGATCAAGGCGCTCGCCGGCGAAGCGTGGGACGCGCTGGCGTCGCGCACGGTGTTCGCGAACACCGCGGTGGACCGCATCGTCCCGGCGCAGCCGGATGGCGCGGGGGTCGACGTCACGGTCGAGCCGTTCTTCGAGTGGGCGATCGAGCGGCCGCCGTTCGGCGACGACCCGCCGAACATCCCTGGAGCGCACTTCGTCGACGACCTCGACCCGTATATCGAGCGCAAGCTGTTCACGGTCAACACCGGGCACGCGACGGCGGCGTACTTCGGCGCGCAGGCGGGCATCGAAGCCATCGCCGACGCGCTCGCCGACGCGGGCGTCGCCGCACGCGTGGAGGCGGCGCTGGAGGAGACGTCGGCGCTGCTGGAGGCCAAGCACGGGCTCGACGCGTCGTCGCTGGCGGACTACCGCGCGACGATCCTGGGCCGCTTCCGCAACACGGCGCTCCCCGACACGGTGTGGCGGGTGGGTCGCCAGCCGCTGCGGAAGCTGTCGCGGCACGAGCGCTTCGTGGGGCCCGCCGCCGAGGCGGCAGAACGCGGCCTGAGCGTCGACGCGCTGGTCGCAGCGATGGGCGCGGCGCTCGAGTTCGACGACACCGAGGACGCCCAGGCCGTGGACCTGCAGCGGATGCTGCGCGAGCAGGATGCGGCCTCGTTCACCGAGTCGGTCACGGGCCTCGAGCCGGGGCATCCGCTCTTCGTGAAGGTGCAGGCGGTCGTGGCCGCGCGCCAGGCCGACCTGGGGCTCCCAGGAGACTGATCACCGGCGCGTCTACGCTCATGTGGTGACCGCACCCGACACCGCCCTCTCGCCCACCTCCGACGCCGCCGCTCCGGACGCGGGTGCTGCGAACACCGCCGCGCCGCGCCCCCGTGGCAAGGGCCTGCGGATCCTCTGGTGGGTGCTGGGATCGGTCGGCGCGCTGATCGGCATCGCGGTGGCCGGCATCGTCATCTGGAGCCAGGTCGGCGTGATGGCCGCCGAGCCCGGGCCGCTCGCCGAGGTGCGGGCCGACCCTGCGATCTCCATCACCGACTCCGATGCGGGCATCGTGCTGTCCCCCACCGGCGAGTCCGCCGACGTCGGGCTCGTGTACATCCCGGGCGCGAAGGTCGATCCGTGGGCGTACACCTCCAAGGTGTCGGACCTCGTCGCCGAAGACGGCATGACCGTCGTGATCACCAAGCCGTGGCTCAACCTCGCCTTCTTCGACCTGCGGCCGCTGTCGGCCTTCACCGGCCTCGCGCCGGACGTCGGCACGTGGCTCGTCGGCGGTCACTCGCTCGGCGGAGTGCGCGCGTGCCAGCTGGCGACGGATGCCGACGGCCTGGCCCTCTTCGGCTCGTACTGCTCGAACGACCTGTCGGAGTCGGGCCTGCCGGTGGTCAGCGTCTCGGGCAGCGAGGACGGACTGTCGACGCCGGAGAAGATCGCGGACGCACGCCACCTCCTGCCCGCCGACGCGGAACTGCACGAGATCGAGGGCGCCAGCCACTCCTCGTTCGGCGACTACGGACCGCAGGCCGGCGACAACACGCCCACGATCTCGGACGAGGACATGCGTGACGAGCTCACCGAGCTCGTCGGCCCGTTCGCGCTCGCCGTCCCCGCTCGCTGACCCCCGGGCCGGCGCGGTCGGGTGCCGTTCGGTTGTCGCAACACGCGGGATCGCGCGAGCCATTCCGCGTGTGCGCCATACGAAGCACCCGGGCGGCGGGTGCGCCCGCGCCCCCGACCTAGACTCGAATCCCGTGACCGTCATCCTCGCGGCGATCGCGGCCTTCGTCGCCGCGGTGATCCAGCGCATCACCGGCCTCGGCTTCGTGCTCGTGCTCGTCGGCCCCATCGTGCTGCTCTACGGCCCCGTCGAGGGCGTCACGCTCGGCGTGCTCCTCGCGCTCGTGGCCTCGCTCACCGCGATCCCGCTGGTGTGGCGGCAGATCGACTGGGGTCGCTCGTGGTGGCTGATCTGGCCGGGTCTCGTGGCCGCGCCCTTCGGCGCGCTGCTCGTGCGGCTGCTGCCCGACGCCGCGCTCCTGCTGCTCATCGCCGCCATGGCGTACTTCGCTCTCGTCGCCGGGCACCTTCCCGCGCTGTCGGCGACGCTGACGGGGCGCACCGGCGCCGTCGTCGCGGGCTCCGCGGCCGGCTTCATGCACGTCGCGAGCGGGCTGTCGGGGCCACCGCTCGCCGCCTACGCCGTGGGCGACCGGTGGCCGCAGCGCCGGTTCGCCGCGAGCGCGCAGCTGATCTTCCTGGTGTTCGGCGTGGTGTCGGTGGCGCTGCGCGGGCTTCCCGTCTCGCCCATCGAAGACGTCGGCACGCTCGCGGTCGCGACGGTCGCCGGCATCGGGATCGGCACCGTCCTCTCGCGCAACGTCTCGCCCCGGATCGCCCGCGGCGCCATGCTGGTGCTCGCGTGGGCCGGCGCGACGGTGGTGCTGGTGCGCGGCATCCTGGCACTCTTCTTCTGAGCGCACCGTCGCAGACGCCCGTCGTCCGGTGGCCGGCGGGCAGGGTCACGGCGCGATTTCGGTTAATGCCGACTCACGCCTAGTGTTCTCTCCGGCGGAATCGGCACGAGGACGTGCCGGCTGACGAACGTGAGGATCAATGAGCGACCACCGCTATGCCATCATCGGCGCCGGTCCGTCGGGACTCGCAGCGGCACGAGCACTGCAGCAGGCGGGCATCGACTTCGACGGGTACGAGGCGTCGCGCGGCGTCGGCGGCCTGTGGGACATCGAGAACCCACGGTCGACGATGTACGAGTCGGCCCACCTGATCTCGTCGCGCACGACGACCGAGTTCACCGAGTTCCCGATGCGCACGACGGCCGACTATCCCAGCCATCGCGAGCTGATCTCGTACTTCCGCGACTTCGCCGACCACTTCGGGCTTACGGGGCACTTCCGCTTCGACACGAGGGTCACGGCGCTCGACCGCACGGACGACGGAGGATGGACGCTGCGCGCCGAGCTCTCGGCCGGCGCCACCGCCTCTCCGGAACCGACCGACCCGGCCACCGCGGCCGAGGTGATCGAGCGCCGGTACGACGGCGTGATCCTCGCCAACGGCACCCTCGCCGAGCCGAACGTGCCGGCCTTCCGCGGCGAGTTCACCGGCGAGCTGCTCCACACCAGCGCCTACAAGGCCGCGTCGCAGCTGACGGGCAAACGCGTGCTCATCATCGGCGCGGGCAACTCGGGCTGCGACATCGCGGTCGACGCGGTCCACCACGCCGCATCCGTCGACATGAGTGTGCGCCGCGGGTACTACTTCGTCCCGCGCTATCTGTTCGGCCGCCCCTCCGACACGCTCAACCAGGGCCGGCCGCTCCCGGCCCGCCTCAAGCAGTTCGTCGACACCCGCGTGCTGCGCGCCTTCACCGGCGATCCGGTGCGGTTCGGGTTCCCGAAGCCGGACTACCGGATCTACGAGTCGCACCCGATCGTGAACACACTGATCCTCAACCACCTGGGGCAGGGCGACCTGCGGGTCATGCCCGACATCGATCGCTTCGACGGCCCCACGGTGCACTTCCGCGACGGCTCGTCGGCCGAGTACGACACCGTGCTGCTCGCGACCGGCTACAAGCTCGACTACCCCTTCGTCGACCGCACCGAGCTCGCGTGGTCCGGCATGGCCCCGCGCCTGTTCCTCAACGCCTTCCCGCCGTCGTTCAACGGACTGTTCGTGATGGGCATGATCGAGGCATCCGGAATCGGCTGGCAGGGCCGCTATGAGCAGGCCGAGCTCATCGCCGCCTACCTCGCCGCCGTCGAACGCCACCCCGAGCGGGCAGCCGCCTTCCGGCGGCGCGTGGCCGGCGAGCGCTGGCCCGACCTCACCGGCGGCTACAAGTATCTGGGACTCGAGCGCATGTCGTACTACGTCAACAAGGACGCCTATCGCTCGGCGGTGCGCGCCGCGGCCCAGACGCTGATAACGGATGCCGCCACGAACGGCGGGCGGCGCGGCACAGGCCGCCGAGCCCGGACCGCGCCTCGCCCGACGGCTTCCGAGAAGGTGAACGCATGAATCCGGACGACGTCCTCCTCAACTTCAACCCGGGCACGCTCGTGATCCTCAACGTGGTGCTGGGCCTCATCATGTTCGGCATCGCGCTCGACACGACGCTCGACGATTTCAAGGTCGTCGCCCGCAAGCCCAAGCCGTTCGTCATCGCGATCCTCGCGCAGCTCGTCGTGCTGCCCGCCGTGACCTTCGGCCTGACCCTCATCCTGCCCGTCACGCCGTCGATGGCGCTGGGCATGATCCTCGTCGCGTGCTGCCCGCCCGGCAACATCTCGCAGGTGCTCACGCACCGCTCGGGGGGCAACGTCGCACTGTCGGTGTCGATGACGGCGGTGTCGAATCTCATCTACATCTTCGTGCTGCCGCTGTCGGTCGCCTTCTGGGGCTCCCTGCACCCGACGGCGCGCGAGCTCCTGGTCGCGGTCGAGCTCAACCCGTGGGCGATGCTCGGCGACATCCTCCTGATCATCGGGCTGCCGTTCGCGCTCGGCCTGTTCATCCGGCATCGCTTCCCGCGCTTCGCGACCCGCGTGCAGCCATGGGTGAAGTGGTTCTCGCTGCTGGCCCTCGTCGGCTTCATCGTCGCGGCACTGGCCGGCAACTGGGCGTACTTCGTCGCGTTCCTCGGCATCATCGTGCTCGTCGTGACGATCCACGACGCGGTCGCCCTCGCGATCGGCTACGGCACGGCGGTCGTCGGCGGCCTCGGCACGCGCGAGCGCAAGGCGATGACCTTCGAGGTCGGCATCCGCAACGCCGGCCTCGGTCTCGGCCTCGTCTTCGCGTTCTTCGGCGGACTGGGCGGCATGGCCATCGTCGCCGGGTGGTGGGGCATCTGGGACATCATCGCCGGCCTCATCGTCGCCGCCCTCTGGGCGCGCCACACGAAGCGCCGCACCGGCTCGGCGAAGGGCGACGCGTCCCGCCACGCGCT
Source organism: Microbacterium hibisci (assembly GCF_015278255.1). Classification (GTDB taxonomy): domain Bacteria; phylum Actinomycetota; class Actinomycetes; order Actinomycetales; family Microbacteriaceae; genus Microbacterium; species Microbacterium hibisci. Next base: position 274,132 of record NZ_JADIJC010000003.1, read on the forward strand.
GCGCGGTGCGTCCGGCGGTGAGGCCGCCGATGCTCCCGGCGCGGGGTCCGATGCCGGCGGCGCCGGGCCGACGCCCTCGGGTGCCCCCGATGCCGCGGGGCCTGTCGCATGAGCCGGCGCGTCCTCGTCACCGGCGGCGCCGGCTTCCTCGGCTCCCACGTCGCAGCGGCGCTGGTCGCCCGCCCCGATGTCGAACTCGTCGTCGCCGGCGATGTGCGGCGGCCGCAGCATCCTGTCGACGGCGTCGTCTACGACGACTGCGACGTGACCCGTCCCGACGGTCTGGTGCCCCTGCTGCGACGCCACGACATCGATGTCGTGGTGCACCTGGCCGCCATCGTCAACCCCGGTCGCGACCACGACCTCGAGTACCGCGTCGACGTCGACGGCTCGCGGCGCGTGCTCGACGCCTGCATCGAGGCCGGGGTGAGCCGCATCGTGGTGTCGTCGTCCGGAGCCGCCTACGGGTATCACGCCGACAGCCCGGAGTGGCTGCGCGAGAGCGACCCGGTGCGCGGCAACGAGGAGTTCCCTTACTCGAAGCACAAGCGCCTCGTCGAGCAGCTCCTCGCCGACTGCCGCGAGGCCCATCCCGAGCTCGAGCAGGTGGTGTTCCGCATCGGCACGATCCTCGGTCCGACCGTGCAGAACCAGATCACCGCACTCTGGGACGGCCGGGCGCTCCTCAAGGTGCGCGGCTCCGAGTCGCCGTTCGTCTTCGTGTGGGTGGACGACGTCGCCGGGGCGATGGCCCGAGCCGCGACCGACGGACCCCCCGGCGTCTACAACGTCGCCGGTGACGGCCGCGTGACGGTGCCCGAGATCGCGCGGCGCCTCGGCAAGCCCGTCGTCACCGTGCCCGCGGGCGTGCTCGCCTTCGCGCTGCGGATGGGACGGATGCTGCACCTCACCCCGCACGGCCCCGAGCAGGTCGGCTTCCTCCGCTACCGCCCGGTGCTCGCCAACGACGCCCTCAAGCGCGACTTCGGCTTCACGCCCTCGAAGACGTCATCCGAGGCCTTCGAGGCCTACCTCGAGACGCACCCCGGCGTCGCCCGCCGCTGACGCCCCGCCGAGCCGGCGGGTCGACTACGCGTCGAAGCCGTCGGCGATGAGGTCGATCAGCTCCTCGCGCTCCTCCACCGGGAGGAAGGCGCCGGCGGCGGCGTTGAGCTGGAATGCCTCGAGGTCGTCGAGGCCGTACTCGAAGGTCTCGGCCAGCAGGGCGAGCTCGCGCGTCAGCGACGTGCGGCTCATCGTGCGGTTGTCGACGTTCACCGTGACGGCGAAGCCGAGCTGGTACAGCAGGTCGAAGGGGTGATCCTCGAGGGTCGTGCCCCAGCGCTCGATGGCGCCGGTCTGCAGGTTCGACGACGGCGAGAGCTCCAGCGGGATCTCGCGGTCGCGCACCCAGCGCGCGAGGTCGCCGAACTGCACGAGCACCTCTTCGCCGGCCCGCGAGACGACCTCGAGGTCTTCGGCCAGGCGCACGCCGTGCCCCAGGCGCAGCGCGCGTCCGTCGATGAGCGCGGAGCGGATCGAGTCCAGCCCCGCCGCCTCGCCCGCGTGGACGGTCACGGGGAAGAACTCCGAAGCGAGGTAGTCGAACGCCTCGCGGTGGTTCGACGCCGGGAACCCGTCCTCGGCGCCGGCGATGTCGAAGCCCACCGCACCGCGGCTGCGCCAGTCCACGGCCAGGCGCGCGATCTCGAGCGAACGGTCGGCGTGGCGCATGGCCGTGATGAGCTGGCCGACACGGATGTCGTGCCCACGGCGCTCGGCCGCGTCCTCGCCCTCCTCGATGCCCTCCTGCACCGCCGCGACGACCTCGTCGAGCGACAGCCCCCGGCCGAGGTGCTGCTCCGGCGCCCACCGCACCTCGCCGTAGATGACGCCGTCGGCCGCGAGGTCCTCGACGAATTCGCGGGCGACCCGCGTGAGGCCCTCGCGGGTCTGCATCACCGCGGTGGTGAGGTCGAAGGTCTTCAGGTACTCGACCAGAGAGCCCGAGTCGCTCTTCTCGGCGAACCAGTCGCCCAGGTCGTCGGCGTCGGACTCCGGCACCTCCAGCCCGATCGCGTCGGCGAGCTCGATGATGGTCGCCGGGCGCACGCCGCCGTCGAGGTGATCATGCAGCGACACCTTGGGAAGGCCGCGGATCGACAGGCCGTCGAGGATGGCGTCGCCGTGCTGATCGATGGGCATGAGTTCTCCTGGTGGGATCGCGGATGGGATGAGGATGGATGCCGCGGCCCCTACGGCATGAGGAGCGGGGCCGCGCCGGCGCCCGGTGCGGGACTGCCCCAGCCTAGGCGGTGATGCGTTCGAGGACGAGTGGAGCGGACGCCGGAGCATCCGCGCCGATCGTCCACGCGCCCTCGAGGGCCTCGAGCGCGCGGTCGAACCGCGTCGCATCCTCGCCCAGCAGGGTGAACAGCGGCTGACCGGCCGACACCTGGTCGCCCGGCTTCACGTGCAGGTCGATGCCCGCGGCGTGCAGCACCGGGTCCTGGGCGCGGGCACGGCCGGCACCGAGGCGCCACGCCGCGATGCCGAAGGGCAGCGCCTCCATCCCGGTCACGAAGCCGGCTTCGGTGGCGGTGACGGTGTGCGTCTCGTTCGGGGCCGGGAGCGCGGCATCCGGGTCCCCGTCCTGCGCGCGGATCATCGCACGCCAGACGTCCATCGCGCGGCCGTCCTGCAGCGCCGCCTCGACGTCGGCGTCGGGGTGCCCGGCGAGCGCGAGCATCTCGCGCGCCAGCGCGACGGTCAGCTCGACGACGTCGGCGGGTCCGCCGCCGGCGAGCACCTCGACCGACTCGCGCACCTCGTTGGCGTTGCCGATGGCGAGGCCGAGCGGCGTGTTCATGTCGGTGAGGAGCGCGGTGGTCGCCACTCCCGAGTCGGTGCCGAGCTCCACCATGGTGCGAGCCAGCTCGCGGGCGCGGTCGACGTCGCGCATGAAGGCGCCCGAGCCGAACTTCACGTCGAGCACGAGCGAGTCGGTGCCCTCGGCGATCTTCTTCGACATGATGCTCGAGGCGATGAGCGGTATCGCCTCGACGGTGCCCGTGACATCGCGCAGCGCGTAGAGCTTCTTGTCGGCGGGCGCGAGGCCCGAGCCGGCGGCGCAGATGACGGGGCCGACGTCGCGCAGCTGCGCGAACATCTCGTCGTTCGACAGCGCGGCGCGCCAGCCGGGGATCGACTCGAGCTTGTCGAGCGTGCCGCCGGTGTGACCGAGACCGCGGCCCGAGAGCTGCGGCACCGCGACGCCGAACGAGGCCACGAGCGGGGCGAGCGGCAGCGTGATCTTGTCGCCGACACCGCCGGTGGAGTGCTTGTCGACGGTGGGCTTGCCGAGCCCGGCGAAGCCCATCCGCTCCCCGGATCGGATCATCGCGTCGGTCATGACGCGGATCTCGTCGCGCGTCATGCCGTTGAGGAGCACGGCCATCGCGAATGCGGCCATCTGCGAGTCGGCGACGTAGCCGCGCGTGTAGGCGTCGACCATCCATCGCAGCGCGGGCTCGGGCACCGCTCCCCCGTCGCGCTTGGCCCGGATGACGTCGACGGCGTCGAACGGCTCGACGCCCTGCTCGCCGGTCATCGCCCGGCGTCCTCGAGGTCGCGCGGTCCGAAGGCGTCGGGCAGCACCTCGTCCATCGTCCGGATGCCCGAGACCGTCTCGAGCAGCATGCCCGGGATCGCGAACTCGTACAGCAGCTGCCGGCAGCGACCGCACGGCATGATCGTGTCGCCGTGCCCGTTCACGCACACGAAGGCGACGAGCCCGCCGCCGCCCGACGCCGCGAGCTCGCTGACGAGTCCGCATTCGGCGCACAGCGTCACGCCGTACGACGCGTTCTCGACGTTGCAGCCGGTCACGATGCGGCCGTCGGTCACCAGCGCGGCGGCCCCGACCTTGTAGCGCGAGTAGGGGGCGTAGGCGCGCTGCATCGCCTCCGTCGCCGCGGCGCGCAGCTCATCCCAGTCGATGTCGGTCACGAGCGCGCTCCATTCACGTCGGGTCGGGTATCAGGAGGGTCGACGGATGCCGCGGCCCGGCATCCGTCGCCCTTCATCTGCGCGGCGGGCACCGCGTCACCCCTTGATGTACGGCTTGCCCGCCGCTGCGGGGCCGCGTATCTGCCCCGCGAACCCGGCGACCGCGAGGATCGTCACGAGGTACGGGAGCATCAGCATGAACTCGCTCGGGATCGGGGTCTTCAGCACCGTCAGCAGGTTCTGCAGGTTCGTCACGAATCCGAACATCAGCGCGGCGAGGGTGGCGCGGATCGGATCCCAGCGACCGAAGATGACCGCGGCGAGGGCGATGAAGCCGAGGCCCGCCGTCATCTCCTTGCCGAACTGGGGCACCGAGACGAGCGTGAAGTACGCGCCGCCGATGCCGGCGACCGCGCCCGCGAGCGAGACGTTCCAGAAGCGCGAGGTGTTCACGCGGATGCCGACGGTGTCGGCCGCCTGCGGGTGCTCGCCGACCGCGCGCAGGCGCAGGCCCCAGCGGGTGCGGTACAGGGCCCAGGCCACCAGCGCCACCGTGATGAACATCAGGTACACGATGAACGTCTGGTTGAACAGCACCGGGCCGATGATCGGGATGTCGCTGAGCAGCGGGATCTTGATGCGGGTGAAGCGCACCGGGTTGTTCAGCAGCGACTCGTTCGGCGCCAGCAGCGCCCCGTAGAGGAAGCCGGTGAGACCCGTCACGAGGACGTTCAGCACGACGCCGACGATGACCTGCTCGACGAGGTACTTGATCGCGAAGGCCGCGAGGACGAAGGCAACGAGCACGCCGCCGATCATCGCGCCGATCAGACCGACGAACGGGTTGTGCGTGATGCTCGAGAGCACGGCCGCCGTGAAGGCCCCGAGCAGCAGCTGCCCCTCGATGGCGACGTTGACGACGCCCACGCGCTCGCCGATGACGCCGCCGAGGGCGCCGAACACGAGCGGCACCGAGAGCGACACCGCACCGACGAGCAGGCTCGAGACCGGCACGAGGCCGCCTGCTCCGGCCCACACCAGGAAGGCGAAGACCGCCAGCACTCCGAACACGATGACCAGCCACAGGCCCGGCGATCGGTACGACCACGTGTCCCACACCGACCAGGCCGTCAGCAGCACCAGGACGGCGACGAGGATCCAGCAGGTCGGCGCGGTGGGAAGCACGACGTCCGGCAACGCGAACGCCGAATCCCGCCCGCCGAGACGGAACGTGCTGACGCCGTCGCGCGGCACCAGGAGGAACAGCGCGGCGAGCAGCAGCGTGACCGCGCCGAGCACGATCGAGGTCTTGAAGTGACGCTGGCGCACGGTGGCCAGGTGGATCGTCCCGTCCTGGGACGTCGTCGGTGCCAGAGCGCTCACGAGGTCACCGCCTTCTTCGAAGCCTTGGCTCGCGCCTTGGCCGCCTTCTCGGCGTCGGTCTTCGGGAGGAAGAAGATCGTCCGCAGCAGCGGCGGCGCCGCGATGAACAGCACGATCAGCGACTGGACGACCAGGACGATGTCGACGGGGATCCCCTGGGCCTGCATCGAGAACGATCCCGCCTTCAGCATGCCGAACAGGATGCCGGCGGCGAACGTGCCCCACGCCCGACTGCGGCCGAGGAGGGCGACGGTGATGGCGTCGAACCCGATCCCCGCGTCGATCGTCGCGGTGAAGCCGGTGGTCACCGATCCCTGGATCTGATTCATGGCGGCCAGGCCCGCGAGCCCGCCCGCGAACAGCATGGCGTAGATGTAGATGCGCCGCACGCTGATGCCGGCGGCGCGGGCCGCGTGCGGGTTCTCGCCGACCGCCCGCATCCGCAGACCGAGGCTCGAGCGCTCCACAAGCCACCACACGAGCACGGTGGCGAGCACGACGATGACGAATCCCCAGTCCAGCGAGGGGAACTGCGGGCCGAACAGGTCGGGGAACTGCGCGGTCTCCGGCGTCGCCGAGCTGATGGGCTGGTTCGTGCCCTCCTTCTGCAGCAGGCCCGGGGTGCGGATCATCCACAGCAGCAGGTAGTACGCGACGTAGTTGAACATGATCGTGAGGATCACTTCGTGCGCGCCGGTGTAGGCCTTCAGCACGCCCACCAGGCCGCCCCACAGCGCACCTCCCACGATGCCCGCCAGCAGGGTCGCCGGCAGGTGGAGCCACATCGGAAGGTCGATGTGGAACGTGAACAGGGCGGCGAAGATGGCGCCCATCAGCATCTGGCCGCGGGCGCCGATGTTGAACAGCCCGACGCGGAACGCGAGGGCGACGCCGAGACCCGCCGCGATGAGCGGCGCGGCGAAGCCGAGCGCGTTGGTCAACGGCCTGATCTGCGCGGCGAAGTCGGCGCCGCGCGCATTGAACACCGCGCCGCGGAACAGCGCCTCGTAGCCGCCGTAGACAGCCGCCCACGCGGCGGCGAACGTGTCGCCCGGACGGGCGAAGAAGTAGACGGATGCCTCCTGGACGTCCTCGTCCGTGAGGGCGATCAGGATGCCGCCCACGAGCATCGCGAGCACGATGGCGAGGATCGTGGTGACGACGCTGCCGCGCATCAGCTCTCTGAGGAAGACGTTCGCGCGCGGCGGGGCCGGCGGCTGCTGACCGGTCAGCGGGCTGGAGATGCTCGGCAGCTGTTCGTCGCCGGGTCGCGCCGCCTGGTCGGCGCCGGGGGTCGCGCCGCTCATGCCGCCGTCTCCGTGTCCGTCGCGCCGGCCATCATGAGGCCGAGCGCCTCGCGCGAGGTGTCGCCCGGCACGACGCCGACGATCGTGCCGCGGTACATCACCGCGACCCGGTCGGCGAGCGCCGCGACCTCGTCGAGCTCGGTGGAGACGACGATGACGGGGATGCCGGCATCCCGGGTCTCGACGATCCGCTTGTGGATGAACTCGATCGAGCCGACATCCACGCCGCGCGTGGGCTGGGCGGCGACGAGCAGGCGCAGGTCGCGGCTCATCTCCCTCGCGATCACCACCTTCTGCTGGTTGCCGCCCGACAGGGCGCCCGCCGGAGTGGCCGGACCCTGGGTGCGGATGTCGTACTCGGCGATCCGTTCCTTCGCGAAGGATTCGACGGTCTGCCGCCGGATGGTGCCGCCGCGGACGAATTCGGCGTCGCCCGACCGGTCGAGGATGAGGTTCTCGGCGACGGAGAAGTTTCCGACCAGGCCGTCCTCGTTGCGGTCCTCGGGGACGAACCCGACCCCCGCGTCGAGGATCGCCCTGACGCTCTTGCCGGCGAGCTCCACGCCGTCGAGCACGATCGACCCCTCGACCCGCGGCGCGAGGCCGACGATGGCCTCGACGAGCTCGGTCTGGCCGTTGCCCTGCACGCCGGCCACGGCGAGGATCTCGCCCGGGCGCACCTCGAAGCTCACGTCGTCGACGACGATCGCTCCGGCCGGCGTGAGCACGCGCAGGTTCGACACCTTCAGCCCGCCCTCGCCGATGCGGGGTGCGTCCTTGTGCACGCGCAGCTCGACCGCGCGCCCCACCATGAGAGAGGCGAGCTCGGCGTTCGTAGCCGTGGGCTCGGCCTGGCCGACGACCTTCCCGAGGCGGATGACGGTGATGTCGTCCGCGACCTCGCGGACCTCGCGCAGCTTGTGGGTGATGAACACGATCGCCGTGCCCTCGTCGCGCAGCTGGCGCATGATCGCCATGAGCTCGTCGGTCTCCTGCGGGGTGAGCACCGCCGTCGGCTCGTCGAACACGAGCACCTGGGCGTCGCGCGAGAGCGCCTTGATGATCTCGACGCGCTGCTGCACGCCGACGGGGAGGTCGCCGACGACGGCGTCGGGATCGATCTCGAACCCGAATCGGTCGGCGACGTCGCGCACGTGCCGGCGGGCCGCGTTGAGGTCGAGCATGCCGGGACCCTTGGTGGTCTCGTGACCGAGCATGACGTTCTCGGCCACGGTGAAGACGGGGATCAGCATGAAGTGCTGGTGGACCATCCCGATTCCCGCGGCCATGGCGTCGCCGGGCCCCCGGAAGTGCTGTATGGCGTCGTCGAGGAGGATCTCGCCCTCGTCCGCCTGGTAGAGACCGTAGAGGACGTTCATCAGGGTCGACTTGCCCGCGCCGTTCTCACCGAGCAGGGCATGGATCCGCCCGGGCTCCACGACGAGATCGATGTGGTCGTTCGCGACCAGACTGCCGAATCTCTTGGTGATCCCGCGGAGTTCCAGCTTCATATGTGCACCCTATAGATTGGCTCGGCTGCGGCGCTATGCGCGCCGCTGCGCGGGACGCCGCGCCCCGCGAACGGTCTCCGCACGCTTCGGGGCGGACAGCGGATGACCGCTGCCCGCCCCGAAGCGTGCACCGAGATCACGGGGAGTTGGTCGACTCCACCACGATGTCACCGGCGATGATCTGCTCCTGCAGAGCCGTCAGCTCGTCGAGCAGTCCCTCGGGCAGCTGCGACTCGAAGTCGTGGAAGCTCGACAGCTTCACGCCCTCGTTCTCGAGCGTGCCGACGTAGGGCTCCGGGTCGAAGTCGCCCGCCGCGGCGGCCACCGTCGCGTCGTAGACGGCGACGTCGATCGCCTTCATGATCGAGACGAGGGTGAGGTCGGCGACGTCGGGGTCGGCGACCACGAGGTCCTTGTCCACACCGAGCATGACGACGCCCGAGCCGGCGTCCGTGATCGCGGCCGCGGCGCTCTGGTAGATCGGCCCGCCGACCGGGAGGATCACGTCGACGCCCTGGTCGAGCACGCCCTGTGCGGTCTGCTTGGCGGTGTCGTTCGCCTCGAAGCCGCCCGTGAACGAGCCGGTCTGCGCCTCAGCGTCCCAGCCGAAGACCTGGACGTCGCCGCCCTTGTCCTCGTTGTACTTCTCGACGCCCTGCTGGTAGCCGTCCATGAAGACTGCGACCGACGGGATCTGCATGCCGCCGAAGGTGCCGACCTTGTTCACACCGCTCTGCGCGGACCACGCCGCCGCGGCGTAGCCGCCGAGGTAAGCGGCCTCAGCGGTGTTGAACACGAGGGGCTTGATGTTCGGGGCATCCGTCGTGCCGTCGAAGTCGGTGTCGGCGAAGTCGTCGATGATCGCGTAGTTCACGTCGGGGTTCGCGGTCGCCGACTCGACGGTGGCGGCGGCGAGGTTGAAGCCGACCGCGACGATGAGCGTGCAGCCCTCGGCGACGGCGGTCTCCATGTTCGGCGCGTAGTCGTTCTCCGAGGTCGACTCGAGCTCGAGGGGCTCGATGCCGAGCTCTTCGGCGGCGCGGTCCATGCCCTCCTTGGCGGACTGGTTGAACGACTTGTCGTTCCAGCCGCCCGCGTCGGAGATGAGGCAGGGCTGGAAGCCCTCGACGACGTCGCTGCCGCCCGCGTCGCCGGTGGCGTCGGGCTCGGGTGCGCTGCCGCAGCCCGCGAGGGCCAGCGCGATGCTCGCAGCGGCGGCAAGGCCGGCGAGCTTCTTGGTGCGTGAGATGGTCAACTCAGCCTCCACTCGTGACCCCGCGTCCTTCACGGGGACTGCACAAAGTTACCCACTGTGACGGCGCGGTTGCATGCTCGGCGGGGCGCCGTTCGCGAAAGGTTACAAAGACGCAATATCCCGCTCAGATGAGCAGGCGATCAGGGAAAACGGATGCCGCGGGCCGCGGCATCCGTCACAGCACTTCGCCGCGCCCGCTGAGCTTGAGCGCGTCCACGACGCCCTTGACCCGCTGGGCGTGCTCGCTGGTGGTGACGAGCAGTGCGTCCTCGGTGTCGACGACGACGATGTCGCGCACGCCGATGAGGCTGATGACCCGGCGGGTCTGGCTGACCACGATGCCGCTCGCCGCGTCGGAGAGGATGCGCGCGTTCTCGCCGAGGATCGCGAGGTCGTTCTTGCGTCCGTGCGAGTTGAGCTTCGCGAGGCTCGCGAAGTCGCCCACGTCGTCCCAGTCGAAGTGGCCCGGGATGACGGCGAGCCGGCCCTTCGCCGCCGCCGGCTCGGCGACGGCGTAGTCGATCGCGATCTTCTTGAGCGTCGGCCATACGCGGTCCACGACCGGTCCGCGCTGCTCGCGGTCGTCCCACGCGTCGGCGAGCTCCATCAGCCCGGCGTACAGCTCGGGTTCGTTCTCGGCGATCTCACCGAGCAGCACGTCGGCCCGCGAGATGAACATGCCTGCGTTCCACAGGTAGTTGCGGTCGGCGAAGTAGTCCTTCGCGGTCTCGAGGTCGGGCTTCTCGACGAAGCTCTCCACGAGCGCCGCCTCGGGGGCGCCGTCGACCGGCAGCGCCGCGCCCTTCTTGATGTAGCCGAAGCCCACCGACGGCTCGGACGGCTGGATGCCGATGGTGCAGATGTAGCCCTGGCGGGCTGTGGCGACCGCCTGGTTCACCGCCCACTCGAACAGCTGCGGCACCCGGATGACGTGGTCGGCGGCGAACGAGCCGATGATCACGTCGGGCTCGCGGCGCGCGAGGATCGCCGCGGCGAGGCCGATGGCGGCGGTGGAGTCGCGGGGCTCCGATTCGAGGACGACGTTCTCGTCCGCGATGCCGGGCAGCTCCTTCTCGACCGCCGCGCGATGGGCACGGCCCGTCACCACGGCGATGCGGTCGGGCCCCGCCAGGGGTGCCAGGCGATCCCACGTGTCGCGCAGCAGCGTCTGCCCCGATCCCGTGAGATCGTGCAGGAACTTGGGGGCGTCGGCGCGCGACAGCGGCCACAGCCGGCTGCCGATGCCGCCCGCCGGGATGACGGCGTAGAAGTCGTCGATGGGTCCGGACATGCCTCACAGAGTAGCCGCCCGCCGAAACAACCCCGGTTCTTGCCGGGGGCGAAGATCCCTCCGGAAGAGGGGACCGTAAGGATGCCCTTCGTCGCCCCCACGCGAGATGCGGGAATAGGATGGACACAGCGCCCGCGTGACGCCGACGGCCCGAAGCGCACCGCTCCGGGCCCTCTTCGGGGGTCGACCTCACAGTCCGAGGGCACCCCACCGTGTTTCGATCCAAGGAGGACGGACGTGTCTGCACCAGCACGCGTCACACCGTCGGTATCCGAGACCACCTCCCGAGTTCCCCGCGGCACGCTGTACCGCGGGAACGAGGGCATGTGGTCATGGGTGCTGCACCGCATCACCGGCGTCGCCATCTTCTTCTTCCTGCTCGTGCACATCCTCGACACGGCACTCATCCGGGTGTCGCCCGAGGCGTACGACGCGGTCATCGGCACTTACAAGAACCCGGTGATGGCACTCGGTGAAGTCGCCCTCGTCGGCGCCATCGCGTACCACGCCTACAACGGCTTGCGGATCATCCTGGTCGACTTCTGGTCGTGGGCCACACGCCACCAGCGCCAGCTGTGGTGGGGCGTCCTGGGCCTGTGGGTCGTCACGATGCTGGGCTTCGTCCCGCGCCACCTGATGCTCGCGTTCGCTCCGGGAGGGGGCCACTGATGACCGCCATCGCCGAACCCCGTGCACCCCGGGCCGCCGTCCGCCGCAAGGGTCCGAACCTCGAGAAGTGGGGCTGGATCTACATGCGCGCGTCGGGCGTGCTGCTGGTCGTCCTCATCTTCGGCCACCTGTTCGTGAACCTCATGCTCGGCGAGGGCATCCACGGCATCGACTTCGCGTTCGTGGCCGGCAAGTTCGCGTCGCCGTTCTGGCAGTGGTGGGACGTGCTGATGCTGTGGCTGGCACTGATCCACGGCGCCAACGGCATGCGCACGATCGTCAACGATTACGTGACCCACCAGGGCACCCGCCGCGTGCTGGTGTGGGCGCTGTGGCTCGCCGCCGCTTTCCTCATCGTGCTCGGCACGCTGGTGGTGTTCACGTTCGACCCGTGCCTCGGCTTCGACGCCGAGACGGCCTCGAACGTCATCATCGACATCTGCAGCGCCCAGGGCTGAGCGCGACCCCCCGGCTAGAGACAATCGAGGCAATCGACACGTGAGCACCCAGACCGCGGACTCCTACGTCAAGGACGGCGTCCACTACCACCAGTTCGACATCGTCATCGTGGGCGCCGGCGGCGCCGGCATGCGGGCGGCCATCGAGGCGGGTCCCGGCGCGAAGACGGCCGTCATCTCGAAGCTCTACCCCACGCGCTCGCACACCGGTGCGGCGCAGGGCGGCATGGCGGCGGCCCTCGCCAACGTCGAAGAGGACTCGTGGGAGTGGCACACGTTCGACACCGTCAAGGGCGGCGACTACCTCGTCGACCAGGACGCGGCCGAGATCCTCGCGAAGGAGGCCATCGACGCGGTCATCGACCTCGAGAACATGGGCCTGCCGTTCAACCGCACGCCCGACGGCAAGATCGACCAGCGGCGCTTCGGCGGCCACACGGCCGACCACGGCAAGACGCCGGTGCGCCGCGCGTGCTACGCCGCGGACCGCACCGGCCACATGATCCTCCAGACGCTGTTCCAGAACTGCGTCAAGCTCGGGATCAACTTCTTCAACGAGTTCTACGTGCTCGACCTGATCACCGTGAACAAGGCCGAGGGCGGCACCGAGATCGCGGGCGTCGTGGCGTACGAGCTCGCCACCGGCGACCTCCACGTCTTCCACTCGAAGGCCGTGATCTTCGCGACCGGCGGCTTCGGCAAGATCTTCAAGACGACGTCGAACGCCCACACGCTCACCGGCGACGGCGTCGGCATCATCTGGCGCAAGGGCCTGCCGCTGGAAGACATGGAGTTCTTCCAGTTCCACCCGACCGGCCTCGCCGGGCTCGGCATCCTTCTCACCGAAGGCGCCCGCGGAGAAGGCGCGATCCTGCGCAACGTCTCGGGCGAGCGCTTCATGGAGCGCTACGCCCCCACCATCAAGGACCTCGCGCCGCGCGACATCGTGAGCCGCTGCATGGTCCAGGAGGTGGCCGAAGGCCGCGGCGCCGGACCGCACCGCGACTACGTGCTGCTGGACTGCACGCACCTCGGCGCCGAGGTGCTCGAGACCAAGCTCCCCGACATCACCGAGTTCGCCCGCACCTACCTGGGCGTCGACCCGGTCGTCGAGCCGGTGCCGGTCATGCCGACCGCGCACTACGCGATGGGCGGCATCCCGACCAACAACGACGCGCAGGTGCTCTCGGACAACACGACGGTCGTCCCCGGCCTCTACGCCGCCGGCGAGTGCGCGTGCGTCTCGGTGCACGGCTCGAACCGCCTGGGGACGAACTCGCTCCTCGACATCAACGTCTTCGGCAAGCGCGCCGGGCGCAACGCCGTCGAGTACGTCAAGACCGCCGAGTTCGTGCCGCTCCCCGACGACCCGGCCGCCGAGGTCCGCGGTCTCATCGAGGGCCTGCGCAGCAACCAGGGCACGGAGCGCATCGCCGTCCTCCGCAAGACGCTGCAGGACGAGATGGACCGCAAGGCGCAGGTGTTCCGCACCGACGAGTCGCTGAGCGAGGTGCTCCTCACGATCGAGGAGCTGCGCGAGCGGTACAAGAACGTGCACGTCGACGACAAGGGCAAGCGGTTCAACACCGACCTGCTCGAGGCCGTCGAGCTCGGCTTCCTGCTCGACATCGCCGAGGTCGTGGTCGTCACGGCGAAGAACCGCAAGGAGAGCCGCGGCGGTCACATGCGCGACGACTTCCCCAAGCGCGACGACGACAACTACATGCAGCACACGATGGCGTACCTGTCGGGCGACCCGCACTCGTCCAACGCCGAAGACCACATCCGTCTGGGCTGGAAGCCCGTCGTCTTCACCAAGAACGAGAAGGGCGAGTTGAACTACCCGCCGATGGAGAGGAAGTACTGATGGCGACCTCGGTCACCGACGTCATCGAGCGCACCGACGCCGACGCCCCCGCGCGCGCGGAGGAGACCGCGAACGACACCGGCATCCAGTCGTTCCTGGTCACCTTCATCATCCGCCGCTTCGACCCCGAAGTCGACGAGGAGCCGCGCTGGGTCGACTACGACGTCGAGCTGTACTCCACCGACCGCGTGCTGGACGCCCTGCACAAGATCAAGTGGGAGGTCGACGGCTCGCTGTCGTTCCGCCGCTCGTGCGCCCACGGCATCTGCGGCTCCGACGCGATGCGCATCAACGGCCGCAACCGCCTGGCGTGCAAGACGCTGATCAAGGACCTCGACATCTCGCAGCCGATCTACGTCGAGGCGATCAAGGGCCTGCCCCTCGAGAAGGACCTCATCGTCGACATGGAGCCGTTCTTCGCGTCGTACCGCGAGGTGCAGCCCTTCCTCATCGCGAACTCCAAGCCCGAGGCGGGCAAGGAGCGCATCCAGTCGATCGTCGACCGCGAGGTGTTCGACGACACCACGAAGTGCATCCTGTGCGCCGCGTGCACGTCGTCGTGCCCCGTCTTCTGGACCGACGGCCAGTACTTCGGACCGGCCGCGATCGTCAACGCGCACCGCTTCATCTTCGACTCGCGCGACGACGCGGGCGACGTGCGCCTCGACATCCTCAACGACAAGGAAGGCGTGTGGCGCTGCCGCACGACCTTCAACTGCACCGAGGCCTGCCCGCGTGGCATCGAGGTCACGAAGGCCATCGCCGAGGTCAAGCAGGCGGTCCTCCGCGGCCGCCCGTAACCGCGATTCACTTCTACGCAGACGGATGCCGCATCGCTGAGCGATGCGGCATCCGTCTGTCGCTACTCTGAACTTCGTGAGCGAACGGGACGTGGGCGCGAAGAAGCCGACGCGCGCGCAGGGTCACGAGCAGGACCGGGATCAGGCAGACGCCGCGCAGCGCGAGGAGGAGTCGCTCCGGGCGCGGTGGGAGTCCACGCAGGAGAGCCTGCGCCAGCGGTTCGACGAGCCGATCAGCAGGGCCACCGCGCTCACCCAGCGCACCATGGCGTGGTTCCCGATCCGTGTGTGGCGGCACTTCCTGCAGCACAACGGCTTCCTGCTCGCCGCGGGCGTCAGCTACCAGGCGCTCTTCGCCACCTTCGCCGCGATCTACGTCGCGTTCGCGATCACGGGGCTGTGGCTCGGCGGCAGCTCGGACGCCGTGCAGGGCCTCATCAACCTCATCAACAGCTACATTCCGGGGCTCATCGCCCCGGAGGGCGGTCTGTTCACACCCGACCAGGTGGAGGCGATCGCGACCGACAACGCCGGCGTGCTGGGCATCACGGGCATCATCGCCCTGGGCACCCTCATCTGGACCGCGATCGGGTTCGTCACCTTCACGCGTCGTGCCGTGCGCGACATCTTCGGGCTGCCACCCGACCTCCGGAGCTACTTCTTCCTCAAAGCGCGGGATCTGTTCGGCGCCGCCCTGTTCGCCCTGGCACTGGTCGTCGGCTTCGCCGCCACGACGATCGGCACCTACGCGCTGACGTGGCTGTTCGGGCTCCTCGGATGGACCGAAGCCTCGAGCTGGGCGGGCGTGGCGACCACCCTCGGCTCGATCCTCATCTCGTTCGTGATCTTCAGCGCCGCGCTCGGCGCGCTCATCCGGTTCCTCACGGGCACGAAGCTGCCGTGGCGGCGCATCTGGCCGGGCGCACTCCTGGGCGGCGGCGCGATCACGGTGCTGCAGCTGTTCACCGGCTGGCTCTTCGTCTACACGCCCACCAACGCGCTGCTGGCGACGTTCGCGATCTTCGTCGGCCTCCTGCTGTGGTTCCGCATCATCGGCATCATCATGCTGGTCGCCGCGGCGTGGATCGCGGTGTCGGCGAAGGACGACGAGGTGCCGCTCCTTCCGCAGACCGAGGCCCAGCGGCTCGCTGCCGAGCACTCCGCGCTGCTCGTCGCCGCGCGCGTACGGCTGCGCACCGCCCAGCAGGCGCGCGACACCGCGCCCTGGTACCGCGTCTTCGCCGCCGACCGCGCCGTGCGCGCCGCCGAACAGGAGCTGTCGCAGGTCGAGGCGGCCACTCCCCCGGCACCGGCGAAGAGGGCGGGCAGCCTCTTCGAGTGAGGCGTCCCTCGCCGGGGCGCCGGGCGCTCTCGGGCTCGCCGAGGCGCCGGGGCGCGGCGGGGGGTGCCGGGCGCGGCGGGGGCGCCGGACGATCTCGCGCGCGTCGACGGATGTCGCGGGCGCCGGACGATCTCCGCGCGTCCGGGGGATGTCGGAGGCGCCGGATAGTCTGGCGGGCGTGTCTCGTCGTGTTCGCATCGCCTCTGTCAACGTCAACGGGATCCGCGCGGCGACGCGCAAGGGCATGCACGAATGGCTCGACGCGGCCGACATCGACGTGATGGCCCTGCAAGAGGTCCGAGCCACCGAGGAGGAGCTGCGTGCGGCCCTCCCTGGCTGGGAGATCGTCAATGACGAGGCGCTCGCGAAGGGCCGCGCCGGGGTGGCCGTCGCGAGCCGCATCCCCTCTGTCGAGGTGCGCCGTGTGCTGGGGCCGGCGGCAGAGGACGCCGCCGAAGTGCTCGACAGCGCGGGCCGCTGGATCGAGGCCGACTTCGACATCGACGGCGAGCGCCTCATCGTCGTGAGCGCCTACGTGCACACCGGCGAGGCCGAGACGCCGAAGCAGGACGCCAAGTGGGCCTTCCTCGATGCGATGGAGAAGCGGATGCCGGAGCTCCAGGCCGCTTCCCCGCTCGCACTCGTGATGGGCGATCTGAACGTCGGTCACCGTGAGTTCGACATCCGCAATTGGAAGGGCAACGTCAAGAAGGCGGGCTTCCTCCCGCGCGAGCGCGCCTACTTCGACCGGTTCTTCGGCGCCGAGGGCGCGCAGGTCACCGGCGCCGACGGCTCGACCGGTCGGGGCCTCGGCTGGGTCGACATCGGACGGCGCTTCCACGGCGACGTGGACGGGCCGTACACCTGGTGGTCGATGCGCGGGCGGGCGTTCGACAACGACGCCGGCTGGCGGATCGACTACCACCTCGCGACGCCGGAACTCGGTGCACGGGTCGCCGACTATCGGGTGGTGCGCGCGCCCTCCTGGGACACGCGCTGGAGCGACCACTCCCCCGTCGTCGCGGACTACACGCTCGGGCACTGAGCCGCGGGTACCCGCCCACCCGGCCGTTGAGCGAGCGAGGAACGAGCGAGACGAAACGCCCCGGCGGTCGGTCGGGCACTGGGCCCCGGCATCCGCCCACCCGGCCGTTGAGCGAGCGAGGAACGAGCGAGACGAAACGCCCCAGCGGTCCATCGGGCACTGGGCGCCGGCATCCGCTTTATAGACTGGTCGGATGAGCAAATCGCGTCTGTACTCCGGCATGCAGCCCTCCGCCGACTCGCTCCAGATCGGCAACTACATCGGGGCCCTCATGCAGTGGCGCGATCTGCAGGAGTCGTACGACGCGTTCTTCTCGGTGGTCGACCTCCACGCGATCACGGTCGCGCAGGATCCGGAGCACCTCCGCGAGAAGACGCGGCGCACCGCGGCGCAGTACATCGCCGCGGGCATCGAGCCGTCGAAGTCCACGCTGTACGTGCAGTCGCACGTGCCCGCCCACCCCGAGCTCGCGTGGATCCTCTCGACCATCACGGGCTTCGGCGAGGCCGGGCGCATGACCCAGTTCAAGGACAAGTCGCAGCGCTACGGCTCGGACGCGACCTCGGTCGGCCTGTTCACCTACCCCGTCCTGATGGCCGCCGACATCCTGCTGTACCAGACCGACATCGTGCCCGTCGGCGACGACCAGAAGCAGCACGTCGAGCTGACGCGCGACCTGGCCGAGCGCTTCAACAGCCGCTTCGGCGAGACGTTCACCGTGCCGATGCCCGTCATCCAGCACGAGACCGCGCGCATCTACGACCTGCAGAACCCGACGTCGAAGATGTCGAAGTCCGCCGAGTCCGACGCGGGCGTCCTGTGGCTGCTCGACGACCCGGCCGTGTCGGCGAAGAAGGTCATGCGTGCCGTCACCGACTCCGAGGGCTCGGTGCGGTACGACCGCGAGGCCAAGCCCGGTGTGTCGAACCTGCTGGTGATCTACGCCGCCCTCACGGGCCGCCAGATCCCCGCCATCGAGGACGAGTACGCGGGCCGCGGCTACGGCGACTTCAAGAAGGGCCTCGCCGAGGTCGTCGTCGAGGAGTTCGGTCCCGTGCGCGAGCGCGCCCTGCAGCTGCTGGACGACCCGGCCGAGCTCGACCGCGTCCTCGCCGTCAACGCGGCGAAGGCCGAAGAGGTCGCCGACCGCACCCTCTCCGACGTCTACGACAAGATCGGCCTGCTGCGTCGCAGCCGCTGACGCGGCCCCGCCGCATCCGTCCCCTGCTCCCCGGGGTGGGCGATTCCGCCCGTTCAGGACTCCGTCGGGGCCGGCGTGGGGTTCGGTATTCCGGAGTTCACGTCGCGGGCGGGCGGAATCGCCGCCTGACCGGAGAGCCGCCAGCGGTTCTCCGGAGAACCGAACGGGTGAGCCGGCGGAACGGCTATCGACGGCCGGTGAGGAGCAGTCCGCGCAGGGCCGCGAGCACCGACTCGGGCTGGTAGAGGATGTCCTCGGCCGTGAGCCGCAGCACGCCGTAGCCTTGCTTCGCCAGTTCCAGGTCGCGGCGGTAGTCCTTCAACTGCTGGGCCCAGTCCGAGTGGAACTGCTTGCTGTCGCACTCGATCGCGAGCCATCCGTCGACCACGAGATCGACGAATCCGACGCGTTCGATCGGCACCTGCAGATCGAAGCCGAAGCCCAGGGCGTGGACCATCAACCGCACGAGGGTCTCCGGTCCGGACTGCGCGCGACCATCGACGAGTCGCTGCAGGACGCGGTACTTGGCGGGCAGCAGATCGAACACGGCGCTCACACGATCGGCGGGCAGCAGCTGCTTGTTGAGCGCGCTGTCGATGGAAGCGACCGCGGCGCGCGGCGCCTGGCATCTGACGGCGTGTGCGAGCGCCACAACGATGTCGACGCACGCAGCATCCCCCGCCGACGCGGGCAGCTCGCGCCAGTGGAGCCGCGTCTTCGGCGATCGCGCGGGCCGCAGTCGCTTGGCTCGGCTGTGCGGTGTGCGCATCCTGGTGGCCTTGGGTGAGAGGTGGACGTGCAGCGACGTATTGACGAGCACGAACACACCGAGCAGTTGGAGGAGCGAGAGGCAGGTCAGTCGTCCTCCGACCCTGACGGCTCGGACGACGACGTCCGGGGTGTCACCCGCCAGATACCGGTCCCGTCGCGCACGGATGAGCTCACCGCTGCGAACAGCTCGGGTGATGTCGCGGCTCGTGAATCCGGCGCCCATGAGGTCGACACGGGTGCGGTGCTGGTGCATATCGAGAGGCTGGCCCGTACTCTCATGTGGCTTCCGCGGTCAGGGAGTGATCTGTGAAATCCCGGTCTGCTGGAGCCACTGGGGAGGAACCGCCACGCGCCGGCTCTGGTTGCAGGCGTTCGGTTCTCCGGAGTTCTGAGCCGCCTCGCAACTGCGGGCCGCGGAACTCCGCGCCTTCCTCAGCCCAGGCCGCGCGGAACTCCGGAGTTGGCGACGCAGCGCCCGGAGTGCCACGGGCCGGGTGCCCGGGCGCCGGCGGCCGGGCGCGAGTCCCGGGCGGCAGGCGTTCGGTTCTCCGGAGTTCTGAGCCGCCTCGCGACCGCGGGCCGCGGAACTCCGCGCCTTCCTCAGCTCGAGGCGCGCGGAACTCCGGAGTTGGCGACGCAGCGCCCGGAGTGCCACGGGCCGGGTGGCCGGGCGCCGGCGCCGTGGCCGTAGGCTGGCCGGGTGCAGCCGGTGACCCTTCGCACGTCGCGCCTCGAACTCTCCCTGCCGCGTGCGGACGATGTGGATGCGATCTACGCGGCATGCCAGGACCCCGACATCCAGCGGTACACACCGGTGCCGGTGCCGTACGAGCGGCAGCACGCGGTCGACTTCGTCGAGCGGGTGGCCAGCGACTGGGAGGCCGGGCAGCATCTGACGTGGGCGATCCGCGAGGGCGAGCACCTCGTCGGAACCCTCGGCTTCTACCGCGTCGACGGCCGCGGCGCGGGCGAGATCGGCTACTGGATGGCTCCCCGCTTCCGCGGCGGAGGGCGGCTGCGCGAGGCGAGCGACGCCGCGATCGACTGGGGATTCTCGCCCGACGGACTCGGCCTGGCGCGCATCGAGTGGCGTGCGGTGGTGGGCAACGTCGGATCGGCGAAGCTCGCCCGCACCTTGGGCTTCCGCTACGAGGGACTGCTGCGTCAGGCCCTCACCGGCTCGCAGGGACGCGACGACGGCTGGATCGCCGGCCTGCTCGCGACCGACGACCGCCGCCCGCAGCCGTGGAGCGTGCTCGAGGACTGAGCGGCCCGGGTGTCGCCGCCGCATGGCAGGATGAGCGCATGCCCGAGATGCCCGAGGTGCAGGGGCTCGTCGACTTCCTCCGCGAGCGGCTCACCGGCGTGCGGATCACCCGCGCGACCGTCGCGAACATCGCGGCGCTGAAGACGTACGACCCGCCGATCGACGCGCTCCAGGGCCAGGAGATCACCGGCGCCGCGCGCCACGGCAAGTTCGTCGATCTCACCACCACCGGCCCGCACCTGGTGTTCCACCTGGCCAAGGCCGGGTGGCTGCGCTGGTACGACGAGCTTCCCGCGACGATCATCCGGCCGGGCAAGACCCCGATCGCGTTGCGGACCGCGTTGTCGGACGGCGCCGGCTTCGACCTCACCGAGGCGGGCACCAAGAAGTCACTTGCCGTCTACGTGGTGCGCGAACCCACCGATGTGCCGGGCATCGCCCGCCTCGGCCCCGACCCTCTCGACCCGTCGTTCACCCGGGACGTCTTCGCGTCGCTGATCGCCGGCCGGCGCACCCAGATCAAGGGCGTGCTGCGCGACCAGGCGATCATCGCCGGCGTCGGCAACGCCTACTCCGACGAGATCCTGCACGCGGCGAAGATGTCGCCGTACGCGCTGGCCTCGTCGCTGACCGACGCCGACGTGACACGGCTCTTCGACGCGATGACCGAGACACTGACCGATGCCGTCGCCGAGGCATCCGGAAAGCCGCCCGCCGAGCTGAAGGACGCCAAGCGCCGCGGCATGCAGGTGCACGGGCGGCGGGGCGAAACCTGTCCCGTCTGCGGCGACGAGGTGCGGAGCGTGTTCTTCGCCGACAACTCGCTGGAGTACTGCCCCACGTGCCAGACCGGTGGCAAGATCCTCGCGGATCGCCGCCTTTCGCGGCTGCTCAAGTAGCCGGTCAGGTGCCCGTCGTGCCCATGAGGGTGCGGGCGTCGTCGTCGACCCAGTCGAGGGATTTCGAGACCGCCTTCTGCCACTGCCGATAGCGGCGCTCGCGCTCGTCGTCCGGCATGCGCGGCTCGAAGCGCACGTCCTCCTGCCAGTGCGAACGCAGCTCGTCGAGGTCGCGCCACACGCCGGTCGCCAGGCCGGCGGCGTAGGCCGCGCCGAGCGCCGTCGTCTCGACGACCTTGGGCCGCACGACCGCAATTCCGAGGATGTCGGCCTGGAACTGCATGAGCAGGTCGTCGCGCGTCATGCCGCCGTCCACGCGCAGCTCGTCGAGCGGGCGGCCGGTGTCGGCGACCACGGCCTCGATGACGTCGCGCGTCTGGAACGCCGTCGACTCGAGCGCGGCACGGGCGATGTGGGCCTTGTTGACGTAGCGCGTGAGCCCGACCAGTGCGCCGCGCGCATCGGGACGCCAGTACGGCGCGAAGAGGCCCGAGAACGCCGGCACGAAGTAGGCTCCGCCGTTGTCGTCCACCGTGGCGGCGAGGGCCTCGACGTCCTCCGAGCGCTGGATGATGCCGAGGTTGTCGCGCAGCCACTGCACGAGCGACCCCGTCACCGCGATCGACCCCTCGAGCGCATAGCGGGCGGGCTCGTCGCCGATCCGGTAGCCGACCGTCGTGATGAGGCCGCTCTCCGACCGCACGATGTCGGTGCCGGTGCCCACGAGGAGGAAGTTGCCGGTGCCGTAGGTGTTCTTGGACTCGCCGGCCTCGAACGCGGCCTGCCCGAACGTCGCGGCCTGCTGGTCGCCGAGGATGCCCGCGATCGGCACCCCGTCGAGCACCGACGGCAGCTGCGAGTGACCCACCACGTCGGACGAGGAGCGGATCTCCGGCATCATCGCCCGCGGGATACCCCACACCGCCAGCAGCTCGTCGGACCAGTCCAGCGTGCGGAGGTCCATCAGGAGCGTCCGCGAGGCGTTCGTCACATCGGTGACGTGGATGCCGCCGCGCGTGCCGCCGGTGAGGTTCCAGACGACCCACGTGTCGGGCGTGCCGAAGAGGAGGTCGCCGGCCTCGGCGGCCGCGCGCGCCCCGGGGACGTTCTCGAGGATCCACGCCACCTTCGAGGCCGAGAAGTACGTCGCCAGCGGGAGCCCCGTCGCCTCGGCGAAGCGTTCGGCGCCACCCTCCGCGGCGAGCGCGTCGATGCGCGGCTGCGTGCGCGTGTCCTGCCAGACGACCGCGTTGTACACCGGCCGCCCGGTGCGCTTCTCCCACACGATCGCAGTCTCGCGCTGGTTGGTGACGCCGATCGCCGCGACATCGGACGCGCGCACCCCCGCCCGCGAGAGGCAGGACGCGATGACCCATTCTGCGCTGGTCCAGATCTCCACCGGGTCGTGCTCGACCCAGCCGGCGCGCGGGAAGATCTGCTCGTGCTCTCGCTGCGAGACGGCCACCACGGCACCGGCGCCGTCGAACACGATGGCGCGCGTCGAGGTCGTGCCCTGATCGATGGCCAGCACATGCTCCGACAACGTCGTCTCCCTGTCCCCGCCGCGGCGGTCCACTGCCGGACGGCCGCTCGGCGCCGGTCCGGTGCCCGCCAGGCTATCGCGCGGCGGGGCGCACCCGGACTCGACCTCGCCGAGCAGCCGGGCCGCCGCGTCTCCGAGCAGCCGGCCGCTGCGCCGCCGAGCCGCCGGCTCGCCCGCCGTCCGCGTAGCGGACCGCGGGCCGCCGCGTCCCCGGGCCGCCGGCCGCTGCGTCGCCGGTCCGCCGGCCCACCGCATCGCCCGTCGTCAGCGAGCGGATGCCTCGGCCCAGGCGGGATCGGCGGCATGCACCCGCCGCAGCCCCCGCTCGACCTCGAGGCCGATGCGCGCGGCATCCCAGCCGAGCACCGGTGCGACGGCCTCTGCGACCTCGGCCGCGACCTCCCGCGTGGCCGCGCCGATGAAGGCGAGCGACGTCCGCCGCAGCAGCAGATCGTCGAGGTGCACCACCGCCTCGGCGGCGGCGAGATGCCGCAGCTCGCCGGTGCTGTAGCCCGGCGCGTGCGCCAGCGGCGCGTCCTCCCCGTCGGCGGCGAGGGCGTCGACCACCTCCGACGCGACCGTTCCGTATCGGTCGAGCAGCGTCGCGACGCGGGCGGCCGGTAGGTCCACGCTGTGCGCCGCGATCCACTGCTGCCGCGCCCGCTCGGTCGTGGGGAACCCGCGGCCGCCGCCGATCGGGATGCCCTTGGTCGACCGCCGCCGGGGATGGGCGAGGAGTGCCAGCGCACGATCGGCGAGGTGCTCGGCCGACGCCCGGAACGTCGTCCACTTGCCGCCGACGAGGCTCAGCACCGTCGTGTCGCCGCCGACGAGCCGTGCGGACTCCACGCGGTAGTCGCGCGAGACGAAGCCGGCGGCGAGGTCGCCGTGGCCCGGCAGCGGCCGGACGCCGGAGAAACGGAAGACGATCTGCTCTCGGTCGACGCGGATGGCCGGCAGCACCTGGCCGATGAGGTCGATGAAGTAGTCGACCTCGCTCTCCGTGCACAGGATCGGGTCGGCCAGATCGTGCTCGAGATCGGTCGTGCCGACGAGCACCCGCCCCTTGAGCGGGTAGATGAGGACGATGCGGCCGTCCTCGTTCTCGAAGAACAGCTCCCGTCCGCCGGTCGCGGCGAGCAGCTCGGGATGGTCCAGCACGATGTGCGATCCCTTGGTGCCGCCCATGTAGCGGGTCGGGTCGCCGAGCGCCAGATTGACGAGGTCGGTCCAGGGGCCGCCGACGTTGAGGACGACGGATGCCGCGAACGGCGTCTCTGCGCCGGTCTCGGCATCCCGCACGATCACCTGGCCGTCACGCACTCCCACCGCCGCGGTGTAGTTCGCGGCGCGGGCGCGGTC
Organism: Microbacterium hibisci; assembly: GCF_015278255.1. Taxonomy (GTDB): domain Bacteria; phylum Actinomycetota; class Actinomycetes; order Actinomycetales; family Microbacteriaceae; genus Microbacterium; species Microbacterium hibisci. The sequence goes on from NZ_JADIJC010000003.1 coordinate 298,111, forward strand.
GCCGCCGGCCGCCACGCCGTCGCGCAGCACGTCCAGCGCGAGGCGCTCGGGGTCGTGCAAGGACGCGTCCCAGTAGGTCGCGGTGTACTTGACCTCGGGGTTGAGCTCGGGCAGCTGCGCGAGCGAGCGCTTGCGCCCGTGGAACGTGTGCCGCGGAACGGCGCCGCCCCGGAACACGCCCCCGCCGCGTGAGAACGAGTCGTAGATGACCAGCCCGATCTTGATGAGGGCCGCGCCCCGCTCGCGCGGCTTGCCGCCGCCGTGCCGCAGGAACCGCAGCGGCGCCGTGAGCACGCCGGAGAAGGTCGAGAAGATCGGGATCGTGGTCTGCAGCGGCCGCACGTAGTGCGGCGCGGTGCGCAGCAGCGCGTTGCGCTCGGTGACGGCCTCATGCACGAGGCGGAACTCGCCGTTCTCGAGGTAGCGGATGCCGCCGTGGATCATGTGCGACGACGCCGCCGATGCGCCGCTGACGAAATCGTCGCGCTCGACCAGGGCGACGTCGACGCCCTGCAGTGCGAGGTCGCGGAAGGTCGCGAGCCCGTTGATCCCCCCGCCGACGATCAGGACGTCCGCGTAGGGCCGCGCCGCCAGCTCGTCGAACCCCCTCGTCGGCCGTGCTGATCCGCGTGCCGCGTGTGCCGTGCTCATCGCCTCACCATCCCCTTCCAGGCTACGTGGGCGCGCGGACATGCAGCCGCGCGACCCTCGGATTGCGCGGACGCTACTTCATGCGAAGACATGGAATGAATGGACGGATGCCGCGTTGACTACACTCGTGAGCATCAACGTGCTCCGGGGTCGGTGAGAATCCGAACCGGCGGTGACAGTCCGCGAGCCAAGGCTTCAGCATCCGAATCGGATGACGCCACGGCCGATCCGGTGGAATTCCGGAACCGACGGTGATGCGACGAGGTTCCTGCGGGAACCGGATCGCTAGTCCGGATGGGAGGCAGCACACAGGCGACGCCATGCGCGACGCCCGCTTCCCCTGCCCGGAGCGTCGAGAACGACGAGACGAGGGGCCGGATGGCGAGCAGGGCGGAACAGGACGCGATGCGTCGGGCGCTCACGATCGCGCTCCAGGGTCCGCGCGGCGTGAATCCGCAGGTCGGCGCCGTGCTGCTCTCACCCGCCGGCGACGTGATCGCAGAGGGGTGGCACCGCGGCGCGGGCACCCCGCATGCCGAGGTGGACGCGCTGTCGAAGCTCTCGCCGGACGCTGCGCGCGGCGCGACCGCGGTCGTGACGCTCGAGCCCTGCAACCACACCGGCCGCACCGGTCCCTGCTCCGAAGCCCTCATCGCCGCAGGCGTGACCCGCGTCGTCTACGCGACGGCCGACCCCGGCGACCACTCCTCCGGAGGCGCCGAGCGGCTGCGCGCCGCGGGCGTCGACGTCGAGGCCGGCGTGGAGGAGGACGAGGCGACCGGACTCCTCGACTCGTGGCTGACCGTGCAGCGCCTCGGGCGTCCGCACGTCACCGTCAAGTGGGCGCAGAGCCTGGACGGCAGATCCGCCGCCGACGACGGCACCAGCCAGTGGATCACCGGTCCGGCGGCGCGCGCCGACGTCCACCGTCGCCGCGCCCGAGCCGACGCGATCGTCGCGGGCACCGGCACCGTGCTCGCCGACGACCCCGCGCTGACCGCCCGCGCCCAGGACGGCTCGCTGCTCCCGCACCAGCCCATCCCGGTGGTGCTGGGAACCCGTGCGGTGCCCGCGTCGGCGGCCCTTCGCCGGCACCCCCATGACTTCCTCCAGTACGACGGCGACGTCGCGTCGGGCGGGCTGCCCGCGGTGCTCGAAGACCTGCGCCGGCGGGGCGTGCAGCGCGTGTTCGTCGAGGGCGGGCCCGCGGTGGCCGCGGCGTTCCTGCGGGAGGACCTCGCCGACGAGCTGCTCGTGTATGTCGCGCCCGTGCTGATCGGCGGCGATCGGCTCGCAGTCGGCGACATCGGCGTCACGACCATCGAGGAAGCGCGACGGCTGGCCGTGGCATCCGTCATCCCCCTCGGCGACGATCTTCTCTACGTCGCCCGCCCCACCTCTCCGCCGCCCACCCCCGCCGTACGCGCGGGCAGGGAACGCGTGGGAACCCCGTCGTCGGAAGGAGACGCGTGATGTTCACCGGAATCGTCGAAGAGGTCGGCGAGGTCACGGCCGTGGAGCCGTCGGGCGACGGCGTGCGCCTGACCGTCCAGGGCCCGAAGGTCGTGTCGGATGCCGCGCACGGCGACTCGATCTCGGTCAGCGGCGTGTGCCTGACCGTCGTCGATCAGGGCGCGGACTGGTTCACCGCCGACGTCATGAAGCAGACCCTCGACATGTCGACGCTGCAGGGCGTGGCCCCCGGCCGTGTCGTCAACCTCGAGCGCGCGACCGCCGCGCACGGCCGGCTCGGCGGACACATCGTGCAGGGCCACATCGACGGCACCGGCGAGGTGCTCGAGGTGCGCCCCGGCGAGCAGTGGCAGGTGCTGCGCATCTCGGTTCCCGAGGCGCTCGCTCCGCTCGTGGTCGACAAGGGCTCGATCGCGGTGGACGGCGTCTCGCTCACCGTGAGCGCCGCCAGTCCCGCCGGACCTGGCGAGGGGTGGCTCGAGGTCTCGCTCATCCCCGAGACGCTCGCCGCCACGACGCTGGGCGCCCGCGTGCCCGGCGACCGCGTCAACCTCGAGACCGACATCCTCGCCCGCCACGTGCAGCGACTGTGGTCCTTCGCGGCTCCGGCCGCCTCAGCAACTCCCGCGGACCCGTCCGCACCGACGGAAGGAGGCTCGAAGTGAGCCTTTCCACCATCCCCGAGGCCCTCGAGGCGCTGCGCGCCGGCCGGCCCGTGATCGTCGCCGACGATGAGAACCGCGAGAACGAGGGCGACGTCATCCTGTCTGCTCAGCTCGCGACTCCCGAATGGGTGGCCTGGACGGTCCGCTGGACCAGCGGCTTCCTGTGCGCGCCGATGCCCGCGGACTGGGCCGACCGCCTCGACCTGCCGCCGATGGTCGAGAACAACGAGGACGCACGCGGCACCGCCTACACCGTGAGCGTCGACGCCGCCGACCGCGTCTCGACCGGCATCAGCGCGACCGATCGCGCCCACACGCTCAACGTGCTCGCAGACCCCGACTCGACTCCCGCCAGCGTGATCCGCCCCGGCCACATCCTCCCGCTGCGTGCCGTCGACGGCGGCGTGCGGGAGCGCGCCGGTCACACCGAGGCGGCTGTCGAGCTGATGAAGCTCGCCGAGCTCGCTCCGGTGGGGGTGATCGGCGAGGTCGTCGCCGAGGACGGCAGCATGATGCGCCTGCCCGGGCTCGAAGAGCTCGGCGCCGAGTACCAGATCCCCGTGATCACGATCGAGCAGCTCACCGCCTACCTCGACGAGCACGAGCCGTGCGATCCGGCGATCCGCAACGCCCACAAGCGGCGCGTGAGCCTGCGCGCGGAGGCCAATGTGCCGACCTCGCACGGCCAGTTCCGCTTCCTCGCCTACAAGGACCGCGTCACCGGCACCGACCACATCGCCGTCGTGTCGGGCGAGCTCTCCGAGTCACCGCTCGTGCGCGTGCACTCCGAGTGCCTGACCGGCGAGGCCTTCGGATCGCTCAAGTGCGAGTGCGGCCCGCAGCTCGAGGCCGCGCTGGACGCGATCGAGCAGGATGGCGGCGTCGTCATCTACATGCGGGGTCACGAGGGGCGCGGCATCGGCCTGATCAACAAGCTGCGCGCGTACTCGCTGCAGGAGCGGGGCCTCGACACCGTCGACGCGAACCTCGCCCTCGGCCTCCCGGCCGACGCCCGCGACTACGCGGCGGCGGCCGGCATCCTCGCCGACCTGGGCGTCGAGAAGGTGCGCCTTCTCACCAACAACACCGACAAGGTCAACCAGCTCCGTCAGCTCGGCCTCGACATCGTCGAGCAGGTGCCGCTGCTGGTCGGGGTCGGCCCCAACAACCACCAGTACCTGGAGACGAAGCGCGACCGCATGGGCCACATCATCGCGGAAGCCGATCTGGCCGATGCACTGGCCCAAATGCACGAAGGAGCAGAGTTGCGCGAAGGAGCAGAACGATGAGCGGCAAGGGGGCACCCCAGGCCACCGAGGCGATCGACGGCAGCGGACTGGAGGTCGTGATCGTCGCCGGCACCTGGCACGACGCCATCTCGGACGGCCTCATCGCGGGCGCCCAGCGAGCGCTCGACGGGGCCGGTGCAGCCTGGCGCCTGGTGCGCGTCCCGGGATCGTTCGAGCTGCCGGTCGTCGCGAAGGCGGCCCTCGAGGCGGGCGCCGATGCGGTCGTGGCGCTGGGCGTCATCATCCGCGGCGGCACACCCCACTTCGACTTCGTGTCGAACGCCGCGACCGACGGGCTGACGCGCGTCGCCCTCGACACCGGCAAGCCCGTCGGGTTCGGCGTGCTGACGCTCGACGACGAGGCCCAGGGCATCGCCCGCGCGGGCTTGGAGGGGTCGCAGGAAGACAAGGGCTTCGAGGCCGCCGACGCGGCGCTGCGCACCGCCCTGGTGCTCCGCGACCTGCGTGCCTGAGCCGGCCGAGATCCACCCTTTCGCGAGTCCCGCACCCTCAGAACCGCGAAGGGGTGGATTTCCGCACGACGAAACCGGTGCGGCGGACAAGGTCCCCGGGTCGGAGACGATGACCTTCAGCTAGACTGATGGCATGGAAATCCTGCGTCACGTCGTCGTGCTCGTCCACCTCGTCGGCTTCGCCATCCTCTTCGGCGCCTGGGTCGTCGAGGCGGTCAACGGAAAGCGGCGGTTCACCCGCCTCATGGACTGGGGCCTCGCCATCGCCGCGGTCGCCGGCCTGATCCTCGCCGCACCCTGGGGCATCGAGTACGACCTGAACTACGTCAAGATCGGCATCAAGCTGGTGATCCTGCTGGTGATCGGCGCCCTCCTCGGCATCGGTCGCGCGCGCCAGCGCAAGACCGACTCGCTGCCCGCCGCCATGTTCTGGGCCGTGGGCATCCTGACCTTCACGAACGCCGCGATCGCCGTCCTCTGGCGCTGATCGCCTGAACGGATGCCGCGGCCCCGGGTCGCGGCATCCGTCTTCCTGCTCTGCGCCCCGCCGGCGGAAGTCGGCGGGGCGCTCGCATGCGCGGCCGCCGATTCCCTTGCGCGACCAGGGTGGAATCGCGGGGGTAGGCTTGTTCTTCGTGCCGGCGACAACGCCTGCCACCACGGTGATCCAGTGCAGTGCCGCCTGACGCGTCACCCCTGCGCCTTGCGGATGCCCACCGCCGCATCCCACCCGGATGCCCCGCCCCGCGCATGCCCCAGGTGAATATGTCCTCCCCCACCACTGCCGCGACTCCCGCGGCACCCGCCAATCCCCGTTCCCGCGTCATCCTCGCGAGCCTCGTCGGCACGACGATCGAGTTCTACGACTTCTACGTCTACGCGACCGCCGCGGTGCTCGTCTTCCCGATCCTCTTCTTCCCCACCGGCAACGACACGACCTCGCTGCTCCTGTCGTTCAGCGTGTTCGGCGCCGCGATGATCGCCCGCCCTCTCGGCGCGATCGTGTTCGGCCACTTCGGCGACCGCTTCGGCCGCAAGGCCACGCTCGTCGCGTCGCTGCTGACGATGGGTGTCGCGACCTTCCTCATCGGCTGCCTCCCCACGTTCAACGAGATCGGGGTCTGGGCGGCCGTGCTGCTGCTGATCCTCCGCCTGTTCCAGGGCTTCGCGCTCGGCGGCGAGTGGTCGGGTGCCGCCCTCGTGGCCACCGAGAACGCCCCCAAGGGCAAGCGCGCCTGGTACGGCACCTTCCCGCAGCTGGGCGCACCGCTCGGCTTCATCATCGCCAACTCGGTGTTCCTGGCGATCAACTACCTGCTCCCGCACCCCGACGGCGCGGCGCAGCGCTCCGACGAGTTCCTCGCGTGGGGCTGGCGCGTGCCGTTCCTCTTCTCGGCCGTCATGGTGATCATCGGCCTGTGGGTGCGCCTGCGCCTCGTCGAGTCCGAGACCTTCGTCAAGGCCGAGGAGAAGGGCGTCATCCGCAAGTTCCCGCTCGGCACCGTGATCCGCCACCACTGGTGGCACCTCATCCTCGGCACGTTCATCATGCTGGCGACGTACGTGCTGTTCTATCTGATGACCAACTTCACGCTGTCGTACGGCACGAAGGCGGCCGACCTCGAGACCGCATCCGCCGCCGCACAGAAGGCAGCCGAGGCCGCGGGCACGGCCTTCGACCCTGCGGCGTTCGCAGCCCAGTTCTACCCCGGTCTCGGGTTCGGCTACACCGACTTCGTGCTGATGCAGATCATCGGCGTGGTGTTCTTTGGCATCTTCACGCTGCTGTCGGGCCCCATCGCCGACACGATCGGCCGTCGCCGCCTGCTGCTGTGGGTGACCGGCCTCATCATCGTGTTCGGACTCACTTTCAACCTGTTCCTCTCGCCGCAGCTCGACCCGAAGTTCACCGGCGCGCTGACGCAGGCGTTCCTCATCTTCGGATTCATGCTGATGGGCTCGACCTTCGGTCCGATGGGTGCTGTGCTCCCGGAGCTGTTCCCCACGAACGTGCGCTACTCGGGCTCGGCGATCTCGTACAACGTGTCGTCGATCCTCGGTGCGGCCCTCGCGCCGATCGTCGCGGTGTGGCTGTGGTCGGCGGCGGGCGGCAGCCCCGTCCTCGTGGGCCTGTACCTCTCGGCGATGGCCGTGCTGACGTTCATCGCGCTGATCCTCTCCCCCGAGACGAAGGACGTCGACTACAACGCCGACCTCGGCGTGGGAGCGACCGGCTCGCTCTGACCACTGCTCCGCAGAGACACGGATGCCTCGACCCGGCCGGGTCGAGGCATCCGTGTTTCTCCGTCTTTCAGTCGAGGAAGAGGGCGCGAAGGCGCTTCGTCGTGAACAGGAGCCCGATCGCGATCATCACCACGTAGTAGAGGACGTGCCACCACATCGCCGGGGTGAGGATGCCGGTGGTGAGACCGCGGACCAGCTCGACCCCGTGCCACAGCGGGAACGCCATGATGATCGACTGGATCCACTCGGGATAGATCGTGATCGGGTACAGCGTCGCGGAGAAGAGGAACATCGGCAGCAGGACGAAGTTGATCCAGTCCATCTGCTGGAACGTCTTCATGTAGCTGGTGACGGCCATGCCGAGGCTCGCGAAGCCGAAGGCGATCAGCATCACCGCGGGGAGGGCGAGGATCGCGGTCCACGCGAGGTTCAGCCCCAGGATCTGCATGATGATCATGAACCCCGTCGCGTACAGCAGGCCGCGCAGCAGGGCGTAGAGGATCTCTCCCAGCGCGACGTCGAGCGGACCGAGCGAGGTCGCGAGCATGCCCTCGTAGAGCTTGCCGTAGTTGAGCTTGAAGAAGACGTTCCACGTGGAGTCGTAGATCGCGCCGTTCATGGCCGACACCGCCAGCAGCGCGGGTGCGATGAACGCCGCGTACGGCACTTCCACGCCGCTGGACGTCTGGACGTCGCCGATGAGGGCGCCGAGGCCGATGCCCATCGAGGCCAGGTAGAACACCGGCTCGAAGAAGCCGGAGAGCACGACGGCCCAGCTCGACGAGCGCGCGGCGATGAGGCCCCGCTGCACGACGGACTGCGGGTTGCCCGCCCACAGCGCGCGCACGCCGCCCGCGCGGGAGGGCGCGGTCTCGGTCGCGGTCGAGGTGGTCATTCGCCGAGCCTCCTCTGGAAGATCCGTCGTCCGATCAGATAGCCCCCGGCCGTCAGTACGAGCAGGTACCCGACGTGGATGACGACGGCGAACGGGTCGGCCGGCATGCCGTAGGTGGCGATGCGGCCGAGCTCGGTGGCGTGCCACAGGGGCGAGACCCACCCGATCCACTGCAGCCACAGCGGCAGCGTCGTCAGCGGGTAGAAGGTGCCCGAGAAGAGGAACATCGGCATGAAGGCGAAGCGCTGCACCAGGGCGACCTGGCCCTTGTCGTCGGTGATCGACGCGGCGTAGGCCATGTACGGGATGCCGAACGCGAGGCCCGCGAGCAGGCCCACCGGGATCGTGATCCAGCCGGTCTCGGGGTTCGGCACCGCCTGGAAGAGCCAGAGGAACAGGTAGTAGGCGACGACGACCACGACGATGCGCGCGGAGGCACCGGCGATGACGCCGCCCGCGATCTGCCCGGGAGAGAGGCCTGTCGCACTGAAGCCGAAGAAGTACCGGCGCCACTTGAACCCGGCGATCACCGGATACGAGAACTCCTCGGACGCGACCGAGATCGCCGCTGTCATGAGCAGCGCAGGCGCGACGAACACGAGGTACGAGACCTCGACGCCGTTCTGCGTGATCGGGGCGTCGATGAGCGCCGCGAGGCCCACCGCGAGTCCGAGCAGATACAGGATCGGCTGCCCCAGCGCGCCCACGATGATCGTCCAGCCGTAGGCGCGCATCGCGCGCACCATGTGCTCGGTGACGTACCAGGTGCCGGCGACGCGGGGCTTGCGGCCCCACCGCATCGCCTCGGCGCGCAGCTCGTCGAGCGACGGCTGCGTGCGGGTCGCCGCCGGCGGCTCGCCGCCGGCCGCCGCGGCTTCGGGTGAGGAGGTCATTCGATCAGCGACCTTCCTGTCAGGCGCAGGAACACGTCTTCGAGGCTCGAGCGCCGCACGAGGCTCGTGAGGGGGTGGAGCCCGCGCTGGGTCACCTGCTCGAGCGCCGCCTCGCCGTCGGACGCGTACACGAGCACGCGGTCGGGCAGCACCTCGACGCGGTCGCCGATGCCCTCGAGCTGCGGCGCGACCTGCTCGTTGCGGTCGGAGCCGAACCTCACCTCGAGCACCTCGCGGCTCGAGTGCTCGCGGATCAGCGAGGCGGGCGTGCCCTCGGCCATGATCCGGCCCTTGTCGACCACGATGAGCCGGTCGCACAGCTGCTCGGCCTCGTCCATGTAGTGCGTCGTGAGCACGAGCGTCGTGCCGCGCTCCTTGAGGCGGAACAGCCGGTCCCACAGCACGTGGCGCGCCTGCGGGTCGAGACCGGTCGTCGGCTCGTCGAGCAGCAGGATGCGCGGGTCGTTGATCAGTCCGCGCGCGATGGTGAGCCGGCGCTTCATGCCTCCCGACAGCTGCTCCACCTTGCTCTTGGCCTTGTCTTCGAGCTGGGCGAACGCGAGCAGCTCGTCGGCCTTCTGGTGACACACCTTGCCCGGCAGGCCGAAGTACCGCCCGTAGATGTACAGGTTCTCGCGCGCGTTGAGCTCGCCGTCGAGGTTGTCCTGCTGCGGCACGACGCCCAGCCGTGACCGGATCTCGGGGCCGTACCGGTCGGGGTCCAGCCCCAGGATCGAGAGGTCGCCAGAGGTGCGGGTCGAGACCGCGCCGATCATCTTCATCGTGGTGGACTTGCCCGCGCCGTTGGGGCCGAGCAGGCCGAACGACTCGCCCGGCGCCACCTCGAACGAGAGGCCGTCGACAGCGAGGAAGTCGGGCTTGCCTTTGACCTTGTAGGCCTTGACGAGGTTGTCAGCGGTGATCACGGGGGCGGGCACCGGATAACCCTAACGCCCCGCTCCGACACCCCACCTCCCCTCTCCGCGCACCGGCGAAGCGAACATCCCGAAGGGGGCGTCAACGCAGGTTGACACCATTTCGAGCGTCAACTACGGTTGACGACGGATGCCGCGAGCTGCGGCATCCGTCCGCGATCAGGAGAGGCGGCGAACGTGAGCGGTGACGAGGTACGCACCCTGATCGGAGCGGCCGGCGAACGCGAGCCGCTCGCCGAACTGCACCGGCTGGCGGAGGTTCGTCGCGAGCTCAGCCGCGCCGAAGAGGTGCAGGTGCGCCGGGCGCGCAACCTCGGCTTCTCGTGGCAGGCGATCGCGAGCGCCCTGGGCGTGTCCCGACAGGCCGTCCACAAGAAGTACGGTCGAAAGTAACCCCTTCACGAACGAGGTTCACCCATGCCCTCCGCCGAACTCGACGAAGCCCCCGCCGCCCCTGAGGCGACCTCTCCGACCCGCGCCCGGCGCGGCCGCGGTCGCCGCGGCAAGGACGAGGAGGGCCCGCGCGCCACCTTCGCGCAGCTGCTGCCGTATCTGTTCGAGCACAAGCGCACGCTGGCCGTGGTCGTCGTCCTCAGCATCCTGAGCGCCGGGGCGTCGCTCATCCAGCCGCTGCTCGTCGGTCAGGTCATCACGCGGGTTCAGCAGAACCTCGACCTCGGTCTGCTGATCTGGGCGCTCGTCGGCTTCGTCATCCTCGCGTCGCTCATCTCGGGCTGGCAGCACTACCTGCTCCAGCGCACCGGCACCGCCGTGGTGTACTCGAGCCGCCGGCGGCTGATCGCACGCATCCTTCACCTGCCGGTCAGCGAGTTCGACGCGCGGCGCACCGGCGACCTCGTGTCGCGGGTCGGCAGCGACACGACGCTGCTCTACGCCGCGCTCACCCAGGGCCTGGCCGACTCGATCGGCAACGCCCTCCTCTTCGTCGGCGCTCTCGTCGCGATGGCGATCATCGACCCGGTCCTGCTCGCGATCATCGTGCTCGTGATCGGCATCTCGGTGGTCGGCGTCGTGCTGCTGAGCGGCCGCATCCGCGCGGCGTCGACCGAGCAGCAGGAGAAGGTCGGCGCGCTCGCCTCCGGGGTCGAGCGCGCGGTGGGCTCGATCCGCACCGTCCGCGCGTCGGGGGCGACCGCCCGCGAGGTCGACGCGGTCACCGCCCAGGCGAGGGACGCCTACGACGTGGGCGTGCGCATCGCGAAGGTGTCGGCGCTCGTGGTGCCGATCGCGAACGTCGCGCTGCAGGTGTCGCTGCTCGTCGTGATCGGACTCGGCGGCTTCCGCGTCGCGACCGGCGCGCTGTCGATCGCCAGCCTCGTGACCTTCATCATGTTCCTCTTCATGCTGATCGCGCCGCTCGGCTCGTTCTTCGGCGCCATCACCTCGGTGAGCCAGGCGCTCGGCGCGCTCGGCCGCATCCAGGAGGTGCTCGACCTCCCCACCGAGGAGCAGGACGACGCCGCCGTCGCCGCCCGCCTCGCTGACCCCGAGTCTCGAATCGCGCACTTCGCAGATTCCGAGGCCGAAGAGGTGCAAAGTGCGCGACGCGAAACCCTCGAAGCGCCTGCCATCGAGTTCCGCGACGTGCGGTTCCGGTACCCCGAGAACGTCGTCGCCGCGCGCCGCAAGGCCGAGTCCGAGGCGCTCGCGGTGCTCGAGAGCGCCCACGTCGCGGCCTCGACGATCGTGCTCGGCGACGGGTCGCTGACCGCCGAGGGCGACGCGGGAGCGGATGCCGCGGCATCCGCTCCCGTCGACGCCGAGGTGCTGCGCGGCGTGTCGTTCTCGGTTCCGCGCGGGGCGCGCGTCGCCCTCGTGGGCCCGTCGGGTGCCGGCAAGAGCACGACCCTTGCGCTCATCGAGCGCTTCTACGACCCGACCGACGGCGCAATCCTGCTCGACGGCACCGACGTGCGCGCGCTCGACCGCGACGCGCTGCGCGCGCAGCTCGGCTACGTCGAGCAGGACGCCCCGACCCTGGCGGGCACGATCGGCGACAACCTGCGGCTGGCCTCGCCCGACGCCTCCGACGCCGAGTGCGAAGCGGTGCTGCGTACGGTGAACCTCGGCGAGGTGCTCGACCGCAACCCGCTCGGCGTCGACGCACCCGTGGGCGAGTCGGGCGTCATGCTGTCGGGCGGCGAGCGCCAGCGCCTCGCGATCGCGCGCGCACTCCTGGCGGCTCCCCCGATCCTGCTGCTCGACGAGTCGACCTCGTCGCTCGACGGGCTCAACGAGCAGCGCATGCGCGAGGCGATCGACGCCGTAGCGGCCGGGCGCACCCTCATCGTGATCGCGCACCGCCTGTCGACCGTCGTCGACAGCGACCACATCGTCGTCATGGAGCACGGCCGGGTGGTCGGCCAGGGCACGCACTCCGAGCTCGTGCAGTCGACCCCGCTCTACCGCGACCTCGCCAAGCACCAGCTGCTGGTCTGAGCCGGCCTTCTCCGGGATCGGGGAATCTGACGGGAGCAGGACGATCGTCGGCGGATCGTCCTGTATCCGCCATATCTCCTGATCTGGGAGATGGCACGGCGCAGAAGAACGCGTCCGTGGCAGGAATGACGGATGCCTCGACCCGCTGCGAAGACGCGGGTCGAGGCATCCGTTTCCCCTGCGGGGAGCCTCGCTTCGACGGGCGCTGCCGCCCGTCGCGAGGGGTCAGGCGCGCTGCAGCCGGTAGCGCAGCGCGGCGAGCTCAGCCCACAGCGGGGCGGGAACGCGTCCTTCGAAGGTGCGGTAGAACTCCTCCGTGAGATCGGCCTCGCGCAGCCACAGCTGCGGGTCCACCGCGAAGAGCTCGTCGAGATCCGCCTGCGACACCTCGATGCCGTCGAGGTCGAGATCCTCGGACTTCGGCAGGCGGCCGATCGGGCTGTCGACCGCGCCGACCTCGCCCTCGATGCGGCGGATGATCCAGTCGATGACCCGCGAGTTGTCGCCGAAGCCCGGCCACAGGAAGCGGCCGTCGGCGCCCTTGCGGAACCAGTTGACCTGGAAGACGCGCGGGGCGCGGTCGAACCGCAGCTTCTGGCCGACCTTCAGCCAGTGGCCGAAGTAGTCCGCCATGTTGTAGCCGCAGAACGGGAGCATCGCGAACGGGTCGCGGCGCAGCTCGCCGACCGTGCCCTCCTGGGCGGCGGTCTTCTCGGACGAGATGTTGGATCCCATGAAGACGCCGTGGGTCCAGTCGGTGGCCTCGACGACCAGCGGCACGTTGGTGGCGCGGCGCCCGCCGAAGAGGATCGCGTCCAGCGGCACGCCCTGCGGGGCGTCCCAGTCGTCGGCGATCTGCGGGCACTGGGCCGCGGCGACGGTGAAGCGCGAGTTCGGGTGGGCGGCGGGACGACCGGATGCCGGCGTCCACGGCTTGCCCTCCCAGTCGGTGAGCTCTGCCGGCGGCTCGTCGGTGAGGCCTTCCCACCACACGTCACCGTCGGCGCGCAGCGCGACGTTGGTGAAGATCGTGTTGCCCCACAGCGTCTCGACAGCGGTGACGTTGGTGGACTGGCCGGTGCCGGGAGCGACGCCGAAGAAGCCCGCCTCGGGGTTGATGGCCCAGAGGCGGCCGTCCTCGCCCGGACGCAGCCACGCGATGTCGTCGCCGAGGGTCTCGACGCGCCAGCCGGGGATCGTCGGGCGCAGCATCGCGAGGTTCGTCTTGCCGCAGGCCGACGGGAACGCCGCCGCCAGGTGGTACGCCCGGCCGGCCGGGTCGATCACGCGGATGAGGAGCATGTGCTCGGCCAGCCAGCCCTCGTTGCGACCGATGACCGAGGCGATGCGGAGGGCGAAGCACTTCTTGGCGAGGATCGCGTTGCCGCCGTACCCCGAGCCGAACGACCACACCTCGAGAGTGTCGGGGAAGTGCACGATGTACTTCTCGTCGTTGCACGGCCACGCGACATCCTGCTCGCCGGGCTGCAGCGGGGCGCCGACCGAGTGCACCGTCTTCACCCACGGTGCACCGGCCGCGATCTCGCGCAGCACCTCGGTGCCGACACGGGTCATGATGCCGATCGACGCGACGGCGTACGCGCTGTCGGTCACCTGCACGCCGATGTGCGACAGGGGTCCGCCGACCGCACCCATCGAGAACGGCACGACGTACATCGTGCGGCCCTTCATCGAACCCTCGAACAGCGGCGTGATCGTCGCGCGGATCTCGTCGGGGGCGACCCAGTTGTTGGTGGGACCGGCGTCCTCCTCGCGCTCGGACGCGATAAAGGTGCGGGCCTCGGTGCGCGCGACGTCGCTGGGGTGCGAGCGCGCCAGGTACGAGCCGGGTCGCCACTCGGGGTTGAGCTTGATGAGCTTGCCCTCGTCGACCATCTCGCGCAGCAGTGCGTCGTTCTCGGCGCGGGACCCCTCGACCCAGTGGATGCGAGCCGGCTGGGTGAGCGCGGCGATCTCATCGACCCATGCCCGCAGCGCGGCCATGCCCTCGCCCTGAACGGTCGGCAGCTCGCCGTACGTCCGGGTCACGGTGGGACGCGCGGAAGAGCCTTCGGTTCGGGTGAAGATGTCGGCAAGGGCCATGGTGTCGCTCCTCGTTGATTCGACGTCAGATGGTTTCGACGATGCAGATTCGTGCTCTTCCTCTACTTTCAGGGGTAACGGATGCCTCTTCCGGTGAAATGTGGTGTCAAGACTTGCGATTCTTTCGCTAGCATCAAGGAATGCCCCCCACCTCCCTGGAGCTGTCGACCCTGGGTCACCGCATCCGCCATCAGCGCCTCGCGCACGGCTACACGCTCGACGAGCTCGGAGCGCTCGTGGGCGTCGCCGGCAGCCAGCTCAGCCTGATCGAGAACGGCAAGCGCGAGCCGAAGCTCTCGCTGCTGCAGTCGATCGCCTCGACGACGGGCGTCGAGGTCGCCGACCTGCTGTCGGCCGAGCCGCCCAATCGCCGTGCCGCCCTCGAGATCGAGCTCGACCGCGCGCAGTCGAGCTCCGTCTTCCGCCAGCTCGGCGTTCCGGCCGTCAAGGTGTCGAAGGGCATGACCGACGACACGATCGAGTCGATCCTGGGTCTGCACCGCGAGCTGCAGCGACGCGAGCGCGAAGCCATCGCGACCCCCGAGGAGGCGCGGCGCGCCAACACCGAGCTCCGGCTGATGATGCGCGAGCGCGACAACTATCTGCCCGACATCGAGAAGCTCGCCGAGAAGCAGCTCAAGTCCGCCGGGCACGTATCGGGCGCCCTCACGCACCGCACCGTGAGCATCATGGCCGAGAAGCTGGGCTTCGAGCTCATCTACGTCAATGACCTGCCCCACTCGACGCGGTCCGTGACCGACCTCGAGCACGGCCGCATCTATCTGCCCCCGGCATCCATTCCCGGCGGTCACGGCCTGCGCTCGATGGCCCTTCAGGCGATGGCGCACCGGCTGCTCGGGCACAAGAGGCCGACCGACTACGCGGACTTCCTGCAGCAGCGGCTCGAGATCAACTACTACGCGGCATGCTGCCTCATGCCCGAGACGGCGTCTGCCGCCTTCCTGCAGCAGGCGAAGAAGGATCGCAACCTCGCTGTCGAGGACTTCCGCGACGCGTTCGGCGTGACGCACGAGGCGGCGGGCATGCGGCTGACCAACCTGGCGACGCATCACCTGGGCATCAAGCTGCACTTCCTGCGCGTCGACGGGTCGGGCGCCATCTCGCGCGTGTACGAGAACGACGACCTGCCCCTGCCGATGGACGTCACGGGTGCCGTGGACGGCCAGATCGCGTGCCGTAAGTTCTCGGCCCGCTCCGCGTTCTCGGAGCAGAACCGCACCACCGAGCACTACCAGTACACCGACACCCCCGCGGGCACCTACTGGTGCTCGACGCAGACCGGCACCACGGCCGAGGGCGAGTTCTCGATCACGGTCGGGGTGCCGTTCGACGACGCGCGCTGGTTCCGCGGCCGCGAGACCCAGAAGCGAGCCACGTCTACGTGCCCGGACGAGTCCTGCTGCCGCCGGGTCGCGCCGGACGTGTCGGCGCGCTGGTCGGGCAAGGCGTGGCCGAGCGCGCGCGTGCACATGCAGATGTTCTCGCCGCTGCCCCGCGGCGCCTTCCCCGGCGTCGACGACAACGAGGTGTACGACTTCCTCGACCGCCACGCCTGACCCGCCCGCCCGTCGAGCCGTGGGGCGGCCCCATCCCCCGCCGAGACCGGGCGTTTTGGCCGAGACACAGGACGACGCCCTCGGTCTCGGCGAAAACGCCCGGTCTCACGCCGTGATGAAGTCGCGATACCGGTCGAGCGCGGCCGAGATCTCGGCGTCCGTCGCCGCGCCCGGCGCGAAGAGCTCGGGGATCGGGTCATCGGCGTGGCGCCCCACCGCGACCGAGTGGGTCCACACGCCCACGACCTCGCCGCGCACGACGATGATGGGCCGCACGATGCCGTTCATGCTCGGGCCGATCGCGCGCAGGAACTCGGGCGCGCACGGCACGGTGCGGTCGGCGTAGGAGAGGTAGTACTCCTCGAACGGCGGCAGGGCGACGACCTCCGGCGCGGAACCGCTGCGCCGTGGCGCTCCGGCCGCGACCACGTACTGCGGCTCGGGATCGTCCGCGACGACGGTGAGGCGATCGGATGCCGCCTCCGCGGCGGCGCGCGAGACCCCGAGCGGGAGCCCCGTCCACCAGGCGAAGTCCCTCGCACCGGCGGGCCCGTGCGAGGCGATGAACCGGACGAAGAACTCTGCCGGCGGATCGGCCGGGGTCGCGGCATCCGTGATCCATTCCTCCGCCAGCACCAGGAACTGCTCGCGCGTCGGCCCCGTCTCGCGCGGCACCACGGGCCCTTGGCAGACGACGGCCCGCAGCGACAGCGCGACCAGCAGGTGATAGCCGCGCTGGCGGGCGGTCGACACCCCGCCCTGCTCCCACACCTCGAACAGCTCTTTGCGGCTGAGGCGGTTGCCTCCGCCCAGCGCCCCGCGCGCAAGGCGCTCGGCGCGGCCGACTTCGTCGGCGTCGATGCCTTCGGCGCGGTGGACGGCAGCCGCCTGCCGTCGCTGCCGTTCGGCGGTGATCGAGAGCACCCACTCGAGGTCGGCCGTGGGGATGGTGTGGATGGTGCCGCGCATCGTCCACGAGCGCACGATCTCGCCGCGGTCGTAGGCGGCGTCGACGTCGCGCACCGTCGCGCGGCCGCGGGTGCGCGCGGCGAGCGCCCAGCGTCCGCCCCAGAACTCCTGGCTCTGCGTCGCGAGCATGTGGCGGGCCGCCTCGGCGACCGTGCCGGCGGGGGCACTCAGCCGGTGGGACCGGAGCCGCTCCTGACGGACGGCCGCGATCGGACGCGCTGGGGCGGGGGAGGCGGCTCCCAGGGGCGGTGTGGAGGGGACCATGCGCCCCATCATGGCCCACGTCGCCGACGCCGCGCCGGGTCAGTTCGCGGGCGTGATGGTCTTGCGCATCACGGTCTTGCTTTTGCCGATGTGCCGCTCGAACGTGAACCCGGCCTTCTCGAACATGGCTCTCGTGCCGTTGTGGAGGAAGGACGACGAGGTCTTCTTGCCGGGGACCAGCTCGTTGGGGAAGGAGACGACCTCTCCCCCACCGGCCTGGGCGATCAGGTCGAGCGCGCCGTCGAGCGCCTCCCGGGCGACGCCGGAGCGCCGATGATCGCGGTCGACGAAGAAGCACGTGATGCGCCAGGGCGCCGGATTGCTCTCGCCGGCGTCGTACTCCTTGCGGTGGTAGATGCCCGGCAGCTCGGCCGGACTCCCGTACTCGCACCACGCGATCGCCTCGTCGCCGTCGAAGACGAGCGCCGCGTGCGCGACGCCTTCGTCCACGAGCCGCTGCTTGAAGGTCGGTCCGTCGTACTCGCTCTTGACGGTCTGCTCGGTGTCGCCGTGGAAGTACGAGCAGTAGCACCCGCCCCAGACGCCGTTGTGCTTCTGCGCGAGCGCGAGCCAGGCAGGGAAGGTCTCGGGGGTGAGCGGCTTGATCACGTGAGACGTCATGGCGGACTCCTCCGGTCGGTGCGCCCAGTCTGACGACGGGTTCCGACCTTGTCGAGGAGAGGAGGGCGGATGCCGCATCCCGTGCGGCATCCGCCCGTCCCGCCGTGTCGCCGGCGCCCTTCTCCGTGCTTCGTCTCCCCCACTGCGGGCGCCCAGGCCGAGTCCGTGGCGCGTAGCGCCGAGGCGGAGTAGACACGTCGTATGACGAAGGCGAGCGACTGGCTGGCGGGCTACATCAAGGCGTGGGACTCGAAGGACGAAGGCGACGTGCGGGCGATCTTCGCCGACGACGCGGAGTACTGGTTCCGGCCCGACGACGACGATCCCGTGGTCGGCATCGACGCGATCGTCGAGATGTGGGGTGAACCGGAGGCCAGCGACCCGACCCACGATCTCGCGGTGCTCATCGAGAACGACGAGGTCGGGATCATCAAGGGCACCGTGGTATACCCCGGCCACGCGAGCTACTCGAACCTCTGGGAGGTCTGGTTCGCGCCCGATGGCCGCGCGACGAAGTTCGTCGAGTGGTTCATGACGCCGCGCAAGCCCGACGACGAGTGAATCGCCCTCCCCGGATCAGACCCGCTTGCGCACCACCGTGAACCGGTCGCGCTCGCCCCCGGGCGCAGACCGGTTGTCTAGCCTGAGGTCGTGATCCATCTCGTCGTCCGCCGCATCCGACCCGACCACCGCGAGCGTGTCAGCAGCTGGCTCGGGGAGGTCGACGGACCGCGCCGCGCAGAGGCGCTGGCCTCGCTCGACGCCGAGGGGATCGACCACGAGACGGCGATGCTCGTCGACACGACGGACGGACCGATCCTCGTCTACGCGATGCAGACCGACGATCTGTCCCGCGCTCGCGCGGTCGCCGACGGATCCCTGCGGCCGATCGACGCCGAGCACCGCGCCGTCATGCGCGCCGCGGACGGCGGTCCGGTCGAGGCCGTGACAGTGCTCGATCTTCGCGCGGGCGAGCGGTAGCGGCGCGAAGACCAGGAAGAGGTTCCGGAAAGTGCATCCAAGAGCATAGGACTGCGAGAAGTACTCCGTAGCGGGTGAACACGCATCCGCCACAGAGGAGGGGAAAGTCCAATGAAGCGCATTCTCGCCACCGGAGCCATCGTGGCTCTCGCCGTGTTCGGCGTCGCCGGCACGGCCAACGCCGCGCCCGCCGATGCAGCGTGTTTCGGCCAGGTGCACAAGACGATCAACACCGAAGGCGCCCTCGGGTTCACCAACGTCGGTGACGTCGTCCAGGCACTCGGCGGCCAGGGCAAGAACGACACCGCTCGCGGCATCTGCGACTGAGGCCGGGCCCCGCTCCGCATCACCGTCCGGTGACTGCCGGGCGACGCGGGTCACGGCCGTCGAGACGACGGGATGAGCGGATGCCGCGGGCTGCGGCATCCGCTCATCTCATGGCGTCGCGTCAGAACGGGTTGGGCGTGAGCGTGTACTTCGTCTGCAGGTACTCGTGGATGCCCTCTGCGCCGCCCTCGCGGCCGAGGCCCGACATCTTCCAGCCGCCGAACGGGGCGGCGGCGTTGGAGACGACCCCCATGTTGAGGCCCATCATGCCGGTCTCGAGGCGCTCGATCATGCGCTGTCCGCGGGCCAGGCTCTCGGTGAAGACGTACGACACGAGCCCGTACTCGGTGTCGTTCGCGAGGCGGACGGCGTCGTCCTCGGTGTCGAACGGGATGATCGCCAGCACCGGTCCGAAGATCTCCTCGCGGAGGATGTCGGAGCCCGGCTTGACGTCGGTGACGACGGTCGGCTCGTAGAACGTGCCCGGCCCTTCGACCTCGTTGCCGCCGGTGGTGACCTTCGCGCCGCGGTCGACGGCATCCTGGACCAGCTGCGAGGCCTTCGCGACCGCACGGTCGTCGATGAGGGGTCCGATGTTGACGCCCTCCTCGGTTCCGCGCCCGACGGTGAAGCCGTTCACGCGCTCGGTGACCCGGCGGGCGAACTCGTCGGCGACCGACCGGTGCACGATGAACCGGTTCGCGGCGGTGCAGGCCTGACCGATGTTGCGGAACTTCGCGAGCATCGCGCCGTCGACGGCCTTGTCGAGGTCGGCGTCGTCGAACACGACGAACGGCGCGTTGCCGCCGAGCTCCATCGACGTGCGCAGCACGCCCTGCGCCGCCTGCTCGAGCAGCTTCTGCCCGACCTGAGTCGACCCCGTGAACGACAGCTTGCGCAGGCGCGGGTCGCGGATGATCGGCTCGGACACCGCGCCCGATGTCGAGGTGGTGAAGACGTTGACCACACCCGCCGGCACGCCGGCGTCCTCGAGCAGCTGCGCGAACGCGAGGGTCGTCAGCGGCGTGAGCTCGGCGGGCTTGATGACCACCGTGCAGCCGGCCGCGAGCGCGGGCGCGATCTTGCGGGTCGCCATTGCGAGCGGGAAGTTCCACGGCGTGATGAGGAAGCACGGGCCGACGGGGTGCTGCGACACGATCATGCGGCCAGTGCCCTCGGGGTTCGCGCCGTAGCGGCCCTGCACGCGGGCGGTCTCCTCGCTGAACCAGCGCAGGAACTCCCCGCCGTACGCGACCTCACCGCGGGCCTCAGCGAGCGGCTTCCCCATCTCGATCGTCATGAGGAGCGCGAAGTCCTCCTTGCGCTCCTGCAGGAGGTCGAAGGCGCGGCGCAGGATCTCGGCGCGTTCGCGCGCGGGCGTGGCCGCCCAGGCCGGGAACGCCTCGACGGCGGCATCGAGCGCGGCGATGCCGTCCTCGGGCGAGGCGTTCGCGATCTCCTTGACGACCTCGCCGTTGGACGGGTCGTAGACCTTCAGCGTCTTGCCCTCGGCGGCGGCGCGCCACTGCCCGCCGATGAACAGACCGTCGGGGACGGATGCCAGCAGTTCGGACTCACGGGTTTCGGTGATCGTCGTGGTCACGGGGACTCCCTTGTCGGTTCCGGATGCTGCGGACCGCGGCATCCGTGCTGTCGATGTCTACGGGCAATTCTGCCCGCCGCCGCCCAGCGCGGCCGATATACGCGATGTACAGAGCACGGGTGGGTTTCGCCCCCCTGCACACTCAGCGGGCGACACCCGCCGGCTCGTGCTGCGGCAGGAACGACCGCGCGAAGAAGTCCGTGAGCTCGTCGGTCGCCTCGAGCGGCAGCACCGCCGCGACGTACTGGTCGGGGCGCACGATCACGACCACGCCGTCGCGCGACAGGCTGCGCTCGTCGAAGATGTCGTCGGTCGTCCAGGCGCTCGGGGCAGCCGCGTAGACCTTCTCCCAGTCGGTGAGGCCGAGCGGACCGGTCTTCGGGAGGAACAGGTCCGGCACGCGCGTGATGTCGACCTCTTCGTGGGGCTGCTGGTACACGACCTTCACGTCGAACACGGCGTCGACATCGGCGCCTTCCGGCGTGAAGCGCTGCACCGGAGACGCCGGCGAGCCCATGAACTCGGCCCAGTGCGAGAGAGCGGATGCCTCGCCCGCGGCGGGCGCGTCGGCGAACGCGTAGATGCGCCACCGGCCGTCGGCCTTCGCGTGGTGGCCGAGATGCACGGCATTGCCGTCGCACACGCGCACGACCTCGACCGACTTGAAGCGCTTGCCCAGCGGGAACCCCTCGGCGAGCGCCTGGTGGGACGCCGGGGACTCGGCATCTGCCACCACCATCGACGGGCCGTACTGCGTCATGAAGCCCGACGGGAACTCGGCGGTGCCGAGGTAGAAGGTCGCGAGCTCCTGCGGGTCGGAGATCTCCTCGGGCTTGCGCGCCATGAGCGCCGACCACTCGCGGTCGAAGTCGATGAGCTGCTGGGCGACCGGCTGGCGCTCGGCCGAGTAGGTCGACAGCAGACTCGCGGGGCTGAGGCCCGTGAGCACATGGCCGAGCTTCCAGCCGAGATTGAACCCGTCCTGCATCGAGACGTTCATGCCCTGCCCGGCCTTGGCGCTGTGCGTGTGGCAGGCGTCGCCGGTGAGGAAGACGCGAGGGTCGTGACCGTGGTCGACGTCGACGTCGTCGAACTTGTCGGTGACGCGGTGGCCGACCTCGTAGACGCTGTGCCAGGCCACCTGCTTCACGTCGATCGAGTACGGGTGCAGGATCTCGTTCGCCCGGCGGATCACCTCTTCGATCGGCGTCTGGCGCACGCGATGGTCGTCGTCGGCGGCGACCTCGCCGAGGTCGATGTACATCCGGCTGAGGTAGCCGCCCTCGCGGGGGATGTGCAGGATGTTCCCCGCCGACGAGTTGATGGCGCACTTGGTGCGCCAGTCGGGGAAGTCGGTGTTCACGAGCACGTCCATCACGCCCCACGCGTGCGCGGCGAACTGCCCGACGTGCTTGCGGCCGATCGCCTCGCGCACGCCGCTGCGCGCGCCGTCGCTGCCGACGACGTACTTGGCGCGCACGGTGCGCTCCTGGCCGGCGCGCTCGCCGGCGGTGTACCGCACGCGCACCTCGACGGGGTACTCGCCCTCTTCAAGCACCGTGAGCCCGGCGAATTCGAGGCCGTAGTCGGGCGTGATCCGCCCCGGTCCGTGCGCCGCCGCCTCGGCGAAGTAGTCGAGCACGCGCGCCTGGTTGACGATGAGGTGCGGGAACTCGCTGATCTTGAACGCGTAGTCCTCGGTGCGCGCGGTGCGGACGATGTCGCGGGGGTTCTCGGGGTCGGGACCCCAGAAGTTCATCCATGCGATGTTGTAGGCCTCGGCGATGATCCGCTCGGCGAATCCGAACGCCTGGAAGGTCTCTACGCTGCGCGGCTGGATGCCGTCGGCCTGCCCCAGCACGAGCCGGCCCTCGCGCCGCTCGATGATGCGCGTGGTCACGTCCGGGAACTGCGACATCTGCGCCGCGAGGAGCATGCCCGCGGGTCCCGAGCCGACGATCAGCACGTCCATCTCGTCGGGCAGCTCGGCCGGACGGTCGACACCGGTGCCGGCGGCGTCCTGCACGCGCGGGTCGGCCGAGACGTAGCCGTGGTGGTGGAACTGCATCGGTGTCCTCCTCGGACGACGGTGTCGAGGGCTTGCGGCCTGGGTGCTTGAGCGTGAACGATGCGTGTTCTATATTCGAACACGCCGTTCTACTATTGAACAGATCGTATACGACCGGTCGGCAAGCGGCAAGACCGTGGGCCGGCGAGACAATGAGCTTCCATGACGCCGACCGCGACCACCACGCCCGCCTCGCAGACGCTGAGCCGCGGCATCCGGATCCTCGAAGTGCTCGCCGACGCGCGCCGGGCGCTCTCGATCGACGAGATCGCCGAGCGGCTCGAGGTGCACCGCTCGGTCGCGTACCGCCTGCTGCGGACCCTTGAGGATCACGGCCTGGTCGAGCGCGACGCCGCCGGACGCATCGAGCTCGGCGCGCGGCTCGCCGCCCTCGCGGCGGGCGTCGCGCACGACCTGCAGGCCGAGGCGGTGCCCGAGCTCACCGCGGTCGCGGCGGACCTCGGCGTCACCTGCTTCCTCGCGGTGCTCGACCACGACGAATGCGTGACGCTGTCGAGCATCGAACCGCGCCACGCGGTGAATCCGGTCGCGCAGCGCCCCGGGACGCGGCATCCGATCACGCGCGGCGCCCCGGGCAAGGCCATCCTGTCGCTGCTCCCCCGGCCCTCCTGGCCCGCCGATGTGTCGGCCGAGCTGGCGCAGGAGGTGACGGATGCCGCGACCCGCGGCTTCGCCACCAGCCACGACGAGGTCATCCCGAGCCTGCGCGCGGTGGCGGTGCCGTTCACGGTGCGCGGGCGGGGTCCGGCGGCGATCGCGGTCGTGTTCGTGGCGAGCAGCCACAGCGACGAGGAGATCGCTGCGCGGCTCGCGGTGTCGGCGCGGGCGATCCGCGACGCGCTGGGCGGCTGAGCCTGACCGGTCGGGCGCTCAGCGCACGAGGAACTCCTCGACCGCCGCGCGGAACGCCGCGGGCTGCTCGATCCAGGGGTAGTGACCGCAGTCCGCGAGCACGATGGACTCGCCGTGGCGGAACAGCCTCGCCGCGGCGACGACCGGCGCGCAGCCGGTGAGCGCGTCCTCGGCGCCCGCGATGACGAGCACCGGGGCATCGGTCTCGGCGAGAAGCGCCGCGAAGGCCTCGGGCGCCGGCGACGAGAAGTACGCCCGCGCCGCCGGCACCGCGCGGGTGCCCACCGTCGCGTGCGCACGCTCGGTCTCGCCCCAGTGCGCGTACCCGGCGGCGGCGGTTGCGGCATCCCACGCGGCGAAGTCCGCTTCGTCGTCGAGCGGCGCCGGCGTCGAGAGGTGGGCGAACGCGCGCTGGAAGGCGGCGTCGCCGGCGCGGCGGGCGGCGATGGCCGCGGTGTCCGACGGCTCGTCGACGAGATGCGCCACCGGGGGTGTGACGAGCACCAGGCGGCCGACCCGCTCGGGGTGCCGCGCGGCGAACGCCGTGGCGACACGCGTGCCCGCCGAGTGGGCCACGATGTCGAGGCGGTCGAGACCGAGGTGCACACGCAGCGCGTCGAGGTCGTCGCCCTGGGCCCACCACGACGCGGCCGTCTCATCGGCCGGCAGCGGCGAGCGGCCGACACCGCGCAGGTGCACGGTGAGGCGCCGGCGATCGGCGCCGGCCCCTGCGAGGTCGCCGAGGTACGAGGGATGGCGGGCGGCGCCGCCCGAGATGAACACGACCGGCGCACCCTCGCCGACCTCGTCGTAGAACAGCTCGGCGCCGTCGGCGGCGCGGTAGACCGGCACGCTCAGGCCGTCGTCGGGAACTCGGTCACGTAGCGGAGATTGTACTCGGCGACACGCTGCGGCTGTCCGGCGAACGCCTCGGCACGCGCGTCGGTGGCCATGTACTCCTTCTCGAGCGCAACGAACGCCTCCTCGTCGCCGGGGGCGCTCACCGCCCACACGAACTCGTTGGTCTCGCGAAGGCCGTAGGCGAACTCGATGGTGAAGCCGGCCGCGGGCCGCACCTTCGGCATCCACTGGGCGAACCACGCGACGAACGCGTCGTACTCCCCCTCGACGAGCGTGTACCGGCGCAGCTGGATCGTCTTCATGTCTTCCATCTTGGCCGAAGTCCTATACTCGACTCGTCCGGCGGCATCGTCGCCCGCCGGTGCTCGAAAAATGGGCACGCAGCGCGCACGCGCGAGACACATACGGCATTCGATCCCGTTCCGTCTCGAAAGGTTCCGCCATGCCCGCGGTCTCTCCGGCCACGTCCGTCTCGGCCCACGTCGCCCTCACCCTCGCCCGCCACATCGACCACGTCTTCGGCGTGATGGGCAACGGCAACGCGTACTTCCTCGACGCGCTCGAGCGCTCGACCGATGTGCACTTCACCGCTGTGCGTCACGAGGCCGGCGGTGTGGTCGCCGCCGACGCGTACCACCGCGCCTCCGGACGGCTCGCCGCCGCGACCGCGACCTACGGCGCCGGCTTCACGAACACGCTGACCGGTCTGGCCGAGGCCGTGCAGGCGCACGTGCCGCTGGTGCTCGTGGTCGGTGACGAGCCGACCTCGGGCCCCCGCCCGTGGGACGTCGACCAGATCGCGCTCGCGTCGGCCGTCGGCGCGCGCACCTATACCGTCGGGCGGGCGGATGCCGCGGCCACGACCGTGATCGCCATCGAGCACGCCCTCACCTACCGGGTGCCCACCGTGCTCGCGATCCCGTACGACGTCGCCGCGCGCGACGCCGGCCCCCTTCCGGAGGCGCCGGAGCCGCGGCTGCCCGAGCCGCTGGCGCCCGCCGGTCCGTTCGCGGCGGGTGCCGTCGAAGGGCTCGTCGAGGCGCTCGCCTCGGCCGAGCGTCCGTTCCTCCTGGCGGGGCGCGGGGCGTGGATCTCGGGCGCGGGCGAGTCGCTCGGCGAGGTCGCCGACGCCGTGGGTGCGGTCACGGCCTCGACCGCGCTCGGGCGCGGCATCTTCCCGCGCTCCGAGTACGACCTCGGGGTCACCGGCGGCTTCGGCGCGGAAGGGGCCATGGAACTCGTCCGCGAAGCCGACGTCGCGGTGGTGTTCGGGGCATCCCTCAATCAGTTCACGATGCGGTTCGGCGACCTCTTCGCCCCCGGCACGCGCGTGTTCCAGGTCGATGTCGCGCCGGCGGCGACGCATCCGCACGTGGGCGGCTACGTGCGTGGCGACGCGGGCGTCGTCGCCCGTGCTGTCGCGGACGGCCTGCGCGCGCGCCACGTGCGGTCGAGCGGCTGGCGGGAGTCGGTCGACCTCCTGCCGCTGCGAGCCTATGAGCCCGGCGACGAGGTCGCGGCGGACGGACGACTCGACCCCCGCAGCGTCGCCGCTCGCATCGGCGAGCTCCTGCCCCCGGATCGGGTCGTCGTGTCGGACGGCGGCCACTTCATCGGCTGGGCGAACATGTACTGGCCGGTCGCCTCACCCGACCGCATGTCGATGGTCGGCACGGCGTTCCAGTCGATCGGCCTGGGCTGGCCCTCCGTGCCCGGCGCAGCGCTGGCGAAGCCGTCGGCCACCGTGGTGCTCACCACCGGCGACGGCGGCGGGCTCATGGCTCTCGCCGACCTCGAGTCGGCCGTGCGGGTCGCGGGCGGCCGCGGGCTCGCGGTGGTGTGGAACGACGCCGCCTACGGCGCCGAGGTGAACCTGTACGGGCTGAAGGGCCTCGCGAAGGAGCCGATGCTCATTCCCGAGGTCGACTTCGCCGCCCTGGCGTCGGGCGTCGGCGCCGAGGGTGTCGTGGTCCGTCGCCTGGAGGATCTCGACCGGCTCGCGACGTGGACCGCCGAGCCCGAGGCATCCCGCCGCTTCCTCGTGCTCGACTGCCGCATCTCGGGCGCGGTGGTCGCGCCGTACCAGCAGGAGATCATCCGCGTGAACTCCTGAGAGTCTTTCGCCCGCGGCTCGCGACGTTTCGTCTTCGGGCGCCAGAGCGCCCTCCGCTCAACGACCGGCACCGTGAGCCCGGTCGTCGAACCCGCGACGTTTCGTCTTCGGGCGCCAGAGCGCCCTCCGCTCAACGACCGGCACCGTGAGCCCGGTCGTCCGCGCAGCTCGCGACGTTTCGTCTTCGGGCGCCAGAGCGCCCTCCGCTCAACGACCGGCACCGTGAGCCCGGTCGTCGAACCCGCGACGTTTCGTCTTCGGGCGCCAGAGCGCCCTCCGCTCAACGACCGGCA
>NZ_JADIJC010000004.1 GCF_015278255.1 Microbacterium hibisci
GCGTGGAGGGCGAGGCGAACAGGTTGCCCATCGCCGCACCATGCGCCAGCCCCGGCCCCACCAGCCCGCCGAACGCGGGATAGTGACCCGAACCGCCGCCCACCACCACCGCAACCTGCCCGGCCGGGGACACCGTGGAGCGCACCACCCCACCCGGCACCCGACGCACATACCGGCCATTCGCCGCCACGAAACCGTCGATCATCTCATCGGCGAAATCCGCCGACTCATTCCACAACCGCGTCATCGCGCCCTCTCATCTCGACGGAGCCGCCGATCTCGAGCGGCCCGACCCACGCCGCGACAGTAGCCGCGGTGACGTCATGTGCAACAGGTCTCACGCAGTGAGATCGAGCGCCGTCCACGAGATGCCCGGCAGCGTGACGGTGAGCAATCCGTCCTCGAGCACCGCGCTCTCGTTGGCACGGGGCGTCACCGCGTCGGGTGCGTCGAGCGTGTTCCCGGCGTCCGGGTCGTCGTGCCAGATGCCTCGAGCCTCGGCGATCGCGGTGACGGTGAGCGCCCGCACGTCGACCGACACGGTGACCGGCTCTTCGATCCGGTTCACCAGGAACACCGACGTGCGACCGGTGGCGGCATCCCACGTCGCCGCGGCGTCCACGGCGGGAACCTCGCCGTAGCGCTCCGTCGTGTACGTGGGGGCGGCGAGCGCGAGATCCAGCACCTCGCTCTGCGAGAGGCGCGACGCGTCGGCGAACGGATAGAAGATCGTCTGACGCCACGCGGGCCCGCCCGGCTCCGTCATGATCGGGGCGATCACGTTGACGAGCTGCGCGAGGCTGGCGGCCCGCACCCGGTCGGCGTGGTTGAGCAGCGAGATGAGGAGACCACCCACCACCACGGCATCCACCACGGAGTACTGGTCCTCCAGCAGCCTCGGGGCGTAGGGCCACGTGTGCGGGTCGGTGATCTTGTCCTCGCGGTGGAAGCGCCGGTTGTACCATACGTTCCATTCGTCGAACGAGATCTGCATGACCTTCTCGTGCTTGAGCTCGGCGCGCACCTGGTCGGCCGTCGCGGCGACAGCCTCGATGAACCGGTCCATGCTCACCCCGGAGGCGAGGAAGCTGGCGCGATCGCCGTCGAGCTCCTCGTAGTACGCGTGGCACGAGATGTAGTCCACGACGTCGTACGCGTGGCGAAGCGCCGTGCGCTCCCACGCGCCGAAGGTGGGCATGTCGGGCTTCGAGCTGCCGCAGAGCACGAGCTCGAGGGTCTCGTCCACCCGGCGCATCGCTCGCGCGGTCTGGGCTGCCAGACGACCGTAGGAGTCGGCATCCGTGTATCCGACCTGCCAAGGCCCGTCCATCTCGTTGCCGAGGCACCACATGCGCACATCGTGAGGGGCGGGCGTCCCGTTGGCGATGCGCGCGTCCGAGAGCGCCGTCCCCGACCGCACGTTGGCATACTCGAGCAGGTCGACCGCCGCCTCGATCCCGCGCGTGCCGAGGTTGACGGCGAGCATCAACTCGGTGCCCGCCCGGTCCGACCAGCGCGCGAACTCGTCGAGGCCGACGTCGTTCGTCTCCAGTGTGTGCCACGCGAGGTCGATCCGGTTCGGTCGGTCCTCGCGCGGGCCGACGCCGTCCTCCCAGCGGTAGCTCGATACGAAATTGCCGCCGGGGTAGCGCACGGTCGACACACCCAGTTCACGGACGAGGTCGAGCACGTCGGTGCGGAAGCCGTCCTCGTCGGCGGCCGGGTGGCCGGGCTCGTAGATGCCGTTGTAGACGGCGCGTCCGAGGTGCTCGACGAACGAGCCGAACAGGCGGCGATCCAGGGAGCCCACGCGTCGCTGAGGGTCGAGGTGAACCCGCGCTTCGGATCGGGCGGCCATGTGATCTCCGTTCTGAGTGGTGTCGTACGTCACTTCACGCTTCCGAGGGCGAGCCCGCCGCGCCAGTACTTCTGCAGCGCGAGGAAGGCGATGATGAGCGGGATGATCGAGAGGAACGCCCCCGTGATCATGAGGTTCCAGATCTGCTGGCCGCCCGAGTTCTGGATCGCCTGACCCTGCCACACGCCGAGGCCGACGGTGATGGGGAACAGTCGTGAGTCGTTGAGCATCGCCAGCGGCAGGAAGTAGTTGTTCCACGTCGACACGACCGACAGCAGCAGCACGGTGACGATGGCCGGGCGCAGCAGCGGCAGGCACACCTGCAGGAAGGTGCGGTACTCCCCTGCCCCGTCGACGCGCGCGGCGTCCAGGAGCTCGTCGGGGATCGCGTCCGCCGCGTACACGCGCATGAGGTACACCGCGAAGGGGTTGAGCAGCGAGGGCAGGATCACCGCCCAGATCGTGTTGACCATGCCCACCTGGCTCAGCAGCACGAAGGTGGGGATCACCAGGGCGGTGCTGGGGATCATGACCGATCCGAGCAGGATGGCGAATGACAGGTTGCGCCCGCGGAACTTGTACTTCGCCAGGCCATAGCCGGCCAGCACCGCGAGCACGGTGGCGCCGATGCCGCCCACGAAGGCGTACAGCGCCGAGTTCGCCATCCACCGGAAGTACTCGCCGCCGTTGTACGTCGCCAGGCCGACGATGTTCTCCCACAGGTTCATCTCGCTGTCGAACCACAGCGGGCCCCCGTCGCCGTTGAAGAGGCCGGCGGTCGACTTGGTGCTGGCGACCATCAGCCACCACAGCGGCATGACGAAGTAGAAGACCAGGATCAGCAGGAAGACGTGCGCGGGGATCAGCCCCACACGGCGGCGAGCGGATGTCGGAGGCTGCTCCCTCGTCCGCTTCGAGGCGTTCGCGCGGACGAGCGTCCGGGTCGAGGGCTGGGTTTCTTGCACGGTCATGAGCTGAGCCCGCTTCGCTTCCGGTTGAAGAACATGAAGAGGTACGAACCGACCACCACGAACAGGCCGAGCGCGAACGAGATCGCGGAGGCGTAGTTGATCTGGTCGTACGAGAACGCGAGCGAGAACGCGTACATGTTGGGTGTGAAGGATGCCGTGATCGAACCCTGCGCGATGTTGCGCAGCACCTGCGGCTCGGTGAAGAACTGCAGGGTGCCGATGAGGGCGAAGACGAGGATCAGCACCATCGCGGACGAGATCATCGGCACCTTGATGCGCAGCGCGATCTGCCAGGCATTGGCTCCGTCGAGCTTCGCCGCCTCGTACACGGACGGGTCGATCCCTCGCAGAGCGGCATAGATGATGATCATGTAGTAGCCGGCCCACTGCCACGTGACGATGTTCATGAGGCCGAAGAAGACCCATTCGGGGTCGAGGAAGTACGGCGCTTCGACGTTGAAGATGGCGGCGATCTCTGCGATCGGACCGAAGCGCGGACTGTAGAGGAAGCCCCACATCAGCGCGCCGATGACGACGGGGATCGCGTACGGGATGAAGATCATGAGCCGCGAGAAGCTGGCGAGGCGCGTGGCCAATGCGTCGATGACCAGCGCGGCGGCGAGCGACACGATCATCTGCAGCGGTATCAGCACCGCCGAGAAGCCGACCACCCACAGCACGCCGTTGAGGAACGCGGGGTCGGTGAACGCCCGCACATAGTTGTCGAAGCCGGTGAAGACGACGCCCTTGGTCAAGGTGCGGGTGTTCAGGCTGAGCCAGAAGGCATAGATGAGCGGCGCCGCGAGGAAGGCGAGGAACACCAGCCCGAACGGCGCCACGAAGGACCAGCCGTAAAGCGACGTCCGGGTGGCCGGCGACATGCCCTTGCGTCGGACGCGCTCAGCTGTGGACACGGTCATGAGTCGGAACTCCTTCGATCCGGGGGGCGGCCGATCCTGCCGGAGGGCAGGATCGGCCGCGCCACTGGACGTGGGTTTACTTGAGGGTGAAGCCCTGCGAGGTCGCGTAGTCCTCGAGCGACTTCTGGTAGGTGGCGAGCGCCTCGTCGATCGTGGCCGCACCCTGGAGGACGGATGCCTGAGCCTCGGTCAGCTTGTCGTACGCGAACGTCTGGAACGGGCTGAAGGTGAAGCCCTCGTAGGCCGCGGCTGCTTCGAGGAAGACGTCCTTGTTGATCTTCTGGCCGCCGAAGAAGGGGTACTCCATCTCGACGAAGTAGTCCGACTCGAGCACCGGCAGGTAC
The DNA here is from genome assembly GCF_015278255.1 of Microbacterium hibisci. GTDB lineage: Bacteria > Actinomycetota > Actinomycetes > Actinomycetales > Microbacteriaceae > Microbacterium > Microbacterium hibisci. The sequence continues at coordinate 4,094 of NZ_JADIJC010000004.1, forward strand.
GTCGGGAAGAGCGCGCCCTCCTCGATGCCGACCTTCCAGGCCTCCTCGGTGCCGAAGAGCTCGGATGCGACGAGCGCCGAGAGCTCGGGATTCTGAGCCTGGCTCGTGACGCCGAAGGACGAGCCTCCCCAGTTCACGAACACCGGGTTCTCGGGATCCCACTGCGGAAGCGGTGCGGCCGCCCACCGCGCGTCGGGGTCGGCCTCCTCCTCGAGTCCCATGAGGTATCCCGGTCCCCACGCGGCCGCCAGGTAGGTGGCGTGACGTCCGTTGACCACCGCGGTGTTGAAGTCGGGGGTGGACCGGTCGTCCGCCGAGACGACGCCCGCGTCGATCAGTTCGAACCAGTACTCCAGCACCTGCTTGGTCGCGGCGTCGTCGACCTCGATGCCGATCTCCTCGATGTTCTCCGTGGAGAAGTCGAACGGCACGTTCCCGGCTTGGGCGAACAGCGCCTGGCTGAACGACCGGCCGTTCGTCGGGTAGTTGGCGAGGAAGCTCTCCGAACCGGCGTCCTTCAGCTGCTGGGATGCGGCTGCGAGCTCGTCCCAGGTGGTCGGCACCTCGATGCCGAACTCCTCGAGGATGTCGGCACGGTAAAGCATCCCGACGGGACCAAGATCGACCGGCACGGCGTAGACCGCGTCACCGCTCGACACGTCGCTCCATGCTCCGGGCGCGTACTGGTCCTCCTTCTCGTCGATGCCGTACTCGACGAGGTCTACGAGACCCTCACGGATGGTGAAGCTCGGGATCACCTCGTTCTCGAGCTGGATGACATCGGGAGCGCCGTTGCCTGCCTCGAGCGCCGTCGAGAACTTCGGGTAGACGTCCTTGCCGACACCGGCATTGACCCAGCACACCTGAACGTCGTCGTGGTTCTCGTTGAAGACGTCGACGACGCCTTCGAACGCCGGGTACCACGCCCACACCGTCACCTGCTCGGCATCGGCGTTGACGATGGTGTTCGCGCACGCGGCGGCGTCGCCGCCACCCCCACCGGTGCCCGCGTCGCCACCGTCGGCGTCGCCGCCGGCACATCCAGCGAGGGCGAGAGCGGCCGCGGCCGTCGCCGCCAGCCCGATCAAGCGTTTTTTGTTCATCTGCTGTTTCCTTCCGAGTGCACGGACTTCTTCGTCACCACGCTGCAGAGCCCACCGATGGACCCTCGGGAGTGATTCATCTTTCCTATAGGATAGAGATGATCGGGCTCGATGTCCAGCGGTTCACGAAGTCGGAGCCGGCCCGAGTTCAGCGAGGAGCTTGGCCATCTGGACGTAGGCGCGATTCCGGTAGTCCACGAGCTCGGGCGTCCGCTCGGCCGGGATCGCCAGGTAACCGGCCCCGGTCTTGGTGCCGAAACGACCGGCCGCGACGTGCTCCTCGAGCGACGGCGGCGTGGCGAACCGCTCGGGCCACCTCGTCTGCAGCGACGCATAGCACAGCGCATACACATCGAGACCGGCCATGTCGGCGATCGCGAACGGCCCGAAGAACGGCAGACGGAAGCCGAACGTCGTGCGGACGATCGTGTCGACGTCCTCCGCGGAGGCGATCCCCTCTTCGACGATCTGCGACGCTTCGTGGAAGAGCGCGTACTGCAGCCGGTTGAGCACGAAGCCGGTGGCATCCGCGACGCGGGCGGGCAGCTTGCCCGTCGCGCGCACGACGTCCTCCGCAAGCTGGATGGCGCTCTCGTCGGTGGCGTCGTGAGCGATGATCTCGACACCGGGGATGAAGGGAGCCGGGTTCGAGAAGTGCACCCCGAGGAAACGCTCCGGGCGGCTCACCGCGGGGGCCATCGACGAGATCAGGATGGTCGAGGTGTTCGACCCGATGACGGCATCCGGGGCGCACGCGGCGCTGATGCGCCGCAGCGCATCGTGCTTGATCTCGAGTCGCTCGGAAACCGCCTCCTCGATGAACGACGCATCGCGTACGGCCTCTTCGATCGACTCGGCCGCGGTGAGGTTGGCCTCGATCGTCGCGTGCGCGCCTTCGGGGAACAGCCCCTCGGCCTCGAACACGCGGGCCTCCTCGAGCAGGCGGGTCAGGTTGTTCCGGGCGACGTCGCCCGACACATCCGAGATCGTGACGCGAGCGCCCGACAGGGCGAGCGACTGGGCGATGCCCCCGCCCATGTAGCCGGATCCGACGACGGCGTAGGACTTCATGTGTTCTTCTCTCTGTTCGGCGGCGCGGGACCGCGGACGGCGGGTCAATGCGCGGCGGACGCCTGGGCCTCGGCTCGGTTCACCTCGGCGACCGCATGGGCCAGCACGTCCCGGACGTACTCACGGTTGGTCGCGCAGACGCCGAGGCTGTCGCCGCCGTAGTGCTCCATCAGGAAGATTCCCCGGTAGCCGCCGCTCACCGCGTCGGAGATGACCTGGCGGTAGTTGATGATCCCCTGCTCCAACGTCGACGGCGTCGACGTCGTCAGGCCGGCCGCCTCGTCGCGGTTGTAGTTCTTGATGTGCCAGTAGTTGGCATACGGCAGGGTCTTGGCATATGCGAGCCGCCAGTCCTCGATCGGACGATGGAGACGGACGAGATTGCCGATGTCGGGATTGAGGCCGACGTTCGGCAGGTCGATCGCTTCGACGAGGCGCACCGCGTCGTCGGCCGATCCGAGATAGGTGTCCTCGTACATCTCGAGGGAGAGCTCCAGGCCGACGTCGGCGGCATGCCGGCCGAGCTGGCGCAGCCGCGACACGGCGAGAGCCCAGATCTCGGGGTCGTCGGGATCCCGCGGGCCGGGCTCGGTCCAGAACCAGAGCGCACGGCGCTGGGCCGCCGTGAACGGCTGATGCAGTCCGGTCGACACCACCTCCATGCCCCACGCGGCTGCGGCGTCGATCGTCCGGTGCGCGTAGGCGAGGTTCTCCTCGCCCTTGCCGGGCTCGATGACACTCTTCCGCTGCACGTGCACGGACGGAGCGATGATGCCGTTCTCGGCGAAGACCGCCTTCAGCTCGAGCAGGCGAGACGGCGACATGTCGCCGATCCGGGCGTGACTGTCAGCCAGCTCCGCCACGCCGAAGCCGACGGACGCGACAAGCCGCAGGGCCTTCGACCATTCCTCATCCGAAGCCTCGTGCAGAGGTTCGCCCGAAGATGCCGTCGTAGGCACGCCGTGCAGGCAGGTCGCGATCGGCCAACCGTCGGCCGTGAATGGTGTGGGCATCGCCGCCTCCCTGCGCGGAAAACAATTTCCAATAGGATATTGGAAGTATAGCGCCCGCGCGACAACCCGGCGAACGCGGATGCTCGCCCTGGAAGGTCAGCCGTCGGCGCGCTTGAGAGAGCGCGCGCGCACGTTCTGGATGTGCTCCCGCATCGCTGCGGCGGCAGCCTCTGCGTCGCCGGACTCGAAGGCGTCGACGATCGCGTGGTGTTCGCTGGTCGCGTCCCGCACATCTTCAGGGCCGCGGAGCGCGATCTGCCGCATGCGGTGCGTGAGCGCCCCCAGCGAGCCGTACATCTCGATCAGATAGCGGTTGCCGGCCATCTCGAAGATCGCGTTGTGGAACTCGGCGTCACTCGTGAAGTACGCCTGGGTGGCCTCGATCGGCACGGCGGACTGAGGGCCGTAGGCGACGATCTCGTCGGCGTGCTCGTCGTGGTCCCTGGTGATGCGCTTCAGCGCGGAGAGGAGCTCCGTGCGCCGCGTGTACGCCAGACGAGCCGCGTGCTCCTCCAGCAGTAGGCGGGCATCGAAGAGCTCGGCGAGCTGCGCGTCGTCGAGCGGCGGCGCCACCCGATACCCGCGCTGCGCGACCCGGGAGACCAGGCCCGTCCGCTCCAGCATGACGAAGGCCTCGCGCACGGGCGTGGGCGACACGTTGAGCGAGCGAGCGACATCCTCGATCGACAGCCGCTCACCCGAGGCGAGCCGACCATCCAGCAGTCGGCGCAGCACCGAGTCGTATACCTGCTCTCGCAGTCCGCGACGTTCGATCTCGTCCACATTCGCATTCGCGCGAGGGATCGTCATCGTGTCACCCGGCCCTTCTCTCTCGGTCGCCGCATCCGCCGACGCACCTGGAAGCGTATCTCGGTGAGGAACGCGCGCAACCGCCCGTCCGCCGATGCGGTCATAGCGGCGTCGGGCGATGGACACTTGACGGACGCGGCAGCGCCACTATCCTATAGGAAATACAATGCGGGATGGATGAACGACGGAGTCATTCATAACTCCTCCGTTCGCCCGAGGTGTCGTGCCCGGCGGTGACCCGGCCAGCCGACGCCGGATGGCGGTCCTCTCAGCGCTGAGAAGGAAAGGCACAAGTGAAACTCCAACGAAGCTCGAGACGCGCGATCGCCGCAGCAGTGGCGTTCGTCCTGGGGGCGAGTCTCCTCGCCGCTGCACCGGCGGCAGCCGAGACGGCACCCCCACCCCCAATCGACATCGAACCCGCCGGGCAGCTCCCCCTGTCGGGCAACCTCAACCTGCACGACCCGACCGTGTGGAAGAAGGGCGACACGTACTTCGCGGCGCCGAGCCACCGCGGCATCTGGACGGCGCCGTCGCTGGAGGGTCCCTGGACGAACATCGGCAGCGTTCCGACGGCGCCATGGGCGGGCAACGCCGTCTGGGCTCCGCATGTTCAGCAGATCGGTGACACGACGTACTACTACTATTCGACCTCCTCGTTCGGAACGAACAACTCCGCGATCGGGCTGAAGACGACCACGACGCCCGAGATCCCCTCCAGCTATGTCGACCACGGGAGCGCGATCGTCGCGTCCGGTACCCGGTCGCCCGAGAACAACACGTTCAACGCGATCGACGCCGCGCTGGAGAAGGACGACGAGGGCAACTGGTGGATGACCTGGGGCTCCCACTACGACGGCATCTTCATTCAGGAGCTCGCCCCCGACATGGTGACTCTGCTCGGCGAGCCGGTGAAGGTCGCGGACCGTGCGAGCGAACGATTCCCGTGGACCAATCCCAGCTTCAACCGCATCGAGGGCCCCTCGGTGTTCAAGCACGGTGACTGGTTCTATCTGCTGACCGCGTGGGACTGGTGCTGCCGCGCGAGCGGGAACGACAACACCTACAAGATCGTGGCCGGCCGGTCGAAGGACATCCAAGGCCCCTACCTCGACAAGAACGGCGTCGATCTCGCTGAGGGCGGGGGGACGATCATCCTCAACAGCCGCGTCGCGCAGGAAGGCGTGACGCCGGAGGGTCTCTACCGGTCCCCCGGCGCCCCCGACTACTTCCGCGAGGACGGTGAGATCTACCTCACGTATCACGCCCATCGACCGGGCACGGTGATGGGGATCCGTCCGTTCAACTGGGACGACGGCTGGCCGTTCTTCTACGAGCCCGGGGGTGGCGCGTACGACATCCAGGACCGTGCGCTCTACAGCCTCCGCGTCCAGGCAGGCAGCCTCGCCGACCCGAACAGCCTGCAGAACCCCGTGGCCTCCGACAACTGTCTCGCAGCGTCGGACGGCGACCTCATGCTCGCCGAATGCGAGGAGGACAACGCGCAGTACTTCCAGCTGCAGCGGAAGGGCGACGGCTTCTACAGCTGGCGGAGCCTGGCGGGCTCGAAGGATGACTGCATCACGATGACCTCGCTCGACGGCACGGTCGGGACGCCCATCGCGCTGGCCACGTGCGACGACAGCGCCGCGCAGCGGTGGTACTTCGATGACACCGGTCACGGATTCCACCGGCTCGTCGGCGAGGCATCCAACCTCGCGCTCGAGGTCTCGGACCCCGGCCTGTCCACCGGGTCCGGCATCGTCGGCGGATTCCGGCGCGATGGCGACCACCAGGCGGGCAACCTGACGCAGGCCGCGAAGTGGCCGCCGCAGCAGTGGCGTCTGGAGATGACCTACGACACGGCCGCTCCGACCGTCACCGCTTCGCTCGACCAGCGGCAGCGGCTCGTGGTCGAGGCGAGCGATGAGATGTCCGGCGTCGAGGTGATCGAGTACCGGATCAGCAAGCCCAACCAGGCCGACGCCGGCTGGCGGGTCTATGAAGGCCCCGTCCAGATCGATGCCGCCAGCACGCTGACCGTTCGCGCGACCGACGCGGTCGGCAATGTCAGCGACGAGGTCGTCACCAGCAAGCGCGGACTCAGGTAGGACCGCGATCGGAAGGGGCGCCGTGGACAACGGCGCCCCTTCTCGACGCGGGGCATCCGGATCCCGCGCGTCCGGCCGCGCGGCGCCACACCACGCGGACCCTGCCGAGTGGTGCTGTTATGCTGGCCGGGCGCTGTCACAGGCGCGCGAACGCCGGGATGCCGGCGTCCGGGGCTGTAGTTCAATGGCAGAACTTCTGCTTCCCAAGCAGACAGCGCGGGTTCGATTCCCGTCAGCCCCTCCACATCGACACGACCACGCCGTCACACGCGACCGGTCAGGATCAGGTTCCAGTAGACCCAGGGCAGCACATGCCGGTCGAAGAGCCACGACAGCCGGCTTTCGCGATACATCCGCGTGAAGAACGGGATCGTGGGCTTCTGCCGTCCCTGGTCGTCGAACTCCGCCCACACCACGGTGGATCGCGACACCGTGAACGGGCACACCGCGTAGCCGTCGTAGCGAGCGGTGGGCTCCTTTCCGCGCAACACCTTCTTGATGTTCTTCGCCGCCACCCACGTCTGCTTGCGGAGGGCGCCCCCGCACTTCGAGTTGGTGGTCGCCGCCGCGTCTCCCAGAGCCCACACGTTCGGGAATCGCGGATGCCGCAGCGTGCGCGGATCCACCTCGACGAAGCCGCCCGATACTCCGGGCACGGCAAGCGACGACGCTTTGAGCCAGTCGGGCGCCGACTGCGGCGGCTCGACGTTGAGCACGTCGTAGTGCAGGTGCTCCGGACCGTCGGGACCGCCCAGCACCACCTCCTGCGCATCCGCGTCCACGCGCAGCAGTACGCTCTGCGTGCGCAGCTCGATCTCGTACTCGGCGATCTTGCGCTCCAGTTCGCGATCGAAGGGCGCGAGGAAGGGGGTCCGCGTCGGCACGACCATCACCACGCGGATGGCGTCGAGCACTCCGGTCGCCCGCCAGTAGTCGCACGCCTGGTACATCGGCTTCTGCGCGGCGCCGGCGCACGACGCGGGCCCGTCGGGCTGCGTGAAGACGACCGTCCCCTCCTTCACGTCGCGCAGCAGCGAGGAGGCCTTCTTCGCCAGTTCGAATTCGTAGTGGGATGCCGCCGACGGCGTCCGCAGCGCATCCACCAGTCCCGGCACGCGGTCCCAGTCGAGCTGGATGCCGGGACAGACGACCAGCTGGTCATAGGTGAGCCGGTCTCCGCCTTCGAGCAGGACGGCATCGCTTTCGGGTTGGACCGAGGCGACGGCATCCTGGATCCACCGCACACCCTTCGGCATCACGTCGCGCTGCGGACGCACCGTGATGCTCGCGGGCGCCGTGCCGCCTGCGACGTGCGAGAACAGCGGCTTGTAGAGGTGCTCCTCACGCGGCTCGACGATGGCGATGTCGTCGACGCCGGCGTTTCGCAGGCGTGCGGCGATCGAGATGCCGCCGTTGCCACCTCCGATGACGATGACACGGTGGTGCGCGGTGTTGTCGGTCACGATCCCTCCCCGATCGAGGCGTCGGCGCTGGCGGGATCGGCGATGGCGCCGGCCGCGAAGGCGTCCGTTGTCCGTGGCGCCGAGGCTAGGTGCGACGATCGCCCTCCGCAGGGGGCTTGTGCCCAGCGCCGCGGCGTCGCATGATGCCCGGCGCGGCCGACGGCGGCGGGCGGGTCGACCGGTGTGCTGCGCTAGTGTGGGCGAACGACCCGCTCCCCGCGCCGACGCGCGGGCCGTTCGCCCCCTCTCCTATGACTCCCGCGATCGCCGCCCACGAATACTCCCCCTGGGACTTCTGGAGCGAGGCGAGCCCCGCCGAACGCGAGGCGCAGCTCGCCCTCCAGGAGACCGTCGTCGCCGGCCGGAAGGATCACCGGCTCGGCGAGCAGTGCTTCATCTCCGAGCTCGCGTCGGTCGACAACGACTCTCTTCGTCTCGGCGACCGCACGTACGTCGCCGCCGGCGCCTATCTGACCGGAGACCTCGATGCCGGCGCCGACTGCAGCATCAACCCGTACACCGTGATCCGCGGGCGCGTCCGCATGGGCGACGGCGTGCGCATCGGGGCGCACACGTCGATACTCGGCTTCAATCACTCGATGGAGTCGGGCACGCCCGTCTTCCGCCAGCCGCTGACGTCCAAGGGCATCGAGATCGGCGACGACGTCTGGATCGGCTCCCACGTCGTGATCCTCGACGGCATCCGGGTCGGGTCCCACTCGGTGCTCGCGGCGAGCGCCGTGGTCACGAAGGACGTGCCCGACGGAGCCGTCGTCGGCGGGAACCCTGCGCGCTTCATCCGCTGGCGGGTCGAGCCCGACGACACCGGCATCGCGCCCGACGCAGCGGCCGACGCCGCAGCCCGTGGCACGACGGGTGCGACCACAGCGACCCCGATGACGAACGCACCGCGCGCGGATGCCGAGTCCGGAGCGGCGGAGACGGATGCCGCAGCCCCGCGCGCGAACGCGTCGCCCCTGCTCTCCGCGCACGCGGGGCCTGCTCCCGCCGTCTTCGAGACCCGGGCAGCGGCAGCCTCCGAGTCCGCGCCGACCGTCGCAGGCGCGACGGACGCCGACGCGGAGCCGGACCGCTCCGGCCCGGACGCCGACCTCGCTGCCTCGACCATCGCCGGCTCACCCACCGTCGCCGGCCGCGCCACGGCCCCCACCTCCGCTCCCGCGGCGAGCACCAGCCGACCCGCGGCGAGCGCCGTTGCACCCCTGGCGAGCGCCGGCGGCTCCGGGATGAGCGCCGGCGCACCCGCGGACGACCTCGCCGGCCTCGCGGAGCGCGTGGCCGAGCTCGCCGCACGCGCACGGGACGAGGCATCCGCCCTCCTCGATCGCGCCTGGCGCGACGACCTGGGGCTCTTCACCGACCGCCCTGGTGCCGCACCCACGGTGCGCGCGCAGGGCGACGCCGTGGAGATCGCCGATCTGCTGCTGGGCACGGCGCCGACGCAGGCATCGGCCGCCGACCAGATCCGGCGGCTGCAGGAGTGGCAGGATCCGTCGACCGGCGCGGTGGCGCCTCTCGATGCGGAGGGACGCCAGCAGGAGGGCCTCGGCTTCTCGCACGGCGACGTCGCGTACCACGTGCTGAGTACCGGATACGCGCTGGATCTGCTGGGTTCGGCGTTCCCCGCTCCCCTCACGTGGGTGACGGCCGCGACGCCCGAGCGGGTCGTCGCGTTCTGCGAGAGTCTGCCGTGGGCCACCGACGCATGGGGCGCCGGCCACCACATCGACGGGTTCGGCACCGCGCTGCTGTGGACACGGCGGGCGGGGCATCCGATTCCCTCCGGTGTGGAGGAGGCGCTGTTCGGCTGGCTGCTCCTGAACACCGACCCGCAGAGCGGGATGTGGGGCGCGGCCGCGCCCGACGGCGACCTGCTGCCGATCGTGAACGGGTTCTACCGCGCCTCGCGCGGCACCTTCGCGCAGTTCGGCGTGCCCGTCCCGCGCCCGGAACGCGTCGTCGACACGGTGCTGCGCCACGCACGCGAACCCCGCTGGTTCACCACGGGCGCGCGCAACGCCTGCAATGTGCTCGACATCGCGCATCCCCTCTGGCTCACCCGCGCGACGGGCTATCGCGGCGACGAGGTGCGCGAGCTCGCCGGTCGCCTGCTGGCGGATGCCGTCGCCACGTGGGTGCCGGGCGCCGGGTTCTCGTTCCGCGAGCCCAGCCCCGCCGCGCGAGGACTCGCCGAGACCGAGCCCGGCCTGCAGGGCACCGAGATGTGGCTCGCGATCATCTGGTACCTCGCCGATCTGGCGGGCGTGTCGGGTGCGCTCGGCTATCGTCCGCGCGGCGTGCACCGGCCGGAGCCGGCGGCCTCGCTGCGGTAGCGCCGGCGCGACGCCCCGGTAGGGTCGAGCGATGCGCGCGATCCCCGACAGCCTCGACCCCGACGTCGTCGCCGAGATCGACCGGCGCCTGGCGACGGTGGCAGCCGAGCACCGCGTGCGGATCCCCTGGGCGATCGAGAGCGGCAGCCGGGCGTGGGGCTTCCCCTCACCGGACAGCGACTACGACTGCCGCTTCCTGTTCGTGCGGGATCGGGACGGGTATCTCTCGCTGTGGCCGGCGCGCGACGTCATCGAGACGCCGCTCGACAAGACCTTCGACGTCAACGGCTGGGATCTCGCGAAGGCGCTCCGCCTCATCGCCAAGGGCAATGCGACCGCGATCGAGTGGCTCCGCTCGCCGATCGTGTACGCGGGCGAGCCGTCGTTCCGCGACGACGTCCTGTCGTTCGCGGCGGCCGTGGTGGAGCGCGCGGCGGTCGGTCGTCACTACCTGCACGTCGCCCGGCACCAGCAGGCGGGTCCGGCCTCGCTGAAGCGCTTCTTCTACGTGCTGCGCCCCGCCGCCGCGCTCCGCTGGCTGGCCGACCACCCCGACGACGCCGTCCCGCCCATGGATCTGCCGACGCTCCTGTCGGAGAGCACCGCGGAGTCGGCGGTGACGGATGCCGCGACCGAGCTGATCGCCCTCAAGTCGGTGACCCGCGAGATGGGGGCCGGCGCCGCGCCCCGCGTGCTGGAGCGCTTCGTCGCCGCCGAGCTCGAGCGCGCCGAGGCCTACGAGTCGATGCCGCCGGCGAAGGACCCGTCGGAGACGCAGGCGCGGGCCGATGCGCTGTTCCGGCGGCTCGTAGGCTGAGCCCGCACGGCGGGCAGGCCGACCGGGCGTCGCGGGCGTCGCGGCCCGAACGACGACCTAGTCTCCTGCGCTGGGCGGCATCGCGTCCCGGTCCGGCCGCAGTGTGGCCGTGTCGACGCGCGGATCGTTGCGCAGCTGCCGGAACAGCGGCAGCTCGGCCGCGATCACGAGCGAGTCGGGGTAGAGGAGTGCACCCCAGGCGAGGCATCCGTCCGCATCCCACGCGAATTCGGGGATCCGGTGTTCGGCGCGGACGTCGTCGGGGGTGAGATCGGCTTCGAAGTAGTCCTCGCCGTGAACGCGTACCGGTGCGTCGGTGAACGGGGTCTCACCCGCGTAGCCCACCCAACGAAGGCATCGCAGCGCTCGATCGCCGATCGCGTCGCGGAGCGCCTGAGCGGTGTCGTCGTCGAGCACCCCCATGGACGCCACGAGGTCGCGGACTTCGGGCTTCTCCTCGGCGACGCGGTCGGCGACCTCGAACCAGCTCAGCGACGCGGGCTGCTCTTCGACGTCCACGAAACGCGACCACCGCACCACGTCGTCGCCGGTCGGCAGCGACGGGTCGCGAAACGGAAGGTACAGCCGCAGCATCGGCAGCGCGCGGTGCGACCGAGGGATGTAGCTGCGCGCCGCGGTGGGGCATCCGTCGTCTTCATAGCCGCGGGTCATCGCTCCACGGTAGCCGGACGTGGCGCCGGCGCGGGACGGCCGGTGGATGCCTCACTGGGATGATGGACAGCATGCTGCAAGCGCTCGCCCTCCCCGCCGATCTGACGCTGCGCGGAGGGCAGGTGGCGCTGCGACGGGCCGAGATGGGTGACCTGCACGCGCTGATGAGGCTGCTGTCGGACGACCCGATCAGCGCCGCTCGAGGCGACGTGGATGCCGACGCGGACCAAGACGCGTACGCGTCTGGACTGTCGCGGATCATCGCGGATGCCTCCAACGAGCTGATCGTCGCGGTCGATGCCCACCGCCGCGTGATCGCGATGCTGCAGTTGACGGCGATCCCCGGGGTGGCCCGCCGCGGCAGCACTCGCCTCCTCGTCGAGGCGGTGCGGGTGGCCGGCGACCACCGTTCGGCGGGACTGGGAAGCGCCATGATGCGCTGGGTCACCGAGGTCGCGGCCCCCGCCTGCGGCGCCACGCTCGTGCAGCTCACGTCGGATCGCCAGCGTCATGACGCTCACCGCTTCTACCTGCGGCTGGGCTTCGTCGACTCCCATGTCGGGTTCAAGTACCACGTCGCGGGGAGCGTGATGACGTGACCGACGAGGCGAACTGGACTGCCCGTGTCGAGGCCTTCTGGGCGACGTTCGACGACAGCGACCCGGCCGGCATGCTCGCGAAGATGCGCGCACTCGTGGATCAACGCGCTCCCGGCGACGCGCGCGCACTCGCGGAGTGGGGCGGTGTGCACGACGCGCTCGGCCTCGAGGAGGAAGCGGTCGAACCCTATCGTCGTGCCCTCGCAACGGGTCTCGATGCCGTCGAGGAGCATCAGGTCACACTGCAGCTGGCAAGCACGCTCCGCAACCTCGGCCAGCACGAGCAGGCAATCGCACTGCTGGAAGGCCTCGATGCGCCGGAGCTGGGCGGCGCGCCCGCAGCGTTCCTCGCCCTCGCGCTTCATAGCGCGGGCCGCGCGGACGAAGCCCTCGAGGTGGCACTCACCGCGTTGGCACCACACCTCCCGCTCTACAACCGCGCCGTGCTCGCGTACGCCGCCGAGCTGACGGACCAGGACTGACGACCGAGGCGTGACGGGGCGGGCGCGCGGGGCGCGCTCGACGTCTGGCGCCGCGTAGCCTGTCAGTGCGTATACCGCGCGTCGTTTCGCGCGTGCCGGCTGCGGGCCTGCCGGATCGTCGGCATCCGCGGGTACCACCGAAGATCATCGGCACCTGCACCGCGATGGCGACCGCCGGCGCGTGGTGCGCCAGAAAGGACGACGGCATTGCGTGACGGCATCCCGTGGGGCAGGCCCACGGTCGACTGGATCCCGCTCCCACCGTTCGGGCTGGGGCAGCGTGCGGTGTTCGTCCGAGCCCTCGCGCAGCACGTGCAGATGCTCGACGACGGGCCGGATGTCGTCACCCGTGCGCTTGTGGACGCGCTCCTGTCTGCGTCGGGCCAGGGTGAGCAGCTGTCGCGACTGGAGTTCGACGTCGCCGTCTCCACCTTCTTCCCCGCTCCGTGGACGCCGGAGGCCTTCGCGTCCGCGCTCGACCGGCATCGGCCTGCGCAGTGGAATCCGCGCGTGAGCGGGCAGACCTGGCGATGGCTGTACGACCCGGAGTACGAGGCTTCGCCTCGTCCCGGCGGCGGGTGGAACATCGTCCGCAACGAGCGCGGCCGGATCGACCGGTATTCGCTGCCCCACGACGGGGACCTCGTTCTGGAATGGATGGACGTCTTCACCCTCCGCCATCACAACGTCGAGTTCGGTGAGGAGCGCCGCGCCTTTGTGATGGCGTCGCTGGCGCCCGCCGTCGCCGCCGTTCGTGCGAGCGACCGGGTGGAGCAGGCATACGCGGTCTACGAGTTCTGGCGCGAGCACCTGCGCGAGGCGCTGGACGGCGTGTAGCGGTCGGCCGCGCTCGCGCACCTCCCACGGGCAGTCCGGGGTCTGTCTGGGTTCGGTGAGACGACTTCGCGCCTGCATAATCGCGAGTATGAGCGATTCGGTTCTTAAGCCCGGAGCAGATGTCGTCACGCCCCGGGGCCGTGGCCACGTCGTCGACGTGCGCGCGACTCCATCGGGGAAGTTCGTCATCGGAGTCGAGGACGAGGACGGCGAGGTGAGGTACTTCACCGAGAAGGCGGTCAGCCTCGCCTCCGCGTAGACGCACGCTCCGACTGGGCACCGCGGCGCGATGTCGGCGGTTGTTCGTATCTTTGTTCTATGGAATTCGTCCCCGCATCCACCGCCGCCGAGCGGTTGACGGATGCCGCGGCACGCGTCGCAGGGCGGCTCGGGGCCGGCGCGTCCGACGTGTGCCGACTGGACGATGACGAGCTCCTGACGCTCCTCGCCGACGCGACGGACGCGCGGAAGGCGCTCGAGCTGATCGTCGCGGGCGCGTCAGCGGAGATCTCGCGCCGGTCCGCGCGCGACCTGGGGTACGGCGGGCTCGCGCAGCGCAAAGGTCTGCGAACCGGGAACGCCCTGGTGCAGCAGATCACCGGGCTTGCGCGGGCGGATGTCGCGCGCGCTGTCGAAGCAGGCACCGAGCTGGCGCCCACTCCAGCCTCGGGGGCGCGGGAGATGGCCGGCTCATCGGGCGCACCCGACGCGCCACCTGACCTTGGGGCGTCCACGGTCGCACCTCCGGTGCCGGAATGGCTCTCCGAGCTGCGCGGCGCACTTGCGACCGGCCGCCTGTCGCAGGCGCAGTTCCAGGCCATCCGCACCGGGCTGGGCGAACCACCGGTCGACCGGTACCCCGAGCTCGCGCCGGACTTCCTGCCGCAGGCGTGGACGCGCGCCGTTCACCTGCTGCTCGATGAATCAGCACAGCTGTCGGTTGAGGATCTCCGCAGCCAGGCCCGCATCGCCCGGGATCGGCTCGACCCGGTCGGCGTCACGCTCCGCTTCGAGGAGAGATTCGCCGCGCGCTCTTTCCGCACCTGGACGGATCAGTCGGGGCAGCGCCACGCGCACATCGTCTTCGACGACGAAGCAGCGGCCTGGGTCGACGCGCTGCTGCAGGCGGCGCTCCGGCCACGGCGCGGGCCCCGATTCGTCGATTCCGACGCCGATCCGCAGGCGCGGGCGGCCGATGCCGACGAGCGCACCAGCGACCAGCTTCAGTACGACACCGTCATGGCTGTCCTGCGCACCGGCGCGAACGCCGACCCGCAGCAGGCGTTCGGCGACCGGCAACCGGGAGTGCGCATCGTGATCGACGCCACCATGATCACTCGCATCGGCCAGCGGGGAGCGGCTGAGGCGACGGGCGTCGGTCACTACCAGGACGGCGGGCACGCTGTGCCCGCGGGCGTGATCGAGGCGCGGCTGTGCGACGCCGGGGCCATTCCGGTGCTGTGGGACGCCGACGGACGCCCGCTCGACGTCGGGCGCGAACTGCGGCTCTTCACGCGGAAGCAGCGGATCGCGATCGGAATCAGAGACGGCGGCTGCATGTGGCCGTCGTGCAGCGCACCGATCTCACAGTGCGAGTTCCATCACATCGACCACTGGTGGGAGGACCACGGCCGCACCGACGTCGATGACGGCATCGCGCTCTGCCGCAACTGCCACCTCCGGTTGCACAACCAACGCTGGCGCATCATCCGTCAGCGAGATCCGGTCTCGACTGCCGACACGTACTGGCTTCACGCTCCACCTGATCCGGTGACCGGTGAACTGGGTGCGACCACCGAGCTCAGGTCGAAGTCCCCGAGAAGGTTCGAGGCGGCGTGACGCCCCCGACAGGTCAGCAGAGGCCGGCGGAGTCCGGCGGCCGCCGGGTCGGCGAGGCCGGCACCTCGGCAGCTCGCGGCCGGCCCCGCCGGAAGCGAACGCGCAGCCACGACCGCTCGCGATGGAGATGAACGCAGCGACACGGCAGCGCGCGGTCACGCTCATCAGCTCGCCGCTCGCACCGGCCTCAGCACCAGGAGCCACGAGGAGTAGTGCTCGATCGTCGAACCACCGAGATCGACCACGGCGTCGACGGCTCGCGCCACCTCGGGTTCGGACCAGTCGCTGAAGGTGGAGAACAGCCGGCCCACAGCGGGTGCGTCCAGGGCGATGCGCCAGCGGTAGCTCGTCGCATCCTCGACGACGAACAGACCCGCAGCAGTCAGCGCTGCTGCCGTGGCATCGCGGTCCTCTGCCGATGGCCCGGGGCGTGGCGGCGCGGTGCGGTCGCCGACGATCTCCGCGACCCGTCGCCGGAAGGAGGTCACCGGTGCGTCCGGATCGCCGAACACGTTCCGCCACACGGCGAACCGACCCCCGGGCGCGAGCGCCGCATGCACCTTAGGAACCACCACGGCCAGGTCCATCCAATGAATCGAGGTCGCAGCCGTGACCAGGTCGAAGGCTCCCGTCGGCAGTTCGACGTCCTCCGCGCGTGCGGTCAGCACCTCGACGGAGGGATACGCGTGGCGGAGCAGCCCCGCGAGCCTCTCCCCCGGCTCGACCGCCGTCACCCGCACGCCCGCGGCCAGCAGCGGACCCGTCGCCTGACCGGAGCCCGCGCCGAGGTCGAGCGCCGCGATGCCCGGTTCCAGGGCGCCGAGAGCCCGCATCCGCTCCCACAACTCCGGTGGGTACGGCGGCCGCGCTGCCGCGTACTCGTCGGCTCGACGCTCGAAGTGCAGGGGATCGACCACCGCACGAGCGTACGACGCGACGACCACGGGCGGGGATGCTCGGCACCACCCGGCACCGGCCGCGCCAGTCAGCCCGCCCCCGAGCTGCGCACAGCGGGC
Organism: Microbacterium hibisci; assembly: GCF_015278255.1. GTDB lineage: Bacteria > Actinomycetota > Actinomycetes > Actinomycetales > Microbacteriaceae > Microbacterium > Microbacterium hibisci. The sequence continues at coordinate 20,281 of NZ_JADIJC010000004.1, forward strand.
ACCGCGCGAGAGGCCGCCGGGTCAGCGCACCTCGACGGCGGGGTGCAGGTGCTCGGACGACAGCGCCACGACCGCCTGACGGGCGCCGGCGGCGAGGCATCCGTCCATTCCTGCTCCCGCGAGCGATGCGGCCAGGAAGCCGGCGAAGAACGCGTCGCCGGCGCCGTTCGTGTCGATGACGTCGACCGGCACGGCCGACACCGACGCGCGCTCTCCGGAGGCGGCGAGCGCGATCGCGCCGCGCGCGCCCAGGGTGCAGACGGCGAGCCGCGGGCCGCGGTCGAGGCAGCTCTGCATCAGCGCCCACGGGTCGTCGGTCGCGTCGTCGTTCATGAAGACGACGTCCGCCGCCCGCAGGAACGGCTCGTGGAACGCGGCCGCCCCGTCGTAGTCGTGCAGGTCGGTCCAGATCGGCGCGCCCGTCCCGCCGGCCAGGCGGCGCTCCACGATCGCGGCGCCCATCTCGCTCAGGTCGACGACCGCGACCTCCGCCGCTGCCAACGCCGATTCGACGCGGTCGATGGTGTCGACGGATGCCGCGGACGGCGTCGCCAGGTACAGGCTCACCCTCTCCCCCGCCGCCGTCATCAGGTTCACATGACGCTCCGTGCGCTCGGATTCGTAGGCTTCGAGCCGCACCCCGGCCCGCCCGAGCGCTGCCGTGACCTGCTCACCGTCGGCGTCGCGGCCGAGGAGCCCGTGGAGAGCGGTCGCCACGCCCAGATCTGCGAGGTGCAGCACCTTGCCTGCCGACGTGCCGCCCAGCGTGTGCGTGTCAGCGAGCGCGAACTGCATGTGCGGCACCGCCTCGGGCAACCGGTCCAGCACGATGAGGTGGTTCCATGACGCCGGCCCGCACACGGCGACCCGGCTCTCTGCGGCGAGGGGCATCCGAACAGTCAACCAGTTCCGCGCGTTCTCACAGGACGCTCACCGACGACCGGAGCACGCGGACACACCGTCTAGATTCGTAGGATGCGAAGAAGCGCCTCGCCCGTCCTGCTCGTCGCCGCTCTGCTGCTCGCCGGGTGCGCCTCGGACGGCGCGGTGAGCGCGACGCCGGGTCCTTCCGCATCGCAGCCGGCTCCGACTGCCGGCGAGACTCCCCTTCAGACCCCGGCTGCAGCAGACCTGCTGGTCGTCGGCGTCGACGGCATCATCTTCTCCGACGACGGCACATCCCGGAGCTATCCGTTCGCCGAGCCGGAGCAGCTCCTCCAGCTCGTCGAGACGCTCACCGACCAGCCGCGGAGCGGCGAGGACTTCGAGGACCCGTGGGGCGGCGGCGAGGTGATGGGCACGGTGTACCGGTGGGACGAGATCTCGGTCTCGGTCTCAAAGGACGGAGCCGCCAGCGTGAGCGTCGTCGCACCGCGCGTCGGCGGAATCCCCCTGCAGACCTCCGACGGCATCGCGGTCGGAGCGACGCGGGCTGCCGCGACCGCGGCGGGCGCATGGGAGGAGTGGGATGCCGACGGCGATGGTCACGCCGATCACCTGGGCATCGATGAGCAGGAGTCGCCGGGAACGACATCGCTCTCCCGCCCCGGAGAAGTCGGACGCGTGTACATCTCCCTGGCCCTCGATGGCGACGTCGTCACAGAACTCCACGCCCCCGCGAACGACTTCTCGGACCTGTAGGGCGGCGCGGGGCCTACTCCTCGAGCGGCCCGAGGTCCGGCTCGGCGACGAAGCGCGCGGTCTGAGCGACGACGCGATCGAGCTCGATCAGCACGAGCACGTTCTCCCCGGCGCGCAGCGCAGCGGCCGGCACGTAGAGCGTCCGCTGCGGGCCGCTGCTCCAGTACCGCCCGAGCAGGAACCCGTTCACGAGCGCGTAGCCCTTGCCCCAGCCGGTCGAGTCGAGGAAGAGATCCGTCGCCGACTCCAGCGCGAACGATCCTCGCAGCACGAACGGCGCGACGCCGGCGTTCGGCATCGCCGGGGGCGCGGCATCCGTCACCGCCGCACCGAGGACGGCGACGTCGACCGCCGTCGCCGTCCACCCCGACAGCGGTTCGCCGTCGAGGGTCACCCCACCGATCAGCCCCTTGGGCTCCCCCAGACGCGAATCGTAGTTGACGCGGCCCTGCTCCTCGACGAGCACGCGCACGCGCTCCCCCGCCGGCACGACGAGGGCGTCCTCGTGACGCGTCCGCGACAGCGTGCCCACTGACACCCCGTCGACGGAGACCCACGCCTGATCGCGCACCTCGCCGAACCGCAGCACGCCAGCGCGTCCGCCGAGGTCGGCCTCGTACGACACCAGCGCGCTCAGGTGGCCGAGATCCTCGAACGTCGGCGGGGTGTCGTGACGGGTGACGGATGCCTCCACCCCCGCCGCGACCGCGCTCAGCGCGACCTCGAACTGCGGCGCGGGTCCGCTCGGCGCGGGGACCTCGTCGGGCACCGGCGCGTACTTCGCGATCACGTCGCGGAAGGCGAAGAACTTCTCGGTCGGGTCGCCGCGCTCGTCGAGCGGCGCGTCGTAGTCGTACGACGTGACGATCGGCAGGTAGCGGCCCTTGTGGTTCGCCCCGTTGGTGAGCCCGAAGTTCGTGCCGCCGTGGACCATGTAGAAGTTCACCGACGCGCCCGCGGCCAGCAGAGCGTCGAGCTCGGCGGCGGAGTCGGCGGCCGAGGTGGTGTGGTGGTGCGAACCCCACCAGTCGAACCAGCCGTCCCAGAACTCCGCGCACATGAGCGGCCCGGTCGGCTGGTGGCGCCGCAACGTCGCGAGCCGCTCGGCAGCCCGCGACCCGAACGAGCCGGTGAGGTGCACGCCGGCCACGCTGCCGTCCGAGAGCATCTGGTCGGTGGGCTGGTCGATGGTGGTGAGCGGCACGGTGATCCCGGCATCCGTCGTCACCTTCACGAGGTGCTCGAGGTAGGCCGTGTCGTCGCCGTAGGCGCCGTACTCGTTCTCGATCTGCACGAGGATGACGGGTCCGCCCCGGTCGATCTGCCGCGGAACGACGATCTCGTAGACGCGCTCGAGGTACGCGGTGACCTCGGCCAGGTACGTCGGCTCCGAACGCCGCAGGCCGACACCCTCGAGCGCGGTCAGCCACACCGGGAGACCGCCGTTATGCCATTCGGCGCATATATAAGGCCCAGGGCGCACGATGGCGTGCATACCCTCGGCGGCGACGAGGTCGAGGAACGCCCCGAGGTCGTTCCAGCCCGTCGCGTCCCACTCCCCTCGCACAGGCTCATGGGCGTTCCAGGCGACATATGTCTCGATGGTATTGAGTCCCATGAGGCGAGCCTTGCGGATGCGATCGGCCCACTGGCCGGGGTGCACCCGGAAGTAGTGCAGCGCGCCCGAGAGCACCCGGAAGGGCTCTCCGTCGAGCAGGAAGTCGGTCTCGCCGATCGCGAACGACCGGGTCGTCGCGCCCGTCATCGCACCGCACCCGAGCGAGCGCGCACGACCTCGGCGAGAAGCTCGAGCTGCGAGGCGTCCTCGAGCGCCGACCCGACGGCGGCCACGCGCACGCCGGCGTCGAGGAACTCCTCGACGTTCGAGGCGTCGAGCCCGCCCGTCGCGACGAACCGGACCCGCGGGAACGGCCCGCGAATGTGTCTGAACCAGCCGCTGCCGAGCCACGTCGCCGGGAACGCCTTCAGCCACGTGAGCCCGAGCGAGACGGCGAGCTGCACCTCGCTGGGGGTGGCGACGCCGGGAAGGATCGGGATGCCGGCTTCCTGCGCCGCCCGGACCACCGAGGCGTCGATGCCCGGTGAGACCAGATACACCGCGCCGGCGTCGGCGGCCCTCGTCACCTGCTCCGGAGTGATGATCGTGCCGGCGCCGACGCTCTTGCCCCGGGCGTTCGCGGCCTCTACCACGGCACGCAGGGCGCGCTCGTCCTCGTCGGTCTGCAGCGGCACCTCGACCGAGTCGATCCCGAGATCCCAGGCGGTCTCGGAGAGGCGCACCGAGCGCTCGACGCCCATGCCGCGGAGGATCGCCATGAGCGGTGCGCCGGCGAACGCGTCGTCGAACCAGGCTGCCTGCGCGGCGGCATCCGTTCCCGTCGATGAGTGGGGCTGGGAGGTCATTCGGGAGTCCTTCGTGCGTCGGGTTCGGTCATCTTGCCGGGCTCGGGGCGCACCGCGCGCGATCGGAGCGAGCGACGCGCGCCCGGACCGTTCGCGCGGCGGCCCGAACCCGTCATGTCGAGGCTTCCGCGGCCGCCGGAGCGGGCTCGTCGATCGAGTCGGTGGTGGTCTGGAGGGTGCGTGCGGCGCGCTCGTGGCCCGCGCGAAGACGGTCGGCCACGGGCTCCTCCGACAGCAGGCCGGCGAGGTAGCCTCCCGCGAACGCGTCGCCCGCGCCGACGGGCTCGACGACCTCGACGACGAGCGCCGGCTCGAATACGGCCTCGGCGCCGACGAAGGCCGTCGCGCCGATGTCGCCGTCCTTGACGATCAGCTCCGCCACGTCCGGCAGCAGGGTGCGCACGTCGTCGGCCGCAGTGGTGCGCCAGAGGGTCTCGGCCTCGTCGCGACCCACCAGCACGATGTCGGCGCGGCGGGCGAGCTCGAGCAGCACCGGCGCGGCGGTGGCGGCATCCCAGAGCGGGGCGCGGTGGTTCACGTCGAACGAGACCGCCACGCCGTGCTCGCGTGCGCGGGCGATCACCCGAGACAGGAAGGACGAGGCGGATGCCGAGATCGCCGCCGTGATGCCCGACACGTGCAGGAGGTCGACGCCGTCGAACGACACCGCGTCGGCGTCCGCCTCCGACAGGTGCGCAGCGGCCGAACCGCGACGGTAGTAGAGCACCCCGTTGCCGGGATCCTTGACGTAGAGACCGGTGGGATGGGCTGGATCGAACACCACCCGGGAGACGTCGACGCCGCGGCCCGACAGCTGGCGCGCGACGCGGCGACCGAGGGCGTCCGCGCCGAGCCGGCTGAACCATACGGCGCGGTGACCGAGCGCCGCCACGTGCGCGGCGACGTTCGACTCCGCGCCGCCGGCGTCCAGCAGGAAGGCGTCGGCATCGGCGACCGGAGTGGCGACGACCGGCGTCACCATCGCCATCGTCTCGCCGATCGTCAGGAGAGTGCGGGCCATTCCGCCAGCGTAGTCAGGGTGCGGCATCCGTCTGCCCGTCGACATCGCGGAGCCCGCTGAGGACGGCGCTCGCGCGGTCGAATCGACGGGCCTTCCTCCGACGTCGTCGAGCGTGCCTCCGCACGGCTACGCGCTCATCTCCAACTCGTGCTGCCGCACGATGCCCTCCGGCTCGCGACCGGCGACGAAGTCGGTGAGATCCCGCAGGGCGTGATCGGCGAGCCGCCGCACCTCGGTGCCCATCGATCCCGCGATGTGCGGCGTGATGGCCACGTTCGGCAGCTGGTGCAGAAGCGAATCGGCGGGGAGAGGCTCGGGATCGGTGACGTCGAGCACCGCGTCGAGGCGCCCGGACGCGCACTCCGCCAGCAGCGCATCGTGGTCGAGCAGCCAGCCCCGGGCGGTGTTGATGACGGTCGCGCCATCCCTGAGCGCCGCCAGCTGCGTACGCCCGATCATGCGCCGAGTCGACGGCAGGGCCGGCGCGTGGAGCGAGAGCACGTCGACGCGCTCGAGCAGCTCGGGCAACGGCACCAGGCTCGCGCCCGCCGCCGCGACCGCCGCCGGATCGACGAAGGGATCGGCGACCAGCACCCGCACGCCGTCGAGCTGCTGCAGCATCTGGACGACGCGACGACCGATCCGCGAGAAGCCGACGATGCCCACCGTTCGCTCGATGCTGCCGTAGCGCGGCTCGCTCAGCAGCTGACCCCAGCTGCCCTTGTCGGAGACGGGCTGGCGCACGTGCACGAACGCGCGCTTGAACGACAGGATGATGGTCGCGAACGTGTACTCCGCCACCGGCACGGCGTTGGCATCTGCGCACGAGGTGACGGTGATGCTGCGGTCCCACAGGGCGTCGGAGACGAGATCCTGAACGCTGCCCGCCGCATGGATGACCGCACGCAGGCGGGGCATCTCATCGAGCAGATCGGCATCGAGCCGGGGAGCACCCCACGAGGTGAGGAGCACCTCCGTGTCTTCCACGCGTCCGTCGCGATCGGTCGCCGGGTCGATGAGGAATCGCGGGGGAACGGTGGCGATCGAGCCCAGCCGCTGCATCCGCGTCTCGTCGAACAGCAGCTCGAAGACCTCCGGAGCCATCGCCGCCCGGACGAGCGGCTTCGACCCCGCCGTCACGAGCGAGCCCCCGCCGGAAGCCGCCCGGCGCCCGCCGACTCGGCGCCCGCCGCGGCCGGGTCCTCGTCGAGATCGAGGACGGGGCGGAGCGTGTAACGGGAGTTGGTCCACGCGAAGTACAGGGCGGCCGAGGCGGTGAGCCCGAGGCCGAGCGCGGGCGCCGCGGCGAACACGGCAGCCTGGACGGCGAGCACCGCGAGCGAGAGGGCGGTGAGGTACCAGCGGCGCAGGCTCAGGTACGCGGCGGCGCGCAGCACATCGCGCAGGCGAGCCGTGGGGACTTCGGCGATCGCGACCAGGGCGACGAGCCCGACGGCGATCGCGAGGAGCGCCAGCACCCCGAGCAGCGGGACCGTGACCACGGCGGCGGGCGTGTTCGACAGCATCCGCACGTCCACCAGCAGGATCACGACCACCCCCGCGACGGCCGCACCGACCACGAGCGCGCGCCGCCACGTGTCACGCAGCCCGGCCGCGAACGCGCGGACGGGGCCGAGCCCGCCTGCGCCGTGCTCGCGGAAGGCGCGGAACGCGGCGGTCACACCCGGTGCCGCAAGCGGCGCGGCGAGAGCCAGCAGCGGCCACGAATACGCGGGGTCGGTAGTGACCAGCAGTGCCACCACCGGCAGGCACGCGACGACCAGGAGCAGGTTGGTGATGAGCGCGAGGTAGATCATCCCGATGAGGGATGCCCACCTGTCGTGCGGGACCAGGCTGTTGAGCCGGCTGAGCGGACTGGACTTCTTCACGACGTCAGCCCTTCAGCCCGCTCGTCGCGATGCCCTCGACGAAGTACTTCTGGCCGAGCAGGAAGATGATCGCGATCGGGATGACCGAGATCGTCAGGCCCGCGAACAGCAGCGCGTAGTTCGTGTCGAACAGGTTCGAGACGAAGCTCTTCAGTCCGAGCTGGATGGTCCACAGGTCGGGGTTGCGCAGGTAGATGAGCGGCCCGAGGTAGTCGTTCCAGGTGCTGACGAAGGTCAGCAGGGTGAGGCTCGCGAGTGCGGGGATCGACAGCGGCAGCATGATCTTGCGCCAGATCGCGTACTCGCTGAGGCCGTCCAGTCGCGCCGCTTCGGACAGCTCCTCGGGGATCGTCTCGTAGAACTGCTTCATCAGGAACACGCCGAACGCGCCGAACGCCTGCAGCAGGATGATCGCCCACAGCGTGTTGGACACCTTGAAGTTGGACAGCAGGATGAACTGCGGGATCATGTACGACTGCCACGGCACCGCGATCGTGCCGACGTACAGCAGGAACAGCACGTCCCGGCCACGGAACCGCATCCGGGCGAACCCGTAGGCGGCGAACGACCCGGTGAGCACCTGCAGGAACGTGACCACCACCGCCAGCAGCAGCGTGTTGCGGATCCAGACGAGCATGTTCGACTCGGTCCAGATGTCGATGTAGTTCTGCCACACGAACGTCTCGGGCAGCCACTTCACGGGCACCGAGAACACCTCGTTGGCGGTCTTGAACGACGACAGCACCATCCACGCGAACGGCGTCAGCAGGCCGATCGCGAAGATGATCAGCGCCACATACATCGCGATGCGCGCCACCCGTCGGCCGGGGGTCATCTTCTCGGTCGGCACCTGGACCGCGGGCTCGGCGGGCTCTTCGGCCAGCTTGCGGAGGCCGCGCCGCGCGGCGGCGGGGGCGGTGTAGTCGGAGACGAGGAGCTCGGCGTCCTTCTCGATCTGCTCGGCCATCAGCTGCTCCGCTTCTTGTTCCACAGGAACTGCAGGATCGTCACGATGATGCACATGAAGAACAGCGCCACCGCGGCGGCCGAGGCGTACCCGAACTGGGACTCCTCGAAGCCTTTGCGGTAGATGAACTGCGACATCACGAGGGTGGACTGACCCGGGCCGCCGTCGGTCATGACGAGGATCAGGTCGAAGATCTTGAACGAGTTGATCGTCAGCATCACGGTGACGAAGAACATGGTGGGGCGCAGGCACGGCAGGGTCACGTTGACGAACCGCTGCCAGACGCTCGCACCGTCGACGCGGGCGGCCTCGTGCAGCTCGCGGGGCACGGTCTGCAGGCCCGCGAGGAAGAGGATCATGTAGTAGCCCATGTCACGCCACGTGCCGACGATCACGACGGCGGGCATCGCCCACTCGGGCGAGGTGAGCCATCCGGGCGGGTTCTGGATGCCGATGAACCGGAGGAACTCGTTGATCGGGCCGTACTCGGGGCTGAAGAGCAGGTTCCACACCACGGCGATCGCGACGATCGAGGTGATGTAGGGGAAGAACGCGGCGGTGCGGAAGAACGCCACCCCGCGCAGCTTGTTGTTCAGCAGCAGCGCGAGACCCAGCGAGACGGCGATCGTCAGCGGGATGTGCAGCACCGAGTAGTACAACGTGTTGACGACCGAGATGCGGAAGCTGCCGTCGCCGATCAGCCGCTCGAAGTTCGCCAGCCCCACCCAGTCGGCCTTGCCGAACACGTTCCAGTTCGTGAACGCCATGTAGAACAGCACGACGATCGGGATCAGCGTGAGCAGCCCGAAGCCGAGGAAGTTCGGAAGGATGAAGCTCCACCCGATCAGGGTGTTGCGCAGCCGCAGCTTCGAACGCCGGCGGCGCGCGGGCGGCGGCGGTGTGGCCGCAGCCTCCGTGGCGGTGATGGTCGCCATGGCGGACCTCCAGGTGGGGAAAGAACAGGGTGGTGCTCGGCGGGCTCGGAAAATGCGACCGAGCCCGCCGAGAGGAGGGGGTCCTTCGACAGGCTCAGGAACCGCAGCCTGGTCAGGGACGCAGTGCGGGTCCCTGAGCCTGTCGAAGGGAGGGATCAGTCGAGGCCGACCTCGTTGGCCACGCGGTCCTGCGCCTCGGTGATCGCGTCCGAGACCGACGCCGAGCCCGACATGATCGCCGTGTGCATGTCGTTGAGGATGCCCTGGATCGCCGCCGTCTTGTTCGACGTCGGGTTCTCGGGGAACACGTCGTGCGTCGAGTAGGCGAACTTCGACAGGTCGTCGGTGGGGGCACCGTCGACGCCGAAGTACGTCTCGACGACCGCGTCGGTCAGCAGCGCCGGGGTGATGCCGATGCCGGCGAGGATCTGCGCGCCCTCTTCACCCGCGGCGAACGCGAGGAACTTCTTCGCGGCCGCGACCTTGGACTCGTCGATCCCGGCGTTGATGCCGAAGCCGGTCGGGTCTCCGAAGGTCACCGGGGTGTTGTCGAGACCCGCGGTCGCATCGTCGGCCTGCGGGATGGGCGCGATGCCCCACTCGAAGTCGTCCGCGTCGCCCGAGGCCTGCTGGGCGATGAGCGTCGCGACGAACCACGTGCCCATGGGCAGCATGGCGGCGTTCTGCTTGCCGAACTCGCCCTGGTACGTGAGCTGGTTGGCGGCGCTGGTGTTGTAGTCGACCTGGTCGCCTGCGTCCTGCAGCGCGAGCACGTTCTCGTAGAACGGCTCCATGTAGTCGTACTCGCCCTCGAGGATGTCGCCCTCGGCCTGCGCGTTCGCGAAGCCCTGGACGGTCGACTGCCAGCGGTGCAGGTACGTGCCCTTGGCGGCGCTGCCCGCGGCCGCGAGGCCCTCGGTCAGCGAGGCGGCGGCGTCGCCGTAGTCGTCCCACGTCCACGAGCCGTCCGGGTACTCGACACCGGCCTGGTCGAAGAGCGCCTTGTTGTAGTACAGCACCCACGAGTCGTTGCGGTAGGGCACCGCGTAGGCCGTGCCGTCGACCTCGTACGAGGCGGCGCCGCTGATGCCGTCGGGCAGCTCGACGTCCGACACGTCGAGGAGCTGGCCGCCCTCGACGAAGGTCGGGACGAACTTGACCTCCTTCTGCGTGATGATGTCCGGGCCCGAGCCCGCGGCGAGGTCGGCGGTCAGCAGGGTGTTGTACTCGGCCGCGTCGTAGCCCTTGAGCTCGATCGTGACGTCGGGGTTCTCCTCGTGGAACGCGTCGGCGAGCGCCTGGAACTCCGGCGTCGTGTCGAGGCTCCAGCCCGAGAGGCTGAGCGTGACGGGGCCCGACGACTCCTCGGGCGCAGCAGCGTCGTCGCCGCCGCCACTGCAGCCGGCGAGAGCGAGCGTTGCGACCACGGCGATGCCGGCCGCGGCAGCGTATGAGCGCTTCATTCTGGGGGTACTCCTTTGTGATTGCGGACCCGTCCTCGGGCCCAGGGGGTTTACCGGTTCGCGCCGGGGGCGGTGCCGGGGCGTGCGAGGCGACTCGTGGTCGCCGTCCCGTCCGGCCAGGTGACCGTGACGGTGGTCTGCGGGCCGTCCGCGTCGAGGGCGACGGCGGCGGCGGCGGCGGGCGATGCGAGGTCGGCCGCGGTGAGCTCGACGAGCGTGGCGGTCCACACGCCCGGCTCGACCGGGTAGGCGACGACCGGCACGGCGGCGAAGGCCCCGAGCGGGCTGGCGTCCTCGCGCGTCTCGATGCTCATCGCACCGGCACCCAGGAGGGGACGGATGCCGCTGCGCAGGTCGTTCGCGATCACAGAGGTCGCGGCATCCGCTCGCCCTTCATCCTCATCTGAGGACGAGAGCCGAGATGAGGAGGCCGACCCGGCGTTTCGGTCCTCATTCCCGCCCAGGTCCTCAATCGGGGACCGGGGGTGCTGGTCGGCGGCGAGCGCCCAGCCGCCGACGCGGAGGCTCAGCGCCGAGGCGTCGACGCCGGCCTCGAGCGAGTCGACGCGCGCGAGGCGCACCTCCCACGGCCCGCGCACGAGCGAATGCACCTCGACGACGCCGGCGATGTCGACGTCGCCGGTGATGCCCGAGCCGTGGCGATGGGCCGACGGGTGCGGCGAGATCCAGTGGGCGCGCGAGACCGAGGCGGCGATGCCGACGCGGCCGCCGTCGTCCTGCACGCGCACGTCGACGAGGTCCATCGCCGCGCGGTGGGTTGCCCGCCCCTCGCCGTCGACGAGAGCGACCGACTGCTCGAGGGGCTCCTCCCACGCGCGCTGGTTCGCGAGCGGACCGGCGGCTGTGGAGTACCCGATCCGCGCGTACAGCGGCGAGTCGCCCACGAGACTGCCCTCGGCGGCGTGGTCGGTGCCGTGGTTGACGATGCGCACGATGCCGTCGGCCGGTGTGCCCGAGATCACCCAGCCGGCGGGGCGCACGGCGCGCAGCTCGTCGCCGGTCTCGATCGGCAGCGGCGCACTCTCGGCCGCCCACACGGGATGGTCGGCGGGCAGGGCCACGCCGAGCAGCCCCTTGACCGCCCAGTACGGCGAGCCGGGGCCGGAGTACGACTGCGCGAGCTCGCGCCACTCGTGGTGCCAGCCCATCGTGAGGACGCCGTCGTCACCCGGTACGCCGGCGGCCTCGAAGTGGGCGACCACGGCGTTCGCCGCGCGCCGCAGCTGCCCGAGGGGCACCGAGGGCACCTCGGCGAGCGCGCCGACCCAGAACGGAGCCGCGGCCGCGAACCGGTAGATGAGGCTGCGGCCCTGCACGAGCGGCGAGCCGTCGGCGCCGACGAGGGCGACGGCGTCCTGCAGGAAGCGATCGAGCCGCACGACATCGCCCGCGGTGCGTCCGTCGGCGAGCTCGTCGGCGCCCTGCATGCGCGCCCACAGCACTGGGTAGGTGTGCAGCGCCCAGCCGACGTAGTGGTCGTACGAGCGCTCGAAGCCGTCCGAGATCCAGCCGTCCTCGCGCACGAGGGCGTCGTGCAGTGCGAGGTCGTCGGCGACGTCCTGCGCCGACCACGGACCGCCGACCGAGCGCAGGAAGGTCTGCACCACGACGCGGAACCACAGCCAGTTCGTCTTCGGGTACGTCGCGTCGCCGACGACGGGCGCGAGGTAGTCGATCACCCGCTGCTGGGTGAGGGCGTCGAGCCGATCCCAGATCCAAGGGCGGGTCATGTCGAGCACGAGGGCGAGCGACGCCGCCTCGACCTTGGCCTGCCCGTGCTCGTCGGGGCGGACCCAACGGTCGGCGGCGTCGGGGTCGACACCGCTGACGATGCCGCGGCGGTAGAAGTCGGCGAGCTCCTCGGTCCCCTCCCCCCGCGCACCCGCGATACGGAAGCCGGCCAGAAGGAAGGTGCGGGCGAAGCCCTCGAGGCCGTCGACCGCGTGGCCGTAGCCGCCCTCGGCGCCCGGGAAGTGGATGCGTCCGTGGCCCGGCGATGCGAATGTGCGTGCGGTGTCGAGAAGGCGATCGGCGTACGCGAGCCATTCGTCCCGGCTCCACTCCCGCCCACTCCAGCCGCGATCCGCGGAGATGCGCGCCGACGCGGTGGGGTGTGGGGCCGTCACGGGATCTCCTTCGATGCCTTGTGCCGCCGCTGAAGGAATCAGCGGAAAGCGAACGTTTGGGACTGTAGCAACCCGATTCGTTCATTGCAAGGCTGATTTAGATTCGTTATGATCGTTTTTGATCGCTTCACTGACGGAGCGGTCGCCATCCGTGGCAACCGCACCACGGTGATCGACGAGGAGCACCAGTGACGACCACGACGTTCGAAGGCGCGCTGGCGTCGGTGTACCTCCGCCAGTCGGGCACCGACATCGCGGGCTTCGAGGCGGCGCTGGCCACCCTCCTCGCCGAACCGGAGCGCGCGCTCCCCGTCGCACCCGCGACCGATCGGACCGTGTGGGGTCCGACCGGAAGCGCCGACCCCGTCAGCGTCGCCGACATCCTCGGCCATGCTCGCGAAGACCTCGCCCGGCCGTGGGGCATCCCCCTCGCCACCGCTGCGGCGCGTCTCCACGACGACGGCGACCGCGAGGGCTGGGAGAGTGTCGTCTTCGAGCGCCAGCGCCGACTCGCACGTGCCGCGATCGCCGCCGCGCACCACCTCGACGACCCCGAGCGCGGTCCGGTGTGGCTCGGGGAGGTGCTCGACGGCGTGTGGCTCATCTGCGAGCAGACCTCATGGTGCTGGCCCGCGCACGACGACGCGTTCCGCGAGCGCGGCTCCGTGCTCCCGACCGTGACGGCGCCGTACCTCGACCTCGGGGCGGGGGAGGCCGTCGCCCTGCTGACCTGGATCGACCAGCTCCTCGGCGCCCGCCTCGACGCCCGGTATCCCGGCATCCGCTCCCGCATCCGCCGCGAGGCGCGCGTGCGCGTCTTCGAGCCGTTCGCGCGGCGCCGCGACTGGCACTGGCTGGGGCTCGACGGCGACGTCCACAACTGGAACCCATGGATCCACGGCAACGTGCTCCTCGCCGCGCTGCGCCTGCTGGACGATCCGGCCGAGGTCGCCGAGCGCGCGCGCATCGTCGCCCTCGCGCTCGAGGGCATCGACCGCTACGTCTCGGTGCTGCCCGCCGACGGCGCGATCGACGAGGGCTACGCGTACTGGTGGAACGGCGCCTGCCGTGCGCTCGAGGCCCTCGACCTCGTGCGCCACGCGACCGGGGGAGTGCTCGACGCCTCGGGCATCCCGGCGCTGCGCGAGACGGTCGCCTTCCCGCACCGCATGCATCTCGGCGGCGACTGGTACCTCAACCTCGCCGACGGACAGGCCCGCCCGCCCGCGGATCAGCCGTGGCACGCCCTCCATCGCGCGGCACAGACGGCGGGAGACACGGATGCCGCGGCCCACGCCGCGTCGCATCGCCGGGCAGGCATCCCCGCCGCGACCGAGCACGAGGGATTCGGCCGCCTGCTGCGGGGCATCACCGACCCGGCGTGGGTCGGCGCGGAACAGGAGCCCTCGCCGTTCCCCCGCGATGTGTGGCTGCCCTCGACCGAGGTTCTGGTCGCCCGCGAAAACGGCGGCACCGCGGCGGGCCTCACCGTCGCCGTGAAGGGCGGCCACAACGGCGAGCACCACAATCACAACGACGTCGGATCGTTCGTGGTGGCGTCAGACGGCGTGCCGGTGATCGTCGACGCCGGACGGCCGACCTACACGCTGCAGACCTTCGGGCCGGATCGCTACGAGATCTGGACCATGCAGAGCGGCTGGCACAACGTGCCGGTGATCGGCGGCCTCGAGCAGAGCCCGGGCGCCGGGTTCGCCGCGTCGGCCGTCGACGCCTGGGTCGGCGCCGATGCCTCGTCGCTGTCGCTGGAGCTCTCGGGTGCATACGCCGGTGCGGCGGGGCCGTGGCAGCGCGCGGTCCGGCTCGAGCGGCCGGCGCGTCGCGTGGTCATCGAGGACGCGTGGGGCGCTCCCCGGACGATCCCGCACGCTCAAGACGTTTCGTCTGCGGGCGCTGGAGCGCCCTCCGCTCAACGACCGGAACCCCTGCCCCCGGCCGTTGCGGGAGACGAAACGCCCCGAACCCGCGCGAACGCTCAAGACGTTTCGTCTGCGGGCACTGGAGCGCCCTCCGCTCAACGACCGCAACCCCTGCCCCCGGCCGTTGAGCGAGCGAGGAACGAGCGAGACGAAACGCCCCGGACGATCCCGCACGCTAGAGACGTTTCGTCTGCGGGCACTGGAGCGCCCTCCGCTCAACGACCGCAACCCCTGCCCCCGGCCGTTGAGCGAGCGAGGAACGAGCGAGACGAAACGCCCCGGAGCGACGCGCCCACCCAGGTGCGGATGCTGCTCGCCGGCGACGTGCGCCGGGACGCGGCATCCGTCGTCGTCACGCCTCTCGGCGGGGCCGCACCGGTGCGCGTCTCGTGGCCGGACGGCGTCGACGCTGCGCTCGTCGTGCGCGAGCTCGACGATCCGATGCTCACCAGCGTGTGGGGGTCGCGACTCACCCGGCTCGATCTCGACGTGAGCGCGCGCGACGGCGTCGTGGTGACGGTAGAACTGGACCTGACGAACGCGGAGGACGCCCGATGACCGACCAGACACCGGCGCTGCTGGCCGCCGAGCGGCGGGCGCACGTGATGGCGACGCTCGAGCGCGACGGCGCCGTCCGGGTGGCGCAGTTGATGGACGAGCTCGGCGTCGCCCCGGTGACGCTTCGCCGCGACCTCGCGCAGATGGAGCGCGAGGGGCTGCTCGTGCGCGTCCACGGCGGCGCCGTCCCGGCTGCCGGCTCGTTCGAGCACGGTGAGCCCGGGCATCCGTCCGCTTCTTCGCACACGGGATCGATCGCGATGCTCGTGCCGTCGCTGAGCTTCTACTGGCCGAGCGTCGCCCGGGGGGCGGAGGCCGAAGCCGCGCGTCAGGGGTTCCGTCTCGTGCTGCGCGGAGCGTCGTACGAACTGCAGGACGAGCGCCCGGTGCTGGAGCGGCTGGTGCACACGGAGGGCGTGCGCGGACTCGTCGTCGCCCCCAACACCGACACTCCCCACGCGCAGGATGTCGTGCAGTGGCTGGCAGAGAGCGGTGTGCCGAGCGTCCTCGTCGAGCGCGATGCGGTGCGGCTGCCGGACGGCAGCCCGGTCGAGAACGTGACGACGGATCACGCGCTCGGTGCGGTGCTGGCCGCCCGCCACCTGGCGTCGCTCGGGCACCGCCGCGTCGGCCTCATCATCGCCCGGGAGTCGCCGACCTCGCGCAAGATCGCCGCCGGATGGCAGGCTGCGTGCGCCGAGCTCGGTCTGACCCCGGCCGACCATTTCGAGACGAGCCTGCCGCCGCTCACGAGCCCGGATTTCTCGGCGGTGGTGGACGCCGCTCTCGATGTCGCGCTGTCGAACTCGGTGACGGCCCTTCTCGTGCACTCCGACCCCGAGGCGATGGCCTTCGTCGATCTGGCGCTGAACCGGGGCATCTCGGTGCCGGGGGACCTGTCGATCGTGGCGTACGACGACGAAGTGGCAGAGCTCTTCACCCCGGCTCTCACGGCCGTCAGCCCGCCGCGCGCGTCGGTCGGCCGCGCGGCCGTCGACCTCCTCGCCCGCCGCATCGAGGACCCGACCCGTCCCGTGCATCGCGTGGTGCTCAACCCGACGCTGAACGTCCGCGGCTCGACCGCCCCGCCGCGCAGCGCCTGACGCGACTCCATCGACCCGCGCCCGGGCCGCCCGCGGAGAGAGCAGTTCGTGCGGGGGACGGATGCCGCACCCGCCGCGCACGGACTCGCCGGGGTTCTGTTCAGCCGGCGAGGGCGGCCGCGCGCCAGTCCGTGAGCACGCGCGCGACCGCGCGGGTGTGCGACCACGGCATCTGCGGCACTTCGAGGCGGCCCTCCGTGAGCGCGAGCGACAGCGCGTCCGCCTCGGCCGCCATCGGCTGCACCACCGGGAGCTCAACCACGCGCTCGTCCGCGCCGCGCCGGACGATCAGCGTCGACGGGCTCTCGGTGCGGCTGCCCCACACGTTGGGGAGCAGCACATCGCCGTCGGCGAAGTGCAGCAGCCCGAGGTCCGACAGGTCTTCGACCACGGAGGTCGCGACCTCGGCGGCCACCGCGCCGAACCCGATCCCGGCCGTCGCCCACCCGTCGACGCCCGCCACCACCTCCGCATCGAACCCGTGGTACACCGGCTGGCCGATCGGCTGACCCGCCGCCGCGGCGAGGTCGACGGCGAGGGCCACTGGATAGCAGCCGACGTCGAGGATCGCTCCGCCCGCCAGCGCCGGGTCGAACAGGCGCCCCTGCCGCGTGCCGGCGTCGAAGCCGAAGGCACCCGCGACGTGATCGAGCGGCCCGAGCTCTTCGCCCGCGGCCAGCTCGCGCAACGCGTCGGCGAACGGGCCGAAACGCGTCTTGAACGCCTCGAGGAAGGGCCGCTGGGCGCGCTCGGCCGCTTGGAGGATGAGCTCGACCTCCGCCAGCGTCGGGCTCGCCGGCTTCTCGCACAGCACCGCCTTGCCTGCCTCGAGCGCGCGGATCGCGAGCTCGGCGTGCGTGGTGTGGACCGTGCCGACGTACACCGCGTCGACGTCGTCGCGCGCGAGGATCTCGTCGTAGGTCCCGGATGCCGCCGCGCCGTGCTCTGCCGCGAACGCCCCGGCGCGCTCGGCGGACGAGCTGCCCACCGCGTGCAGCACACCGTGCTCCGAGGCGCGGAGCCCGACCACGAAGTCCCTGCTGATGGCCCCGGGCCCGAGCACGGCCCACCTCGTCTGCGTCATGATGCAGATGCTAGCGACCCGCGCGGACGCCGCGGTTCCGTCGACGGATGCCGCGCGCCGGCGTCACGCGAGGGGCTCGGCCGCGTCGCGCGCCGCACGGGCGGACGAGCGGATCGCGCCGATGCTCGCGGCCCGGCGCGCCGGAGCCGGGTCCGGCGCTCATCCGACGCTCACTCGGGGGCCGGAGGCGTGCAGACCGCCGCGGCGGCGACAGCCTCGTGGTACTGCTCGGCGGTCCAGGGAAGCCCGGCCTCGGGGATCGTCTCACCACTGGCCGCGGGCGCCTTCGACGCGATCGCGGCGAGCTCCCACGCGAGGTGCTCGCCCACCGCGCCGTCGGCGGCCGAGTTGTTGAGCACGACCGCGACGGTCAGTCCGGTCGTCGGGTCCGCGAACGCGGCCGTGAGGTATCCCGGAACCTTGCCGTACTGCCCGATGAGCGATCCCGCCAACAGGGCGCCGCCGTCTGCCGTGTACCACGACGGCCCGTCGGCCGTGACGGGCACCGGGGCGGAGAAGCGGTCGTCGTCCTCGACGAGCGCGCTGGAGGCCAGCGCCTGGACGTACCGGCCGAGGTCCTCGATGTTCGTGACGACGCCGGCGTCGGTGAACCCGCTGCTCGTGGACGCCTCCGTGAGATCGAGCGGCTGGGCGCAGTCGAGCGCCCCCTCGGCGTTGTTGACCGACTGCCCGCCCTTGAGCACCCCCGTCGACGGCAGCGCCGCGAGCGCCGTCGCGTCGAGGCCCAGCGGGCCGGCGACGTACGTCTCGATCAGGTCGGCGGCCGACATGTCGGTCGCGCGCTGCAGCGCCAGGCCGAGGAGCACGTAGCCGGCGTCGGAGTCGCGATAAGCCGCTCCCGGTGCGCCGCTGCGCGGCTGCCCCAGTCCGAAGCTCGCGAGGTAGCGCGGCTCCCACTGGCGAGCGGGGTTGGTGAGCCATGAGGAGTACAGCTGCCCGGAGTACGAGCCGATGCCCGACGTGCCGTCGCAGAGCTGGATCAGCGTGACGTCGGCGAGATCGGGCACGCCCGAGACGTAGTCGGAGACGCTGTCGGTGAGCTCGACCTTGCCGGCGGACGCGACCTCGTAGAGCACATCGCACGTCATGGCGCGCGTCACCTTGCCGGCGCGGAACGACAGGTCGGCGCTCACGTCTCCGCCGCCGTCGGGGCGCTGCGTGCCGAGACCCGCGACCCACGTTCCGCTCCACGGCGCCCAGACGCCCACGATGGCACCCGACGACCCGGTGGTCCCCATCGCATGGGTGACGGCATCCGTCAGCTGCTGCACGGTCTCGTCGGGAAGCGACGCGGCCGCCTGCGGCGGCAGATCGGGCTCGACCTCGCCCCCGAACGAGCAGCCCGCGAGCAAGAGCGCAGACGCCAGGGCACCGGCGACCACCGCGATGGCGCGGCGTCGAGTGGATCGGGTCCGCATTCTCACCCCCCGATGATCGTGCAATGAATTCAAACACACCTCGATGCCGGTCGCCGCACGGCGGTCCGTAGGGTTGACATCATGACCTTCCTCTTCGACGACGCCGCGCTCACGGGCGTGCTCGGCCACATGAACGGCGATCACGGCGACGACAACCTGCTGATCGCGCGGGCCTTCGCCGCGGACGCGGGAGTGACGGATGCCGCGGTCACGGGCTCTCGCATGACCGCCTTCGACGGCGACCGCGGGGTGTGGGAGGCG
Organism: Microbacterium hibisci; assembly: GCF_015278255.1. Taxonomy (GTDB): domain Bacteria; phylum Actinomycetota; class Actinomycetes; order Actinomycetales; family Microbacteriaceae; genus Microbacterium; species Microbacterium hibisci. The sequence goes on from NZ_JADIJC010000004.1 coordinate 39,150, forward strand.
ACGCTCGCCGACGGCTCGACCGCAGAGGTCGCCGTGCCGTGGCCCGGAGGACCCATCTCGGAGCGGCGCGAGGTGCGCCGCGAGATCGTCGCGCTGTACGACGAGGCCTGCCGCCGCCTCGGCGTCGAGCCGCGACCGCACGCGTAGGAAATTAGCAGTTAGGTTCGCCTTATCTTCAGTTAGCATGAAGGTATGAGCGACCCGATCCCGTTCTCCGCCGCGCTGCGCGAGCGCTCCAGCAGCTCGCACTCGTCGAGCGAGCACTCCGGCTTCATGGCCGACCTGATGAAGGGGGAGGGCACGCGCGAGGACTACATCGCGCTCGTCGTGCAGCACTGGTTCATCTACGAGGCGCTCGAGCGCACCGCCGGCCAGATGCGCAACGACCCCGTCGCCGCGGTGTTCATCTCCGACAAGCTGACGCGCCTGCCCGCGCTCGAAGCCGACCTGGAGTTCCTCGTCGGCCCCGACTGGCGCGAGCGGATCGAGCCCCTGCCGACGACCCAGCGCTACGTGGACCGCATCAACGAGGTCGGCGCGACATGGGCAGGCGGGTTCGTCGCCCACCACTACACGCGCTATCTCGGCGATCTCTCGGGCGGACAGTTCATCGGGCGCCTGATGGCCCGCCGCTTCGGGTTCGAGACCAACGGCATCGGCTTCTACGTCTTCGACGACATCGCCGACCCGAAGGCCTTCAAGGACGTCTACCGCGAGCAGCTGGATGCCGCGCCGTGGGATGCCGCCGAGCAGGAGCGCGTGATCGACGAGGTGCTCCTCGCGTACCGCTTCAACACCGAGCTGTTCGAAGACCTCGCCACCGCGAAGGCCACCCAGACCGCCCACGTCGCCTGACCGACCCGGCGCCGGTGCCCCGGCCTGCTCGCCCCGGGGCCGAAAACCTGGCCCGCACCGCGACACGCCGGCCACAGGCATCCGTCACCGGCGCGTCGGCGTCGCCGACCAGGTTTTCGGTCCACACGGAACGACGGGCCCCCGCCGGCCGCGGCCCGGCAACCGCCCGCTGAGCCCGCCACACGTCGCCGAGCGCGTCGAAGCGCCTCAGGCGACCGGCGTCCCGCGGACGGCGGACCGCATGAACCGCTGCACATCGGGGTCGACCTGGATGTCGCGCGGGCGGAGCGGGCGCGACAGGTAGAGCCCGTCGAGCGACGTGAGTCGTGACAGCGCGACATACGTCTGCCCCGGCGCGAAGGCGCCCGAGCCGAGGTCGATGATCGCGCGGTCGTAGGTCTTGCCCTGCGACTTGTGGATGGTGACGGCCCAGGCGAGCCGCAGCGGGAACTGCGTGAACTCGGCGACGATGTCGCGCGACAGCGTCTTCGAGCCGGGGTTGTACGAGTAGCGGTACTTCTCCCACACCGAGGGCTCGACGTCGAACTCCTCGCCCTCGACGTCGACCCGCACCGTCTCGCCGGCGATGCGGGTGACCGTGCCGATCGTGCCGTTGACCCAGCGCGGCGGCTCGCCGAACGACGCGGTGTCGTTGCGCAGGAACATCACCTGCGCACCCACCTTCAGCTTCAGCTCGAGATCGGCCGGGTACGCGGCATCCCCCCGTCCGAAGTCGCCGTTGACCTCCGCGGTCGCCGTCTGCTCCCGCCCCACCAGCTCGCTCAGGTGCCGGCGGTTGATGTTGTTGACGATGTCGTTGCGGGTCGCCAGCGTGATGATCGGGTGCTCGCCGTCGAGGGGATCCGGGGGAGTGCGCGCACCCGTCGTGTTGAGCACCTCGGCGATGTCGGCGGTGACGCGCCCGTATCGCACCGCGTTGAGCATCGCCTTGAACGCCGGGTCGGACTGGCGATGGATGTCGATGAGCTCGCGGATGTTGAGGTCGGCGCCGTACGACCCGACGTCGAGGATGCCGTCGCCGGCGGCCTCGCCCACCCACACCTTCGCGTCGAAGAACCAGAACGAGCGGTAGTGGTCGCGCACGTACCGCAGTTCGTCGCCGCGGGGCGGCACCGGCGCGAGCTGGTACGGATCGCCGAACATCACGATCTGACAGCCGCCGAACGGCTCGGCACGGCGCCCGCGGGCTTTGCGCAGCGAGCGGTCGATCGCGTCCATGAGGTCGGCGTTGACCATCGAGATCTCGTCGATGACGAGGGTGTCGATCGCGTTCAGCAGCTTGCGGGTCGCGTCGGACTGGTCCTCGTCGTGCGCGCCGATGATCCCGAGGGGCAGCTTGAAGAGCGAGTGGATCGTCTGGCCCTCGACGTTCAGCGCCGCGACGCCCGTCGGCGCGCAGACCGCGATCTGCTTGCTCGTGTTCCAGGCGAGATGCTGCAGCAGCGTCGACTTGCCGGTGCCGGCCCGGCCGGTCACGAACACATGCTCGCGGGTGTCTTCGATGAGCCGGAACAGCGCCTCCTGCTCGGTAGACAGAGGCGGAGTGTTCACCGACTCATGTTAACGAGCGGATGCCGCGCCCCGGCCGTGCGCGCCGTGATCGGTGGACACCGCCCCGCTGTCCACAGGGCCGGCGCCGGCCGCCCGATCGCTCGCGCCGGCCCACGGTCCTCCGTCGGCGGGCGGCTCCGCCTCGCGCCACCGCCCGGTGCCCGCCACCACCTCGTCCATGATCGCGCGGAACCGCGGACATGTCGTGATGTCGTGGGCCCGACAGCGCAGCGCGTGCTCGGTCATGAGACGCGAGCGCTCCATGTCGGCCATGCGGCGCTCGAGATCGGCGAGGTGCTCCTCCAGCACGCGATGCCGCTCGGGCGCCTGCTCGTCGAGGAGCACCGCGATCTGCTCGAGGCTCATACCGGCGTTCTTGCTGCGGACGATCACGCCGATCCGCACCAGGTCGTCGTCGCCGTAGCGGCGCCGACCGCCCCCGTCGCGGGCCGGCCGGAGCAGACCCGTGTCCTCCCAGTGCCGCAGCACGTGCGTGGGCAGCGAGAACCTCGCCGCCGCGTCGCCGATCGGCAGACTTGACTTCATGTCGACATGAAGTCACAGGATCGATTCCGACGCAACCCGACGAGAGGATCACCCATGTACGACGTCATCGTGATCGGCGGCGGCCCCGCGGGCCTGCAGGCCGCGCTGACCATCGGCCGCATGCACCGCACCGTGCTGCTGCTCGACTCCGGCGAGTACCGCAACGCGACGGTCGAGCACGCCCACAACCTCCTCACCAATGACGGCCGCGACCCCGCCGAGCTGCGCCGCATCGCCCGCGCCGAGCTCGCTGCCTACGCGACCGTCGAGGTGCGCACGACGGCGGTCACCGCAGTCGGCGGGTCGCTCGGCGACTTCGCGGTGACCACCGCCGACGGCGTCGCGCACGCGCGCCGGCTGGTGCTCGCCACCGGCATGCGCGACGAGCTGCCCGCCGTCCCCGGCCTCGCGGAGCAGTGGGGCCGCCGCGTCGCGCAGTGCCCGTTCTGCCACGGGCACGAATTCGCCGGGCAGCGCGTCGGCATCGTCATCGAGGGCGAGCACGCCGGGATGATCGAACGGATGCTGCGCCCCGTGGTCGCGTCCGCCTTCCTGGCGAGTCCCGCCGACGTGGCGGAGGTCGCCGAGGTCGACGGCGCGCTCGAACTCCGCCTCGCCGACGGGAGCGTGGAGCGGGTCGCCGGCGTCTTCACGGCCGCGACCGCGACGCAGCGCGCACCGTTCGCCGAGCAGCTCGGCTGCGGCATCCTTCCCGGCGGCGGCGTCGAGATCGACCCGCTCGGGCGCACGACGACTCCGGGTGTGTACGCGGGCGGCGACATGGCGCACCTCGCCGCCCTGCCGGGACCGATGGTGTCGCTGGCGGCCGCCATCGCCTCCGGCCAGCTCGCCGGTGCGAGCGCCGTGCGCGACGACATCATGGCCTGAGCCGCCGCCCGCGTCAGACGCCCGCCGCGTGTCGCACGGTTGCGTCCACAGGGGCCTCCCGGGCACCCTTTCCTAGACTGGGCGGGTGGACCAGGGGGCTGTTGACACGGCGTCCGGTCGCGCGAGCGCGCCGCCGGCCACCGTGGCGACCCCGCAGAACGCCTCCGCACCCGCCCCGACGCAGCTGATCCAGCCGCCTCGCAAGCGCCCCGGCCTCGCGCTCGACCTCACGCTGCTCGGCATCGTGGGCGCCCTGCTGGTCGCCGCGGTGTTCGCCGCCTGGGGTGCGATCGAGCGTCACTTCTACAGTCCGTCCGCGTTCGTCGAGCGCTACGGCGACCTGCTCGCCGAGGGCCGCGCGGCCGACGCGCTCGCGCTCCCGGGTGTCGCCGTGAGCTCGGCCGAGCTCGAGGCTGCGGGGCTCCCGCCGACCGCCTCCGACGCGCTCCTGCGCAGCGCCGCGCTGGCACCGATCAGCGACGTGCGCGTGGTCTCGCACGAGCAGGACGGCGACCTCACCCGCGTCACGGTCGCCTACGAGGCCCGCGGCTACGAGGGACAGACCACGTTCACGGTCGAGCGCAACGGCTCGATCGGGCTCGCCCCGACCTGGCGCTTCGCCAAGAGCCCGCTGGCGGTCATGAACCTCGGCGTCACCGGCTCGATGGTCTTCGACGTGAACGGCTTCGAGATTGACAAGCGGCAGGTATCGCCGGAAGGGGCGGATGCCGACCCCGCCGCCCCGGTGTCGCTGCTGGTCTTCTCGCCCGGCCTCTACTCCGTGTCGGTCGACACGGCGATCTCCGCCACCCCGGGGGTGGCCGTGCTCTCCGACAGCCCCTTCCGCGCGATCCCGGTGAACGTGCAGGCCCAGCCGACCGAGAACTTCCTCAGCGTCGTGCAGGAGAAGGTGGAGGAGTTCCTCACCTCGTGCGCGACGCAGGAGGTGCTGCAGCCCACCGCCTGCCCGTTCGGCTACTTCGTGCAGGATCGCATCGACTCGCTCCCGAAGTGGTCGATCGTGCAGCAGCCCACCGTGTCGGTCGAGGCCGACGGCGCCGGCTGGTCGATCCTCCCCACGGAGGCCGTCGCGCACATCGAGGTCGACATCCGCTCCCTCTTCGACGGCCGCGTGCGCTCCGTCAGCGAGGATGTGCCGTTCGTCGTCAAGGGCACCATCGCGATCCGCCCCGACGGCACCGCCACGATCGTGGTCACCGGCCCCGACACCAACTGAGCGCACGAACGCCGCGGCACCGTGCGCAACGACGCCGCACGGACGGCGGCCTCGCCGGAATCGGCGAGCGCGGCGCGCACGGGTCCGCCAAGATGGTGCCGGGGGCACGATGACGACGATCACGGGCATCGCACGCTGGATCCCGGCGGTCGCGACCGTGCGGGACTACCGCCGCGCGTGGCTGTGGCCCGACGTGCGGGCGGGGATCGTGGTGACCGCCCTCCTCATCCCGGCGGGAATGGGGTACGCCGAGGTCGCCGGGCTGCCGCCCGTGACCGGCCTGTACGCGACGATCGTGCCGCTGCTCGCCTACGCGATCTTCGGGCCGTCGCGGGTGCTCGTGCTCGGGCCGGACTCGTCGCTCGCGCCCATCATCGCCGCGGCGATCCTGCCGCTCGCCCTCGGCGACCAGTCGCGCGCGGTCGCCCTCGCGGGGCTCCTGGCCATCATGGTCGGAGCGCTGCTGATCCTCGCCGGCCTCGTGCGCCTCGGGTTCGTGACCGACCTGCTCTCCAAGCCCATCCGCGTGGGGTACCTCAACGCGATCGCGGTCATCGTCATCGTGTCGCAGCTGCCGAAGCTGCTCGGCTTCTCGGTCGACGCCTCGTCGCTGTGGGGCGGCGCCGTGGCGATCGTCGACGAGATCCTGGCCGGCTCCGTCGACCCGCTCGCGGCCGCGTTCGGCGTCGGCTCCCTCATCGTGATCTTCGCGCTGAAGGCGGTGAAGTTCCGCGTTCCGGGCGTGCTCGTCGTCGTGGTCCTGTCGATGGTGCTCGTCGCGGTGCTCGGCTTCTCGGAACGTCTCCCCGTCGTCGGCGCCCTCCCTCAAGGACTGCCCGCCCCCGCGCTCGGCGGTCTGGAGTGGGCGGATGTCGCCGCCCTGGCGCTCCCCGCTGCGGGCATCGCGCTCATCGCGTTCGCCGACACCGCGGTGCTGTCGCGCACGTTCGCCGCCCGCCGCGGCGAGAGCGTGAACGGCAGCCAGGAGATGGCGGGTCTCGGCATCGCGAACGTCGCGGGCGGTGCGCTCGGCGGGTTCCCGGTGTCGGGGTCGTCCTCCCGCACGCCGGTCGCCGATCAGGCGGGTGCCCGCACGCAGCTCACCGGTGTCGTCGGCGCCGTGCTGCTGGTGGTGTTCATCCTCGCGCTTCCCGGCCTCACCGACTTCCTCCCCTCGGCGACGCTGGCCGCCGTCGTGACGAGTGCGGCGATCGGACTGATCGACGTGCGCGGAGTCGTGCGGCTGGTGCGCGTCAACATCGTGGACGCCCTCCTGTCGGCGGCCGCCTTCCTCGGCGTCCTCGTGTTCGGCGTGCTCGAGGGGATCGTCATCACGATCGGGCTGTCTTTCGTGGCCTTCGTCAACCGCTCCTGGCGGCCGTACCGGGCCGAGCTCGGTCGCGTCGAGGGTCTCCGCGGCTACCACGACCTCGCCCGCAACCCCGAGGGCGAGCGCGTGCCCGGAATCGTCATCGTCCGCTTCGACGCTCCGCTGTTCTTCGCGAACGGCGCCATCTTCGACGACTGGGTCCGTTCTCGCGTGCGCGCGGCCGGCGCCGACGTGCGGACGGTGATCCTCGCCGCCGAGCCCATCACCGACATCGACACCACCGCGGCCGACGAGCTGATCGAGCTCGACGAGTTCCTCCGTGCCCGCGGCATCCGTCTCATCATCGCCGAGATGAAGTCACCGGTCGTCGACACGCTCGTCCGCTACGGGCTCACGAGCCGGTTCACGCCCGACCGCTTCGCGCCGACCGTGGGAGCCGCCGTCGACGAGCTCACCGGCACGCTGCGGAGCGACCTCAGCGGCACGAGATGGGATGCCGCGGCCCCGGACTCCGCCCCGGATTCCGGCGCGACGGGCGACGAGCCGACGCCGCATCGCAGCTGATCCGAGGAGATCTGCGCGATCCGAGAGGAGTTGCTCGCCGCCGATCCGAGGAGATCCGCGGGCGATACGCCGACGGCTCCGACCGCGGTACGGCCGGCGTCCTCTCAGCCGCGGGTGCGGGCGTCGCGCTCGGCGAGCTCCGCGAGGCGCGCGTTGTAGGCCTCGAGCTCGGCATCCCCCGTCCGATCCGCGTGACGATCGCGGCGCTTCGTCTCGCGGTCGTCGCTGCGGCTCCACTGGATCGCGACCGTGATCGCGAGGATCAGCGTGGGGATCTCGCCGATCGACCACGCGATGCCGCCGCCGGTGTACTGGTCTTCGAGCGGCGTCTCACCCCACGTGCGTCCCATGGAGCCGAACCACTCCGCGACCATGAGGCCCTCCTGCATCATGATCGCGATGCCGAAGAAGGCGTGCATCGCCATGATGCCGATCAGGAGCAGCAGGCGCCCGGGATACGGCAGCCGGTACGGCACCGGATCGATGCCGATCAGCGTGAGCACGAAGAGATAGCCCGTGATGAGGAAGTGGGCGATCATCCACTCGTGACCGAGGTGGTCGTACAGCGACCACCGGAAGAGGTCCGTGTAGTAGAAGACCCACAGCGAGCCGATGAAGAGGCCCGCCGCGACGAACGGGTTGGTCAGCACCCGCGCGACCGGGGAGTGGACGGCCCACAGGATCCACTCGCGACCGCCGCGAGTGCCGTCTTCGCGCTTGCGTATGCCGCGCGCGGCGAGAGTGACCGGGGCGCCCGCGACCAGCAGCAGCGGAATCGCCATGGTCAGCAGCATGTGCCCGACCATGTGCATGCTGAACAGGTAGTCCTGGTAGACGTTGATGACACCGCCGGTGACCCACACCAGCAGCAGCCAGCCGGCGACCCACACGATGGTCCGGTAGACCGGCCAGGCGTCGCCGCGTCGCCGCAGGCGCCACACGCCGGAGAGGTAGAAGAAGATCGCGAAGCCGGCGACGGTCGCCCACAGCAGGTCGACGTTCCAGGCCGTGACCCAGCGCTCGAGCGTGAGCTCGGGCGGCAAGGGCGCGCCGGTCAGACGCTCCGCGGGCGTGGGCGTCTGCGGGATGAGAGGCGCCACCGGCGGAGGCGTGCGTGCGAGCGCCGCCGCGGCACCGCTCGCGACGCCCATCAGCACGAGCTCGAAGACGACGAGGCTCCAGAACGCGCGGGTGGCGGTCGCCGGCTCGAGTGCGACGGCGGACGTCGTCCGCGGTCGTCCATCGCCATCATCCGACGTCCGCATGCGCCCGATGAGGCGCGAGCGGTACCAGGCTCCGAAGAGGCCGAGTGCGACCAGCGCCACGATCTTCAGCCCGAGGATCGCGCCGTACGGCGAGATGAGCGCCGACCATTCCTGCAGGCCGATCGCGGCGCGCACCGTACCCGACACGGCCACCACCGCGAACGCGGCGAGCGCGATGCTCGAATACCGTGCGACGGTGACGGCGCTGTCGTCGCGGGACTGCAGCGGCCGCACGATGACGATCAGGAGCAGCCCGCCGAGCCACACCGCGGCGGCGAGGATGTGCAGGATGAGCGCGGTCATCGCCTCGTGATGGAACGCCTCCTCGCCGGAGTGGCCCTGCGTGCCCATCGGGACGAGGGATGCCGCGGCCAGCAGCGCGACGAAGAGGGTCGCGGTCCACGAGCGCACGGCGAAGGTCAGCACGGTGAGCGCGGCACCGGCGATCGTGGTGATGAGCCACGTGCGGCCCACCTCCGTCTCGACGATGTAGCGGCCCAGCTGGGCTCCGAACTCGGGCCCGAAGCTGAGCACCGGGTTGAACGCATCGATGAACGTGAGGAACCCGGTGGCGGCCGCGGCCATCGTGAAGACGGCGGCTGAGATCGACGCAGTGTCCAGCGCGATGTCGAACTCGCGCTCCCCGGCCCGGAGGGCGAACAGGGCGGTCACGAGCACGCCCACCATGCCGGCGGCCGCGAGGTTGACGAAGAGCTTCGCGGTCGGCAGGCCCCAGCGCACGAACGGGCCGGGGTCGGCGATCGCGAGCGGGTCCGCGCCGCCGCCGAACGCGAGCGCCCACACCATGACCGCCAGCGCGGCCACAACGAGGAGCGCGGGCCCGGCGGCCCGCAGCGCGCGGGAGTTCACCCGTCCAGCCTACGTCGCGCCGCCTGTGCGCCTCGTCCGCCCGCGCCCGGCCCCGGTCCCGCCCGGCCCCGGCCCCGGTCCCGCCCGGCTCCGGTCCCGCCCGGCTCCGGTCCCTTGCCGCGAGAATCCATCTGGACGACGAGACCGCGGTCAACACCCAGGGTCTCGTCCTGCAGATGGATTCTCGCGGGGAGAACAGGAACAGGGACCGGGCCAGGGTCCGCGGCAAGGGAGAGGCTTTCGGGCGGCGCACAGAACGAGAGAGGGGATGCCGCGGGTCGCGGCATCCCCTCTCCAGAGGTCTCGTCTGGATTACTTGACGGCGGCCTTCAGCTTCGAGCCCGCGGTGACCTTGACGCGCTTGCCCGCGGGGATCTTGATCTCCTCGCCGGTCTGCGGGTTGCGGCCGGTGCGGGCCGACGTGGCGACCTGCTCGAAAGCGATCCAGCCCGGGATCGAAACCTTGCTGCCGGCTGCGACCGCGTCGGAGACGGTGGAGAAGAGGGAGTCGAGCACGCCCGAGACGGCGGACTGGCTCTGGCCGGTCGCGCTCGCGATGCTCGCGACGAGCTCGGTCTTGGTGATGGTCTTGTCGGCCATTTGGTATGTCCTCCAAAGACGACGAGTGCCGTCTTGTCATTGCTCGGACCGGATGGCTTCGCCCCCCGGCTGGTCCTGTCGACCGGGACCGAATGTACCCGAATTGACCGCCAGAACCGCGTATTTCTGCGGATTTCCGCCGATTACGACCGCGTGTCGTGTGAAAAGAGTGACAGATGTGACTCGTGAGCCGCGATTACGCCCACAGCGTTCAGGCCTTGTGCGACGCGATGAGGTCGCGGGCGGTGCGGGCGAACGCGGGGCCCACGCGGTCGTGGCCGTCGAGATACCCGCCGACGAGCGCCGCGTCGCGGAGCAGGACGAGGGATGCCGCGACCCCTTCCGGGTCACGCAGCCCGGCACCAGCGGCCAGCCGCCGGAGGGTCTCGCGGAACCATTGGCGGTGATCGGCGATGAGCTCGCGGACGGGTCCCTCATCGGGGTACTCCGCGGCGGCGTTGATGAACGGGCACCCTCGCGTGTGCCGGTCGCGGATGTCCTGCTCGATCCCGCCGACGACGAGGTCGAGGAGCACGGCGGGATCGTCCGATGCTTCTGCGGCCTGGGCGAAGAGGGTGCGGAGGCCCTCGTCCTCGCCCTCGAGATACGCCAGGACGAGCCCCTCCTTGCCCGCGAACTGCTTGTACATCGTGGCGCGGGTGACGCCCGCCTCCTCGATGATCCGGTCCACGCCCACCGAGTGGATGCCCTCGTTGTAGAAGAGGTCGGTGGCCGCCTGCAGCAGTCGCTGACGGGCGGAAGCCGGGCGGGATGCCGCGGCTGTCGCGGCGCTGGTGGTGCTCATGGATCCCCCTCCATTCCCTCCATCGTGCCATCGTTTCCGGCCCTGACCGGGCCGGGGAACCGTGACGCGAACTCTGCTCAGAATCTTTTCTGAGATTTTCTGGGAATAGTCTTGTGTAGATAGAACGTTCGGTCTACCATCAGGATACATCAGCCGGAACACACCAGCTCCGGACCTGAGACCCACAGATAGCCCACCGCAGCACCGCACACAAGGAGCAGGAAATGAACACCACGACCAAGACCCCCATCGTCCTCATCCACGGCCTCTGGATGACCCCCAAGAGCTGGGACACCTGGGCCGACCGCTTCCGCGCCGCCGGCCACCAGGTCATCGTCCCCGGCTGGCCCGGCATCGACGACCGCGCCGTCGAAGACATCCGCAACAACCCCGAGCCGCTGAAGGGCATCGGCCTGAAGCAGATCGCCGACAACTACGAGCGCATCATCCGCCAGCTGCCCGAGAAGCCGATCATCATCGGCCACTCCTTCGGGGGAGTCCTCACCCAGATGCTCGCCGACCGGGGTCTCGGAGTCGCGTACGTCGGCGTCGCCCCCGGCCAGACCGCCGGCGTGACGAGCCTCCCGCTCTCGACGCTCTGGACCGGCACCCCGATCCTGTCCAACCCGTTCGGCATCAACGGCGCCAAGCCCCTCAGCAAGCGCCACTTCCACTTCACCTTCGGCAACGACCTGCCGCGCGAGGAGTCCGACAAGCTCTGGGAGGAGTACGCGGTCAACTCCTACAACAAGGTCTTCTTCGAGGGCGTCTCGTCGGTGCTGAACGAGAAGGGCGGCGTCACGCACGTCGACTACGGCCGCACCGACCGGGCCCCGCTCCTCATCATCACGGGCGACATCGATCACGTGGTGCCGCCGGCCATCGGCAAGGCGATCGTGAAGAAGTATCAGAAGTCCGGCAGCCCCGCGATCGTCGAGTACAAGGAGTACGCCGGCCGCACCCACCGACTGGTGAGCCAGGACGGCTGGGAGGAGATCGCCGACTACGCGCTCGAATGGGCCACCACGCACCAGGTGCGCGAGACCGAAGAGGCTCCCGAGACGGAGGCGGCGAAGTAGACGGATGCCCCGCCCCGGCGCCGACGGGGAACCACTCCGCCGTCGATCCACCAGCCCGCCTGGTGCCTCGACGGTCGAGTGGTGTCTCGATCGGTGTCCGCGGTGGGATGCCCGGGCCCGAGGTTCTCCGGAACCCCGGGCCCTTCGCATGTCCGCGCGCGACCCCCGGTGCAGCGCGAGGCTCACGGCGCTGCGTGACGCCGCGCCGGCTGAGGTCAGATCGGCACCGCGAGATTCCCGGCCGGGGTCGGCGTCGGTCAGGAGTGCAGGCGGCGGAGTGCGGCGACGATGTCGTCGTGCCACCGGCGGGCGGCGGGCAGGACGGCCAGGAAGATCGAGGTGTCGTGCGTCACGCCCTGATAGCGGACGACGCTCGCGTCGACGCCGGCGGCGCGCAGCGCGGCCCCGTACGCATCGCCGTCCCCGCGCAGCGGATCGTACTCGGCGGTGAGGATCACCGTCGGCGGCAGCCCGGCGAGAGAGGCGGACCGCAGGGGCGACGCGTACGGCTCTCGTGCCGCGGCCGCCGCGGGCAGATAGGTGCGGGCCACCGAGCGCAGCTCGCGTACTGCGATGAATCGAGGGATGCCGAGGGCCCGCGTGGCCGCCAGGTCGAGGTGCGCCCCCGTGAGGTCGACCACGGGAACCTCGAGCAGCTGCAGGCGGAGATCCGGCCCACCCTGGTCGCGGTTCATGAGCGCCACCGCGGCCGCGATGTTGCCCCCGGCCGAGGTGCCGAGCACCCCGATGCGCGCAGGGTCGATGCCGAGGTCCCCGGCCTCGGCGAACAGCCACCGCAGGGCCGCGTAGCCCTGCTCGACCGGGACAGGGTACTGGTGCTCGGGCGCCAGCGCGTAGTCCACGGCGGCGATGGCGACCCCGGCGTCGACGGCTCGGCGGCGGAAGGCGGCATCCGTCGTCGGATAGTCGATGCCGCCGATGCGGAACGCTCCGCCGTAGAACGCGAGTGCGGCGGGCACGGGGGTGTCGTCCGCCTCGGGCGGGAAGTAGATCCGCACGCGGACGGCGGGACGACCGGGCACCTCCACGCGGTGCTCGGCGATGCGCACCTCGGGGCCGGCCACCCCGACCGTGCGCAGCTCGGTGCGGTCCCACGCGAGAGCGGCGCGGCGCTTGCGCGCGCGGGCCTGCGCGCGCGGACCGACGGCCGGGCGGGCGGGCTTCTTCGCGGCTGCCGGCGCCGCAGTCCCGGTGGCGGACGACGCACCCGTCGCGGCAGCGGACGCGCGTGCCGCGCCCGCCGACGACGCGCGCGCCCCGGGGGCCGACGCCGCGCTCGCCTCAGCGGCGGCGGTCGGCGCCGCGACGCGCGGGAACGGCCACAGCGCCGCCAGCCGTGTGCGCATCGCGCCGGTGGCCTTGTCGAACAGGTGCTTGCGGTGCACTCTGAGGCGCTCGTCGAAGAACGGATCCAGCCGCATGGTCCCATCCTCGCGCGAGCGGCGCGGCCCGCACGGCGGTTGACAAAGCGACGGCCCGGAGTTCCGTGGAACTCCGGGCCGTCGCACGCCCGGCCTACTCGCCGGACTCCTGCGCGAGCTTCGCGTCGAGGGCGGCCCCGACGTCGGCCGGAGTGGCCTGGCCCTGCGCCATCAGCTGGATCTGGGCGACGAGCTCCGTGTACAGGGCGTCCTGGTAGTTCGGCCACGAGATCATCGGCAGGTAGAACTTGCCGTCGAGCAGCGCCTGGAACGGCACCTCGAGCGACTCGTCGATCGTCGGGGTGTAGTTGGACGTCGTCGTCATGTCGTTCGTCTGCTCCTGGAAGATCCGCACGCCGTCTTCACTGGCGAGGAATTCGAGGAAGGTCTTGGCGGCCTCGGGCTCCTTCGCCGCCGTGTTGATCGCGTACCCCGGCGATGCGGCGCCGGTGAAGAAGGGCTCCCCGCCCTCTTGCGGCACGCCCGCGAAGGTGAAGTTCAGATCGGGGTTGGCCTCGCGGATCGTGCCGACGTCCCACGGGCCCGTCGTGATCATCGCGACCCGGCCGCCGACGAATTCGTCGCGCACCTGCTCGCCGGTGAGGCCCACCATGTCGGGGCTCAGCAGCCCCTGCTGGAGAAGCTCGTCCCACGGGGTGAGCGGCGGGGTCCAGAGGTCTTCGAACGTCGACTCGCCCGCGAAGATCTGCGCGTCGACGTCGCCGCCCTGCTGGAAGTTGGCGAGCCCCACGGCGGATCCCAGCGAGGTGGGGAAGCCCTGCCACGACTCCAGGAACGGCACGACGCCGGCGTCCTTCAGCGTCGCGAGCATGTCGACGAAGTCGTCCCACTCGGTCGGGAACTCGTCGAACCCGTGCTCGGCGAGCAGGTCCTGGTTGTACATGATCCCCGACGCCCACGACGACAGCGACAGGCCGTAGGCCTCGCCGTCGGGACCGGCGTAGGTGGCGGTGTTGAATTCGGAGGCGACGTCCATGAACGGCTCGTCGCTGAGATCCTCGACGAATCCGCCCTCGATGAGGTTCGTCTTGTTCTCGGCGGCGATGACGAACACGTCGGCCGCCGTGTTCGAGCCGAGACGGTTCTGCAGCGTCGAGATGTACTCGGCGACGGGAGGCGCCGACGAGAACTCGATGCGGATCTCGGGGTTCTCCTCTTCGAAGGCCTCGATCACCGGCGTCATCGTCTCTTCGTTGGACCACGAGAAGAAGCTGACGACGGTGCGGTCGTCGGCCGGTTCACCCGAGCACCCGGCCAGGGCGACCACGGTGGCGAGGGCCGCGCCGCCGGCGAGAAGCCGGAGCGCGGTGCGAGGGGCGGGGAAGGTGTGCGTCATTGCCGTGCCTTTCGGTTGTTGGATCGTTACAGGTCGCGGGTCGCCCGCGGTGACCGCTGCGCGGAGCGGTGCATCTCAGCCCTTGACGCTTCCGGCGATGAGGCCGCGCACGATGTGGCGCTGCATCGCGATGAAGAAGATCACCATCGGGATCAGGACGATGACCGAGAGCGTCAGGAACATCGGCCAGTCGGTCGAGAACTCGCCCACCGCCTTGTAGGTCTGCAGCACGAGGGTCTGCTTCTCGGTCGAGCTGATGAAGACGACCGGGAGCAGGAAGTCGTTCCACACCCACATGGTCTGGAAGACGCCCACCGTCACGAGGATCGGCCGGATCAACGGCAGCGCGATGCGCCAGTAGATCTGCCACGGGCCGGCGCCGTCGATGCGGGCCGCCTCGATGACCTCGCCGGGGAGCGTGCGCATGTAACCGACGATGAGGAAGTAGCAGAACACGGCGCCGGCAGAGTACAGGATGATCAGCCCCTCGAGCGTGTCGACGAGGCGGGCGTCGCTCAAGAGCCGGTACAGGGGGATGAGGGTGACCTGCCCGGGCACGAGGAACGCGATGACCAGCAGCACGACCATGAGCCGCGACGTGCGCATGATGACGGAGAACGCCGCCATCGACCCGACCAGCAGCATCAGCAGGATCGAGGCGACCGTCACATACAGCGTGTTGACGAACGCCTGCGCGACCGGAACCTCGGTGAACACCTCGATGTAGTTGTCCAGGTTGAAGGTGCTCGGCAGCGCGAGCGGCGACGCCGTGGTCTCGGCCTGCGTCTTCAGCGTGTTGACCACGAGGTAGTAGAACGGCAGCCCCACCAGCACCGCCAGCGGGATCATGATGAGGCTCGTCAGGATCGCGCCCGGGCGTGACAGCACCCGTTGCCGGCGTCGCGGAGCGGTGACGGAAGGAGCGGATGCCGGGGGCGCTGCGATCTCGCGCGTGCTCATGAGAACCTCCCCTCGAGGCGACGGGACAGGAAGAGCTGCAGAGCCACGATCGCGCCGACCGCGATCATGAAGATGACCGCGAGCGCGGATGCCTGCCCGTACTTCGCCTGGGACACGCCGTTCTGGATGATCGTCTGGGTGATGGTGAAGGTCGAGAAGCCGGGACCGCCCTTGGTCAGCGTGATCGGCAGGTCGTAGACCTTGAGCCCGCCGGTCATGAGGAGCAGCCAGCTCACCGTCATCGCGGGCAGGAGGAGGGGCAGTGTGATGTGGAAGAAGCGCTGCGGCCCCGAGGCGCCGTCGATGCGAGCGACCTCGTAATAGTCGCCGGGGATCGACTGCAGGTACGCGAGGTAGAGGATCGCGTGCCAGCCCGTGCTGGTCCACACGGCGACCGCGATCACGCTGATCTGCGCGAGCGTGCTGTTCGAAAGCCACGGGATCGGCCCGATCCCGGCGACCGACATCAGCAGTGAGTTGAGCGCGCCCGAGCCGAGCGGGTTGAGGATGAACCCCCACACCAGGCCCAGGATCGCCACCGAGGGGATCGCGGGGAAGAAGAAGATCGCACGGACGGCGTTGCGACCGAAGAACGCGCGGTCGAGGACGACGGCGAGCGGGATCGCCAGCACCGTGATGATGATCGTCGTGGCGACGGTGAACAGGAGCGTGAAGCTCAGGCCCGCGAGCATCGAGGGGTCGGTGAAGACGTTGGCGTAGTTGCGGAGACCGACGAACTGGGGGTCCGACCCGTACCCGTCGAAATCCGTGAAGCTCCACCAGATCGACTGCGCGAGCGGGATCGCGAAGAGCACGATGAAGACGATGATCATCGGCACCAGGAACAGGCTGAGGCGCATCCGGTCGCCTCGGTAGACGGGGCCGTGGCCGCCGACGGGCTGACGAAGCCAGCGCGACATCCGCCGGCCCGCCGTCACGATCGCGCGCGTCTCCGCCTGCGGTCTTTCCTCGGTGATTGTCACATGATCTCCTTCGATCAGGTGTGGTTCGCGGTTCGAATGCTAGCTGTATCGTTACAACGCGGTCTAGAGCGGCGGACGGATCTTCATCGGCGGCTCATGCGGTCGACTCGCGCTCGACGAGGCGGAAGCTCGTGACGTGGTCGCGCGGCTCCCAGTGCGGGTCGGGGGCGAGGCGCTTGAGCAGGAGGTCGACGGCGAGTTGCGCCACGGTGTCGCCGTCGGGGTCGATGGTGGAGAGGCTGGGAACGCTGTAACGACCCTCCAGCAGGTCGTCGAATCCGATCACGCGAACGTCGCCCGGCACGGTGAGACCGCGATCGGCGAGCCCGCGGATGACGCCCAGGGCGACCGTGTCGGTGATGCAGACGATGCCGTCGACCTCGGCGCCCGCATCCACCAGCCGGTGGGCCGCCAGGCGCCCGCCCTCTGCGGTGAGCTCATGGGTGACGGCGAGCAACGACGGATCGGTCGCGATCCCGCGCTCCGCGAGCGCCCGGCTGTAGCCGGCGTGCCGAAGCGACGTCACGCTGAGCCGGTGCAGCTCGTCGCCGAGCACCATCGCGATCCGGCGGCAGCCGCGGTCGATCAGGTGCAGCGTCGCGGCGTGAGTGCCCTCCTCATTGGGGAGCGCGATGTGGTCGACCGGTGCGCCGAACACGCTCTCACCGAGGACCACCATGGGGACATCCGTGTGCAGCAGATCTCGGTCCGCCGAGCCGAGGCCGACCGCCTCCAGGATCAGCCCGTCATACATCCTCGTGCGCGACGAGGTGATCGCCGACAGCTCGTTGTCGCGGTCCGCGCCCGTGCGTTCGATGGCGACCCGGTAGCCCGCGTCGTGCGCTCGCGCGATGATGCGCGACGCGAGCTGACCGAAGTACGGCGACTCCACCTCGGGCACGGCGAAGCCGATCGTGTTGGTGCGCCCGGCTCGCAGGTTGCGGGCTGCGACATTCACGCGATAGCCGAGCTCGTCGATCGCCCGGAGCACCCGCTCACGCGTCTCCGCCCGCACGTGCGGGTGCTGGTTGAGCACGTTCGACACCGTCATGGGCGAGACGCCGGCAGCCTTGGCGACGTCGTGCAGGGTGGGCATTGCTGAACTCTATCCGCGCACCGTCCGCGAACCGTCAGGCCAGTTCCAGCGCCACGGTGGCGAACGAGTGCGCCGGCAGCGTGACCCGGAGCGTCCCCGCGTCCAGCTCGGTCTCGAGCGCCACGGGCGCGACGGCATCGGGCGCCTCCGCGGTGTTGTGCGCGGCGGCCGAGTCGCCGGTGAGCACCCTGGCCGACGCGGAGGCGACGGGCCGGCCGCGAAGGTCGACCTCGATGGTGAGGGATGCCTCGGCGTCGAGGTTGCTGAGCGACAGCAGCGCGGTCGAGCCGGTCGTGCTGGCCGAGGCCGACAGCACCTGCAGCGGTCGCCCGTCCGCGTCGCGCGGCTCGGGCGCGTCCAGCACGTGCACGGCGAGCGACGTGGCGTCGTGGTGACCTCGGTTCATCTCGAAGACGTGATACGTCGGCGTGAGGACGAGGGCGCCGGTTGCGGCATCCGTCAGCAGCATCGCCTGCAGCACGTTCACGGTCTGCGCGATGTTCGCCATCACGAGGCGGTCGGCGTTGCGGTGGAAGGCGTCGAAGTGCACGGCGGCCACAAGGGCGTCGCGCACGGTGTTCTGCTGGTAGAGGAAGCCCGGGTTGGTGCCCTCTTCGACGTCCCACCACGTGCCCCACTCGTCGAGCACGAGCCCGACCTTCTTGCCGGGGTCGTAGGCGTCCATGATCCGCGCGTGCGCGCGGATGATGCGGTCGACGTCCTGCGCCTTCGACATGGTGGCGTAGTACTCATCGGTCGAGAACGAGGTCGCGCTGCCCTTGTGCTCCCACGTGCCGGCGAGCGTGTAGTAGTGGAACGAGATGGCCTGGAAGATGTTCTTCGGGTCGCGCTGGCAGCCCAGGCAGTTGAGCGCCTCCATGAGCGCGGTCGTCCAGCTGACGTCGTCGTCGGACGCGCCGGCCGCGATCCGGTAGAGCTTGTTGCCGCCGTGATCACGGCAGAACGTCGCATAGCGGCGGGCCTCCGCCGCGAACTGCGGTGCGGTGAAGTTGCCGCCGCACCCCCACGCCTCGTTGCCGATGCCCCAGAACGGCACCGTCCACGGCTCGTCCCGCCCGTTCTGCCGCCGAAGGCTCGCCATCGGGCTGTCGCCGTCGCGGGTGAGGTACTCGACCCACTCGCTCATCTCCTGGACGCTGCCGCTGCCGACGTTGCCGCTGACGTACGCATCGGCGCCGAGCATCTCGCAGAGGTCCATGAACTCGTGCGTGCCGAAGTGGTTGTTCTCGACGATGTCGCCCCAGTGCGTGTTCACCATGCGCGGCCGCGACTCCTTGGGGCCGATGCCGTCGCGCCAGTGGTACTCGTCGGCGAAGCAGCCGCCCGGCCAGCGCAGGTTCGGGATGCCGATGCCCTTCAGTGCCTCGACCACGTCCAGCCGGATGCCGCGCTCGTTCGGGATCTCGGAGTCCTCGCCGACGTAGAACCCGCCGTAGATGCAGCGACCCAGGTGCTCGGCGAAGTGGCCGTAGAGGTGGCGGCTGATCGCGGGACCGGGGACGTCCAGGTCGATCACGGCGCGGGCGCGGAGGTCGGGCACGGTTTCTCCTTCGAAACATCGGGCGAAGCGATTTGTAACGATACACAGCAGGCGAGGGGATGTCGAGCGGAAAAGCAGAAGGCCCGGAGTTCCGAGGAACTCCGGGCCTTCGTGGCGCTTCGACAGGCTCAGCGACCGAGAATGCTCACCAGCTCGACTTGGTCACGCCGGGCAGCTCGCCACGGTGCGCCATGTCACGGAAGCGGACACGCGAGATGCCGAACTTCGTGAGGACACCGCGGGGGCGGCCGTCGATGACGTCGCGCGAGCGCAGGCGGACCGGCGACGCGTTGCGGGGCAGCTTCTGCAGGCCCACGCGAGCGGCCTCGCGCTCCTCGTCGGTCGAGGTCGGCGAGACGAGCGCCTTCTTCAGCTCGAGGCGCTTGGCGGCGTAGCGGTCGACGACCTCCTGGCGCTGCTTGTTGCGCGCGATCTTGCTCTTCTTAGCCATGGATCAACGCTCCTCTCGGAAATCGACGTGCTTGCGGATGACCGGGTCGTACTTCTTGAGCACGATGCGGTCGGGGTTGTTGCGGCGGTTCTTGCGCGTGACGTAGGTGTAACCCGTGCCCGCGGTCGAACGCAGCTTGATGATCGGACGGACGTCCTGTGCCTTCTTGGCCATTAGAGCTTCACACCCTTCGCCTGGAGGTCACGCACGACCGCCTCGATGCCACGGGCGTCGATGACCTTGATGCCCTTGGCCGAAACGTTCAGCTTGATGTTGCGACCCAGCGACGGAACGAAGTAGGTCTTCTTCTGCACGTTCGGGTCGAAGCGGCGCTTCGTCCGGCGGTGCGAGTGCGAGATGTTGTGACCGAAGCCGGGAACTGCTCCAGTCACCTGGCACACTGCTGCCATAGTGATGTCTCCTTAGTACCGTGGAGCCGGACGGCCCCACCCAAGATCCCTTGTCTGCACCCCGCCTTCGACAGGCTCAGGGACCGCCCTGAAGCGGCCTGTGTCGAGAGTGGGATACGTACTGCGTGCTGGAGTGCGCGCAGACAAAGAGTCAGTCTAGCACGGACGGCGTGTCGCGCTTGACGTGGGCCCCGCGGCCGTCGATTCGCCGCGCTCCGCGGGCCGCCGCCGGCTCCCGACCCGGTGAGGCGCTATATTCCGGCTGGGGAATCCGTCCTGACAGGTCGTCCAATCAGCGCCGCCTCGCGCGGCGCGCGCGCGTGCGCTTGTCTACAAATTCTCTCGCGGGTCAGCCGCCCCGGTGGAACATGTTCGTCAATCCGAGAGAGAGGGGCCCCTCGCCATGACCGCCTCGCCCGACCGCGCCCGCCTGTGGCCGGTCTCTCCGTTCGACCTCGCCGACGCGAGCCGGTGCCCGTCGTGCTTCACCCTCGTCTCGGCGCCGGTCTGCCCGACGTGCGCCTTCGTGCTCACCGACGCCCGCGCCCCGCGCGTGCTGGAGCTCGGCCGCGAGATCGTGACGGCCGAGCTCGAGCGCCAGCAGCTGATGGACGAGATCCTCGCCTCGGCGCGCGTGCCCGTCGCGGCGTCCGCCGCGCGGGCGGCTGCGGTGACGGATGCCGCGATCCTGGCCCCCGCGACCATGAGCGTCGACGTGCCCGTGGCCGTGACGCCCGAACCCGCCGTTCTCGAGCCGGCTGCGCTCACGGCGCCGGACGTCGAGGAGTCCCTCACGTCGTCGGTCATGGACCAGCCGGTGTCGGAGACGCCCGTCGCCGAGGTCCCGGTGCCGGACCTGCCCGTCTCGGCCCCCGTGCCGGCGGGTCCGCAGGCCGTGCCCATGCCGGCTCCGCCGGTGCCGCCGGTGACGACGTCGGCCGCCGGCCCAGGGACCGCACGACCTGCCACTCCGCCTCCGGCAGCGGTCGCGGCATCCGCCCCCCGTCGTCGCCTCACGGTGCCGGTGCTGCTGCTGATCGTGGGCGTCTCGCTCGTGGGAGTGGCGGCGGTGTTCTTCCTGGTGCTGGCGTGGTTCGCGTGGGGGATCGAGGTGCGCGCCCTCATCATCGGCGGCATCACGCTGGCGACGATCGGCCTGGCGTCGTGGCTGCGGCGTCGCAGCCTCACCGCGACCGCCGAAGGCATCGGGGCGCTGGGTGTCGTGCTGCTCGCGCTGGACGCGTGGGCCGTGCGTGCGAACGACCTCTTCGGCGCCGGATCGGTGGACGCGGCCGTCTACACCGGGGCGTCGGCGCTGGTGGTGGCCGTGCTGTTCCGGCTGTGGGCGCGCGTGTCGCACCTTCGCGGACCTGATCTCGCGGCGTCGCTCGCGTTCCCGGCCGGAATCGGCTTCCTCGTGGCCGGGCTCGTAGATGCCCCCGCCGGCGAGGCGGTGACCGCGGGCCTCCTCGGCGCCGCCGCCGGCGGGCTCGCGCACGCGCTCCCCGCCCCGTGGTCGTCGGCCCGACGCGGCGCGGAGGGCGTGCCCGAGCGGCTCGTGCTGGCGGTGGCGGGTGTGGTCGCGCTCGTCGGCGCGGCCCTCACTGCTCTTTTCCTGACGGGTGACGCGGTGCCGATCGTCGTGTGGTCGAGTGCGGGCCTTGTCGCACTCGGCATCGCGCACGCATGGCTCGCCGGCCGCCCGGTCGGCGGCGCCGTCCTTCCCGCGTCGACGGCGATCGCGGGCGTCGCCTCGGGCCTCGCGACCGCCGCGGCGGCGCTCGTCGGCTGGCAGCTCGCCGCGCGCACCGAACTGCCGGTGTACAGCTTGCTCATCGCGCCGGGGCTCGCGGCCCTGGTCGCCTACGGCCTCGACGTCGTGCGCTCTCGCCGCGACTCGCGCGCGCTGCTGCCGGCGGCGATCGTGTCGGCAGCGGTCGCGGCGGTGTCGACCGTCGGCGTCACGATCTGGTGGGGTGCGCAGGCGGCGCAGGCCATCGAGTCCGGGTGGACGCCGTGGCGGACCGAAGCCCTGGCTCAGCCCGCGCTCGCCCCTGAGGATCCGTGGCTCGCGCTCGGCGCGGCGGTGTTCATCGCCGCGCTGCTGCTGCGAGCGCCCACGCTCACCCGTCCAGGCCTGCGCGAACTGGCACCGGTGGCGGCGACCGTCGTGATGCTGGCCGCCGGAGCTCGGACGGCGGTGCCCGCCGCGCTGGTAGGCCTGGCGGGAGTGATCGCCGTGGCCGCGATCGTCATCACCGCCGTCGCGGTCCGCCGGAGCTCTCCCGCGGTCCCGTCGCCGAACCTCGTCCCCGCATCGCCCGACGGCCCCGCGGCACCCGCCGGCCCCGCGACGCCCGCCGGCACGGCGGCGCGCGCCGGCGTGCACCACGCGCCGGTCGGATGGATCGTGGCAGGGGCGATGGCAGCCGCGACCGCCTATGTCGCCGGCGTCGCCACGCCGTGGCTCTGGGCCGTCGCGGTCGTCATCGCGATCGCCTACCCGATCGCCCTGCGCATCGTCGTGCGGCCGACCGGCACCGCGGCGGTCGCGACCGCGATCGCGCCCGTCGCGATCGCCGCACTGTCCACAGTGTTCGCCCCGGCGGCCCTGTCTGTCGCGATCGGCCTGGCGGGAGCCGAGACCTGGGTGGCGCTGGCGCTGCTGCAGTGGGTCGCCCTGGCGACGCTGGCAGCCGCCGTCGCGCTGCGGATCGAGCGCGGGAGCCGCACGGCGCTGGCCCTCGCCGCCGAGCTCCTCGTGATCGTCGGTGTCGTCGCGGTCGCCGGCTTGGCCGCGTCGGGCGCCGTGGAGACGAGTCCGCTGCTTTCGGCGATCGGCGAACCGGCGCTCGGGATCGTTCGCGGCGCCCTCCTGCTCGTCGCCTTCGCCATCGTGGCCATGGGGCGTACGCGCATCGACGGAGTTCCGGCCGTCGTGGCCGCCGCCCTGGCCGCGCCTGTGGCGGCGGCGACCGTGTTCGATGCGCTGCGCACCTTCGACGCGCGCGGCGAGGAATGGGCTCCGCTGCTGCTGACCGCGGCCACCGTCGTGGTTCCGGTGGTCGCCGCCGTCACGGCTCTCCTCCGCCGCTCGCCCACGACCGCGGATCCGGCCTCGAACGCGCCGACCGGTGGGGACGCCGCCGGCGCCCCGCCGCGTACCACCCTCGACTCCCGCGCCGCGCGCCGTCTCGCGGCCGACGCCGGCGCCGGCGTCACGGTGCTGACCGTCGTGTGGGGAGTCTCGGGCCAGCTCGCGTGGGCGATCCTCGCACTCATCGGGCTGGGCTTGGCCGCGGCATCCGTCTCCCGCGGCTGGGCCGCCCCGGCGGGCGATCCTGCCGACGATCGCTTCGCGATCACGCGGGACGGGATGCCGCTGGCCGACGCACCGCGCCGCCTTCTGGCGTGGCCGGCGGTGGCCGCGGCGATCGCAGCGTGGTGGTCGTGGCTCACGGAGGGGACGCCCGCGACGTCGTACACGATCGAGTCGTATGTGCTGCCGGTCGCGGTTGCGCTGGTGATCTTCGCCGCGCTGCTCGTGTGGCTGCGCCGACGTGCGGAGGCGACCGTCGCGCTGGCGGTCGGCCTCGCGCTCGCGCTCTGGATTCCCGCGGTCGCCGGGTGGACCGGAGACGCGCTGCGCGGCGTCGTCGTGGCGCTCGCGGCCGTGGTGGTGACCCTGGCGCTGGCCTTCACGCCGGTGCGCGGCATCCGTCCCGTCGCTCCCGCCGGCGCAGCCGTCGCCATGACGGGTCTCGGCCTCGTGGCGGTCGAGCGCGCCCTCGACGGACCGGGCTGGCACGTGCTGTGGGTCGTGCTGCTCGTCGCCATCGCCTACGCGTCGGGTGCCGGAATGGCGCGCGTCCCGCCGGGCCGGGCGTCGTCGCGGGCGTACGGGCACATCGTTCCTCCCGCGGCACTCGTGGCCGCGCTTCCCGTGATCGTGACGGTCGCCGCCGAACCCCGCATCGTGGCCGGCACCGTCATCATGCTGGCCGCGCTGCACCTGGCGGCCGCAGGCCTCGATCGGGTGCCGCTGACGGCCGCGACCCGCTGGATCGCACTCGCCAGCGCGGCCGTCGTCGGCACGGCCGGCTGGCTGCAGGGCGCGGTCGTCGAGATCGAAGCGGTATCGCTCCCGGTCGCCGCGATGTGCCTCGTGGGGGCCGTGCTCGGGATGCTGCGGCGCCGGAGCAGCGGCGCCTCCTGGCCCGCCGCCGAGGGGCCCGCCTGGATCACCGGCCTCGTGCTGGCGACAGCGCCGAGCCTGATCGTGGCTGCGGAGCCGGCGCGCGTCTGGGCGTACGTCGTGCTCACGCTCCTCGCCGCCGCCGGCGTCGCTGCGGTGCGCGAGCCTGCGGACCGCGCCGTCGACACTCCGGCAACGATCCCGGCGCCCGCGGTGGTCCCGCCGCCCGCCCGAGTCCCCGCGCCCGCGGTCGCCGGCGCTTCCGCCCCCGTCTCCGCGCCCGCAACGGCGCCCGCAGCCGCCACCGCCGCCGCCGGAGCCGCCGCGCGCGCACCATGGAGCCCCGCGCCGACGCCCGCAGCCCGCCCGCCGCGCTTCCCCGACGTCTGGAGCCTGCGCACGCCGACGGTGGCCATCCTCGGCGCCGCGGCCCTCGCGATGGGCGTCCGAGGACTCCTTCCTCCGGGCGTCGCGGGCGACACCGCCGCGGCCATCGTCGCCGCCGTCGGCGTGCTCGCGGTGGCAGTGCTCTTCACCGCGACGGCGGCGACCGACCGACCGGGTCGCGCTGCGGCCGTGCTCGCAGGTGCCGGAGCCGCGCTGCTCGTGCTGGTCACCATCACCCGTCCCGACGCGGATCTCGTCACCACGACCGTGACCGCGGTCATCGGCGGCGCCGTGGGCGTCGCCGGTGCGTCGGTGCTGGGCCTCCGCCGCTGGGCGCCGCTGGGCGCCGTGCTCGCGGTGGGCGGGCTCGTCTCGGCCGTCGCCGCGTGCGCGATGCGCTTCTTCGCCGTCGCTCCGCTCGCCGGTGCCGGACTTGAGGCCGACCTGTGGGCGGTGGCGGCTGCCGGCATCGCTGCCGCGATCGCCCTCGCGGCGCTGCGTGCGACCGACACGCCCGTCGTGGCACGGGCCGCCGGCGCCGGCTTCGCGGCGGCGTCGGTGCTGTTCGCGATGGCCGAGCTGCAGCTGCTCTTCACGCAGACGGCCGGCGACGAGCTCCGGGCGGTGATCGTGATGAGCGCCCTCACGGTGGCCGCGGCGGTCGGCTTCGCCGCCCGCGCCCGGCTGGGGCTGTCGCCGGCCATCGCCGCCGCGGTGGCGAGTGTGGTCTTCGGGCTCGTCGCGCTCACCGCGGCCGGGGTCCGCCCTGTCGAGCTCGTGACCGTGCCGCCGGCGATCGGCGGCATCCTCCTCGGCGCGCGCACGCTGCGTCGCCACGCCGAAGCGCGCACGTGGCCGACGCTGGGTCCCTGGCTCGCGCTCCTCACCGTGCCGTCGCTCCTGCACGACTTCTCCGGCTCCGGGTCGTGGCTCGGCGGCACGGCGACCTCCGACGACACCGCCCTGTGGCGGATCGTCGGGCTCGGGCTGGTCGCGATCGCGATGGTCGTGATCGGAGCGGTGTACCGCCTGCAGGCGCCGCTGGTGCTCGGGTCGGCGGTGCTCCTCCTGCACGCCGTCGCACAGCTGTGGCCGTGGATCTCGAACGCCTACGTCGCGGTGCCGTGGTGGCTGTGGCTCGGCCTCGGGGGTGCGCTGCTCATCTTCATCGCCGCCCGCTACGAGAAGCGCATGCGCGCCCTGCGCTCCGCGTTCGTCGCGGTCACCTCGCTGCGCTGACCCCGCGGAGCCGGGCGCGCGGGTGAGCGATCAGACCGCTTCAGCGACCTCGCGCGCGCCGCGGCCCCACCGGAACGGCGACACCGTGGGGTCGCCCGGGATCCAGTACCGCCACGGGAACGCGGCGGTGCCGGCCACCCCGGCCACGCCCACGCGCGGACCCGACGCGATCTCGGCGAGCGGGTCGACGAGCAGGTCGAGCCGGGCCGTCGCGCCGTGCAGAGCGGTCCCCGTGATCGCGTCGATGCCGTCGTGGAACGGATGCCGCAGCCCCACCGCGTCGCCCAGCCGGCCGGGTCCGCGCGCGAGGTCGCGCGGCGTGCGCGCCGCGGGTCGGCGCCGGGTCGCGGCATCCGTCCCATCGATCACCTGACCCGCACGCAGCAGGATCCCGCCCGCGACACCCTCGGGACCGCACACGACGTTCACGCACGAGTGGATGCCGTGACTCAGGTAGACGTAGAGGTGGCCGGGCTCGCCCCACATGGTGGCGTTGCGGGCAGTCGGGCCCATGCGCGCGTGGGAGCCCGGATCGGGCTGCGGGCCGGTGCCGCGGCCGTGGTAGGCCTCGACCTCGGTCAGCCGAACGACCACCGTCTCGCCCTCGACCACGGTCGTGAGCCGGGCTCCGAGCAGCGACGGCGCGACGTCGGCGGGCAGGCCGCGCAGATCGGCGCGGGTCGCCGCTCGCCACCGGTCCCGCACCATGCGGCGAGTCTACGTCCGCGCGTCGGCGTCACGTTCGGGGTTGCGCTTCCCGGCTTTCGCTACTGTTCCGGCATGGGGAAGTGGTTCGTGCTCATCCTGCTGAGCGTGTCGCAGTTCATCATGGTGCTCGACAGCACGGTCATGAACGTCTCGATCTCGACCGTCGCCCACGACCTCGGCACCGACATCTCGGGCATGCAGGCGGCGATCACCTTCTACGCGCTCACCATGGCCGCGTTCATGCTCACCGGCGGCAAGCTCGGCGACCGCTGGGGTCGCAGCCTGGCGTTCCGCATCGGCTCGATCGTCTACGGCATCGGATCGCTCACCACCGCGCTGAGCCCGAACCTCACGGTGCTCATGTTCGGCTGGTCACTCGTCGAGGGTCTCGGCGCCGTCCTGGTGATCCCCGCGATCGCGGCACTGGCGGCCATCAACTACGAAGGGCGCGCGCGGGTCGTCGCCTTCGCGGTGCTCGGTGCCGTCACCGGCGGCGCCGCAGCCGCCGGTCCGCTCATCGGCGGACTCGTCACCACCTACTCGTCGTGGCGCTACGTCTTCGTCGCCGAGGCGGTCGTGATGACCCTCGTGCTGATCGTGTCGGGGCGCATCAAGGACGTCCCCGGCGACCGCAAGCTGCGCATCGACCTCTTGAGCGTGGTGCTCTCGGCGCTCGGCCTCGCCCTGCTCGTCTACGGCATCCTGCAGTCCAAGAGCTGGGGCTGGTTCGTGCCGCTCGACCCGCCCGTCATCAACGGCCAGCCGTTCGCACCGCTCGGCGTCTCGCCCGTGGCCTACCTGATCCTGCTGTCGATCGTCGTGCTGTGGCTGTTCGTGAAACGCCAGCAGCACCTCGAGCGCACGGGCGGCGTGCCCCTGCTCAAGGTCAGCCTGCTGCGCATCCCCGCGTTGCGCAGCGGCCTGACGATGTTCATGGCGCAGTACTTCGCGATCGCCGCGCTGTTCTTCGTCATCCCGGTGTACCTGCAGACGATCCTCGGCTTCGACGCGCTGCAGACCGGCCTGAAGATCCTGCCGCTGTCGATCGGCCTCATCATCTTCTCGATGCTCGGGTCGCGCCTGTCGACGGTGCGCTCCGCGCAGAACATCGGCCGCATCGGCCAGCTGACGCTCGGACTCGGCGTGCTGATCGTGTTCGTGGCGGTGCAGCCCGAGCTCGCCGACTGGGCCTTCGCGGCGGGCATGTTCGTGGTGGGCGCCGGCTTCGGCCTGCTCGCGTCGCAGCTCGGAAACGTCAACATGTCGGCCGTGGACCAGTCGGACACGTCAGAGGTGGGCGGCCTCCAGGGAACGTTCCAGAACCTCGGCTCGTCGTTCGGCACGGCGATCGTCGGTTCGGTGTTCATCCTGCTGCTCACGTCGGGCTTCACCGGCGCGCTGCAGCAGAGCGACACCCTGCCCGACGACATCCGCGACGAGGTCGTCGCCGTCGCGTCCAAGGGCGCGCCGATCATCTCCCAGGACCAGGCCGAAGAGATCCTGCGCGACGCCGGCGCCGACGACGAGTCCGCCGCCGAGATCGCCCAGCTCTACGCCGACACGCAGGTCGAGTCGCTGCGGCAGTCGCTGTTCCTCGTGTTCGCCCTGACGGTGCTCGGGCTCATGCTCTCGGCCGGCCTGCCGTCGAGGATCCCCGAGCCGGCCGAGCGGCCCCAGGCTCCGGCATCCGCTCCGCCCCCTCCTCGCGACTGACCCGGCCCGCCCGCGCGTCGCGCCGCGCCACGGCCCGCCGCTCTCGTGTCCCGTCGCGGGCCGGCGCGCCCGTGCCCCGTCGCCTGCCGGCCGTCCCGTCGCCTCCCCCCTCACCGTTGCCGAGAAACCGCGATCTCGACGAGCGACCATGACGTCGACGCCGAGAACGTGGTCGTTCGACGACACCGCGGTTTCTCGACGGAAAAGAAGGACGGGAGGAGGGAGGGACGGATGCCGGGAAGCGGCGCGGGCGCTAGCGGGGCGGCACCTGGCACCACGAGATCGAGGCGCCGTTCAGGGCGATCACCTGCTCGCCGCCGTCGACCTCGAGGACGCGCGTCTCGGGGCGCTCCGGCAACGGGAGCTGATAGGTGTCGTAGGTGTTGCTCACGGCATCCGGCGCCACCATCACGGCGACGTAGCGGGCGCTGGGCGACACGCACACCTGGATGACGGCATCCGTGTCGGCGATCTCGGTGAGCATGCTCGTCGCGCCGTCCGCCGCGACGAGCGCCACTGAGGTACGCCCGGTGGGCAGGCCGTCCTCGGCGAGCACGGCGGCCGTGCGGACCGTCGACCCGTCCGGCAGCGGCGTCACCGACGTCGTGCCGCCGAGGTCGACCTCGGGGGCGACCAGCGGCGCCTCGCTCGCGTCGGTCAGGTCGATGACCGACGCCTGCTCGAGGCGGTCGACGACGGCCTCGCTCGAGCCGCGGGCGATGCCGTCGATGCCGATGGCGGTGCCGAGCGCCGTCGCGGCGGTGCCCGCGTCGGGGCCCGTCAGCAGCAGCGAGCCGTCGAACGACAGCAGCAGCATGCTGTCGGTGTCGGGCACGAAACGCCACTCCGCGACACGGGGGTCGGCGCCCTCCACCTCGATCGCGACCGGATCGGCGCCTGCGTCGCCGAGCGAGGCGGTGTACAGGCGGCTCTCACGACCCGAGTCGGCGTCGAGCTCGGCATCGGAGAAGGTGTAGCCGATCCGCTCGCCACGGTCGGCGCTCTGCAGGTTCGACACGTACCCGTCGCCGGGCAGCGGCAGCTCGCGGGGATCTTCGCCGTCGAGATCGGTGACGATGAGCCCCGCCTCATCGTCGTCGGTGCGCACCGACACGACGAGGTGCTCGCCCGTCGCGCGGAAGTCCTCGATGTGCGCGTGGCGGAAGACCGGCACCGCCTGCTGGCCGGTGAGGTCGGAGCGGTAGATCAGGTCGCCGTCGTCGGTGCCGCGCTGCAGCAGGTACACCTCGGCCGGCGGCGTGCGGAAGGTCTCGGTGATCGTCGCCGGCGGGCCGCCGCCGAGCGAGGCGACCTCGTCGATCGTGACCGTGTACTCGGTGTCGTCCCACAGCGGCAGGGTGAACCGCACGCCCACGCTGCGCCCCGACGTGTCGACGGCGAAGGGCGTGGCCGGCGAGACGGTGACCTGCGAAGGGTCGACCTCGGCGAGCGACTGCGTCGTGGTGACGATGAGACGGGAGCCGGATGCCGCGGCCGCCGCCTCCGGATCGACATACACGTCGGTGACCCGGGGCCCCTGCGCCACGGTCGCGGCGGCCCCCGCGAGCCCGAACACCGCGAGCACGGCCGTCACGATCGCGAAGGTGCCGACGAACGCGCGCCCCCGTCGGCGGCGCGCCCGCGCGCTCCGCGTGCCCGGTCCGGCGCCCGCGGTCACGCTGCGGCGCGCGTGCGGCGTGGAGCGGCCCGGGCTCGAGCCTGCGCCCCGGCTCGCACCCCGGCCTGGGGAAGCACCGTCAGTACTCATACGGATCCTGCGGCTCGGAGATCTCCTCGACCGCGGCCGCGTCGACCACGAGCCGCCCGTCCGACGACGAGCGCACCGTGCCGCTGATCGAGACCCATTGCCCCGTGGCAGGTGCGCCGCCGGCGGCGACGACCGGCAGGCTCGCCGGCTGCGCGTCGATGACGCAGTGCGTGATCACCAGCCTCGTGAGGTCGAAGGCGCCGTCCTCGCCCGGTGTGACGAATCCGGTGAGCTCGATCGGGTCTCCGTCGAACGCCTCCGGATTCGTGGCGGTGGCGAACACCGTCGCCCACTCGCCGACCCCGAACGACGCCGTGTCGCCGGTCGAGGCGAGCTGGATGGTGTCGGCGCCGCCGAACAGCGGCGTCGCCCCGACGTCGCGCGACATGGCGAGCTCGGCCGACAGCGATGCGGGCGGCAGCACGAGGGTGAGGAGCACGACGCCCGATGCCGCGATCCCGCCGACCGCCGTCGCCGCGACCGCGACGGGATGGCTGCGGAAGACGTGGGCGTGGTGCTCGTGCGCGTCGTGACGGTCGTGGTCGCTGTCGTCTTCGTGACGGAGGAACAGCGTCGAGATCTCGCCGCGGCCGTGGTCGTGACCGCGCCCAGGCGTTCCGTCCGGCTCGTTGCTCGCGAGGAGCCGCGCCTCTGCCCCCGGTCGTTGAGCGGAGGGCGCTCCAGCGCCCGCAGACGCAACGCCTCGGCGATCCACACGCTCGTCCCCGTGGTCGTGGCCGTGGTCGGCCTCGGCGCCGAGCGGCAGCGCGAACGACGCGATCGTGCCCACGAGCACCAGCACCGCCATCGAGACCGCGAACCAGGTCGAGTCCGGATTGATGTAGAGCCCGAGCTGGCCGGTGAGCGCCAGCGAGATCGTGACGACGGCGAGCACCGCGGCGAGCCCGACGCCGAGCCAGCGCGTTCCGACGAATCCGGCCTTACGCAAGGAGGTTCACCGCCGTCCCGATCGCGAACGCCGACAGCACCACGACGACGACGATGCCGCCGAGCGTGCGCCACGTGAACGTGGTGCGCATGAGCGCGAGCATCTTCACGTCGACGAGCGGACCGACGAGCAGGAACGCCACGATCGACCCGGGCGTGAAGGTCGAGGCGAACGAGAGCGCGAAGAAGGCGTCCACGTTTGAGCAGATCGCCACGACCATCGCCAGCGCCATCATCGCGACGATCGACAGCGCCGGGTTCGCCCCGATCGCGAGCAGCGCGTCACGGGGGATCAGCACCTGCACGGCGCCGGCGAGCGCCGATCCGATGACCAGCGCCGGCATCACCGCGCGCAGCTCGATGATGAACTGCGCCAGCGTGCGCCGCCACTTGCCGCCCGGTTCGTGCAGCACGAGCTCGCACGTGTCGCGGAACCGGTCGGTCAGCAGGGCGTCCGGGGACGGATGCCGCGAATACAGCCATCCGATGAGGTTCGCGATCGCGTACCCGCCGAGGAGGCGCGCGACGAGGATGCCGTCGCTGAAGCCGAACGCCTGGTGCGTCGTGATGATCACGATCGGGTTCACGATCGGCGCCGCGATGAGGAACGTCAGCGTCTCGGGCACCGAGAATCCGCGCATCAGCAGCCCGCGCGCGAAGGGCACGTTGCCGCACTCGCACACCGGCACCAGCATCCCGAGGAGCGACAGCACCGCGCGACGGGCCCACGCGCGGCGCGGCATCCATCGCTCGATGACACCCGCCGGCACCCACACCTGCACGACGATCGACAGCACGACGCCGAGCGCGACGAACGGCAGCGACTCGATGAGCACGCTGATCGCGAGCGTCAGGCCGTCCTGCGCGCGCGTGGAGAGGGGGTCGGTGAAGAGCG
This sequence comes from Microbacterium hibisci, assembly GCF_015278255.1. GTDB lineage: Bacteria > Actinomycetota > Actinomycetes > Actinomycetales > Microbacteriaceae > Microbacterium > Microbacterium hibisci. The sequence continues at coordinate 70,874 of NZ_JADIJC010000004.1, forward strand.
CAGGCGCCAGCCAGTCGATGAGGAAGGTGCCGGCGACGACGAGGATGCCGATGCCGAGCCACAGCGCCGCGCGCGCCTGGGGGGACGGCTCGAGGCGCGCGGTCGCCGGTTCGTAGCGCTGCCGCGACGAACCCGAGGATGTTCGCTGCGACCCGCGCGTGCCGGGATCAGTCCGCGTCACGCTCGGCGTCCCGGGCGGCGGCGCACGTCCCGCAGAGCCCGAAGATGTCGACGACGTGCTCGGCGTCACGGAACCCGTGACGTTCGGCGGTGCGCTTCGCCCACTGCTCGACGTCCGTCGCCTCGATCTCGACGGTCAGTCCGCAGGAGCGGCAGATCAGGTGGTGGTGGTGGCCGCTGCTGGTGCAGGCACGGTAGAGCGCCTCGCCCTCGGGGCTCTGCAGCGAATCGGCCTCGCCCTGCGCCGCGAGACCGGCGAGCGCGCGGTACACCGTGGCCAGTCCGATGCCGGTGTTCTCGTCGCGGAGGGTGGCGTGCAGCGACTGCGCGCTGACGAATCCGCGGGCGTCCGACAGCGCTTCGCGCACGCGTTCGCGCTGCCACGTATTGCGCTGGACCATAGGGGCGAGTCTACCGACGGGTCCTGAGCGTCGGCCGGGCGCCGGGGATGTGGCTCTTGCGCGGCCGCCCCGGTTCATGTGGCGCAACACGCCGAATCCGACGCGCGATTCCGCGTGTCGTGACACCCGAGGCCCAGCCCGCACGCACTCGGCGCCGGGGGCCCCGGTTCATGTGGCGCAACACGCCGGATCCCACGCGCGATTCCGCGTGTCGTGGGCCCGAAGCCCCAGCTCGCACGCCCGCCGCCACCGGGGGCTCACGCGGTCGCGGCCACCCGGTCACGCGGTCGCGGCGGTCACCCGGGTCACGCGGTCGCGGCGGGCGCCCACGACGCGGCACACGACGTAGATGACGAACGAGATCGTGGTGATGTACGGGCTCACCGGCAGCGTGCCCATGATCGCGAGCAGGATGCCGCCCACCGCCGAGACGAACCCGAAGAGCGCCGACAGCAGCGGCACCGACAGCGGACCCGACGCGACGCGCATCGCCGCGGCGGCCGGCGTGACCAGCAGCGCCATGACCAGGAGCGCCCCGATGATGTGCACCGCGACCGCGACGATGAGCCCGAGGAGCAGCATGAAGCCGAGCGAGACCGCGGTGGTCGGCACGCCGCGCGCCGCCGCCGACTGCGGATCGAGCGAGTCGAACCGGAGCGGGCGCCAGATGAGCAGCAGGCCGACGAGCACGACGGCGCCGATGCCGATCAGCCACCCGAGCTGACCGGTCTGCACCGACACGATCTGCCCCGTGAGCAGGCTGAACCGGTTGGCGCTGCGGCCGTCGTAGAGCGAGAGGAACAGGATGCCGAGACCCAGGCCGAACGGCATCAGCACGCCGATGATCGAGTTGCGGTCGCGGGCCTTGGCGCCGAGTACACCGATGATGGCGGCGGCGATGAGCGAGCCGACGATCGACCCGGTGACGACGTCCCACCCGATGAGGAGGGCGGCGGCCGCGCCGGCGAACGACAGCTCGCTGATGCCGTGCACCGCGAAGGCCATGTCGCGCTGCATGACGAACACGCCGACCAGGCCGCCGACGAGGCCCAGCACCGCCCCCGCCCACACCGAGTTCGACACCAGCGCCAGGATCTCGCCATAGAACGGCAGGCCGCCGAACATCGCGTCGGCGATGTCGTTCCAGTTCATTCGTGCGCCCTGCTCATAGTGAACGAGGTACATAGTGTACGAGCTGCATCGTGGGTGCCGCTCATTCATGCGCCTCATGGTCGTGATGGTGATGGGATGCCTCGGCATCGGGTGCGCCCACCACCACGAGGCGATCGCCGGCCCGCAGCACGAAGACGTGCGCTCCGTACAGCGCCGTCAGCACGTCGGAGCGGAGCACCTCCTGCGGGGTCCCCAGCGTGAAGCGGCCGTTCGCGATGTACAGGATGCGGTCGACCTTGCCCAGGAGCGGGTTGATGTCGTGGGTGACGAGGAGCACCGCGGCATCCTTCTCCCGCCGATGGCGGTCGATGAGCCCGATGACCGCCTGCTGGTTCGCGAGGTCCAGGCTGGTGAGCGGCTCGTCGCACAGCAGCAGCCGCGGGTCGTCCGCCAGCGCCTGACCGGCGCGCAGCCGCTGCTGCTCGCCCCCCGAGAGCTGACCCACGGGCCGGTCCGCGAAGCCCGTGGCGCCGACGGCCTCGATGAGGGCGTCCACCCGCGCGCGGTCGCCCCGGCGGGGGATCGGAAGGCCGAAGCGGTGGCCGTCCACCCCGAGCGTGACGAGGTCGCGCCCGCGGAGGGAAGTGTCGCGCGGCAGCGGGCGTGCCTGCGGGATGTACCCGATGCTGCGGCTGCCGCGACGCTCCACCGCCGCACCGCCCACCGTGATCTCGCCGCGCGAGAGCGGCTCGAGCCCGAGGATGGCGCGCAGCAGCGTGGTCTTGCCCGAGCCGCTCGGGCCCAGCACCGCGACGAGCTCGCCGGGGTGCACGTCGAGGTCGAGGCCCGACCAGAGCTCCCTACCGCCGCGCTGGAGGGCGGCACCGCGGATGCTGAGGACCGGCGGCCGGCGTCGGTCGACGCCGCGCGAGGAGGGCGCGGAGCCGGGCGTCACGCCTGCAGCGCCGTGCTGAGCGCCTCGATGTTCGCCTGCATCCACGAGATGTAAGTCTCCCCCTCCGGGAGCGTTTCCGAAAACGCGATCACCGGGATGTCGAGGCCCTCCGCCTCGCCGACGATCTCCTGCGTCTCGGCGCCACCGGTCTGGGTGTTCGTGATGACCACGCTCACGCCGCCGTCGCGGACGAGCGCCAGCGACTCGAGCAGGGTCGCGGGCGCGACATCCTGCCCCTCTTCGACCGCCTCGCTGAACGCCTCGGGCGTCGCGTTCTCGAGGCCCGCGGCCTCGATGAGGTAGACGGGCACGGGCTCGGTGACGAACACCTTCTCGCCGCCGTGCGCGGCCTCGATGTCGGCCAGCGACGCCTCGAGGCCCTCGACCTCGGCGGCGAAGGCCGCCGCGTTCGCGGCGAAGGTCTCGGCGGCGTCGGGGCTCAGCTCGCCGAGCTCCTCCGCGATCGCCTCGGCCACGTGGGCGATGGTGTGCGGGTCGTACCAGACGTGCTCGTTGAAGCCCTCGACGTGCCCGTGGTCGCCGTGGTCGTGGTCCTCGTCGGCGTGCTCGTCTTCCGCCGGCGCGGTCTCCTCGGCGTCCGCGGCGTGGGCCTCGTCGTCGTGGCCCTCGTTCTCGGGCCAGTCGTGCGAGTACTCCACGGCCGTGATCACGTGCGCGTCGGTGCCGCTGGACTCGATGAGCCCGTCGATGAAGGCGTCGTAGCCGCCGCCGTTCTCGATGATGAGGTCGGCCTTCGACACCGACAGCTGGTCGCGGGCGCTCGGCTCGAACGAGTGCGGATCCTGCGACTCGTTGGTCACGATCGAGGTCACGTCGACGAGGTCGCCGCCGATCTCCGACGCGATCTCTCCGTAGACGTTGGTCGAGGCGACCACCGTGATGCGCCCGTCGCCCTCGTCGTCGCCGGCTGCCGGAGTGGTGGCGCAGCCGGCGAGGGTGACGACGGATGCCGCCGCCAGGCCGAGCAGGATCACGGAACGTCGAGGGGAGGTCATGCACCAAGCCTATCGCTAATGAGAATCGTTCTCGAATCGGCACCCCGATCGTGCTTGCTGCTCATCCTCGGCCGGCCGCCCAGCCGGCCCGGTCCAGCGCGGCTCCGCGGGCTCCGGCCGGCGTGCGCGGGCCCCGCCCCGGCGCCGCGGACTCCACGCGGCCCACCCCGTTACCGGCCGCCGTCCACCGCGTCAAGCCCGAAGGCGAAGGGCCGCTCACCGTCCTACGGTGACCGGCATGACCGACCCCGTGCCCCCGGCCAACGCGCTGCCGTCGCGGCAGCTGGCGGTGACGTGGGGCATCCCCGACCGCTTCGGCGGCATGACGGAGGCTCTGCTGCACCGATCGCGGCTGTTCGCCGCGGCCGGCGCGCGCGCGGAGGTCGTCACCTTCGAGCCGCGCCCGGACTACGGCGCGGTGCGCGCCGAGCTCGAGGCACGCGGCGAGCTCGCCGGCGGCGTCGGGCTGCGCAACATCTACGAGGACTTCCGTCGCCGCGCGGACGAACCCTGTCCGGTCGACGCGCTTCCGGCGCCGGCGGAGCGGCCACCCGACGAGGTGAACGACACCGCCTCCGGCACGGTCCTTCGCTGGCGCGACGGCGCGGCACTCGCGCGCGTGGAGCACCGCCGCGCCGACGGCAGCCTCGCGGTGCTGGAGCAGCGCCCTCACCCCGAGGCATCCCACCGCGTGGTCACGTCGTTCGACGCCGCCGAGCGCACGACGGGGCAGTGGGCGAGCGTGCGCCGCTTCCGCTTCGCGTGGCTCGACGAACTCGTCGCCGGCCGGCCCACGGTGGCGATCGTCGACAGCAAGACGGCCGCGCGCTGGATGCAGCACTATCGGCGCCCGCACGTCACCCGCATCCACCTGGTGCACGGCGCCCACCACGATGCGCAGGGCCGGCTCACCGCGTCGCGGCGCGACATCTTCGAGCACCTGGAGCGGTGGGACGCCGTGGCCTTCCTCACCGATCGGCAGCGGGCGGCGGCGATCGCCGCGGTCGGCGACATCGGCAACCTCGACGTCGTCCCCAACGCCGTGACGATCCCCGAGTGGATGCCGCGCCTCCCGCCCGATCGCCTGCACGGCGTCATCGCGACGCGGCTCTCCGCCCTCAAGCGCATCGACCACGCCCTCCAGGTGATCGCGCGCGTGCGCGCCCTGGGTGTGCCCGTCACGGCGGAGATCCTCGGCGACGGGTCGCAGCGCGCCCGCCTCGAGGCCGAGGCCGCCCGCCTCGGGCTGGCGGAAGCCGCGACCTTCGCCGGCTATGCCGCGGATGGCGCCGACGGCTTCGCGCGCGGGTCGTGGACGCTGCTCACGAGCCGCTCCGAGGGCACATCGCTCGCGCTCCTGGAGGCGATGGGAGCGGGGTGCATCCCCGTCGCCTACGACATCGCGTACGGACCCGCCGAGGTGATCCGCGAGGGGCGGTCGGGCTGGCTCGTCCCCGACGGCGACATCGCGGCCGCGGCCGCCGCGCTCACCTCGCTGTGCGTCCTCCCCGACGACCGCCTCGCCGCGATGCGGCGCAGCGCCCGCCACACTGCGCAGGCCTATGACGAGGAGTCCGTGCTCGAGCGCTGGATCGACGTGCAGGAGGCCGCCGTGCGGCGGCACGAGGAGCGCCGCCGGCGCGAAGGCCCGTCGCTGCTGCGCCGGGCGGCCGGGCGCGCCCTGCGCGTCAGTCGAGCAGCAGCGCAGGCTCTTCGAGGATCGACGCCACATCCGCGATGAAGCGCGACATCCCGTCGCCGTCCACCACCCGGTGATCGAACGAGCCCGCGACCGTCGTCACCCAGCGGGGGCGCACCTCGCCCTCGACGACCCACGGCTTCTGACGGATCGTGCCGAGCGCGACGATGCCGGCCTCGCCCGGGTTGATGATGGGCGTTCCCGCGTCCATGCCGAAGACGCCGATGTTCGTGATCGTGATGGTGCCGCCCTGCTGGTCGGCCGGGGTGGTCCTGCCCTCGCGCGCCGTGAGCGTGAGCTTCTCGAGCGCCCGGGCGAGGTCGCGCATCGAGAGATCCTGCGCGTCCTTGATGTTGGGCACGAGCAGGCCGCGTGGGGTGGCTGCGGCGATGCCCAGGTTGACGTAGCGCCGCACGCGGATCTGCGCGCCGCCCTCGGCGTCCACCCACGCGGCGTTCACCATCGGCGTGCGCCGGGCGGCCCAGATCACCGCGCGCGCCATGATCAGCAGCGGCGACACCTTGACGTCTGCGAAGTCGGGCGACGTCTTCAGCCGCTTGACGAGCTCCATGGTGCGGCTGGCGTCCACGTCGGTCCACACCGAGACGTGCGGCGCCGAATAGGCGGACTGCACCATCGCCGACGACGTGGCCTTGCGCACGCCCTTGACCGCGATGGTCTCCTCGCGGCCGGCCGCATCGGGCGCGGGAATCGAGGGGGCGACCGACGCCGGGCCGGCCGGCGCAGCCGAGCGATCGGCCACCGGGATCGTCTCCTCGCGCACGTCGCCCCACTCGGGCGTCTCGATGTTGCGGAACACGCTCGCCTGCGACGCGTGACGCACGACGTCGTCGCGGGTCACCTCGCCCGCCGGGCCGCTCGGGGTCACCGCGGCGAGCTCGACGCCGAGGTCGCGCGCGAGCTTGCGGATGGGCGGCTTGGCGATGACGCCGACGGATGCCGCGACCCGCTCCTCCGCGGGCACAGCCGGCTTGCGCCGCCGTGACTGGACGTGCCCGCCCGTCCCGTAGCCGACGAGGACCGCACCCTCTCCCGCGGCGTCGGCGGGCTCGCCGTGCTCGGACTGTCCGACGGTCGCCGGGGACGCGGCATCCGTCTCCGAAGCGATCGTGATGATCGCCGCACCGACGTCGACGGTGTCGCCCTCGGCCACGAGCAGCTCGCCCACGGTGCCCGCGAAGGGCGAGGGCAGCTCGACGAGCGACTTGGCGGTCTCGATCTCGACGAGCACGTCGTTCACGGCCACGGCGTCGCCCGGGGCGACCCGCCACTGGACGATCTCGGCCTCGGTGAGTCCCTCGCCGACGTCGGGGAGGACAAAGGTCTGCGTGCTCATCGGAGCTCCTTCCATCCGCCGCCCCTTCCGCGAGACTCCATCTGGGGGCCGAGACCGCGGGGATCACCCACAGTCTCGTCGTCCAGATGGATTCTCGCGGTCAGGGGCACGGCAGGGGTGGGTCAGTAGGCCAGGGAACGGTCGACGGCCTCGAGGATGCGGTCGGCATCGGGGAGGTACGCGCCCTCGAGCTTGGCCGCCGGGAACGGGGTGTCGAAGCCCGACACGCGCAGCACCGGCGCCTCGAGCGCGTAGAAGGCGCGCTCCATGACGGTCGCGGCGACCTCGGAGCCCAGCGACGTGAAGCCCGGCGCCTCCTGCGCGTAGACCATGCGGCCGGTGCGGCGCACCGAGTCGAGGATCGGGTCGTAGTCCACGGGCGAGAGCGAGCGGAGGTCGACGACCTCGATGCTCGTGCCCTCGGCCTCGGCGAGCACGGCGGCCTGCAGCATCGTGGTCACCATCGCGCCGTGGCCGACGAGGGTGACGTCGGTGCCCCGGCGCACGACGCGCGACGCGTGCAGCGGCAGGGCGCGCGCCGATGTGTCGACCTCGCCCTTCTGCCAGTACTTGCTCTTGGGCTCGAGGAAGACGACGGGGTCGGGCGAGGCGATCGCGTCCTGGATCATCCAGTAGCCGTCGTTCGGCGTCGATGGGCTCACGACCCGCAGTCCGGCCGTGTGCGTGAAGTACGCCTCGGGGCTCTCCTGGTGGTGCTCGACCGCGCCGATGTGGCCGCCGTAGGGGATGCGGATGACGACGGGCATCTGCAGCGCGCCCTCGTGGCGATTGGTGAGCTTCGCGAGCTGCGTGGTGATCTGGTCGAACGCGGGAAAGACGAACCCGTCGAACTGGATCTCGACGACGGGCCGGAAGCCGGCCATCGCCAGGCCGATCGCGGTGCCGACCAGCCCCGACTCGGCGAGCGGGGTGTCGAGCACGCGCTGCTCGCCGAACTCGGCCTGCAGACCCTCGGTCACACGGAAGACGCCGCCGAGCTTGCCGATGTCTTCACCCATCAGCAGCACGCGGTCGCTGCCGGCGAGGGCTGCCCGCAGTCCCGCGTTGATCGCGCGGCTGAACGGCATGGTGCGGACGGCGGATGCCTCGGCCGACGCCGCCGGCGCCTCCGGTGTGCTCGCGGCCGGGGCTGCCGGCGCGTGCGCGGCGCGTGCCGTCTCGTCGCGGAGCTCTTCGCTCGACGACCGGGATTGCAGGGTCACGATGCGCCTCCCTCGAAGGATGCCTCGTAGTCGGCGAGCCAGCGTCGCTGCTCTTCGATGACCGGGTGCGGCTCGGCGTAGACGTGCGCGAACATCGAGTCCGCCTCGAGCCCGCCCAGCGCGTTGGTGCGCGTGCGGACGTCGTCGGCCAGCGCCTGCGACTCGGCGTCGACGTCGGCGAAGAACGCGTCGGAGGCGCCGCGCCCCTGGAGGAATGCCTTCATGCGGGCGATCGGGTCGCGACGGCGCCACGACTCCTCCTCGTCCTGCGTGCGGTACTTCGTGGGGTCGTCGCTCGTCGTGTGCGCGCCGAGGCGGTAGGTCATGGCCTCGATCGCCCGGGGCCCCTGGCCGGCGCGGGCCTCGTCGAGCGCGGCGCGCGTCACCGCCCAGCTCGCGAGCACGTCGTTGCCGTCGATCAGAGCGCTCGGCATGCCGTACCCCTCGGCCCGCTTGTGCAGCGGCGAGCGCGACTGCGTCGCGACGGGCACGGAGATCGCCCACTGGTTGTTCTGCAGGAAGAAGATCTCGGGCGTGCGGTAGCTGGCGGCGAAGACCATCGCCTCGTGCACGTCGCCCTGACTCGAGGCGCCGTCGCCGTAGTACACGACCACGGCCTCGTCGCGGTCGGGGTCGCCGGTGCCGCAGCGGCCGTCGAACACGAGTCCCATCCCGAACCCGGTCGCGTGCAGGGTCTGCGACCCGAGCACGAGCGTGTAGATGTGCGTGTTGCCGTTCTTCGGATCGGTCGGGTCCCACCCGCCGTGCGTGAGTCCGCGCATCACACGGATGATGTCGATCGGGTCGACGCCGCGGATCTTCGTGACCACGTGCTCGCGGTACGACGGGAAGATGTGGTCCTGCGGCCGGGCGGCGCGGGCCGAGCCGACCTGCGCCGCCTCCTGGCCGTAGCTCGGCGGCCACAGGGCGAGCTGGCCCTGCCGCTGCAGGTTGGTCGCCTGCACGTCGAACGCGCGGATGACCGCCATGTCGCGGTAGAACGTCTCGAGTTCGGCGTCGCCGAGCGCGTCGACCGCGGCGCGGTAGCGCTCGGCCGCCGGTGTCGGGGCGAACGTGCCGTCCGCCTCCAGGAAGCGGACGAGTGCGGGGTCTTCGGGAGTCACAGGTTCCGAAGGTGCCGTGGCGCCGGTCGTCACCGAGTCTTCAGGCGGGGTCACCGTTCTACGCTAGCCCGCACCCCCGCGTGGCCTTCCGGGAGGTTCTTCACAACGGATGCTGCGATCCCTAGGACCTTCTCCACAGATTCCTCTTCGCCGACCGAGATTCGGATGCCGTCACCCGCGAACGGGCGCACGATCACCCCGGCCTCCTCGAAGGCCGTGGCGAAGACCGCGGTCTCATCGCCGGCGGCGAGCCACACGAAGTTGCCCTGCGCCTCCGGCACGTTCCAGCCCGCATCGCGCAGGCCGGCGGCCAGGCGATCGCGCCGGTCGGCGATCACTCGCACGCGCTGCAGCAGCTCGTCCTCGGCGTCGAGGCTCGCCAGCGCCGCCTCCTCGCCGTGCGCAGTGACCGACAGCGGGATGGCGGTGCTGCGCGCGGCGTCGAGCACCCGCGGGTGCCCGATCGCGTAGCCGATCCGCAGCGCCGCCAGGCCGTAGGCCTTGGAGAAGGTGCGGAGCACCACGACGTTGGGGTGTGCTGCGCTCGCCAGCACACGGCGGCCGTCGACCGCGTCGGGGTCGGTGACGAATTCGGCGTACGCCTCGTCGAGGATCACGAGCACGTCGGCGGGCACCCGCTCGACGAATGCGTCGAACTCGGCCTGGGTGACGATCGGACCGGTCGGGTTGTTCGGGCTGCACACCAGGACCGCGCGCGTCCGCTCGGTGATCGCCGCCGCCATCGCGTCGAGGTCGTGCCGCGCGCCTTCGGCGAGGGGAACCTGCACGGCGGTCGCACCGGCGACGACCGCGAGCCACGGGTACGCCTCGAACGAGCGCCACGCGTAGACGACCTCGTCGCCCGGACCCGACGTCGCGAGCACAAGCTGGGCGAGGATCGACACGCTGCCCGCGCCGATGTGGACCGCGTCGGTGCCGACTCCGAAGCGCTCCGCCAGGCGCTCGCGCAGGCGGGCCGCGGTCGCGTCGGGGTAGCGGTTGAGCGCGGTCGCCCCCTGCACCCGCTCGAGCACGCCGGGAAGCGGGTCGAAGGGATTCTCGTTGCTCGACAGCTTGAACGCGTCGGCGCCGGCCTGCCGCCCCTGCTTGTACGGAGGGAGCGCGGCGACCTCGGGGCGCACGCGGACGGGGATCTCGGGAGCGTCGGTCACGCCCCGAGTCTACGAGCGGGACGGATGCCGCGTCTCGGGCCGGTGCGTCGCCATTGGCCCCCGGGGGCCGCCGTGGAAGACTGGCCCCACTATGGGCTTCCTCATCCGCGTCGTCATCAACGCGTTCGCGATCTGGGTCGTCACCCTGATCCCGGCGCTCCAGGTCTCCGTGATCCCGTTCCCGCCGGGAGAGACGCTCCAGCTCGTGCTCACGCTGCTGATCGTCGCAGCGATCTTCGCGATCGTGAACACGGTGATCGGCACCGTGATCAAGGTGCTCGCGTTCCCGCTCTACATCCTCACGCTCGGTCTCATCGGCCTGATCATCAACGCGTTCCTGCTGTGGCTCACCGCGTGGCTGACGAGCTTCTGGAACTGGGGCCTGCGCGTCGAGGACTTCTGGTGGGGCGTGGTCGCGGCCGTGATCATCACGCTGATCAACTGGATCTTCGGCATCATCCTCCGCCCGCGCAAGGACTGACTCAGCCGCGCGTCGCGGCATACTCGGTCACCTCCACCGTCTCGGCGCGCGCCAGCTCGCCGAACACGTCACGGAGCCCGTCGACGCGGGGGTCGCGGGACGCGTCGACGAGCGCGGCCGTCTCGGCGTAGGCCGCGAGGCGATGTGCCGGAAGCTGCGCGTCGTCGAGCTCGACCCCGGGATCCGACACGTACTCCGCGATGAAGCTGCCCGGTGCGCCCACCGCCTGCGGGTGTCCGCCGCCCGCGAGCGCGACGACCGGGTCGTCGGTGTGCCGCACCGAGACGCTGAGCGTGCCGGGGCCGACATCGGCCTCGACGGGGGAGCCGAACGACACGAGGGTGCGGGTGTCGTAGGCGCCCTCGAGCGCGAGGTGCGAGCCGATCATCGCTCCCTGCGAGAACCCGAACACGTGCACGGCGTCGCCGGGTTGCACCCCGGCCGCGGCCAGCGCCGCCTCGGTCGCGGCGTACGAGTCCGACTTCCTCCCCGCGTACAGCTCCACGTTCGAGGCGTTGTCCCACGGCTCCTTCCCGCCCGCCCCCTGCGACTGCATGCCGGCGATGTAGACCGCGTACTGCCGCGACCCGTCCGCCATGGTGTAGCGCTCGACGCGCACGCGGGAGTCACCCGACCCCGGCATCCGCTCGGCCACCGCCGCCAGCGTCGCCGGCGCGACCGAGGCTGCCCTCCTCACCGTGGCCGGATCGCCGGCGAAGCCTCCCGCCGCTCGCGCCGCGGCCTCCGAGACTCCTACCCCAAGCGCCACCCCCGCGACGCCCGCCCCGACCGGTGCCACCGCCGCGCCGACGCTGCCCGGCGCCGCCGGCGCGACCCGGGTCACGGTGACGGGCCCTGCGGTACCTGACAGCCGCGCGTCGCGTGAGAGCCTGCCCGCGGCCGCGACGCCGGCTACGGCGGCGCCGCCGAGTGTGAGGAGCCCGGCGCCCGCCCCGAGCGCGATGGCGGCCGGATCGCCGAATTCGCCTCCCGCGGCGACACCCCACTGCGTCGACTGACGCACGAGCTCGGAGGGCCACATGACGGCGCGCCCGAACTCCGCGCCGAGCGCCATCCGCCACGCGTCGGGGTGGGCGTCCACGAGCGCGCTCACTCGCGCGTCGATCCGCGCAGCCCCTTCCGCGTCGCCGGCCAGCACCGCCGCCCGGTGCGCCGCCTGCAGCTCCACCATCAGGTACGCGTACGCCGCTTCGCGGAGCGCCCGTGCGATGGCGTCGGCTTCGACGCGTGCCGCCTCGAGCCTGGTCGCGAGGACGGCTGCCGACGCCCGGGCGTCGGCGCCGTGCTCCGGCACGACGCCCAGCCTGTTCTGCAGCGTGCACAGGCGCTCGTCGATCTCGGCGAGCTGGTCGCGGACGGTGTCGAAGCGCACCGCGGCCTCGGACAGCGTCGCGGTGTCGACCGCGACGGCGCCGCCGCCGCGGATCTGCAGGCCGTCGTCGACGCGCGGCCAGTGGTCGGCCGCCAGGCCGACGAGCCCTTCGTTCTGACCGAGGCGGCCCGGCTCCGCGACGCTCGGGTCGTGCCGGACGTCGGGCGCCGGCACGGCCCCGCTCACCGCCCCACCGCCCGGCCCGAGAGCGACTCGACGAAGGCCGCGCGGTCACGGGCGCGCAGCGTGTCGAACCTCACCGTCTCGGCCAGGCAGGCGAGCCCTGAGACGTCGCCCGCCCACGTGGTCGCCCGCTCGTGGAACGCCGTCGCGGACTTCGCCTGCCAGTCCACGACCTCGGGGAGTCCGCGGGCGACGAGCGCGGCATCCGTGATCCGTTCGATCAGCCGCGCGACGTCGCGCGCGAGAGCGTCCAGTCGGTCAGCGGTCGATGCGGGGAACGGGGAGTAGGTCACCCCTCGATCGTCGCCGGAGCCGAGCGCACGCGGCCGGCCCGGCGACCGACCGGTGGACAATCCCGCCGGCGGCGGGGATGTGGAGAAGGGGGCATCGCTCCGCTGCCGGAACGACGCCCCCTCGACCCGAGGGCGAGCCGCTAGCGGCCCACGACCACCTCGACGGTCTCGGTCGTGGCATTGCCCGCGGCATCCGTCACCGTGTACGTGAACCGGTAGACGGACTTGTTGGCCGCGACGATCTCGAAGGTCGTGTCGTCCACCGTCGTCACCTCGGCCTTGGCACCGATCGCCTCGGCCGACACGAGCTCGACGGTGACGTCGCTCTCGTCCTCGACGCCGACCTCGACCGTCACCTCGCGGAGCTTGCCGTTGGGCGGGAAGATCCGGTCGGGCGTCGCGGTGAGGGTCACCACGGGCGGCGTCGTGTCGAGGTCGATGCCGACGATCACCGGGTCGTGGTCGCTCGACCGGTACGCGTCGGGCGCGTAGAGCCCGGTCACCTGGCTCGCGGGCTTGAAGTTGGTGTTGTAGTCCAGCACGCTCGGCTCGTCGGCGTTGATCGCCCAGGTCGAGGCATCCGTCACATCAGCGGCGAGGCCGGGGGCGGCCAGCGCGTGATCGAGATAGCCCAGCTGCCCGTCGAAGACGTACGAGTACGCGTCGTCACCCTGGTGCTCGTCGAGCAGGTCGGTGTAGCCGGCGTCGGTGAAGACGCGGATCGGGTCCTCCTTGGCGTACGCGTTCAGGTCGCCGATGACGATCGAGCGGTCGGGCGAGCCCGAGCCGGTCGGGTCCGTCGCGAGCCAGTCCACCATCGCCGCGGCGGCGTTCGTGCGGGTCACCGCGCAGTTGCCCTGACCGTCGCCGGTGTCGGGGTCGCCGACCTCGTCGCACGCGGAGCTCTTCGACTTCAGGTGGTTGACGACGACCGTCACCGGCTCGCCGCCCTCCACCGCGGCGAACGTCTGAGCGAGGGCCGGCCGGTTCAGCGTGTCGATGAAGCGCGGGTCGACCTTCGACGTCAGCAGCTGGTGCGCACCGAGCGGGGTCACCGTCGCGGTCTTGTACACGAAGGCCGTGGTGATGACGTCGGTGCCGATCTTGCCGGTGGCGATGTAGGAGTACGTGCCGGCGCCGACGACGGCGTTGAGCGCGTTCGTGAGCGTCTCGACCGCCGGGACCGCCGGAGGCACGGCATCGCCGTTGTTCTCGATCTCGATGAGCCCGAAGACGTCGGCGTCGATCTCGGCGAGCGCCGACACGATCTTCGCCTGCTGCCGCGCGAGCTCGGTCGGGTTCTCCGCGCCGCGCGAGCCCAGCGTCGTGAAGTAGTTGAGCACGTTGAAGCTCGCGACCTTCAGATCGCCGCCGACCTCGGGGGCCTCCGGTCGCGGGTTCGCGACCTGGTAGCCGATGGGAGCGGTGGGCTGGATGCCGTAGCTGAACACCTGCGGGTTGGTGTCGCCGGTGCGCACGCGCTGGTCGAGGATGCCGGTGACACCCGTGAGCACGTCGCCGCCCCGCAGCAGGTTCTGCAGCGTGTAGGGCTCGCCGTTCGGGTGGCGGAGCGGATCCGGGTTCTGGCGGGAGCGGGCGTCGTCCACGATGATCTGCGCGGCGAGGTTCGCTGCGGCGAGCGCCGCCTGCTCGGGCGTGCCCGGCTCGTACGTGTGGGTCGACTGGTACTGGCGCTCCGGTGCGACCGTCACGGTGTTGAAGCGGCCGAACTCGAAGTACTCGCCGACGACGAGCGACTGGGTGAGCGTGACGTGCATGCCCTCGACCTGCTCGCGCTTGGCGTCGGTGAGGGGGAGGGTGAGCGCAACGGGGGCCGGCACCGGCGCCGTGCCGCAGACCGCGGTGTCGTCGGCGACGACCTGCGTGTTGCCCTGGAACTCCGCGACCGAGCCCGCGACGCTCACGACGTCGCCCACGGCGACATCGACGATGCCGTCGCCGTTCCCGGGGGCGTTGTCGGCGTCCTGCTGGTACACGAAGATGCCGTCCGAGGTCGCCGGGTCGCCGTCGGCGTCGCCCTGCAGGTAGAAGCCGTCGAGGTCGCTGGTCTGGAAGTCGGCCACGACGACGCCCTCGACGAGCACGTCCTGCCCCAGGATCGGCGACGCCGTGCCGGAGCCCTGCACGACCCCGACCTTGACCGGTTCGGCGCTGCAGTCGGCGACCGGGTCGGGCTCGGGCTCGGGCGCGGCGCCGTGCCAGCCCAGCCCGTCAAAGGTGTTGGTGGCGTAGCCGGTCCACTCCGCCGCGGGGTCGAAGGGGTTGCTGCCGTCCTCGTCGCCCACGACGACGCTGAGGTTGCGGCGAAGCGTATTGTCGGCCGTGGAGGTGAGGTCCGCACCCCACTGGGTGCCGGGGTCGAACCCGATCTGGCCGATGACGTCGACGGCGGTGGTGCCCTTGACCAGGGCGACGGCGTCGTTGCCGTTGAAGAGGCCGAGGTTGGCGGACTGGTCGGCCTGGGCGAGGATCGCCGCGTCGGCGAGGCTGTGCGCGAACACGAAGACGTCACCCGGGGCGACGCTGCCCGTCAGATTGATCGTGATCGACGCGGCGCCGCTGCCGTTGGTGAACTGCTGCAGCTTGTACCCGCTGGCGGCGAGGTCGACCGCCGTGGTGCCCGGGTTGTAGATCTCGATGGCCTTGTTGTTGGACGAGCCCTCGACGTACTCGCTGATGAGCAGATCGCCGGGTGCCGCGGCGGCCGGTGCGGCGAAGGCCACGACGCCCGTGGCGGCCAGGGAGAGCGCAGCGATCGCCGCTGCCGCTCTGCGGGGTGATTGGGACACGAAACCTCCACGTGACGACGGCGGCCGGTGGACCGCGCCTGGAAAAGGGCAGGCCGGTTCGCCTCCCCGTCTGAGACAAGCTAGGCGAGCGGCATCCGTCACCGGAAGACCCCAGGAGGAGAGATCCTTAACGTTCGGTGTCGGGTCGGTCCAGAATGGGACCCATGACCGCGAGCGACGTGGCGCCGTTCCGCGTCGTGTTCGTCTGCACCGGCAACATCTGCCGCTCGCCGATGGCCGACGTGGTCTTCCGTGGATTCGCGGATGCCGCAGGCCTCGGCGCGCGCGTCGCCTCGACGAGCGCGGGCACCGGCGACTGGCACGTGGGCGAGCAGGCCGACCTGCGCACCATCGAGGCGCTCGAGCGCGCCGGCTACGACGGCACCCATCACCGCGCCCGGCAGTTCACGCACTCCGACTTCGCCCGCAGCGACCTCGTGGTCGCGCTCGACCGCAGCCACGAGCGGATCCTGCGCGGGTGGGCCCGCACCGAGGGCGACGCCGACAAGATCGCGCTGCTGCTCTCGTTCGACCCGGGCGCCCACACGCTCGACGTCCCCGATCCGTACTATGCCGGCCCCGGAATGTTCGACGAGGTGCTCGGTATGATCGAGAGCGCGAGCCGGGCGCTCTTCCGGCAACTCGAACCCGCCATCCGCCCGGTGTGATGACACCGGATCGACGGTCGTCCTCCTGGTCCTCTCCGCAGGATCCCCGAGACCGACGGGAGCTCTCATGACTTCTCTTCCCCCGCAGCCGCTCAGCCCTCTCGACGGGCGCTACCGCCCTGCCGTCGGCGAGCTCGGCGAGTACCTCTCCGAGGCGGGCCTGAACCGCGCCCGCGTCGAGGTCGAGGTCGAGTGGCTCATCGCCCTCACCGACCGGTCGCTGTTCGGCACGTCGCCGCTGTCCGACGACGACAAGGCCCGGCTGCGTGCGCTGTACCTCGAGTTCGGGCAGGCCGAGATCGACTGGCTGGCCGAGAAGGAGGCGGTGACCCGTCACGACGTGAAGGCCGTCGAGTACCTCGTGCGCGACCGGCTGTCGACACTGGGCCTCGACGCCATCGCCGAGCTCACGCACTTCGCGTGCACGAGCGAGGACATCAACTCGACGTCGTACGCGCTCACCGTCAAGCGCGCGGTCGAGCGCGTATGGCTGCCCAAGCTCGAGCGGGTGATCGCCGCGCTGCGGCAGCTGGCCGTGGACCACCGCGACGCCGCGATGCTGTCGCGCACGCACGGCCAGCCCGCGACGCCGTCGACCATGGGCAAGGAGCTGGGCGTCTTCGTATGGCGACTGGAGCGGGTGGCCGCGCAGATCGCCGGCGGTGAGTTCTTCGCGAAGTTCTCGGGTGCGACCGGCACGTGGTCTGCGCATCTGGCGGCCGACCCCGACGCGGAGTGGCCGCACATCTCGCTCGAGTTCATCGAGTCGCTGGGACTGGACTTCAACCCGGTCACCACCCAGATCGAGTCACACGACTGGCAGGTCGAGCTGTACGACCGCGTGCGGCACGCGGGCGGCATCCTGCACAACCTCGCCACCGACATCTGGACGTACATCTCGATCGGCTACTTCACGCAGATCCCGGTTGCCGGCGCCACCGGCTCGTCGACGATGCCGCACAAGATCAACCCGATCCGGTTCGAGAACGCCGAGGCCAACCTCGAGATCGCGGGCGGGCTGCTGGCGACCCTGTCGCAGACCCTCGTGACCAGCCGCCTGCAGCGCGACCTCACCGACTCGACGACGCAGCGCAACATCGGCGTCGCGCTGGGCCACTCGCTGCTCGCGCTCGACAACCTGCAGCGAGGGCTCACCGAGATCTCGCTCGCCGAGGACGTGCTGCTGGCCGACCTCGACGCCAACTGGGAGGTGCTCGCCGAGGCGATCCAGACCGTCGTGCGGGCCGAGATCGCCGCCGGCCGGTCGCAGATCAGCGACCCCTACGCGCTCCTCAAAGACCTCACGCGCGGACGCCGCGTCGGCGCCCCCGAGCTCGCGGAGTTCGTGCGCGGCCTCGACATCGGCGACGACGCGAAGGAGCGGCTGCTCGCGCTCACCCCGGCGAGCTACGCCGGCCTGGCGTCACAGCTCGTGGGCGAGTACCTGGTCGTCGAGGGCCCGCAGGCCTGAGGCCGGATCCTCGGTTTCGAATCGCGCACTTGGCGCTTTTCAGCGCCGGAAGCTGCGAAGTGCGCGATTCGAACGGCTCGAGCGACGCCGGCGCGGGCGCTGGGAACGGGTCGCGCGGCTGAGATCCGAGCGGGCTCAGCGCTTCGGATCACCGGATGCCGCGGCATCCGGATTCTCATCACGACCGGCGGCGTCGGAGTCGTCGTCGAAGAGCACCGGCTTGTCGATCTGCTTCGCCACCTGCGCGGGGTCGACGGCCAGGAGCAGCAGCGACACGATGAGCAGCACGGCGATGAAGCTGATGCCGGCGATGACCAGGGCGGTGACGACCGCGCGCTGGGCCTCTTCGGCGGTGCGCTGCTGGAAGAAGCCCATCGACACGAGCGTCACGATCCCCGCGAACAGGGCGGCGCCGAAGGCGAGCCCGAGCAGCTGCAGGGGCTTCATCAGGTCGCGGCGGGTGGGGCTTTCGTGGCTCACGCGGAGTCCTTCTGCGGTGTGGGGTCGGCGGTCACGGGTGCTTCCGCGTCAGCGTCGTCGGGTGCGTCCGCGGGCGGCGTCTCGGCGCGCGGCGAGAAGCCGGCGATGCCGAGGTACACCGCGACGATCGCCGCGTAGCCGCCGAACAGGCCGACGCCGATCGTGACGCCGGTGAGGGTGAACGTCTGGTGCGCCTCTTCGATCGTGTAGTCGAGGGCGTAGGCGGGCTGCACGAACAGCAGCGCGACGCCGAGCAGCAGCGTGATCGCACCGACGACGACGGCGTCGCGGCTCTCGGAGCGCGGGCCCACCGGCGCCGGCGGCCGCACGTCGGCGACGCCCGGCGCGATCTCGCGGCGCGCGCGGCCCGCGGTGAGCCCCCGCCAGCCGGCGATCACCTCGAGCAGTCCGCTCAGGAGCGCCCACGCGATCACGATGACGAAGAACCCGGTGGCGGTGCGCAGCGGGTAGAGGCCGCTCGCCATGCCCGCGACGACCGTGACGCCGCCCAGAGCAGCGGCGGGCCAGCGTCGACCCCTGGGGTACACGAGCCACACCGACAGCAGCAGCACCAGGCCCGTGGCGATCGCGAATCCGCTGAAGACCGAGCCGCCGACGGCAGCCGAGTGGTCGGGCGAGAACGTGATCATGAGTGCCGCGAGGGCCGCGAAGGCGGCGCGTGCGAGCTGCACGTGGCGCACGGCGAACGTGCGGGATTCGGCTGAGGTCACGGTGATCCTGCGGAGCGGCGGGTTCTCAGGAGCGAGAACGGATGCCCCCAGTCTACGTGCGTCCCGGCTGAGAGCTTCCGGCAGCCGGCTCGCTCCCCGGCGTCCATGCGTGCAGCGGACTTCGAGATCAGGCGATCTCGCCGGTACAGGACGATCGGGCGGGAATCGTCCTGCCTCCGTCAGATCTCCTGATCTGGCAGACCGACATCGGCGGAGACGGATGCCGCAACCGCCGGCATCCGTCACGTCAGGGTGTCGAGGATCCCGGTGAGCAGCTCGAAGGTCGTGAGGGGCGAGATGATCGCGAAGCGCAGCACGGGCTCGCCGGCGTGCGAGCTCGGCACGACGAACGCGTGCTGCTCGTCGAGCAGGCGGTTCGACCAGGCCTCGTAGTCGGCGAGGGTCCAGCCCTCGCGGCGGAAGACCACGACCGACAGCTCCGGATCCCGTACGAGCGACAGCCCGTCACGACTTTCGATCTCGTCGGCGATGCGCCGGGCGAGGTCGATGCCGTACTCGATCGTGGCGCGGTACTGCGCGGTGCCGTGGGTGGCGAGCGAGAACCACAGCGGGAGGCCGCGCGCCCGTCGAGTGAGCTGCACCGCGAGATCGGACGGGTTCCAGTCCGGCTTGCCGGTGAGGGTGTCGAGGTACTCGGCCTTCTGCGTGTGCGCCGACAGCGCCAGCGCGGGCTCGCGGTAGATGAGGGCGCACGCGTCGAAGGGCGCGAACAGCCACTTGTGCGGGTCGACGATGACCGAGTCGGCGAGCTCGACGCCGGCGAATGCGGGTCGCAGGCGCTCGACGAGCATCGCGGCGAGGCCGTACGCGCCATCGACGTGGAACCACACTCCGCGCTCCCGCGCGACGGCGCCGACGCTCGCGATGTCGTCGACGATCCCGAAGTTGGTGGTGCCCCCGGTCGCCACGACCGCGAACACCGCGTCGCCGTGCTCGTCGAGCACCCGGGCGACGGCGTCGCCGTGCAGGCGCCCGTTCTCGTCGACGGCCGCGGTCGCGACGTCGACGTCCATCACGGCGGCCGCCGACGCGATCGACGAGTGCGCCTCGGCGCTGCACACGACCACCCACCGCGACGGCGTGGAGCGCCCGTGTTCCGCGGCGCGCCGGCGTGCGGCATCCCGCGCCGTCACCAGCGCCGAGAGATTCCCGATGGTGCCGCCCTGGACGAACACCCCGCCTGCGCCGACAGGCAGGCCGAACTCGCCCGCGAGCCAGTGGAGCACCTCGTTCTCGGCGTACACCGCGCCGGCGCCCTCCATCCATGAGCCGCCGTAGATGGCGGATGCCGACACCACGAGGTCGAAGGCCAGCGAGGCCTTGCTCGGCGCCGAGGGGATGAACGAGAGGTACCCGGGGTGGTCGGTCGACACGCAGGCCGGCGCGAGCACGTTCTCGAAGAGCGCGATCGCGCGGCGCGACCCGATGCCGTCGGGGGTGATCGAGCGCGACGCGAGTCGCTCGAGGTCGCGCGGCGTCAGCGGCTTGTCGAGCGGGACGTCCTCGTAGAGCGCGCGCCGCCGCGCGTACTCGAGCACGTCTTCGACGGTGTGGCGCGTGTCGGCCGAGATCGCGTGCATGCGGTCGGCTGCGGCGGGCGAGGTCATGGACGCTCCTGTGGGTCGGGTGACACCTCACGCTAGATGCGCACGCGGCGGCGTTCAAGAAGACGGATGCCGCGGCATCCGTCTCCGGTCACTCCTCCGCGACGGTCAGCGAGACCTGCCATCGCGGCTCGCCCGTCGATCGGACGACCGCCGTGCCGGCTTCGACGGCGCGGACTTCCCACTCGCGTGCGCCGGGGGCCGTCACGCTCGCCACCGGGATGAGGAGCACTGCGACGCCGTCCGCCTCGGGTTCGGCGGCCGCCGGGTCGGTGAGGCGCAGCGTCGTGGTCTGCCCGACCGTCATCGTGAACGCGCTTCCGTCGTCGGCGGGGCCGATGAACCGCGGCACGGGCGGCGCGACCGGGTCTGAGGGGCGGGGTCCGGACGGCGAGGGCTCTGACGGCGAGCGCCCGCCGGGCGAGGGCTCAGCCGTGGCCGTGGATGTGTCCGTCGGTGGTCCGGCACCCGCGCACCCCGCGAGCGCCGCGCACCCCGCGAGCGCCGCGACCAGCGCGAGGGCACGCAGCGCGAGGGCGGGCGGCCGTCGTCTCTCCACCGCGCCCTCGCCTTCTCGCCTCAGTCACCGCTCTGGGTCGCGATCCGCTCGACGACGTCCTTCTGCGCCTTGATCTGCGCCGACGTCGACGCGGGGTTCATCCGCACGGTCTCCGCCGCCAGCATGACAGCGCCGAACGTGCCGTCGAGCGTGCCGTCACCATCGGAGTCGACGGGCGTGTCGAGACTCACCGAGCCGTTCGCGAAGTTCAGCCACGCGCCCAGGGCGTGCTGGTCGAAGATCACGTCGGCGGGCGCCTTCGCGGGGTTGTTCAGCACGAGGGTGGCCGCGGCGCGGGTCGAGGCATCCTTCCCCTCGTCGAACACCAGGCTGAAGTAGCCCACGATGTCGAGATAGCACTGCAGCTCAGCGGCGGTGAAGTCGTTCGACTTCTTCACGCGGTACTGGTTGAGCCACCAGCCGTGCCCCTTCGACACCGTCGCGTCGCCGGTGACGACCACGGCCGCCGTGTCGGTCGGCGAGACGCCGCCGTCGTCGTCCTCGGTCGTGACTCCGAGCTCGTAGAGGCACGCGTCGCCGTAGGTGTGGCTCGCCTCGAGCGTGATGTCGCGGGGCTGCACGCTCGGGGACTTGGCCGGATCGGCGGCGGGCGGGTTGACCAGCGACGTCTGGCTGTCGGAGGTGCCGTCGCCCCACTCCCAGGTGAGGGTGAGGTCGTCGCTGCCGGGGTCCGTCGAGTTAGCCGGCACGGTGAGCTCTTCGCCCGCCTCGAGCACGAACGCGCTCTGGCCGTCGTAGACCTCCTCGCCCGAGGTGTCGATCGTCGCCGTGGGATCGACGTTGGCCACCGCGGCGATCGCGGTGTCGCAGTTGCCGGTCGTGTCGTCGTCGGCGGCGCACACCTCGACGGTGTACGCGCCGTCGTCGCCGTACTGGTGCTGCACCGAGAAGGCGAGCGTCGCATCGGGGCGCGCGTTCTCCTCCGCTCCGCCCAGGGCGACCGCGGCCGCGCCGTCGTCGAACGAGATCGTGGCCGACAGGTCATCGAGCCAGCCGGGGTCGGTGACCGTGCCCGAGACCGTCACGGTGCCGAACTCGTCGATCGGCGTGATCGCGTCGATCGCCACGGTGGGCGCGACGTTGGTGACGGTGACCGTGCTGGCGGCGGTGGAGGTGCGGCCGAACTCGTCCGTCACCTGCAGCCCGATCGGGTAGACCCCGTCCTGGCCGACCGTCGTGAACGACGGCGTCGCACCCGTCGCATCGTCGTACTGCCCGTCGTTGTCGAGATCCCACGCGTAGGCGGTGATCGCGCCGGCGCTGGGGTCGCTGCCCGCGGCGGAGGCGGTGCCGTCGAGCGCGGCATCCGTCCCCTCCGGCGTGACGTACGGTCCCCCGGCGTCGGCGGTCGGCTCGCACTCCGCCGGCACGGCAGAGCTCGCCGTCGGCACGGTGTCGAGCCCGGTGGTCGACGCCGTGCCCAGGCCGCGACCCGCGAACGCCGACCAGATGAGGCAGCGGTTCGCGTCGTCGTCGGCGGTGAGCAGGGCGTTGCGCGCGTCGATGTAGTTGGGGCTCGCGGGCGTCGCCTTCATGCCGTCGAGCACCAGCGTGGCGAGCGCCTCGGCGCCGCCCGGGAAGAGCTCGCGGATGTCGTAGATCGTCGCGGCCCAGATCTCGCCGTTGCCGTGACCGCTGTCGGACGACGTGTTGTACGTCTGGTACGTGCGCGTCGAGATGTCGTAGCCGACCGAGCGGATGCCGTCGACCGGGTCGCCGGTGACGTACTCCCCGACGACGGCGTCGTCCCACTTGAGGAACGAGATGACGTCGCTCCAGCCCTCGCCGAGCGCGCCGCGCTGGTCGAAGTCGTTGTAGCCGAGCGCGCCGCCGCCGACCAGCCGGCTCGAGACCCCGTGCCCGTACTCGTGCGCGATGACGTCGCCGTCCATGTCGCCGTCGCGGAAGGGCCGCCCCGGCGCCCACATGTACATCTGCATGCGTGGGCTCGTGCCTTCCGCCGGTGTGCCGAAGTTGGCGTTGTTGAGGCAGCGGACGTCTTCGTCGTCGCTCGGGTCGCCGTTGTCCTTGTCGTCGACGCACCCGAAGTCCCAGCCGTCCTGCGCCTCGGCCAGCACGGGATCGCCGCCCGAGCCGCCGTTGCCGAAGTTGTCGACCTGGAAGTTGCCGCTCGCCTCGTCGAAGCCGTGCGTGTAGAGCCAGTCGTGCATGACGTTCGTGTAGTAGAAGAGCTGCGTGATGATCGCATCACGGTCGGCGTCGAGCGCGGCGAGCGAGTCGACGTCGGCCGTCGTGCGCCATGCGTCCGTCCACGGGTAGAAGAACTGCTGATAGCCGGGATCCCCGTTCGCGGCCGTCTGCGGCTGGTACTCGTTGTTCGCGTCGTCGTCGTTGCGGTCGAGGTAGGCGTTGACGTTGTTGCCGTTCGTCGTGCGGTCGTCGACCCAGGTGCCGTTGATGCCCGAGAACGACGTCGTCTGGCGCGTCGCGCCGGCCGCCTCGGGGTGCTCCTCGCGGAACACGTCGCCCTCCGGGGCGGCGTGCGCGTACCGGCTGCGCTGGTCGATGACCTCGCCGGTGTTCGCGTCGACGACCGTCTCGAACCACGCCTGCCCCGACGATTCGATGTCGGTGAGCCACGCGAGGCGCAGCGCGGTGCCGTCTTCGCCCGGGTACCAGACGAGCTCCGATGTCACCGGCGCCGGGTCGGTCACCCCCTCGGCGTACACGTTCGGGTACTCCTGCGGCGAAGGAGTGGTCGTCGCGGCCTCGCGCAGCGGGCGGCTCGCGTCGGCATCCTGCGCGTCGGCGGCCACGTCGATGGCCGCCTGCGCGGTGAGGGCGGCAGCCGTGCCGGTGCCGTCGCCCGGAGCGAAGAACCCGGCGACCGAACGCAGTCTGCCGTCAGGCGCGACCACGAGGGTCATGACGGCGTCGCGGACGCGGAGACCGTCGACCCGCTGGCCCAGATGGACGGCGGTGGCGCCGGTCGAGAGTGCCAGCTCCTTGTGGACGTAGATTCCGGATGCCGCGTCGCCGGCGAGCCCGAAATCGGCGGCGTGCGCCCGCACGTAGGCGAGCGCGACGTCTGCCGGTGGCGCGTCGCTGGCGCCGGTCAGCGCGCCGGCCGACGGGTCGGCCACGACGCGGCCGCTCGCCGGATGGACGGTCACGCCTGGCGGCTGCCCGATGTCGTCCTGCGGGGCCGCCGCGGCGGGGGAGAGCCCCGACGCGAACAACCCTCCGACAAGAAGAGTCCCGATCCCCACAGAAAACACGCGCAGCCGCACAGACATGCCGATCGCCCCCCGGCGGGCCGGCGCACCCCCGAGCGGTGCTGGAGCCGGTCCTTGGCGCCCGACACGATAGTCCTCGCCCTGGCGCACCACAAGGTGCGCGTCGAATCGACCGGCGGCCAGCCCGTCCCGCGCGCGAACGCTCGTGGCGGGGGTCTCGGGGCGCGTCGCGGTCGGCGTCGCCGCCGGCGTCGCCGGCGCCGGGGATCCAGCAGGAATGGAGAAGCGCCGCCGCTCGTCCCCTCAGTAGCGTGAGGATCACGGGACGCGAGGGCGCCCATGAGCGTGAGGAGGACCATCATGCCGAAGACGGCATCGGACGGGCTGTCGCAGGAGGAGCGCGACGCGGTCAAGCAGCGCGCCAAAGAGCTGCGCGACCAGGCGAAGGCGGGCAAGAATCGCGAGGCCGGCACGAAGCAGGTGCTCGAGGCGATCGCGAAGCTCGACGGCACCGACAAGCAGATCGCGGAGGGCCTGCACAAGGTCGTGGGCGAGGTCGCACCCGACCTCGTGCCGAAGACGTTCTACGGCTTCCCCGCCTACGCCAACGCCGAGGGCAAGGTCGTCGTGTTCACGCAGCCGGCATCGAAGTTCAAGACCCGCTACGCCACCATCAACTTCGACGAGCCCGCCCATCTCGACGACGGCGACCTCTGGCCGATCGGCTTCGCCGTGCTCGCCTGGACACCAGCGATCGAGAAGAAGATCAGCGAGCTCGTCGCCACCGCCCTGGCGTGAGGACCGCGCGCGGTGCCGTGGCACCGACGACGCGCTGCGGGGCGCGGCATCCGTTCGATTCCGGATGCCGCGCCCCGCGGTCGTCGATACGGCCGATCACTCCGGAGCGGACGGCGCGGACGCCGCGGCGGCGCGGTCGGCGTGGCCGAGTGCCCGGCCCGGCGCGATGCGGTCTCGCACGCGCCGCTTGAGCGCCACGATGTCAGGGAATCCGCCGTCGGTCTTGCGCGACCAGACGAGCTCGTCGTCGGCGTACACCTCGAAGATGCCGCCGGTGCCGGGCTCGAGGGTCGCGCCCCCGCCCATGAGTTCGTCCTGGAACGTGGTCAGCAGCTCCTGCGCGACCCATGCCGCGCGGAGCATCCAGGCGCACTGGGTGCAGTAGACGACGCGGATGCGGTGGGTCATGGCTCTGCCCCGTCCGCACCCAGGAAGTCCACGGCGGCGTCACGGAACGCGCGGGAGCCCGGGGTGTTGAAGTGGTGCCGGCCGGGGATCTCGGTGAACGTGCCGTTCGGCGCACTGCCGGCGAGCACCCGGGAGCGCTCGAGGATCGCATCCTCCGAACCGGTGGCGAACAGCACCGGCTGCACGGGCGGCCGCTCGGGGTCGGGGTCCGCGTCGCCGAATCTCATGCCCTCGGCGAGGCCGATGAGGGCGCGCAGATCGTTCGTGGCGACGCGCTCGGCGAGCCGGACGTAGTTCTGCGTCACCGTGTCTTCGACCGGTATGCCTTGCTCGGCATACGCCCGCGCCTGCTCGATGCGCAGGCGTCCTAGCGGGCGTCCGTCGGGGATGCCGCCGAGCACGGCACGGCTCACGTGCTCGGGAGCATCGACGGCGAGCTGCCAGCCGACCCGCGCGCCGAGCGAGTAGCCGACGTAGCGGACGTCGTCGACGAGATAGGTGTCGAGCACCGCGATGAGGTCGCCGACGAACGCGCTCATCGAGTAGGCGAGCGGGTCATAGGGCTTGTCGCTCGCGCCGTGGCCCCGCTGATCCACGCCGATCACGCGGTATCCCGCGCCGGTGAGGGCGCGCACCCAGCCCGTCTCCACCCAGTTGTCGCGACAGCTCGACGCGAACCCGTGCACGCACAGCACCGGCTCGGCATCCGGCGGGCCCCACGAGTATGTCGCGATCTGGTAGCCCTCCGCCGACATGATGTAGCTCGGCGGCGGCATCTCGGTGCGTATGGTCGGGGCGACGGCATCCATACCGCCATTCTGCTCCCGCGCCGCGCAACGCCGTCCAGCGCCGCGGCGCTGCCGAGCAGGGCCGTCCACCCGGGGCTCGCGGAGATTACGCCTGTCGTCGTCGATCCGCAACCCTGCTGAGCGGCCCGCCGGTTGCGAATAGCGTCACGGCATGAGCACGGATGATCCCCGACGCACCGAGCCGACCCGGCCGGTGACCGCACCCGGAGCTGCCCCGGTGACCACGCCGCGGGCGGCGGCCGACGTCGACCGCGACGGCCTGGCCGACCGCTATGACGCCTCGCTGCGGCAGGACGTCTTGAGCCGCGAGCGCGAGCGCTTCGGCGGCTTCAAGTTCGGAGCCGCGTTCTTCGGCTGGCTCACCGCACTCGGGGCGCTGGTGGCGCTCACCGCTGTGGTCGCGGCCATCGGCGCCGCGACCGGACTCACTTCGCCCGAGACGGTGGAGGACGCGGTCGATGCCGCCAACCAGAACATGGGCGCTGCCACCGTGATCGGGGCGATCGCGATCGGCCTGGTCCTGTTCGTCGCCTACTTCGCCGGCGGATACGTCGCCGGCCGCATGGCGCGGCTGAGTGGCTGGAAGCAGGGCCTGGCCGTCTGGCTGTGGGCCATCGTGATCGCCATCATCGTGGCGGCCATCACCGCGATCGCCGGCAGCCAGTGGGACATCCTGGCCAACGTCGACATCTTCCCCCGCATCCCCGTGACGCCCGAGACCGTGACACTGACCAGCATCCTCACCGCGATCGGCGCCGCGGTCATCGCGCTCGTCGCCGCCATCCTCGGCGGCATGGCCGGCATGCGCTATCACCGCCGTGTCGACCGCGCCGGCTTCGGCGACGGGCGGGTCTAGGACCCGTTGACGGAGACCTATCCACCACGAAGAGAGGAGATCCCCATGGGTCTGGACGATGACATCAAGCACAACGTGGAAGACGTGAAAGGCAAGGCGAAGGAGGCGGTCGGAGACGCGACCGACAACGAGCGCCTGCAGGCCGAGGGTGCGGCTGACCAGGCCAGCGCCAAGATGAAGAAGGCCGGCCAGGATGTGAAGGACGCGTTCACCGACGACAGGTGATCTGCCGCGGAGATGCCCCGGTCCGTCGGGACCGGGGCATCGCTGTGTCACGGATCAGGCGACGGGCTGCTGCGCCCCGGTACTGCGTCACCGCGGCGCGCTCCACGGCCGGCAGCTCCACGATCTGCCAGCCGTCGCCCGGCACCGGCTCGTCACCGGCGATGCACGACACCCAGAGACGAGGTGTTCGTGTGCGACCCCGACCTCGAGGCCGAGTTCGTCCGCGCGCTGGGCGTCGCCGGCGTCGAGGCCGTGATCGCTGAGCAGGGGGAGCTGGGCTCGTTCCGGAGCCTCCAGCGGCAGCCGTTCCAGCGCGACCGGCCGGCAGAGGCGCAGCTGGCGCGGTTCTTCGGCGGTCGCAGCGGGAACAAGGCGCGCTATGCCCGCCTGCTCGCCGAGGCCGTCCCGCTGGAGAACGTGCCGCCTCCGCTGGCCGCGCTGCTCGCGGCGGTCTGACCCTCCCGGGTTAACGGGTTCTCACGCGTCGCTCGCCGCCCGTTCACCGAGTGGTCGCGCGGTGGTCGACAGCCGGTCAACGCACGGCTGGGCGCCCCCGGTTGCGTCGGTGCCATGAGTCGAATCCCCACACGACGCGTCCTGCCGCGCCTCCTCGCCGCGGCAGCCGCGACGGCCACCGCCGTCGCGCTCCTCCCCGCCACCGCCGCCGCGGCCCAGCCGGTCGCCGCCGCTCCCGCCACGTCGAACTCGCCGTACGTGCAGACGCACGTGCCGACGCTGGTCGCGCGCGCGACGCTGTCGGCCGACCACCTCGAGCCCGGTCCGGCGTCCGGCGCGCTGGCCAGCTCGGCCAACGGCCGCACCGGCCCCTGGGACGGCCAGGTCATCCCCGGCTTCTCGGCCGCGATCGACAACGGCGACGGCACCTTCTGGGCGCAGCCCGACAACGGCTTCGGCGCCAAGGGCAACTCGGCCGACTTCCTGCTGCGCAACTACCTCGTGCGACCCGCCTGGCAGACGGCCGACGGCGGCGCCGGCGAGATCCGGGTGGAACGGTTCATCTCCTACAACGACCGCAACAACGTGCTCGACTTCCCCATCGTGAACGAGGGGACCTCCGAGCGTCTGCTCACGGGCGGCGACTTCGACATCGAGTCGGTCGTCAAGGCCAAGGACGGCACCTTCTGGGTCGGCGAGGAGTTCGGGCCGTTCCTGCTCCACTTCGACGCCGAAGGCACGCTGCTCGAGAACCCCTACGAGCTGGACGGCGCGAAGTCGCCCCAGAACCCCTACCTGCAGCCCGGTGAGACGCCCCGCGTGCGCGCGAGCCGCGGCTTCGAGGCGATGGCCGCCTCGGTCAACGGCCGGTACCTGTACCCGATCGTCGAGGGCTCGTACGCCGACGACGCCGACCTCCGCCGCCGCGAGATCCTCGAGTTCGACACGCGCTCCGGGCAGTACACCGGCCGCACCTGGAGCTACCAGACCGACCAGGAGCCGAACGTCATCGGCGACGCGTTCACCGTGCGCAACGACGTGCTGATCCTCATCGAGCGCGACGACTTCGAGGGCGAGCAGTCCGTCACGAAGCGCGTCTACGAGGTCGACCTCCGCCGCACCGACGCCGAGGGTTACCTCGAAAAGACCCTGGTGCTCGACGCGCTGCGCATCGCGAACCCACACGGCATCGGCGCGGGCGACGGCTACGGCACTGGCGAGATCTACTCACTGCCCGTCCAGTCGTTCGAGACGGTCGTGCAGCTCGAGGACGGCAGCCTCCTCATCGGCAACGACAACAACTACCCGGGCAACGATGCGCGCATCCCCGGCACGCCCGACGACACCGAGTTCGCGATCATCGACCTCGACAAGACGAAGATCGAGCCCTCGACGGTGAGCCTCATCGGTCACCGCGGCGCGAGCGGGTCGCGCCCCGAGCACACGCTCGCCGCGTACGAGACGGCCATCGTCCAGTGCGCGGACTACATCGAGCCCGACGTCGTGTCGACGAAGGACGGCGTGCTGGTCGCGCGTCACGAGAACGAGATCAGCGGAACCACGGATGTCGCGGCCCGCCCCGAGTTCGCACCGCGCAAGACCACGAAGCTCATCGACGGCGTCTCGATCACGGGCTGGTTCACCGAGGACTTCACGTTCGCCGAGCTGCGGACGCTCCGCGCCAAGGAGCGGCTGCCGCAGACGCGTCCGGCGAACACCGCCTTCGACGGCCTCTACGTGATCCCGACGCTGGACGAGGTCATGGATCTGGCCCGCCACTCCATCAGCTGCGACGGCCGCACCGTCGGCGTGTACCCCGAGACGAAGCACCCCTCGTACTTCGACTCGATCGGGCTGTCGATGGAAGAGCCGCTCGTCGCGGCCCTCGAGGCCAACGGCCTCGACCGCGCCGACGCGCCCGTCATCGTGCAGAGCTTCGAGACCGCGAACCTCCGCGACCTCGACGGTCTCACCGACGTCACCCTCGCACAGCTCGTGAGCAACTCCGGTCGTCCGTACGACTTCACGCTCGCCGGCGACACGCGCACCTACAAGGACCTGGTGACGCGCGCGGGCCTGGCCGAGATCGCGACCTACGCCGACGGCGTGGGCCTCGAGAAGTCCGTGATGATCCCGCGCACCGCTGACGGCCGCCTCGGCGCGCCCACGCCGGTCATCGCCGACGCGCACGCAGCGGGTCTGTCGGTGCACGGCTGGACGTTCCGCGCCGAGAACCAGTTCCTGCCGGTGGACTTCCGCTCGAGCGCCGATCCGAACGCCTACGGCGACCTCGACGGCGAGCTGAAGGCCTACATCGGTGCTGGCATGGACGGGGTGTTCAGCGACCACCCCGGCATCGCCGCGGTGACCATCGACACGGTGACGCTCGAGGGCTGAGCCGCCGCCACGCCGAACACGGGGGCGGGGGATGCTGCGGCATCCTCCGCCCCCGTCGTTCTCTGCGGGGAACGTCCGCCGGCGTCTCAGCGCACGCGGCGCCCGTGGGCGAGGTCGATGAGCCGCGCGAGCACGTCCGCGTCGGAGCGCAGGCCGTTGTGCTCGTGCTCGCTCGTGATCCACGGGGTCACGCCGGGGATCAGGCTCGCCGTCTCCATCGCGAACTCGAAGGGCACGTAGACGTCGTTGACGTAGATCGAGGTGGCTCCGCGGGCATCGGATGCCGCGATCGCGTCGCCGTCGTACAGCCGCGGCCACTCGAACTCGGCGAGCGTCAGCGTCACCTCGCGCCACGGCTGAAGGGTCGGCACGGTGTCGAGCCATTCGCGTCGCACATGCTCACCGGTGAACAGCGTCGGATCGGCGCGGAAGTCGTCGGGCTCGGTGCGCTCAGCCGACCAGTTCGTCGCGTGGCCGTCGGCGTAGCTCGACTCGTGGAAGGCGAGATACAGCGGGTTGCGCGCGTCGAACGGCATCGCGGCGGCGAGGTCGTGGCGGAACGCGTTGGAGTGCGGGTCGAGTTCGAGCAGACGCCACAGGGTCTGCCAGCCGTCGTTGCTGCCGAGCGCGGAGCCGGCGGAGCGCACGCGTGACACCGACACCATTTCGCCGCCCGGGAGCACGATGTCGCCCGCGTCGGCCAGGTCGAGGATGCGTCGCATCGCGTCGCGGTGCGAGGGGAAGCGCCGGTAGTAGCGCTCCGACGCCTCGCGCATCTTCTCGTACGTGAGCGCATAGACGTCATCGGGATGCCGCCCCACGGCGCTGAGACCGCCGGTGATGTAGACGTGCTCGAGCGACGCGGCATCCGTCGACAGATACGACAGGGTGGTGAACCCGCCGAAGGACTGCCCCAGCACGCTCCACGTGTCGGCCCCGAGCTCGGTGCGCAGCGCCTCGGCGTCGCGCACGATCGAGTCGGCGCGCAGGTGCGTGATGTACTCGGAGAGCTCGACGGTGCCGCGCTCGAGGTCGCGGTCCGAGACCGGCGTCGAGCGGCCGGTGCCCCGCTGGTCGAGGAGGACGACGCGGTAGTGCTCCAGGGCCGCGTCGAGCCACGGCGGCCCGGAGGGCGAGTGGAAGGCTCGCGGCGCCTCGTGCCCGGGGCCGCCTTGGAGGAACACGAGATACGGCAGGTGCTCGCCGCCCTCGCGCGCGACCACGGCGGCGTGGACGTCGATGGTGCGGGCGTCGGCCGGATCGCCCCACACCAGGGGAACGGTGAGCGTGTGGTCGTCGATGGTCAGGTTCTGCATGCGGCGCGTCGTCACGGGCATGCGTACGAGCCTAGGGTCGGGTGCCGACGTCGGCATCCCCGGCGGCGGCCGGTGCGGAGCGGACGGTGACGGTGAAGTCGTCGACATTGCGGAGATGCGAACGGATGCTGCGCTCTGCGCCGGCGGCGAGCACCGCGGCATCCGCACCGCGCGCGGCGACGACGACGGCGTCGCCCTGAAGCCGGTGGCCGACCCAGCGCAGGCGCAGCCGCTCGATGCCTGCGATGCCGTCGACGTGCGCGAGCGCGTGGTCGGCACGGTCGACCAGTTCGGGCTCGATGCCGTCGAGCAGCCTGCGGCCCACGCTGCGGACCGTGCCGATGAGCAGCACGAAGATGGCCGCCGAGATGAGCAGGCCCACCAGAGGATCGGCGAGCGGGAAGCCCAGCAGCACCCCGATGCCCCCGAGCACGACGGCGAGGGAGGTGAATCCGTCGGTGCGGGCGTGCACGCCGTCGGCGACGAGCGCGGCCGATCCGATCCGCTTGCCGACGCGGATGCGGTACACCGCGACGATCTCGTTGCCGGCGAAGCCGATGATGCCCGCGGCGATCACCCAGCCGAGATGGTCGAGCGGCTGCGGGTGCACGATGCGGTCGATCGCCTGCCACGCCGCCACGACGGCCGACAGCGCGACGACGAACACGATGAAGAGTCCCGCGAGGTCTTCGGCGCGCCCGTAGCCGTACGTGTAGCGACGGGATGCCGCGCGCCGGCCGAGCGCGAACGCGACCCACAGCGGCACCGCGGTGAGCGCGTCGGAGAGGTTGTGCACCGTGTCGGCGAGGAGGGCGACCGACCCGCTGAACGCGACCACGATCGCCTGCAGCACGGTGGTCGCGAGCAGGATGACGAGGCTGATCTTGAGCGCGCGGATGCCGGCGGAGCTGGCCTCCATGGCGTCGTCGATGGCGTCCGTGGCGTCGTGGCTGTGCGGCACGAACAGCTCGTGGAGGAACCCGCGGATGCCGCGGGCGTGGGAACGGTCGTGCGCGCCGTGGTGCTGGTGGCCGTGGTCATGCGGGCTGTCGGGGTGGTGGCCCGGGTGGTCGTGGTCGTGCGGGCCGACGGGGTGGTCGTGATCGTGCGGGACGTCGGGATGGTCGTGGGCGTGCCGGCCCCGGGTCTGCGCGCTCACGGCGCGACCGGTCCGGTCCGGTGGTGGCGCGGGGTGCCGCCGAGCGAGTGCTCCGCCTGGTGGATCGCATCGGCGACGAGACGCGAGGCGTGCTCGTTCTCGAGGCGGTAGAACACGCGCTGCCCTTCCTGGCGGGTGGCGACGATGCGTGCGAGGCGCAGCTTGGCGAGGTGCTGCGACACCGCAGCGGGCGACTTGTCGACGATGTCGGCGATGTGGTTGACCGAGAGCTCCCCGCCCTCTTGGAGTGCCAGGATGATGCGCACGCGCGTGGCGTCGGCCAGCATGGCGAAGACCTCGACCGCCAGCTCGACGTACGGGCTCTCGACCGCGTATCCGCTTTCCTGCTTATCTGCACGCATACGCAGATAATACTCGTGCCGCCCTTTCCGAGCGAGGCGTCGCGTGTGCGAGGGTGGCGTCATGCCGATCCTTCCCACCGAGCGCGACCCGCGCTTCATCACGATCCGGCGCGGCGGCACGCTGACCGACGAGAACCACCACCTGCTCGCGGAGTGGGCGGCGGTCTGCGCGGAGCATGTGCTGCCGCTGTTCGAGGCCGCGCGGCCCGGCGACCCCGCCGTCCGCGACGCGATCGAGCTGGGGTGGGCCTGGATCCGCGGCGAGGTGCCCATGAAAGAGGCGCACCAGCGTGCGTTCGTCGCGAACGCGGCGGGCAAAGGGCTGCCCGACCCGGCGAAGTTCGCCGCCCTCGCCGCCGGGCAGTCGGTGGCGGTGGCCCACGTCGCCGCCCACGAGCTCGGCGCCGCGGCCTACGCGATCAGGGCGGTCGCGGCATCCGTCCCTGCCGGCGAAGCCGACGCCGCGCGCCTGCGCGAGCGCGACTGGCAGCGCGCGCAGCTGCCCGGCGAGATCCGCGACCTCGTGCTCGACGACCAGCGGCTGCGCAGCCCGATCTGCTGGCACGTCTTCGACGACTGACCGGCCGCTGCGCCCGCGTGCGCGGTTCCAGCCGGCGCGAGCCCTCGGCGGCCCCCGCCGAGACAAGGGCTTTCGGCCGAAACACAGGACGTCGCCCCCGGTCTCGGCCGAAAAGCTCGGTCTCGGCGACGCGCACCGCCCCCGCCGGAGATCTGCGAGACCGCGTTCGGCGGATCAGCCGCGGGTGCGCCGCCGCGCGCGCACCGAGGTGCGGCTGAACCGTCGCAGCCGGCGGAACGGCGTCGGCGTCGCGGTCTGCGCGGCCGTCGGCAGCACGATCGGCTGCGTGACGATCGCGTCGACGACCATCGACCCGTCGGTCGGGCCGATGACCGGGATGGGCGTCGTCGGCGTGGCGACCATCGGGTTGACGGGCTCCTTGGCCAGTTGCCGATGCGCGTGCAGATACGCCGGCACCAGCACGACGACGGCACCGAGCCATGCGAGCGGGTTGCTCGCCGCAACGCCGATGAAGCCGAAGATGCCGCCCAGCACGACGGCGGCACCCACGCGCATCACGAGTTCGATCACGCCCGTGACCGTGGGGATCAGCGTGTGCCCGAGGCCCTGCAACGCTCCGCGCAGAACGAAGAGCACCCCGAGGATCCAGTAGGTCGCGCCGTTGATCGCGAGCATCTGGGCGGCGAGGTCCACGACTTCGCGCGAGCCCTCGCCGACGAACAGCTCCACGAGCGCCGCCCCGAAGGCGATGAGCACGGCGCCGAGCACGATCGCGGCGGCGACCGACATCCACGTCGCCTGCGTCACGCCGCGGCGGATGCGGTCGGGCCGGCCGCCGCCGTGGTTCTGCGCGACGAACATCGAGACGGCGAGGCCGAGCGACTGCAGGAGCGCCACCGCGAGGCCGTCCACGCGCGACGCCGCGGTGTACGCGGCCACCGCGTCGGCGCCGAGCTCGTTGAGGGCCACCTGCACCGACAGGGTGCCGATCGCGATGATCGACGCCTGGAAGCCCATCGGCAGCCCGAGACGCAGGTGCTCGGCGAGCTCGGCACGGGTCACACGCCAGTCGCTGCGGCGGACGTGGAGCACCGGCATCCGTCGACGCACGAACTCGAGGCAGAGCAGCACCGAGATCGCCTGCGAGACGACCGTGGCGAGCGCCGCGCCGCCGACGCCCCAGTCGAGCGGACCGACCATGAGGATGACGAGCACGACGTTGAGGATGCACGCGAGCGTGAGGAACACCAGCGGCGTCCGCGAGTCGCCGATCGCACGGATGATGGCCGACAGGTAGTTGAAGAACATCATCGCGCCGGCGCCGAGGAAGCTGATCTGCGCGAAGACGACGGCGTCGTCCATGAGCTCGGCGGGCGTCTGCAGCATCACGAGCAGGGGTCCGGTCAGCAGCGGCGCGCCGACCGTGAGGAGCACGGTGCACAGGCCGGTGAGGATCGTCCCGGCGGCGACCGAGCGGCGCACGGCGGCGTAGTCCCGCGCGCCGAACGCCTGAGCGGTCGGGATCGCGAAGCCAGACGTCAGCCCCCACGCGAACCCGAGCAGCAGGAACAGCATGCTGCCCGTCGCGCCGACGGCCGCGAGCGCGTCGACGCCGAGGTGGCGGCCCACGACGATCGCGTCGATCACGTGGTACAGCTGCTGCACCACGTTGCCGATGAGCAGCGGGACGGAGAACAGGAGGATGACGCGCCAGGGGCGACCCGTCGTCAGGGCGGTGGGCATGAGGGCGGCTCTCGAGCGAGAAGGCGAGGGAAGGGGACGGATGCCGCGCCCGCGGGCGACGGAGAGGTGCCGAGTGGCAGAAGCCCAGTGTATCGAATCGATTCGGGCGCGCCATCCTCGATTCGGTCGCGTGCGCAAAATATGGCCGTCGATCGCTCTATGGCTTGAGGTCGGTGAGCCGTGGCCGATCGAGGACGGCATCGCACATCTGTACGAGAAATCTCTTGTGGTCGTTGCTGACCCGTATTAGACTGTCGATCAGAGATTCGGATCAGAGTGAGCCTTCTTCGCGAAGGCGGTGGGCAGGTGCGGTTCTGGCCGCGGGCAGGTGTTGAGGCAGATCGCGTGTGATGCGCGGAATCTCGTTCCGCCACTCCTGACTGCGAGCCTCATGTCTCCGATTCCCACTCCCGATCCCGGTGCCGACGACGGCGTTGCACCGGAGTTCATCCGGGTCGTGCGGCTGGTCGATGCGTTCGAAGACGGCCGCCGACAGCGAGCGACCGCGGATGCGGCCGAGATCCGGGTGCTGGCGGATGCGGCCGCCGCCGTGGCGCGGCCCGCGCACGCGTCGCCGGATCGGGCTCGGCGGGCGGAGCTCGACCGTCGGGCACTGGTCGCCGACCTCGCGACCTCGAGCCGGGTCTCGGAGTGGACCGTGAGTCGGCTGCTCAGCGAGGCATCCGACCTGTGCGCACGGTTCGAGCCCGGTGTCGAGTCGCTGGCGCGTGGCGAGATCACCCGGCAGCACCTCGCCGTGATCCATGACGCCGGCCACGCGATCACCGACGACGCGGCCCGCGCCGAGTTCCTCCAGCTCGCACTGGACCGCGCGGCAACGCTCACCGCCGGTCGCCTCGCACCGGTGCTCAAGGTGGTCGCCGAGCGCTTCCTCGAACGCACGATCGACGAGCGCCACCGGGCAGCCGCGGCGGGCCGTCGCATCGAGGTGTTCGATCTGCCCGACGATATGGCCGCGCTGACCGCGATCCTGCCGGCGACGCTCGCGCACGGCATCGAAGACCGGCTCACACAGCAGGCGCGCTCCGTCATCGCCGCACGAGGCTCCGACGACACCGACGGCGGCGGCGACCGCGACCGCGACCGCGACGTCGACCGCGACGTCGAAGATGCCGACGACTGCGAGGCCGACGAGCGCACCATGGATCAGCTCCGCGTCGACATCTTCACCGACACCCTGCTGACAGCCGGCCCCACCGAGTGCGTCGCCGGTACCGGACTCGAGGCGATCCGCGCCACCGTGCAGGTCACCGTTCCCGTGCTCGCAATGACCGGCGCGTCCAACGAGCCAGCACTTCTCGCGGGCTACGGTCCGATCGACCCCGGAACCGCCCGGATCCTCGCCGCCGGCGCGACCGGCTGGGAGCGCGTGATGACGTCACCGGTCACCGGAAGCGTCCTCGCGGTGGACCGCTACCGTCCTGGACCGGCGCTGAACCGGTTCCTCGCCGCCCGTGACGAGCACTGCCGATTCCCCGGCTGCCGCCGCCCGGTCCGGCGGTGCGACATCGACCACACGATCGCCGCTTCCGAGGGCGGACCGACCCACCACGCCAACCTGGCTCACCTCTGCCGTGGCCATCACACCCTCAAGGGCGTCACAGCATGGTCGGTCGAGCAGGTCTCGCCGGGCGTTCTGGTCTGGACCAGCCCGACCGGCCGGAAGCACACCGACCGGCCCGAGCCCACCGTGAGATTCATCCCGGACGACACCGCCGCACGCCCCCGCGCGACGATGCGCGAACCCTGGCTGTTCTCCGCTGACGACCCACCCGGGTCCCCCGGCGCCCCGCCGTTCTAGCGCAACCGCGGTGTTGCGGCATCCGCTCTCGCCCTCCCCCGGACCCCCACTCGACGCAGCCCCGTGACCAGCACGCCCGCGACGAGGAGGGTGCCGCCGACGACCTCGCCCGGTGTGGGGATCTGGCCGAGCAGCAGCGCGGACGACGCCATCGCCACGACCGGCGCGAGCAGCACCCACGGCACCACCTCCGCGGACGGATTGCGAGCGAGCAGGCCGTTCCAGATCGAATAGCCGATGATCGTGCACAGCACCGCGGTGTACAGCGTCGAGACCGCGGACTGCCAGCCGAAGGCGGCGATGCCGGACGCGATCGCGGCCGGCCCTTCGATCACGAGCGACAGCATCAAGGCGGGGATGGGCACCACGAGCGCCGACCACACGGTGAGCGACAGGGATCCGAGCCGGCCGGCTCCGCTGACCGCGCCGGCCCGGCGAGAGATGACGTTGCCGATGCCCCACGAGAACGCTGCGGCGAGCGCCAGCGCCACGGCGAGGGCGGGGGCATCGCCGCCCCGGCCGGCGGCGACGACGGCCAGGCCCACCACGCCGAGCGCGACACCGGCGACCTGCGGCGCGGTCGGGCGCTCACGCAGCACCGCGGCCGCGATGAGGATCGTGAACACCGCCTGCGCCTGCAGCACGAGCGCGGCGAGCCCCGGCTGCAGCCCCAGCGCCATCGACGTGTACAGCAGCCCGAACTGCCCGAGGCTCATGAACAGGCCCACGCCGATCACCGTGCGCCAGGAGGTGCGCGGACGCGGGACGACGACGACCGCGAGCGCCACCACCAGGAAGCGGATCGCCACGAACAGCAGGGGCGGCACGCCCGTCATCCCCCAGTCGATCACGACGAAGTTGAAGCCCCAGAACGATGCCACGACCGCCGCCAGCACCATGTCGCGTCTGTTCACGGGTTCCACTTCACCCGAACACTGGATGAAGCACCAGCGATGCTTTCTCCACGAGACGATGTAGCGTTGCTTCATGATCGATCTCGAGGCAGTGCTGTCGCTCCGCGCCGTCGCCACGCAGGGCAGCGTGGTCGCCGCCGCGACGAGCCTGGGCTACACCCCGTCCGCCGTGTCTCAGCAGGTGAAGCGGCTGGAGCGCGAAACCGGCATCGCCCTGCTCGAGCGCGCCGGGCGCGGGGTGATCCTCACCGAGGCGGGCACGCGCCTCGTCGTCGCGTCGACCCCGATCCTCGCCGACCTCGAGCGGCTGCGCGCCGATCTGCAGCTCGCCGCGGGGATCGACGACCGCGTGGTGGGCGAGATCAGGCTCGCCGCGTTCTCGACCGTCGTGCGCGGGTTGGTCATCCCCGTGCTGAGCGACCTGGCGGCGCAGCATCCCGGCCTCTCGGTGCCGTTGCGCGAGAGCGAGCCGTGGGAGACGATCGCGCTCGTCGCCTCGGGCCAGCGCGACCTCGGCATCGTGCACCGCTGGGGCGGCGTGGCCCTCGCGATGCCCGACCACCTCGTCTCGACGCCGCTGTTCACGGACGTCGCCGACGTCATCCTGCACCGCGAACACCCGCTCGCCGACCGCAGCGAACTGCACCCCGAAGAGCTCGCGGGCGAGAACTGGGTCGCGACGTTCGAGGCGACCATCTGCCGGCAGTGGCTGCGGCGGCTCTTCGACGGCGTCCCCAACGCGCCCCGCATCGTGCACGAATCGATGGAGTTCCAGAACCACCTCGAACTCGCGCGCGCACGCCGCGCGGTCGCGCTCGTGCCGCGGCTGGGCCGCGGCGACCTCGGACCCGACCTGGTGGCCATCCCGACTGTCGAGCCGGCATCGACGCGCGACGTTCTGGCCGTCCACCGCCGGACGCAGGAGGATTCTCCCGCGCTGCGCGCCACGCTCGACACGTTCGTGGAGCACGCGCGGAGGTGACGGATGCCGGGGGCCGCGGCATCCGTCTGCCTCCCATGTATCTGACGGAGTCGGAGGTGACTCTCGCTGGATCGGGGCAACCACTCTCTCGGTGCCCCCGTTCCGCACGTCCGTTCCTTGGGGAGGAATACCCATGTCTCGAACCGCCGGCCGACGCCGCAGCTTCACAAAGCTCGCTGCCGGCCTGACCGCGACCGCGGCGCTCACCGTGACGACACTCGTCGTGACGACGCTGCCCGCCGCCGCCTTCAAGCCGTACACCCACAACGCCACCGCCGAGAACGCCTATGACGACGTCACCGACGACGGGAAGGTGACCGTCGAGGGCACCGAGTACACCGTGCGCGGCGACATCGTCACCGCGCTGCGCAACCAGCCGGCTGCGTACAACGCCGGCGTGATCGGTCCCGACGGGTTCCCCGATCTGGCGTACGGCCAGTCGGCGATACACCCCGAAGAGACGGGCAGATGGCTGCAGCACCTCATGACCGAGGCGTGGGACGCGCAGGACGACGCCGGTCGCAGTGCCGCCGAGAAGGAGCAGATCCTCGCGTTCGCGTACGGCTTCATGACGCACGCTGCCGGCGACATGTGGGCGCACACGATCATCAACCAGGTCGCCGAAGGGGTCTTCCCAGGTGTCGGCGACATCCTCGACCTCGAGGACCCCACCGCGCTCGAGATCGCCCTGCGCCATGTCATCGCCGAGGGGTACGTCGGCGACGCGACGGCGGGCTACGACGGCAACTCGCGGCGCTCGCAGGTGCCCGGCGAGTCCGACCAGACCGGCCCCGAGTACAGCAACGACTCCACGCCGGCCTTCGAGTACGCGGCACCGAACGACTGGATCTACGACACGCTCGTCGATCCGAACAACCCGCTGCCCGTCGGCACGTGTGGCGACGGCGTCGACGACGACGGCGACGGGACCGCGGATGACGGATGCCCCGGCCTCGCGTACACCGTCGGCGAAGATCCCGAGCCGAACCGCGGCCCGCTCATCGACTACTTCATCGACCTGAAGGCCGACCTCCAGGTCGAGCGCGCGGCGATCCAGAAGGATCTGGACTACGAAGACTGCAACATCGTCGACTGGGACTGCTACGAAGTGGTCGAGAACGTCACGGTCGACACGGTGCGCGGCGTGACCGTCGAGCCCGTGACCGTGCAGGAGTGTCGCGCGGAGTACTTCTGCGTCACGAGCCCGATCGACGAGGCCGACGACGCCGTCGTCAACCCGGCGATCATCTCGTACCTCGACGCGTGGATCGCCGACATCGACCGCGGCCTGCAGCACTGGCCCGAACTCGGCGAGGCGCTGTCGAAGACGCTGTTCGACGCCGGCACGTTCCGTGACGCGCAGAACTTCATCTGCCGCAACGACGACGAAGAGGGCGAGACCGATGAGGTGCTCGACACCGACCGCGCACAGTGCGAGGACGGCGTCGGCATCTTCCAGGTCGTCGGCTACACGCTCGGCGGACTGGACGACACTGATCGGCCGGGCTTCATCAACGAGTACCTGCTGTCGATGCTCGGCGCTCCCGACTTCGTCGGCGAGGCGGTCGAGGAGGGCGGCGAGGTCTTCCTCTGGCTCGAGGACTTGATGGCGACCATCATGCCCGACATCGACTTCCTCGACCCGGTGCTGGCCGACGCCAAGGAGCTGCTGCTCGAGCTCGCCTCCGAGGCCCTGGGCTTCGACGTCGAGCTGCTGTCGGACTTCCTGAAGCACCCCACGCACTGGATGGAGATCGGCTCGGCAGACATCGACGTGCCGTTCTCCGACGACGACGTGCACGTGGACCTGTTCGACGACGGCGACCGCGAGTACCTCGACGCCGTGATGGGTCTCGTCGATCCGCTCGTCGGCGACCAGGTCGAGCTCCCGGACGGCACGATCGTGCCCTCGTCACGTCTGAAGGACACCGCCGAATGGACGCTCGAGGACTTCGAGCCGGCCTACGACGCCGTGCAGATGTCGAAGCTGCTGCTGCTCGACGCGAACGGCCTCAACGAGGTCATCTCCGATCACCGCAGCGCCAACCTGCTGCCGAGCGTGTCGACGGCGATCTACACCGACCCGGCAGGGCGCCCCGCGAATGTCATGATCGACGGTCTCGACGGGCAGCCGTGGCTGCGGAGCATCGACTCCGACCACTCGTGGCGCGCCGACCGCCTGCCGGTCTTCGAGTCGCCCGACCCGGGTCACCACTCCGACGAGGAGCCGCACTACGCCGGCACCGGGCAGATGCCGCTGTGGGAGTCGTGCCTCGCACGCTCGACCTTCCGCGACGTGTTCCGCGACTGGGAGAACGGCGCCTGGGACCAGCCGGGGAACAACTTCCCCGATCACGGCGACACGCCGAGCGCCCCTTCGTGGATCGCCGGGTCGCTCAGCGCCGATCTGCAGATCACCGGTGACGAGGCTGTCGTCTCGGGCGTGCAGTGGGTGGGCGTGGACCACACGTTCACCGTCACGGCCGCCGACGACTCCTTCACGCCGGAGTCGCTGACGACGACGTACTCCGTCCACCCGGCCGGCTCCGCGCCGAGCTGGACGACGGTGAACGGCGCGGTGGCCGAGTTCGCCCTTCCGGGGAACGCCGATGAGAACCTGGAGTGGGTCATCGAGTGGAAGACGACGAGCGAGTGCGAGACCGTGAGCGGCACCCGGACGGTCCGGGTCGACCGCACGGCGCCGGTCATCGACCTCAGCCAGCCCGCGGCCACCGGCTACGACACCGACGACTTCGCGAGCGTGGAGTACACGATCACGGATGCGCTCAGCGGCGTCGAGACGCAGTCGGTCACCTTCGACGGCACCGAGGTGCCGACCGGGCATGTGCTCGACATGTTCACGCTTGACACCGGTGCGCACGCGGCGGTGGCGACGGCGACGGACTTCGTGGGCAACAGCGCGACGGCCACGCGGGCGTTCACCCTGCTGGCCACGACCGAGTCGCTCAGCAACAACCTGACGCGGGCGGTCGCCGAGAAGCTCGTCACCGACCCGAAGGTCGAGAAGGGCCTGCGCGACAAACTCAACGCGGCGCTCAAGAGTCACGCGACGGGCAGGCACCCGACCGAGGTGAACCAGCTCGGCGCGGTGGTCGAGCAGCTGCAGGGCCAGCTCGGCAAGGGCGTCGACACGGCGTTCGGCACCCGGATGATCGGCTGGACGAACGATCTGATCGCGGTGCACTGACCGCGTGAAGGCTCGAGGCGGCCGGTCGGGATCTCCCGACCGGCCGCCTCGCGGCGTCGTCCGTCTCGCAGCGCCGATGGTGCGCGACCGGGAGACCGCCTCAGGCGTTCAACGTCCCCACGTGCCGCAGGGGCGACCACCACGTGATGACCGCGGCGACGGCGAAGACGACCGTGACGGCGACGAGCGTCCACTGCTCGCCGAGCGCTCCGACCGCGACACCTCCGAGGAGGGCGCCGAGCGCCGCCGCAGAGCGGTTGGCCGAGCGGAGGTTCGCGTTCACGCGCCCGAGCAGGCCGTCGGGCGTCGCGGTCTGCCGCAGCGCCATCTCGTGCGCGTTCTCCACGCCAGCCGCGAGCCCGTGGATCGCCAGCGCGACGAAGAGGAGAGAGGGACCCGTCGGCAACCAGGCGGCGACGGCGACGAGCAGCCAGGCGACCGGGTATGCGGCGCGTGCCGCGATGATCGTCGGCCCGCTGCCGAGGATCGCGCCGAGCCGCACAGCGAAGGTCGCGCCGACGAGCGTCGTCGTTCCGGCGACCGCGAGCAACAGGCCGTACGTGAAGGCCGAGAACCCCAGCGACCGCAGCGCGAGCAGTGACAGCACCGTGAACGCGACGCCGTTCGCCAGGAACCAGACGTGGGTCGAGACCGCGAGCGGACCCAGCGTGCGATGCGCGTACGCCCACGAAAGGCCCTCTCTGATCTCCCGCCACAGATGACGCTCCCGCGCGCGGACACGAGCCTCCTCCACACGGATGCCGGCGTTCAGGATCGCCTCGACGATGTAGCTCACGGCGTCGACGAGGAGGGCGAGCGGAGCGCCGAGCAACGCCACGAGCCCGCCGCCCAGCGCGGGGCCGAAGGTCTGGGCTGCGGCATCCGTCTGATCCAGGCGCGCGTTCGCGACCACCAGTCTCGATCGCGGCACGAGCCGGGGGAGGAAGGACTGCGTCGCGGCGAAGCCGAAGACCGAGAACGAGCCGAAGAGCAGGAGCAGCGCCACGAGCATCCAGATCGCGAGGGCGTCCGCGAACCACAGCGCCGGAATGGCGGCGAGCGACACCGCCCGGCCGACGCTCGCCCACACGAGGATGGGCTTGCGGCGCCATCGGTCGGTGTACGCGCCCGCGAACAGCCCGAGCACCGCGTACGGCAGGAACTGCGCGGCATTGACCAGGCCCACCTCGAGCGGCGTCGCGCCCAGCAGCTGGACCACCAGCACCGGCATCGCGACCGCGGTGAGTGCGGTGCCGAACGAGCTGATCGCGGCCGCGGTCCAGTAGCGGGCGAACGCCGATCGGGGCGCGGGCGGCTCCGCGGGCGTCGCGTCGGCCGTCACGCGCCGGGCGGACCGTCGAGCACGGTCGGGATGTACTCCAGCAGCTGACTGCGCCCATCGAACGTGCGGGCCTCGACGAGCTCGAGACGCACATCGGGATAGCCGTCGAAGATGCGGTCCTGGCCGGTCGCACCGGTGATCACCGGGAAGACCACGACGCGGTACCGGTCGACGAGACCGGCGATGAGCAGCGAGCGGCACAGGGCGATGCTGCCGAGCGTGCGCAGCGGCCGATCCGACTCCTCCTTGAGGCGCCGGACGAACTCGACGGCGTCGGTGCGCACGAGCATCGAGTTCTCCCAGGCGAGCGGCTCTTCGAGCTGCGACGAGAAGACGTACTTCTGCACCCGGTTGAGGACGTCGGTGCCCTCCTCGCCGCCGGCGGTCAGCTCCGACATGACACGGTACGTCGTGGCGCCCATGAGGATCGGATCGTCCTTATCGGGCGAGTCCTCCAGCCAGCCGAGGTAATCGGGCCCTTCGAGCCCCCACCAGCCCGGCCAGCCCTCCGCGGCGCCATAGCCGTCGAGCGAGATGATGAAGTCCACCGTCAGGGTCTGCATCGCGACTCTCCTTCTCGTGCGGTGGTCCGGGCCCGTTCGACGGAGTCCCGGAACGCGGACGGATGCCTCGCGCCCGAGCCTAGGCGGGCGCTTGTGGCCCCGAAACCCGCCTCGGAACCCGAGTCGGCTGCTCAGTGCTGGGCGCGCCTGAGCGTGCGGCGGTAGAGGACGGCCTGGTAGGCGATCAGGATCGCGAACACGACGCAGACCCCGGCGAGCAGGTACGGAGTCATCCGCATCAGCGCGAACGGCGTCTCGAAGAGGAAGGCCCGGACGAACTCCCAGCCCTGCTTCTCCCACACGCCCGGTTGCGGGTCGTGCCGGTCCGTCATTCCGCCGAGGACTGCAGCTGCTGTACGTTCCGGTTCTTCCAGGTCACGCCAGCGTCGCTCTCGGGGCCGTGGCTCTTCGACCGCTTCTGCTTTCTCGCGCTC
Organism: Microbacterium hibisci; assembly: GCF_015278255.1. Taxonomy (GTDB): domain Bacteria; phylum Actinomycetota; class Actinomycetes; order Actinomycetales; family Microbacteriaceae; genus Microbacterium; species Microbacterium hibisci. Next base: position 115,361 of record NZ_JADIJC010000004.1, read on the forward strand.
AACCTCGCGATCGGCGGCACATGGCCGGGCAACACGACCGATCCATCCACGCGGCCGGCGACGATGCACATCGACTGGATCCGGGCGACGGATTGCCAACTGGAGCGCGGCGCCACCCGGTGAATACACGTCTCGCGGGGATGGTGGGATGCCGCTACGGCATGTCCGCGAGCCGACCGACGCGCTGATCCTGGACCGACGCTGGCTTCCTCGGCGGTGTCCGTCAGTGCGGGGTCCGAGCGGCGTACGAGGACGCCTACTACCTGTCGGATCCCGATCGAGCTTGCGGAAATTCGGAGTGAATGTGGCGTGGTTTGCGGAGTTCAAGACCGATCTCGAACGTCCTAGATTGCGAAATCCGACTAACTCGTCGCGAACGAGCTCACCACTCAATCACCCGCTGGCTCATCCCGCAGTCGTTGGGTGAGAATCACAAGGCGACCATCCGGGTCATTCAAGGTCGCAGAGCCATCTGGTCTCGCGCGCGCAGATGGCATCGTCAGAAGCACTGATTTGAGGTCCGCAAGGGAAACCGTCACCTGCGCGTCCGGCACCCAAGAGTTCCGGTGGCCGCCCACCTCAATAAACCCGAGACGCTCGTTGAGGTGGAGCGTGCCGTCATTGACACGAAGTGACCGGCCAACGAGCCGCTCATAAAAGCGCCTCGTGGTTCCGAGATCTCGTGTGGGTAGAACCACAGAAGCAACAGCGTCCCGGTCGTCCGTTCCACCGCTCGCCAGCAGACTCTCGCTATCTGGAGCTGTACGTGTTACCCGATCCACGACCAGGGTCTGGCCATCCGATAGCTTGAGTTGGAACCGAAGCACCCAGGGGTCCTGAGCCAGAAGCTCGCGGCCTTGAACGCGGTACTCTCGGCCATCAACGAAGCGGCCCGCGAGGCCACCAGCATCGATTTGCTTATAGAAGGCACGCGGCGATGATGGGGGCGCGAGTGACTCTTCCAGCAACCCACTACCCGGAGCTTGACTGCTCAGCCGCACGGCAAGGTCGGCGACATAGGCCATGTCTTGGACATCTCGCATGGACTCAAGCCAGTGCATGCCGTGGATCGCGCCGAGCACAGCCCCTGTCATCGAGGCCACCGTGTCGGTGTCGAGGTCTGGCTCGAAGGCGGCTTGTAGCAAGCCACTCACCGGCCGCGTGCCCGATCGGCTCGCAAGATAGATCGCCGCGACAACGCTGTTTGTTCCGGAGCCGGAAAAGTTGCCGACGGCACCCAAGTCTCTGAGCGTGTCCGAGACATTCGACATGCTGCCGCGGTTGAGGGACTTTCGTGCGACTCCAAGCAGGTCCTTCGCCTCTTCGAGCGTTTCATCCCAAGTCGAGTCGAACCACGATCTTCGGGACGAATCTCCCCACGCCGCGGGCAGGTAGGCGGAGACCGCGCTCAGCGGCGCAAGCCCCGACATAGCTGCATCGATGAGTTCGCCCTGCTGGAGCGGCTCTCGCGATCGAAGCGCGGTTGAGATTGTTGCCGCGAGGCATAGTGCCCCAATGATCGCGCGCGGATGTCCATGAGTGGATACTGCGTCTCGAACGACACGCTCGTTAAGGCTGCGCGGATCGTAATCGTCCGACGTAACCAAGGCATGCGGGGCGATGCGCATCGCCGCACCGTTGGCGCCGGCTCCGAAATATGCGTCGACCGAACTAGAGGTCTTTCCCCGCCGGAACTCCCAAGGTGGCGAGCCTGCTGCCCAAGCGCCAGCTGCGGACAACACGGCGCGCCCACCGCCGCGCTGGTAGACCGGCCAGGCGGGTAGCTCGACCCGCGTGAGGTGAGTAAGCCACCCATCCCCTCGAAGGCACGAACGAGCGACAGCGAGCATGAGCTGCGTGTCGTCGCTGTACGCGCCGGGCTCGACTTCCTCTTGGTAGCGAAGGAACCGAGAGCCCGCACTTCGCTGCCACGCTGTGAATTCCGGCCGCGCCGGGCGACTAGACCTCGCTCGAGAGCCACCGACGAGTCCACCGCGGGGTTCCTGCGGCCACCCCAGCGCGTCACCCACTGCGGCGCCAACGAGCGAGGCGACCGCTCGATCTGGATTAGCTGCCACTTGTGCGTTCACTGCTCTGACTCTTCACTACGAAACGGACCCTGGAGGGAGATCGGACGCGCCCCCCGCACCGCGTCAGTTACGGCGTACTTCCGAAACATCTCCGGCGAGATGTACCAGTCGAGGTCCGCTCGCATGAGGTTCAACTGGCTCAATCTTGCATGCTCACGATGGAGGGTCTCCTCACTCGGCACAACTATGCCGCGAACCTCGGACAGAGGAATCCGCCCGGGGACGAGAACCTCCGCCTGTACGTCCGTCGGTGAGGCAGGATTGTGCCGGGCGGCGCGCGATCGACCGTTGACCGCTGCCGCGTACTGAGCCGCGAGGCCCTCGGCGCCACTCTCGAGAAACTTTCCACGGCCCAGCGCCGCATTGACTGGGGAGAACAAGACACCTTGAGCGGTGGCGACCGCTGGTGCCAGAAGGAACACGATCCAGTCGGAGTAGTTCACATACTGTTCGCGTTCACTCGCGTGATCAAAGTAGAACATGTTCGGGTACTCGATGTTGCAACAGATATGCCCCGGATGACCGTCAAATCTCGCGGCATCTGTCGCGACATGATCGAGCCCGAGAGATACCAGGTCGGCCGTCGAGAGAATCGCGCCCGACTGGATGATCTTGGGCAGGTTTCGGCTGCTCGTGAAGTGCGTTAGTCGCGAGACGCCTCTGATAGACAACCCCTCTGCCACCGACAGGTCGTTCATGCGGGCGCCCCTTGGGTCAAGGCCCACAAACCGCTCTCCTCTGTTGGTACCAATTCCGTGAGGTCACCGTGATGGGTTACGAGTAGCTCCGACCGAGCCCGAGTGATGCCCACGTAGATCAAACGCGCGTCGCGCTCGAGAGCTTCAGCGCGTCCAAATGCGGCGACCTGCTCGGAGCCTGGGTAGTCCGCCCTATTGAGGTGTGGAACAATCACTGCGTCGAACTCCAGACCCTTGGCTGAGTACAGAGTCCCCACGTAGAGCCCATTGGAGCTCGTCCACTCCTGGCTCTCAGACAGTTCAGTGAACGCAAGGCCCCGAGCAGCCACACGCGCCGCGGCATGAGTGCGGGTCAAGATCGCAACTGTCCCCGATCTGGCGAACTGAACAGCCTGTGCTCGGATGGCGGCAAGTTCGTCCGCCAAGCTCGACGCCCGATACAGCGTTGGGGGAACACCAATGGCTGTGGGCGAGGTGGGGACAACCAGATCCGCTCTGTCACGGAAGTGCGGAAGCTCTGCTGTCGCTATCGCCAATTTCGCGATTCCCGCACTGTTCCGATAGTTCTCCTTGAACTCCTCAATCTTGTGGACTCGAAGCCCACAAGATTTGTACGAAGAGTGCTGTCCGTACAGCTGCTGCGCGTAGTCGGCAAAGAGCGTCACCGTTCCGCCGGGCTGCACAAGTCTCTTCAATGATCGGATGGCCTCCGGTGGAAGATCCTGCGCCTCGTCGATGACGACATGGCGATATAGGCGCGGTTCATTGTCCGCCTCGAGCGCCTGGATCATCGCAGATGGCAGGCTCCACCAGTCGTACTGATGGCCTGTCGCCGCGCGACGAGCTAGATACGCTTCGCGGACGCGCCACACTGTTTCACGCTGAGCTGGCTGCAGCGCCTCGAAACGGCCGCGACGCTCTGCCGCCATGTAGGCGGAGTGGTCGGCGTAGCCATGCCCAGAAATCCAATCGAGCTCATCCTTGAAGAAGTCGAAGGGCCTGTCGATCACATCCGAGGTCGAACCCTCCGCGCGAACATCCTCGATCGCCCTCCGAAGGACAGTTGGTCGCTGAGCGTCGAGCACTGCTCCGTAGCTCATCAGCCCTCGGTTGGCCAAGTAGCCTCGCGCCACATGATGGTAGTTGCGAATGTCCAGTTCCCCGGTCACACCTGCGAGGTGCCGCAGATACCCGGTGAGCGCCTTGTTGTAAGTGACCAGTAGGGTCCGCCCGCCATGCACCAGCGTTGAGTTCGCGAGAAACGCGGCTCGGTGAACGGCCATCGTCGTCTTGCCAGATCCGGCCGTGCCGAGGATTACCTGATCACGGTCGGCATCCATATAGACGACGTCACTCTGACGCCCCACGGGTGTCGGAAGCGTGCGCAGATTGGCGGGCGTGGGGCTCACGGAGTTCCCCCCGGGCCGACAGAAGATGAGCTCCCCTGGTCCTTGAGGTACTCGTAGAGCATCGCGGGGAGCGCCTTCCCCAGCTCGGCGAACAGCCCGCTGTCGCTGAACAGGTCGTCGATGAACGCGGGTGTCTCGTCCCGCACCCCGAGCAGCGCCTTCGTGAACGCCTTCGGGAGCGCTGGTGACTCGGCGAACTGCTGCGGGCTGTTCACGGCGGCCTGGTTCGCGAGCTCCACGTCGAGCGCGAGCTTTCCGACGATGTGGTTCATCTGGAGGTCGATGACGCCGACGCCGTACTTGTCGCCGAGGCGTTCGTTGAGCTTGTGGATGATCTCCTCGAGTGCACTTCGGTGCTTCTCGTGGATCGCGCCCGACCCGATCGCGCTGATCGGGTCCAGCCCCGGTCCCTGCTCGAGGTTCAGCTTCACCGACTCGCCGGCGCTGATCTTGTAGCCGACGAGCGTGACGTCTGAGATGTCGACCGGTTCGAGGATCGTCGCGGTCGAGAGCTGCGGGAGGATGCGGCGGAAGAAGTAGTGCCGGCGTGGCAGGTCGGTGTCTTCGAGGTTGCGGGCCTGGGAGATGAAGTCGTAGAACTTCACGAAGTTCCCCACGTCCGCCTTGAAGAGCCGCAGCTCGTCCTGCTCGGCCTTGTCGTCATCGAGGACGGCGGCGATCCACCGCTTCTGGAACCGGTCCACCGCCGGCGCGGTCGCCGCCGACACCGTCGAGTTCGCGTTCACCCCGCCGACCAAAGCGGCGTCGAACGCCTGCTCGACCTCTGCCATGTCGTAGATCCCAGCCGCGTCGAGCTTCACCACGAGGTCGTAGATCAGGTTCGGGTCGGTCGTCGCGGTGAGCGTCGCCTTCCGGTAGTACGGCAGGAACGCGTCCAGCACCTCGACGGGGTCGTTGACGAAGTCGAGGACGAACGTCTTGTCCTTGCCCGGGTAGGTGCGGTTCAGTCGGGACAGGGTCTGCACGGCCTGGACGCCGCCGAGCTTCTTGTCGACGTACATCGCGACCAGGCGGGGCTGGTCGAACCCGGTCTGGAACTTCTCCGCCACGATCATCACGTTGTACGTGGCCGGCTTGAACGCCTCCGCGAGATCCGACTGGACACCCGGGTTCTGCGTCCGCTCCGTCAGCCCCTCACCGACGAGCTCCGGGTCATCGACAGTTCCCGAGAACGCGACCAGCGACCTCACATCCTGCAGCCCGCGATCGGCGATGTAGTCGTCGAGGTACTTCTTCCACCGCACCGCTTCCACTCGCGATCCCGTGACGACCATCGCCTTCGCCTTGCCGTCCAGCAGGGGCTGGACGAAGGTGCGGAAGTGGTCGACGACGATCTTCGCCTTCTGGCTGATGTTCGTGGGATGCAACCTGACGTACTGCACGAGCGCTTTCACCGCGGTCGACTCGTCGACCTCGTCGGCACCGTCGTAGTCGGAATCGGGATGCTGCAGCTTCCACGCGACCTTGTACGGGGTGTAGTTCTGCAGCACATCGAGGATGAAGCCCTCCTCGATCGCCTGCTGCATCGAATACAGATCGAACGGCTCCGGCGTCGCATCCGGCCCCGCGTCCTCCGGGACCCGGCCGAACAGCTCGAGCGTCTTGGCCTTCGGCGTCGCGGTGAACGCGAAGTAGGAGATGTTCGGGGCGGCTGCGGTGACCTCCATCGCCCACTGTAGGTACGCGTCCGAATCGATCGGTGCACCCTCCGCGACCGCGGCCTGCTCGTCCGGGGACAGCACCTTCGTCAACGCGCCCGCGGTCGACCCGGTCTGCGACGAGTGCGCCTCGTCCGCGATGACAGCGAACCGGCGCCCCTGCAACTCCGGCAGGGTCTGAATCGCGGTGATCAGCGCCTCGAACGACTGGATCGTCACGATCACGATGTTCTTGCCACCGGTCAGCGCAGCGGCGAGCTGCTTCGACTTCGACTCGCCGGCATCCTTGGTGATCGACTGCACCACGCCGGCCTGCTTCTCGAACTGGCCGATCGCGTCCTGCAGTTGCTTGTCCAGCACCGTCCGGTCGGTGACCACCACGACCGTGTCGAACACCCGCGCGTTCTGATCGTCGTGGAGCTGCGAGAGGCGGTGCGCGAGCCACGAGATCGAGTTCGTCTTCCCCGACCCCGCCGAATGCTGCACCAAGTACCGGTTCCCGGGCCCCTCCACCCGCGCCGCATCCACCAGCCGGGTCACGGCCCGCCACTGGTGGTACCGCGGGAACAGCACCTTCTCCGTCTTCGTCTTCTTACCCGTATCGGGGTCGACATCGACCTCGACCTGCAGATGCACGAACGACCCCAACAACTGCAGCCACGTATCGCGCTGCAGGATCTCTTCCCAGAAGTATGCGGATGCCGACCCGTCCGGGTTCACCGGGTTCCCCGCCCCCTCATCCGCGCCCTTGTTGAACGGCAGAAACCGCGTCTTCGGCCCGGCGAGCTTCGTGGTCATCCGCACCTCGGAATTCGACACCACGAAATGCACCAGCGACCGCTTCGCGAACCCGAACAACGGCTCACCCGCCGTCGACCGGTCGAACCGGTACTGGTTCACCGCGTTCCCGATCGACTGCGTGAAGTCCGTCTTCAACTCCACTGTCGCGACCGGGATCCCGTTCACGAACAGCACCAGATCCAACGCCTTGTTCGGATGCTTCGCCGAGTAATGCACCTGACGCATCACCCGCACGCGCATCTTCGCGTACGCCTCAAGCGTGTCCGGGTTCTGCGTGGTCGCCGGCCGGAACTGCGCCAACCGGAACTTGACCGCACCCCCATGCAGCGGCACCATCGAGAAACCCTCATGCAGAATCCGGATCGTCCCCCCGTTCTTCAACGGATCAAGATCCAGAGACTTCGCGAGACGATTCAGGATGCTGTCGCCCGCAGCCTTCCGCTGCGCGTCGGTGTCGCCGGGACGGACGACCTTCGCGAACTCGGTCGGCTGTGAATCCTCCAACCACCCGAGCACGTCCTCGGGGAACAGCGCGAGCTCACGGTCGTATCCGGCATCGGTCGGCGAGTACAGCCAACCGTGCGCCGCAAGGTGCTCCGCGATCTCGTTCTCCAGCACCGACTCCAGATGCGCCCCAGCGACGTTCACAGTCTCACCCATCAACTACCCATCAACTTGATCTAGCGTGCTCGTGCCGCGGAATCTCGCGGGTAACCAGAAGATTCCACGGAGTCGTCATGGGTTCCGATCAACTTGCCGTCAACATAGCCGGAGTCCGGAGCAGCCCAGAACGGGACGTATCGCATCATCTTCGGCGCCGCCGACTTGTCGTACGGAGCGATCAGGCCGCGACTCACGGTGTCTCGAAGCAATCGCGAAGCGACCGCCTTGTTGCGCTCCTCGATCCCGAACCGCTCGCGTATGGAGCTGTTATTCGTTACGCGGCGAGAAACCTGGTTCAGACAGGCATGCAGGTAGACGGCCGCAGCCCGCTCGTCTATCGACATTTCCCCGAAAGACCGCTGCGCGAGAAGCGTCACACGCATCGTCTCGTCGGTCGTCGTCACCTCGGGTGCCGGGAGATGGTGGATCTCCACCTGGGATGCGACCTTGTCCCAGCCGGAACCGCGCTCTTCGCAGATGCCCATCCGGCGCAGCAGACTCGCCAGTGCCTCGTTCCTGGAACGCGGTGGAGCATCCACCAACCGCTCCTTATCAATCAGGGGCTGACCCGGGTTTGAGATCTCTACTCTGTCGTCGAAGATCTCGACCATCGGCCCGGCTCCGGTGACGCCGAAGTCCTGATGAACGAGCGCATTCGCCACCAACTCGCGCACAACCAGCGGCGGATAGACGGCGTTCGTCGTGCGTAGTGCAGCACCGATCTCCTCGCTCGTCGGGAGCAACCCGTTCACGTAATCGATCAGTCCCTCAAACCCCGATGCATAGCCCCGCCCGCCTATCTGCTCCTTCACTGTCTCAAGCCGGTTCGATCCGCGGTAGCGGATGACTCGAAAGGCCTTTCGGGACAACGACGGGAACTCTGACAGCCGCCGGGCGAAAAGCGCTCCACCGAGATTCGTGATGCTCCATGAGCCCAGGTCGTGCGAGATCAGGTCATCGGAGATCAGCGCATCCAGGATGCCTCGCCGATTCTCGGGAAGCGGCAAGTCGAGGAGCTGAAAGTAGGACGGGTAGTCGAGGAGCGACAGCACCTGTTCCTCTGTCAGCCGCTCTCGCGCTGCACTCGCAGCCCAGCTCCGCTGGTCGAAAGAACGCCAGAGCCTGCGCGCGCGATCTGAGTTGCGTGATAGCTCGCGTGTTGATGGCCCCACGCGCACGTACTCAACCCCATTGAACTTGACAGGCTCGGAGATCGCGGGCTCGATGGTGAGCACGACGACGTGGGTTTTGCTGATTGTCAATTGCTCGAACTGGAGATGAACCTGCGGGTGGATCTGCCGCGCGAGCCACGTCTCGAGGGGCTCGTTGCCCTTCTTCGCTTTTGCAGGGCTGAACGTCGTTCCCACGATCCGATGGGTATCGTCCTGGACACCCCAAATGAGGAACCCGAAGTCTTCTCCTGCGATCCGCGCGGAGTTCGCGAGAGCTGATACAGCCTTCCCGATCATCTCGGGATCGGTGTTGTCGACCTTGAACTCGAGCCATTCCGTCTCGGCCGGGAGCGTCGCCAGCTCAGGGACGAGGTGGAGCAGCTGCTCACGCGTGTGCATCATGCTGGCACCCCCAAGTCGATCTTCCCCGTCACCGCAGCCGAGATCAGCGCGGCACGGCGCTCGCGAGCGAGCCGAACGCCCTCCTCCGCGGTCCCGACCGCCCGATCGATTGCCGAGGTCGCACGTCTGATGTGGCTCACGATCGCCTCCTGCTCCTCGATCGGCGGCATGGCGACAACAATCCGTTCGAGTTTCTCGGCAGTCAGGTGCTGGATCGTGGACACGTTCGTGATCATGTTGAGCACGCCAGCTTCGCGGATCACATCGATCTGATATCCGAGGAATCGAGTGAGGTCGCCGCGGATCGCTCGAACCCGATTGACCGTCTTTTGGAATCCCCAGCCATGCATGTCCTCCTCAACGGGAGCGTTCACCCCAATCGAGCCGCCCTCCACGACCACGAGGTCACCCTTCCGCAAGCTGAACTTCGCCTTCTCCGACGGCGTGAACGGCATGGAGTTCACATCCGAGAGGTCCAATCGCTCAGCCTTGATGTTCGACGCTCGGACATAGGGCAATACGTCGCCAACGGTGCCCGCGAACTTCGCCTCGTCGAGCATCTTGCCGAGGGTCACCTCGAACCATCGCGACAACCGCGAGACCCGCCAATGGGAGGGCACATCGCCTAGCCACGTCACGCCGCTGTCTCGGAGCTCGGCCGACGCATCAAGCCCGCGGAGGACGGCTCGGGCGATCACAGCACCACGGCGTTCGGTGAGGAGGGTGATGAGTTCCTCGTTCTTCGCGATGAACACGTCGATCTGCGACGTCTCCCGATCCAGATAGTCCGCAATCGCCCGCTGAGCAGCAAGAGGCGGTTGTGGCACGACGAACGAACGAACCTGTTCCGCGTTCAAGTTGTCTTGGGTGTTGCTCCGAAAGTGGAATGGCAGCGTCGGCTTGAGAGCGGTCACCACCCAGTACAGATACCGAGTATCGGCTTGGTGCTCCCGCGCCTCGAGACCAACGATGGCCTGATTCCACACTGCCGAGTCACGTAGGAATGCGACTGCACCGACGCTCGCGTACATCGCAAACAGCACCGTCTCGCGCTGGTTCGGCTTAAGCCGTGACGCCGACAATCCCTCTGAAGTCAGGAATCGCCCCCCGTGGTCAGCCCCCGCTTCGACATCAGCCATGTCGGCGATCGAAAGCCAACGTGTCCCCGCCGACGCGTGCCAGTAATCCTCGTCGGTAGAGGCCGGTGTTCCACCGGCTCGCAAGCTAGCCAGCCGGCCGATCGTCGACAACTTCCACGTAGTTGGAAGAGCGCCGATCCAATCGCTTGCACTCACCGCTCGACCTCGACGAGCATTGCGCGGAGCTGGTCCATGACGGCGTCGAGGTCGCGATCAATCTCCTCGAGGGCGCGGGGCGGGACGTACTGATAGAAGTGGCGGGTGAAGGGGATCTCCGCGCCTTCCTTGGTCTTGGAATAGTCGACCCACGCGTCGGGCGCGTACGGGAGGACTTCGCGGGTGACGTAGGCGTCGACATCCTCGTCCCAGGGCACGTTTTCGGTGTCGCGGAGCGAGGCATCCGGCTCGGGCTTCCTCTTCCCGTCGGTGCACGTGTCGGCGGTGTCGTCCTGCTCACCGAGCTCGATGGTCACGGTCTTGAGCAACGGTGCGGGCAGGGGGAGGCCCTCGGCTTTCGCGGCATCCTTCAGCACCTTCTGGAACTCGGCACGGTTTCTCCACACCGTTTCGGTGCCGAGCCGGTCAAGGGCCGCTCGCAGGGCTGCGGCATCCGTGTCGTTCAGCTTCTGGATGGCCTTTGCTTCGAAGACGGTGTCGATGCGTTCGGGGGTGGCGTGCCAGTTGAGTTTGAGGGGGCGTTCGACGGTGATGGTGCGGTAGAGGAAGTCTTCGTTGCGGAAGATCTTCGAGTGCTCGCCGTCCTTGAACCCTGCGTACAGGCCGACAATGGTCTCGATGTTGGTCGGGGAGAGTTCGTTGCGCTTGGAGCCGAGGCCCTTGCGGAGCTTGGTGAACATCTCGCGGCCGTCGATGAGCTGCACCCGGCCCTTGCGGTTGTCGTCCTTGCGGTTAGTGAGGACCCAGACATAGGTGGAGATCCCGGTGTTGTAGAACATGTCTTTCGGCAGCCCGATGATCGCCTCGACGAGGTCATTGTCGAGCAGCCACTTGCGGATGTTCGACTCCCCACCGCCGGCGCCGCCGGAGAACAGCGGCGACCCGTTGAGGACGATCGCCATGCGGGAGCCACCGTCTTCGGGCTTGCGCATCTTCGACACCAGGTGCAGCAGGAACAGCATCGCGCCGTCGCTGACAGCGGGGGTGCCGGGGCCGAACCGGCCGTTGAAGCCGAGCTTGGCGTGTTCGTCGTCTACGTAGGTGCGCTGGTCTTTCCAGTCGACCCCGAACGGGGGGTTGGACAATCCGTAGTCGAAGTTCTTGTCGTCGAAGGCGTCTTCGGTGAGGGTATCGCCGAGCGCGATGTTGTCTACGTCCTGACCCTTGATGACCATGTCGGCCTTGCAGATCGCGTACGACGCGTCGTTGTAGTCCTGCCCGTACAAGCTCAGCTGGATGCCCGGGTTCAGGGTGCGGAGGTATTCGTCGGCGACGGAGAGCATGCCGCCCGTGCCCGCGGTGGGGTCGTAGATGGACCGCACCACACCCGACTTTGAGAGGGCGTCGTCGTCGAGCGCGAACAGCAGCTCGACCATGAGCTTGATGACCTCGCGCGGGGTGTAGTGGTCGCCGGCGGTCTCGTTCGACTTCTCGTTCGCGAACCGGATCAGCTCTTCGAACACCAGGCCCATCTGGATGTTGCTGACCGTGCGGGGGTGGAAGTCGGCCTGCGCGAACTTCTCCGTCACCGCGAACAGCTTGTTCTTCTCGGCCAGCTTGTTCAGCGTCTTGTCGAACTCGAACCGCTCGAAGATGTCCCGCACGTTCGGGGAGAACCCTGCCAGGTATGAGGAGAGGTTCGCTCGGAGGTCGGCCGGGTCGGCGACGAGCTTGGCGAAGTCGAACGGCGACGTGTTGTAGAACTGGTGGCCCGATGCGTCCTGGAGCTTGATCGCCTGCAGCATCTCGGGGAGCGTCTCGATGCCCTTCGCGGCCTCAAGCACGGCGGGCTTGGTGTCGGCGAGGACCGCGTCGAGGCGGCGGAGCACCGTGAACGGGAGAACGACCGACCCGTACTCGGAGGGCTTGAACGGGCCGCGAAGGGACTCGGCGATGTTCCAGATGAAGGCGACGTGATTCACCACAGGTGGGCACTCCTGCTGTAGAGCTAGCGAACAAGCGGCAGCGATGCCGCGAACCCTCCCATCCTGGCCCATGCCCCGGACGGTCGAGGGTCGTCGGGGCCGGGATGGCCGGGTTCGCGACCACTCAACGTGACATTCATCGAAGAATGCCATACCGATTAGGCCATGTTGAGGTGGCCTAATCGCCAGCCTTGGGAGGTGTCCAACAGCAAGCGCCCCACATTGACGTGGGAGTCGTACGCGCGGGACATCGGCAACAACATCCAGAGACGTCGCGTCGAACGCGGCTACAGCCAGGAGCGCGTCGCGTACGAGGCTCGGCTCAGCAGGTACACCTACCAGAAGCTCGAGAAGGGTGAGTCTCGTCCCGGCGACCCCGCCAACCCTCGTCTACAGACGCTGTTGGCGATCGCGCAGGTGCTCGAGATCGAACTCACGGACCTGCTCCCCGCAACGGCGCCTGATCTCGCGGCACGCTGACCGGCATGCGTGATTGGCATGGCCTAATCCGTATGGCATCGTCGGATCATGGACGAGCAGGATCCTCGCGAGATTGAGGCGTTCTCGTTGGCCGCTGGCGACCCGTTCCTCGAGGTGCTGATCGGGACGATCGAGGAACCGAACGGCAGCGAGACCGCCCGGCGCGCCGGTGAGGCTGCGCGCCAGTGGTGGGACCTCCACGGCACAGGCCCGACCCGCTCCGAGCTCATGAACCAGGTCTTCCCGGACCTCGACTGGGGCGCAGTCATCGAAGACCCTCGACGCTCGCTCGCGCATCGCCGCGAGCAAGGCGCGCTGGTTGAGGCCTGGTTCCTGAGTTACTGGTCACGTCTCGGCGCGATCTCCTACGTCCCCGGGCACGGGGACGTCATCGCACCAGGTCTCGCCTAAGCTTCACCGTCACCCCAGAGCTCGGGGTGCCCATTCCGCGCCTCGAGCAACTTGCGCCTGAGGCGCCGTCCGAGCACCGAATTGCACGTATCAAGCCACGCAGGATCAAGATTCTTCAGGAGTGTGCCCTGTCGCGCCGCTCGGCCATCCAGCAGGCCCGGTTCGCCGAGATCGCGGTAGAGGCGACGCCAGTTCTGGATGGTCCGCAAGTGCTTGCCGAGTTCCTCGGCCTTGGAACGCTCGCGTTGCCCAATCGTGGTCGCCCCGACGTCGTACTGTGGCCGCGGCTCGTCGGGTCGAGCGATCTCGGAAGACCCTGACCGGTAGCCTGTCTCGAGCTCCCGGATGTGCTCTGCGAGACGATGAGCTTCCGCGCGTGCAGCCGGCGTGGCGGTGGTCCACTGAACCCCGAACAAGACGTTCTCGTCTGTGGCCCTGTCGTCGCTGCTGTCGCGCGGAAGCTGCGCGAGACCACCTTGCTCCGCGGATTTGAGGAGATCGATGAGTCGAACCCGCCTCGCGCGCGAACGGGAATCAACGAGAACTACGGCGCCGCCCTGAATCTCGACGATCTGACACCGGTCGCCGTCGTAAACGAGCTCAAGTCCGATCGCGAGCTCAGGCATCCCGAGTCGCCTCAAGGATGCTTGTCGACTGGAGGGGTACAGAGAGGTCGGCCCTCAAGTGCCGCGTCCACAGCAGGTGCAGGACGATGGCCCGAGCTTCCTCGCGATCGCCGCAGATCGACGTCACAGAAGCAACAGCCTGGCCGAAAGAAAGCGAACCGCTCACGCGCTCATGAGCGCGGTGAACGTGATCCTGGTCGAACTGTATGCTCCGCCGGTAGCCAGCAAGAAATCGCAGGTTCTGCAGATACGTGTCATCAGGCTCGGACTCGACGCGGTACTCCCACCCGCGCGACTTCAACGCCCGACGGGTCCAGGCGAATTGAGCCTGAACCTTCGGCTTTGCGAGCTTGCTGGCGGGCTTCACGTCAACGACACAAAGCCGGCCATCGTCGTACCTGAGGAGGTAGTCCGGGACGTGGTACAGCCGCCGCGTGCCCGCGCCCTCGGACAGCTCGAAGGGCTGCGAGAGCTGAAAGCAGACGTGCGGGTCGAAGTCAGCGCCGAGGGCCGACCAGAGCTCGAGCCGCGATTCATATCCAACGTGCGCCCGCATGGTCGATGACCAGTAGAGCCCGGGGTAGTGCTTCTGGCCCTTCCAGTACCTGAATTCTCGAAACTGGATGGCTCGTTGCAGCCACCGCCACGTCACGTTCTGAAGTGGAGCGTCCTCGAACTGCTCGGACCCGGTCCGAATCTGGAGTCGAAATCCTGTATCACTCACCCCGCCAACCTAGTCAAATTCCGGATTCCGTGTCCAATGTTCCTGAATGATGAATGTGACATTCACTGGTGTCCGGTCGGCTGTGGAAAACTCGACCTATGGTGAGCACTGTGCCTGACGATCGTGAGTTGTCGAAGGCTCTCTACGGCAGCTCGCACATGCACGCCGTCGTTGTCGCCATCGATAGCACCGACACCGATGAGTTCTCGGCGCCCGAGATCGCCTCGATCACTGGCCTCGCGGGGAGCAGTATCCACGTGCTGATCTCACGCTTGATTCGCATCGGCGTGATTGAGCGAGCGGGCGGTCTGCCCGGCGAGCGGACGCTTCTGTACCGCAAGACCAAGCCCGACGTGCTGCGGATGCTTGCACACATCGGCGACCCGATCCGCTAGTTGGGGGAGCCGTCTCTCAGGCGGCGGCAGACCGGAGCAGACGCGTTCGGATGCGAGTGACCGTTCAGGGCCTACCCGACTTAGTCAACGAAGAGGGGGAGGTCATCAAGGAACCGAAACTGATCGACTTCCGTGAACCGTAGAGCGCGTCCAGGCGTGCGATTGAGCACGCCGGTTGCTGACACCATCTTCCGCTCCGTGTTTGCCTCGCCCGCGACGTGGTAATCGTCATCATTGAGCTCAATCGTGACGTTGCGCGCCTTGTCGTTATCGAGAATTCTCAGCGTGACTCGTCCGACTTGGTCGTCTTCACCGCGATCGAGTCGCTTGACATATCCCGTGACAGTCTGGCGGCCGACAACCGGTTCTCCCTTCAGGAAGTTCTCGACTTCGCGGATAACTGCGACCGCGCCGTCTTCGAGCCGGACCGCGCGCGGTGCATGAGCAACGGGCAGCCTCTCGGCCCAACTGAAGGAAACGTCGAGGCTAGCGATGCTCTCGGTCTCAAGCGTGTTGGCGACGGCTTCGCAGAGCTCGGAGGATACGCCCGCACCGACGGCCTCAGTGATCCTGCTACGGCTGGGTGCGCTGACACCGTGCGTGAGGTCGCGTAGCGTGCCGAGCCCTTCTGCAAGACGAAGCATCGCACTACGCGCAAACGGTTGATACGACACCTCATCGAACAGGACAGCGTCGTCCTCATCCTCAGGCGAGAGGATCGGAAGGCGGCTGATCACTGGTACGACGTAACTGCCTCGACGAGTCTGCCCCATGCGAACCTTGCGGGCGTGATCTCGCGCAGCGTCAGGGACGCTGTGCCCAAAGTAGCTGCGTGGCTGTAGGACGGAGTTGGCGGATGCCTGCATCCAACGACGGACTGAGTCGATGAACGTGGCGGCGTCTCCTAGGGGAAGGGAATCATCGATCTGGCCGGCAGCTCGGAACTCGGCCACGTCCGAGCCGGACTTTGAAATGGCAAGCAGGATGCCAGCCTCGTCTGTGTCCAATGCCTTCGACAGGAGACCAAGCATCTCCGACCACCGAAGTCCGAAGTCCGGCGATGACTCAAGCATCGGCACGACCACCTGAGCTTCTTCGCCCTGCCAGCGTTGAGCGATGTCGCCAAGTTGTGCGACGCGACGCCACCCGTGAGCTCTCAGCCACTGCCCGACATCTGCCGGTGCGACGGACTCGGATGCGTACTCCTGCGACTCCATCACGCCGCCCACCTTGCTGCCTGGGCATCCATGAGCATCCGCATGGCGTCCGCGGTCAGGAGGTTGCTCATTGGGACTTTGAGGCGAACGGTCGCCGTGTTCGTTGTCGTTGGCATGCCCATCAGCGGCAAGTAGTAGGCGGACCGAGTGAGTGCGGTGCCGTTGTGGTCCATGACGTGCCAACGTGACGTATCCGACCCCACCACGACGAGAGCAAGGACTCCGTACCCGGAGCGCTGCTGCGAACGAAGGAGGTTGTAGGTTCGAACATCAAGATCGTGGATGAGGTGGCCATCTTGGACCTCAGGTTTGCTCGTCGCCTTGAGTTGAAAGTCCAGTGTGTGCACGTCGCTGTGCACCGTCATATCGACGCCGCGCGCGTCGTCAGCGACGATCTCATAGGTGTAATTGGCAGACGCTGCGGCTGCGATGATCCAGGCACGACTGAACCGCTCCTTCTGCTTCGACGCGCCATCTGCCATGATGCCCGAATCATATCGGCACGTCACAAAGCGGACGGGTTCGAATGGGTATTGGCTCTCGGAGTGTACGTCCGCGCACCGACACGGGGGCGAACCTCTCCTAAACCTGTTGAGTGACCCTTTCCCACGACTGGGTCAGAACCTCATCGACTAGCGACTTCGTGCGATCCAACTCCTGCCCACGACTCTCGACGAGGTCGCGGACGCTGATGGTCTGGACAGCAACCTGCGCAGCGGCGATCTCGGCGAACGCCTCGTACTGCGAACGACCAAGGTCGCCTAGATTCCGCCAGTCGCCGTGACCAGAGGCCCCGACGACATCCCATCGATCAAGTGCGTGTCCAGCGTGAACGGCGATGTAGTTCAGCGTCTTCGTAGCGGTCGGAAGGACTTCGAGGAGCGCATCGAGACCGGGCTGGGTGTCCGCGATCTGTTCCTCGACCTTGAGGAGCTCCTCATCAAGAATCTGCCGCTGCTTCCTCGTGCGCTTCGCTCCGGAGGCCGTCAGCGCGGCGACTAGAGCACCCGCGACGACGCCTCCCGCGACTGCGAGCCAGCTTGTGGACCGCGCGCCGCGCAAGGAAGACGCGACGTTTAGCGCCGTGCCGAGACCACTCATAGCCGACGTCATGCTGGCGCTAGCGGCGGCGGCTCCCGCTGCCACAGTAGATAGCGCGACTGCCTCCGCGAAACTGTCGAAGCTCGTACCAGCGGCCGATCCGATCCTTGAGGACCTTGCCAGCGCCTCCTTCACCCCGTAAGTCGTGAGGCGAAGTTGATAGGAAGCTTCGGCTCTTGCGTTGCAATCTCCGCCGCGTCCATCCTCAGCGTGTGGCGCCTCCTCGACCTCGATCCCCTCAATCCGCGCGGCCATCGCACGAAATGGAGAGAGGAAGCTTGAATCCGCGGCAGCTCCGGCCTCGGTATAGGCACGGTACGCCGTTGCAAGGCTCTTCCGGCGTTCATTCACCTCTTGGATAACGGCGATTCGATGGTCGAAGCTCTCGATCCCATTCTGTGATTGCTCGCGCGCGGACGCAGCGCGTGCGGTTGCGAGGTCTAAGAGATCGCGGCTCGTCAAGCCGAGGGCTGTAGCGATTCCTTCAAGCCTGTCCGCACTCGGCTCCAGGAGCCCATTCTCTATTCGGGATACGGTGACGCCCGCCCCTCCTTGGTATCCCGCCGCAACACCGAGGGCGCCCTGGGTGAGTCCCTGTTCGCGCCTCAGATCACGGACGACTTGCCCGAATGCAGAATCTGACACTGTCATGATACGAGCATAGCGTGAATCAGAGGAATTAGCGGTTGCGTCTCTAAATTTAGCGCGCTATGTTGGACCAACCAAACTATCGGAAAGGGAATCCGCAATGTCGATCGCTCTCTCAGCTCCACGACCGTTCGCGGGGATCGCTCCGTTGCATGCGGTAATCGGACTCGCGCTTCCGCTTGTTCCCGCCGTCATCCGACTCGTCAAAGACGCTCGCGCCGCGAAGGCATCCGCCGCCATGGCTCCGCTCGCGGAGGGAACGCGCTGGTTTGAACCAGGGCAGTGCGGTGTGACCTACGAGGACGTTCTCGTTCCGTACCTCACCAAGGAGGCAACAATCACAATCGTCGACTCGCACATCAAGACCTTCCGTCAGATCCGCAACCTCCGTGAGCTGATCCTCGCGGTTGCTTCTGACCCCGACGGAGGTCCTCACGACGCGCACATCGTCACCGCCCGCGCTGCCGGAATCGATTGGGAGTATGGCCTGGCCAAGGCGCTCATCGCGCTTCAGGAAGAGCTCGTCGAGCACGGCATCAAGCTTTGCGTTTCGTTCGATGAGTCCAACCACGATCGGTCGATCGAGACCCCCAAGTGGCGGGTGCTCCTCGGGAAAGGACTCGACTTCTGGGATGCGAAGAGTTGCCACGGCACCCCTCAGGAACTGCGATCAATCGCCAAGCGCTTCGCGATCACGTACTACCTCACCGACAAGTAGCCCCCGACCGCGTTCGAACGAAGAGCGACATCTGAGAGATCGGAGATCCATGTCAACGACCGGAAAGGTCGCGGTCGCGCTCACGTGCGCGGGCGTGGGACTAGGGGCGGTCGCCGTGGCCGAGTCTGCCGCTGCACGGGAGGCCGTTGGGCAGTTCGTCGCACGCATAGGAGCCCGCGAAATTCTGCTCCGCGCCGCGAAGGACCTGGTGGATCGAACCGTCTCAGCGCTCTTCGACGGGGCCGTTGCGGCTTAGGTCGCCACTGTTCGTTCAGCGCAGGATGTGGGATCCTGGCCAGTTGCTCGAGCGAAGGGACATGGCCATGAACGACAACGTAGCGGATCTCGTAGAGTTCTTGCTCGCCCGGATCGAGGAGGACGAACGCATCGCCGATCACGTTGCATCCGTCTCGCCGACTACTGACACCAAGTTCTGCTTATGGGCGACCCAGTTCGCCTTCGACGCAGAGCGGATGATCGTCGCAGCGGACTATCAACGAGTGATCGCTGAGTGCGCCGCGAAGCGCAACATCGTCAACGAATTTCTCGTCGCGTCAGACCCAGCGTCGACGGCCCTGGAACTTGTCTTGCGGCTACTCGCCTCCGCCCATCAGGACCACGCCGACTACCGCGACGTCTGGCGCGGATAGCAGCTCCCCTGGCCGGCAGTCGACGTCCGGTCAATCCAGCTGCACTTTGCGTATTCGCAAAGTGCCCCGGCCGATATCGCGGTTTGCGCAAGGATCGTCGGGATCCGACACTACCCGAAGTCCCCCGGCGCCATGTCGGTGAAGCGCGAGAAGTGGCCCTGGAACGCGACGGTGATCGTGTCGGTCGGGCCGTTACGGTGCTTGGCGACGATGAGGTCGGCCTCGCCGGCGCGCGGCGAGTCCTTCTCGTAGGCGGCCTCGCGGTGCAGCAGCACCACCATGTCGGCGTCCTGCTCGATCGAGCCCGACTCACGCAGGTCGGACAGCGCGGGCTTCTTGTCGGCGCGCTGCTCGGCGCCACGGTTCAGCTGCGACAGCGCGATGACCGGCACGCCGAGTTCCTTCGCGAGCAGCTTCAGCGCACGCGAGAACTCCGAGACCTCCTGCTGACGCGACTCGACGCGCTTGCCCGAGGTCATCAGCTGGAGGTAGTCGATGACGACCAGCTTGAGGCCTGCCCGCTGCTTGAGCCGCCGGCACTTCGCGCGGATCTCGACGAGCGTCATGTTGGGGCTGTCGTCGATGTACAGCGGCGCGTCGTTGATGCGGCCGCGCGTGGCGGCGACCGTCGTCCAGTCGCGCGAGTCGAGTGTGCCCTTGCGCATGGACTGCAGCGGGATCGCGCCCTCGGCGCTCAGGAGGCGCATCGCGATCTCGCTGCGGCCCATCTCGAGCGAGAAGAAGATCGTCGGCATGTTCGCCTTGATCGCGGCTGAGCGGGCGAAGTCGAGCGCGAGCGTCGACTTACCCATCGCGGGTCGCGCCGCGATGATGATCATCTGGCCCGGGTGCAGACCGTTGGTCAGCGAGTCGAGACCCGAGAAGCCGGTCGGGATGCCGGTCATCTGGCCGTCACGACCGCGTGCGGCCTCGATCTCTTCCACCGCGGCATCCACCGCGATCGTGAGCGGCACGTAGTCCTCGGCCTGCTCGGCGCCGGTGACCGAGTAGATCTCGGCCTGGGCGTTGTTGACGAGGTCGAGGGCCTCGCCCTGACCCGAGTAGCCCATCTGCACGATGCGGGTGCCGGCGTCGACGAGCCGTCGCAGCAGGGCGCGCTCGGAGACGATCGAGGCGTAGTAGCCGGCGTTCGCCGCCGTCGGCACGATCGACGTGAGCGTGTGCAGGTAATCGGCACCGCCCGCGCGCTGCAGCTCGCCCGTCTTGATGAGCTCGTCGGTCACGGCGACGACGTCGGTCGGCTCGCCGTGCGAGTAGAGGGTGAGGATCGCCTCGAAGATCAGCTCGTGCTTCGGCACGTAGAAGTCGGTGCCGCGGAGCGTCTCGATCACGTCGGCGACGGCATCCTTCGACAGCAGCATTCCGCCGAGAGCGCTCTGCTCGGCGAGGAGATCGTGCGGGGGAGTGCGCTCGAAGTCGCGGGGACCCCCCATGCGCTCTTCGGAGATGTCGGCTATCGACATAGGGTGCGCGTCCTCCTTACCGTTCGTTCACATCGTGCAGCTCACCGGGCGGCGATGGGGACGGCTCGCCGTGCACCCCGAAGTGCACGACGGATAGCGGGATGCCCCCGCACCCTGTCCCCCGTAGTCCGTGCGTCCTGCGAACCCGATCGCAGTCTCGCCGTCGTGCTCAGCACTCAGGCGCGCGCTCCCGAGTGGGCCGCACCCCACGCTATGGACGGGGTCCGACACTCGCAACATGCCCTGTGGATAAGTGTGTGGAGAGGTTGCGAGAAACGCCGTCACACCTGTGAACAACCTCTGTGGAGAACTGAGCCGTTTTCTGGGGGATATATTGCGCGAAGCGCGTCCGATCAGGCCTTTCTGTTTTCACAGCCTGTGGAGGACGATGTGGTTGAAGTCAGGGTTGAAGGTTTCGCCCCGGCCGGCGCCCTGTGCACAATTCCGCGGCCTCGGCCCGCGCGAAGGACCCGCCGGCATCCGCCGTCCGTCTTCTGTTCGAGGGGTCTGGACACGACGCCGAGCCTCGGGGTAGCCTCTCAAGTCCAGGCACCCTCACGCACGATCCGTCCGGAACGTGCGGCTCTTTCGTCGTGGGAGGTGAACGTGGAGATCGCAACCTCGCAGCTGCCGAGGATCGTGCGGCTGGCCCTCATCGGGATCGGAACCGCGTTCGCCTGGATCGTCGTCTCGCTGGTCTTGGGCCTCGGCCTCGGACAGGCGCACGCCGACGAGACCGACGACGAAGGGCTTCTCGGGGGTGCTCTCGGCGCGGTGACCTCGCTGGTCGACACGACCGCGACCGCCGTCACCGACACCGTATCGACCGTCACGACGGGGGTCACCGAGACCGTCAACACGGTCGTCTCCGTGGCGCCCGCTCCCGTGCAGCAGCCGGTGAGCGAGGTCGTGCAGACCGTCGGCACGGTCGTGACCACGGTGACTCAGCCGGTGTCGGACGTCGTCTCGGGCGGTGTCGTGAGCGGCATCACGCAGCCGGTCGTCGACCTCATCGCAGAGGTTCCGGTCGTCGGCGGCATCGTCTCGGGCACCGGCCTCGACGACGCCGTGACCGACCTGGGCGGCACCGTCGACGACACGCTCGGCGCGGTCGTCGGCGCGGTGGACGACACCGGCGCCACGGTCGGCCAGCCGCCCGCGAACGGCTCGGTCGGCGGCCCGCTGCTGCCCCCGCTTCCCACCCTTCCCGGACTCTCGACCGGCACCGACGCCGACGTCGAGTCCCCATCGCTTTCCGCCGAACCGCCGGCCGCAGCGACGTCGACCGAGACGGTGACGGATGCCGCGACCGCCGCATCCTCGGCGGCCGGCGCGCTCCGCACCGCGTGGGGTGCGGCATCCGCTTCCGACAGCGCCGTGATCACCGCGGCCGTCGTCTCTTCCGCCGCGCCTGCCGCCGGCGGCACCTCCGGCTCTGCGGGAGGGCTCTGCCTTCCCGCCGCTGCCTCCTCGGGACCCGGTGGTGCGGGTCCCGGCGCCTGGGCGCTCGCTGCCCTCCTCCCGCTCGCCGCACACCGTGCCTGGGTGCGTCGTGCCGGACCGGAGGACGAGCACGCGCCGCCGGCGCCTGTCGGCTCCACCGACGTCTCCCCCGACTGATCGGCTCTCGGCTGCCGTGCCCATCCGGGCTTCGGCGGCACAGCATCAGCGCGCCCTCACGCGCTGAGCAGTGCCTCTTCGCGCGCTGCGAACCGATCTATCCACAAAGGGGAACATCATGCGTACTTTCTGCAAGCGCGCCCTGTGGGGCACGCTTCTGGCCGGCGGCATCACGCTGCTCGGCGCGACGGTCGCCACAGCGGCCGAGACGAACGGTGACGACGGACTGCTCTCGGGCACCCAGGCGATCATCGACGTCAACCTCCCGGTCACGGTCAGTGGCACCTCGCTGTCGGTGCTGGGCGACTCGTCCAGCAGCGGCGCGACGACCGCGGCTCCCGCACCCGCCCCGGCACCCGCCGAGGCCTCGACCAGCGGCGCCGACGGCGTCGGGTCGGGCACGCAGGCGCTCGTCTCGGTGAACGTGCCGATCACGGTCGCCGGCAACGCCGTCTCCGTCATCGGCGACAGCGCGTCGACGGATGCCGCCACCGCCGCCACCGCACCCGCCCCGGCCGGCGCACCCGCGTCGGCGGAGACGTCCGGCGAGGACGGCCTGCTGTCGGGCACCCAGGGGATCGTCTCGATCTCGGCACCGGTGACGGTGTCGGGCAACGCGATCTCGGTCGTGGGTGACGGAGCCACGGCGCCCGCCGCCGGCACCGCCGGAACCCCCGGCACCGACGGCTGGACCAGCGGCGAGGACTCGATCCTCGGCGGCACCCAGGTGCTCGCACCCGTCACCGCCCCGGTCACCGTCGTCGGCAACGCGATCTCGGTGATCGGTGACAGCTCGAGCGACGGCGCCACCACGGCGCCGTCGACCGGCTCGAGCGGCAACGGCGTCGTCGGCAGCACCGACGGCACCGACTCGCTCCTGGGCGGCACCCAGGTGCTCGCGCCCGTCACGGCGCCGATCACCGCCGTCGGCAACGCGGTCTCCGTGATCGGCGACAGCGAGACGACGGATGCCGCCACCACGGCGCCGTCCGCCGGCACGGCCGGAACCTCGGGCACCGACGGCTGGACCGACGGCACCGACTCGCTCCTCGGCGGCACCCAGGTGCTGGCACCCATCACGGCACCGATCACCGCGGTCGGCAACGCGATCTCGGTCGTCGGAGACAGCACGAGCGACGGCGCCACCGCGGCACCGTCGAACGGCTCGAGTGGACCCGGCGTCGTCGGCACCACCGACGGCACCGACTCGCTCCTCGGCGGCACCCAGGTGCTCGCTCCGGTCACGGTGCCGATCGCGGTCGTGGGCAACGCGATCTCGGGCGTCGGCGACAGCGAGTCGTCGGGTGCGGTCGCCACTCCGGGTTCCGGCTCGGGCGGCGGCGCGACGGGTACGACCGACGGCACCGATTCGATCCTCGGCGGCACGCAGATCCTCGCTCCGATCTCGCTGCCGATCACGATCGGCGGCAACGGGATCTCGGTGATCGGCGACAGCACCGTCGACACCGTCGTCCCGACGGTCCCCACCGACCCGACGGACCCGACGGACCCGACGGACCCGACGGACCCGACCGATCCGACGGACCCGACGGACCCGACGGACCCGACGGACCCGACCGACCCGACCGAGCCCGGTACGCCCGGCACGCCGGGTGACGACGGGACCGATGGCACCGACGGAACCACCGGTTCGGCCGCAGTCACCGGTTCGGCCGCGGTCACTGGTTCGGCGGCCTCGGCCGGTTCGGCCTCTCAGCTCGCCATGACGGGACGGACGGGCGCGATGCCCTTCCTGCTGCTCGGGATCTCGCTGTTCGCAGCGGGAGCCGTCGCGCGCGCGTCGCGGCGACGCTCCGCGTGAGTCGACGGGGCAAGTCGACGTTCCCCAGACGCCCCTCGCCCCGACCCGCGTGAGCAGGCGGGAGGGCCGTCCCCAACGGCCCTCCCGCTTCTAGACCACCCCCGACCGCGATCGTCCCGGCCGTGCCTGGAGCGGGCGTCGCGGTCGGGGGTGCCAGACCCATCTCCGACCCCGGTCGTTCGGCAATGCCTGGACCGGATGCCGTGGTCGGGGATGGCAGCCAGGCGGATGCCGCGACCCGGGGGGCTCGCGGCATCCGTCTCGGCATGTCCGAACGTCTCACCGCACGTCGCCGGTCGCGAGGCGCTCGACTCGCCGGGCGGGTGTGACGGATGTCACAGACAGATCGTGACGCCCGTGTGAGGGCCAGCCGAGGCGGCGGCACGACGCTGGAGGCATGGAATCGACACAGCTCCTCGGCCGGCCGGCTGACCCGGCATCCGCCCTTCCCTTCGCCGTCGACGCGACCGCACTGCGCAAGTCGTTCGGCTCGGTCCGGGCCGTAGAGCACGTGACCCTGCAGGTGAGTCCCGGCGAGGTGGTCGCCTTCCTGGGGCCGAACGGCGCCGGGAAGACCACGACGATCGACATGCTGCTGGGTCTGGCGCAGCCCGACTCGGGCACCGTGCGGATCTACGGCGAGTCGCCCCGTGCCGCGATCGCGCACGGCCTCGTGTCGGCGGTCCTGCAGACGGGAGGGCTCCTCCCCGACATCTCAGTGCGCGAGACGCTCGACCTGACGGCCGGCCTGTTCGCAGACACGCGACCCGTCGCCGAGGTGCTCGAGCGCGCGGGGATCGCCGAGATCGCCGACCGGCGCGTCGGGCTGTGCTCGGGAGGGCAGCAGCAGCGCCTGCGCTTCGCAATGGCGCTTCTGTCCGACCCGGGCCTGCTGATCCTCGACGAACCGACCACCGGGATGGACGTCGCCGGGCGACGATCCTTCTGGAACGCCATCCGGGCGGACGCCGCCCGCGGCCGCACGGTGCTGTTCGCCACGCACCACCTCGACGAGGCCGACGAGTACGCCGATCGGATCATCCTCATGAACCGCGGTCGCATCGTCGCCGACGGGTCGACCGCCGACATCAAAGGCCTCGCATCCGGCCGTGCGGTGAGCGCGACCCTGCCGGGGGCGGATCCCGTCGCACTGGTCACGCTCCCCGGAGTGGACAGCGTCGAAGCGCTCGGCGACCGCTACACCATCCACACCAGGGACTCGGATGCCGTCGCGCGGCATCTGCTGACCCGCACCGAGGCGCGCGACGTCGAGATCGCCGCCCAAACCCTCGAGAGCGTGTTCCTCGCTCTCACCTCCGAAGGAACGGCATCATGACCACGACCAGCACGACGATCAGCGACCGCGTGTCGCTCGAGCGGAGGGTGCCGCCGAGGGGCGGCTTCACCCTGACCTATCTGTGGATCGAACTCAAGCGCAAGCTCCGCAGCCGCCGCCTCCTGCTGTTCACCGTGGCCTTCCCGGTCGCCATGTTCGTCATCATCGGGCTCCCGCTGCGGGAACAGCAGCTCACCGCCACCCCTCTCTCGCAGGGGGGTCCGTCGGTCGCCGCCTACGTCATGGTGTCGATGGCGATGTACGGCGCCATGATGTCGTCCACGCAGACCGGCACGGCCATCGGCACCGAGAGAGCATACGGATGGAGCCGGCAGCTGCGGCTCACTCCGCTGAACCCCCTTGTGAACGTCGTGGTCAAGACGCTCGCCGGCATGGTGCTGGGCCTGCTCGCCGTCACCGCCACCTACCTGGTGGGGGCCGCCAGCGGCGTCCACCTGACGTGGGCGCAGTGGATCGCCACCGGTGCGGCGAGCTGGCTGCTCGCGAGCGCCGTGTTCACGACGCTCGGCCTCGCCGTCGGCTACCTCATGCCGGGCGATGGGGCGGCGCAGGTCACGAGCCTGGCGATCGCCCTGTTGTCGTTCCTCGGCGGGCTCTTCACCCCGCTCAGCGCGATGCCCGAGCTCCTCCAGGTGATCGCGCGGTTCACGCCGGTGTACGGCATCAGTCAGATCGCCCGTGCGCCGCTCACCGGCGCGGACGTCGACATCCTGTGGTTCGTCAACGCCGTGGCCTGGCTCGGCATCTTCGTCGCCTGCGCAGCCTGGGCCTTCCGCCGCGACACCAAGCGCGTATGAGCACCGCCTCCGTTCACCGGGCCGCGCGACTCCTGCCGTACACGGCCCGGTGCCGCTCCCCGGCCCGCCGCTCTAAGGTGATGTCCATGCACGCCACGCCCCCCGGCGATCGGCCCGCCGCCGACCTCTCGTCGCCGGCTACGGCTCGCCGGGGCGACGTGACGATCCGGCGAACGGGCTCCTTTCCGCGGATCCTCTGGTCGCGGGCGGCGGCGGGCTGGTACCTCGGCGCCGGCGTCGCTCTCCTGTGGCTCATCGGACCGAGCCGCGACGTGATCGCGCAGGCGGGCTCCGCAGCCGCGGCCGCGCTCGGCCTCTCTCTCGTCGTGCTGTTCGCGGCAGCGTTCCTCGTGTCGGTGCCGCTGGCTTGGACGCTCGGCGAGCGCGGGCGCATCGCCGTCTGCGCCGGTCTCCTCGTGCTCTCTTTCGCCTTGTTCCCGTGGCTCGGCTGGGGCATCGCCGTCTTCTGGACGTACGTCGGGGTCGCCCTCGGCATGTGCGTGCTGCCGTGGCAGTGGACGTGGCCGACGATCCTCGGTCTGGGTGTGGTCGCACTGGTCACCAACGGAATGACCGAGGGCTGGGATGAGAACGTCCTCTGGGTCCCGGCCATCATCGTGTCGGTCTCGCTCATGATGGCCTCCTTCGCCCGAACCGCGGCCGCGATGAATCAGCTGCGGCGGGCGCAGACGCAGCTCGAGGCGCTCGCGGTGGAGCGGGAGCGTGGCCGCGTCGCCCGCGACATCCACGACATCCTCGGCCATTCGCTCACCGTCGTGACCGTGAAGGCCGAACTCGCCGGCAGGCTCGTCGACGTCGACCCGGAACGCGCCAAGGCCGAGATCGCCGAGGTGGAGGCGCTCGCGCGCGGCGCTCTTGCCGACGTGCGGTCGACCGTCGCGGGGGTGCGCGGCGTCACGGTGAGCGGGGAGCTCGCCGCCGCCCGGGCGGCGCTCGAGGCCGCGGGCATCGCGGCCGAGCTGCCTTCGTCGACGGATGCCGTGCCCCCGGGCCGCCGCGAGCTCGCGGGCTGGATCGTGCGCGAGGGCGTGACCAACGTCGTGCGCCACGCCGGCGCGTCGCGATGCCGCGTCACGCTCGGCCGGCACGAGGTGGAGGTCGCCGACGACGGTGTCGGACCGTCCGACACCGCCGCAGCCGGGACCGGACTGACCGGCCTGCGCGAGCGCGTCGAGACCGCCGGCGGACGCCTGGCGGTCGGGCGCAGCGACCTGGGCGGCTTCAGCCTGCGGGTGACGATGTGATCCGGCTCCTGATCGCCGACGACCAGGCGCTCGTGCGGGGCGCGCTGGCGGCGCTGCTCGGACTCGAGTCCGACATCGAGGTGGTCGCCGAGGTCGGCCGCGGAGACGAGGTCGTCGACGCGGCGCTCGCCTCACGCGCCGACGTCGCGATGCTCGACATCGAGATGCCCGGTATGGACGGGATCGCCGCGGCCGCCGCGATTCGCACCGCGCTCCCGGCGTGCCGCGTGCTGATCGTGACGACCTTCGGCCGACCGGGCTACCTCAAGCGCGCGATGCAGGCGGGCGCCTCGGGCTTCGTCGTGAAGGACACCCCCGCGGCGCAGCTGGCCGACGCCGTGCGGCGGGTCGCCCAGGGGCTGCGCGTCGTCGATCCGGTCCTCGCCGCGGACTCCCTCGCCCAGGGGGACTCACCGCTCACCGAACGCGAGACCGACGTGCTCTCGGCGGCGCAGACCGGAGGCTCGATCGCCGACATCGCGGCGCTCCTCCACCTGTCGGAGGGGACGGTGCGCAATCACCTCTCCAGCGCGATCGGCAAGACCGGCGGTCGCAATCGCGCCGACGCCGCCCGCCTCGCGCGGGACAACGGCTGGCTCTGAGCCGTCGGCACCCCGTGTGTGCGCGCACAACTCGGGCGGAATCGGGTGCAGCGGCTCCGTCGGCGCCGCACGACCCGCATCTGCCTGAGTTGTGACCACTGCGCGGGCCACAGACGACGGATGCCGCAGACGCAGTGCCTCTCAGAAGCACCGGTCTGCGGCATCCGTTCTGCCGTATCCCGAGGGATTACTTGGCGGCGACCACCTGCAGGGTGATCACGGCGGTGAGGTCGTCGCGCAGACGGACCGTCGCCTCGTGCTCGCCCGTCGACTTGATCGGCGAGGTGATGTGGATCTTGCGCTTGTCGAGGTCACCGAGACCCGCGGCCTTGACCGCGTCGGCGACATCGGCGGTCTTGACCGCACCGAACAGGCGACCCTCGGCGCCGGCCTTGACGGCCAGGCGGACCTTGTTGGTCTCGAGGTTGTTCTTCAGCGCCACAGCCTCTTCGTGGTCGTGGATCGCGCGCGCCTCGCGGGCGGCGCGGATCGACGCCACCTGCTTCTCGCCACCGCGGGTCCACGCGACCGCGAAGCCCTGGGGGATGAGGTAGTTGCGGGCGTACCCGTTCTTGACCTCGACCACGTCACCGGCGCTACCGAGCCCGGCGACCTCGTTCGTGAGAATGAGCTTTGCCATGTGGGTACTCCTTAGCGGCCAGCGCCGGCGTAAGGCAGGAGCGCCATTTCGCGCGCGTTCTTGATCGCCTTGGCGATCAGACGCTGCTCCTGCACCGAGACACCGGTGATACGACGGGCACGGATCTTGCCGCGCTCCGAGATGAACTTGCGGAGGGTGGCGACGTCCTTGTAGTCGATGACGCCGACACGGATCGCCTTCGCGGGGGCCGCGTTCTTCGCGCCCTTCCGCGGCTTCCGGCGGTCGCCGGTTGCCTTTCCAGCCATGGTGTTTCCTTTACGTGTTGATGATCGGATGCCTCGTCACGAGGCATCCGGAATCTGTTGCTGAGATCTGACCGATCAGAACGGGGTGTCGTCGCCGTAGGCGCCCGGGGCAGCCCACGCGTCGCCGCCACCGGCGTTCTGCGAACCGGGGGTCGACCACGGCTCGTCGGCGACCTGCGCCGGACGAGACTGGCCGCCACCGCCGAAGTTGCCGCCGCCACCGCCGGAGCCGCCCGCGGCACGGGTGACCTGAGCGGTCGCGTAGCGCAGCGACGGACCGATCTCATCGACCTCGAGCTCGATCGCGGTGCGGTTGTTGCCCTCGCGGTCCTGGTAGCTGCGCTGCTTGAGGCGGCCGGTCGCGATGACCCGCATGCCCTTCGTCAGCGAGCCGGCCACGTGCTCGGCGAACTCGCGCCACACGCTCGCGCGGAGGAACAGCGCTTCGCCGTCCTTCCACTCGTTGGCCTGACGGTCGAAGTTGCGCGGCGTCGACGCGATCGTGAAGTTCGCGACGGGGAGGCCGTTCTGCGTGTAGCGCAGTTCGGGATCAGCCGTGAGGTTTCCCACGACGGTGATGATCGTCTCGCCGGCCATCAGCCTTACGCCTTCGCAGCCTTGGCGGTCTTGCGGGCGGCGCGCTCGTCGGCACGGGCCTTCTCCGAAGCGACCATCGCGATGGCCTCCTCGGCACGCAGGACCTTCGTGCGCATGATCTGCTCGCTGAGGTTCAGCTGGCGGTCGAGCTCCTGGGTGGTCTCGGCCGTCGCGGTGAAGTTGACGACAGCGTAGATGCCCTCGGTCTTCTTCTGGATCTCGTACGCGAGACGGCGCTTGCCCCAGATGTCGATGTTCTCGATGGTGCCGCCGTCGGTCGTGATGACCTTCAGGAACTTGTCGAGGTTGGCGCCGACCTGGCGCTCGTCGATCTCAGGGTTCAGGATGACCATGAGTTCGTACTGGTGCGTCACTAACCCACCTCCTTCGGACTAGAACGGCTGTCGGGCATTTCCCGGCAGCAGGAGGGTGTGTTGCACGTCATCCGGACGGCGCGCGGGCGCGCGCTCACACGGACAACCCTCCTATGGTACCGGATGCCCGATCGTGCGCCGAATCGACCGCCGCGCTCGGGGTCGCCGCCCGCCGCGCGGGGTGGGCGCACCCGTCACTCGCCGTGAGCGCCCGAGGTCTTCACCGGCGCGGGCGCGGCGAGAGAGGAGATCACCGCATCGAGCCCGGCCAGCCCGTCGGCCGCCGCGAATGCGGTCGCCAGCGCCTCCGCGCGGGCGCGGTACGAGGCATCCGTCATCACGCGATCGACCGCGGCGGCCACCTGTGCGGGACTCGGGCGCTGGGACTTGAGGTTGATGCCGGCGCCCGACCAGCCGACGCGGGCCGACACCTCGACCTTGTCTTCGGTCTGCCCGGCGACCACCAGCGGCACGCCGTGGGCCAGCGCCTGCTGCACGCCGCCGTAGCCGCCGTTGGTGACCAGCACGTCGACGAGCGGGAGAAGCCGGTCATAGGGCAGGTATTCCGCGACGCGCACGTTCGCGGGAAGATCGGCGGGCAGCGCCGATCGCGGGCGCCCGCCGGTGGAGACCACGACGAGAGGATCGGATGCCGCGAGCCCTTCGATCGTCGGCAGCACGAGCTGGCCGAAGTCGGCGTTCGCCACCGTCCCCTGCGTCACGTGGACGACCGGCCGGCGGCCGTCCAGGTCGGACCACCACTCCGGCAGCGCCACCGCCGACGCCGGAACCGGGATCGGACCGGCGAAGTGCACGGTCGACGGGAGGTCGGAGCGCGGATACTCGAACGCCGGCACCGTGAACTGCACCACCGCGTCGGCGCGCGACGGCCAGTCGAGGAGGAAGCCGCCGAGCGGCACGCCGACCTCGCGCCGGCTGATCTCGTCCGCCTCTCGCTGCACGGCGCCGAAGATCGCGCGTTCGGCCACCAGCGAGAGGACGCGGTTGCGCAGACGGCCCACCGCGCCCGCCTTCGGCGGCACGCCCAGGCCGAAGGGCGCGGTGTCACGGCTCTTCACCCCGAGCGGGAAGATGCCCAGCGCGATCACCGGCGGACGCTCGGAGCGCGGCAATCGGTTCAAGAGCGCGGCGCCCAGGAAGAGCGGCTCCGTCAGCACCGCGTCCACATGACGTGCCGCGAGCTCCGCGCGGAGGGCGGCGAACTGGGCGGCACCGGGCCGGACGAAGAGATTCGTCATGTCGAAGCGGATCGCGGCGGGACCGGTCAGTCCGGACCGCTCCGGAAAGGCGCGGTCGGGCTCGTCGAGGTCGACGTCCGCCTCGGCGGGCAGCGGCACGAACCGCGCCCCGGTCTCGCGGACGCGGTCTGCCCAGCGGGGGCTCGTCAGGAAGCTCACCTCGCCGCCCCGTGCGACGAGGTGGCGCGCGATCTGCAGGAGGGGCATGACGTGACCGTGAGCGGGCGTGCAGGTGATCAGGAACCGGGACATGGGTGAGGCGCCTTCGCTAGGATTGGATGTACTGCTGGAGTATTCACCACCCCATGAGGCAGGTCAATGACCTCTGATACATCGCCGCGCGCATACCGCTCCGCACTGCGGGCTCGGCAGGCGCAAGAGACCCGCCGGCGCGTGGTCGAGGCCGCCGCTCGCCTGTTCGCCACGCGCGGCTATGCGGCCACGACTCTCGCGGGCATCGCGCGCGAAGCCGGCGTCTCGACCGAGACGGTGAAGACCACCGCCGCCAAGTCGGAGCTTCTGATCGCCGCCTTCGAGGTGATGTTCGCCGGAACGGAGTCGGCGGACTCGCTCACCGACACCGAGGTGGGACGGGGAGTCCTGGACCTTCCCGACGCGGCGTTGCTCGACGCGGTGGTGGGACAGATCGCTCTCGCGAACGCGCGCGGCCATGCCCTGTGGACGGTGCTGCTCGGCGCCGCGGCATCCGATCCCGTCGTCCACACCGCGTTGCGGGCGATCCTCGCCCGTCGCGCGGTGGACTACCGGCGGTTCGTCGACGAACTGGTCGCGCGCGGCTTGGCGCCCACCGTCGCCGACCCGGACGCGACGGCGGCCGCGCTGTCGTTCCAGCTGTCGCCGGAGGGGTATCAGCAGCTGGTCACGCAGTCCGGCTGGACGCCGGAGCGCTACACCGCCTGGCTGCGCTCCGCGGTCCTCGCCGAGTTCGCGCGCTGATCCCTCAGACCGCTCAGCGGAACGCGCTCAGCCCGGTCAGATGCTGGCCGAGGATCAGCGTGTGCACCTCGTCTGTGCCCTCGTACGTGCGCACCGACTCGAGATTGGCCGCGTGCCGGATCGGGGAGTGCTCGAGCAGCACGCCGTCGCCGCCCAGGATCGTCCGCGCCTCGCGGGCGATCTCGATCGCCTCCCGCACGTTGTTGAGCTTGCCGAGCGAGATCTGGGCGGGGGTCAGGGTTCCGGCATCCTTCGCCCTCCCGATCTGCAGCGCGAGCAGCGCGCCCTTCTGCAGCTCCACCACCATGTCGACGAGCTTGCGCTGCGTCAGCTGGAAGCCGGCGATCGGCTGCCCGAACTGCTCGCGCCGCAGCGCGTGCCGCAGTGCCGCCTCGTAGCTGTCGCGCCCTGCGCCGAGAGAACCCCACACGATCCCGTAGCGCGCGTCGTTGAGCGCCGAGAGGGGTCCGCGCAGCCCGCGTGCCTCCGGCAGGAGAGCGGATGCCGGAAGCCTGACCTCGTCGAAGCGGAGGGCGGTCTGCACGGACGCCCGCATCGAGCCCTTCGGCTCCAGCACCGTCACCTCGAATCCCGGCGTGCCGGCGGGCACCAGGAAGCCGCGCACGCCGTCGTCGGTCTGCGCCCAGACCACCGTCACCGCGGCGATCGGTGCGAGACCGATCCAGCGCTTGGCGCCCGAGAGGATCCAGTCCCCGCCGTCGCGCCGGGCGAACGTCTTCATGCGCGACGGGTCCGACCCGGCCGTCGGCTCGGTGAGTCCGAAGCTGCCGATGGCCTCACCGGCCGCCATGCGGGGGAGCCACTCCTGCTTCTGCGCGTCGCTGCCCCATCGGTGGATCGACCCCATGGCGAGCGACCCCTGCACCGAGACGAACGTGCGGATGCCCGAGTCGCCGGCCTCGAGCTCGAGGGCTGCCACGCCATACTCGACGGCGCTGCGGCCGGGGCATCCGTGTCCGTCCAGCTCCATGCCGAGCACGCCCAGGCGACCGAGGGCGGGGGCGAGCTCGGCGGGGAAGTGCGCGCGATCGAACCAGCCGGCGATGTGCGGGCGGATCTCCGCGTCGACGAATGCCCGCACGCGGTCGCGGACCGCCTGCTCCTCGGCGCTCAGGAGCGCGTCGATGCCGAGGATGTCGGAGGCTTCGCGGAGCGTGCGGAGGTCGTCGGGATCCCTGCGGGCATCGGTCATGGTGCCTCCTTGTCGAGTCCGATCCTGCCGCACGACGCTCGCATCCCGCGCGGAACCGGACCGGCTCGCGGCCGCGAGTACGGTGGACCGCGTGAGCGCTCCGTCCACCGCCCCCGGCGCCGCGCCGTCGTATCCGTTCGACGCGCGGCCGCTCGTCGAGCCCGTTCCCCCCGGCGCGGCACGGGCCTTCGATCACGAGCTCCGCCGCACCGGAAGGATGGCGAGCTCGTCGTTCGGGGCCGTTCTTGGCGTCGTCCTCGCGCTCGTCGTGCTCGTGGTCTTCGGCTCGGTGGCGATCACGATGATCTCGGCGGTACTGGGCGCTGTGAGCGCCGGGGTCGAGGGCGCCGGAGGGATCGCCCTGCTGTTCGCCGTGCTTCCGGTGCTGGTGATCGGCGTCATCGCCGCCGTCGGGATCACGCTCTTCGTTCGGGGCGCCCGCGCCGGCCGCGAGCGCCGCTACCGCCTCGACCGGTTCGCGCGCGCCAACGCCATGGAGTACCTGCCGCGGCTGGACGCGCCGGGGCTTCCCGGGATGATCTTCTCGATCGGCAGCGCCCGCCACGCGCTCGACCTCGTGCGCGGCCGGCAGCCGCGCTTCGTCGAGTTCGCGAACTACCGCTACACGACCGGGTCGGGCAAGAACCAGCAGACGCACCAGTGGGGCTACGTCGCGGTGAAGCTCGACACCCCGCTCCCGCACATCGTGCTGGACGCGACGAGCAACAACGGCCTGTTCGGCGCCTCGAACCTGCCGCTCACGTTCGACAAGGAGCAGCGGCTGAGCCTCGAGGGCGACTTCGACCGCTTCTTCTCCCTCTACTGCCCCGCCGACTACGAGCGCGACGCGCTCTACCTCTTCACGCCCGACATCATGGCGCGGTTCATCGACAACGCCGCCGCCCTCGACGTCGAGATCGTCGACGACTGGCTCTTCCTCTACGCCAAGCGCGACTTCTCCACCCTCGACCCGCAGACGTGGGCGTGGCTGTTCTCGGTCGTCGGCGCCCTGCTCGACAAGTTCGCGCAGTGGGCGCGGTGGCGCGACGAGAGGCTGGCGGCGGCCGCGACGGCGATGACGGATGCCGCACCCCTCGGCCCCGCCTCGGCCGAGGTCGGCGCGGGGCCCGGCGGCGCGGCATCCGTCCCGTTCGTCCCTCCGCTCGACGCGCTGCGACCGCCGGCCGGCGTCGCCCCGCAGGGCCGACGCCTGCAGCGCGGTGTGCCGTGGGCGACGATCATCGTCGGCGGCGTGGTGGTGCTGTTCTGGATCCTCACCCAGGTCGGACCGGCGTTCCTGCGCTGACCCGGTCATCAGGCGGGCGAGCGTATGCTGTCGGGCGTGCATTCGACGATCACGACGCCCGGCGGGCGTGAGGGGGTACTCGGCGCGGCTCGCGCCGAGCGGAGGTAGCCGCGCGCGCCGCGCGGGCTGACGTCACCGTCCGGCCTCGCGTGCGGCGCCGCCCGACTCTCCGCGGACCGCCGGTCTGCGGCATCCATCCCTCTTCGTCGTCCCCACGGACGACCCCTCGTGAATCAAGGAATCATGCACGCATTCACCGAGAAGGACATCCGCGCGTCCTTCATCAACGCCTCCCTGCGCGAGCGCAACGCGCTCGTCGTGCCCGACCTCGCCCATGTGGGCTGGGCCGACCTCGACTACTTCGGCTGGCGCGATCCGAAGCAGCCGCTGGCCGGCTTCATCGTGGTGCCGGTCGACGACGCGCCCGTCGGCATCCTGCTGCGCCAGACCGAGCAGCGCACGCGCTCCCGCGCGCAGTGCTCGTGGTGCGAGGACGTCACGCTCCCCAACGACGTCGTGCTCTTCGGCGCCAAGCGCGCCGGCAAGGCCGGCCGCAACGGCGACAGCGTCGGCACGCTGCTCTGCGAGAAGTTCGAGTGCTCGGCGAACGCCCGGCGGCCCATGCCGCCCGCCTACCTCGGGTTCGACGTCAAGGCCGCGCGTCAGCGCCGCATCGATGCGCTCCGCGCGCATGCCGAGGGCTTCGCGCGCGACCTCCGCGACAGCGCCTGAGCGCAGCAGCGGGGCGGATGCCGGCGGCTCCGGTCGCCGGCATCCGCCTGCCTGCCCTACAGGGGCATGACGAGCGGCACCATCACCACGCTGACGATCAGCACCACGACGGTGAACGGCACGCCCAGCCGCACGAAGTCGCCGAACCGGTACCGCCCCGGCTCGACGACGAGGGTGTTCACCGGTGACGACACCGGTGTCATGAACGCGGACGACGCCGCGAGCACGACGATCATCGCGAACGGGTACGGCGACGCTCCGAGGTGCTCGGCGGCGGTGATCGCGATGGGCGCCATCAGCACGGCGGTCGCGGTGTTCGAGACGAACAGTCCGATCACGGCCGTCGT
The DNA here is from genome assembly GCF_015278255.1 of Microbacterium hibisci. Taxonomy (GTDB): domain Bacteria; phylum Actinomycetota; class Actinomycetes; order Actinomycetales; family Microbacteriaceae; genus Microbacterium; species Microbacterium hibisci. Next base: position 151,124 of record NZ_JADIJC010000004.1, read on the forward strand.
CACGAACAGCGCGGCGAGCACGAGCGACGGGCCCGCACCGCCGAACGCGCTCAGCAGCGCGTCGGCGGCCAGATCGATGCCGCCGGTCACCTCGAGCGCCTGCGCGAACGGGAGCATGCCGGCGATCAGCAGCAGCGTCGGCCAGTGGATCGCGCGATAGGCCGACGGCATGTCGATCGCGCGGAAGAGGCCCATCATGAGCGCGGCGAGGAGCGCGGCGATGACGTTCGGCACGATGCCGGTGACCATCAGCACGATCATGACCGCGAGGCTCAGCAGCGCGAACGGCGCGCGGTCGGCCGCGGGGGCGACCTCGTCGCCCTCGGCGGGCAGGTCCATCGGCGCGAAGTCGCGTGCCTCTTCACGGAATCGGTGCACCGCGGCCCAGGAGCCCGCCACCAGCAGCGTGTCGCCGGCGCGCAGGCGGCGGTCGGTGAAGTCCTCGCCGGCCGCGTGACCGGCGTGCCGCACGCCGAGCACCGTCACCTCGTACTCGGTGCGGAACCGCAGCTCGCGGATCGTGCGGCCGAGCGCGACCGAGTCGGGCGTCACGATGACCTCCGCCATGCCGACCTGCCGCGCATAGGCGTCGAAGAAGCCCCCGGCCACGTCGAGCCGCTCGAGGTCGAGGCGTCGCCGGTCGGCCGCGGACGGGGAGATGTCGAGCACGAGCGTGTCACCGCGCTGCACCACGGTGTCGCCGCGCGTGGCGAGGACCGTGCCGCGCAGGAACCGGGCGCGCTCGAGTCCCAGCACCGAGCTGAGCGACGGCGCGAAGTCGGCGTCGGCGAGGCTGTGGCCGACGAGGGGCGAGCCCGGCCCGACGCGATAGCGGGCGGTCCGGCTGTCGACGTCGTAGTCGGCGATGAGGCTCCGGAAGCTGCGGCGGCCGCGGCGGGCGGCGCCGGCGTCGTCGCCCAGGAACCGCCGCGCGACGAGGATGTACCCGATGCCGAGTGCGAGCACCACGAGGCCGAAGGGCGTGACGCTGAAGAACCCGAAGCCGTCGAGTCCGTGGCGGCGCAGCTCGGCGTCGACCACCAGGTTCGGGGCCGTCGCGATGAGGGTGAGCATGCCGCTCATGAGGCCGGCCATACTGAGCGGCATCATGAGCTGCCGCGGCGAGAGGCCGGTGCGCGCGGCGATGCTCAGCACGACGGGGATGAAGATCGCGACGACGCCCGTCGAGCTCATCACGGCGCCGAGCGCGGCCACCGAGAGCATCAGCAACACGATGAGTCGCGGTGTGCTGCGGCCGGCGTGCGCGGCCAGCCAGTCGCCGAGGCGGTAGGTGACGCCCGTGCGCGAGAGCCCTTCGCCCACCACGAACAGCGCCGCGATGAGGATGACGTTGGGATCGGCGAAGCCGGCCAGGGTCTCGGGGACGGTCAGCACGCCGGTGAGCGGCAGCGCCACGATCACGAGGACGGCGACGACGTCCATGCGCGGCCGCCCGATCGCGAACAGCACGATCGTGACGACCAGCAGGACGAGGACCAGGATCAGGTCGCCGCTCATCGGAACCTCCGCCGAGGGCCGGGCCCGTGCGACCGGCCGCCGTGCGAATGCTATCGACGGGTCACGACGACCGGGAGGGTCGTCTCGAAGGAACCGCCGTCGTCGCCCGAGAGAGGGCCGAGGTCGGCTGAGCTACGCCGCTCACACGAGCCCGAAGCTCGCCAGCTCCGCATCGTCGAGCATGCGGGACCGGATGATGAAGCGGTTGCCGGTCGGACCCTCGACGCTGAAGCCGGCACCGCGCCCGGGGACGACGTCGATGGTGAGGTGCGTGTACTTCCAGTACTCGAACTGTGCCTCCGAGATGAAGACCTCGATCGGCTCAGCCGTACCTGAGTCCGTCGCAGGGTCGCGGCCGACGTCGAGTTCGCCGAGTCTCACGTCCGACGGCCCGACGAGGAACATCCCGATCGGGTAGCACATCGGTGCGCTGCCGTCGCAGCAGCCGCCGGACTGGTGGAACATGAGCGGTCCGTGCTGCGCGGTGAGTTGCCGCAGGAGGGATGCCGCGACATCCGTCACCGCCACGCGTGAGTACGTGCGCTCCTCCATCGTCGCCAGCTCCTTCTCATGTGCGAGGGCGACCCGGGCGGCGAGTGTGGGGCACGCCGCCCGGGTCATGGGTGCCGGCCCCGAGACCCCCCGGAGGGACCGGCAGGCGGATCAGAAGAAGCCCATCGCTCCGTCGGCGTACGACACGAGGAGGTTCTTCGTCTGCTGGTAGTGGTCGAGCATCTTGAGGTGGTTCTCGCGGCCGATGCCGGACTGCTTGTAGCCGCCGAACGCCGCGTGGGCGGGGTACTGGTGGTACGTGTTCGTCCAGACGCGGCCGGCCTCGATCGCGCGGCCGGCGCGGTACGCCGTGTCGCCGGAGCGGCTCCAGACGCCGGCGCCCAGGCCGTAGAGCGTGTCGTTGGCGATCGAGACGGCGTCGTCGAAGTCGTCGAACGAGGTGACCGAGACCACCGGGCCGAAGATCTCCTCCTGGAAGATGCGCATGTCGTTGGTGCCCTCGAAGACGGTCGGCGCCACGTAGTAGCCGCCCGACAGGTCGCCGCCGAGGTCGACGCGCTCGCCTCCGGCGAGCAGCTTCGCACCGCCCTGCTTGCCGATGTCGATGTAGCTCAGGATCTTCTCGAGCTGGTCGTTGGAGGCCTGCGCGCCGATCATCGTCGCGGGGTCGAGCGGGTTGCCCTGCACGATCTTCGCCACGCGGTCGAGTCCGTCGCCGAGGAACCGGTCGTAGATCGACCGCTGGATGAGGGCGCGCGACGGGCAGGTGCACACCTCGCCCTGGTTGAGGGCGAAGAACGTGAAGCCCTCGAGGGCGTTGTCGTAGTAGGAGTCGCCGGTGTCGCGGGCGACGTCCTCGAAGAACACGTTCGCGCTCTTGCCGCCGAGCTCGAGCGTCACGGGGATGAGGTTCTGCGACGCGTACTGCATGATGAGGCGGCCGGTCGTGGTCTCGCCCGTGAAGGCGACCTTGCGGATGCGCTTGTGCTGCGCGAGCGGCGCTCCGGCCTCGATCCCGAATCCGTTCACGATGTTGACCACACCGGCCGGGAGGAGGTCGCCGATGATGTCGAACAGGAACAGGATCGAGGCGGGCGTCTGCTCGGCCGGCTTGAGCACGACGCAGTTGCCGGCCGCGAGCGCCGGAGCGAGCTTCCACGTGGCCATGAGGATGGGGAAGTTCCACGGGATGATCTGGCCGACCACGCCCAGCGGCTCGTGGAAGTGGTACGCGACGGTGTCGTCGTCGAGCTGGCTGAGCGAGCCCTCCTGCGCGCGCAGGACGCCCGCGAAGTAGCGGAAGTGGTCGACGGCGAGCGGGATGTCGGCGGCCAGCGTCTCGCGGACCGGCTTGCCGTTCTCCCAGGTCTCGGCCACGGCGATCCGCTCGAGGTTCTGCTCGATGCGGTCGGCGATCTTGTTGAGGATGTTCGCGCGCTCGGCGGGCGTCGTGCGCTTCCAGCTCTCGAAAGCGCGCCACGCGACGTCGACGGCACGGTCGATGTCTTCGGCGGTGCCGCGGCCGACCTCGGTGAAGGGCTTGCCGTTCACCGGCGAGATGTTCTCGAAGTACTCGCCCTTGACGGGCTCGACCCACTCGCCGCCGATGTAGTGGCCGTAGCGGGGGCGGTAGTCGGCGATCGAGCCGCGCTGCCCGGGGGCGGCGTAGACGCTCGAGACGCCCTCTTCGACGATGGTCATGCTGGTCTCCTTCGACGCTGTCCGCGACGGTCGTCGTCGCGATGCGTCGAACGTAGGCCGCGCCACGTTGCAGAACGTTGCGAGCGTCCGGCCGAGGGTCTTGCGGCTCCAGGTCAGAGGTCGGCTTCGAGCCGCTCGATCCGCCCGACGAGGCCGGCGCGCCGGGGCGAGCGGGGAGGAAGCATGGTGAGGCAGAGCCGGAGCAGCTCGACGTCGCCGGCGGCGGCATCCGTCTCGGCGAACGCGAGGAGGACGTCGACGGATGCCTCGGCCATGAGTGCTTCGCGCAGCGCCTGGCGGACCGTGTCGCGGAACTCCTCCACGCCAGGCGCGACCGAGTCGGGGAGCACGTCGCCGCGGTAGGCGGCGAGCGCCACGCGGTGTGCGCCGCGGTCGAGGAGCGACAGCACCCGGTGCGCGTCGGTCTCGACCTCCACCGCGAGGCGATACGGCCGCGACTCGGGCACGAGGGCGGGTGCGGCGGTCGCGAGCGCCTTGCGCAGTCTGACCATCTCGGCGCGGAGCGTCACCGACGCCCTCGATGCGCCGCCGGTGGTCGCACCCGGTCCGGCGGCCCTGTCGTCGGGCTCGCCGTACACGAGCTCGCCCAGCCGCTCGGCCGACAGGCCGTGCCGGTGGAGCGCGAGCATGAGCAGCAGCTCGGCGTGGCGCGGTCCGAGCTCCGAGACGGTGTCGGTCCCCTCGCCGGCGACCTCGAGCAGCGCACGGTCGCGCCCGAGCACGTGCAGGGTCACGCGGGTGGGCTCGGGCCGCCGGCTGGTGCCGCGCGACGGGCGTCGCGGCGCCGGAGTCTGCGGTGCCGGAGTCTGCGGTGCCGCGGCCCGCGCCCGCAGCCGGGCCACCAGCAGCTCGCCCTCGATCGCCCGGGCCGTGGCATCCACCAGCAGCTGCGCCTGCGGGGTCACCGCCTCGAGCCCCCCGGTGACGTCGATCACACCGAGGATGCGGCGCGTCTCGGGGTCGTGCACGGGTGCCGCGGTGCACGACCACGGCTGCACGAGCCGGTTGAAGTGCTCGGCGCCGGTGATCTGCACCGATCGATCGAGGGTGAGAGCGGTGCCGGGCGCCGCGGTTCCGACCGCGTCCTCCGACCAGTTGGCGCCCTCGACGAACCCCATGTCGCCGGTGAGTCGGCGCACATGCCGGTCGCCCTCGACCCACAGCAGCCGGCCGGACGCATCGCCGACAGCCACGACGACGCCGGATTCGGATGCCTCGCCCGGCAGCAGCAGCCCGCGCACCATGTCGATCACGCCGGCCAGCGGATGCGCCCGGCGGTAGGCCTCGAGCTCCTCGGCCGTGAGATCCAGCGGCGGCAGCGCCTCGGCGCCCACCAGACTGTCGAGCGAACGACGCCACGACTCGCGGACGAGCATGCGGACGTCGCGCAGGCGCTCATCGCCCGCATTCCCCGCGACGAGCTCGTCATGCGCACGCTCGATGAGCAGGCGCGAGGTCTCGGGCGACACCTCCCGCCGGTGCGACCACGGTGAGGACACGGCGGCTCCGATCGACGTCGGTGGAGCGTGCGTCCAGTGTAGGTGCGGCGTCGCGCGCCGTCGCCCGCGGAGATCCACCCTCTCGCGGTTTCGCAATCGCGAGAGGGTGGGTTCCCGCACGGCGCCGTTCGCGGGCAGGGTCTCACCGCCGGGGAGCCGTTCGCGGGCAGGGTCCTCGCCGCGGGGCGCACGGAAAGCCCTGTTCACGGGGGTCTTGTGCTCGTCGGAGAGCAGGAGGACGATGTAGCGCGGGTGGGTCGGCGCGGGGCCGACCCTTTGTCTGGGGTATCCCGTGGGGGGATCATTCTGATGTTCAAAAAGCATGCCTTCGTGGCGATCATGGCCGTCTCGGCCTCACTGGTCGCGGTCTCGGCGCTGCCGGCATCGGCCGCGACGACCGTGCAGCCGGTCTCGGGAGGAATCACACCGACGCAGGTGGCGGAAGCCATCGCCGGCAGCGGTATCACCGTGTCCAATGTCGCCCTGACCGGCGGCTCCAATCAGGCGGGGCTGTTCGCAGACCCGGTTCTGACGACCTACGGCTTCGGGGCCGGGGCCGTCCTGTCCAGCGGCGACGTCGGCAACCTCCCTGGTCCCAACGACGCCGGCAACACGTCGACCATCGTGGGGACGCCGGGCGACGCCGATCTCAGCGCGCTGTCGGGCGACGACACGTTCGACGCGGTTGCTCTCTCGTTCGACTTCGTCCCCGACGCGGCGACCGTCTACATCAGCTACGTCTTCGGCTCGGAGGAGTACAACGAGTGGGTGGGCCAGGGGTTCAATGATGTCTTCGCCTTCTACGTGAACGGAACCAACTGCGCGACCGTCGAGGCGGGAACGCCCGTCACCGTCGACTCGATCAACGGCACGACGAATGCGGCGCTCTTCCGCGACAACACCGCCGCAGCGATCGACACCGAGATGGACGGCCTCACCGTCGTCCTGACATGCACGGCTGCGGTCACGCCGAACGTGCCCAACACCATGAAGCTCGTCCTCGCCGACAGCGGCGACGAGCAGCTGGACACGTGGGTGCTGCTGCGCGGCAACGGCATCACGACGACGCCGCCCGAGATCTGCGACGACATGATCGACAACGACGGCGACACGCTGGTCGACGGCGACGACCCCGACTGCGTGACCGCGCCCGAGCCGGGCACCATCGCCGCTCTGAAGTACTACGACGCCAACGCCAACGGCAGCCGCGATGCCGGCGAGCCGGGCATCGGCTCGTGGCCGATCAGCATCACCGACGGCGTCACGCCGATCGACACCGTCACCCAGGGCGACGGCACCGTGCAGGTCGACGTCGCGGCCGGTGACTACACGGTCAGCGAAGGACTGCTCGAGGGATGGACGCACGTCTCGCCCGACAGCGTCGAGGTGACGGTGGCCGAAGGTGAGACGACGGATGTGAGCTTCGGCAACCTCTGCCTCGGCGAGGGCGGCGGGCACACGCTCGGGTACTGGCAGAACAAGAACGGCGAGGCGTCGTTCAAGGCGACGCCGGGAGCGCTGGCGACGCTGGTCGCGCTGCCGCTGGAGAAGGCCGGGGGCGCGACGTTCGACCCGGCGAGCTACAGCTCGTTCCGCACCTGGCTGCGGGCGGCCAACGCGAGCACGCCGTCGTACATGCTGTCGGCGCAGCTCGCCGCGATGGCGCTGAACGTGGCGTCGGGCATGACCGCCGGAACGGCCATCGTCTACGCGCCGACGGCGGCGAGCGCGAACTCGTTCGGCTACACGACCATCGCGGGCCTGATGGCCGACGCCGCGGCGTCGCTCACCAGCGGCACCGACGACCTGTCGCTGTCGAAGGCGCTGGACGCGGCGAACAACAACACCACCTTCGTGCAGGCCGGTCCGGCCGACTGCCCGGAGTGGGAGGACCCGGGAGTCGGCTGATCCATCCCTCCTCGAGAGGAGGCTCGGTCCGGGCCGTCGGTCGGCGCGCACGCGCGTCGCTCCGGCGACCCGGGCCGTTCTCGCGCCCGACGGGCGGGGGTGCTCTCAGGCCGCCGCGGTGGCGACCTTCTCGCGCAGCGGCATCAGGGCACCGGCGACCTGCGCGATGGCGTCGGCGTCCACACCGGCCTCTTCGAGCGCGGCGGCGGCGTGGCCGATGACGCGGTCGAAGTCAGCGTCGGTGATGCCGCGGCCGGCGTGCGCCACGGTCAGGTCCTTGCCGCGGTAGCCGTCGGGACCGCCGGCCGCGGCGGCGAGGAAGAGGGCCATGTGGCGCTTCTGCTCGACCATGCGGGTCTCGGAGAAGAACGGCGCCAGCGTCTCGTCGCCGAGGATCCGGCGGTAGAGGCTGTCGACGACGGCGGCGATGCCGTCGCCCTCGCCGAGGCGCTGGTACAGCGTCGCTTCAGTCGTGTCGGTCATGCGGGTGCTCCGATCGTGAGAGGGGGATGGATGCTGTGGGCCGAGGTCGACCACGGGTTGGGCCGGGTGCTCAGTTCTCCCCGGCACCTCGGCGGCGCCAGAAGCCTTCGGCCGCGGCGGGCGCGGGCGCCGGTGCGGGCTCAGGCTCCGCGCCGGGCGCGAAGCCGTCCCGCCGCGCGGACTCGGGTTGCGGGGCGGCCGGCTCGGGCTGCCGCGCAGCCGGGAAGGACTCCGGGAAGGGCTCCGGGGCGGCCGCGAAGGGCTCCGCGGGGACGGCACGCCCGGCCGGGTCCGGCGGGAGGATCCGCGCGGGCGTCGCACCGAGGCGGCCGAGCTCGCGTTCGATGGACTCGAGCAGCGAGTGCACCTGGGCGGTGGCCATACGGGCGAACTGGCGGGCGCGGACGACCTCGTCCGGCGACGCCGGTCCGGCCGCCGCGAGGTCGTCGGTCGCGAAGGCGAGCGCCGGCGGACGATCGGCGGCCCACGGGTCGGCGGCGGGGGCGGCGCCGACGGCACCCGCCACGGGGATGGCGCCGGTGGCCGGAGCTGCGGCGGCGGCGGCAGCCGCCACCTGCCCGGGGTGCGCGGCGGCCTGCTTCTCGATCGAGTGCGCGACGTGCTGCGCGCGCTCGATGATCTCGCGATACTGCTTGCGGGCGGTCTCGATCAGGTCCTTCGCGTAGGACTCGGCCTCGGCGACCGCGTCGTCGGCGATGCGCTGCGCGCTGCTGAGCAGCAGCACGGCGCGGCTGGAGATCTCGCCGTCCTCGGTGCCGACGTTCGCGGTGAGGGCGTCGTTGTTGCGCCACGCGAGCTCGAGCGCGTCGGCCGCGGCGGTCAGGACCGCCTGCACCTCGGCGCGGGAGTAGCCGCTGCGCTCGTCCGAGAACGATGCGTCGCGGAGGGACTCGGGCGTGATGGATGCGGATCGGGTCGCGGTCATGGTCGTCTCTGCCCTCTACTGGGTTCCCCTCGCGGTGCCCGACCGGACCAGTTCCGGGGAGTGAGCCTGATCGCCGGTGACGCGGGGTTGCTGGGTGAACGGGTCTTCGTACTTCTCGCTGCGGATGCTGTGCTCGTCGAGTCCCGCGCGACGCAGGACGGCGATGGTGTGGTCGACCATGCGCGGCGAGCCGCACACCATCGCGAGGCGGTCGTCCCACGGCCCGTCCGCGGCGGCGATGTCGCCGATGAGTCCGCGGGGTCCGGGATACGAGGGGTCGTCCGACACCGCGTAGCCGACCGTGAGCCACGGCGCGTCGGCGTAGCGGTCGATCTCCTGCTTCGCATAGAAGCCCCACGGATGCCGCACCCCGTGGTACAGCGCCACGCGCGGGCCGTCGCCGCGCGACGCGTGGCGTCCGGCGACCTGGTCGAGCACCGCGAGGAGGGGGGCGAGGCCCGTGCCGCCGGCCACGAGGAGCAGGTCGGGCCACTCGCTGCCGAAGGGCAGGGTGAGGAGTTCGCCGATGGGCGGGCCGAGCCGCACCCGGTCCCCGGCCGAGACATCGCGCAGCAGCGCGCCGCTGACCTGGCCGCCGGCGACGAGCTGCACGTGGAAGGTGATGGTGCCGTCGGCGCGCGGCGCGTGCGTCGGCGAGAGGTAGCGCCACTGGCGCGGCCGCTGCGGGATCTCGACAGCGAGCGACTGCCCGGCCTGATACCGGTACCGGTCGTCGGGGCGGATCGTCACGGTGCCGACGTCCATGCCGCGCCGCTCGGTCGCGACGACTTCGGCCGCCCACGTCGCCGGCTCGGACTCCACCGCCTCGGCCGCGGTCACCATCGTGGTGGCGATCAACCCGTAGGCGTCGGCCCAGTCGGCCGCCAGCTCGGGCGTCCACGCGTCGCCGAGGAAGTGCTTCAGCGTGGCCAGCAGCGACGCGCCCACCGCGGGATAGTGGCCGGCGATCGTGCCGAACTTGCGGTGGTCACGACCGAGGTCCTCGATGTAGGGGACCACGTCGCCGACGCGGTCGACGTTGCTGACCATGTGACCGAGCGCCTTGACGAGCCGGTCGCGCTGGGCGGCCATCGCGACCGGGAACAGATCACGGGTCTCGGGGTGGGCCAGGAACAGATGCGCATAGAAGTACCCGGGCACCGCGTCCCCGTGGGCGGCGACCTGAGCCCAGGTCCGCTTGAGCGCTTCCGCATCCACCTGTGTCGTATCCCCTCCGTCGGCGGTCGATAAAGGCCGACGCTAGTGCGTTGCACCTATATGTGCAAAGCCTCCACGTGCAGGTGCAACCGGATATCATGCACGTGCGCCGTGCTTCCGTCTGCGGCGCGTCACGGGTCGGGGGGCCTTATGACCGTGTTGTTGACGAACGGGACAGTTCTCGTCGAAGAGGACCTCCGCGCGCAGGCCGCCGATCTCCTGGAGAGGGCAGCCGATCCGGGTCGGCTGGAGTTCGTCCTCGCGGCCGGCGGGGCGTCCGCGGCCGACCTGTCGCCCGAGTTGAACTCGTTCCTGGTGCAGGTGCTCCGCGGGCTCGCGCGCGGTCGCGTCTCGGTCAGCACCCTTCCTGAGGAGCTCACCACCACCGTCGCGGCCGAGCTCGTCGGGGTCTCGCGCCCCACGCTGATGAAGCTGGTCCGCAGCGGCGAGCTGCCCTCGCGATCGGTGGGCAGCCACACCCGCCTCGCCACCGCCGACGTGCTCGCGCTGCGCCGCCGGCGCGCCCAGGAGCGCCGCGAGGCCCTCGAGGCGCTACGCGCGCTCGACGACGAACTCTGAGCGGATCGACAAGCTTCGCTCGGTAGTCTGACCGGGTGCTCCAACGGGTATTCGTCGACGCCGACGTCCTCGCCGCGCGCGCCCCGTTCGAATGGCTCGCGCTCCTGCGCGACGAGACCGGCGACTGGTTCCAGCTGCACTCGACGTCGGAGGTCGTGGCTGAGTCCGTCCGGGAATGGGTCGCGCGCGACCCCGAGCGGCGGGAAGGAGCGGCCGAGCGCCGCTGCGAGCTCCTCGCGACGAGCCTGGACGAGGTGCTCGACTCCTCGGCCGACGCGGCCCCCGGGCACGCGCCCGGCCCGCTCGGGGCCGCCGCGTCCTCGGGATCGCATGTGCTCCTCTCCTCGCGTGCCGGGGACGTCGCAGGCGCCGACGAGCTGCCGTTCGAGGTCTACACGGCCGACGAGTTCCTCTGCCTCTTGGACGACACCGCGGCGACGCACGTCCGCAGCGCCGCCGCGCGGCAGTATGCCGCACGGCAGGACGCCGGCGACGGCGACGGCGCCTCGAACGCGGGCCTCGCCGAGGCCTTGACGGCCGCCGGCTGCCCCGCCTTCGCCGAGCGCGTATCGCGCCACCTGCGCTCACGCTGACTCGAGCCGCCGAGACCCGCATCAGCGCCGAACCCGAGTCCCGCTCACCGCCGCCTACGACCGGGCGGACCACCACTCCCGCAGCCGCCGTTCGGCCTCGTCCTCGCCCACGATGCCCTCGTCGAGGCGGAGGTCCAGCAGGAAGCGATACGCCTCGCCGACCTCGCGGCCGGGCTTCAGCCCCAGCACCTCCTGGATGCGGTTGCCGTCGAGCTCGGGGCGCATCGCGTCCAGCTGCTCCTGGGCGGCGAGCTCCGTGATGCGGCGCTCGATGTCGTCGTACGCGCGGGCCAGGCGCGCGGCCTTCTTGACGTTGCGCGTCGTGACATCGGCCCGCGTGAGGATGTGCAGGCGCTCGAGCTCGGCGTCGGCATCCCTCACATACCGGCGCACCGCCGAATCCGTCCACGCGCCCTCCGAGTAGCCGAAGAAGCGCAGATGCAGTTCGATCAGCCGCGCGACGCTCGTGATCGTCGCGGAGTCGAAGCGCAGCGCCTGCAGGCGCTTGCGCGCCAGCCGCGCGCCCTTGAGGTCGTGGTGGTAGAAGGTCACCCCGCCGCCGGGCTCGAGTCGTCGCGTGGCCGGCTTGCCGATGTCGTGCAGCAGCGCCGCGATCCGCAGCGGCACGTCGGGCGCGGCATCCGGGTTCCGCGCCTTCTCGAGCTCGATCGCCTGGCGCAGCACCGTGAGCGAGTGCTCGTACACGTCCTTGTGGTGGTGGTGCTCGTCGACCTCGAGCTGCAATGCGGGGATCTCGGGGAGGAACTCGCCCATCAGCCCGGTCTCGACGAGCAGGCGGATGCCGCGCACCGGGTCGTCGGTCGCGAGCAGCTTGACCAGCTCGGCCTGGATGCGCTCCGGGCTCACGATCTCGAGCGTGCCGCGCAGCTCGGCGATCGCCGCCTCGGTGGCGGGGTCGACGCCGAACCCGAGCTGGGAGGCGAAGCGGGCGGCGCGCAGCATGCGCAGCGGGTCGTCGCCGAAGCTCACGGCCGGGTCGGTCGGCGTCCGCAGCACGCCGCGCACGAGGTCTTCGACGCCGCCCGTCGGGTCGACGAGCGTCTGGCCCGGCACGCGCAGCGCCATCGCGTTCACCGTGAAGTCGCGGCGTACGAGGTCGCCTTCGATGGTGTCGCCGAACTCCACGGTCGGCTTGCGCGTGACGCCGTCGTAGCTGTCGGCGCGATACGTGGTGATCTCGACCTGCTCGCCGTGGACGCGAGCGCCGATCGTGCCGAACGCGCGGCCGATGTCCCACTGCGCGGTCGAGACGGGCGTGACGATGCGCAGGATCTCGTCGGGCCGCGCGTCGGTCGTGAAGTCGAGGTCGTTGGTGCGCCGCCCGAGCAGCGCGTCACGCACCGGACCGCCGACGATCGCCAGGTCGAACCCGGCGTCGGCGAACGCGCGGGCGAGCGTGGCGACGACGGGGGACTCGGCGAGCGCGCCGAGGCGCGCGATGCCCTCGGCCATGTTGAGCATGGGTTCCAGCCTACCGAGGCCGCCTGCCCCCGCCCGCGAAGGGTGCGACGCGATCCGCAGAGCAGGTGTCGCATCGCGCAGGACGAGGGCAGGCGGGGTCGGGTCAGTCGTCGTCGATGATCGTGATGACGCCCATGCCGTCGGCGATCGTGGCACCCGCACTGGCACCGCTCAGCGCGACGATGATCGTCTCGTTGGCCTCGTCGGCGTTGTCGGGCTTGATGGTGAGCGAGAACGTGCCGCTCGTCGCGCCCGCCGGGATCACGAGCACGATGCTCGTGGCGCCCTTGTAGTCGCCGCCGGCCGCGGTGCCCCCGACGACGCTGACGGCCACGGTGACAGCGGTCGTCGTGGCCGACGACAGCGTGATGACGAGGGTCGCGGTCGCACCCGCGCCCCTGTCGCCCTCGATCGCCGTCGTGTCGGAGATGCTCAGCGTCGGCAGGGTCGTCACAGGCTCGGAGTACTCGGACGGATCGAAAAGCCGTGTGCTGGTGGTCACCCCGTGCTGGTCGACGTCGGAGCCGTAGTTGTTGCAGCGGTCGAGCTCGGCGGCGAGCGCGCTCACCTGGGCGGCGCTGCCGCTCGCGAGGGCCGCGTTCACGCGGGCGATCACTTCGGCGGTCGTGTACGGGTAGGGGATGTCGGGGTGCGCCGACGACAGCAGAGCCGCGACGGCCGCCCGCAGCAGCGCCGTCGCCCCGCCCCCGCCGGTCCCGAGCGCCTGCAGCAGCGTCTGGGCGCCGAGCGCGCCGGTGGCCGCCGAGAACACGCTGGCCACGGTCTGGTCGGGGCGGTACAGCAGCGTGCCGTCGGGCAGGCGCGGCCAGGCCGCCGCTCCCCAGTTCGTCGCATTCGTCTTCCAGAAGCCGGGCGTGTGACCCTCGGCTCCGCCCGTCGCCGCCCGGTAGGCGGCGCTGTCGCGGTCGGTGGTCGTCTGCGCGGTCGTCGCGTCGGTGCCGGTGACCGTGGCGGTGTTCGTGTAGGCCGCGGTGCCGACCGTGCCGGTGGCGCGGAACAGCCATACCTCGTCCGGGTCGAGCAGGCCGTCGCCGTCGACGTCGCCCGAGACGTACAGCGGCGCGAAGTCGTCGCCGGTGCTCACCGTGCCGTTGTCGTCGACGAGGGTCACCGCGAGCGCGGTGTTGCCGGTGTTGCGCACCACGTAGGTCCAGACGACGGTGGTGCCCGGGAGCAGCTGCGGTCCCGAGACGTCGGCGTCCTCCAGTGCGGTGGGGTGCCACGCATCGACGGCGTTCACGGCCTTCTCGACGTCGATGCCGAGCACCGCGCCGTACACGTGCGCCGGGTCGTCGTCGGTGAAAACCCGGCCGAACCGGTCGATGCCGCTCACCCGCGCCACGTTGCGGAACGCGCCGGCGCTCGCGACGGTGGTCCACGCGTAGCGCCAGACCTCACCGTCGTCGAGGATGCCGTCGCCGTCGGTGTCACCGCTCAGCAGCGTCAGCGTCACGTCGTCGTCGGTCTGCGGGGTGCCACGGTCGTCGACCAGCACGATGCCGTCGAGCGGTGGCGAACCCTCGATGAGGCGCACCTCGAAGGTCCACTCGATCGCCGACCCCGGCACGACGCGCACCGCGGTCTCGGCCGTGTCGGCATCGTGTCCGTTGGCCCGCTTCACCACCACGACACCCGTCGGCGGGACCACGACACCGAGGTGATGGGCGTCGTCCTCGTCGCGGCCGGTGAGGGTCGTTCCGGGAACCGCACCGGTGACCTCCGCGACATTGCGGTACGGGCCCTCCGCCGCGATGCCGGTCGCGCTGTACAGCCACGTCTCGCCCGGGTCGAGCAGGCCGTCGCCGTCGAGGTCGCCCGAGACGTACACCGGTGCGAAGTCGTCCGAGGCGTCGAGCGGAGTGCCGTTGTCGTCCCGCACCGTGACGGCCAGCGCGATGTTTCCCGGATTCGTCACCACGTACGTCCAGGCGACGGGGCGCCCGACCGGCACCTCGACGCCCGGCGGGGTGGCGGCATCCTGCCCATCGACGTACTTCACGATCCCGGGCGTCACGACCGCCCCGAAGTGGAACGCCATGTCGTCCGCCGTCACGAGCACGCCGCCCAGGTCGTACGCGGTCACCTCGGCGCGGTTGCCGAAGAGGCCCGCAACCGCGAAGTGGTCGACGACACCCTCGGAGGTGAACAGCCACACCTCGTCCGGGTCGAGCAGGCCGTCACCGTCGACGTCACCCGACACGTACACCGGCGCGAAGTCGTCGGTCGGGTCGAACGGCGTGCCGTTGTCGTCGGTGACGGCGATCTGGCGCAGCGCGAACTCGGTGAGGTTCGTGACGAGGTACGTCCACACCACCCTCGTCCCGGGGGCGAGCGGCTTGGCGGCTGCCTCCGCGTCGGCGGCGTCGGCGGCGGACGGGGAGAGGGGGGATGCCGCGTTCACGGCCTTCTGGATCCGCACAGCGCCGACCGGCACGCCGACATGGTGCGCGGCATCCGTCGCCGTGAGCGGGGTGCCTCCCGACGTGCCGCGCGCGGTGCCGACGTTGACGTACGGCCCGAGCACCGCGGTGCGCACCGCACGGAACAGCCAGACCTCGCCGGGATCCAGCAGACCGTCGCCGTCGGTGTCGCCCGAGACGTAGACGGGCGCGAAGTCGTCCGTGGGGTCGAGGGGCGTGCCGTTGTCGTCGACGAGGGTGACGCCGGCGACCGGACCGCCCAGAGAGGTCACCCGATAGGTGAACGTCACCAGCGAGCCCACCGCGACTGACGGGCCCGGACCGGTGTCGGCGTCCTCCGCCGTCGTCGGGTTCAGCGGGTCTGCGGCGTTGACCGCCTTCTCGACGAAGATCCGCGGCGGGTCGTCGACGGTGATCCCGTCGTAGACGGCGGGGTCGCTGTCGCGGACGGCGTGGCCGGTGCCTCCGACCCCCTCGACCGTGACGAGGTTCATGTAGCGGCCCGCGCGGGCGACGCCCTCGGCGCGGAAGAGCCAGACCTCGCCGGGGTCGACCAGGCCGTCGCCGTCGGTGTCGCCGGAGACGTACATCGGCGTGAAGTCGTCGGACGGGTCGGCCGGCGTGCCCGCGTCGTCGAGGATGCGGGTGAGCTGAATCGGGATGGTGCCGGGGTTCGAGACCAGGTAGGTCCACACGACGCTCGAGCCGGCCGGCACGGTGAGCCCCGGCTCGTTCGCGTCGGCGCCGTTGACGAGCTTCACGACGCGGAGGATGGTCTGGCCGTCGCAGGGGCAGTGCAGGTTCGGCCCACCGACGTCGTCGCGGCCGACGCCCGGGAGGTTGCCGGGCTGCGGGTCGCGCGGACCGCCGTGCTGGTCCTGCCACAGCGGACCGTCGCTCGGCTCGACCAGCGCCTCCTCGTCGAACGGCTCGCCGGGAGGAACCCCCGGTCCTTCGTCCGAACCGCCGGCCTCGGACAGCGCGCGGATGAAGTCGCGCGCGGCCGGGCTGAACAGCCGATTGACGGTCGGGGCGCCGAACGGGCTGAACGGGACGATGAAGCTGTTGAACTCGCCCGTCCAGTCGAACATGCGGTCCTGCGCCGTATTGGCGATGAGCACGTCGCGTCCGGCGCCGCCGTACGCGAAGTCGCCGTCGCGGAAGCGCGGGTCGTCGTTCTCGGGGTCGGTGTTGGCACCGCCGGCGGTCTCGAGGTTGTCGTCGAGCTGGAGCAGGTCGTCGCCGAAGCCGCCGAAGAGCCAGTCGCAGTTCGTGCCGCCGACGAGCCAGTCGTGCCACAGGTCGCCGTAGATCCGGTCGCGGCCGTCGTCGCTCTTGACCTTGACCCCGTCGATGTCGATCGGCAGTCCGGTGGCCTCGTCGAGCACGTACGCGTCGAAGTTCAGCAGGAAGCCCGGGATGATCGAGCGCGGGTCGTCCTGGTCGTACTGCGCGAACATCGTGGTGTCGGCGTCGTAGTGCAGCGGGTTCGTGTCGACGGCCGGCAACTCGGTCGCCAGACGTGCGAGGAGGCCGTTGCGCAGGTCGCGGTTGTAGAACTCCTGCATCGCCTCGGCACCCGAGATCGAGTCACTGCCTTCACCGCCGTGCAGGAAGTCGTCGCCCAGCCCGCCGTAGATCACGTCGTTGTTGACGAGGCCGTCGATCCAGATCGCGAGATCGGCGCGCTTGAGCAGCTCGCCGAGGACATAGATCTCGGCGCCCGTGAACGGCCCAGGGACCGACACGAACTGGGCGGTGTCGACGGTGTTCACGTTGTGCAGCGGCTCGGTGAGTCCGTTGCGGCTCGTCTGCAGCTTGCCGTCGTCGCCGAGGACGCCGTCGACGCCCGTGCCGCCGTAAATGCGATCGTTGCCCCAGCCGCCGTAGAGATCGTCGTCCTGGCCCTCGCCGAACAGCACGTCGTCGCCGAGCTGACCGTGGATCGTGTCGTCGCCGTCTTCACCGTGGATGAGGTCGGCCGCGCCGATGCCCGAGGCCGATCCCTGCGTGTAATCGAGGAACGTGTAGGCCCGGGGAAGCAGTCGCACGGTGCCTGCGTAGGTGTCGTAGTTGTAGCTGACGAACGCGGTGCCCGGCGTGAACGGGTCGGCGCCGGCCGCGGCGGCGACCACCCGGACGAGGCGGTGGATGTTGCCGTTGTCACCGAGGATCACGTCGCTGTCGGCGGCGTGGCCTCCCTCTTCCAGGTCGCCGTGGTTGTTGCGGACCAGGCGGATGCCCGCGCCGCCGAAGATGGTGTCGGCGCCGTCGGGGCGACGCTCCGGGGTGGTGAGGCTGAACAGCTCAGAGCTGCCGCCGACGAGGTCGTCCCGGCCGAGCCCGCCGAAGATCACGTCGTTCCCGCCGTTGCCCTCGATGTAGTCGTCGCCGTCGCGACCGGCGCCCGCCCAGTCCTCGGCCGACTGGCGCGTCGTGCGCACATCGACCGTGACGGCGCCGGCATCGTCGATCACCGAGCCGTCGCCCTGGATCCAGTCATCGCCCAGCTGGCCGAAGATGAGGTCGTCCTCGGCGCCGCCCGCGATGACGTCGTCGCCGTACCGGCCGGCGGGTGTCGACGCATCGTGGTCGAAGAGCATCACGTCGCGCTCCTTGGCCGCGCGCGGATCGTCGTAGGCGTTCGCCGGGTTCGTGCCGCAGGCGCCGCCGGCGATGTTCGCGCACCCGGTGTCCTGTGCGTATATCCCGGTGGTCGTGAGCACCTGGAACCGGCGGCTCGAGATGTCGCCGGTGCGCAGCAGGTTCGCGTTGTCGCCGGCGATCGCGTCGTTCTGCGCGCCGCCGTCGATGAGGTCGCCCCAGCCGTCCGGACCGGCATCGTCGCTGCCCCCGGCGACGTTGTGGCCGCCGATGAGGTCGTCGTCACCGTCGCCGCCGGTGATGCGGTCGGCGCCCTGGCCGCCGATGATCACGTCCTCGCCGGCGTTGCCGCGCAGCAGATCTGCGCCGCCGCCGTCGGCTGCCTGCGTGTCGACCGAAGTCCAGCGGAACGGGTGCGCCGCGAGCGGCATGTTCAGCGGCAGGAGCTCGAGGAAGATGCCCACTGCGCCGTTGTGCGCGACCGTCGACTCGACCTTCCCGTGGTCTCCGAAGATCAGGTCGTTGCCCTCGTCGCCCGAGATCGTGTCGGCCCCCGTGCCGCCCACGACGAGGTCGTTGTGCGCACCACCGAACACGACGTCGCCGGCGCCCTGGTTCGGATCGGTGGTCGTGATGAGGTCCCATGTGCCGTCCGACACGGCCGGGCTCGCCCCGTCGCGGACGAGGCCGTGGTCACCGAGGATGATGTCGGCCTCGGCATCGCCCCGGATCGTGTCGGCGCCGTTGCCGCCCAGGATCACGTCGCGCTCGGCACCGCCCGAGATCACGTCGTCGCCGGCGGCGACGCCGGGATCGGTCGTCTCGATGAGCGCGATCGGTGCGTCCGGAAGCGCCCACGCCACGTGCCCGTGGTCGCCGAGGACGACATCCTCGCCCGCGCCGCCCGAGAGGAGGTCGCCGCCGTTGCCGCCGAAGATCACGTCGTCGCCCGCGTCGCCCGAGATGGCATCGCTCGCGCCGTTCGCCGGCTCGAGAGTCCGCGCGTCGACACGTCGCGTCGTGGTCTCGATGCGCTCCGGCTTGACGGCCGACCGCACGTAGCCGTTCGGGCCGACGACGGCTTCGATCGTGTCCTGCACGAGCGCACCGTGGTCGCCGAAGATCAGGTCATCGCCGGCGTCGCCCGAGACGGTGTCGTGCCCGGCGACCAGCGGGTCGGCGGCCGGTTCGGTGCCGATGGCCTGCGTCGGCACCGACAGCGCGCGGGTGCGCACGTCGACGACGACGCCCGAGTCGCCCCAGACGACGTCGTCGCCGGCGTTCGCCACGATCAGGTCGTCGCCCGAGCCGCCCGCCAGCACGTCGCCGGCCTGCGAGCCGCGCAGGGTGTCGGCGCCCGCGCCGCCATAGGCCACCACGCCGATCGACCATGAGGCGTCGCCGATCGCGGAGGCGTCGATGACGTCGGCACCGGGGTTCGCGAAGCTCCGTGCGACGCTCACCGTGAAGACGCCCGCGTTGCCGATCTCGTTCGCGAACGGCGTGGAGCCGAGCGAGACGAGCGACACGGTTCCGGCGTCGCCGCTGTACCAGAGGCCCGTCGTGTCGGTGTCGCCGTAGAGCACGAGCGGCGAGAGCGGTCCGGCGCCGCCGGTCACGAGCACCGTGTCGCTGCCGCCGCCGCCGTGGACGAGCGTGAGGTCCCCGTGCACCGCGGGCACGCCGGTCGAGGCATCCGCTCCTGGAATCAGCGTCGACGCGACCGTGAACGAGTCCGCACCCGTGCCGAGGAAGACCGAGACGACCTCGAGCGTGTCGCCGATCGTGATGCCGGCGCCGAACGATGCGGGCTCGCCGTGGGCGACGGGGATGCCGAACGTCAGCGCCCCCGCGAGGCCCAGTCCGGTGAGCGAGGTCGCGGTGAGAACGCCCGTCTGCCCCGCCGTCTCGCCGTCGTCGAAGACCAGCAGCAGGTCGACCTGCTGCGCCTCGGTCGGCATGGGCGCGAGCGCGAAGAGGTCCTGGTTGGCCTCGCCCGGCAGCACCAGCGCGATCCACAGCGGGCGGGCACGGCCCGCGCCGCCGATGACCTCGAGCGGGCCGTCGATGCCGGTGAGCACGTGGGAGCCCTCGCCGAAGACGATCAGCTCGCCCGCAGCACCGCGCGCGACGACATCCGGTCGGACGTCGCCGGCGACCTGCACGACGTCGCTGCCGAGACCGGCGATCACACGGGTCGCGACGCCGGCCGCGGTCGAGAGCACGTCGATCGTGTCGTCGCCCTCCATCGCGTCGACCTCGAGCACCTCGATCGTCGTGTAGGTCGCGGTGATGCCGGCGCCGTAGACGCCCGCCACCGTCACCACGATGTGGTCGGCGAACTCCGTCGCGATCATGACCGTCTTGTCGAAGCCGTCGCCGCCGTCGATCGCCACCGGCCGGTTCTCGTGATAGACGACCTGCGTGCCGACGAGCTTCGGCATCGGCACCCCGGGCGCGTCGGTGCGGAACACGATCTCGCAGGTCGGGCTCACGGCATCCGGCGTGCAGTCGCCTGTCGTCTCGGCGAGCGCGAACGCCCTCAGCGTGAAGAGGTCGTCGCCGGCGCCGCCGAGCAGCGTGAGCAGCGCCTCGTTCGCATAGACGGCGAACACGTCGTCGCCCGCCCCGCCGACAGCCACCGTCGCGCGGCTCACGCCGGCGCTCAGCCAGCCGCGCGTCGTCGCGATGGTGCCGAAGATGTCGCCGGCCGCCAGGTCGCCGCCCGCGGGGGCCGCCACGCCGTTGCGCTGTGTGCCGTAGAGCTGGCCGAACTGGAACGTGTCGTCGCCGTCGCCGCCGTCCAGCGTGGTGCGGGCGCTGTTGTCGTCCGAGGCGAACGTGTCGTCGCCCCCCAGGCCGCGCACTGTGAGGCCGCCGAGCGCGTCGTCGAGACCGAGGTCGTAGTTGACCCGCTGCACGTGCTGAGGACGGATGCCGGCGCTGCCGGTCGGGTCGGAGGCCCGGGCGTCGTCGGTGTCGACGTGGAGCAGGGCGACGAACGCGGGGCGATCGGGCGTCCAGCCGGCCTCGGTCAGCGTCGTGAAGCGACGGAGGAGGAAGACGTCGGCGCTGGCGTCGGTGCCGCGGATCTCGAGCGTGTCGGTGCCGGCGCCGCCGGTGTCGAGCACGTTGACGACGTAGTCGCGCGGGTCGCCCTGGCTGCCGGTCGTCTGGACGAGGTAGGTGTCGCCCTCGTCCTGCCCGTCCAGCGTGAGGGTGTGGCCGAGATCGACGAGCATCGTCTGCAGCTCGGTGACGGTGAAGACGTCGGCGCCGTCGTCGGCGGTTCCCCCGTTGGCCGCGGTGCTGCTGCCGAAGGCATGGGTCTTGGTGCCGAGATACGTGCGCGTGAACGTGAAGACGTCGGGGTCGGAGTGCCCGAAGATCTGCGTGAGGTCGGTGCGATCGGCGCAGCCGCCGGCGCAGAGGTCGAAGACGCCGCCTACGACACCGGCGAAGACCATGGCGGTGCCGGCCGCGTCGGCGTTCACCCCGGCGGGGGCCTCGTCGCCGTGGATCGAGATGAAGCGGCCGGCGACGATCCAGGTGTCGACGGGGGCGGAGACGTCGTCGCCCACCCAGAGCGCGATGTCGACCGCGGCCCAGATGCCGCTGCGGTACGGGGCGGTCTCGCCCTTCGGGAGGGCGTCCGTCGGGAGGTTCTGCGTCAGCAGCACCTCGCCGCGCGCGACGAGGATGAGGTCGTCGGGCTGGCTCGCGTCGGACAGCTGCGGGTCGGACACGAGCGGCGGGAGTCCGTTCGGGCCGCCGAGCGCCGGAGGGCCGCGCGGCGACGCCGAGTCGGGCACGGTCAGCACGACCGAGCCGTGCGTCGAGATCGCGCCGAGCAGCACGAGCTCGTCGTCGGCCTCGGTGACGACCACGTCGCCGTAGCCCGACGCGAAGAGGTGCCCGGATCCGGCACCGGCGACCGAGGTGTCGACGATGAGCGCAGATCCGCCCGCCGGTCCGCCGATGCCGCCCAGTCCACCGGCGAGCAGGTTCACCCGGACGCCCGAGACGATGGTGCGGGCGGTCGTGGTGCCGAGGATCGAGCCCGAGCGGGTGGTGAGCACGACGTCGGCCGCGACGCTGCGGTCCACCGAGCGCGACGTCACCTCGTCGAGCCGCAGATCACCGGCGACCTCCGTGATCATCACCACGAGTGCGGCGCGCGCGATGAGCGCACCCGCGGCGGTCTCGCACCCGACGGCCGTGCAGGTCACCGGGTCGACGATCCCGTCGAGCAGGTCGATCTCGAGGAAGTCGGCGGCCGTGCCGACGCTGCCGTCGGGCGCGAGCAGCGTGATGCTCCGGCCGGCGACGTCGGCCGGGTCGGTCGCATCCGAGGCGTCGCCCGGGTCGCCGTCGAGGATGGATCCGTGCTTCGCCCACAGCTGCACATCTCCCTGCCGGGAGCGCACGAGCCCGAGGCGCAGGTCGCCGTCGTTCTCCGTCGCCACGACGTAGCCGGCGACGTCGACGTCGAGCACGGCACGCACGTCCGGTGCGACGGTGTCGGCGAGCTGGGTGAATGCGAAAACCGAGATGCGGGATGCCGCGACCCCGGCGCCGGGATCCTTCACCGAGATGTCGAAGGCCGCGGTCAGACCGGGTTCGGCGAGGCCGGCGACGGGGGTGTCGCCGACGTGCGTCCCGCTGGCGGTCAGCAGCACCGGATCGCGCGGCGAGGTCTGCGCGGCGTAGGTGACCGCGGTGCCGAGGTAGGTCGTGAGCTCGAACGCGGGAGGCGCCGTCCGGCGCTCGAACCGGTAGGTGCTGTCGATGACGGTCCCCGGTCCGCTCACGTACGCGGCGGGGTCGCGCAGGAGCGGCGAGAACGTGTCGGGGCGGAAGTGCGAGGAGTGATGCGCGTCGTGGACCTTCGTCGCACCCGTGATCGCGGGCGACTGGTGGGCCGGGGTGTACGCGAGCACGTGCACCGTCACGTGGGTGCCCACGCCCGTCTGCAGGCGGCTGTCGTCGAGGACCACGTGGACGCTGCCCTGCGTGGAGACGATCTCATCGACGTACACGACGAAGACCGCCGGCCGCCGCGCGCTCGCGGTCGGCACGCGGTCGACCCCGAGGATCCGCAGCTCGATGTCGTCGCGGGCCGTCGCCCACAGGCGCGTGAGGCGGACGCGATCGTCGGCGTCACCGGGGGCTCCGCGGTCGAGGCTCTGCACGAGCGTGACCCTGACCGGCGCGGCCGCCGTGCCGATCGCGCCGTTCGGCGCTTCGAGGTGCACCGCGTTCGCCGTGACGGCGGCGCCGTCCGCAGCGAACTCGATGTCGCCGTCGGTGTGGAGGATGTGCGTCCATCCGGTCGGGTTGTTGATCGGTCCCGCGATCGTCAAACGGCCGGTCGCCCGCTTCTGGATGTCGATCCAGCTCTCCAAGGCGTTGCGCGTGACGTCGAACTGCATCGGGATCTGCGTCGCGAACGAGTCCTGGATCCGGCTGACCAGCCACACCGTCGGCTCGGTGGTGTTCGACACCGGGGTGACGACGTCGATCGAGCCCAGCGTGATGTGCGCGTTCGAGCGGTCGATGATGAGCACGCTCGAGAGCGTGTCGCTGAAGGTGAACAGCGGCCAGCCGTTCAGCGCGTTCGAGGTGCCGTTGGCCAGCGTGGCGAAGTCCCTCCAGCCGCCCTTCGTGTCCTTGCCGCTCGCCGTCATCAGGACGTTGCCGGGCCCGCCGTTCTCGACGGTCACGGTGAACGCGTCGCCGACCTGCTGGCCGACGTACGCGTCGGCACCGTCGATCTTGACGCCGTTCGCGACCCGTACGATGCCGGACTCGTCGACGACGAGGCGCGGGGCGCCGTCGTCGCCGCCGAAGATGATGACGTCGGCATCCCACCGCACGTACCCGTAGCGGTCGGTCTGCGAATCGTCGCCGTCGAAGAATCCGTTGTCTGCGACGGTGGTGATGCGGAACTCGCCCGCCTTCGCGACCGTGTAGGTGATCGCGTCGACGAAGAGGGCGAGCCGTGGGTAGATGGTCGTGCCGTCCTGGACCGGCTTCTCGAGACTCGTCGTCGTCGAGCGCACGCCGGCCCGTACCAGCGCCGTGGCGGTCGTCTGGACCGACGACGCCAGGGTCAGCGTGCCGCCGGCGTACGCGTCGTTGATGGGCACCGGGAACGCGACGCCCAGGCGACTGGCGAGCCGCTCGACGCTGACGTCGAGGATGCGGGCGATGAGGTCGACGCCCGCCCAGCCCGTGACGACCGCACCGGCGGCGATCGTGATCGTGGAGACGATGGAGCCGGCGAGATCGGCCTGGGCCTGCCCGGCCGCGCCGCCGAGCAGAAGCACGAGGAAGGCCTCGGCCCCCGCGTGCGACTGGAGGTCGGCGTGCGAGGTGATCGCACGCAGGCTGAGCTCGTCACCCTCGAGCACCACACCCGTGCCGACGGAGATCGTGGAGGTCGTCTGCACGTGCAGCCCGTTGGGGGTGTACCCGGTGTCGTCGCTCCAGTTCGAATCCGCACCCGCGAAGCCGACGGTTCCGACGCCGAGCGTCTCCGCTTCCGAGAGTCCGAACACTCTCACGTCGGTGGCGGCCGACAGCAGCCCGCCGGCGATCAGCTGAGCGCGGTCGTCCACGACGATGTCGGCGTGGGCGTCGATGACGGCGCGCGTGTCGGTCTGCGTGACGGCGATGATGCCGCCGCCCTTGGCGATCGCTCTCACCTCGACGTGCTCGTCGGCGGACGCGGACAGGTCGACCCCGGCGCCGGCGGCGATCTTCGATCCCGCGCCGACGCGCACGAGCGCCCAGCCGCCGACCGTGCTGATCGACCGGGCGATCCCGACCTTGATGGCCGCTCCGGCGCGGATGTCGGAGTACACGGTGCCGGTGCCGGTCACGGTGGCCGAGAGGGCGACGTCGCCGCCGGCGGTGATGGTCGCCGCCCCCGTGCAGGACTGGGTCGCGGCATCCCACCCGACGCACGTGTCGACCTTCGCCGTGTACGTGAGCTCGGAGCGCGGCAGGCCGACCGTCAGCAGGCCCGCACCCGACGCGCCGACAGCCGTCGCCTTGGACGCGCCGTCGCCGCCCGCCCCGAGCAGCACGGCCAGGTCGATGCCCGCGGGCGAGACGAAGTGACCGGCGTCCAGACCGCCGCCGGTGAGATCGAGGTGCATCGTGAAGTCGCCGGACGCCGCCCCCAGGTCGATGCCCTCGACGCCGATGTGATGGACGACCCCCGCTCCGAGTCCCGTCTCGTCGAAGGTGATCGGGGTGCCGTCCGGGGTCTCCGAGAGCTTGAAGGTGTCGTCGCCGCGCTGCACCACGTAGTAGGTACGGCCGTCGACGAGGGGACCGATCGGCTCCTCCGTCGTCCGTGTGAGGGAGTAGTTCCAGCCGTAGACGGGATCCTCGGCGTTGCTCGGGTCTGTGGGCCGGGCGGCCGAGATGCCCTGCACCCCCGTCGAAGCCGTCATGACGCAGGTGCCGCCGATGAGCCCGATGTCGCTGCTCACGACGACGGTGTCGCCCGACACCGCGACGATCGTGTACGAGCCGGCGAAGCATCCGGTCGCGACGAAGCTGTCACCGGCTTCGAAGCCCGCGTCGGCCCAGGTGCCGCCGGTGAGCAGGCGGAAGGTGTCGTGGTCGCCGTCGTTGCCGGGGATGATCACGCCCGAGACCCACGCCTTGGTGAGCTGCAGCTGATCCTTGTCGATCCGGACGACCCGGTACACCCGGCCGTCGACGAGACCCGTCAGCGGATTGACGCCGGAGCCGGACGTCACGATGCGGAATCGCACCGCGTCGCCGCTGACGAAGCCGTGGTTGCGGATCACGATGCGGTCGGAGCCGGGCGTGTCGACGAGGCTGAAGCTCGTGATCGTGCCGCCGGTGACGGTCTCGCTGTAGACCATGTCGGCTGAGCCGGCCGCGAAGCCCTTCGAGAGACCGGGATCGCGGTAGGTCACGGCGTCGCCGTCCTCGAAGCCGTGGCCGGGGAGCGTGATGGTCTCTCCCGAGACGTCGCCGGGGGTGAGCACCAGCACGCCGTCCTCGGTGCCGTCCTGCAGCTTGATCGTCGTCTCGTCGATCACGAGCACGGTGTACGTGCCGGCGCCGAGGCCCGCGATCGTGCCGCCCGAGACGCGCACGCGGTCGCCCGTGCGCAGGAGGTGAGGCCCGTCGAAGCGGATCACGTCGAAGACGGGATCCACGGATGCCGCACTGAAGCGCACGCCGAAGCGGTACACGCCGTCGTCGACGACGATGATCGACAGATCGCGGTCGGCGGGGATCTGCACGCCGCCCGCCGTGATCGGCTGCGAGCCGGCGACGTAGCGGACGATCTGGCCGTCGAGGAGGCCCAGCTCGACCGAGATGGTGTCTTCGGTGATGTGATCCACGCCGACGATGTCGCTGGAGGGTGCGTCGCCCTGCCTGATCAGCGCGGCCGACACGCTCGCGTCGCCGGCCGCATCGATGACGGCGCCGGAGCCCACCAGCGACTGGACGATGGGAGTGACCGTCGTCGTCGAGTGCGCGGCACCGCCGTCGGCGAGCACCGATCCGCCGTAGGCCTGCGCCGTCGCGTCCGCCTCCGCCGAGGCCGTCGCCGTGATCGCGACGTCGCCGGCACCCAGGCCCGGCGTGTTCACGGCTCCGCCGAGACGGACGGTGATCCTCGTGTTCGCGCCGACCCACGCCCTCGTGTCACCGGTGATCGTGCTCGTCGCACCGGCGTCGCGTCCGGAGGCGACACCGCTCGCGGCGACGATGAGAGCGGTCACCTCGGTGCGCTGCGACGAGCTCGCCGAGACGGCGACGTGTCCCCCGGTCACATCGACGACGACGCCGTCGGCGATGTAGGCGGTGGTGTCGCCGCTGGAGATCGCGGTTCCATCCGCCATGCCGCCGGCGGCGATGAGAGCGCCGGTGCCGACCGTGAGCGAGGCGATGGCGATCGCGTGCGCCATCGTCGCGGTGACGACCAGATCGCCGCCGATGACGGTCGTGCTGGTGGCGAGATACGCCCGCACGGAGAGGGAGGTGGTGGCTCGTGCCTTGTGCGACACACCGGATGCGATCGCGGATCCGGCACCTCCGCGGAATGTCGAGGTGACGTCGACCGTCGCCTCCGCCGCGATGCGAACGCCCGCGGACCCGATCTGCAGCACGAGGAGCGGAGGGGCGCGGCTCGGATCCGCCGCGTCGACGAACGCTGCGACGGCTCCGTCGACGCTCGCCGTCACCGGGCTCACCGATCCGCTGCCGCCGCCGGCGAGTCCGACCGCGACCGCAAGGACGGAGGCGTCCGCCCGGATCTGCGTCGCCGTGGCGCTCACGGCGAGGCCGTTCGCGATGAACGAGCCCGCGTCGCCCCCGGGTCCCTCGAGCAGACCGAGGTAGCCACGTGTGTCACCGGTGACCTTGGCGGAGGCGTCGACGATGCTGACGGCGATCAGCACCGAGCCCGAGCCGCCGTTGCTGGTGGCCTTCGCCCGGGTGTCGGTGGTGAGCGCGGTGATCGCGACGGCACCGGCGACGTCGACCTCGGTGGGAAGAGCGGCGACGGATGCCCCGGCCCGCTGTCCGATCCAGGCCTCGACATCGCCGCTCACGAGGGCGGTGGTCTTCTCGCTGATTCCGCCCCCGGCGACGCCGACCGCTCCGAGCTCGGCGTAGGCCTCGGCCACCATGCGCTCCGCCTCGGCCGTCACCGTGAGCGACTCCGCGCGGACGGTGGCGCCGTCGTCGACGTGGGCGAGGGTGTCGCGGCTGATCGTGGCGGTCGACGACATCACCGTGGCGGCGATCAGGCTGCCCGAGCCGCCGTAGGTGCCGACGGAGACGTGCGCGTCGGTCGTCGCGCGCACGTCCACCGACCCTGCGGCCGTGATGACGGGCCGCCGCGCGGCGATCGCGCCCTCGGCCGGCGACGACCCGATCGACGCTTCGGTGCGCCCACTGATCGTGCCGGTGCCCGACACCTCGCCGCCGGCGCCGCTGAGGCCGATCGCGATGCTCACGCTCGTGTTGCGGGTGCGGAGGATGTCGGCCGTGGAGTCCGCCGACACTGTGACGCCGGCGCTCGTCGAGGTCACGTGCGACCCGAGGATGTGGGCGAGCACGTCGTTCGAGATCGTGTTGGTGAGCCGTGCGATGACGGCGGAGACGCCGATCGCCGAGACCTGGACGCCGACGCTGATGAGGGCGGCGTCGACGATCGAGACGTCCTTCGCGGTGACCGATACCGGGCCGACCGCGGTGACGTCCGACCGCACGATCTGTGCGGCGGTGTGCCCTTCGACGGTGTTGTCGCCGACGATCCCGATGCCGACCCCGCCGATCGAGATGGGCACCTGCGAGACCTGGATCGAGACGCCGACCGAGACGGCGCCGGCTTCGGCCCAGAGCTTGCGGAAGGACTCCGCCTCGACCGACACACCGCCGGCGCTGTTGACGGACGAGTGGCGGACGAGGGCGTCGACCGCCCCGTCGATGATGTTGGAGGCCAGGGCGACGGCGATCGACACATTCAGCGACAGCCCGCCCTCGCTCATGCCGAGCGCGACCGAGAGGGCGCCGACGCCCATGCGGGCGGTGATCGTCGCCGAGTCCTTCGCCGAGACGACGAGTCCGCCGGTGCCGATCTGCACCGCGGCGGTGCGGCCGGAGACGCTCGTGACCGCGGCGTCGATCGCGGCCAGCACGACGCTCGTGACGCTGTTGCCGGCCCACGTGACAGCGACGGCGCCTGCGAAGCCGACACCCGAGCCGATGTTGAGCTTGCTCGAGCCGGCACCGGCCATCGTCAGGGTGTCGATGACGGCGGCGGCGTCGGCGGCGATGCGGGCCGAGACCGCATCGACGAGGGATGCCGCGACCCGCGCGATGAGCGTCGTCGTGACGCGGGACTCGCCCACCGAGATGCCGGCGCTCAGCGCCGCCCCGCTGCCGTCGCCGTTGGAGAAGGCGAGGGTGAGCGCGAAGCCGCCGGCGTCGGAGTGGATCTTCGAGCGATCGGTCGCGGTGACCATGAGGGCACCGGCACGGGCGACCGCGTGCGCGCCGCCCCGCAGTTCGGCCGTGATGGCGCGGGTGATCGTGTTGATCGCGACCGAGAGGCCCGCCGACAGGTCGAGGCCGTTGGAGTCCCCGCTGCCGAAGTGGAAGGCGGCGGCGATGCCGAGGGCGAGGACGTCGATGGTGGTCTGCTCGGTGGTGCCGGCCGAGATCGTCACGCTGTCGCCGTGCACGGTCGTGCCGTCGACGATCGCCTGCACCTCGCTGTCGATGGTGTTCAGGGCGACCGCGATGCCCAGCGCGAGGTTGAAGCCGCTGCCCTTGCCGAGCGCCAGCATGAGGCCGAGGGCACCCGCGTCGGCGATGATCTTCGACACGTCGTGGGCGGTCACCGTGACGGGGCCTGCCGACGTGGTGACGGTCTGCGTCTCGGTGCCGTTCTCGATGAGGGCGCGGACCGCGATGACGATGACGTTGCTCGCACCGGCCCCGCCCCCGGCGAGGTTGAAGCCGCCGGTGGATCCGATGCGGCCGTTGACCGCACCGCCGAGGACGAGTGCATCGATCGTCTGCGCCGACACGGCCGAGACGGTCACGCCGGTGGCCGCCGAGACGGCCGAGGCGTCGATGACGGCCTCGATGACGTTGCGGTGGCGCGTCGCCGGCTGACCCGGGTCGTGCGTGTAGATCTCGTTGATCGCGACGCCGACGCCGAGGCCGCCGCTGAAGCCGGCCTTGTCGCCCGATCCGAAGGCCGCGGCGACGCCGACGCCGGCGCCGTCGGCGTGAATGGTCGAAGTGTCGGACGCCCGGACCGTCACCGCGCCCGCCGTGGACGTCACGGCGCTGTTCACGATGGCCGCGCGCACCGTCGGCACGGCGGCTGCGGCATCCCATCGTCCGCCGATGCTGTTGAACGCGCCGGCGCCGCCGCCGGCGAGCTGGAGCGTCGGGTTGCTCGTGGCCACCGCCACGGCGACGCCGAACGTGAGCGCCGAGATCGTCGCCGAGGCGATGCTCGAGACCACCACGTCGCGCAGCGCCGTCAGCGTCGACCCCGAGACGAGGGCGAGGGTCTCACCGGCCACGTCGTTGATCGCGACGCCGATGCCGACCGCGATGTTCGGCGTCTGCCCGCTCTGGCGGAAGTCGAGCGCGAATCCCACGCCCCCGGCGTCGGCGGTGATGATCGCGGTGCTCGCCGCGTCCACCAGGACGCCCGCGCCGGTCGCCGTGACGGTGCTGCCGACGATCGTCGCCCGGACGATCTGATCGATGGTGTTGCCCGAGCCCGCGCCCCCGCCGCTGATCGGGTCGGTGCTCGCGGCCCCCGCCATGGTGACCGCGAGGATGGTGGGCGACGACTTCGCGGCGACGACCACCGCGTGCCGGGGGCCGGAGCCCGCCCGCGGGTCGTCGGCGAGGGCGCCGGTCGTCGAGACCGTCACGCCCGAGATCATGGCGCGCACGTCGGAGGCGACGGTGTTGTCGGCCACCGAGATCCCGAGCACGCCGCTGAGGCCCGACCGGGCGGGCTTGCTCGCCGAGATCGCGAGCGCGCCCGCGCCGGCGACGATCGACGCGGTGCTCTCGGCCTGCACCAGCACGCCGCGGGCGGCGATCACCGACGAGCCGACCGGCGAGTTCGCCACCTGGTCGAGGATCGACGCCTCGACCACGCTGTCGACGATGTTGATCAGCACCGACCCCGCACCCGCGAGCCTGGTCCCCGTGCCCGCCGCCGAGATCGCGAGCCCGACGGCGACGCCGAGCACCGAGCCGCCGGCGATGGCACGCACCGCGACGTCGCCGGCGGTGGTGATGTCGGTGTCGTCGATCCGCGCTCGGGTGGTGGTGTCGACCTCGTTGTAGCCGAGCGCGGCAGCGACCGCGGTGCCGCCGCCGACGGTGATCCCGCCCGCGGCGGCGATCGAGAAGATGCCGGTGCCGTCTGTCGCGGCCACGGTGACCTGCAGGGGACCCGCTCCCGAGACCGTGCTGCTCGTGAGGAGCGCCTCGGTCACCGCGACGACGATGTTGATCGCCATCATGAAGCCGAGCCCGAGCGTGGTCTTCGGGCCGAGTGCCCCTCCGATGCCCGCGCCCACGGCATAGATGCGCGGATCGGTGGCGGTGTTGACGTTGTCGGCCGTGACGGCGAACGTGTCACCTCCGACCATGAGCCGCGAGTCCGCGACCACCGCGCGGGTGATCGTGGGACGCTCGTCGGTTCCCAGGAGGTTCAGGCCCACACCGAGCCCCACGCCGGCCTTGCCACCGAAGGCGATGCCACCCCCGACGGCGATGATGCGCGAGCGGTCCAGCGCGCTGACGACCAGGTCGCCGCCGACGGTCGCGACCATCCCGCGGAGGGTGGCCTCGGTGACGTTGAAGACGACGTTCGCCGAGAACGAGCCCGCGACGCTCATGCTGTCGTTGCCGACCACGCCGGCCATGCCCGCCGCGATCGAGACGAGGTCGCCGCCGCGGACCGCCGTGACGGCGACGTCGCCCGAGGTGACGGCATCCGTCTTCACGATGAAGGCTCGCGCGGTGATGTCGAGATCGTTGAGGCTGAACGCGCCCGCGATCGACTTCGCGCTGTCGAGTTTGCTCACGACGAACGCGGCGGCGCCCGTGACCGACAGCTGCAAGAACTCGGCGGTCGCGGTGACGGCGATGCGTCCGGCGCGGATGATCCCGGCGTCGGCGATCGAGGCCTGGACGACGTCACGGACGATGTTGACGGATGCCGCGCCAGCGACGCCGACGCCGGTCGTGGGCGTCTGGACCTGGGTGCCGAGCACCTGCAGCGCCTTCTGCGGCGTGCCCGCCGGCGGCGTCGCCGCGGCCGGCGTCGAGACGGAGCCGGCGACCGCGAAGGCCCACAGATCGCCGTTCAGCTTCGCGAGGACGTCGACCTCCTCGTCGACGGTGATGTTGCCCACGTCGCGGGCCACGCCCGTGGTGGCGGCCACCGCGTCGGGCGAGCCGATCACGGCCTTCGTCGTGCGGTCGAGGTCGTTGATGGCGACGGAAAGGCCCACGCCGACACCGGTGCCGACCGCGATGCCGCCGACCCAGGTCACCTGGGTCATCAGGTCGCCGGCGTAGAGGCGCACGTTGCGGCCGGTGACGATCGCGTCCGACGAGAGCCACACGAGCGTGTCGCTGGTCTGGCCGACGTACGCGACCGAGCCGGCGACGGTGAGCTGCCCGCCCTGGCTTCCCGCCTGGACGAAGTCGAGGTGGAAGATCGCCTCCTCGGCCTTCATGTTGAAGCCGCCGTCGGAGCCGCTGTAGATGCACGAGGGGTCGGTGTCGCCGGCGTCGTCGATGCACGTGCCGCCGCCGACGATCGCGTGGGTCGTGTTGTCCTGGACGAAGACGTAGAACGACCCGCCCGCACCGCCGCGCTTGCCGCCGCCGCTGATCGAGGGACGCTGCAGGCGGTCGACGTCGAGCAGCTTGCCCTTCTCGTCGAGGTCGATGTCGGGCAGCGAGAAGTTGCCCGTCATGGTCATCAGCTG
Organism: Microbacterium hibisci; assembly: GCF_015278255.1. GTDB lineage: Bacteria > Actinomycetota > Actinomycetes > Actinomycetales > Microbacteriaceae > Microbacterium > Microbacterium hibisci. Next base: position 183,173 of record NZ_JADIJC010000004.1, read on the forward strand.
CTGGTAGTTGGTGGCCTCGACCGAGAGCACCTGCTCGTTCGTGTCGTTGTCATGGCCGGAGTGGCGCCACGCCAGGTCCTGGTTGATCCGGACCGATCCCTCGACCGTGGCGATCGCGGTGTTCGTGAGCGAGAGCACCGTGACCGATCCGGCGAGTCCGATCTCATCGGCGGTCGTCGCCGCGGTCGTCCACGCGTTGAACATGCTCTGGAGTCCGAGCGTGGCGTTGAGGTAGGCGAGGACCGAGTTCCAGCCCTCGTTGCGGAGCCGGTCGACCCACTCGCCGTTGGAGAGCGGGATGTACTGGTCGAAGCGGATCAGGAACGGGTAGCTGACGTCGGCGATCACCCGGGTCGCTCGCAGCCCGTCGAGCCGCGCCCCGGTGCGCACCGTCGCCGTCGCGGTGTTCTCGAAGATGCCGATCGACACCGCGACACTCACCGCGTTCTCGGCGCTCGTCCCGCCGGCCGACCCCACCGTCTCCTGCGGCTCGAACGTGCTGTCGCCGCTGAGCGTGAAGCGCTGCCCGATCGTCGCCTTGATCTCGAGGTCCTCGTTGGACTGGATGACGGCGGAGGGGCCGATGACGGTGACGACCTCGTGGTCGGCGAGGATGAACGCGAGCGCACCCGCGACGGCGAGTGTCGGGCTTGCGGCCACGCCGGGCTTGCCCTGGTTCGCGCGATACAGCTTCGTGAGGGCCGTGAAGATCGTGTCGGCGAGGTTCGCGCCGACGGTCTCTTTGAGCTCCGCCCACCGGTTCGTGTTCGAGCTCTCGCTCGAGAGCCCGGCCGTGGCCGAGGCGCCGTCAGTGGCCTCGAGCTTCGCGATGATCCCGACGCCCGTGGCGAAGCCGGTGTCGAGGACGTGCTTGGCCTCGAACGAGTACGTCCCTGCGCCGGCGGGACCGATGTCGATGAGCACCCCGGCGCGCGCCTCGTTCTCGGTCTCGGCGAGGCCGATGACCTGCGCGTCGGTGAAGCGGGTGTTGCCCTGCAGGTTCGTCTGGCTGGTGCTGGCGACGACGTAGTACGTCCGGCCGTCGACGAGGCCGTCGATCGCCGCGTTGCCGTTCTGGTGGTAGACCACGGCCTGTCCCAGCTCGAACGTGTTGAAGACGTCTTCGGTCCAGTCGAGCTTGATCGTGTTCGCCTGCGCGTCGACGTCGGAGGCGGTGAACTTCTGCTCGTTGTTGTCCCTCTCCGGAACGGCGGGGGTGCCGAGGTCGACGACGTAGTCCGCGAGGCACTCCAGATAGGCCGCGTAGCCGTCGTCGGTGCCGCACGTGGCGGCGCGCACCGCCGCCTGCTCCGAGGCGGCCAGGGCGATGAACACGGCTTCGTTGAAGTCGGTGGTGGCGGGGTCGTCGAGGAGGCCGACCACGTAGTAGACCCGGCCGTCGACCAGTCCCTCGATGCTCGTTCCCCGGCGGTTCGTGTAGGTGACGGTGTCTTCGGTGACCAGGCCGTGCGGCCCGACCAGGATCCGGTTGCCCGCCTCGTCGATGTAGCCGGGCTTCTTGACGTCGCTGACGGTCGGGTCGATCTCGATCTTGACGGTCGAGCACGGGACGGGATCCGTGCCTTCGACCATCTCGCACGGCGTCATGCGCGCGATCACCGTGCCGAGGACGGTGGTCGTGATGTCGGCATCCGACAGCTCGATCGCGAAGGCGAGCCCCGCGGTACCGTCGGCATACAGTCCGGACTCGGCTTCGGCCTCCGACTCGATCGTGCCGCCGGCGACGAGGTTCGCCGTCTTGCCCGCGTCGATGCGCGCGCCCTGCTCCACCGAGATGTTCGACGTGGCCACCGCCCGGCTGACGGCGATCGCGATCGCGACCTGGGAGCCCCCGGGGTTGGGGATGCTCGACAGCTCACGCTCAGTGGACGAGCTGATCGAGGCGTTCGCGGTGGCGGTCGCCGTGATGACGATGGCAGCGGTGCTCGTGACCGTCGCGTTGCGCTTGATCGTCACCGTCGCCGTGGCGGTCGCCTGGACGTAGCCGACGCTGACGAGGCTGGAGCTCGCCGTCCCGTTGGCGGCCGCCGTGGCCACGGCGTACATGCCGACCGTGTCGTCGCCGATCAGCTGGGCGGACTCGCCGATCGTGATGGTCGCGGTGGCCGCCTTGACGAGCAGCTTCACCGGCAGCGCGAGCGCACCCTCGAGCAGGCTGGTGAGAGGTTCGATGACGTAGTTGGCCACCTCGCGGCCGACGCCCAGGTACTCGGCGAGGCTGCGGTCCTCGGCCTGCGCGATGAAGTAGATGCCGGTCGCCCGCACGTGGGCGCGATCGCCGATCGTGATCGAGACATCGCGGTCCGAGACGAAGAGGGGCGAGAGGTTCTCGGCGAAGGCGAGGCCGATCTGGCGGACCCGGAACGTGATCCATCCGGCCCCGGCGTCGATCGTGACGTCCGGGTCGACGGTGATGTGGGCCGCGTACACCTCGAGCGTGCCGTCGTTTGTGTCGACGTCGCCCGTGAACCGCACCGAATCCGGATCGGGGTCGTCGACGAAGATGGGGAGGTCGTCGCTCAGCCGCTGGTTGCCGAAGATGTGGAACGTCGCTTCGCTCACCCAGCCGGCGGCGAGGCCGGTGACGGTGATGGTGTCGGCGCCCTCCATGCCCTCGACGACGAGCGAGACGTTCGGCACCGCGAACTCGTACGCGACCGAGACCACGCCCGAGACGGCGTCGTACCAGCCGATCGTGCCGTAGCTGACGACCATGTGCTGGTCGTCGGGGCCGGGCGAGATCGTGATGGTGTCGTCCGACGGGCTGCCCACGATCCGGACGACGTCGGGGTCCGTGGCGAGGCCGACGTACACGACGGGCTGCTGCCGGTCCAGCCCCGAGTACACCACCGTCCGGCCGAAGAGGGAAGCGGTGCCGGCGGCATCCGTCCCGGTCACGTTGTAGACGGCGGCGGTGAGGGTGCCGCACGAGCCGATGCACGAGATGACCAGGGAGTCGGTGCCGCGGGCGCCACCGGAGATCGAGCCGATCGATCCGGTGGGGGTGACGAGGTAGATGTCGGCGTTGTCGTCGGCGCCGGCGAGGTGCTCGAACGAGGAGAAGGCGATGCCGGCGACCGAACCTGAGTTCGCGCCGTCGACGGTCCAGCGCACGTAGTCGTTCGGGGGACCGCGGATGCTGTCACCCGCGCTCTGCGTGCCGATCAGCTCGCCGATGCCGGAGAACGCGCCGAACCCGACCACCGTATTCGCGGGCGGGATGTACGAGAGCGTGATGTCGGAGCCGTCCGTGAACGGCGACGCGGCGCTCGATCCGGCCACCTGCACCGAGAGCGTGCGATACCCGGGAAGGGCAGGGATCGTGATGCCGAGGACGTCGAAGAGGATCCACTTGGTGGGATCGTTCGCGTCGGTGACGAGCAGCTGGCCCGTGCCGTGCGATGTGTCGATCCGGTCGATCGCGGCGGCGACCGTAGCGCCCGCGGCGTCGGTCACGCTGACGCGTACCTGCGTCGCCTGATTCTGCACCGCGGTGTCGAGCTGCACCGTGCCGGGCGCCGGAACGCCCGCGGCGGTCGAGGTCGAGAACGCGGAGCTGATGTCGACCGCGCCGCCGGCGATGATCGCGACGATCGCCCCGCCGAGCGCCGAGAAGTCGAGCACATCGACCGGGGCCGTCGCCGCGGACGCGTCGACGCCGCCGCCGAACACCCCGCCCGACAGCGTGCCGCCCGACTGCACGACGAAGGTGTCGTCGCCCGTGCCCCCGACGAGGGTGCCGACGCCCGCGAACGTGATCGTCCCGGATGCGCCGGCCCACGTGAGCGTGCCGGTGTCGGCGCCGCCGATGGTCCAGGTGTTGGCCACGTCGAGCGCGACGATGATGTCGTCGCCGCCGCCGCCGTCCAGCGACGCGACGGTGCCGCCGGGTCTGAGCGCGAAGGTGTCGGCGCCCGCGCCGCCGCCGAGCTGCTCGGTGCCCGTGAAGGTGGCGAAATCGGCCGCGCCGGCATCCGCTCCGGTGATGACCCAAGAGGTGTCGACATCGGGACCGACGAGGGTGTCGGTTCCCGCGCCGCCCTCGATGATCAGCGTGATGAGGTCGGACAGCTCCCCGACGGTGATGGTGTCGTTCCCCGCACCGCCGCGCACGGTGAGGTCGAGGGCCGCCGTCACCGAGATCCGGTGCGTCTCGCCCGAGCCGTCGGTGAACTCGACCCAGACCTCGTTGCCCTGCATCGACACACGCATCATGTGCCCGCCGTCGTTCGCCGACACGATGCACGCCGTGCACGATTGCACGTCGACCGGTTCGAGCCCGTCGTACGCGATCGCCCCCGCGTCGCGCGTCACGACACCGGACTGCGGTCCGGTGACCTGCGATGCGACGGCGCCGGATGCTCCGGACGCCACGCTGATCGTGTCGTACCCGCCCGACCCGCCGTCGACCGACCCGATCGATCCGCCGCCCTCGACCACGAAGGTGTCGTCGCCGGCAGCGGCACCCTGCAGGTGATCGACGCCGGCGAACGAGACGGATGCCCCGGCCGCGAGCATCGCGCCGGATCCGGCGCCGCCCACCACCCACCGGGTCGTGGCCGCGGGGCCGCTGAGCGTGTCGTGACCGCCCGCGCCGTCGAACGAGATCGGGATGCCGGCGAGCGCCGCGAGAGCCGCGGCCTCGAAGACGACCTCGTCAGCGCCGCCCGAGCCGAGCATCGCGAGCGCGGTGACCGACGCCAGCGGTCGGCGTTCGTCGCCGATGACGAGGTCGCCGCCGTCCAGGCGGACAACGACGCGCCCGGAGACCGCGATGCTCCACGGTCCCGGTGCAACGACCGTGGTCTCAGCCGCGAGGGCTGCGGCCTCGGCTGCGGGTGCGACCTCGGCGACAGGTGCGTCCTCAGGCGCGGGAGGCTCGGCGGCCTCGGTCTGCGCCGGGTCGGTGCCGGGCGCCGGCGCGGGCTCGGACGCCGCCGGCTCGGTCGCCGGCGCCGGCTCCTCCGGCGCGGGCGCCGCGGGCTCGGCGGAGGGCTCGGCGGGCGCGGGCTCGGCGGGAGGGGGCTCCGGGGCCGGTGGCGGCTCACTCGAGGCGGGCTCGGAGCCGGCCTCCCCGGGGGCCTCCTCGGTGACGGCATCGGCAGCCGCCCTCAGCGGCAGCTCCGCACCTGCGGCCAGCGCCCGCAGCACGCCCGCGCGCGCTCCGGCGTCGGCGCCGCGCGTCAGGTGCCGCTCACCCGGGCGGAGGCTCTCGTGCATGATCGCGTCGGTGCCGTCGAGGTCGGCGCGGTCGAGGTCGGCGCGTCCGAGCAGGTGACCGATCTCGTGCGCCAGCACGGTCTGCAGATCGAATCGTCCGGCCGCCGGGCTCGAGCCCGATGCGCGGGCGAGGTCGCCGGAGCGCTCGGTGAACTCCCGCGGGCTCGACGGCGTGGGGTCGACGAACCACCCGCGACCCGCGGCATCCGCGTCGAGCGTGATCGTTCTTCCCGAGGTCACCGCCAGTCGATCGCCGCTGACGTCGCCGATGCGCACGACCGCGTCACCCAGGTCGGTCTCGCCCCAGAGCGCGAGCGCGGTCGGAAGGACCGCGGCGATGTCGGCCCGCGTGAGCGCGGGCTGGGAGGACGAGCTCACCGGCACGGCCGAGTGAAGCGCGAACTCTTCGGCGACCGCGGCCGGCGGGACCAGGAGGGGAGTGATCGCCATCGCGATCGACACGCTCGCGGCGACGCCGGCGGAGCGCGCGCGGGAGATCCCCGCGTCCTGCTCGACGCGCGAAGATCTCCGCGATTTCACCACTGCAGCCCTCCCCAGGGCTTCAGATCACCACGTTCGCGCCGCGTCACCGCGGCGGGGCGCCCACACCAGCACCCGCGTCGGATGATCCTCCTGGGTTGCGACCGCTGTCAAGATACTGTCAGCGACAGCATCCATATTCGGTTTCGGGCATCCGTCAGGCGAAGCGCAGGAACCCCGTGAACGCGAGCTCGCGCACGCGGGGCAGCAGGTCCGCGCGCAGCGCGGCGGCGTCGACCTCGAGGAGGTCGGCGATCGCGTCGATCAGCACCCCGACCGGCAGATCACCGTCGCACGCGCCGACGAGCGCGGCGAGGCCCGGGTCCACGCCCAGCGCCCGGCCGAAGCCGCCGCCCTGCCGCAGCTCGATGACGGTCGGGTCCTCCGCACCCGGCAGATGGTGACGCGCCTCCGTCACGTCCGGCGCGACGACCAGAACGGATGCCGCGACCCCCGCGTCATCGAGCACGGCCAGGCGGTCGTGGGCCTCGAGCGCGGCGGCGAAGTGGTCGCCCAGCCCGTCTCCCGTGAGCGCGGTGTGCAGCGTCTCGTAGCGCGCGAGCGTCGGCGCCCCCGTCCGCGGACGCCGCAGCAGCAGGTAGCCGAAGCCGACCTCGGTGACGCGGCGCTCCGAGAAGTCGTCGAGCCACGCGTCGACCAGCCGCGCGAAGCCGGGCGTGCCCGGCAGCGTGCCGCCGTCGCGCACCCAGAGCTCCGCGTACGACAGCGGGTCGAGGCTCTCGCGCTCGACCACCCAGGCGTCCAGCGGCACCGGCGAGGACTCCACCCAGGCGCGCACGCGGTCGAGTCCCGCGACGCCGTCGCGCGTCTCCCAGTTGCCGAGCAGCTGCGCCACCCCGCCCTCGGTGAGGTGGGCGCCGACCCCGCGCACGAAGGCGGCGACCAGGTCGTCGCCCACCATGCCGCCGTCGCGGTACTCGTACGCCGGCACGTCGGCGACGCGCGGCGTGATGACGAACGGCGGGTTCGACACGACGCGGTCGAATCGCTCGCCTGCGACGGGCTCGAAGAGGCTGCCGAGGCGGGTCTCGATGCCGTCGATGCCGTTGAGCAGGGCATTGAGGCGCGTGAACGCCAGCGCGCGCGGCGAGATGTCGGTGGCGACCACGTGCGCCACCTGGGCGCGTGCCCGGATCGCCTGGATGCCGCATCCCGCCCCGATGTCGAGCCCTCGGGCTGCCGGCGTCGTGAGCTGCAGGCCGGCGAGCGTCAGCGACGCACCGCCGACGCCGAGCACGTGGTCCTCGGGCAGCGGCCCGCCGAGCGCGGCCTCGTCCAGGTCGCTCGCGATCCACCACTGCGCCGTCGTCTCCTCTTGGCCAGGTCCCGACGCATCGGCGTACGACTGCGGTCGCACGAGGGCGAGCGGCTGCACAACCTCGTCGGTGACGCGCGCGAGGCCGAGGCGCTCGAGTCCGGCGGCGCCGACTCGGGCGAGCGCGCTGTCGACGGATGCCGCAGCCTCCGGCATCCCGAGCACCAGCGTTCTGCCCAGCACGGCGAGGGCGTCGCGGCGGTCGCCGAGGGCTCGCGAGGCCGGCGAACGGAGGCCGCGCGCGATCGCGTCGTCGGCCGCCGCGCCCCACGCGTCGCGCAGGGCCTCCGCGGTGAAGTCGGCGTCGCGCAGGTCGGCGGCGAGGTCTCGGCAGAGGGTCGGATCCGGTTCGGGGAGCACGTCTCCATTCAACCGTGTGGCACGGCGCGCCGCCCCGGCGGCCCGGCGTCCGGCGGGCTCGGAGGCGCTGACCGTAGAATCGGGGTCGATCGTGCGGTCAGGACATCGCACAGGAGCGAACCCCCGACAGGATGATCGTGACCCCACCGCGAGCTCTGCGGCGCCCCCCTCGCCGCGCACCGCGTCTCGTCACCGCCGCACTCGCGGCGGTGTTCGTGGTCGGCGGCGTCCTGCTTCCGGTGCCGGCGACGGCCGCGGCGCCCGAGCCCGAGCCCACCCCCACGTCCAGCGAGATCTCGGAGGTGCCGGCCGGCACCTCCGTCTTCACGCTCGCGCCGACGGCCAACGGCGTCGTGCGCCCCGGCGAGGCGCTGCGGGTCTCGATCTCGCTCCAGAACGCCACCGCCGCCGAGATCGCCCCGACCACCGTCACCCTGGCGCTGGGACGGACGCCGATCGCCGATCGCGAGGCGCTGGGCGAGTGGCTCGCGGGCGCCGTGTCGTCGGCCGGGCTCGAACCGGTCGCCGAGGGCGGGTTCGACGCCGTCCAGCCCGGATCGCACCAGGTCCGCGGCATCACCGTCGAGGCCGCCGACCCGGCGCTGGCCGGCCTCGCGCCCGGCGTCTACCCGCTCGCCGCGTCGTACGCCGGCGCGGAGGGCACCGTGACGTCGACGAGCGCCATGATCGTGCCTCCTGCCGACGCCGTGGACGTCGGCCTCGGCGTCATCGTGCCGATCACCGCCGGTGCTCTCGGCGAAGGACTGCTGACCGCCGACGAGCTCACCGCGCTCACCGCATCGGACGGCGATCTCACCCACCAGCTCGACGCGGTCAGGGGCACCGCGGCGATCCTCGCGATCGACCCCGCGGTGCCGGCCGCGATCCGCGTGCTCGGCACCTCGGCCCCCGAGTCCGCCGTCGAGTGGCTCGAACGCCTCGAGAGCCTCGAGAACTCGCGCTTCGCCCTCCAGTTCGGCGACGCCGACGTCACGGCGCAGCTGCAGTCGGGTCTGCCGCGCCCGCTGGCGCCGACGTCGTTCACGGCGTACATGGATCCGGCGAACTTCGCCGCGCCGAGCCCCGGTCCCACGCCGTCCCCGACGCCGTCCAGCACGCCGACGCCCACGCCGACGCCGACCGCCGGCAGCACCCTGCCCGGCAACGAGGAGCTGCTCGACGTCGGCCCCGCCACACGCGCAGGCGTCTACTGGCCGGCCGACGGCACTGCAGACGCCGAGATCGCCACCCGGCTCTCCGAGATCGCGGCGGACGGCACCACGCCGGTGACGCTCGTGCCCTCATCGACGACGGATGCCGGTGCCGCCGGCCGCACCGTCTCGGCGCACGGGCGCGTCGGATCCGCCGAGGTCCTGGTCTACGACAGCGACATCTCATCGGCGCTCGACGAGGCCTCGCAGGAGGAGCAGGTGTGGCTCCGTGGCGCGGCGCTCACCTCGGCCACCGCCTATCTCTCGTTCGCGACGGCCGAGACGGACGGACCGCTTCTGGCGACAGTCGGACGCGGAGAGGGTCGCAGCCGCGTCCAGCTCGGCGCCGCCCTCGCGGCCGCGTTCGAGGCGCCCGACGTCGCGCCGCGCACACTCCCGACGGTGGCCGCGAGCGACGCCCGCGCGGTCGACCTCGAAGACGTCGAGGCTTCGCAGGAACGTGCTGCCGCGGCATCCGCTCTCGTCGCCGACGAAGCCGAACTCGCACGGTTCGCGACCATTCTCGACACCCCTTCGCTCCTGACCGGTCCCGAGCGCGCCGAGATCCTGCAGCTGCTCGGGGTCGCCTGGGTCGGCGACGGCGCGTGGCCGGCCGCCCTCGCGGACCACCGCGATTCGACCGTCGAGACCCTCGATTCCGTCGCACTCCTGCCGACGAGCCCCAGTGACCTGTACGGCTCGACCGCCGCGCTGCGGTTCTGGGTGCGCAACGACCTGCCGTATCCCGTGAACCTCGTGCTGTACACGACACGCGACAATCCGCGCCTGGACGTGCAGCCGCAGACCCCTCTCGTGGCGACGCCCGAGAGCAACACGCGCGTGGAGGTGCCCGTACAGGCCCGCGTCGGGCGCGGCGACGTGAACCTGACGCTGCAGCTGCGCAGCCCGGCGTTCGTGGCGATCGGCGACTCCGAGACCGTCGAGGTCAGCGTCTACGCCGACTGGGAGGCCGTCGGCATCGCGGCCCTCGCGGTGCTGGTCGGTGTGCTGCTGGCGTTCGGCATCGCGCGGACGGTGCTGCGGATGCGCCGACGGCGGAAGACGGATGCCGCAGCCGACGCAGCCGCGGACGCTCCGGGGGAGGCTCCGGCGGAGGCTCCGGCGGAGGGCGATGCGGCTGTTCCCGGCGAGGCGACGGCCGAAGGTCCGAAGGACGTCGTCCACGGGGTCGACGTTGCGGAGCCGACCGACGCATCCGACGCCACCGATCCGGGCGAGGAGCGCGAGCGATGAGCGGCATCGGGCGGGCGAGCGTCCTCATCGGCGCAGGGACGGTCGTGTCGCGGCTGACCGGGTTCCTGCGCTCGGTCGTGCTGGTCGCCGCTGTCGGCTCGGTCAGCAGCCGTGCGGGCGACGCGTTCGGCACCGCCAACCAGCTGCCCAACAACATCTACGCGATCATCTCGACGGGGCTGCTCACCGCCGTCGTCGTGCCGCAGATCGTGAAGGCCAGCGCCCACCCCGACGGCGGACGCGCGTTCATCTCCAAGCTGTTCACGCTCGGCACCGTGGTGCTCGTCGTCACGACCGTGCTGGCGACCTTGGCGGCGCCCTGGCTCGTCCAGCTCTACGCTCCGGACTACACCGCGGATCAGCTCGCCCTGACGACCGCCTTCGCCTACTGGTGCCTCCCCCAGATCCTGTTCTACGGGCTCTACGCGCTGGTCGGCGAGGCGCTCAATGCGCGACGGGTGTACGGCCCGTTCACCTGGGCGCCCATCGTCAACAACGTCGTGTCGATCGCCGGCTTCCTCGTTTTCATCGCCCTCTTCGGCGGCCCGATCACCGAGACCGAGGACTGGACGCCGGAGATGATCGCCCTCATCGGCGGCACGGCGACCTTCGCGATCGTGGTCCAGGCGGTGATCCTCCTCTTCTTCTGGCGCCGCACCGGACTGCACGTCCGCCCCGACTTCCGCTGGCGCGGCGTGGGGCTCAACCACATCGGCCGTCTCGCCGGGTGGACGTTCCTGATGGTGCTCGCGGGGCAGTTCGCGGGGCTCGTGCAGTCCCGCGTGCTCTCCGGCGCGTCGGGCGACGGCCCGGCGGCGCTCGCCTCGCAGAACGCGTGGCTGCTCTTCATGCTCCCGTACTCGATCATCGTGCTGTCGATCGGCACCCCGTACTTCACACAGCTGAGCGAGCACGCGTCGGCGGGACGCGACGCCGACGTCCGCGCCGACGTCGGGCGCAGCATCCGCACGCTCGGCGTGTTCATCGTGATCGCCACGTTCGCCCTCGCCGCGGCGGCCGTGCCCGCGTCGCGGATCTTCACCAACTCCGCCGATCAGGCGGTCGAGGCCGCGTGGGTGCTCCTGGCGTTCCTGGTCGGACTCATTCCACTCGCGGTGCTCTTCGTCATCCAGCGCACGTTCTACGCCTACGACGACACCCGCACCCCGTTCTTCTTCACGCTGCTGCAGTGCGGCATCGTGGTCGCGACGGCGCTCGTCGCCGAAGCCGTGCTGTCGCAGGCATACCTGGCGGCGGGCGTGGCGCTCGGCCAGTCGATCGCGAGCCTGATCCAGGTGATCATCGCGACGTGGCTGCTCGAGCGCCGTCTCGGCGGGCTGTCCATCGGATCGTGGATGCTGTCACTTCTGCGCTTCGTCATCGCCGCCCTCCCGGCGGCCGGTGCCGGGTGGCTCGTGTTCCTCTGGTTCGGCGGTGCGAGCGGCTGGACCACGGCCAGTCCGCTGCTCGGCGCGGCAGGCGCGGCGGTCATCGGGCTCGTGTCTGTCGCGGTCTACGTCGGCTTCCTCGCCCTCCTGCGCGCGCCCGAGCTGTCGGTCGCGACCGGACTCGTGCGCCGCTTCCTTCCCGGCGGCCGCTGAGCCCGCCCGCGCATCTGGGCAGGCCCGCGCATCTGGGCCGGACGCCCGCGCCGGACGGGCCCTGGAATGCCACGCGGTTACCATGTGTTGAGGCATCCGGAGCCCTCGCGTCTGTCATGAGACGCTCCGGGGCTTCACGAGGAAAGGTGTGAACGTGCGTCAGGTCATCATCATCGGCTCGGGCCCCGCGGGCTACACGGCGGCCATCTACGCCGCTCGCGCGAACCTGAACCCGCTCGTCGTGGCCAGCTCGGTCGAGGCCGGCGGCGAGCTGATGAACACCACCGAGGTCGAGAACTTCCCCGGCTTCCCCGAGGGCATCATGGGCCCCGACCTGATGGCCAAGATGCAGGAGCAGGCCGAGAAGTTCGGCGCCGAGGTGGTCTATGACGACGTCGTCGGGCTCGAGATCGACGGCCCGGTCAAGAAGGTCACGCTCGGCAGCGGCTCCTCGCACGAGGCCGACGCGGTCATCTTCGCGACCGGCTCCGCGCCCCGCAAGATCGGCATCGAGGGCGAGTCCCGCCTGTCGGGTCGCGGGGTCTCGTACTGCGCGACCTGCGACGGCTTCTTCTTCCGCGAGCGTGTCATCGCGGTCGTCGGCGGCGGCGACTCCGCGATGGAGGAGGCGACCTTCCTCACCAAGTTCGCGTCGAAGGTCTACGTGATCCACCGCCGCGACGAGCTGCGCGCATCGAAGATCATGCAGGACCGCGCGTTCAAGAACGAGAAGATCGAGTTCATCTGGAACTCCGAGGTGGCCGACATCCTGGGCGACGACGCGGTCACCGGCGTCGTGCTCAAGGACACCGTCGACGGCTCCACCCGTGAGCTCGCGCTGGACGGCGTCTTCGTCGCGATCGGCTACGACCCCCGCACCCACCTCGTGCACCAGAAGCTCGACCTCACGTCCGAGGGCACGGTGTGGGTCGACGGACGCTCGTCCCGCACCTCGGTGCCGGGCGTCTTCGCCGCCGGCGACGTGATCGACCCGACCTACCGCCAGGCGGTCACCGCCGCCGGCAGCGGAACGGTCGCGGCTCTCGACCTCGAGCACTACCTCGCCGCACTCGGTGAGGCCGGCGCACCGGCACCCGACGTCGCCGAGATCGACGGACTTCCCGGCGCCGACCCTGAGGGCGACGCTGCCGCGGACGCCGCCGCCGCGTAGCGCGGTCGACGGCCGCGCACAAGCCGGGAACACTTCACGCCGTTCTCGCGTTAGATGTGCGTGGACAGACTTTCCACAGAAGGAGAAAGACAGATGACCGCCAAGGCGACGACCTCCGCCACGTTCGAGCAGGACGTGCTCCAGGCCGAGGGTCCGGTGCTCGTGGACTTCTGGGCGGAGTGGTGCGGCCCGTGTCGCATGGTCTCGCCCGTCCTCGACCAGATCCAGTCGGAGCACCCCGACAGGATCACGATCCTCAAGCTGAACGTCGACGAGAACCCCGACCTCGCGATGAAGTACCAGATCACGTCGATCCCCGCGATGAAGGTCTTCAACAAGGGTCAGGTCGAGACCACGATCATCGGCGCGAAGCCGAAGTTCGCTCTCGAGCAGGACCTCGCTCCCTACATCGGCTGAGCAACATCTCCTCCGAAGCCCCGCCGGCTCGCGCCGGCGGGGCTTCGTCGTTCCACGGCGATCCCCTCATATGCCGTTCGCGGAATTCGGCGAGATCTGAAGAATTCTGCGGAGGCGTGTCGATCTGCGGCAGTCTGGTTCGACGCACACGGTGAAGGCTCACACGGGCCCGCAGCGGGCCTCTCGGCCCCCGACGAAAGGGAACACCATGCGTTACATGTTCATCATGCAGGTCGAGGCCGAGGCGGCAGCGGCGTTCGACCCCACGGCCGCCGACGTGCCGGCGATGTACGCCGCGATGGGCGCGTACAACGAAGAGCTCCAGAAGGCGGGCGTCTTCCTCAGCGCCGAGGGACTCTCGGACGCGTCCGAGGGCTTCCGGCTCGACTTCGGCACGGTGCCGCCGGCGCAGACCGACGGCCCCTTCGCCGAGGCGCGTGAGGTGTTCACCGGGTTCTGGATCCTCGAGGTGGCCTCGCGCGAAGAGGCGGAGCACTGGGCCCGCAAGTGCCCGCTCGGCCCCGGCACCGTGTTGGAGGTGCGCCGAGTCAACGACTTCGCAGACCTCGACCAGAACGACGAGTGGGTGCAGAAGGCGCAGGAGTGGCGCGCCGCCAACGCCTGAGCGTGAGCGGGTTCGAGCCGATCACTTCGACTCGACCTGTTCGGGCGTGTGGCTCAGCTCGCTTCGGCACGCACCGTCGGGTCCCACCGGCGGTGCGTGTTCGCGTCACCGAGCAAGCCCCACACCGCACGGGTGAGCGGGGGATAGTCGAGGGCGATCTGCCGCAGCACGCGGTAGTGCCGCGTGGCGTTCGGCCGCGACCCGCCGTTGGCGGCGATGTTCTCGGCGCGCAGCATGAACACGACGAGCTCGTCGACGCTGGGCAGGTCGTCCATGAAGTCCCACGGATCCTCGCCGGCCCGCAGACGTTCGGTGACGAGCACCGAGAGCTCATCCGCGGCCTCCGCACGCAGCAGCTCCAGGCTCGCGCGCCGGCGCGGGGTCTGCTCGTCGTTCGCCACCAATCAAGGGTACGACGTCGCTCGGGCCTCGCGGGCCGGCCGCGCCTACGCTGACAGCATGACCTCTGACGACGCACACGCGCGCCGCGCGGTCGAGGCCGTGTGGCGGGAGGAGTCGGCCCGGATCGTGGCCGCCCTCACGCGGCACACCGGCGACTTCGCATGGGCCGAGGATCTGGCCCAAGAAGCGCTCGTCGAAGCGCTCGCGTCCTGGCCGGCCTCCGGCATCCCGGACAATCCCGGAGCCTGGCTCATGTCGGTCGCCAAACGACGCGCCATCGACGGCTGGCGGCGACGCGAGCGCCTCGCGCAGCGCGAGCCGATGTTCGTCACCGAGGCCCTGGCCGCCGAGACCTCCGATCCGGTGCCCGACGACGCCGACCCCGACCGCATCGACGACGACGTGCTCCGGCTCGTCTTCGTCGCGTGCCATCCCGTGCTCGCGCCGCAAGCGCGCCTCGCACTGACGCTCCGTACGGTGGCCGGACTCACCACCGAGCAGATCGCTCGTGCGCTGCTCATGACGGTGCCCACCGTTCAGCAGCGGATCGTCCGCGCGAAACGCCAACTCGCCGCCGAGGGCGTGGCATTCGAGGTGCCTGATCGCGCCGAGCGTCCGGCGCGGCTCGCCAGCGTGCTGCAGGTGATCTACCTGCTCTTCACCGAGGGGTACTCCGCTGCCGAGGGGGAGGGGCTCCTGCGCCCCGAAGTCGCCCGCGAAGCGGTTCGGCTCGGCCGGCAGCTCGTCGCGATGATGCCGCGGGAATCCGAGATCTGGTCCCTCATCGCGCTCATGGAGTTCCAGTCGTCGCGGTTCGCCGCGCGCGTCGACGCGGACGGACTGCCGGTCACCCTCGCCGACCAGGATCGCCGCCGCTGGGATCATTCGGCGATCACGCGCGGTCGCGAGGCGATGCGGAGAGCGGATGCCGCCTCCCGCGGCATCGGCTACTACGGCCTGCAGGCCGCCATCGCTGAATGTCATGCGATGGCGCCCGACTTCGCCTCGACGGACTGGACCCGGATCCTCCGGCTCTACGACACGCTCGAGTCGCTCGCGCCGTCGGCGGTGGTGCGACTCAACCGCGCCGTCGCACTTTCCATGGCGCGCGGGCCCGAGCCCGCCCTCGCGGTGGTGGACGAGCTCACACCCGAGCTCTCGGGGTTCCGCCCGCTGACCGCCGTGCGCGCCGAGCTTCTCGAGCGTCTCGGACGAACGGATGCCGCGGCCTCCGAGTTCCTCGCGGCGGCAGAGCTGCCTGGCAATGCGGCCGAAGCCGAAGCCCTGCGGCGTCGTGCGGCGGCACTCCGGCGGCTATGACGCCTCGAGGGCCCCGTACTCCGTCTCGCCGAGTTCGGCGAGGATGCGATTCAGATCCTGAATCGTCGCGAAATCTATGCTGATCTGGCCTTTACGTGCCGTCAGCGCGATCTTGACGCGCGTGTTCAGCCGATCACCCAGGCGCCCGGCGACCTCATCCAGGTGGGAGCGGCGAGATCCGGCCTGCGGCTTCGCCGAACGGGTGGGGGAGGCGTCCGGCAGCTTCGCCGCAGCTTCGGCGGCGCGGACCGAGAGGTCCTCGTTGACGATCTTGTCAGCGAAGCGCTGCATCGCGGTGGGATCCTCGAGCGACAGGATCGCGCGGGCGTGGCCGGCGGTGAGCACTCCCGCAGCGACCCGCTGCTGCACCGGCACGGGCAGCTTGAGGAGGCGGATGGTGTTGCTGATCTGCGGGCGCGAGCGGCCGATGCGGGTGGCGAGCTCCTCCTGCGTGATGCCGAAGTCTTCGAGCAGCTGCTGGTACGCCGACGCCTCTTCCAGGGGATTCAGCTCTGAGCGGTGCAGGTTCTCGAGCAGGGCGTCACGAAGCAGGTGCTCGTCTGCGGTCTCGCGCACGATGGCGGGGATCGATGTGAGTCCGGCTTCGCGGGCGGCGCGGGTACGGCGCTCACCCATGATGAGCTCGTAGTCGCCCTTCTCGTTGAGGCGGACCACCACCGGCTGCAGCACCCCGAATTCGCGCACGCTGTGCACGAGCTCTGCGAAGTGCTCAGGGTCGAAGTTCGTGCGCGGCTGGCGCGGATTGGGAACGATGTCGTGCGGGTCGATGTGGGCCAGGTGGGCGCCGGGCACCTCGACGAGATCCTCTCGCACGTCCGCGTCGGAGGTGGAGCCGGCCGGTTCGGCCTCGCTCACCGCGACGGCACGGGGGAAGAAGACATCTGCGGGACGCTCGTCAGCCTGCTCGTTCGTCGGGATCAGTGCCCCGATTCCGCGGCCGAGTCCTGTGCGCTTCGCTGCCATCACGCGCCCCTTTCGTTCGAGGCGCTGTCGCGCCGGATCATCTCGACAGCCGCTTCGCGGTACGCAATGGCGCCGGCCGACTGTCCATCGTAGGCGAGAACGGACTGCCCGAAACTCGGCGCCTCCGACACGCGCACCGACCGCGGGATGATGGTGTCGAGCACCTCGCGGGGGAAGTGAGCTCGCACCTCGTCGGCGACCTGCTGGGCAAGCCTGGTGCGCCCGTCGTACATCGTCAGCATGATGGTCGACAGCTCCAGACGGGGATTGAGGTGCTTCTGGATCATCCGCACCGTGCCGAGCAGCTGACTCAACCCCTCGAGCGCGTAGTACTCGCACTGAATGGGGATGAGCAGCTCGCCGGCGGCGGTGAAGGCGTTGATGGTGAGGAGACCGAGCGAGGGTGGGCAGTCGATGAGAATGAAGTCGAGCTCACCGGGATTGCTCGCGAGGTAGTCGTCGACAGCGACGCGCAGGCGGTGCTCGCGCGCGACCTGTGACACGAGCTCGATCTCGGCACCCGCCAGGTGGATCGTGCTCGGTGCACACAGCAGGTTCGGCGACTCAGGGCTCACCTGGATGATGTCGGCCAGCGGGAACTCGTCGATGAGCACGTCGTACACGCTCGGCGTGTCTGCGGTGTGCGGCACACCCAGTGCGGTCGAGGCGTTGCCCTGCGGATCGAGGTCGATCACCAGGACCTTTGCGCCTCGTTCGGCCATTGCAGCCGCGAGATTGACGGTGGTCGTCGTCTTGCCGACGCCGCCCTTCTGGTTCGACACGGTGAGCACGCGCGTCCGGCCGGTGAGCTGCACGTCGGCTTCTTCGAGCGCCTTGCGGCGTGCGGAGAGGTCTGCGAGTTCCCGAGCGATCGGGGAGTCGTCGGCCTCCTGCGCGAATGCGGCGCCGTCCTGCTGCACGATAGGGGATTCCTCTTCCTGCGTGACGGTCGAGCCCTCGGGTGATGCGGCTTCGAGTGATGCGGCTTCGGGTGATGCGGCCTCGGGTGATGCGGCTTCGTGTGATGCGGTGGCTTCGGGTGTGAGGTCAGTGTCCTCACTCGGTTCGACATTGCCGTCGCGTTCCGCTTCGTCGGCTTTGTCCTCGTGCGCCTGGCGGGGGCCGCCGTCCTCCTCGGATGAGGAGCCTTCGTCGGGCGACGGCGCCTCGCTGAGGTCGGACTCGTGAAGGGACGCATCCTCGGTCACCGACTCCGGCGTCCAGACCGTACGCGGTTCGTCGGACGAGATGGATGCCTGAGCGTCGACCTCGGCCGGTTGTTTCACGTGAAACTCTCCCCCGTGCCCGAGCCGCTCAACATCGTCTCCCACCCTATCCCGCCTTCCCCCCATCCCCAGCCGCCGGAGCCACTTATTCATGCGTTCCTTACCATTCCGCGTGGATGATCCACCTCCCTAGTCAACCTTGGGCCGCGCGTTCAGTCGCGCCAACCCGCCGCTCGCTCGCGACTGAGAACTCTCTCATTCGGCCCGGGCTCCTCGGCGCCGATCCGACGCCTTCACACCCCGCCGATGTCACGACGGCGTGGCAGCCTTCCTCGCACCGACACCGCTCCGGTGTGGCGTTGTTCGGGGGCTGGACCGAGGTCTGATGAATCAATTTGCGGGCGTGCTTACGGCACGCGCGGCCGCCAGGGCGCGGGTTCTTGGGGACGGCTTCGCTGCCCGCCGGCGGGCTGCGGCTGAGCCTGTGTGCGTTTCACGTGAAACACAGCAGGTGAATCGCGCTCGCTACCGGGGGCGTGTGCCACGCGTGAGCCCAGGCGGCGCGATGGCTCGCCGCCGGCGGTCAACGCAGGCTCGTCGGGGGCAATCGCGACCAAACCGTGCGCGAGCTGTTTCGGGCCCACTGTTCGGGTTCGCAAGTCGGGGACGCGTACGCGACGCGCATTCGTCCGACTCATCGGCACATCCTGTCGTCGACCGGCATGGCGACGCGTGTAAGGCGGGCGCACAACGGTCGCTGAGGCGCCGGGTGGTCAGGTCGCAGACAGGACGCTCCGGCTCGCGGTCAACAGCATCCTGCATCTCGCGACTCACGTACGCGACAGGTGGACGCTCGCGTGGGGGAGGACGTACCCTCGACTGCCTTGCCTCCGCGATCGAGATGTCGATCACGGCGTGACGATCCCGGCGTTGCCGAGCGTCCGACGCGGCTAACGGCGCCCTCGCGGTGTAGGCGGCGGATGTGTCGATCGCTGTGTGCAGGATCACGGTCTCCAACGCACGCCCGCATGCCTATCGAGACGGTTTCACGTGAAACGGTGAGGTGCTGAACCCAACTCCCACCGCATCCATTCCTCGAGTGGAGGTCTGGTCGTCTCGGGTTCGATGAGCTGACGCCTCGATCGCCGCGGCACGCCGATCCGTCCGCCCGCGCAAGCAAGGGAGTTGCCCATTCTGGTGAAATGCTTCGTCGGTCAGACGCTCTGATGCACCCGCCCCATCGTCGCGGTGGACCGGGACGGGTCTCGGAGGCCGCGGTTTACGCGCGGTTCAGCCGCGACCTATCCGAACGAGCGCGACCATCATCATCATGATTCGGAGACGCAGATGGCCCAGTTCGGGGGGGCGGCCCCGAGTCGGTGTGGCTCTCTCAACCGCGCCGTCCGCGGTGAGGGCCAAACTGAGGACGCACCGGAGGTGCGCGCTGACCGTCGGCAACCTGTCGAGGGCGGTCACCGACCGTAGCGAGGCCCGATCAGTCGCTCCCGTTTCACGTGAAACGTCGCGTGGGCGGCTCATGTCAGCCGTAACAAGAGCTCAGCCCTCCGATGCAACGGCGCGAGCCGACACTCTGAGCGTTCCCGTAGGGACGCACTGCTGTAGCAGGCGTCGGTTGTGCTGCACAGCAAGCGACCGCCGCGGATCCGCACATGGGGAGAGGGGTGCCCGTGGTGCCTACTCGTGTGCTCGTCGCCGGATGAGGCGCGTAGTACGAGCCCTCCCTCCGCAAGGCCGGCGGTCGCACCCACCGCGGACGACGACCCGCGTTCCGCACAGTGGCTCGCGATGAGACGCGCGCCGTGTCACCGCGGCTCCCGCCCCATGCTCGCGGACTCTGCTGCGGTGATGGGACGTCCGTCACGGCGGTGTCAGCTGGTCGCAGAGGCGAGTCGCTCGCACCGGGCCGCGGTCTCGACACGCACCGTCGCGGGCATGGAAGTCCCGGACATCCGCATGGTCGGTGCGCTTCTGATCAAACCGGCCAGCCCACCGCAGGGCCCCAGCGACCACGCGCGCGTCGCTGCCACGCCCACCGCGGATCGCGCACCCGGCGGGGGACCCGGGGTCACGGTCCTGGTTCCATCGCCGGAACACGTAGGGCACCAAAGCCTCGCCGGACGGTGAACGCGTCCGGAGCAAGTCCCGGGGTCGCACGACGTCCGACTCTCGAGTCCGTTTCACGTGAAACTCCCCGCATCGTCTGGGCAGCGGACGCACGCCGGGGTATCGATCGCGGATAGCAACCACTCGTGGGGGAGCGCTGCGTGGCGCCGGCAGCAGCAGCCAAGACCGCGTGGGCTTGCCCGCTGGCCTCTTGAAATACTCAAGGTTCCCGAGGGGCTCTGCGGACCCGCGTGCCCGCTGAGGAACGACATCCCATCTCCGGGATGTGTTTCACGTGAAACGCCTTGCGTCGCCGTGCTCTTGGCAACGGATGAATGCCCCTGTCGCAGTGCGGTCCGCTCCAACCAGCGGGTGAGCGCGCTACCCGCCGGGCAGCAGTCAAGACCTGCGATGGATCCTCCGGTGGAAGCTCGCGGGCGCGTTTGGCCCTCGGGAAGCTGTAGTATTCCGAACGACTCTGCGCCACGAGTGACATCCGCGCTTCGCAACGTGTTTCACGTGAAACGCCGCCTGCAGCTCTGGTCACGGGTGAAATGCGACCGTCGCAGAGGGTCCCGCAACAGGCCGACGACGAACGCTACGTGCAGGGCCGTAGCCGAGACCACCTGCAGTGCTGCTCGCCGGGCTATTCGGACTGCTCAGACCTCCCTCGGCGTCACGCGCCCGCGCACTTCCGCCACGGAACGACTTCCGCGATGGGTTTCACGTGAAAAGCCGTGGGGCCAGCCGTCGCACCCGATGAACGCCGCCATCGTCGGGAGTGCGAACACCACAGCGCAAACGGGGGAAAGCGCCACGCGCGGGCAGCAGTCGAAACCGTCAGCCACAGTTCCTCCGCCGGGTCATCGGGAACGCTCAAGCATCCCGAGAGGACAGCATGTGAGCGAGCTCCCACCGGCGAAGGTCGTGCGATCTCCGCCACGTGTTTCACGTGAAACGCCGTGCGTCGTTTAGCTGACGGATGAACGCCGTCGTCGGAGCGCGGACAGCCGCTACCCAGCGGCGATGCGACGTGGGGGGTGAGAGCCAAGACGATGGCATTGGTTCTTCCGCGGGTTCATCGGCAATCGCTCAAACCACCCGAGGGGTCGCCTCGCCCGTGAACTCCTGCCGGGGACATCCGGTCTCCGCGACGTGTCTCATGTGCAGCGCCGTGCGTAGCCTTCGCGCCGGAGAAACGTCGCCATCGTCTGGAGTGCGGACAGCAGCTGAAAGCGGATGAGCCCGCTTCGCGCGGGCAGTAGTCGAGACCGCCTGCAACGGTTCCCCCGGCCGAGTCGTTGAGACATGCTCAAGTTCCCCCTGGGTCAGCCCGCCAGCGAGCTCCCGCCGGCAAGCTCCCGCCGGTGAGCTCCCGGCGACGAACGACAATCGGCCTGCGGGACGTGTTTCACGTGAAACGCCGTGCGTGGCCTTCGCGCCAGATGAACGCCACCATCGTCGGAAGTGAGGGCAGCAACCGACTGCGGGCGAGCCCGCTTCGCGCGGCAGCAGTCAAGACCGTCTGCAATGGTTCCTGCGCCGGTTCATTGGGAATACTCGAGCATCCCCAGAAGCCCAGCAAGCCCACGGCTCTCACCGACGAACGACTTCGATTCCAGCGACGTGTTTCACGTGAAACGCCGTGCGTAGGCTTCGCGCCGGGTAAACGTCGCCATCGTCGGGAGTACGGATCGCAGCCGAGAGCGGCGACTCCGCCTCGCGCGGGCATTAGCCAAGACCGCGTGCAACTCTTCGTCGGCCGGTTCATTCGGAATACTCGAGCACCCCGAGAGGTTCAGCCCGCGCACGAGCCTTCACCGACGAACAACATCCGATGCCGCAGCGTGTTTCACGTGTAACGCTGTGCGTAGACCCGGCAACGACTTGACCGCCGCCGTCAGAGTGGGGGAGAGCAACAATCCAGCCGTGAGTGCGCCGCCGCGCTGTCACAACCTGCGCGCAGCAATGCCAGGCCTTCCCGGTCATACGCCGTCGAAGCAGGGTGGTCCTCGGCAGGCCTGGCGGCTTCGCCGTCAGCGGTGTCGGCACGGACCGGCGCCGATCCGGCGATGGCGACCGCACGGTTCCTCATGGTCACAGAACATTCGCGCACCTCAGTCAGCTCCGCCCGCCGTCGACCGATGACAAGCCGGCCGAAGCCTCCCGACCTGGCGCATGCAGCATGACGCAGCACACCATGCGGATCTCAAGGGACGCGCAGCAACGCCCCGCGACGAACCATGGCGCCACGACGCCGGTGCTTTCCTGAGCCGATCACTGCGTACAGAGGCGCGCCACCCTCTCGCGGCCCGTTCTCGGAGTCGCCGATTTGCCACACCCGCGGGTTCGGCGTCCGCGAAGTCGTGCGAGCGCGCGCAGGCGAGATCCGCCACTGCGCACGTCGCTGCCGACCCGATGGCTCCTTCCGACCGCAGAAGCGCCGCCCCGCGACACACCATCCGCATCCCGCCGGCACCGACATGTGTGCGAGAAGGCAACAGGGCGGAGCCGCGGGGGACCGATACTCGCCCCCATCCACGTCACCGGTCCTCCCGCCCCAGCATTCGTGAATACCCCGCAGCGTCGACCGACACCAAGGGTCGCGGCACAGTCGGAGCAGTCGCGTCCCCAACGGCCGCCGACGAAGCGTGGCCCACAGATCCGTGCGCCGCCAAGGCTACTCGCGGGGACCAAGACGAGGAACACCGCGACATTCCGCCGCCACCACAGCGGTGCCTCGCACCAGCGACATCGGCGGAAACTCGCCGTCCGCCACTTCGCGATCCGCCGATTCTCGACCTTTCCACGAGCAGCGTCGGCGGCACCGGGCGTCGTCCGCCATCACGCGTCGTCCGGCCAAGCGCCCTCATGCAAGTTGCGAGCCTTTCGTCTCGACGCTTCGGATCCCGGCCACGTTTCACGTGAAACACACGATGGCCACCATCGCCACGCGACAGAAGGTTCAGCCGCCCTCCCGTCGCGTCGGTGGCCGACCACTCCTGATGGGCATCTCGTCGGGCGCTGCTCGCTCGTAAGCGCGAGAACACCGACCAACCGCACAATTCTCAGGCCACGGGGACGAAGCCACGCCAGCGCACGACGAATCCTCGATGAAATCTCGACGGATCGGCACATGAACCGACTCTCGGACGCGCGGCGAGCGCTCCTACCACCCGCGCATCAACGCTGCGAGAACGCGGCGAGCATCAAGCGCCGGCCCGTGCTGCGGTTCCAGGGGAGCGAGCGGCTCCGGTGCCAGGGGAGCGAGCCGCTCCGACATCAGGGGAGGCAGCATCGCCGTTCAGCGCAACTGACGCACCGGCCTCAGGGGAGCGAGCATCGTCGCTCAGCGACAACTAGCGCTCCAACAGCAGGAAGCGCACACATCCCACTGAGCGGCACTCACCGCCGGCGCGCAGCCCTCGCCAACAGAAGCGCGGCGGGTGTTTCACGTGAAACACACCTGCCCTGATGCTTCGCCGCTCCAGGCGCTGATCATCCCTGCGGCGCAGCGCGCGGCGTTCCCGGCCGCATCGCGCAGCCGGAATCGGTGCGATTCGGCGCCGAGAGCTCAGCGGACGGTGGCGCGGATGACGCGCGAGGGCTCGGGGAGGAGACCCTCGCCGACGATCTCGACGCGCGCGTTCGTCACCTTGAACTTGCGGAGCTGCTTCTCGGCAGCCTCGATCTCGTTGGTCGCCGACGTGCCCTTGAGCAGGATGAGCTCGCCGCCGTCGCGGACCAGGGGAGCGGTGATCGGCACCAGGGTTCGCAGCGCGCTCACCGCGCGAGCGGTCACGGCGTCCAAAGCAGGTCCGCGCTTCCAATCCTCGGCGCGCGCGCGCAGCACCTCGACGTTGTCGAGTCCGAGCGACTCGACCTGCTCCGACAGCCATGCGACCCGGCGCTCCATCGGCTCGATCAGAACCCACTCGACGTCCGGCCGTGCGATCGCCAGCACCAGACCAGGGAGGCCCGCGCCAGATCCGACGTCACCGACGCGCCCCGAGAACAGGGGCGCGATGACGGCGCTGTTCAGGATGTGCCGCGACCACAGTCGCGGCGGCTCGAGCGGGCCGATCAGTCCGCGCTCCTCGCCGTGCTGTCCGAGGGCCTCGGTGAAGCGGCGAGCGACGTCGATGCGGTCACCGAAGATCGCGGCCGCAGCGGCCGGTTCCGGCTCGATCTCGATCGTCGTCACGTCATTCTCCTCGAGACAAAGACGGATGTTCCACGTGAAACGTCGCGCGTCAGCCGCGACGGATCACGGTGTGGCGGTCAGCCCCCTCGCCGTACGACTCCGACACGAAGCCGCGATCGGCGACGATGTCGTGCACGACCTTGCGTTCGTAGCTCGACATCGCCGGCAGCGATGCCTGCGAGGCGCCGTCCTCGAGGCGGGCGATCGCCCGGTCCACGAGCGCGGTGAGCTCGTGCTGGCGCGCGTCGCGCGAGCCGCCGATGTCGAGGATGAGGCGTGAGAACCGCCCCGTGCGGTTCTGCACGGCGATGCGCGTCAGCTCCTGCAGCGCCTGCACCGTGTCGGGCGCGGCGATCAGGGCGACGGACCCGCCGGCCGGTGCCTCGACCGAGACGTACGCGCGGCCCGCACGCACGTCGAGGTCGAGGTCGCCGTCGATGTCGGCGATGTCGAGCAGGCCTTCGATGAAGTCCGCCGCGACGTCACCCTCCTCCTCGAGCTGGGCGACAGTGGCGGGGAGCCGCTCGTCGCGCGTGTCGACGGGGGCGTGGTCGGAAGACGTGGTCATGTCGTGATCCTCGGGGGCGTCAGATCGGGAAGTGGTCAGGAGGCGGAGCCGGAGCCACCGGAGCCGGCATCGCCGCTCGATCCGCCCGAGCCGCCCTGCTTCTGTCCGGGCTGCTTCTGCGCCTGCTTCTTGGCGCGCTGCTTGCTCACCGGCTGCTGGCGCTTGGGAGCGGCGGCACGGGCGCGCTCGGCCTCTTCGTACAGGCGCTGCTGCTCAGCCTGGTACTTCTCCATCGGCACGACCTTGCCCGAGGAGTCGATTGCCTTGCCCTTGCGCGCCAGTCGCTCCTCGCGCGCCTTCGCGGCGTCGGAGCCGGGCGTGGGCATCTCGCGGATGACCAGGAACTGCTGACCCATCGTCCACAGGTTCGACACGAACCAGTAGATGACGACGCCGAGCGGGAAGAACACACCGGAGAAGATGAAGCCCAGCGGAAGGATGTAGAGCATGATCTTCTGCATCTGGTACGCCTGGCCGGTCTTGGCCTCGGGCGACAGGTTCTTCGAGATGATCTGCAGCTGGGTGAAGAACTGCGACGCGATCATGAGCACGACCAGCACGACGAGGATGATGATCGCCGGGGTGTTGCCGGAGTTCACGGCGTCGATGAGCGTCTCGTGCAGCGACGCGACGCCGAACAGCTTCGCGTTGTAGAACTCGGCCGTCAGCTCCGCGTTGAGCAGGCCGACACCGCCGGTGCCGGCGTTGTAGTGCTTGGTGACGTCGTTCAGCACGCTGAAGAGCGCGAAGAAGACGGGCATCTGCACCAGGAGCGGCAGACAGCTCGAGACCGGCGTCGTACCGTGCTTCTTGTACAGCGCCATCGTCTCGCGGCTCATCGCCTCGCGAGAGAGCTGATCGCGTTTGCCCTTGTACTTCTCCTGAACTTTTCGCAGTTCAGGAGCGATTTCCATCATCTTGCGCTGGCTCTTGATCTGCCGAACGAACAGCGGGATCATCGCCGAGCGCACCACGATCACCAGACCGACGATCGCCAGCACCCACGTGATGCCGTCCGCCGGCGGCAGGCCGATCGCCGTGAAGAGCCAGTGCCAGAAGACGAGCACGGCCTCGACGGCCCACTTCAGCGGCCACAGGATGATGCCGAAGAGGTCGAATCCTCCGTTCGTCGCCGGAGCGGAGGGCGACGGCGTCGAGGCCAGGGCTGACAAGAGATCCATGCGGTGGATCAGTCCTTTCCGGTGGGGGCGGGCACGACGAACCCGTGGCGGGTCAGGGCGTGCCGGAAGTTCTTGCGCGGCGGGACGTCGTCGACGCCGCCGACCGCCCAGGGGTGGCAGCGTGCGATGCGAGCGGCGGTGAGCGCGGAGCCCACGATGGCTCCGTGCTGCTGGACCGCGCCGACGGCATACGCCGAGCACGACGGGTAGTACTTGCAGACGTCGCCGTACGTGTGCGAGATGGTGGCGCGGTATCCGTGCAGCAGTGCGAGGACGGCATTGCGGGGGAGCAGCGGAACACTGCGCAGGGAATCGGATGCCGAGAACTCGGCTTCTCCGAACGCGTAGGCGGGCAGGACGCTCATGCGGCAGCCCTTCGGGCGAGACACTTCTCGACGTCGGTGCGCAGATCGGCGAAGGACGCGGATGCCGCGCTCGGCAGCGCCCGGATCACGACGTCACTGCCCGGCGCGACCGCTTCGAGGGACTCGAAGCACAGCGCTTTCAGGCGTCGGCGGACGGTGTTGCGCACGACGGCGCCGCCCACCTGCTTGCTCACGATGAAGCCGAACCGCGCCGGACCATCGGTCACGGCGCGGTTGACGTAGGTCACGGTGTGCGCTCCGGCACACCGACGACCCCGACGGACGACGGCCTTGTATTCCGTCCCGCGGGTGAGTCGGTTCGACCTCGCGAGCACCGCAGGACTGAATCGAGTCAGGCCGAGAGCTCGGTGCGGCCCTTGGCGCGGCGGGCCGAGAGGATGCTGCGGCCGGCGCGCGTGCGCATGCGGGCGCGAAAGCCGTGCTTCTTGGCGCGGCGACGGTTGTTGGGCTGGAAGGTGCGCTTGCTCATGAGGATTACTTCCGATCAGGTGTCACCGGGACGCTCGAGACCGGGGACGTGTGTACAGGGGCGACCGCCACGAGGGCATAAGTCAACCGATTAAGGCTACGTCGAGACGCCCGAGAACTCAAACCGAGCACAGAACGTGTCATTATGCCGCGCCGGGCCATTCGACCCTGGCACCGACACGCAGGCCGGTTCTACAGTGGAGTTTGCTCACGCGATGCCTCCTGACTTAGCGTGGCTCCGGCAGTTATCCACAGGCCTGGACCGTTCGTTCCGCGGCCTCCGGTGGAATCATTCGACAACCCGGGGGGGCCATGACACCGCACGACGTTCCAGATGTACCGGTCTGGACGGCCGTCCTGGACGAACTCGTGCGAGACGATCGCATCACCCCGCAGCTGCACGGCTTCATCAACCTCGCGGTGCCGCAGGGTGTGATGGGCGGAACGCTGTACCTCGACGTGCCGAACGATCTCACGGCCGCGCAGTTCACCAAGCGCATGCGGGCTCCGATCCTCGAGGCGCTCACCCGTGTCGCCGAAGACGTCCAGGACCCCGCGTCGAACTTCCGGGTCGTGGTCAATCCCGAGCTCGCCGACGCCCACCTCACGGCCCCCATCGCGATCCCCTCGCCGGCGGCCTCCGCGCCCGTCATGCAGAGCGCAGCCCCCGTCGGGCGTCCGCCGCTGGAAGAGCCGGTGGACACGGCATCCGTCTCGCGCAGCGACACCCGGCTGAACCCCAAGTACACGTTCGAC
The DNA here is from genome assembly GCF_015278255.1 of Microbacterium hibisci. Classification (GTDB taxonomy): domain Bacteria; phylum Actinomycetota; class Actinomycetes; order Actinomycetales; family Microbacteriaceae; genus Microbacterium; species Microbacterium hibisci. The sequence continues at coordinate 210,548 of NZ_JADIJC010000004.1, forward strand.
AACTTCGTCATCGGACAGTCCAACCGCTTCGCGCATGCCGCGGCGGTCGCCGTCGCCGAGGCGCCGGCGAAGGCGTACAACCCGCTGTTCATCTACGGCGACTCCGGGCTCGGCAAGACGCACCTCCTCCACGCGATCGGCGACTACGCGCTCAGCCTCTACGCCGGCATCCGCGTCCGGTACGTGTCGAGCGAGGAGTTCACCAACGACTTCATCAACTCGATCGCCAACAACCGCGGCTCGGCATTCCAGGCGCGGTATCGGGATGTCGACATCCTGCTCATCGACGACATCCAGTTCCTGCAGGGTCGCGCGGAGACGCAGGAGGCGTTCTTCCACACCTTCAACCAGCTGCACGACCACGACAAGCAGGTCGTGATCACCAGCGACGTGCCGCCGAAGCACCTCACCGGCTTCGAGGACCGCATGCGCAGCCGGTTCGAGTGGGGCCTCATCACCGATGTGCAGGCGCCCGACCTCGAGACCCGCATCGCGATCCTGCGCAAGAAGGCGCAGTCCGAGCGGCTCCACATCCCCGACGAGGTGCTGGAGTACATCGCCACCGTCGTCTCGAGCAACATCCGCGAGCTCGAGGGCGCCCTCATCCGGGTCTCGGCGTTCGCGAGCCTCAACCGGTCCACGCTCGACATGTCGCTCGCCCAGACGGTGCTGCGCGACATCGTCGACCAGGACGACGCCAACGTCATCTCGCCGACCGACATCATCACGGCCACGGCGGCCTACTTCAAGCTCACCGTCGACGACCTGTACGGCTCGAGCCGTTCGCAGTCCGTCGCGCAGGCGAGGCAGATCGCGATGTACCTGTGTCGCGAGCGCACGAGCCTGTCGCTGCCCAAGATCGGGCAGCTGTTCGGCAACCGCGACCACACCACCGTCATGTACGCGTACAAGAAGATCAGCGAGCTCATGAAGGAGCGCCGGTCGATCTACAACCAGGTCACCGAGATCACCGCGCAGCTGGGTCGCAACGGCCGCTGACGCCCGCATACCACCTCAGATGGGTCCTCGCGTTACGGCGCGCGGACCCATCGGTGCATATGCCAGAAGAAGTTCTTGACACCCGCCTCGAGCAGGGCCATCATTTCGGTTCTTCACAGTGTGGAAAACCTGTGGATAACTCTCACAAGCTGCGGAAACGGCTGTGAACGACGGTCGGATGCCTGTGGATGGATGACGGATGCCGGGGGTCGCGGCATCCGTCTCTCCGAACTCCCTCCGCAGCCGCTCCACAACTCACACTCTTGTGGTTTCCATGTCCCGACTGGCAACGCGACGGTTGTCCACAGTTTCCACAGCCGTTAACACCATGACAAGAAATCTCTCTGATGAAACCCGTCCGATCACCTTTGCGGTGGAGAGGGGCTCGGGCTCACATCGGACTGGCAATCTCGGAGGCTGGCACTAGCATGAGAACCCCGAGCCCGCAGACTGCGGGACCGCTGCAGAGGGAGCGTTCGTGAAGTTCCACGTCAACCGCGATGTGTTCAGCGAAGCCGTGTCGTTCGTCGTCAAGCTCCTCCCGCAGCGCAACCCCCAGCCGATCCTGGCCGGCGTGCTGATCGAGGCCACCGAAGAGGGTCTCTCGCTCGCCGCCTTCGACTACGAGGCATCCGCCCGCACCACGATCGAGGCGACGGTCGACGATCCCGGCACAATCCTCGTCCACGGCCGGCTGCTCTCCGACATCGCCAGCCGCCTGCCGAACGCCCCGATCCAGATCGAGGTCGACGACGACGGCGGCATCCTGCTGACGTGCGGCTCGGCGCGCTTCACCCTCGCGTCCATGCCGGTGCAGGAGTACCCGGCCATTCCCGAGGTCACCGGAGACTCCGGCCTCGTCCCGGCCGAGGACTTCGCGACCGCCATCGCGCAGGTCGCCTTCGCCGCGTCGCGCGACGACGTGACCCCCGTGCTCACCGGCGTGCAGCTCGAGGTCTCGGGCACCAACCTGAGCCTCGTCGCCACCGACCGGTACCGCGTCGCGCTCCGCGACATCCCGTGGGACGGCGGCACGGCCGCATCCGACGAGTCGACCACGGCACTCGTGCCCGCTCGCACCCTCACCGAGGTCGGCAAGACGTTCGCCCACGGCGGCGACATCTCGATCGCGTTCTCGGGTTCGGGCGACCGCGAGATCATCGCCTTCACGGCCGGCAACAAGACGGTGACGTCGCTGCTCATCAAGGGCAACTTCCCGCCCGTCCGGCGACTGTTCCCCGAGCAGACCGAACACCACGCGGTCGTGAACACCGCCGAGCTCGCCGAGGCCGTGCGCCGTGTGTCGCTCGTGCTCGACCGCTCCGCCCCGCTGCGGTTCACGTTCACGACAGACAGCGTGTCGATGGATGCCTCGGGCACCGAGCAGGCGCGCGCCACCGAGTCCGTCGATGCGACGCTGCTCGGCGGCGACGAGGTCACGCTCGGCCTCAACCCGCAGTACCTGCTCGAGTCGCTCGGCGCGGTCAAGAGCGAGTTCGTGCGCATCACGTTCACCTCGAGCGAGAACGCCAACAAGCTCAGCCCGGTGCTCATCACCCCGCAGACGTCGGTCGACCGCGCGGGTTCGGACTCCTTCCGCTACCTGCTGCAGCCCAACCTCCTCCTGCGCTGATCCCCGACACGTTTCGTCTCGCTCGTTCCTCGCTCGCTCAACGACCGGGCACGACGTCGGCCCCGATCATTAGGCTTGTCCAGTGATCGTGGAGCACCTGAGTCTGGTCGACTTCCGCAACTATGCGGCCGCCGACGTCGACCTGGGCCCGGGTCCGAATGTCTTCGTCGGGCGCAACGGTCAGGGCAAGACGAACCTCGCCGAGGCCATCGGCTTCTTCGCCACCCTCGGGTCGCACCGGGTGTCGAACGATGCGCCGATGGTGCGGGACGGCGCGGATGCCGCGATCATCCGCGCCCGGCTGGCACACGGTGAGCGTCGCGTGCAGCTCGAGGCGCAGGTCAATCGCCAGGGCTCGAACAAAGCGCGGGTCAACGGCTCGCCGGTGAAGCCGGCCGAGCTTCCGCGCTACGCCCAGGTCGTGCTGTTCGCTCCCGAAGACCTGCAGATCGTGCGCGGCGACCCGTCGGCGCGCCGGCGGTTCGCCGATCAGCTCCTGGTGCAGCGGGCTCCCCGCATGGCCGGCGTCATCGCCGACTACGACCGGGTGCTCAAGCAGCGCACCGCGCTGCTGAAGTCCGCGAAGGCCCGCGGGGTCCGGGGCGACGCCCTCTCGACCCTCGACGTGTGGGACGACAAGCTCGTCGCTCTCGGCACGCAGCTCATCGCCGCGCGTCTGGCCCTCGCCGCGGATCTCGCGACGCCGCTCGCCGCGGCGTACACGGCGATCGCCGGCGCCGATCACCGGCCCGAGATCGAATGGGCCCTCTCCGTGGCCGGTGCCGAGACCGGCGAAGACGGCGACTCGATGTCAGGCGCCGCGGCTCCGGTCGCTGCGGCGCCGGAATCCGGTTCGCCGCAGACCGAGCGGATCGCCGACCTCTTCCGGCAGGCACTGGCGGCGAAGCGCATGTCCGAGCTCGAGCGCGGCCTCACGCTCGTCGGTCCGCACCGCGACGACCTGCTCCTGCGGATCCGCGGCCTTCCGGTGAAGGGGTACGCCTCGCACGGCGAGTCGTGGTCGGTCGCGCTGTCGCTGCGACTCGCGTCGGCCGAGCTCCTGCGCGCCGACTCGCGCCTCGGCGACCCGGTGCTGATCCTCGACGACGTCTTCGCAGAGCTCGATGCCGACCGCCGCGCGCGCTTGGCCGGACTCGCCGGCGACTACGAGCAGGTGGTCGTGACCGCCGCGGTCGAGGGCGATGTGCCCGAGGTGCTGCGCGCCCGCATGGTGCGGGTCGAGGCCGGACGCATCGTTCCGCCGGACGACGCGTCGCCGGTATCGGAGCCGGGGGCGACGGATGTCTGACCCCTCAACGGGCTCGGGGACCGAGAAGCCGCAGGACGCGGCATCCGTCTCCCGATCCGAACCGCCCGCCGACCGCACGGCGGTGCCGGAGACGATCGCGACCTATCTGCGGCTCCGCGGGCTCGAGCCGTCGGCCCGGTCGTGGCGCAAGAAGCGGCGCCGGCGCACCGAGGACGACGAGAACATCCCGTTCGCACCGGGACGCGACCCGCGCGGCGTCGGCGATGTGCTCGCCGATCTGACGCGGGAGTCGGGATGGGACGCCCAGCTGGCGCGCGAGGACGTGGTCCGCGCGTGGGATCAGGTGGCCGGCGACGACACGGCCAAGCACACCCGGCCCGTCGCCTTCTCGGAGGGCACGCTGACCATCCAGGCGGACTCGACGGCGTGGGCGAAGCAGCTGCAGCTGATGCGTGCGCACATCCTCTCGGAGATCGTCCGGAGGTACCCCGAGGCGGGGGTGAACGCGGTGCGCTTCATCGGCCCCGACGTCCCCTCCTGGAAATGGGGTCCCAGAACGATTCCAGGGCGGGGCCCGCGCGATACCTACGGATAAGTCACGTCAGGAGCCGTCCCGATCGATTTCCGGGCGTCACAGGGCCGTAGAGCGCTGTGATCGGGCTGTTACCCGATAGACTGTCAGGGCCCGTGTCGAAGGATCTGGAGCCCTCGCGAAGATGACGTCTGACAACCCCGATAACGTTTCCGAGGAACCCGAAACGCTCCCGCAGAGCCCGAATGGGGTTCCCAGCGAGTACGGGGCAGACGCCATCCAGGTGCTCGAGGGCCTCGAGGCCGTCCGCAAGCGCCCCGGCATGTACATCGGCTCGACCGGTGAGCGCGGCCTCCACCACCTCGTGTACGAGATCGTCGACAACTCCGTCGACGAGGCCCTCGCCGGCTTCTGCGACACCATCAACGTCACGATCCTGCCCGACGGCGGCATCCGCTGCGTCGACAACGGCCGCGGCATCCCGGTCGACATCCACCGCACCGAGGGCAAGTCGACGGTCGAGGTCGTGCTGACCGTCCTGCACGCGGGCGGCAAGTTCGGCGGCGGCGGCTACGCGGTCTCGGGCGGCCTGCACGGCGTCGGCTCGTCGGTCGTGAACGCGCTGTCGACGCGTCTCGACGTCGAGGTCAAGCGCCAGGGCAATGTGTGGCGCCAGTCGTACCGCGACGGCGGGCAGCCGCAGGCGCCCCTCGCGAAGGGCGAGCCGACCGAAGAGACCGGCACCACGATCGAGTTCTGGCCCGACGACACGATCTTCGAGTCGGTCCACTTCGACTACGACACGCTGCGCACGCGCTTCCAGCAGACGGCGTTCCTCAACAAGGGCCTGCGCATCACGCTGGCCGACGAGCGCCCCGAGTCGACGTACGTGACGGATGCCGAGGGCGGCGGCTCCGAGGAGCGTCAGCCGTTCGACGACTTCTACTACGAGCGCGGCCTCGTCGACTATGTCGAGTACCTCAACAAGGTGCGCCACGCCGATGTCGTGAACGACGAGATCATCGAGATCGAGTCGGAGGACACCGTCCGCCACATCTCGCTCGAGCTGGCGATGCAGTGGACCACGAGCTACACCGAGAACGTGTTCACCTTCGCGAACACCATCAACACGCACGAGGGCGGCACGCACGAAGAAGGCTTCCGCGCCGCGCTCACCACGCGCATCAACACCTACGCGCGCGACAAGAACCTCCTCAAGGAGAAGGACGACAACCTCACCGGCGACGACATCCGCGAGGGCCTGACCGCCGTCATCTCGGTGAAGCTGTCCGAGCCGCAGTTCGAGGGTCAGACGAAGACCAAGCTCGGCAACACCGAGGCGAAGGCGTTCGTGCAGAAGGTCGTCGGCGACCAGCTCGCCGACTGGCTCGACCGCAACCCGGTGCAGGCCAAGCGAGTCATCACGAAGGCGATCGACGCGGCGACCGCGCGCATGGCCGCCCGCAAGGCGCGCGAGACCGCGCGCCGCAAGAGCGTCTTCGAGTCGGCGGCGATGCCCGACAAGCTGAAGGACTGCACCAGCAAAGACCCGTCGATCAGCGAGATCTTCCTCGTCGAGGGCGACTCCGCCGGCGGCTCGGCGGTGCAAGGACGCGACCCGCACACCCAGGCGATCCTGGCCCTCCGCGGCAAGATCCTCAACGTCGAGCGCGCGCGCCTCGACAAGGCGCTCGGCAACCGCGAGGTGCAGGCGATGATCCAGGCCTTCGGCACGGGCATCGGCGAGGACTTCGACATCGACAAGGCCCGCTATCACAAGATCGTGCTGATGGCGGATGCCGACGTCGACGGCCAGCACATCACCACGCTGCTGCTCACCATGCTGTTCCGCTACATGCGCGGACTCATCGAGGCCGGCTTCGTCTACCTCGCGATGCCGCCGCTGTACCGCCTCAAGTGGACAAACGCGGCTCACGAGTACGTCTACTCCGACAAGGAGCGCGACGCGCTGCTCGCGGACGGCCTCGCAAGCGGCAAGCGGATCCCCAAGGAGGGCATCCAGCGCTACAAGGGCCTCGGCGAGATGAACGCCAAGGAACTGTGGGAGACGACGATGGACCACACCACCCGCACGCTCCGCCAGGTCACCATCGACGACGCGGCCGCCGCCGACGAGATCTTCTCGGTGCTCATGGGCGAGGACGTCGAGTCCCGCCGCACGTTCATCCAGCGCAACGCCAAGGACGTCCGCTTCCTCGACATATAAGAACAGGCGAGCGCAGCGAGCTGCCGTCGTTCGTTGAGCGAGCGCAGCGAGTCGAAACGCCGCAAGCCGATCTCGAAACGCAACAAGAATCGAAGAAGACATGGCTGAAGACGAACGCCCCGAACCCGAACACGATCACGGCCGGATCGACCAGGTCGACCTGCAGCTGGAGATGCAGCGCAGCTACCTCGACTACGCGATGGCCGTCATCATCGGCCGGGCGCTGCCCGACGTGCGCGACGGGCTGAAGCCCGTGCACCGCCGCGTGATCTACGGCATGTACGACGGCGGCTTCCGCCCCGACAAGTCGTTCTCGAAGTGCGCGCGCGTCGTCGGCGAGGTCATGGGCCAGTACCACCCGCACGGCGACACGGCGATCTACGACGCCCTCGTCCGCCTCGTGCAGCCGTGGTCGCTGCGCTACCCGCTCGCCCAGGGCCAGGGCAACTTCGGCTCGCCCGGCAACATGGGCGCCGCCGCCCCGCGGTACACCGAGACCAAGATGGCTCAGCTCGCACTCGAGATGGTGCGCGACATCGAAGAGGAGACCGTCGACTTCCAGCCGAACTACGACGGTCAGACGCAGGAGCCCTCGGTCCTCCCGGCGCGCTTCCCCAACCTCCTCGTCAACGGGTCGGTCGGCATCGCGGTCGGCATGGCCACCAACATCCCGCCGCACAACCTCCGCGAGGTGGCCGACGGCGCGCTGTGGGCGCTCGAGCACCCCGAGGCGTCGCGCGAGGAGCTGCTCGAGGCGCTCCTCGAGCGCATCCCCGGCCCCGACTTCCCGACCGGCGCCCAGATCCTCGGCACCAAGGGCATCCGCGAGGCGTACCGCACCGGTCGCGGCTCGATCACGATGCGCGCAGTGGTGGCGATCGAAGAGATCCAGGGCCGCACGTGCCTCGTGATCACCGAGCTGCCGTATCAGGTGAACCCCGACAACCTCGCCGTCAAGATCGGCGACCTCGCGCGCGACGGCAAGATCACAGGCATCGCCGACATCCGCGACGAGACCTCGGACCGCACCGGTCAGCGCCTCGTGGTGGTGCTGAAGCGGGATGCCGTCGCCAAGGTCGTGCTGAACAACCTGTACAAGCACACGCAGCTGCAGGAGAACTTCGGCGCGAACATGCTCGCGATCGTCGACAGCGTGCCGCGCACGCTGTCGCTCGACGGGTTCATCACGCTGTGGCTCGAGCACCAGATCGACGTGATCGTGCGCCGCACCGCGTACCGCCTGCGCAAGGCCGAAGAGCGCATGCACATTCTGCGCGGCTACCTCAAGGCGCTCGACGCGCTCGACGAGGTCATCGCGCTCATCCGCCGGTCGCCCTCGGCGCAGGAGGCCAACGAGGGTCTGCAGCAGCTGCTCGACGTCGACGAGATCCAGGCCGACGCGATCCTGCAGCTGCAGCTGCGCCGCCTCGCCGCCCTCGAGCGCCAGAAGATCATCGACGAGGCCGCCGAGCTCGAGCTGCAGATCGCCGACTTCCAGGACATCCTCGCCACGCCGCAGCGCCAGCGCGACATCGTGCGCGAGGAGCTCACCGCCATCGTCGACAAGTTCGGCGACGATCGCCGCACGCACATCCTGCACGGCTTCGACGGCGACATGTCGATGGAAGACCTCATCCCCGAAGAGGAGATGGTCATCTCCGTCACGCGCGACGGCTACATCAAGCGCACGCGCAGCGACAACTATCGCCAGCAGCACCGGGGCGGCAAGGGCGTCAAGGGGGCGCAGCTGCGCGCCGACGACGTCGTCGAGCACTTCTTCGTCACGACGACGCACCACTGGCTGCTGTTCTTCACGAACAAGGGCCGTGTGTACCGCGCGAAGGCCTACGAGGTGCCCGAGGCCGGGCGCGACGCCAAGGGTCAGCACGTCGCGAACCTCCTCGCCCTGCAGCCCGACGAGGAGATCGCGCAGATCCTCGACATCCGCGACTACTCGGTCGCGACCTACCTGGTGCTCGCCACCCGCAGCGGCCTGGTGAAGAAGACGCGCCTCACCGAGTACGACACCAACCGGCAGGGCGGCATCATCGCCATCAAGCTGCGCGGCCAGGTGCCCGAAGACGGCGACGAGGTCGAGGCGGGACCCGACGACGAGGTCGTCAGCGCGCTGCTGGTCGACGAGGGCGACGACATCCTCCTCATCAGCCGGCACGGCATGTCGCTGCGCTTCTCGGCGACGGATTCGGCGCTGCGCCCGATGGGCCGGTCGACCTCCGGCGTGAAGGGCATGGACTTCCGTGCGGGTGACAAGCTGCTCTCGGCATCGGTCGCGACCGACGACGGGTATGTCTTCGTGGTCACCGAGGGCGGATATGCCAAGCGCACCGCCGTGGACCAGTACCGGGTGCAGAACCGCGGCGGACTGGGCATCAAGGTGGCCAAACTGAGCGAGGATCGGGGCGATCTCGCGGGCGGTCTGATCGTCTCGGAGGACGACGAGGTCTTGGTGGTTCTTGCCAGCGGCAAGGTGGTACGCTCTGCCGTGGCCGAGGTCCCCGCCAAGGGTCGAGACACGATGGGTGTCGTGTTCGCCCGCTCCGGCGACGACGATCGCATCCTCGCTATCGCCCGCAACGGCGAACGCGGCCTGGCTGAAGAAATTGAGGACGCATCCGCCGACGGCGCCGCAGCGGCTCCATCCCCCGAGACCGCTGCAGAGAACGACGCCACCGGACCGGACGCCTCTCCCGATACCCCCGAAGAGAGCACTGACGCATGAGCACAGTAGCCGACAAGCTCGCCAAGAAGTCCAGTCACAAGACCAGCGCCAAGCAGGTGCGCCTGCGCCTGGTGTACATCGACTTCTGGTCCGCCGTGAAGCTGTCGTTCCTCGCGGCGATCGCCATCGCCGTGGTGACCGTGGTCTCGTTCGTCATGGTCTTCCTCGTCGTCTCGACCACCGGCCTCATCGGCAAGGCCGACGAGTTCTTCGCCAGCTTCTCCGACGGCAGCATCCTGCTGTCTGACTTCGTGAGCTTCCCACAGGTGCTGGCGTTCTCGGCGGTCGTCGCGATCCTGAACCTCGTCGTCGTGACGGTGCTCGGAGCCGTCGTCGCGGGCATCTACAACCTCGCGGTCAAGGTGACCGGCGGCCTTCTGGTCGGCTTCACCTCGAACTGACGCACATGCCGGAGCGCCGGCATCCGTGGATCTCGATTCCGGATGCCGGCGCTTCGTGCTTCTCGCTACACCACGGTGGTGCCGAGCAGCGTTCCGATGAGCCAGGTCGCGACGAGCGCCAGCGCCCCGCCCAGCACGAGACGAGTCGCCGCGCGCAGGCGCGGAGCGCCGCCGAGGTGGGCCGAGACCGTGCCGGTGACCGCGAGGGCGATGAGCACCGCGACGAAGGTGACGGGCACCCGCCACTCGGGCGGTGGCAGCAGGATCGCCAGCAGCGGCAGCAGCGCGCCGAGCGTGAAGGCGATCGCCGACGAGACGGCCGCGTGCCACGGGTTGACGAGGTCGTCCTGGTCGATGTGCAGCTCGACCTCGAGGTGGGCCGACAGCGCGTCGTGTGCGGTGAGCTCGAGCGCGACCTGTCGTGCGGTCTCCTCGGTCAGCCCGCGCGCGCGATACAGCTGCGCCAGCTCGGCGAGCTCCTCCTCCGGCATCTCATGCAGTTCGCGGCGCTCCTTGGCGATGAGGGCGCGCTCGGTGTCGCGCTGGCTGCTCACCGAGACGTATTCGCCGAGCGCCATCGAGATGGCACCGCCGACGAGGCCCGCGATGCCGGCCGTGAACAGCGCGCCGGTATCGGTGGTCGCGCCGGCGACGCCGACCACCAGCGCGGCGACCGAGACGATGCCGTCGTTCGCGCCCAGCACGCCCGCGCGGAGCCAGTTCAAACGCTGCCCGAGGCCGGCGCCGTGGGGCTCGTGGGGATGGGAGTCAGCCGTCACGTGCCCAGTCAACCAGCCGATTCGTGAAATCCGGATTCGTCGGGTAAAGTCTTGGAGGTTGCGGCGCGCAGGCGAAGCAGCAGACGGGGCTATAGCTCAGGCGGTTAGAGCGCTTCACTGATAATGAAGAGGTCCCAGGTTCAAGTCCTGGTAGCCCCACAGGCGATTGAGGCGAGCGCAGCGATGCTTGCAGTCACTGCCGAGCCGATTGAGTCCTGTTGAGCGGACGAAGTCCGCGATCACATCAAAGCCCCGGGGCCTTAGCTCAGTTGGTAGAGCGCCTGCTTTGCAAGCAGGATGTCAGGAGTTCGAATCTCCTAGGCTCCACACTCCGAAGCCGGTTCCCTTGCGGGACCGGCTTCTTCGTTCTCCTGTGCGGCCCGCGCGGTTAGGGTGAAGCATGGATCTGCGCGTCGCGGCTTACGCCGTCATCGTCGACGAGGACGACCGTATCCTGCTCGCTCACTGGAACGAGGGCCGGCGCGCCGCATGGACCATGCCGGGCGGTGGTCTCGAGCCCGGTGAGGATCCGGAGCGTGCCGCCCGCCGCGAGGTGCGGGAGGAGACGGGGTACCGCGTCGCGATCGAAGGGCTGCTCGGCATCCATTCGCGCGTGATCCCTCCCGGTCGGCGACTGAAGGAGGGGGCGGAGGCGCCGCTTCACACCTTGCGCATCGTCTACCGGGCGCGCGTCACCGGCGGACGCCTCCGGCACGAGAAGGACGGCTCGACCGACCGCGCCGACTGGTTCCCGCTGGCCGATGTGCGCGGACTCCAGCGCGTCAAGCTCGTCGACATCGCGCTCGAGATGGCCGGCGTCGTGCTGCCGACGAAGCGCTGAGCGCTCGCGAGGGGCGGGGTCACTCCATGGGCTGCGAGATGTCGGCGACCGTCGCGCCGTAGGCGGCGATGAGGTCGTCGGCGTCGACGAACATGCCGTAGCCGTGGGCGCCCGCACCCATCGCGATGCGCTGACCGACGATCGCGCCGTCGGCGTAGATCGGCCAGTCGTGCGTGCTGCCCAGCGGCACGATGGTGCCCCGCTCGTAGCCGGTGGCGGCGAGGGCGCGCGCCGGGTCGGGCAGCTGCAGCTTGTTGACGCCGACGACGGCGCGCAGCTTCGGCCATGAGATCGCGCGATCACCCGGGATCAGCGCGAACAGATAGGTGTCGTCGCTGCGCTTGACGACCAGGGTCTTCACGATGCCCGAGGGCGCGATGCCGAGGATGGCGGCCGCCTCGGGAAGGCTGTTCGCGGCCGGGCGCTCGCGGATCTCGATCGCCAGGCCGCGCGCGGCCGCCGCCGCGCGAACGCGGTCGACGCCCTGCGCAGTGTCGCCGGAGACCGGCTCCCGGGTGTCGCCGGGAGCGGGCTCAGGCATCCGGTGCGCGCAGCGGGTCGTCCGCGACCCAGAGCTCGTCGTCGGCGCGCAGCGTCTGCCACGCGGCGTACAGCACTCCCACCGCGGCGGCGACGCCGAGGATGATGGCGATCCAGCCGCCGGCGCCGAGACCCTTCTTCACCGGCTCGGGAGCCGCCTTCTTGAACGACGCCTTGAGGTCGATGCCGCGGCCGTCGGCCAGGCGAGACCGCGTGTCGTTCGCGGCGTCCCACACCGAGAGCGCGGAGCCGACGACGGCTCCCGCGGCGGGGATGACCGTTCCGTTGACGACCTTCTTGCCCTTGTCGACATACGGCGCGGCGTATCGCTCGTAGCCGGCCTGCACCTGGGGCCGGACCTGCTCACGGCCGTAGTTCCCGAGCTGGCGGCTGGCCTCGCGCGCGACCGAAGCGGCCTCGCCGACCAGCACCTGCTGGGCCTCCCACAGGTTTCCGGCCTGCTTCTGCAGCTTCTGGAGTTCCTTCTTGCGCTTGCGGCTGAGGCTCACGGTTGCCCTCCCTGTCGTGGGGATGTCGGTCTCCCCATCTTGCCAGACCACTGCTGAGACGGGAGGGGTTGCAGGGAACTCTGAGACAATGTAGGAATGCCGCTTCACACCGCAGTCGCAACGATCCACACCAACTACGGCGACATCCTCGTCAACCTGTTCGGCGACCACGCGCCCCGCACCGTGCAGAACTTCATCGGCCTCTCCGACGGCTCGCAGGCCTGGACGCACCCCGCGACCGGCAAGCCCGGCGACGGACCCCTGTACAAGGACGTCATCTTCCACCGCATCATCTCGGGCTTCATGATCCAGGGCGGCGACCCGCTCGGTCAGGGCGTCGGCGGCCCGGGCTACAACTTCAACGACGAGATCAACGGCGAGCTCACCTTCACCGAGCCGTACAAGCTCGCGATGGCGAACGCCGGCCTGCGCCGCAACGCGATCACCGGCAAGCCCGAGGGCACCAACGGCTCGCAGTTCTTCATCACCGTCCCCGGCCAGGGCGGCCGCGGTCCGGAGTGGCTGCAGGGCAAGCACACGATCTTCGGCGAGGTCGCCGACGACGCCTCGAAGGCCGTCGTCGACACCATCGCCGAGGTTCCGACCGCTGCGGGCGACCGTCCGGTCGAGCCTGTCGTCATCGAGTCCATCGACATCGCCACGGTCTGACCGCCGCGCGTGACCACCGACGACTTCCAGCGCAACCGCGAGAACTTCTGCTACCGGCATCCTGATCGGCAGAGCTTCGTGCTCTGCCAGCGATGCCTGCGCACGATCTGCCCGGAATGCCAGACGCCCGCCGCGGTGGGCGTCGTCTGCCCGGAGTGCCTGCGCGATCAGCAGAAGTCCCAGTCGCCGGCGCAGCGGAAGGCCGAGCGTCGGTGGTCGCGCCCGCGGGCGATGTCGGCGTCGTCCGGGCAGCCCATCGTCACGTACACGATCATCGGGATCACCGCGTTCGTGTACCTCCTCACCCTCATCCCGGGGATCGGCGAGTCGATCCAGGAGGCGCTGCTGTACTGGGCGCCGCTGATGTACCCGCAGTTCGGGGGCCCCTTCGAACCGTGGCGACTCGTGACCGTGTCGCTGGTCCACTCCGGCATCTGGCATGTGGGGCTCAACATGCTCGCGCTGTGGATGATCGGCCGCAGCCTCGAGCCGCTCCTCGGCCGCTGGCGGTTCCTCACGCTGTATCTCCTGAGCGCCCTGGGCGGCTCCGTCGCCGTGACGCTGCTGTCGTTCGCGACGCCGGTGGTCGGGGCATCCGGCGCCATCTTCGGCCTCTTCGGCGCGCTCCTCGTGATCGGGCGGCATATCGGCGCGAACATCGCCGGCATCGCGATCGTGCTGGGAATCAACCTGGTCATCGGCTTCATCCCCGGCTTCAACGTCTCGTGGCAGGCGCACGTCGGAGGGCTGGTCGCCGGTCTGCTGGTGGCGTTCATCTTCACGCGCACGCGCGCGGTCCGGCAGCGCGGGCTCCAGATCGGGCTGCTGGTCGCCGTGGGTGCGGGGATGATCGCGCTGCTCTTCGTGCCCGCCCTGTTCCCCGCGCTCATCCTCGGCTGAGCCGCACCGCGTCGGAGTTATCCACAGGTTCTTCCACAGGTGGGGAGAATCACACGGGTGTAATTCACACCTGTTAACAGGGTTGTTAACAACTGACGGATGCCGCGTCCGCCGCGTGCGCGCACCGAAAAGCCCCGGTCGTCATAGACCGGGGCTTTCGCTGTTGATGGGATTCGCTACCGCCAGCGCGTCGTCATCAGGAAGCCGATGAAGGCGATCCCGAATCCGATGACCAGATTCCACGGGCCGATGCCCGGGATCGGGTACTGCATGCCGCTCAGGTAGAAGACGAGGATCCAGACCAGACCGATGAGCATCAGTCCGATCATGATCGGCTTGAACCACACCGGATTGGGTGCGGCCTCGCCTTCTGCGCGCTCGACGAGCGAGTCGTCGTCTTTGCCGGGTCGTGCCATGCACAAGAGTCTAACTGTCAGCGCACCTCAACCCACGCTGTGCGACAATCCCCCTGTGGATGAAGCGGTGTCCGAGCTGGGGCGCGCCGCGCGCAGGGGGCGGTCCCCGCGACGGCGCACGTCCGTCGTCGGCGTCATCGGCGAACTGCTCATCACCGCCGGCGTCATCGTGCTGCTCTACGTGGTGTGGCAGCTGTGGGTCGGCGACCTCATCTACGGCGCCGAGCGCAACGCCGAGGGCACCGAGCTTTCGCAGGAGTTCGAGGAGCAGTGGGCCGCCGAGAATCCTGTCGCCGCCCCCGAGCCCGACGCCACCGACCCCGCCGCCCCCGTCACCGCCCCGCCGCCGGTCCTTCCCGAGCCCGCCGACGGCGAGAGGTTCGGCGTCATGTACATCCCCCGGTTCGGCGCGGATTACGCGATGCCGATGGCCGGCGGTGTGAGCCGCCCGCGCACGCTGGACCCGATCGGCATCGGCCACTATCCGGGCACGCGGATGCCGGGCGAGCCGGGCAACTTCGCCCTCGCCGCGCATCGCACCACGTGGGGCAAGCCGTTCAACCGCATCGCCGACCTGCGCATCGGCGACGCCATCGTCGTCGAGACGCGGGAGGGGTGGTTCACGTATCGCTTCCGCACCCTCGAGTACGTCACGCCGAACGAGGTCGAGGTGCTTCTCCCCGTCCCGCAGGCGATGGACGTCCCCGCCGGCACGGCCTACATCACGCTCACCAGCTGCAGTCCCATGTACGCGATGACCGAGCGGATCGTCGCCTACGGCGTGTTCGAGTCGTTCACGCCCCGCGACGCCGGTGCTCCGTCGTCCCTCCAGGCGGTGGCCTGATGTACGCGGCGCTGTGGCACGTCCTTCCCGGACCGTGGTGGGTGCGGGTGCTGATCCTGCTCGCGCTCCTCGCGGCGGTGCTGTACGGCCTCGTCTTCTACGTGTTCCCGTGGGTGAGCCAGTTCGTCAACCCTCAGGAGGTCACGGTGACGCTCCCGGCCGCCCCGCCCGCATCGTCGGTGTCATGACGTCGGCCCTGCCGTCGGAGCCGATCCTCGTCGTCGACAACCACGACAGCTTCGTCCACACGCTGATCGGCTACCTGCACGAGCTCGGGGCGCGGACCGACCTGGTCGAGGCCGACGCGATCTCCGACCCCGCGCGCGACATCGCCGGGCGACCCGGGGTGCTCGTCTCGCCCGGTCCCGGCACGCCGGCCGACGCGGGTGCGTCGATCGACGTGGTCCGCGCGGCAGCGGCCGCCGGCATCCCGCTCCTCGGCGTCTGTCTGGGTCACCAGGCGATCGCCGAGGCGTTCGGCGGCCGGGTCGACCATGCGCCAGAGCTCATGCACGGCATGACGTCGCTCGTGCACCACGACGGCTCGTCGCTGTACGACGGGCTGCCCGATCCCTTCGTCGCGACGCGCTACCACTCGCTGGCGATCGTCCCCGACACGCTGCCGGCAGACCTCGCCGTCACCAGTCGCACGGCGAGCCGGGTGATCATGGGCGTCGCGCATCGCACCGCACCGATCGTCGGGGTGCAGTTCCACCCCGAGAGCGTGCTCACCGAGGGCGGGTATCGCCTGCTCGGCAACTGGCTGACGTCGATCGGATTCGCGGATGCCGCGACCCGCGGTGCGACGATGAGCCCGCGGCGCGACGGCGCCTGACCCTCTCGACCGGCTAGCTGCCCGAGCAGTACGTCAGGGTGATCTCGGAGCGGACCGCCACGTCTCCCGGGGGCAGTGACTGCGACTGCACGGTGGGCGGGTTCGCTCCCGCGCAGTCCGGATCCTCCTGCGGGACGACGGTGAGTCCGAGCTCCTCGAGTTCGCGGGTCGCGGCCTCGACGGTGTAGCCGCGCACGTCGTCGATGGTCACGCGGCCGGAGGCGACCACGAGATTGACCATCGTGCCGGCGGCGACGCTGGACCCTTCTGCCGGATCGCTCGAGATCACCGTGCCGGCCGCGAGGTCCTTGTCGTTCTGGGGTGTGATGGTGCCCAGTTGCAGGCCGGCGCCGGTGATCGCGCCGGTCGCGGCATCCTGCCCCAGCCCGGTGAGCGTGGGAACCGTCGACATCTCCTGCCCGGTCGACACGTACACGCGCACCTGCTCGTCGGGCGCGACCGAGGTGCCCGCGGCCGGTTCGGTGCGGATGACGTTGCCGGCGGCGACCTCGGTGTTCTCCTCGTCGATGCGGATCGCCCGCAGGTCGGCGTCGGCCAGGGCCTCGTTGGCGCGCTCGTAGGTCATTCCGCTGACCTCGGGCACCTGGCGCACGCTGGACGGAAGATCGTCTCGCGGCTGGATCGACAGCACCCAGAACAGCAGGGAGATGAGCAGGACGGCCAGGAGCGCGACGCCCGCCCAGATCCACGCCACCGGCGGGCCGGCCTGCGTGCGCTTCATGGTCGTGTCGGTGCTCAGCTGCCGCAGCGAACGCGCGGTCTCGGCGGCCTGGCGAGGGTTCGGTCCGTACAGCTCGCTGGTGAGCGCGCCCACCTGTCGCTTGGACGGCTGGCGCCCGTCGATCGTCGCGTCGAGAGCCTCGCGGAAGCCGGCCGCGTCCTGGTATCGCTGGAACGGATCCTTCGCGAGTGCGCGGAGGGCGACCGTGTCGAGTGCGCGCGGAACCGTGTCGTTCACCTCGGACGGCGGGATCGGCGCCTCGCTGACGTGCTGGTATGCGACGGCCACCGGAGACTCGCCGCGGAAGGGCTGCCGGCCGGTGAGCAGCTCGTACAGCACCACGCCCGTGGAATAGACGTCGGCGCGGGCGTCGACGGGCTCGCCCTTGGCCTGCTCGGGCGAGAAGTACGCGGCCGTGCCGAGGATCTGCGTCGTCTCGGCGACGGTGGACGAGCTGTCGGACACCGCACGGGCGATGCCGAAGTCCATCACCTTCACCTGGCCGGCGTCGGTCACCATGACGTTGCCCGGCTTGATGTCGCGGTGGACCACGCCCGCCCGGTGCGAGTACTCGAGCGCCTCGAGGATGCCGTCGACGTAGCGGACGGCATCCGTCACCGGAACCGGGCCCGAAGCGATGATGTCTTTGAGCAGCCGGCCCTTCACGAGCTCCATCACGATGAAGGGAACCGGGCGGACCGTGCCGTCGGGAGCGGTGAGCGAATCCTCGCCGGCGTCGTACACCCGCACGATGGTGGGGTGCGCCATGCGGGACGCGGCCTGAGCCTCGAGGCGGAAGCGTGTGCGGAACGCGTTGTCGTCGGCCAGCTCGCGGTCGAGGATCTTGATCGCGACCTCGCGGCCGAGCGTCAGGTCGTACCCGCGGTAGACGCTCGCCATGCCGCCCCTGCCGATCGGCTCGTCGATGCGATAGCGCCCCGAAAGCACGCGCGGCTCAGCTGTCACGGTCTCTCCCTGCCTGCGGACATCAGCCAGACTAGCCGAGCCGGAGCGGGCCACGCGTCTCGCGTGACCCGCTCTGCGGACTCACTCAGTCACTCGGCTCACGGCGTGGGCGTGGGCGTGGGAACGGGCGCGGCGGCTTCGATCAGCACCGTGGCCTCGCCGGACTCGCCCGACGTGCGGCTTCCGGCGGTGCCGCCGCTGCACGTGACGTTGTACGTGACGATCACGGTCTGACCCGCGGCGTCGCCGGCGGTCACCGTCGCGTTGCGGGCGTTCTGCGGGAAGCTGGGACCGTTGGCGATCGTGCCGTTCTGCACCGTGAAGGTGTAGGCGCTCACCGATCCGGTTCCCGGCGGGCACGTGTAGCCGTCCCACATGACGGTGAGCGGGTCACCGGGCTCGACCGTCGCGGGCGATCCCTGGAAGGTCGGCGTGCCAGGCGCCGGCATCGGCACCTGCCCGGCGTACGCCGTCAGCTCGATCACGGTGCCCTTGGGCACGTTGCCCGTCGGGCTCACCTCGTAGATCTTGCCCACGCTGGCCTCGTCGGGCGCGGCGTTCCCCTCGGTGCAGGTGGCGGCGAGGCCCAGCGCGTCGAGCGCGGTGGACGCCGTCGCGCAGTCCTGGCCGACGAAGTCGTCGGCTACGACGTTGGCCGTCGTCGGGGTCGGCTCCGGGGTGTCGGTGGGCGTGTTGTCGGGCGTCGACGTGGCGGTCGTGCGCGCGGGATCGGGATCGGCGTCCTGGTTGGCGACGACGGCCCAGATGGTGCCGATCAGCACGAGCAGCAGCAGCGCGATGAGCGCGATGAGCGGCCACGTCCACGGGCTGCGCTTCTTCTTCTCCGTCGTCTCCTCGACGACCTCCTCGTCGGGAGCCGGCATGACGCGCGTCGCGGCCGAGGTGTCGGAGCCCGGAGTGAGCAGCTGCGTGGCGGCGTCGCCGGCGACGACACCGGCGATCGCCGGCACCGCCGCAGCGGCGGCCGCGACGTCTCCGCGGCGGAGCGCGGTCGCCGCGCGGGCGACGGCGGCCGCCGAGGCGGGCCTCTCCTCGGGCTTCTTTGCGATCATCGCCATCACGAGGTTCTGCACCGGCACGCCGACCGTGGCGGGCAGGGGCGGCGGCTGCTCGTTGATCTGCGCCATCGCGATGGCGACCTGCGACTCGCCGGTGAAGGGGCGCTTGCCGGCGAGGCACTCGTACGCCACGATGCCGAGCGAGTAGATGTCGGTCGCCGGCGACGCCGGGTGCCCCGACGCCTGCTCGGGCGACAGGTACTGCACGGTTCCCATCACCTGGCCGGTGGCGGTGAGGGGCACCTGGTCGGCGATGCGCGCGATGCCGAAGTCGGTGATCTTCACGCGCCCGTCGGGGGTGATGAGCAGGTTGCCGGGCTTGATGTCGCGGTGCACCAGACCGGCGGCGTGCGCCGCCTGCAGTGCGGCGGACGTCTGGGCGACCACGTCGAGCGTCTTGTCGGTCGACAGCGAGCCGTCGCGCTCGAGGATCGTCGACAGGGCCTCGCCGGGAACGAGCTCCATCACGAGGAAGGCGCTGCCGTTCTCCTCGCCGTAGTCGAACACGCTCGCGATGCCCTCGTGATTCACGAGCGCCGCGTGGCGGGCTTCGGCACGGAAGCGCTCCAGGAAGCCTGGATCGCCCATGTACTCGTCTTTGAGGATCTTGATGGCGACCGTACGTCCGATGACGTGATCGGTCGCCTCCCAGACCTCTCCCATGCCGCCGATCGCTATGCGCGAATCGAGTTCGTATCGGCCGCCGAAGGTCACGCCCTGCGTCGGTCTCATCGTCCCAGCACCGCCTCCATGACCTTCTTCGCGATAGGAGCGGCGATGGTGTTGCCGCTGCCCGACTGTCCTTGCCTTCCGCCGTCCTCCACCACAACGGCGACGGCGACCTCGGGGTTGTCGGCGGGTGCGAACCCGGTGAACCAGAGCGTGTACGGCTCGTCGCCCGTGTTCTCCGCGGTGCCCGTCTTACCGGCCACGTCGACCCCGTCTATTCTTGCACCCGACGCAGCGCCGTCATTGACATTGGCCACCATCATCGTGACCAGCTCGTCAGCCATGTCCGTGTCGAGCGCGCGCCCGAATTCGCTGTCGTCGAACGTCTGCTGCACCGAGAGGTCGGCGCCGATCACCCGGTCCACCATGCGCGGGTTCATGACGACCCCTCCGTTCGCGATGCCGGCCGACACCATCGCCATCTGCAGGGGCGTCGCGGTGACCTGGCCCTGACCGAAGCCGCTCAGCGCGGTCTGCGCGTCGTCCTGGATCGTGCGCGGATAGCCCGAGGGGGTGGAGACGAGCGGCAGCTCGAACGACTGGTTGAAGCCGTACTTCTCGGCCTCTTCCCGGATCGCGGTGTCGCCGAGCTCGACCGCCAGCTCGGCGAAGGGGATGTTGCAGCTGAGCCGGAGCGCGTCCGCGAGGGTCACCGTGTCGCCGCCGCCGCATGTGCCGCCGCTGGCGTTGTGGACGATGCTGCTGGACTGCGGCAGCTGATACGTCGCGGGGTTGGGGAGCGCCGAGTCGGGGGTGTAGTCGCCCGAGGCGAGCGCCGCCGAGGCGACGACGAGCTTGAAGGTCGACCCGGGCGGGTTGAGATCGCCGCCGATCGCCCGGTCCGACAGCGGCTTTCCGGGATCGGCGGTCAGTGCGTCATACGCGGCGTTGACCTCGGCGGGGTTGTGGGAGGCCAGCGTGTTGGTGTCGTAGCTGGGGCTGGTCACGAGCGCGAGCACGCGCCCCGTCGAGGGCTCGATCGCGATCACTCCGCCCTGGAGGTCGCCGAGCGCCTCGAAGGCGGCGCGCTGCACGTCGGCATCGAGCGACAGCACGACGTTCGACCCGCGGGGCGGCTGTCCGGTGAAGATCCGCTCGACGCGGGAGAAGAACTGCGATCCGCCGGTGCCGCTCAGATCTTGGTTCATCGCGCGCTCGATCCCCGTGAGCGAGTCGAGCACGGGATTGAAGTACCCGGTCACGGGCGCCCACATCGCGGCATCCGTGTACACCCGCTGCCAGCTGTACACGTCGCCCGACGGTACCGACGACGCGATCGCCGAGCCGTTGGCGATGATCGATCCGCGCTGCACCTCGTACGAGTCGTACAGCGACCGCTTGTTGGCGGCGTTCGCCGCGAGCTCGTCGGCCTGGATCACCTGGATCCAGCTGGCGGACCCGAACAGCGCGAGGAACATGAGCAGCATCAGGATGCTGAGGCGACGCAGTTCTTTCGTCATGTCAGCCGATCACCACCCGGGGCCGGCTGCGGACGGCATCCGAGATGCGCAGCAGCAGCGCCACGATGATCCAGTTCGCGACCAGCGACGAACCGCCGGCGGCAAGGAACGGGGTGGTCAGGCCGGTGAGGGGGATGAGGCGGGTGACGCCGCCGACCATGATGAACACCTGCAGCGCGATCGTGAACGAGAGCCCGGTGGCCAGGAGCTTGCCGAAGTCGTCCTGCCCCGCCAGCCCGATGCGGATGCCGCGGCTCGTGAACACCATGTACAGGCACAGGATGGCGAAGACGCCGATGAGCCCGAGTTCCTCGCCGAGCGCGGGGAGGATGTAGTCGCTCTCGGCGACCGGGGTGAGGTCGGGCCGGCCCTGACCGAGTCCGGTGCCGAGCAGCCCGCCGTTGGCCATGCCGAAGATGCCTGTGACCAGCTGGAAGCTCGCGCCGTCCATGAGATCGGGGTTGAACGCGTCGAGCCAGATGGTGAACCGGTTGCCGACGTACGGCAGGAAGCGCGAGGCGACGAACGCGCCCGCCGCGGCGAGCACGACGCCGATCAGCACCCAGCTGGTCTTGCCGGTCGCGACGTAGAGCATCGCGACGAACATGCCGAAGATCAGCAGGCCCGTGCCGAGGTCGCGCTGCATCACGATGATGCCGAGCGAGGCCAGCCAGATGACCAGCAGCGGGCCGAGCTCGCGGGCCCGGGGCCACGTGAGCCCGAGGAACCGGGTCCCGGTCGAGGTGAGGCTCTCGCGCGTGCGGACGAGGTAGCCGGCGAAGAAGATCCCCAGCGCGATCTTGGCGAGCTCGCCCGGCTGGAACGAGAAGAACCCCAGCCGCACCCACACGTCGGCATTGGCATCCGTTCCCAGTCCCGGGATGACCGGAAGGATCAGCAGCACGATGCCCGCGAGGCCGAAGATGTAGGTGTACCGGAACAGCACGCGATAGTTCTTGAGGAACATCACCACGAGCGCGGCGGCCACGAGGGCGATCGCGGCCCACGCGAGCTGACGGGTCGAGAACGAATCCCAGCCGTGGAGGTCCTCGGCGATGTCGAGGCGGTAGATCATCGCGAGCCCGAGCCCGGTGAGCAAGGTCGCGATCGGCACCACGAACGGGTCGGCGTCGCGGGCGCGCAGGCGCAGCAGGATGTGCAGGGCGATCACGAGCGCCGTCAGGCCGCCGCAGTAGACCAGGAACGTCCAGTCGATGGCGTCGAGCGCGCCGAGCTGCACCAGCGCGACGGCGGAGGCGTTGATCGCGAACGCGAACACCAGCAGCGCGAGCTCGCGGTTGCGCTGCGTCTGCGGCACGCGGATGCGGCGCAGGGCGCGGATGACCGCGGTGTCGGTCGACACCGCCTCGGTGGGCGTGGGCGCGCTCATCCGCCTCCTCCCGCCAGATCGTTGATGCCCGAGACGATCTGTCGCGCGTGCGCCAGCGAGTCCGCCGAGATCGTCCCCTCCACCGTCGCACGGGCGAACTCCGACAGCGAATCGAGGGGGATCTCGGTGTCTTCGTAGGGCGTCGACAGGGTGATCGGCCCGATGTTCTGCTGCACGCCGCGGAAGATGACGACCGTGTCCTCGTCGGCGCCCACGTAGTAGCGCGTCTGCGTCCACTGGTAGCCGATCCAGGCCGCGCCGACCAGCAGCAGCAGGACGAGCGCGAGGCCCGCGATCCAGCCGATGCGCCGGCGGCGCGCGCGGCGGCGGTCCTCCTCGATGAGCTCCTCGAGGAACTCCGGCGCCGGCTCGAAGTGCGTGGGCTCGTTCGCGGCCTGGCGGTTCGGGTGCAGCCAGCTCGACCGCCGGGGTGCGGCGGCGGGCACTTCGACGCCGACGGGGTTGGAGGCGGAGCCCACGATCGTGGGCGTGCCGCTGAAGAGCGGATGCTGCCCGCCGACGTCGACGATGACGATCGTGACGTTGTCGGGGGCGCCGCCGTCGAGCGCCTGCTTCAGCAGGTTGTCGGCGGTGCGGCCGGGTGCGAGCCCGAGTCCGAGGGCCTTGGCCGTATGGGCGTCGTCCACGACGCCCGACAGACCGTCCGAGCACAGCAGCCAGCGATCGCCCGGCTGCGTCGGCATGATGAACGTGTCGAGCTCGGGATCGGTGTCCATGTCGCCGAGCACGCGCATGAGCACGGACCGGCGCGGGTGGTAGCGGGCCTCCTCCGGCGTGATGCGGCCCGAGTCGACCAGGCGCTGCACGAAGGTGTGGTCGGTGGTGATCTGGGTGAGAGCGCCGTCACGGTAGAGATAGATGCGCGAATCGCCGATGTGGGCGATGACCGCGTAGTCGTCGACCATGATGAGCGCGCTGACCGTCGTGCCCATGCCCGCGAGCTCGGGGCGGACGCCGACGGTCTCGACGAGGTCGACGGCCGCGTCCGAGATGGCGTCGCCGAGTGCCTTCTCGGCCTCGGCGGTGGAGTCGTAGGGCCGGTCCAGGTTCTCGAGGCGCGAGATCGCGAGGCTCGACGCGACGTCGCCGCCCGCGTGGCCGCCCATGCCGTCGGCGACGACGAACAGGTTCGAGCCGGCGTAGCCGGAGTCCTGGTTGTTGGAGCGCACCTTGCCGGTGTGCGAGATCGCGGCGCTCGAGCCCTGGAAGACCATATGCGAGGGGTCCGCCCGCTACTTCCGCAGCTCGAACGTCGTCGCGCCGACCTTGATCGGGGCGCCGAGGTTCACGGGGACGGGAGCGGTGACGCGGGCGCCGTCGTGCCAGGTGCCGTTCGTCGAGTCGAGGTCCTGGATCATCCACTGGTCGCCCCACAGCACGAGGCGCGCGTGGTGGCTGGAGGTGTAGTCGTCGCGTACGACGAGCCCCGACTCGCTGGAGCGCCCGATCGTGAGGGGCTCGTTGCCGAGGGGCAGCTCGAGGCCCGTCTTGGGTCCGCTCGTGATGACGATGCGGGACGCGGTGGCGGTGGTCGCGGGGCCGCCGGGCTGCGCTGCCGGCTTCGCGGGCGCGGGAGCAACCGGCGCGGTCACGGAAGAGGGGGCAGCGGATGCCGCGGGCCCGGCCGCAGCGGCGGCCGCGGCATCCGGCATCCGCCTGACCTTCACCCCGAACAGGTCGGCGCGCAGCGAGTACACGACGGCGAAGACGAACGCCCACAGCAGCACCAGGAACCCGATGCGCAGCAGGAGGAGGGTGAGCTCGCTCACGTCAGCGGTCCCCTCTCGCGCGGGTCGTACGCCCGCGTGGCGTCGTCGACGGATGCCGGGGGCCGGGCGGCGGACGCCTGCGCGACGACGCGGAACACGATGTCGGTGCGGCCGATCCGCACGGTCGAGTCGGGGGGCAGCGCCGCCTCGCCCACCTTGCGGCCGTCGAGCATGGTGCCGTTGGTGGAGCCGAGGTCGCGGACCATCGCGCGCTCGCCGTCCCACAGGATCTCGACGTGCTTGCGGCTCGTGCCCGAGTCGGCCACGGTGATGTCGGCGTCGCTGCCGCGGCCGATCACGGTGCGCGACTTCGTCAGCGGGATGCGCCGGCCCTCGACGTCGACCACGCCGCGCCAGGCGACGCGGCCGCCCTGAGCCGTGGACGACTCGACGCGCAGCGTGCCGGTCGCCAGCTGGTCGTCGCGCCGGAGCGAGATGGAGACGGGGCCGGCGAACGAGTAGCCCTGGGCCTTCGCGTGCTTGTGCACGAGGGTGTCGAGCTCGTGGATGAGCGCGTCGCCGAGAGCCGACACGCGCTCGTCGTCGGCCGGCGCGAGCAGCACCGTGAAGGTGTTGGGCGCGAGGATGCGGTCGCGGCTGACCACCGCGGCCTTCTTGTCGAGTTCGCTGCGCAGGGCCGACGCGATCTCGACGGGCTGGATGCCGCTGCGGAAGGTCTTGGCGAACGCGCTGTTCACTGCGCGCTCGAGACCTTTCTCGAAGCTGTCAAGTAGTCCCACGGAGCTCCTCTGGAGGGGGGTGCCGGTTGCTACATGCTAATTGCACACGCTGTCCCGGACGTGGATCGTCCTCGCGATCAGGCGAGTTCGAAGCAGGCCGCGACGCATGATATCCTCGGGAAGTTGAGTTTCGAGGGATCCACGGATCCAGCGACTCGCGCGAGTGGCGGAATAGGCAGACGCGCTGGCTTCAGGTGCCAGTGCCCGAAAGGGCGTGGGGGTTCAACTCCCCCCTCGCGCACAGCGCAGCGAAGGCCCCCGGGTGACCGGGGGCCTTCGGCGTTTCCATACGTTTCCGGCTGGCCGCGCCGCGTGAAGCGCCGGGTTCAGGCGCCGCCGAGACCGTCGAGGGCCGGCACCAGGGTGAAGACGATCTCTTCGATCTCGCGACCCACGCCCGGGGCGAAGTCGACGTTCCGCGACACCTCGGTGAACCCGGCCTTCTCGAGCACCGCGATCGAGGCGGCGTTGTGCGCGGCGACGCGCGCGAACAGGGGCCGGATGGGTTCGCGCGAGATCAGCAGGCGCAGCGCCGCGGTGGCGACGCCCCGGCCCCAGGCGTGGCGCGCGATCCAGTAGGTGACCTCGCGGTCGCCGTCGATCGTGAAGGTCGCCGCCGTGCCGGCGAAGCCGCCGTCCTCGGTGACGACGAAGGAGCGCACGTCGCCCGACGTCCGCTGGCGGTCGATCCAGGCGTCGAACGCGGCGCGGTCATCGGGATCCTCGGCGGTGAACGCCGCTATCGCGATGGCCTCGGGATCGCGCATCATCTCGAAGACGGCGTCGAGGTCGTCGTCGTCGAGGGGCCGCAGCTCGATATGGCGCACGTCTTCACGCTAGCCGGGGCGGGCAGGCGTGAGAAGCGGCGCAGCGGCCGATTCCCGGGGCGGCGGCCGATCCGCGGCGGCGGCCGACTCCCGGCGGCGGCGCGTCAGGCGAGACCGTGGATGTCGCGCAGCAGCTTCTCGGCAAGATCGCCGTCGCGTGCGGCGAACGCGTCGCGGAAGCGCTCGTACGCGGCGGTGCGGCCGATCGGGCACTCGATGAAGGGGCGCCAGCCCACCATGTCGCGGCGGATCGCGATCTCGTACTCGCGGATGAACTTCACCAGCGCGAAGTTGGCGCCGGCGTTCGTCACGACCGCGAAGAAGCCGTGGCTGGCCGCCACGAGGGCCGTGGGGTCGTCGGCGCGAGACGCGGCGATGATGTCGTCCAGACGCTCGAGGGCCAGGGCGAGCGCGCCGTCTTCGGCCCGCTGGCACGCCATGCGCACCGCGATCCCCATGTTGTAGGCGACGAGCTCGACGGTGTCGCTCTGCTGGTTGGGGTACGACACGCGCGTGTACCGGTGGGGCGACACCTCGACGAGTCCGGCGCGCTCGAGCCGCTGCAGCGCTTCGCGCACGGGCGTGCGCGAGACGCCGAGCCATTCGGCGAGCTCGTGATCCCGCAGCCGCTCGCCCGGCGCAAGGCGTCCGTCGAGGATCGCCTCGCCGAGCCGCGCGTAGACCTCATCTCCGAGGACGGCGCCGCGCGGCTCGAGGGGGACGAAGGGGGCAGCCATGGGTGGCACCAGTGTACGCCGGACGATTCAGGCGAATACAACCCCCGATCAGGCCTCGGCGTCGTCGCCGCCGCGCGGCGGGATGCACCGAAATACGCGGCATCCGACCTCGCCCTCTCGCTGATATATCGGTACGATGTCCCTGTCCACGTTTCGACGTGGCCTATCCGGGGGGATCCGTCGACGCCCGGGCTTCGAGCTCCGCTCAGCCCGGGCGGACGATGGGCACGCGCCCGAACCCTCCGTCAAGCTCCGGTGTGCAACGTTTGTGTCACCATCGGAATTGGGTCTCGCCGCGCGCGCGTGTCTTCACTACGTTGGAGGGAATCGCCGCAATCGCGACGAGATCAACGAAGAACGGCAAGTAATGAGCACGCAGGGCACCGTCAAGTGGTTCAACTCGGAGAAGGGCTTCGGCTTCATCGCTCCCGATGAGGGCGGCGCAGACGTCTTCGCGCACTACAGCGCCATCCAGTCGGGCGGCTACCGCTCCCTCGAGGAGAACCAGCGCGTCGAATTCGAGATCGCGCAGGGACCCAAGGGCCTCCAGGCCGAGAACATCCGCCCGCTCTGAGTCGAGCGGACTGATCGCCTCGTGCGGTCAGTGAGCCGCGGCATCCCAAGATCACCTGATCGGCGGATGCCGCGGCTTCGCCATGCCCGGAGCGCCGGCGATGCGCCGGGGCGGCTCGGGATCGGCGGATGCCGCGGCTTCGCGGTGTCGCCCGAACGTCGCGCCCTGCTCACCCTGCCCCTGACGGGGTCGGCTGCGGGTCAGTCCCGGTCGCCGCGGACGAGCTCGAGGCCCGCGCCGGCGAACTGACGCAGCGTCGCATCGGGCAGGAACGCCCGCGTGAGCGCCCCGCCGATGCGCGTGAGGTCGCTCTCGTCCCGGTAGAGCAGGTACATGGTCTCGTACCGGGGGTGGAACTTCTCCTTGAAGCGGTGGAGCGACCGGAAGCCGTAGACCGGCTCGAGCGCCTCCGCCAGTCTGTCGCTGAGCGCGGCGATCATCCCGGCGTCGGGCGGGTAGTCGTGGGCGAGCGGCGCTCCCGAGAGCGACATGATCTCGGCGCCCTCCTCGGAGAAGAGCTTCGCCGACGACCCGATGAGGAACTCCATCACGGGACCGAAGCCGCCGTCCCGGCGTCGCATGAGGTCGAGCGTCCAGCCCCGCACCCCGTCTGCTCCGCTTCCGCTGCTCTCCCCGCCGCTCCGCGCGCCCCCGCCGTGCACCGGCAGCCACGACAGGAAGCCGTCCACGTCGCCGTTCGGCGCCAGAGCCAGCGCTAGGCGCACCTCGGGATCCTCCGCCTCGACGAGGGTGCCGAGCGTGAACCCCATCTCGGGGAGGCCCTTGTCGCCGACCCACATCTCCGAGATCGCGCGCAGCTGCTGCTGCACGCCCCACGGCTCGTCCTTGAGGTGCGTCATGCGGAACGTCATGTCTTCGCGCCCGGCCCGGTTGAGCGACGACCGCACCGAGTTCCACCGTTTGCCGGTGAACTCGAGGCCGGGCAGATCGACGATCGTGTCGTCGGCGACCACGAGGCTGCGCCAGGTCGAGGGCACGGCGGCGCGTGTCGCCTCGTCGGCGCTGAAGAAGCACGGGACCAGTCCCGCCTGCTCGGCATCGTGGATGAATTCCCGGACGGATGCCGCGCGCGTGGCCTCCGGCCCCAGCGGGTCGGCGAGGGCCAGCGCCACACCGGCGCGCCGCTGGTACGCCACGATGCCGTCGGCAGTGCGGGCGTAGTCGTTGCCCTCCCACGTGGTCATCCACGACAGCGTGCCGCCGCCGTCGGCGTGCAGCATCCGCTTCACGTCCTCCACTCCGGGTGCCGGCTGCCGGCCGATCCGCGACGTGCGCCGGGCCCGGAACGCCCGTCGCACCCAGATCAGGTAGACGAGCATGAGCAGCCACAGGAACCCGCTCGCGAGCGCGAGCTCGGTCTCGCCGTCGATCTGGGCCTCGACCTGCGCCTCGCTCGCGATGATGATCGCGGCCAGCACCAGGAGCCCCGTCAGCACATTGACCGCCGCGAGGATCAGCGCGACGACCCACGACCAGCGCCGTCCGCGCCGCAGGCCGTTCGCGACGAGGAGGATCACCAGCGTGTCGATCGCGAAGTCGATGAAGCCGCCCGACACCGGCTCGGTCGGGCCGAACGGGCCGTCGGTCGGCACGAGGATCGTGACGATCTGGACCGCCCCCAGCACCAGCACCGAGATGAAGGCGATGAGGCGCTGCTCGCGGGTGGTGGTGCGCTGGATGCGCAGCGAGCGGTCGACGAACAGCACCAGCAGCACCGCGAGCAGGTGCTCGAGGTCGGCGAGGCTGCCCCAGAACAGCATCGCCACGAACACGGTTCCCAGGAGCACCAGCCACGCGCGGACGCGCCAGGGACTGCGGAAGAGGCCGACCGCCGCTGCGATGCAGGCCATCGTGCCGCCGGACGCGCCGACGTCGAGTGCCGCCGCCTGCTCCTGCGCCCACGCCCATGGCAGCTGCGCGAGTCCCCACAGCAGCAGCGCGGTGGCGAGGATCGCGAACAGCTGGCCCACCCAGTAGTACGCCAGCGCGATGCGCGAGCCGCGACGGAACTCGAGGTACGCCATGCCGGCGAAGCTGGCGATCGTGAAGAGGTAGACCCACGGCTCGTTGACGAAGAAGGTGCCGGTGACCGGCGTCCACCAGCGGCCGGCTTCGAACGCCGGCAGGCCGTAGGCCACCACGTCGAACAGGTCCGACTCCTCGAACGGCCGCCACAATCCCTGCCACACGACGCCCGCCACGAGGATCAGCGCCACCATCGTCAGCGTCGCCGGCATGCGGCGAATCCCCGTGAGGACGCGGTTGGATCCCTGAGTCGCCCCGTCGCTCATGTGCACAGCGTAGCGACGTGCCCTTCGCGCGCCGCAAGGCCGGCGCGCACGGAGCGTCAGTCGGCGGAGGACAGGTGGTGGTAGTCCGCGAGGGCCTTCGCGTCCTCGGCGTCGCGCATCGCGCGGCGCGCGGCGTCCAGCGCCGCGACCGGGTCCTGGGCCTGGCGGGCGCTCGCGAGCTCCCGCTGCGCCGACAGCAGACGCGATCGCGCGTCGGCGCCGGCGCGCGCGCGGAGGACGGATGCCTCGGCCTGAGCCAGTGCGCCGCGCGCGGCGGCGAGGGTGCCCGGCAGGGCGGTCCGCGCCCCGCGCAGCCGCTGCTGCGACGTGCGGGCGTCGCCGAGCGCGAGGTCGATTCGGCCTCGCAGTCGCGCGACCGCCTCGACGGTGCGAGTGGGGCGGTGCGCGGCATCCGCCTCGATGCGGTCGAGCTCGTCCTCGACGGCGTGAAGCTCCGCGCCCAGCCGCTCGGCCTCGGCCGCATCGAGGTGCTCGCGCGTGACGGACGCCTGCCGGAGTGCCACGCGGGCGTGGGCGATCTCTTCGCGCACGGCCTGTGCGGCCTGCAGCACCAGCCGGTGCGTCTCTTCCAGGGTGCGCGCGTCGGCTTCGGCCTGGCGCAGCGCGCGCTCGCCCGCCGCGAGGTCGGGCAGGGCGCTCAGGGACGGGTCGGCCGCCCGGGCGGCCGCGGCGTCGAGGTGGCGCTCTGCTTCCGCGGCCCCCGCGAGCGCGGCGCGCGCGGAGCGCGACGCCTCGCGCCACTCGTCCTCGGCGAAGCGCGACGACAGGTCGGCGACGAGAGCGGCCGGGTCGCCCATTGCGGCGCGCAACTCGGCCAGCCGGCGACGGGCGGCGTCGACCTGCGCGGCGGCGGAGACGTGCTGCCGCACCCAGGCTCCGTGCTCGTCGCGCGCCGCGGCGACGATCGCGAGCGCCTCGGTGGCGCGACGTTCGATGCGCGCCGCCACCTGTCGCACCTCCGCGGGCGCCGCGGCGGGATCGCTGATCGCCCGGTAGTCCTCGAACGCGTCGTCGCGCGTGTGCTGCGCCGTCAGGCGCGCCCGCCGCAGCGAGGACGGCGCGTCGCCGCCGTGGAGCGCGCCCGACAGCCCGATCTCGAGCTCGAGCTCGTCCACCTCGTCATCCAGGCGCACCAGCGTGGCGCCCGCGCGGGCGCGGGCCTGCTCGGCCGCGGCCCGGGCGCGGGGGGAGCGGCGCGCGCGCCGCACCGCCCACACGATCACGGCGATCGCGATCGCGGTGACGCCGAAGACGACCAGGGCGGGCACCGCCCACCTCAGGATCGTGTCGAGGTCAGGCATCCACCGACCCGACGGCCTCCGCGGGGGCGACGGCGTCGCGGGCCGCCGCCTCGCCCTCTCCGCCGGACTCGTCCATCAGCAGCAGCGCGCGCAGCTGGTCGGCGTCGTCGACGACAGCCTGGGCACCCTCGGCCTCGTGCGGCCAGCTGAAACCCCACCGCACGAAGATGACGGGCACGCCGTGCTCGGCTCCGCCCTCGACGTCATGGTGCCGGTCGCCCACGAGCACCGGACGGCTGGTGTCGACGCCCGCCGCGGCGAGGCGCCGGAGCGCCTCGGCGACGACGTCGGACTTCGAGCTCAGCGTCTTCTCGTCGGCGGTGGCGCCGACGATCGCGGTGAGCGAGGTCGAGAGGTCGAAGTGGTCCATGAGGGCGACGACCTGCACCTCGGGCTTCGAGCTGGCCGTGGCCTGCGGAATGCCGGCGGCCGCGACATCCGTCACCAGCTCACCCATTCCGGGGAACAGCCGGGCGCCCGTCGAGTACCCGTCGATCTTGTTCAGACCGCGGTAGAACGTGACGGCCTCGGTGGCCTGCTCCGGACTCATGCCGACGTTCACCTGGAACGATTCGTACATCGGCGGGCCGATCCAGTGCACGAGCTCGGCACGCGTCGGGGGGCGCTTGCCGAAGTGCTCGAGGCAGATCGTGAGGCGGCGCAGAATGCCGTCGGACGCGTCGACGAGCGTGCCGTCCACGTCCCACAGCACGCAGGTCCATCGCGAGGGGGTCCGCGGGGGTCGGGGCATGAGCACCAGCCTATGCGGAGGCGGCCCGCCGCTCCGAGACGGAGCGGTGCACGCGCGCCAGGCGAGCCATCATGCGCCGCAGCTCGTCGACCTCGCTCGCCGACCAGTCGGCCAGCACGTCGCGCAGGTTCGCCTCGGCCGTCGCCATGATGCGCTCTCCGATGGCCCGCCCCTCGGCGGTCAGGGCCACGAGCACCCCGCGGTCGTCGTCGGGCGCGGCCACCCGCACCGCGAGCCCGGCGTGGACGAGGCGCCCGACGATCTTGCTCATGTTGGTGGGCGTCATGCCGAGCGCGAGCGACAGCTCGACCGGCCGCATGGCGCCGTTGTACGACAGCTGGTTGACGACGAGGAACATGCCCATGTCGTCGACCGGGAAGGCGACCTTCGCCATCACATCCCGCCGGACGGCGGTGCTGTCGGCCCAGTGCACGATGGAGGCGAGCGACAGCCGCAGGTCGAGCGGGTCGTCGCCGACCAGCGGGCTGAGGTCGGCGGAGTCGTCGACGGCGACGTCACCTCGGGCCATCTTGCGTTCCTTCCATCGCGACCTTCGCCGCGGTCAGTCCTCCCGCAGCAGGCGCACCGGGCCGATGAGTCCGTACTCGCGGACGACGGCGACCTGATGGCGCTCCACCCCGGCGTCCCGCGCCACGATGTCGACGATGTCGTCATAGTAGCCGCGGGCTCGGAGCCGATTGTTCAGCGAGCTCGAGACCCGCACCACGACGGCGTTGTCACCGGGACGGAGGTCGGCACTCACGTCGACCACCGGGTGCGCGGTGTCGAATCCCCGCTCGGGGCCGTCGCCCACGCGCACCGAGCCGAGGCCGCCGCCCGTCGAGCCGAGGTCGAGCACGTAGCGGGCGCCCGGGTCGACGGCGTCGACCCAGACCGTGGCGGTGTACTCGCCGACGCCCGAGACCTCGGGGCCGACGGCCGCGATCCCGGACCACGGCGTGAGGGTAACTTCGCCGGCGTCGAGGCGCGTGACCGCGGTGGTCGGCCGGACCTCGCGCGAGACGTAGCCGAGGCCGCGGTCCTCCGTGAGCACCTCGGGCTCGCCCGCGTCCCAGCTCTCGACCACCAGTCGCCAGGCGTCGGCCCGGGCGACCTCGGTGAGCGCCGGGCTCGCCGAGTCTGCGGCATCCGTCGTCCGGTCCAGCACCACGATCGCCACCTCGCCGGGCGCGAGGGCGAGCTCGACGATGGTGCGCCCGCCGTCGCTGCGGGTGCCCCGGTGCGGGCGCAGCTCACCGGTCCACGGGTCGAGCCGGTGCGCCGAGCCGATGCCCTCGAGCGAGACGCGCACGGTGGTCGGCTCGGCCGTCTCGTAGAGGAAGTGATACGCGTACACGACGGTGAGGTCGTCCCCCTCGCGCAGGTGGGTGAGCACGTGCGTGTCATCGGTCTCGAAGCGCGCGCGTCCGCCCGCACCCAGCTCGTCGAGGGCCGCGACGACGCCGGAGGGAGCCGCGACGCGGACTCCCGGCATCCGGCGCAGCTCCGTCATGATCGCGGCGAGCTCGTCGTCTCTTCCGTCGAGTCCGGGAGTGGCGGATGCCGCGCGCTCATGCGTCCGGAAGCGACCGTCGCGGAGCGACTCGAGCTCGCGCGCGCCGTCGACGATCACGAGGCGCAGGCCCCGCTCGACCCACCCGCGGAGGTGCGCGGCGACATCGGCGTCGAGCGTGCTCTGGTAGACGATGAGCGCGCGGTAGCCCGGACCGTCCGGCTGCACCTCGTCGCCGTCGAACGACACGTCGTCGCGCAGCAGCAGCGAACCGTCGAAGAACTCGTACGTGATGCCGGCGTCCTGCATGCCGAGGTCCTGCCACCAGTGGTTCTCGCGGTCGCGCATCCACATGGTTCCGTACGCGACCTCGTCGGGGATGCGCTCGCCGTCGGGGGCGGTCAGGCTGACGCCGATGAGGTTGTCGGTGAAGTGGTCGGTGCGCAGGATCCCGACGTCGATGCGGGGCTGGCCGTGCCGCAGCGCATACTGCAGGCGTCCGATCGCGGCGGTCCAGAGCGGGTAGAACTCCGAGCCGGGCTGACGGGTGTCGAACCGCTCCGAGAACATCGGCCACATGCCCTCGTGGCCCGGCCACTCGGTGACGCCCTCGGCCCCGGCAGGGCTCGCCCAGCCGTGCAGCACCGTCTTGGTGATGCCCGCGGCGAGCTGCGTGGCGATGATCTGGTCGTAGAACCGGTGGTCGAGCATGTGGTTGCGCGTGGTCGCGCCCGTCTCGGACGAATACTGCTTGCCGAAGAGGTGCGCGGGTCCGGCCATGAGACGGTATGCGTCGATCTGCGATCCGAACTCGAGCGACTCCGTCTCGATGCCGTCGACCTCGGGACCGGGCCGGGTGAGCTCGAACGGGAGTCCGTAGCTGATCTCGGCACGCAATGTCATCCCGACCCCGTGGAGGAAGGCGGCGAAGGGCCGGAGCATGTTCTCGATGTAGAGGTCGGTGAGCGTGCGGGCGTAGTCGAACCGCACCTTCTCGACGGTGAGGCGGTCGGCCTCGTCGACGGGCTCGTGGTGGTAGACGGTCGACACGGCCATGAACGGCACGTCGCGGGTGAGGAACGGCAGCCAGGGCACGAGGTCGTAGCCGCGCCGGGCGCGGAACTCGTCGGCCACGGTGAAGCCCCAGAACAGGCCGCCCGCACCGTAGGTCGACAGCTCGAGGGAGTCCATGTACATCTGCGCGCGCGGGTTGCGCGCGATCTCGTCGCGGAGCGCCGGCGTCAGCACGACGTCGTCCCAGTACGCGATGACGGCGTCGACGCCGTCGCGATCGAGGTAGTTGACGGTGTAGTTCACGCTCGCCGAGGGCGAGGCCGTCTGGCCGGTGCCGTGCATCCAGTACGAGAACAGGCGCCACTCGGCGTCGCCGTCGTCGTCGGGGGCGGTCCAGTCGAGGGACTCGTCGTGCACCTGCGCTGTGAGGTCGACGACCGAGGCCGCGTCGAGCAGGCCGTCGCCCGCGACGCGCGCCGCGACCACCGCGACGAGGTGCTGCTGCGTGATCCGTCCGCGGTGCCCGGGCAGGGTGGTCTCGGCGATCGGCGCCTCGAAGTCGATGCGGGGGAGCGGTCCGCTGCGCGACGTGCCGCCGGCGAGCGTCTCCCGCGCGACATCGAGCTCCTGCGCGGCCGCGCGCTGGTCGGGGTCGATCGTCGGGAGGTTCGCGTTCGACCAGTTCGTGCCGGACGTGAAGCTCACCGACATGCCGCGGCGGGTGGTCTCCTCGACGACCACCTGCGAGTCGTGCACCCACTCCTCGGAGCCCCAGCCGTACCGGGTGTGGTCGATGGCCCCCTCGTCCATCGCGAGGAACTCCATGCCGCCGAAGCCCAGGCGATGCGCGTCGGCGATCTCGCGCCGGAGCGTGGCATCGCTGTGGAGCCCTTCGGCGAGCCACCACCGCAGCTCGGGGCGGAATTCGATGGCAGGGTCGGCGATCTCGCGCCGGAAGTCGTCGAGCGTCATTGCGCGGCATCCGTTCAGGGAAGAACTGTCTCTGCGACAGTATGTACTGTCCTGCAGACACAACACAAGACCCCGCTGTGCGGGGGGAGACGCCGGAGCCTCAGAACAGGCGCGGTGCGCCGGACTCGATGCCCTTCATGCCCTCGTAGTCGAGGGTGACGCAGCGGATGCCGCGGTCCGCGGCGAGCACTTTGGCCTGGGGCTTGATCTCCTGGGCGGCGAAGACGCCGGTGACGGGCGCGAGATGCGGGTCGCGCCCGAGCAGGTCGAGGTAGCGCGTGAGCTGCTCGACGCCGTCGATGTCGCCGCGGCGCTTCACCTCGACGGCGATCGTGCCGCCCGCAGGGTCGCGCAGCAGCAGGTCGACCGGGCCGATCGCCGTCGGATACTCGCGGCGCACCAGCGTCAGACCGTCGCCGATCACGTCGACCTGCTCGGCGAGCAGGCGCTGCAGGTCGGCCTCGACGCCGTCCTTCTGCAGACCTGGGTCGATGCCCAGCTCGTGCGACGTGTCGTGCAGCACCTCGTAGATGCGCACCAGGAGCGAGTCGCCCGTCTTCGCGTGCGTCACCCGCCAGTGCTCGCGTACGCCGGCGGCGGCGGACTCGTCGTCGGGCAGCTCGACGTCGAGGCGGCAGGGCGGGCTCATCCAGTTGAGGGGCTTGTACGAGCCGCCGTCGGAGTGCACCAACAGCGAACCGTCGCCCTTGTGCACCAGCAGCCGGGTCGCCAGCGGCAGGTGGGCGTTGAGCCGCCCGGAGTAGTCGACGGAGCAGCGGGCGATGACGAGACGCACCCGAAGAGCCTAGCCCGGGCGTCAGCCCGCCGAGTCGGCGCTGCGCTCGCGATGCGGGTGCCCGACGCCGACCTGCGAGCCGGCGATCGGCTTGGCCGCGCCCGACGCCAGCCCCGACATCACGATGAGGCCGACGATAATCCACAGAGTCGGCAGGATGCCGATCTCGTGGCTGATCCAGCCGAGGATCGGCGGACCGCAGAGGAATGCGAGGTACCCGATCGTCGCGGCGGCGGAGACGGACGCCGCGGCCTTGACCGGATCGTCGGCAGCGGCCGACATGCCCAGCGGGAAGCCGAGCGAGGCGCCCGCGCCCCACAGCGCGACACCGATGAAGGCGATGGGCAGCGACGGCGCGAGGATGAACATCACCAGGCCGACCGCCGCCGCGGCGGCGAGGATGCGGAGCGTCCAGACGCGGCCGATGCGGTCGACGAGCGGGCCGCCCAGGATGCGGAACACCGTCATCGCGACCGAGAACACCGTCAGGGCGACCGCGCCGACGGCCTCGGTCTGGTCGTGGCCGTCGACCATCGCGATGGTGAGCCAGTCGTTGGCGCTGCCCTCGGCGAACGCCATGCCGAGCATGATCGCGCCGATGGCGTAGGTGCGCGGGTCGCGCCAGACCGCGAGCGCTTCGGCGACGCGCTCCCGGCGGCTGGTGGTGGTCGCCGGGTCGTCGTGCACGATCTCGCGCGAGGGCACGAGTCGCAGCGCGAGGAGCCCCGCGGCGAGGACGAGCACGCCGATCGCACCGAGGTGCCAGAAGACGCCGATCCCCCAGGCCGCCATCGCGACCCCGATGCCGGCGCCGACGACGGTGCCGATGCTGAAGAACGCGTGGAAGAGCGGCATGAGCGTGCGCTCGAAGGCCTGCTCCACCGCGGCGGCCTCGACGTTCATCATCACGTCGGTGGCGGCCATGCCGATGCCCATCAGTCCGAGGCCGACGGCGGTCACGGCGTACGACTCGAGGAGCTGCACGCCGAGACCGACCACGAACACGCCGAGCGAGAACGTGATGATGGTCGCGACCATGCCGCGGCGGGCGCCCCACCGCACGACGATGACGTTCGCGAGCGAGAGGCCCACGATCGAGGCCGCGCCCGAGACGAAGAGCAGGATGCCGATCTGCAGGTCGTTGATGCCGAGGTCGTTCTTGACCGCGGGCAGCCGCGAGGCCCACGATGCGAAGCCGAGGCCGGTGACGAAGAAGATCGCGAAGATCGCGGTGCGCCAGGCGACCAGCTGCTTCCGGGTGAGCGCGGTGTCCATCCGGACATCGTAACGAATCGATTCGGCGATCCTCGAATCGATTCGACCGACCATTCGGCGACCGGCTACGATCAGGACGACATGAGCCGTCACGACACCGGCGCCCGCCGCGCCACGATCTCGGACGTCGCCCGCGAGGCCGGCGTGTCGCCGTCGACGGCCTCGGTCGTCTTCAGCGGCAAGACGCCCGTCTCGGATGCGACGCGCCGGCGGGTGCTCGACGCCGCGGCCGCGCTCGGCTACACCGGCCCCGATCCCCGGGCGGCATCGCTGCGGCGCGGCCGCTCGGGCATCGTCGGCGTGGTGTTCGAGGAGCACCTCGGCACCGCGTTCCTGGATCCCGTCAAGACGTTGATGATGGACGGCCTCGCCGATGCCGTCACGCCGCTCGGCGCCGGCCTCCTGCTGCTGCGCGACCACGAGCCGACCGGCGGCGGGCCCTCGCTCACGACCGCGCCGCTCGACGCCGCGGTGCTCATCGGGTGCAGCGGCCTGCTGCGCGAGTCGCTCGAGACGGTCAAGGCCCGCGGCATCCCCGTCGTCGTCATCGAGGGCGATGCGGGCGACGACGTGCCCCGCATCGGACTCGACAACCGCGAAGCCCAGCGCCAGGCCGCGAGCCACCTGCGCGCGCTCGGCCACCGTCGGGTCGCCGTCGTCGCACTCCCGGCGCGCGCGGGCTGGCAGCGCGGCTGGGTGCACGACGACACCGCGGTCGCGGTCGACGTGACGCGCGAGCGCCTCGCCGGTGCCCTGGACGTGTTCCCGGATGCCGCCACCTTCGCCGCCGCCGGCAGCTTCATCGACGAGGGACTCCTCGCCGGTCGCGAGATCTTCGCCGATCCCGAGCGGCGCCCGACCGCCGTCATCGCGCAGAGCGACCTGCTGGCCGCCGGCGTGATCCGCGCCGCCGAGGAGGCGGGTCTTCGCGTTCCGGAGGACGTCAGCGTCACGGGATTCGACGGCATCGTGGTGGACGGTCTCGCGCCGTACGAGCTCACCACGCTCGTGCAGCCGGCGACCGACAAGGGACGCGCCGCCGGGGCCGCCGTCGCCGCCATGCTCGAGGGCACGCCCGCGGCCTCGATCCGCTTCACCTGCACCTTCCGCGAGGGCAACACGACGGGACCGGCGCCGGCGGACGCCTGACCCGCCGAGCACGGGCCCCGGCCAGGCTGCCCGGTCAGGACCGCAGCGGTCCGATCGGCAGCGAGTCCGGCGCGAAGTCGGCGATCGTGTAGCGGCCGCACGGAATGAGCTCGGCGTCGTCGATCGTCGCGCCGCCGGGCAGGTCGAAGGCGGCCGACTGCGCGTCCAGCACGAGGAACGACACCTCGCCGACGCCGAAGTCGTCGCGGTTCACCAGCCACGCGTAGCCCCGCAGGCGGTGGTCCACCTGCACGAGCCCACGGGGATCGGTGAGGTGCGTCTTGGGCAGCCGCACCGTCCAGAACTGCCCGGCGCCGGTGCGTCCCGACTGCTCCGCCCACTCGACCACGCACTCCAGGTCGGCGTCGGGCGCGTCGGCGGCGACGGCCAGGCGCGGCATCCCGATCCCGATCGCCAGGGCCAGAGCCGCCGCCGTCGCTCCGACGGCGATCGCCGGACGGACGACGGGCCTCGGGACGCCGGCTCGCTGCGGCAGGAGCATCGGCAGGACGACGAGCCCGAGCAGCGGCGCGAAGACGGCGGGCTGCAGGTACCGGGCCGCGTGGGTGCCCGCGACGACCGCCCCGACGACGACCAGCAGCGGCATCGCCCAGCCGCACGCCGCGACGACCGTCGCGCCGACCTCGCGGCGGCGGGCGAGCATCACCGTGGCGGCGAAGCTCCAGCCCCACAGCACGGCGACGGCGATGACGGATGCCGCGCCCCACGGCGCGCTCCACCGCTCGGCGAGCAGTGCCCCGTAGTAGCCCAGCGACGCCCACCACCGCGACGGGTCGAAGTAGCCCGCGCCGGTGTTCGCGATGAGGTGGGCCAGCGGCATCCGTCCGGCGAATCCCAGCAGCGATCCCGCTACGAGTCCGGCGAGCAGCCAGAGGGCGGCTCTCCGTCGCAGCGCGACGACGGCCAGCACGAGTCCGAGAGGGACCGTCGCCCAGACGGCGAACAGGGGGTTGGTGAGAACGGATGCCGCGGCCACCAGCCCGAGGCCCACGACCGCACCCCACGCCGGCCCGGGTCGGGTGCGGTCGAGCCCACGGCGCGCGAGGCCGACCGCCAGCACCACGCCGACGACGGTCGCGGAGTAGTAGGTGGTGGTCGCGAGCAGCGACGCGAGCTCGAGGGCGTCGCGCGAGGGCGAGTGCTCCGTGACCGCGAGCAGAGCGAACGCGCCGAGGGCCAGCAGAGCGCCGGCGATCGGCGCACGGGCGCGGGCGGATGCGCCGGCCGCCACCCGCAGCGCGCCGTAAAGGGCGACGACGTTGACCACCCCGGCGAGGGCGAGTGTGCCGCTGACGCCCAGGCCCACCATGCTCAGCACCGCCAGCACCGCGGTCTCGGGGAGGAACAGCACCGTCGACAGCGCCCAGTCCTGCGGCTGGCCCACCGCGATCGACCGGACGATCAGCGTAGTTACCAGGGAGTCCCCGTCGCGGAAGAGCAGCTCGGATCGCTCTGACGAGGCCACGATGGCGACGGTCGCGATCCCCACGGCGACGGCTGCCAGCGCGCCGAGCAGCTCGCGCACCCAGCGCGGGCCTCCGGACTCTCCGCCGACCTTCGTCAGGCTGTGTTCGGCCACGCTGACACTCTCCCACGCGACCCGATGTATGCCGTTTCGGGCAGGGGCGCCGGATGCGCCCGGTAGGATGGACCGGACACCCCGATCGCCTGGGCTCCGCGCTGTCCTCCGATGACCTGCGCCGGCCGACGACCACGAGGAGGCCCGAATGCTCCTCGTTCTCGGCGCGTTCGCGGTGGTCCCCATCCTGCTGCCGTGGCTCGTCGCGCGGATCGGGGAACGGGCTTTCTACGTCGCTGCGGTCCTGCCGATCGCCGCGTTCGCGCATGCCGCCGTGCTGTCACCGGCGGTGCTCGCCGGTGACATTCCGTTCGAGTCATACGCCTGGATCCCCCCGCTCGGCATCGACATGTCGATGCGCATGGACACGCTCTCGTGGCTCATGACACTCGTCGTGACGGGCGTGGGTGCGCTCGTGATGCTGTACTGCCGCTGGTACTTCCGCGGCAAGACCGACAACCTCGGCCAGTTCGCGGCGGTGCTGCTCGCGTTCGCCGGCGCGATGTACGGCCTGGTGCTCACCGACGACCTCGTCGTGCTCGTGATGTTCTGGGAGGTCACGAGCGTGCTGTCGTACCTCCTCATCGGGTACTACAACCGCCGCGCGGCGAGTCGCCGTGCCGCGCTCCAGGCGCTGCTCGTGACGACCCTCGGCGGGCTCGTGATGCTGATCGGCGTCGTGCTGCTGGTCGTCGACGCGGGCACGTCGAGCATCTCGACGATCCTCGCCGAAGCGCCCACGGGCGCCATCGTGGACGCGGCCCTCGTGCTGATCCTCGTCGGCGCCCTCAGCAAGTCCGCGATCTTCCCCTTCCACTTCTGGCTGCCGGGCGCCATGGCCGCGCCCACGCCGGTCAGCGCGTACCTCCACGCCGCAGCCATGGTGAAGGCGGGCATCTACCTCATCGCCCGCCTCGCGCCCGTGTTCGCGATCGCCCCCACCTGGCGCCCCATCGTCGTCGCGCTCGGCGTCTTCACGATGCTGCTGGGCGGCTTCCAGGCGCTCCGCGAGACCGACCTGAAGCGTGTGCTCGCGTTCGGCACGGTGAGCCAGCTCGGCATGCTCACCGTCGTGCTCGGCTACGGCACGAGGGATGCCGCGCTCGCGGGTCTCGCGCTGCTGCTGAGCCACGCGCTCTTCAAGTCCGCGCTGTTCCTCGTGGTCGGCGTCATCGACCGCCAGCTGTCCACGCGCGACCTGACGGAGCTGTCGGGCGTCGGCCGTCAGGCGCCGGTCCTCGCCACGTTCTCCGCGATCGCGGTCGCCTC
The DNA here is from genome assembly GCF_015278255.1 of Microbacterium hibisci. Classification (GTDB taxonomy): domain Bacteria; phylum Actinomycetota; class Actinomycetes; order Actinomycetales; family Microbacteriaceae; genus Microbacterium; species Microbacterium hibisci. The sequence goes on from NZ_JADIJC010000004.1 coordinate 251,690, forward strand.
GATGGTGGGCATCATCCCCACGATCGGCTTCGTGGCCAAGGAGGGTGTGCTCACCGCGCTGCTCCATGAGGCCGAGGGCGGGGCGGTGTGGGGGATCGTGGCGCTGGCGGGAATCGTGCTGGGCTCGGTGCTGACCGCGGGCTACGGCATCCGTTTCCTGTGGGGTGCGTTCTGGACGAAGCGCGACGCGTCGGGCGATCGTATTCCCGACACGGAATGGCCCGATCCGCCCATCGGGTTCCTGGTGGCGCCGATCGTGCTGGCCTCGCTCACCGTCGTCGCCGGGGTCGCGACGCCGTGGCTCGACGAGGTCTTCGCGCCGTACGCGGATCAGGCGCCGCTCGCGACCCCCGGCGTCACCCCCGCCGAGCACCCCGCGCACCTCGCGCTCTGGCACGGGTTCGTGCCGGCGCTGTGGATCTCGCTGGCGACCATCGTGGTCGGAGCCGTCGTGTTCTGGCTGACGCGGTCCTGGCGGCCGGCGAAGCGCCTGCTGCCCTTCACGGCCGCCGAGGCCTACAACGGCACGCTCCGCGCCATCGCGCGGCTGTCGGTGCTGACGACGAGCCTCACCCAGCGCGGCTCGCTGCCGGTGTACGTCGGCACGATCTTCGTCGTGTTCGTGGCCGCCGAGGCGACCGCGCTCATCGCGAGCGACGACTGGGTCGCGAAGCTCGACGCGTATCAGACGCCCACGCAGCTGTTCGTCGCGCCCATCATGATCGCCGCCGGGCTCATCGCGATCAGGGCGCGCAAGCGCTACACCGGCGTCGTGCTGGTGTCGGCGACCGGCCTCGGCATGGTGCTGCTCTTCGCCACGAGCGGCGCGCCCGATCTCGCGCTCACGCAGATCCTCGTCGAGACGGTGACGCTCGTGGCTTTCGCCCTCGTGCTGCGGCGGATCCCCTCGCGCATGGGCGAGCACAACGCGTCGGTCTGGCCGGTCGCCCGCGCCGTCCTCGGTGCGGCCGTCGGCATCACGATGGCCCTCGTCGCGATCGTGGCGACCGGCGCGCGCGTCGAGGAGCCGATCTCCGACGCCTTCCCCGAGCTGGCGTATCAGCTGGGGCACGGCAAGAACGTGGTCAACGTCGCCCTCGTCGACCTGCGCGGGTGGGACACGATGGGGGAGCTGTCGGTGCTGATCCTCGCGGCGACGGGTGTGGCATCCCTCGTCTTCGTCACGCACCGCGCAGACACGCTGTCGCGGTTCATCGCCCCGCTTCCCGCCAGCGCCGCGCGCACCCGCCGGCCGCTGGTCGAGACCGCGGAGGGCGTGAAGCCCCGCGGCGCGGACGGCGGGCGCATGGCATGGCTGGTCGGCGGTCAGCGCGTGCGTCCCGAGAACCGCTCGATCATGCTCGAGGTCATCGTGCGGATCCTCTTCCACACGATCATCATCGTGTCGCTGTACCTGCTCTTCGCCGGTCACAACCTGCCGGGCGGTGGCTTCGCGGGCGGCCTGGTGGCCGGCATGGCGCTGGTCATGCGGTACGTCGCGGGCGGGCGGTACGAGCTCGGCGCCGCGGCGCCGACCGACGCCGGTCGCCTGCTCGGCACCGGCATGACGATCGCGGTCGCGTGTGCGATCGTGCCCCTCTTCTTCGGGGCCGCCCCGCTCACCAGCACCTACTTCGAGGCGACCCTTCCGGTGCTCGGGCACGTCGAGTTCGTCACGTCGACGCTGTTCGACGTCGGCGTCTACCTCGTGGTCATCGGGCTGGTGCTCGACGTGCTGCGCAGCCTGGGCGCCGAGGTCGACCGGCAGGCGCAGGAGGCCCGCGAGCAGCAGGGGGTGGCCGCCTCGTGAACGTCTCGCTCGTCCTCATCATCGTGATGGCCGTGCTCTTCGCGTGCGGCGTCTACGCCATGCTCGAGCGCAGCCTCACCCGGGTGCTCATCGGGTTCCTGCTGCTCGGCAACGCGGCCAACCTGCTGCTGCTCATCGTGATGGGCGAGCCCGGCGTCGCGCCGTTCTTCGGGGCGGCGGATTCCGTCGACGAGATGTCGGACCCGCTGCCGCAGGCCCTCACGCTCACCGCCATCGTCATCACGTTCGCGGTCTCGGCGTTCCTCCTGGCCCTCATCTACCGCTCGTGGCAGCTCGGCCAGGCCGACACGGTGCCCGACGACCTCGCCGACCTCGAGGTGCGCGAGCGTGCCGCCGAGGCCGAAGAGGCGATGGACGACGAGACCGAGATCGAAGACACCGACGACGACGCGACGACCGACTTCGTGGGGACCGACACCGCCCCGATCACGATCCTGGGCACGCGCGACTTCGCCGGGCTCCGCGACGACGCGCCGGTGGACCGCCCCGATCAGCGCGACCGGGCCGACCAGCGGCTCCGGACCGACCAACGGGACCGGGCGGACCAGCGCGATCGAGAACGGGACACGGAAGACGGGGGTGACGACGCATGATCGAGATCGCCCCTGTGCTCGTCCCGCTGCTCGTGACGCTGCCGCTGCTCGGCGCCGCGATCGCCCTCATCGCCGGTCGTCATCGCAAGACGCAGGTCGTCGTCTCGGTCGTGACGCTCAGCGCCGTCACCGTGATCGCCGCCATCCTGCTCTACGTCGTCGACACCGGTGACAAGCCGATCGCGGTGTCGGTGGGCGGCTGGCCGATCCCGTTCGGCATCGTCCTCTACGTCGACCGGCTCGCCGCGCTCCTCGTGGTGGTGTCGAGCATCGTGCTGCTGGCGGTCCTCCTCTTCTCGGTCGGCCAGGGCGCCGCCGACGGCGACGACGACACGCCGGTCTCGATCTTCCACCCGTCGTACCTCATCCTCGGCGCGGGCATCTTCAACGCGTTCATCGCGGGCGACCTCTTCAACCTCTACGTCGGATTCGAGATCCTGCTCGTCGCGTCGTACGTGCTCATCACGCTCGGGTCGACCGAGTCGCGCATCCGCACCGGCGTCGTCTACATCGTCGTGTCGCTGGTGTCGTCGATCCTGTTCCTGGCCGCGATCGCCATGATCTACGGCGCCTTGGGCACGGTCAACATGGTGCAGATCTCCGAGCGCATGGGAGAGCTGCCGCAGGACACGCAGCTCATCCTGCACCTGATGCTGCTGCTCGCGTTCAGCATCAAGGCGGCCGTCTTCCCGCTGTCGTTCTGGCTGCCCGACTCGTACCCGACCGCGCCGGCGCCCGTCACGGCGGTCTTCGCGGGCCTGCTGACGAAGGTCGGCGTCTACGCGATCATCCGCACCGAGACCGAGCTGTTCCTCGACAACGACGTCAACCAGCTGCTCATGTGGGTGGCGCTCGCGACGATGCTCGTGGGGGTGCTCGGCGCCGTCGCGCAGGCCGAGCTCAAACGCATCCTGTCGTTCACGCTCGTGAGCCATATCGGCTACATGATCTTCGGGCTGGCGATCGCGACGCCCGCGGCGATCGGCGCGACGATCTACTACATGGTCCACCACATCGTGGTGCAGACGACGCTGTTCCTCGCGGTCGGCCTCGTCGAGCGCGACGCCGGATCGACGTCGATCCTCCGCGTGAAGGGCCTCATGCGGGCGGCGCCGGTCATCGCCGTGCTGTACTTCATCCCCGCGATCAACCTCGGCGGCTTGCCGCCCTTCTCGGGCTTCATCGGCAAGTTCGCGCTGTTCGACGCCGCGGCGCAGGTCGGCACGCCGATCATGATGGTGCTGATGGTCGGCGGCATCCTCACCAGCCTCCTCACCCTGTACGCCCTCATGCGGGCGTGGAACCTGTCGTTCTGGCGCGAGGACGAGGACTCGGCCGAGACCGAGGCGCGCATCTCGTACCTCGGCTCCGCACCCGCCGCCGGCATCGAGACCCAGCGCCGCGTCATCCCCAAGATCATGACCGCGGCGACCACGGGCATGGTGGCGATCACCGTCGCACTCACCGTGTTCGCGGGGCCGCTCTACGACGTGTGCACGCGCATCGGCGAGGCCCTGTTGCAGCCGGTGTCGCTCACGCAGCTCGAAGAGGACTCGGCGGGAACGGAGAAGGCGCCGTGACCCCCGACCTTCCCCAGAGCCGGCTCTCGCGGGCGTTCGTGACGGCGTGGCGGCAGCTGCCGTTCTTCGTCTGGCTCATCGCGCTGTGGATGCTGCTGTGGGGGCAGTTCACGTGGCTCGCCTTCCTCACCGGTCTGGTCGCGGCGATCGTCGTCACGCGCGTGTTCCGCCTGCCGCCGGTCGAGCTGTCGGGCCGGGTCCATCTGTGGTGGGGCCTCGTCTTCGTGCTCCAGTTCCTGGTCGCGGTGGTGCAGGGCTCGCTCCTGGTCGCGTGGCAGGTGCTGGACTTCCGCCGCCAGCCGGGAGCGGCGATCATCGCGGTGCAGCTGAAGACCGACGACGACCTGATCATGACGCACGTCGCCGTCACGTGCTCGCTCATCCCCGGCTCGCTGATCGTCGACACCGACCGGGACCGCCGCATCCTCTACCTCCACGTCATCGGGGTGCGCAACGACGCCGACGTGGAGACGCAGCGGGCGAGTGTGCACCAGTGGGAGAGCAGGATCGTGCGCGCTGTCGGCTCGCGTGCGCAGCTGAAGGCGATTCGAGCGGATGCCGCGACCCGGACGGATGCCGCAGCAAGAGGAGGTGCGCGATGAACACCCTGCTGATCGTGATCTACGTCGTGTTCGCCGTGGCCGCCCTCCTGACCCTGTGGCGGATCGTCATCGGACCGTCCATCCTCGACCGGGCCGTGGCATCCGACGTCCTCCTCACCGAGGTGATGTGCGTGCTGGGCGCCGAGATGGCGATCAACCAGCACACCCGCACGCTGCCCGTGCTGCTGATCATCGCCGCCGTCGGGGTGTTCGGGTCGATCTCGATCGCGCGGTTCGTCGCGAGAAGGGACCAGGACAGCTGATGGACACCGCTCTCGACAGTGCCGTGCTGCTGGACTGGGTCGCGCTGGTCCTCATCCTCATCGGCGCGCTCCTGTGCCTCACCGCGGCGATCGGCGTGCTGCGCTTCCGCGACGTGCCGACGCGTCTGCACGCCGCTACCAAGCCGCAGGTGCTGGGCCTGATCCTCATCTGCCTCGCGATCGCGCTGTCGCTGCGGTCGTGGCCGGTGGTCGCCTTCCTCGTGCCCGTCGTGCTCATCCAGCTGGCGACCGCTCCGCTGTCGGCGCACATGGTCGGCCGCCAGGCCTACCGCAACGGCACGATCGACGAGACCGGCCTCCACGTCGACGAGCTCGCCGAGTCCAAGCGCACCCCGCCCGCCGCCGGCGGCTGACCCCGGCCTGCGGCGGATCGCGGCCTGCGGCCGGCCGCCGACCCCGGCCGGCGGCCGCAGCTTCGTGACCCTGCTGCCCGGCGCGGGGGACTCGATTGGGTGAGTGCGCTGCAGGACTGGACACAGGGCTCTTCACTAGGCCGTCGGTGGTCCAGTCGGCCCGTGACCTCGTGCCCGTGCTCGCCGGAGTTTGATGCTGGGTGTGTGCGTTCGGTTGAGGCGCCCGTGAGGGCATTGGCAGCGGGCGGGGTTTACGGGCGGTTGCGCGCGGGGCATCGCGAGGGGCGCGAAGGGGCGAGGGGATCGCCCGCCGGAGGACCGGCCGCCGGGCGCAGCGGTCGCGCGATCAAGTGCGAGCGTGAACGCATGAGCCCGAACAAGGTACCTTTTGGTCTTCGACAGTGCCATCGCGGCCGCGATGTCGCGATCGGCGACATGCCCTTAGCTGTCGAGGGCATCCCGCATCTTTTCTTCTTCGGTAAGCCCTCGGGAGGGCTCAAGCCTCCTGTCCGTCAACTTTTGAATATTCTCGAGGGTCGGGAAACGTAGACCCTCGACGACGAACACGGCCTGGACGACCTTCCGGAGAGCCGAGGTGACGAGCGCCCGAGCGGCGGCCGGATCACCGGACGCGACCAGCGCGTTCGTGTCGATTAGCGCATCGGGTGGAGATTGCGCCACGAGCGCGTATATCGACGGATAGGAGTTTGCCGTCTGGGTGATGAGTGAAGCGATCGGTGCCCAGATCGCGTGCACCTTGCGTCAGTCTCGCTGTGGGTCGTCGCCGTCGCGGTCCAGGTTGCGCCCCGGGACATTCAATGGATCGAACGTCAGAGTCGACCAATAGGGAAGGCCGTCCGCCGTGACTTCCAGTTCTTCGCCGACCGGCAGCCGACGTAGGGCACTCTCCTGAACGCGTGCTTCGCGCACCAGACGGGCCATGCGTTGGATTTCGGCGAGCTTCTCGTCTGCAGCCACGGACGGACCGTCCGCGCCGATGGCCGTCAACTCATCAGCGATGTACTCGCGGTTCTTGTCGAGCGTGCTTTGAGCACCATTCTGGACATCGACCAGAAACGCGCTCTGCGCGCGTCGGAACGATGGCTGCTTCTGCAACTCCGCTCCGACGTCCAGACAATGCGTCCACAAGACGATGTGTTGGCGAGCGATCTCCGGCGTGCCGTCACCGAAGCTCGCCCAGAGCCGCTCGATCATGGACTCGTCGCGAGGCCCGACCCAGCCCTGATACGCAAGTATCCGGATCAGCCGTGTCCGCTCGTCGGGTGAGGCCGCGCCGACATCATCGATCGCCTTGACATCCCCGGGATCTCCCGACCTAAGTGCGGCGTCGATCTTCTCTCGCTCAGTACGCGAATCCCATGGCGCCATCGGTATGTGGCAATGCGCGAATCCAGTCCCCAGCCGGCAGGCGACTGGGATCCTCATGCGTGCGTCGCGCGTAGGAGGGAGCTTCTTGGGCACCTGACCCAATGGAGGCCGTAGGCGGTTGAGATCGAGGCGGAGTTGCGCGAGAGGTCTATATACTGCTTTATACAAAGCGGAGGAGGAATCATGACCGTCACGTCGATCGATATCGACCCGGACGACCTGCGCCAAGCGAAAGAGCTCGCCGGCACGACCTCCAATCGCGAAACGGTGGACCTCGCCCTGCGTACGCTCATCGCCGTCCGTCGCCAGCCCGCCGCCGTCGAGCGGATTATCGCCCGAACGTTCGAGCCCGACCAGATCGACGCTCCGACGATCCCGCCGCGGACGGCGATTGCCGACCAGTGACGACCTACCTGGTCGACAACAGCATCTGGCAGAAGGCCTCGACGAGCGATGCGATTGCGGCAAGGCTCCGGGAGCTATCACCCGCCCATCTGATCATCACGTGCCCTCCTCAAGTCCTCGAGTACTGCCATTCGGCCCGGACGCCTCAGGAGTACCAAGAACTCCGCGCGGACATGGAGCAGCTGTTGCCCGCGTGGGAACACCCCGACGAACAGCACGCACTGGACCTCCAGCAGGCGCTATGGGACTCAGGTCTCATGCGCGCGGCAGCGGCGTTTGATTGCCTCATCGCGGCGTACGCGGTCGTCAACGACGCCGTCATCCTGAACTCCGACCACGACTTCGGGTTCATCGAGATCGCCACACGCGGCGCGGTCCGGCAGGAGTACGTGGAGGCCTAGAGGCTTTCCGGCCGGGTCCCTTCCGCAACACTGTTGCGGATGGCACCTGGCCGCAGTCGCGGGCCCGCCGCGGGCAGCGGCGGCGGGTGGCCTCGACGAGCGTTCAGAAGATGTGCGCTTCGCACGTGGCGAGGAAGGCCAGGCGGCGACGCCGCAATTCGCGGCAGACGGTGGCGCGGGACACGGGTCTGTGGGGTCGTACCTGCTCGCGCCGAGACTGAGCGCGACGCCTTTCGTTGTCAGTTCGTCGGCAATGTCGCGTGCGTCCCTCACCGATCGGGCGAGCCGGTCGAGTTTGGTGACCACCAGTGTGCCACCTTGCCGGACGGCGGCGAGAGCTTCGCGCAGTCCGGGCCCGGCCCGGTTGGTGCCGGTCAACCCGTGATCGACGTAGATGTTCGAATCAAGGACTCGCAGTCGCAGCAGTGCGTCCCGCTACGCGGTGAGGTCCGCTGGCACCTGACGCGCTGACCCGCTCGACGTAGGCCCAGTCGCGGCGGCCAAGACCGGCCTCTACAATCGGCCTCAGGCGGAGAACGGGGGCACAAATGTCCATTTCTGCGACCGATGGAGTCGCCTCGACGACCCGGACTACGTTCAGCCGTTCCACCCGCATCGCCCAGCACATCGGCGCAGACGCCGCCGCGGTCTGGCGACTGCTGGCGACTGCGGAAGAGTACCCGACCTGGAGCTCGACGACCGTCTCGCTCGAGGGCCAGATCGTTCTCGGCTCGACGATCAAGCTCGTCTCCACGCTCGACCCGACCCGCACGTTCAAACTCAAGGTCACGGAATTCGAGCCGAACACGCGCCTCACGTTCGCCAATGCGATGTTTGCTCGCACGTGCTCCCTGAGCAGCGGGGCCGAGGGCACGCGAGTTGAGATCGTCGAGCGCATCGGCGGCCCGCTCTACCCACTCGTGGCCCGAAGGATCCCTCCCTTGGAGAGGAACTTCGAGCGGTTCACCGCCGACCTGAAGAAGGCGGCCGAGGGGACGACCGGCGGTCACGCGCGTGGGTAGAGCCGTGCGCTGACGGCAGCACGCAGCGCGCGAAAGCGCCGGTGCGGATCCCTGAACGGGCATCGCCCGTAGGAGGAAGGCCCCGGGCGGCCGAGGGCGCGGGCGGTTGCGATTCCCATCCGGGCGATGTGCGATGGAGGGATCACGCGTGCGCGCGAAGGCGGATCGCACTGTTCGTTCAGCCTGAGGCGGTACCGTCGGAGCAGCGTCGCGTGTCGGTGACAGGCTGTGTCAGGCATGGAGGCGTCGGACGTGAAGGAGTCGACGATGATCTCGTCCCACCCTTCGTTCTCGCGTGACTGATCGCGAGACGACCAGGCTCATCGCCTGGAGCAACGAACTGCGCCACGTCCATGCGCGGCTGCGTGAAGCTCTCGATTTTGCGCGCGCCGCCGTGGCGGCGGGCGCGGGTGACTCGACTCGCGTAGATCCGGGCGCGGCAGCGAACCTCTTGCTGTACTGCCGCGGGTTCTGTGTCGCCCTGGACAAGCACCACCGCGGCGAGGATCGAGCATTGTTCCCCGCAATCGAAGCGGCCCACCCCGAACTGGCCGACCCGCTTCATATGCTTAGGCGGGACCATCTCATGATTGACGAGCTGCTGACCGCGCTGTCGGGGGCGCTTGACGACGATGCCGACGCAGCAGCCCTGGCCAGGCACCTCGACGGAATCGGCGCCATCATGGAGAACCATTTCGCGTACGAAGAGCGGCAGCTGCTCGCGATCCTCGACACGCTCGCGCTGGACGAGGACGCGGGCAGCGTTCTCGGCCCGCTCTGACGCGGGTAGCGCGCGAGCCAAGAGACCCCGATCGCTTACGCGCAGCCTCGTACGGGGCGGGTAGCGAGCGGGCCCAATGCGCGTGCATGGTGATTCCTTGGATTACCTCGTGTCCGCCGGGGCGTGATGCGGGTGCTGGCCCGCTGCCGATAGGACGTGGCGCGAACATGTCGGCGACTGATGGTCTTCCTCCGGGTCAGTGTGAAGTACCGCAAGCCCGTGAGGACTCAGGCGACGATCGTCCTTGGCGGGCGATCCTCACTGTGGCGCTCCGAGCTGACGGCGTTCCCACTCCTCGCGGAGGATGGACATGATGAACGCGTCGATGCGGGAACCGTCGAACGTGAACGCCTGCCGGCGTCGACCCTCTTCGACGAAGCCTGACTGCTCGTATACGTGCCGGGCTCGAGGATTGAAGTCGTACACCTCAAGCTCGATGCGGTTCACGTCGGTGGACCGGAAAGCGTGGTCGACCAGCATCCGAGTCGCCTCTACGCCGAGCCCCTTGCCGCGGCCCGCCGCGCCGATCAAGATGCGGAAGTTGCATGAGGCGTCCGGCTCACTCCACTCGTTGAGCACTGCTTCTCCGACGCACAGTCCGGTCGCAGGGTCGATGATGGCGAGATCAAGCCGATCAGGCTCCGTCCCGCGCGTCTCGTACCACTGTCGGGTTCGGGCATCAAGCTGGGTCGGCTGGTCGAGGGTCTCGGCCGTCGTGCGGACGCTGCCGGTGAGCTTGAGCACCTCCGGGTCCGCCAATACCTCGCCCATCGCGTCGATGTCTGGCGCGGTGAACGGCCGCAGGGTCGCGCGCTCGCCCTCAAGTGTCGGTTTGACGAGGAACGGTGCTGAGCTCACAGAGCCAACCTAGGGCGCGAGACTCTGACGACGGGCAAAAGACCCGCTGACCGAGTGGCTGCGGATCGCGGTCAGCGGCGGCATGAACATCTCGAGCTCAGCTGTCGAGCTCGGCGGTCCCTGTGGCCACGAGCGCGTCGGCGAGGTCTTGATGCGACTCCGGAGTGTTCTCGTCGCGCGGTGTCGTCCCGTCGGGGCGGTTGAAGAGCTGGACGACGTCGACGCAGTGCCCCCCATGGTCGGATGCAGCCGTGCACATGATCTCGGCGAGCTTGCGCGAGATGTCGAGACCCGTCGTCGTGCCGAAGTCTTCCGGCAGGCCGTAGGCGGGGGCGATCGAGGGGTCGGAGACGAAGATGTTCTGCGGCGTGACGAGGCGCACCACGGTCGGGGCGCTGCCGCGGAGCTTCGCGATCTCTTCGAGGATCGCGGCGAAGTTCTCCTCCCACAGTCCGTATAGGTCGGTGAGGCAGGCGCTGTCCGCCCCGCACGTCCCTGACCCCAGGCTGGAGAGGGCACCGGCCGAGTCGAGGTCGTTCGGTCCCGTAGAGATCATCACGACCTCTGCGCGGGAGAGCGAATCCCGAAGATCCTCATCGCTCTTCATGTCGGCGAGCATGCTCTGAGTGTCGCCGCCGTTCGTTGTCCTGTTGTCGAAGGCGACCGTTGCGCCGAGCGCGGTCTGGAGTCCGTCCGCGTAGAGGCCGGCGAACGTCGTGCATCCGCCGCAATGGCCGCCGTGCGGCCAGGAGTCCCCCAGCGCCACGTAGTCCGTTGCGGAGGGTGGACTCGGAGCCGCGCCATCTGCCTCGCTCGCGCTGCCCGCACTCGGCGAGCACCCGGTGAGGATCAGGATGCCGACAATCACCGCAGGGATCGGAGTGCGCGCGAAGCGCGGAGTGTGGGGCATGGCGAGGTCTTCCCTCCTGGCCGGCACAGTACTCCCGGCGGCGCCCGCACATAAGGGGTGGTGAGGCGTGCCTCTCTCGCTGAGGGCCCCCTTTCGCGCGGCGAGCCGCGCGTCGGGCGTCAGCCATTGGCCCGCCGGCTCAAGGGTTCGAACCCGGCGACCGTCACGTTGTGCGCGCAGATGCTACGGGGCGTCGGCGTACAACCCGATGACATTCCCTTCGGAATCCTTCACGTATGCGTAGCGGGCGGTCTCGCCCATCGATTCGATTTCGCCGACCTGCTCGCCACCACCCTTGACGACGGCCGCAATGGTCGCCTCGAGATCATCGACCGAGATCACGACAGTCGGGTGCGACACGGGACCGCGCTGGTGGATGTCACCGTTGATGCCGGCGTCGCTCCCAGTGCGCAGCATGATGTTGCCGTCGCCCCAATCCTCGAAGGTGAAACCGAAGACCTTTCCGTAGAAGGCCTGCGCGCGGTCGACGTCGTCAGCGGGGATCTCGAAGTGCTCCACGGATGCCATAGCTCCGAGCCTGTCCACAATCGTCCGTCGCCGTCAACCCGAGGTTGTCGGATCGGATCGGATCAGCGCGTATTGCTGCGGTCCGCAGTGGTCGCCGTGCCGGGACGTCGAGCGGAGAGCCATCGCCGGTCCCTCGGCGGGCGTGAATCACTCCAGGCGCAGGCCCTCCGTTTTCGGACTCCACCTGGTCGTGGCTTAGCGAGACCAACGCCTCATCACGGGTGTGTGTGGTTCTCGAGGGGGACGGCACTGGAACGCGCATAGCCGCGGGTGTACTCCCACGGCATGGGATCGTGACGACTTTGGTGAGCCCGGCTCGCCCAAGCGGCGATCAACGACTCAAGCTTCCGGCGTTCGGGGCTGTTCTGATGAACGTCGGGTCGCGAGCGATGAATGCGTCGGTGTTCTGCCGCTCCCAGTTGGTCCAGGACGAATCGTGGAACACGTCCTGGCCGTGTGCGTCAGCATCCGTGGGAGGTCGTCAGCCCCAGGATGCAGCCGGTGGGCCTCACGCGACCAAAGCAGTTCGAGCTGGCGGGCCATTCGAATGTCTGGAACCCGTCTCGTTCTATGCACATGAGGACCCGCGGTGCTCAGGGTTGGACGATAGGGAACCAGAAGGGGAAGTTCTCGAGGAGTGCGAACAGCTCGACGATGACCTGGCTGGAGCCGTCAACGCTAATGTCTCCGCTGGCGACCGCTTCGGCCACTCCGGAGGTGCCGAATACGGCGCGGGCCAGGGCTGCCTTCGTTGAGTGCACCGTGGCTTCGGGTGCGTCGAGCGTCTTGTCGACGGTGTAAATGAGGACGCCGTTGCGCAGCTCCAGAGCGTAGGTCGTTCCCGTGTCGCCGATCGTCCACTGGATGCGCGACGAAGCGCCGGCGGCACGCGAGCCGTCGAGCTTGATCCCCATGTAGTCGAAGATCATCTCGGGAGGCATCGCTCCGAGGACGTCGAGCGTCGCGAGCTCGATCTTGCCGAGGTCGCGGACCCCTCCGCGCAGCTCCTGCGCGCCCATGAGGTACTCGTTGCGCCAGGTCGGGTTCTCGCACTGGTAGCCGAGCTGCTCAAGGATGTCGGCCTGGAGCAGCGCCGCGTCACGGTTGCCGGGCTGAGCGAACACGAGGTGGGATCCGAGCTCGGCCGCCCAGCGATAGTCACCGGCATCGAACGCCGCCTGCACCCTTGCCAGCAGCGCATCGACCCCTCCGGCCAGTTCGACGTACCGGGTCGCCGCGTCGACCGGCGGGAGCGGGTGCAGGTGCGCCGGGTTCGAGTCGTACCATCCCAGGTATCGCTGGTAGACCGCCTTGGCGTTGTGGTTGACGGAGCCGTAGTAGTCACGGTTATGCCACTGCGCCGAGAGCCCGGGGGGAAGTGCGAGCTGCTCGGCGATCTCGACCATCGTCTCGCCCTTGTTGGCAAGGTGCAGAACCCGGTCGTGAAGGAACTTGTACAGGTCGCGCTGGCTTTCGAGGAACGCCACGATGTCGGCCGATCCCCAGCGGGGCCAGTGGTGCTGGGCGAAGATGACGTCGGTGTCGGCGCCGAAGAGCTCGATCGTCTCGTTGAGCGTCTTCCACCAGGTCGCGGCATCCCGCACCTGCGCTCCTCGGAGGGTGTACAGGTTGTGCAGGGTGTGCGTCGCGTCTTCCGCCGCACACAGCGCCCGGCGCTGCGGGAGATGGATGAGGAACTCGGCAGGCGCCTCGGTGCCGGGCGCCATCTGGAAGACCATCTCGACACCGTCGACCGTGCGCTTCTCGCCGGTCTCGCGAATGAGGTCCGTCGGCGCGATGAGCGTGGACGACCCCATGTTCGACAGGGCGTTCGCAAGGCCCGCATTGATGTGTCCCTGCGGTCCGGGCGGGATCAGCGGCCCGTACATGTAGATGGCGCGTCGTGTCATGGCGTTCCCGGCGTAGACGTTCTCGGCCACCGCCTCAGAGAGGAACCCTTCGGGCGCGATCACGACCGCTCGCCCGGCGTCCACCTCCTCCTGGCTGAGGACCGCCTTGGCACCGCCGTAGTGGTCGCCATGGCTGTGCGTGTAGATGAGCGCCTTCACCGGCCTATCGCCCCGGTGCGCCCGGTAGAGGTCGAGCGCCGCCTGGGCGGTCTCCTTGTAAACGAGGGGGTCGATCACGATGATGCCCTCATCGCCCTCGACGATCGTGATGTTCGACAGGTCGAGTCCGCGTACCTGGTAGATGCCGGAGGTCACCTCGAACAGCCCGTGGCTCTGGTTGACCTGCGCGTGCCGCCACAGGCTCGGGTGCACCGTGTCGGGCGCGTCGTCCGTGTCGAGGACGAAGTCGTGGCCGGCGACGTCGATCACCGGCACGCCGTCGCCGCGACGGATCACCGGCTCGGAGAGCGTCGCGATGAAGCCGCGTCGGGCATCGTCGTAGTCCCGGCGATCTGCGAGCGGGAGGCCCTCGCGGGCCGCGGCGTTCGCTCGAGCGGTGTGGGACGATGCGGGCTTGGGCGCGACGGCGTCAGACATGAACTCTCCCCGGAGTCGGTTGGCGATTCCTCACGCTATATGCCACCGAGCCGCGTGCTCAACGATGGGGTGGGATCAAAGTGCCGAGATCGTCTACCGACCAGTTTGAGGGTCGGTGAAGACGATCGCGGAGCGCTCGCCAACCCACATCGGCCGGCCGATCCACGCGAAGGTAGGAAGCGACCGGTCGAACGATGTCACGGCTCAATCCGGTACCCAACGACTGCAACGACTCAAGCGTTCGAACAGCCGCATCGGCGTCGCGGTCGAGTTCGACTGCGGCGTTGCCGATGGCGACATCGACATTGATTCATCGCACGACCAGCGGATCGATGCGATGGAAGACAGCGTCGCTGACGCCAGCCGCCGCTGCCTGTGCTGTTTCTCGGGCTAGTCTTTGACGCTGTCCGCGACATACGCGCGTGCCGCGGCCACTGCTGCATTCACTGCGTCGTCGCCAGCGCGATCCTGCATGTCTCCGGACTGCTGCCGACGCCAATCCAATGCGCGAACGCTTTCGATTTTCATCGTAGGGATAAGCGACACCAGGTCGGCCGGAGCCGCTCGGTCGACGTGGTGGCTTGCGACTAGCGCGTCATACGTTAGCTTCTGTGCGAGCAGGACGCGCCACAAGGGCGCCGCACCGTGAGGGATCCACGGATACACGGGCGGTGCCAGCAGGTTCAGGCGTGGGCGAGTGAGTGCATCGAAGACACGTGGCCGTCACTCGAGGAGAAAGGCGACGGTCGCGTCGACGAGTGCGCGGGGTGCTCGATTGATCCCGTCGTGACCGTGATGCCGTATGGGGAGGACAGTTGCGCTGGGGATTGCATCGGCGAGAGCCTGGCTCAGTCCCGCGTAGTAGCGCGGTCCCGCTACGCCGTATGCAACGAGAACGTCGGCGGAGATGTCGGCCCATCGGGTGGCAGGCCCGTCGTTGTCGATCACTTCTTGTGATTCCGCGAGCGTGGACGGGAGCAGCTCCGCCATCTGTGCGCCGATGGGGGTCCGTAGGAACGCGCTGGTGAGTGAAGTCTGCATGGACAGCGGCAACCGGCTGGTCACCTGGTGCGTGTTGATGCCCGCGGAGGTCAAAGCGAGGGCTCGGGCGATGTCGCCGGCTTCGGCCGCGGCTCGCGCGGCAGGCAGCCACCCGGCGGGAAAGCGGCCGTCGATGCTCACCGCCGCGTCGTACAGTACGAGCCGACCGATGGGCAGAACCTCGGCGGCACGCAGGGCGATGTAGCCACCCACGCTGTGGCCGATCACTCCGGTGGCACCCGTGCCTCGCGTGACCGCGTCGATGTCGGCGATGTCGTCGCTGATCGAGTAGCCGCCTGTCCGGGGAGCAGCGCCAGCGCGGCCGCGCCGGTCGTAGAGGTGCACGGTAAGTCGATCACCCAGTCGGTGCGCGAGGCGGTTGTAGAGACGGGAGGTGACGCCACCGCCGTGCACCACCACGACACCCGGGCCGGCGCCGACCGACGTCACGCGCACGGCCGTGCCATCGCTCGCCTCGAACATGCGCACCTTCGGCACCGCTGTCTCCTTTTATCTGCGTACGGTGTTCGCAGTCTAGTCTGTTTTCATGAGCGAACAGGCGTCCGGGCGTCAACGCCCGGAGAGGACACGTCCGCCCGGTCCTGTGCCCTCGCTCGATCGCGCCGACATCGTCGCGGCCGCGGTCGCTCTCGCCGACGAGGGTGGGTTGCGCGCCGTGTCGATGCGCGCTGTTGCCGGTCGCATGGGCACGAGCGCGAGTGGCCTGTACCGGTACATCAAGGACCGGTCCGAGTTGCTCGCCCTCATGGCCGATCGAGTGGTCGCGGAGCTGCGGCCCTTCGAGCTTGCTCCCGGGAATGGAATCGATGCCTTGGTGAGAATGGCACATGCGCAGCGCGACCTCTACCGCCGTCATCCGTGGCTGAAGGAGATGGATCTTCGATTGGCTGGTGCGGGGCCGGAGACTCTCCGCTATTTCGACACGAGCCTGCGAGCGCTCGAAGGTGAAACCGGACCCATCCACGCCAAGTTCGAGGCCATCGCCATGGTCACCGGCATTGCCGCGATGTTCGCCTCCGCCCCAGAACCTCGCGCGGCGCGCCAAAGCGACGCCCCACCGACGGTTGACTCGGCCACCTACCCTCACCTCGCAGCGGCAGCCGCAGCCGCAACGGCAGCGCAACAGTACGAAGCAATGGACGCACGAGACGATCTCCTCGAACGGGTAGTACGGGGAGTGCTCCGTGGATTGCTCGCCCCCTGAGAGCCGTGCACGAGGAGCTCCGCCGAATTTCCCGCCTGCCCAGCCAGGCACGATCCGCCGCCGACACCGTCCATCGGGTCGGGATCTTCGCCCCGTGCGGTACCTCTCCCGCGCATTACCCTTTTACGGATCGGGAGCGTGTCAGACCTGTGGCGCTCGGTATCGGATACGGCTTGAACCCGGCTACACCAAAGCGCGCGTGCAAGGATCCGCCAGCGAAGACCGCGGCCGCTGGGACTGGTCCTTGACCGCCTGCGACTCGGGGGTTCTCCCGATTCTCCGTGACGTCCGCCTTCCTTAGGTTCGAGACATGCCCTTCATCGCATTCGTCCGAACCTGGATCGTTTCCATCGTCGGCTGCCTTCCGCTTCTCATCTTGCTGCTCATTCCTGAGCTCATGCGCAGCCGGGCGGGGAGCGAGCAATTGCTCATCGTCGGCTCGCTCACGCTACTCGTGCTCCTCGCGGCGGCGTTCGTCTTCGCCCCCTTGATGAGCGCGATCGCAGCCCCGGTCACTGGGCGTTGGACCCCCCGGTCCGCGCTCAGGAGAACCCGAGCGGTATGGAGCTCACGCAGGGGCCAGGCCTGGCTCGCGGTCGGTGGTGCACTGCTCGTGTACGGCGCGGCACAGGCCGTCGGGTACTGGGTCGGTGCAATCGCGCCATCGGTGCGCGACAACCCTGCGTTCGGCAGCGGTGGATCAGACGCCCGCTGGATCATCGACTACCCGGCCTACGTGCTGCAGGCCGCCACGATCTACGCGATCACGACACTCGCGATCGCTTCGTACGGATGGCGCATCCGCGTGATCTGCCTCACCGCTCTCACGGCGGCCCCTGCCGATGTTCGGACTGGAGAGCTCGCTGCCTGATCCTGACGCGTGAGACTACCGCTGGCCGCCCGTCAGGCGATCCTCAACCCACGCAAGAAACGAAGCCGCACTGTCCGCGTGCGTGCACCACCTGTTCCCTTCGATGCCCCGGCCGCACCTTCGCCGCGCTTCGGTGATCGTTCGGGCCTACTGCGACGCGCAGGGCATCCGTTACACCTCTACGCGTTTGCTGGCGTCCTACGCGATCGTGATCGGCTACATCAACCGGGTGGGTCTCGGCGAGCGGGATCCGTTCGACTGCCCCCTGGTCGCCCAGCGGCGCGCGATCTGAGTGGTCGACGAGGGCGCAGCGGCACGGAAGACTGTCCGGATGACCTGTGTCGACTGCTCAGCGCAGCTTGGCCGGAGATGGGGGTTGGGCGGCGTGAGTGAAGGTGGCCAGGACTTCTTCCAGGAAACCGGCGACGACCTGGGCGTCGCTCAGTGTCAAGCGCGCGGCGATCGCGCGGAGCGTGGTGGTGATCGGGTCGAGGTCATCGGGGTTCATGGTGTCGTCGACCAGGCTGATGATCTTCTTGCGTCGGTCCAGAGAACTGACATTGACGACGACCAGGCCCTGCGCGAGCAGCCGGTCGACAAGCGCGGTGCCCGATGCCGCCGCCATATGAAGGGCGGCGACGATCATCGTGGTGGTGACCTCCGTGGCGGGTCCCGTCTCCGCCAGGAACCGTATAGCGGCCCGGTCGGTCTCGCTCAACGCTGCGGGCAGGCGTCGGCGTCGTCCGATTCGCGCGTCAGCGCGTCGCACTCTCTCCAGGAGCGCGCCGACGTCGGGGCGACCCGGATCGGCGCCACCCCCGGTGGCCGCGATCTCCGACATATCACTTCCCTTTCATCCCCGGAGCACGAGCGCACCTTGTGCGCACCCCTCCCGGGTACGGCCCCACAGCACCACGCTCCGGTGCCGATCACCTAAGCCATTGACGAGCACCGTGCATCCGGGTAACACCACGTGCCCGGATCCGGGTTGGCAATCCAGTGACGCCGCGGCTTCAGCGACTAATCAGGCTCGGAAGCCTCCTGTGGATCATCGCCAGGCGCGCGCGAGGGAATAGTGGTCGGCTTCAGCGAGCGGAGACGCTCACTTGCATGAGGCCGTGCCGGGGTCCGCGGCTTCGATCGGTCGGGGTGCCGATTCTGAGCTCCAACCTCCGCCCACCGTTTGTCGCGAGCGACGCGCCGCTCATCCGGCGTCTGGTCACTCGGCTGATCGAGTCCGCTGCTCATCTCGCAACGCTAGGGCGCCGACGTGTGCGCCCTCTCAGGAACCGAGCGTGCGGCGACCCGAACTCAGTGATCACGACGGACCATGCTGGTGTCACGTCGACCTCTCGTCCGCGGCGTACGCTCGGTGCATGGAGCCGCCGAACGTGTTCAAGGCCCGATTCGACGAGGTGGCTCCCGGCGGCCAGCGCCGCGTCACCGTTGGCGTCGAAATGCGAGACCGGGAGTCCGACGGGTCCATTCCCACCGCCGCATGGTTCCGAGGAGAGGAATACCGCCTCGACATCGAGGATCAGGCTGGTATTGCCATCTACGTGCGACGCTTCTAGCCGACCGCGCCGCCATGAACGCACCCGCATCCCGGAGGACCAAGTGCGCATGGGCTTCGCGCCCTCGTTCCGCCGAGCGCGACTCAGTGGATCGTCTTGCCCCGCTCGAGCATGGCGACGTACTGGGCGACGCGGGCCCGCGGGTCTCCGGCCGCTTCAGGCTGCTCACGCGGAACGTCATCGCGGAGCGGTTCTGCGCCGACCGTGCGGCGAACGCGGCCGCGATCGCCGGGTCGAGGAGCCCTCCCAGGCGGCGGTGGGGATCGCGTTGTGGCGGGCGGATGACTTCGCGCAGGGACCGCCGCGTCGAGCGGCCCCGCGCTGCTCACGCGGCGCCGACACCGGCTTTGTCACGTGATGGAACGACCTCTGTTTCGGTGCTGGTGGGTCGGGGGCGCAGCGCTCCGGCGAGCGTCACGGTGGTGATGCCGATGATGATGAGGGTGCCGAGGCCCCAGCGCAGGCCGGCGGTGTCGGTGATGGTGCCGATGAGGGGGCTGGTGAACAGGAAGCCGAGGCGCATGAGCCAGCTGATGATGGTGACGCCGGCGCCTTCGCTGATGCCGGGGAGTTTGGCGGCGGCGCTGAAGGCGCTGGGGACGAGGGTGGCGGAGCCGTAGCCCATGGCGGCCAGTCCGAAGAACAGGGCTCCGATGTCGGCACGGTTGAGGACCAGTACGAGTCCGCCGAGTGCGATCATGGCGCCGCCGAGGCGGGCGACGTTGGCGCGTCCCCATCTCTCGATCAGCAGGTCGCCGGTGAACCGGCCGATGCATTGCGCGCCGATGACCACGGTGAACGCGAGGCCGGCGACCTGGGCGGGGAGCCCGACCAGTTGCATGCCGGCCATCGCCGCCCAGTTGTTCGCGATGTCTTCGACCATCGTGCCGCAGATGGCGATGATGACCAGCGGCAGCGCAAGCAGGGTGACGCGGCCCCACCGCTGCGACCGGGAACCGGTCGTCGCGGCCGGTGCCGCTGCTGGCGCGGGATTGGCGGACAGCGAAGCAGTCATCAGCGCCCCGACGATGACGAGCGTCGCCCCGGCGACGCCCATGATCGCCAGTTGCAGGCGCATGTCCACGCCTGCCGCGGCGGCCGCGGTGGAGATCGCTCCGCTGGCCACGCCGCCCAGGCTCCAGAAGGCGTGCATGGAGGAGAGGATGGAGCGTCCGACGACGTCCTGCACGCGGATGCCGGCGACGTTCTGTGCGACGTCGACGATCGCGTCGAAGAAGCCAGCGAAGAACAGGCACGCGGCGAACATCCAGCCGGTCGTCGCCCACGGGGCGGCGATGATCGCGAGTGCCAGCAGCACCGTGCCGACGATCGACACCTTTACCGGGCCATATCGGGCGATCAGGCGTGCGGGCAGAGCGGAGGACACGATCGCGCCGACCGCGAAGGATGCGACCATGAAGCCGAACTCGACCGCGCTGAGGTTCAGGCGGGTGGCGATGGTCGGGTACCAGGGCAGCAGGGCGGCGAAGATGGCGCCGTTGCTGGCGAACATGATGCCCACGCCCGTGATGCCGCGGCGGCCGGTCTTTTTGTCGGTAGTCACAGCGGCACGATAGGCGTCAAAATGATCAGGTGTTCCGATCAGAACGACAGAGAATGATCATTCGGGCGGTGGAGGCCGGTCCCCGCACGGTTGGTGAACTCGCGGAGCTCACCGGGGTGTCCACGATCAGCGTGCGCCGCGACCTCGTCGAATTCGCCGAGCAGGGCGCGCTCGTCCGCACCCGTGGTGGTGCGGCCCCCGCCAAGCGACGGGGCAGCGAGTACCCGTTCGGGCTGCGGCAGTCCGAGGAATCGGTGACGAAGCAGGCGCTCGCTGACCTGGCGGCGACGTTGGTCAAGCCCGGTGACAGTGTGCTCGTCGACAACGGCACGACCGCGCTCGCGGTTGCCGTGGAGCTGGCAGGGCTCGGTGTGACCGCGTTGGCGCTGTCGCTGCACGCGGCAGCGGCGCTGGCAAGCCGACCCGGTAACCAGGTGATCGTTCCTGGCGGACTGGTCGACCATGACGACCTCGGATTCACGAGTGCCGGTGCGGCCGACGCGGTGCGGGCCATGCGGTTCGACGTGGCGATCTTCGGCGCCTGCGCGGCAGATCCGGACACAGGGCTCACGGTCGCCGGCTGGGGCGACGCGCAAGTCAAGCGGGCCGCGCTGGCCAACTCCAGGCGCGCGATCCTGGTCGCCACCGCCGACAAGTTCTCCCGCACCGCCGCCCACCGGTTCGGTGATCTGTCCGACCTCGACACCATCGTCACCACCCCGGACGCCGGCGTCGTGGTGCGCTACCAAGCCCGGCAAGCAGGCGTGGAAGTGCTCACCATCCCCGCCGCCGACAACCCCTCGGCACCACGTGCGGGCTGATCGATCGCGATGCGCGGCGCGCGGTAAGGGCTCCGGGATGGTCTCGGAGTGCCGTGCAGCGAGCCAACCGCTCGCCCTTGCTCCGCTCCGCGCCGCGCTCGCTCAGACGAGCGCGTGGCGGAGATCGTCGCGTGATTCGTCGAGCCAGGCGACCCGCCGCCGGATGACATCGCCGACGCCTTCGTCCCACATGCGTGCCCACCCGCCTCCGAGGTTTTCCGCGGCCCATTTCATCGCGGCGTACGACCCGCTGAATCGAAGTCGAGCGGCCTCCAACAAGAGATCCACATCGAACCGATCTCGGCCATAGGCGTCGTACATCAACCTGAGCCTCGACCCTGCATCGCGTCCCGCCTGACCTGGTTCGACATCCACGTCGGCGCAGAGCGGAACCCAGTGCATCGCGGTGTTCACGAAGTCGACCGAGCGCGTCGTGCGGTTGCTGAGGTCGAAGTCGATGACCCCCCAGGCGACGCCATCGCGGAACACGGTGTTCTGAGGGGTCAGGTCGCGGTGCCCGAAGATCACCGGTTCACCGGCGGGAAAGCTCGGTGTGGGCTTCCCCGGTTCGACGGGCAGAGTCGGCGGGTCGAACGATTCGCTCGCGTCGTGGAGCCTTCGAAGAAGACGCGCAACCCCGGGAAGGACCTCGTCGCTGGTCGCCCAGGCATCGACCGGTGAGCCCGCGACATCGCCCTCGAGGAAGGTGAGGACGTCGCGCCCCTGGTGGTCTCGCCCGAGCCAGCGCGGCGCGCCGGTGAAGCCGGCGGACTCGAGGTGGAGGAGGTAGGCCTCGACCACGGCACTCGTCGATTGGTGCGGTCGGCGGACAGTGTCGCCGATCCGAACGACTCCCTCCGTGACATCACCGCGCGGAAGCTCGACCTCAGGTCCCTCCGAAAACGCAGCCATCCCTCCATCTTGTCCGAGCATCGACAGATCGGGCGATGGCCCGCCCGTCGGGTGCGCGAGACTGGGCGTCGTGCCCACCCCATACCCCGACCCGGCGCCGAGCGCCGATCACGGCGATGCCGAGCACGTCTTCACAGACGCGGGCTGGACGCGGCTCGGCGCGGGGGACTGGGCGATCGCGCTGCTGTCACCGGACGGCCAGGCCGTCGCGCGCATCAGTCCGTTCGACCCGACCGGCCCGTACACCGCCGAGCTGTACCTCCGCACCGAGCACACGCTCCTCGTGCCACGGCTGTATGCGCACCGGCGACTGACCGGCGGCGGCGACCTCATGGTCATGGAGCGCCTGCATCCTGTGGACCCGTCGGATGCCGCCGGACTGCACCGCCTTCTTCTGGAGGAAGACGAGAGTGTCGCCGAGCTGACCCGCATCGTGCGCGCGATCCACGAGCGCGCTCTCGCGGAGCTGCCCTGGTGCGGCCCGATCGACGAGAACCCGTCGAATGTCATGCGCGGGTCCGACGGCCGCCTCGTGCTGATCGACCCGTTCTACGCGGACGGTCCGGCACTCTACGCCACTGCCGCGTCGGATCCGGATGCCGTGGTCACAGGCATCCCCGAAGCTGAGCGCCGTTTCATGACCGAGATCCCGCTCGCCGAGTCCGGGCCGTGGGAGCCAGCCGACCGGGAGACGATGCGCCTCGGCCTCGCGGCCGCCGATGCTCGGCACCGACTCGCCCGCGCGTCGACGCTCGACGCGGACGAGGGTGGGCGTTGACGCAACGTCGAAGTCAAGCCCCTCGGTCACCTCGCCGGGCGGAGCGAGACTCCGTCCCATGAGTCACCACCCCGACGACATCAAGCAGCCCCTCGACCACCTGCCTCCGAAGGACGAGCGCGACAAGGCGATCGAGATCGACGAGCCGCACTACCCCGGCACCGAAGGACCGGCGGATGCCTCGGCGGTGAGTCCTGCGACGGCCGCCGAGCCCGACCGGCCCGGCCGGCACGGACTGGACAAGCCACCGACCAGCGGGGCGTGATCTCGTCGAAGATCCCGCACCGGTGACGGCACCGCGCGGTATACCGAGGGCCCCGGGCGAAGATCAACAGGCGGGTGCCACATCTCGCGCTTGCGCCCGTCGCGCAGGAGTGGTCGGATAAGCGGGTGCAGATGACGGTGACCGGTGGCCTGATGCTCGCGGCCGTCGGCGCCGCGCTGTACCTGCTCGCGGCGATCATGCTCGCGCGCGCCAATCACGATCAGCGCGTGCCGTACTGGTCGAGCCCTCGCGTACCCTCCGGGTCATCGGTGGCCGTCCGCACCATCGGGGCGGCGACGATCGGCTTCGCCGCCATCGCGTCACCGCTGGGCTACTGGGGCGTGGCGGCCCTGCTCACCGCGATCCTGTGCGGAGTCGCGGTGATCGCACACCACAACCGCTCGCTGCAGCGCGTGTGACCACCAGCGCCACCGCCTACCCCGACCCCGACCCCGACCCCGGGCCGCGGCGGTCGGACCGCCGGAGCCCGGTTCGCTGATCAGGGCCGGAGCACGAGGGTGTCGGTCGTGGAAGCGTCCACCGCGTCGGACGTGAAGGCCCACGGCGTCAGCTCGGCCTTCTGCCACGACTCCACCTGATCGATGTAGTTCGTGTGGAAGGCGTGGCCGCTCTGGCCGGTGAGCTGGTTCCAGCGCGACGCGTCGAAGTCCGACAGGTCGACGATCATGCGCATCGACGGCACGGTGACGGTCGCGAAGCTCGAGCCGAGGTCCCAGCCGGTCGCGTTCACCACCGACGAGCCGCCGCCCACCGGGAACGGGCCGCGGTTGAACAGCCACTCGATCGGGGCGATCCCCGACGTGCCGAAGGAGTCGTTCACGAGCGGCAGCGCGTGCAGGCTGCCCCAGTTCCAGCGCGAGGGGTTGTCGCCCTGCTCGTCGACGAGGCGCTCGTACGCGTCGATCGCCGCGCGCTTGAGAGTGTCGGCCATGCCGTCCACGCCCAGCTCGTCGTTGGTCCACCACGGCGACGCCTCGTCGTCGAAGAGGGAATCCAGCACCAGGAAGAGCCGGCCCTGGCCGCTCAGCGGCGCAGGGTTCTCGCGGCCGTCGACGAAGACGTTCTCGGCAAGGGTGTCCCACAGCACGTTCGCGTACGCCGCTGCCGCAGAATCCGCCTCGTTCTGGGCATCCCACTCCTGCAGCAGCGCGAGCGCGGCATCGGTCTCGTCGTCGCCCGTGGTGATCTCGGCGTACGCGGCCGTCAGGCGCATGCCGATGAACGAGTAGTCGTCGGCGAGGATCGCGTTGAGGTCGTCGGCGGTCACCGGGCCCTTCGCGATCGCGCGCTGGATGAGCTCGTCGATGCGGGCGGCGCGCCAGCCGTAGTCCCAGTCGGTCGTGAGGGGGTGGCTGTAGTCCTGCCCGACGATCGCGTTGTTCGCGGTGACGATGTAGCCCTCGGTCGGGTTGTACGACACCGGCAGCTCCTCGAACGGGATGAATCCCTGCCACGCGTACGTCGAGTCCCAGCCGGGCTGCGGCATCGAGCCGTCGCCGGCGCCGCGGATCGGCAGCTTGCCGGGCGTCTGGTAGCCGATGTTGCCGTCGACGTCGGCGTAGATGAGGTTCTGCGCCGGGACGTCGAACAGGGCCGCGGCACCGCGGAAGTCGTCGAAGTCCTTCGCGGTGTTGAGCGCGAAGATGGCGGATGCCGTGGTCCCAGGCTGCAGCGCGGTCCAGCGCAGGCTCACCGCGTACTCGCCGTCCGGCGCGTCGGCCGGCGCGGTCACCGTTCCGTCGGTGCCGGTGAACGGGTCGTCGGCGATCGCCGTGAAGTCGTCGGTCAGGCCCGACACGATCGGCCCGTTGGCCGTCGCGCGCACCTCGAGGCTGACATCGTCGCCGCCGGCGACCTTGAACGTCTCGGTGTGCGTCTCGAGCGGCACCAGCGCGCCGTCGTACCGGTAGGAGTCGCCCTCGATCTTCTCGAGGTACAGGTCGGTGACGTCGGTCGTCAGGTTCGTGAAGCCCCACGCGACCCGCGCGTTGTGACCGATGATGACGCCCGGCAGGCCCGAGAACGAGAAGCCTGCGACGTCGAACGGGCAGTCGTCATCGACGGTGGAGCACTTGAGCTGGATCTGGTGCCACACGCTCGGCAGCGACGCTCCGAGGTGCGGGTCGTTCGAGAGCAGGGGCATGCCGGTGTCGGTGACGCTGCCCGAGAGCACCCACGAGTTCGAGCCGATGCCCTCGCCGGCGTCGCCCACCAGCTCGCCCACGGCCGCGATCACGCCGTCGACCTCGGTCCACTCGATCGCGGCGGTCGCGGCATCCGTCTCTCCCGCCGCATCACCGCCGTCGCCCTCACCCTCGCCCGAGTCGGCGCCCTCGGTCTCGCCCGAGCCCTCCTCGGCGTCGGGGGCGGTGCCGACAGCGGGCACCGTCGAGATCTTGGGGACGATCACGGGGTTGCGGTCGAAGGGATAGCCCGGGTAGAGCTGGTCGATCTCCGCCTCGGTGAAGTCCGGGGCGATGACGGCGCGCTCGGTCTCGCTCTCGATGTTGCTGCGGAGGTCCCAGGCCATCGCCTTCAGCCATGCGACCGAGTCGGCGGGCGTCCACGGCTCGATCTCGTAGTCGGCGTTCTGGAGGCCCAGCACGGCGTACTCGAACGACGCGTCGGCGCCCTGGTTGTCGGCCAGGTAGGCGTTCACGCCGTCGGCGTACGCCTCGTAGTACGCGCGCTCGGTCTCGTCGAGCGCGTCGACCTCCTGCTGGGCGATGTCGTGCCAGCCGAGCGTGCGGAGGAATTGGTCGGTGCCGAGCTGCGACTCGCCGAACAGCTCCGACAGTCGCCCGCTCGTGACGTGCCGGCGGAAGTCCATCTCCCAGAAGCGGTCCTGCGCATGGACGTAGCCCTGCGCGAAGAACAGGTCACCCGGCGAGTCGGCCGTGATGGTCGGGATGCCGAGCGCGTCGCGCTGCACCGTCACCTCGGCGTCGAGCCCGCTCGCCTTCACCTCGCCGCTCAGCTGCGGGAACGAGCGCTGCACGGTCCACGTCACGAAGCCGACCGCGACGAGGGCGAGCACGACGACGACCGCCAGGATGCTGAACAGGGCGATGCCGATCTTCCGCCCCACGGATCGACGCGGCGCGGTGTCATCGACGGCGTAGGGCGAGGGCTGGGGCTTCGGCATTGAAGGGCTTTCCGGGCTGGGGTGGGGGAGACGCGGTGCCGGGCACCGCGGAACTCGGTGCCGCGCCGTTCGGGTCGCACGCACACCTTTCCGCATCGTAACCCCGACGCCCGCCCGCGACCGAATCGTCTCAGCTTTTCGCCGCACGATCGGCCCCTTGTCACGGACGTGAGCCGCTGTCAGACTCGTCCCGTCACTGGCCGATCTCAACTGGGGAGAGATCCATATGTCCATGTCCACGCGCGTTCAGCGCCGTGCGGCTGCCGTCGCAGCCGCCGTTTCCTTCACCGCGGTCGTCGCGCTCGGGAGCGCCGCACCCGCCTTCGCGTCGCATCCGGCAGACGGCACCCACCGGGTGGCGTACTGTCACGCGACGCACAGCGAGAAGAATCCGTACGTCTACATCGAGACCGACAAGCTCGCCGTCGTGCGCGCGCACGAGAAGCACCAGGATGACGAAGACATCATCCCCGCCTTCTGGTACGAGCGTCACGGCGAGGTGCTGTGGTTCCCGGGCAACGGCGACGCGTCGCAGATCGGCGACGGCACCTGCGACGGGGGCGGCGTCGGCTGATCTGCCTTGACGAGACGGATGCCGCGGGTCGCGGCATCCGTCTCTCCGGCGTGCTCGCTACCCGATGACGCTGGGCTGCAGGTCGCGCAGCGTGCGGAAGTGGGTCATGCGGGTGACGCCGATCGCGGCGATCGCCCCCGCGCCCACGAGCCACACGCCGAGGACGGCCAGGTCGAGCCACACCCGGTCGGCGCTGCCGCCGTACATCACCTGGCGCATGGCGTCGACGACGTAGCCCATCGGCAGTACGTGGTGCAGTGCCGCGAGGGGCGCGGGCAGGGTCTGCCACGGGAAGGTGCCGCCGGCGGTCACGAGCTGCAGCACCATCAGCACGAGGCCGAGGAACTGCCCGACCGAGCCGAGCCAGACGTTGAGGGCGAGCACGATCGCGGCGTACGTGGCGCTCGCGAGGAGCAGGATGCCGAGCGTCGCGAGCGGGTGTGCGAACGAGAACCCGAGCGCGAGCGCGAGCACGCCGAACAGTCCGAGCATCTGCACGCCGCCGAGGAGCGCCGGGGTCGCCCATCCCGCAAAGGTGATGCGGATCGGCGAGTGCAGCGCCGTCACGGCGCGCTTCGACACCGGCTTGACGATGAGGAACAGCGCGTAGATGCCGATCCAGCCGGCGAGGGCGGCGAAGAAGGGGGCGAGGCCGGCCCCGTAGTTCTGCGCCTGCGTGAGCGACGACCGCTCGATCGCGACGGGTGCGGCCAGGGTGTCGGCCTGGGCCTGGCGGGTCGCGGCGTCGTACGACGGAAGCTGCGCGGCCCCGTCGGCGAGCCCGTCGCGGAGCTGCCCGGCGCCGTCCTCGAGCTGCACGAGCCCGCTGTCGAGAGTCCCGGCGCCGTCGCGGAGCTGCGCGGCGCCGTCGGCGGCGGTCGCCGATCCCGTCGCGAGCGTCGAGGCGCCCGCGGCGACGGTCGCCGCCCCCGCCGACACCTGCTGCGCGCCGTCGTTCAGCCGATCCACCTGCGCGACCGCGCCCTGCACGCGGTCGTCGACCGCGGTGAGCCGCTCACCGACCGGGTCGAGGGTGGCGAGCACCTCATCGATCTGCGCCTGGTCCACGCCGGCGGCGGCGAGCTTCGCCGCGATGTCGTCGCGCACGCCGGGGAGCGTCGACAGGGCTTCTGCGGAGGCCGCACCGATGCGGTCGGCGATCGCGTCGAGCTGCGCGGTGCCGTCGGCCACCTGGGCGGCGCCGCCCGAGACCTGTCCGGCTCCGTCGGCGAGCTGGGCGGCACCGTCGCGCAGCGACGCGGTGCCGTCGGCGAGGCGGGTCGCGCCTTCGGAGAGCTGCGACGCCCCGGCGCCCGCCTCGGTGAGACCGTCTGCCAGCTGCGAGGCGCCGGTGGCGGCATCCGTCAGCTGGATCCTGATCGTGTCGAGGGCGTCGAGCATCGTGAGGCCCGCCTCGGCGACCACCTTGTTTGTGATCGTTGTCTGGATGCGCTCGACCGCCTGCGTGCCGATCGTCGAGGCGAGGTAGTTGTTGGCGTCGCTGGTGTGCAGGACGATGTCGGCGGCGTGCGGGTCGCCGGTCGTGAGGGAGGCGACGGATGCCGTGAAGTCGGGCGGAACCTCGATCGCGAAGTCGTAGGTGCCGTCGTCGAGGCCGGCATCGGCCACTTCGGCGGTGGCGAGGCGCCAGTCGAACGAGCCGTCCTCGATGAGTTCCTGTGCGACCTCGTCGCCGAGGTTGCGGTCGACCCCGTTGAGCTGCGCGCCGGTGTCGGCGACGACGAGTGCGGCCGGCACCTGGTCGAGCTGGCCGTACGGGTCGCGGTTGGCCCAGAGGTAGAGGCCGCCGTAGAGGATCGGCACCGCCATCAGCGCGATGAGCGCGATGAGCGACATGCGGGTGGACGTGAGGCGCCGGAGCTCGGCGAGGATCATCTGGGGGACCTTCATGGCCGGTCCCCTCTCGTCGGCGCGGTGAGCCGGCGCAGCCGAAGTCGCCCACCCCAACCGGTCGTTGAGCGAGCGAGGAACGAGCGAGACGAAACGCGGCGTTCGTGCGACACGGTCTGAGGCGTTTCGTCTCGCTTCGCTCGCTCAACGGCCGGAGTAAGAGGTGCGCTCACCGCCACCGGGGCCGAGGCCTGGCCCGCGATCACGAGCACCGCGAGACCGCGCGCGGCGAGGTGCTCGGCAACCGCCCACCAGGCAGCGGGCTCGCCGCCGTGGCGGTCGGGCGACACGAGCACGAGGCCCTCCACCCCGCGGCGCAGCACCGCGAGCTCGCACAGGGCGCGCACGCGGTCGGCGGGGTCGACATTCGAGACGGGGAGGCCGGCGACGCCGTCGAGTCCGTGCTCGGAGAGCCAGCGTCGCACCGCGAGCGGGTCGGACCGGCGGCCCGCGAACATCAGCTCCTCGGCGGCCACTCCGGCAAGGGTGACGTTCGGCTCGGGCTCGGACACATCGGGGGCGTCCACGAGCGCGACCCGGCGACGCAGGCGGGCGCTGTCGCGGCGGCCGTCGAGCGTGACCCGGCCGGTGTCGGGTCGCATCCGCCCCGAGGCGAGCAGGCCGAGCACCGTCGGTCGCTGGGCGGTCTCGGCGACCGCGAGCGTGACGCGTCCGCTCTCGAACGCGGTCGAGGTGAGGGGCAGGGCGTGCTCGCGGCGGCCCTTGCCGACCGCGTCGAGCTCCACCCTCACGAGCGGGCGGCTTCGGCCCGGGCGGCGTCGTCGGCGTCGTTGTCGGCGGTGGTGTCGTCGTCGGTACCGTCGGCCGGCGGGGCCAGGATCTCGGGGTGCTCGGCGAGCACCTCCGCCGCTTCTCGCCAGGAGAGACCCGCGATGCTGAGCACCGACCGCACCGCGAGCGAGCGGGCCGCGGGCGACGACGCGTCGATGCGCGTGATCACGGTGCGCGCCGTCTCTTCGACGAGGCGCGCGAGGGTGGGAGCGGCGACATCGGTGCGCAGCAGGTCGGCGTCCTGGCCCTCGCGGACGATGCGCACGACGGTGCGGCGGAGGGGCGCGAGAGCGGTGGCCGTCTCGTCGAGGTGCGCCTCGTCGAGGGCGATGGCGGCGAGCACCTGGACGTGGACCGCCTCGTTCCACAGCGTCGCGGCGAGGCGTGCGAGCGCCACGCGGGCGTCGGCGTCGTCGATCGCGGCGGCCACCGCGTTGAACCGCTCGGCGCCCTTGGCGACGAGTTCGCGGACGAGTGCGTCGCGGTCGTCGAAGTGGCCGTACAGCGCGCGGCGGGAGAGCCCCGCCTGCCGCGCGATCGCGTCCACGGAGGCGCGCGGGTCGTGCGCCAGCGCCACGTACGCGGCGGCGAGGATGCCGGCGCGGTTCTCGAGGGCGTCGCGGCGCGGACGGCGTGCCGCGTCAGTCGAGGAGGTCATGCCTCCAGGCTAGGTAACTTGCACAAGTGTGTGCAAGTTAGTGCGCTGGCTCACAGCAGAGGCTCAGGTCTGCGGCGGGGTGGTGCGTTTCGTCTCGCTCGTTCCTCGCTCGCTCAACGGCCGGTGAACCTGACTCAGTCGGTTCCCAGGTCGAACGCGGACGCCTCGTTCGCGGCATCCGTCGCCTCCGCCAGCTCTTCCTGCGCGGCGCTGGCCTGCTCGGCGTGCTCCGTGATCTCGCCGGCCTCGCCCTGCGTGAGGTGGCCCACGAGCTCGCCGGTCGCACCGCCGATGAGGCCCTTCGAGGCGTAGTACTCGAGGCGCACGCGCGAGTCGGCGATGTCGAGGTTGCGCATGGTGAGCTGGCCGATGCGGTCGGTGGGGCCGAACGCGGCGTCGCCGACGCGCTCCATCGAGAGCTTGTCGGGGTGGTACGACAGGCGCGGGGCGGTGGTGTCGAGGATCGTGTAGTCCTCGCCCCGGCGCAGGCGCAGGGTCACCGAGCCGGTGATGGTCGAGCCCACCCACTTCTGGATCGACTCGCGCAGCATGAGGGACTGCGGCTCGAGCCAGCGACCCTCGTACATGAGGCGGCCGAGGCGACGACCCTGCTCGTGGTACGTCGCGAGGGTGTCTTCGTTGAGGATGCCGTTGACCAGGCGCTCGTACGCGGTGAACAGCAGCGCCATGCCCGGCGCCTCGTAGATGCCGCGCGACTTCGCCTCGATGATGCGGTTCTCGATCTGGTCGCTCATGCCGAGCCCGTGGCGGCCGCCGATGCGGTTGGCCTCGAAGACGAGCTCGACCGGGTCGGCGAACTCGACACCGTTGAGGGCGACCGGCCGGCCCGCCTCGAAGGTGACGGTGACGTCTTCGGTCTCGATCTCGACGGCCGGGTCCCAGAAGCGCACACCCATGATGGGCTCGACGATCTCGAGCGACACGTCGAGGTGCTCGAGGGTCTTCGCCTCGTGCGTCGCACCCCAGATGTTCGCGTCGGTCGAGTACGCCTTCTCCGCGGAGTCGCGGTAGGGGAAGCCGTGCTCGACGAGCCACTCGCTCATCTCCTGGCGGCCGCCGAGCTCGGTGACGAAGTCGGCGTCGAGCCACGGCTTGTAGATCCGCAGCGCCGGGTTGGCGAGCAGGCCGTAGCGGTAGAACCGCTCGATGTCGTTGCCCTTGTAGGTGGAGCCGTCGCCCCAGATGTCGACGCCGTCCTCCTTCATCGCGCGGACGAGGAGCGTGCCGGTGACGGCGCGGCCGATGGGCGTGGTGTTGAAGTAGGTGCGGCCGCCCGAGCGGATGTGGAACGCGCCGCACGCGAGGGCGCCGAAGCCCTCTTCGACGAGTGCGGGCTTGCAGTCCACGAGGCGCGAGACCTCGGCGCCGTACTCGAGCGCGCGGCTCGGGATCGCGTCGATGTCGTCCTCGTCGGGCTGGCCGAGGTCGCCGGTGTAGGTGCAGGGGATGGCCCCCTTGTCGCGCATCCACGCGACCGCAACGGAGGTGTCAAGTCCTCCCGAGAAGGCGATGCCGACGCGCTCGCCGACGGGCAGGGACTGGAGGACCTTCGACATGACTCCCAGTTTAGTGAGCGGCATCCGGATGCCTCGTCCCCGCGTCGCGCGACCGCACGCTGTCGTCCCGCCGCGAGTCACAGGATTCACTTCCGCCACATCACGCCTGTAGAAACGGCTTGTGACCTGGACCTAGGCTGGCCGATACGTGTGCTCGGGGTTTTAGGCGGTTTTCGGGGGTCAGGTCATGAAGCAGCGGCGTCGAAGTCTTCTCGCGGGTCTCACGGTGATCGTCTTGGCGGCCGCGTCCGTCTTCCTCGGCGTCGCCTCGCCCGCGTTCGCCGTGGCGGCATTCTCGATCCAGAAGACGGCGGTCGAGGAGGGGCCGTTCGGTCCCGGCGACGCGGTGACGTATCAGATCACGCTGAACTGCTCGTCGACGAACGATCCCGGGTGCTTCAACACCCTCATCAGCGACACCCTCCCCGAGCCGCTGATCTTCAACCCCGACGACCCGGAGCCGGTGTCGGTGCAGATCAATCCGCCCGGCGGTCAGCCCGCCGGCGTGTACGACCTGCAGGTCGACACCGCCGGCAACGCCTTCACGGTCGCCCCCGGACTCGATCTCACGGTCGACCCGGTGCTGTGGCCCGCCGGGTACAGCATGACCATCACGGTGAGCGCGATCGTCGATCCCGCCGTCGACGGAACGTGGGACGGCGCCACCGTCAGGAACACGGCGACGGCGACCGGCGACAACGCCCCCGCCGCGTCCGCCAACGCCGACGTCGTGCTCGCGGTCGACACCACTCTGCTGGCCGATATCGACAAGACCGTGACGCCCACCAGCGCGGTGCCCGCTGTGC
Organism: Microbacterium hibisci; assembly: GCF_015278255.1. Classification (GTDB taxonomy): domain Bacteria; phylum Actinomycetota; class Actinomycetes; order Actinomycetales; family Microbacteriaceae; genus Microbacterium; species Microbacterium hibisci. Next base: position 284,269 of record NZ_JADIJC010000004.1, read on the forward strand.
CGGGCCAGCCCGTCGACTGGACCGTCGTCCCTGTCAACGCCTCGAACCAGAACGTCGACACCATCGTCGTGCAGGACCCGGTGACCCCGCCGTCGGAGTTCGGCGGATACCTCGACGTGACCGGCTACGACGTCGTCGCACCTGATGGGACGACCGCGACGACCACCGAGTACTACGTCGACGGAGGGTGGACGACCACCGAGCCGGATCCGATCAGCTCGGCCGGCGGCATCCGCGTCACGTTCACCGGCACGTTCGCCCCCGGCGCCTCCGGCGAGATCGTCGTGCACACCGTGACGAACGAGGCCGTCTCCGGCATCCCCGACGGCGCCGATGTCACGGTCACCAACGACGCCTCGTCCACGGTCTCGAAGGCCGGGGTCGTCAGCCCGCCGGTGACCGACGACGCGAGCGTGACGATCGCCCAGCGCGCACCGGACGTCACGATCGACAAGTCGTTCGCCGACAACACGCTCGTGAGCGGCCAGAGCACGACCGCGAGCATCACCGCGACGATCGGCGAGCAGAACGTGCAGACGCTGACGGTCACCGAACCCTCCGCCGGCAGCCCGACGTTCACCGAGCAGGGGCTCAGCTTCGACGGGTTCGGCTCCGGGATCGAGTGGCCGATCGCCGCGACCGCCGCCGAGATCACCTACACCTACAGCGACTGCGCCGAGAGCACCGCGTCCACCACGACCGAGGACACGCTCCCGTCGCCGACCGACGGCTGCACCGTCGAGGGCTTCACCGTGGTGTACTCCGCGGCGGGCGACGACATCGTGTCGGGCGCGTACGCGACCATCCCCATGGACGTCACCGCGCTGCCGACGGCCGAGTCGGTGGCGAGCACCAACGTCGTCGACACCGTCGTCGAGAACACGCTGGGCCAGACCGGCACCGACGACGCCGAGGCGCCTTTCACCATCGATTCGGTGACGCTCGACACCTCGGTCACGAAGTCGATCACCCCCGGCACCATCTGGGGTGTGCCGGGCACGAGTGCCGACATCACGCTCACCGGCAACGTGACGCCGGAGTCGAACGCGGGCTCGGAGCGGCTCGTGATCTCCGATCCGCAGTTCCCGGGCGTCGAGACGGAGTTCTGGGACAACTTCACCGCGACCGAGATCGACAACACCGACATCCCCTCGTGCACGACCCTCACCGTCCGTTACTGGGACAAGCCCGACGGGCCCTGGACGGACTTCCCGGGCGCAACCGAGGTCCCCGGCCCCGAGGTGCTGTGGTCGTACCAGATCCCCGCCGACCTGCAGGACGACATCGGCGGCATCCAGTTCGAGTACCTCCCGAGGGACGCCGACGGATGCCCCGACCTCCTGCAGCCCGGATTCACCGTGGTGACCCACATCGACGTCGCGGTCACCCAGCCGCAGGACGAGCCGGTCACGTTCACCAACACCGCGGAGTCGCTCGTGGACAACCCCGCCGCGGGCGGGGAGCACACCGACAACGCCTCGGACGACATCGACCTCCTGCCGATCGACGGCGGTCCTGGCCCCGACTTCCTCGACAAGGAGTGGACCCCCGACGACGACGTGCCGGCGCTCTCGGCCGAGACGCGGACGGCACGCCTGCTGTGGTCGACCGACGGCCTCAACATCTCGGAGATGACGCTCACCGACATCTCCGAGACAGAGGACCCGGCCGACACGGTCGCGTCGGTGTACGACGCCTTCGACCTCGTGCGCATCGACCCCATCACCCCGACCACGGATCCGCTCATCGTGACTGCCGTCGTCACGGAGGTGTCGCTCTACCTCGACGGCACCGGGTGGACCGACATCACCGCTCAAGCGTGCGCCGCCGGCTGTGATGGCGAGTTCGGCGGGTACGAGCTCTCCGACGCGCAGAGCGCTGACGCGCTCGCGGTCCGCGTCGTGCTCACCGAGAAGACGGCAGGTGCCGGCATAGGCACCTCCTACGATCGCCGGCCGTTCGATCTGGACTTCCGCGTGCGCGACACGCTGCGCAGCGATCCCTCGCAGGCGGTGCTCGGCGACCTGCACAGCTACACCTACAACACGGGCGAGGCCGGCCTGGTGAACAACACCGCCAGTGCGCACGGTGTCAACACGGCGACGGGCGTGGACAGCACCGACGTCGACGCCGACACGATCCTGATCGTCGACCAGCCGATCAACGCGACGCTCACGAAGGAGTTCGACCAGAGCGCGCTGGGGCTCCCCTCCGCCGCGACAGGCGTCGCCCCCGAGGACTACCCCCTCATCAGCGGCACCCTCGTCGCGACGAACACCTCCGAGGCGCGGGTGACGGGCATGGTCATCACGGATCCCGCCGCCACCCAAGCCGACCCGACGGCGTTCGAGACGCTCAACCTCTACGACATCGATGCGATCGTGCGGCCACAGGGCATCAGCGAGTCCGAGACGACCGTCACGCTCACCATCAACGGCACTCCCACGGACTTCGGCTACGCCGACGCGCTCGCGCTCGACGCGGCGGCCCTGGCGGACGTCACCGCCATCTCGGTCGCCTTCCGCGACGACGCGGGTGGTGCCGTCATCCCCTCCGGCGGCACGGGCACAGTGACGCTCACGTGGCAGCTGCGCGATGTGCTCCGATCCGACCCGAGCACACCGGTCACGGTGACCGCGCCGGGGGAGCCGATCGAGAACGACGCGCACGTGCAGCTCGAGAGCCCCGTCCTCGAGGACTGCGCCGACAACCAGTGCGGCACCGGCGCCGCCGATGCGAACGACGAGTTCGCGATCGTCGCCGCGAGCTACTCGATCACGACGACGAAGTCGATCACCCCCGAGTCGGTCTACGAGGACCAGTCGAACAGCTACGTCACGCAGCTCGGCGGTCGCCCCAACGGCACGGCGCGCGCCACGTTCTTCAGCCTCACCGACACGACGCCCACGTTCTGGAACACCATGGACTTCGTCGGCGCCCAGATCAACGTGCCGGCACCCGTGAACCAGCTGGCGATGGACGTGCTCGTCGACGACGACGCGGCGAGCGACATCGAGTACTCCCTCAGCGGTGGCGAGCTCGTCGCGACCTGCAACGGCGAGCCGCTCGTCGACGCTTCGCCGTGCTGGGTCGCGGGTGAGTGGACCGACGGCACCCCCGGCAGCATCCTCGTGCTGGACCTTCCGGCGGGCGTCGCCGATCCGACCACTGTCGTGGGTGTGCGCTTCCGCGCGCAGCAGGTGGATGCCGGCGGCGACGTGGTGCAGTGGGAGCGCCCGTACAACCCGCAGCTGACGTTCTCGATGACCACCGAGCGCCGCGACACCCTGCGCAGCGACCCGGCGGTGCTGGTGTCGACCACGCGACCCGACCTGCAGCCCAACCCGGGCGAGGAGGCGCTCGGCGTCATCAGCGATGACGTGCAGTCGTACAGCACCGCGCAGTTCGGCCCGGTGCAGACGTTCACCCAGACCGGCGAGGCCGCCGACTCGACCGTCGTCCTCCACCGGCCCAACGAGGTGCGCGTGACGAAGACGCGTGGCTCGTCCACGCTGATCAGCGCCGCGGGACTCATCCCGTACGTCATCACCGTCACCAACACGGGTGAGTGGGACATGACCGGCCTCCACGTGGTCGATCAGGTGGAGACGGATGCCGAAGGCTCCCTGCTCGTCGAGCCGGCGACGCCCGCGTATTCGTTCACTCTGAGCGGCCCCGGCGCCCCGAGCGGCGATCCGGGATTCACCGCATCCCTCGACGAGACCACCGGCGTGCTGTCGATCGACGGACCTGCCGACTTCGTCTTCAACGCCGGCTGGACCCTCACCGTTCGCGCCCCGCTGCGGTTCCGCGACGACGTGACCCCCGACACCACGGTCGGCAACGAGGTGACCGTCACGTCTGACCGCCTCTTCGAGACCTGCGAGGGGACGACCGTCGTCAACGGCAGCGACCTCGCGCCGAAACCGGTCGAGAACACCCCGCCCGGCGTGCCCGAATGCTCGGCCGACACCGAGATCACGCCGCTTGCGGCCGCGACCATCGCCACGAAGAAGTATGTGAAGGGCGACCTTGCCGGCGATCCCGCCGTTCCGGGCGACGACGACCTCGGTGTGCTGAATGTGACCGGCGGCGACGCCTCGGTGTGCGACCCCGCCACACCCGGCGTGACGAGCGACGGGTTCTACTCCCACCCGTGCGCGCCGATCACGCGACCGGGCGGCCTCGAGACCTGGCGGCTGGACTTCACCAACACGGGCAACACCAGCGCCCGGGTCATCGCCGCGCTCGACACGCTCCCCGACGTCGGCGACCAGGGCGTCATCGTCCCGGGCGATCGCGATTCTGAGTTCCACGTGACGCTCGCGGGGGACATCTTCGCGAACTTCGGGCAGCTGAGAGACAGCATCAACGCGATGGGCTCCGTGTACGGCTCGCCGGTCGCCCTCAGCCAAAGCTGCAACAGCAACGCGATCAAGGTGTTCACCGAGGGCGCGACCCCCGATCCCGCCTGCGACTTCGACTGGATCCCGGTCAGCAGCGCGACGCCGCCGGCGACCGTCGCGACGATCCGCAGCCTCCTGCTCGTGCTCCAGTACCAGAACCCCGGGCAGGTTTCGCCGGCACCCGGGCTCCAGCCCGGCGAGACGCTGCGGCTCACCTACGACACGCAGACGCCGTATGTGCTGCCGGCCAACTCGGCGGTGCCCGACGGCCTGCCGGTCGCGTACAACTCGTTCGCGACGGCATCCCGCTCCAACGCCACCGTGACGCAGCCCGAGCGCCCGTCGCTGGTGGTCGAGCCGCAGAAGGTGGGTGTGGCCGCGGCCACCGGGCAGCTGCTGCTGTCGAAGGAGGTCACAGCGCCCGAGTTCGCGACCGACATCGACCTTCCCGACAGCTATCCGCTCCTGGTGACGTGCGAGTCCGGCGGCCAGCCGGTGACGCTCCTCGACTCCGAAGGCAACGATGCCAGCAGGCCGTCGGTCGCCGCCGACGGCACCGTGCTCGCCTACAACAGCGTCACCGGCCCGGTGAATCTGCCGCTGTTCTCGACCTGCACGGTCGCGGAGGATCCGCTCATCCCGGGGGTCACCGTGACGGTCGACCCGGAGGACGGGGTGATCGCCGACCGCGACTGGAGCGAGCAGCCGGCGGTCTGGAACCCCTACAGCGGAGACCCCGGGCAGTCCTCGATCCAGATCTCGAACGCGTTCGCCGCGGGCGGCTTCACCGTGGAGAAGGACGTCGACAACGGCGGCGCCGTGAACCAGGACGGTGCCCCGATCGTCTACGAACGCACCTACTCCTTCCAGGCCAGCTGCACCTACCTCGATCAGGAGGCGATCCCCGAGGTCGACCTCGAGTTCACCCTGACGGACGGGGAGTCGAAGACCTTCTCCGACCTTCCGGCGGGCGCCGAGTGCACCGTGACGGAGACGGATGCCGCGGGCGCCGCCTCGACGGTGATCACGATCTCCGAGAACGGCGGCGATGCGCAGACGGTGGACGAGGCATCCTTCACGATCCTCCCGTACGCGGACGAATCGACGACCGCCCTCACGGCCGTCGGATTCGAGAACATCTACACGGTCGGTTCGGTCGCCGTCGTCAAGACCGTCAGCGGACCCGGCGGCGAGGCGTGGGGCGACGGCCCCTTCACCGCGTCGATGACGTGCACCCTCGACGGCGTCGACCCGAACCCCGTCTACGAGGGGTCATCCGAATTCGGCCCCGGCGAGCCGTGGGTCGTCGACGGCCTGCCGACCGGCGCCGAGTGCGTCGTGACCGAGACCGACAACGGCGGCGCGAACGAGTCGACGGCCAGCGTCACGGTCGTGGTGGGCGACGACACCGAGGAGCCGGTCGAGGCCGACATCACCAACGTCTTCACGGTCGGCTCGCTCCAGGTCCAGAAAGAGCTCGAGGGAGCACCCGCGAACGCGCTGGAGCCCGCCACGACCGACGTGTACACGGTGAGTCTCGCCTGCACGCGCGTCGTGAACGACGAAACCGTCGACGTCGTGATCCCCGGCGGCCCGACGCGCACCATCACCGGTGCGGGAACGGCGGTCTACGAGGGTCTCCCGACCGGAGCCGAGTGCACCGTCACCGAGACCGACGAAGGCTTCGCCACGGGGCACACCATCAGTCCCGATCAGCCCGTGGTGGTCGGCGCCGGCGAGACGCCGGTGGTCGTGACCGTCACGAACGCGTTCGACAACGGGTCGGTGTCGGTGGCGAAGACGGTGGACGCGCCGGAGGGCTTCCCGGTGCCGGACGAGTTCACCGCCACCGTGTCGTGCACGTGGCAGGGCGCCGAGGTGCCGCTCGCGGACGACGGTGTGGTCACGATCGTGCCCGGTGAGGACCCCGTGGTGATCCCCGACGTGCCGGTGGGCTCGATCTGCACCGTCGCCGAGGACGACTTCGGTCAGACCGGCGTGAACGTCGCGCCGGAGTCGATCACCGTCACGGAGGCCGACCAGACGTTCGCGTTCGACATCGAGAACACGTACGAGTGGGCGTCGCTCGAGGTCGGCAAGCTCGTGGAGTCGCTCGCACCGGAGGTGCCCACCGGCTTCGAGTTCACGGTCGTGTGCACCTTCCAGGGCGAGACCGTCGTCGACGAGACGTTCACCCTGAACGCGAACGAGACCGAGACGATCACCGAGATCCCGGCGCGATCCGAGTGCACGGTCACCGAGACCGACGACCGTGGCGCGGACGGCACGGTCACCGCGGCCGAAGTGCCCGGTGCCGAGGGCGAGCTCGCGCCGCAGATCGACCAGGAGACGCGCACCGTCGTGATCCCCGAGCTGCAGCCCGACAGCACCGCCGTGATGAACACCGTGACGTACACGAACCTGTACGACGCGACCGCGCTCGTGCTCGTGAAGGAGTTCGAGGGCGCGGGAGCCGACCAGTTCGGCCTCGACCAGACGTTCACCTTCACGGTGGTCTGCACGTTCGGCGGTCAGACGCTCATCGACGCCCAGGTCGAGCTGAACGCCGAGAACGGGTGGAGCACCGCGATCCACGAAGTGATCGCGGGCTCGGAATGCACGGCGACGGAGGACGACCTCAACGGTGCCGACGCGGTCGTGATCGAGCCGAACGACGGTGAGAACACCTCCGTCGGCACGCTCATCGTCCCGGCAGGCGGCGGGCTCGTCACGGCGACGGCGACGAACTGGTACCTGACCGGCTCGCTCGAGGTGACCAAGACGCTCGCCGGCGATGGGGCCGAGAAGTTCGGCACCGCGGCGTACGAATTGCGCCTGACCTGCCTGCGCGACGGCACGATCGTCGACATCCCCGACGGGGGCGTCCGCATCGTGTCGGCCGAGTCGCCGACGGGCCTCTGGGAGAACCTGCCGACCGGCGCCGAGTGCCGGCTCACCGAGGTCGACGCCGGCGGCGCGAACTCCACCGAGATCCTCGACGCCGAGGGCAACGTCGTGGCCGGTGACGGCGAGGGCTACACGTTCACCGTCGAGACCGATCCGACGATCCTGAGCGTCGACGACCAGCCGCAGCCGAGCCTGCAGGTGCGCAACACCTTCAACCTCGCGCAGGTCTCGGTCACGAAGGCGGTCGACGACGGCGGCGCGGTGGGCCAGGACGGCGAACCCATCGCCTACGGCCCGTTCGAGGTGACCCTGGCGTGCCTGTGGGACCAGCAGCAGGTCACGGCCGCCGAGCCGATGACACAGTCGATCGCCGACGGCGAGACGGTCACCTGGACGGAGCTCCCCGAGGGAGCCGAGTGCACGGTCACCGAGACCGACGCCGCGGGCGCCGAGTCGACGACGTTCGTGGTGACCGAGGGCGGCGAGACGGGAGAGCCGGCGATCGGCACCATCGTCGCGCTGGCGCCGCTTCCGAACACGGATGCCGAAGACCAGACGTCGGTGGCGTTCACGAATGCCTTCGGCGTGACCGACCTCAGCATCGCGAAGGTGGTCGACGGCACGGGGGCGGCGACCGTCACGCGCACGTTCCCGGTCGACGTCATGTGCGTGCTCATCGATGCCTCCCACCCCGCTCCGGGACTCGTCGTGCGTGACGGATCGTACGAGATCGGGGGTCCGGACCGCCTCACGGCCGAGCTCGACGACCTGCCTGCCGGGAGCGAGTGCACCGTCACCGAGACCGACGCCGGTGACGCCGCCCAGACGACCATGACGGTGGACGGTGAGGAGCGGCCCGGTGCGTCCGGCGTCGTCACGCTCACCTCCGGTGTGGTCGGGATCGTGTTCACGAACACCTTCATCGCTCCGCTGCCGGCGACCGGCGTCGAGGGACGGACCACGGTCGCAGCGCTGGCCGCCGGGCTCGCGGTCGTGGCCGCCGGCATCGTGCTGGTGGTCGCGGCGAAGCGGCGGCGTCAGCCGGTCTGAGTGACGTGAGAAGGCGGGGTCGGATCCCGACCCCGCCTTCCGTCTCGCTCAGGCGGGCAGCGGCCCGTGTGCGGCCGGCGCACCGTGGCGCAGGGCGCGCCGCTCGCGGTACCGGCCGATCATGATGATCATGGTGCCGATGGCGAGGAACCCGACGAGGATCGCCCCGATGTAGAGGAACGCCGACGGATAGCCGCCCGCCCCGTGCGGGTCGAGGAACGGGTACGGGTACCACCACGGTGTGGTGCCGTCCGGGTTCCCGACGCGCTCGCCGCGGATCATCGTGTAGCCGGTCCAGACCAGCGGATAGCCGACGAGCACCGCGAGCGACCACCAGGGCAGCGCGCGCCGGCGCGGTGCCAGGAGCAGATCCAGCAGGAAGTAGATCGGCAGGACGACGTGCAGCACCTCGGCGGCGTACTTGTCGAGCATCGCGATCCCGGCCGAGTCGCCGAGTGCGACGGCCGACGGCAGGCCGCGCAGCAGTGCGTTGTAGACGAGACCGAGCAGCAGGATCGGTCCTGTGACGGCGGCGATGGCCAGCGCGATCCCCAGCGGCTCGCGTGACGAGCCCGTGTTCCGCATCGCCCATGATGCGGCCACGAGCAGCGCGACGATGCTGAGCATCGTCGAGATGATCGTGAACAGGCTGAAGTAGTTCGCGAGCACGTCGCCCAGGCTCTGACCCTGGCGCGCGGCGCGATCCACGTTGACGATGAGTCCTGCGACGACCCCCGAGAAGCCGGTGATCGCTGCTGCAATTCGAAACCATGCCCAGTGCATGTTCCCCACCCCTTTCGTTGCCACGCGGATCGCGTGTCGTTCCCCCGGGACAGGTGTACTCCCGCCAATACCGAGGAGTGCGGAACATTTGTGCGCCGAGCGTGTGGAAAACGTGCGCTCCGAGGGCCGTATTGTGGCGAAGCTACAACGTGTCCACCGTTCGGTGGACATTTTCGACAAACGCTTTCCGGTGCGCCGCCGGTCAGTCGGGGCGCGGGGATGTGGGGACGGATGCCGCAACCGCACCCGTCGCCGGTTGCGCTTCTGCTTTCGCGCCTCGGCGCCGGCCCCACCAGACGACGAAGGCGCCGACGGCGACGATCGCGATCGCGATGCCCACCACGTAGAGGATCACCGAGGGCCAGCCGCCGGGGTTGTTCGGGTTGAGGAAGGGGTAGGGGTACCAGAACGGATCGGCCGAGACGGGATTGGTGATGAGCGGTCCGCGGATGATCGTGTACACCACCCACACGATCGGGAAGGCGACGATCGCCCACAGGCTCCGCCACGACAGCGCGCGGCGGAGTGGGCCGACGAAGACGTCGGCGAGCAGGAAGAGCGGGCCGACCAGGTGGAGCACCTCGTTCGACCACCACACCGGTTCGCTTCCCTGCGGCAGCACGATGTTGCGGAGCAGGGTGTTGTAGACGATGCCCGTGATGATCATGTAGGTGCTGACGCTCGCGAGCGCGACCGCGAGGCCGAGGGGTTCGGCATCCGCTCGCCGTCCGCGCGTGAAGTACCAGACCGCAGCCCACAGCAGCACGGTGGCCGCGGCCGCGTTGGAGAGGATCGTGAAGAAGCTGAAGAAGTTGGCGATCGTGACGCCGAGATCGCGCCCGAGCTCGAGGGCCGTGCCGACCGAGGCGGCGAGCTGGCGGACAATCGCCGCCACGATGAGGGCACCCATCGCCGCGCGGGCGACGTACCAGGCGCGAGTCCAGGTCGCGGTTCGCATGGGGTCACCCTAGCGGCACGCGATGGCGCGGCCCCGGATCCTGCGCGGGTGGGATCGGGCGGGCGGGAATGGCAGTTACGCGGGCCCGAAGCGCTCCGCCTGCATCCGCTGCGCCGCGGCCGCCGGATCGTCGTCCCAGTGGCGTGGTCGCGCCCCCTCGAGTGCCCGGCTGAGCGGCACCCAGCCGAGGTAGCGCAGCGGCTCCCATCCGGGCGCGGGCGTCAGCTGCTCGAGCGCGAGGTGGTCGTCGACGCGGACGCGATTCCACGCGTGCACGACACGACCATCGCCGAGGCTCAGGCCGACATGGCCCCAGTCGCGACGCTCGCCGTGCAATTCGCCCACGCCCTCGTAGAACACCAGTGCGTGCGCCGGCGGCGTGCCGGTGTTCGCCGCGGCGTTGTACAGGATCGCCGACTCCGCCGCGTCGTCGCCGCCGAACATCTCGAGGTCGTTGCTGCGCTCGATCGCGTCCTCGACGAACGCGAGGCAGCGCGTCGCGTAGTCGGCCGCGCCCTCGCGAGCCAAAGCCCACGTCACGGCGTTGTCGCCGCAGGTCTCTACATCGAAAGCCATCACCCTCACGCTAGCCGACCGCCGCGGCAGCGACGCGTGGCCGCGGAGTCAGAAGGGCGCGTCGGCGCTGCTGACCGGCCGGAACGCCGGCACGGCTCGTTCGGGCTCGACGAGGTAGCGGCGACCGGACGGGCTGGTCCACAGGATCGCACCGCCGGATCCGGGGACCTGCTCGATCGTCCAGTCGGTGTGATGTCGGACGGTGTGGTGGCCCTCGCACAACGGCCCGAGGTTGGTGAGCTCGGTGTGTCCGCCCAGGGCCCAGTCGACGTGGTGGTCGACGTCGCAGCGCGAGGCGGGCATGCCGCATCCCGGCGCCATGCACCTGTCCGCTCGCCACTTCACGAGCTTCTGGAGGGCAGGTGGTGGCCGGTACTGGTCGCGGCCGACGGACAGCACCATCCCGGTCTCGGGGTGGGTCAGCACGCGCGTCCAGCCGCGCGCGCCACCGGCGAGCTCGCGAGCCACAGAGAGCGGGATCGGCCCGATTCCTTCGACCGCGGGGGCGTCGATCCCGGCGGCCGCACGAGAGGCGTCGGACTCGTGGAGCAGCGCGAGCACCGGCACGGTGACGAACACGCTGGCCCGAACTCCCCGCGCCTGTTCGGCATAGGTGTCGACCGACCCGTCGATGAGCAGGTCGAGGACGGCATCGACGCGTGCCTGATCCAGCGTGCGGGTGTCTGCCTCGTCCGCCGTGACGGTCTTCGCGATCACGGTCGCGCGGCTGTGCGCGGCGTGGATCGCGACCATCGGCGCGTAGAGGTGCAGCCAGCCCATGCCGTCGTCATCGGGCTCGACCACGACGCGACGCTTGGAAACCGCCTGCTCGTAGCGCTCGGTGAGAGTGGCGGAGCGCACCCGATCGATCAGCGCGCGGAGCCTGCGGCGGAACGTTCCCACCGGCTCCGCCTCCGCCAGTGCGATCCCCGGCTCGAGCACCTGCGCATGGAACGCCGGCTCGAGTTCCCACATGGCCGCGACGAGGATCTCGGCGTGGCGCTCGCTCATGCGGGCGCGCCCCATCGAGGCAAGCACAGCGGGGTGAGTGTGGACCACCGCCTCGGCGAACGCGAGCAGACTCCCGGCGGCGTGCTCCGTGACGCGCAGCGCTGCCGCCAGCTCGAGACGGATGCCGCGCTCCACGACCTCGGTGAGCCCGCGGCCGTGACGGGCCGCCTCGTGGAGAGCTTCGCGCCGCATCTCGTCGATCCGCTCCAGCCGCTGAGCGGCCAGCACCGTCATCATCGCGGCCGCCTCGACCACGAGATCGACGTGGTCAGGGAAGACCTGGCCGGGAATCGCGGGGTCGGTGAACATGAATCCAGAATAGAACAAAGATACGAAGAAATCAAGACTTCGATACGAGGAATGCGGAGTCAAAGGGTGCGGTTGGCAACAGCTCGCTGTGGGCGGGTCGCGTATCATCGAACATATATACAACTCACGTGCACTTCGTGCAGTGCTCACTCAGCGCGGCGTGTGGCAAACCCCGGCGATCGAGATCCGCCGGCCGAGGCATCCGCTGGTCTTCACACTCCGCCCGACCGATACGCCCACGTGCAGCCGCAACGCCGGACGGATGCCACGCATCGATCCACCCCCACCGTGCCCGCCGACATCGCACGATCCCCGCACCCGCCGCACCCGCACACCGCTCGCCGACCTCAGTGCGTCCGCGCGGTGCGCCGTCTCGACGACAATGGACTACGAGCGGGCGCGTGACCGCACGGAAGGACGACACGATGGCCGGATCCATCCTCGATCCTGGCCTCGACACGGCGCATGGCATCGTCATCGTGGAGGGCCTGCCCGGCTCCGGCAAATCGACGAACGCGGCCGACCTCGCGGCGTGGCTGGCCGCCGCCGGCGCGAAGGTCGAACACTGGCCGGAGGGGCGCGCGGACCACCCCGTCGACTTCGAGCACGTCTCGCTGCTGACCGATGAGACGTTCCGACGCATCGCCGAGGAGGAGCCGGACTCCTGGCGGACGCTGCGCGCACACGCCGAGCCGACCATCGACGGCTGGCTCGTCCGCCATACCGACCAGCTCGAGCTGCCGACCGAGCTGGCCGCGCAGATCAGAAGCGCCGACGTCTACGACGGCGATATCGCGCTGGAGCACCACGCCCGCGCGCTGTCGGAGAGCTGGCGCGACTACGGCGCACAGGCGTCCGGGGCCGGGGTGCAGGTCTGGGAGTGCGTGCTGATCCAGAATCCGGTGTGCGCGTTCGTCGCCCGCTTCGATCGCCGGCCCGAGGAGCTCGCCGCGCACGTGGAGGGGCTCGTCGCCGCGGTGCGCGACCGCAACCCGATGCTGGTGTACCTGGATCCGGGCGATCCCGAGCCGGCCCTCCGCCGGGCCGCCGCGGAGCGCCCGGAGTGGTGGTCCGAGCTCGTGATCGGGTATCACACGGGTCAGGGATACGGACTGCGGTCCGGTCTCGAGGGCTTCGACGGATACATCGAGTTCATGCGCATGCGGCGTGCGCTCGAACTCGACCTGCTGCCGCGCCTCGACCTGCCCACCCTCGTGATCCGCACCGATGAGGAGCCCGAGCAAACCACCCGTGCGCGCATCCGGTCCTTCGCGGCGGAGCACCTCGCCCGCTGAGCCGCAGTGGCGCCGGGGGCGCTGGGCGCCGGGGGCGCCGCACACCCGACGGAAACCAAGCCCGACCGCCCAGCCCGGCCCCGACGCGAGCGCCCGCGCCGCCGCCCTGCGGATCCCCTCGTTACCGGATCGTGACGAACCGCCGTTCCCTTCCGATCGCACAATGGGCTGAGCAGTGCCGGCCGCGCGATCCGCAGCGCGGGCGAACCGACGCAGAGGAGCCGGGTTGACGACGCCGCCCAGTGCCGCCGATGGGCTCGAGGAGTTCACGCAGCTGATCTCCCAGGAGGAGATGTTCGGCGACCCGCCCCGGCGTGAGGTGGATCCGGCCGTACGACGCCGGCGCCGCCGCATCGCACTCCTCGTCACCGCGATCGTCCTGCTCGTGCTGGTCGGTGTTCCCGCCGGTTACACGGGGTGGGCCCTCACCGCGCCGCTGGGCGCTCCGGCGGTCGAGACCTGGACGCCCCCGGTGGAGACTCCGATCGCCGCGGTCGTCTCGGTTCCGTCGCAGGGCGCGGCCGCCGTGTCGGTCGCGGGCGGCGACGAGTACCTCGGGCCGACGGCGAGCGGCGTCTGGGTCTCGAGCGGCGGTGACGAACCGCGGTCGATCGCCAGCATCACCAAGCTCGTGACGGCGCTGGTGATCCTCGACCGGCATCCGCTCGCCGACGCGTCCGATCCAGGCCCCACGATCACCTTCAGCAAGGCCGACCACGACCTCTACGACCAGTACTACGTGAGGGGCGCCACGATCGCGGCGATGCCCACGGGCAGCTCGATGTCGCTGCACGACGCGCTCGCCACGATGCTGATCCCCTCGGCGAGCAACTACGCCGAGGCGGTCTCGACCTGGGCGTTCGGCTCGCAGTGGGCGTTCCGTGATGCGGCGGCACGCTGGCTCGCCGCCCAGGGACTCACCGGCACGACCGTCGTCGAGCCCACCGGCCTGGACGCACGCAACGTCAGCACCCCGTCCGATCTCATCGCGCTCGGCAAGATCGCGGCCGCGAACCCCGTGATCGCGAGCATCGCGGCGACCCCGTCCATCGAGCTGCCTGGACCGGGGTACCTGTCGAACACGAACGACCTCCTCGGGAGCAACGGCGTCACCGGCCTCAAGACCGGAAATCTCGGAGGGGGGACCCACAACCTGCTGTTCACGGCATCCGTCCCCGTCGGCACTGCGCAGCCGCTCCAGGTGACCGGCGTGGTCGTCGGGGGCTGGGACCGCGCGTCGGTGAACCGCGATGTGATGAGGATGATCGACAGCATCCGCGCCGGCTTCCACGACGTGCCGGTCGCGACGCGAGATCAGCATGTCGGCACGCTCACCACCGCGTGGGGCTCGTCGGCCCGGCTGGTCGTCGCCGGCTTCGCCGCGATCTTCACGTGGTCCGACACCCCTATCTCGGTCGAGATGACGACCACGACGCCGAAGACCTACGAAGACGGCGAGGTCGTCGGCAGCATCACGTGGACCGCGGGGCCGAACACGGTGAGCGTGCCCGTCGAGATCGAGGGCACGATCGAGCCGCCGACCGATTGGTGGCGGCTCACGCACCCGGGCGAGCTGGGCGGCGAGTAGCCCGAAGCGAGGGATGGACGGAATCGTCCACGAGGGCTCTGTCGCACGGCGCCGCGCCCAACTAGGGTCTGGAGCGTGAAGCGGATGTGGCCGTTCATCGTGCCCGGTGTGATCCTCGCCGCGGTCGGGCTGCTGTGGACACTGCAGGGCCTCAACGTGCTGGGCGGCTCGGCGATGAGCGGTTCCGCCCTGTGGGCGACGATCGGTCCGATCGTGCTCGTGGCAGGGCTGGTCCTGATCGGGATCGGGATCGCGCGACGCCGCCGCGCGCGATGAGCGGCAGGAATCCGCCGACGCGTGGCGTCCCGGCCTGTTCCCGGTGACCTATCGTGGCCGCATGAGCCCGGTCGAGATCCAGCAGTGGACGGCGTTCTCCTCCGACGCGGCGGGCGGCAATCCCGCAGGCGTCGTGCTGGACGCGGAAGGACTGACGGATGCCGCGATGCTCGGCATCGCCGCCGACCTCGGGTACGCCGAATCGGCGTTCGTGCAAGCGGGGCGGGGCGCCGGACGCCGGGCGATCCGCTACTTCTCGCCCCTGGCAGAGGTCCCGTTCTGCGGACACGCCACCGTGGCGGCGGCGGCCGCGATCGCCGCCGAGGAGGGTGACGGTGCGATCTCGTTCGAGACGCCGGTCGGCGTCGTCGAGATCGAGACCACCACGGGGACGACCGGTGAGCGGCGGGTGTCGTTCACGGGCGTCGAGCCCGGCATCGCGCCGCTGCCCGATGACGCGCTCGCCGACGTCCTCGACTCGGTCGGACTGTCGGAGGCCGACCTGCACCCCCGCTTCCACCCCGCGCTGGCGTTCGGCGGCAATTGGCACCCCCTCGTCGTCATCGCCGATCGAGCGGTGTTCGACGGGTTCCGGGTGGACCCCGTCCGTGCGCGGCAGGTGCTCGACGAGCGGGGATGGCCGGCGACCATGATCATGCTGTGGCCCGAGGCCGATGACCGCTGGCACGCGCGCAACGTCTTCCCCGTCGGGTCCATCGTCGAGGATCCGGCGACCGGCGCTGCCGCGGCAGCGACCGGCGGCTACCTTCGAGCCACCGGTGCCGCGCGCCCGCCGGCCCGCGTCGTCATCCTCCAGGGAAGCCACGTGGGCCGGCCGAGCGAGCTCACCGTCGACATCCCGGCGGAGGGCGGAATCGTCGTGTCGGGGTCGGCGGCGCGCATCGACACCGCAGGCACCGGCTGAGGAAGCCCGCTCTCCTGCCCGCCGCCGCGCTCACGCGCCGAGCTCTCCTGCACGCCGCGGCGCTCACGCGCCCCGCGGCACTCCCGCCCGCCGTCGCGCTCATGCGCTGCGTTCGCCGACGCCGGTCGGCGCCTCCGTCTCTGCACCGGTCCGCGTGCTGACCCGCACGGCGGAGATGCGCCGACGGTCGAGCGCCGTGACCTGGATGGTCGCGCCGTCCAGCTCGACGGTGTCGCCGACGGCGGCCAGGCGTCCGAGCTGCTCGATGACGAAGCCCGCCACCGTGTCGGACGAACCGCGCGGCAGCGCGAGTCCGGTCAGCTCCTCGAAGTCCTGCAGATTCAGGCGGCCGTCGAGCTCGCCGCCCACCGCC
Organism: Microbacterium hibisci; assembly: GCF_015278255.1. Lineage (GTDB taxonomy): Bacteria > Actinomycetota > Actinomycetes > Actinomycetales > Microbacteriaceae > Microbacterium > Microbacterium hibisci. The sequence continues at coordinate 300,726 of NZ_JADIJC010000004.1, forward strand.
ACGGGGTCGGCGGCGGTGTCGTACTCGTCGAAGATCTCGCCCACGACCTCCTCCACGAGGTCTTCGAGCGTGACGATGCCGTCGGTGCCGCCGTACTCGTCCACCACGACGGCGATGTGGTGCCCGTCGGCCCGCATGCGCGTGAGGGTGGGCAGCACGCCCGCCGTCGACGGCAGGTACGAGATGGGGCGGATGAGGCGCTGAACCGGCGCCGCCGGATCGAGGGCCGCCGCCTCGAAGACGTCGCGGACGTGGACGAACCCGACGATGTCGTCGATCGACCGGTCCGCGACGGGATAGCGCGAGAACGGCAGCTCGCGCACCTGCGCCACCGCCTCGGCGATGGTGGCGGCTTCGTCGAGCGCGACGACCTCCGGACGCGGACGCATCACCTCGCTGATCTGGCGGCCGCGGAGCGACAGCACGTCGTCGAGGATGCGCTTCTCGTCGTCGGGCAGCCCCTGCTGCGTCGCCACGATGTCGCGGAACTCCTCTTCGCTCAGCTCTTCGGCGGCCTTGTGCGGATCGCCGCCGAGCAGCCGCACGACGGCGTTCGTCGACACCGACAGCAGCCAGATGACCGGCCGCATGATCGTCGCGAAGCCGTCGAGAACCGGCGCCACCGCGTAGGCGAACTGCGCGTTGCGCTGGATCGCCAGGCGCTTGGGCACCAGCTCGCCGAGCACCAGCGAGAGGTACGCGATCACCAGGGTGAGCACGATCGTCGCGATGGTCGACGCCAGCTGCTCGGACGCGCCCCACAGCACGAACAGCGGTGCCACCGAGGGTGCGATCGAGGTGGCGCCGTAGGCGGCCGACGCGAAGCCGGCCACCGTCACGCCGATCTGCACCGCCGAAAGGAAGGTGTTGGGGTTGCGGGCGAGGCCGGCGACCTTCTGGCCGCGCCGCCCGCGCGCGGCGATGGTGTTGAGCTGGCTCTCCCTGAGCGTGACCAGCGCCATCTCGGTCGCCGCGAAGACGCCGCCGATGAGCACGAAGACGATGACGAGTGCGATGTTCCAGAGCAGGTCGGCCATCAGCAGGACTTCGGCTCGGAAGCGGGGGTGCCCGGGGTCATCCGGGCGCCGGGACTGTCAGGGTCGGCGGCGGTGGCACCGCGACGGTGGCGTCTCAAGAGAATTCCTTTCTGGCTTCCGCGGGTTCGATGTCCGCGGGTTCGGCCGCGGGGTCTGTATCCGCGGGGGTCGTGGGGGCGGGAGCAGCGTCCGCGGGGCCGGGGTGCGGACGATCGGCGGCCCCGTCACCCCCGACCGCCGTGGCGGCCGTGGCGATGAGCGGGCGCCCGCGTTCCCCGCGGGTCTTGACGAGGCTCGCCACCGTCGCGACGGCGATCGTGGCAGCGATGAACAGCAGCGAGAACCAGATCGGGATTTCGGGGGCCCACAGCATCGGCTCGCCGCCGTTGATGAAGGGCAGCTCGTTGACGTGCATCGCGTGCAGCACGAGCTTGACGCCGATGAAGGCGAGGATGACCGCGAGGCCCTGGGCGAGGTACACCAGGCGCTCCAGCAGCCCGCCGATGAGGAAGTACAGCTGGCGCAGGCCCATCAGAGCGAACGCGTTCGCCGTGAAGACGATGTACGCCTGCTCGGTGAGGCCGTAGATGGCGGGGATCGAGTCGACGGCGAAGATGAGGTCGACGAAGCCGATCGCGATGATCACGAGCAGCATCGGCGTCACGAAGCGGCGGCCGTCCTTGACGACGGTGAGGCGATCGCGGTTGTACTCATCGCTCACCGGCAGGATCCGGCGCACGAACGACATGAACCGGCCCTGGGCGGGATCGGCCTCGCCGTGGGTGAACGCCTGACGGTACGCGAGCACCAGGAGCAGTGCGCCGAACAGATAGAAGACCCACGAGAAGTTCTCGATGAGGGCGGCGCCGACGGCGATGAACGCGCCCCGGAGGATGAGGGCGATCACGATGCCGATCATCAGCACCTTCTGCTGGTAGATCTTCGGGACGGCGAACCCGGTCATCACGATGAGGAACACGAAGAGGTTGTCGATCGACAGCGCCTTCTCGGTGAGGTACCCCGCGAAGTACTCGCCGCCGTACGTCCAGCCCGAGACGAAACCGATGCCGACACCGAACAGCAGAGCGAGGCCGATGTAGAAGGCCGACCACCGGGCGGATTCGCCGATGGTCGGTTCGTGAGGCTTGCGCACGTGCGCGAAGAACTCGTAGACGAAGAACGCGATGGTGACCGCGATCGTGATGACCCACACGAGCGGGGTGATGTGCAAGAGCGACTCCAGACCTGGCGCGACGAAGCGGCGTCAAGGTCTTCTCCATCCTCGAACGAGGACCGGTCGCCCGGGATGCGCCCTGCATCCGTAATGACGAGCCGACCGTGTCGGAGTACTCCCCTTGGGTCTTGGCAGACTAGAGGCCCGCGCCGGGCGTTGCCTGGGAACTCGCCGAATGGCGGCCCCTTCCATCGCCTGGCCGATGAGATCACCATGGAGGTGTCGGCATCGAGGCGTGAGGGGTTCGACATGAGCGTTTACCGAGTGATCGACGTCATCGGCACGAGCGACTCGTCGTGGGAGGAGGCGGCCCGCGAAGCCATCACCACGGCCGCAGGGTCGGTGCACGACCTCCGCATCGCCGAGGTGACGAAGCAGGACATCGTGGTGGGCGACGACGGGACGCTGCTGTTCCGGGCGCGGCTCCAGCTGTCCTTCAAGTACGTCCCGGACTGAGCCGAGGCAACGTCGACCATGCCCGGGAGCCCCGCCGGCGGCGGGACCCCCGGTATCCCGCGCGCTCACCTCGACGCCAGAAGGCGTGGTGGAGCATCCCGATAGGATGGGGTGTAACCGTCCGATAACGGGGGAGTAGCCCATGCCAGGCATCGTGATCGTCGGAGTCCAGTGGGGAGACGAGGGCAAGGGCAAGGCCACCGACCTCCTCGGTGAGCGCACCGACTGGGTGGTCAAGTTCAACGGCGGCAACAACGCCGGCCACACGGTCGTGATCGGCGACGAGAAGTACGCCTTGCACCTGCTGCCGTCGGGCATCCTCTCTCCCGGTGTGAACGCCGTCATCGGCAACGGCGTCGTGGTCGACCTCGAAGTGCTCTTCGCCGAGCTCGAGGCGCTGCACGCGCGCGGTCTCGACACGTCGCGTCTGCGCGTGAGCGCCAACGCCCACATCATCACGCAGTACCACCGGACCCTCGACAAGGTCACCGAGCGCTTCCTCGGCAAGCGCCAGATCGGCACGACCGGCCGCGGCATCGGCCCCGCCTACGCCGACAAGATCAACCGCGTCGGCATCCGCGTGCAGGATCTCTTCGACGAGAACATCCTGCGCCAGAAGGTCGAGGGCGCCCTCGATCAGAAGAACCACCTGCTGGTGAAGATCTTCAACCGCCGCGCCATCACCGCCGACGAGATCGTCGACGACCTGCTGTCGTACGCCCAGCGCCTCCGCCCGATGGTCGCCGACACCGCGCTCCTGCTCAACGAGGCGCTCGACGAGGGCGACGTCGTGGTGTTCGAGGGCGGCCAGGCGACCATGCTCGACGTCGACCACGGCACCTACCCGTTCGTGACGTCGTCGTCGGCGACCGCGGGCGGCGCCGCGACCGGCTCGGGCGTCGGCCCCAACCGCCTCGACCGCATCGTGGGCATCGTCAAGGCGTACACGACCCGCGTCGGATCGGGCCCGTTCCCGACCGAGCTGTTCGACGAGAACGGCGACTTCCTGCGCTCGCGCGGCTTCGAGTTCGGCACGACGACCGGTCGCCCGCGCCGCGTCGGCTGGTACGACGCACCCATCACCCGCTACGCGACGCGCATCAACGGCATCACCGACCTGGTGCTGACCAAGCTCGACATCCTCACCGGTCTCGACCAGATCCCGGTGTGCGTCGCGTACGAGGTCGACGGCGAGCGGTTCGACGAGATCCCGGTGAACCAGTCGGACTTCCACCACGCGAAGCCCATCCTCGAGTACTTCCCGGGCTGGAAGCAGGACATCTCGACCGCCCGGTCGTTCGAGGAGCTTCCGCTCGAGGCGCAGGACTACGTCCTCGCGCTGGAGGCGATGAGCGGCACGCGCATCTCGGTGATCGGCGTGGGCGCGGCCCGCGACGCCGTGATCGTGCGCCACGACCTCGTCGATTGACGCACGCGCGGCCTGACCACTCGCCCGGATCAGGAGATCTGGCCGAGGCAGGACGATAGTGCGCGGATGGTTCCTGTATCCGCGAGATCTCCTGATCTGAGAAAGGGGTGGAACCGGTGAGGTTCTGGCTGGGCGGGTACACCGCCGACATGGACGGCAGCGCGACCGGATTCGGGATGCTGCTCGCCGGCGCCGCGGACGACGCCTCGGCGGGCGGCGCGCTGGCCTTCGCGGGCGACGTCGCCACGACCGCGTCGCCGTCATGGCTCGCGCCGCACCCGACCCTCGACGTCGTCTACGCGGCGCTCGAGGCGCGCCAGCAGGTGCAGGCGTTCCGGCGCACCGGCGAGGCGGCCTTCGTGCCGCTCGGCGACCCGGTGCCCGCCGGCGAGGCGGTGTGCCACGTCGCGGTCTCGCCCGACGGCCGCTTCCTCGTGGCGAGCTGCTGGGGCGACGGACGCGTGGTGCGGATGGAGTTGGATGCCGCGGGCCGGCCGTCGTCGCCCGCCCTCGCCGCCGCGGCCGTCGATCCCCACGGCCCGGGGGCCCCGGCACCCGCCCCCGGCGACCTGGACCTCGCCGCAGCCGCGCGCGCGCTGCGCGAGGCGGCGGGAGCGGAGTTCGCGCACCTGGTGCCCGACCACGACCGCGAGGACGCCGCGGCGACCGACGCCGGCGATGCGGCCGCGGTGCGCCCGTCCCGTGCGCACCAGGCCGTGTTCCTGCCCGGCGGGCTCATCGCGACGACCGACCTCGGCCTCGACCTGGTGCGGTTCTGGCGCGACAGCGGCCGCGGGCTGCGCCTCGTGCAGGAGGTGACGCTGCCGCAGGGCAGCGGACCGCGCCACATGGTGTGGCACCCGAGCGGGCACCTGTACGTCGTCACCGAGCTCTCGTGCGAGCTGTTCGTGCTTGCGCCGTCGGCTCCGGCGTCCGGCTCGGGCCCCGAGGTGTGGCGCCTGGCGGGCGGTGCGCCGCTCGGTGCCGGCACCCTGCCCGGCGACAGCGCCGCTGAGCTCGCCGCCTCGCGTGACGGCGCGTTCCTCTACGCCGGCGTCCGGGGCAGCAACACGATCGCGACGCTGCGCGTCCGCGGCGCGGGCGAGACCGTCGAACCGGTCGCGCTCGTCGACGCGGGCGTCGAGTGGCCGCGCCACCATGTGGTCGTCCGCGACATCCTGCTCGTCGCCGGCCAGCGCTCCGACGAGGTCGCCTCGCTCACGCTCGACATCCGCACCGGGGTGCCCGGTCGCGTGCGGCACCGGACCGCGGCCCCGACGCCGACCTGCCTCCTCCCGGTGCGCTGAGCGCCTCGCCTCGACGCCCGCGCGCGACGCAGATCGCGCGGAGGCTCCTGAGCGAGAGCGGGGTCGCCGCCCGGCGGGAGCGGCCGGTCCGAGCGCCTGCCCCCGGTTGTATAGCCTGGTCGGGGTCGGAAAGGCGGGAATGAGTTCGAACACGACGCTGAGCGGCGCGGCGCGCGGCCGCCTGCTCGCCTTCAACGCCTCCGTGTGGACCATCGGGCTCGTCATGATCGGCATCATCGCCGGCGCGGTGCTGAGTGAGGCGGGCGACGACGTGTCGTCGAACGACGATTACGCCTACGAGCCGTGGCTGAACCCCCGGCCGGCCGTCGCCGACGACGAGGGCGACGGCGTCTACAGCGGCGTCGACGGGGCCGTGATCCGGCTCGAAGGGCTCGATCCGGCTCAGCCCCTCCTCCTCACCCAACTCGACGACACCTACGTCGGTCGCGTGGCCGTCACGGGCCCCGACGGCGAGACCCTCGTCGAGGGCCCCTACGGCGAGCCCGCCGAGTTCGAGTCGTGGGCGGCGACCGACGGGCTGTGGGTGATCGTGCCGCAGCCCGACGTCGAGCTGTGGATCGACGGGTTCCGCGACGAGCGGTGGCGTCTGCAGATCACGACCCCGCCGCTCGAGACCCGCTCCGGCACCGTCAGCGGGTTCGGTCCCGCCGCCTTCCTGCTCGAAGGCGACGTGACGACCGCGCGCGTCAGCACGCGAGGCGAGGGCGGCGTCACCATCGAGAGCGTCACCACCGCGGGGGTGACCGAGGTCTTCGCGGAGTTCGACCCCACCGACCGCTCCATCGCGTGGGAGGACGGCGACATCGTGCTCTTCGCGATCGACGCGTGGGACGAGACCGGCTGGACCATCACCTTCGCCGACCCGATCGCCCCCACCGCCGCTCCGACCGCCGCCCCCACCACCGCTCCGACCGCCGCCCCCACCACCGCTCCGACCGCCGCCCCCACCACCGACCCGACGCCTTCGACCGCGGGGGCGGATCAGTGAGCGCCGGCGCCGAGCGCATCCGGCGGTTCTCGATGGTCACCTGGCTCGTCGGCACCGTCGTCGTCGCGATCATCGCGTTCCTCGTGCTCCCGCAGGTCGCGATCAACCCGGTGACGGGCGACGTGTACGTCGACGAGGTGCCGGGCGACAACGACTGGCCCTGGCTCGCCGATGACCCGCAGGAGTACGAGGTCGTCGACGGCGTGCTGCACGGCACGGCCGAGGGCGGCTTCGTGCGCCTGGACGCCGACTCCGACCTGCTCATGTTCACCGACCCCGACAGCCAGGGTGGCGACGACTGGGTGCCGGTGTACCAGCAGAACGGCGTCGAGTTCGACGTCGAGTCGGACGCGTGGGATTCGCCCGGCTATCTCGGCTCGCTCTATCCCGACGGCGACGTGCTGGTGCTCCCGGGCGATGAGGACGGACTCCTCTGGTTCGGAGCGACGCTGACCGACTGGACCGCCGGTGTCACGAAGCCGGAGGTCGTCCCCATGGGCGAGACGGCGACGGGACAGGGCAACGCGGTGCTGATGTACGAGGGCGACGCGCTCAGCGGCCGCTTCCAGCACACGGGCTCGGGGCTGTTCCTCGTGGCGGCCGTCACGGTCGGCGGGTGGGACTCGCTCGTCAACGAGTTCGACGAGGTCGACGTGCGGGCGTCCTGGGAGCCGACCGACCGCGTGGTGTTCCAGGTCGACGCCGACACCGGCGACGGCACGTGGACCATCACGCTCGACACCCCCGCGGGCGACCCCGCCCCCACGACCACCCCGACCCCCACGCCGACGCAATGACGCGGCATCCGTTCGAGAAGGAGCTGACGTGACGTTCGCCGACACTCTCACCGAGTCGTTCAAGGCACGCCTGCCGCTGCTGTACATCGAGACCGACGAGGAGGTGCGCGCGATCGCGGCCATCTCGGATGCGGCCGAGACCCAGCGGCATCCCCGTGCGCTCTGGACCTGGACGGCCGCGCTCGGTCTCGTCGGCCCCGACGGCAAGGCGATCGGCAACACGGCGAACCCGGCACGCGCGCTGCAGCACGTCGCCGGCATCGACACTCCGAGCGTCTTCGTCTTCTGCGATCTGCACGCCTACTTCGGGGGCGAGCATCGCACCGGCGACCCGGCCCTCGTGCGCACCGTGCGCGAGACGGCCCTCGAGTTCCGCCACGGAGACGTGTCGCGCACCCTGGTGATCACCGCACCGGTGCGGGTCATCCCGCCCGAGCTCGACGAGGTCACGCATCTCCTCGACTTCCCGCTCCCCACGGCCGCAGAGATCCGCGAGCTGCTCGAGACGATGATCGACAACAACGCGTCGGGCGGGGGCCGGATCCGCGTCGACGCCGACGACAAGGCGCGCGACCAGCTCGTGCACGCGGCGCTCGGACTCTCGATGGCCGAGGCCGAGAACGCCTTCGCGCGCGCCATGGTCAACGACGGCACCCTCTCGGCGCAGGACGTGCGGATCGTGCTCGACGAGAAGCGCCAGGTGGTGCGCAAGTCGGGCGTGCTGGAGTTCGTGCCCGCCGAGATCGACCTCGACGACGTCGGCGGCCTCAACAACCTCAAGCGGTGGCTGTCGCGGCGCGACGGCTCGTGGCTCGGCAGCGCACGCGAGTACGGCCTCCCGGCGCCCAAGGGCGTGCTGATCACCGGCATCCCGGGGTGTGGGAAGTCCCTGACGGCGAAGGCCACCGCGGCGTCGTGGGGACTGCCCCTCCTGCGCCTGGACATCGGCCGCATCTTCTCGGGTCTCGTCGGCTCGAGCGAGCAGAACCTCCGCACCGCGATCGCGACCGCCGAGGCCGTCGCCCCCTGCGTGCTGTGGGTCGACGAGATCGAGAAGGGCTTCTCCAACACGACCGGCCAGGGCGACTCGGGCACCACCGCACGCGTCTTCGGCACGTTCCTCACCTGGATGCAGGAGAAGAAGCATCCGGTCTTCGTCGTGGCGACCGCGAACAACATCGACGCGCTGCCGCCGGAGTTCCTCCGCAAGGGCCGCTTCGACGAGATCTTCTTCGTCGACCTGCCCACCGCGCACGAGCGCGAGGCGATCTGGCGGATCCAGCTGGCCTCGCGTGCCACCTCGGCCAATGGCCTCGACGCGGTGGTCTCGGACGACGACGCCGTCGCCGCGCTGGTCGCGGCGAGCGAGAACCACTCGGGCGCCGAGATCGAGCAGTCGGTCGTGTCGGCTCTCTACGAGGGCTTCAGCGGGGGCGGCGGCGTCACCACCGACACCGTGCGGCAGGTGGTGGATACGATGATCCCGCTCGCCGTGACGCAGGCCGAAGAGGTGCAGCGCATCCGCGCGTGGGCGACGGAGCGCGCCGTGCGCGCGACCGGCACCGAGGACTTCGACTCGGCCGAGCTGAGCGGCGCGGTCACCGAGGGCGCGCTGTCGTCGCGTCGCGGCGGCCGCACGGTCGACTACTGAGCCCCCCGAACACCGAGCGCCCGACGCAACGACAGGACGGATCGATCATGGCCAAGCAGCTCGTGGTGAGGCTCCGCGCCGACGGCACCGTCGACGCCGAGACCATCGGCATGCACGGACCGGAGTGCCTCGACCACATCGAGGCGCTCGAGGCACTGCTCGACGCCGAGACGGTCTCGTCGAGCTTCACCGAGGACTACACGACCGCGTCGGTGCAGGGCACGACGGCGGTCGACGCCGAGCAGCCGGACGGCCTGCGGTGACCGTCGTCGTCGCCGAAGCGCGGGGCCGCGGGGGTGAGACCTCGTTCCTCGGCACGGTCGCGCCCGCGCGCCGGGACGGCGAGACGCTGCGCTGGTCGCGATTCCTCCCGGCCACCGAGGCCGAGGGTCCCGGCCCGCGCGCGGCCGTGTGGCTGCAGGGCTGCGCGGTCCACTGCCCCGAATGCTTCAACCCGCAGCTGTGGGCCGAGCGCGGCGGGCGCGTCACCGACGTGGCAGGCACCGCTGCCGAGTGGGTCGCACAGGCGGCGGCGGCCGGAGTCGAGGGGCTCACGCTGCTCGGCGGCGAGCCGTTCGACCAGGCAGGGGCCGCGGCATCCGTCGCCCGCGCTTTTCGCGAGGCGGGCCTCGGCGTCATGACGTTCACCGGCTATCCGCTCGACCGGCTCGAGGGCTGGGTGGCCGCCGGACGCGACGACATCGCCGCGCTGCTCGAGGCCACCGACCTGCTGTGCGACGGGCCGTACCTGCGCGACCTGCCCGACGCGCGCCGCCCGTGGGTGGGCTCGCGCAACCAGGGCATCCGCGCGCTCAGCGACCGGTACGCCGACGACGTGCGCCGCATCGCCGCGTCGGGCGGCGACGACCGGCTCGAGGTGCGCATCGACCGCGACGGCGTCGTCGCGGTGAACGGGTGGGCGACGGATGCCGCGCTCGCCGCCCTGCTGGAAGACCTGGGCCCGCGTGCCGACAGCCCCGCACAGGTGGCCGCGCACGCACGAACGAGAGCGGAGGCCGCGCGATGAGCGTGTCGCTGATCCTGATCCCCGCGGCGCTCGCCGCCGTCACCGCCATCTCCGCCGCCGGCGGCATCGGTGCGCTCAGCCAGCTCGGCGGCGACCGCGAGTCCGACGGCGCCGAGACGGGGGCCGTCGATGACGGCGGCGCGCGACCCATCTCGGTGCGCACCCGCATGAAGGACCCCGACCTGCTCGGCGACGCCCTCCGCGACCTCGGCGCGACCCAGGTCGCGTACGACGGCGACCGGCTCACGGCGCTCGTCGAGGGGGTCGAGCTCGAGATGGCCCGTTCCGAAGAAGGCGTGTGGGCGGCCCACTTCCGGCGCGCAGACGGCCTCGAGCTGGCCGAGACGGATGCCGCGGCTCTGGTCCAGCGCCTCGACGCGGCGTACGCGCTCCGCGTGCAGCAGACCGTGGCGGCACGCATCCGCGAGCGCGCGGCGTCGGCCGGCTTCGAGCTCGTGTCGGAGACGCGCGACGACCAGGACACCGTCACGATGGTGCTCGACGTCAAGGACTACGCATGAGCAGCTCCGCCCGCGCGGCCGCCGCGAGCGACGCGCCGAGCATCGGCTGGCTGCTCGGGATGAGCTCGTGGATGCTGCTGACGGTGTTCCCCGGGCCGATCCTCACGTGGCTCGGGTTCTCGATCATCGGCGTCGCGTCGCGCAGTCGCCGCCTCATCATCCTCGGGGTGGTGTGGGGCGCGGCCGCACTCCTGGTGAGTTTCGAGATCTGGGGGCAGTGGCAGCCGCTGGCGCGCGCGATCGTGTACCTCGGCGGCATGGTGGTCGCGCTCGCCGTGAACCCGGGATGGCTGCGCACGATGTGGCAGCGCCGCCTCGAGCGCACCGGTCAGGGGAATGTCGCCGCACGCAGCCGCCCGGCGACGTGGCATCGCGCATCGGCCACCGACGCCGGTGCCCGCGCCTCCGATGCCGGCGAGACCGCCGCGGCGGCGGCGACGGCGCCGGTGAAGAAGCCCTCTCGCCGGTCGCGCCGGCAGCGCAACGCCGCCGCGGCAGCGGCAGCCGCGCAACGCGCGTCGGCCGAAGCGAAGGCGAAGGCCGCGCAGGCGAAGGCCGCGGAGAGCGCGAAGCCGTCCGAGTCGGCCGCGCTCGCGGCCGCGGTCGGCGCGTCGAGCAACGACCTCGTCGCGCCCGGAACCCCCGCCGAGACGGTCGACGTCAACACCGCCGCGGCGGCCGAGCTCGAGGATCTGCCCGGCATGAACCGCTCGCGCGCCCGCCGCGCCGTGAAGGAACGCGAGGCGCAGGGCGGCTTCACGTCGCTCGAGGACTTCGGCGAGACCGTCGGCCTCCAGCCGCACGAGATCGTACGCCTCCGCCGCGTGGCCACGTGCTCCCCGCGCCCCCGAGGCGAGCGCCGGTTCGGCCGCCGGGTCGACTACTGAGGCGATGACGGATGCCGCGGCCCGCGGCATCCGTCCCCCCCGCCCTGCGGCGGACGGCTCAGATCTTCGCGTCCTGCTTGGGAATGAAGACCTGCTTGATGATGAGCAGGATCGACGCCGTGACCGGGATCGCGACCAGGGCGCCGAGGAGGCCCAGCAGCGTACCGCCGACCATCGCGCCGATCACCACGAGGGCGCCCGGCACGGCGATCGCCTTGTTCATCACCTTGGGGGTGAGCACGTACGCCTCGAGCTGCATGTAGACGAGGTAGATCACCGCGAAGATCAGGGCCGGGAGCCACCCCGTGAACAGCGCGATGACGGTCGCGGTGATCCAGTACAGCACCGAACCGATGAGCGGGATCAGCGTGATGAGGAACGCCAGGACGCCCATGAGCGCGGGGAAGGGGAGCCCCAGGAAGAGGTGCAGCAGAAACGCGACGATCGAGTTGCAGAACGCCAGGACGACCATGCCCATGAGGTAGGCGCCGATCGAGTCGGTGATCTGGTCGGTCATCTCGGCGGCCTTGGCACGGTTGCGGGCGGCGACGAACCGGTTGAAGGCCACCTTCATCGTCGGCAGGCCCGCGAGGAAGTACAGGCTCAGCACGAGCACGATGATGAGACCCGAGATCGTCGTGCCGACGTTGATCGCGAAGTTCACGACCCCGCCGCCGATCGCGGCGATGTTCGCGGGGTTCGTGAGGAACTTCTCGACCTGGTCGGTGATGGCGCCGACCTGACCTCCGAAGGTCGAGCTCAGCCAGCCGTAGAAGTCCGACGCCTGGAAGTCGTCGACGGTCTGCGGCAGATCGCTGAAGAAGGCGGTGATCTGCTTGACCAGCGTCGGCACCACCAGCAGCAGCACGCCGGTCAGCACGAGGGCGAAGGCCGTGTACACGATCACGATCGCCCAGGGGCGCGAGACGCTGTGACGCCCGAACCAGCGGACGATCGGGTCGAGCCCGAGCGCGGCGAACAGTGCGAAGACGATGTAGATGATGATCGTCGAGAGGTTCCAGAAGGCGAGCCCGAGCGCCGCGGCGGCCAGCGCCCCGAGCGTCAGCACCAGCCCGAGCCGGAACGGGCTGTTGAGGTTCGCCCAGAACGTCTTGCCCGCGGGCGCCTCGCCCGTGAACACCGGGGCGGCCTGCCCGTCCGGGCGCGCCGCGGCGGCGCCGGCGTCAGCCTCGCCCACCGGCTGGCTGTCGGTGCCCGCCGTCGCGGGCACGGACAGGGGTTCGGCGGCCTCAGCGGCCGTGGCGCCGAGCGAGGGCGAGGTGTCGGTCATGGGTCACACTCTAGGGCCGGCCCGCGGCGCCGAGACAGAGCCACTGCGTCACAGCCGGGGGACCGGCCGGACCGCTCGGGTATCGTCGAGGAGCGAGGAGGAGCCATGACCGAAGACCCCACGACGACGCTGGCACGGCTGCGCAGCAGCATCGACAACATCGACGCCGCGCTGATGTACCTGCTCGCCGAGCGGTTCAAGGCCACGAAGCAGGTGGGTCACCTCAAGGCCGAGCACGGCATGCCGCCGTCCGACCCCGCCCGCGAGGAGCAGCAGGTCGCGCGACTGCGCACCCTCGCCGAAGACGCCGACCTCGACCCGGCCTTCGCCGAGAAGTGGTTCAACTTCGTCGTCGCCGAGGTCATCCGCCACCACGAGGTGCTGCGCGAGGGCAACGGGGCGGCCGGCAGCCGCTGACGACCGCACCATGCGACTCGAGCCCCTCTACCGCCTGCGCTTTTCCTATCCGGAGGGCTGGGCGGTCGAGCTCGAGGGCGGCTGGGAGCAGCACTTCTACTCCGCCGAGGGCACGGCCGAGGGCGAGCTCGCCGGTCGCTTCCACGCCGCGAACTTCCCGTTGCGCCGCACCGCGGCAGGGCCCTTCGTCCCCGACATCCGCGGCGTCATCGAGACCACCGACGGCGCCACCGTGCTCCTCGAGTGCCGCGGCTACGGTCGCGCCCAGCCCGTGGGCGCCCGCGAGGTCGTCGGCGCGGTGCTCCACGTGAGCGACCACCCCGCGTACCGCCGGCTCAACGATGCGGTGTGCGTGTGCGTGGGCGAGGTCCGTTCCGGTGTCGCCGCGGGCGGCGGCCCCGAGATCGTGCTCGACGTCGCCGAGCTCGTGTGGGAGCCGCTCGCGCCGTAGCCCGCTGAGCGTGATGGTTCACGACGCGCGCGGGGGCCTCGATGTCCGCGCCCACGCTCATGCCGAGATGACGGATGCCGAGATGACGGATGCCCCGGCCCGGCGCGATCGCCGGGTCGGGGCATCCGCTCCTCCGGGGCCGAAGCCTGACCCCGGGTCCTGTGTCACGGCACGGTGCGCCGGAGGGTGAGGTACGAGATCCCGCCGAGCACGAGGGTCAGCGCGAGACCCCACGCGGCAAGCCCGACGGCACCGAGCTCGACCAGCGCCGTGACGACCTCGGGCCACACCTCGTAGTACGTGATCGCCCAGATGGCGACCAGCAGGAGCGCGCCCACACCGACCCAGATGAGGGTCAGCAGCAGGGCGCCGGACCGCTTGTAGACGGTCGCCGACCAGAAGCCGAGCATGAAGATGAGCATCGCCATCACGAAGTAGAAGAACGCGGCGCCGAGTGGGCCGTCTTCGACGACCCAGTCGAGGGCGAAGAAGTACCCGTTGATGCCCCAGCCGTTCGTCCAGTCCTCGACCATGCCGCCGACCGCGAAGACGATCGCGAGCAGCACGGCGCACATCGCTGCGGCCAGCATCGTGCCGAGGTAGAACTCGCGTCGCGTGACGCTCATCGCCTGCGAGAACGGGAAGGTGAGCGTCAGCGACGAGATGCCGACGAACAGCAGCACCCACAGCGGCGCCTGCGACCCGCCGCCGTAGAACGGGCCCGGCAGACCGGATGTATAGAGGATCGCGTAGATCGCGATCGACATCGCGAACGAGGCGCCGAGCACGATCAGCGGCACCCACACGAACGTCTGCTTGTTGATCAGCTGCATGCGCACGACGTTGACGGTGCGGTTCATCGCAGCGCTCCTTCCTCGGAGGTCGCGGGCGCTGCCGCCGCGGCGTCGGGTGATGCGGAATCGGATGCCGAGTGCTGCGTCGTGCGGACGATCAGCTGCTGCAGCGACACGGGAGCCACGTCCAGTCCCGCCGCGGCGAGCTGCGCGCGCTCCGCGGCCGTGAGCCGCCCGAGCACCGTCACCGACGCGACGCGCCCGAGCGCCTCGCGGTGGATGACCTCGCGGCCGGCGACGAAGGCGTCGACCGCCGCCACGTCGCCCACGATGTTGGCGGCGCGGTCGCGGAGCGCGTCCGTCGTCTCGTCGATCAGAATGCGCCCGCGGTCGATGACCAGCACGCGCTCGATGAGGTTCGACACCTCGTCGATCAGGTGACTGGACAGGATGATGGTGCGGGGGTGGGCGACGTAGTCCTCGAGCAGCCGGTCGTAGAAGATCTGCCGTGCGACGGCGTCGAGGCCGAGGTACGGCTCGTCGAAGAACGTGATCTCTGCCCGCGAGGCGATGCCGATGATCACGCCGACCGCCGACAGCTGCCCGCGCGACATCTTCTTGATCCGCGTGTTCATCGGCAGCTGGAACTCGTCGATCAGCTGCGCAGCCAGCTCGTCGTCCCAGTTCGGGAAGAAGAGCTTCGCGGTGCCGAACGCGTGCTTGGGCAGCGCGTCGTCGGGGTACTTCTGGCTCTCCCGCACGAAGCACATGCGCGACAGCACCTTGGCGTTCTCGTAGGGCTGCATGCCGAACACGCGCACGTTCCCGCTGGTGGCGAAGTTCTGTGCGGTGAGGATCGACATGACGGTCGTCTTGCCGGCGCCGTTGCGGCCGAGCAGGCCGTAGATGGTGTCCTTCTCGATGGTGAAGCTCACGTCATCTACCGCGACGATGTCGCGGTAGCGCTTGGTGAGGTTCTTCACCTCGATGACGTGCGTCCCGGTCGTCATCGTGCGTTCCCTTCCGTGGTGGTGGCGACCGCCGCCGAGGCGCGGTCGCGGATGAGCATTGCCAGATCTTCGGGCCCGAGCCCGAGCTTGCGGGCCTCGGCGAGCAGCGGCTCGACGAAGCGGTCGGCGAAGGCGGTGCGGCGCTCGGTCATCAGGCGCTCGCGCGCGCCCGGCGCCACGAACATGCCGATGCCGCGCCGCTTGTACAGCACGCCCTTGTCGGTGAGCATCGCGACTCCCTTCGCGGCAGTGGCGGGGTTGATGCGGTAGAAGGCGGCCAGCTCGTTCGTCGACGGCGCCTGCGCCTCTTCGGCCAGCGAGCCGTCGATGATCGCGTCCTCCACGCTCTCGGCGATCTGGAGGAACAGCGCCTTGCCTTCTTCGATCACACCCGCCCCCTGTGTGTTGGTTACTTACTTGACTAAGTAACCACAGAACACTGACTGACGTCAACCGCCTCCCGGTCGTGAGCGAGCGAGGGACGAGCGAGACGAAACGCGCGCAGCCGGCGAACGCACCAAGCCGCGCAGCCCGGCACATGAGATGCGTTTCGTCTGCGGGCGCCAGAGCGCCCTCCGCTCAACGACCGGTGGGTGGCCCCGGCCCGACCACCGCGAAGCCGTGCTATCGCGCGTGCGCGAGGTAGCGAAGCGGCCGCTCCGTGTCGAATTTGCGGCGCTCCCGGGCCCATGGAACGGTGGATGAGGCCCGTCATGGGCCGCTTCCCGACCAGTCCGCGGTCTCCGGTGATGCCCGAGCGTCAGACCGGTGAGCGTATGGTCGGCGGCCGCAGCGCGGATCCGACATCCGCTGCGGGGACGGCCGCCACCCGGGCGCGACCGCTGCAGCTCCGCACCGGAGCTGCCGAGGTGCACAGTGACCCTTCCGCCTGCCATCGAGGCGAAGAACCTCTTCAAGGTCTACGGACGTCATCCGAAAGACGCGATGCGGCGGCTGCGCGCCGGCGCGACGCGCGCCGACGTCGCCGACGCGGGCTCGGCGGCCGTCATCGATGCGAGCTTCACCGTCGAGCCCGGCGAGATCTTCGTCATCATGGGACTGTCCGGATCGGGCAAGTCCACCGTGATCCGCATGCTCAACGGACTGCTGCCGCCCACGGCCGGGGATGTGCTCGTCCAGGGCCGCAGCGTCGTCAAGGCCTCCGCGAAGGAGCTGCGCGGCATCCGTCAGCGCTCCATCTCGATGGTGTTCCAGCACTTCGCGCTGCTGCCGCACCTGTCGGTGCTCGACAACGCCGCCTATGCGCTCGAGATCCAGGGCGTCGGCCGCGACGAGCGCCGTGCGCGCGCCCGCGAGATCCTCGACCGTGTGGGCCTGGGCGACCGCGCCGACGCGATGCCCGACGAGCTGTCGGGCGGCATGCGCCAGCGCGTGGGCCTCGCCCGCGCCCTGACGGCGGGCACCGACATCCTGCTGATGGACGAGGCGTTCTCGGCCCTCGACCCGCTGATCCGGCGCGAGATGCAGGAGCAGCTCGTCGAGCTGCAGCGCGAGCTCGGCCGGACGATCGTCTTCATCACCCACGATCTGAACGAGGCGATGTTCCTCGGCGACCGCATCGCGGTCATGCGCGACGGGCGCATCGTGCAGAACGGCACGCCCGAAGAGATCCTCACCGATCCCGCCAACGACTACGTCGCGCAGTTCGTGCAGGACGTCGACCGCGCCCGCGTGCTCACCGCCGGGTCGGTCATGGCCCCGCCCGTCGCCACGACGCCCGTGAGCGCCGGCGTGCGCGGTGCACTCCGCGTCATGCGCGACCTGCAGGTGGGCGCCGTCTCGGTGATCGAGAACCGGCGCTTCCTCGGGACGGTCACCGACCGCGCCGTCATCCGCGCCGTGAAGGACGGCCGCACAGACCTGCGGTCGCTCGTGCGCGCCGGCCGCCCGGCGGTGCACGTCGACGACCCGCTCGCCGACGTCGTGGAGCGCGCGGTCGAGAGCCCGCTGCCCGTCGCCGTCGTCGACGACGCCGGCCGCCTGGTCGGCACCATCCCGCGCGTGACGCTGCTCGCGGCGCTCGGCGACGTGCCGCCGGTCACCCGAGAGAACCCGGTCATCGACCTGCCGGCGTCCGTGCCGGCCAGCGAGATCGTGCAGACGCTGGCGGCCGTCGAGCAGCCCGCAGCGGCTGCGCCCGCATCCCCGCTCGCCGGCCGTTCCGCGCCTCCCACGCGCATCGGCCCCGACGGTGCCCGTGCAATGGAAGGAGCCGCCCGATGAACGACCTCTTCCGCCTCCCGCTCGGCGACGTCGTCGAAGGCGCGGTCCGCTGGGTGATCGACGTCTTCGGCGGCTTCTTCGACATCGTCTCGGTGATCTTCCGGGGTCTCTACGACTGGCTCGACGCATCGCTGTCGACCCCGCCGTTCTGGGCGGTCATCCTCGTGATCGCCGCGTTCGCGTACTGGTCGAAGGGCCTCGTGCTCGCCCTCGGCAGCGCCGCAGGCCTCCTGGTGATCGTCGCCGTCGGCCAGTGGTCGAACGCGATGGACTCGCTCGCCCTGGTGATCCTCGCCGCCGTCGTGGCGATCGCGATCGCCGTGCCGCTCGGCATCTGGGCCGCGCGCAGCGACCGCGTCTCGACGGTGCTGCGACCGGTGCTCGACTTCCTGCAGACGATGCCCGCGTTCGTGTACCTGATCCCCGCGATGCTCATCTTCGGCGTCGGACCCGTGCCCGGCATGGTCGCGACCATCGCGTTCGCCCTCGCCCCCGGCGTGCGCCTCACCGAGCTCGGCATCCGGGGCGTCGACCCCGAGATCGTCGAGGCCGGACACGCCTTCGGTGCGTCGCCCGCGCGCATCCTGCGCCAGATCCAGCTGCCCCTCGCGCTGCCGAGCATCATGGCCGGCGTCAATCAGGTCATCATGCTGAGCCTGTCGATGGTGGTCATCGCCGGCATGGTCGGCGCCGGGGGTCTCGGCGGCGCGGTCGTGCAGAGCCTCAGCCGCATCGACATCGCGCTGGGCGTCGAGGCGGGCCTCTCGGTCGTCATCCTCGCGATGATCCTCGACCGCATCACCTCCGGCTTCTCGCAGCCGCGCACGCGTCGTGCACGGACCACCGCCAAGGACGGGAAGACGGATGCCGCCACCCCGGCGGCCGAGAACACCGAGCCCGTCGCGGCCGAGGGCGAGGCATCCGTTCCCGACACCGACGCCCGGCGGCCCGAGCCGGTGCCCGCGTGAGACGACCGGAGAGGAGCTGACATGGCCAAGGCACGCATCATCGCCGGCGGGCTCGCGCTGGCAGGCACCGCCGCGCTGCTCGTGAACGGCGCGCTCGTCCAGAGCGGCGTCGGCGGCGACGACAAGGGGCACCTGCGGATCGCCGTGTTCAACGGCTGGGACGAGGGCATCGCCGCGTCGGAGCTGTGGAAGGCCGTGCTCGAGGAGGAGGGATACACCGTCGAG
Source organism: Microbacterium hibisci (assembly GCF_015278255.1). GTDB lineage: Bacteria > Actinomycetota > Actinomycetes > Actinomycetales > Microbacteriaceae > Microbacterium > Microbacterium hibisci. The sequence goes on from NZ_JADIJC010000004.1 coordinate 319,481, forward strand.
CTCGCCTACGCCGATCCCGCCGCCGCGTACACGGGCATCGCGAACGGCGACTACGACCTGACGCTCGACACCTGGCTGCCGCTGACCCACGCGGACTACATGCAGACGTACGGCGACGACCTCGTCGACCTCGGCGCCTGGAACGACGAGGCGAAGCTCACCATCGCGGTGAACGAGGACGCCCCCATCGACTCGCTCGACGAGCTCGCCGCGAACGCCGACGTGTTCGGCAACCGCCTGGTCGGCATCGAGGCGGGGTCGGGCCTGGTCACCGTCACGCAGGACGCGGTCATCCCCGGCTACGGCCTCGAGGGCATGGAGTTCGTCACCTCGTCGACGCCTGCAATGCTCACCGAGCTGCAGGCGGCGACGGATGCCGGACGAGACGTCGCCGTCACACTCTGGCGTCCGCACTGGGCGTACAACGCGTTCCCGCTGAAGGACCTCGAGGATCCGGACGGGCTGCTCGGCGACGCCGAGGGCATCCACACGGTGGCGTCGACGGCGTTCGCGGACGACTTCCCCGAGGTGGCGGAGTGGCTCGAGGCGTTCCGGATGGACAACGAACTGCTGTACTCCCTCGAGGACGCGATGTTCGGGCAGTACGACGGCGACGACTACGGTCCGGTGGTCGCGGAGTGGATCGCCGACAACCACGAGTGGGCCGACGGCCTGACCCGCTGACGGCGGTGATGCCGCGGGCCGGTGTCGCTCGCGGGTCCGGGGCGTTTCGTCTCGCTCGTTCCTCGCTCGCTCAACGGCCGGGTTCCGGTCGTTGAGCGGAGGGCGCTCTGGCGCCCGCAGACGAAACGCCTCGAGCGCGCGGGATGCACGATCAACGGCCGGGTTCGTTGACTCCCGGTCGTTGAGCGGAGGGCGCTCTGGCGCCCGCAGACGAAACGCCTCGAGCGTGCGGGATCGTCCGGGCCGTTTCGCCCATCCGGCCGCAATAGGGTGTGGGCATGACGGTGGCGTTCGTCCTGGGCGGCGGGGGTGTCCGCGGGGCGGTCGAGATCGGCATGCTGCAGGCGCTCCTCGAGTCCGGCATCCGTCCCGAGCTCGTCGTCGGCACGTCGATCGGCGCGATCAACGGCGCGCTCGTGGCGAACGACCCCACGCCCGCGGTGATCGAGACGCTGCTGGAGGCCTGGACGTCGCCCGAGGCGAACGCCGTCTACGGCGACTCGCTGTTCGCCCAGTTCACGCGGCTCGTCAAGACCAAGACGCACCTGAACTCGCCCCAGCCCCTGCGGCACCTGCTCGAGCGCGCGCTCGGGGCCGGCACCCGGTTCGAAGACCTGCCGGTGCGCCTGCGCGTCGTCGCCGCGAACATCGAGCGGGCCGCCGAGCACGTCTTCGAGTCGGGCCCGCTCATCGACGCGATACTCGCGTCGGCGTCGGTGCCCGGCCTGCTGCCGCCCACCCGTATCGGCGATGAGCACTTCATCGACGGCGGGATCGTCAACTCGATCCCGATCGAACAGGCCGTCGAGGCCGGCGCCACGTCCGTGTACGTGCTGCAGGTGGGCCGCATCGAGACCCCGCTGGTCGCGCCGCGCTCGGCCGTCGACACCGCCCGCGTCGCCTTCGAGATCGCCCGCCGCCACCGCTACGCGCGCGACGTCGCGACCTTGCCCGCGGGCGTCGCGCTGCACGTGCTGCCGAGCGGCGGCGGGCTCGAGGGCGACGACTCGCTGATGTCGTATCGCCGCATGGACACCGTCCGGCGCCGCATCGACCAGGCGCACCAGGCCAGCAGGGCGTTCCTCGCCGAGCGCGCGCTGGGCGCGGGTCCCGTCGTCAGCGGAGAGCGCGACGAGCCGGCCGTCGCCCCGCGAACCGACGAGGATCGCTGATGCCGCTTCCGCCGACCTGGCTGCGCCGTCTCGTACTCGCACCGCTCGTCATCGTCGCGGCCGCCACCATGCTCGTGCTCACTCCCGTGTGGCTGATCATCGCGCTCGCGCTGACCTCGCTGGTGCCCGGCCGGTTCCGGCTGCCGCGCGTGCTGTGGCTCGTGACCGTGTACCTGCTGTGGGACGCCGCGCTCGTCATCGCGATGTTCGGCCTGTGGATCGCCTCGGGCTTCGGGTACGCGCTGCATCGCCCCGCATTCGTCACCGCGCACTACCGGCTGGGGGGCTGGGCGCTGCGCGTGCTCTTCTGGGTCTTCGGCGGGGTGCTGCGGCTCACGATCTCGACGACCGGCCGGGACGACGCCGATGACCTCGTCAGACTGCCGCGCAGAGCACGCGATCGGGATGCCGGGGCTCCGGGTCGCGCGGAGTTCGACGCGCTGTTCGCCCCGGGCACGCCGCTCGTGGTGGCGAGCCGCCACGGGGGACCGGGCGACTCGTTCATCCTGATCCACACACTGCTCAATCAGGTCGCGCGGCGGCCCCGCATCGTGCTGAAGTACACGTTGCAGTGGGATCCCGCGATCGACCTCCTGCTCCACCGCATTCCGGCGCGGTTCATCGTGCCGTCGGGCTTCGGCAGGGGCCGGGCAGGCGGCGGCGCCCGAGTGGAGGAAGCGCTCGGCGACCTGGCCGCCGGCCTCGGCCCCGACGACGCGTTCGTCATCTTCCCCGAGGGCGGCCAGGTGAGCCCGTCGCGCCGGCGCTCGCGCATCCAGCGGCTGCGCGCCGCGGGGCGGGAGGCGATGGCCGACCGTGCCGAGGCCCTGCAGCATGTGATGGCGCCGCAGCCCGGGGGCATGCACGCGGCACTCGACGCCGCCCCCGATGCCGACGTCGTGTTCATCGCCCACACCGGGCTGGATCGCCTGGTGACCCTCCGCGACGTCTGGCGCGAGCTGCCGATGGACAAGGGCATCACGATGCGCGCATGGCGGGTGCCCCGCGCCGACATCCCCGATGGTCTCGACGCCCGCGCCGCGTGGCTGTTCGACTGGTTCGCCCGCATCGACGCCTGGATCGAGGCCCACCCCGAGCTCGCCCAGTGATCCCCGAGCGCGCCCGGTGATCCGGAGACCCGGGAGGATCCCGTCAGGGCTGCGTCAGTGCTGCGGCTTGGGGTGGGTGACCCGGCCCGGGGAGTCGCCGTTGCCGCGTGAGGGCACCGGCCACGTCGCGGCGGGCGGCGTCGTGCTCGGGCGCTTCGGGTTCTGAGCGGGCAGCGGCTGCGGTTCCGGTTCGGCGCCCGGTGCGGGTGCCGCCGAGGGCGCAGCGTCCGCGCGCGGCGGGGTCGCGGCATCCGTCCCCGTCGTGGCCGAGGCGACGGGCCCGAGCTCGAGCATGACCTTCTTCTCGAGCACTTCGATCGCTTCGTCCGAGATGGAGATGAGCCCGTCGAGCTCTTCGCGGACGCGACGGTAGGCGAGCTGGCGCTCGGCGGGCGTCGCGGCCTCGTCGATCGCCACGGTCAGGAGCTTCTTCGCCGTGTCGAGGCGCTTGCGCTCGACCTCGGTGAAGCTGGAGTCGCGCAGGCGCCGCGCGTCGCGCTCGGCGACATCGAAGGCGACCTCGAAGTCCGCGACGGCGTTGCGGTACTCGGCCAGCTGGTCCTTCGAGAGCCGCGCCTTCGCCGAGGCGGGGCGCAGTCCGTCGGCCATGCGCTTGGCGCGCAGGAATGCGGCGGTGAGCGGCTGGCGGCCGTCGCTCATGGCCGGGAACGCGATGATCTTCGCGACGTCGAGCTCGTACTCGAGCCAGCGCGCGGTGACGGCATCATGGGTCGCGAAGAGGCGCTCCAGCTGCGTGACCTGCGTCTCGCGTCCGCCGCCGGTGGCGTGCGCGGATGACTCGGTCGCGGTGGGCGCGGTGGGCGCGGTGATCGGGGGGAGGGATGCCGCCGCCACGGGCTTGCCGCGTGCCGCGGCCTGCGCCGCCTTGAGCTCCGCTTTCGCGTGCATCACCTCGAGACGGCGCCGGTGGCGTCGTCGGGCACCCTGCTCCCAGGCGTTGCCCACCATGCCGAGCACGCCCATGAGCGGAAAGACGAGCCACCAGAAGTCGCGTGCGAACTCCCAGAACTGCTCCACCCTGTCATGCTAACGGCCGCCCGCGCCGACGTGTGGGGCTCAGGGCACCCTGCCAGCGGGCGGCTCTCCTGTGCGAGGCGGCGGGATGCGGGCGATCAGCGCCGGCAGCCGGTCGGCGATCTCGGCGAGCACCGCGGCGGCGGCGCTGAGCCCGGCCGCGGCCGTCGCCCCGGCGGAGGTCGGGCGCGACGCCGTGGGGGCGCCGACCTGTCGCTCGGCCTCGGCGAAGGTCGCCTCGAGGTGGCGCACCGCGATCCGGTACTCGAGGAACTGCTGCGGCGCCACCCGATCGCGCAGGGTCGGCCGCTTCGCCAGCGCCTCGCGCTGCGCGCGCAGGAAGACGACGGTGGCCGGATGCCGGGGGTCGGTCATCTTCGGGTACGCCAGCGCCTTGTCGACGTCGGTCTCGTAGGCCAGCCAGCGCGCGTTCACGGCGTCGTGCGCGGCGTAGAGGCGGTCGATGGGGAGCGGATCCTGCGCAGTCGCGGCGCGGTACTCGGCGTAGCCCGCCTTCACGCGCGAGCGGCTGGCGCGCAGTTCGAGCGACGCGGTCTTCTCGGACTGCTTCGCCTCCTGCAGCTCGCGGCGCGCGGCGGCCGCCTGGCTGGGCGGTGCGGTGGTGCGGGACTTCGCGGCGAGCATGTCGGCGTACGCCGTGCGCACGCGCGCCTTCGCGGCCACGAGCTCGCGGTACGCGCGCGATTCCTCGGCGCGCGCGGCGTCGAGTTCGAGCCGCCGGGCGCGGCGGCTGCGCGTCGTCAGGCCGGCGTAGGTCGCCGCTCCGGCTCCCGCGGCAGCCGGAGCGATCCACCACCAGCTCGACACGATCAGGAGGATCGGCTCCACGGTGCCATGGTAATCGCGATATAGCGCGGTTGTCTCCGGGAGTCTGCTGACACCTGGTCGGGCCTTAGCTGCCGATCTCCATCGAGCCGCCGTGGCGGCGGCGGTCGGTCGCGTCGTAGACCGCGCTCTGCGCGCCTGCGCCGAGATCTCCCGCTCGTGCCTGTCGGGTGTCGTAGCTCTCGCGGGGCGGCGACACGAAGTTCTTGAGGCGCGTCCACAGCGACGCCTTGGGGGACGATGATTCCGAGCTCATGGCTCCTCCTTGCGCTGAGCCTAGCCGTCCTCGCCGGGCCGCGGCATCCGGAATCAGCCGAAGAGCAGTGCGAAGACCGTGGCGCCGCCGCCGACGAGGATGAGGGCGACGATCGTCACCCACGCGACGATCTTGACGCGGCGCTGCCGGGTGTCGTTGAAACCGCTGTACTCGTCGTCGTCCGCCGCCATGCGCCCATCCTACTTGTGCGTCCGGGGCGCATCGCGTTCGTCTGCGGAGCACACCGCCCGCCGCGAGCGGGGGCGGCGCACCCCGAATCCACAGCGACGGAGACCGGGTTCGCCGACCGGCGAAATCAACCGGTGTCAGGCGGTGTGCTCGGTGATGATCGGGCCGAAGGCGTCGGGCAGGGTCGACGTCGAGAGTCCGCGCAGCTCGGCGAGCGGCACGGTGAACAGGCCCTGCACCTCGAGCGCCGGCTCGTCGCCGTCGGCTGCCGAGTCCGTCACGCCGATGCGCAGCACCGGGTAGCCCCGGCCCTCGCACAGCCCGCGGAACTTCACGTCGTCCTCGCGCGGCACCGAGACGATGACACGGCCGGTGGACTCCGAGAAGAGGGCGGTGGCGGCATCCACCCCGTCCCGCTCCTGGATCTCGTTGAGCCACACGCGTGCGCCGACGCCGAAGCGCATGACCGCCTCGGCGAGGGCCTGCGCGAGACCGCCCGACGACAGGTCGTGCGCCGACGACACGAGCGACTGCTGCGACGCGGCGTGGATCAGCTCGGCGAGCTTCTTCTCCTGCGCGAGGTCGACGGCCGGCGGGCGACCGCCGAGGTGGTCGTGGATCGTGCCCGCCCACTGCGAGCCCGAGAGCTCGGTCGAGGTGACGCCGAGGAGGTAGATGTTCTCACCCGCGTCCTGCCAGCCCGACGGGATGCGGCGCGCGACGTCGTCGATGATGCCGAGCACGCCGACGACCGGGGTCGGGAAGATCGGCTGGTCGCCGGTCTGGTTGTAGAACGAGACGTTGCCGCCCGTGACCGGCACGCCGAGCTCGAGGCAGGCGTCCGACAGGCCGTCGACGGTCTGCGAGAACTGCCACATGACCTCGGGGTTCTCGGGCGAGCCGAAGTTGAGGCAGTCGGTGACGGCCGTCGGCTCGGCGCCGGTGACGGCGACGTTGCGGTACGCCTCGGCGAGGGCGAGTTTCGCACCCTGGTACGGGTCGAGCTGGCAGTAGCGGCCGTTGCAGTCGGTGGCGATCGCGAAGCCGAGCCCCGAGTGCTCGTCGACGCGGATCATGCCGGCGTCGTCGGGGAAAGACAGCGCCGTGTTGCCCATGACGTAGTAGTCGTACTGGTTGGTGATCCACGACGTGTCGGCGAGGTTCGGGCTCGCCACCAGCCGGGTGAACTGGGAGCGGAGCGTCTCGGCGTCGGTCGGGCGGGGGAGAGCGGATGCCGAGTCCTCGCGCAGCGCGTCGATCCAGGTCGGGTACGCGACCGGGCGCTCGTAAACCGGGCCGTCGACCGCGACCGTCGACGGGTCGACGTTCACGATCTCCTCGCCGTGCCAGAAGATCTGCAGGCGCCCGTCGCCGGTCACCTCGCCGAGCACCGAGGTCTCGACGTCCCACTTGCCGACGACCTCGAGGAAGGCGTCGAGCTTCTCGGGCGCGACGATCGCCATCATGCGCTCCTGGCTCTCGCTCATGAGGATCTCCTCGGGCGTGAGCGTGGGGTCGCGCAGCAGCACGTTCTCGAGGTCGACGCGCATGCCCGACCCGCCGTTGGCGGCGAGCTCCGACGTCGCGCACGAGATGCCGGCGGCGCCGAGGTCCTGGATGGCCTCGACGAGCTCGCCGCGGTACAGCTCGAGGCAGCACTCGATGAGCACCTTCTCGGCGAACGGGTCGCCGACCTGCACCGCAGGGCGCTTCGTCGGACCGCCGTCGGCGAACGTGTCGGACGCGAGGATGGATGCCCCGCCGATGCCGTCGCCGCCGGTCCGGGCGCCGAACAGCACGACCTTGTTGCCGGCGCCGGTGGCGTTGGCGAGCTTGAGGTCCTCGTGGCGGAGGACGCCGACCGCGAGCGCGTTGACGAGGGGGTTGCCCTGGTAGACCGCGTCGAACACGGTCTCGCCGCCGATGTTCGGCAGGCCCAGGCAGTTGCCGTAGAACGAGATGCCGCTGACCACGCCGTGGACGACCCGCGCCGTGTCGGGGTTGTCGATCGCGCCGAAGCGCAGCTGGTCCATGACGGCGACCGGGCGCGCGCCCATCGAGATGATGTCGCGCACGATGCCGCCGACGCCGGTCGCGGCGCCCTGGAACGGCTCGATGTAGCTCGGGTGGTTGTGCGACTCGACCTTGAAGGTGACGGCCCAGCCCTCGCCGATGTCGACGACACCGGCGTTCTGGCCCATGCCGACCATGAGCCGTTCCTTCATCTCGTCCGAGACCTTCTCGCCGAACTTGCGGAGGTAGATCTTCGAGGACTTGTACGAGCAGTGCTCCGACCACATGACGGAGTACATCGCCAGCTCGCCCGACGTGGGGCGGCGGCCCAGGATCTCGCGGATCCGGTCGTACTCGTCGGGCTTCAGGCCGAGCGCCGCGTACGGCTGCTCCTTCTCGGGCGTGGCGATGGCGTTGTCGACGGTGTCGGCGACGGCGGTCGAGGAGGGGGTGGTCACGCGGCTCAGCTCCAGGAATTCGGGGATGCCGGACCGGTCCAGTCTAGTTCGGCACGGGATGGGGTGACGGATGCCGGGAGCCGCGGCATCCGCTCATCGCGCGATGATGCTCGTCAGCCGCCCGCACCGGGCAGCCGCACCGTCACGAGCAGCCCGCCCTCCGGGCGCGCCGCCAGCGTGAGCGATCCGTCATGCGCGCGCGTGATGCTCTGGACGATCGCGAGGCCCAGCCCGACCCCGGACTCGTCGCCGCGCAGGCGCTCGCTGCCGCGCTGGAAGGGCTCGGTGAGCGTCGCGACGAGTTCGGGCGCAAGGCGCGCGCCGGTGTTCTCGACGGTCAGGACGCCGCCTCCCGCACGCGCCTCGGTGTGCACGCGGACGCTGCCTCCCTCGGGCAGGTTGTGCGTGATCGCGTTCTGAACGAGGTTCGTGGTGAGCTGCAGCAGGAGGGCCGGCGACCCGATCACAGGCGCGATGTCGCCCGACGTCTCGAGCGTGACGCCGCGCTTCTCGGCGAGCGGCAGCAGCGTCTCGGCCGCCTCCTCGGCCAGGAGCGACAGGTCGACGCGCTCGCGGTCGAAGGTGCCCTGGTCGACGCGGCTCAGGACGAGCAGGGCCTCGGTCAGCTCTATCGCGCGGGCGTTGACGGCGCTGAGGCGCTCGAGGAGCGCGACGGTGTCGTGCTCGGGGTCGCTGCGCGCGACCTCGAGCATCGCCTGCGAGATCGCGAGCGGTGTCCGCAGCTCGTGCGAGGCGTTGGCGGCGAAACGGCGCTGCTCGGCGACCTGCGCCTCGAGGCGCGCGAGCATCGTGTCGAACGCGTCGGCGAGCTCGCGGAACTCGTCGTCACGACCTTCGAGCGCGATCCGGTGCGATAGCGAGCCTCCGGCGGCGCGGCGCGCGGCATCCGTGATCCTCGTGAGCGGAGCGAGCATCCGGCCCGCGAGGATCCACCCGCCCGCGAGCCCGAACACGAGGAGGAAGACGAAGGCCCAACCGGCGGCCGGCGTGAATGCGCGGATGAGGTCGTCGCGGCCCGGCGAGTAGCCGTCGAGCGTCGGTGTCGCATCCGGCGGCACGTACCGCAGCAGGAACAGCCACACCACCGCGAGCAGCAGGCCGCCCGCCACCACGAGGAATCCCGCATAGCTGAGCGTGAGCTTGAGCCGAACGCTCGGGCCGGGCTCTCTACCCATCGTCATCGCCCGTGTCGATGCGATAGCCCGAGCCGGGGACCGTCGCGATGACCCATGGCTCGCCCAGGCGCTTGCGCAGCGCCGACACCGTGATGCGCACGGCGTTCGTGAAGGGATCGGCGTTCTCATCCCAGGCGCGCTCGAGCAGCTCCTCCGCGCTCACGACCCCGCCTTCTGCCGCGACGAGCACCTCGAGCACGGCGAACTGCTTGCGCGTCAGCGCGACGTAGCGCCCGTCGCGGAAGACCTCGCGGCGGAACGGATCGAGCCGCACGCCCGCGACCTCGCGCACGGGCGGCCGATGGTGCGCGCGGCGCCGGTCCAGCGCGCGCAGCCGCAGCACGAGCTCGCGCAGCGCGAAGGGCTTCGTGAGGTAGTCGTCGGCGCCGAGCTCGAACCCCGACGCCTTGTCGTCGAGCCGGTCGGCGGCAGTCAGCATGAGGATCGGGATGCCGGTCCCCGAGGCCACGATGTGCCGCGCGATCTCGTCGCCCGACGTACCCGGGATGTCGCGATCGAGGACGGCGATGTCGTACGAGTTGACGCTCAGGAGCTCGAGGGCGGTGTCGCCGTCGCCCGCGATGTCGGCCGCGATCGCCTCGAGCCGCAGCCCGTCGCGGACGGCCTCGGCGAGGAAGGGCTCGTCCTCCACGACCAGCACGCGCATGCTGACGATCGTACGAGCCGGCGAATATCGTCGGCATATCGAGTTCGGCATACGCTCTCGCAACACGCGCTCGCGTGAGGTGGATGCCATGTCCTCTCACACCTCGCAGAAACCGGCATCCCGCCGCCTTCGCGCAGCCGTCGTCGCCTCGGCGGCAGTCGCCGCCGCCGTGGTCGTCACGGCGTGCACGTGGGGCGCGAGCGCCCAGGAGTCCGTCGCGACCGCGCCTGCCACGACCGCGATCGAGGCCGCCGGATCGCCCCCCGGGGCCCTTCCGCCGCTCGAGCGCGGCTCCGGCGCGGTGCTCGCGCACGACGGCGGCGTCGCCGAGGGAACGACCGTCTTCGACGACGTCCCCGCCGTCTCCCAGCTCGACCCCGAACTGCTCGCAGCGCTCCGGAGCGCGGCCGCCGACGCGTCGGACAGCGGCATCGTGCTCGAGGTCAACAGCGGCTGGCGGTCGCGCGATCACCAGGCCCGCCTGCTGCGCGACGCCATCGCCGAGTACGGCTCGGCCGAAGAGGCCGCGCGCTGGGTCGCGACCCCTGACTCGTCGCCGCACGTTTCGGGCGACGCGATCGACATCGGAGGGACGGATGCCGCGGCCTGGCTCGCGGCGAACGGCGCACAGTACGGGCTCTGCCAGATCTACGCCAATGAGCCATGGCATTTCGAGCAGCGCCCCGAGGCCGTCAGGGCGGGCTGCCCCGCGATGTACCCGGACCCGACGTACGACCCCCGGATGAACCCGTGACGGCCACGACCCGGACCGCGCCCTCCGCGCCACGCGACGTCGACCGCCGGAATCGCCTCATCGTCACGGGGCTCTTCGGCGTCTATCTCGTGCTGCTCGCATGGCTCGTGCTGTTCAAGCTCGACGTGCCGTTCGTCGGGGGCGTCTCCCGCTCGATCAAGCTCGTCCCGTTCGTCGCGAGCCGAGGGTTCGGCGCGAGCGCCCCGGCCGAGGTCGTCGCGAACGTCCTCATCTTCGTGCCGTTCGGGGCGTACCTCGCCCTGCTCGCCCCCACGTGGCCGCTCCTGCGCATGACCGCGACGCTCGCGGGTGCGAGCTTCGCGCTCGAGGCCGCGCAGTTCGTCCTCGCGGTCGGCAGCTCCGACATGACCGATGTGCTGGTCAACACGGCGGGCGGTCTCGCGGGGCTCGGCCTCGTCGCCGTCATGCGGCGCACCTACGGCGTGAGGGTCGTCCAGCGCGCGCTCGCGGCGGGAACGGCGGTCGCGGTGCTCGCGAGTGCCGCCGTCTTCGCCTCACCCATCCGCTACGGCTCGCCGCCCGACGGTCCGCGGCCGCCTCAGCATTCCGCCACGGAGCATTCCGCCACGGAGACCTCGCCGTCGTTGCTCGGGACCGGGGAGGAACAGGGGTTGACGGACGACTCGCCGAGGGCTAACGTACAACCAAATGGTTGTACGAAATGAGCTCAGCGATGACGAGATCGACCGCGTATTCCACGCGCTGGCCGCGGCGACGCGGCGCGACATCCTCCGTCGGACGATCGGCGGGGAGCACTCGGTCTCGGCGCTCGCCCGCGAGTACGACATGTCGTTCGCCGCGGTGCAGAAGCACGTGGCCGTCCTCGAGGAGGCAGGCCTCATCGTCAAGCGGGCCGAGGGGCGCGAACGCCTCGTCCGGGCGGATCCCGAGATGATCGCCCGCGCTCGCGCACTGCTCGCCCGCTACGAGGAGCTGTGGCGCGCCCGCATCGACCGGCTCGATGCGCTGCTGACGGTGCCGGAGGGCGCGGCATCCGTCGAACCGACCGACTCGCCCACTGCACGCGACAACGACGCCCACAAGAACGACACCCGCAAGTCCGACACGCAAGGAGAATGACCATGCCCGTCACCGATGTCACCACCGACGCCGAAGCGCTCACGATGACGCTCGAGGCCGAGTTCGCCGCGCCCGTCGAGCGCCTGTGGCAGGCCTTCACCGAGCCGAGCCAGCTGGAGCGCTTCTGGGGCCCTCCCGGCTGGCCCGCATCGTTCCCGACGTTCGACTTCACCGTCGGCGGCCGCGCCGTGTACTACATGACGAGCCCGCAGGGGGAGAAGTCGTACGGCTCGTGGGAGTTCCTCGAGATCGACGCGCCGCGCGGCTTCACCGTGCTCGACAACTTCGCCAACGAAGACGGGGCGCCGCTCGACGGCATGCCGGTCATGCGCGTCGTCTTCCGGTTCGAGCCGACCGAGACGGGTTCGCGCATGATCAACGTCTCGCACTTCGCCTCGGCCGAGGCGCTCGAGCAGGTCGTCGAGTTCGGCGCCGTCGAGGGTTCGACGATGGCCATCAACCAGCTCGACCGCGTGCTGCAGGGTCTGCGTGACTACGCGCAGGGCAAGGGCACGCAGACCGAGATCCTCGACGACACCCACGTGCGCATCACGCGCCTCATCGAAGGTCCGCGCGAGCTGGTCTGGCGCGCTCACCAGGAGCCGGAGTTGCTCGAGAAGTGGATGCTCGGACCGGACGGCTGGCGGATGTCGGTGTGCGAGGTGGACCCGCAGGTGGGCGGCAAGTACCGCTACGAGTGGGAGCCCACCGAAGGCACCGAGGGAGAGCGCTTCGGGTTCGACGGCGAGACGGTGCTCTCTGAGAGCCCGCGCCGCGCCGTCACCACCGAGCACATGACGGGCACCGACTACCCGTCGACGCTCAACGACATGAACCTCGAGGAGGAGGACGGGGCGACCCTCATCACGCTCCTCATCGAGTACCCCGACAAGGAGACGCGCGACATCGTCTTGGCCACCGGCATGACCGACGGCATGGAGTCCAGCTACCGCCGCCTCGAGGGCGTGCTCGCGGGGGTGTGACCCGCGGCGCGAGGAGAACGGCATGATGGACGACACCACGGAGCGCACCGTCACCACTCACGTCGTGGGCGAGGGCGAAGGCGCGATCACGTACGACGTGCACGGGGACCTCGCCACGGCGAGCGTCGAGCGGCCGGCGCTGTTCCTGTTCGCGGCTCCCATGGACGCGACCGGTCTCGAGATGCTCGCCGGTCACTTCACGGATCGGCCGGTCGTGACCTACGACCCGCGGGGTGCCGGGCGCAACCCGCTCGGCACCGCCGACATCAGCGTCGAGCAGCACGCGTCCGATCTGCACCGGGTGATCGAGGCGCTGGAGGTCGGGGCGGTGGACGCGTTCGGCACGAGCGGCGGTGCGGTGAACCTGCTGGGCCTGCTCGCTGCCCACCCCGAGGACGTGCGGATCGCGGTGGCTCACGAGCCGCCGCTGGCGGCGGGACTCCCCGACGCGGAGGCGGTGCGGGCTGTGGTCGCCGACATGAAGCGCACGTATGCCGAACAGGGCGATGGTGCGGCCATGGCGAAGTTCATCGCGTTCGTGATGCTCGACGGGCCGGTGCCCGACGACTACCTCGACCAGCCCGCGCCGGATCCGGCCATGTTCGGGATGCCGACCGCCGACGACGGCACGCGGACGAACCCGCTGCTGCGGAACATGCCGGCGATCATCGAGTACGACATCGATGTCGAGGCCCTGCGCGCACGGGGTGACCGACTCGTCGTCGCGGCGGGCGTCGAGTCGGGCGACACGCTCGCGGCGCGGGGCGCACGCGCGGTCGCATCCGCCGTCGGCAGGCCTGTCACGGACTTCCCCAGCCATCACGGCGGATTCACCGAGCAGCCGGGCATGCCGGGCGACCCGGCCGGCTTCGCCGCGCGTCTGCGCGAGGTCCTCGGCTGAATCCCGCGGCCGTGACGGCCGTGCGCCGGCCGGCCCTGGTGAGTCTGGAGTGGACGAGACGCCCCGGAGAGATCCGGGGCGTTTCGTCGTGCCCCGCGGCCGCTCGTGCGAAGAGCGCACGCGAATGCGCGGCATCCGTCCGTCGTCCGCCTGTCAAGCCGTGCGGGGCAGTTCGTCGCGCGACCCTACGATGACGTGGTGGACTTCTCCTTCGCTTTCACGCCCGATCTGATCGCCGTGTTCCTGACGCTGTTCGTGCTCGAGATCGTGCTCGGCGTCGACAACGTCATCTTCATCTCGATCCTCGCGTCCAAGCTCCCCAAGGAGCAGCAGGCCAAGGCGCGCAACCTCGGCCTCACGCTCGCGATGGTGATGCGCGTCATCCTCGTGCTCTTCGCCGGGTGGATCATCACGCTCAAGGAGGACGTGTTCTTCATCGGCGAGATGGGCTTCTCGTGGAAGGACATCATCCTCATCGCCGGTGGCCTGTTCCTGGTCTACAAGGCCGTGACCGAGATCCACCACAAGCTGGAGGGTGCCGAAGAAGGCCACGGAGCCGGCGGTCGCAAGACGATCACGTTCGGCTCGGTGCTCGTGCAGATCCTGCTCCTCGACCTGGTCTTCTCGCTCGACTCCGTCATCACCGCGGTCGGCATGACCGAGAACCTCGTCGTGATCATCACGGTCGTCGTGCTGTCGTTCGGCATCATGCTCTTCGCGGCGCGCTTCATCTTCACGTTCGTCAACAAGCACCCCACGGTGAAGATGCTGGCGCTGTCGTTCCTCCTCCTGATCGGCGTCTTCCTGGTTGCCGAGGGCTTCGGGTACCACATCGACAAGGCGTTCATCTACGGCCCGATGGCCTTCGCGATCTTCGTCGAGGCTCTCAACCTGCTCTACGCGTCGCGCAATGCGAAGCGGGAAGCGCGCACCCGCCAGCCCGTCATCCTGCGCCCGCAGTACCCCGACGTCGACGAGTCGGTCGCCGTGGCCGCCGCCCTGTCGAACGACCCGCACGCCGGCTCGGTCGGCCTCTCGTCCAAGCCGGTGGCGGGGGATGCCGCGCCGGTGGCCGGTGAGGAGCGCCAGGGCCTCGGCTGACATCGCGCCCGCCGGGGCGCGCCGCTGCGCGGCCCCGCCCGCGCAACTGCTGCAGTTTCCTGCAACCGCTGCGTCGTCCGACACAGCACCTGCAGGAAACTGCAGCAGCTGCGTGCGACCGGCATGACGTCACCGCGCCGGCCGCGGCCGGAAGGTCGGCAGGCCGGCACCGTGGAGGATGTCGTACAGCATCCGCGGGGAGCGAAGAGCGGGCACACGCCATCGCGAGAAGGCATCGACCTGGCGGCGCAGCTCGTCCTCGCGGTCCTTCTCGGCGAGCAGCACCTCCTCCGCCGTGCGACCCTTCATCAGCGCGGGGTCACGGTACTTGCCCACGCCGTCGAACTCGCCGATGTGTCGATGGTCGGGCCAGAAGAAGTCGGTGAACGCGTCTCGGCCGTCGTCGAGCAAGAATCGGGCCTGCAGCTCGGGCTCGGGGAACCCCATCACCGAGATCAGCACGCGACTCTGCGATTCGCGCACGCTGTCGGCGAGGCTCGTGGCGAACCTCGTGGCGCGCGCGACGCGGGCCGAGCCGCGACCGCTCATGCCGGCGACGCGTTCACGAAGGACAGATGCCTCGACAAGCGGTCCGCTTCTCCGCTTGGCCCAGAGCGCCTGGTCGGCCGCCACGACTCCGTCGAGGAATCGCGAGCAGGCCATCAGGTCGATGACCGTCTGCAGCGGACTCGTCACCGCGTGGCCCTGCCATCTCCAGGTCTCGACTGCCGCCTGGCGCCCGCGGCGGCGGAACTCCCCGCTCGACCGACCTCCGGAGCCGAGACCCACGCTGACATCGACCTGGGTCGGCCAGTCTCCGATGAGGTCGATGCCGTGAAGGGCGGCGGCAGCGTGATGCGACACGACGAGCTGCGACTTGGCGCGGGCGGCGGCCTCCCACACCCGCTGGGCGTGCCGCGCCATCGGCGACAGCCGTTCCCACGCGACTCGGGCGGCGAACGCCCCCGGACCGATGCGGACGATCTCTCCGCTCGCGATCCGCGCTCGGAGCCGGCGGTCGTTGACCGGCTCGCCGTCGTTCTCGCGGCGGCGGAACACGGTGTTCAACGGCGGTTCGTGGATCCACATCCCTCGACGGTGGCCGAGTGGGGCGCCGACCTCCCCGCGGGTGACCCGATCCGTGCGATCTCGCTCGTCTCTGCCGCCTGGGGAGGAGACGCAACTGCTGCACTCTCCTGCAACTGCTGCGCGAATCGACGCCGCAGTTGCAGGAAACTGCAGCAGTTGCACGTCGACGGGCCGTGACGCGGGTGGGGGCGGGAAGGGTCAGGCCGTCGCGTCGGCGAGGAGCCGGTAGCCCATGCCCTGCTCGGTGAGCAGGTAGGCGGGGTGCGCCGGGTCACGCTCGAGCTTCTTGCGCAGCTGCGACAGGTACAGCCGCAGGTAGCCCGTGTCGGCGACCTGCTCGGTGCCCCAGATGTCCTTGAGCAGCGCCTGGCGCGTCACGAGCGAGCCGGGATTGCGTGCCAGGAACTCGAGGATGCGCCACTCGGTGGGGGTCAGGCGCACGCGCTCGCCGGCGCGTGTCACGGTCTTGGTGGAGAGGTCGACCACGACGTCGCCGAACGAGACGACGGGAGCTCCGGATGCCGCGACCGCGCGCCGCGACAGCGCGCGCAGTCGTGCGAGCAGCTCGTCGATCTGGAACGGCTTGGTCACGTAGTCGTCGGCGCCGGCATCCAGTGCCTCCACCTTGTCGGCGGAGCCGGTGCGGCCCGACACGACGATGATCGGTGCGGTGGTCCAGCCCCGCAGCGCCTGGATGACCTGGACGCCGTCGAGGCGCGGCATCCCGAGATCCAGCATGACGACGTCGGGGTGCTCCTTCGCCGCGAGGGCGATGGCCGCGGGGCCGTCGGGCGCGGCGACCACGTCGTACCCGTGCGCGGCGAGGGTGATCCGCAGCGCCCGCACCAGCTGGGGGTCGTCGTCGGCGATCAGCACCTTCACTCCGCGACCACCGCCCCACCGTCCGCGTCCGCCTGGTCGCCGACACCGGCCTCGCCACCGACCCCCGCCTCGGCATCGGCGACGGGCAGTGCGATCACCATCGTCAGGCCTCCTCCGGGCGTGTCCTCGGGGGTGAGCGTACCGCCCATCCCCTCCGTGAACCCCTTCGACAGCGCGAGCCCCAGGCCGAGGCCCGTCGTGTTGTCGGTGTCGCCGAGCCGCTGGAACGGCGTGAACATGTCGCCGTGACGTTCGGAGGCGATGCCGCGCCCGTGGTCGACGATGCGGATCTCTGCCGTGCCGGCCAGGCGGCTCGTCGACACACGCACCGATGCACCCGGCGGGGAGTGGCGGGATGCGTTCGACAGCACGTTCACCAGCACGCGCTGCAGCAGCACCGGGTCGGCCCGCACGAGGGGCAGGTCGGGATCGAGCGCCAGCTCGAAGCGGTCGGGCCCCGCGCCGAGCTCCTCGAGCGCGGCGAGCACGACCCCGGCGCTGTCGACGGGAGCCAGCGAGACGGCGAGGACGCCCGCCTCGACCCGGCTGACGTCCAGCAGGTCGGTGACGAGCGCCGAGAGCGTCGCGAGCGATTCGTCCGCGGTGGCCAGCAGCTCGGCGCGGTCCTCGGCCGACAGGTGCGGACCCGCGGCGCGGATCCCGCCGACGGCGGCGACGGCCGCGGCCAGCGGGCGCCGCAGGTCGTGGCTGACCGCGGACAGCAGCGCGCTGCGCACCTGATCCGTCTCGGCGAGCACGCCCGCCTCTCGCGCCGTCTCGGTGAGATCGGTGTGCTCCAGGGCCGCGGCGAGCTGGGCCGCCACGGCGTCGACGAGACGCCGCTCCGACGCATCCAGCCCGTGCCCGTGCAGCTCGAGCATGGCCGGCGGCCCGCCGTTGCGGCGGCTCACGGTCACCGCGTCGAAGCGGCCGTCGCGCACCGGCTCGCCGTCGGTGGCGAGGACCGTGCCGTCGGCGTCGACGAGCCGCACCCCGGCGAGGCCGAGCGACTCGCGGGTTCGGCTGACGAGCGCGGGCACGGCCGACTCGCCGCGCAGGACGCTGCCTGCGACGTTCGCCAGGAGCTCGGCCTCGGCCTCGGACCGCCGCGCGGCGCGCGCGGCACGGGCCGCGCGGTCGACGATGAAGCTGACCAGCACCGCGATGACGACGTAGAGGATGAGCGCCCAGACGTTGCGCGGATCGGCGATGGAGACCGTGTAGTACGGCGCGACGAAGAAGTAGTTGAGGGTGAAGCCCGACATGACCGCCGCGAACACGGCTGGCCAGATCCCGCCGACGAGGGCGACGAGCACGACGAGCAGCTGGTACGCCAGCACGTCGCTGGTGATGGTGTCCTCGTTGCGGATCGACACGAGGAACCAGGTCAGGAGCGGCCCGCCGACCAGCGCCAGGGCGAAGCCGAGTAGCCGCCGCTTCACACTCAGCGCGCCGCCGCTCACCCGCGGGAGCGCGAAGCGTCCGCCCGCGGCGGCATGCGTCACGATGTGCACGTCGATGTCGCCGGACTCTCGCACCACGGTCGCACCGATTCCCGGGCCGGTCAGCGCGGCCGCGAGCCGGCCCCGGCGGCTCGCGCCGATGACGAGCTGCGTCGCGTTCACGGATCGGGCGAACTCCACCAGGGCCCGTGGGATGTCGTCGCCGACGACCTGGTGGTAGGTGCCGCCGAGCGACTCGACCAGCGCCCGCTGGGCGGTGAGCACCCCGGGGTCGCCCGCGCGCAGACCGTCCTGGCCCGACACGTGGACGGCGAGCAGCTCTCCGCCGGCCGAGCGGGCCGCGATGCGGGCGCCCCGCCGCACCAGCGTCTCGCCCTCGGCGCCGCCGGTGAGCGCGACGACGACCCGCTCGCGTGCCTGCCATGTGCCTTCGATGCCGTGCTCGGCGCGATAGGTCTTCAGTGCGCTGTCGACCTCGTCGGCCAGCCACAGCAGCGCCAGTTCGCGCAGCGCCGTCAGGTTGCCGAGCCGGAAGTAGTTCGACAGTGCCGCGTCGATGCGCTCGGCCGGGTAGACGAGTCCGGCGGAGAGCCGGTCGCGCAGCGACTGGGGTGAGAGGTCGATCACCTCGACCTGATCGGCGCCCCGGACGACGGCATCCGGCACCGTCTCGCGCTGCGCGACGCCCGTGATCTGCTCGACCACGTCGCCGAGCGACTCGATGTGCTGCACGTTGACCGTCGTGATGACGTCGATGCCGGCGGCGAGGAGGTCGTCGACGTCCTGCCACCGCTTCGCGTGGCGCAGGCCCGGCGCGTTGGTGTGCGCGAGCTCGTCGACGAGCGCGATCCCCGGATGCCGCTCCAGCACGCCGTCGAGGTCCATCTCGGTGAGCTCCACCCCGCGGTGGGAGACCACGGCGCGGGGGACGACGGGCAGGCCCTCGGTCAGCGCCGCCGTCGCGGCGCGCCCGTGGGTCTCGACGACCGCGATGACCACGTCGCGACCGTCGTCGGCGAGGCGGCGGCCCTCTTCGAGCATGTCGTACGTCTTGCCGACGCCGGGCGCCGCACCGAGCAGCACCCGCAGCTTGCCGCGCTTCACGTGCTCACCCTATTTCTTCTCGTGCGCGCCGGCCCGGGGCGGGTCCCGCAAGAGACTCGCAAGGCGACGGATGCCGCCACCCGGCGCACGCTCATGAACCCAGGGCGTCGAGGGCCAGGTTGAGCCGGACGACGTTCACGCGCGGCTCGCCGAGGTAGCCGAGATCGCGCTGCTCGATGTGCGCCTTGACCAGCGTCCGCACCTCCGACTCGTCGAGCCCGCGCGCCTGCGCCACGCGCGGCGCCTGGAGCAGCGCGTTCGCCGGGCTGATGTGCGGGTCGAGGCCGGAGCCGGACGCCGTCACGGCGTCGGCGGGGATCTCGGAGGGGCCCACGCCCTCGCGTTCGGCGATCGCCGCCTTGCGCTCCTCGATGGTCGAGACCAGGTCGGCGTTCTCCGGCCCGAGGTTCGAGCCGCTCGAGGCACCGGCGTCGTACCCGTCGCCGGCGGCCGAGGGCCGCGACTGGAAGTATCCGGGCAGCGCCGCGCCCGAGGCATCCGTGAACGACTGCCCGATGAGGGACGATCCGACGGTCTCGCCGGCGTTGTCGCGCACGAGCGACCCGTTCGCCTGCCAGGGGAACGCGAGCTGGCCGATGCCGGTCACGAGCGCCGTGTAGCCGACGCCCAGGACGAGGGTGAACACGATCATCGCGCGGAGCGCGACGCCGGTGGTGCGGACGGTGGAGCGGGTGGGAGTGGACACGTGCGTCTCCTGACAGCGGGCTCAGAAGCCCGGAATGAGGCTCACGACGAGGTCGATGAGCTTGATGCCGACGAAGGGGGCGATCACGCCGCCCAGCCCGTAGACGAGCAGGTTGCGGCTGAGGATCTGCGAGGCGGTCGCCGCGCGGTATTTCACGCCCCGCAGCGCGAGCGGGATGAGGAACACGATGATCACGGCGTTGAAGATGATCGCGCTCGTGACGGCCGACGCCGGCGAGCTCAGCTGCATGACGTTGAGCGCGGCGAGCCCGGGGAAGACCCCCATGAACATGGCGGGGATGATCGCGAAGTACTTGGCGATGTCGTTCGCCAGTGAGAACGTCGTCAGCGCCCCGCGGGTGATCAGCAGCTGCTTGCCGATGCGCACGATGTCGATGAGCTTGGTCGGGTCGCTGTCGAGATCGACCATGTTGCCGGCCTCCTTGGCGGCCGAGGTGCCGGTGTTCATCGCGACGCCGACGTCGGCCTGCGCGAGCGCGGGCGCGTCATTGGTGCCGTCGCCCGTCATCGCGACCAGCGCGCCGCCCTCCTGCTCGCGCCGGATCAGAGCCAGCTTGTCTTCGGGCGTGGCCTCGGCGAGGTAGTCGTCGACGCCGGCATCCTTCGCGATCGCGGCGGCGGTGAGCGGGCTGTCACCGGTGATCATGACGGTGCGGATGCCCATCGCGCGCAGCTCGTGGAACCGCTCGCTCAGCCCCTCCTTGACGACGTCCTTGAGGTGGATCACGCCGAGTGGGCGTCCGTGGCCCTCGGACTCGACGGTCGCGACCACGAGCGGGGTGCCGCCGGACTGCGCGATGGCGTCGGTCTCGCCCATCAGCTGGGCGCGCAGCGCGGCCGGAACCGGGGATCCGGATGCCTCGAGCCACCCCAGCACGGCCGAGCCGGCGCCTTTGCGCACCAGGGTGCCGTCGGCGAGGTCGACGCCGCTCATCCGGGTCTGCGCGGTGAAGGGCACGACGGTCGAACCCTCGGGCTCAGTGACGAGGATGCCGCGGAGCGCAGCGAGCTCGACGACCGAGACCCCCTCGGGGGTCGGGTCGGCGAGCGACGACAGGGCCGCCGCACGGGCCAGCTCGTTCCCGCCGACGCCGGGCATCGCGACGAAGTCCGCCGCCCGACGGTTGCCGTACGTGATCGTGCCCGTCTTGTCGAGGAGCAGCGTCGTCACGTCGCCGGCGGCCTCGACCGCGCGGCCCGACATCGCGAGCACGTTGCGCTGCACCAGGCGGTCCATGCCGGCGATGCCGATGGCCGACAGCAGGGCGCCGATCGTGGTCGGGATGAGGCAGACGAGCAGGGCGACCAGCACCGGGATGCTCACCGGCGCTGCCGCGTACGAGGCGATGGGGTTGAGCGTGAGCACGACGATCACGAAGACGATCGACAGGCTCGCCAGCAGGATGCCCAGCGCGATCTCGTTCGGGGTCTTGTGGCGGCTCGCGCCTTCGACGAGGGCGATCATGCGGTCGACGAACGTCTCACCCGGCTTGGACGTGATGCGCACGACGATGCGGTCGCTGAGCACCCGGGTGCCGCCCGTGACCGCGGAGCGATCGCCGCCCGACTCCCGCACGACCGGCGCGGACTCGCCGGTGATCGCCGACTCGTCCACGGTCGCGATGCCCCAGGCGATGTCGCCGTCGCCCGGGATGAGCTCACCGGCCGACACGAGTACGACATCGCCGAGCGCGAGATCGGACGAGGCCACCTCGACCGTCTCGGCGCCGTCGGCGGCGGGATCCGCGGCCGAGTCGTACCCGATGACGCGGCGCGCCCTCGTCGACGTGCGCGTGCGCCGCAGCGACGCCGCCTGCGCCTTGCCGCGCCCCTCGGCGACCGACTCGGCCAGGTTGGCGAACAGCACGGTCAGCCACAGCCACACCGCGATGCCCCACGTGAAGCCGACCGGCACGGCGGTGCCGCCCGACTCCTCGGCGCCCCCGAGGAACGGCTCGGCGATGGCGATGACCGTGGTGAGGGCGGCACCGACCCACACCAGGAACATGACCGGGTTGCGCCAGAGCGCGGCCGGACTGAGCCTGCGCAGCGCGCCGGGAACGGCCGCCCAGAGCTGAGCGGCGCTGAACGCGCCGGACGACGGCTTCGGGGGCTTCGGGGCGACGGTGCTGACGGCCGGGTGCGTAGTCTGCTCGACCTCCCCGGCCGTTGAGCGAGCGAAGCGAGACGAAACGTCAGTGGACATGAGTCAGACGAGCCCTTCCGCCAGGGGACCCAGCGTGAGAACGGGAAAGTAGGTGAGTGCGGTGATGACGACCGCGACGACGCCGAGCAGGCCGACGAACTGCGGACGGTCGGTGGGCAGCGTGCCCGTGGTCGAGGGCACCGTGTTCTGCGCGGCGAGCGATCCGGCCAGGGCGAGCACGAGCACGATCGGCACGAAGCGCCCGAGCAGCATCGCGACGCCGAGCGCCGTGTTGAGCCACGGGGTGTTGGCGGTGAGGCCCGCGAACGCCGAGCCGTTGTTGTTCGCGGCCGACGTGAAGGCGTACAGCACTTCGCCAAGACCGTGCACGCCCGGGTTCCAGATCGAGGTCGCCTCGAGATCGGCACGGATGGCGGGGATGCCGAAGCTCAAAGCCGTGCCCGTGAGCACGAGCGCCGGCGTGACGAGGATGTAGAGACTGGCGAGCTTGATCTGGACGGGACCGATCTTCTTGCCGAGGTACTCCGGCGTGCGCCCGACGAGCAGGCCGCCGACGAACACCGCGATCACGGCGAGCACGAGCATGCCGTAGAGCCCCGAGCCGACCCCGCCCGGTGCGATCTCGCCGAGCATCATGTTGATCATCGGGATCATGCCGCCGAGGGCGGTGTAGGAGTCGTGCATCGAGTTGACGGCTCCGGTGGACGTGAGCGTGGTCGCACCGGCGAACAGCGTCGATCCCCAGATGCCGTAGCGGGTCTCCTTGCCCTCCATCGCGGCGCCCGCGAGCTGCGGCGCGGTGCCGAGGCCGAGCGACTCGAGCCACGTCACCGCGGCGATCGAGACGAGGGCGATCGAGCCCATGACCGCCAGGATCGCGTAGCCCTGGCGGTCATCGCCGACCATGCGGCCGAATGCGCGCGGCATGGCCACCGGTATCGCGAGCAGGAGCAGGATCTCGAGGACGTTCGACCACGGCGTGGGGTTCTCGAACGGGTGCGCCGAGTTCGCGTTGAAGAAGCCGCCGCCGTTGGTGCCGAGGAGCTTGATGGCCTCCTGCGAGGCGACCGGTCCGCCGGGGAGCGACTGCGTGCCGCCGGCGACCGTGCCGATGTCGACGAACCCGCCGAGATTCTGCACGACGCCCGCCGCTACGAGAGCCAGCGCCGAGACCAGCGCGAGCGGCAGCAGCAGGCGCGTGATCCCGCGCGTCAGGTCGACCCAGAAGTTGCCGATCGTCGCGGCGCCGCGCCGCGCGAACCCGCGCACCAGCGCGACGGCGACCGCGATGCCGACCGCCGCCGACACGAAGTTCTGCACCGCGAGACCTGCGAGCTGCACCGTGTAGCCCATCGTGAGCTCGGGGGAGTACGACTGCCAGTTGGTGTTGGTGACGAACGAGACGGCGGTGTTGAACGCGAGGCCCTCGGGCACTGCCGGCAGGCCGAGCGAGGAGGGCAGCACGGCCTGAAGACGCTGCAGCGCATAGACGAACAGCACGCCGACGAGCGAGAAGGCGAGCACGCCGCGCGCATACGCCTGCCACGTCTGCTCGGACGTGGGGTCGACGCCGACCAGACGGTACATGCCGCGCTCGAGCCGCCAGTCCCTCCCGGCCGTGTACGTGCGGGCGACCCAGTCGCCGAGCGGGCGGTAGAGCAGCCCGAGGATCAGCACGACCGTCGCGATCTGCAGGATGCCGGCCCACGGGGTGAAGGCGTCCATCAGAACCGCTCGGGCTTCAACAGGGCGACGACGAGATACGCGATCGCGGCGACGCCGAGAGCGGCCGCGAGGAGCGAGAACACGATCACGCCCGCTCCTCCCGGTGCTGCGCGGCGCGGTGCGCGGGCACGGCGGCGATCGCGCCGAGGCGTCCCGCCCCCTTCGCGATCGGACCGACGAGTGCGAACAGCGCGATCGTCGTGGCGAGGTGGATGACATCGAGCACAGGGACTCCCGGTGGATGGTGCCGCACGGCGAGAGCCGTGCGTCCGCCCGCGAGCGGCGGGCGTGCATCCGATGCAACCGGGAGGCGGATGCCGCGAGCGCAGTCCTCACGGAATCCGAACGCCCGCCGTGCCCACCCTCACGCGGCCCTGACGCGGAACCTGGCCGGGGTCGCGCCACCGTCTGCCCGGGGGTCCCGACGGAGTCGCATCTGATCGCGGCAGGCCGGAGGCGCTGAGCTCGTGGATGCGAGCTCAGCGCCCTCGTGCCGCGACGCTAGCCGAGCTGGCCGCGGATGGCGCCGGCGGGGAACACCGAGCTGTGCACGTTGACGTAGTAGTCGCCAGGGTCGCGCATGATGTCGAGGATCAGCGCGCGGTCGGCGGCCACGCACCCGCTGGTGTCGTCGGTTCCCGCGAAGGCGCCCGCGAAGAGCGGCACCACGACCGGTCCTGCCGCCGTCGTTCCGCCCACATGGATGTGGGCGGCCGTGACCGTCCCGTCGACGCCGGCCCACTCGATGTCGAGGCACACCTCTCCCTGCCCCGGGTTCAGCCTCAGCATCGCCGTGCCGCTCGCGTTCGGGTCGCCGGGACCGGGCACCTCGGCTGCGCCCGACAGCTCGACCGTGAACGGCCGACCACCATCGTCGGCCTGGGCGGCGCCGGCGAACACGAGCGTGGCTGCGATGCCCGCGACCGCTCCCAGAATCAATTGCTTGCGCATGGACTCACTCCCTCGTCCAAGCCACCACCCCGGGCGTACTGGCGCACAAGTGACTGTGCGAAGTCTTGCACTCGCGGCTCGGGCACACCAGGCACCCGCCGACCCGTTCAGGCCCGGGCGACCGCGTCCTCGAAGGCGACCCACGCGAGCATCGCGCACTTCACGCGCGCGGTGAACTTCGAGACGCCCGACAGAGCGGCGGCGTCGCCGAAGACCTCCTCGTCGAGCGCGATCTCGCCGCGCGAGCGCAGCGCCTCGCGGAATCCCTCGATGAGGGCGGATGCCTCGGCCCGCGGCATCCGCTCGTCCTCCTCGATCAGCGCGACGAGCATCGACGCCGACGCCTGCGAGATCGAGCAGCCGGCGCCGTCCCACGCGACCTCGTCGACGGTCGTGCCGTCGTCGGACAGGCGGACGCGGAGGGTGATCTCGTCGCCGCAGATCGGGTTGCGCTGGAACGACGTGGCGACCCGGCCGCCCTGCCCGGCGGCGTCGGCGGCGGCCTCTTCGGACCCGAGGCCCTTGCCGTGCGGGCGCTTGGAGTGGTCGAGGATCAGCTCCTGGTACAGCGACTCGAGCCCGCTCATGCGCCGGCTCCGAAGAACGCGCGCACGCCCGAGAGCGCGTCGAGGAAGACGTCGACGTCGTCGGCCGAGTTGTACAGCGCCGTCGATGCGCGCACCGACGCGGCGAGGCCGAAGCGGCGGTGCAGCGGCTGGGCGCAGTGGTGACCGACGCGCACGGCGACGCCGCGGGCGTCGAGGAACTGGCCGACGTCGTGCGCGTGCACGCCCTCGACGTCGAACGACCACAGGCCCACGCGCTCCGCACTTTCTCCGGTTGTTGAGCCTGTCGAAACATCGCCGAGCAGCCGCACGCCGGGGATCGACCGCAGCCCCTCGCCGAGCCGTGCCTCGAGCGCCTTCTCGTGCGCGTGGACGGCATCCATGCCGACGCCGTCGAGGTAGCGCACGGCGGCGGCGAGGCCGATGGCCTGCGACACCGGCTGCGTGCCCGCCTCGAACCGCTGCGGCGGCGGCAGGTACGAGGCCTCGTCGAGCGTGACCGTGGTGATCATCGAGCCGCCGGTCAGGAACGGCGGGAGCGCCGAGAGCACCTCGCTGCGACCGTACAGGCCGCCGACGCCGTAGGGTCCGAGCATCTTGTGGCCGGAGAAGACGGCGAGGTCCACCCCGAGCGCGGGCAGATCCAGGGGCAGGTGCGGGGCGGACTGGCAGGCGTCCAGCACGGTGAGCGCGCCCACGCCCTGCGCGAGCGCGACGAGCCGATCGACCGGGTTCACGATGCCCAGCACGTTCGAGACGTGCGTGAAGGCGACGACCCGCGTGCGCTCGCCGATCACGGCGGCTGCGGCATCCGTGTCCAGCGTCCCGTCGTCGTGGACCGGGATGTGGCGCAGCACGGCGCCGGTGCGGGCGGCCAGCTCCTGCCACGGGATGAGGTTCGCGTGGTGCTCGCTCTCGGTCACGACGATCTCGTCACCCGGGCGCAGGGCGAACCGCGCGCTGTCGGGGGCGCCGCGGCCGACCGAGGCGTTGCCGACCGCGTACGCGGCGAGGTTCAGGCCGGCGGTCGCGCCGCTCGTCCAGACCAGCTGCTCCGGCCGAGCGCCCACGAAGCCGGCCACCGTCGCACGGGCGTCCTCGAAGAACTCGGTCGCCTCTGCCGCCAGCGTGTGCGCGCCGCGGTGCACCGCGGAGTTCGCGCGGGTGAGGAAGTCGACCTCGGCGTCGATGACCACCTGCGGCTTCTGGCTCGTCGCCCCGGAATCGAGGTAGACCAGGCGCTCGCCGTTCACCCGTTGGCCGAGCAGCGGAAAGTCCGCGCGCAGCGCGTCGGCGTCGAGGACGGCAGCCGGGGAGGCGGAAGCGGGAAGGGTCACCCTTCAAGGGTATGCGGGATGCCGCGACCCCGGCTCGGAACTGGGGCTTGAGGCCATGCGCGGTTGCGCCGTATGATACCCGGGAAAACGCTTTCTCGGAGCGGACGCCGAGCAGGCCCAGGGTCTTCGCAGACCCTCACGGGCGTGCGACGACGTACGCCCGACTCGCTGGCGAGTGCCCCACCTCAACGACGAGAAGGACAGAAAGCAATGAGAAGAACACACCTCCCCCGCATCATCGCGACCCTGGCGACAGGAGCCCTCGTGGCCGCACTGGGGGTGATGGGACTGGGCCTGCCGGCCGCCCATGCCGCCACCGGCTCGGCGACGGGCTACGCCACCCAGAACGGCGGGACCACCGGCGGTGCCGGAGGTCAGGTCGTCCGCGCGACGACCGGCACGCAGATCCACGCCGCCCTGTGCTCGCGGGCATCCGCGACGACCCCGATCGTGATCGAGGTCGAGGGCACCATCACACACTCCGGCACGTCGAAGGTGTCGGGAGCGAGCTGCAACACCGCCGACGGCGTGATCGAGCTCAAAGACATCGAGAACGTGTCGATCATCGGCGTCGGCGGCGGCGCCACCTTCGACCAGGTCGGGATCCACATACGCGGGTCGGAGAACATCATCATCCAGAACGTGACCGTGCGGAACGTCAAGAAGTCGGGGTCGCCGACCTCGAACGGCGGCGACGCGATCGGCATGGAGAGCGACGTGCGCAACGTGTGGGTCGACCACGTCACCCTCGAGGCGTCGGGCGGCGAGTCGGAGGGCTTCGACGGCCTCTTCGACATGAAGAGCGGCACGCAGTACGTCACGCTGTCGTACAGCGTGCTGCGCAATTCCGGTCGCGGCGGACTCATCGGCTCGAGCGAGAGCGACGTGTCGAACGGGTTCGTGACCTTCCACCACAACTACTACGAGAACATCGACTCGCGCGCGCCGCTGCTGCGCGGCGGCGTCGCCCACATCTACAACAACCACTACCGCAGCCTCAACGAGTCGGGCATCAACTCCCGCGCAGGAGCCAAGGCGAAGGTCGACAACAACTACTTCGAGGATTCGAAGGACGTGCTCGGCACCTTCTACACCGACGCCGCCGGCACGTGGCAGGTGAGCGGCAACATCTTCGACAACGTGACGTGGTCGCCCCAGGGCGACGACTACAACCCGGCAGGTCCCGCGGTGACGTCGACGACGACGGTGTCGATCCCGTACTCCTATCGCCTCGACTCGGCGTCGTGCGTGCCGAGCATCGTCGCGGCGACCGCGGGCGCGAATCGCGGACTGAAGGTGTCGGACGGGTCGTGCACGCCGCAGAACCCTGACCCCACCCCCACCCCGACGACGCCCGCGCCGACCCCGACACCGACCACGCCGGTGCCGACGCCCACCCCGACCACGCCCGCGCCGAGCGGCCAGAACCTCAGCCTCGGCGCCGGATCGGACGGCTCGAGCAAGGCGTCCGGCACGAGCTACGGCAACGCGATCGACGGCTCGACGTCGACGTACTGGTCGCCCGCATCGTCGACCGGCCGCATCTCCGTCAAGTGGGACGGCTCGCGCACCGTGTCGTCCGTCGTGATCCGTGAGGCCTCCGGCGCGGTCGGCAGCATCCGCGCGTGGCGCCTGGTGAACAACGACACCGGGGCGGTCCTCGCGACCGGCACCGGCGCCGGCACGATCACGTTCCCCGCGGTGAGCCTCACGAAGATCAACTTCGAGATCACGAGCTCGACGGCCACCCCGCGCGTCGCCGAGTTCGAGACGTACGGAGGCTGAGCGACCCCGATCCCCCCGACCCGCACCCCTCTCGCCGACACGTCCGCCGGCGGGAGGGGTGCGACACGTCCGCCGGCGGGAGGGGTGCGACACGTCCGCCGGCGGGAGGGGTGCGACACGTCCGCCGGCGGGAGGGGTGCGACACGTCGTCGCTCGCGCGCCTCAGACCTTCGAGGATCCGGACGCCGTGCCCTCCGGCGCGGGCGAGCCCGCGGGCCGCGTCGGCTCGGCCGAGCCCGCGGGCCGGATCGGCGCGGAGGGCGGCTCGGGCGCCGGCGGGCCCGCCGGTCGCATCGCCCGTCGCCCCACGCGGTGCACCTCGGGCATCGCGCCGCGGCCGGCGCGGTCGTCGCCGGGCAGCGCGCGGGACCGTCGCCCGTAGATGAGCTCGGACGAGTCGAGGAGCCAGGGCACGAGCGTGATCGACACGCCGTGCACGAGCATGAGCTGCTGCGCGATGCGCCGGGCGCGACGGTTGTGCAGGAGCGACTCCCACCAGTGGCCCACGATGTACTGCGGCAGGTAGACCGTCACGACGCCGGGGCCATGCTGCTCGCGGTAGGCCTTCACGAACTCTGCGATGGGCCCGGCGTAGGTGCGGTACGGCGACTCGATGATCTTGAGCGGGATGGGCATCCGGTGCGCGCGCCACTCGGCCTCGAGGGCGGCGGCATCCTCCTTGGTCACCGAGATGTGCACCGCGAACGTCTTGTCGTGCTTCGCGGCCAGCGCGTAGTCGACGGCCTTCACCACGGGCTTCTGCAGCCGGTTGACGAGGATCAGCGCCACATCGCCCGACGAGCCGAAGTGCGTGCGGTCGTCCATCGCGATCTCGTGCTCGACGTCGCGGTAGTAGCGGTGCACCCCCACCATCAGGAACGACAGCAGCGGGATCGCGAGGAACACGAGCCACGCGCCGTGCGTGAACTTCGTGATCGTCACGATGACGAGCACGGATGCCGTCATCGTGGCGCCGACCGAGTTGATGACGAGTCCCTTCCGCAGGGCGAACAGGTCGGTGCGGGTCGAGGCGCTGCGCCGCGCGTCGGCGGGAAGGTCGCGGATCGCGCGGATGCCGCGCGTCCAGTGCCGGATCATGCCGATCTGCCCGAGCGTGAACGAGACGAAGACGCCGATGATGTACAGCTGGATGAGATTGGTGAGGTTGGCCTGGTAGACGATCAGCACGCCGATGGCGGCGAGTCCCAGGATGACCATGCCGTTGGAGTACACCAGGCGGTCGCCCCGGGTGTTCAGCGCCTTCGGCGCGTAGCCGTCGCGGGCGAGCACGGACCCGAGGAGCGGGAACCCGTTGAACGCGGTGTTCGCGGCCAGCAGCAGCACGACCGCCGTGGCGGCCTGGATGATGAAGAACGGGATCGAGCCCATGCCGAACACCGCCGACGAGACCTGCGCCATCAGGCTCGGCTGCGGATTGTTCGCGCAGTCGAAGCCGATGAGGTCGCACGGGTTCTCGGCGTAGTGCACGCCCGAGACGAGCGCGAGCGCGGTGAGGCCCGAGAACAGCAGGATCGCGATGCCGCCCATCAGGGCGAGGGTGGTCTGGGCATTGCGCACCTTCGGCTGGCGGAACGCCGGCACGCCGTTGGACACGGCCTCGACGCCGGTCAGCGCCGAGCACCCGCTCGAGAAGGCGCGGAGGATCAGCAGGATGACGGCGGCCTGCGTGATGCTCTCGGCCTGCACCGCGTACTGGGCACTGGAGGCGACCGGCGGGTTCCCGGTGGCGATCTGGAACAGGCCGACCACGATCATGACGGCGACGGAGCCGATGAAGATGTAGGTGGGGATCGCGAACGCCCGTGATGCCTCGCGAACGCCGCGCAGGTTCACGATGACGATGAGGATGACGAACCCGACGGCCAGCTCGACCCGCCACGGGTGGAGCGCGGGCAGCGCCGAGATGATGTTGTCGACGCCGGAGGCGACCGACACCGCCACGGTCAGCACATAGTCCACCAGCAGCGCTGAGGCGACGATCACGCCGGGCACCTCGCCGAGGTTCTTGCGCGCCACCTCGTAGTCGCCGCCGCCGGAGGGGTAGGCCTTGATCAGCTGCCGGTAGCTGATGACGACGACGAGCAGGAGGACGACCACCGCGGCGGCGATCCACGGTGCGAACGCGAGGAATGCCAGGCCTCCGGTGAGGAGGATGAGCAGCAGCTCCTGCGGCGCGTAGGCGACCGACGACAGCGCGTCGGACGCGAAGATCGGCAGCGCCCGCTTCTTCGGGAGCAGGTGCTCCTCGGAGTCGCTCGACGCGAGCGGATCGCCGAGGATCAGGCGCTTGGCGATGGGCGCCTCATCGACCGTCGGCGCCTTGGTTTGGTTCGTCACGGCGGGCCACGCTACCCGCGCGTCTCGCTGCGCCCGGCGATCCTCACGAAATCCATGCGGGACTCCTCTGCGAGACTCGGAACGTGGACGAGCAGATCATCCTCGGCGTGCTCGCGATCACCCTCGGACTGGTCGTCGGCGTGCTGCTGTTCGTGCCCTTCGTCGCGCTGAGCTACCGACGGCGCGGAGGCTTCGGCGTCGGCCGCTTCGTGCTGTGGGGCGCGGCGCTCGTCTACGTCATGGCGCTGTGGACCTACACGCTGCTGCCGCTGCCCGACCCCGACACCATCCGCTGCGCCGGGGTGAACCTCGACTTCACGGCGCTCGTAGACGACATCCGCGGTGCGATCGCGCGCCGGGGAGCATCCGCGGCGACGGATCCGGCGGTGCTCCAGCTGCTGCTCAACGTGCTGCTGTTCGTGCCGCTCGGCTTCTTCCTCCGCGTGCTCGGCGGCCGCGGCGTGGTGACCGCCCTGGTCGCCGGCGTCGCGGTGTCGGGTTTCGTCGAGCTCACGCAGTACACCGGCGTCTGGGGCCTGTACCCGTGCGCGTACCGCGTGTTCGACGTCGACGACCTGCTCACCAACACGCTGGGCGCCGTGCTCGGCTCGCTGCTCGGCCTGATCGTTCCACGCAGCCGTCGCGGATCGCCCCGACTGCCGGGTGCCGACCTGCCGCAGCCGGTCACGCGCTCACGACGCGTGCTCGGCATGGTGTGCGACGTGGTCGCCGCGTGGGTGCTGAGCCTGTCGGTCTCGGTCGCCGTGCAGCTCGTGCTCTCCCTGCTCGGCGCCGACGCGGCTGTGCGCGACGGCTCGGCGGCGAGCCTCGTCGGCGAGGCCGTGACCGTGGTCGTGTGGCTCGTCGTGACGCTCGCGACGGGTGCGACGGTCGGCGATCACACGGTGCAGCTGCGCTTCGCGGGCGGTTCGCTGCCGATCGGCCTCGCCCGCTTCCTGCGCTGGGCCGGCGGGATCGGCGGCTACCTCGTGCTCAGCGCGCTGCCCGGCGCTTGGGGCTTCGTGGCGGGGGTGTTCGCGGTTGTCTCGTTGCTGCTCGTGTTGTGGACGAAGGGGTACCGCGGGCTCCCCGGCCTCGTCTCGGGCCAGCGCCTGGTCGACGCCCGTGAGTTCGACGATCCGGATGCCGCAGACCCGGCAAGTCTGCCCGGCTCGTAGGCGCTGGGGCCGGGACCGGCGCTCTCCTGCCGCGGCCCGGGTCGCTGCATCCGTTCCCTCTGCTAGACGGCGGGGCCGCCCAGGAACTCGCGCGCGGCGACCACGAGCGCGTCGACGCCGCGCCCGAGCGTGGGCTGAAGGACGGGTGCGAAGAACGGCGAGTGGTTGGTCGGGATGTCGCGCTCGACGGTTCCGGCCGCCAGCGCCTCGGCGAAGGCGGTCGCGTCGACGCCGCCCCAGAACCAGAACACCAGCGGCACGCCGGCCTCGCGCGCGAACCACGACACGTCCTCGCTGCCGGTGAACATGCCCGGGTCGATGACGGTGCCGTCGCCGAAGGCGGCGTCGAACGCGGCCGTGAGGCGGGCCGTGGCGTCGGCGTCGTTGATGGTGGGCGGAAGCGAGTGATCGACGGCGATCACGGGCGGCTGCTCGGCTCCGGATGCCTGAGCCTCGGCGCGCACGATCCGCTCCACCTTCTCGAGCACGCGGGCGCGGGCCTCGTCGTCAGGGTAGCGCAGGCTCAGCTCGAGTTTGGCCTCGGCGGGGATGATGTTGTTCTTCAGGCCCGCGTGGATCGATCCGACGGTGACCACGGCCACGTCGCGCGGGTCGACCTCGCGCGAGACGATCGTCTGCAGCCGCATGACGGTGGCCGCCGCCATCACGACGGGGTCGATCGTCGCCTGCGGGCGGGATCCGTGGCCGCCGCGGCCGAGCAGCGTCACGGTCAGCCCGTCCGACGCCGCCATCTGGGTGCCGCTGCGGACGCCGATGGTGCCCGCGGGAAGCGGCGTCACGTGCTGACCGAGCACGATGTCGGGACGCGGGAACCGGTCGAGCACGCCGTCGGCGATCATCGCCTGCGACCCCGCGCCGTACTCCTCGGCCGGCTGGAACACGGCGACGACCGTGCCCGACCATTCGTCCGTGGCCGCGACGAGGCGCTCGAGCGCGCCCAGCAGCGCCGTGACGTGCATGTCGTGGCCGCACGCGTGCATCACCGGCACGTCGTTGCCGGCGGGATCGGTGCCGCGCGCGGTGCTCGCGTACTCGAGCCCCGTCTGCTCGGGCACCGGCAGCGCGTCCATGTCGGCCCGCAGCCACACGACCGGCCCGTCGCCGTTGGCGATGCGAGCCGCGATGCCCGTCTTGCCGATCCCCTCCTCGAACTCGATGCCGAGCGCGGTGAGGTGCTGCGCGATCACTCCCGCCGTCCGGGTCTCCTGGAAGGACAGTTCCGGATGCCGGTGCAGATCGACGTAGATCGCTTCGAGGTCGAGGGTCATGGGGTCGAGCCTATCCGCGGGTCCTCCGGAGCGCTGACGGCGTCACCGGCCAGCTGGTCGCGCGGCCGGCTGCAACCCGCGTCACCAGACCAGCTGGTCGCGCCGCCGAACAAGGTATGCCCGTTCGGCGGGGTTGCCGGCGAGCTCCACGGCGCGGTCGTAGGCCGACCGCGACTCGCTGCTCCGGCCGAGGCGGCGCAGCAGGTCGGCGCGCGCGGCGTGGTAGGCGTGATAACCGTCGAGCGGTTCGCCGAGCCGGTCGAGCTCGGCGAGGGCCACGCCGGGACCGTCGAGCTCGGCGACGGCGACGGCGCGATTGAGTCGCACGATACTGGACGGATCGACCCCCGCCAGGCGGTCGTAGAGCGCGACGATCTGCGGCCAGTCGGTGTCGCGCGCCGACGGGGCAGCGGTGTGCACCGCGTTGATCGCGGCGAGGAGCTGGTACCGCCCCGGTGGCTCCGCGCCGGCGGCGACCGCCGCGATCCGCTCTCGGACGAGCGCGTGGCCCTCGACGATCAGCTCCCGGTTCCACGATCCGCGGTCCTGCTCCTCCAGGGTCACGAGTTCGCCGGAGTGCGATACGCGGGCGCTGCGTCGCGCGTCGATGAGCAGCATCAGGGCCAGCAGCCCGGTCGCCTCTCCTTCGTCGGGCAGAAGAGTGTGCAGGAGCCTGCCCAGACGGATCGCCTCGTCCGTCAGGTCGGCCCGAAGCGGGTCGCCGCCGGTCGTCAGATAGCCCTCGTTGAAGATCAGATAGACCACCGCGAGCACGCCGTCGAGTCGCACCCGGAGGTCGGCCGGCGACGGTACCCGGTAGGGCACGTGCGCCGCCGCGATCTTGGCCTTCGCGCGGGTGATCCGCCGCGCCATCGTGGTCTCGGGCACGAGGAAGGCGCGAGCGATCTCGGCGACCGTGAGACCGCCGAGCAGCCGAAGGGTCAGCGCGACCCGCGCCTCCATGGCGAGGGCCGGATGACAGCAGGTGAAGACCAGCCGGAGACGGTCGTCGTCGACGGGTCCGGTCGGCTCGGGAGGAGTGTCGTCCGACAGCATCTGCGCCGCCCTGTGCTTGTCGTCGCGCCGCGACTCCCGCCGCAGACGGTCGATCGCCTTCCGCGTCGCGGTCGTGGTGAGCCACGCGCCCGGGCTGGGCGGCACGCCGTCACGGGGCCACCGCTCCACGGCCGTCACGAACGCCTCGGCGGCCGCGTCCTCGGCGAGGTCGAGGTCGCCGAAACGACGGGCCAGGCCGGCCACCACCCGGCCCCACTCTTCGCGGTGGGCGCGGGCGATCGCGTCAGCGACGCGGGAGCCGGTCACGACCCGTCGGACGCGTGACGCTCCACGATCTCCGCCATGTCGGAGGGGAAGCGGTGCACCTCCTGGGGCCAGTCCAGGGCGACGGCCAGCCGGCCCGCCCAGTAGCGGGCGGTCTCATCGTCCGGCACGTTCACGACGGTGAACCCGCCGAGGTGCTCCTTGGTCTCGACGAACGGCCCGTCGGTGAAGACCGGCTTCCCGTTCTCGCTGACGACGCTGCAGACGGCGGTGGAGGCGTCGATCCCGCCCTCCGCGAAGAGGAAGACGCCGGCGTGCTTCATCTCCTCGAGCAGAGCCTGCGAGGACTCGCTCTTGCTCTGCAGCTGGTCGGCCGTCTGTGCGGGCACCCATTCATCGTTGAACGCGATCAGGTAGTTGGGCATTGTCGTCTCCTCTCAGTGGGACGAGAGCCGGCTCGCGGCCTCCGTCGCGGCGCCCGTACGGGTGCGCCTGCCAAGTCCACGAACAGCGAGGCTCGGATACGACACTATCCCCGACCTCCGCACCGGGGTCCGGCGGATCAGTGACCGACGTCGGCCGATCGCGGGGTCGCCGCCGGTTGCGGATCGCGCAGCCGGCCGGCGAGCAGCAGTGCCGCCACAGGGACGAGCAGGCACGCGGCGATCGCGAGGCGGAGGCCCGTCAGTTCGGCCAGGGCTCCGACCACGAGCGGCGCTGCCAGAAGGCCCACGCGCATCACCGTGGCCGCGGCGGCCAGCCCGGTGCCGGGGTCGAGGCCGGGGGCGCGTTCCGCGGCGTCCATCGCGAGCGGGATCATGGGCGCGATCCCGAGCCCCAGCAGGCCGAGGCCGACCGCCACGACCCACGTCTGCGGCGCGAGCACGGCCGTGAGCAGTCCGACGAAGGCCGCCGCCGCGCCGAGCCGGACGGTGCCCACGGCACCGATCCGGTCGACGAGCGCATCCGAGGCGAATCGGCCGAGCGTGAGCGCACCCATCAGTGCGGCGAAGGGGATCGCGGCTTCCGCCGCACCGGCGCCGGTCTCGGTGACGACGTAGACGCCGCCCCAGGTCGAGCCGACATCCTCGAGGAAGGCGCCGATCGCGGCGATGGCGCACGCCGCGATGAGGATCGCGCTGATCCGACGGTGCCGATGCGAGCCGGCGGTCTCGGGCGCCGGCATCGGCGGTGTGCGCAGCCGCACCAGCGGCAGGGCTGCCAGGCTGCCGACGATGATGCCGATCCCCATGACCGGGAGGTGGACCGAGATGGGGATCGAGAGCTGCAGTGCGAGGGCTCCGAGCAGCGCGCCGGCGATGGCTCCCGCGCTCCACGCTCCGTGCAGGCCGTTGATGATCGAGCGGCCCAGCATCCGCTGGATGGCCAGGCCGTGCGCGTTGTTGCCGACGTCGCCGGTGGCGTCGCCGAATCCGATCGCGAACAGGACCGTCGCGAAGAGAACCGGTGTGCCGGCGAAACCGGCGGTGATCAGCAGCCCGCCCAGCACCGCGGACGACGTGACGGCGACCGGCACGGCGCCGAGCCGGGCCACCAGCCGGCCCGCCAGCAGACTCCCCACGACGGAGCCCACCGGGCCGCACGCGACCATCAGGCCGAACGTCAGCTCGGTGAGACCGAACTGGTCCTTCAGCTCGGGATAGCGGGTCACGATCGTCGCGAAGACCAGTGCGTTCGCGATGAACAGGACCGCGACCCCGTTCCGCGCGGCCGTCACTCGGACACGGGACTCGAGGGCGTTCACCCCTGGATTCTAAGGTGCGCGATCACTGCGCCAGGCGCGCGGTCGACCCGCGGACGATCAGCTCGTACGGCAGCTCGCCCGGGCGGTGCGTGGGGCTCTCCGCGTCGGGGGACTCCAGCGCCTCGAGGATCGCGTCGGCGGCGCGCTCGCCCTGGCCGAGCGGGAACTGGTCGACGGTCGTGAGGCGGAAGAACTCGCCCAGCTCGTGGCCGTCGATGCCGATGACCGAGAGGTCCTCGGGCACGCGGTACCCCAGGTCGCGCGCGGCCAGCAGCGCACCGATCGCCATCTCGTCCGACGCCGCGAAGATCGCCGTGGGCCGTCCGCCCGGCTGGCCCAGCAGCTGCTTGGCCGCGCGGAAGCCGCCTTCGATGGTGAAGTCCGCGGGCTCGAACAGCGACGGACGCACGGGGATCCCGGCATCCGCCAGCGCCTGCTCGAATCCCTGCCGCCGCCGCGTGGGGATGTGGAAGTCGATGTCGAACTCGGGGCTCGCGCCGATGTGGGCGATCTCGCGGTGTCCGAGCGCCAGCAGGTGCTCGGTCGCGAGGCGCGCCACCGCGACATCGTCCACCGTGAGCGTGGTCAGGTGCGGGTTCGGTCCGCCGATCGCGATCACGGGCAGGTCGAGCTCGACGAGGCGCTCCGTCTCCTCCTCGCCGAGCTCGAGCGAGATCGCGATGACCCCGTCGACGCGCTGCCGTCGCAGGAAGGTGTCGAAGATGTCGTGTCGCTCCGCGCGGTCTGCCGTGAGGCTGTACAGGGTGATGTCGTAGCCCCGGCGCATCAGCGCCGAGGCGATGCCGCTCAGCACCGTGGAGAAGAACCAGCGGTCGAGGAACGGCACCAGCACGCCGATGTTCCGCGTGCGGCCGGAGGCCAGGCTCGAGGCCGACGCCGAGACCACGTAGCCGAGGCTCTTCGCCGCCGCCTCGACCTTCGCCTTGGCCGCGACCGAGACGTGGCCGCGCCCGCTCAGCGCGCGCGAGACGGTCGCCGTCGACACGCCCGCCGCGCGGGCGACCTCGTCGATGCTGACCACGTCGTCACCTGGTTCTCGAGAAGGATGGGCGGAGGAGCGGATGCCGGGGGCTCAGGCGCCTTCGATCCACACCGTGGTGTCGGCCGGCACCTCGCCCTGCGCGAGGGGACCGCTCGACGCGATCACGATACCGTCCGGCACCGTGACGGGCGTGGAAC
The DNA here is from genome assembly GCF_015278255.1 of Microbacterium hibisci. GTDB lineage: Bacteria > Actinomycetota > Actinomycetes > Actinomycetales > Microbacteriaceae > Microbacterium > Microbacterium hibisci. Next base: position 356,812 of record NZ_JADIJC010000004.1, read on the forward strand.
CGGTGTTCGCGATGACCGAGACATTCCCGTTGCGGAATGCCACGACGTCGTCGCCGTAGCCGTCGATCCACTCCAGCGAGCCGGCGCCGAGCGAGCGCGAGCGGCGCTCGGCGAGCAGCGTGCGATACAGCTCCAGCGTGGAGCCCTCGACGCCCGACTGCGCGTCGCGCGCGAGCCCGGCCCACTCGGCGGGCTGCGGCAGCCACGAGGCGCCTGTCGTGTTGAAACCGTACGCGGGGGCGTCGGCGCTCCACGGGATCGGCACGCGGCAGCCGTCGCGGCCGTAGCGCTCGCCGTTCGTGCGGAACCAGGTGGGGTCCTGCCGCGCCTCACCGGGGATGTCGATGACCTCGGGCAGGCCGAGCTCCTCGCCCTGGTACAGGTAGGCCGAGCCCGGGAGGGCGAGCATGAGGGTCGTCGCCGCGCGGGCGCGGGCGAGGCCGACCTCGGGGATCGGCTGGCCCGGCGACTCCGGCCCGATGCCGTGGCCCTGGGGGTTCTCGGCGGTCAGCGCGAGGCGCGACGCGTGCCGCACGACGTCGTGGTTCGACAGCACCCACGTGCTCGGAGCGCCGACGCCGGGGAACGCGCGCAGCGACACGTCGATGACCTCGCGCAGGTCGGCGGCGTTCCACTCCGTCGACAGGTACGGGAAGTTGAAAGCCTGGTGCATCTCGTCGGAGCGCACCCACTCCGCGGTGCGCTCGGCGGTGGGAAGCCACGCCTCGGCGGCCAGGGCGCGGTCGCCCTGGTACTCCTCCATGATCTTGCGCCAGTCGCGGTACACCTCGTGCACGGCATCCTGACCCCAGTAAGGCACGTTCGCCTCTTCGCCGCCCATCGAGCCGGCTTCGGGGTCGGGGATGTAGTCCGGCAGACCCTCGGCCTTCACGAGACCGTGGGCCACGTCGACGCGGAAGCCGTCGACGCCGCGGTCGAGCCAGAAGCGCAGGATGCGGCGGAACTCCTCGCGCACCTCCTCGTTCGACCAGTCGAAGTCGGGCTGCGACGAGTCGAAGAGGTGCAGGTACCACTGGCCCGGGGTGCCGTCGGCCTCGATGACGCGGGTCCACGCGGGACCGCCGAAGACGGACTCCCAGTTGTTCGGCGGCAGCTCGCCGTTCTCGCCCTTGCCCTCACGGAACATGTAGCGCGCGCGCTCCGCGCTGTGCGGCGGGGCGGCGAGGGCCTGCTGGAACCACTCGTGCTGATCGGAGGAGTGATTGGGGACGAGGTCGACGATCACACGGATGCCGCGCTCGTGCGCGGCGGCGAGCATCAGGTCGAAGTCGGCCAGCGTGCCGAAGAGCGGGTCGACGTCGCAGTAGTCGCTGACGTCGTAGCCGGCGTCCTTCTGCGGGGACCGCTGGAACGGGCTCAGCCAGATGGCGTCGATGCCGAGGCTCTTGAGGTCGTCGAGGCGCGACGTGATGCCGGGAAGGTCGCCGATGCCGTCGCCCGAGGCATCCGCGAACGAGCGGGGGTAGATCTGGTAGATGACGGCGGTGCGCCACCATTCGCCGCCGATGGGGGCAAGGAACGCGTCCGTGCGCTCGACGGTGTCTGCGGAAGTCATCCGGCCAGTGTACTGCAAGCGCTTACAGTCCCGTGTCGCTCCGGAGCGACCGCGTCCTCAATTGAGGATCTGAGCCCGAATGAGGAGGGACAGCCGCGATTCGCTCCTCATTCCGGCAACGCTTCTCATTCGAGGACCGGCGTAGGGTGGGCGGGTGCTGTCAGAAGCCCTCACGCGCGCCGAATCCCTCATCCGGACGATCCCCGACTACCCCGAGCCCGGGGTGCTGTTCCGCGACATCACGCCGCTCCTGGCGGATGCCTCGGCCCTTCGCACCGTCATCCACGCGATGATCGCCCCGTTCGAGGGGTCGTTCGACGTGGTCGCCGGCGTCGAGGCGCGCGGGTTCCTGCTCGCGGGCGCCGTGGCGATGGAGGCAGGCGTCGGCCTGGTGCCGATCCGCAAGGCCGGCAAGCTGCCGCTGCCCGCGGCATCCGTCACCTACGCGCTCGAGTACGGCACCGCCACGATCGAGGCGCACGACGACATCGCGCACGGCACCCGCGTGCTGCTGGTCGACGACGTGCTCGCCACCGGCGGCACGCTGGTGGCCGCGCACGAGCTCGTCGCGTCGCTCGGTGGCCTCGTGGTCGGCACCGCGGTGCTCATGGAGCTCACGGCACTCGGGGGTCGCGAGGTCGTCGGCGACGTCCACACCGTCTTCACCGCCTGACCGCCGCCTTCGGCCTCGGGGCGGCAGCCCTCAGCCTGGGGCCGGCGGAGCCGTCAGCGTTCCGGCTCGGAGCCGGGGACCACGGGGTTCGTCCCCGTGCGCGGGCTGAAATGGGGGATCGGAGCAGGGCGCTCGCCGCGCGCCTGCGGGGACGCCTCGGCTGCCGCTGCCGGTGCGGCATCCCCTTCGAACGCGACCGGCTCGTCGGCGCGGCCGGCGTGGGCCGGGAACCGCCTGCCGGTGACCGCGTTCGCGACGACCTTGATCACGAACAGCTTCACGGTCGGGCTCCACGACACGAGATCCCGCACCCCGCTCTCGCGGATCTCGTCGTCGCGCGTCACGCGCTCGGCGCGGCCGCGGATCACGACGCTCCAGTGCGAGCCCTCCACTTCGCCGTCGACCTCGAACGCGACCATCGGATGCTGGGCGATGTGCAGCAGCTTCGCGTCGCGCGCGGTGCGGATGAAGAGTGCGCCCTCGTGCGCGACGTAGTTCACCGGGAAGATGTCGGGCGCGCCGTCCGCGTTGTCCACGGCGAGCCTGCCGAGCTGCGCGGACTGCAGGAGCTCCCAGCAGGTCGATGCCGGGAGGCGCTCCACCCTCGTCGTGCGGTCTGCCGAGGAATCCTTCATGTGCTCATCACCCTCCCTTCGGTCATACCCCACCTGCGTGCGGAAGTGAAGGGCGGTGCGCACCAGCTGCCGGGTGCGCACAGCGCAGGGCCGAGGCATCCGCCCCGGCCCTGCGCTCCGGATCCCGCCGTGGCGTCAGCGCGCCGCGCGACGTCGTGCGCGGGACTGCGCGCCGCCGGCGAGCAGCACCACCCCGAGGGCCGACACGAACAGGCCCGCGGGCACACCGCCGCCCGTCTGCGAGAAGAACAGCAGGAAGACCTGCACGATGGGCAGCGGCAGCACGAGCCACAGGCTCATCTGCCGGGCGCGCACGAGCGAGACCGTGAGGCCGATCACGCCGACCAGCCACAGCGCATTGGCCGCCATCGCCACGACCGGGAAGAAGTCCAGGTCGATGCCGTTCGCCGCGCTCGTGATCGTGCCCAGCGTCAGCAGCACGGTTCCGGTGCCGGCGACGACCGCGCCCCAGGTCGAGCGGGCGTAGCGGGCGAGTCCCAGGAAGAGCACCGCGAAGGCCCACAGGCTGACGGTGAACATCACGAGGATCAGCCGAGTACGGGGGTCGATGGCCGGGTCCTCGTCCTGGGGGAAGAGGAACTGCAGCGTGCCGATGACGATGGAGAGGATGCCGGCGGTCAGCGCGGCGCCGCCGGCGAGGCGGCTGCTCACGCGGCCGATGAGCCGGCCGTCGCGGGGGTAGGCGGTCGCGGCGACCGAGGCGGTGTGAGGGGCGGGTGTGGTGACGGCAGCCATGGCCGGCCTTTCTGTCGAGTCGAGATGCCGCGGACCGGCGATCCGGAGCGACGAGACGAAGCTATTGAGGCGCGAGTCCGGCCGACATCGCACGCAGGTCGGCGAACGGTGCGCCCGAGGTGTCGTCGTCGCGCCGACCCGCGGCGCAGCGGCGCGATACCGGCGTCGTGGCGGATGTCGACCTTCGTCGCTACGGATCCGGGCGTGCGCGCCCCTAGCATCGGACCGTGATCATGCCTTTCGCCGCCGCCGCCGCCTCCGCGCCCGCCCCGGCGCGCGCGGACGCCGGCGCCGCGGACCCGGCCGGGCGAACGGGGTGGCGGGCGTGGACCTCGCCGCTCGACCTCGCCATCGCGGGCGGCATCGGCGTGTGGGCCATGCTCGAGGCGCTGCTCGTGCCGTCGGCGCACCCGGTCGCGCAGGTGGGCTTCGCCGTGGCGATCTCGCTCCCGCTCGCGGTGCGGCGCAGGCTGCCCGCGACCGTGATGCTCGTCGTGGCGGCCGCGCTCGTGCTGCACGCCGCGCTCGCGGGCGCGGACGCCACCTTCAACCCCTTCCCGAGCCTGCTGGTGGCGACGTTCACCGTCGCCGAGCGCGTCCGGCCGTGGCCGCTCGCAGCGCTGCTGGGCCTCGTGCCCATCGCGGCGATGCTCGGTGCGCACGCGCTCGGCTACTTCGGCGCGGTCGGCATCGAGACCGCCGGCGCGCTGTTCCTCGTGTTCTTCGTCGGCTCGACGTGGACGGCCGGTCGCATCGTGCGCCACCGTGCGCTGTCGCTGCAGAGCACCCGCGACAGCTCCGCGCAGCGGGCGGCCGAGGCTGCGGCATCCGAGCGTCGCCGCATCGCCCGCGAGCTCCACGACATCGTCGCCCACTCGCTCTCGATCGTGGCGCTGCAGGCCGCGGCGGCCGAGCAGTTCGTCGAGCGCGACCCGGCCCGCGCCCGCACCCACCTGCAGCTCACGCGCCGCACCGCGCAGGGCGCGCTCGACGAGATGCGCCACCTGCTCGAGGTGCTGCGCGAGGACGAGGCGTCGTACGTGCCGCAGCCGGGGCTGTCGGCGCTGCCCGACCTCATCGCCGAGACCGAGGCGGCCGGACACCGGTGCACGCTGATGACGGATGCCGCGACCGACGGTCTTCCCGACGGACTCGCGCTCGCCGTCTACCGCATCGTGCAGGAATCGCTGACGAACGTGCGCAAGCACGCCCCGGGCGCGGAGGTGGAGGTCGGCGTGACCGCGGGCGCCGGTGAGCTCGAGGTGCGCGTCGAGAACGGACCGCCGACCCGGTCCCTCGCGGCTTCGGTGGCGGGCGGCGGCAACGGCCTGCCCGGCATGAGCGAGCGCGCGCGGCTCTACGGCGGCCGGCTGGAGTCCGGCCCGACGCCCGCCGGCGGGTGGCGGGTGCGCGCGATCATCCCCGTGGAGGCGGCATGAGTGTCGAAGACGGCGTCGTCTCGCCTGTGCACGACCCAGCGTCTGCGGACGAGAGGCCGGCGGCGGCGGTGCGGGTGCTGGTGGCCGACGACCACGCGCTCGTGAGGTCGGGCATCCGAGGGCTCCTCGAGGCGTCCGACCTCGAGGTCGTCGGCGAAGCCGCGAACGGCCGCGAGGCGGTCGACGCGGTGCGGTCGCTGCGGCCCGACGTGGTGCTGATGGACATCCGGATGCCGGGCATGGACGGCATCGAGGCCACCGGCGTCATCGCGGGCGAGCCCGGCGCACCGCGCGTGCTCGTGCTCACCACGTTCGACCTCGACGAATACGTCTACCGCGCACTTGCGGCCGGGGCATCCGGCTTCCTGCTGAAGGACGCGCCGCCCGAGAGGCTCGTCGACGCGGTGCGCACCGTCGCCACGGGCGAGGCGCTCCTCGCCCCGGAGGTCACGCGGCGCCTCATCGAGCGGTATCTCGGGGCGCCGCCGCCCGATGCCCGTCCGCCTGCCGACCTCACGCCGCGCGAGCGCGAGATCTGGCTGCTCATCGCACGCGGCCGGTCGAACCTCGAGATCGGTCAGGAGCTCTACCTCAGCGAGGCGACGGTCAAGGCGCATGTCACGCGTCTGCTCGCCAAGCTCGGCGTGCGCGACCGCGTGCAGGCGGTCGTCGCGGCGTACGAGATGGGCCTTGTGCGACCCGGCGCCGCGTAGGACCGGCCCGCGCGGGACTCGGGCCACGACCGCTGCCGCTTCCTGCGACCGCTGCGCGAAACGACGCAGCACTCGCAGGGAAGTGCAGCGGTGGCGCGCGTCAGCCGCCGAGCACGACGTTGAGCGGTGGCTCGCCGGCGGCGAGCCGCTCGATCTGCGCGCGCACGAGCTTGGCCACGCGCGGGCGCATCGCGCTCGACGCGCCGCCGACGTGGGGCGCGATGAGCACGCCCGGCAGGCCCCACAGCGGGTGTCCCTCGGGCAGCGGCTCGGGGTCGGTGACGTCGAGGGCCGCGCGGATGCGGCCGCGCCGCACGTGATCGACGAGGGCATCGGTGTCGACGATCGTGCCACGGCCGACGTTGACGATCAGCGCGCCGTCCGGGAGGGCTGACAGAAACGCGTCGTCGACCATGTTCTGCGTCGCGTCGCCGCCGGGGAGCGTGACGATGACGATCTCAGCGCGGGGGAGGAGCGTCGGCAGCTCGTCGATGCCGTGCACCGCGACGCCGTCCTCCTCGCGTGCTCGTGACGCGACGGGCGTCAGCTCGACCTCGAACGGCGCCAGCCGGTCGGCCACCGCCTTGCCGACTCCGCCGTAGCCGAGCAGCAGCACGCGCCGGTCGGCGAGGCTCTGCGCGAACACCGGCGCCCAGCGACCGGCCGCGGTGTCGACGGCGAAGGCGTCGAGGTGCCGCTGCGCCGCGATCGCGAGGCCCACGGCGAGCTCGGCGGTCGAGGTCTCGTGCACCGAGGCGGCGTTGGCGAACGTGAGGCCTTCGGGCAGCATGTCGGCGACGCCGTCGTAGCCGATCGACTGGCCCTGCACGAGACCCACCTCGACGCCATCGAGACGCTCCAGCACCTTCGCCATCGACATGTACGGCGGCACCACGATGTCGAACCGATCACGCGGGGCGGCGGCATCCATCGGCCACACCACCAGCTCGACTCCCGCGGGGAGTTCGCCCACATCGGCGGCGAGTTCTGGGGTGGGGACGCTGACGACGAGATTGCGGATGCCACTGCTCACCCTGTCCACGCTACCGGCGGGGTGCGCACGCGGGGTCATCGTCCGGCGCTACGCTCGCGTCGAACGGGCGCCGCGGCCCGAGCGGCGTCCCATCGAGGAGGCGGAGATGGTTCCCGAGATCAACTACTGGGCCGTGCTGCTGGCCACGCTGTCGAGCATGGTGGTGGGCTCGATCTGGTACACGCCGAAGGTGTTCGGCACGCGGTGGGCGCGGCTCGCCGAGGTCGACATGGACCGGCCGGGCGCGAGCGCCGTCGTGCCGATCGTCGTGACCCTCGTCGTGAGCTTCGTGACAGCCTGGGTGCTGGCCGGGGCCTCATCGATCGCCTGGCACTTCTACGGCGGCAGCTACCTGTGGGCGGCGGTGCTGACCGGCCTCATCCTCTGGGCGGGCTTCACCGCGGCGCGCTTCATCACCCACGACGCCTTCGAGGGGCGCCCGTCGTCGCTGACCGTCCTCAACATCGCGCACGAGCTGGTGACGATCGTGGTGATGGCGGTGATCATCGGCGTCTGGCCGCCCGCCGGCACGGTCTAGCGAGGACGGATGCCGCGGCTCAGGCCGCGGCGCCCACGACGGCGGCGACCGCCGAGGTGAAGAACGCCAGCCCGTCGACGCCCGACCGCATGGCGGCCGCGGTGTCGGGGCCGAAGCCGGGCTCGACGGCGTGCTCGGGGTGCGGCATCAGGCCGACGACGTTGCCGCGCTCGTTGGCGATGCCGGCGATGTCGCGCAGCGACCCGTTCGGGTTCACACCGAGATAGCGGAACGCCACCAGCCCTTCGCCCTCGAGGCGGTCGAGTTCGGACTCGGAGGCGATGTAGCCGCCGTCCGCGTTCTTGAGCGGGATGACGATCTCCTGGCCGGAGGCGAAGTCGCTCGTCCACGCGGTGTCGTTGTTCTCGACCCGCAGGCGCTGGTCGCGGCGGACGAACTGCTGGTGGGCGTTGCGGATCAGGCCGCCCGGCAGAAGGTGCGCCTCGACGAGCATCTGGAAGCCGTTGCAGATGCCGAGGATCGGCATGCCCTTGGCTGCGGCATCCTTCACCTCCGACATGATCGGCGCGAGCGCCGCGATGGCGCCGGCACGCAGGTAGTCGCCGTAGCTGAAGCCGCCGGGGAGGACGAGCGCGTCGACGCCGTCGAGGTCGTGCGAGCCGTGCCACAGGGCGACGGGTTCGGCGCCGGCCACGCGGATCGCACGCTGCGCGTCGCGGTCATCGAGCGAGCCGGGGAACGTGATGACCCCGATCCGAGCGGTCATTCGACCACCTCGACGCCGACGACGTCCTCGATCACGGAGTTCGAGAGGATCTCGTCGGCGACGCGCTTGGCCTTTGCGAGCACCTCGTCGGTGACCTCGCCGTCGACGGTGAGCTCGAACCGCTTGCCGATGCGGACGGAGCTGAACTCGTCGACCCCGAGGCGGGCGAACGCGCCGGAGACGGCCTTCCCCTGCGGGTCCAGCAGCTCGGCCTTGGGCATGACGTCGACGACGATGGTGGGCATTGAGGTCCTCCTGGCGGCCGGAGGCCGCAGCTATCGGTCGTTGAGCGACGAGCGCAGCGAGGAGTCGAAACGCCGGATGTCGCGGGAAGGGTCATGTCCAGTCTACGACCCCCGGTTCCGGGGTTTCCCCGCCGCTCGCTCCCGCGTCGCGTCGTGCGATCTCGAATCGCGCACTTTGCAGCCGCGGGGCCCGATTCACGACCAAGTGCGCGATTCGAAGCCGCCGTGACGCAACCGTGATCAAACCATGGGAGCGCTCCCTTGACTTCGTGGGAGCGATCCCATAACGTTGCGTCTCGTTCGGTGGGAACGCTCCCACGAACACCACGGCACGGCACCCGTCCGCGCCGGTCCTGCAACACACACGACCCTGACAACACAAAGGAGTGACAGTGAACGCACGCGCCTTCCGCAGAAGCGCTGTGGCAATCGCCGCATTCTCGGCTACGGCCATCGTCCTCGCCGGCTGCGCCGGCGGCGGCAACGACGACGAAGCCGGCGGCGAAGACGGCCAGATCACGCTGACCCTCGCCACGTTCAACGACTTCGGGTACGACGATGAGCTCCTCCAGGAGTACATGGACGAGAACCCGAACATCAAGATCGTCCACAACAAGGCCGCGATCACCGACGACGCTCGCGCGAACTACTTCTCGAAGCTCGGCAAGGAGGGCCTCGCCGACATCGAGGCCGTCGAGGTCGACTGGTTCGCCGAGGCCATGCAGTACTCCGACCTGCTCGCCGAGGTGCCCGACAGCGCCAAGGGCCGCTGGGTCGAGTGGAAGGAAGCGGCTGCCACCGACGCCGACGGACGCCTCGTCGGCTTCGGCACGGACATCGGCCCGCAGGCCGTCTGCTACCGCGCCGACCTGTTCGCCGCCGCGGGTCTGCCCTCGACGCCCGACGACGTCGCCTCGGCGATCGACGGCGACTGGGACACGTTCTTCGACCTGGCCGACCAGTACAAGACCGCGACCGGCAAGCCGATGCTCGACTCGGCGAACTCCGCCTTCCAGGGCATCGTCAACCAGATCGAGTTCCCGTACGACGAGCCCGACGGCACCGTCGTCGCGACCGAGAACCCCGACCTCGAGGCCGCGTACCAGCTGGTCGTCGAGCGCGGCATCCCGAACTCGGCCTACTCGGGCCAGTGGTCGGACGACTGGAACGCGTCGATGGCCAACGGCGAGTTCGCCGCGATGCTGTGCCCGCCGTGGATGCTCGGCATCATCTCGGGCAACGCCGAGGACGTGACCGGCTGGGAGATCGCCAACGCGTTCCCCAACGGCGGCGGCAACTGGGGCGGCTCATACCTGACCGTTCCGGCCAACGGCAAGAACGTCGATGAGGCGCTCAAGCTCGCCGACTGGCTGACCGCTCCGGAGCAGCAGGAGAAGACCTTCGTGAACGTCGGCGCCTACCCCAGCGCGGTCGACGCGCAGAGCGCCTCGTCGATCACCGACTCGACCAACGAGTACTTCGCGAACGCGCCCACCGGCACGATCTTCGCGGACCGCTCCGAGGCGATCACGGTCACCCCCTACAAGAGCGCGGACTACTTCAAGTACAACACCGCTCTGCAGGACGCCATCACGCGCGTGTTCGACGGCGTGGAGGACGCGGAGACGTCGTGGAACACGTACGTCGCCGAGGTCGAGGCCTTCTGAGAGACCGACCCGGAGGATCGCGGCCGCTGAGGCGGACGTGATCCGACGACAGCGCGGAGTGCGCGCGGGTGCCCCCCGCTCGCGCGCACTCCGCTCTTCCCGCCCACTCCACCTCCACACCCGAATCGGAGCCACCGGTGACCTCGACCGCAACCCGCCCCGCGTCGTCGGGGCCGGCCGATCGGCCCACTCCCGAGCGCGAGCCGCGCGTCCTCTCCTTCTCGCACAAGCTGAGCAGGTGGGATCTGAAGATCTCGCCTTACCTCTACATCTCGCCGTTCTTCATCCTGTTCGCGATCGTGGGACTCTTCCCGATCGTCTACACGGCGGTCATCTCGTTCCAGGAATGGGACCTCGTCCGCAACTCCGGCACCTTCGTCGGCTTCGACCAGTACATCTGGATCCTGTCGCAGGCCGAGTTCTGGACCGCCCTGCGCAACACCTTCAGCATCTTCCTGCTCTCCTCGGTGCCGCAGATCATCCTGGCGCTCTTCATCGCAGCGATGCTCGACCGGAACATCCGGGCCAAGACCTTCTGGCGGATGAGCGTCCTGCTCCCGTACGTCATGGCGCCGGTGGCCGTCGCGCTGATCTTCAGCAACATGTTCGGTGACAACCACGGCCTGGTGAACAACATCCTCACCAGCATCGGACTCGAGCCCATCCAGTGGCACAAGGACCCGTTCTGGAGCCACATCGCCATCGCCACGATGGTCAACTTCCGCTGGACGGGCTACAACGCGCTCATCCTGCTCGCTGCGATGCAGGCCGTGCCGCGCGAGTATTACGAGGCCGCCACCGTCGACGGTGCGAACGCCTTCCGCCAGTTCTGGAGCATCACGCTGCCGTCGCTGAAGCCGACGCTCATCTTCGTGATCATCACATCGACGATCGGCGGCCTGCAGATCTTCGACGAGCCGCGCATGTTCGACACCTTCGGCCGCGGCGGCGCGGCCAACCAGTGGCTGACGATCACGCTGTACCTCTACAACATCGGCTGGGGCGAGTTCAACTTCGGCCGCGCCGCCGCACTGGCGTGGATCCTCTTCATCATCATCCTGGCGATCGGCCTCATCAACCTCGCCATCACGCGTCGCCTGGTACGCGACGAGGGCGGCCGCGGAGTGATCCAGCGCCGCCGCCGCGGCCGGAAGGGAGCCCAGCAGTGAGCGCCATCAACACCCCGCCTCTCGCCGTCGTGGAGGAGAACCTCCCCAACGCCCGCCGCAGCCGGCGGACCACGAAGATCCGCGGCGTCCGCGCCGGCTTCTGGATCTACGCCGGCCTCGGAGTCGTCGTCGCCTCGGCGATCTTCCCCTACTACTGGTCGTTCCTGATCGGCTCGGGTGATTCGTCCACCATCAACGACCCCAACATGTCGTGGCTGCCCGGCGGCAACTTCATCGACAATGCCCTGAAGGTCATCAACGAACCGGCCGTCAACTTCTGGCTGGCGCTGTGGAACTCGATCTTCAGCTCGACCGTGATCTCGGCATCCGTCGTCCTCTTCTCCACGCTCGCCGGCTGGGCGTTCGCGAAGCTCCGCTTCCCGGGCGGCAAGTGGCTGCTGGCCTTCGTGGTCGCGACCATGGCCGTGCCCATGCAGCTCGGCGTCGTGCCGCTCTACCTGCTCTTCTCGGAGCTGGGCTGGACCGGTCAGATCGGCGCGATCATCGTGCCCGCCCTGACCAGCGCGTTCGGCGTGTTCTGGATGACGCAGTACCTGTCGCAGACCGTGCCCGACGAGCTCATCGAGGCGGCCCGCGTCGACGGTGCGAACATGATCCGCACGTTCTGGACGGTCGGTGTGCCCGCCGCGCGCCCTGCGGCCGCGATGCTGTTCCTCTTCACCTTCGTCGGTGCGTGGAACCAGTTCTTCTGGCCCTTCATCGTGCTGGACCGGCAGAGCCCGACGCTGCCGGTGGCGCTCTCGCTCCTCCAGTCGAACTACTTCGTCGACTACTCCATCGTGCTGGCAGGCGTGCTGCTGGCCACGATCCCGCTGCTCATCGTCTTCGCCTTCACGGGCAGGCAGCTCGTCAGCGGCATCATGGCCGGCGCCGTCAAGGGCTAGGCCTACCGCCTGCCCACGGCCTGCGACATCCTGAATTGACACGCTTCGAGAGAGGAAGCCTCCCCTCATGACGACCGCGATCCCGCGTGCCTTCCCGTCCGACTTCCTGTTCGGCGCGGCGACCGCTGCCTTCCAGATCGAGGGCGCCGCCTTCGAAGAGGGCCGCCGCGCCTCCATCTGGGACGCCTTCAGCCGGGTGCCGGGCGCCGTCATCAACGCCGACAACGGCGACGTGGCGTGCGACCACTATCACCGCTACCGCGATGACGTCGCGCTGATGAAGGACCTGGGGCTGCAGACGTACCGCTTCTCGACGTCGTGGTCGCGCGTGCGGCCCGACGGCGGCGCGGTCAACCCGCAGGGCGTCGACTTCTACAAGCGACTGGTCGACGAGCTGCTCGGCGCCGGCATCCTCCCGTGGCTGACGCTGTACCACTGGGATCTGCCGCAGGCGCTGCAGGAGAAGGGCGGCTGGGCGAACCGCGACACCGCGGATCTCTTCACCGAGTACGCGCTGACGATGCACGACGCGCTGGGCGACCGCGTCAACGTGTGGACGACCCTCAACGAGCCCTGGTGCTCGTCGTTCCTCAGCTACACCGCGGGCATCCATGCGCCGGGTCACTACAGCGTCGAAGAGGGTGTGCTCGCGGCGCACCACCTGCTGCTCGGCCACGGCCAGGCGGTGCGCGAGCTGCGCGCGCGCGACGAGTCGCTCCAGCTCGGCATCACGCTCAACCTCACCGTCGCCGAACCCGTCGACGAGAACGACCCGGCCGACGCCGACGCCGCGCGCCGGATCGACGGCCAGTTCAACCGCTGGTTCCTCGACCCGATCTTCCGCGCGCAGTACCCGGCCGACATCGTCGAAGACTTCCGGAAGGTGGATGCCGCAGCCGTCGCCGCGTGGGAGACCGCCGTGCGTCCGGGTGACCTCGAGACGATCGCGACGCCCATCGACACGCTCGGGGTGAACTACTACCACGGCGAGTATGTCGGCGGTCACGAGCCGGCGGACCCGCCCATCGGCGGTGACGCGCCGACCGACCGTCGCGCCGGGTCGCCGTACCCCTCGCACGAGGGCATCTTCTGGCACGAGCGGGGACTGCCGCGCACGCCGATGCAGTGGGAGGTGCAGCCCGAGGGGCTGACCACGCTGCTGCGCCGCGTGTGGGACGAGTACGCCGAGTCCGCCGGCACGGTGCTGTACGTGACCGAGAACGGCGCCGCCTACGACGACGAGCTCGAGATCGAGGGCGGCGAGAAGCGCGTCCACGACGCCGAACGCGTGGAGTTCCTGCGAGGACACCTCGGTGCGACGCTCGACGCGGCGGAGGCCGGCGTCGACGTGCGGGGCTACTTCTACTGGTCGCTCCTCGACAACTTCGAATGGGCGTGGGGGTACGAGAAGCGCTTCGGCATCGTGCGCGTCGACTACGACACGCAGGAGCGCACCCCCAAGGACAGCGCCCTCGAATACCGCCGCATCATCGGGGCCCGCGCGCTCGACCTCCAGCCGGCGCGCGTCGTCGTAGGGTCGTAGCACCCAGGTCGCAACGTCCGGGGAGGAGGGGACAGGATGAGCACCGACGCCGTGCGCCAGAGCCAGCGGAAGCCGGGCGTGGCTCAGACCGTGACGATCGAAGAGGTCGCCGCGGCAGCGGGCGTGTCGCGGTCGACGGTCTCGCGCGTCGTGAACGGCTCGACCGCTGTCAGCCCCGAGGCGCTGGAGTCGGTGAAGCGCGCCATCGCGGACCTCAACTACGTTCCCAATCGCGCCGCACGATCGCTGGCGAGCCAGAAGACCCACGCGATCGCGCTGATCGTGCCCGAGGACACCACGAGGTTCTTCGGCGACCCCTTCTTCGCGGCCATCGTGTCGGGCATCAACTCGCGACTGAGCCGTTCGGACTACGTGCTCAACCTCTTCATCGCGAGCGACGACCCGGGCGACAAGACCACGAGCTACGTGCGCAGCGGCGCGGTCGACGGGGCGATCGTCGTCTCGCACCACACCAGCGACACGTTCATCGATCGCATCGCGAGCGCGGTGCCGGTGGTCTACGGCGGCCGCCCGGTGCGCGAGCGCGACCGCGACTACTACGTCGACGTCGACAACGTGCGCGGAGCGTACGACGCGACGGTGTACCTGATCGAGAGCGGGCGCCGCCGCATCGCGACGATCACGGGTCCGCGCGACATGCCGGCGGGTGTCGACCGGCTCCAGGGCTACCGCGACGCCCTCACCGCGTGGGACCTCGACGAGATCGCCGTCGAAGACGGCAACTTCACGGCCGACGGCGGCGCCGACGCGATGCGTCGCGTGCTCGCCTCCGGCGCGCGGCCCGACGCCGTATTCGTCGCCAGCGACCTGATGGCACGCGGCGTGCTGACCGTGCTGGCCACCGAGGGTCTCCGCGTCCCCGAGGACGTCGCCGTCATCGGCTTCGACGACTCGCCTGTCGCCACGTCGGTCCTGCCGCCGCTGACGACCATGCGCCAGCCCTCGTTCGCGCAGGGAGAGCGCATGGCCACGGTCCTGCTCGATCTCCTCGCGGGGCGGCATCCGCGCCACGTCACCATCCTCGAGACGGAGCTCGTCATCCGCGACTCCGTCTGAGCTCGCTCAGCCGCGGCCGGGGACCGTCGCGTGCAGCAGGTTGCGCCACGGGTCGTCGAACGACAGCGTGCGTCCGTCGTCGCGCACCTCGAGTCCGTGGTGGCGCAGGCGCTCCGAGAGCTCGCCGAGCGCGTCGGCGTCGGGCAGCGAGAGGTCGACGCGGCCGAGGCCGAGGGCGGGCATCCGGGGGCCGGCGCCGCGCGAGTTCCACACGTTCATCGCCATGTGATGGTGGTAGCCGCCGGCGCTGACGAACAGCGCCTGGTCGCCCATCGCCGCCGTCTGGTCGAAGCCCAGCGCATCGACGTAGAACGCGCGGGCGCTCGCGACGTCTCCCACCGAGAGGTGGACGTGACCGACGGATGCCGCGTCCTGCGTGGTCGCGCCGCCCGCGGCCCGCTCGGTCAGGTGCTCGCGGAGGAAGGCGTTCGGGTCGAGGTACAGGGTCGCCATCTCGACGCTGCCGTGGGTCCATGACCACTCGGTGCGGGCGCGATCCCAGTACAGCTCGATGCCGTTGCCCTCGGGATCGGTGAGGTAGAACGCCTGGCTGACGAGGTGGTCCGCCGAGCCGGTGAAGGTCTGGGGCGCGCGCTGCGCGACGCTGTACAGCGCGGCGGCGAGGGCCTCCTGCGTCTCGAAGAGGATCGCGGTGTGGAACAGGCCGGCCGCTCCCGGTACGGCGTGACGAAGAGCGGGCTCGTGCTTCAGCATTACGACCGGGCGCCCGGCTCGACCGAGCACCACTTCATCGCCCACGGCCGACAGCACCTGGAGGGTGATCACACCGCGGTAGAACGCCGTCATGCCGTCGAGGTCGCCGACCAGCAGCGTCACCGCGCCCATGGAGGTGTCGGCGGCCAGACGGTCGGATGCCGGGAGTTCTGCATTCACATGAATGAGAACCTCCGGCACCCGTCGCTCATTCCCGTGCTTCTTCGGGGTCGCCGCCGAGCTGGCCGACGGCAGGGAGCGGGCCACCGTCGTCGGCGCCGGTCTTGCGCCAGCGCGCGATGGCGTTGCCGAGGTGGTAGATCAGCAGCGCAGCGGCCGCACCGATGACGATCGCGCCGAGCTGGAAGTCGCCCCACACCATGGTGAAGCCCGCGATCGCGATCACGAGCGAGACGGCGGCGGTGTACTGGTTCACCGGGCGCGAGAAGTCCACGCGGTTGTCGACCCAGATCTTGATGCCGATGATGCCGATGAGGCCGTACAGCGCCGTGGTCACGCCGCCCAGCACACCGGCGGGGATCGAGTTGAACACCGCGCCGACCACGGGCGAGAGCGACAGCAGGATCGCGAACAGGCCGGCGACCCAGTAGGCCGCCGTCGAATACACGCGGGTCGCGGCCATGACGCCGATGTTCTCGCCGTACGTCGTCGTGCCCGAGCCGCCGAACGTGCCCGCGAGCACGGTGGCCGCGCCGTCGGCGATGAGCGCGCGGCCGGTGTACTGGTTGACGGATGCCTCGGTCATCGTCGCGACGCCGCGCACGTGTCCGACGTTCTCGGCGATGAGCACCAGCACGACCGGCAGGAACATGGCGATGACGCTCCACGTGCCGGGGTCGCCGAAGGTCGGGAACTGGAAGGTCGGCAAGCCGAACCACTGCCCGTTCGCGACGAGCTCGTTGACAGCGTCGAACTTCACCTCGCCGAACAGCAGCGCGACGATGTAGCCCACGATCACGCCGAGGAAGATCGAGATCCTGCCGAGGAAGCCGCGGAACAGCACGCTGAAGAGGATCACCGCGACGAGGGTGATGGTGGCGGTGACCGGCGCCTGCTGGTAGCTCTGCCACGCGACGGGTGCGAGGTTGAAGCCGATGAGGGCCACGATGGCACCGGCGACCACCGGCGGCATGAGCTTCTCGATCCAGCCGAGCCCCGCGAACTGCACGACGAAGCCGACGGCGGCCAGCAGCACGCCCACTGCGACGATGCCGGCGAGCGCCGATCCGACGCCCTGCGACGCGGTCGCCGCCGTGACCGGCGCGATGAACGCGAACGACGAGCCGAGGTAGCTGGGGAGGCGGTTCTTGGTGACCAGCAGGAACAGCAGCGTCCCGATGCCCGAGAACAGGAGCGTCGTCGAGACGGGGAAGCCGGTGAGCACCGGCACGAGGAACGTCGCGCCGAACATGGCGATGACGTGCTGGGCGCCGATCGCGATGGTGGCGGGCCAGTTGAGGCGCTCGTCGGGCTTGACCACCTTGCCGGGCTCGACGGTCCGGCCGTTGCCGTGCAGGGTCCACAGAGGCATGTGCGCTCCTTGCGCTCGGGGGGTTGGTGCGAGCATCACCCTACTGGCGCGCGCGGCCCGCGAGGGGCCGCCGCCACGCGGCATCCGAAGGCCCGCGCGCCGTGTGCGAGTTGCCGCCGCCACACGGCATCCGAGAGGCTGGGCACACCCGGCGTGCGCCCGGGACTTCGACGCCGATCCGACGGAGAGATGTGACCGACCCAGCGACCCCGCCGATGCCGCCCGCACCTCCTGCCGGACGGGCGCCCGCAGAAGGGCTCGACCCCGCCGCCGACCCCGCCCACCCCGCTGGCGACGACGTCGCGGCGCTCGAGCTTCGCGGGCTCCACAAGCGGTTCGGCCAGAAGCTCGCGGTCGCCGACCTCAGCCTGCGCGTGCCGGTCGGGTCGTTCTACGGGCTGGTCGGCCCGAACGGCGCCGGCAAGACCACGACGCTGTCGATGGCGACGGGGCTGCTCGCGCCGGACGCCGGTCAGGCGGTGGTCCACGGGGTCGACATGTGGCGCGAGCCGGTGCGGGCGAAGGCGATGGTCGGCAACCTCGCCGACGGCGTGAAGCTGTTCGACCGCCTCACCGGCGAGCAGCTCGTCACCTACAACGGCCTGCTGTTCGGCCTGCCGCACGATGAGGTCGCCCAGCGCACCGCGGATCTGCTGTCGCTGATGGACATGACGGATGCCGCGGGCACGATGGTCGTCGACTACTCGGCAGGCATGACCAAGAAGATCGCGCTCGCGTGCGCCCTGGTGCATGCGCCGCGCCTGCTCGTGCTCGACGAGCCCTTCGAGTCGGTCGACCCCGTGTCGGCCGCCAACATCGAGGACATCCTCGCCGGCTACGTCGCCGGCGGCGGCACGGTCATCGTCTCGAGCCATTCGATGGACCTCGTCCAGCGGATGTGCGACCACGTCGCCATCGTCGCCGCCGGGCGCCTGCTCGTCGCCGGCGCCGTCGAAGACGTGCGCGGCGGCCGGTCGCTGCAGGACCGCTTCGTCGAGCTCGTCGGCGGTCGCCGCCACACGGAGGGGCCCGAATGGTTGCGACGCTCCTGAGGCTGCGGTTCCGCGTCCTCGGCAATCAGCTCGCGCGCAGCCCGTGGCAGCTCGTCGGATTCATCTTCGGCGCGCTGTACGGCGTCCTGGTGCTGGCGGGCATCGTCGCGGCGCTCGTGCTGCTCGGGTTCAGCGACCTTCGCCTCGCGGGCACCGTCATCGTCGGCGCGGGATCGCTGGTGACGCTGGGGTGGGCGCTCATCCCGCTCGTCGCGTTCGGCGTCGACACGACGCTCGACCCGGAGCGGCTCGTGGTGTTCCCGATGTCAACGTCCCGCATGATGGTCGCGCTGACCGTCGTCGCGGTGTGCGGCATCCCCGGCATCATCACCTCCGCGGCCGCGCTGGCGACCCTCGCGACGTGGGCGCACTGGCCGCTCGCGATCGGAGCCTGGCTGGTGAGCACGCCGCTGGCGGTGCTGACCGCTGTCGTCGCGTCCCGCGCGGTGTCGACGATCGCCGCCGGCGTCGGCAGCGGCCGGCGCTTCCGCGAGATCGTGGGGATCCTCGTCTTCGTCCCGCTCATCCTGGCGGGCCCGATCATCATCGGCTTCTTCTCGGGCGTCGCGGTGAACGCCGACACGCTCGCCCAGCTGGTGCCCTTCCTCGGCTGGACGCCGCTCGGCGCCGCGTGGGCGGTGCCGGCCGATGCCGCGGCCGGCGACCTGGCCGCCGCGGCGGCGAAGCTGGTGATCGCGGTCGTGACGCTGGCGGCGCTGTGGCTGCTGTGGCGCGCTTCGCTCGCTCGCTCCCTCGCCCGTCCGCGGCTCACGTCGGCGGCGGCGGTGCGCCCGGGGTCGCTCGGCTGGTTCGGTCGCGTGCCGACCGGCCCTGCGGGGGCGATCTTCGCGCGGTCGCTGACGTACTGGACGCGCGATCCGCGCTACCTCCGTCAGCTCATCGCCGTGCCGCTGGTGCCGGTGCTTCTCTGGTTCTACGCCCGTGGCGGCGATCCGCTCGTCGCGCTGGCGTTCGCCGCCCCGATCATCGCCTTCATCATCGGGATCGTGGTCTACGCCGACATCTCGTACGACGGCACGGCGTACGGCACCGAGCTTGCGACGGGCGCGCCGGGCCGCGCCGACCGGATCGGACGCGTCCTCGGTGCGGCGGCGCTCGCGGTGCCGCTGGTCGTGCTGGCGGCGATCCTGCCGTTCGCGTTCGCGGGGGACTGGTCCCAGTTCCCGGGCGTGCTCGGCATGGCGCTCGGGATCCTCCTCACCTGCTACGGCGTCTGCGCCGTGACGTCGGCTCAGCTCGTCGTGCCGGTGGCGGGTTCGGGCGACAACCCCTTCAAGCGCGTCCCCGGCACGACCTTCCTGCAGGGCCTGGCGTTCTTCGGCATCTGGCTGGTGGCCCTCGCGCTGTCGGCGCCCGCGATCATCCTGGGCCTCATCGCCTTCTTCACGCAGAACGCCCCACTCAGCGGCGTCGCCTGCGCCGTCGGGGTGGTGCTCGGCCTCGCGGTGCTCGTCGGCGGCATCCTGCTCGGCGGGCGGATGCTCGACGGCACCGGGCCGGTCCTCCTCGCGCGGCTGAAGGCGATGAAGAACGCGTGACCGAGCCGATGATCGCGATCCGCGGGCAGAGCGAGCACTCCATCCGGCGGATGCCGCGCCGCGGCGTCAGGCGGAGGTGAGGCGCGCGAGCAGCTCGCGGTAGCGATCGGCGGTGCGCTCCACGATCTCGGCGGGGAGCGCGGGGGGCTCGCCCTCGCGCGGCGCCGGCCAGTTGGCGGCGAGCCAGTCGCGGACGATCTGCTTGTCGAAGCTCGCCATCCGCTCGGCGGGGGTGGTGCCCGAGGCCCAGGCCGCGGCATCCCAGTATCGCGACGAGTCGCTCGTGAGCACCTCGTCGGCGAGCGTGAGGACGCCGTTCTCGTCGAGGCCGAACTCGAACTTGGTGTCGGCGAGGATCACGCCGTGCGCCTCGGCGGTGGTGGCCGCGCGGGCGTAGATCTCGAGCGACAGGGCGCGAAGCGCGGCCGCGTTCTCGGCGCCGACGAGCTCGACGGTGCGCTCGTACGAGATGTTCTCGTCGTGCTCGCCGAGCGGGGCCTTGTACGCGGGGGTGTAGATCGGCTCGGGCAGCCGGTCGCCGTTCGACAGCCCGTCGGGGAGGGCGATGCCGCACACCGTGCCGCTCTCGCGGTACTCCGCCCAGCCCGAGCCGGTCAGGTAGCCGCGCACGACGCACTCGATCGGCAGCATGTCGAGGCTCTTCACGACCATCGCGCGACCGATGACCTCGTCGGGGATCAGGCTCTGCAGGTCGTCGGCGGTGTTGGCGACGCCGTCGGCACCGCGCGTGAGCGTGTGCGAGGCCGCGAGATGATTCGGGATGCCGCGCCCGCCGTCGGCGCCCGCGAGCCGGTCGAACCACCAGAGGCTGAGCGTCGTCAGCAGCTCGCCCTTGCCCGGGATGCCGGGCGACAGCACGTGATCGAACGCGCTGACGCGGTCGCTCGCCACGACGAGCATCCGCTCCGGCGTCGCACCCTCCGCCGTCGCCTCGGGGACGTAGAGGTCGCGCACCTTGCCGGAGTAGACGTGGCGCCAGCCGGAGAGCTCGGTCGTGGGGGTGGGGGTAGCCGTCACCCGTCCATTATCCCGGCTGGCCGCGGCGGGTTGCGGGTGGCGTGAGCATCCGAGGCTTCAGCGTGAGCGTCCGAGGGCTCAGGGAGTGATCGCGTCCACGTGCGCGTAGGCCTCGGCGACGGCTGCGCGCCAGCGGGCCGCGGCATCCGTCCCCAGCGTCGCCCACTCGCGCATCGGCCGACCGCGCATGACGGCCGGCTGCGCCTCGCCCGCCTCGGCGAGCTCGCCGACGCGGCTCTCGGGCAGCTTCACCATCAGTGCGCCGTCGAAGGTCACGAAGGCGAACACCTTTCCGCGCACGTTGAGGCCCTCGGACCCGAACATCGCGCCCAGCGAGACGTCGGAGCGAGCGGTCCACTCCGCCGCGATCGGGTCGAAGATCGCATACGACTCCGGGAACTTCTCCCTGCGCGCGGCGCCCTTGTCAGCCATGCCCACACGGTACGGCGGGCGCCCGACATCGCGCCAGAGAGTCGAGGATGCGCGCCGGCCGAATCGGGCGTAGAGTCCACCGGGCCCGCGCGAAAGGTCGCTGCGCCGCGGCGCAGCCGTCCAGCTCGGTCCCGTGCGGGCGCGACGGTCCCGACTTCGGCCGGGCCCGCGACGCAACACCCGCGGCACGCCATCTCGCCCAGAGGAAAGCAGCACGACAATGACCGACGCTTCGACGAGCTCAGCGACCGGGGATGCGGCGGGCGCGGCATCCGGAACCGCCTCCGCGGCCCCTGGGCGCACCGGCGTCTCCGCTGACGGGCCTCGGCCCCGCAGCCCCTGGCCCGCCCTGTGGGCGCTCGTCATCGGCTTCTTCATGATCCTCGTCGACACGACGATCGTCTCGGTGGCGAACCCGGCGATCAAGGCCGCGCTCGATCCCGAGACGAACAACCTCGACAACGTCGTGTGGGTCACGTCGGCCTACCTGCTCGCATACGCCGTGCCGCTGCTGATCACCGGGCGCCTCGGCGACCGGTTCGGTCCGAAGTATATGTACCTGGGCGGTCTCGCGATCTTCACGCTCGCCTCGCTCGGCTGCGGCCTGTCGCCGACGCTCGGCGCGCTGATCGCGTTCCGGGCCGTGCAGGGGCTCGGCGCGGCGCTCATGACGCCGCAGACGATGGCGATCATCACGCGCACCTTCCCGCCGAACCAGCGCGGGGCCGCGATGGGGCTCTGGGGTGCGACATCCGGCGTCGCCATGCTGGTCGGCCCCCTCGCCGGCGGTCTGCTCGTCGACGGCCTCGGGTGGGAGTGGATCTTCTTCGTCAACATCCCGGTGGGCATCGTGGGCTTCGTGCTCGCGTGGATCCTCGTGCCGAAGCTCGAGACCCACCCGCACAAGTTCGACCTGGTCGGCGTGTTCCTCAGCGCAACCGGGCTCTTCCTGATCGTGTTCGGCCTGCAGGAGGGCGAGACGTACGACTGGGGCGTCATCTGGGGGCCGATCACCGTGTGGGGGCTCATCCTCGCCGGCGTCGTCGTGATGGCGCTGTTCCTCTGGCAGCAGGCGAAGACCAAGAGCGAGGCGCTCGTGCCGCTCGACCTCTTCCGCGATCGCAACTTCTCGGTCGCGAACATCGGCATCGCGACCGTCGGCTTCACGGTCACGAGCATGTCGCTGCCCCTCATGTTCTTCCTGCAGCTCGCGCGCGGCCTCACGCCGACCGAGTCGGCGCTGCTGCTCATCCCGATGGCGGTCGCCGCCGGCGTCCTCTCGCCGATCGCCGGCAGATGGCTCGACCGCACTGATCCGCGCGTGCTGCTGGTGCCCGGCCTCCTCCTCGTCGCCGGCTCGCTGGTGCTGTATTCGGTGCTGATGAACCTCGACACCCCGGTCTGGGTCTTCCTCATCCCGTCGTTCATCATGGGCATCGGCAACGCCGGCATGTGGGGTCCGCTCGCGACCACCGCGACCCGCAATCTCGCGCCGCGGCAGGCGGGGGCCGGGGCGGGCATCTACAACACGACGCGCACGGTCGGCTCGGTGCTGGGCTCGGCGGCCATCGCCGTGTTCATGCAGAGCCGGATCGAGGCGAACATCCCGGGTGCGGCCGAGGCGCCGGGCGGCAGCTTCGGGTCGGGCGCGCTCCCGGATGCCGTCGCAGCGCCCTTCGCGACGGCCATGGCGCAGTCGGTGCTGCTGTCAGCCGCCGTGCTGCTCGTCGGCGTGGTCGCCGTGCTGTTCCTGCGTCGCCCCCCGGCGACGTCGACCGAGGGGTGGCAGGCCGAGAACGCCGCCGTCGCGGGCGACTGACGCTGCTCGCCGCCCCCTGCGCCGTCGGGTGGTGAGGCCGGTTAACCCCGTGCGTGGCCTGATGTCAAGAGGTTGGCTGCCGATCCGGATGCCGCGGACCATGGTGGCATGACCGGACTCGCAGTGATCCTGCTCATCGTCGGAATCGTCCTGCTGTTGCTGGGCGTGTTCATCGAAGCCGCGCAGTTCCTGCTGTGGATCGGCCTCGTCATCATCGTCATCGCGGTGATCGCCTGGCTGATGCGCTTCATTCGTCGCCAGACCTGAGTCCCCCAGCTCGGGTCTTCGGACGCCCGCAGGGTCCCTCGGACCCCAGGTGTCGCAAGGACGCCGGCCCGCATGCCTCCCCAGCATGCGGCGCCGGCGTCTCACTCTGTGCGGCCCGCGAAATCCGTTCGGAGAGCCGCGAAAGGGTAGGTCTCCCCGCGTCGCCGCGTGCGGAGACCTACCCCTTCGCGATTCCGTCCCGGCGTCCGCGCCCCCGTTCGTGGGCCCAGATCGCGAGCTCGACGCGGTTGCGGGCGCCGAGCTTGGCCATGATGCTCGCGAGGTGCGTCTTGACCGTGCTGAGCGAGACGTGCAGCTCGTCGCCGATCTCGCTGTTGCCGAGGCCGCGCGCGACGGCGGCGAGCACGGCCTCCTCGCGATCGGTGAGAGGGCTCGACGGCGGCGCGGGCGGTGCGGGCGTCGCGCCGGCGAACGCCTCGATCAGCCGCACGGTGACGTTCGGGTCGATGAGCGCGTCGCCGCGCGCGGCCGCGCGGACCGCCTCCGCGAGCAGCACCGCGCCGGCGTCCTTGAGGAGGAACCCGCGCGCCCCTGAGCGCAGCGCCTCGTACACGTACTCGTCGAGGTCGAAGGTCGTGATGACCACGACGGGAATCGGATCGACGACGTCCGCGCCGGCGAGGGCGCGGGTCGCCGCGAGTCCGTCCATCACGGGCATGCGGATGTCGAGCAGGCACACGTCCGGCCGCAGGTCGCGTGCGAGCGCGACCGCTTCGGCGCCGTCGGCGGCCTCGCCGATCACCTCGATGTCGGGCTGCGCGTCGAGGATCATGCGGAGCCCCGTCCGCACCAGATCCTGGTCGTCGGCCACCACGACGCGCACGGTCACGCGGTCCACCTCGCTCGCGGCAGCACCGCGACGACCGCCCAGCCGACGCCGTCGGGCGCGGGACCGGCCTCGCACGTTCCACCGAGCAGTGCGGCGCGCTCACGCATGCCCGTGAGGCCGTAGCCGGCCGGGGCCGCAGATGTCGACGCGCTCGCCCGGCCGGGGCTCGGCCCGGCGGCCGAGCCCCGGCCGTCGTCTCGCACCTCGAGCCGCACGCCGTCGGCGTCGACGGCGACGTGCACGTCGATCCGCGTGGCCTCACGCGCATGACGGCGCGCGTTCGTCACCGCCTCCTGCGCGATCCGGAACACCGCGGCGGCGACCGCCGGCGGCACGGCGTCGAGGTCGCCGTCGAGCCGCACGGCGACGGCCGGGACTGCAGCCGTCGCCGCCAGCGACCGGACGTCGGCGAGCCCCGGCGTCGGCGCCAGCGCGGAGTCGGACGCCCGCAGCAAGCCGACCATCGCTCGCATCTCGCGGAGGGTCTGCGATGCCTCGGCCTCGATCGCGTGCAGCACCTGCGCGGTCGCCCCCGGATCCTTCGCGGCGACGGCGGTGCCCGCCTGCGCCTGCACCGCGATCGCCGAGACGTGGTGGGCGACCGTGTCGTGCAGGTCGCGGGCGAGCTGCTCGCGCTCGAGCAGCCGCACCTGCTCGAGCTCTCGGGTGCGGGCGCGACGCCGCCAGCGGACGGCCAGGCCGAGCGTGGCGGTGGTCACCGCCACCGCGACACCGCCGATGACATCGGCCACCTCCGGCGGCGTCGCCAGGAAGGTGAGCAGCATCCCGAGCACGACGAGTGCGCCGCCTGCGATCATCGCCCGGCCCGAGCCCCACCGGAACACCGCGTACAGCAGGATCAGGAAGTACACGGTCGTGTACAGCTGCGGGTCGCCCGCGGTCGCGACGCCCACGCCGGTGCCGACGGCGAAGGCGATGGCGAGCATCGCGAAGGGGCGCGAGCGACGCCACAGCAGGGTGGGCGCCAGCGCGGCGAGCACGGCAGTCCACAGCCAGCGCCACGGCACATCGGTGCGGACGGAGGCCTCGAACAGTGCGATCGCCGGGATCGCGGCGACGAGCACCCAGTCGCGCCACACCCGCCGGGGCGGCGCCGGAACCGCCGCGGGCGCGTCCCAGAGCGCGCGGACGGGGCTCGTCATGCCCTCATGATAGGCGTGCACCGGTCGCCGTCATCGGGGTGCTGCGCCGGCGCGGCGTGCGGGCTCGTCGCCGGATGACGACCTCGGCGACGACGAGGTTGATCACCCAGCCCGCGGTCATGAGCAGCGTGTGCGTCAGCGGCGCGGGCGTGCCGGCGAGCAGTGTGTAGGGCAGGAAGACGACGACCTGCGTTCCCGCGCCCAGGCCGATCGCGTAGGCGCGCGTCATCCACGCGCTGTGCGTGCGCACATCGCCTCGCCGGATCGCGACGAACGCGGCGACGAGAGCGGCGGCCATGGCCGTGCCGAGCACCAGCCGCACCGCCGCCAGCCCGGGCCCCGTCACGGAGGCGGGCATGTCGTAGAACACCGTCATCCACAGCGCCGACAGCGCCGACACCAGTCCCGCCGGCGCCACGATGCGTCCGGCGAGGCGGTGCCAGCGCCGCCGTCGCAGCGACGGCGCGAACTGCAGCGCGCCGAGGACGAGGAAGACGCTCGAACCGACGATGTGCGCGACGACGGGGATCGGCGAGTCGAAGAAGCGGGCGTTCTCGGCGGTCACCGTCGCACCCGTCGTCAGCTGGGCGAGGCGGCTCGACCCGGCCACGATCGGGACGAGGCTGAGGGCGATCAGACCGGCGGGCACCAGCCACTCGGGGCGGCGGCGCGCGACCGGCGGGCGGACGGCGGTGGTTGTCATGCCGCCATGCTCGCGGGGACGGATGCCGCGCCGCATCGGCCGCCCGGTCTCAACCGCCTCGTCCGAAAGGCCGAGAACGTGCCGCCCCGGACTCACCGCGTGGCGTGGGTGCCGGCGTACTCCGTGCCCGCGCGTCAGTTCACGGCTCGCGCAGGCACCCGCCGTCGGCGTTCAGACCGCCGAGATCGACCGTCACGCCGGCCGAGGTGTCGATGGTGCCGTACACGCAGCCTCCCGCCACCTGGGCGCCGAACAGCAGGCCGTCGCCGACCACGCGCGTCTCGACGTCGGCCGCTCCCGCAGCCTCGAGCGCGTCGCTCACCGCCTCCTCGGTGACGGCACCGGTGGCCTGAAGCGCCTCGAGCCCGGTCGTGGCCGCCGCCACCAGCGCCTCGTCGGCGACCTGCTGCGCCTGATCCATCAGCTCCTTGCCGGGCGCGTCGACCTCCACGCCCGCGCAGCCCGTGAGGGTCACCGCGAGCACGGCGGCCGCGAGTGCGATCGCGCGACGACGCACGATCACAGCCCTTCGGCGACCCGGGCGGCGATGTCGGTGCGGTGCTGGCCGCCCTCGAAGTCGATCGCATCAAGTGCGCGATAGACGCGGCCGCGGGCCTCGGCGAAGGTCGTCGCCACGCCCACGACGTTCAGCACGCGGCCGCCCGTGGCCACGAGGCCGCCGTCGGTCTCGGACGTCGCCGCGTGAGCGAGGTGCACGCCGTCGACGGCCTCCGCCTCGCGCAGGTTCGTCAGCGCGCGCCCGGTGACGGGCGCGGCCGGGTAGCCCTCGCTCGCCAGCACGACGGTCACCGCGACGTCGGCCGCGAAGGCGGGGAGCGGAAGATCCTCGAGATGACCGGATGCCGCAGCCAGAAGCAGCTCCGACAGCGGGTCGACCAGCCTGGGGAGCACGACCTGGGTCTCGGGATCGCCGAAGCGCGCGTTGAACTCGATGACCTTGACGCCGTCGTCGGTGAGGATGAGGCCCGCGTAGAGGAGGCCGATGAAGGGGGTGCCCTCGGCGTCGAGCTGCCGGATGACCGGCTCGGCGATGTCGCGGGTGACCAGCTCGACGAACTCGCGCTCGCTGCCGAATCGGCCGTCGAGCCAGGGCAGGGGCGAGTAGGCGCCCATGCCGCCGGTGTTCGGGCCCTCGTCGCCGTCGAGGAGGCGCTTGTAGTCCTGCGCGGGGCTGAGGGGCAGCACATGGTCGCCGTCGCTGAGGAAGAAGAGCGACACCTCGGGGCCCGAGAGGAACTCCTCGACCAGCACGGCGCCCGACGGCAGGTACTCGTCGGCGTGCGCGAGAGCCGCCTCGCGGTCGGACGTGACGATGACGCCCTTGCCCGCGGCCAGTCCGTCGGCCTTCACGACGTGCGGCGCGCCGAGCTCGTCGAACGCCGCCTCGACGTCGGCCCGCGTGTGTGCGCGCACAGCGCGGCCGGTGGGCACGCCGGCGGCATCCATGATCCGCTTGGCGAACGTCTTTGATCCCTCGAGCTGCGCGGCCTCCTTGCCCGGCCCGAACGCCGGAATGCCGCGCTTGCGCACGGCATCGGCGACGCCCGCGACGAGCGGGGCTTCGGGGCCGATCACGACGAGGGCGATGTCGTTGTCGATCGCGAACTGGCTGACCGCCACGGGGTCGTTCTGGTCGAGGGCGACCAGCTGCGCGTCCTGCCCGATGCCGGCGTTGCCGGGAGCCGCGAAGATCTCGTGCTCGACCTCCTCCGACCGCAGGGCGAGGATGATGGCGTGCTCTCGCGCGCCCGAGCCGAGGACCAGGATCTTCACGGGCTCCAGCCTACCGGCGGCGTTTCCCGGGGTTTCGGGCAGGCGCCGACGGTGACCGCGTTCGCAACTCCGGATGATTGCGCGCCGCCCCGCGGCGGACCGCCGAGAAGACGCGGGTCTTCGGCGCGGCGCCTTCCGCTTCTCCGGAGTTGCGAACGGGTGCGGGAGCTAGCCTGGCAGGGTGGCAGCCCGCAAGATCTCGACCGACGACGGCCGCGCCGCCCTGAGCGCGGTCGCGGCGGCGGTGGCGGCATCCGCCCCTCCCGCCCGCACCGACAACGCGACGGCCGTGCGCTACCTGTTGCAGCTGCTCGCCGAGAAGGCGCCGGGCAACTCCGTCGAGGTGCGCGTGCCGCCGTTCGGTGCGGTCCAGGTGGTGGAGGGCCCGCGGCACACCCGGGGCACGCCGCCGAACGTGGTCGAGACCGATCCCGCGACCTGGATCGCGATCGCGACCGGTGCAGAGCACTGGACGGATGCCGCGACCGCCGGCCGCATCGTCGCCTCGGGCACGCGCGCCGACATCTCGGACCTCCTGCCGCTGCGCCCCTGAGCCGAGCGCCCGGGCACGGACGGTGGGACAATGGACCCATGACCCGCGCGCGCACCGGCGCCGCCGGAGCCGACGACCCCGACGAGCACGTCATCAATGAGGAGTGGGAGTCCGTCGGTGTGCGGCGCGCGCCGCGCATCGGCCACATCATGGGCGGCGGCATCGCGCTGGGGCTGGTCGCCGCACTCGTGCTCACCGTCGGCGCGGCCGTCACCGAGACCCCGGGCGGACCGCTGTCGACGGGCGCATCGGGGTACCTCCGGGTGTTCGGGGTGTTCGCCGTCATCTGCGTCGGAGCCGGCCTCCTCGTCGCGTCCGTCACCGTCCTCGTGCTCGACCGCGTGGTCGGGAGCCGCCGGCGGTCGGTCATCGCGGAGCACGCGACCACCCTCACCGACGACCTCGTGTCGCCCGTCACCGACGACGTGCCGAAATGGGTGCAAGATGCCGAGGACCTGCGGAGCGACCGCCCCGACGGGTCGAGCCCCCGCCGACCCGAGGGATAATGAAGCATGCCCGAGCGAAGCCAGGACCGCATCGAGACCGTGAGCGTGCGCCGCGCGCCGAAGATCTCGGTGTTCCTCATCCTCGGCGCCGCACTCGGCGTGCTGGTCGCGATGATCCTCACCTTCGCCTTCAACGGCACGGCCGAGGCCAGCCCCAACACCGGCGGCGAGTACTCGCAGGGTCAGGTGTTCGGGTTCCTCACCCTCATCTGCGTGCCGGTCGGCCTCGCACTCGGCGGCATCGTCGCACTCGTGCTCGACCGCCGCTCGCGGCGTCGGACGCGCGAGATCGCGGTCGATCACGAGTCCGTCCACGTCGATCCGGAGTCCGGCGCCGACGGCCGCGGTTCGGTGGACTGAGCCCGCCGAATCGGCCCAGCTCGGCCGACGCAGGGCGGGCGACGCCAGCTCGGCCGCCTGAGGGCGCGGCTACGCCAGCTCGGCGATGATCGGGTGGATGGCGGCGTCGAAGGCGGCCACATCGCCGCGCAGTCCGTCGGTGACGGCGATCGTCAGTGAGCCGATCCACCACACGCCGCGCTGATTCAGCGGCAGAACCTGCACGTTGAGCTCGAAGGAGTGCGCGCGGCGACCCACCTGCCGCTCGTGCTCCGCGATCGCACCCGCGTACGCGCGGTAGGCGGTGCCGGTGCTGTGCGACGCCTCCTTGCGGTAGCGGGCGTGCGCGTCGCGCGCGTAGGCGAGCGCATCGGCGGCGTGCGGAACGAAGGCGGCCCGCAGCTCGTCGCAGCCTTCGACGGGCAGGGCGAGCACGGTCTCGAAACCGTCCACCAGATCGAGCGGCACGGGCGACGGATGGGCCTGCGGCTCGACGGTCATCGCCCAGAACTCTCGCCACTGACGCTCGAGCAGCGCCTGCGCGGTCTCGGACCGGTCGTTCACCCGGGGCGGGATGCCGCGCAGGTGCGGCAGCTCTTCCGGGGAGCGGATGCCGAGCACCTGCCGAAGATAGAGGGCGAGAAGAACCGGCTGACCGGCGTCTTCGCGGATCAGCCACTCCGGAGCACCGGCGCCGCCCATGCGGCCCATTCTAGATCCGGGCTCGGACGCCGCGCCCTGTCGAAGCGCAACCGGACAGCGGAATCGCCGCACCCCGGCGATCGCTCGCCGACACCGGTTCGGGGCCGCTGCGGGCGGCGTAACGAGCCGCGACCCCCGGCATCCGCTCAGGCGCGCCGCCGGTAGGCTGGTAGCCGTGGCCTCATCCGAACGCGATGCCCCCTCCCGCCCCTCACAGCCTGTGAACCCGTACCAGGCTGCGGGCGTCGACACCGCCGCAGGCGACCTCGCAGTCGAGCTGATGAAATCCGCGGTGCGTCGCACGCACGGGCCCGAGGTGCTCGGGGGCGTCGGCGGCTTCGCCGGGCTCTTCGATGCGACCGCCTTCAAGGCCTACGACAAGCCGCTGCTGGCCACCAGCACCGACGGCGTCGGCACCAAGGTCGCCATCGCGCAGGCCATCGACAAGCACGACACGATCGGGCAGGACCTCGTCGGCATGGTCGTCGACGACATCGTCGTGGTCGGCGCGAAGCCGCTGTTCATGACCGACTACATCGCGTGCGGCAAGGTCTTCCCCGAGCGCATCGCCGACATCGTCCGCGGCATCGCCGACGGCTGCGCGGCGACCGGCACCGCCCTCGTCGGCGGCGAGACCGCGGAGCACCCCGGGCTGCTGGGCGTCAACGACTACGACGTCGCGGGTGCTGCGACCGGCGTGGTCGAGGCCTCGGGGGTGCTGGGCGCCGATCGCGTCCGCGAGGGCGACGTCGTGCTCGCGCTCGCGAGCTCGGGCCTGCACTCCAACGGCTACTCACTCGTGCGCCACATCGTCGCGAACTCGGGCATCCAGTACGGCGACAACGCCCCCGACTTCGGCACGACGTGGGGCGAGGCCCTCCTCGAGCCGACGCGCCTCTACACGCTGCCGCTCCTGCGCCTCATCACGGAGACCGCCGAGACCGCCGGAGGCACAACGGTGCCGGCCGTCCACTCGCTCAGCCACGTCACGGGCGGGGGGATCGCCGCCAACCTCGCGCGCGTGCTGCCGCAGGGCACGTGGGTCGAGATCGACCGCTCCACGTGGTCGCCCTCGCCCGTCTTCCGCGTCCTCGCCGACCTCGGCGGGCTCGAACTCGAGGCGACCGAGGGCACCTGGAACCTCGGCGTCGGGTTCCTCGCCGTCGTGGCGCCCGAGAAGGCGGAGGCCGCGGCATCCGCTCTCTCCCGTGAAGGCATCGCGACGTGGCAGGTGGGCGTCGTGCACAGCGGCGACCGGCCGGCGCCCGACCGTGACGGTGGGGCCGACCACTGGGAGCAGGGCGCCAAGGGCGTCGACGGCGGCGCGGTGCGCCTCGTCGGCTCGTACGCAGACCACGCGGCTCGCTGAGCCGCAGAACGAACCTACGGAGCAAGCAACACCCATGTGCGGAATCGTCGGGATGGTGGGCCGTGGGTCCGTCAACCAGGAGATCTACGACTCCCTTCTCCTGCTGCAGCACCGCGGTCAGGACTCCACGGGCATCTCGACCGCCGAGCGCAACGGCGTCGTGCACATGCACAAGGTCAAGGGCCAGGTGCGCGAGTCGTTCCGCACCCGCGACATGCGGGCGCTGCTGGGAGAGATCGGCCTCGGCCATGTGCGCTACGCCACCAAGGGCACCGCATCCAATGAGGAAGAGGCGCAGCCGTTCTACGTGAACGCGCCCTACGGCATCGTCCTCGTGCACAACGGCAACCTCACGAACACGCGTGAGCTCACGCAGGAGCTGTTCCACAAGGACCGCCGCCACCTCAACACGTCCTCCGACACCGAGCTGCTCGTCAACGTGCTCGCCAACGAGCTGCAGTCGTCGATCTCGGGCCTCGAGCTCGACCCGGCACAGGTGTTCCACGCCGTGAGCCGCGTGCACGAGCGGGTCGAGGGGTCGTACGCCGCGATCGCCCTGATCGCCGGCTACGGTCTGCTGGCGTTCCGCGACCCGTTCGGCATCCGTCCCCTGATCCTCGGCACGCGCAAGAACGAGGACGGCCACTACGAGTGGGTCGTCACGAGCGAGTCGCTCGTGCTCGAGAACGGCGAGTTCGAGGTCGTCCGCGACGTCGACCCGGGCGAAGCCGTGTTCATCGACCTCGAGGGCAACCTGCACACGCGGCAGTGCGCGACCGACCCGCAGCTCGTCCCGTGCTCGTTCGAGTACGTGTACCTCGCACGCCCCGACTCGGTGATGAACGGCATCTCGGTGTACGAGGCGCGGCTGCGCATGGGCGACCGCCTCGCCGACACCATCGCGAAGTACACGCCCCGCGAGGCGATCGATGTCGTGATGCCCATTCCCGACTCGTCGCGTCCGGCGGCGATGCAGGTGGCCCGCAAGCTCGGCGTCGAGTACCGCGAGGGCTTCTACAAGAACCGCTACGTGGGCCGCACGTTCATCATGCCCGGGCAGGCCGTGCGCAAGAAGAGCGTGCGTCAGAAGCTCAACGCGATGTCGACCGAGTTCAAGGGCAAGAACGTGCTGCTCATCGACGACTCCATCGTGCGCGGCACGACGTCGAAGGAGATCATCCAGATGGCGCGGGATGCCGGAGCCAAGAGCGTCACGTTCGCCTCGGCCGCGCCGCCCGTGCGCTACCCCCACGTGTACGGCATCAACATGCCGTCGCGCCACGAGCTCGTCGCCCACGGGCGCACGATCCCCGAGATCGCGCAGGAGCTCGGCGCCGACTTCGTCGTCTACCAGGAGGTCGACGACCTCAAGGCCGCGATCCTGGAGGGGTCCGACGTCGAGGATCTCGACATGAGCTGCTTCGACGGCCGCTACATCACCGGCACCGTCACCGACGAGTACCTCGCCTGGGTCGAGGGCTCGCAGGAGAGCTGACGCCGGATCGAACGGATGCCTCGGGCCGAGGCATCCGTCCATCCAGCCTTCTCCGGATCAGGCGATCCGGCGAGGAGAGGGGCGTTTCGCGCCGATCGTCCTGTCTCCGGCAGATCGCCTGATCTGGGAGACGGATGCTGCGCGCCCCGGCTGACACCCTGACCCGCCGCATCCACGGCGCCCGTAGGGTGGATGAGTGAAGTCGTCTCCTGCCCGTCCGCTCTGGCAGGGGAGGACCCTCGCGCTCGTCGGCATCGTGCTGTTCGCGTTCTCGCTGCGCTCGGCGGTCGCCTCGCTGTCGCCGCTGTTCGATCACATCGCCGCCGACTTCGAGCTGCCGGCAGCGGTGATCGGCCTCATCGGCACCGCGCCGCCGGTGTGCTTCGCGGTGTTCGGGCTGCTGACGCCCGCGCTCGAGCGCCGGTTCGGCCTCGAGCGGCTGGCCGTCGCGGCGATGACCGTCGTCGCCATCGGGCTCGTCGCCCGCAGCCTCGCGCCCAACTCGGCGCTGCTGCTCGCGGGCACGGCGCTGGTGTTCGCCGCGGTCGGCACGGGCAACATCCTGCTGCCGCCCCTCGTGAAGCGATACTTCCCCGATCGCATCGGGCTCATGACGACGGTGTTCTCCACCACGATGGCCGTGTCGACGTTCCTGCCTCCGCTCATCGCCGTTCCGGTGGCGGATGCCGCGGACTGGCACTTCTCGCTCGGCCTGTGGGCCGTCTTCGCCCTGGTGGCGACGATCCCGTGGGTCGGACTGGCGATGCGCCGCCGCGCGGCGGAGGCGGCCAACGGCGACGGCGACGACATCGAGGAGGCCAATCCGCGGGTGTTCGGGCGGATGTGGCGCATCCCGCTCGCATGGGCGCTGCTCGTCGCGTTCGCCGTGTCGAGCACGATCGCCTACACGTCGTTCGCGTGGCTGCCGAAGATCCTCGTCGACATCGCCGGCGTCACGCCCGCGACCGCAGGCGCGCTGCTGTCGCTCTTCGGATTCATGGGCCTGCCCGCGTCGCTCGTGGTGCCGCTGCTGGTCACGCGGTGGAACGCGACCCGACTGCTCTTCGGCGTCTCGGTCGTCACGGGCCTCGCCGGCATCGCCGGTCTGCTGTTCGCGCCCGAGGCCGCGCCGTGGCTGTGGGTCGTGCTGATCGGGCTCGCGCCCCTGCTGTTCCCGATGATCCTCGTGCTGCTGGGCCTGCGCACGCGGACGCACGAGGGCACGGTCGCGCTCAGCGGGTTCGCGCAGAGCGGCGGCTACGCCATCGCGGCGCTGTTCCCGGTCGGCATCGGCCTCCTGCACGACGCGACGGACTCCTGGACCGGGCCGCTCATCGTGCTGGCGTGCGTCGTGGCCGCCGCCATCCCCGCGGGGGTCGTCGCGGCGCGCCCGCACACCGTCGAGGACGACTGGGAGCGTCGGCACGGAGCCTGGTGAGGCAGAGCGCTGCGGGGTCGCCGCGGCCGGGCGCTGGGTCGCCGGCCGGGCGCGGCTGGGCTCGGTGCGCTGTGCCGGGCCCCCGGGTCCGGCGGCCCGGGGCTCGGCGCGGCGTTCCGGGCGCTGCAGGCTCGGCGCGACGTCCCGCGCCCGACGAGGCATCCGTCGCGGCCGGCACGCGCGCTCGGGGGACGCCGGACGTCGGCGCGGCCACGACGGGCCGTGCGAGACCGATCAGGCCGCCGAGGTGACGGCGTGAACGGAAGTGGTCACGCCTGCGACGACGAGAGCGGCGACGTCTCGTCCTCGTCTTCGTCGTTGTACTGGTCGGCCCACTTGTCGACGTACTCGTCCTCGCTGTGGTGGCCGAGCTCGCGCTCGAGCGCCGAGTAGTTCACGTTGTACGTGTCGTACTTCAGCTCACGAGCGATCTTGGTGTGCTTCGCCTTCTGACGGCCACGCCCCATGCGAGACCCCCTCATTTAGGATCGCGGGCTTTCTGCGGCTCTCTGGCGCGCAAACCCGGGCATTCACGAATCCGGCTTCGGACCGGTAAGAGTAGCATTCAGGATAACACGGAGCCCCCGCACCCCGGCGGTTCCGACCCCACCGGTGCAGGAGGAGTGCGGACATATGACCGACGCGGCATCCGAGCCGGAAGGCGATGCGACGACCGACAAGAGCCTGCACGGCGGCGTGATCGTGGGCGTCATCCCCGATCAGTCGCCGCGGGTGCTCAAGGAGGCGGCCCGCTACGCGAAGCTCTTCCAGGCGCCCCTCGTGGTCGTCCATGTCGATGTGACGCGGTTCGTCACCTACGAGGATCCCGACGGGTACGTGCATTCCGCACCCATCGACATGAACATCGCGGCCGGCGAGGGCGAGCTGACGAAGGTGCAGGATGCCGCGGCATCCGTCCTCGCCGACTCCGGTCTCGACTGGACAGTGCGCCAGCTCGTCGGCGATCCCGCGATGGCGATCAAGCACCTCGCGGACGAGGTGGACGCCCGGCTGCTGGTGGTCGGCACGCGCAAGCGCGGCTTCGGCGAATCCGTGCGGGAGTTCTTCACCGGCTCGGTCGGCGCGCGTCTCGCGCACCGTCAGCACCGCCCGATCCTCATCGTGCCGCTCGGCGAGCCCGTGCCCGATGACGAGGAGATCTGGCCCGCCTGACCGCGACCCGCGCGGCGGCGTCAGTCGGCCGGCGGCCTCAGGTCGGCGACCGATCCCCCTGCGACGTAGTCGACGGGGACGACCACGGTGCGACGCGGGGCCTTCGGATCGGCTCCCCGCTCCAGGCGGGCGAGCATCAGGTCGGCCGCCGATCGCGAGATGGCGTCCACGTCCTGCGCGATCATGTCGAGGGCGGGGTTCATGATGCGGCTGAGGCTCGTCATGTCGAATCCGACGAACGACATGTCGCGCGGCACCCGGAGGCCCGACTCGCTGATGGCGGTGAGTGCGCCCACGCCGAGCATGTTGCTGCCGCAGAACACCGCGGTGGGACGCTGCTCGAGCAGGAGGAGTTTCTGCATCGCGGCGCGGCCGCCGGCCACGGTCATCGGGCACGAGACGACGTACTCCTCGGGGAGTGGGATGTCGCGGGCCCGCAGCTGACGACGGAAGCCCTGCTCGCGGGCCATCATGGTCGGCAGGGCCTCACCCCGGATGTAGGCGACGCGGGTGTGGCCCCGGTCGGCGAGCCGCTGGACGGCCGTCGCCGCGGCCCCTTCGTTGTCGATGATGACGGCGTCGGCGTCGAGCCCCGGTGTGGTCCAGTCGATGACCACGATCGGAGTGCCCCGGTCGGCCAGCGCGACGAGACCAGGCGTGGCGCGCGCCGTCGGAACCGTGATGATGCCGTCGACCATCCGGTCGGCCAGCACGCCGACGGCGTCCTCCCCGCCCTCCTCGGCGGCGTGGTCTGCGCTGATCAGCATGCTCACGCCGTGCTGTCGCAGGCGTGATTCCACGCCCGCCAGGATCGACAGGTAGAACTCGCTCTCGAGGCTCGGCAGCAGCACGCCGACCGTGCGCGACCGCCGCGTGCGCAGATTGCGCGCGAAGGCGTTGGGTCGGAACTCGAGCTGTGCAGCGGCCTTCTCGATCGCGGCCGCGTTGGCGGCCAGGACGTTGCCGCCGTTGTAGAACTTCGAGATCGTCGCCAGCGACAGCCCTGTCGCCCTCTGGATGTCTTTGTACGTCGCCATGGTGCTCCCCGCTCACGCTACCCCGGCGGCCCGTCGCGAGGGTGCACGAAACGTTACGCTATCTCCGGTCGACAAGGACGACGCATGCAACGCCCGAAGAATGCCGTGTCGGCGAACCGTTGATGCTACTGAGCGGATGTTTCGGGCGATCTCTTGACGTATCGGTGCAGATAATTCAGACTGAGCCGGTAAACATCCGACCAAAGGCCCACCCAGCCCGGGTCGACCCCGACGTGATCTCAAGGAAGAGGAAAGCGCGTGAAACGATACGTCGCTGTAACCGTAGGAGCTTCTGCATCTCTCGTTCTGCTCGCAGGCTGTGCGGGCTCGAGCGGCAGCAGCGGCAGTGGTCAGGAGGAAGGCGTGACCACGCTGACCTTCTCGATGTGGGCCGGGTCCACGCCCGAGACCGAGGCGCTCGAGACGCTGGTCGGCATGGTCGAGGACGAGTACCCCGACATCAAGCTCAAGCTCGAGACCGCGCCGTTCAACGACTATTGGACCCGGCTGGCCGCGCAGGCCAGCGGCGGCACCGAGGCGTGCATCCTCGGTGTGCAGTCGCCGCGCACGAGCAGCATCAAGGATCTGCTGCTGCCCCTCGACTCCGACGCCCTGAGCGCCGCCGGGATCGACCTCGATGACTTCGACCAGGCGATCGTGGAGGCGACCCAGGTCGACGGCGAGCAGTACGCCGTGCCCTACGACCTCGGGCCCCTCGTGGTGTTCTACAACGCCGACGCGCTCGCCGAGGCCGGCGTCGAGCCGCCGGCGGCGGACTGGACGGTCGAAGACTTCGAGGCGGCGGCCGCAGCGCTCTCGGGCGAGGGCAAGTACGGCTACGCCGTCAATCCGACGCTCGACACGGCGACCGCCTGGTCGCTCACGCTGGCGGGAGAGCAGGGCGTCGCGGCGGACGGCACGCTGCAGCTGGACGACCCCGCGATGGTCGAGGCGGTCGAGTTCATGCAGAAGCTCGTCGCCGACGGCAGCGCGCCCCAGCTTCCCGCGACGAGCGACTCGTACAACGCCCTGAACTCGTTCGTGGCGGGCGACGCGGCGATGGCCGTCGACGGTCCGTGGCAGCTGGCGTACATCGCCGAGCAGGCGGGCTTCGACTACGGCGTCGCGCCGATCCCGGCCGGCCCCGACGGGTCCGCGACTCCGGTCGCCGGATCGGGCTACGGCGTGAGCGCTTCGTGCGAGTACCCCGAGGAGGCGCTCCAGGCCATCTCGGTGCTCACCGGTCCCGAGGCGCAGACCGCGCTGGCCGAGATGGGACGCGCCTACCCTTCGCGCACCGCCGAGCAGCCCGCGTACTTCCAGGGCGACTACGAGGTCGCGCAGGAGGCGCTGGCCGCCGCGGCGGAGGGCGGCCAGCCGCTGCGGTCCACGTCGAACTTCACGCAGGTCAACGCGCTGTTCAACCAGTACGCCGTGAGCGCACTCAACGGCGACATGACCGCCGAGGACTTCCTCGGCACCGTGCAGTCGCAGACCGAAGCGGGCGCGTCGCAGTGAGTCTCGCACCCGTGGTCGGGGCGCCGTCAGAACAGGCGGCGGCGCCCCGGCGCGTCTCGCGGCGCCGGGACGGTCTCGCCGCCTACGGTTTCCTGGCACCCAGCGGCATCGGCTTCCTGGTGTTCACGCTCGGGCCGATCATCGGGTCGCTGGTCATCGCATTCTTCAACTGGCCGGTGATCGGCGAGCGCTCGTTCGCCGGGCTGGACAACTTCGTCAGGATCTTCACGAACGATCCGATCTTCTGGCGGACCGTCGGGAACACGCTCCTGTTCGTCGTGCTCTACGTCCCTCTCAACTTCCTGCTGGCTCTCGGACTCGCGGTGTGGATCTCGCCGCGGATCCGCGGTCGCGGCCTCTACCGCCTGCTGTTCTTCCTGCCGGCCGTGACGCCGATCGTCGCCAACGCGCTGGTCTGGCGGCTGCTCGTGCAGCCCAACGGTGTGTTCGCCGACATCGCGGCCACGTTCGGCGTCGAGCAGTTCAACCCGCTGGGGACCGAGGCCGGCGCGATGGCCATCGTGGTCGCGATGTCGCTGTGGCAGGGGTTCGGCTACAACATGCTCGTCTTCTCGGCCGGGCTCGACTCCATTCCCGAGCAGCTCTACGAGGCGGCCGCGCTCGACGGGGCGAACGCCTGGCAGCGGTTCTGGCGCATCACGCTGCCGATGCTGTCGCCGTCGATCTTCTTCGCCGCGGTGATGACGCTCATCACGGCGTTCCAGGTGTTCGCGCAGCCGTACGTGCTGACCGGCGGTGGGCCCGGTGTGGGCACGACCACCATGGTCATGTACCTGTACCAGCGCGGATTCCAGCTCTTCGACCTCGGGACGGCCTCGGCGGTGGCCACCGTGCTGTTCGCGATCATCGCGCTGATCACCGCTGTTCAGTTCCTCGGCCAACGGAGGTGGGTCCACTATGACTGAAGCGCTGCTCGAGGAGACGACCACTCGCACGGTCGTCCAGCCTCTGCGAGCCAAGACGCGCCGTCGCCCGGAGTTCGCACCGGCCGGCCGTCACCGGCGCAGCCGCCGCATGCGCGGCGTGATCTCGCAGGTGCTCCTGACGCTCGTGCTGGTGCTGTTCCTCATGCCGTTCGTCTGGATGATCGCCACGGCGCTCAAGCCGGGCAACGAGGTCTTCACGTCGCCGCCGACGCTGTTCGGCAGCGAGCTGCGGTGGGAGAACTTCGCGGATGCCTGGACCTACGTGCCGTTCGGACGCTTCATGCTCAACGGGGTCATCGTGTCGGTGCTCGGCACGGTGCTCGTCTGTGCGACGAGCGTCCTGGCCGCCTACGCGTTCGCCCGCATGCGGTTCCGCGGGAGCGGTCTGCTGTTCGCGCTGTACCTCGTCACCCTGCTGGTGCCGCAGGAGGTCGTCGTCATCCCGATGTTCATCCTCATGCAGGAGCTCGGCTGGCAGAACAGCTATCAGGCGCTGATCCTGCCGTGGGCGTTCACCGCGTTCGGGACCTTCCTGCTGCGGCAGTTCTTCCTGACCGTGCCCCGCGAGCTCGAGGAGGCGGCGATCGTCGACGGCGCAGGACGCGTGCGCACGCTGATCTCGATCATCGTGCCCGTCGCGAAGCCGGCGATCGCGGTGCTCGCCGTGTTCACATTCATCAACTACTGGAACAGCTTCCTGTGGCCGCTCATCATCATCTCCACGCAGGACATGGCGACGGTGCCGCTGGGGCTCAACGCCTTCCTCGGCCAGCAGGGCAACCGCTGGGAGCTGCTGATGGCGGCATCCACCATCTCCATGCTCCCCACGGCGCTGATCGTCATCTTCCTCCAGCGACACCTCGTCAAGGGGATCGCGCTATCCGGCCTCGGCGGCCGCTGAACGAAAGGACCTCATGACCGACGAGACCTGGGACGACCTGACGCGTCCCCTTCCCGACTGGTTCGCGAAGGCGAAGTTCGGAATCTTCATCCACTGGGGCGCGTACTCGGTCCCCGCCTGGGCGGAGCCGATCGGCGCGCTCGGCGAGATCGCGGACGACGACACCTGGTTCGCCCACAACCCGTACGCGGAGTGGTACTTCAACACCATCCGCATCGACGGCAGCCCCGCGCAGGCGCATCACGCCGCACGGCACGGCGGCGCGCCGTACGACGACTTCCTCGACCAGTGGAAGGCGGAGCGGTTCGATCCCGCGGCGTGGGCGGCGCTGTTCGCGCAGGCGGGCGCCGACTACGTCGTGCCGACCACGAAGCACCACGACGGCATCGCCCTGTGGGACGCGCCC
Source organism: Microbacterium hibisci (assembly GCF_015278255.1). Taxonomy (GTDB): domain Bacteria; phylum Actinomycetota; class Actinomycetes; order Actinomycetales; family Microbacteriaceae; genus Microbacterium; species Microbacterium hibisci. The sequence continues at coordinate 396,835 of NZ_JADIJC010000004.1, forward strand.
GGCACCGGCTACCGCAACACCGTCCGGCGTGGTCCGCGGCGCGATCTGATCGGCGACATCGCCGACGCCGTCCGTGCCGAGGGCATGCGCTTCGGCGTGTACTACTCGGGCGGTCTGGACTGGTCGGTCACCGACTTCCCGCCGCACCGGTCGGGAGAGCAGGTGCACTCGCTCCGCCCCAACGACGCCGCGTACCACTACTACGCGCTGGCGCACGTGCGCGACCTCATCGAGCGGTACCGGCCCGACGTGCTGTGGAACGACATCGAGTGGCCCGACGCCGGCAAGCACCGGGGCCCGGATGGGTTGCACGAGCTCTTCGAGCGCTACTACGCGGCGAACCCCGACGGCGTCGTCAACGACCGGTGGGGCGACACCCACTCCGACTTCGCCACCACCGAGTACTCGGCGATGAGCGAGAACGAGGCGAAGGACGTCTGGGAGAATAACCGCGGCCTAGGCTGGTCGTTCGGGTTCAACCAGCTCGAGTCGCCCAAGGAGATCCTCGACTCCGAGCGCCTCGCCAAGCACTGGATCGATGTGGTCGGCAAGGGCGGACGCCTTCTCATCAACGTCGGGCCGACGGCCGAGGGCGTGATCCCGGAGCTGCAGCAGGAGTCGCTCCGCGGCTTCGGCGCGTGGAAGCAGGCGCTGGGCGGTGCCGCCGAGACGACGGAGCGGCGCGACCCGTCCCTGCCGTCCAACGGCCGCTGGCGGCGGGAATGGTGGACGCCGAGCGAGCGCATCGTCTTTGTCGACGCGACCGGCGAGCACCGGCTGGACGGCGCCGGCGTGGACCCCGAGCGGTCTCGCGTGCTGTCGGGCGATGCGATCGTCGAGCGCGACGGAGACGACGCGGTGCTCCGGGTGGGCGGCGTCGACGGCGGCCCGGTCGCCGTGGCCCTCGCCCGCCGCTGACCCCGCGCAGCCGCACACCCGGCCGTCGAGCGAGCGGTGAGCGGAACGCAGAGACGAAGCGCCCCGGACCTTCGAGAAGGTCCGGGGCGCTTCGTCTGCGGAAACGGATGCCGCGGCTCAGCCGCGCAGCGTGCGCGTCACCTCTCGGGCGACGCGGTCGAGCTCCGACGCGAGCTGGTCGACGAGCGAAGCGGCGAGGTCGCCGCCCTGCGCGACATGGGTGCGCAGGTCGGTGCGCACGCGGGCGCGGAATTCGTTGACGGCGGCGTCGGCGCGCTGCAGCTGCTCGCGCGCCAGCACCCGCGCGTCGCTCTCGCGAGGACCATGCGGCGTGGACTTGCGCTCCTCGCGCGAGGCCGCCGCCAGGTCGGCGCGGAGGCTCTTCATCGCCTCGCGCACACTGCCGCGCACCTCGTCGGCGATGAGCCGCACCGAGTCGGCGAGCCCCGCCTCGATGCCCTCGAGCTCGCCGGCGCGGGACTGCACCTCGGCGTGGCCGGCCTCGGTGATCGCGTACACGGTCTTGCGGCCGTCGACGGTCTTGGTCACCAAGCCCTCCTCCTCGAGCTTCGCCAGACGCGGGTAGATGGTGCCGGCGCTCGGGGTATAGGTGCCCCCGGTGCGGTCCGACAGGGCCTGCATGATGTCGTAGCCGTGGCGCGGCCCCTCGTCGAGCAGGTTCAGCAGGTACAGGCGCAGGTCGCCGTGAGAGAAGACCGGGGCCATCATCACAGCGCTCCTCGGTCGACGCCCGTCGACGCGTCGCCGGCGGGGTCGTCGCCGGCACCCGGCGCCGGTGAGCCGGCGGCCGCGGCCGGAGCCGACGACGCAGGGGGCGCGTCGGAGGCGGGGGCCGAAACCTCGGGGGAAGGCGAGGCACTGCCGGGCACGGCGGCCGGGGAGGCGGCATCCGTCACCGGAAGACCCGCGCGACGCAGCACCGTGATGTCGCCCGATACGCTGTGGGCGCGCACGTCGGCGAAGCTGCCGCTGAGCTCTCCGACGGCGCCGGAGTAGTTGGTGGTGGGACCGGTGCCGGTCCCCGAGCGCACGACGCCGTCGATCTGCACGCGTCCGCTGACGCTGCGGACCACGTAATTGGCCGGATAGCCCTCGTCGAGGCGCACGGTGACGTTGCCCGAGACGGTGTTGAGCCCGACCGAGAGGATGTCGCCCGTCGAGTCCACGAGCAGCGCACCCGACACGGTGTCGATGGTGGCCTTGCGCAGGCTCCCCGTCGCCGCGACGTCGCCCGAGACGCTGTTCGCATTGAGGGCGCCGACCAGTTCCCGCACCTGCACGTCGCCCGACACCGCGTTGACCGAGAGGTCGCCCGTGATGCCGTCGACGATGATGTCGCCCGACACCGTGTTGAGGGAGGCGTCGCCGCGCAGACCCGAGACCAGACCGCTCGCGCTGACGACACCGAGGGTGAGCGCGATCTCGCGCGGGACCGCGACGCTGATCTCGGCCTTCGGCCCGCCGGTGCCGAAGTTGCGGAACACCTCGAGGAAGTTGTCCCAGCGCAGCTGCGGGTGGTCGATCTCGACGCGGTCGTCGGCGACCTCGATGCGGAGGTCCTTGACGGTGACCTCGTGCACCTCGATGCGGATGCCGGGCTCGTCGTGGGCGATCACGTCGATCTGGCCGCCGACGAGGCCGATCTTGAGCGAGCGCGCGGTCTCGATGTCGATGACACGTGTCTCGCCCGGGTGGATGATCCACTTCTCCAGGGTCATGACTGCCTTCTCCTGACGTTGTCCGATGGGGATCCGAATCGCGATATATCGCGTGCTAGCACAATAACACGATATATCGTGTTCGTGTCAAGTGCTCGCCTCCGCTTCCAGGTTCTTCCCGGGCAGGATGCGGACATCGGCGTTGACATTGACGCGACGTCAACCTTTAGCGTGGTCTTCGACGACGCGAGAGGAAGGAGGTCGTCATGGGAACGCCCGACGAATGGTCGATCCAGCAGATCGCCAAGCTCGCCGGCACCACCAGCCGGACGCTGCGCCACTACGACGACATCGGGCTGCTGGCACCGTCGAGCGTCGGCCACAACGGCTACCGCTACTACGACCAGGCCGCGCTCGTGCGCCTGCAGCGCATCCTGCTGCTGCGCGAGCTCGGCCTCGGACTGCCGCAGATCGCGAAGGTGATGGAGCGCGAGACCGGCGAGGTGCCGGCGCTCGAAGCCCACCTGTCGTGGCTGCGGCAGGAGCAGGACCGCCTGGCGCGGCAGATCGCGTCGGTGGAGAACACCATCAACGCCGTGAGAGGAGGTGAACGACTGATGGCAGAGAACATGTTCGACGGCTTCGACCACACGCAGTACAAGGACGAGGTCGAGGAGCGCTGGGGCAAGAAGGCGTACGCCGACAGCGACCGCTGGTGGCGTTCGATGAGCGCCGACGACAAGGCCGCGTGGCAGCAGCGCGTCTCGGATCTCGGTCGCGACTGGATCGCGGCCGCGGAGGCCGGGATCGCACCCGACAGCGACGAGGCCCAGGCGATCGCGAAGCGCCACGTCGAGTGGCTGACCGGCATCCCCGGCACTCCAGCCGCTTCGGCGGGCTCAGCGACCGGTGGAGGTGCCGACGTCAAGGGGTACGTACTCGGGCTCGGTGAGATGTACGTCGCCGATCCGCGCTTCGGCGCCAACTACGCGACGAGCCACGGAGGCACGCACGGCGCCGAGTTCGTGCGCGACGCGCTGCGCGTCTACGCGGAGGCGAACCTGTAGCGGGTGACGTCGTCCACGCGGAGAAAGGCGGATGCCGCGGCCAGCAGTGGCCGCGGCATCCGTCTGTCTTCAATCCGGGGCAATGCAGGTCAGCGCGTACGGTTCCCGCTGATCACTCGGAACAACCAGACGATCAGCGCGATCACGCCGACGATGATGGCCACCCACAGCAGCCAGTTCAGCGCCGAGTTGAGGCCGCCGACGATCGCCAGGATGATCGCGACGACGATGATGATGATCAGGGCGAGGTTCATGGGAGGTTCTCCTTCTGTCTCTCGGTGCACGGGATGCATCGAATGCCTCTTGGGCACACCTCGACAGTGGCACCGGAGCGGCACACCTCGTAGGGGCTTGACGAGCCTCCTTCGCCGGTGATACGCCGCGGATTTCCGGCGGACTAGAGGCGACGCACAGGGAAGTCAACCCCCGTGAGCGCCGGCGCGGCCGCCCGTACCGTCGCGGATATGAGCAGACCTGCGCCCACCGATCCGACGACCGCACACCACGACGACGGCTTCCCCGCGCAGGAGCAGGAGCAGCCGGGCCTCACCGACGAGACCCGCCCTGAACCGGACCACGGCGAAGAGTCGTATCGCGGCGCCGAGCGACTGAAGGGCCGGCGTGCCCTCATCACCGGTGGCGACTCCGGCATCGGCCGCGCCGCGGCGATCGCGTTCGCCCGCGAGGGCGCCGACGTCGCACTCACCCATATGCCCGAGGAGCAGGACGATGCCGACGACACCGCGCGTCTGATCACCGAAGCGGGCGCCCGGGCGCTGCCGCTGGTCGGCGACCTGCGCGAGGAGGACTTCTGCGCCGAGATCGTGGAACGCGCCGTCGGCGAGTTCGGCGGCCTCGACATCCTCGTGCTCAACGCCGCGTACCAGAAGGACCGCGAGGGACTCGACAAGCTCGAGACCGCCGAGCTCGAGCGGGTGTTCCGCACCAACCTGTTCGCGCAGATCTTCACCGCCCGCGCCGCCATCCCTCACCTGAAGCCGGGCGCTTCGATCATCGTGACGACGTCGATCCAGGCGTTCAACCCGTCGCCGGGGCTCATCGACTACGCGATGACCAAGGCCGCGCAGGTCGCCTTCGTGAAGGCGCTCGCGCAGGAGCTGGGCGAGAAGGGCATCCGCGTGAACGGTGTCGCACCCGGCCCGATCTGGACCCCGCTGATCCCGGCGACGGGCTGGGATGCCGAGCGCCTCGCGACGTTCGGACAGGACACGCCGCTCGGTCGCGCGGGTCAGCCCGCCGAGCTCGCCGGCGCCTACGTCTACCTCGCCAGCGACGAGTCGTCGTACACGTCGGGCGCGATCCTGCCGGTGACCGGCGGCAAGGGACTGTGACGTCCGCACCCGCACCGGCGGATGCGGTGATGGAAGGAGGAAGCCATGCCTCAGGGACGCGGATCGAACCTCAAGGACCGCGACATGTACGAGGAGCTGCGCAAGGACGGCGCCTCGAAGGAGAAGGCCGCGCGCATCTCGAACGCCGCAGCCAACCAGGGTCGCAAGGCCATGGGCAAGCGCGGCGGCAGCGCCAAGGACTACGACGACCGCACGGTCCCCGAGCTGCGCAAGCGCGCCAAGGAGCTCGGCCTCAAGGGATACTCGGGCAAGAAGAAGTCCGAGCTCATCTCGATGATCCGAAACCACTGATGTCGGACGCGGCCGCCGGGCTCGCCGGAGAGCGCTTCGACAAGCCCGGCGACCGCCGCGCGATGTCCCGGGTAGCGTGAGCGGATGCCGAAGCTCGTCCGCGTGCGGCCCCTCGTCGACCCCGGCTTCCGCCGCGTGCGCTCGGGTTCGGGCTTCCGCTACCTCGACGCTCGGGGTCGCGCGCCCGGGCCTCGCCACCTCGCCCGCATCCAGGCGCTGGTGATCCCGCCTGCCTGGCAGGACGTCTGGATCAGCGTGCGCCCCGACGGTCACATCCAGGCCGTCGGCACGGACGACGCCGGCCGGCGGCAGTACATCTACCACCCGGACTGGACGGCCGGCCGCGACCGCGGCAAGTTCGCCCGGGCGCTCGCACTCGCCGAGGCGCTGCCCCGGGCGCGCGCCCGCGTGACGACGTCGATCCGCCGCCAGGACCTCGACCGCGAGCGGGTGCTCGCCGTCGCCTTCCGGCTTCTCGACGACGCCGCTCCCCGCATCGGGTCGGAGCGCTACCTCGCCGCCAACGGCAGCCGCGGCCTCACGACGCTGCACCGCCGCGACGCCTCGGTCGAGGCATCCGTCGTCACGCTCACCTTTCCGGGCAAGAGCGGCAAGCAGCAGTTCCTCGAGATCGACGACGCCGACCTCGCCGCCGCGGTCGAGCTGCTCGTGCCGGGCCGGCCGCGCTCGCCGCTGCTGGCGTGGAATCGTGGCGGACGACGCGTGCCGCTCACCCCGGCCGAGGTGAACGCGTACGTGCGCGCGCTCACCGGTGGGCGTTTCACCGCGAAGGACTTCCGCACTCTCCGCGGCACGATCCTCGCCGCCGAGGCCCTCGCCCGCATCGGGACGGTCGACACCAAAACGGATCTCAAGCGCGCCGAGGTGCTCGCCGTGCGCGCCACGGCCGAAGCGCTGGGGAACACGCCCTCGGTCGCCCGCGGCTCGTACATCGACCCTCGGGTCTTCGCGCGCTACCGCGACGGGCACCTCCTCGATCTCTCGAAGACCGGGGAGTCGGCGATCCGCGCGCTTCTGCTGCGTCCGGCGCGCCGGGGCGGCGAGCCCGAGTTCCCGGAGGACGTCGAGCTCGCCGAGTAGGGATCGCCGGCCTGCGTCGTTCGGAGATGCGGAGCGTTTCGTCTCGCTGCGCTTCCGCCCCCGGCCGTTGAGCGGAGCGCGCTCTGGCGCGCGCAGACGAAGCGCCTCGGTGTTGCGGGATCGCCGGGGCGTTTCGTCTCGCTGCGCTCGCTCAACGGCCGTTGAGCGGAGCGCGCTCTGGCGCGCGAAGACGAAACGCCTCGGTGTTTGCGGGATCGCCGGGGCGTTTAGCCTCGCTGCGCTTCCGCCCCCGGCCGTTGAGCGGAGCGCGCTCCGGCGCGCGCAGACGAAGCGCCTGGGCGTTGCGGGATCGCCGGGGCGGTTCGTCTCGCTGCGCTTCCGCCCCCGGCCGTTGAGCGGAGCGCGCTCTGGCGCGCGAAGACGAAACGCCTCGGTGTTGTGGGATCGCCGGGGCGCTTCGTCTCGCTGCGCTCGCTCAACGGCCGGGGGTCGGGCCCCGGGAGTAGCGTGGACGGATGCCGCAGCCCGTCGATCCGCGCGTGCTCGGGGTGGTCGTGGCCGGCGGCGCGGCGGGGGTCCTCGCCCGGGGAGTCATCCTCGCGCCGACCACCGACCCGGCTGCGGTGCCGTGGGTGACCCTCGGCATCAACGTCGTCGGATCGCTGCTGCTCGGGGTGGTCGTCGGCTGGCTCGACGGCCGGCGTCCGCTGCTGCGCGCGTTGCTCGGCACCGGGGTGCTGGGCGGCTTCACGACCTACAGCGCGTTCGCCGTCGCGACGGCGCTGTGGGTCACGACGCCGTGGCTCGCAGCGGGGCTGGGCGCGGCATCCGTCGTCCTGGGCGTCATCGGCGCGATCGCCGGGCTCTTCGTCGGACGCCGCTTCGCGGACCGGCCCGGCGAAGTCGAGCTCCTGGAGGACGCGGAGTGAGCCCGCTGCTGCTGGTCGCGGCGCTGGCCGGAGGCGTCGGAGCGGGACTGCGGTACGTCGTCGACCGCCTGCTCACCCCGACGCGAGGCGCGCGGTTCCCCATCGGGATATTCGTGGTGAACGTGTCGGGGTCGTTCGCGCTCGGGCTCGTCACCGGGCTCGGTTCCACCGTGGCCCCGGAGCTGTCGCTCGTCCTCGGGCTCGGTCTGCTCGGCGGCTACACCACCTTCAGCACGGTGTCGGTCGAGACGGTCCTGCTCGCGCAGCGGAAGCAGTGGCTGGATGCCGCCGTCAACCTCTTCGGCACGCTCCTCGTCGCCGCGCTCGCGGCGGGGCTCGGCCTGGTGCTGGGGTCCTGCATCGCCGGCTGACCCCACCCCGGTCCCAGCGGTTTCATATGAGAGCTGCATGAAATACTGAAACCGATACATCTCCGTATCGTGCGGACGCCCCCACCGCCGCATCCCTGCACCACCACACCAGCGAAGGCCTCCGTGTGTCGAACCTCGCCGTTCTGAGTCTGAAGAACCGCGCGCTCATCGCGCTCATCACGATCGTGGCCGCCATCTTCGGCGGACTCGCGCTCACGAACCTCAAGCAGGAGCTCATCCCGTCGATCGAGTTCCCCGCGCTGATCGTCGTCTCGACGTACCCCGGTGCGTCGCCCGAGGTCGTCAGCAACGACGTGTCGGTGCCGATCGAGACCGCCATCCAGGGCGTTCCCGGGCTGGAGTCATCCACCGCGACGAGCACCACGAACGCGTCGATCGTGCAGGCGTCCTTCACCTACGGCACGGATCTCGCGACCGCCGAGCAGAAGATGACGCAGGCGATCAACCGCATCAAGGCGCAGCTCCCCGAGGGGATCGAGCCGAACGTGCTCTCGGCGAGCATCGACGACTTCCCCGTCATCCAGCTGGCGGTGACGGGCTACGACAACGAGGCGACGATCCAGTCGCAGCTCGAGGCATCCGTCATCCCCGACCTCGAGGACGTGGCCGGGGTCAACGCGGCGCAGATCGTCGGCGGCGTGGGCGAGCGCATCACGATCACCCCCGACCAGGCGGCGCTCGCCGAGGCGGGCTACACGCAGCAGGCGATCAGCGACGCGCTGGAGCAGAACGGCGTGCTCTTCCCCGGTGGCGAGATCACCGAAGGCGACGAGACGCTCACCGTGCAGACAGGTTCGAAGATCACCTCGGTCGACGAGATCTCGGCGCTGCCGCTCGTGCCGTCGACGGCCGACCAGTTCACGGCGGGCCAGAAGACGATCGCCGACGTCGCGACCGTCGCCGAGGAGCAGGACCCCGTCACCAGCGTCTCGCGCGTGAACGGTGAGCCGGCGCTGACCATCGCGGTCACCAAGCTTCCCGCCGCGAACACGGTCGACGTCTCGCGCGGGGTGCTGGCGATCCTGCCCGACCTCGAGGACTCCCTCGACGGCGCCGAGTTCACCGTCGTGTTCGACCAGGCGCCCTACATCCAGGAGTCGATCGACACGCTCGCGAAGGAGGGCCTGCTCGGCCTCGTCTTCGCGGTGCTCGTGATCTTCGTCTTCCTTCTGTCGGTGCGCTCGACGCTCGTCGCGGCGATCTCGATCCCGACCAGCGTGCTCATCACGTTCATCGGCATCCAGGCCTTCGGATACTCGCTCAACATCCTGACCCTCGGCGCGCTCACGATCGCGATCGGACGCGTCGTCGACGACTCCATCGTCGTGATCGAGAACATCAAGAGGCACTACGTCGGCGACGCCGGCAAGAAGACCGCCATCCTGCGCGGCGTGCGCGAGGTGGCCGCGGCCATCACTGCGTCGACGATCACGACGGTCGCGGTGTTCCTGCCGATCGCCTTCGTCGGCGACATCACCGGCGAGCTGTTCCGTCCGTTCGCGATGACGGTGACGATCGCGATGACGGCGTCGCTGTTCGTGGCGCTCACGATCGTGCCGGTGCTGGCGTACTGGTTCCTGCGACCCGGCAAGCCGGTCCTCGACGCAGAGGGCGTCGCCATCGACCCCGAGGACCCGGCCGCACCGCCGAGCCGCCTCCAGAAGGCGTACCTGCCGATCCTCCGCTGGACGCTCAAGCACTCGTGGATCACCCTGACGCTCGCGGTGCTCGTGCTGGTCGGCACGCTCGCCGCTGCGCCGTTCATGAAGCAGAACTTCCTGGGCGACTCGGGCCAGAACACGTTCACGATGACGCAGGACATCGGCCCGGCCCCCTCTCTCGAGGCCGAGAGCGCCGCCGCCGAGCAGGTCGAAGAGGTGCTCCTCGACATCGACGGAATCGAGACCGTGCAGGTGTCGATCGGATCGAGCGGCTCGGCCCTGCGCGACGCCTTCTCGGGCGGGGGCAGCGGCGTCACGTACTCGATCACCACCGACCCGAACGCCGACCAGGTCGCCCTCCGCGAAGAGGTGCAGGCCGCGGTTGCCGACCTCGACGACGCCGGCGAGATCACGGTGGCCGCGGGCGGCGGTGGGTTCGGCTCGACCGATATCGCGGTCGACGTCACCGCCCCCGACTCCTCGACCCTGCAGGAGGCGACGGATGCCGTCATCGCCGCCGTCGACGGCGCCGAGGGCGTGGGCCAGGTCACGAGCAACCTGTCGGCTTCGCTCCCGTACATCGCCGTCACGGTGGACCGTGACAAGGCCGCCGAGCTGGGCCTCTCGGAGGTCGCCGTCGGCGCCCTGGTGTCGAACACGATGCAGCCGCGGTCGATCGGCTCGGTCGAGATCGACGACACTGCGCTCACCGTGTACCTCGCGGCATCCGAGACGCCGGCGTCGCTCGACGAGCTGCGTCAGCTGCCCGTGCCGAGCGCCACCGGTCCGATCCCGCTCTCGGACGTCGCGACCGTGGAAGAGAGCGAGGGCCCGACCTCGATCACCACCGAGGGCGGCCAGCGCACGTCGACCGTGACGATCACTCCGTCGACCGACGATCTCGCGACCGCGTCGGCCTCGGTCACCACCGCCCTCGCCGACGCCGACCTGCCGTCATCGGCCGATGCCACGCTCGGCGGTGTGGTGACTCAGCAGCAGGACGCGTTCGCGCAGCTCGGCCTCGCCCTGCTCGCGGCGATCCTCATCGTGTACATCGTGATGGTCGCGACCTTCAAGTCGCTGCGTCAGCCGCTGCTGCTGCTGATCTCGGTGCCGTTCGCGGCGACCGGCGCGATCCTGCTGCAGATCATCACGGGCGTGCCGCTCGGCGTCGCCTCGCTCATCGGCGTGCTGATGCTCATCGGCATCGTGGTGACGAACGCGATCGTCCTCGTCGACCTGGTGAACCAGTACCGCGAGAAGGGCCTGTCGGCCCACGACGCGACGATCGCCGGTGGCTCGCGTCGTCTCCGTCCGATCCTCATGACAGCCCTCGCGACGATCTTCGCGCTGGTGCCGATGGGACTCGGCCTCACCGGTCAGGGCGGCTTCATCTCGCAGCCCCTGGCTATCGTCGTGATCGGCGGGCTCGTGTCGTCGACCGTGCTCACGCTGCTCGTGCTGCCGACCCTGTACAACCTCGTCGAGGGTGCCAAGGAACGGCGTGCGGAGCGTCGCCGCGGGCGCGATGATGGCGACGGTGGCGGCGACGGCGGCCCTGCTCCTGAGGGCGATGGCCCGGAGGACGGAACGGATGCCGCGACCGCGGGCGTGCTCGTGGGCGCCGGCGTCGCAGGGGCCGGGGCGGCTGGTGCCGGTGCCGGTGGTGGCGTCGCTGAGGCCTCGGATGACGCATCGGGCGTCGCCGGTGCAGCGGCCGGTGCGGTCGCGTTCGAGACGCGCCGCCAGCGCCGTCAGCGTGAAGCCGGTGGCTCGGTCGCCGCGGAGACCTCCGAAGTGGCCGTGCCCGAGATCGAAGAAGGCCCCGACGTCGAGGTGTCGGAGTCCACGCCGGCGCCCGCGAACGCGGCCGCCGTCGCCGACGAGCTGACGTCGTCCGACCCGGTACCGGACATTGCCGAGCCGGACGGCACCGAGGCCGACGGGGCCGAGGCGGACGGGGCCGAGTTCGATGCCGTCGAGGACTCTCGCGTGGAGCGGGTCGACGAGCCCGACCTCTCGGAGTCCGAGCCGCGGGCGGACGGAGTCGCCGAGGGCCTCGAGACCGCGGAGCCTGACGCGCACCCTGACCCGGCGCCGGCGGGCGGCGAAACCGCCGAGATCGAGTCCGGCGAGGTCGAGGCCGTCGCGGGCGGGCCTGCCGAGGCCGAGCGCGACGAGCCCGTCGCCGCACCGCCGACGATCATCGATTCGGTGCCGTCGGGCGACTCCGCCTCGGCGGACGCCTCCGAGGGCGAATCGGTGGAGCCGCACGAAGCACCGTCGCCTTCGGATGAAGGCGCCGAAGCGGTCTCCGATGACGACGAGCCGTCGGCATCAGAGGAGCCCGACGCCGCGGCGCCGTTCGAGCAGCAGGACGCCACCGCCCGCGAGGACGGCGAGGCGGATGAGGTGGTCGCGTCGGCGGACGACACCGACCATGAGCCCGCTCCCGAGTCGGCAGAGCACGATGACGCCGAGACCGACTCCGAGCACAGCCCTGAGCACTCGGAGCACAGCGAACAGCACCGCGAGCGCGACGACCCCGGCGGGCGGCACTGACCGCCGACGACTGAGACGGTGACGGACGGCGCACCCCCGGCATCCGTCACCGTCCACCGGATGGGTGATCTTCGTCGCGGTGCGTCGCGCCACGGGCGAGAGCGCGGCTGTCGTCATGACTCGCGTGTGCGTGACCCCGACGCCCTGACGCGAGGCGCCCCGGCGGCGTCGGTGCCGGTGGCGGGCGGATCCCGTCCCGTTCAGGATGGTGGAAAACCCGCACGGAAGTCGATGGACAGCAGGGTGGGGCGGGTTCGACGCGCTGCCTACCGTCGAGGGATGACCTCTTCACCTCACGATATGTCTCTGCCCGCACGAGGGAGCGGGCACCCGGATCGCCGCGGGATCGGGCTGCCCGTCCTCGCCGTGCTGGGTCTCGCCGCTCTGGCCGTTCCCCGAGCGATCGCCCACGACCTCGACCTGGTGCCGCAGCCGTCGATGGCGAACACGCTGCTCGCGGCGGTGCCCTTGGTGATCTGGGTCGTGGTGGCCGTGCTGTGGTCGCGGCGCCCGCTGCTGTCGCTGGTGGTCGCGGGCGGCATCTACGGCGTCGCGCTGGCGGTCGTGCACAACATCTCCTGGGCAGCGGTCTGGGGAGACACCCCGCCGCGGCTCGGCGGGAATCTGACCGGCGTTCTCGCTCCCGGTATGGATGAGACCCTCCTGCGCGGTGCCACGACGGTGAGCAGTCTTCTCACCGGCCTGGCCACCGGCCTCATCTGCGGCCTGATCGCCTGGGGCGTCCAAGCGCTGGTCCGCGCGAACGGCCGTGTCCTCCCGCTCCGGAGCGGTGACGAGTAGACAGTCCGACGCTCGAAGGTGGAGGCTGGGGAAGTGGTCGATCGCAATCGCTCTGCAGGCTGGCGAGTAGCCGCTGCCGTGGGGAGCACGCTCCTGAAAGCGGTCGGCTTCTTCCTCTCGGTACTCAAACCGCCGGAACAGGCGAATGCCCAGACGATGCTTCCGCCCGAACCCTTCCCGTCGCGCAGAGACGAGTACCGCCCCTGAGTCGGACCAGGGCGACGCCCTGCGCGTGGACCGTCACTCGCTCACGTCTCCGATTGTCGTGATGGTGTCCGGAAGGGTGTCGCCACTGTCGGCGACGACCCGCCGGAAGTCATCGCCCTCCCGGACGTAGAGGCCGGCCACAGCCCCGGTGACGAAGTACTGCGTGCCTGCTTCCGCGGGCAGCATGGTCGGGGTCAGGAAGAGCAAGTACTCCTCGCCGACTTCGAGCGCGGGCGGCGCGATCTGCCGAACCTGGACTGTGTCGCCCACCGCGGCGGGAGCCCTGTCATCGTCGAGGTTCGCGCCCAGCCGAGGGTTCGTCGGGGCATTGGTGACGGTGATCGTCGAAACGGTCACGTCGTCTGCCACCGACTGTTCCGCGACGGTTCCCACGACGATCGACGAACTGTCGGCCGCGAGAGCGTCGACGCTGTTGTAGAGGGTGTGTCGACTGCCAGAGGTCGACTGCGAGCAGCCGGCGAGAGCGCCGCCGACGGCGATCCACAGGACCAGAAGACCTGCGATCTTCGTCCGCATGCGCACTCGCGTTCCTGGCAACCCCGCCCCCTTCAGATTGGCCAACGATACTCCGGACCGCTCCGCCGCCGACCGCTTCAGAGCATCCGGCGTGGAGGTGGCGCGGCGGGCGTTAGATTCGTCAGGGTGACCGACCCTTCCTCGCAGCCTGACCGGGCGACGGGGAGACGCCCTCGCCTGGCACCCCTGTACGCCGCGGGGTTCGTCACTGCGTTCGGCGCGAACGGCGTCGCCGCGGTGGTGGGCGGCACGCACCAGGAGCTGGGCTTGTCGCTGGCGTGGTTGGGGTTGTTCCTGGCGCTCTACGACGTCGCCGAGTTGATCCTCAAGCCGGTGTTCGGCGCTCTCTCGGACCGGATCGGTCCTCGCCCGGTCATCGTCGGAGGACTGATCGCCTTCGGTCTGGCCTCGCTGATCGGTGTGTTCCTCACCGATCCGATCTGGCTGGCCGTGACCCGGTTGCTGCAAGGGGCCGGTGCATCGGCGTTCTCGCCCTCGTCGTCGGCGGCACTCGCACGCCTCGCCCCGGCGGACCTCAAGGCCACCTACTTCGGTCGCTACGGATCGTGGAAGGGTCTGGGATATGCGGGCGGCCCGCTGATCGGTGCCGGGATCGTTCTCGTCAGCGACATCCGGATGCTGTTCGTTCTGCTCGCCGCGATGTCGGTCGTCACCGCCATCGCCGTGCTCGCCGCCGTCGAACCGATCGCTCCGCTTCCACGTCAGCGATCGACCCTTGCCACACTGGTGCGGGCGGTCACGGCGCGCGACTTCCTCATTCCCGTCACCGTGCTCTCCGTGGGCAGCGCTGCCGTCGGCGCCCTGGTCGGCATGCTGCCGGCGCTGGCGACGGCACTCGGCATCCCGCTCATCGCCTCCGTCGGCGCGGTCACGCTCCTCGCGATCACCTCCTCGCTCGCCCAGCCCGTCGTCGGCCGCTGGAATGACGCGGGACGACTCCGCACGCGCACCGCCAGCGTCACCGGAGCCGGCGCGATCGCCGTCGCCTTCCTCCTCGTTGCGGCGCTCCCGTCGGCCGCCACCGTCCTGGCCGCGGCACTGCTCACCGGTGCCGGCGTGGCGGTGCTCACGCCGGTCGCGTTCGCGCACCTGGCAGCGACCTCGCCGCCCGAGCGCCTGGGCCGCACGATGGGCACCGCCGAACTGGGCCGCGAGACCGGTGACGCGATCGGGCCGCTCGTCGTCGGCACCGTCGGAATGATCACCCTCCCGCTCGGATTCGCCGCCTTCGGCATCCTGGCCGCCGCGGGCGCGCTGGTCGCCACGCGGCTTCCCCACCGCGAAGAGCACCCCTCGCGTGCCTCGTAGACTGACCGACATGCCTGAAGCCGTCGGTCGCCGCATGGTGACGTGCGAGGAGAAGCGTCCCGAATGATGAGCTCGACTCCGATCACCGACATCTCGATCGCCGGTGACGTCATCCGCCTCGGGCAGTTCATCAAGTTCGCCGGGCTTCTCGATTCCGGCGGCGACGTGAAAGAGGCGATCCTCGACGGCCTCGTGCGCGTGAACGGTGAGATCGATCGGCGACGCGGACGACAGCTGCGACTCGGGGATGTCGTCAGCTTCGAAGGTCGCAACGTGCGGGTGTGCCCCTGAGGGCGCTTCCTCCCACGGGGCGACGTTGGCGGAAAGCGCGCGACGGTTGCCCGCTCACCCGGGTGCGCGGCATCCGTCTTCCGCGCACAATGACGGCATGACAGCGCAGAAGAGCATCGTCCGGATGTGGCGTGGCGGTGTGCGGAGCGAGGATGCCGCGGAGTACGTGGCCTACATCGACCGCACCGGCATGCGGGAGTATCGGGAGACGCCCGGAAACCTCGATGCGTGGATGCTGACACGCGACCTCGGCGACGGCACGACCGAGATCGTGACGGTGTCGCGGTGGCAGAGCATCGAGGCGATCAAGGGGTTCGCCGGCGCCGACATCGAGACCGCCGTGTACTACCCCGAGGACGACCGCTACCTCGTCGAGCGCGACGACGTGGTCCGCCATTGGACGCAGGTCTCGTAGCACCCGGACGCGGGCTCCGACCTGCCGCGCGCAGGAGGGTCGGGTTGCATGGATGCCCTCGCCTTGAGGATGCTCGAGGAGTGACCGGTGCGGTGGTACGCAGAGCGACGAGCGAGGACGCAGCGGCGCTCGCCGAGCTGAAGGTGATCTGGGCGGGACGGCGGAAGCCTGCTTCGGCCGAGGAGGTGCGGTCGTTCTCAGACGACCTCGCCTCGTGGATGAGTGCGCAGGGAGACTCGCTGATCGCCCGCGTGGCCGAAGGCGACGATGGTCTCGTCGGCATGGCATGGCTCGTGATCTTCGACCGCGTGCCCGACCTCGACGATCGACGCCGCTCGACCGGCGACATCCAGAGCGTCTTCGTCCTGCCGGAGCATCGTGGGCACGGCGTGGGCCGGGCGCTCGTGAATTCGCTGCTCGAGGAGGCAGACGAACGCCGCATTCCCAGGGTCACGGTGAGCGCGAACGATGCGGCGGTGCCGCTGTACCTCGGGGCGGGATTCCGTGCATCACCGGTCCTGCTCGAACGCAGACCGGCGTAGGACCGCCCTCGGTACAGGACAGGCTGGATCCGCTCCGTCTCGGACGGACACCAGAATGGGCGAATCCCGGCGACGCGGCACGGCTAGCGTGGGGGCATGCAAGGACGCAGAACGACGTGGCTGGTCGGGGGCATCGCATTGGTCGCGTGCGGCGTGGTCGGGATGCTCCGGTGGTCGTTCCTCGGTGAGCCCGGCGCGACGGCGGCGCTCTCGCTCCTCGCGGATGCGCTGTGGGCCGGGGCGATCCTGCTCCTCGCCGTCGGCCTCACCCGCGAGCAGAGCGTCGTGGCGCGCAGGCCGCTCGGGCTGGCGTCGGCGGCGATCGTCGCGGTGTGGCCGCTGATCGACACGCTGGTCAGCCTCTTCCTCAGCCCCTGGACTCCCGATCAGGCCGAGGCCCTGCTGTTCTGGGCGTACCTCGCGATGGTGCTGCCGGTGCTCGCCGGGCTCATCGCCGCGGTGCAGGTGGCGCGGGCGGGGATCATCCCGCGCCCGTGGAACCAGGCGCCGCTGTGGGTGCTCGTCGGTCAGGTCGTGTTGTGGGCGGTGCCCCAGGCGATGGGCGTGGCGGCGCCGACGGTCATCATGCAGATGCCGGGGCTGCTCTCGGCACTCGGCATGCTCGGCTTTCTCGCGGGCACCGTGGGGCTCGGCATCCTGTCGATCGTCCTCGCACACCGCTCACGCGAGGCGACCGTCCCGGTCTTCTCGTCGCCGGCAGCCGAATAGCCGTTCTCCCCCTCGAGGGCCGGTCGGCGTCACTCGTGCTCGGGCAGCACCGGCGTCGACCAGCCCGGGTCGCGGCCCAGCTGGGCGGCGCGGGAGACGGATGCCGCGCCGAAGCGATCGCGGACCGCGTCGAGGACGGTGTCGAGGCGCACGCCGTCGTCCCAGTCGAGCGGCAGCTCGGGCGGCACGCTGTCGGCACGCGCCAGCCCCGACAGCGAGACGCCGATGAGCGTGATGCCGCGCGCGGTGATCTCAGGCTGAGCGGCCGCCAGCAGACCGCGCGCCATGGCGAGCAGCACCGTCGTGCTCCCCGTGGCGGAGCGGAGGCTGCGTGATCGCGTGGCCTTGGCGAAGTCGCCGTAGCGCAGGCGCAGCACGACCGTGCGGCACACGCGGTCGCCGTCGCGCAGCCGCCTGCCGAGGCGGTCGATGATCTGGCTGAGGATCACGTCGAGCTCTTCGGGTGAGCGCGGGCGGCTGCCGAGCGCGCGCTGCGAGCCGATCGACCCGCGCCGCCGCGTGCTGTCGACCGGCCGGGGGTCACGCAGCCGCGACAGCGCGTGCAGGTGGGCGCCCGCCGCTCTCCCCAGCAGGCGCTCGGCGGTCGCGGCCTCGAGCTCGGCGAGCTGACCGACGGTGCGGATGCCGAGGCGATGCAGCTTCTCGGCCGTGACCGCGCCGACGCCCCAGAGGCGCTCGACCGGCAGCGGCAGCAGGAACTCCTCTTCGCGCTCCGGCTCGACGATCAGCAGCCCGTCGGGCTTGCTGACCGCGCTCGCCACCTTCGCCAGGAATTTGGTGCGCGCGACCCCGACCGAGATCGCCAGCCCCACCTCCGAGCGGACCCGCTGCCGCAGCCCCACGGCGATCTGCTCGGGTGAGCCTGCGATCCGCCGGAGGCCACCCACCTCGAGGAAGGCCTCGTCGATCGAGATGCCCTCCACGAGCGGCGTCGTGTCGCGGAAGATCGCGAACACGGCCTTGCTGGCCGCCGAGTACGCCTCCATGCGGGGCGTCACGACCACGGCGTCGGGGCACAGCTCGCGCGCCTGCCGGCCTGCCATCGCGGTGCGCACGCCACGGGCCTTCGCCTCGTAGCTCGCCGCCAGCACCACGCCGCCGCCGACGATCACCGGCCGCCCTCGCAGAGCAGGCGCGTCACGCTGCTCGACGGACGCGTAGAACGCGTCGAGATCCGCGTGCAGCACGGTCGCCTCGCCCCGCATGCCGCCCCTCCCGCCGCTCCTCCGCACTGCGGATCGTCGCACCTACCTGCGACATCGGCGGCCGCGGATCAGGGAGCCAGCGCCGGAAAGGACCAGTCGCCGTCGAGCACCTCGGGCCGCGGCCGGTACAGCCGCACGAGGTAGTTCCACCCCTCCGTGATCGGGAGCGCGTTGGGGGTGTCGTCGGGGTAGTCGCCGAACCGGACGGTGATGGTGCCGTCGTCGTTGCGGACGCCGGTGATGTTGTTGATCGTGTAGGCGCCGCGCTCGTTGGGCTCGAAGAAACCCGCGGCGTTGTAGACCGAGATCGACCAGAACCCGTCGACGGGGACGTCGCCGATGGTGAGCTCGTAGCGGCCCACCGGGAGGCGGGGGTCGACGCCGATGTAGCTCGCCTCGGCGGACGGCAGGCCTCCCCACCCCGCCGCCGTGCCGATGAGGTGGCGCACCGGGTCGACCTCGTCGCGGGAGCCGAACGTGCGGTCGAAGCCGGTGAGGTTGCGCGCGAGCGCGAGCAGCGCGTCGCGCGTCTCATCGAGCGTGGTCTTGTCGTATGCGGGCGGCTCGAACGCGGTGGAGGAGCGGGCCGACAGCCCGACCTGATTCTGCAGGTCACCGACGGCGGCGACGTCGGCGGCGTCGTTGGGGTCGACGAGGATCCGCAGTGCGACGACCACGTGGGCAGAGCCGAATCGATCGATCGACAGCTCGTGCGAGCCTGCGTCGTGGAAGACGGCGTTGATGTGGTGGTTCTCGTTCACCACCATCGCCGAGAGGTAACGGTCGCCGTGGTCGGGGATCGTCAGCGTGGCGCCTTCGCTGATGTCGACGACGGCGAAGCTGTACAGCGTGTCGCGGTTGAGGCGGATCACCGTCTGCCTGTCGATCGCGGCCGGTTCGCGGTTGTGCAGGAACCGGTTCACGCCGCCGGCGTCTGCCTGGAGGTCGTGCATCATGCGGTGGGTTTCGGCGAGGGCGAAGTTATCCACGTTGACGAGAGTGGTCATGTCTTCGATCTTGGCAGGCCGCCGCGCCCGACTTCACCCGCCGGTCCCGTCGGGGCGATGAGCTGCCGCCGCCACCCTGCCGCGCCGGGTTTGTCAACCGGGGTCCGCGCGAGCGCACCACGGCCTACAGTCCTTCCAACGACACGGGAGGTCGACCATGAGCGAGAACAAGGACACCCCGACGCCCGACCCCGAGGGCACGCCGAAGCCGGGCGGCCTCGGCCCGGACAACACGATCCCGAACGACCCCGACGGCGTCGCCGCCGGTCACACGGGCGAGCCGTCGACGTTCGAGCCCGAAGAGGACGAGCAGGCCCCGGCCAAGGACCAACGCGCCTGAGGAAGACCGCTCCCGGCACGAGGGCCTCACGGCCCGGATCGAGTCGTGTGATGACGGATGCCGGGGGCCGCGGCATCCGTCACCGTCAGTCCCTGCGCCCGGCGACGCCGAGGAAGCGGATGAACACGGCGATCCAGCCGAAGATCAGCGCGAACACGATGATCTCGAACGCCGTCAGGGAGAAGTAGCCCACCGCGGGGATGAAGAGGATGACCGACGCCACCATCGCGCCGAGGAAGCCCCACGAGGCGACGAAGTAGGTGCGCGGCATGCCCCGGAGGAAGTTGGGACCGCCGATGAGGAGCACGAGGAACATCGCCGCCATGCCCGACGCGGAGAGATTGTGGAGGGCGAGGTTCACGTCGACCGGGAAGATGCCGACGCACGCGAGCATGATGCCCATGACGACGAAGAGCACCGGCACGGTCCGCGGTCCGCGCGGATTCTCGAGAACGCCCGCCGCGGCGAGCTCGCGCATGTCGTTGGCGATGTAGACGGCGAAGGTCGTGACGAGAAGGCCGGCGGCGATCAGGGTGCCGTTGAACACCCAGGTGGACAGGTCGTCCTCGAAGGTGCCGAGGTGGCTGAAGTGGATCGTCCACCAGCGCGGGTCGGGGGTCGTCACCATCGCCGTGAGCGTGCCGATCGCGATGAACGCGAGGAGCAGCGACGACATGCGCTGCGTGGTCATGGCCGACACCGACAGGTAGACGATCCAGGTGGTGAGGCCCAGCGTCACGGCCATGAGCACGACGGCCCAGAACGTGACGATCGGGAGGCCGATGAACCCCATCGCGAGTACGCGGTACAGCGCGTAGACGGCGACGAACGCGAGCGCGGTGTGCACGATGACGACCGAGACCGTATTGACGGTGTACTTCCACGACGGCAGCGAGTGCCGCCACTCCTGGCCGGGGCGATCGCGCGAGCGCCAGTACTCCATCGTCGAGGCCACCGCGGCGACGACCGCCGCGCCGACCGCGGCCCAGACGGCGAACGAGTCGGCCTCGCCGGCCAGTTGCAGGTCGGGGGCGAACAGCCCGACCACCAGGCCGTAGAGAGCGCCCAGCGCGCCGGCGGAGAGGGCGGCGTACACCGCCTCCGACTCGGCGCGACGACCGGGCGTCGGCGCCTCGGCATCGGAGGCCGGCGAGGTGTTCAGTGTGCTCACGAGGTCAGAGTACGACCGCGCGAGATTTCGAGGGGCGAACGGCGGGACAAGATTCGATCACGGATGCCGCACCCGGCCGCACGGGACGGCTCGGTCCGGGTGGGGGACCGGCCTGCGGCGGCGAGCACCCGGGTCAGCGCTGCAGCCAGGGGCGCAGCATCCGTGTCACCCAGGGCAGCACCGCGTACGTCATCACCGGCGTGAGGAGCACCGTCGCCAGCAGCACGCGGGCGATCAGCGGCCACTCCGCGAAGCCCGGGATGAACCCGAGGAGCCACGAGGCGAGGAGGTTCGTGGGGAAGAAGCCGAGCCAGATCGTGACAGCCTGCTTCCAGCGCGGCGGGGCGGCCGGGATGGGCTGCTGCACCGGGCCGGTGGCCGGCCCGGAGCCGGTGCCTGTGTGGCGCGACTCGACGTGCGTCGCGAACGGAGCGTCGAACCAGCCCTCGATGCCGGTCCGCCGCTCGACCCTGACCTCGCTCGCGAAGGCGCGGCCGGAATCCAGCCACCACGAGCGCTGGGGCGAGTCCTCCCAGGCTTCGAGCGTCGGGATGTCGCGGAAGCGGTAGAGCATGTACCAGAGGTCGCTGCCCTCGCCCGCGCGGACCCAGCCCGACCCCAGGAAGCCCGCGAAGCCCGCGGCGAGGTCGGTGCCCGCTTGCATCCAGCTCGTGGCCTCGGCGGTGCGGGAGGGGTCGATGCGCCGTTCGATCGCGACGGTGATGGGGTGGGCCACGGGTTCTGCCATGGCATCCATTCTCCGGTGGGCCCCGGCGCGGGCGCGGTCACGGTGTCGCACAGGTCGTGAGCTCGCTCCGGCGCGAGGGCGGGAACGAGCGCGAGCGCCCGAGCGCGTGCGAGCGCCCGGGCGGGCGCGGGCGCGTGCGGGCGTGCCAGCACGCGCGGCAGCCTCAGCAGCCAGATGCCCATGGTGACGAACGCGACGAACTCGAACAGCGCCAGCGTGATCAGCCCCGCGGTCAGCACCGCCATGCCGGCGGCGAGCACCGCGACGCACAGCGCTGTGCACCATCGGAAGGCACGGCTGCGGCCGGGGATCGCGAGGCCGGTGGCGACCGTCGCGAGGAACGACAGCCCCAGCCCGGTCGCGATGAGGTCGTGCATGACGGTGCTCACCGGGATGGGCACGAGCCCCACGCCGGTGAGGTGCAGGCCTGACGACACGACCGACGCTCGGAAGGCGCGGCCGGGCCGACGACCGCGGCGTGATCCCTTCGCGGCGGGACCGCGCCGGGTGCGTCGCCGAGCGGCCCGGCGGGCCCGGGGCGCGGCGCCCGGCAGCGCGACGGCGAGGAAGACGCCGTAGGTCGCCAGCAGGAAGCCCGAGAAGATCGTGATGGTGTTGAACACGCGGCCCGAGAGGTCCGAGTGCGTGCCGAGCTGCGAGAAGTGGAGCTGCCACCACGTCGCGTCGTGCGTCGCGAGGATCGACACCGCGACGCCGACGGGCAGCGAGAGCACCGCCAAGCGCCCTATCCGGTGCGCGAGGGCCGAGACGTCGGGCGCCGGGGGCGGCGACACAGCGTCGGTGCCGGCATCCGTCGTCCTCGCGGCAGCGGGATCGGTGACGCGGTGGCGTGCCGGACGGGTCGCCGGCGATGCGACGGGCGACAGGGTGACGGATGCCGCTGCCGAACGCTGCATGGCGGGAGCGCTGATGGCGTCGGAAAGGGTCGTGGGAGGCATACGACTCACGATCGGTTCTCTTTGCGACGTGCCCCCGCGCCGAGGACCCCAAGACCCCCGATTCGGCGCTCGTCGGTTTTGACGACAAATCCCCAGTTCACAGCCATCAAGAGCTGCACGCGGCGAACCGCTGTGCCCACAGTAACCCGCAGACCCGACAGGTGGCTGGTGGTCGTCTCGCGGCGACCCGGGGCGGACCGCCCCCGCGGGTACGCTGGGGGAGCCGGTCACGCGCCGTCAGGTGCGGCGGCCGGGGAGTGCCGCGGACCCGCACGCAGAAGGAGCCGGATGCCCAAGAACAAGAAGCCCGGCGGCGGACGCGCGGCGAAGAACTTCGATCCCCGCTACAACCCCAAGTACCGCTCCGCGAGCGAGGGACGGGAGTCGGCCGACGGCAAGCGGCGCCCCGGGGAGTCGTCGACGGGTAAGGTCGGCAGTCGAAGCCCTGGTCACCGCGGGTATCGGGCCGACGCCGAGGGAGGTCCGGGTGCCGCCGCGGGGCGACCGGGCTCACACGGCGCGGGCCGTTCCGGCGACGCCGGCGGCGGTGCCGGCAAGCGCCGGTGGACCGAGCAGGAGCGCGCGGGGCGCGACGAGGCGCGAGCGATCCGCACTCACGCGCGCGACACCCGGGGGCGCGCCGGCGGGTCGGCGGCGGGGGAGCGGCGGGACGAACACTTCCAGGGCGGGCGCGTTGATTCCGCGCCGCGCCGAGATGACCGGGGTCGCGGTGCGCGGGGCGGAGCCGCACCGGTGCGTGACGATCGCGCCCGGGCCGCGCAGGGCGGGGCCGCGACGCGACGAGACGACCGCGGTGGAGCCGCCCGCTCCGGCGACTCCTCCCGCAGCGACGTCGTGCACGACCGGCTCGACGCCGATGCCGTCGTCGCGGACGACCTCGACGGCGTGACGTTCGGCGATCTCGGCCTCGGGCAGAACATCGTCAAGACGATCGCGGAGCTGGGGGCGCAGCATCCGTTCCCCATCCAGGCGGCGACCATCCCGGCCATCCTCGACGGACGCGACGTGCTCGCGCGCGGACGCACCGGCTCGGGCAAGACCATCGCGTTCGGCGCCCCGCTCGTGGAGAGCGTGCTGCGCTCGCAGGCGGGCCAGAAGCGCGAGATCGGTCGGCCGCCGCGCGCGCTGATCCTGGCTCCCACGCGCGAGCTGGCGCTGCAGATCGACGCCACGATCCAGCCGATCGCCCGCAGCGTCGGCCTCTTCACGACGCAGATCTACGGCGGCGTACCCCACGCGCGTCAGCTCGGAGCCCTGAAGAAGGGCGTCGACATCGTCATCGGCACGCCCGGCCGCATCGAAGACCTCGTCGAGTCCCGCGCGCTCGACCTCTCGCACGTGCGGGTCGCCGTGCTCGACGAGGCCGACCACATGTGCGACCTGGGCTTTCTCGAGCCGGTGCAGCGGCTGATGCGGCGCACGCCGCGTGACGCGCAGCGCCTGCTGTTCTCGGCGACGCTCGACGGCCAGGTCGCGACGCTCGTGCGCGAGTTCCTCGCGGAGCCTGCCGTCGTCGAGGTGGCGGGCGAGACGCAGGGCTCGGGCACCATCGATCATCGGGTGCTCGTGATCGACCACCGCGACAAGCGCGAGATCCTGCGCGCGCTCGTGGATCGCGATGGCAAGACCCTGGTCTTCACGCGCACGCGTGCGTTCGCCGAGATGCTCGCCGAACAGTTCGACGAGGACGGCATCCGTGCCCTCGCCCTCCACGGCGACCTCGACCAGGCCCGCCGCACCCGCAACCTCGAGAAGCTCACCTCGGGTCGCATCGGCGTGCTGGTGGCGACGGATGTCGCAGCCCGCGGCATCCACGTCGACGACATCGATCTCGTGGTGCAGGCCGACGCGCCCGACGAGTACAAGACCTACCTGCACCGCTCGGGCCGCACCGGGCGGGCCGGACGCGCCGGCACCGTCGTCACACTCGTGACGCGCGGCCGGCGCGAGCGGCTCGCCGACCTGCTCGAGCGCGCCGACATCGAGGCGCCTTTCGACGAGGTGCGTCCGGGCGACGAGCTGCTCGCGGAGCTCGCCGGCCGCTGAACGCGCGGCGCGTGTGGCACGCGCGGCACGCGCGCCGCGCGTGCGCGCTGCGCGAGGGCTCGACCGTCGGTCAGCGGGCGGCCGCGGCGAATTCCTCGATCAGTTCGGCGGCGCGCGGAGCCCCGCCCCGCGAGCGAAGGTCGACACCGATGCGCTCGGCGGCGGCTCTCATCGCCGGATCCGTCGATGCGCGTTCGTAGCCACGCGCGACCTGTTCGGCGGTAGGGGTGCCCGTCCGCAGGTCGACGCCGGCGCCGATCCACGCGACGCGGGCGGCGATCTCGGGCTTGTCGAGGTCGCCGCCGGCGATGACCAGCGGAATGCCGTGGCCCAGTGCGGCGAGCGTGCCGCCCCAGCCGCCGTTGGTGATCACGACGTCGACGCGGGGGAGGAGCGCGTCGTACGGCACCATGCCGGCGACGCGCGCGTTCGCCGGCACTGGGAAGGGAAGCCCGTCGCGGCCGCGGACGCCGGTCGACACCACGACGAGCACGTCGCGGTCGGCGAGGGCCTCCAGCGCCGGACGGATCAGGTCGGAGGGGTCGATGTTCTGCGTTCCCTGGGTCACATGCACGACGGTGCGTCCGTAGAGGTCGTCCCACCACGGCGGGAGCGGCGACGCGGATGCCGCGATCGTGAGCAGTCCGACGAAGTCCAGGTGGGCCGGGCGATCTGTTCGTGCGAAATCGAGTGCCGGCGAGCCGGTCGCGAGCACCCGCTGCGGCGAGATCACGGTCTGCTCGAGCGTCAGCGGCGCCGCGGGCAGCCCGACAGCGGCGCGCGCCCGCATGAGCGGCCTGGTGAGCGGGCGCATCGCCAGCGGCGCGATGCCGCGAAGTGCCGCATCCCTCCCCCTCGTGAGCGGGTTCCGGCCCGGCGCGAGCCCCATCCCGCTCGGCGGGCCCTGCGAGCTGGTCAGGTGGAGCGGCACAACGGCCACCGTCACCCGCGGGCAGCCGGAGCGGTCGGCGAACAGCGCCGCGCCGACGGAGGTGTCGTCCGCGACGATCGCGTCCCACGGCTCTCGGTCCCACTCCGCCTGCAGGTCGGCGACCTGTGCGGGGGCAGTGTCGATCCAGAGGTCCTGAAGGTTGATGAAGACCTGCCGCAGGCCCTTCTTCCCCCGTAGGCGGGGGAAGGTGGCGGACAGATCGTTCTCGTCGAAGTCCGGGGCTGCGCGCCACGGCACGAGCGCGGCGCCGGATGCCTCGATCCCGCCGCGAAAGGCCTCGCCGGTGTAGAACCGCACGTCGTGACCGCGCGCGACCAGGGCCTGCGTCACCGCGCGGAGCGGCGTGACATGCCCGGTGAACGGCATCGCTGCCAGCAGGAACCGCGCCATGCGGCCATCGTGGCGCAGCACGGCGATCACCGCCAGGGACTCCGGTGGCGTGGAAAGGCTTCCGTCAGGAGGACCTCCGATGCCAGAATGGTGAGCACGGTATTTGTTAGGACGGTTGCCTAATTACCCGTGCCTCGGATGCCTCCCCCTCACAACCGAAGGAGCTCGTGTGTCGAAACATCCCCTCCCGGCGCTCGCCGCCGCCATCACCGGAGCCCTCGCCGTCGGCCTGGTCGCCGCGCCGCCGGCCCTCGCGGCATCCGAGGATGCCACCCCCACCACCACGATCAACGGCTACCGCAACGTCGGCTACTACGGCCAGTGGCGTGCGACCGGCGAGGCGCAGGCCACGCTCAAGCGCCTGTTCGTCGACGGTGCGGCGGGCGCGAACCTCACCCATCTGAACTACTCGTTCGGCAACATCGCCGGGGATCTGGACGCGCTCGATGCCGCCCGCGCCGCCGGGGCGCAGGGTCTCGACGACGTCGAGCCGTACACGTGCTTCATCTCCGACACCCCGGCGGCAGGCCCCGGCCAGACCGACACCGCGGGCGACGCCGACAGCGACTTCGTGCACGCCCTCACCGCCGAGCAGTCCGTGCTCGGCATCGCCGACACCGCCACGCAGAAGCTCGCCGGCAATTTCAATCAGCTCGCCCAGCTCAAGCGCCTGCACCCCGACCTCAAGGTCAACGTGTCGCTCGGCGGGTGGTCGTGGTCGAAGTCGTTCTCCAAAGCCGTCGCCACCGCCGAGCGACGCGCGGCGCTCGCCGAGTCGTGCATCGACCTTTACATCCGCGGCGATCTTCCGGTGATCGACGGGCGCGGCGGCGCGGGCGCCGCGGCCGGCATCTTCGACGGCTTCGACCTCGACTGGGAGTGGCCGGGTGCGCCCGACTGGGCGCAGGAGGTCGGCAACTCGGTCGACCCGGTCAACGACAGAGCCAACTTCATCGCGTTCGCGGCCGAGCTGCGCGCTCAGCTCGATGCGCTCGAGGCCGAGACCGGCGCCGACTACGAGATCTCGGCGTTCCTGCCGGCCGGGCCGACGCAGATCAACGCCGGCGGCTGGAACAGCCCCGAGCTCTGGGCGAGCCTCGACTACGGCAACCTGCAGGGCTACGACCTGTGGGGCTCGTGGACGCCCGAGACCGGGCATCAGGGCAACGTGTACGGCGATCCCGCCCACAACTGGGGGCTCGGGCTCGACACCGTCGTCGCCTCGTACGTCAACGCCGGCGTCGAGCCGTCGAAGCTGAACCTCGGTCTCGCCGCGTACGGGCAGGGATGGACGGATGCCGAACCCGAGCCCTGGACCTTGTCCGGCGGCGGCATCGGCCAGATCACGTGGGACCAGCTGAAGGCCCGTGACCTCGAGATCCACCACGAGCGCACCGTCGACGGCCGCTTCAATGCGACGTGGGGCTACGACGCCGGCGCGCGCCAGTTCTGGTCGTTCGACGACGAGGTCGCGGTGGCCGAGAAGACCGCCTGGGCGCTGTCGAAGGGTCTCGGCGGCGTGGACTTCTGGGAGGTCGGCAACGACGTCGCGGGCGATCTCTCGTCGGCGTCTGCCGCCGTCCTGCGGGCCGCGGCCCCGGGGCCCGTCGCCGGTGGGGAGCTGCTGTCGTGCGCGACCACTCCGGATGCCGCGGCCCAGCCGTGGAACGCCGGCACGACGTACCGGGGCGGCGAGCTCGTGTACCTCGACGGACGCGTGTTCGAAGCGCAGTGGTACGCCAAGGGCGACGAGCCGGGCACTTCGGTCCGCGGCCCGTGGAGCACCCTCACCGCGTGCGGCGTCGACCCCGACACGGTGCAGGACTGGTACGCCGACCGCATCTACGTCAAGGGTGACCAGGTCGTCTTCGACGGCGTCACCTTTACGGCGCAGTGGTGGAGCCGCAACGACATCCCCGGAGGCAAGCACAGCCCCTGGAAGCGCTGACCTCGCTTCCGCCGACACGGCGGGCGTCCTCGAGAGGGGCGCCCGCCGTGCGCGTTCACACTCGTGCGTCGTGCCGTTGCCGGGGCTGCTCGCGCGCTCGGCCCCTTCCGGCGGCCCCGCGCCGGTGGTATAGGTGAGTCCATCGACGACGGCGTCGATCGGCTGGGGAGTCGAGGGACTGGGGGTTTCGATGGACGCATCATCGGTGCGCGCGCACGCGCACGAACGCGGGAGGTCGGTCGCGGCGCTGATCGCGATCTTCATGGCGGTGTGCCTCGTCGCCGTCGCAACGCCGGCCGACCCGGCGGGGGCGGCGCAGGTGGTGGCCGCCAAACCCGGCGGCGGCGGTGGCGCCGGCAACGGCGGCGGCAAGCCGGGCGGCGGGGGCGGTACGACCGAGCCCGTCTACGCGGCGGTCGGCGACTCGTTCGCGGCCGGAGTGGGTGCCGGGAGCTACCTCGACACCTCGTGCTACCGCAGTTCCCGGAGCTACCCGAAGCTGCTGGACGCCGACACCGACAAGCTCCTGTCGGCATTCCTCGCCTGCTCCGGGGCGAACACGTCGGCGGTCGTCGGCCAGGTCGCGGGCGTTCCCGCAGGTGCGGCGCTGGTCACCGTGACCGTCGGCGGCAACGACGTCGGCTTCGCCGACGTGATGCAGAACTGCTTCGTGCTGCCCAACTCGACGTGCGCGTCGAAGATCGCCGCCGCCTCGGCGATCGCCACCTCCGACGCGTTCGCTGCGAACATCGCCGGCGTGATCACGGCGATCAAGGTCAAAGCCCCGGCCGCACGGGTCGTCGTCGCCGGCTATCCGCTGCTGTTCGCGCTCACCAACGGCGTCAACACCAAGTACTCGTGGGCGGATGAGGTCAACGCGCAGACCGTGGTGCTGAACGACCGGATCCAGGCGATCGCGCTCGCGAACGGCGCGGCGTTCATCGATGTCGAAGACGACTTCGCCGGCCACGGCATCGGCAGCTCGGCACCGTGGATCAACGACTGGAGCTGGTTCAACACCACCAACGGCTTCCATCCGAACGCGTCGGGCTACATCGCGTACGCCGCCGCCATCCGCGCGGGCTGACACAGGCGGAAGGGGACGGATGCCGGGGCCCCCGGCATCCGTCATCGCCGCCGAGTCGGATCAGGTCGTGGCCGCGCCGATCGACGCGACCATCGCCGGGTCCGCGCCGAGTGAGGTGAGCCGTGCGCGGAGCGCGGCTTCGGCGCGGCCGTAGGGCTCGACGCTCGCGTGGAGCAGCGAGCGGGTGTTGGCCGCCTCGAGGAACGACACCATCTCGAACGTGAGCTGCCGCGCGTCGTCGAGCAGGGGGAGCTCGCCGGCCGCCATCGCGTGCTCGATGCTGGAAGTGAGGTAGTCCTCCCACTCGCCGGAGGCGGCCACGATCGCGTCGCGCACCACGCCCTGCTTCGCGTCGAACTCGACCGAGGTCGCGGCGAAGAAGCAGCCGCCGCTGAAGACCCGGTCGCGGGAGTAGGCCAGCCAGTCCGCCAGCAGCGCGCAGACCCGGACGAGTCCGCGCGGCGTGCGCGCACGAGCCGGCGCGACGACCCGGTCGATGAACACCTCACGCGCCGCCGCGACGACGGCGAGCTGCAGCTGCTCCTTGGAGCCGAACAGCGTGGCGATGCCGCTCTTGCTGTGCCCCGAGGCATCCGCCAGCCGGCCGATCGTGAGCCCGTCGAGACCGTCGATCGTCGCCGTGTCGACGGCGTGGGACAGGACGGCGCGGCGTGACTCGTCGCCTCGTAGGCGGCGGCGGTCAACCGGGGCTTGTGTCACGCCGTCAGTTTACCGTACGATCGTTCGTATTCATAAGCACGACCGTTCGTATTCTTCCGATCGGAGCATCATGGATCTCGCAGTGAACGCCGCCGGCTCGTACGTCCGCGCTGTCAGCGCGCTGTCTCCACGCTGGGGCGCCGCCGTCGCGATGCCGCTGTTCGGCCACGTCTCTCGGGCCCGACCGGTGCATCGCGATGACGAGCAGACGATGTCGCGGGCCCGGCGCGGCACGCTGCGCATCGCCGGGGTCGACCGCAGCGGTGTCGAGGTCGAGACCTACGAGTGGGGAGCCGGCGCTCGCACCGTCGTCCTCGCCCACGGCTGGAACGGTCGCGCGAGCCAGTTCACGGTGCTCGTGCGCGATCTCGTGGCCGAGGGCTACCGCGTCGTCGCGTTCGACGCTCCGGCGCACGGCGCGTCGGGCGGTCGTCGGACGTACCTCGTGGACTGGCTCGACGTGTTCGCGCTGCTCCAGGAGCGGCACGGCGCCTTCGACGCGGTCGTCGGCCACTCCTTCGGCGGCCTCGCCGCGCTCGTCGGCGTCGCCGGGGGAACGGATGCCGCACGAGTCGTGACGATCGCGGCACCGGCGGACGCCGATCTGCTGCTGGATCAGTTCCAGGCGATGCTCCGCTACCCCGACGCCGTCTCGCAGCGGATGCGCGAGCGCTTCGCGAGCCGCTACTTCGCGGGTCAGCCCGACCCGTTCGCGTGGCTGTCGAGCGTGCGGCGACCGCTGGCCGCGGGGACCCCCCTGCTGGTGGCGCACGACGAAGGCGACCGCGTGGTGCCGTTCGCCGAGGCCGGGCGCATCGTGGCGGCTCACCCCGGCGCGGAACTGCTGGCGACCAGCCGGCTCGGGCACAGCCGCATCCTCTCGGCCGACGTCGTGCTCGACGCGGTGCTGCAGCACCTCGAGGCCCCGGTCGCCCAGGGCGGGTTGCTCACCCAGGCGACACCGCTCCCGACGGCGGACGAGCGGAGCGAGGTGTCGGTCGCGGCGTAGGTCCGCGGTTCAGAAGAGCCGGGCGGATGCCTCGGACCCGGGTGCCGCCGGCCGCGCCGCCGCCGCCCGGAGCGAGGTCGCCGCTCGCCCGCGCGAGGTCGTGATGATCGGCGGCGCGCTGCGGGCGTCGGCCCGGTCGGCCAAGCCCGCGACGGGCGTGCCTCGCGGATGCTCCTCCTCGGCGCGTCCGTCGAGGCCGTGGACGCGCAGCAGCGGCCGGACCCTCCGGGCGAGCCAGGCCCGGTAGGCCTTGGGTGCGTTGGCCGTCGCGCCCGGGTACAGCCCGCGGTACGACGAGACGAGTTCCGGATGCCGCTCCGCGAGCCACTCCAGGAACCACTGCTTCGCTCCCGGCCGTAGGTGCAGTGCGCCGTACACGACCCGGACGGCGCCGGCCTCTTTGATGCGGGTGAGGGCGTGGTCGATCGCGGCGATCGAATCGGTCAGGTGGGGGATGATCGGCATGAGGAACACCGTCACGCGGAAGCCGGCCTCGGTCGCGGCGCGCACGGTCTCGAGGCGCGCGGTCGCGTTGGGGGTGCCGGGCTCGATGAGGTGCTGCAGCTCGTCGTCGAACACCGCGATCGACATCGCGAGCGTCACGTGCACGTTCTTCGCGGCATCCGTCAGCAGCGGCAGATCCCGCCGCAGCAGCGTGCCCTTGGTGAGGATCGAGAACGGCGTCCCCGACTCGGTGAGCGCCGAGACGATGCCCGGCATCAGCTTGTAGCGGCCTTCGGCCCGCTGGTACGGGTCGGTGTTCGTGCCGAGCATGACCGGCTCGCGATGCCAGCTGCCGCGGCGCAGCTCCTTCTCGAGCACTTCGGCGACGTTGATCTTGACCACGACCTGGGTGTCGAAGTCGCGCCCGGCATCGAGTTCGAGGTACTCGTGCGTGCCCCGCGCGAAGCAGTTGTGACTGATCACGCCGTTGGCGATGAAATCACCCGTGGAGGTTGTGATGTCGACCATGTCGATGGTCTCTCCGAGATCCTCGATCGACACGATCCTCAGCGGTGCATCGGACTTCACGGCGTCACCGATGAGGCTCAGTTTGCGTGTGATCGCGGGATTCGTCAGTTCGAAGAACCGCCGCCGCGCCGCGAGTCCGCCCAGCAGGCGGATGTTGCTGACCCCGTTGCTGCGAGGTGCCTCCTGCACGAATGCGAAGCCGTGACTGCGGAGCGCCGAGCCGATGCGGGACAGTATCGCTGCATCGGAGTTGGCGATTCGCATGATGCCACGACTGCAACTGCCCTCGGCATCGAAGATCCCTGCCAGGAATCCGCGTGACCACTCGGTCGACGGCGCTTCGGGCCACGTGATGATGTCGGTGATCGCTTCGTAGTCGGCTCGCTTGGAGGTGAAGATGCCGTTCACTGCACGTCGCGTCGACGTGCCGGTGGTGAACGGTCGCAATGTGGTCGCCACCCCCGCTTCGTCCAGGAATCCGCGCGAGCGCGACAGTGCCTCGGAATCCGCCAGCGCCAACCGGAATCGGTGCGCCGTGTAGGAGCCGCTCCCGTCGGAGCGGCTGTAGCGCCGCTTCAACATCATCGCGTCGCCGCGGATCATGCCGCACAGGTAGCCCTGACGGTAGTCCGCCGTTTCACGCGCGCCCCGAGCCGGACCGCCGATCCCGAAACCCAGAAGCTTGTTGTTCGTCGTGAGGTACGGCCTCTGGGGCGACCCCGCCGGCGCCGGCTGCACGAACTTCCAGCCGCGCTCCGTCAAGAACCGGTGATCGCCGCTCGCCACGAGCTCGGTGCCGTCCGCCAGGGTCACCCGGTACGCACGCTTGCGCGTCCCCCACTGAGCGGAGACCTTCGACGGGACGTAGCGGCGATACGCGCCCTCTCGGCGGGTGCCGACGACCACATCGCCGGGGCGCACGTCCGCGATGCGCTTGCTGCGCCCGTCGGCCATCAGCACCTGCGTATCGGGATGCAGGCAGTACACGCACGCATGACTGCAGCCCCGATACGGGTTCACGGTCCAGTCGAAGGGCATGGCCGAGGCGCTCGGCACATGGTTCAGGGCCGACTTGGCGAGAACCTCGTGGAACGTCACGCCGGCGAACTCGGGAGTGGTCACCGAGCGCACGAGACCGTTCAGCTGCTCGAGGCCGGGCAGGGCCGCGGCATCCGCCACTCCGAGTTCCTGACCCTGCCACCGCATGGAACAATGAGAACAAAGATTCGAATGCACGTCAAGGCGTCGGGCTGGAGTGATCGAACATCGACGAGTCGACCGCGCTCCGCCTGGCCGAATGCGACCGACTCAGGTAAGAATGGCACCGTGACGGAGCCAGGCGGGCTCGTTACCCCCCGAGCCGCCCCCGAGACTCGTCGCGCCGCCCGGGCGATGCGCGAAGAGGCCGAGCGGCGTGCCCGCACGGGGGATTCCCGGGACGTCGAACCGGCTTCCATGCCCCGCCCCGAGACCCTCGCGCCCATCGCCGACGTCGTCGTGTTCGAGCTCCCGAGCGATGACTTCGTGCCGACCTCTGCCGCGGCCGCCGCACCCTCCGCGCTGCCGGTCGAGCTGCGCGTCACGCCGACGCCACCCACCGGGGAGGGTCGTCGGCAGGCGGCCGCGGCCGCGGCCGCGGCGGCGCCGCAGGCGCGCGTGCGTGGCCGGGATCGTGCGCGCAGGACATCCCGCCCTGCGTGGAGCGAGCGCCGCGCGGCGCGCGCCGCCGAGCTGCTCCACGTCGACGAAGACGCGCAGCCGGTGCGGCACGCGCGGCCTCGCCTGCTGACGCGCCGGATCGCGGTCGTCGCCGGCCTCACCGCGGGGGCGGCGCTGCTCATGGGATCGGCGGCGATGACAGCGATGATGCTGCCTCCGGCGACGGACGCCGGCCCCGACGCGGCCGTGACGATGACCGCCGTGCAGCCGCAGAAGGTGGAGCAGCTTCCCGTGCCGGAGGTCTCGCAGACGCCGCCGGCCGCCGACCTGTGCGCGCTCCCCGACGTGGTCGCCGCCCTGCAGACGGGGAACGACGAGGGGGCGATCGTCGCCGCGGGCGGCGGCGAGGCCTTCCGCGCCGCGGTCGTCGACGGCAGGGCTTCGTGCGTCGACCTCGGCGACTCGTCGCGCATCTGGACCGTCGTCGACAAGATCCGCGCGGCGAATCCCATCGACTACCGCCCGAGCGGGCTCGTGCTGCCCGACGGCGTGCGCAACATCGAGGGCGGGGCACTGCGTGCGGACGCGGCATCCGCCCTCGCCTCGCTCGTGACCGCCGCCCGTGACGCCGGCGTGGGCGAGATCGCCCTCGAGAGCGGCTTCCGGTCGTACGAGACCCAGCAGGCGACGTACGGGCGCCACTTCGCCGAGCGCGGCGAAGGCGCCGACCAGGTGAGCGCGCGCCCCGGGTACAGCGAGCATCAGCTCGGCCTCGGGGCCGACGTCGTCGCGTGTGCGGGTGCGTGCGGCACCCTCGACCAGCTGGCCGCCACCGCGCAGGGGCAGTGGGTCGCCGACCACGCATGGGAGCACGGCTGGATCGTGCGGTACCTCGACGGCAAGACGCCGGTGACCGGCTACACCGCCGAGCCGTGGCATCTGCGCTTCATCGGTCCCGAGCTCGCGCGGGCGTATCACGACGGCGGCTGGACCTCGCTCGAGGAGTTCTTCGCGCTCGACCCCGCCCCCGACTACGCGGGCTGAGCCGCGGCGCCGACACCTCGGCGGATGACGGATGCCGAGGCTCGTGGCCTCCGTTCACCTGAAACTGAGTACCATACGAGGTGAGA
The DNA here is from genome assembly GCF_015278255.1 of Microbacterium hibisci. Taxonomy (GTDB): domain Bacteria; phylum Actinomycetota; class Actinomycetes; order Actinomycetales; family Microbacteriaceae; genus Microbacterium; species Microbacterium hibisci. Next base: position 431,005 of record NZ_JADIJC010000004.1, read on the forward strand.
TGCAATTCCACCGGGGATGCAGCTCCACAGACACTCGAGGACGAGAGGAAGGCGCACCATGGAGCGCGAGATCTACGACGAGGACCACGAGGCGTTCCGCGACGTCGTCAAGGAGTTCGTCAAGCGCTACGCGTCGGACGAGAAGCGCAAGCAGTGGGACGCGGCCGGCGAGATCGACCGCGCGACGATGCTCGCGGCGGGCGAGGCCGGCATCATCGGCCTGTCGGTGCCCGAGGAGTTCGGCGGCGCGGGCATGCTGCAGGACTACCGCTTCCGTTCGATCGTGCTGGAAGAGACGATCGGCGCGGGCCTCGGCTCGCTCGCCGGCGCGCTCGGCATCCAGGACGACCTCGCCGTGCCCTACATCGTGCACATGGGCACGCAGGAGCAGAAGGAGAAGTGGCTGCCGGGCATGGCGACCGGCGAGATCCTCGGCGCGCTCGCGATGACCGAGCCGGGCGCCGGGTCGGACCTCCGCGGCATCAAGACCACAGCGAAGCGGGTCGAGGGCGGCTATGTCGTCAACGGCGCCAAGACGTTCATCTCGTCGGGCAAGACCGCCGACATGGTCGTGACGTTCGTGAAGACCGGCGAGGGCAACCGCCCCGACGCCTTCAGCCTGCTGATCCTCGAGGACGGCATGGAGGGCTTCGACCACGGCAAGAAGCTCGAGAAGATGGGCTTCCACGGCTGGGACACCGCCGAGCTCTCGTTCACCGACGTCTTCGTGCCCGAGGAGAACCTCATCGGCGGCAAGGAGGGCCTCGGCTTCATCCAGCTCATGATGAACCTGCCGCTCGAGCGCCTGTCGATCGGCGTCGCGGCCGCGGCCGCGGGCGAGGCCGCGTTCGCGTGGACGCGCGACTACGTGCTCAGCCGCGAGGCGTTCGGCGAGCGCATCGCCGACTTCCAGAACACCCGCTTCAAGCTCGCCGACATGGCGACGACCGTCGATGTGATGTGGGCCTACGTGGACCGCGCGATGCTGCTCTACAAGGACCAGAAGCTCACCGCCGAAGAGGCCGCGAAGGTGAAGTTCTGGACGACCGACCGCGAGGCCGAGCTGCTCGACGTCGGCGTGCAGCTGCACGGGGGCTACGGCTACATCACCGAGTACCCGATCGCGCGCGCCTACCTCGACGCCCGCGTGCACCGCATCTACGGCGGCACGAACGAGATCATGCGCGACCTGGTGTCGCGCCAGATCGTGGGCAAGCGCTGACGCCTTCTGGCTGACGGATGCCGCGACCCGGCGCCTTCTCGGAGGCCCCGGGTCGCGGCATCCGTCGTCCGGGCGCGACGCGTCGCAACTGCTGCACTTTCCTGCAACTGCTGCGTCGCGCGACGCAGCAGTTGCCGAGAACAGCAGCAGTTGCGCCGCGCCCGGCCGCGGCTGACCGCACTGCGACGGACGACAGGTCAGTGCTGGCCGGCAGGGCCGGCGCCGCGGCCGAGACCGCGGGAGGCCAGGCCGCGTCGACGCGCGAGCTTCGCGACGCCGGCCTTGCGGAGCCGGTCGGCGACGAGGATGCCCAGCGCGACGCCGGCCACGCAGCTCGCGATGGTGAGCGCGAAGAAGGTGATGAGCGCCCAGGGCGCCATGGCCCAGAGGTTGAACGACTCCGCCGCCAGCACGGGGTAGACCGCCCCGACGAACAGGGCGCCCGCGTAGTACTGCCAGGTGCTCCAGAAGCGGTAGAAGCCGAGAAGGAACGCGAGCTCGGCGAAGAACGCCCACCACACCGCGGCCCCGAGGAACGGGAACACGACCAGGCCCGAGATCACGCCGACGAGGATGCCGGCGAACGGTCGCTCGAGCAGGCGCAGCGCGACCGTCGCCGGCAGCAGCCAGAGCCCGGCGATCGCGACCGAGACGAACGGCACGGTCGCGAACAGCACGGTCGAGACCCATCCGGCACCCCACAGCATGACGCCGCCGGCGACGCCGATCGCGGCGCAGGTCAGCAGGTACGCGGTCGTGACGCGACCGCGGCCGGCCCGGTGCCGCGGCGCGGCGGCGGGGTCGGTGCGCGGCACGGCGGGGTCGGTGCGCGGCACCGCGGCGTCGGTGCGCGGCGCGGGGGCTGCCTCGGCGGCGGGCGGGTTCGCCGGCGCCTCGCCCGGGCCGCTCACGAGTGCGCCTCGGCGGTCGCACGCTGCGACTTGGGGGCGGGCGACGCGGCACCGACGCGCCAGTACCCGCAGAAGCTCACCAGGTCCTTCGAGACGCCGCGCTCGCCGACGAGGTGCCGGCGGCCTTCCGTCGCGAGGGCCTGCTCGCCGACCACGTACGCGTGGAACGGCGCCGCGGGCAGCGCCGCCTCGCGGAGCGCCTCGAGCGCGAGGGCGCCGGGCTTGGTGCCGTGGTCGCGGACGATCCAGCGCACCGTCACCCCGGCGGGGTGCGGGAAGTCGAGCGCGTCGTCGGCGGCCGGGACCTCGACGATCGCCAGGCCGGTCGCATCGGCCGGCAGCGCCGCGCAGATGCCCGCGACGGCCGGCACGCCGGTCTCGTCGGCGACGAGCACCACGCGGTCCGTCCCGCGCTCGGGGTTGAACGTGAGCCCCTCGTCGATCACGACGACGCTTTCGCCGGGCTGGCACGACTCGGCCCAGCGCGAGGCCGGTCCCGCCGTGCCGTCTGCCGCGGAGCCGTGGATGACGAAGTCGACGTCGATCTCGGCATCCGTCGACGCCGTCGCCGGGCGGAACGCGCGCACCGTGTAGTTGCGCATGACCGGTCGCACGCCGTCAGGGATGCGCAGGTACTTCAGGTAGCCGAACATCTTGTTCGCCCTCGCGGGCAGGCGCTCGAGGCCCTCGTCGCCGCCGAGCGGCAGGAACAGGCGGAACCACTGGTCGTAGCCCATCGCGCGGAAGCGGTCGATCTCACCGCCGCCCAGCGTCACGCGCAGCCAGTGCGACGACAGCCGCTCGGTGCGCAGCACCGTGAGATGCACGAGACCCTGGGTCTCGGGCTTGACCAGTCGGGGGTGAGCCATGTCAGTGCTCCTTGTTCGGCGAGGTGAGGAGGACGGGCGAGGTGAGGAGGTCGGGCGAGGTGAGGAGGTCGGGCGAGATCGGGCGAAGCGGTGCGGCAAGGGTCACGACAGACCCCATGGGAACAGCGCGGCGAACAGCGCGGCCGAGACCGCCCAGAACGCCACGACGAACACGGTGTCGCGCACCCGCCACGGCACGAGGTAGCGCTCGGTGCGATCCGGGTAGGCGCCGAAGGCGCGGGCATCCATCGCGAGCGCGACGCGCTCGGCGTGCCGGATGGCACCGGCCATGAGCGGCACGACGTAGCCGAACCACCGTGCGATGGCGGCGAACGGGCCGCGTCCGCCGTGGGCGCCGCGCACGCGGTGCGCCTGGCGGATCACGTCGAGCTCGTGTCCGAAGCGCGGCACGAAGCGGAACGCAGCGAGGGCGGTGTACCCGATGCGGTACGGCACCCGCAGCTGCTGCACGGCCGCGCGCACGAGGTCGGGACCCGTGGTCGACAGCCCGGCGATCAGCGTGAGCGCGACGATCGCACACAGACGCAGCCCCGTCGCGAACCCGACCTCGAGCGCACCGCCGTACATCGTCCAATTGCCGACCTGCCACACCACGACGGACTGGTCGACGCGCGACGCGTCGGTCCACAGCGCGAAGCCGAAGCCGATCACGAGGGCGCTGAGCGGCAGCGCGAGAAACAGGATGGCGGCGAGGCGGCGCGTGAAGTCCACGCCGACCAAGAGCACCGCGTACGCGAGCAGGAGGAACGCGGCGGGGGTCGCGGCATCCCGCACGAACACCAGCAGCACCATCGCCGGCAGCGGCGCGGCGAGCTTCGCCAGCGGATTGATCCCGTAGAGGAAGCGGACAGCGGATGCCTCGACCCGCCGCGCGTATGGATCGAACGACGAATGCGCGGCCGTGGCGACGGTCAGCGGGCCGGTGTCGGTCACGCGACGCCTCCCGACGCGTGCGTGGCACGGGTCGCCTGTGTCCCGTACTCCGGAGTTTCCGCGACCCCGGGCCCGGATCGGGCCGTTTCGCTGGAATCCGCGTCGGTTCTCCGGAGTTGCGAACGGGAAGCGGGCGCGACGGGGAGGTCGGCGAGGCGGGCGACGCCGGCGAGTGCGGGATGCCGGCGGAGTCCCTGCAGCGCGCGGCGTAGGGGCGGCGGTCGCAGGCCCGCACGGGCGATCAGCTCGTCGTCGGCGAAGACATCGGCCGTCGAGCCCTCGGCGAGCACGCTGCCGTCCGCCATCACCACGGTGCGATCGGCGTAATCGGTGACGAGCTGCATGTCGTGGGTGACGACGACGATCGTGGTGCCGTCGGCGTTGAGCTCCGACAGCAGCGAGAGCAGCTCGTCGGCGCGGGCACGGTCCTGCCCGAAGGTGGGCTCGTCGAGCACGAGCACCGGTGCCCCCGCCACGAGCGCCGTGCCCACCGACAACCTGCGCTTCTGCCCGCCCGAGAGCAGGAAGGGGTGGCTGGCGGCCTTGCCGGAGAGACCGAACCGCTCCAGCAGGGCCTCGGTGCGGGACCGGACCTCGTCGTCGGACAGGTGCCGCCGGCGCAGTCCGTGCGCGATCTCGTCGAACACGGTGTGGGCGATGAACTGGTGCTCGGGGTTCTGGAACACGAAGCCGATGCGCGAGCTCAGGGTGCGGGCGTCGGCGCGGCCGACGTCGAGTCCGTCGACGTGGACGGTGCCCTTGGGCGGCGACACGACGCCCGCGAGCGCCTGGATGAGGCTCGTCTTGCCCGCGCCGTTGGCGCCGACGACGGCGACGAACGCACCGCGTGCGACGTCGAGGTCGACGTGGTGGAGCACCTCGGTGCGGCCTCGGCGGAGCGTGAGGTCGCGCACGGTGATGAGGGGGTGGGGGTGTGCGCCGGGGTCGTTGAGCGGAGGGCGCCCCGGCGCCCGCAGACGAAACGCGCCGGGGTCCGGGTGTGCGCCGGGTTCGGGGCGTTTCGTCTCGCTCGTTCCTCGCTCGCTCAACGACCGGGGGCCTTCCTCGCTCGACGACCGGAGGGGCGCCGGCGCGTCCGCGGCGTCGAGGCCGTCCCGGAGCTCGCCGGGCGTGAGCGGCAGCGGGTCGAGCGCGAAGCCCGCGCGGCGGAGCCGCAGCGCCGCGATGGTCGACACCGGCAGCCAGACCCCCATCTCGTGCAGTTCCTCGGCGCGCCCGCGCAGCACCTCGTCGACCGTGCCGTCGGCGGCGAGCCGGCCGTCGTGGTCGAGTACGACCACCCGGTCGACGAACCCGACCGCCGCGTCGAGGTTGTGCTCGACGAGCACGATCGCGCGGTCGCCGGCCGTGACCAGTTCGGCGAGGGCCGCGTAGACCTCCTCGATGCCGGCGGGGTCGAGGTTCGCCGTGGGCTCGTCCAGCACCAGCAGGGGCGAGCCCATCGCCAGGGCGCAGGCGATCGCGAGGCGCTGGCGCCCTCCTCCCGAGAGCCGGTCGGGGTTCTCCCGGCGCCGCTCCCACAGACCCACCCGTCGCAGCGCCTCCTCGGCGCGGGCGAGCACCTCGGCCACCGGCATCCGCAGGTTCTCTGGTCCGAAGGCCACCTCGTCGAGGAGCGTGCCGGTCACGAGCTGCGCGTCAGGGTCTTGGAACACCATGCCGACGCGTGTGCTCAGCTCGGCGACCGGAGTGGTCTGGGTGTCGAGCCCGTCGACCTCGACGGATCCGGTGACGGTCGCCGGCACGGCCTGCGGCAGCAGCCCGTTGAGCGCGAGGGTCAGCGTGGACTTGCCCGAGCCGCTCGGCCCGAGCAGCAGCACGACCTCGCCGGGGGCGACGTCGAACGAGACGGACGCCGGTGCCGGCACGCTCTCGCCGTCGTGGGTGACGCCGAGCTCGCGCACCCGCAGCAGCGGCACGGCAGAGGACACGGGCATCCGATCGTCGAGGGAAACTTAGCCTTCCCTAACTTACCGGCCCGTCACCCCGCCACGGAACCGCCGTGGGAGTGGACGGATGCCTCAGTTGCGGCTGCGACGGGCGACCCCGGCGCGGCGCAGCGCGCTGCCGATGGCGAGGCCCACCGCCGTCCATGCGAGGGGGCCGAGGATGAAGAGCGCGACGTAGACGATCTGGCCCCACAGGGGGAAGCGCGTGACGTCGGCGGCGAACCAGATGGCGACCGCGATCACGGCGCCGACGATCACCGCGGAGAGGAAGAACCGCCACGGCTCCCAGCGCTTGTAGCGCGACAAGGCGGCGATGAGCTCCTGCAGGCCGCCGATGAGGAGAGCGGTGCCGATGTAGCGGCCGATCCACAGCGGCACGACCGCGCTCGCGACGAGCGCGGCGATCAGGTGGGTGATGAGCGCGACCCAGGGGCGGCGCAGCAGCTCCTGAGCCACGACCCCCGGCAGCACGTGCACGCCGAGCACGAGTCCGTAGAGGATCGGCGCGCCGGCCGAGACGAAGCCGCTGATCGCGCCGGCGCCGGCCTGGAGCACACCCGTCGCGACGCCGATCGCGGCGCAGGTGAGCAGAACGCTCGTTGAAATCCGGGTGCGGGCAGCCACCTGCCCAGGTTACCGAGTCGACAGCTCGCGTTTCTCATACATCTCTCATTTACTGGGATTCCACTGGGAGTTAGGTTTGAGGTCGCTGCGCCCCGACGAAGTGGCGCGGCGACTCCCCCATAACAAAACTGGAGGCCACTGATGGGTCGAACCTCCGTCAGAGCAGCCGCGGTCGTCACACTCGCCGCACTGTTCACGGGCACTGCCACCGCCAGCTTCGGCGCCGCGCCCGAGGAGGTGAAGACTCCCATCCCGATCGACGCGCCCTCGGGCCGCTACATCGTGATGCTCAAGGACGCGCCGTTGGCGACCTACGAGGGCGGCCAGAGCGGCATCCAGCGCACCAAGCCCGACAAGGGCAAGCAGCTCGACGCGCACTCCGCCAACTCGCAGAAGTACGTCGCGCACCTCAAGAACGAGCAGCAGGCCGTGGCCGCCGACGCCGGCGTCACCCCGGCGGTGACCTACCAGGTCACGCTCAACGGCTTCAGCGCCGACCTCGACAGCGCTCAGGTCGCGAAGCTGCAGAGCGACAAGAACGTCCTGGGCGTCTACCCCGACGAGGTCCGCCACCCCACCGCTGCCGTTCCGTCGACCGAGTTCCTCGGTCTCGGCTCGGGCGACGCCGGAACGGGCGGCGTCTGGGACGCCGTCGGCGGCGTGGCCGAGGCGGGCAAGGGCGTCGTCGTGGGTGTGGTCGACACCGGCATCGCCCCCGAGAACCCCCTGTTCGCGGGCGACAAGATCAAGGGCAAGCGCGGCGAGGCGCCCTACAACAAGGGCGACCACATCGTCTTCCAGAAGTCCGACGGCACTGAGTTCCGCGCTCGCCGCGTGGCCGCCGAGGACCAGGGCTGGACGAAGGACCTCTACAACACCAAGCTCATCGGCGCGCAGTACTTCGCCGACGGCGCGGCGGCGGCCGGGTTCGACTTCAGCTACGACTTCCTCTCGCCCCGCGACGGCGACGGGCACGGCTCGCACACCGCGAGCACCGCGGCAGGCAACTTCGGCGTTCCGGCGTCGGTCGAGGGCATCGGCTTCGGCGAGGTGTCGGGCGTGGCGCCCGCGGCGAAGATCGCCTCGTACAAGGCGTGCTACGTGGGTCCCGACGACCTGGTCACCACCGACGACATCTGCGCCCTGAGCGACCTGCTCGCGGCGATCGACAAGTCGGTCGAGGACGGCGTCGACGTCATCAACTACTCGATCGGCGGCGGCTCGGCCAAGACCGTGCTGCAGCCCGAGGACGTGTCGTTCTTCAACGCGGCTGCCGCCGGCGTGTTCGTCGCGGTGAGCGCGGGCAACGACGGTCCCGGCGCCACCACGGCCGACCACGCTTCGCCGTGGTACACGACGGTCGCGGCATCCACCATCCCGACCTACGAGGGCACCGTCCAGCTGCCGAACGGCTTCCAGGCCGCCGGCGCTTCCGTGACGGTTCCGTTCGGCCAGACCATGACCGGCCCGGTCGTGTACTCGGCTGATGTGGCGAAGGCCGGCGCCGCCCCCAACGAGGCGGCGCTGTGCTTCCTCGGCACGCTCGACCCGGCCAAGGTCGCCGGCAAGATCGTGGTCTGCGACCGCGGCACGAACGCGCGCGTCGAGAAGTCGCAGGAGGTCGAGGCCGCAGGCGGCACGGGCATGATCCTCGTGAACGTCACGCCGGGCTCGCTCGACAACGACTTCCACTCGGTCCCGACCGTGCACATCGACGCGCAGTACCGTGCGGCGCTGCTCGACTACGTGCGCAAGACGGCCGGTGCCACCGCGACCCTCGTGGGCGACAACGTCACCGGCAAGGAGACCCCGACCCCGCAGGTCGCCGGCTTCTCGAGCCGGGGACCGATGCTCGCCGACGGTGCGGACGTCATCAAGCCCGACGTCTCGGCCCCCGGTGTCGCGATCCTCGCGGCCACGCACAACGGTCCGACCGAGGCGCCGACGTTCGGCTTCAAGTCGGGCACGTCGATGTCGTCGCCCCAGGTCGCCGGGCTCGGCGCGCTGTACCTGGGCGAGCGCCCGCTCGCTACGCCGGCCGAGATCAAGTCCGCGCTCATGACGACCGCGTACAACACGGTCAACGCCGATGGCAGCGAGAGCACCGACCCGTTCGCGCAGGGCGCGGGCCACGTCGACCCGACGAAGTACTTCGACCCGGGCCTGCTCTACCTCAACGGTGCAGAGGACTGGGCGTCGTACCTCGAGGGCGCACTCGGTGAGGACGTCTTCGACGGCGTCGAGCCGAGCGACCCGAGCGACCTCAACCTCGCTTCGATCGGCGTCGGCACGTTCCCCGGCCCGCAGACGGTGACCCGCACGGTCACCGCGACGCAGGCCGGCACCTTCACGGCGTCGGCATCGGTCCCCGGCATGAACGTCACCGTCGAGCCCAGCACGCTGACCTTCGGCGCCGCAGGCGAGTCGAAGTCGTTCACGGTCTCGTTCACCAAGGCGGACGCGGCGGTCGAGAAGTGGACCACCGGCTTCCTCACGTGGAAGTCGGGCGACACCGAGGTGCGCTCGCCGATCGCGGTGTTCCCGGTCACGGCCGCGGCTCCCGCGGACGTCGAGGGCAGTGGCGCCGAGGGCAGCATCGACGTGGAGATCACGCCGGGCCTCACGGGCGACCTGCCGCTGAACGTGGCCGGCCTCGCGAGCAACGACGTGCTGATCGACGGCACCGAGACCACGGGCGCCGAGGACGACGGCTACACGTACGAGCTGGTCGAGGTCACCGCCGGCACTGAGCTGGCGCGCTTCGCGCTCGACTCGGCCGACGACTCCGGCTCCGACCTCGACCTCACGGTCTACCGTGTGGTGAGCCCGACCGATCTGCGCTACTACGAGAACTGGCAGTCTGCGTCGTCGTCGGCTGACGAGTCGGTGCAGCTCATCGCGCCGACTCCGGGCTACTACCTGATCGAGGCGCACGTGTACTCGTACACGCAGCCGTTCACGTGGGAGGCCACCTCGGCGCTCGTCACGCCGGGCGGCGTCGGCTCGCTCACCGCGACCCCGAACCCGCTGCCGGTGACCGAGGCCACGCCCACGGAGTATCAGCTGTCGTGGTCGGGTCTCGAGGCGGGCAGCTACCTGGGCGTCGTCCGCTACGGCGACTCGCAGGTGCGCACGGTCGTCTCGGTGGACGTTCCGTAACGGCTCCTCAGTGAAAGGGCGTCCGGGCTTCGGCCCGGGCGCCCTTTCCGTTGTCGGAGGAGACGGATGCCGCGACACTCGGCGCGACGTCGGGTGCCGCGCCTCGCCACCCGGCCTGTTACAGCCGGCGGCGCCGGCGGGTGAGGCGCACGCCGGGCAGCGGCGGGGCGGGGATGCGCTCGTCGCCGTGGTCGACCACGCGGCCGAAGCGCTCGGCGCCGGCCTCCCAGGCCTCGCGGGCCTCGACGATCTCTTCGTGGCTGCGGCCGACGAAGTTCCACCACATCACCACGTCGTCCTCGAATGGCTCGCCGCCGAGCAGGAACAGCGTGGCTCCGGCAGAGCTCGAGATGACCACGTCGTCGCGGTGCGTCCCGAGGTAGAGCAGGTGGGCCGCGTCGAGGACGACGGGCCCCGCACCGCCCTCCGCCGCGATCTCGGCCTGGCCGTAGACGGCGACCAGCGCGTGCTCCCAACCGGACTCGAGCGGCACGCGCACTGTCGACTCTGCCGGGATCCGCAGCTCGGCGCCGACGATCGGCGTGTAGACGGTCGCGGGCGACGCCACTCCCGCCAGCTCGCCGAGGACGACCGTCGCCGCGCCACGGCCGCCGGAGAGGGCGGGAAGCTCCAGCTCGGGCAGCACCGCGTGCTGCTCGAACGCGGGACCGCCGTGCCGTCGGGATTCGGGCAGCGCCACCCAGAGCTGCAGGGCGTCCAGCGGCGCGGCATCCGTCCCCGTCGAATACTCGGAGTGGGAGATGCCTGCGCCGCTCGTCATGAGGTTGAGGGCGCCGCGACGCACCACCACGTCGCTGCCCACCGAGTCGCGGTGGCGCACGTCGCCGAGGTACGGCCAGGTGACGGTCTGGAGGCCGATGTGGGGGTGCGGCTCGACACGCATGCGCGTCTCCTGCGGCCCGAACCGGTCGAGGAAGCACCACGCGCCCACGAGCGGCAGGTCGCGCTGCGGCAGTGCGCGGTGCACCGACATCGCCCGCACGCCGCCGAGGGGAACCTCGCGCGCCTCGAGCAGCAGGGTGCGCGGGCCGGCGCACTCGACCGACGTCTCGGTGGCGACGGCGTCGTCGGCGTCCAGCCGGGTCATGAGCGAGAACCCGTCACTCGGGGTGCGGCTGATCGGGCCACGCGATCGTGAGACCGGGCACCTCGTGCTCGCGGAGGTACTTCGCCACGACCGGGCAGTGCGGCACGACCGTCTCGCCCCGGCGTGCGGCATCCGCCATCGCCTCGGCGACGACGGCCTGCGCGAGCCCACGCCCGCGGAACGCGGGGTCCACCTCGGTGTGGGGAAAGTGCAGGCGCCCCTGCGCGTCGGCGCGGAACACGGTGAATCCGGCGAGCACGTCGTCGACGTGCACGTCGTAGCGGCGGTCTTCGTCGTTGCGCGTCACGATGGGCTGCGCGTCGGTCTGGGTCACGGGAGTCCTTCCGTCGTCGGTTCCAACGTAGGCTCCGCGCGGCCGATTCCGCCAGCGCGCACGCACACCCCTGGCGGGACGGATGCCGCGGGTCTATCGTCGGCATCGTCCGCGGCGTCCGCGCTCAGCGAGAAGCGCTCACGCTCCGCGCGGGCCGATCCACGGGGAGGGTCGCTCGAACCGCTGGGGATTCGAAGAGGAATCATGAAACGACGCATTCTCGCCGCCATCGCGGCACTCGCTCTGGGGCTCACCGCCGTTCTCGGCACGTCGTCTGCCGCGGTCGCCTCGCACACGCCCGGCGCCCTGTACGTCGCGCTTGGCGACTCGGAGGCCGCCGGCTCCGGCAACATGCCCTACGTCGACGCCGTCGTCGACATCGACGGCAACGGCGTGCCCGATTGCCAGCAGTCCAAGAAGTCCTACCCGACGGTGCTCAGCGCCGCGCTGGGAGTGCCGGTCGTCTCGGCGGCGTGCCCGGGAGCGACGACGGCCGACGTCAGGGAGCAGGCCGCTTACCTGCACGGGCTGGGAATCCTGGGCTCGGCGACGCAACTCGTGACGATCACCGCAGGGGTGAACGACATCCAGTGGCAGATGGTGCTGGAGCTGTGCAGCGGAGGCGCGACGCAGGCCTGTGAGGACGCGAAGGACGCCGCGATCGCACGCATCCCGGCCATCGGCGAAGCCATCGCCCAGTTGATCTTCCTGATTCGGGGGTTTGCGCCGAACGCCTACATCGTGGTCACGGGGTACCCGCTGCTCTTCGGGCAGGTCGCCGACAGCTGCACGATCGGAGCCACCCGCGGCGGTCCGGTCAGGCTGCCGGCCGACTTCGTCCTCGAGGTGAACGCCGGTGTGGCCGGGATCAACTCCGCGATCCTCGGCGGTGTCATGGGGTACATGGGGGCGACCGGCGACCTCGGCGTCGACTACGTGCCCGTCGCCGACGCGTTCATGACCCACGGCCTGTGCGACACCGCCGACCGCTGGATCTACGGCGCCTCCGCCGGCGAGCCCAACAAGGACCGTGCCTTCCACGCCAACGCGGCAGGCCAGCAGGCCTGGGCGATGGCGATCCTCGGGCAGCTCCCGCCGCGCTGAGCCCCGCTGTCGTCGGAGAGGACGGATGCCGCGGCCCACGGCATCCGTCCTCTCCGTGCGCTCCACGGCTCCTCGCGGTGCCGGCCGCGCACCGCTCGGCCCGCCGTTCGTCGCACGCGCGCCGCCGCTCGTCGCATGGACGATCCATCCGCCGCCGGAGGGGGGAGTGGCGGAGTCGCGGGTTCCTAGCCTTGCGGGACGCAATGTCGCGCCCGCAAGGAGAAACCCCGATGTCCTCATCCTCCCGCGCCTCCCGAAGCGGAGACGCCGTCCAGGACCGCATGCCACCCGTCGCCGTGTCCGACCAGGAGCTCGAACGCGAGTCCCGCTGGACCCTTCCGAAGATCGCACTGTGGGCGGTGATCGCCCTGCTGGGCGGTGTCGCCTGGACCATGATCGCGATCGTGCGCGGTGAGACCGTCAACGCGATCTGGTTCGTGTTCGCCGCCGTCTGCACCTACTTCATCGGCTACCGCTTCTACTCGAAGGTGATCGAGCGGTACATCACGCGCCCCGACGACCGCCGCGCCACCCCGGCCGAGGTCAAGTACGACGGCAAGGACTACGTGCCGACCGACCGCCGCGTGCTCTACGGCCACCACTTCGCCGCGATCGCCGGCGCCGGTCCGCTCGTCGGCCCGGTGCTCGCCGCCCAGATGGGCTACCTGCCCGGCACGATCTGGATCATCGTCGGGGTGGTGCTCGCCGGCGCGGTGCAGGACTACACGGTGCTCTTCTTCTCGATGCGTCGCGGCGGCCGCACGATCGGCCAGATGGCGCGGGACGAGCTCGGCAAGATCGGCGGCACGGCCGCGATCATCGCGTCGCTGCTCATCATGCTGATCATCATCGCGATCCTCGCGCTCGTGGTCGTGAACGCCCTCGGCGAGAGCCCGTGGGGCGTCTTCTCGGTGGCGATGACGATCCCGATCGCCCTCTTCATGGGCGTGTACCTGCGCTACCTGCGTCCCGGCCGGGTCACCGAGGTCTCGATCATCGGCTTCGTGCTCCTCATCCTCGCGATCATCGGCGGTGGCGCCGTCGCCGCCACCGACTGGGGTCAGGCGATGTTCCACCTCGACCGCACCACGATCGCGTGGGGCATCATCGTCTACGGCTTCATCGCGGCCATCCTGCCGGTGTGGCTGCTGCTGGCGCCGCGCGACTACCTCTCGACGTTCATGAAGATCGGCGTGATCGTCATGCTCGCGGCCGCGATCGTGCTGGTGCGTCCCGAGATCACCGTCCCGGCCTTCACCGAGTTCGCCGAGACGGGCCTCGGGCCGGTGTTCGCGGGGCCGCTCTTCCCGTTCCTGTTCGTGACGATCGCGTGCGGCGCTCTGTCGGGCTTCCACGCCCTCATCTCGTCGGGCACGACGCCGAAGCTCATCGAGAAGGAGCGCCAGACGCGCTTCATCGGATACGGCGGCATGCTCATGGAGTCGTTCGTCGCGATCATGGCGCTGGTCGCCGCGCTGTCGATCGACCAGGGCATCTACTACGCCATGAACTCCTCGGCCGCCGCGACGGGCGGCACGGTCGAGGGAGCGGTCGCGTTCGTGAACTCGCTCGGCCTCACGGGCGTGCAGATCACGCCCGAGATGCTGACGTCGACCGCTGCGGCGGTGGGGGAGCAGACCATCGTCTCGCGCACCGGCGGCGCCCCGACCCTCGCCCTGGGGCTCGCGAACATCATGCAGCAGGCGCTCGGCGGACCCGCGCTCATGGCGTTCTGGTACCACTTCGCCATCATGTTCGAGGCGCTGTTCATCCTCACCGCCGTCGACGCCGGCACGCGCGTCGCCCGTTTCATGCTGCAGGACTCGATCGGCGCATGGATCCCGAAGTTCCGCGACGTGTCGTGGCGCCCGGGCGTGTGGATCTGCACCGCGATCATGGTCGCCGGCTGGGGCTGGATCCTCATCCTCGGCGTCACCGACCCGCTCGGCGGCATCAACACGTTCTTCCCGCTGTTCGGCATCGCCAACCAGCTGCTGGCGGCGATCGCCCTCGCGGTGGTGTTCGCGATCGTGGCGAAGCGCGGTCCGAGCTACGTGAAGTGGCTCTGGATCATCGGGCTGCCGCTCGCCTTCGCCTCCGTGGTGACGATCACGGCCTCGATGTACAAGATCTTCTCGCCCGTGCCGGCGATCGGATACTGGGCCAACCACTTCAAGTACCTCGCCGCACAGCAGTCGGGCGACGACAGTCTCGGCTCGCCCGAGGTGGTGTCGGCGGTCATCCGCAACACCGCGGTGCAGGGCACGCTCTCGATCATCTTCGTCACCCTCGCGATCGTCGTGATCGCGATCGCCCTGGGCGTGGCCATCAAGGCCATCGTGCGAGGCGGAGGCGAGAACCACGAGGACGAGGCGGTGCCGTCGCGCCGCTTCGCGCCGGCGAGCCTCATCGCCACGAAGGCCGAGCGCGAGATCGAGAAGCAGTGGGTGGAGTACGAGGCCGAGAACCCCGACGCCCGCCGCGTGGCGGCGAACCACTGATCGAGGTCACGAGCATGGATCGGACGGATGCCGCGGCCGCCGGCCCGCACGCGACGCTCTGGAGCGTCGTGTGCCGGGTGGGCCGCGGCATCCGCTGGTACGTCACCGAGCTGATGGGCGACGGCGCGTACCGCGTGTACCTGGAGCACCACGGCCTGCACCACCCCGGGGAGCAGCCGCTCAGCGAGCGCGCCTTCTGGCGTGAGCGCATGGATGCGCAGGACCGCGACCCGGGCGCGCGGTGCTGCTGACGCGGCTGCTCCATGCCTGACGGAGCTTAGGCTCGGATCATGCCCGATGCCGTGTGGATCGCGGCGGCCGTCGGGGTCGTCGTGGGAGCGGCGCTCGTGGTGGCCCTCGTCTTCGCGCGACGGCTGGCGACGGGCGCGCGCGATCTGGGCAGCGATGCGGAGCGCGCCACGTATCGCACGCTCCACGTCGCCGGGCTCGCGGCCGCCGAACTGCGCAGTGCGGGCGACCTGCCGTCGACCCAGCGCGCGGCGCGGCATCTGCGCGGGCTGCTCGGTGCGAGCGCGGTCGCGATCGTAGGCCCCGACGACGTCGTGGCCGTCGACGGGGCGATCGGGTCGATCGGCGCCCGGCCGCCGGTCGCGCCCGGCTTCGAGAACGCGGCGCGGCGCGTGGCCGAGCGCGTGCGTGCGACCAACCGGCGGCAGGTGTTCCCGCGGCGCGAGCCCGGAGCGCCGGAGGCCGTCGGCGCCCCGATCGTCGTGCACGGCGCGGTGTGGGGCGTGCTGGTCGCCTTCGCCGATTCCGTGCGCGCCCCGCTCGTGCGTGCGACCGGCGAGGTCGCCCAGTGGTGCTCGGCGCAGCTCGCGCTCGAAGAGCTCGACGCGTCGCGCGCCGCACTCGCCGAGGCCGAGCTCCGCGCCCTGCGCGCGCAGATCAGCCCCCACTTCATCTACAACGCCCTGACGGCGATCGCGTCGTTCATCTCGACCGACCCGCCCCGCGCCCGCGAGCTCGTGCTCGAGTTCGCGGACTTCACGCGCTACTCGTTCCGTCGGCAGGGCGAGTTCACGACGCTCGCCGAAGAGCTGCGCAGCATCCACTCCTATCTCGAGCTCGAGCGGGCGCGGTTCGGCGACCGGCTCACCGTGCGGCTGCGGATCGCGCCCGAGACCCTCGCGACCGTGATCCCCTTCCTGTCAGTGCAGCCGCTGGTCGAGAATGCCGTGCGCCACGGTCTCGAGCCGGGAGAGGGCGGCGGGGTCATCTCCATTGCGTCGAACGACGAGGGCACGCACACGGTGATCACCGTCGAGGACGACGGGGTCGGCATGGATCCCGACGTGCTCCGCGCGCTGCTGTCGGGGACCGAGCCGACCACCCACGTGGGCCTGCGCAACGTCGACACCCGCTTGCGCCAGCTCTACGGGGCGCGCGGCGGTCTCGTCGTGGAGACGAATCGGGGCGCGGGTACCATGGTGCGGATGCGGGTCCCGAAGTCGCAGCCCCTGCACGAGACGGACGCCTGATGCCGTTCGACGTCCTCGTCGCCGACGACGAGCCTCCCGCGCTCGCCGAGCTCGTGGCCTTCCTCGGCGCCGATCCGCGCATCGGCCGCGTGATCCCCGCCGCCAACGGCGCCGAGGCTCTCCGGATCCTCTCCGCCGAGACGGTGGACGCCGCGTTCCTCGACATCCACATGCCCGGCCTCAGCGGCTTCGACCTCGCGCGCGCCCTCGACCGCTTCGTCGTCCGCCCGGTCGTGGTCTTCGTCACCGCCGACGAGGCCGGCGCCCTCGAGGCGTTCGAGGTGCACGCGGCCGACTACGTGCTCAAGCCCGTGCGCCTCGAGCGCCTCCGCCGCGCCATCGACCGCGTCGCAGCCGTCCGCGGCGCGGTGCCGGAGGGAACGGCGACGGATGCCGCGACCGCTGCGGCTGCGGCATCCGCTCTCCTCCCCGCCGACGACGAGACGATCCCGGTCCCCGTCGGCGGCACCGTGCGACGGGTGCGCCGCAGCGACGTGCGATGGGTGCAGGCGCAGGGCGACTACTCGCGTCTGTGGACGGCGGACGGACGGAGCCACCTCGTGCGCGCGCCCATCTCGGAGCTCGAGGAACGGTGGCTGCGCGCCGGGTTCGTGCGGGTGCACCGGTCGTATCTCGTGCACCGCGATGCCGTCACCGAGGTGCGGCTGTCGGGGTCGACACCCGCGGTCGTGCTGCGCGAGATCGAGCTTCCGGTGAGCCGGCGCCTGGTGCCGGCGGTGCGGGAGCAGCTGGCGCGGCCGGAGCGGGGCTCGCGGTGACGGCCGTGGGCGCGCGGCCGGTCCGGCGGGAGCGGGGCTCGCGGTGACCGCCGACGGGCGACCGCGCGAGCCGGGACGCCCCGCACGGGTGCGGGTGACGGCCGATGTCCCGGCGCCCGCGGCGGCGCCGACCTACGGCATCGCACTGCCGGGCGCGCCCGTCCGGGAGGCCGGCGCGGTGTACGTCGGAGGTCTCGTGCGCTCGCAGCTGCGTCTCGCCTTCGGCTGCCTGCTCGGGTTCCTGCTGGTCGCGGGCGCCTTCACCGCGGCCATCTTCGTGGTCGCGCACGCGGGCGACCCGGTGGTCTTCGGGGTGCCGCTCTCGTGGCTGCTGCAGGCGTACGGCTACTACCCGCTGATCCTCGTGTTCGCGGTGCTGTACGCGCGTGCGGCGTCGCGGAACGAGCGACGGTACCGCAGTCTGGCGGAGGCCGATGCCGCGGCCGAGGTGGTGCGGGTGGCCAGGCCCACGGACCCGGCCGCCGGCGCAGGCGGGGCGATGTGATGCCGCTGCTCGATCTCCTCGCGGTGGGCGCGCTGCTGCTGGTCACCGTCGTGCTCGGCGTCGTCGGCCTGCGGATCAGCCGCACGACGAGCGACTTCTTCGTCGCCTCGCGCAGCGTCCGGCCGGTGTGGAACGCGTCCGCGATCAGCGGCGAGTACCTGTCGGCGGGGACGTTCCTCGGACTCGCGGGCCTCGTGCTGCTGTCGGGCGCCGAGGGCTTCTGGTTCCCGATCGGGTACGCCGCCGGCTACCTGCTGCTCCTGCTCTTCGTGGCCGCGCCGTTGCGGCGCAGCGGCGCGTACACGATCCCCGACTTCATCCAGGCGCGGCTCGAGTCGCAGGGCGCCCGCCGCGTGACGAGTCTGCTCGTGCTCGTGATCGGCTGGCTCTACATCGTGCCGCAGCTGCACGGTGCGTCGCTGGCGCTCGGCGTCGTGGCCGACGTGCCGCCGTGGACGGGAGCGGTCCTGGTCGCGGTGGTCGTGGCAGGCATCGTGGCGGCGGGTGGCATGCGCGCCATCACCGCCGTGCAGGCGATGCAGTACTGGCTCAAGCTCACCGCGCTGGCGCTGCCGGCGGTGCTGATCCTCATGGCGCTGTCCGGCGGCGAGACGACCTTCGATCCCGGTGTCGTGTTCCCGGCGGAGCGCGGACCGTCGGGCGCAGACGCCTACGAGACGGTCTCGCTGATGATCGCGCTCCTGCTCGGCACCATCGGGCTGCCCCACGTCCTGGTGCGGTTCTACACGAGCCCCGACGGCGGCTCTGCGCGCCGCACGACGGTGCTCGTCATCGCCATGGTCGGCGTCTTCTACGCCGCGTCGGGCACCATGGGGCTCATCGCGCGGGTGGTCGCGCCCGACCTCGCCGTGCCGGGCGTCGCCGACACCGTCGTGCTGGCGCTCCCCTCCCGTGTCTTCCCGGGCCTCGCCGGCGACCTCCTCACCGCGCTCATCGTGGCGGGGGCCTTCGCGGCGTTCCTCGCGACGTCGTCGGGCCTGGTGGTTTCGCTCGCCGGCGTCGTGAGCCAGGACGTCTTCGACGGCTCGGTCCGCTCGTTCCGCGTCTCGGCGGTGCTGTGCACGCTGGTTCCGCTCGCGTTCGCGCTGCTCACCGAGCCCGAGGGCCTGGTCTCCAGCGTCGGCACCGTGTTCGTGGTGGCCGCGTCGAGTCTCACGCCCGTCATCCTCCTCGGGGTGTGGTGGCCCGGGCTCACGGCACGGGGCGCGGTGGCCGGCATGGTGACCGGTGCGCTGTCGTGCGGTGCGGCGCTGGTGGCGACGCCGCTCGCCCGCGGCGGAGCGGCCGAGGCTGTGCTCGCGCAGCCCGCGGCGTGGACGATCCCGCTCGCGACCGCCGTCGTCGTGGTCGTGTCGCTTGTCGACCGCCACCGGGTGCCGGCGCGCGCCGAGCGGTACCTCACGCGCCTGCATGTGCCCGAACGTCGGGCAGACTCGATCGGGTGACGACGCTTCTCGAGACGATCGCGGCTGCGGGCGCGGCATCCGGCATCCCCGCGGCCGTTCCCGATGCCGACGCGCTGTACGACGCGTTCGTCGAGTGGGCGGGCGACCAGGGCTTCGCGCTCTACCCCGCGCAGGACGAGGCGGTCATCGAGATCGTCTCGGGCTCGCACGTGATCCTGTCGACGCCGACCGGCACGGGCAAGTCGCTCGTCGCGGTCGCGGCCCACGCCGCGGCGGTCGCCCGCGGCGGGCGCACGTACTACACCGCGCCCATCAAGGCGCTCGTGAGCGAGAAGTTCTTCGCGCTCGTCGACATCTTCGGCGCCGCGAACGTCGGCATGGTGACGGGCGACTCGTCGGTGAACCCGGACGCCCCGATCGTCTGCTGCACCGCCGAGATCCTCGCGAACCTCGCACTGCGACAGGGCGCCGACGCCGCCGTCGACCAGGTCGTGATGGACGAGTTCCACTACTACGGCGACCCCGAGCGGGGCGGGGCCTGGCAGGTGCCGCTGCTGCTCCTGCCGCGCGCGCAGTTCGTGCTGATGTCGGCCACGCTCGGCGACGTCACCGACATCGCCGAAGACCTGGAGCGCCGGACCGGGCGCGCGGTCTCGCGCATCACCGGCGTCGAGCGCCCGGTGCCGCTGCACTTCTCGTACGCGCGCACGCCCGTGCACGAGACGGTCGAGGAGCTGCTGCAGACCGGCGAGGCGCCCGTCTACATCGTGCACTTCTCGCAGGCCGCCGCCATGGAGCGGGCCCAGGCGCTGTCGAGCATCAGGATCGTGAGTCGCGAGCAGCGCGACGCCATCGCCGAGGCGATCGGCGGCTTCCGCTTCACCACCGCCTTCGGCCGCACCCTCTCGCGCTATGTGCGCGCGGGCATCGGCGTGCATCACGCCGGCATGCTGCCGCGCTACCGGCGCCTGGTCGAGACGCTCGCCCAGCGCGGGCTGCTGCGCGTGATCTGCGGCACCGACACCCTCGGGGTCGGCATCAACGTGCCCATTCGCACGGTGCTCATCACGGCCCTGTCGAAGTTCGACGGCACGAAGATGCGCCAGCTCACGGCGCGCGAGTTCCACCAGATCTCCGGTCGCGCGGGCCGCGCCGGCTTCGACACGTCGGGCACCGTCGTCGTCATGGCTCCCGAGTGGGAGATCGAGAACGAGGCGGCGCTGCGCAAGGCAGGCGACGACCCCGCCAAGCGCAAGAAGATCGTGCGCAAGAAGGCGCCGACGGGGGTCGTCAACTGGGGTCTCGGATCGTTCGAGCGCCTCGTCGAGGCCGAGCCCGAGCCCCTCGTGCCGCAGCTCACCCTCACCGCCGCCATGCTCATCAACGTGATCGCCCGCGGCGGCGACGTGTTCTCGAACGTGCGGTCGCTGGTCTTCGACAACCACGAGCCGCGTGCCCGCCGCTACGAGCTCGCGCGCCGGGCGATCGCGATCTTCCGCACGCTCGTCACCGCCGGCGTCGTCGAGGTGGACCGCAGCCCTTCGGTCGTTGAGCGAGCGAGGAACGAGCGAGACGAAACGGCCGCGGCCGCCGGCATCCCGAATCAGATCCGTCTCACGGTCGATCTGCAGCCGAACTTCGCCCTCAACCAGCCGCTCTCGCCGTTCGCGCTCGCGGCGATCGAGCTGCTCGACCCGGAGGACGCTTCGACAGGCTCAGCGACCGGGGGAGGAAACGCGACCGGGAACGGGGTCGGCACGGGGCACTACGCGCTCGACGTCGTGAGCGTCATCGAGGCGACGCTCGACGACCCGCGGCCGATCCTGTCGCAGCAGGAGTTCAAGGCGCGCGGCGAGGCCGTCGCGGCGATGAAGGCCGACGGGATCGAGTACGACGAGCGCATGGCGCTGCTCGAGGAGGTCACCTACCCGAAGCCGCTCGAAGAGCTGCTGAGCCAGGCGTACGAGGTGTTCGCGTCGAGCCAGCCGTGGGTGCGCGACTTCGAGCTGTCGCCCAAGTCGGTGGTGCGCGACATGTTCGAGCGCGCGCTGTCGTTCTCGGAGCTGATCTCGCTGTACCAGCTCGCCCGCAGCGAGGGGCTCGTGCTGCGCTACCTCTCGGACGCGTACCGCGCGATCGCCCAGACGGTGCCGGCCGAGGCGCAGACCGACGACCTGCACGATCTCGTCGCGTGGCTCGGCGAGGTGGTGCGGCAGGTCGACTCGAGCCTCGTCGACGAGTGGGAGGCCCTCGTCAACCCCGCTGAGGACCCCTCCGCTCCGGTCGTGCCGCCGGCGCCGCCGTCGGTGCTGACGAACCGCCGCGCGTTCGGCGTGCTGGTGCGCAACGAGCTGTTCCGCCGCGTGCAGCTCGCCGCGCTGCAGCGCGACGACGAGCTCGTCGAGCTCGATCCCGACGTGGACTGGCCGGCCGCCCTCGACGCGTACTTCGACGACCACGACGAGATCCTCACCGGTGGCGCGGCGCGCTCGCCGCGACTGGTGACGGTGGACGAGACGGATGCCGCGTCCTCGGGGCTCTGGCGCGTCGAGCAGACGATCGACGACCCGGCCGGCGACCACGACTGGCGGATCCGCGGCGTCATCGACCTCGCCGCGTCGGAAGAGGCCGGCACCGCCGTGCTGCGGGTCACCGAGGTCGTGCGGCTGTAGCCCGGAAGCGTCCCGTTGTGCGCAGTGCACAACGAAACTGAGTCTCAATACGTCTGAAACTGGGTTCCTCCCACCACGAAGGCGTGCACCGCGGGCGGTGTCCATACACTGCACTCGCGACAGCAGGCCGGACCCCGCCGACGAGGACGGGATCCCACACCCTGCCGCTGTGTCGCCGCGCGGCCGATCACCGGCCGTCGACGTCCACCGCGCCTGCCCCCAGGCGATGAACCGGAGTGCTCTCAATGACGAGAACAGAAACCCACACCCACGGCGTCGGCATGCGTGTCGCCGTCATCGTCCTCAGCGTGGCCCTGGCGGCCATGATCCTCCTCTACTTCGTGACCACGTCGCAGATCGCGAACGGCTCGACGAAGCTGGCCGATGGCGCCGGCCAGGCGCATGAGGGCTCCACCGAGCTGGCGGCGGGCGCATCCGTGCTTGCCGCCGGCGCAGGTGAGCTCGCCGCGGGCGCGTCCGACCTCGACGACGGCGCAGCCTCCGCCAGCTCCGGTGCCGCCCGTCTGGCGGATGGCGCATCGTCGGCTGACACGGGCGCCCAGTCGCTCGCAGCCGGCGCCGCGAGCCTGGTCTCCGGTGCCCAGTCGCTGGCGAGCGGTGTCGGCACCCTCGGGACCGGGACGCGCTCGGCGGCCGCGGGGGCGACGAGCCTCGCCGCCGGCGCGAGCATCGCCTCGGATGGCGCCGCAAAGCTGGCAGCGGGTGCGCAGACGCTCGCCACCGGCGTGGGTGCGGCGCACAGGATCTCGGGCGACCTCCTGGTCGGCGCGACGACGATGCGCGACAAGCTGGTTCCCAGCGTCACCGACGACGTGAAGGCGCTGGCGGCGGGCAAGACGCAGATCCAGACCGCTGCCGCCGGCGCTCCGGGCAACTCGCAGAAGCTGGCCGACGCGCTCGCCGCGCTGGCCGCGGCCAACCCCACCGAGCAGATGCAGCAGCTCAGCGCCCTCGCGACCGGCCTCGACAAGCAGGTGGACGGGATCTCCGCCGCCGCGGGCGCCGCTCCACTCCTGGCGGGGGTCATCGACGCCACCGGGGGTGCTCAGCAGCTCGCCGGAGGGCTCAACGCGCTCGTCAACGGCGATGCGTCCAAGGGGTGGCCCGGCACGGTCGGACTCGCGGACCCGGCGAAGGGCGCGCCCTTCCTCGCCTCCAGCGCGCAGTCGCTGAGCGCCGGCACGGCGCAGGTGCGTGACGGTGCGGCGTCGCTGGCGATGGGCACGCAGTCGCTCGTGAGCGGTGTCGCACGGCTGGGCGTCGGCTCGCAGGACCTCAGCGGCGGCGCGACGACGCTCTCCGAGGGCGCCGCGTCGCTCGCCGCGGGAACGGGTGCCCTCTCCACCGGTGCGGCCGATCTCTCCACGGGTGCGACGGCGCTCGCGGAGGGTGCCGGCACGCTGGCTGCCGGCTCCGAGCAGCTCGCGGACGGCAGCGAGACGCTCGCCGTGGGAGCCACCACGCTCGCCGACGGCAGCGGACAGGTCGCCGACGGCTCCGACACCCTTGCGGCCGCGACGGCCGCGACCACGCCGAACGTCCTGCCCTGGATGCTTGGCGTCTCCCTGGCGGGGCTCATCGCCCTCGGGTTCTGGATCGGCCACCGTGTCAACCACCGCGCGCGGGTGACCGGCGGCGAGGCGGCGCTGGCCTGAGCGAGGACACGCCCGGGGTCCGCGCCGCGTGCGCGGGGTCCGGGCGCGTCGGAGGCCTGCTGACGCGGCATCCGCTGCACTTTTCTGCACCTGCTGCGTCGATGCGCGCCGCGGGTGCAGGGATCTGGCGCAGTTGCGCGTCGTGGTCGTGCCTGAGGGTCAGGCGAGGGCGAGGCCGCCGTCGGTCGAGAGCACCTGGCCGACGACCCATGCGCCATCGGGCGTCGCGAGCCAGCCGATGAGGCGTGCGGGGTCGGCGGGCTCGCCGTACCGGCCGAACGGCGTCGACCGCATCCACGACTCGATCTCGTCGAGCGGCCGGTCGGTCGTCTCCGGGTCGAGGTAGCCGGTGTTCACAGGGCCGGGGTCGATCGTGTTGAGGATGATCCCGAGGTCGAGCAGCTCCGCCGCCACGGTCTTCGTGACGCCGGCGAGTGCGGCCTTGCTCGTGGCGTAGGCGACCTCGCCGCGCATCGCGCCGTGGATCTGCCCCGAGGTCATCCAGAACACGCGTCCGGTCGGCTCGGCGAACGGGCCGCTGCGCCCGACGCGTTCGCCGGGCCGCGCGCCGGGGTCGAGGGCGACCGCGTGCAGCGCCGCGAACTCGCGCGTGAGCAGCAGCGTCGAGCGCGTGTTGGTCGCCCAGAACGCGTCGAGCCGCTCGGCGGTCATGTCGAGGATCGATCCGTCGTCGCCCGACTGCGCATGGTTGCAGACGAGGATGTCGAGCCGCCCGGTGAGGGCCCGCGCCGCTTCGACGAGGAGCGGGACGGATGCCGCGTCCCTGAGGTCGGCGCTGAGGTCGCCGAGCTGCGCGTCCGGTGCGAGCTCGGCGCGGAGGCCGTCGCGCACGGCGTCGAGGTCGTCGCCGCCCCACGGCAGGCGGGTGTCGTGCGGGCGGTAGTGGTGGACGAACACGTCGGCGCCGAGCCGCGCGAACTGCGTCGCGACGGCGAAGCCGATGCCGCGACGGCGCGAGACGCCGGTGACGAGGGCGGTCTTGCCGCGCAGCGGCAGGGAGTCTGAGGGGTGCATGCGATGCCTTTCCGTGGACGCCGGGTGACGGCATCCGTTTCGGCGTCCGTGCAGAGCGCGACGGACGGAGTGGTGACGGAGGCGGCTCACTGGCATTGCATGACGACGACGATAACGGATGCCGTGGCACCCGGCATCCGGGATGATGACGGTATGCCGACCTACGTGGCGTTCCTGCGCGCGATCAATCTCGGGGCGACCCGCAAGTTCGCGAAGGACGACATCCGGCGCGTCGTCGAGGAGGCCGGGTTCACCGACGTCGAGACGCATATCAACACCGGCAACGTGCGGTTCGCGACGCCGATGCGCTCGCGCGCCAAGATCGAGAAGGCGCTCGAGGACGTGTTCGCCGCCGACCGCGGGTTCGACGTGCCGACGATCGTCTTCACGGTCGCCGAGGTTCGGGCGATCGCCGACGACGCGGCGACCTTGAGCGAGGAGCATCCGGGCCTCGCGCGGCACTACGTGTATCTGCTGAAGGAGACGCCTTCGCGTGATGCCGTCGCGCGGATCGAGCAGTCAGCGACGGATGCCGGGCAGATGGTCGTGCGCGGGCGCGCGGCGCACGCGCTGCTCGGGCCCGGCTACCAGGCGGGCTACGTCGATCCGCTGAACGCGGCGAAGCTGCTCGGGGTGGCGACGAACCGCAACAGCACGGTGATCCGGGCGATCGCCGAGAAGTGGTGCTGAGCGGGGGCCCCTGCGACGCTCGCACCCGATTCGATCCTCGATCGAGGACGCTTCGGTCCCTGACTGGACTGCGCTTGGATCCTCAACTGAGGACGAGAGCCGAGATGCGGATCACTCCGGGCGTCGAGCTCCTCAACTCGGCCCTCGTCCTCAACTGAGGAAGCCTTCGACCGGACAGGAAGTCCTCCTCAACTGAGGACGCCCCGCGGCTCCTCCACAGACGAGCTGGGCGGGCGGTCGTAGCGGAGGGCCCACGGCTTGCCGGCGACGGGGGACCGCGTCGGATGCCGCGGTTACGCTGGAGTCGATGACGATCCCGCAGGGCGACCCGTACGCCGACATCGCGTGGGAGGCCGACGCCTGGGCGCCGCCTGCCGAAGAGTTCGCGCCTCCGCCCGACGACTCGTGGGCGCCGCCCGAGGACGGCTGGATGCCCCCGCCCGATCCGATGGCGGGTGGGGCGACGCAGCTCGCCCCCTTCGCCGGGGCGGGTCCGCGCCGGGACTTCACCGGCGCCGACGCGGTCACGGTGCTGCGGGAGGTGTACGGGTACGACTCGTTCCGCGGCGAGCAGGGCGCGATCGTCGATCACGTGATCGCGGGCGGTGACGCCGTGGTGCTCATGCCCACCGGCGGCGGCAAGAGCGTCTGCTACCAGGTGCCGGCGCTCGTCCGGCCGGGCACCGGCCTCGTCGTGAGCCCGCTCATCGCGCTCATGCACGACCAGGTCGACGCGCTCGTCGCCAACGGTGTGCGTGCGGCGTACCTCAACTCGACCCAGGCGCCGCCCGAGCGGGCCGCAGTCGAGCGCGCCTATCTCGCGGGTGAGCTCGATCTGCTCTACGTCGCACCCGAACGGCTCAACACCGAGGCGACGCTGCGCTTCCTCGCGCGCGGCATGCTCAGCGTCATCGCGATCGACGAGGCGCACTGCGTGTCGCAATGGGGCCACGACTTCCGGCCAGACTACCTGGCGCTGGGCGCGCTCGCCGAGCGGTTCCCCGGCGTGCCCCGGCTCGCACTCACGGCGACGGCGACACCCGCCACGCACCGCGAGATGACCGAGCGGCTGCAGCTGCCGAGCGCCCGGCACTTCGTCTCGAGCTTCGACCGGCCGAACATCCAGTACCGCATCGAGGCCAAGTCCGATCCGCGGCGACAGCTCGTCGCCTTCATCCGCTCGCAGGGCTCCGGGGCGGCCGGCATCGTCTACGCGCTCAGCCGCAAGTCGGTCGAGCAGACCGCCGAGTTCCTGTCGGCCCAGGGCGTCGATGCGCTGCCGTACCACGCCGGACTGCCCGCCGAGACGCGGGCCGCGAACCAGTCGCGGTTCCTCCGCGAGGACGGCGTCGTGATGGTCGCGACGATCGCGTTCGGCATGGGCATCGACAAGCCCGACGTCCGCTTCGTCGCGCACATCGACCTGCCCAAGTCGGTCGAGGGGTACTACCAGGAGACCGGCCGCGCGGGGCGCGACGGCGAGGCATCCGTCGCCTGGATGGCCTACGGTCTCGGCGACGTCGTGCAGCAGCGCCGCATGATCGACCAGTCGCCGGGCGACCGCGCCTTCAAGACCCGATTGGGCCAGCATCTCGACGCGATGCTGGGTCTCTGCGAGACGGTCGGATGCCGCCGGCAGAACCTGCTGGCCTACTTCGGCGAACCCTCGCAGCCGTGCGGCAACTGCGACACGTGCCTCGACTCGCCCGAGACGTGGGACGGGCTCATTCCGGCGCAGAAGCTGCTCTCGACGATCGTGCGCCTGCAGCGAGAGCGAGGCCAGGCGTTCGGCGCCGGGCACCTCATCGACATCCTCCGCGGCTCGTCGACCGATCGCATCCGCCAGCAAGGGCATGACCAGCTCTCGACCTACGGGCTCGGCGCCGACCTCAGCGAGCAGGATTGGCGCAGCGTCATCCGGCAGCTGCTGGCGCGAGGCATCCTGGTCGCCCGCGGCGAGTACGGCACTCTCGCCCTGGGTGAGCCCGCCGCCGGCGTGCTGCGTGGCGAGACGCCCGTGCCGCTGCGGCGCGACGTGATGGGCCGGTCGGGCGGGGTCGCCCGCGTGCGCAAGACCAACGCCCCCGAGACGCTCGACCCTGCGAACGCCGGTCTGTTCGAGGCCCTGCGCGCGTGGCGCGCCGGCGTCGCCAAGGAGCTCGGGGTGCCGGCCTACATCGTCTTCGGCGACGCGACCCTGCGCGCCCTCGCCGAGCGCCGGCCCGAGAGCCTCGCCGACCTCGACGGGGTCTCGGGCATCGGCGCGAAGAAGCGCGAGGCGTACGGCGAGGCCGTGCTCGCCGTCGTCGCCGCCGCCTGAGCTCTCGCCCGGTGCACGGGCCGCCGGGGTCTCGACCAGATCGGCCCCGTCGCCCCGCGGGTCTGCCGCACCGCGACGGAGCGCGCAGGCTCAGAGCTCCTGCGAGAAGTAGTACGCCCGCTCGCCGGTGTCGGGGTCGACGCCCGAGAAGCCGTGCCGCTCATAGAACCGCTGCGCATCGACGTCGGCCTGGTCGACGTTGATCTCGATCGCCGAAACGCCGTCGCGCCGACAGTCCTCGACGAGGTGCTCGATGATCGCCCCGCCGATCCCGCCGCCTCGGGCGGACGGTGCGACGTACATCTCGTCGAGCAGCGCCACCGGTCCGGGGTACCAGACGTTGGGCCGCAGGCTGACCAGAGCGACGCCCACGGCGGGAGCGCCGCCCAGGAGCGCGAACATCCCCGTCCCGGCGAGCAGCGACCGCAGCCGCTCCGCCAGCACGGCCGGTCCGGGCGTGTCGGTGTCGAACTCTTCGTTGAAGTCGTGCAGCAGTGCGGCGACGGTCTCGGCGTCGTCGACCGTGGCGCGGCGCACCGGGGGTTCGGTCATGGCCCCACGGTAGGGACGCCCCGAGCGATCCGCCAGGGGGCTCGGTCGGGCGAGGGGCCGCCGACGCGCGACCGGCGCGCGATTGGGCCGGCTCCGGCCCCTGCAACGGCGCGGGGCCGGGCCGCTCGCGCCCGCGCGACTTCGGCTCGCACGGGGCCGTGGGACGCGGCATCCGTCGTCCGTCGTCCGGTGCGGGACCGCCACGTGGACGCGACCCCCGCATAGGCTGACGGCAGCGGGCGACGAGGCCCGCGAGGCGCGGGCAAGGGAGTGCGGCGTGGCCACGAGCAACATCGAGATCGCCCAGCAGGCCGACCTCTGGCCGATCACGCGGATCGCCGAGGGCCTCGGCATTCCGGAAGATGAGCTCGAGCCCTACGGACGGTACAAGGCCAAGGTGTCGCTGCGACATCTGCGCACGCTGCGCGAAAGGCCGCGGGGCAGACTCGTCCTGATGACCGCGGTCTCGCCGACGCCGGCTGGCGAGGGCAAGACGACGACGACCGTGGGACTCGGTGACGCGCTCAGCCGCATCGGCGAACGATCCATGATCTGCCTGCGCGAGCCGGCGCTCGGGCCGGTGTTCGGCATGAAGGGCGGCGCCGCCGGCGGTGGCTATGCGCAAGTCGTGCCGATGGAAGACATCAACCTGCACTTCACGGGAGACTTCTCGGCGATCGCGATCGCGACGAACCTGCTCGCCGCGCTCATCGACAACCACGTGCACCACGGCAACGCGCTGGGCATCGACGTGCGCCGGGTCACGTGGCGGCGCGTGCTCGACGTCAACGACCGCGCGCTGCGCGATGCCATCATCGGGCTCGGCGGGCCGTCGAACGGGTACCCGCGCGAGGACGGGTTCGACATCGTCGTCGCGAGCGAGGTCATGGCGATCTTCTGCCTTGCGACCGACCTCGCCGACCTCAAGGAGCGGCTCGGCGAGATCGTCGTCGCCTACACGCGCGACCGCCGGCCGATCCGCGCGCGCGACCTGCAGGCGAACGGCGCGATGGCGGCGATCCTGCGCGACGCGCTCGCGCCCAACCTCGTGCAGACGCTCGAGCACACGCCCGCATTCGTGCACGGCGGCCCGTTCGCGAACATCGCGCACGGCTGCAACTCGTACCTCGCGACCGACTCCGCGCTGCGCATGGCCGACTACGTCGTGACCGAGGCCGGCTTCGGTGCCGATCTCGGAGCCGAGAAGTTCGTCGACATCCTCTGCCGCACGACGGGACTCCGACCGGATGTGGCGGTCGTCGTCGCCACCGTGCGGGCCATGAAGTACCACGGCGGCGTCGAGGTGGCCGACCTGCCGCACGAGAACGTCGCCGCCCTGCGACGGGGCACGGCCAACCTCGTCCGCCACCTGACCACGCTTCACGAGACCTGGGGGATCCCCGCGGTGGTCGCTATCAACCATCGAGCGGAAGACACGGATGCCGAGACCGCGGCGCTCGTCGCCGCCGCCGAGGCCGCCGGGGTCACGGCCGTCGTGGCGACGCACTTCACCGAGGGCGGCGTCGGCGCGGAAGACCTCGCCCGCGAAGTCGTGCGGCTGTGCGCCCTTCGACAAGCTCAGGGGCCGGTTGCTGAACCCGTCGGTGCGGCTGCTGAGTCCGTCGGTGCGGTGGCGGAGCCTGTCGAAGTGCTCCGTTTCACCTACCCCGATGACGCGACGCTGTGGCAGAAGATGACCGCAATCGCGACGCGCATCTACGGGGCGTCGGAGGTGACGGCGTCGACCGCCGTCCGCGCGCAGATCAAACGCCTCCAGGAGGAGGGGTACGGCGGGTACCCGGTGTGCGTCGCGAAGACGCAGTACTCGTTCTCGACCGACCCGCGCCTGCGCGGTGCGCCCTCGGGTCATGTCGTCGACGTCCGCGAGGTGCGTCTGGCCGCCGGAGCGCGGTTCGTCGTGATGATCTGCGGCGACATCATGACCATGCCCGGGCTGCCGGCCGCGCCGGCGGCGAACACCATCGACGTCGACGAGGACGGCCGCATCATCGGGCTGTTCTGACCGTGCTCCAGGACGTCCGTCGGTCCGCCGGCCTCTCTTCTCGTGAGAGAACAGCTGGTCGACGAAAGGAAGGGAAGCAACCCGCATCTCGTCCACCAGCTGTACTCTCCCGGTCGGTCGCAGACGGCGAGGGGCCGGGGCGGCGCGGGCGACGGGACGCTGGGGGCGAGCGCGGGGGCGGTCAGGCGGGCGGGAAGGTCCGCACTCGCTCAACGCGCAGAGTGTGGGGGAGCGCCGCGGTGTCGCGGCCTCCGTCGGCGCGGGGGAACTCGTAGAGGTCGAGCATGAGCTGCACGGGGTAGTCGATCGTCTGGCGCACGGTTTTGACCCAGCGGTGGTCGATGAAGAACCGGAGTGCGTCGGGCGTCCATTCGACGGCGTAGTCGTGCATCTCGGTGAGATCGCCCGTCACGCGGATCTTCTCGAAGTCGTCGCGGAGGCGCGGGTCGTGCTGCGCCTTGACGCCCACGCCGACCCAGCCGCCCTCGTCGTCCAGTTCGCGGCCGAAGATCTCGGCGATGCACAGTTCGCCGCTGCGCTCGGGGGCGTCCTCGAAGCCGATCGGCCAGCACGCGACCATCGTGTCGGGATGCCGCACCGCGGCCATCCGCACCTCGATGACGCCGAACCGCGGCAGGTGAAGGCGCCGCTCGGGCTGCTCTTCGCGCACCACCAGGCCGTCGCGGAAGCGGTGCTGACCGACCGCGGTGCCGAGGCCGCCGGAGAACTGTCCGGTCTGCAGGTGCGAGACGCGATTGCCGCCGTCGAACTCGGGTGACCAGGGCGCGGTGTCCGCGTCGATGACGAGCTCGAGCGCGTCGGGTGCCACGGAGTACCTCGCGGCGGCGCGCCCGCGGGACGACCAGTGCGGCAGGTAGTACGGCCACCACACCTTCTCGTCGAGCACGCCTTCGTCGAAGCGCTCGTCGAGGTCGGGCTCGCGTCCGTCGAGGTCGAGCGGTGCCATGTCGAGCACCCACGCGTGGAACGCCAGTTCGCCGCCCCGCCACGGGATCGTGCCCGCTCCGCGGCGTTCGAACCCCGCTCGGGCGCACAGCGCGTTCGACGCGGGGTTGTCCTGCCCCGGATACGCGACGAGCAGGTGCCGGTCGCCCCGCTGCGCGACCTCGCGGACGACCAGTCGCAGCGCTTCTCGCGCGACGCCGCGGCCCTGCCACTCGGGGAAGACGTTCCACCCGGTCTCCCACGCGGGCACACCCTCGTGCTCCACCTGCCAGTAGCCGATGCCGCCGACCGGTGCGCCCCCGAGCTCGATCCGGTACATGACCGCCTCGCCGGCAGCCATCAGCCGCAGGTAGCGCTCCTGCCGCTCCTCGAGCTGCGCGGCGGTCTCTGGCCCTCCGAGATGCGCCGTCATCTCGGGGGTGTTGCCGCGCTCGAGGAGCGGCAGGTCGTCGGGCCCCCACGGGGCCAGCGTCACGGCTTCGGGTGTCATCGTCTCCATTGTCGGGCGGTCGGGTGACGCAGCGCCATGGGGGGACCTCCGCGCGCGGTGCGAACCTGCTCGCGATCGGGAGATTCGTCCTTCCGTCGGACCGGCCGCGGGCGCTAGCGTGCGAGTGGCGCCACCAGGCGCCGATCCCCCGAAAGAAGGAATGCCTCGATGAAGAAGCGAATGATCGCCGGTCTCGCCGCCGGTGCCGTGGTGGCGCTGCTCAGCGCGCCGATCGCCGCCTCGGCCGCGCCCAAGCAGTACTCCACCGACCCGCACGGCATGACGAATGGCTCGACCATCAACCCCCACACCAAGACCAACGGCGAAACCACGAACCCGTTCAGCCGCACCAACGGCGAAACGACGAACCCGTTCGGCCACACCAACGGCGACACCACCAACCCCCACGGCAGGACCAACTGACCTCATCGGCGGGCGGGCGCTCTGGTCTTCCGGGGCGCCCGCCCTGTGCGTCTCGCACAACCCGCCCGCGACCCGTGTCGCTCCTGGGTTGTGGATATCCACCAGAGCGTTTGAGCCAGGGTTGTGGGAGTCCTACGGTCGAAGGGAACTCGACCCTTCCCCGTCGCACCGAGAGGTGATGCACATGGCTGACGCCGCCGTCCGCACCAAGAAGCCCGCCGTTCACAAGCGCACCCCCGCCGGAGGGGCCCCGACCGCGCCGCACACGGCGGCAGAGGCATCCGATCCCCGCATCGACATCGCCGCGGTCACCGATCTGCTCCTCGGCACGTGGGGAGAGACCCGTCGCGAGGCGCGCGAGATGATCAAGGACCCCGCGTTCTGGCGCATCGACGGGCAGTCGATGCCCGAGCACCGCGAGCGCGTGCTGACGCAGCTGCACCTGCTCGTCGAGCACGGCGGCTCGCGCCGCGCCATGCCCGAGAAGTTCGGCGGCCAGAACGACAACGGGGCGAACCTCGCCGGGTTCCAGGAGCTCGTGCTCGCCGACCCGAGCCTGCAGATCAAGTCGGGCGTGCAGTGGGGGCTGTTCGGCTCCGCGATCTTCCAGCTGGGCACCGAGAAGCACCACGACAAGTGGCTCGCCGACGTCATCGACGTCAGCCTGCCCGGCGCCTTCGCCATGACCGAGACCGGCCACGGCTCGGATGTCGCGGCGATCGGCACGACCGCCACCTACGACCCCGACACCGAGGAGTTCGTGATCCACACGCCGTTCCGCGGCGCGTACAAGGACTACCTCGGCAACGCGGCGCTGCACGGCAAGGCGGCCACCGTGTTCGCCCAGCTCATCACCGGCGGCGTCAACTACGGCGTGCACTGCTTCTTCGTGCCGATCCGCGACGACGAGGGCGACATGATGCCCGGCGTCATCAGCGAGGATGACGGCGTCAAGGGCGGACTCAACGGCATCGACAACGGCCGTCTCGCGTTCGACCAGGTGCGGGTGCCCCGGTTCAACCTGCTCGACCGCTACGGCCAGGTCGCCGCCGACGGCTCGTACACGTCCGACATCCCGAGCCCCGGCCGCCGCTTCTTCACGATGCTCGGCGCGCTCGTGCAGGGCCGCGTGTCGCTCGACGGCGCCGCGACCACGGGCACCGCGCTCGCGCTCCACATCGCCCTGACGTACGCGAACCAGCGCCGCCAGTTCGACTCGGGTGCCGGCACCGAAGAGGTCGTGCTGCTCGACTACGGCAAGCACCAGCGGCGTCTGCTGCCGCTGCTCGCGCAGAACTACGCGCAGTTCTTCAGCCACGACGAGCTGCTCAAGAAGTTCGACGCCGTCTTCTCGGGCCGCACCGACACCCCCGAAGAGCGCGAGGACCTCGAGACCCTCGCGGCGGCCCTCAAGCCGCTGAGCACCTGGAACGCGCTGAGCACCATCCAGGAGGCGCGCGAGGCCTGCGGCGGCTCCGGCTTCCTCGCCGAGAACCGCATGGTCGGCCTCCACCAGGACCTCGACGTCTACGTCACCTTCGAGGGCGACAACAACGTCCTGCTCCAGCTGGTCGGCAAGCGCCTGCTGTCGGACTACGCCAAGCAGTTCAAGGGGAAGGATGCCGCATCCCTCGCCCGCTTCGCCGCCAAGCAGACCGCCGGCAAGCTGTTCCACGGCGCGGGCCTGCGCCAGCTCGGGCAGGCGGTGGCCGACTTCGGTTCGACCGCGCGCTCCGTGGAGCTGGGTCTGCGGGCCGAGCAGCAGCACGAGCTGCTGGCCGGCCGCGTGCAGCGGATGGTGGC
This sequence comes from Microbacterium hibisci, assembly GCF_015278255.1. GTDB lineage: Bacteria > Actinomycetota > Actinomycetes > Actinomycetales > Microbacteriaceae > Microbacterium > Microbacterium hibisci. Next base: position 464,621 of record NZ_JADIJC010000004.1, read on the forward strand.
GGATGTCGCGGCCGCCCTGCGCCCGGCGATCAAGCAGTCGCCGGCCGAGGCAGCGGCGCTGTTCAACAGCCACCAGGCCGAGCTCATCGAGGCCGCCCGCGCGCACGGCGAGCTGCTGCAGTGGGAGGCGTTCACCGACGGCGTGAACCGCATCTCCGACGACGGCACGAGGCAGGTGCTCACATGGCTGCGCGACCTCTTCGGTCTGCACCTGATCGAGAAGCACCTCGCGTGGTACCTCATCAACGGCCGGCTGTCGACGCAGCGCGCGGCATCCGTCTCCCGCTACATCGACCGGCTGGCGGCGCGGCTGCGGCCGCACGCGCAGGATCTGGTCGATGCCTACGGCTTCGCGCCCGAGCACGTGCGCGCGCCCATCGCGTCGGGTGCCGAGCGGAAGCGTCAGGACGAGGCGCGCGAGTACTACCGCGCGCTGGCCGCGACGGGCAACGCGCCGGTGTCGGAGAAGTCGCTCAAGAAGAAGTAGGCCCGCTTCGTCGCGAGATCGGGAGATCTGGCGACAGCAGGACGATCTTGGCGCGATCGTCCTGTGCCCGTCAGATCTCCTGTGATCGCGCGACGCGATTCGGCCGGGGCCGGTCGGTGTCTAGGCGGCGGTCCAACCGCACATGCCGCACTCGCCGGTCGCCGACACCTCGACGAAGCAGTTGGGGCACGTCGCGCGCTGGCGCTCGGGGATGACCGGCTTCGGCAGGCGGCGCTCGGCCGCGGGGCGCGACGACTTCGCGCGCGCGGTCGGGGCCGCCGCCGCGGGCTCGGGGCGGGGTGCCGCCTTCGGCACGTGGAACGCGCAGTAGAAGCGCACGTACCCGTCGTGGTTCTTGGGATGCCGGTGCTTGTACGCCCACAGCTCGGTGCGGGGCAGCAGCTCGGAGTCGGGGCCGCAGGCGAAGCAGCGCGTCGGCTCACCCGGGATCACCTCAGCGACCAGCACGGGGTTCTCGAAGGGGACGGAGTCCCGCCAATCCGCCGACGCGACGATCTTCATGGTCCTGCCTCCCAGCCCCGCGAGCGAACAGCCCGACATTCCACGGTAAGCGACGCGCGCGGCATCCGGGAATCGAGACGGTGACGCCCGCCTTGACATCCCCGCGCGGCGCACGGCGGAGAGCTGCGGCGAGTGCGGAGGGGACGGATGCCGTCGCGCGGCGCTTCCGCCACGGCCGGGCGACGCAGCGCCCGACCGTGGCGCCGGGATCAGGCGGACTGGCCCGCGTGCTTCCCCTCGCCGATCTCCTCGACGACCTTCGCGTTGAACGCCGGCAGGTCGTCGGGCGTGCGGCTCGAGACGAGTCCCTCGTCCACGACGACCTCTTCGTCGACCCACGTCGCGCCGGCGTTGCGGAGGTCGGTCTTGAGGCTCGGGTAGCTCGTCAGCGTGCGCCCGTTCACGACGTCGGCCTCCACCAGCAGCCAGCCGCCGTGGCAGATGACGCCGACCGGCTTCTTCTGCTCGAAGAAGCGGCGGCCGAAGGCCACGGCGTCACCGTCCATGCGCAGATGATCGGCGTTCACGACGCCGCCCGGCAGTACCAGGGCATCGAACTCGGCGGCATCCGCTCCCGCGACCGCCGCGTCCACCTTCTGACGGTGACCCTTCTTCCCCTCGATCTCGCCCTGCTCCGGGGAGAGCAGGACGGCCGTGGCGCCGGCCGACGTGACGGCCTCCCACGGCGAGGTCAGTTCGCTGTCTTCGTAGCCGTTGGTCGCGACGAAGGCGACCTTCTTCCCGGTGAGATCAGTCATGCCCGCCACGGTACGCAGGCCGCGTCGCCACCTGCAGGGGGTTGACAGCCGTCCGGCCCGGGAGAGCCCGGGATGTCGGACGGCCGCCATAGGCTGGCGCGGTGAGCACCCGGATCGGTCCCGACGGCCGCGCACGCTGCGCGTGGGTCGGCGACGACCCCGAGTACGCCCGCTACCACGACGAGGAGTGGGGGGTGCCCCTGCACGGTGACCGCGCGCTCTTCGAGAAGATGAGCCTCGAAGGGTTCCAGGCGGGGCTGTCGTGGATCACGATCCTCCGCAAGCGTCCGCGGTTCCGCGAGGTGTTCCACGGCTTCGAGCCGGAGGCGGTGGCCGCATTCGGCGAGGATGACGTGGCACGGCTGATGACGGATGCCGGCATCATCCGCAACCGCGCCAAGATCGAGGCCACGATCTCCAATGCGCGTCTCCTGCTCGACATGGCGCCGGGAGAACTCGATGCCTTCATGTGGTCGTTCGCCCCGGCATCCCACCGCCGTCCCGCCACCTTCGCCGACGTGCCCGCGATCACCCCCGAAGCCACAGCGATGAGCAAGGCGCTGCGCAAGCGGGGGTTCCGCTTCGTCGGGCCGACGACGATGTACGCGCTCATGCAGTCCGCCGGCATGGTCGACGACCACGTCGACGGCTGCTGGCGGGTGAGTTCTCCGCCAAGCGGATAACCTATCCGTTTCGGGTGTAGTGTGGGAGCATGAGCCCCCGAGCCGACGCTGTGCGCAGCCGTGAGCGCATCCTCGAGGCGGCGCGCCGGCACGACGTGCGCGCGCTGCGCCTCAACGACATCGCCCGCGATGCCGGCGTGGGGATCGGCACGGTCTACCGGCACTTCCCGACCGTCACGGCACTCGTCGAGGCGTTGAGCGTCGATGCGCTGGTCCGCCTGGTCGCCGCCGCCGACCGTGCGGCGATCGAGCCCGACGCCGATCGGGCGCTCCGGGGCTTCCTCGACGACGCCTTGACGCTGCAACTCGAGGACGGCGGGCTCGAGGCAGTGCTCACCGATCTGGCGCGCACGGACCCCGTCGTGCACGACGAGTGCGCCGCCGCGCGCGGCAGGGTCTTCGCGGGCTACGACGCCGTGCTCTCACGCGCGCAGCGCGACGGCGTCGTCCGCGGGGACGTCTCGGCCGCACAGCTGCAGCGCCTTGTCTGCGGCGTGGAGCACGCGGTGCGCCTCGGCGCCCCCGCCGACCGCGACCTGCTGCTCGACATCCTGGTCTCGGGCCTGCGTCTCGAGACCGGCACCCCTTCGACATCTCCGGCCACTGCCGCGGCCCGTTCCGCCGCAGTGCTCGGCTGAAAGGACCTCATGGACTACGGACACGCGCTCGAATTCGGCGCGTTCATCACCCCTTCCGCGGCGAACCCCGACGCCCCGGTGCTCCTGTCACAGGTGGCCGAGGCATCCGGTCTCGACCTCGTCACCTTCCAGGACCATCCGTACCAGCCCGCGTTCCTCGACACCTGGACGCTCATGTCGTTCGTCGCCGCGCGCACCGAGACCATCCGCGTCGCGCCCAACGTGCTGAACGTGCCGTTGCGGCCGCCCGCGGTCGTGGCGCGCGCCGCTGCGAGCATCGACGTGCTCTCGGGCGGTCGCTTCGACCTCGGCCTCGGCGCCGGCGGCTTCTGGGACGCCATCGAGGCGATGGGCGGCACGCGGCTCACGCCAGGGCAGGCCGTCACCGCGCTGGAGGAGGCGATCGACCTCATCCGCGAGCTCTGGCGCACCGACGAGCGCCGGGGCGTCTTCACCGAAGGGCGCTACCACCGCGTGCAGGGTGCGAAGCGCGGGCCGCGGCCGGCGCACGAGATCCCGCTCCACATCGGCGCGTACAAGCCGCGCATGCTCTCGCTCACCGGCCGCAAGGGCGACGGCTGGCTTCCGTCGCTCGGCTACCTGAAACCCGGCGACCTGGCCAAGGGCAACGCCGCGATCGACGAGGCCGCGCAGTCCGTCGGCCGCGATCCGCGCGAGATCCGGCGCCTGCTGAACATCGGGCAGCTTGCCGCCGACCCGGAAGAGTTCGCCGAGCGCCTGGCCCGACTCGCGCTCGAAGACGGCATCGGCACGTTCATCCTCGCGACCGACGACCCGAACCTGCTGCAGAGCTTCGGCGAGGAGGTCGGCCCGGCGGTGCGCGCGCTCGTCGCGAGCGAGCGCGGGACGCGCGGGGTGTCGGCGGCGCCGGTGCGGTCGTCGGCGGCGCTGGCAGCACGCCGCGACGGCATCGCGTACGACGATGTGCCGGCCGGCCTCCGGGCGATCGAGCCCGGCGACTTCGAGTACGGCGACGTGCGCGCGACGTACATGCGCGGCGGGGCACCGGGCCTGGTGCTGCAGCCGACGTCCGCGCCCCAGGTCGCCGAGGCGCTCGCCTTCGCACGGCGCCATCCCGAGCTCCCGCTCGCGGTGCGCAGCGGCGGGCACGGCATCAGCGGCCGCAGCACGAACGACGGCGGGATCGTGATCGACCTGCGGCGCCTCGACGGGATCGAGGTGCTCGACGCCGGCCGCCGCCTCGTGCGGATCGGGCCAGGCGCCCGGTGGGCGCAGGTGGCCGCGGCGCTCGGCGAGCACGGCTGGGCGCTGACCTCGGGCGACTACGGCGGCGTGGGTGTCGGCGGGCTGGCGACGGCGGGCGGCATCGGGCTGCTCGCGCGCGAGCACGGTCTCACCATCGATCACCTGCGCGCCGCCGAGGTGGTGCTGGCCGACGGCTCGATCGTGCGGACGGACGCCGCGACCCACCCCGAGCTCTTCTGGGCCATCCGCGGGGCCGGGGCGAACGTCGGCATCGTCACGGCCTTCGAGTTCGAGGTGGACGAAGTCGGCCAGGTGGGGTATGCGCAGCTCGCTTTCCAGGTCGACGACGTCGCGGCGTTCCTCGAGGGGTACGGGCGCATCGTCGAGTCGTCGCCGCGCGACGTGACGCTGTTCCTCCTCACCGGCGGCCCGCGACCGGGGCAGCCCCAGCCTGGCCGCCGGCAGCCTTCCGAGTACATCGTCCAGCTGTACGGGATCGTCGACTCCGACGACCCCGACACGATCATCGCGCGCCTGCAGCCCTTCGCCGAGCTCGCGCCGCTCGTACAGCAGTCGGTGCAGCTCACCACCTATCCGCAGATCATGGCGAACGCCGATCTGGGCCCGCAGCACGGCGCCGGCGAGCCGCACTCGCGCTCGGGCCTGATCGAGCACGTCACGCCCGCCTTCGCGGAAGCGGTGGAACGCATGCTTCAGTCCGGCGCGGTCCCGTTCTTCCAGCTGCGCGCGGTCGGCGGGGCGGTGGCAGACGTGGCCGACGACGCCACCGCGTACACCCACCGGTCGGCGAACTTCTCGGTGGCAGCGCTCGGATCCCACCCCGATCGGCTCGACGCGCAGTGGCGGACGCTCGCGGCGCACCTCGACGGGATGTACCTGAGCTTCGACTCGTCGCTGCGGCCCGAGCGCGTCGCCGAGGCGTTCCCACCGGCGACCCTCGCGCGGTTGCGCGCGGTGAAGGCGGCGTACGACCCGACGTGCGTGTTCCGCGACAACTTCGCGATCGAGCCCGCCGAGCCGGACGAGCCTGCGGACGCCGACGCGGCCTGAGCGCCCGCAGACGAAGCGTCACGAAGTTTCCGGGAACGTCGGGGCGTTTCGTCTCGCTCGTTCCTCGCTCGCTCAACGGCCGGGATACAGGCCGCGGTCGTTGAGCGGAGGGCGCTCCAGCGCCCGCAGACGAAACGCGTCTGGGTTTCCGGGAACGTCGGGGCGTTTCGTCTCGCTCCGCTCGCTCAACGGCCGGGGATCGGTCGTTGAGCGGAGGGCGCTCCAGCGCCCGCAGACGAAACGCGTCTGGGTTTCCGGGAACGTCGGGGCGTTTCGTCTCGCTCGTTCCTCGCTCGCTCAACGGCCGGGGATCGGTCGTTGAGCGGAGGGCGCTCTGGCGCCCGCAGACGAAACGCGTCTGGGTTTCCGGGAACGTCGGGGCGTTTCGTCTCGCTCGTTCCTCGCTCGCTCAACGGCCGGGGATCGGTCGTTGAGCGGAGGGCGCTCTGGCGCCCGCAGACGAGACGCGTCTGGGTTTCCGGGAACGTCGGGGCGTTTCGTCTCGCTCGTCCCTCGCTCGCTCAACGGCCGGGATACAGGCCGCGGTCGTTGAGCGGAGAGGGCGGATCGAGCAGGATTCAGGAAGCGCGGTGTCCGGGTTCACGGGCATACTCGTGCGCATGGCATCCGAGGCATCCGTCCCCCACATCGCCGATTCGCACGAGGTCATCCGTGTCGTGGGCGCCCGCGAGAACAACCTGAAGAACGTCTCGGTCGAGATCCCCAAGCGGCGGCTGACCGTGTTCACGGGTGTGAGCGGCTCGGGCAAGTCGTCGCTCGTCTTCGGAACGATCGCGAACGAGTCGCAGCGGCTGATCAACGAGACGTATCCGACTTTCGTGCAGCAGTTCATGGGGCAGCTGAGCCGCCCCGAGGTCGACGCGCTCGAGAACGTGAGCCCGGCGATCATCGTGGATCAGGAGCGCATGGGCGCCAACGCGCGCTCGACCGTGGGCACGGCGACCGACGCCCACGCGATGCTCCGGCTGCTGTTCAGCCGCATCGGCCAGCCGCACGTCGGGTCGCCGCAGGCATTCTCGTTCAACATCCCCTCGGTGTCCGGCGCCGGTGCCATCACCCTCGAGAAGGGCGGCAAGCAGGTCAAGGAGCGGCGGTCGTTCGAGATCACCGGCGGCATGTGCCCGCGCTGCGAGGGTCTCGGCGAGACGAGCGACGTCGATCTCGACGAGCTCTACGACAAGACGAAGTCGCTGCAGGACGGCGCCATCCAGGTACCGGGCTACAACCCCGACGGCTGGATGGTGAAGGGCTTCTCCGAGTCGGGCTTCGTCGACGCCGCCAAGCCGATCCAGGACTACACCGAGCAGGAGCGCGCGGACTTCCTCTACAAGGAGCCGACCAAGGTCAAGATCAACGGCATCAACATGACCTACGAGGGGCTGGTGCCGAAGATCACCAAGTCCATGCTGCAGAAGGACCGCGACTCGCTGCAGCCGCACATCCGCGCGTTCGTCGATCGGGCGGTGAAGTTCCTGCCGTGCCCCGACTGCGGCGGCTCTCGTCTGAACGAGGGCGCGCGGTCGTCGAAGATCAACGGGATCAGCATCGCGGATGCCGCAGCCATGCAGATCACGGATCTCGCAGCCTGGCTCGACACGGTCGACGACCCTTCGGTCGCGCCCCTCATGGCCGGTCTGCGCCAGACGATCGCCTCCTTCATCGACATCGGGCTGGGCTACCTGTCGCTGGACCGGTCGTCGGGCACGCTCTCGGGCGGCGAGGCGCAGCGCACGAAGATGATCCGGCACCTCGGCTCGGCGCTCACCGACATCAGCTACGTGTTCGACGAGCCCACGGCAGGCCTCCACCCGCACGACATCGAGCGGATGAACCGGCTCCTGAAGCTGCTGCGCGACAAGGGCAACACGGTGCTCGTCGTCGAGCACAAGCCCGAGGTGATCGAGATCGCCGACCACATCGTCGACCTGGGTCCCGGCGCCGGCCGGTCAGGTGGCGAGGTGCAGTACGAGGGCGACGTCGCGGGCCTGCGCGCCTCCGGCACGATCACCGGCCGACACCTCGACGACCGCGCGCGCCTCAAGGACTCCACGCGGGCAGCGACGGGCGCCCTGGAGATCCGCGGCGCGACGCAGCACAACCTCAAGAACGTCGACGTGGACGTGCCGCTCGGGATCCTCACCGTCGTCACCGGGGTCGCGGGCTCGGGGAAGTCGTCGCTGATCCACGGCAACGTGCCGGGCTTCGACGACGTGGTCGTCGTCGACCAGTCGCCGATCAAGGGCAACCGGCGCTCGAGCCCCGCCACGTACACCGGCATCCTCGACACCGTCCGTTCCGCCTTCGCGAAAGCCAACGGCGTGAAGCCCGCGCTCTTCAGCGCGAACTCCGAGGGCGCCTGCCCCGCGTGCCGGGGCCTCGGCGTCATCATCACGAATCTCGGTTTCACGCAGACCGTCGAGACACTGTGCGAGCTGTGCGAGGGGTCGGGCTTCAGCGACGAGGTGCTGCAGTACACGCTCGACGGCAAGAACATCGCCGAGGTGCTGGCGATGTCGGCCGCCGAGGCGGCGGCCTTCTTCACGAAGGGCCCCGCGCACACCACGCTCGTGCGCATGATCGACGTGGGCCTCGGCTACCTCACGCTCGGCCAGGCACTCAACACGCTCTCGGGCGGCGAGCGGCAGCGGCTGAAGCTCGCGATCTCGATGGCGAAGAAGGGTGCGATCTACGTGCTCGACGAGCCGACCACGGGCCTGCACCTCGCCGATGTGGAGAACATGCTCGGGATGCTCGACCGCCTGGTCGAGGCCGGCAACAGCGTCATTGTGATCGAGCACCACCAGGCCGTGATGGCGCACGCCGACTGGATCATCGACATCGGCCCGGGCGCGGGCCACGACGGCGGGACCATCGTGTTCGAGGGCACCCCGACCGACCTCGTCGCGACGGCGGACACCCTGACCGCCCAGCACCTCCGCGAATACGTCGGCGCTTCGACAACCGGGGCGACCGTCCCGGCTTCCGGAGGCGCAGCCGGCTCGTCGCGATCGCGGGGATGGGTGATTGTCCCCATGGATGCCCCCTGATCAGGCCGATTACGATCGGTCAGGTCGACGTACCTCGTCCGGATGCATCGCGGGCGACGGGTTAGGCTGAGTCGTTCCCCCAGGTCTTCGGTGAGCTTCCGGCGCCCCACGCCGGACCGTATGCCACGTCGAGACGCACGATGCCCCGGAGGAGGCCGAGGTTTCCATGAGGTCTTTCGCATGGCTTCGCGCACGCCCGCGCACGCTCGCGTCGGCGGGCGCTGTCACGGCTGCCGCCGTGACGGTCACGACGCTCGCGTTCGTCTACCAGGGCCTTCCCACGACCGAGGTCGACCTCCACGACGGCGGCGTGTGGGTGACCAAGCAGTCGAGTCTTCTCGTCGGCCACTTCAACCATGAATCACAGGTGCTCGACGGCGCCCTGCGCACCACGAGCGACGACTACGACATCCTCCAGTCGGGCGGCACGGTGCTGGTGGTCGACGACACCAACGCATCGGTGGGCGTCGTCGACCCCGGGATGGTCGCGCTCTCGGGTGCGGCGAGCCTTCCCGGCGACGCGAAGGTGACGCTCGGCGGCGACACCGTGGCGATCCTCGACCGCGCATCCGGCGACCTCTGGGTCACCCTCGCGGCGGGCGTCGGCGCGTTCCAGATCGAGGGGACCGACCCCACCGCGAACCTCGGCAAGGGCGCCGACGTCGCCGTCGGGCTCGACGGCGTGGTGCACGGCGTCTCGGCCGAGACCTCGGAGCTCGTCACCGTGCGGATCGGCGACGACGACGCTCCGGCGGAACCCGTGCGCAGCGGCCTGCCCGAACTGGACGAGAACGCCGAGCTGTCGATCACCGCGGTCGGCGACAAGCCGGTCGTGCTCGACACCGCCACCGGCACCGTGATCGCCGACGGCCGGGCGACCGTCGTCGACGGCGGTCGCAGCGCGGTGCTGCAGCATCCGTCGGCCGCGGCGGCCGCCGTATCGCTGTCGACGGCCTCCGCGTTCGTCCGTGTGCCGTTCGACGGCTCGGGTCCCACCGAGGTCGAGGCCGGCGGAGAGGGATCGCCCGCACAGCCGGTGTGGCTCGACGGCTGCGGCTACGCCGCCTGGAGCGGCTCCGGCCGGTTCGTCCGCGACTGCGCGGGCGACGCCGACGACCTCGAGGCCGACATCGAGGGCATCGAGCCGACGTCGCTGCTGAAGTTCCGCGTGAACCGCGACGTCGTCGTGCTGAACGACATCGTCGGCGGTGCCACGTGGATGGCCGCCGAAGACATGCAGCGCGTCGACAACTGGGACGAGCTCACTCCGCCCGAGGGCGAGACCGAGAACGAGGAGCAGACCACCGAGGAGACCACCGAGACGGTGCTCCCCGAGCGCTCCGAGGTGAACACCCCGCCCGACGCGAACGACGACGACCTGGGCGTGCGGCCCGGTCGCACGACGATCCTCCCGATCCTCGACAACGACAGCGACCCCGACGGCGATGTGCTGACCACGCGCGTGCTCGACGGCGGCCCTTCGATCGGTGACGTGCAGTCGATCGACAACGGCCGCGCCCTGCAGATCGCCGTGCCGGAGGATGCCTCGGGCTCGGCATCCTTCACCTACGAAGTCTCCGACGGCCGAGGCGGCACCGACACCGCCCGTGTCGCGCTCGCCGTCCGCGGGTGGGACGTCAACGAGCCGCCGACGCAGAACCGGGTGACGACGGTCGCGGTCGAGGCGGGCGGCACCATCACCTACAACGTCCTGCCGGACTGGGTCGACCCCGACGGCGACGACGTGTTCCTGGGCTCGGTGACCACGGCCGACGGCGACGAGGCCGACTACACGTCCGACGGCCGCATCACGTACCGCGCCGTGGGCAACACGCAGGGCCGCAAGGACGTCGAGATCACGGTGTCCGACGGGTCGGACGCGACCGTGGGCATCGTTCGCTTCGATGTGCGCCCGGTCGGCTCCATCGACCCGGTGACCAACGCCGACTACGTCGCGGTGCGGGTCGGGCAGACGGCCACCGTGTCGCCGCTCGCGAACGACGTGGGCGCGGGTCGCGAGCCGCTGCGCCTCGCGCGGGTCGACCCGGTGACCGGCGCCGACATCGTCCCCGACTACGGCAACAAGACCTTCACCTTCAAGTCGGCGACGCCGGGCACCTACTACGTGCAGTACCTGGTGGCCGCCGGCGCGGCCGGCATCCCCGGCATCGTGCGCGTCGACGTGATCCCCGAGGGCGAGACCGACCTGCCGCCCGTCGCCGTCCGCGACGTCGCGCTGCTGCCCAGTGGCGGCGAGGTGCTGGTCAACGTCCTGACCAACGACTCCGATCCGTCGGGCGGCATCCTGGTCGTCCAGTCCGTGACGGTCGAGCCCGGCTCGGGCATCGCCGTGGCGGTCCTGAACCACGAGACCCTGCGCATCAGCGACCAGGCGGCGCTGTCGGAGCAGGTGCGCATCACCTACCGCATCTCCAACGGCTCGCAGTCCGCCGAGGGCGACGTCATCGTCATCCCCATCCCGGCGCCCGCGCAGCTGCGGCCGCCGGTCGCCAACGACGACCAGGTGGTCGTGCGTGCCGGCGACGTCGTCACCATCCCGGTGCTCGACAACGACTACCACCCGAACGGCGACACGATCCACGTCGCGCCCGACCTGGTGCCCCCGCTGATCGAGCCCGAGGACGGCGAGATCTTCGTCTCGCAGGACACGGTGCGCTTCCGCGCGTCCGACGAGCCCGGCACCGTCTACGCCACCTATGAGGCGGTCGACAGCACCGGCCAGAAGGATGCCGGTTACATCACGATCCAGGTGCTGCCGGTCAACGCCGACACCAACGCCGCTCCGCGACCCCGTGACCTGACCGCCCGCGTCCTCAGCGGCAGCCGGGTGCGCGTCGCGGTGCCGCTGGACGGCATCGACTCCGACGGCGACTCGGTCGAGCTGGTCGGACTGGCCTCCTCGCCGAGCAAGGGCCGCGTCGTCGAGACGGGCTCGGACCACCTCGTGTACGAGGCCTTCGACGACACCGCGGGGGTCGACGCCTTCACCTACCGCGTCCGTGATCGGCTGGGCGCCGAGGCCACCGCGAGCATCCGCATCGGCATCGCGCCGCCCGAGGGCGTCAACCAGGCCCCGTACGCGGTCAAGGACTCCGTCATCATGCGGCCCGACCGCTCGGTCGCGGTGCCGGTCCTCGCGAACGACTCCGACCCCGACGGCGACGAGTTCGGCATCGTGAAGAACGGGCTGATCCTTCCCGACGTGTCGGGGCTCGAGGCGAAGGTCGACGGCAACCGCGTGGTCGTCACCTCGCCGTCCCAGCCGGTCGAGACCTCGCTGCAGTACACGATCCGCGACGCGCGCGGTGCCGAGGCGAAGGCGGTGCTGCAGATCACCGTCGCCGACGACGTGCCGCTGCAGAAGCCCATCGCGCGCGACGACTACGTCCGCGCCGCCGACGTCGAGGACGGCGTGATCGACCTCGAGGTGCTCGCCAACGACGAGGATCCCGACGGCACCGTCGACGAGCTCGAGCTGGAGGTCGCCGATGCGAACTCCCGCGTGCTCGCCGACGGCAAGGTGCGCGTCACGCTCGGCGACACCGGGCGCCTCGTCACCTACACGATCACCGACCGCGACGCGAACGAGGCATCCGCCTTCATCCACGTCCCCGCGCTCTCGTCGCTGCCGCCCACGCTGCTGTCGACCGAGCCGATCGAGGTGAAGAGCGGCGAGACCGTCGAGCTCGCCCTCGCCGACTACGTGCGTTCCGCCGCCGGCGGCGAGGTCATCATCACCGAGGCCGCCAAGGTCACCGCCGCCCACAACGACGGCGCGTCCCTGGTGAAGGACCAGACCACGCTCGTGTACACGTCGGCCGCCGGCTACTTCGGCCCCGACGCCATCAGCTTCGAGGTCACCGACGGCACCGGGCCCGACGACCCCGAGGGGCGCAAGGCGACGCTGACGCTGCCGATCACCGTCCTCCCGCCCGAGAACCAGCAGCCCACGTTCGTCAACGGGCAGATGGATGTCGCGCCCGGCGAGGATCCGACCGCCCTCGACCTCGGCGGCCTGACCACCGACCCCGACCCCGAGGACGCCGGCCGCATCGAGTACGAGATCGTCGGCGGATCGCCGAGCGGGATGACCGCCGCGATCGAGGGCGACGAGCTGCGCGTGGGCGCGGCCCCCGACACGAAGAAGGGCACGGCGGCGACCATCCGCCTGCGCATCAGCGACGGCACGACCGATCCGGTCGAGGGTGTCGTGAACGTGCGGGTGATCGCGTCGACGCGCGAGCTGCCGACCGCCAACGACGACGTCATCCCCGAGGCGCATCAGGGCAAGACCATCACGGTCCCGGTGCTCGCCAACGACGTCAACCCGTTCCCCGACAAGCCGCTCACGGTCACCGCCGCTGTCGTCGAGACCGGTGAGGGCGTGCCTCCCGTCATCGACGGCGACCAGGTGAAGGTCACGCCGAACGAGAAGTTCTTCGGCACGATGGTCGTGCGCTACCGCATCCAGGACGCGACCGGCGACCCCGACCGCGAGGTCGAGGGACGGATCCGTCTCACCGTGCAGGGCAAGCCCGACGCTCCCGGCACGCCGAGCGTCTCGAGCGTGCAGGACCGCACGGTCGTGCTCTCGTGGACGCCCCCGGCCGACAACGGCGCCGAGATCGAGCGCTACCTCGTGACGTCGACCGCGGGGAACTACGAGAAGGAGTGCCTCGCCACGACGTGCACGCTCGACGGCCTCACCAACAACGTGAAGTACAACTTCGTCGTGGTGGCGGTGAACCGCGTCGGGCCGTCCGAGGCGTCGGCGCCCTCCGAAGAGGCGCGCCCCGACGCGCGTCCTGACACCCCGGCGGCGCCGACGCTCGTGTTCGGCGACCGCAGCCTCAACGTCTCGTGGGTGACGCCGTCGACCCCCGGGTCGCCGGTGCAGAACTACACCCTCGAGATCTCGCCGGCGCCGCCGTCGGGCATCTCGCAGAAGCAGGAGGTCGTCGGCAACTCCCTGGTGTGGGACGGCCTGCAGAACGGTGTCGCCTATCAGGTACGCGTGCAGGCCCACAACCTCGCTCCCGACCCGTCGAGCTTCAGCCCGTGGTCGGTGAGCGAGATCCCCGCCCGCGCGCCCGAGCCTCCGGCCGCGCCCTCGGTCAACCGTCTGGATCCGGTGGGCAACCAGGCCCAGCTCGAGGTCGTGTGGACGCCGCCGGCCGACAACGGCGACAGCATCTCGGCGTACGAGCTGCAGATCGTGCAGGGCGGGGCCGTCGTGCGCACGGTGACCGGCATCCCGGGCACGCAGCCCCGTCAGGCCGTCGACGTCCCCACCTCGACGAGCGATTACACCTTCCAGGTGCGGGCCTCCAACAAGGCCGGCTGGAGCACGTGGGGCGCCGCCTCGGCGCCGCGCCGTGCCTTCGGCGTGCCGGGCGCGCCGACAGGTGTGTCGCTGTCGACGCCGACCGGCAACAGCGCGGTCGTCGTGGCCTACGGCGACGCCGCGGGCAACGGTGCGAACGCGAGCGAGATCGGGTACGAGTATTCGCTGAGCGGCGGCGGCTGGACCGCCATGCCGGGCAACAAGACCATCGGCGGCCTGTCGAACGGCACGACGTACACGATCCGTGTGCGTGCGTACACGTCCATGGACGGCGTGCGGTACACCGGTCCGGAGTCCTCGCAGTCCAACGGCGCGATCCCGTACGGGCCGGTGCGAGACCCCGGCGTGAGCGCGACCCGCGAGGGGACGAGCGTGCGCGTCGGGTGGAGCGCCCCCGCTGACAATGGCCGCGCCATCACTCAGGTGCAGATCCGCATCAACGGCGGCGGCTGGGAGAACGTGTCGAACAGCGGCTCCCGGCTCGTGGGCAACGGCTACGACCAGCGCCACACGATCGACGTGCGCGCCTACGATGCCGCACAGCCGCAGCAGGTGTCGCGCGTCGTCTCGGATGCGGCGACCACTGCACCACAGCCCCAGCCGAAGGCCTGGGTCAGCCGGGGCGCGGGGACCGGCTCGGTCACCGGATGCTCGTCGGGCAACTGCAACTACTTCGTGATCAACACGCAGGACTTCCCCGCGGGCAACTACCGCGTCTACTGCAACTCGTCGGGCCAGGGCGAGTTCGCGGGCGGCGCCTACTGGGACCTGCCGAGGAACGGCTCGGTGCAGCTGGGTTGCTACTACGGCTACTACGGCGAACAGGTCTGGGTGCGGATCGTCGGCTACGGCGAGAGCGAAAAGCGCGTCTGGTAGCGGCCCGACAGCGACACGACAGCAACGAGAGAACGAGACGAACATGACGATGACCCCCGAACAGGCGGCCTGGTTCCAGGGAACCTTCGCGCGCCTGGTCGACAACGTCGATCAGGCCCTGATGGGCAAGCGCGATGTCGTCGGCCTGGTGCTCTCGGCGATGCTCGCCGAGGGCCACGTGCTGCTGGAGGATGCCCCGGGCACCGGCAAGACGAGCCTCGCCAAGGCGCTCGCGGCCACCGTGCAGGGAACGAGCAGCCGCATCCAGTTCACGCCCGACCTGCTCCCGTCGGACGTGACCGGCGTCACGATCTACGACCAGGCGTCGCACCGCTTCGAGTTCCACCGCGGGCCGGTGTTCGCCTCGATCGTGCTCGCGGACGAGATCAACCGCGCCTCGCCGAAGACGCAGTCGGCGCTCCTGGAGGTCATGGAGGAGTCGCGCGTCACGGTCGACGGCGTCACCCACGAGGCGGGTCGCCCGTTCCTGGTCATCGCGACGCAGAACCCCATCGAGCAGGCGGGCACCTACAAGCTGCCCGAGGCCCAGCTCGACCGCTTCCTGGTGAAGACGTCGATCGGCTACCCCGACCTCGCCGTCGCCGAGCGGATCCTCGCCGGCGCCGCCGAACGGAACCCGTCGGCCAACCTTCCCGCCATCATCACGACCGGCGCCGTCGCCGACATGGCAGACCTCGCGGCCACCGTGCACGTCGACCCCGCGGTGCTCCGCTACACCGCGCAGCTCGCCGAGGCCACGCGCAGCGACCCGGCGACGCGTCTGGGCGTCTCGGTGCGCGGCTCGCTCGCGATGATCCGGATCGCCAAGGTGTACGCGGCCGCGCAGGGCCGCCACTTCGTGCTGCCCGACGACATCAAGTCCCTCGTGGCGCCGGTGTGGACCCACCGCATCGTGCTCGACCCCGAGGCCGAGTTCGCCGGCACCACCGCCGAGACCGTCGTCGCGCGGGTGCTCGAGTCGGTCGCCGCGCCGCAGGCGAGGTCCGCCGCCTGATGACCACGGAGGCACTCGGGCAGGCCGCGGCCGCCGACGAACTTCGCGCCGGGTACGGCCGGCTCCTGCTCGGCGCGCTGCGCCGTGCAGGCGCCGTGCTCGCGCGCGTGTTCGGCGTGGTGCGGCCCGTCGCCTGGGTGCTCATCGTCGGCGCGCTCGTGCTGTGGATCCTCGGTCGGTCGCTCGGCTGGTGGGAGCTCACCGTCGCCGCGGTGGTCGTGACCGCCGTGCTCGCGCTGTGCCTGCTGTTCCTCATCGGCCGGACGGCCTACGACGTGTCGCTCGACCTCAACCGCACGCGCGTCGTCGTCGGCGAGCGGGCGGTCGGCGCGCTCACCCTCGCCAACACCGGCACCCGGGCGATCCTGCCCTCACGCGTGGTGCTGCCGGTGGGCGGCGGTCGTGGCGTGTTCGACGTGAACCGTCTCGCCGCGGGCGAGTCGGCGGAGGAGCTGTTCGCGATCCCGACCACCCGCCGCGCGGTGGTGAAGGTCGGACCCGTCAGCGTGGTCCGCGGCGACCCGCTCGGGCTCTTCGAGCGGGTGCACCGTCGCGACGAGCCCGTCGACCTCTTCGTCCACCCGCGCACCGTGCTCTTCGACGGGCAGTCGCTGGGCTTCCTGCGCGACCTCGAAGGCCTGCCGGCCACCGACCTGTCGCGCGACGACGTGTCGTTCCACGCGCTGCGCGAGTACCAGCCGGGCGATGACCTGCGCCACGTGCACTGGAAGTCCACCGCACGCACCGGTCACATGATGGTGCGGCAGTACGAGGAGACCCGCCGGTCGCACTTCGTCATCGGCCTGTCCACCAGCCCGGCCGACTACCGCGACGACGACGAGTTCGAGCTGGCCGTCTCGGCCGCCGGCTCGCTCGGCCTGCGCGCCCTGCGCGACTCGCACCGCGTCGAGGTGCGCGTGCAGGAGCGCGCCCTGCCCTCGGGCACGGGCAAGCAGTTCCTCGACTCGCTGTCGGCCCTCGAGCACTCCAAGCCGCGCGCGGGCTCGGTCGTCGAGCTGGCGGGCTCGGTCGCCGCCACGCTGCCGCTGGCGAGCGTCGTGGTGCTGGTGTGCGGCAGCCGGGTCGACGCCGCCGACCTGCGCACGGCCTGCAGCCGCCTGCCCTTCGGTGCGCGCGTGCTCGCCGTCGTCACGGGGCCGGTCGGCACGTCCCCGTCGCTCCGCCGCATCGGAGAGGCGAACGTCGTCACGCTCGGCGAGCTCGCGCAGCTCCCGAACGCGCTCCGGAAGGTGCTCGCATGAGCGCGCCCGCCACCCCGCTCGCCGCCGCGCCGCCCGCAACGCCCGCGCCGCCCGCCACCGCGCCTGCGCGCGCCGGCGCGCCCCGGCCCCCGGCATCCCGCCCCCCGGCAGCGCGTCCCGCCGCGGAGCCGCTGACGACCCGCCGCTGGATCGTCGACGCCGCCGCCGTCTTCGTGCTCCTGCTGATCCCGGTCGTCGGGTTCTGGCCCACCTTCGACGGCGCGCGCTATCTCGTCGCCGCGCTCGGCGGTGTCGTGCTCGGCATGGCGCTCGGCGTTCTCGGCCGGGTCTTCCGGTGGGGCATCCTGGTCCTCACCGCCGCCACGATCGGGGCGTACTTCCTCTTCGGCGCCGCGCTCGCCCTGCCGCACACCGCCGTCGCCGGTGTCATCCCGACGATCGAGTCCCTGCGCCTTCTCGCTCTGGGCGTGGTCGTGTCGTGGAAGCAGCTGCTCACCACGGTCGCGCCGGTCGCCACCGACGGCGGCCACCTCATCGTGCCGTTCCTCCTCGCCCTCGTCGCGGCAGTCCTCACGACGTCGCTCGCGCTGCGGCTGCGCAGTGCCGGCTGGGCGCTCCTGCCCGCGGGGGCCTTCCTTGCCATCGAGATCGCGCTCGGCACGTCGCAGCCGATGGTGCCGGTCATCCAGGGTGTGATCTTCGGACTCGTCGCCGTGGTGTGGCTCGCGGTGCGGCAGGCCTGGCAGCCGCAGGCCGCCGCGATCTCGGTGGGCGAGCGCTCGGCGAGCCGGGCTGCCGGCGTTCGGCGCGTCCTGCTGGGCGGTGCCGTCGTCGCCGTCGCCGCGGTGATCGGCGTCGCGACGAGCGGGTTCGCCGCCCCGTCGTCGCCGCGCTACGTGCTGCGCGATGTCGTCATCCCGCCCTTCGACATCCGTGAGTTCGCGAGCCCCCTGCAGTCGTATCGCGCATATGTCCGCGACTTCCCCGACGAAGCCCTCTTCACGGTGAGCGGCCTGCCCGAGGGCGCGCGCGTGCGCCTGGCCGCGATGGACGCTTACAACGGCACCGTCTACAACGTCTCGGACTCGGGCGCCGGCTCCTCCAGCGCCTTCGCCCCCGCACGGACGAACATGTCCGCCGACGCCGAAGGCGCGCCCGCGACCCTGCACGTCGAGATCGGCGCGTTCGAGGGGGTGTGGATGCCGGATGCCGGCGCCGTCCGCAGCGTCACGTTCGGCGGCGACCGGGCCGACGACCTGCGCCGGACCGCTCACTACAACGAGTCCACGTCGACGGGCGTCGTGACCGCGGGTCTGGAGCCGGGCGACGAGTACACGCTCGAAGCGGTCATCGGCGATGTTCCGAGCGACGAATCCCTCGCGGACGAGTCCTTCGCCCCGGTGTCGCTGCCCGACCAGGGGGGCGTGCCGGAGGACCTCGCCGACATCGCGTCGACGACGGTGGCCGAGGCGACGACGCCGATCGAGCAGGTGCGCGCGCTCCAGCAGATGCTGTCGGAGGGCGGCTACTTCAGCCACGGTCTCGCGGGCCAGCCGCTCTCGCGCGCCGGGCACGGGGCGGAGCGCATCTCGACGCTGCTCGGATCGGAGCAGATGGTCGGCGACGACGAGCAGTACGCCACCGCGATGGCGCTCCTCGCCCGCGAGCTCGGCATCCCGGCCCGCGTCGTGATGGGCTTCTACCCCGACGAGGACCAGGCCGGCCAGGCGGTCTTCAGCGCGACCGGCGAGACGCTCCACGCGTGGGTCGAGGTGGCGTTCGCCGACGCCGGCTGGGTGCCCTTCGATCCGACCCCGCCCGAGGACCAGATCCCGAGCGACCAGACGACCAAGCCGAAGGCCGATCCCAAGCCGCAGGTGCTGCAGCCGCCGCCCCCGCCGCAGGAGCCGGTCGACCTGCCGCCGACCGTCGCCGACGACCGGGGCTCCGAGGACGAGAACGCGTTCGACGCGGCGCTGCTGTGGACGATCATCTCGATCGGCGTCGGAGTGCTCGGTCTCCTCGCGGTGCTGCTGGCGCCGTTCATCGTGATCGGCGCACTGAAGGCCGCACGGCGCGCCAAGCGCCGGCAGGCCGAGCGCGCGTCCGATCGCATCAGCGGCGGGTGGGACGAACTGGTCGACCGCGCCGCCGACTACGGCGCCCCGGTGCGGCCGGGCGCGACGCGCCAGGAGGATGCCGGCGTGCTGACGGCTGCTTTCGCCGAGCCGCGTGTCGCGACGCTCGCCTCGCGCGCCGACCTCGAGGTCTTCGGCCCGACCGAACCGAGTCCTGCCGACATCGAGGCGTTCTGGGGCCAGGTCGACGAGATCGTCGGCGGGATGGGCAAGGGCCGCTCGGTGTGGAACCGACTGGGCGCCCGCCTCAGCATCCGCAGCCTGCTCGAGGGCACACGCTTCGCGCTGCCGCCGCGGACACGCACGACCGCGGCCCGATCGGCGAAGCGGACCGCGAAGCCCGAGCGGGCGGTGAGCGCAGCTCCCGCGGCATCCCCGGGGGCAGAGCCCGGCATCAGCGACGCGCCCCCGGCGCGCCCCTCGCGGCCCGCCTCGCGCCGCGGACGAGACAAGACCCGGAGCGCACCCGAGCCCTCCCGCCCCGCACAGGAGACCGAATGACCATGAGCCCGCCCGCCGCCGTCCCCGCGGCGAGCATCGGACGACGCATCGGTGCGTTCGTCATCGACATCGCCGTGGTGTGGGTGCTCGCCGCGGTGCTGGGGGGCATCGCCCTCGGCGTGCTGTTCGCCGTCGGCCCGAGCGCGGGCCCCGACGGTCTGACGGCCATCATCCTCCTGGCGTACGGCGTCATCGGCTTCGTGCTGCTCGCGTGTTGGCTTGTGTACTCGGCGATGCAGGGCGGCCGCGGCTCGCTCGGCCAGCGCGCGGTGGGGCTGCGCCTGCAGGACTCGGCGTCGGGCGCACCGATCGGGTTCTGGCGCGCAGTGTGGCGCAACGTCGTCTTCGGTCTGGCGGGCTCGATCGTCATCGGATACTTCACCCCCCTGTTCGACGCGAGCGGCCGCAACCAGGGCTGGCACGATCTGGCCGCGAAAGCGGTGGTCGTCGACGTGCGGAAGACGGATGCCGCAACCCGCGCCGCCGCCGAGCCCGCGGCGGCGAACCCCTATCTGCCCGCGCCCTCCACCGCTCCGCTCCTTCACGCGACCCCGCTGCCGCCGGTGCCGTCGCTCGGCTACCCGCAGGCGCCGGCGGTCATCCCTGCCGCGGCGGCTCCCGCGCCCGCGCCCGCGCTCGTCCCGACCGCGCTCCGGGGCTCAGCGCCTGCTCCGGCTCCGGTCGCGGCCCACCCGACCCCTCGCGTCGGCGCCGGCGTCGTCGGCGCCGGTGTCATCGAGGCCGTGCCGTGGGTCACGGCCGACCCGGTCCGGTCGCCGCTCCTGCGCGCCCCCGAACCGGAGTCGTTCCCCGACGTGACGATGCCGTTCCCCGCGGCGACGACCACCGAGCCTCTCGGCGCAGCCCTGGCATCTGCGGCCATGGCCGCCCCGGCGGCCCTCGCACCGACCGCTCTCGCACCGACCGCTCTCGCACCGGCCCCCGCGGCGCCGGCTTTCGCCGCCCCTGCGATGGCGACCGCCGTCGCGGATGCGGCATCCGTCCCCTCTCCCTTCGCCGATGACGTCGACGCGACGCGCATCGTCGTCCCCCCGCCGCCGGCGCAGCGGGCGGCGCTGTACGACGATGCTCCGGTCATCGCAGTGCTCACCTGGGACGACGGCTCGCGCATGGCCGTCTACGGCCGGACGCTCTACGGCCGCAACCCGGCGACCGAGGCCGGTGCCGTCGCGATCCCGGTGCGCGACGAGACCCTCTCGCTGTCGAAGACCCACTTCGAGATCGGCGGCGACACCGCCGGCGCGTGGATCGTCGACCGCCACTCGACCAACGGCACGATCCTGGTGCGCGACGGCGGGCGCATCCCGCTCGTCGCCGGCACCCGCACGAACCTGCGCGCCGGCGACGTCCTCGAATTCGGCGACCGGCGCGCCACGGTGGGTTCCGCATGACGGCCGCCCCCTCCGCGCCGATCACGGTCGCGTTCGGCGCGGCGACCGACGCCGGCCTGCGTCGGCGCATCAACGAGGACTCGTACCTCGCGGCGTTCCCGCTGTTCCTCGTCGCCGACGGCATGGGCGGCCACAACGCGGGCGAGATCGCCAGCGCCGCCGTGGTGGAGGAGTTCGCGATGCTCAGCGGGCGCGAGAGCCTCACGATCGACGACGTGCACACCGCCGTGGCGGCCGCGCGCCGTCGCGTGGCGGCGCTCCCTGCCGGAGCGGGAGCGGGCGCCGGCACGACCCTGGCAGGCGTCGTCATCGCCGACGTCGACGGCGAGGGGTACTGGCTCGCGCTCAACCTGGGCGACTCGCGCACCTATCGCCTCAGCGAGGGCAGCTTCGAGCAGGTGAGCGTCGACCACTCGGTGGTGCAGGAGCTCGTCGACAGCGGGCAGCTCGACGCCGCCGCCGCCCACCGCGACTCGCGACGCAACGTCATCACGCGGGCGATCGGCGCCGGCAGCGACGCCGAGCCCGACTACTGGCTCCTTCCCGCAGAGGACGGCGACCGCATCCTGGTGTGCTCCGACGGACTGTCCGGCGAGCTCGACAAGGACGCGATCCACGGCATCCTGCTGGCCGAGGCCGATCCGCAGGCCGCCGCGACGCGCCTGGTGCACGAAGCCATGATCCGTGGGGGGCGCGACAACATCACCGCGCTCGTCGTGGACGCCCTCGCGGTGCGCTCCCGCGCCGGTGGCGCGCGCGAACGCGATACGGTGCCGGTGAGTGCCCCCATCGAAGACGCCGACATCGACGGCGACACGCTTCCGCGCGCGATGGCCACGAGAGGATTCTGATGCCGACGCTGTACGCCCCGGGCACGACGCCGGTCGCCGTCACGCCGCGCGGGTTCGCGATGCTCGAGCCGGGCGCCTCGGCGGCGCTGCTGGCGCGCATCCGCGCCCTCCTCGCCGACGGTCGCGGTCTCGGCGGCGTCATCGAGGCGCTCACCGGTGCGTACGGCGCGTCGATCACGGCGATCCCCGCCTTCGCGGTGGTCCTCGCGGAGGGCGACGGCGTCCGCATCGCGGTCCGCGGCGGCTTCGCCTTCGACGTCGATGCGGCGGCCCCCGAGCGTGTGTCGGGAGCGGGCGTGACGACGTGGACCGAGCGCGTGATCCCGGCCGTCGCGCGGGTGACGCTCACGACGACGGAACTCGAGGTCTCGGCCCCCGCCGAGTTCGAGATCGCCGACGGCATCGTGCTGGCGGCGGGGATCGTGTGGGATGCCGCGCCCTCGGGGGCGTCGTCGGCACCGTCGCCTGCCCAGCCGGCCTCGGCAGCCGGGCCTGCCCAACCCGCGCCGTCGGGTACCGAAGACCGGGCCGGTCGCGGCGACACGGCGGGTTCGACCGCCGGCGCGCGGCGCGCCGCGTCACCCGCCCGGCTCTCGGACCCATCCGCGACGGAGGCCGGCCTGGGAGGCGCGGGCACGGAGGTCCCCGCCCCGGCGGCGCCGGCCCAGGCGTCGGCCGCCCCGGCGCCCACCCCGGCGGCCCCGGACCCGGCCGCAGGCGGCACGACACCGGCCGCTCCGAACCAGCGCCCGAACGCGGACCAGGCCGCTCCGGCCAAGGGCGCTCCGGCCCCGGCCGTGCCCGGGCTGATCGACTCGAGCACGGTGCAGTCGGTGGCCGACGCCGAGACGCTCCTGCCGGTGGATTCCGCGCTCTCCCCGCACCCCTCCTCCAGCGAGCCCGAGGCTGCGGCCGGGCGCGACGACGCCTCCTCGACGAGCGGACTCGACCCCGCCTGGACCGCGACGGTCATGCGGGCCGCCGACACCGTGGTGCGTCCCGGGGGTGCGGCCGGCGACCTCGCCTCCGGCGCGCCGGCCCCCGCGCCACCCGCCGGTGACCACGACGGCGCCACGATCTCGCTGGCCCAGGCGCGCGCGCTGCGCGAGGCTGCTGCGCGGGGCGGCGCCGGGGCCGCGGCATCCGTCCCCCTCCCCGCAGACGCGGCCGCCGCGCCGCTCGCGCCCCCGCGCTCGCCGGCCCCGGGGCGCATCCGCGTGTCGACCGGCCAGGTGCTGCCGCTCGACCGGACCGTCGTCATCGGGCGCCGCCCGCGCTCGACCCGGGTGAGCGGCACCGACCTGCCGCACCTGGTGGCCGTCGACAGTCCCCAGCAGGACATCTCGCGCAGCCATGTCGAGCTGCGGGTCGAGGGCGAGAGCATCGTCGCGACCGATCTGCGCACGACCAACGGCACGACTCTGCTGCGCGCGGGCGCCGACCCGGTGCGGCTGCACCCGGGCGAGGGCACGGTCGTGGTCCCGGGCGACGTGCTGGACCTCGGAGACGGCATCACGGTCGCGATCGAGGGTCTCTCATGAGCCCGAAGCGCGCGCCCATGGCGCCGCCCGACCTTCCGGGCTTCACCTACGTCGACCTGCTCGGCTCCGGCGGGTTCGCCGACGTGTTCCTGTACGAGCAGCAGCTGCCCAAGCGCCGCGTGGCGGTGAAGGTGCTGCTCACCGACCGCATGTCGAGCGGCTCGGTCGAGGAGTTCACCGCCGAGGCGAACGTCATGGCGATGCTCTCGACGCATCCGGCGATCGTCACGATCTACCAGGCCGGTGTCGCGACCGACGGCCGGCCGTACCTCGTGATGGAGTACTGCCCGCGTCCGAACCTGCAGGTGCGCTATCGGCGCGAGCCGTTCTCGATCGCCGAGTCGCTGCGGGTCGGCGTGCAGGTCGCCGCCGCCGTCGAGACCGCGCATCGTGCCGGCGTGCTGCACCGCGACATCAAGCCGGCGAACATCCTCGTCACCGAGTACAACCGTCCTGCGCTCACCGACTTCGGCATCGCGTCGACCACGACCGCGGCCGCCGAGTCGGCCGGCCTGTCGATCCCGTGGTCGCCTCCGGAGTCCTTCGCCGACGTGCCGCGCAGCGACCCTCGGTCCGACGTGTACGCCCTCGGCGCGACCGTCTACACCCTGCTCGCAGGGCGATCGCCGTTCGAGCTCGCGGGTCAGCGCAACGGCGCGGCCGAGCTCATCCACCGCATCGAGACGCTGCCGCTCCCGGCGCTCGGACGCGCCGACGTGCCGGCGTCGCTCCAGCGTGTGCTCGAGCGCGCGATGGCCAAGTCGCCGGCCGACCGGTACGAGAGCGCGCTCGCGTTCGCGCGGGCGCTGCAGACCGTGCAGATCGAGCTGTCGCACTCCGTCACGCCCATCGACATCCTCGACGACCAGGCGCCGGACGACATCGAGGAGGACGAGGACGACGGCCTCACCCGCGTCCGCGGCGTCGTCAGCATCAATCCCGACACGACGCCCGCGGCCGGCATGACGCGTCCGTCGGCGAAGACCGCGCCGACCTCGGGCTTCGCGCCGACCTCGAGCTTCGCGCCGACCTCCGGCTTCGCGCCGAGCTTCGACCCCGCACCTGCCGAGACCGAGACGGTCCTCCGGAGGCCCGCGGCCACGGCGCCGGCCTACGGGCAGGCCCCGCCCGCGGCGTACGAGGCGGCGACCCCCTCGGCCTACGAGCAGACGGTGCGCCGCGACCAGGTGCGCCCGGCGGTGCCGCGTGGCGAGACGTTCGTGCAGACCCCGGTGATGGACGCGCCGGCGCCGGAGCAGGAGACGGATGCCGCGCCCCCGCCACGCCGTCGCACCGGGCTGTGGATCGGGATCGGCGTGGCCGCGTTCGTGATCGTGGCCGTGATCATCGGCGTCTCGCTGCCGGGCCTGCTCTCGGGGTCGACCCCGTCCCCCGAGGTCGAGCAGACACCCTCGAAGCCGCAGGATCCGGTGGCACTCGTCGTCCCACCCGTCGAGGACGTCACCGGCGCGCCGGCCGAGGGCGGCGTGAAGTTCACGTGGACCAATCCCGACCCGCAGGACGGCGACTTCTACATCGTCGAGGTCGTGACGCTCAGCGACACGACCAGCGGGTCCGAGTCGGTCGAGACCGCCGAGGTCGTCGTGCCGGCCGCTCCGTCGGGGCAGACCTGCATTGACGTCACACTGGTGCGCTCCAACGGCACGCAGCAGAACAACCCGTCGCGGGGGTGCACGCCGTGATCGTCGCGGAGGCCGACGCCCTGACCGTCGAGTTCGCCGGTGAGCTGTTCTCGGTGGCGCCCGGCGCCGTGTTCACGGTCGGCCGCGAGGGCGACCTCGCGATCGACGACAACCTCTTCCTGCACCGGAACTTCCTCACGATCCAGAGCCTCGAAGGGCTCTGGCTGCTGTCGAACGTCGGATCGCGCCTGTCGGCCACGGTCACCGACTCGGGTGGCCGCGTGCAGGCGTGGCTCGCGCCCGGCGCGCGGCTGCCCCTGGTCTTCGCGTCGACCTCGGTCATCTTCAGCGCCGGTCCTACGACGTACGAGCTCACCATCCACGCCGCCGAGCCGACCTTCCGCGACACGCAGCCGGCGCCCGACGACGACGGCCTCAGCACGATCGGCGAGGTGCCGCTGACGCACAGCCAGCGCGTGATGATCCTGGCGCTCGCCGAGCCGGTGCTGCGCCGCGACGGCACCGGCATGAGCGAGCTGCCGACGTCGGCGCAGGCCGCCGAACGGCTGGGCTGGACGCTCACCCGCTTCAACCGCAAGCTCGACAACGTATGCGACAAGCTCGACCGCGTCGGCGTGCCGGGCATGCGCGGCGGGGTGCGTTCCTACGCCACCAACCGGCGTGTGCGGCTGGTCGAGCACGCGGTGGCCGCGCGCCTGGTCACCCGCGACGACCTGCCGCTCCTCGACCTCGAGCGCGAGAGCTCGCTCACCGGGACGAGCGCCGGACGCGACGAGGAGTCGTGACGGATGCCGCCTCCCGGCGACTCCACCCGCGTCAGCCCGAGCGGCTCCGCCGCGTCAGCGCGGGGCGTCTTCGCGCGGGTCAGCGCCCGGCGTCGTAGAGGTGGCGGCCGCCGTGGCTCACGACCTTGACCACCACGCCGCGACGGTGCAGCTCCGCGACGGTGCGCGTCTCTTCGTCGATGTCGCGCCCCAGCGCATGGACGTTGGCGACGACGAGCACGTCTCCGCGGCGGAGGGTGCCGAACAGCCGGACCAGGCGCTCCTCCCATGACTCCAGGGTCTCGGGAGCGGGGTGCCGGAAGCCCTCGATCGGGACGCCGAACCGGGTCAGGTCGTTGCGCTGCTCGACCACCGAGGGCATGTCGTCGCGGGCGATGACGAGGCCCACCAGCCGCGAGCCCGCGGGCCGCGCGAGCCAGAACGTGCGATCGGCCTGCAGCTCGGTGAAGCACTTGGGGCACTCGGCCGCGGGGTGCGGAAGGTGCAGCGGCGCGGTGTCGGTGCCCGTCGACCCCGGCGCCGGCGACGCGTGCGTGTGCGCGGCATCCGTCGTCTTCGTCGTCTCGCTCATGTGAGGCCCCCTCGCTCGCCAGCCATTGTCTCACCCGCCCACCGGCCCCCGCACACCGGCGGCCCCGCCCGCGGGGCCCTCAGCCCGCATCAGGGTGTCGCAACCGCTGCACTTTCCTGCAACTGCTGCACCGATTCACGCAGCGGTCGCGGGAAACTGCAGCAGTCGTGCTCGCCCCCGCGCCGGCCCCGGCTCAGTCCTCGTCGTCGAGGCGCAGCTCGAGGCTGAGCTGATCGGCGTCGAGCTCGGCCAGCGCGTGACGCAGGGCCGGTGTGCTGTAGCCGCCGCCCGCCGACAGCTGGTTGAGCCGGGTGCGCATCGCCTCGATCATCGCCAGCCGCAGCTCGAGCAGATCGCGCGTCGGCAGGCCGTCGGCGTCATCGGGGGGATCCACCATGCGGCTGCCGACGACCGACACCAGCTCTTCCGGGAACGTGCTCCCGTCGCGGCGGCGCAGCGTCGGGGCCGACAGCGCCGAGACCGCCGCGTCGCGCAGCTCGTCGTCGAGGGCCGACTGCTCGGCCCTGTCGACGCTCTCTCCGGACGGCGTCTCGAGGCGCAGCAGCCGCACGAGCCACGGCAGGGTGAAGCCCTGCAGCATGAGGCTGCCGACCGCCACGGCGAACGCGATGAACACCAGCAGCGCGCGGTCGGTGCCCTCGCGCGGCAGCGTCTGCGCCGCGGCGAGCGTCACCACGCCGCGCATGCCCGCCCACACGATGATCGCGCCGTGCTTCCAGCCGAGCGGGGAGGCCTGGTAGTAGTCGAGGTCGCTCAGCGCCCGCGAGATCCGCGCCCGCATCGAGGCGAGCCGGCGCTGCACCCGCGGGCTGTCGACGTCGGGCGCCTCGCGCCGATGGCGTCGACGGCGAGCGGATGCCGCGCCCCGGCCACCGCCATCGCCACGGGCGTCCGCGCGGGCGGCGGTGGCGGCATCCGTCTCCCGCTCCTGACCGGCGCCGGGCAGCACACCGACCTCTCCGAAAGCCAGCTGGTCGATGCGCGCCGACATCGCCTCCAGACGGCTGCGCTGGCGCCCCCGCGCCCGCCGGCTCTGCAGCCACACCAGCAGCGACACATAGGCCGCCCGCACGGCGAGGACGATCGCGAGCGCGCCGGCCGCGATCGCGATGCCGGTGCCGAGGCCGTTGTGGTTCTCGACGTTCTCGGTGACGATGTCGCTCAGCTCGAGGCCCATCACGAGGAAGACGGCGCCCTCGAGCACGAGCTCGATGGTGCGCCAGTTGTGCTCGTCCGACCGCCGCTGCTCGGGCGTGAACCACCGGGCCGCCCCCTGGCCCGTCACGATGCCGGCGACGACGGCGGCGACGAGCCCCGACCCGCCGAGCTCCTCGGTGGGGATGTACGCGACGAAGGGCACGACGAAGCCGATCGCGGTGTTCGCGGCCGAGTTGCGGATGAGCGCGCGCAGCCGGAGGTTCAGCAGCCCCACGATCGCGCCGACCACGACCGCGACCACGACGCCCCACGCGAACGCCGGCAGGAAGCCGACCCCGATCTGCGCATCACCGCTGACGCTCGTCGCCACGGCGACGGACCCGACCATCGTGCGCAGCAGCACGAGGGCGGTCGCGTCGTTGAGCAGGCTCTCGCCCTCGAGCATCGTCACGACCCGCCGCGAGACGCCCAGGCGCTTGACGATGGAGGTGGCGACGGCATCGGTCGGACTCAGGATGGCCCCGAGCGCGACCGCGATGGCGGGCTGGATGCCGGGGATCACCGCCATGAAGAACACCCCGAGCACGATCGAGCTGACGATGACCAGCAGGAACGACAGCCCGGCGATGGGCCCGAAGTCGCGCCGGAACTCGATCGCGGGCAACGCGACCGCGGCCGAGTACAGCAGCGGCGGCAGGACGCCGACGAGGATGAACTCGGGGTTGATCTCGGGGATCTCGACGAACGGGAGCAGGCTCACCCCGCCGCCGACCAGCAGCAGGATCAGCGGTCCCGCGATGCCGAGCTTGGGCGCCACCGCCGTCGCGAGCGCGATCGCCAGGATCGCACCGATGACGATGATCAGCGCTTCCACGCCTCAGAGCCTATTGCGGGCGGTCTCTCGGCTTTCGAATCGCGCACTTGGCACCGATTCGCGCGCGAAGCTGCAAAGTACGCGATTCGAACGGGATGCCGGGGCTGGGCCGGAAGCCGGCGTGCCGGGCGGAGAGCGCCCGGCTACAGGACGCCGAGGGCGCGGACGGCGTCGCGCTCGGCGACGAGTTCGTCGACGGATGCCGCGAGCCGGCCGCGTGCGCGATCGTCCAGGTGGAGGCCCTCGATCACCCGATAGCCCTTGCCGTCTCCGCGTGACACCACGGGCAGCGAGCACACGAGGCCCTCCGGCACACCGTACTCACCGCGCGACACCACGGCCGCGGACGTCCAGCCGTTGTGCGTGCCGAGCTGCTCGTCGCGCACGTGGTCGATGGCCGCATTCGCGGCCGATGCCACCGACGACGATCCGCGCACCTCGATGATCTCGGCACCCCGCTTCGCGACCCGCGGGATGAACGTGTCGTCGAGCCAGGCCGCCGCGGCGGCCTCGCCGCCGAGGCGTTCGGCGAGAGCCTCGCGCACGGGCGTCGCATCGGGGAGGATCGCGTGGTCGACGTCGGGGAACTGCGTGGCGGAGTGGTTGCCCCAGATGATGACGTCGGCGATCTCGCCCGCGGGCACTCCGAGCACCTCGGCGAGCTGCCCCACGGCACGGTTGTGGTCGAGCCGCGTGAGCGCGGTGAAGCGGTCGGTCGGAATGTCGGGAGCAGCGGATGCCGCGGCGATGAGCGCGTTGGTGTTCGCGGGGTTTCCGACCACGACCACGCGGACGTCTTCGTCGGCGACGGCGCCGATCGCCCTGCCCTGCGGGCCGAAGATGCCGGCGTTCGCCGCGAGCAGGTCGCCCCGCTCCATGCCCGCGGTGCGCGGGCGGGCGCCCACCAGCATCGCGATGCGCGCGCCGTTGAACGCGGTGAGCGGGTCGTCGGTCACGTCGACCTCGCGCAGCAGCGGGAACGCGCAGTCCTGCAGCTCGAGCGCCGCGCCCTCCGCCGCCCGCATGCCCTGCGGGATCTCGAGCAGCCGCAGCCGCACGGGCCGGCCGGGGCCGAGCAGATCGCCCGCCGCGATGCGGAACATCAGCGCGTAGCCGATCTGGCCGCCGCCGCCGGTGATGGTCACGGTCGTGGGTTCGCTCGCCATGGCACGAGCCTAGACCGCGGCATTGTACTCAATCCCCGGCATCACGCGCCCCCTCCTCGTTCCGGACAGGGTGTCGGGGTACCGTGACAGCCATGACGTTCAACGACAACGCCAACGTCGGGGGGAACACGGCGCGCCGTCGAGGTGCGGGCGTGGCGGTGGCCGGCGGCGGCGTTGCCGGCCTCGGCGCGATCGCGGTGATCCTCTTCCAGCTGTTCACCGGCCAGGACCTGTCGAGCATCATCCCCGGCGGCGGGCAGGTGGGCGCCGGCGAGGAGTCGGAGATCCAGCAGTGCGAGACCGGCGCCGACGCCAACGCGCGCGACGACTGCCGGCTCGCGGCGGGCAGCGTCGTGCTCGACGAGTACTGGGGGAGGCAGGTCGAGGGATATCGCGCACCGCAGCTCATCATCGTGGACCAGCAGACCGGCTCGCAGTGCGGCACGGCCTCGAACCAGACGGGGCCGTTCTACTGCCCGCCCGAAGAGACGGTGTACATCGATCCCACGTTCTTCGGCCTCCTGCGCGAGCGGTTCGACGCATCGGCGGGCGAGCTCGCCCAGCTGTACGTGCTCGCCCACGAGTACGGGCACCACGTGCAGTACATCGCCGGGATCATGGACCAGCACCCGAACAACGGCACCGGACCGGACAGCAACGGCGTGCGCACCGAGCTGCAGGCCGACTGCTTCGCCGGCGCGTGGGTGGGCGGCATGACCCAGGAGACCGACGACAACGGAGTACCGTATCTGGAGGAGCCCACCCAGCAGCAGATCGCGGACGCGATCGACGCGGCCGGGACCGTGGGCGACGACCATATCCAGCAGGAGTCCGGGGGGTTCGTGAACCCCGAGTCCTGGACGCACGGTTCCAGCGAGCAGCGGCAGCGCTGGTTCCAGACGGGTTACCAGAACGGTCCGTCTGCCTGCGACACGTTCGGCGTTCCGGGGGGAAGCCTATGAACGAACACCTCGACGACATCCTCTATCCGCCACTCGAGCCCTACGACTCCGGCACGCTCATCGCCGGCGAGGGCCATCGCATCGCGTACGAGCAGAGCGGAAACCCCGAGGGCAAGCCGGTGGTGTTCCTCCACGGCGGTCCGGGTGCGGGAACCTCGCCCTGGCACCGCCGTTTCTTCGACCCCGAGCGGTACCGGATCGTGCTGCTCGACCAGCGCGGCTGCGGCCGCTCCACGCCACACGCGAGCGACCCGCATGCCGACCTGCGGCACAACACGACGTGGCATCTCGTCGCCGACATCGAGCTGCTGCGCAAGAACCTGGGCATCGACAAGTGGCAGGTGTTCGGCGGCTCGTGGGGCAGCGCCCTCGCGCTCGCCTACGCGCAGGCGCATCCCGAGGCGGTCACCGAGATCGTGCTGCGCGGCATCTTCACCCTGCGCCGCCACGAGCTCGAGTGGTTCTACGAGGGCGGTGCGGCATCCGTCGTCCCGGATCTGTGGGAGGAGTTCATCGCCCCCATCCCGATCCTCGAGCGCTCGCAGCTCATGCAGGCCTACCACCGTCGGCTCGCCGACCCGGATCCCGCGGTGCACGTGCCGGCGGCCGTCGCGTGGTCGCGGTGGGAGGCGGCCAACCTCACGCTGCTGCCCGATCCCGAGCTCGTCGAGGCGATGACCGAGCCGCGCGCCGCCGTCGCGTTCGCGCGCATCGAGAACCACTACTTCCTCCACGGCGGCTGGTTCGCGCCCGAGCAGCTGATCGCCGGGGTCGACCGCATCCGCCACCTCCCCGCCGTCATCGTGCAGGGCCGCTACGACGTGTGCACGCCCGCGATGACCGCGTGGGACCTGCACCGCGCATGGCCGGAGGCCGACTTCGTGATGATTCCGGATGCCGCGCACGCGGCGTCCGAGCCGGGCATCGCGTCCGCGCTGCGCGCCGCCACCGACCGCTTCGCCGGGCGCGACGACCCGGCGGCCGACGGGGCCGAGGGCGAGGCTGCCGAGAACCAGGAGTCCGACATCGGCGGTGAGGTGCAGGCCCAGCGCCGGCGTCTTCGCTCGGACGCTCGCAATCACGAGCACACTGTGCATGACGAGGACGGCGGCGTCGTTCGGCCGGAGCCGACGGACGAGGCGGATGCCGCTGCCGACGAGCCCGCCGACGCGGACGACGCGGACGAAGCCGCCGAGGACGCGTCCGCCCGCTGAGCCCCCGGTTCCGGCTGTTGAGCGAGCGAGGAACGAGCGAGACGAAACGCCCCGGCGATCTCGAAACCTCCTGGCGTTTCGTCTGCGGGCGCCAGAGCGCCCTCCGCTCAACGACCGGGGGACCCGGTTCCGGCTGTTGAGCGAGCGAGGAACGAGCGAGACGAAACGCCCTCCCCCCGGGTCCGGTCGTTGAGCGAGCGAGGAACGAGCGAGACGAAACGCCCCGGCGATCTCGAAACCTCCTGGCGTTTCGTCTGCGGGCGCCAGAGCGCCCTCCGCTCAACGACCGGGAGACCCGGTGCCGGTATCGGGCCGTTGAGCGAGCGAGGCGAACGTCCTCGCGCCCCGGGTCCGGTCGTTGAGCGAGCGAGGAACGAGCGAGACGAAACGCCCCGGCGATCTCGAAACCTCCTGGCGTTTCGTCTGCGGGCGCCAGAGCGCCCTCCGCTCAACGACCGGGAGACCCGGTG
>NZ_JADIJC010000005.1 GCF_015278255.1 Microbacterium hibisci
CGGCCACCCCCGCCGGGCCGCCCGTCCCGGCCACTCCCGCCGCGCCGCTGGCCCCGGCCACTCCCGGCGCGACGGCGACCCCGGTCGCACCCGAGACGGTCCCGGGGGCGACCCCGGTCGCGGAGCCGGTCCCGGCCCCGTCCGAGACGGTTCCGTCCACGCAGAAGCCGTCGCGTGCCTCGACAGCGTCTCCTCAAGTCCCTGCTGCGCGGAAGACCCGCGCGCCCCGGCCCGCGGCCGGTGCGCCCGGCGAACCGGCGGCGAAGAAGCCCGCTCCCGTCCGGAATGGAG
Organism: Microbacterium hibisci; assembly: GCF_015278255.1. Classification (GTDB taxonomy): domain Bacteria; phylum Actinomycetota; class Actinomycetes; order Actinomycetales; family Microbacteriaceae; genus Microbacterium; species Microbacterium hibisci. Next base: position 292 of record NZ_JADIJC010000005.1, read on the forward strand.
ACACCGCATGACCCGCGTCCTGATCGTCGAGGACGAGCCCGACCTCGCCGACCCGCTCGCCTACCTCCTTCGTCGCGAGGGCTACGACGTCGAGATCGCGGAGGACGGTCCGACCGCCCTCACCGCGTTCCGCGAGCGCGGAGCCGACATCGTCCTCCTCGACCTCATGCTCCCGGGGATGCCGGGAACAGAGGTGTGCCGGCAGATCCGTGCGACCTCCGCGGTCCCGATCATCATGCTGACGGCGAAGGACTCCGAGGTCGACATCGTCGTGGGGCTGGAGCTCGGAGCCGACGACTACGTCACCAAGCCTTACTCCGCCCGCGAGCTGCTGGCCCGGATGCGGGCGGTGCTGCGCCGGTTCTCGCAGATCGACGCCGACCTGGAGGACCGGGTTCTCGAGGGCGGCCGCGTCGTGCTCGACATCGACCGGCACACGGTGGCCGTCGAGGGCGGCGAGATCAACATGCCGCTCAAGGAATTCGAGCTGCTCGAGGTGCTGATGCGCAACGCCGGTCGCGTGCTGACCCGCGGGCAGCTCATCGACCGCGTGTGGGGGAGCGACTACTTCGGCGACACGAAGACGCTCGACGTGCACATCAAGCGCATCCGCTCGCGCATCGAGAAGAACCCCGGATCTCCCGAGATGCTCGTCACCGTGCGCGGCCTGGGGTACCGGTTCGAGGGCTGACCGCCGGTCCGACCGCCGCAGACACGGAAGAGGGCGCCCCGCGGGGCGCCCTCTTCCGTGGTCGTGCGGGCGGGCTCAGGGAGCGAGCGGCGCCAGGTAGTCGAGCGTGCCGTCGAGGACCGGGATGTACGCCAGCTCCCCCTGGGAGTCGCCGGACTGGAAGAAGGTCTCGATGTCGGTGCCGGGCAGCGCGTCGAGATCCTCGACGAGGATCGGCTCATCCTCGTCCGAACCGGGGCTCACGGTCGTGCGGGCGGGAACCCGCACCTCCAGCGTCGGGCCGCCCTCGCCGAACTCGATGTTCAGGGTGTGCGAGTCGTCGGTGTCGTTGATCAGCGCCGCGACGAAGTTGCCCTCCGAGCCGTCCTCGTTGGCGACGATCTGCGCGTTGCGCACCTGGATCGGACCGGACTCGTAGACGTTGGCGCCCTCGGCGGCCGAGTATTCGATGGTCGTGGCCTGCGGGGAGATCATGCTGCAGCCCGTCGCGGTGAGCGCGAGGGCTCCGCCCAGGGCCAGCGATGCGAACAGCCGACGGCTCTTGGGAGCGCCTGCCGCCGCGGAACGTCCGTGCGAGGAATCGCTGCGGCGGTGTATCGAGATCACGGATCCTCCCAAAACGGATGACGGTTCTCCAGCATTCTAGGGGCTCGTCCTGGGGCCCGCGGAGCAGGGCGATCGGCGATGTCCCGCGCGCGATGCAAGGGCGGCGGGTCGGAGGGCGGAGAACCTTAGCGTATTTCTCCTGTGGTATCCTGTAGGTTGCCGAAAGGACATAACTCCATGCTTTTTGAGGTTGGCGAGACGGTCGTCTACCCCCACCACGGGGCGGCAACGATCATCGAGGTCAAAGACCGGATCATCAAGGGCGAGACGAAGAAGTACCTGAAGCTCAACGTCACGCAGGGTGATCTCATCATCGAAGTCCCCGCAGAGAACGTCGACCTGGTCGGCGTACGCGATGTCATCGGCAAGGAGGGCCTCGACAAGGTGTTCGAGGTGCTGCGTGCTCCCTTCACCGAGGAGCCGACCAACTGGTCGCGTCGCTACAAGGCGAACCTCGAGAAGCTCGCCTCCGGTGATGTCATCAAGGTCAGCGAGGTCGTGCGCGACCTGTGGCGTCGCGATCAGGACCGCGGCCTCTCGGCCGGAGAGAAGCGGATGCTCGCGAAGGCGAAGCAGATCCTGATCTCCGAGCTCGCCCTCGCCGAGAAGACCGACGAAGAGAAGGCGAGCGTCCTCCTCGACGAGGTCCTCGCGAGCTGAGACTCTCAGAACGGCGCCCCTCGGGGCGCCGTTCTGCTGTGCGCCCGAGGGCATGCGCGCCGGGATGCGGCGCCGGTCGCGATAGCGTGATGCGGTGAGCATCACTCCCGTGCCCCGTGTCGGCATCGTCGTCGTGGCGGCCGGTTCCGGCACCCGCCTGGGCGCCGGAGGCCCCAAGGCCTTCGTCGGCATCGACGGGCACAGCATCCTGCGCCACGCGCTGGAAGGCGTCTTCGCGGCGCCCGTCGCGCAGGTCGTCATCGTCGCCCCGTCGGGTCGCGAAGGCGACGCGCTGAGCGAGGCGCTCGCGACGGCGGGGGATCGCCGCGATCTCGTGTCGGTCGTCGTCGGCGGTGACACGCGGCAGGACTCGGTGTCCGCCGGCCTGGATGCCCTCTGGGCCGACGTCGAGGTCGTGCTGGTCCACGACGCCGCGCGCGCCCTCACCCCGCCCGACGTGTTCGAGCGCGTGATCGGCGCCATCGACGGCGGCGCGGCGGGTGCCGTTCCGGTGCTGCCGGTCGTCGACACGATCAAGCGCGTGGCGGGGACCGAGATCCTCGCCGCCGTGGACCGGTCGGAGCTGGCGGCGGCGCAGACGCCGCAGGGGTTCCGGCGAGACGTGCTCGACGAGGCATATGCCGCGGCGCTCGACGACTTCACCGACGACGCCGCCCTCGTCGCCGAGGCCGGACATGCGGTGGCCGCGGTGGCGGGGCATCCGCTCGCGTTCAAGATCACGACCGCAGCCGATCTCGAGCGCGCCCGCCATCTGGTCGCCGCGCCCGCCGCGCACACGCCGGTGCACCTCGAGCACGTGCCCACGATCCCGCGGGTCGGGCTCGGCACGGACGTCCACGCGTTCGGCGGCGAGGGAACGCTCTGGCTTGCCGGACTCGAATGGCCGGGTGAGACGCCGCTGTCGGGGCACTCCGACGGCGACGCCGTCGCGCACGCCATCGTCGACGCGCTGCTGGCGGCGGCCGGACTCGGCGACATCGGCACGCATTTCGGCACGGACCACCCCGAGTACGCGGGCGCGCACGCCGACGCCTTCCTCACGCGCACCCTCGCCCTGCTCGGCGAAGCCGGCTGGCGCGTCGGCAACGTGTCGGTGCAGGTGCAGGCGAACCGTCCGCGGTTCGCGGCGCGCCGCCTCGAGGCGGAACGCGCGCTGTCGGCGGCGCTCGGCGGTGCCGCGGTCTCGGTGTCGGCGACCACGACCGACGGCCTGGGCTTCACCGGACACGGCGAGGGCGTCGCGGCGTTCGCAGTCGCGGTGGTCGTCCCCGCGTGACCGTCGTGTCGTCCCCGCGGAGAGCCGCCGCGGCGACCGGGGTCAGATCGAGCGCGTCATGAAGACCGAGACCGGGTCGAGCACGTAGTCCTCGAACGGCCCGCAGAGCGCGAAGCCCTCGCTCTCGTAGAGCCGCTGCGCCGGGGCGAAGTCCGCGGTGGTGCCCGTCTCGAGCCAGAGGCTCGACATGCCGCGCCGCCGCGCGTCGTCGACGATGTGGCGCAGCAGGGCGCGACCCACGCCGGTGCCCCGGAACCGGTCGTCCACGCGCATCGACTTGATCTCGCCCCGATCCGCGTCGAGCGCCTTCAGCGCGCCGACACCCGCCAGCTCGCCGTCGACCCACGCCGACCACACCGACAGCGACGGATGTCTCAGCGCCTCGAGATCCAGCGCGTGCACGCTCTCCGGGGGAGAGGTGTCGTGCATCCCGGACAGGTGGAAGGCGATGAGGGTGCGAGTGGCCTCGCCGCTCAGGTCGTCGGTGCGGATCTCGATGGTGCGCTGCATGTCGCCGCCCAGTGTGCCACGCGCGGATTGCGGCCGTGTTTCGCCGTTCACGCCTCGACGGCGAACGGTGCCGGATCCCGCGGAGCGCGTGAGCCCCACGCGAGCAGAGCAAGACCCGCCGCGAGCACGGCCAGCCCGACGATCGCCAGCGCGGACAGCCGCTCGCCGAGGACGACGATGCCGAGCACGCTCGCGGTGAGCGGCTCGCCGAGCGTGAGCGTCGCCGCGGTGGCGGCGGTGAGCCCGCTGAGACCCCACGTGAAGAGGACGTACGCGATCGAGATCGTCGCCAGCCCGAGCCACAGCGCCATGACGAGCCCGGGCGTGGTGCCCAGCCACGAGAGATCGACGAACGGCAGCGCGAGGGCGCAGATCAGCGCCGAGCTCGCACCCATGGCCCCGACGACGGTGAAAGGATCCCAGCCGTCGTCGAGCAGCCGACGCTGCGCGTTGGCGATCACGGCGAACGAGGCGCCCGCGCCGACCGAGCCCAGCAGGCCCAGCGGATCGGTTCCCCCGTCCGCGCCCGCCTCGCCGCCGAAGCCGAGCAGCACCACGCCGATCGTCGCGAGCGCCGTCGCGGCCATCCACGTGGGGCTCGGCATCCGTCGCGTCAGCGCCCATTCCAGGAGGCCGGCCAGGATCGGCGCGGAGCCGAGCGCGACGACCGTCCCGACCGCGACGCCGTTGCGGCCCGTGCCGAGGAAGAAGAGCGGCTGGTACACCGAGATGCACACGCCCGTCAGCACCATCAGTGCGAGGGGACGGATGCCGCTCCGCGACCGGGTGACCGATCGCAGGGTCGGCGCATCGACTCGCGGATGCCTGCGGGCGTGACGGGCGGCCAGAGCGAACGCGATGACCGCCAGACCGGTGCCGCCGAGGACCATGCGCATGACGCCGATCGAGAGGGGCGTCGTGCCGTCGGGGCCGAGCGCCTGCGAGGTGCCGGTGGTGCCGAAGAGCACGGCGGCGGCGAGGACGGCGAGCACGTGCACCATCCGTTTATACCGAAGTCGGACCGTTCATCCCGAAGTCGGGGCCGCGGCGGCGCGGCAACCGCCGTCGTTCCCGCGGTCGCGACGAGACCCGCCGGTAGGCTGGTGCGGTGACGGTTCAGCTGTACGACACCAAGGCCCAGGCGCTGCGCGACTTCGCGCCCCTCGACCCCGGTCACGTCACGATCTACGTCTGCGGTCCGACGGTGCAGTCGGGACCTCACATCGGCCACCTGCGCGGCGCACTGACGTTCGACATCCTGCGGCGCTGGCTGGCCCACCGGTACGGGCGCGTCACCTTCGTGCGCAACGTCACCGACATCGACGACAAGGTGCTCGCCAACGCCACCGACGGCGAGCCCTGGTGGGCGCTCGCGTATCGCATGGAGCTCGAGTTCACGCGCGCCTACACGGCGATCGGCATCCTCCCGCCGACCTACGAGCCGCGCGCCACGGCGTCGATCCCGCAGATGCAGGAGATCATCCGGCGCCTGATCGAGGCCGGGCACGCGTACGCGGCTGCGGAGGGGACGGATGCCGCGGGCGACGTCTACTTCGACGTCCGGTCGTGGGCCGACTACGGTTCGCTGACGCGCCAGAGCATCGACGCGATGGAGCCGGCCGCCGACGCCGACCCGCGCGGCAAACGCGACCCCCGCGACTTCGCACTCTGGAAGGGCGCGAAGGCCGACGAGCCGAGCTCTGCGACCTGGGACTCGCCGTGGGGGCCCGGCCGACCCGGCTGGCACATCGAGTGCTCCGCCATGGCGCGCCGCTACCTCGGCAGCGAGTTCGACATCCACGGGGGCGGGCTCGACCTGCGCTTCCCGCACCACGAGAACGAGCTCGCGCAGTCCACCGCCGCCGGTGACGGATTCGCCCGCTACTGGGTGCACAACGGGCTCGTGACGGTCGGCGCCCAGAAGATGTCGAAGTCGCTGTTCAACTTCATCCTCGCCGAGGACGTGCTGCGCGAACGCGATCCGCTCGTGGTGCGCTACGCGCTCGCCGCCGCACACTACCGGTCGAGCCTCGACATCACGACGTCGACCTTCGACGAGGCCGAGGCGGCGCTCGATCGCATCCGCACGTTCCTCGAACGCGCGCTGCGCACGCTGCGCGCCGACGAGGACGTGCGTGTGGCGGCCGCGGTGCCGGCCGCGTTCGCCGCGGCGCTGGACGACGACCTCGGAGTGCCGCAGGCCCTTGCCGTGCTGCACGAGACGGTGCGCCAGGGCAACAGCGCACTGGACGCGGGGGACGGCGACGCCGCGCTCCGCGCGTTCGCCGACGTCGCCGTCATGACCGGCGTGCTCGGCATCGACCCCCTCGACCCGCAGTGGCGGTCGACGGATGCCTCGGGCGAGGCATCCGCTCTCGACGCCCTCGTGCAGACGATGATCACGCAGCGCGCGGACGCGCGCGCCGCCAAGGACTGGGCGGCCGCCGACCGCATCCGCGACGCGATCGCGGCGGCGGGCATCGCCCTCGAAGACACCGCAGACGGAACACACTGGAGCTTGATCGATGGCTAAGCCGACGCGCCCGGGAGCGGGCAACAGCAAGAAGAAGGGCGCCACCAAGGGGACGGGCGGCAAGAACAAGCGCTCCCTCGAGGGGCGCGGGCCCACCCCCAAGGCGGAGGACCGCGCGTGGCACCCCGCGGGCAAGCGCAAGGCTGCGGCCGAGCGCTACGCCGCCGCGGGCGGCAAGGGCGCGCCCGGGCAGCGGGCGCCGCAGGGCCCGAACCCCAACCGCGGCAAGTCCAAGGCGGGCGACGACACAGAGACGGTCACGGGACGCAACTCCGTGCTCGAGGCGCTGCGGGCGAAGATCCCCGCGACGGCGCTCTACATCGCGCAGCGCGTCGAGATGGACGATCGCGTCAAGGAGATGCTGTCGATCGCCACCCACCGCGAGATCCCGGTGCTCGAGGTCATGCGCCCCGAGCTCGACCGCATGGCCGGGTTCGACGGCGTGCACCAGGGCGTCGCCCTCAAGGTGCCGCCGTACGAGTACGCGCACCCGCAGGACCTGCTCGAGCAGATCATCGACCGTGACGAGCTGCCCCTGCTGGTGGCGCTCGACGGCGTCACGGACCCCCGCAACCTGGGCGCCATCATCCGCTCGACGGCAGCCTTCGGCGGACAGGGGGTCATCGTGCCGCAGCGCCGCTCGGCGGGGGTGAACTCGGCGGCATGGAAGACCAGCGCCGGCGCCGCCGCGCGGATCCCGGTCGCGGTGGCGGCGAACCTCACGACGATGCTCAAGGAGTTCAAGAAGCAGGGCGTGTTCGTGCTGGGACTCGACGGCGGGGGAGACGTGTCGCTGCCGGCCCTGCAGCTCGCCGACCGGCCCGTCGTGATCGTCGTGGGTTCGGAGGGCAAGGGCCTCTCGCGCCTGGTGACCGAGACGTGCGACCAGATCGTCTCCATCCCGATCTCGACCGCGGCGGAGTCGCTGAACGCCGGGATCGCGGCATCCGTCGCCCTCTACCAGGTCTCCACTCTGCGGGCGTCCCCCGCGGAGTGAGTCGCCGCATGACGCATTCAGGGGAATGAACCCGGGCGCCGCGCGTTCACCCTCGGAGAGCCGGCGCAGCCGGTCACCAGCACAGCAGCAGCACTACGTCGAAAGGCAGAACATGGCACGCATCGCCGTCATCGGAGGCTCGGGGTACGCCGGCCGTCACATCGTCGCCGAGGCGGTGAGCCGCGGCCACTCGGTCCTGTCGATCGCACGGCGGATCCCTGCGGAGCGGCACGAGGGCGCCCTCTACGTCGAGGGGTCGCTCACCGACGTGCCCGACCTTCTCGCGCAGCTCCAGGGCGTCGACGTCGTGGTCTCGGCGGTGGCTCCGCGCGGCGACATGGAGGGACTCGTGCGCCCGAACCTGGCGGCGCTCGCGTCGCTGCTGCCGGAGGGCGTCCGTCTGGGCGTCATCGGCGGTGCGGGCGGCAGCCTCGTGACCGAGGGCGGCGAGCGGGTCGTCGACCTGCCGTCGTTCGCCGAGGACTACAAGGCCGAGGCCCTCGAGGCGGTCGGCGTGCTGGAGGACCTGCAGAACGGCCCGGAGTCGCTGGACTGGTTCTACGTCCACCCGGCCGGCGGCTTCGGCGCATTCGCGCCGGGCGAGCGCACCGGCGAGTACCGCACGGGCGGCGATGTCATCGTGACCGACGCCGAGGGCGAGTCGTACATCTCGGGCGAGGATCTCGCCGTGGCGATCGTCGACGAGATCGAGAGCCCGCAGCACCCGCGCAAGCGGTTCACCGTCGGCTACTGACCCCCCACTCTTCTGCGCAATCGCGAAAGGGCATGTCTCCGCCGGCGGAGACATGCCCTTTCGCGATTCCCGAGGGTGGTTCAGACCAGGTCGCGCCAGTCGATCTCGTCCTCGTCGTCGTCCACGACGGGGTTCGGCGACGTGATGACCGACAGCGACACCGTCTCGGTCGGCGGGCCCATCAGCGTCGCCTCGTCGCGGCGGTGGCGCAGCACGTTGTCGATGTAGCTGGTGAGCGCCTCGGCGAGCGGCACGGACTTGCCCTTCGCCTGCGACAGGTACCAGCGGTGCTCGAGCAGCTGGTGGAACACCTCGGCGGGCTCCAGCTTCGAGCGGAGGTCCCACGGGACCGCTTTGACGACCGGCTCGAACACGCGCGTCAGCCACTCGTGCGCGACCATCTCCTCGTCGTCGCCGAGGCGCGAGATGCGCGCGCGGAACTCGTCGAGGTCGTTGAGCAGGCGGCGGGCCTGGTTCTCCTCGACATCGAGACCGGTCAGACGCAGCAGGCGCCGCTGGTGGTGACCGGAGTCGACGACCTTCGGCTGGATCGACACCTTGGCGCCGTCGGACGTCGCCTGGATCGACATCTCGCCGATGTCGAAGCCCAGGTCGTTGAGCCGCTGCACGCGCTCGGTGATGCGCCACGCCTCGTCGGCGCGGAACGTCTCCTCGTCGGTGAGCGCCGCCCACAGTGAGTGGTACGACGAGACGATGCCGTCCGCGATCGCGATCGCGTCGACGCCGCCCTCCAGGCGGCCGCCGGCCTCGAGGTCCATGATCTCGCCGGCGATGTTGGTGCGGGCGACGTCGAGGTCGTGCGCGCGCTGGCCGGGCGTCAGGCCGGTCTCGTGCAGCTCGCCGGTCTCGGCGTCGACGAGATAGGCGGCGAACGCGCCCGCGTCGCGGCGGAACAGCGTGTTCGACAGCGACACGTCGCCCCAGAAGAAGCCGACGTTGTGCAGGCGCACCAGCAGCAGCGCGAGGGCGTCCACGAGACGCGTCGCGGTGTCGGGCCGGAGCACCTGCGTGAACAGGGCGCGGTAGGGGAGCGAGAACTTCAGGTGCGCGGTCACCAGCGCGGCGGGAAGCGGCTCGCCCGCGGCATCCGTCCTCCCCGCGATCACGGCCACGCGCTCGACGCACGGGACGTCCAGCCGGGCGAGATTGCCCAGCATGTCGTACTCCCGCTGGGCCATCACCTGGGTGGTCTCCTTGATGGCGACGACGCGGCCCGAGAGGTTCGCGAAGCGCACCAGGTGGCGCGAGATGCCCTTGGGGAGGAAGACGATGTGGCTCGACGGCCACTCGCCGAGCGGTGTCGACCAGGGGAGCGTCAGCAGTCCCGGGTCGACGCTCGAGGCGGTGATGCTCAGGGCGTCAGGCACGTCCCCTCCAGAAAAGCGAGCGACGGCGCGGGGGGAATGTCTCCCACCCGCGCCGTCGCGAATTCGATCAGCGTTACGCCGCGGCGATGGCCTTGTCGGTCAGGCGCTCGCCCGACTCGATGTCGAACACGTGGACGTGTCCGGGCACCGGCGCCAGGATGACCTTGTCGCCCGCGATCGGGTGACGGCGGCCGTCGACGCGCGCGACGATGTCGGTGCGCTTGCCGGCGACGTCGGCGTGACCGTAGAGGTAGCCGTCCGCGCCGAGCTCCTCGACGAGGTCTACGACGACCGAGAGGCCCTTGCCGTCGGCGGGCGCGACCTGGATGTCCTCCGGACGGACGCCGATGGTGACCTCCGAGCCGTGCGCCTTGCCGAGCGTGTCGGCCTCGACGCCCACGACGGTGTCGCCGAACTGCACGCCGCCCTCGGCGATGTGCGCCGGGAACAGGTTCATGGCCGGCGAGCCGATGAAGCCGGCGACGAACACGTTGTTCGGCTTCTCGTAGAGGTCGCGCGGGGTGCCGACCTGCTGCAGGAGGCCGTCCTTGAGGACCGCGATGCGGTCACCCATGGTGAGGGCCTCGGTCTGGTCGTGGGTCACGTAGACCGTGGTGACGCCGAGGCGGCGCTGCAGCGACGCGATCTGCGTACGGGTCTGGACGCGGAGCTTGGCGTCGAGGTTCGACAGCGGCTCGTCCATGAGGAACACCTGCGGCTGGCGGACGATCGCGCGGCCCATGGCGACACGCTGACGCTGACCACCCGAGAGGGCCTTCGGCTTGCGGGTGAGGTACTCCTCGAGGTCGAGGAGCTTCGCGGCCTCGAGCACGCGAGCGGCGCGCTCCTCCTTGCCGACGCCGGCGATCTTGAGCGCGAAGCCCATGTTCTCGGCGACCGTCATGTGCGGGTACAGCGCGTAGTTCTGGAAGACCATCGCGATGTCGCGGTCCTTCGGCGGGACGTCGGTGACGTCGCGGTCGCCGATCAGGATGCGGCCGGAGTTGACCTCTTCGAGGCCGGCCAGCATGCGCAGCGACGTGGACTTGCCACAGCCCGACGGGCCGACGAGGACCAGGAACTCGCCATCGGCGACCTCGAGGTTGAGCTTGTCCACAGCGGGGCGAGTGCCCCCGGGGTACAGACGGGTTGCGTTGTCAAACGTGACGGACGCCATGTTCTCTTCTCCTTCACCGGCAGGTACGTGCCGGACGATCCGTAGTGATGGAATGAGCGGGGGCTTACCCGCACGCCCGCCATCGGGCGCACGAACAGTATGACACGGCTCGCGCGGAGGTTGCGTCTGGGCATTTCCCAGGGTGGCTGACTAGCATCGTGGACGGCCGCTTTCCCCGCCTGGCCCCGCCGGAACACCGGCCATCTTCACGCCCCGAGAGGTTCCATGTCGAGCGACGAGTCACCGAACGCCGCGTCCAGCGAGCGCCGCGACGCGGTGCGCGAGAAGGCGCAGCAGGTGAAGGCGCGCCAGTCGCGCGCCCGCCTGATCCGCCGGACGTCGCTGGCCGCGGTCGCGGTCGCGTTCGTGGCGGTCATCGCCGTCGTGGTGACGTGGACGGTCTCGTCGAGCGCATCGAAGCCCACGATGAGCCCCGCCAAGGGCGTGAACGGCGGCTTCGTCGTCACCGACGTCACCGGCAGCGGCATGGTGCCCGAAGTCGTCGACCCCAACGGCGCCCCGCAGGGTGAGCCCACCCCCGCGCCGGAAGAGTCGGAGCCCATCCCCACCCCGACGCCGACCGAGGCCCCCGCCGTCGACATCCGCGTGTACGTCGACTACCTCTCCACCGGCTCGCGCGACTTCCAGCTCGCGAACATGCAGCAGCTGTCGGAGTGGATCGAGAACGGCGCCGCCACGCTCACGTACTACCCGGTCGCGATGCTGACGGCGAAGTCGAACGGCACCAAGTACTCGCTGCGCGCCGCCGGCGCGGCCGCGTGCGTGGCCCAGAACTCGCCGGAGTACTTCTTCGCCTTCAACGACGCACTGCTGCGCCAGCAGCCCGACGTCGACTCGGACGGCCTCAGCGACGACGAGCTCGCGTCGCTCGCGCTCGCGACGGGTGTCGACGGGCCCAAGGTCGTGCGCGCCTGCATCGAGACGCAGTCCTACACGTCGTGGGCGAAGTCGGCGACCGAGCAGGCGCTCAAGGAGCTGCCCGACACCGACGGCGCATCGCTGACAGGAACGCCGATGGTGCTGGTCAACGGCACGCAGTACGTCGGCAAGCTCGACGACCCCAAGGAGTTCGCCCAGTTCGTGCTCACCGTGGCGAGCGACTCGTACTACAAGGCGACCCCCACCCCCACGCCGACCACCGCCCCCTGATCGGGCGCGCACGCGGGCGCCGCTAGACTTGGCGCTCTGCCGACTTGGCGCAATTGGTAGCGCACCTAACTTGTAATTAGGGGGTTACGGGTTCGAGTCCCGTAGTCGGCTCTGGTTTCGCCCCCTTCCGGCCGCCGCCGCACGGTGGCGTCGACGGGCACCGGCGCAGGGCAAGATGGATCGGTGACCGATCGCCGCCTGCCCGCCTGGATCGGGCTCGGCGGCGCGGCCCTCATCGGCGTCCTGACCGCCGTGCAGGCGCGCATCAACGGGCAGCTGGGCGTCCGCCTCGACGACGGATTCGCGGCCGCCGTGGTCTCATTCGGCTCGGGCCTGGTCGTGCTGATCGTGCTCTCGGTCGTGCTGCCGCAGGGCCGCCGCGGGTTCAGTGCCCTCCTGACGGGCCTCCGTGGCGGGAACATCCCGATCTGGATGCTGTGCGGCGGCGTCGCAGGCGCGCTCTCGGTCGCCACCCAGTCCCTGGCCGTCGGCATCATCGGCGTCGCGCTGTTCACCGTCGGGGTGGTGGCGGGTCAGACGGTGAGCGGGCTCCTGCTGGACCGCGCCGGCGTCGGGCCCGCGGGCGTCGTCGCCGTCACCCCGGCACGCCTCGTCGGCGGCGCGCTCGCGATGCTCGCCGCGGCGGTGTCGCTGGCCGGGGGCGTCGACGCGCCGCTCGTGCTGATCGTGCTGCCCTTCCTCGTCGGCGCCGGCATCGCGTGGCAGTCGGCCGTCAACGGCAGGCTCCGCCAGCGCGTGGGAACGCCGCTGACGGCGACCCTCGTGAACTTCATCGGCGGCACGGCCGTGCTCGGGATCGCCGAGCTGATCCACACCGCGGTCGCCGGAGCCCCGTCCGCGTACCCGTCCGAGCCCTGGCTGTACCTCGGCGGCGTCATCGGCGTCAGCTACATCTTCCTGGCGGCGGCGCTGGTGCCCTACACCGGCGTGCTGCTGCTCGGCCTCGGCACCGTCGTGGGGCAGGTGGTCACGTCCGTCGTCATCGACGCCATCTGGCCTACGAGCGCGGCCCCGGCGCTCGGCCCGTCGCTGCTGATGTCGGCGCTCGCGATCCTGTCGGTGGTCGTGGCGGCGGTACCGTGGCGACGGATGCCGCGACCCGGCCGCTGACACGGGCACCGCCCGCTCACCGTACGGCTGCCGGCGGTGGCAAGCTGAGATCGTGCCGAAGGCGCCGCTGCCCAGCCACGACCGTCCGTCGCACGCCGACGGGGGCGTGCGACCGGTGGACCGCGTGGGCGTGCGTGCGCTCGGCGCACCGGACCTCGACCATATCGACAGGCTGCTCGCCGCCACCGACCGGCTGTTCGCCGACGACTACCCGGGCGACGACGGCACGCGACAGCCCGTGCACACCGTCTACGTCGCGGGGGATCGCTACACCCCCGCGCTCCCGCGCGAGTGGGGCGATCAGGCGTTGGCCGCCGTCGCGGCGCAGGGCGGCATGGCGGCGGTGGTCCGCGACCTGGGGGTGACGGAGGACCACGCGGCGGAAGTCGCCGCCCTCGTCACCGCGAAACTCGCCACCGAGCCGATCGAGGATCTCCGCCTGGACTTCGAGGACGGCTACGGCGACCGCGGCGATGCCCGGGAGGATGCGGATGTCGTCCGCGCGGCGCAGCTGCTCGCCGATGCCCGCGACCACGGGCGCACCCCGCCGTTCTGTGGGATCCGCTTCAAGGGGCTCGAGGCGCGGACGCGGGGTCGCGGCATCCGTTCCCTCGATCTCTTCCTGACGACGCTGCACGAAGCCGGTGGGGTCCCCGAGGGGCTGCGGCTGACCCTCCCGAAGGTGACCACCGCCGCGCAGGTCGGCGCGATGGCGGCGCTGTGCGCGCGGCTCGAGGAGCGCCTCGGGCTGACTCCGGGGAGCCTCGGCTTCGAGGTGCAGGTCGAGACGCCGCAGATCATCCTGGGTGCTGACGGCACGTCGCCGCTCGCGGCCGCGATCCATTCGGGCGAGGGCCGGGTGAGCTCGCTCCACTACGGAACCTACGACTACAGCGCCGCGCTGGGCATCGCGCCCGCGTACCAGTCGCTCGATCATCCGGCCGCCGACCACGCCAAGAGCGTCATGCAGGTCGCCGCCGCCCAGACCGGCGTGCGGCTCTCGGACGGATCGACGAACATCCTGCCCGTCGGCGACCCCGAGGCGGTACGGGCGGCGTGGCGCCTGAGCGCACGGCTGACGCGCCGCTCGCTCGAGCGCGGGTTCTTCCAGGGCTGGGATCTGCATCCGGCGCAGCTCGTGCCGCGGTTCGTCGCCAACGTGCAGTTCTACCGGCAGGGGTTCGCGTCGGCGGCCGCACGCCTGCGTGCCTACGTGAGCCGCGCTGACAGCGGCGTGCTCGACGAACCCGCGACCGCACGTGCGCTCGCCGCCTTCCTCGCGCGCGGCATCGCCTGCGGAGCGGTCAGCGAACCCGAGGCGCAACGGGCGACCGGCATCGACCGCGCGGGCCTCGAAGCCCTCGCGCGCCCCGCCGCCACCGAGAGGACCCGATGAGCTACTACACGCCGCGCGGCGGCCTGCCGCCGCAGACCGACCTCCTGACCGATCGCGCCGTCGTGAAGCCGGCGTACACGTTCATCCCCCGCGGCGTGCTGCGCGACATCGTCACGAGCAGGCTGCCGGGATTCACCGGCGCGCGAGCCTGGATCCTCGCGCGGCCCATCGCCGGGTCGGCGACGACGTTCGCGCAGCTGATCGTCGAGATCGCACCCGGCGGAGGCGCCGAGTCCCCGGAGCCTGAGGCCGGCGTCGAGGGCGTGGTGTTCGTCACCGACGGCGCCCTCACGCTGACGCTCGCCGGTGAGCCGCACGTGCTCGAGGCCGGCGGCTACGCGTTCCTCGCGCCGGGCGCAGAGTGGTCTGTCGCGAACCGGGGCGACGGGCCCGTGAGCTTCCACTGGATCCGCAAGGCCTACGAGTCCGCAGAGGGTGTGCCGGCACCGACGTCTTTCGTGACCCGCGATCAGGATGTCGAGCCGCAGTCGATGCCGGATACCGCGGGCGCCTGGGCGACCACCCGGTTCGTCGATCCCGACGATCTTGCGCACGACATGCACGTCAACATCGTGACGTTCGCGCCCGGTGGGGTGATCCCGTTCGCCGAGACGCACGTGATGGAGCACGGACTCTTCGTCCTGCAGGGCAAGGCGGTCTATCGCCTCAACGACGACTGGGTCGAGTGCGAGGCCGGCGACTACATGCTGCTGCGGGCGTTCTGCCCGCAGGCCTGCTACGCCGGCGGACCCGAGCCCTTCCGCTATCTGCTCTACAAAGACGTCAACCGCCAGATCCGGCTGACCTGACGAGACGGGTCGCGGGCGGATGACGGACGAGCGGATGCCGCAGCACGACGTCGTCTTCCGCGCCCGGCGCGCGCTGCTGCCGGACGGTTTCCAGCCGTGCGAGATCGGCGTCGTCAACGGGACGATCGCCGCGATCGAGCCCCTCGGCAGCGGGCTGAGGGCAGCGGATGCGGTCGAGCTGCGCGACGACGAGACGCTCCTTCCGGGCCTCGTCGACACGCACGTGCACGTCAACGAGCCAGGGCGGACCGACTGGGAAGGGTTCGCCTCGGCGACCAGGGCCGCGGCGGCGGGCGGCGTCACGACGATCATCGACATGCCGCTGAACAGCATCCCGCCGACGATCTCGCTCGATGCGCTGGCGCGCAAGCGGCGCGCCGCTCGCGATCAGGCGTTCGTCGACGTCGGGTTCTGGGGCGGCGCCGTCCCCGCCAACCTCGGCACGCTCCGCGCGCTTCACGACGACGACGTGTTCGGCTTCAAGTGCTTCCTGCTGCCGTCGGGGGTCGACGAGTTTCCGCCGCTCGGGGCCGACGAGCTGGAGCGCGCCCTGAAAGAGCTCGCGGGGTTCGACGGCGTGCTCCTGGTGCACGCCGAGGACGCGGCGACGATCGCCGCCGCGCCTGCCGGCGGCGGCAGGGCGTACGGGGCGTTCCTCGCGTCGCGCCCGCGCCGGGCGGAGGACGTCGCCATCGCGCAGGTCATCGAGAGTGCGCGCCGCACCGGCGCCCGCGCCCACATCGTGCATCTGTCGTCCTCCGGCGCGCTTCCTGCGATCGCCGCGGCGAAGCGCTCGGGTGTGCGGCTGACGGTGGAGACGTGTCCGCACTACCTGACTCTGCGGGCGGAGGACATCGCCGACGGCGCCACCGCGTGCAAATGCTGCCCGCCTGTCCGCGAGGGCACGAACCGCGAGCTGTTGTGGCAGGGGCTGGTCGAAGGAACGATCGACGCGGTCGTCAGCGACCACTCGCCGTCCACCGCAGACCTCAAGGACCTGCGGAACGGCGACTTCGCGAGGGCGTGGGGTGGGATCGCGTCGCTGCAGCTGGGCCTGCCGCTGGTGTGGACGGAGGCGCGCGCCCGCGGCATCCCGCTCGAGAAGGTCGTCGAATGGATGTCGGCGCGACCGGCCGCGCTCGCCGGTCTCACCCGCAAGGGCACGATCGCGGTGGGGGCGGATGCCGACCTCTCGGTGTTCGCCCCCGACGAAGGCTTCGTGGTCGAGGCCGGGCGACTGCTCCACAAGAACCCCGTGTCGCCGTACGACGGCCGTGCGCTCACCGGCGTCGTGCGCGAGACATTCGTGCGCGGTGAGCGCGTCGACTTCGCAGAACCGCGAGGACGACTGCTGCGCCGCGCGCGCCCCTGAGGGTCGGAGGCGGTGTGCGCACCAGGCACGCGCCAGCACCTGGGAGCGCGTGACGGCGCGTCGGCGCACTCGACGACTTGCCGAGGCGCCGCCGGGAGCCCAAGATCGAGGGGCGGCGTCCGCGAGCCGGGTGGTCCCGGTCGCGGGCAGCGCCGCGACAGACGATGGAAAGGGACGCATCCATGGCCGACGACGACATCCGCCCGCAGGACCCCGCGCTCGGCAGCGGGGACGCGAACCCGGGCTTTGCCCTGCCGGACTCCACCGGCACCGTGGTGCGGCCGGAGGATTTCGCGGGCCGTCGTCTGGTCGTCTTCTTCTACCCGGCCGCCTTCACCCCGGGCTGCACCACCGAGGCCTGCGACTTCCGCGACAATCTCGCGTCGCTCCAGGCCGCCGGCGTCGCCGTGGTCGGCATCTCTCCCGACTCGGTCGGGCGGCTCGCGGAGTGGGCCGAGGCCGAGCAGCTGCAGTTCCCGCTCCTCTCGGACGAGGACCACGCCGTGGCTGAGGCCTGGGGCGCCTGGGGGACCAAGGTGATCGGCGGCGAGGAGCGCGTCGGACTGATCCGCTCGACCTTCGTGCTCGCGCCCGACGGCACGGTCGAGTCCGCCGAGTACCGGGTCGACCCCCGCGGCCACGTCGATCGGCTGCGGGCCCAGCTCGCCGCCTGAGCCCGCACCGGACCGCCGCAGCGATGAAGCTCGAGGCGTTCAACCGGCTCGATGCCGGCGCCGCGCGAGACGTCGTGCGCCCCTGCGTCGACATCGACCGCTGGGTCGAGGCGCTCGTCGCAGGGCGGCCGTACGCCGACCGCCGCGCGCTGCGGGAGACCGCCCGCACCGCCGCCGCGCCCTGGACCGCAGACGAGATCGACCGCGCGCTCGCCCGGCACCCCCGCCTGGGGGATCGGGTGCGAGGCACGAGCGCCGAAGCATCGTGGTCGCGCTCCGAGCAGGCCGGCCTCGGCACGACGCCGGGCGACACCGACACCGCCGCCGCGCTCGCAGCCGGCAACCGCGCGTACGAGGAGCGGTTCTCACGCGTGTTCCTCATCCGCGCCGCGGGTCGCAGCGCGCCGGAGATCCTCGCTGCGCTCGAGGCGCGGCTGGCGCACACTGAGGACGAGGAGATCGCGGTCGTGGCCGACGAGCTTCGTCAGATCGCCCTCCTCCGGCTGGAAGGGATCATCGAGCCATGAGTCAGGTCACCACGCACGTGCTGGACGCCGCGCTCGGCAGCCCCGCCCGCGGAGTGAGGGTGGTGCTCAGCCGCGGCGACGGCACACAGGTGGCGGCGGGCGTCACCGACGGCGCCGGACGCATCGGCGACCTCGGTCCCGACCGCCTCGATGCCGGGACGTACCGGCTGTCGTTCGACACCGGCGAGTACTTCGCGGGCACGGGACGCGCGACCTTCTATCCGGCTGTGTCGATCGACTTCACGGTCGCGGACGTCGGCCAGCACTATCACGTGCCGCTGCTCCTCAGCCCGTACTCCTACTCGACGTACCGGGGGAACTGACGGTGTCCGGGCCGGACGTCGTGCTCGGTGCGAACCAGTACGGCAAGGCCGAGGTGCGCCTCGTCCGGATCGACCGCCGCACTTCACGCCACCGGATCACCGACCTCAACGTCACGTCGCAGCTGCGCGGCGCCTTCGACGCCGCACACACCGTCGGTGACAACGCCGCGATCATCGCCACCGACACGCAGAAGAACATCGTGTACGCCTTCGCCCGCGAGGGCGTCGGCGCCCCGGAGGACTTCCTGCTGCGGCTGGGACGCCACTTCACCAGCGAGTTCGCCTGGGTGACCGGCGGGCGGTGGGAGGCCGAGCAGTACAGCTGGAGTCGCATCGCGGTCGCCGGCGACGCGCACGACCACGCCTTCGTGCGCGGCGGCACCGAGACCCGCACCGCAGCGGTGGTGTTCGCCGGCGGCGAGCCGACCGTCCTCGCGGGCCTGCGGGATCTGGCCGTGCTGAAGTCGACCGGCTCGGAGTTCCGCGGGTTCGTGCGCGACAGGTACACGACGCTCCCCGAGACCGACGATCGCATCCTCGCGACGTCGGTCACGGCGCGCTGGCGCTACAACCGCGACGACGTCGACTACGACGACGCCTTCGCCCAGGTGCGCCGCGCGATGCTGGAGTCGTTCGCGCAGACGCACTCGCTCGCGCTCCAGCAGACCCTCTACGAGATGGGCCGGCACGTGCTGGCGGAGCGTGCCGACGTGGACGAGATCAGGTTCTCGATGCCGAACCTCCACCACTTCGCGGTCGACCTGACGCCGTTCGGCCTCGACAACCCGGGGGAGGTGTTCTTCGCGGCGGACCGGCCGTACGGGCTGATCGAAGCGTCGGTGCTCCGCGAGGGCGCCGACGCGCGGCACCCCGTGTGGGAGAGCATCGGCGGGTTCTGCTGACCGCTCCGGTGCCCCGATGATTCTGACGGATGCTGCGGGTCGCGGCATCCGTCCCTCGCGAGGTCTGCCGGATCAGCGCATCGGCTCGCTGCGGAGCCGCCCGGTCAGGGCATCCGGCTGACGAACCTGTGCGCGTCGATGCCCTTGCGCCGCGAGGTGCGGGAGCTCTTCGGCTTTCCGCCCACGTACAGCCACCCCAGGAGCTCTTCGTTCTTCTTCAGCCCGTGCGCCTTCGCCACGGCCTTGGCGCGCGTGTAGTGGCCGGTGCGCCAGATGACGCCCCAGCCCGCCTCGTCGAGCAGCAGACTCAGCACGTGGGCCACACCCGAGGCGACGGCCTCCTGCTCCCACGCGGGCACCTTGTGGCTCTTGCGGTGCGTGAACACGACGGCGACGAGCAGCGGCGCGCGCAGCGGCTTCGACGACGAACCCTTCTCACCCTCGGCCTTGCTGATCGCCCGGCCGAGCCGTTCACGGTCCGCGCCGCGCAGCTCGATGAGCCGCCACGGCTTCAGCGACGAGTGATCGGCGACGCGGCCGGCGGCCGCGACGAGGTCGAGCAGCTCCTGGTGGCTCGGCGCCTCGTCGGTGACCTTCGACCACGACCGGCGGGAGAGGGCCGCATCGCGTGCGCCGGTCATCAGGCGTCCTGCCCGTCGGTGCCGGGGGTGAACTGGAGGGAGATCGAGTTCATGCAGTAGCGGTCGCCGGTGGGCGTGCCGAACCCGTCGGGGAAGACGTGCCCGAGGTGCGAGCCGCAGTTCGCGCAGCGCACCTCGGTGCGCACCATGCCGTGGCTGTTGTCTTCGATGAGCTCGACGGCCTCGGGACGGATCGACTCGTAGAAGCTCGGCCACCCGCAGTGCGAGTCGAACTTCGTGCCGCTGCGGAACAGCTCGGCGCCGCACGCCGCGCACGTGTACAGGCCGGCACGGCTCTCGTCGAGCAGCTCGCCGGTCCACGGTCGCTCGGTGCCGGCTTGACGCAGCACCGCGTACTGGTCGGCGGACAGCTCTTCGCGCCACTGTGCGTCGCTCTTGTCGACGGCGTAGGTCATGGTTCCTCCTCGGCCGGGTTTCCGGGCACCCTCCATTCAACCTCAGCCGCCCGGGCGTCGGGTCGTCGCGAGTGATCGTGACCGCACCGGTGGGGGAGGATGGCGGGATGGGCGACGACTTCGGCGGCGAGATCGACGCCGTCGTGGACCGCTACGGCCGGTTCGCCCGCGACGAGGCGCCGGGCCGCTCGGCGCTGTACGCCGAGTGGGCGGCGGGGGTGGCCGCCGACCGCGACATCGCCGGCATCCTCGCGCGCATCCCCTCCGCGCGCCGCCAGCCGCCGCTCGTCTTCGCCGTCTCACGCCTGCTCGGCGCACCCGAGCAGCCGTTCCCGGCGTGGGCGGCCTGGCTCACCGGGCATGCCGATGAGCTCGTGGCCGAGGCATCCGTCCGCCGGCTCCAGACGAACGAGCCGCAGCGCAGTGCTGCGCTCCTTCCCGCGCTGGCTACGATCAGCGGCCCGATCGCGCTGCTCGAGCTCGGCGCGAGCGCGGGGCTGTGCCTGTATCCCGACCGCTACTCGTACGACTATCGCGGGCCCGAGGGGGTCACCGCGCTGGATCCCGGGTCGGGACCGTCGTCCGTCGCGCTGGCGTGCGACGTCACGGGCGACCCGCCGCTGCGGATGCCCGAGGTGGTGTGGCGCGCCGGGATCGATCTCGAGCCGCTCGATGCCGGCGACCCGCGCGACCGCCGCTTCCTCACGAGCCTGGTGTGGCCCGGTGAGACCGGCAGGGTCGAGCGCATCGCCGCCGCGCTCGACATCGTCGCGGCCGATCCGCCGCTGCTGCTCGCCGGCGACGCGTCCGACCCCCGGGTGCTGGGCGAGGCCGCGGCGATGGCACCGGACGGCGCGACGCTCGTCGTCACCACGCCCGGGGTGCTTCCGCACATCCCGCACGCCGGGCGAGAGCGCCTCGTCGAGGCCGTCCGCGCCCTGGACGCGGTGTGGATCACGATCGACCCGCCGGGCCTCCACGAGTGGCGGCGGCACGTGGTCGATCCCGTGACCTGGGGCGGCTTCGTGCTCGCCCGCGACGGCGCGCCGCTGGCGGCGGTCGATCCGCTCGGTGCGTTCGTGCGCTGGCGCGCGTCGCACACGGAGGAGACGGATGCCGCGGGCTAGCGTGGACGCGTGCCTCTGACCGATCGCGACCGCGCCATCCTCGACTTCGAGGCCGAGTGGCGCCGGCACGCGGGGGCCAAGGAGGAGGCGATCCGCGCCGACCTCGGTCTGTCACCCGCTCGCTACTATCAGCTGCTCGGGCGCCTCATCGACACGACCGAGGCGCAGCAGCACGACCCGATGCTGGTGAAGCGGCTCCGCCGCCTGCGCGACGCGCGACGGCACGAGCGCGCGGTGCGCGCCGCCGACGCGCACTGACCGGGCAGTCCGCACGAGACGTCTGTCGCCGCCGGGTCGCTCAGGATTCGGCGGGTAACATCGACGGGTGCCGACCACGACGTACCCCCGGGATCGCTTCGATGAAGTGCCCGAGACGGACCGCGTCGGCGCCCACCGGGCCGAGAACCCGCGCATGCGGGGGTGGGTCGTGCTGCTGTGGGCGGCGCTGGCCACCATCGTGCTCATCGCCGTCGGCATCTTCGGCACGCTGCTGGCCTCCGGCCGGATCGAACTCGCCCCGAGCCCCGCACCCACCGCCGAACCGGTGACGGAAGTCGCACCGGTCGTCGACCCGACCTTCGACGTGATGATCCTCAACGCGACGCCGGAGTCGGGTCTCGCGACCCAGCTGAAGGAGGTCGTGGTCACGGCCGGCTGGGCCGACGACAAGGTCAGTGCGGGTGAGGCCGGATCACAGGACTTCCCGACAACGACGGTCTTCTACGTCGATCCGGCGCACGAGGCCGCCGCCGCGGGCCTCGCGGACGTCATCGGCGGCGCCGCGATCGAGCAGAGCGACGCCTACCCGCCCACGACGGAGGGTGTTCCGCAACTGACCGTCGTGATCGGGCTGGATCGCACGGCGGCGGGTCAGACGCCGGCCCCTACGCCCTGATCGCGGCACGGCGTGTTTCGCGGGGGTAAACACTTGTGTGCCTGCGTGTCAACAAGTGACGAAACGCGCGGGAGCCGCATCGGCGCCTGCATACGATGAAGCCCTGCACCGCCGGCTACAGGAGATACGCATGACCCAGGGCACCGTGAAATGGTTCAACGCCGAGAAGGGATTCGGCTTCATCACCGTCGCCGACGGCCAGGACGTCTTCGTCCACTACTCGAACATCGACATGACGGGCTTCCGCGTGCTGGAAGAGGGTCAGACCGTGGAGTTCACGGTCGGCTCCGGCCAGAAGGGGCCGCAGGCCGAGGCCGTGCGCGTGGTCTGAACCGCGGGAACCGGCGTGCGACGCCGGTCCGACGCCGAGACGGGATGCCTCAGGGCATCCCGTCTCGCTGCGTTTCGGCATCCGTCATCGCGGCTTGCACTCGATAGGGGCGAGTGCCAGAATGTATTAGCACTCGCGTTTGTTGAGTGCTAATACCCAAAAGCCAACGTTCCGGAGGGACGACACACACATGGCAAAGATCATCGCTTTCGACGAGGAGGCCCGTCGCGGCCTCGAGCGCGGCCTGAACACCCTGGCCGACGCCGTCAAGGTGACGCTCGGCCCGCGCGGTCGCAACGTCGTGCTCGAGAAGAAGTGGGGCGCCCCCACGATCACGAACGACGGTGTCTCCATCGCCAAGGAGATCGAGCTGGACGACCCGTACGAGAAGATCGGCGCGGAGCTCGTCAAGGAGGTCGCCAAGAAGACCGACGACGTCGCCGGTGACGGCACCACCACCGCCACGGTTCTCGCCCAGGCGCTCGTGCGCGAGGGCCTGCGCAACGTGGCGGCCGGCGCCGACCCCATCTCGCTCAAGAAGGGCATCGAGAAGGCCGTCGCGGCCATCACCGCCGAGCTGCTCGAGTCGGCCAAGGAGGTCGAGTCGAAGGACCAGATCGCGGCGACCGCATCGATCTCGGCCGCTGACCCGGAGATCGGCCAGCTCATCGCCGAGGCCATCGACAAGGTCGGCAAGGAAGGCGTCGTCACCGTCGAGGAGTCGCAGACCTTCGGCACCGAGCTCGAGCTCACCGAGGGCATGCGCTTCGACAAGGGCTACATCAACCCCTACTTCGTCACCGACCCGGAGCGCCAGGAGGCGGTCTTCGAGGACCCGTACATCCTGATCGCGAACCAGAAGATCTCGAACATCAAGGACCTTCTGCCTGTCGTCGACAAGGTGATCCAGGACGGCAAGGAGCTCGTCATCATCGCCG
Source organism: Microbacterium hibisci (assembly GCF_015278255.1). Lineage (GTDB taxonomy): Bacteria > Actinomycetota > Actinomycetes > Actinomycetales > Microbacteriaceae > Microbacterium > Microbacterium hibisci. The sequence continues at coordinate 23,557 of NZ_JADIJC010000005.1, forward strand.
AGGACGTCGAGGGTGAGGCTCTCGCGACCCTCGTGCTCAACAAGATCCGCGGCATCTTCAAGTCGGTCGCCGTCAAGGCCCCCGGCTTCGGCGACCGTCGCAAGGCGCAGCTGCAGGACATCGCGATCCTCACCGGCGGCCAGGTCATCACCGAGGAGGTCGGTCTCAAGCTCGAGAACGCCACCCTCGACCTGCTCGGCCGTGCGCGCAAGGTCATCGTCACCAAGGACGAGACCACGATCGTCGAGGGTGCCGGCGAGGCGGACCAGATCGAGGGTCGCGTGACCCAGATCCGCCGCGAGATCGACAACACCGACAGCGACTACGACCGCGAGAAGCTGCAGGAGCGCCTCGCCAAGCTCGCCGGCGGCGTGGCCGTCATCAAGGCGGGCGCGGCCACCGAGGTCGAGCTCAAGGAGCGCAAGCACCGCATCGAGGACGCCGTCCGCAACGCGAAGGCGGCCGTCGAGGAGGGCATCGTCCCCGGCGGTGGCGTCGCGCTCATCCAGTCGGGCCGCAAGGCTCTCGACGCGCTCGAGCTCTCGGGTGACGAGGCGACCGGTGCCAACATCGTGCGTGTCGCGATCGAGGCTCCGCTGAAGCAGATCGCCCTCAACGCCGGTCTCGAGCCGGGTGTCGTCGCGAACAAGGTCTCGGAGCTCCCCGCGGGCCACGGCCTCAACGCCGCCTCGGGCGAGTACGGTGACCTGTTCCAGCAGGGCATCATCGACCCCGCCAAGGTGACCCGTTCGGCGCTGCAGAACGCCGCGTCGATCGCCGGCCTCTTCCTCACGACCGAGGCCGTCGTCGCCGACAAGCCCGAGAAGGCCGCCGCCCCCGTCGGCGACCCGACCGGTGGCATGGACTTCTGATCCAGAACTCCACGACCGCGTAGCGCGTTCACAGGACGGCCCCTCTTCGGAGGGGCCGTTCTGCGTTCTGCCGAGTGGGTCAGCGGAACAGGCTGGTGGTCGCCAGTTCCGTGTCGGCGTACTGACGCCCGGCCGCCGCCAGTGCGGTGTTGATGTTCGCCAGCGACTCCTCGACCTGACGCTGTGTCGCCCGCCACTGCTCGACGACGCCCGCGAACGCGGCCGACGCGGTGCCGGTCCACGAGGACTGCAGCTGCGTGAGCTGCGCGAGCATGGCGTTCGACTCGGCCTGGAGCCGGTCGATCGTGCCGCGCACCGAGGCGGTGGAGGTGAGGATGCTGTCGCTGTCGACGGTGAAGACGGCCATGAGGGCTCCTGATCGATGTGCGGTGGCCGGATGCCGAACCCGCGGTGCCCGCAACGCTAAGGGTCCGCACGGAAGCGGGTCGCGGCATCCGTGGTCATCTGTGGAGCGGGCGCGGACCGCCCCGGCTGGGGAGGAACCGCGTCACTCGGTGGCGTCCGCCAGGCGCGGCAGCGGCTGCGTCGGGATCTCGAGGTGCTCGGCCGCATCGCGGACGTCGGCCAGGGGGAACGCGACGCGGAACGTCGCGCCGCCACCGGGGGTGTCGACCACGCCGACCGAGCCGTGCAGCGCCTCGACGATCGACGCGACGATCGAGAGGCCCAGCCCCGATCCGCCGGTCTCGCGCGTGCGCGACGTGTCGGCGCGCCAGAAACGCTGGAAGATCTTGTCCTTGATCTGATCGGGCACGCCTTCGCCGTGGTCGATCACCTCGATCCAGCCCATGCGATCGCGGGCGTCGACGCCCACGCGCAGCTCGATGGGGGAGTCCTCCGACGAGTAGCGCCGGGCGTTGCCGAGGAGGTTCGTCACGACCTGGCGGATGCGGTTCTCGTCGCCGAGCACCACCGGCGCCAGCACCTCGCGCGTCGGCGGCTCTTCCGGCTCGGGGAGGAGCGGAGACGGCACATCGCGGGCGGACCCGGCCGCGGGCAGCGGCTTGGGCCGGCGCCGCAGCAGTGACAGCGTGGCGCCCGCGCGCGAGATGGTGGAGGCTCCGGTCGTGCGGCGCTTGGCGTCGGGGGAGACGGATGCCTCGCCCTCGGGCGGCAACGGCGGCTCGTCCAGCGTGGAGTCGAGCACGGCGACCGGGCGCAGCGGCGCGGCCGCGCGCACGTCGAGCGCCGCATCCCGGGCCACCGGCCGCAGGTCGACGGGTCCGATGACCACGTCGCGGCGCTCGTCGAGGCGTGCGAGGGCGAGCAGGTCCTCGACGAGGAGGCCCATGCGGATCGCCTCCTTCTCGATGCGGTCCATCGACTGCGAGATGTCCTCCTCGCCGCGGACGGCCCCCATGCGGTAGAGCTCGGCGTAGCCGCGGACGGTCACCAGCGGGGTGCGCAGCTCGTGGCTGGCATCGCCGATGAACCGCCGCATCTGACGGACCGTCGCGTCGCGCTGCGAGAGGGCGGCGTCGACACGGTCCAGCATCGCGTTGATCGCCGTCTTCAGGCGGCCGACCTCGGTGGTCGTCGGCTCGATGTCGGTCATGCGCAGGCTGAAATCGCCGGCGGCGATCGCGTCGGCGGTCGACTCGACCTGCCCGAGGCTGCGGAAGGTGAGGGTCACCAGATACCTCGTGGCGACCGCCCCGCCGACCAGGATGAGGATGGCGAGGATGCTGTAGATGCCGATGTACGACGCGATCGTGCGGTTCACGGTCGCCAGCGGCACGGCGACCATCTGCGTGTAGAAGACGCCGGTGTTGCCGAGCTCCTGCACCGTCACGGTGGCACGGAACTCCGTCGTGCCGTCCTCGGACGGGATCGTCTTGATCTGAAGCTCCTGTGGAAGAGCGTGATCGAGCGGATAGATCTCGGGGAACGCGGGCGCCGGTCCGCCGCGGCCGCCGGCCGTCTCGAGCAGCTGACCCTCGTCGGGCTCGTACACCGCGACGAAGTAGTCGACCGAGGGGGCGTTGTCGATGGGCTCCGCCTCGAGCCGGCCCTCGTCCGAGCTGAGATTGAGCAGCGGGCTCGCGGCATCCGTCCGGGCGAGGGAGTCGACCTGCGTGTCGACCCCGTCGATCAGCGAGTTGCGCAGGAACAGGGCGGTGCCGACACCGGCGGCGAGGAGGCCCACAGCCAGGAGCACGACGGTGACCCCGGTGACCTTCGCGCGCAGACTCGTGCCGCGCCACCACCGGGTGACCGCATCGGGCTTGTGCGCCAGGTCGCCCCCTCCGCTCGGATCCGCGTTACGCGGTCTTGCCGGCCTTCAGCATGTAGCCGAAGCCGCGCTTGGTCTGGATGAGCGGCTCGGTCGAGTGCGGGTCGATCTTGCGGCGGAGATACGAGATGTAGCTCTCGACGATGCCGGCATCGCCGTTGAAGTCGTACTCCCACACGTGATCGAGGATCTGCGCCTTCGAGAGCACGCGGTTGGGGTTGAGCATGAGGTAGCGCAGGAGCTTGAACTCGGTGGGGCTGAGGTCGATGGAGGCCTCGCCCACCTGGACGTCGTGGGTGTCCTGGTCCATCGTGATCTCGCCGGCGCGGATCACGGACTCCTCGTCGGCCTGCATGGTGCGGCGGAGGATGGCCTGGATGCGTGCGACGATCTCGTCGAGGCTGAAGGGCTTCGTGACGTAGTCGTCGCCCCCGGCGTTGAGGCCGGTGATCTTGTCTTCGGTCTCGTCCTTCGCGGTGAGGAAGAGGATCGGCGCGGTGTAGCCGGCGCCGCGGAGACGCTTGGTGACGCTGAAGCCGTTCATGTCGGGCAGCATCACGTCGAGCACGATGAGATCGGGCTCCTCTTCGAGCACGGCCGAGATCGTCTGGGCACCGTTGGAGACGGCGCGAACCTGGAATCCGGCGAATCGCAGGCTCGTGATCAGCAGGTCGCGGATGTTCGGTTCGTCGTCCACGACGAGGATGCGCGGTGCGGTCATGCCCTCATTATGTCGGCGTAACCCATGCCAAGTCTGGATATCGGCGACGAGCGCGCGAATTCGTCGCGGCGGGGCCTCGCGGAAAGCGGGCGCGAGGTCTAGCGTCGGGGCCAGGCGAGCCGAGAGGAGTCGTCATGGCCCACATGGTGATCGTCGGCGGAGGCGTGGCCGGGGGAACCGCCGCGAAGGCGCTGCGCGACGAGGGGTTCGACGACCGCATCACCCTCGTCGCGGGAGAGCCGCATCCCCCGTACCAGCGTCCGCCGCTGTCGAAGGGGTATCTGGCCGGGAGCGAGGGGACGGATGCCGTCTACCTCCGCCCCGCGGACTGGTATGCCGATCGCGGCATCCGCCTGCTCACCGGGCTCTCCGCGACCTCGATCGATCCGTCGGCGCACGCGATCGAGCTGGAGGACGGCACCCGTCTGGACTACGACGCGGTGCTCCTCGCGACCGGAGCGACGCCCCGCATGATCCCGCTCGAGGGGCACGACCTGCCGGGGGTGGTGACGCTTCGGCGGCTCGAGGACTCCGACGATCTCGCCGACCGGCTCCGGGACGGGGGTCGTCGACTCGTGGTGATCGGCGGCGGATGGATCGGCATGGAGGTCGCGGCGACCGCACGCGGGTTCGGCAACGAGGTGGCGATCATCGAACGCGACGCCGTGCCGCTCGCGGCGGCGCTCGGACCCGAGATGGGCGAGGTCTTCGGCGCGCTGCACCGCGAGCACGGTGTCGACCTGCGGACCTCGGCCGGCATCGAGCGCATCGTGGGGGACCACGCGGCGGAAGGCGTCCTCGTCGACGGCGAGCTCCTGCCGGCCGACCTGGTGCTCGTCGGCGTCGGAGCCGCCCCGAACACCGCTCTCGCCGAGGCGGCCGGTCTCGACATCCTGAACGGCGTCCTCACCGACTCCGCGCTGCGCACCAGCGCTCCGGACGTGTTCGCGGCCGGTGACGTCGCGAACCCGTATCATCCCGTCATCCAGCGGCACCTCCGCAGCGAGCACTGGGCCAACGCGCTGAAGTCGGGCAAGGTGGTGGCCCGGTCGATGCTCGGGCAGCCGGCATCCTTCGACGAGATCCCGTACTTCTACACGGATCAGTACGACCTCAGCATGGAGCTGTCGGGGTACGCCCCGCTCATGGCGGATGCCGAGATCGTCGTGCGGGGCGACGTCGCCACCCGCGAGTTCATCGCGTTCTGGACGGATGACGGACGCGTGGTCGCGGGCATGAATGTCAACGCGGGCAACGTCAACAAGAAGGTGCAGGCGCTGATCCGCTCGGGGGAGCGCATCGACCGTGATCGGCTCCGCGACCCCGGCACGCCTCTCGAGTCTCTGCTGTCGTGACGGCTGGCCGGCGCTCGGCGCCGACCCTCGATGACGGCTGCCTCGGCCGCCGTCCGCGGTCGGTGCACCACGCGGCGGTCACGACCTCATTTCTTCCCCTGTCGATCCGGGACGCCGTGTATTAGGTTTCTCGTGATCGCGCCCACGAGGACGCGTGCATGCCGCGGGCGACGATGCCCGCCAGAAGGGGAGGGCCCTGTGCACACGCGCAAGACATCGATCGCACGACTGGCGGGAGGAGCGGTCATCGCCGCCACCACGCTCGCGATCGCTTTGGCCGGATCGGGGGCCGCCACCGCGGCGCCGCCGAACGGCCCGAACAACGGCGGGAACATCCCGAACGGTCCGACGATCGACATCCAGCTGCTGTCGTTCAACGACTTCCACGGCAACCTCGAGCCGCCCAGCGGATCCAGCGGCCGCCTCAACCTGCCCGACGGCACGAACACGGATACCCTCAAGCCTCCGGGGGTGGGCGGTGTCGAGTATCTTGCGACCCACCTCGATCAGGCACGCGTGGGTCACCGCTACTCGCTCACCGTGGCGGCCGGCGACCTGATCGGCGCTTCCCCGCTGCTCTCGGGCGCCTTCCACGACGAGCCGTCGATCGAGGCGCTCAACGCTCTCCACCTCGACGTCTCGGCGGTCGGCAACCACGAGTTCGACGAGGGCTACGTCGAGCTGCAGCGTATGGCGAACGGCGGATGCCTCGACGACGGCGACGGCGCGAACAACCAGAACTCCTGCCCGGACGGGTCGTTCGCGGGCGCCGACTTCGACTTCCTCGCTGCCAACGTCGTGTACGAGGGCACGAACGAGACGATCCTCCCCGCGTACTCGATCGAGAACATCAAGGGCGCGAAGATCGGCTTCATCGGCATGACGCTCGAGGAGACGCCCGACATCGTGACGGCGGCGGGCGTCGCGGGTCTCGACTTCAAGGACGAGGTCGAGACGGCCAACGCCCTGGTGCCCGTGCTCAAGGCGCAGGGTGTGAACGCGATCGTGGTGCTGATCCACCAGGGCGGCACGCCGCCCTCGTCCGCGGCGTACAACGCGGCGTGCGGCAACGGCGCGGAGATCGCGGCGAACAGCCCCATCATCCCGATCGCGAAGAACCTCGATCCCGCGATCGACCTGATCGTCTCGGGACACACGCACGCGCCGTACATCTGCAACATCAAGGACCCGGCGGGCCAGGACCGCCTGGTCACGTCGGCCTCGTCGTTCGGTCGCCTGTACACGGACACGAACCTCACGTACGACCGCCGCACGTCCGATATCGTGCGCACCTCGGTCACGAGCGCGAACATGCTCGTGACGCGCAATGTCGACCGCGACCCGGTGCAGACCGATCTGATCGCGAAGTACAAGGTGCTGGTGGAGCCGATCGCGAGCGAGGTGATCGGCAGCATCACCGCCGACCTCTCGAACGTCGGTAACGCAGCCGGTGAATCGCCTCTCGGCGACCTGATCGCCGATGCGCAGCTGGCGGATCCGAGCGTCGTCGGCGCGTACGCGACGCCGCAGATCGCCTTCATGAATCCGGGCGGCATCCGCACCTCTCTGACGTACTCCGCATCGTCCTGGGGTGAGCTTCCGGGCCAGATCACCTACGAGGAGGCGTTCAACGTCCAACCGTTCAACAACTACCTGGTCTCGCTCGATCTGACCGGAGCCGAGATCAAGACGCTGCTCGTGCAGCAGTGGACAGGTGCCAACGCCTCGCAGAACAAGGTCCTGCAGGTCAGCGAGGGGTTCACGTACACCTACACGGGCACCACGGTCACGTCGGTCAGCCTGAACGGCGTACCCCTGGACGACAACGCCACCTACCGGATCGTGACGAACAACTTCCTCGCCGGCGGCGGGGACGGGTTCTCAACCTTCGCGCAGGGTGGAGAGAACGTCTACTACGGCGGGCTCGACATCGATGCGTTCGCCGCGTACCTGACGGCGAACAGCCCGTACGCGCCGACGCCGCTGGACCGCATCATCAAGAACTAGTCCTGTGGACGCGAGATGCCCGGCGCTGCCTCGCAGCGCCGGGCATCTCGTCGTGCGTCAGGCCGCGAGCGAGTGCGCGTCCAGGATCGTGTAGGCGTAGCCCTGCTCGGCGAGGAACCGCTGACGGTTCTGGGCGAAGTCCTGATCGACGGTGTCGCGGGCGATCAGGGTGTAGAAGCTCGCGGTGTGGTTCGACTGCTTCGGGCGCAGCAGGCGCCCGAGTCGCTGGGCCTCCTCCTGGCGCGAGCCGAACGAGCCAGAGACCTGGATGGCGACGGATGCCTCGGGCAGGTCGATCGAGAAGTTCGCGACCTTCGACACCACCAGCACCGAGATCTCGCCCACGCGGAACGCCTGGTACAGCTCTTCGCGCTCGTCGACCGGCGTCTGGCCGGTGATCTTGGGCGCATCGAGCGCCTCGGCGAGCACGTCGATCTGGTCGAGGTACTGGCCGATGATGAGGATGCGCTCACCTTCGTGGCGCTCGACGAGCCGGCGCACGACGCCGATCTTCGCCGGCGCCGTCGCCGCGAGCCGGTACCGCTCGTCGTCGGCGGCCGCCGCGTACTCGAGGCGGTCGCCCGCGGGGAGGTCGACGCGGACCTCGTAGCAGACGGCCGGCGAGATGAAGCCCTGCGCCTCGATCTCCTTCCAGGGCGCGTCGAACCGCTTGGGTCCGATGAGGCTGAACACGTCGCCCTCGCGGCCGTCCTCGCGCACCAGCGTGGCGGTGAGTCCGAGGCGGCGTCGCGCCTGCAGGTCGGCGGTGAGCTTGAAGACCGGGGCGGGGAGCAGGTGCACCTCGTCGTAGACGATGAGGCCCCAGTCCAGGGCGTCCAGGAGCGCCAGGTGGGCGTACTGGCCCTTACGCTTCGCCGTCAGGATCTGGTAGGTCGCGATCGTGACCGGCTTGATCTCCTTGGTCTGACCGGAGTACTCGCCGATCTCCTCGGGCGTCAGCGATGTGCGCTTGAGGAGCTCGTCGCGCCACTGCCGGGCGCTGACGGTGTTCGTGACGAGGATGAGGGTCGTCGTCTTCGTCTCGGCCATCGCGCCCGCGCCGACGAGGGTCTTGCCCGCACCGCAGGGGAGCACCACGACGCCGGAGCCGCCGTCGGTGAAGATGTCGACGGCCTGGCGCTGGTACGGCCGCAGCTGCCAGCCGTCCTCCGCGAGATCGATGGGGTGGGGCGTTCCCGGCGTGTAGCCCGCGAGATCCTCAGCGGGCCAGCCGATCTTCAGGAGCTCCTGCTTGATGTGGCCGCGCGCCCACGCGTCGATGACGAACGCGTCGGGGGAGGGGCGGCCGATCAGCAGCGGCTGGATGCGCTTGTTCTTCGACACCTCGGCCAGGACCGCGGCATCCGTCGACCGCAGGATCAGCTCGCCGCCCGAGCCGTCCTCGGCGACCGGCGCGCGCTCGATGACGAGGCGGCCGTACCGGCCGACCGTCTCGGCGATGTCGATCGACACCGAGGGCGGCACCGGGAAGCGCGACCAGCGGTCGAGGGTGGCGAGCATGTCGTCGGCGTCGTGGCCGGCGGCGCGCGCGTTCCACAGCCCCAGGCGCGTGATGCGGTAGGTGTGGATGTGCTCGGGCGCCCGCTCGAGCTCCGCGAAGATCGCGAGCTCGTGCCGAGCGCTCTCGGCGTCGGGATGCGCGACTTCGAGGAGCACCGTGCGGTCACTCTGGACGATGAGGGGGCCGTCAGCCATAACGAGCCAGTCTACCGGCGGTGACGTGCAGCGGGTGCGCGCGGGCTGGTCGGGGCGTCGGGTCAGGCGGCGCTGACGCTCACGATGCTCGAGACGGGAAGGGTGCGCTCGATGTCGGCGGCACGGTCGCGGCCCCGCAGCCGCCCGCCGCCGAGACCGGCGGCCTCGAGCGTGAAGGCGCGCTCCGAGCCGTCGGGCATGCGCACGACCACGACGATCTCGGCACGGGCGCGCACCGCCTGCTCGAGTTCGCGCTCGAGCCACCCGTCTTCGCCCTCCGTGCCGTGCCCGCCGCGCAGCGTGCCGATGAGACGCGCGTACGTCTGCTCCGGAGGAGCGGCCGGTGCCGACGGAGTTGTCGCGGTGCGGCGGTGGATGGACTCGGTCCGGCCGTTCGCGTCGACGGCGACCACCGGGTAGCGCGCGTCGGCGAGCGTCCAGTACACGGCATCGCGTGCGACACGTGACGAGAGCGCGTCGTCGCCCTCGAGGACGAGCAGGCCCAGCGGCCGGAGCGCCTGGTCGACGGTGATCGCCTCGAGGAGCCCGTCGTCCGTGCTCTCGACCCGGGTCCGGCCGGTGGCCTCGTCCGCGCGCACGCGCACCAGGCCGTGGCGCGACGCCGTGCTGTCGATGAGATAGTCCAGCGGCTGCGGGATGCCGGTGAGCGAGAGCTCGGACAGGAACTCGCGCATCGATCCGGCCGTCTCGCCCTCGGTCATGCCGGCACCGAGCGACTCGGCGGTGAACCGATATGTGGATGCCTGCGCACGGGACTCGCGCACCGCGATGGACCGCAGCCGCAGGTCGAGCGCCGGCGCGAGCGGACCCGGCGCGATCGCGGTGAGGTCGGCCTGGAGGTACACGCGGTCGATCTCGGCCGGGAGGTACGGCGCCATGGTTGCGGCATCCGCCTCGTCGCCGGCGCGGAGCGCCGCGGTCCACGGGAACTCGCCGGGCGCGTCGGCGAACAGCCCCCAGCGCGCGCCGATGCGACGCAGGCGCTCCGCATGGGCAGGCCATTCGGGGTCGAGCGGGTATACCTCGGGCCAGGCGTCGGGCGGGAGGAAGCCCCCGCCCGATGTGCGCAGCCCGTCGGGCAGGCGCGCGCGGAATCCCTCGGCGATCGTGGCCCACCGCTGCGAGGTGGGTGCCTCCAGCCACCGCTCGCCGGCCTCGGTCACCGCCCACTCGCGCTCATGCGGCGTCGCGAGCCCCGCCGCCGCGGCCGAGGCGAGCAGATCCTCGAGATCGTCGGCGAACTCGATGGCGCCGGCATCCGTCAGCCGCCGCCGGTCGGCCGCGCTGACCGGGCCCGCTCCCGTGCGCGCGAGCGGCGTGTGCAGGCACGCGAGCAGCACGTCGGCGAGCGAGCCGGCCGTCGTGAACGCCCGCTCGGCCGCCGCGGCGGCCGAGCGGGGATCGGCGGACGCGGGCTCGGGGGCGGTGGGCGGAGCGGTGAAGGCTTCGGGCGCGGCCACGACCGCGGCGGCCACCCGGTCGGCGACCGGCGCGTATGCGACGCCGTCCTGGTCGACGAGGGCGAGCCGCGCGACCGCTCCGTCGGCCGACCCGGAGCCGGCGTGGAGTGAGAGCAGGTCGCGTCGGTCGAGGCGGGTGAGCGCCCGGTCGATCGAGGCCGGGTCGAGCAGTGCCTCGGCGGCATCGAAGAAGTCGTGCCAGGGCGCCTGCGGCGAGACGCCGCGGGCCGCGAGCGTCCGGGCGAGCGCGGCGTCACCGAGATCGGCGAGCCGCGTCGCGAGGGCGCGCGCGTCGGAGACCACCCGGGTCAGCCTCCTCGGTTCGCTCGGGACCTCCGCACGAAGCTCATGATCAGCACCGTGAGCAGCAGCGCGAACGCGACGATCGGGGCGACGTACACCAGCACGCCCACGAGAGGCCAGACGCCCGTCCGCATGTCGGCACCGGAGGCCGACCCGATCATGATCGCGAAGAAGCTCACGATCGAGAGCAGCAGCAGCCCCAGCGACATGAAGGCCAGGACGCGGTCGATGCGGCGGACCGGGACGTCGCCGGAGGGGTTCGTGCTCATCCGCTCCAGCCTACTCGCTGGCGCCGCGCGCGCGGCGCGGTGCGCCGCGCACGTGGGTCCGCCGGGCACGCGCTCGACTAGGCTGGGGGCGTGGGGTTGCGAGGCCCCGCGTTCGTCATGCTCGCCCGCGAGAGTTCGCGCGGCGCCCGATCCAGCGAGGTTTTCGATGCCCACCGGCAAGGTCAGGTTCTACGACGAGGAGAAGGGGTTCGGCTTCATCACCTCCGAAGACGGCCAGGACGTCTTCCTGCACGCCACGGCCCTGCCCGCCGGCACGCCCGCGCCGAAGGCGGGCACGCGCCTCGAGTTCGGCATCGCCGACGGCAAGCGCGGCCCGCAGGCGCTCTCGGTGCGCGTGCTCGAGGCTCCGGTGAGCCTCGCCAAGCGCTCCCGCAAGCCCGCCGACGACATGGCGATCATCATCGAGGACCTCGTGAAGCTGCTCGACGGCATCGGCGGCGACCTGCGCCACGGCCGGTACCCCAGCGGCGCGCACGGCAAGAAGGTCGCCGCGGTTCTGCGCAAGGTGGCCGATGAGCTCGACGCCTGATCCGATCGACCCCTCCGCCGACTTCCTCCTGGAGCTCGACGGTCCCGCCGGCGTGCCTGCCGCCGAGAAGTCGAGGGTGACGGATGCCGCGTCCGCTGCCGACGACGCCGCCCCGGTCGACGCGGCCGTGAGCGGCGACGAGGAAGGCACGGACGCCGAGCCGCTCGCCGAGGCTGCGGCTGAGTCCGTCGGCAGCGACGCGGAGTCTGCTGCCGCCGAATCCGAATCCGAAGGCGATGCTGAGGCTGAGGCTGAGACGGGAGCGGCTGTCGCGGCCGGAGCGGATGTCGCGGCCGAAGCGGAGGTCGCGGCCGAAGCGGAGGCGGACGCCGATGCAGAGGCCGGCGGTGAGGAACCCGCGCAGGACGAGCCGGCGGTGCCGGCCGAGCCGGATCCGCAGCTGCTGGCCGCTCACGACCTGGCGCTCGCCGCGCTGCGCGAGATCACGCCCGAGTCGACCATCGGCGAGGCCGCGGACTACCGCGTCGAGGCCGATGGTGTCGTCTCGCTGCGGTTCGCGAATCGCCTCGCCGGCTATCCGGGGTGGTACTGGACGGTGAGCCTCGCACGCGTGCAGGACGCCGAGCCGACCGTGCTCGAGGTCGAGCTGCTTCCGGGCGACGGCGCGCTGCTGGCGCCCGAATGGGTGCCGTGGGCCGTGCGCCTCGCCGACTACCACGCTGCCCAGGCCGCGCTGGCCGAGGCGGCGCACGCGGACGAGTCCGACGAAGACGACGAGGAACTGGACGACGTCGACGACCTGGATGCGTCGGACTTCGACGAGGACGGCTCGCCCATCCTCCACGCCGGCGACGTCGACGGCGTCGACATCGACGAGCTGGCAGACGCCGGTGCCGCGGATGACGGGTCCGACCACGACGATGAGGACGACGAGTTCGACGATCACGACGACTTCGACGATGTCGACGAGTCCGACGATGACGACGAGTCCGACGACGACGACGATGATGACGACGACTCCGACGAGGACGAGGACGACTCCGACGAGGACGAGGACGAGGACGACTCCGACGAGGACGACTCCGACGAGGACGAGGACGAGGACCTGAGAGAGTACTGACCCTCGTTCCGCACCCCTGACACGACGAAAGGGTGGATTCCGCCGCCCGCAGCGCGGCGGAATCCACCCTTTCGCGTCGGCATCAGCGGCGCTCGACCGCCTGCCTGTCGGGGGTGCTGCTGCTCACGCCGGCGGCGGAGACCTGGAAGCGGGCGCTCAGCAGCGCCTCGTCACGAGAGGACGGGCCGACCAGCAGCTCGAACTCGCCGGCCTCGACAAGACGCCGGCCCGCGGCATCCACGATCGTGCAGTCAGCCACAGGCAGCGACAGCTCCACGCTCGCCGTCTGCCCGGGTTCGAGGTCGACATGGCGGTACGCCTTGAGCTCCTTGTCGGCCCAGCTCACCGACGTCACGCTGTCGCGCACATAGACCTGGACGACCTCGTGGGCGGCGCGTCCGCCGGTGTTGCGGAGCTCCACGACGGCGCGGACCGTGTCGTCGGCGCCGAGCTCGGTGTCGACGATCCGCAGCCCCGAGTACTCCACCGAGGTGTACGACAGCCCTTCACCGAAGGCGAAGGCGGGGCTCTGCGTGAGGTCGGCGTACCGATCGCCGTGCTGCCCGCGGATCTGGTTGTAGTAGATCGGCAGCTGGCCGGCGTGGCGTGCGAACGACAGCGGCAGGCGGCCGCTCGGCTCGATGAGGCCGAGGAGCAGTTCGGCGATCGCCCGGCCCCCGCGCATGCCCGGGTTGGCCGCCCACACCAGGGCCGCGGCATCCGTCACCGCCGCCGGCAGCACGTGCGGCTTGGACGCCAGCAGCACGACCACGAGCGGCGTGCCGGTCGCGGCGAGCGCCTCGAGCATCGCGATCTGGCCGCCCACGAGCTCGAGCGTGGCCGTGGACCGTCCCTCGCCGACCAGCTCGATGCGGTCGCCGACCACCGCGACGACGTAGTCCGCGCCCTCGGCGGCGGCGACGGCTTCGGCGATGAGGGCGGCGTCGGGGGCGCTCGGCACCACCACCTGCGGCCGCGGCTGCCCGTCGGGGAAGAACGCACCCGCCGGGTCCTCCTCGAGGCGCAGGATGTCGGCGCCGCGGGCGTGGGTGATCTCCCAGTCGGCGGGGGCGTGCGCGCGCAGCCCGTCGAGCACGGTCGTGATCATCTCGCGGGGGTGGCCGTCGGGGATCCAGTCGACCTGGCCCGACGAGCCGGCCCAGTCGCCGAGTTGCGTCTGCGCGTCGTCCGCGAGCGGGCCGACGACCGCGATCCGGCGGCGGCCGGATGCCGCGGCCCGCGCGCGTCCGGAATCGTCGGCCACCAGCCCGCCGGCCAGCGGCAGCGTGCCGTCGTTGCGCAGCAGCACGAGGGACCGGCGCGCGACCTCGAGGTTCAGCGCGGCGTGCTCGGACGAGCCGACCGCGGTGGCGATGCGCTCGCGGTCGGGAAGGCGCGGGTTCTCGAACAGCCCGAACTCGAACTTCAGCAGCAGGATGCGCGTCACGGCGCGGTCGAGGGCGTCCTCGGACATGAGACCCTGCTCCAGGGCGTCGAGCGCGCCCTGGTAGAAGCCGGGCGTCGTCATGATCATGTCGTTGCCGGCGAGCACCGCCGCCGCGGCCGCGTGGGCGTAGTCGGGCTGCACCTTCTGCTCCCACACCATGCGGCCGACGTTGTCCCAGTCGGTGATCAGGGTGCCGGTATAGCCCCACTCGCCGCGCAGCACGTCGTTCAGGAGCCACTCGTTCACCGTGATCGGCACGCCGTCGGTCGTCTGGTAGCCGAGCATGAAGGTGCGGCATCCCTCCTTCGCCACCCGCTCGAACGGCGGCAGGAACCACGACCGCAGCTTGCGTCGCGAGAGGTCGGCCTCGCTCGCGTCGCGGCCGCCCTGCGTCTCGGAGTACCCCGCGAAGTGCTTCGCCGTCGCGAGGATCGCGGTCGGATCGTCCAGCCCGCCGCCCTGGTAGCCGCGGACCATCGCCGAGGCGAGCTCGCCGATGAGGAACGGATCCTCGCCGAACGTCTCGTCCACGCGGCCCCAGCGCAGGTCGCGGGTGATGCAGAGCACGGGCGAGAACGTCCAGTGGATGCCGGTGGCCGACACCTCGACGGCGGTCGCCCTCGCGACCCGCTCGGCGAGCCCGGCATCCCACGACGCCGCCATGCCGAGCTGGGTCGGGTAGATCGTCGCGCCCTCCCAGAACGAGTGCCCGTGGATGCAGTCCTCGCCGACGAGGAGCGGGATCTGCAGGCGCGTCCGCAGCGTCAGCTCGCGCGCCCGCAGCACCTTCTCGGGCGAGGCGTGCAGGATCGACCCCGCGTGCTTGTGCAGCACCTGGTCCTCGAGATCGTCGCGGGCGTCGAGCTGCAGCATCTGCCCGATCTTCTCCTCGACCGTCATGCGACCGAGGAGGTCGGCGATGCGGTCGGCGACGGGGAGCGAGACGTCGAGATAGGCCGGATCGGTCGCGCTGGTCACGCATTCTCCTGGGGCTGGATGTCGGTGCGCACGACGGTCACAGTCTCGTTCACGTTCATGCCCTTCTTCTTCATGGCGCGGGCGCGCTCACCTGCGGACCGCAGGCGGGGATTGACGTACTCATCGATGCCGAAGTTGATCAGCGACAGCGCGACGCCGATCGCGGCGATACACAGACCGGGCGGCATGAACCACCACCACTGGCCCTGGCGGAACGCGCCCTGCGCGCTCGCCCAGTTGAGGATCGTGCCCCAGTTGTACGTCGTCACCGGGATGATGCCGATGTAGGACAGCGTGGTCAGGCCGATGATCGCCGCCGTCACCGTGCCCACGAAGCTGGCGGCGATCAGCGCCATGAGATTCGGGAGCATCTCGACGGTGATGATGCGGCGCAGCGGCTCGCCGTTGGCTCGGGCGGCCTGCACGAAGTCGCGGCTGCGCAGCGACATCGTCTGCGCCCGCAGGACGCGTGCGCCCCACGCCCAGCCGATGAGGCCGAGCACGCCGGCGATGAGGATGAGCGGCGGGTCTTCGAACATCGAGGCGACGATGATGATCAGCGGGATGCCGGGGATCACGAGGAACACGTTCGTGAGCGCCGACAGGCCCTCGCTCTTCCAGCCGCGCAGGTAGCCCGACATCACGCCGACGACGATTGCGATGACCGTGGCGATGATCGCCGCGAGGAAGCCGACGACGATGACGCCGCGGGTGCCGTGGATGACCTGGCTCAGCACGTCCTCGCCGATGTGGGTGGTCCCGAGCCAGTGCGCGGCCGACGGCGGCTGGAACCGCGCCGTGTTGTCGACTTTCGTCGGCGAATACGGAGCGAGCACGTCGGCGAAGATCGCGACCAGCACGAAGAACCCGAGGATCGACAGGCCCGCGATCGACTTCTTGTTCCGGAACATCGCGAACGCCGAGCCCAGCTTCGACCACACCGTGGGCTTCTTCGGTGCGCCGGATGCCGCTGAGAGTGCGGTGCTGCGGACGGTGGCGGTCGCCGGCGTGTGGGCCGGTCGCTGTGCCGCGGTGTCGTTGGTGATCGTGTCCATGCTCAGGCCTCCGTCTGGCGCGTGCGCGGGTCGAGGAATGCGTAGGCGACGTCGGCGAGGAGGTTCGCGAGCAGCACCGAGATGGTGAGCACGAGGAACACCCCCTGCATGAGGGCGTAGTCCTTCGCGTTCGTGGCATCGAGCAGCAGCTTGCCCACGCCGGGGTAGCTGAACACCACCTCCATCACGATCGTGCCGCCGACGATGAAGCCCAGCGCGAGCGCGAAGCTCTGGATCTGGGGCAGCACTGCGTTGCGGGCGGCATAGCGCCACAGCACCCGATCGTTCGGCATGCCTTTGGCCTGCGCGACCGTGACGTAGTCCTCGTCCAGAACCGTGAGCATCATGTTGCGCATGCCGAGCATCCATCCGCCGAGCGACGCGATGATGATGGTCGCCGCGGGCAGGAAGCCGTGGTGGAGCACGTCGCCGATGAACTCCCACGACCACTCCGGAGCCACGCCGACGCCGTATGCCTTGCCGATGGGGAACCAGCCCAGCGCCACGGAGAAGACCGAGATGGCCACGAGGCCCAGCCAGAAGTACGGGATCGTGCTCAGGAAGGTCGTGATCGGGATGAGCGCATCGAGCCGGCTGCCTCGCCGCCATCCGACGATCGCGCCGCCGATGGTGCCGATCGCGAACGCGACGAGGGTCGCGAAGCCGACGAGGCCGACGGTCCAGATCAGCGACTGTCCGACCACCTCGGTCACCGGCCGCATGCCGTGCAGCAGCGAGATGCCGAGGTCGCCGCGCAGCAGCAGCGCCCAGTAGTCGAGGTACTGCTGCCACAGCGACGTGTCGGTGTCCAGGCCGAGCAGCGCCCGCAGCGCCTCGGCTGCCTCGGGCGTCACGTTGCGGTTCCGCGCGAGGTAGGCGGTCACCGCGTCGCCCTTCATCAGACGCGGCAGGAAGAAGTTGATGGTGATCGCGGCCCACAGCGTGAAGAGATAGAACAGCGCGCGGTTGCCGAGGAAGCGCCACGGTATGCGCACGCGGCCCTTGACGGCGCCGGTCGCGGTCGTGCCCGCCTCGATCGCGTCGAAGTCCGGGGCCGGAAGCTGGGGTGCCACGGCGCTCACTTCTCACCTCCGAGGATGCCGGCTGCGTTCGCGAAGTAGGAGTCGGGATCGGGGGATGCCGCGCGCAGCTGTCGGGTGTACGGGTTCTGGGGATTCAGGATCACGTCGTCGGCCGGACCGCGTTCGACCACGCGTCCCTGATTGAGGACGAGGATCTCGTCGCTGAAGTGCCGAGCGGTCGCGAGGTCGTGCGTGATGTACAGCACGCCCAGACCGTGCTCGCGCTGCAGGTCCGCGAGCAGGTTGAGCACGCCGAGTCGGATCGACACGTCCAGCATCGAGACCGGCTCGTCCGCGACGAGCAGCTTCGGGCGAGATGCCAGAGCCCTCGCGATCGCGACGCGCTGGCGCTGACCGCCCGAGAGCTCGTGGGGACGGCGATCGATGACGGCGTCGGCGTCGAGGCGCACGCGGCCGAGGAGTCGGCGCACCTCGTCGTCGAGCTGGTCCTTCGGCACGACGTCGTCGAGCTCGAGCGGCCGCTGGATCGCGTAGCGGATCGAGTGGTACGGGTTGAGCGACGCGAACGGATCCTGGAAGACCATGCGCAGCTGCTGGCGGTAGGCCCGCAATCCCTTGCCGCGGCGAGGGATCGGTGCGCCGTCGAGGCGCACCTCGCCGCTCGTGGGCGTTTCGAGCTGGGTGAGGATCTTCGCGATGGTCGACTTGCCGCTGCCGGACTGGCCGACGAGGCCGATCGTCTGGCCCGAACGGAGCGTGAAGCTCACGTCGTCGAGGGCCTTCATCTGGCCGGCGCCGCGCACCGCATAGATCTTGGTGACGGCGTCGAACTCGAGGACGGTCATCGGTGGACCACCCCCCTCTCTCCGGTGAGTCTGGGGAACGAGGCGAGGAGCGTCCGCGTGTAGTCGTTCTGCGGGTCGGTCCAGATGCGCTCCGCGGCGTCGAGCTCGATGATCTCTCCGTCGCGCATGATCGCGATGCGGTCGCTGATCTCCAGCAGCAATGGCAGGTCGTGGGTGATGAAGATCACCGAGAACCCGAACTCGTGGCGCAGGTGGGAGATCTGCCGAAGGATCTCGCGTTGCACGAGCACGTCGAGAGCGGTGGTCGGCTCGTCCATGACCATGAGCTGCGGACGCAGCGCGAGAGCCATCGCGATCATGACGCGCTGACGCATGCCGCCCGACAGCTCGTGCGGGTACGAGCGGCAGCGCTGTGCGCCGACCTTGACGATCTCCAGCAGCTCGACGACGGCGGCGCGTCGCTCGGAGCGCGAGAGGTCGGGGCGGTGCACCTCGAAGACGTCCTCCAGCTGGGAGCCGACGGTGGCGACCGGGTTGAGCGAGTTCATCGCGCCCTGGAACACCATCGAGATCTTGTCCCAGCGGAAGCGGCGCATCTCCTCCGGTTCGAGGCTGTTGACGTCGATGTCGACGCCTGTCGCGTCGTGGAAGACGACGGAGCCGCTCGTGATCACCGCCGGTGGCTTGAGCAGGCGCTGGACGCCGTAGGCGAGCGTCGTCTTGCCGCATCCGCTCTCGCCGGCGAGTCCGAGGATCTCGCCGCGCTGGAGCTCGAGGGTGACGTTCTTGACCGCCCGCACCGGCGGGTCGACGTCGTAGACGATCGAGAAATCGTGGACGGAGAGCAGCGGATCTCTCATCGTGGGCTGGTTCGCTTTCGTGTGGGGGAACGTGCGTGCGGACGGGGCGGGCGCGGTGCACCCGCCCCGTCCGCCGTGCGTCATTCGGCGGGCTGCAGCTTGGTGAGGATCTGCACGATCGCGGGCTGCGTCGGGTCGCCCGAGGCGTACTGGTCGTCCTCGGACGGCCAGCCGACGTAGTTGCGCGTGTTGAACTCGCCCAGCAGCGGGTGCGCCCCCAGAGGGATCGCCGGCACGTTCTCGACGAACGCGGTCTGCATGACCTGGAGCGCGGCTTCACGGTCGGCCTCCGACGCCGCGTTCGCGTAGGTGTTCAGCGCGTCGGTGACAGCGGGGTCGTCGAAGCGGCCGAAGTTGAACGCCGCCTTGCCGTCGACGATCCACTTCGGGTCCATCGTCGACGTGTACAGGCCGTACGCGTTGCCGGTGTCCTCGAGCCAGTGGATGATCGCCTGGAAGGTGCCCTCCTGGCGTGCGGCATCCCAGCCGCCCCAGTCGGGCTGGTCGACCTTCACCTCGATGCCGAGGCCCTCCTTGAGCTCCTCGGCGATGAGCGCCTGCTCCGTGTTCCAGTCGCTCCAGCCCGCGGGCACCGAGATCGAGAACGTGACCGCCTCGCCGTCCGGGTCGGTGAGCGCCTCGCCCTCCCAGGTGTAGCCGGCCTCGGTGAGGATCTGGCGGGCCTTCTCGACGTCGACGGAGTACTCCTGGCCGGCGTACTCGGGAAGGATCTCGCTCTCCAGGAGATCGCCGAGACCGGTGACGCTCCAGACAGGCTCGCTCGCGCCTTCACGGGCGATGTCGACGTAGGCCTGGCGGTCGATCGTCCATGCCAGGGCCTGGCGCAGCGCGGGGTCGTTGAAGGGCTTCGTCTGCAGGTTCATGAACAGCGTGCCCGCACCCGCGGTGGGGGAGACGAGGAACTTGTTGTCGGGGTCGGCCGACAGGTAGCTGTCCTCGATCTGCGGGATGAACGCCTGAGCCCAGTCCGCCTCACCGGTGGCGAGCGCCGTCGTGAGCGCCGCGTTGTCGCCGTACGAGACGTAGTGCAGCTCGGGCACCGAGAGCTCGCCGCCCCAGTAGTCGGGGTTCGCGGTGAGGGTCACGGCCTCGGTCGTCCACGAGTCGAGCACGTACGGGCCGGTGCCCACGACCTGGCCCTCGCCGGTGAGCGGGTCGGTGTTGGGGTCGTCGATGTCCTTCCAGACGTGCTCCGGCACGATCTGAAAGTGAAGCACGCGGGCCTGCTGCGTGAACTTCGAGCTGTTGAAGTCGATCGTGACCGTGTCGCCGTCGACGCTCACGCTCTTGATGTCGAGGGCGTTGGTGTCGTTGAGCTTGCCCTCGAGCACCTGGTTGAACGAGAAGGCGATGTCGTCGGCGGTGAAGTCCTCGCCGTCGCTCCACTTCACGCCGCTGCGCGCGGTCGCGATGAGCTGTGTGTAATCCTCGTTCCACTCCACGGACTCGGCCAGCCAGGGCGTGGTGCCGAGGTCGCCGGTCGGGTTGACCAGGGCGAGGGACTCGAAGATGACCTTGCCGTAGGCGTACTTCGACGCCGACGAGTCGCCGAGATAGGGGTTGTTCGACTCGGTGGTGATCGCGCCGTCCGGCTTCGCGATCGTGAGGGCTGCTCCGGTGGACTGGGCGTCGTCGCTTCCTCCTCCGGCGCAGCCGGTGAGCACGAGCGCCGCGGCGACACCGACGGCGGCGAACGTAGTTCTGAGCCTCATTGCTTCTCCTTGATGTGTGGGCACGTCATCGTGGCTCCCCGGAGGGTGACGACGGCGTCAGGGGTGATTGCCGGATCAACTTACAATCAAGTAAGTAATCTTTGCAACTGGACGAATCCGACCGTCTCGGCGTGCGTAGACTCACAGGCGCCCGGCGACGCATCGACAGCCGGCAACGAAGGGGGTGCCGACCGATGGCAGGACAGCGTCGGCAGCCGCGCTCGCGGCCCGAAACACTCGCCAAGCGACGCGACATCCTCGATGCCGCCGTCGAGATCTTCGGAAGCAAGGGGTTCGCCGGAGGGACGCTGCAGGAGATCGCCGACCAGGTCGGCATGACGCACGCCGGGATACTCCACCATTTCGGATCGAAGGACCAGCTCCTCCTGCAGGTGCTCCAGCACCGCGACGAGACCGATGTGGCGGACCTCGAGGAGCAGCACATCCCCGACGGCATGCCGCTGTTCCGGCACCTCGTCCGCACGGCGTTCGTCAACGCCCATCGCGCGGGGATCGTCCAGGCCTACGTCGTGCTCTCGGCGGAGTCGGTGACCGACGACCACCCCGGGCGCGACTTCTTCCAGAAGCGCTATCAGACCCTGCGGTCGGAGGTCGCCCACGCGTTCGCGGTGGTATGCGCCGAGCGCGGCGTCACCGCCCCCGACACGGTCGCGTTCGCGTCCACCAGCATCCTCGCCGTCATGGACGGCCTCCAGGTGCAGTGGCTCCTCGACCCCGACGACGTCGACCTGGCGCGCGCGTCCGAGTTCGCGATCGAGGCGATCGTCTCGGCCGTGCTGGCACCGCAGCCCTCACCGCTGGCCGAGCCGGCCTCGAGCGCCCAGACATGAGGCGAGCGGATGCCGGGGGGCCCGGCATCCGCTCGCCTCGAACTCTTGTCAGCCCAGCCGCTCGACGGTGTAGTCGATGCAGCGCACGAGCTGGCGCACGTCGTCCGGGTCGATCGAGACGAACGTCGCGACGCGCAGCTGGTTGCGGCCGAGCTTGCGGTACGGCTCGGTGTCGACGATGCCGTTGGCGCGGAGGCTCTTCGCCACCGCCGCGGCATCCACCGACTCGTCGAAGTCGATGGTGACGACGACGGGGGAGCGGTCGGCGGGGTCGGCCACGAAGGGCGTGGCGAAGTCGGATGCCTCGGCCCAGTCGTAGAGCGCCTGCGACGACTCGCGCGTGCGGGCGTCGGCCCACTGCAGGCCGCCGCTGCTGTTGATCCAGCGGAGCTGCTCGTTCAGCAGGAACAGCGTGGTGAGCGCCGGGGTGTTGAGGGTCTGGTTGAGCCGCGAGTTGTCGACGGCCTGCTTGAGGCTGAGGAACTCCGGGATGTAGCGGCCCGAGGCCGCGATCCGCTCGATGCGCTCGATCGCGGCGGGCGAGGCGAGCGCGAACCACAGTCCGCCGTCCGAGCCGAGGTTCTTCTGCGGGGCGAAGTAGTAGACGTCGGCCTCGTGCAGCGAGAAGTCGATGCCGCCCGCCGCGCTCGTCGCGTCGATGACGGTGAGCGCGCCCTCGTCGCCGTGGACGCGCTGCACCGGGGCCGCCACGCCGGTCGAGGTCTCGTTGTGCGGCCAGGCGTAGACGTCGACGCCTTCCACGGCCTCAGTCGCCGTGCGGGTGCCGGCCGCGACCTCGCGCACATCGGGCGCCTCGAGCCACGGTGCGGCCGCCGCCTTGGCGAACTTGCCGCCGAACTCGCCGAACACGAGGTTCTGGCTGCGCTTCTCGATCAGGCCGAAGGCGGCGGCATCCCAGAACGCCGTCGACCCGCCGTTGCCGAGGATGACCTCGTAGCCGTTGGGGGCGCGGAAGAGCTCGTGCAGCCCCGCCCGCACGTGGCCGACCAGGTCCTTCACGGGAGCCTGACGGTGCGAGGTGCCGATCAGCGCCGCGCCGCGACCCGCGAGCGCCTCGAGGTGGGCGGGGATGACCTTCGACGGGCCGCACCCGAAGCGTCCGTCGGCGGGCAGGATCTCTCGGGGAAGCTCGATGTGCGCCATGCGTCGATTCTAGAGACGCCCGCGCCCGCGTCCCTTCCGCGTGACGAGCCATGACGGGGCGTGCCGAGGTGGGCGGGCTTCTGCTGCGGCCACGCGTTGTGCGAGGCCGCCCTCGGGTGCGCGGGTTCCGCCTCGGGTAGGGCTGGGGCAGGAGATCCGGGGTTCTGCAGGAGATCCGGGGCTTATCGGTCCTGTGGAGGCCCGGTTCTCCTGTGGAACTCGGGCGGCTGCGCGGGCGGACGGATGCCGCGGCCTCGGGTTGTGCGAGACCGCGCGGGTGCGCGGGTCCGCGCCGCGGGCAGGGCTTGAACAGGACATCCGTGTTGCAGGAGCTCCGGGGTTCTGGAGGAGATCGGGGGTTCTGCAGGAGATCCGGGGTTCGTTGGTCCTGTGGAGGCCCGGTTCTCCTGTGGAACTCGGGCGGTTGCGCGGGCGGACGGAGGCCGCGGTTCCGAGTTGTACGAGACCGCGCCGGGTGTGCGGGTCAGCGCCTCGGGCAGGGCTGAACAGGACATCCGGGGTTCTGCAGGAGATCCGGTGCGTATTGGTCCTGTGGAAGCCGGGTTCTCCTGTCGACGCCTTCTCCACAGTGGCACGGACGGATGCCGCGACCGCGGGTTCTGCAGATGCCGGGCGGATCTGCGCCCGGGACCGACGCGGACTCGCGAGTCTGCGGGGATGAGGAATCCCCTGGAGGTTGTCGCCGCGCTCGGCGGCGTGGCAATGAAGGCCTCGGTCATCGAAGCCGGGGTCAGCGTGTATCGGATCGAAGAGGCGGTCTCTGCGAGGCTGCTCGTCCGGCCCAGGCGAGGCTGGGTCGCCCTCCCTGACGCCGACCCGCACCTCGTGGCCGCGGCACGTGCCGGCGTCGTCCTCACGTGCATCACTCGCGCGAAGCGTCTGGGGCTGTGGGTGCTGCGGGAGGACGGCCCGCACGTCGGCGCCGCACCCCACGCCTCACGACTCGACCTGCGCACTCCCGACGCGACGGTGCACTGGGCTCGGCCCGTGCAGCCGCGCGCCGCGGGATCGTTGGAGGACGGCATCCTGAACACCCTCCTCCTGATCGCAGCCTGCCAGCCGCATGAGGCTGCACTGGCAGTATGGGAGTCCGCGCTCAGGCAGAGGCTGGCGGACAGATCCGAACTGGCCCGCCTGCCCCTGCGTGCGTCCGCCCGTCGACTGCTGGAGGCCGCGAACCCCTTCTCTGACTCGGGTCTGGAGACGATCTTCCGGACGCGGCTGCGGTGGCTGCGGCATCCGATCCGGTCGCAGATCTGGATTCACGGGCATCGCGTCGACTTTCTCATCGGGGAGAGGCTCGTGGTGCAGATCGACGGCGGCCATCACGTCGGTGTGCAGCGTGCCGAGGATGTGGCGCACGATGCGGCGCTGATGCTCCTCGGCTACCACGTCGTCCGGGTGACGTACGACCAGGTGATCGAGCGCTGGCACGAGGTTCAGGACCTGATCATGCGCGCCGTGGCGCAGGGATTGCACCGGGCGGCCTGAAGCGACCCGTCCCGCGTGAGGCCGCATGCAGCGTGGTTCAACAGGTCAACCGCAGTTCTGGAGGAGTGCTGAGCGCCTGCGGATCCTGTGGAGGCCCCGTTGACCTGTCTAAGCCCCTGTGTGAGCCCACGGCGGGGAGCCGAACCTCGGTGCGGGACCACGACCGGTGCCGTCATCCCGCCGGTCGCGCGGGGGTTCGCGCAGGAGGCCACGGCCGGGGCGTCGGGAGCAGAGGATAGGCTGTCCTCAGCCCCTTGAGACCCCTGAGGACACCGCGATGACCGACCTGATCGACACGACCGAGATGTACCTGCGCACGATCCTCGAGCTCGAGGAGGAGAACATCGTGCCCCTGCGGGCTCGCATCTCGGAGCGTCTCGGGCACTCGGGCCCGACCGTGTCGCAGACGATCGGCCGCATGGAGCGCGACGGGCTCGTCGTGGTCTCCGAGGACCGCACCCTCGAGCTCACCGACGCCGGACGCCAGAAGGCCGTCGACGTCATGCGCAAGCACCGGCTCGCCGAGCGCCTGCTGTCGGACGTGATCGGCCTGGACTGGGCGTACGTGCACGAAGAGGCGTGCCGGTGGGAGCACGTGATGAGCGAGCAGGTCGAGCGCCGCCTCGTCGAACTGCTGGGCCACCCCACCGAGTCGCCGTACGGCAACCCGATCCCGGGACTCGACCAGCTCGGCGACGCGCCCACGGGCGGCTTCGAGCAGGGCGTGGTCGGGCTCGTGCGCCGCCTCAACGACGCCGGCGAGCCCATCACCGGCACGGTCCGCCGCCTCGCCGAGCCCGCTCAGGTCGACCCCGAGCTGCTCCAGCAGCTCAAGGGTGCCGGCGTTGTGCCGGGCGCCGTCGGCGCGTACCGCTACAACGAGGGCTACGTGCTCGTGCAGATGCAGGGAAGCGACGAGGGTCTCGAGCTCCCGGTCGAGGTGGCCTCGCACATCTTCCTGGTCGACGAGGCGCGCTGACGGGAAAGCGGATGCCGAGCCTTCGGCCTCCCCTCGCCACACTGTGCGGAGATTGCCAGGCGTGGAGCGTGACAGAATCGTGACCTTCGGGTAGCCTCGAACAGTCCACCAGGCGAGAAGCCCGCCGACCGGACCCCGCGTGGATTGCCTCACCGGCTCGTCGTCCACACGTGGCATAGCCCGCACATCGTGCCCCGACATCGAGTGCTGACGAGCCAGGCGCCCCGGCGCAGAGGCGCCGGAGGACCAGTTTGGCTGAAGAGATCGAGTCGCACGCGAACGTGCCCGAGCACGCGGCGACGGACCATACCCGTCGTGTGCGAAATCGGAAGACCCCGGTGCGACGCGCTCGCGCCGCCGTGCCCGCGAAGCCCTCGGCCGCGAGCGCGACGACCGCTCCGGCGAAGTCGGCGGCGACCGCGGCGTCGAAGAAGGGCCGCGTCACGAAGCCGCTGCGCAGCCTCGTCATCCTGAGCATGGTCGGCGGCCTCGTGGCCACCGTCGCGCTGCCCGCCTTCGCTGCCGGTGCCGGGCGCACCACCGAGGAGCCCCTCACGCTGCAGCAGATGGCCGTGGACGACGCCCAGTCGTTCGTCGCGGCATCCGATGCGACTGCGTCCGAGCTCTCCCGCGAGGGATATGCGGCCACCACGCCCGAAGAGATCGAGAAGAAGAAGGCCGAAGCGGCCGCCGCCGAGCGCGCGCGCCAGATCGCGGCGGCTGCTGCCGCCGCCGCGGCCTCGCGATCCTCCTCGGTGCCGACGAACATCGCGCTCACGTCGCCGGGCACCGGCGAAGTGCGCTGGCCGATCCTCAACTTCACCAAGGGTCGCGGCCTCTGGGACTCGGGCTACCACCAGGGCGTCGATCTGCTGTCGTCGTGCGGCACGCCGCTCTACGCGGCCGCGGCCGGCGTGGTCAAGGTCTCGCAGGAGAGCTACGGCGGCTACGGCGTCGGCGTCTCGATCGACCACGTCATCGGCGGTCAGCGCGTCAACACGCTGTACGGCCACATGACCTACGGCAGCCGCCAGGTGTCGGTCGGCCAGTCGGTCGAGGCGGGCCAGCTCATCGGCCTCGTCGGCAGCACCGGCAGCTCGACGGCGTGCCACCTCCACTTCGAGGTCCACATCAACGGCTCCGTCGTCGACCCGTGGGCCTGGCTGCAGGCCAACGCGGGCTGAGCCTGTACGTCACGGATCCCCTGCAATCGCACCAGAGAACGGATGCCGCCGCCCACGCCGGGCGGCGGCATCCGTTCTTCGACACGCCCGGTGTCGTTCACCGCGCCACGACCCCGGTGTCCGCTGGGTGCGTTAGCCTGATCCCGACGCTGAGAGAGCGGAGGGGAGCCGATGGGCTGCACACCACGCATCCGCACCATGGATGCGCTCGGACGCCTCGTCCTTCGGCATTGCACGACTGACTGCCGCGGCATTGCCGTGGCGCCAAGGCGCTGTCTGTAGACAGCGCCTTTTTTCGTGCCCCTGCGCTCTTGATCGTCGCACGTCGAATACCGAGAAGCCGTCCCGGCCATTCGAGAGGATGATCAATGCGCACTCTGGTGCTGAATGCGGGCTACGAGCCGCTCGCTGTCGTGTCGTTCAAGCGGGCGCTCGTGCTCGTGATGAACGAGAAGGCCACCGTGGTGGAACACACCGAGACCGATCCGGTGTGGGGCACCAGACGCTCGTATGAACGCCCCGCCGTGATCATCCTCACGCGCTACGTGCGCGTGCCGGGCGGTCGCCACGTGCCCGTCACCCGACGCGGCGTGCTGCGGCGCGACAACCACCGCTGCGCCTACTGCGGCAAGGCGGCGTCGACGATCGACCACGTGCTGCCGCGTTCGCGCGGCGGGGCCGACTCGTGGGAGAATCTCGTCGCGTGCTGCCTGCGCTGCAACAACGTCAAGGGCGACCGCACACCCCAGGAGATGAACTGGGAGCTGCGCTTCCTGCCTCGTCCGCCGCGCGGGGGGCAATGGACCGTGCGCGGCACCGAGCGCACCGACCCGCGGTGGGAGCCGTATCTGGCGCTCGCCGCCTGAGTCCGCGCTGCTTGCCGGGGATGTGCGGGCGGACTGCCGGAGTGCGGGCGGTCCACCTGAGTGCGGTGGCGCGGGCGGGGTCCGCCTGTGCGGGCTACCGCGTGGGCGCGCGTCCGGTGTGCCCCACCTGCGTGCGCCCGCTCAGGACAGCGTGAGACCCGCGACCTCGAGGGCGAGCAGTGCCGCGGTCACGAAGAGCAGCCCGGTGTAGACGAGATCCTCGAACCAATCGAAGAGCCCCGGTTCGCGCGCGGGCATCATCGTCGGGTTGTAGTAGAAGATCGACACGAGGATCACGAGCGCCGCGAAGACGAGCCCGACCCAGGCGGCGAACGGCACGCCCAGTAAGAGCAGCACCACGACGACGGCAGCGAGCGCGTAGAGCCACAGCCCCTGCACGAAAGCCCGCATCGAGTCGTAGCGCGACACGCCGGCCCTGGCGGTCGCCCGCCAGAATTCGTAGACCAGCGAGAGTGCGAACGCCACGATCAGCACCCAGGCCGAGAGTGATTCGAGCAGGGTCGGGTGAACGGCACCGTCCATCGGCTGGCTCCTCACAGGCGTCGTGGAGCGAGCCCACGGTCGGGCTCACGCTAGCGGTTCGGGTGCCGCCAGCGGAAGACGCGCTCGCCCCCGGCTCTCAGGCCTCGTCGAGGATGCGCAGCCAGCGAGTGAGGATCGGCTCGAGGGTCGCTGCATCCGTCTTCCCGAGCTCGTCCAGGATGCGGTGCTCGTTCGCGAGGTGCGCGGCGATGGCGCGATCGATGAGATCGCGCCCCTCCGGCGTGAGCCGGATGAGGCGCTTGCGGGCGTCGGATGCCTCGACCCGGCGCTCGACGAGACCCCGGGCGGCGAGACGGTCGACGCGCTTGGTGAGCCCGCCCGTGGTGACGAGGGTGTGATCGGCGAGCTCGCCCGCGGGCCGTTCGAACGGCGCGCCGGCGCGCCGGAGGGTCGCCAGCACGTCGAACTCGCCCTCGCTCAGGCCGAACCGACCGTAGACCGCGACGAGCCGCTCGGTCAGCTCGAGGGCCACGCGGTGCAGGCGGCCGATGACGCCCTGCGGCGACGGATCGAGATCGGGCCGCTCACGACGCCACTCCTCCTGGATCTCGGCGACACGGTCGAGCGGTTCGTGGGGGGAGCGGTCGTCGGCCATGGGCTCCATCTTATCTTCCCGGTAAGATAAAGTATCTTCCATGGAAGATAAGCGCTGGATGTGGATCCTCGTGACGGCCATCGCGCCGATCGCCTGGGGGAGCGGCTACGTCGTCACGCGGAGCCTCCTCCCGGCGGACGCGCCGCTGTGGGGCGGTGTGCTGAGGGCGCTGCCGGCGGGTCTCCTCGTGCTCCTGCTCGCACGTCGGCTGCCGCACGGCTCGTGGTGGTGGCGGTCGCTCGTGCTCGGCACGCTCAATGTCGGCGGCTTCTTCGTGCTCGTCTACATCGCCGGTCAGCGGCTGCCGTCGAGCCTCGCGGCGACGCTCATGTCGGCCTCTGCGGCGATGATGCTGCTCTTCGCGTGGCTGCTGCTGCGCCGTCGTCCGCGACTGGCCTCGGCGGTCGGCGCCACTGTCGGGCTTGTGGGGGTCGGGGTCATGCTCGGCTTCGAGGCCGAAGGCGCGGATCCCTGGGGCGTCGCGGCCTCGCTCGGGGCGATGCTCGCCTCGTCGCTCGGCTTCGTGCTCACATCGCGGTGGGGTGCAGACGTGCCGGCGCTGCCCATGACCGCGTGGCAGCTCATCGGCGGCTCGGTCGTGCTGCTCCCCGTCGCGGTGATCGTGGAAGGCCCGCCACCGGCACTCACCGTTTCGTCGGCCGCGGGGTTCGCCTATCTCACCCTGATCGCCACCGCGCTGGCGTATGTGGCCTGGTTCTCGGGGCTGCGGCACCTGGCCCCGGGGGTGGTCGGTGTGGTCGGCCTGCTGAATCCGGTGACGGGCGTGGTGCTGGGCGTCGCCGTGGCGGGCGAGGCGTTCGGGGCGCCGCAGGTCGTGGGTGTGGGGCTCGTGCTCGCGGGGATCGTGCTGGGGGCGGTGACCCCGGCGCGGCAGCGCGAACGGCAGCCACGGGTGGCGGTGGCGGTCGCGCATTCTCGAACATAACTGTCGGAAGTCCGGGTTACCCTCATTCCCAGCGATTGAATCACTAGAACATCTGTTCTAGCATGTGGGAATGAGGGCGAGCGTGCAGCTCACGGCACAGCACGTGCATGAGGTCGACGGGCAGGATCCGACGGGTCCCGAGCCTGCCGTCATCACGGCGGTCGGTGAGGGGGCCGGAACCACCCACACCGTCGCCCGCCTCCGTGCCCAGCTCGAACGCGTGCAGGGCCACCGGCTCGATGCGCCGGTGTTGCCCGTGCACCCCGCGCTGGCGTCGCTGCTGCCCGGCGGCGGACTCCGCCCCGGCGCGGCATACTCCCTGCCGCGATCGACGTCGGTGCTGCTGGCACTGCTCGCCCAGCCCTCGCAGTCGGGGTCATGGTGCGGAGTGATCGGCATGCCGCGGCTCGGCGCCGAGGCGGCTGAACGGCTCGGGGTCGATCTGTCGCGGCTCGTGCTGATCCCCGACCCCGGGGCGCGCTGGCTGGCGGTGACCTCCACCGTCGCCGAGGTGCTGCCGGTGGTCGCGGTGCGGCCGGCGGGGCGGGCCGCCGACGGCGAGATCGCCCGTCTGGCGGCACGCCTGCGCGATCGCGGTGCGGTGCTCCTGGTGCAGGGGCCGTGGCCTCAGGCCGAGGCGGTGCTCGAGGTGGGCGAGCCGGCGTGGGAGGGGGTAGGCCGCGGGCACGGATATCTCTCGGGGCGCGAGGTGACGATCACGGCGTCGAGCCGGCGGTGGCCGCGGTCGCGGCGGACGCGCGTGATGCTGCCGGATGCCGCGGGCCACATCTCGGTCGCCCCCGAGCGCATGCGCCGTGTCGAGGCGGTGCCTCAGTCCGGCGAGACCTTCCGGTCCGATGCCTCGTACTCCGACCGTGCTCCGGACCGGGTTTCGGTGCCGGAGCGGATCGCGCTGCCCGATCGGATGAGGCGGGTGGGGTGACATGATGCCCGGGACGCCCGTCCGGAGCCTCGTGCTGTGGTTCCCCGACTGGCCGGTCACGGCGCTCGAGCGCGGTGCGGCCGCCCCGGAGCGGTCGGGCGCTGCGGTCGGGGAGCGGCCGGGCGCAGCGGTCGGGGGCGAGCGGCCGGGCGTTGCGGTCGGGAGTGAGAGGCCGGGGTCGGAGCCCGCTTCCGCACCCGCCTTCGGGCAGGGTTCCCGCTCGGTGCCGACCGCCGGCTCGGTGCCGACCGCCGGCTCAGCGCCGACCGCCGGCTCAGCGCCGACCACCGGCTCGGCCTTCGGGCAGGGTTCCCGCTCGGTGCCGACCGCCGGCTCGGCGCCGGTCACCGGCTCGGGGCGGCGGCATCCGATCGCCGTCGTGGAGCGCAATCTCGTCGTCGCGTGCTCGGCCTCGGCGCGAGCCGACGGGGTGCGGCGGGGGCAGCGCCGGCGCGACGCGCAGGCGCGATGCCCCGGGCTGACGATCGTCGACGCGGATGCCGCACGCGATCACCGCGCGTTCGCTCCGGTCGTGTCGCTCATCGAGGAGCGGGCTCCGGGGGTGCAGCTGGTGCGGCCGGGGCTGTGCGCGCTCCGCGCCCGCGGACCGGCGCGGTACTACGGCGGCGAGACCGAGGCAGCCCGCATGCTGATCGACGCCCTGCGCGAGGCGGGCCTCGAGGGGGTCAGGGCGGGGATCGCCGACGGTCCGTTCACCGCGGAGCAGGCGGCGCGCGGCGGCACGAGCGCCGACGACCCGGTGTTCGTCGTGCCCGCCGGGGGCGCCGCCGGCTTCCTCGCGCCGCTGTCGGTCGCCGTGCTCGAGGCCGCGGCGACCCTGGGTGGCGGGGCCGCCGACGCGAAAGAGGCGACCGACCTCGTGGGACTGCTCGCACGGCTCGGGGTGCAGACCCTCGGCGGGTTCGCTCAGATGGAGCCCGATCGTGTGCGGGAGCGGTTCGGCGACCGGGGCCTACGGCTGCATGCCCTCGCGGCAGGTCGCGACTCGCGGCCGGTGCAGCCGCGCACGCCCCCGCCCGAGCTGCAGCGCGAGGTCGCCTTCGAGCCGCCGCTCGAGATCGCCGACCAGGTCGCATTCGCGATGCGCGTCACGGCCGACGACTTCGTCGCGGGACTGGGGGCGGTCGACCTGGTGTGCACCGAGCTGCGGGTCGAGCTCGTGGGCGACCGCGGCGAGCGCAGTGAGCGGGTGTGGCTGCACCCCGGTTCGTTCGACGCCGCAGCGGTCGTCGACCGCGTGCGGTGGCAGCTCGCCGAAGAGGTCGGTGCGGGCGACGCCACCGGGGGAGGGCTGCGCAGCGGGGTGACCCTGGTGCGGATCTCACCCGAGGCCGTGGACGAGGCAGCCCATCACGCGCCGGCGCTCTTCGGCGGCGGCCCGGAGGAGCGGGTGCACCACGCCCTGTCGCGCGTGCAGGCGATGCTCGGGCATCGCGGCGTGCTCACGCCCGCCATCGGCGGCGGCAGATGGCTGGCCGAGCGCCAGGTACTCGTGCCCTGGGGAGACAAGGACGCCCGCGACCGGACGGCGAACGGCGCCGGCGGCCTGGCGGCGCAGCGCGCACGGCCGTGGCCGGGAAGCCTTCCCGATCCGCTGCCGGCGACGGTGTTCGCCGATCCGGTGCCGGTCGATGTGCGGGCGCTCGGCGGCGAGCTGGTCGACGTCGACGAGCGGGGCAACGTCTCGGCCGTGCCCGCCTTCTTCGCCGAGAGCGGGCGCCGGCGGGCGATCGAGGCGTGGGCGGGGCCGTGGCCGGTGGTGGAGCGGGGATGGGATGCCGTGCGCGCGCGTCGTGCGCACCGGTTCCAGGTGGTCGACGCCGACGGCGGCGCGTGGCTGCTGGTGTGCGACGGCGACGTCTGGACAGCGGAGGCCACCTATGACTGACCACCGGTCGTTGAGCGAGCGAGGAACGAGCGAGACGAAACGCCCCGGACAGACGAGCGACGTCGGAGTGTCGCGTTTCGTCTCGCAAGCTCGCTCAACGACCGGAACCGAGGGCGGTCGCTGATGGGGTTCAACAACCCGGGCGTTCCGTGGTCCGAGATGGAGCGCGTGCTGAGCGGCCGGCGCCGTCCCGAGTCGGCACCCGTCGGCGCCGACGGCGGCGACAGCCCGGCGTGGTCGCGCAAACGTGGGCCGTACGTCGCACCCTCGATTCCTCGCCCCGCCGAGGCGATCCCGTACGCCGAGCTGCACGCGCACTCGTCGTACTCGTTCCTCGACGGCGCCTCGTCCCCGGAGGAGCTCGTCGAAGAGGCCGAGCGCCTGGGACTGCACGCCCTGGCGATCACCGACCACGACGGCTTCTACGGCATCGTCCGATTCGCCGAGGCGGCAGAGGCGCTGCAGCTGCGCACGGTCTTCGGCGCCGAGCTGTCGCTCGAGCTTCCGAAGCCGCAGAACGGCGAAGCCGATCCGGTCGGTGCACACCTGCTCGTGCTCGCCCGCGGCGAGGAGGGGTATCACCGGTTGGCCGGCGCGATCACGCACGCGCAGCTGCAGGGGGCGGAGAAGGGACGCCCGGTCTACGACCTCGACGAGCTCGCAGCGCAGGCCGCAGGGGAGTGGGCGGTGCTCACCGGGTGCCGCAAGGGCGCCGTGCGCCGCGCGCTCGCCTCGGCGCCGGGCACCGCGGGAGCCGATGCCGCCGCCCGCGAGCTCGACCGTCTCGTGACGCTGTTCGGACGCGACGCCGTGCACGTCGAGCTCATCGATCACGGCAACCCGCTCGACACCCGCGACAACGACGTGCTGGCCGGGCTCGCGCGGGAGCGCGGCCTGCCGCTCCTCGCGACGAACAACGTGCACTACGCCGTCCCGCAGCGGCAGCTGCTCGCCGCGGCGGTGGCGGCGGTGCGGGCCAACCGCGGGCTCGACGAGCTCGACGGCTGGCTGCCCGCGCATGCCGGCGCGCACCTGCGCTCGGGCGCCGAGATGGCGGAGCGGTTCGTGCGGTTCCCGGATGCCGTCGCCCGCACCGTGACCCTCGCCGACGAGCTCGCCTTCCCGCTGCGCAGGGCGAAGCCGGCCCTGCCGAAGCAGAAGGTGCCCGAGGGGCACACGCCCATGTCGTGGCTGCGGCACCTGGTGTGGGAGGCGGTGCCGCGCAAGTACCCCGACCTCTCGGAGGCGAACCGGGCGCGCATCGAGAAAGAGCTCGCGGTCATCGAGCTGAAGGACTTCCCGGGATACTTCCTCATCGTCCACGGCATCGTGCAAGAGGCCCGGCGCCGCGGCATCCTGTGCCAGGGCCGCGGGTCCGCGGCCAACAGTGCGATCTGCTACCTGCTCGACATCACGGCCGTCGACGCGATCGGCTACGACCTGCCGTTCGAACGGTTCCTGTCGAGCCTGCGCGAAGAGGAGCCCGACATCGACGTCGACTTCGACTCCGACCGCCGCGAAGAGATCATCCAGTGGGTCTACCGGGAGTACGGGCGCGATCGCGCGGCGCAGGTCGCGAACGTCATCCAGTACCGGCCGAAGAACGCCGTGCGCGACATGGCCAAGGCGCTGGGACATTCGCCCGGGCAGCAGGACGCCTGGTCGAAGCAGATCGAGGGCTGGGGGGCGCTCCTCGAGACCGGCGCGGGCCATGACATCCCCGATCAGGTCCTGGAGTTCGCGGGCGAGCTGCTCAAGGCACCCCGGCATCTCGGCATCCACTCCGGCGGCATGGTGCTCACCGACCGGCCGGTGGGGGAGGTCGTGCCGATCGAGCACGCGCGGATGGAGAACCGCACGGTGATCCAGTGGGACAAGGACGACGCCGCCTGGATGGGGCTGGTGAAGTTCGACCTGCTGGGCCTCGGAATGCTCGCCGCCCTGCAGTACTGCTTCGACATGATCCGCGCCTCGACGGGGGAGCAGTGGGAGCTGTCGACGATCCCGAAGGAGGAGAAGGCGGTCTACGACATGCTGTGCCGGGCGGACTCGATCGGGGTGTTCCAGGTCGAGTCTCGCGCGCAGATGGGCCTTCTCCCGCGCCTGCAGCCGCGGCGGTTCTACGACCTCGTGATCGAGATCGCGCTCATCCGTCCGGGGCCGATCCAGGGCGGCGCCGTGCACCCGTTCGTCAAGCGCAAGCTGGGGCAGGAGGAGATCACCTACGCCCATCCCAAGCTCCAGCCGGTGCTCGAGCGCACGCTCGGCGTGCCGGTGTTCCAGGAGCAGCTCATGCAGATGGGCATGGCGGTCGGCGGGCTCACCGGCGAGGACGCCGATCTGCTCCGGCGGGCGATGGGCTCCAAGCGCGGGATCGAGCGCATCGATTCGCTCAAGGAGAAGCTGTACGCCGGCATGGCCGCGAACGACCTGGTGGGGGAGGAGGCCGACGCGATCTACGCCAAGATCCAGGCGTTCGCGAACTTCGGGTTCGCCGAGTCGCACTCGCTGTCGTTCGGGCTGCTGGTCTATGCGAGCTCGTGGATCAAGCTGCACTACCCGGCGGCGTTCCTG
Organism: Microbacterium hibisci; assembly: GCF_015278255.1. Lineage (GTDB taxonomy): Bacteria > Actinomycetota > Actinomycetes > Actinomycetales > Microbacteriaceae > Microbacterium > Microbacterium hibisci. Next base: position 58,175 of record NZ_JADIJC010000005.1, read on the forward strand.
GCCGGCCTGCTGCGCGCCCAGCCCATGGGCTTCTACTCACCCGCCACCCTGGTGAGCGACGCACGCCATCACGGCGTCGAGGTGCGCCGCCCCGACCTGCACCTGTCCGGAGTCGAGGCCGTGCTCGAACCTTCCTCCGGGTCGTTGAGCGAGCGAGGAACGAGCGAGACGAAACGCTCCGAACCCGGAGCAGAATCCTCATCGTGGCCGACCGGCCTGGACTCCTGCCTCGAGAGGAACCAGCCGCCGGTGGGGCTCTTCGACCTCGACGCCCCGGACGAGTCTGCGGCGCATCGTCGCGACGGACGATTCGCGGTGCGGCTCGGACTCGCGGGCGTCAAGGGGATCGGCGCGACGGTCGCCGAGCGCCTGGTCGCCGCGCGCGAGGAAGGCGGCCCGTTCCGCGACCTCCGCGACGTGGTGCGGCGCACGAGCATCACGGCCGCGCAGGTCGAGGCGCTCGCCACGGCGGGCGCTTTCGAGTGCCTCGGACTCAGCCGCCGCGAGGCGATCTGGCTCGCCGGGTCGGCCGCGCAGGACCGCCCGGAGTTCCTGCCGAACTCGCTCATCGCAGTGCAGCCGCCGCTGTTCGCCGACCCGACCAGCTACGAGCGGCTGGCGGCCGACCTGTGGGCCACCGGCATCTCGACCGACGACCACCCGCTGACGCACTACCGCTCCGGCTTGGACGCGCGGGGAGTGGTGACGTCCCGCGGGCTCCGCAGCCACGAGGTCGGCCGCCGCGTCGAGGTGGCCGGACTGGTCACCCACCGGCAACGGCCGGCCACGGCATCCGGGATCACCTTCATCAACCTCGAGGACGAGCACGGCCTCGTGAACGTCGTGTGCTCGCTCGGCGTCTGGAACAGGTACCGGCGGGTCGTCCGCGACTCGCCGGCGCTCATCGCCCGCGGCATCCTGGAGCGCTCGGCAGAGGGGGTGACGAACCTCATCGCCGACGGGTTCGAAGACCTGCGGGTCGGCGTGCAGCATCGCGCGAGGGATTTCCGATGACGGATGCCCCGACCGCCCCGCGCCGCCCCGACCGCCCCCCACGCCCCGACCGCCCCGACCGAGCCGGCCGCCCCGCGCCGGGCGAACGGCGTGGCGCGCGGCACAGGCGGAGGGCGTCACAGATGTCCGCCCCGCCGCGGCGGGCCCGCGGCGGGCGTCACTCCTGCTCGTCGGTGATGGCCCCGGTGGGGTCCGCGTCCTCGACCACGTGATCCACCCCGAGTTCGTCGGCGACGCCGCGTCCGGCATCCGCCGCCTCCTCCTTGCTGGAGAAGCTGAGGGACAGTTCCGGATGTCCCTCCACGTGGTTCTCCCACTGCCCGCGATTGGACCGTGTCACCACGGGTTCGGTGCTGCCGTCCATATCTCCTCCTCTGCCCGGCCCGATCCGGGCGTCAGAGCTCGCTGTCCCAGTCGGTCAAATCCGGTGCCTCGGCGTCGACGGCGGCGACCGGGCGAAGTCGACGCTGGATGGCGTTCAGCCGGGCCACGGCGGTGGCGTCGACGAGCTCCTCACCGTCGGCGCGGATGTCGCGGGCCACGATCTGGCTCGCCGGTCCGATGAGCACCATCACGTTCCCGATGGAGCCGTCCTGCTCCCGAGTGGGCACCGACACCGTTTCGGCGATGCCCACTTCCGCGAGCGCCTTGCTCGCCTGCATCAGGGACGCGGCGATGTCGTCCCCGGTCACGAAATCGCTTCCCGCGTAGGTCACCCTCTTCACGTGCTCTTGTCTACCCGGGTGGTGCGCTTTCGCCCTTGGGGTTGCAGGACAACCGCGAACGGGGTAGACAACGCCCCTGGGACCCAAGGCGAGCGCGCGACGAGCCCGGCCGTGCTCAGCGGGCCGCGTCGCCGTCGCTCGCCAGCGTCACCAGAAGCCGGAGCGCTCGCTCGACCGTCCCATCGAGCACCTCTGCGGGCTCGCCCTCGAGCCGGAAGTGCTCGGAGCCCGTGCCCGCGGCCGTCGCCCACCCGAGATACACCGTGCCGGGGGCGTGTCCGTCCTCGGGATCCGGTCCGCCCACTCCGGTGGTCGCGACGGCGATGTCCGTCTTCAGCAGCGAGCGCACGCCGGCGGCGAGCGTCGTGGCGCACTCGGCGGAGCAGGGGTCGACGCCCTCCGGCACTCCCAGCACCTGCGTCTTGACGGGCATCCGATAGGCCACGACGCCGCCCGAGAACCAGTCCGCGGCGCCCTCGCCCTTGCCCACCTCGCTCGCGAGAAGGCCGGAGGTGAGCGACTCGGCTACCGAGACCGTGAGACCGCGTTCCTGCGCCAGACGACTGAGCTGCTCGATCGGACCTGCCATGAATCAAGCCTGTCACGCCCGGCGGAGACCCGGGATCTGTCCGCACCAGCGCACTGTGCTTTCGCAAACGGGACATTCGACAGCGCGATGAGCAACGGCCGCCGTAGCGTTCGAAGGGAGCCGCATCGGCTCGTCGAACGCAGGCTCGCCCCTGCAGATCGCGTCGCACGACGCAGGAAGTCCGGGCAGAGCGTGTCAGAGATCCCTTCCGCCGAATCGTGTCGCATGGCCGCGGGGCTGCGACCCCGAAGGGGCGGCTCATGGGCAAACTGACCTACGAGAACGCGATCAAGATCGATTTCGACGACCGGACGCTCGCGCACCTGCAGCTCGTCATCGGCTCGAAGCTGCGGCGTGGCGAGCCGTTGCACTTCACCTGGCGGGACGACGTCAGCATCGGCGGCGGGCGCACGTCCATCTGGATCCACCCGCAGTCGATGCTCGTCTACAAGTTCTACGGCAGTCGCAAACCACAGCTCAATCCGGCCTGGATCGATGCGCTGGCGTACACGGCGAACTCGTCGACCGGCTTGTACCTCGTCCCCGAGCCGGCCATGCCGGGCGTGGAGGCGGCGACCGAGCCGCCATCCGACTGAGGGAGTCCCGCCTTCCACCCGATCGCCCGGAGCAGCGCTCGTTACGAGGGCGGTTTGAGGGCTGCCCGCGGATAGGTTAGGCTCCCCTAACGTGATCCCCGACGGCAACCCGGCACGGCCCACCGACGAGTTGCGCGGCGAGACGCTGGCGCTCAGCTACGGTCGCACGCGCGTGGTCCACGATGTCTCGCTCCATCTGAGGCCCGGTGTGGTCACGGCGCTCATCGGACCCAACGGCAGCGGCAAGTCGACAGCGCTCCGCGCCCTCGCGCGTCTCCACCGGATCGACGCCGGCTCGGTTCACGTCGACCGCGGGGAAGACCGTCGAGACGCGGCATCCCTCTCCGCCAAGGAGTTCGCCCGCACCGTCGCGATGCTGTCGCAGTCGCGTCCGCACCCATCCGGGCTCGAGGTCCGCGACGTCGTCGCGTACGGCCGCCACCCGCACCGCGGGCGCTTCGCCGGGCTGCGCGATGACGACCGCGCCGCGATCGACCGGGCGCTCGAACTCACGGGTCTCGCCGCGATGGGCCATCGGCCCGTCGACGAACTGTCGGGCGGCGAGCTGCAGCGCGTCTGGCTGGCCACGGCGCTCGCCCAGAGCACCGGCATCCTCCTGCTCGACGAGCCCACCAACCACCTCGATCTGCGCTACCAGATCGAGACGCTCGATCTCGTGTGCGACCTCGCCGACCACGGCACCGCCGTCGGCGTGGTGCTGCACGACCTCGACCACGCGGCATCCGTCGCCGACGAGGTGGTGCTGATGCACCGCGGACGCGTCCACGCGGCAGGCACGCCGGCCGATGTGCTCACCGCCGACCACCTGACCGACGTCTACGGCTTCCGCATCGACACCGCGGTAGACCCCGACACCGGCCGCGTGCGGGTGATTCCTCGCGGACGTCATCACGAGCGCCTCCGCCTCCGCGAGGCCGTGCCCGCCTGATCCCGCGGCCGCCCCGAACGGCGCCACTCCGCGCGGCCCGCCGGGCTCCGCGTCCCCGACCACCCTGCCCTGCCCCTCCGCCCTGCCCCTCCGCCCCCGATCCTCTGGAGCCCTTCGATGACCAAGCGTCTTCCCGCCCTCGCCGTGCTCGGCGCCCTCGCCCTCGCGCTCGCCGGCTGCGGCACCACCCAGGTGGCGGCGTCGACCGACACCGACGCCGAAGCCACGACGACCTCGGCCAGCGCGGGCTGCGCCGACGACAGCACGACGACCTCCACCGACGCGGTGGAGCTCACCGACGCGTTCGGCCGTACGGTCACCCTCGACGAGCCGGCCCAGAAGGTCGCCGTGCTGGAGTGGCAGCAGATCGAAGACGTGCTGTCGCTGTGCCTCACGCCGGTGGCGGTGGCGGATGCCGACGGCTACCGCACGTGGGACACCGCCGAGGTGCTGCCCGACAGTGTCGAGAGCGTGGGAACGCGCCAGGAGCCGAACCTCGACGCCCTGTTCGCGACGGAGCCCGACCTGGTGATCGTCGAGGCGTACACGCGCGACGACGCGATCATCGGGCAGCTCGAGGAGTACGGCATCCCGGTGCTCGCGACCATCGGCGCGAACGCCGAGGATCCGATCGCGCAGATGCTCGAGACCTTCGACCTCATCGCCGAGGCGACCGGCCGCACCGAGCGGGCCGAGGTCGTGAAGGACGAGTTCGCGCAGCACCTCGCCGACGCGAAGGCGGAGGTCGCCGACGCCCAGCCCGAGGTCACCGACTTCGTGTACTTCGACGGCTGGGTCGACGGCGGCAACGTGTCGCTGCGCCCGTTCGGTCAGGGCTCGCTCGTCGGCGAGATCGGCGAGGAGCTCGGGCTCACCAACGCGTGGAGCGGGGAGGTCGACCCGGCCTACGGTCTCGGGCAGACCGACATCGAGGGCATGACGACCATCGGCGACGCGAGCCTGTTCTACACCGGCACGGTCGACCCCGACTCGGAGAGCTTCGTCGACGCGGCAGCGGAGAACCCGGCGTGGGCATCGATCCCTGCCGTGGAGGAAGGTCGGCTCACGGCGTTCCCCGGCGGCATCTGGACCTTCGGCGGACCCCGTTCGGCGCAGCAGATCGTCGACGCGTACGTCGCCGCGATCACCCAGTGAGCTCGCGGTCGTCGAGCGAGCAGGTCGCGCCTGACTCGCCGAGCGAGGCGGGCGCCGGCGGCGACCTCGCGGGTCTCGCGTCGGCGGGCGGCACACCAGCCCGCGGCGCTCGCTCGACGACCGGCGCTGCGCTCGGCGTGCTGGCGGCGCTGCTCGTGCTCCTGGTGCTGGCCGCGGGCTGGCACCTGACCCAGGGCACGAGCGGCGCGGTCTTCGCCGACGCCGACGTGTTCTGGGGTTCGCGCGTCCCTCGCCTGGCCGCCGGCGTCGCCGTCGGAATCGCGCTCGGCTGCGCGGGCCTGCTGATGCAGTCGCTGTCGCGCAACGCCCTCGCGTCCCCCGACACCCTCGGCGTGACCGCGGGCTCGTATCTCGCGGTCACGGCGGTGGCGGCGTTCGGGATCGCCGTCCCGATCTGGGCATCGGGCTTCGTCGCGTTCGCGGGCGGCATGATCGCCGCTGCCCTCGTCCTCGGCCTCGCCGGGGGAGCGGGGACGTCCACGACGCGCCTCGTGCTCGCGGGTTCGGCGCTCGCGCTCGCGTTCCAGGCCGCGACCTCCGCCCTGCTCGTGCTGTTCTCCGAAGAGACGAAGGGCCTCATCGCCTGGGGCAGCGGCAGCCTGTCGCAGCTCGGCCTCGAGAGCTTCCTCCGCGCGACTCCGGTGGTGGTGGTCGCCCTGGTGCTCGCGCTCGTGCTCGCCCGCCGCTTCGACGTGCTCGCGCTCGGCGACGACACCGCGTCGTCGCTCGGTGTGCCGATCCGCTCGACACGGGTCTACGGCATCCTGCTCTCGGTCCTTCTCACCGCCACCGCGGTGACGCTCGCCGGCCCCATCGGCTTCGTCGGACTCTGCGCGCCGGTGCTGGCGCGGCTGCTCGCGCGGGTCGTGCCGGCGCTCGGCCGCCACATCCTGCTGATCCCGCTGTCGGGACTTCTCGGCGCGATCGTCGTGATCCTCGCCGACGCGCTGCTGCGCGCGCTCATCGGACCTGAGGGTGCCATCGCGGTGCCCACCGGGGTGGCGACGACCGTGTTCGGCGCGATCGTGCTCGTCGTGATGGCCCGCCGCCTGCGGGACGCGGGTCCGACGCGGCGCCCACCGGGCATCCGCATCGGCGTGCGCAGCGAGCGCCGGTTCGTGATCGTGCTCGTCGGCGCGTCGGTCGCGCTCGGTGCCGTCGTGCTCGTCGGGATGCTGGTGGGGAGCACCCAGCTGCTGACCGGCGACATCCTGCTGTGGCTGACGGATGCTGCACCCGCCCGCATCGCCTTCGCCCTGGACGAACGCGCCCCGCGGGTCATCGCCGCCGTCACGGCCGGCGCCGCTCTCGGACTCGCGGGCAGTCTCACCCAGGCCGTGAGCCGCAATCCGCTCGCCGATCCCAGCCTGCTCGGCATCACCGGCGGCGCGGGCCTGGGCGCGGTGCTCGTGGTGACCAGCGCCACCGCCTCGACCTTCGGCATGCTGGTGGCCGCGGTGCTCGGCGGGCTGCTCGCCTTCGCGCTGGTGTACGGGCTGGCATGGCGGGGCGGCCTCAGCGCCGACCGGTTCATCCTGATCGGCATCGGCGTCTCGTACGGCGCCGTCGCGCTCACGACGTTCGTGCTGCTGCGCGCGAACCCGTGGGACACGCCGAAGATCTACACGTGGCTGTCGGGGACGACGTACGGCCGCATCTGGGAGCAGGTGATCCCGCTCGCGATCGTGCTCCTGGTGGTGCTGCCGTTCGCGTTCGCGCATCGACGCGACCTCGACATCCTCGCGATGGACGAGGACACCCCGCGCCTGGTGGGCATCCGGCTCGAGCGCACGCGTCTCGCACTGCTCGTCTCGGCCGCCGTGCTGGCCGCCCTCAGCGTGGTGGCGGTGGGCGTCATCGGGTTCGTCGGGCTCGTCGCGCCGCATGCTGCCCGCGCTCTCGTCGGGGCGCGGCACAGCCGCGTGATTCCCGTCGCGGTCGTGCTCGGGGCGGTGCTCGTGGGCACCGCGGATGCGCTCGGCCGCACCGTGATCGCCCCCGCCCAGCTGCCCGCCGGCCTCGTGGTCGCGCTCATCGGCGCGCCGTACTTCGTCTGGCTTCTCTGGCGGTCGCGCGACGCCTGACCGCCCCTGGGCGGAACGCAGTTCGGCGGCGCCGCCGGCCGGGACAGGATGCCGCGGCCGGCGACGACCCGCACGACCTACCTCGTCGTCGCCTCGATCCGCGAGCGAGCCGCGATCCAGCGCTGCCCGGCGAGCCACTGGTCGAACGTGGTGGACGACAGCTCGGCACCGTCTGCCGGCGTCAGCTCGCCGCCGGTGAGCAGCGTGCCGAAGTACAGCGCCTGCGGGTCGCCGACCACGGTGCGCGGGTCATCCTCGGCGGCGAAGGCACGACGCACGAACTCGTCCTGCGGGATCTGCTCGGGGCCACCGATGTCGCGGATGCCGCCGGCCGGCGCGCTGCCCGCGGCGCGGGCGACCGCGTGCGAGACGTCGGCCGCCGCCATCGGCTGCATGAGAGCGGTGCTCAGCGTCGCGACCCCGTTCACCGTGGCCTCGTCACCGATCCGCGGCGCGAACTCGAAGAACTGCGTGGCCCGGATGATCGTGAATGCCTGCCCCGAGGCGCGGATGAGTTCCTCCTGGGCCACTTTCGCCCGGAGATAGCCGGAGTGCGGCAGGCGATCCGCGCCGACGATCGACAGCGCGACGTGGTGCCCCACCCCGGCCGCCTTCTCCGCGTCGAGCTGGTTGCGCGTGGACGTCGTGAAGAAGTCCATCACGTCGTCATCGGCGAACGACGGCGAGTTCGAGACGTCCACGACGACATCGGCGCCGTCGAAGGCCTCCGCCAGTCCTTCGCCGGTGATCGTGTTCACCCCGGAGTTCGGAGATGCGGCGACGGCGAAGTGCCCGTGCCCGTTCATGAGCTGGACCACTCTGGATCCGATGAGGCCCGTGCCTCCGATGACGACGATGTTCATGACTGTCCCTTCCGTCTGCGCGGGCGCCTCCGCTGCCCGACACAAGGTTTGACCGGGCGTCGACCTCATTCGTGACAGCCGCGGTCACATCGGCCGCGATGCCGTGCGCGCCCGATCAGCCTTGCTGAGCCGAGGGGGCCCGGCACTCACACCGCCACGCGGCTGAGCTTCTCGGGGCTCATGACCCACAGCAGCCGGGTGATTCCCGTGTCGGACAGCGTCAGCGCCAGCGCGGTCGTCACCACGCCGTTCTCCGACAGGGTCACCGCCGGCTGTCCGTTGAGCTCCACCCAGGCGAGGGACTTGCCGGTCCAGAAATGCCCGGAGAAGGCGGCGACGAACTTCGCGACTCGCTGCACTCCGATCACCGGGATCCGTGCGGCGAGCTTCACGCCGTTGCCATCGCTCAGGCTCGTGATCTCAGAGGCGAAGAGCGCTTCGAGATCGGCGGTGTCTCCTCGTTGCGCGGCGGAGAGGAACGCGGTGAGGAACCGTCGATGGTCTTCCGTTGTGGCTGGTCTGCGGCGCTCGGCGGTCAGATGCCTGCGAGCCCGACTGACCAGCTGCCGGCACGCCGCGGGGGTCGACCCGAGAACACGCGCGATCTCCTCGTAGGGGTAGTCGAGCGCCTCGCGCAGCACATACGCCGCGCGCTCAGGCGGCGAGAGCTTCTCGAGCAGGATGAGGACGGCGAACTCGATGCCCTCCTGGCGCTCCGCGCCCACCATGGGATCGGCCTCGGTGTTGATCGGCTCGGGAAGCCACGGGCCGATGTAGGTCTCGCGGCGGACGCGAGCGGACTGCAGCACATTGATGCAGAGGCGCGTGGTGACCGTGGTCAGAAACGCCTCAGGCTCCCTGATCTCGCTCTTGTCGGCGCCGTGCCAGCGCATCCACGCCTCCTGCAGAACGTCCTCCGCGTCGGCGACGCTTCCCAGCATCCGGTACGCGATGCCGAAGAGGCGTCGTCGAGCGGCCTGGAACGTCTCGATCTCCCAGGCCGGCGAGGCGGGCTCGTGCGGTGCGAGGCTCATTCGACGACGAGGGCTCCCGGCTCTGCATCGCTCGGCTGCGATGCGACCCGCCACTCGTGATAGCGGGTGGATGCGAGGTGCGCGCTCGCGGCGGGAAGCAGGTCGTCGCCGTCGAGACGCGCACCGAAGTAGGTGCCCAGGGGGTCGGGGAGGACCTCGCGATCGTCCTGCCGGTATCTCAGGTCCAGCTGGGCCAGGTCGCGCAGTCCGAAGATCTCCGGCCCGGCGTGCTCCGTGATGAGTCCGGTCGGCTCCGCGAGCGCGGCCTCTGCCACCGCGCGTGCCACATCGTCGGCCGCCATCGGCTGTATGCGCACGTCGGGCAGATAGTAGGCCCGGCCTCGCAGCGCCTGCTCGGCGATGCTCCGGACGAACTCGAAGAACTGCGTCGCGTGCACGATCGAGTAGGGCTGTCCCGAAGCGGTGATGAGCGACTCCTGCTGCTGCTTGGCGATGAAGTATCCGCCCTGCGCCGCGGCCAGTCGATCCGTGCCGACGACCGACAGCGCGACATGGTTGCGCACTCCGGCGGCGGCGCCGTAGCTGAGGAGGTTCAGCGTCGAGGCGTAGAATAATTCCCGCGCCGCGGCTGCGTCGGTGTAGGACGAATTGGAGACGTCGACGACGGTCTCTGCATCCGCCAGCGCGTCCTCGAGCCCTTCGCCGGTGTACGAGTTGACCCCGGTCTCGCGAGCGGCTGCGACCACCTCGTGGCCCGCATCCCGCAGCATCCTGACGACTCGTGTTCCGATGAGACCGGTCCCACCGACGACGGTGACTCGCATCTTGCACTCCTTCTCACGTGCGCCCGGAGAGACGGCGCGGCTCGTCCTACGAATGTGTGACCACGCAGCGATCGGGTTTGTGACACTCCTCGACGACCAAGACCGATCTTGGCGTATTCCGCCCCGACTCGCCGGTGGTCGTCGACCACGACCGACGAGCAGACGGCCTCGGTGCAGCGATTCGGCGCGGCGATCGCTCCGACTGTCACAACACGGTGGCGTACGCGGTCAACATTGCGGGGCGGCGGCAGCGCGAACGCTGTTGCCCTGGACGAGAGGTGGTCGGCGGCCCGCGCCGGCACGTCGTCCCCGCTCGGCCGCCACGTCGGCGAGATCGACACTCAGGTCACACCATATGCAGCCGAACGATTCCCCCTCATCGGACGAGGGTCCGCGTCGCCCGACGATGCTGAGCGGATTCCTCGACCGCTGGCGGGCCGATGACCGTGTCGGGATGGCGAGCTTCCTCATCACCGACGCGACTCTGCTCGTGGACGGGGGAGGGCACCTGCCGGTGCCGACGCACGAAGTCCAGGGAGCTGCCCGCGTGGCCGCCGCGCTCGCCGACGTGAGCGAGACGACCGGCGCAACGCTGCTGGAGGAGCGCCGCATCAACGGGTCGCCGGGCGTCGTCCTCCGCGACGGTGATGACGTCGTCGCCGTCGCCCTCTTCTCGTTCGCGAATTCGCGCATCGTCAGGGCATGGGTGGTGGCGAACCCGTCCAAGCTGGGCCATTGGAACCGCCGCTGACGGACCGCCCTGCCCGCGCCCTGCTCCGCAGACACTGCGATGACGCTGCGGGGGAGCCTGCGGCTAGAGGGCGAGGGTGAGGATCGCGGACGCGACCGCCTTCGGCGCGGAGTGCTGGGCCACGTGGTGATGCCGCGGGATCTCGACCAGCTGCGCGTGCGGCGCGGCGTCGCGGAGTCGCCGGCACCACTCCCGCCCGGCGATCGGGTCGGCGCCGCCCCGGATGATCAGCAGCGGCACCGCCAGGGAGGCGACGCTGTCCTCCAGCCGGTAGGCGAGCATGTGGCGCAGCTGGGTCAGGTACCAGGGGACGCCGCAGCGCAGGTAGTCGGTGAGGACGATCGCGTTCACCGTCGGCGGCTCGAGGAGAGTGTCGACCGTGAGGGCGCGGGTCTGCCGGAGGACGGTCCGGTTCCGGTCGTCGGCGACGGGACCCATCACGACGACCGACGTCAGCAGTTCCGGTCGCTGCCGGGCGGTCTCGACGACCCACTGCGAGCCCATCGAGTGGCCGAGCAGCACGACGGGACCGAGCGCCAGCTGCTCGAGCACCTGTCCCAGTGCGCGGCCCATCGTCGGCACGTCGATGTCGTGGCCGGGTTTGGGGAGGCCGCCGAATCCCGGCAGGTCGACCGAGACCACCGTGCGATGGGCGGCGAGCTCGGCGTGCAGCCGAGAGAGGTAGCGGTGCGAGACCCCGATCCCGTGCACCAGCACGATCGCCGGTGCGTCGGTGGCCGGCGACACCGACGACAGCACCCGGAATGCGAGCCCGCCGATATCGACGCGCCGCGTCGCGAGCCTCACCGCACCCTCGGTGCGCTTCAGCATCGTCGCGGGATCGTCTTCGGTGAGCACCATGGGCTCATGCTACGAAGCGCCCGGTGGCCGCTGCCGCCTGTTGACAAGCGGCCCCGAGCTGTGGCCGACAAGACCGAGGCGATGACGGATGCCGCGGCCCCCGGCATCCGTCATCTTCATCGCATTCGCACGGTGACCCCGCACCGTCGTTCGTGGCGGACTGCGCGCGTCGAGGCCTCAGGGGGTGCCGGCGCCGTCGCCGGGCGTTTCCGCGACGTCGAGGATCGCGTCGGCGAAGGCCCGGGGTGCCTCGGCAGGAAGGTGATGGCCGGCGTTCGGCACCTTGCGGTGCTCGCGCCATCCGGTGAACAGGTGGGCGTCGTGACTGCCGTCGGTCGCGGGGAAGTTGCCGTCCGCGCCGCCGTCGAGCGTGATCGTCGGCACGCTGATCGGAGGGAGCGAAGCCAGTCGCGCCTCGACGTCGGCATACGCGTCGGCGCCGGCGGCGAGGCCGAGGCGATGCCGGTACGAGTGGATGACGACGTCGACGAAGTCGGGGTTGTCGAATGCGCGCGCGGCGCGCACCAACTGGCCTTCGCTGAAGGCCCAGGCGGGCGAGTTCCGCCGCCAGATCACGCGGGCGATCTCTCGCCGGTTATGGTCCAGGCCCGCGCGCCCGCGGTCGGTCGCGAAGTACCAGAAGTACCAGAATCCGGCTTCGCGATCGGGGTCGATGGGCGTCGCCGCGGAGGCGATGTCTTGAATGAGATAGCCGTTGACCGAGACGAGCCCGCCGATCCGGTCCGGGTGCAGGGCGGCCACCACGCACGCGGCGCGTCCACCCCAGTCGTAGCCGGCGAGGATCGGCTCGTGGAGGTCGAGCGCGTCGAGGAAGGCGAGCAGGTCGGCTCCGAGCGCGCCCTGCTGACCGCTCCTGGGCGTGTCGTCGGCGAGGAATCGGGTCGGGCCGTGCCCGCGAAGGTAGGGCACGATGACGCGGAAGCCTGCGTCGACGAGGAGCGGAGCGACTTCGGCGTAACTGTGGACGTCGTACGGAAACCCGTGCAGCAGCACCACGGGCTCGGCCCCGGCGGGGCCGAGTTCGTAGTAGCCGACGTCGAGGACGCCGGCGCTGACGTGGCGGAGCTGCAGGCTGGGATACATCATCAGGACTCCTCGGAAGAGACGGGTCGGAGCCCCGGCCGCGGGCGGCCACGACCGGGACTCCGAGCGGGGGTCAGGCGGCGGCTTCCGCCTCGGCGCCGGCGAGGTAGGCCTTTCCGGCGGCCGCGATGGCCTGGACGACGACCTCGGGGTGCGAGACCGAGATGGCGTGCGAGCCTCCGGCAACCTCCCACGTCTCGCGCGACGCCGCGCGGATCGCTCCCGCGCGGTGCACGGCCACCGGGATGTTCAGGTCCTGGTCGCCGAACACGTGCCAGGACGGGATGTCCTTCCACGCGGGGCTGGACGTCGGCAGCGGTTCGGTGAGCGCGGCTTCCGTCACCGGACGCTGGGTCGCGGCCATCAGCGCGGCGTCCGCCTCCGGCACGTCTGCCGCGAACTGGTGGCGGAAGACATCTTGACGGATGACGAACTCGTTGCCTCCGGATGCCACCGGGTAGGCCGCCAGCGCCTCGCCCAGCGTCGAACCGGGCTCGCTCGCCGACAGGGCGAACGCGCTCTGACCGGTCTCGGGGACGAAGGCGGCGACGTAGACGAGTCCGACGACCGCGTCGTTCTGGGCCGCCGCCTCGGTGATGACGAGGCCGCCGTACGAGTGGCCGACCAGCACGACCGGTCCGGCGATCGAGGCGATCACGTCGCGCACGTACGCCGCGTCGCCGGAGAGGCTGCGCAGCGGGTTGGCCGCCGCGACGGCGGTCACGCCGTGCTCGCTCAGCCGGGAGATGACGCCGTTCCATGATGAGGACTCGGCGAACGCCCCGTGGACGAGGACGATGGTGGGCTTCTGCGTGTTCATTTCGTTCTGTTCCTTTCGATGTGGTCAGTCGCGACCGAAGGTCTTGCGGAGGGTGTGGATCGCCTGCTCGATGGCGGCGGTGGTCGCGGCCGACGAGCGCAGCGGGTTGAGCATCATGAAGTCGTGGATGGTGGCGTCGTACCGCACCAGCGTGGTCGGCACGCCGGCGGAGATGAGGTTGCGGCCGTAGGCCTCGCCCTCGTCGCGGAGCACGTCGTTCTCGTCGACGATGAGCAGCGTCTCAGGGAGCCCCCTGAGCTCATCGATCGGCGCTTGCAGTGGTGACGCGGTGACGTCGCTGCGCTTGTGCACGTCGGGCAGGTAGTTGTCCCAGAACCACGCCATCGCGTCGGCGCGCAGATGGTAGCCCTCAGCGAACTCGCGGTAGCTGGCGGTGTCCTGACGCACATCGGTGACGGGGTAGTACAGCGACTGGTGGATGAACGCAACGTCGCCGCGCTTCTTCGCGAGGATCGCGAGCACGGCCGCCATGTTGCCGCCGACCGAATCGCCGGCGACGGCCAAACGTGACGCATCCAGTCCCTTGTCGGCACCGTTCTCGGTGATCCATCTGGCCGTCGCGTAAGCCTGCTCGATGGCGACGGGATGCCGCGCCTCGGGCGAGCGGGTGTACTCGACGAACACGACCGCGGCCTCGATCCCCGTGGCGAACTCGCGCACGAGGCGGTCGTGGGTGCCCGCGTTGCCGAGCACCCAGCCTCCGCCGTGGACGTAGAGCACGACCGGGAGTGGGCTGGTCGTGCCGACGGGCTTCACGATGCGGACCTTGACGTCGCCGACGGCGGCGGGCACCGTGATCCACTCGTCCTCGACGTCGGGGAGGTCGATGGGCCCGCCCTGGACGTCGTCGAGGAGCTTTCGGGCCCCGTCGACGCCGCGCTCGACGAGCGTGGGCGGAGCGGCGGCGGCTTCCGCGAACGCGCGCGCTTCCGGTTGCAGGATGTGTTCGGTCATGTGCCTTGCCCCTCTGTCCGTGGTGCGGCGGTCGGAATCGACGGCCTTGCAGAGGAGGACCGCGCGGCGTGCGCGGTTGTGACATCGGCGAAGGATCACCGCCTCATCGGTCGCCGGTGTCACAGCCCGGACCACTGCATGGGTGAGCTTGCCCGCAGGACGTCCGTCCTTCTTCCGGGTCGCGCGTGGGGTGACAGGGGCGCGCCTGAGGTGCCGTCGAACCGTTGCCGATGCTCGATCGTCGATGGAGGTGGATCTCGTCGGCTCCGGTGATTCGTCCAGGCATCCCGTCGGATCGTCATGTCGTCTCATGCGCGGAAGTCATAGGTTCGACGGGTGATCAATCCGCTCGACGCCGGACAGCTTCCGCAGCCCACCGTTCGCGCGCCCCACCGACTTCGGGTGACGACCCCCGCGCCGGTTGCGCCTGCACCTCTCGAAATGGGCGACGCGGACGCGACCACCCAGCGCGTGCAGCTGACGACTCGCTCGGTGACCGTCGACGGCAAGCCGTGGATTCCGGTCATGGGCGAGTACCACTTCAGTCGCGACCTGCCGGAGCGCTGGGAGCGCGAGCTCCGCAAGATGAAGGCCGGCGGCATCAACGTGCTCGCCACGTACATGCTGTGGATCGCGCACGAAGAGGAGCAGGGCCAGGTCCGCTGGGATGGCCATCGCGACATCCGCCGCTTCATCGAACTCGCCGCTGAGGTCGGCCTGAAGGTCATGCTGCGGATCGGCCCGTGGGCTCACGGTGAAGCACGCAACGGCGGCTTTCCAGACTGGCTGCAGGCGCTGCCCATCCGTCACCGTTCCGACGACCCGGCGTACCTCGAACTCGTGCGGGGCTGGTACTCGGCGATCGAGGAGCAGGTTCGCGGTCTGTTCCACACGGCCACGAACCCCCAAGGGCCGATCATCGGGATCCAGGTCGACAACGAGCTCTACGACAACGCTCCGCATCTCGCGACGCTGCGCGAGATCGCCGAGTCCGTCGGCATGCTCGCCAGCCTGTGGACTGCGACCGGATGGGGCGGGGCCGAGCTGCCGCGCGGGCGCGTGCTCCCGGTCTACGCGGGGTACTCCGACGGCTTCTGGGAGGAATCGACCACCGGCTGGCCGGCCTTCGGCGCCATGCACTTCATGTACAGCACCGTCCGCGACGATCTCACCGTCGGGGCGGATCTCCGGGACGCCCCGGTCGACATGGACGGGACGGCCACGCTCGGCACTGACGACCCGTGGCCGTTCGTCACGTGCGAGCTCGGGGGCGGGATGGCCGTCGCCTACCACCGGCGCCCGCTGGTCGATCCCGACGATGTCGCGGCGCTGGCGCTGACCAAGGTGGGAAGCGGCTCTGCGTGGCAGGGCTACTACATGTACCACGGCGGGCTGCAGGTGCTCGGAACGCTTTCGACCACCCAGGAGTCGCAGGCGACCGGCTACCCCAACGACGTTCCGGTGCGCGACTACGACTTCTTCGCCCCACTCGGGGCCGTCGGCACGCAGCGGCCGCACTTCCACAAGCTGCGGCTGCAGCACCTCTTCGTCGACGCGTTCGGCGGCGACCTGGTCGTCACGCCATCGACGATTCCCGCCTCGACCGACGGTCCTCGCTGGGCTGTCAGAGGAGACGGTGAGCGCGGATTCCTCTTCGCGAACAACCACCAGCCCGCTGTCGCCTCACTGCCGACACTGGAGGACGTTCAGTTCGAGATCGACTTCGATGACCAGACGGTGACCGTGCCGTCCGCGCCGACCACGCTGGAGAGCGGGTCGTACTTCGTGTGGCCGCTTCGTCAGCAGTACGGCGGCGTGCCGGCGCTGACGGCGACCGCGCAGCCGATCACCGAGTTCACGCTGGACACGGGTGAGACCGTGGTGCTCTTCGCCGCGATCGACGGCATCGACGTCGAGCTGCAGGTCGAAGGTGTGGCCGCCGCCGACATCAGGGGCGCAGTCGTCGAGGCCGGCGCGGGGCACATCGTCGCGAGGCCACGAGTTACTCCCGGACTCGGTTGCGAGGTCAAGGTGGGGAGCACGACGCTGGTGTTCCTCGACCGCGAGACGGCCGAGTCCGTGTGGCGAGGTGACGTCGCCGGTCGAGACACGATCGTGCTCTGGCGCGGGCAGGGGTGGTTCGACGGGGCGTTCCAGACGGTGCTGGAGAGATCGGATGCCGTCCTCGACGCTCTGCCCGCGCTGCAGGGCGACGCACTCAGCGAAGTGCCCGGCGCCGGGTCGCTGTTCACGCGCTACGCAGTGCCGGAGGCCGCGGCATCCGTCACCCTCGACGTTCCGCCCTTCGGCAGCACGCCCATCGCTCCGGTGCGTCGCGGCGGGTCGTCGGACCGCCTCTCCGCACCGACCGACGCCGACTTCGACGACGCGGCCGTCGTCCAGGTCGACATCCCCGAACGCGCGCGCGAGGGGGAGCAGTCGATCCTGACCCTCGACTGGACGGGCGACGTCATCCGCGCCTACGTCGGCGATCTGCTCATCGCGGACCAGTACTGGTACGGGCGCCCGCTCGAGATCGACCTGGCGCCGCACAGCGAGGCCCTGGCATCGCAGCCCTTGACTCTGAAGGCATTCGCGTGGTCGCCGGCATCCGGTGTGTATGTCGATCCGCGCGTGCGTCCGCCCGCTGACGAGCCCACGCTCGAGATCCGCTCCGCGACGGTGCGGCCACTGCGCACCGCTTCGTTCCGCTAGCCCGGCACGACCCGGTCAGGGCGCGGGCGGGGTCACCCCTTGTGCTGCGCCCTGTACTGCGTGGGATTCACGCCGTGCACCCGCCGGAAGTGGCGGGAGAAGTACAGCGGATCGGCGTAGCCCACCGCAGCGGCGACTTCTGCGACGCTCGCGGTCGTGGTGTCGAGGAGCTGCCGGGCACGCGCCATCTTGACCGACGTGTGGAAGGCGCCGGGACCGCCGCCGGTGGCCCGCCGGAAGAGTGCGCTGAGGTGCGAGGGCGACAGCCCGACCATCGCGGCGAGTTCGCCGACCTGGATGTTGCTGTCGACGCGCGCTTCGAGGAAGTGCATGGCGCGTTCCAGCGGGGAGCCCTCGGCCGGAAGGATGCTGTCGGCGACGATGCGCGTCAGCAGCTGCCAGGCGACTCCTGAGGCCGCAAGCAGCTGGGCAGGGGAGTGGCGCCGTTCGAGCAGGCCGACGAGCTCGTCGAACAGGGCGGCGACCCCCTCGACGGCGCGCAGCCGCGTGAGCGGGTGGGGGATGCCGAGCATCGGCCCGGTGAGCTCGGCGACGTCGGTGCCGCGTACGTGCATCCACCAGATCGTCCATGGATCGTCGTAGGAGGCCTGATAGTCGTGGGGCTGGTGAGCGGGGATGGTGATGCAGGCGCCCGGGGTCAGCGCGTACGATTCGTCGGCGATGCGCACAACCCCCGCACCTGCCACGCACAGGATCACGATCGTCTCGGGTGCGCCTTTCGCACGCACTCTGCGGTGACCCGATGCAGCGGGAAAGTAGCCGGCGTCGGTGACCGTCATCCGCCGTGTTCCGGCACGCTCGAGCGCCGCCTCCACCTGCGGGCGGGGAACGACGCAGAGACGTTCGTTGTGGAAGCCCGTCTTGCGGTAGAAGGGCGGACCCGAGATCAGCGTTTCGTCCATGAGATCCCTCGTTCTCACCATACCCGATGCTGCTCGCTGCTCATAGCGTGGGACGTGCCCGCATCGTCTTGCGCGCATGTCATGTATTCCCGGCCCGCCGCCGCCGTCTCCCCAGGAGGTCAGCGATGACCGCTGAACCGACGAACCTCGATGCCGTCGACGAACTCACCGTCCGCGACGCGTCGCATGATCCCCACGCGAAGATCGAGCTTCCCGACGCTCCGGCGGATCTCCGGGCCGCGCTCCGACGCGGGGAGGCCGTCGCGTGGCGTGAGCCGCTGACCATCCGTACGTACGAGGCGGGCGAGCCGAGCAGATACCCGATGTTCCTCGACCATCGGGTGTACCAGGGATCGAGCGGGAAGATCTATCCGCTGCCGTTCACCGAGAGCGTGTCCGACGAGCCGACGCTTCGCGACTGGGACGCGATCCACCTCGAGAACGAGTACGTGCGGGTCGTCGTGCTGCCCGAGCTGGGCGGCCGCATCCACATCGGCTACGACAAGACGACCGGCTACGACTTCTTCTACCGCAACAACGTCATCAAGCCGGCCCTCGTGGGCCTGGCCGGTCCGTGGATCAGCGGCGGGGTCGAGTTCAACTGGCCGCAGCACCACCGCCCCGCGACGTACCTTCCGGTCGAGGCGTCGATCGAGCACGGCGATGACGGCACGGTCACCGTCTGGTGCCACGACCACGACCCGTTCGCCCGGATGTCGGCGCAGCACGGCGTGCGCCTTCGCGCCGGCAGCTCGGTCGTCGAGCTGGCGGTGCGGCTGCACAACCGCACCGACGAGCGCCAGACGTTCCTGTGGTGGGCGAATGTCGCCGCCCTCGTCCACGACGACTATCAGTCGTTCTTCCCGGAGGACGTCCGCTACGTCGCGGACCATGCCCGACGTGCGCTCACCGCCTTCCCGGAGGCGGACCGGCCGTACTACGGCGTCGACTATCCGGAGCTTGCGAAGACCGACCCGGGCGCGAGCCGCATCGACTGGTACAAGAACATTCCCGTGCCCACGTCGTACATGATCGTGGACTCGGGCCAGGACTTCTTCGGCGGCTACGACCACGCCGCCGGCGCGGGCTTCGTGCACTGGGCCGAGCGTCGGGTCTCACCCGGGAAGAAGCAGTGGACGTGGGGCGACGCACCCTTCGGGCACGCCTGGGATGCCCAGCTCACCGATGGCGACGGGCCGTACATCGAGCTCATGGCTGGCGTGTACACCGACAACCAGCCCGACTTCAGCTGGCTCCTCCCCGGCGAGACCAAGGTCTTCACGCAGTATTGGTACCCGATCCCCGCGATGGGACCGGCGCACCAGGCGACCCCCGATGCGGCGGTGCACGTCGACCGCGATGGGACGCTCGCCGCATCCTTCGCCGTGACCCGGCCGCAACGCGGAGCAGTGGCGCGCATCGTCCGCGGCGATGAAGTGCTCGCATCACAGACCGTCGACCTCGACCCCGGCGCGCCGCTCCGCCTGGAGACGGAGACTCGATTCGACGCCGACGAGCCGATCGTGGCCGAACTTCTGACGCCGGCCGGCCAGGTTCTCGTCCGCTGGAGCCCGACCGTCGTCGGCGACGAGGAGCCCTGGGTTGCCGACGAACCGCCGGTCGCGGCGGCGATCGACTCGGTGGAGGAGCTGTACCTCACCGGTCTTCACCTCAGCCAGTACCGCCATCCGACCCGCTCCCCGCTGACGTACTGGAACGCAGGACTCGAGCGCGATCCCGGCGACGTGCGGATCAACCTGGCGCTCGCCGACCGGCACTATCGCGCCGGACGCTACGCCCGGGCCCTCGCGCACGTCGAACGCGCGCTTGCACGGCTCACGCGCCGCAACGCCAACCCGGTCGACGCGGAAGCGTTCTACCTGCACGGTCTCGTGCTGCGTCGCCTCGGCCGCGCCGCCGAGGCCGAGCGGGCCTTCGGCAAGGCCGGCTGGGACGGCACCTGGGCGTCGGCTGCGGGCTTCGCGCTCGCCCAGTCGCTCGCCTGCCGGGGTCAGAACCGTGCAGCACTCCGCGTCCTCGACACGCTCGACGGGGTCGTGGGGCACGACACGCGCCGGGTGGCCCTTCGCGCGATCCTGCTCCGCAGATTCGGAGCGGACGCGGATGCCGAAGCTCTCGTACGGCGAGCGCTCGAGGTCGATCCGCTCGACGCCACGCTGAGGGCGCTTGCCGGCCGACCTCTCGCCGCCGACGCCGGGCTGTTGCTCGACGTGGCACTGGATCTGCGCCATTCCGGAGCACTCGCCGAGGCGATCCAGGTTCTCGAGCAGGTGCTCGCCGCACCCGTCACGGCAGCGGGGAACGTTCGGCCGATCGCGCACTACATCGCCGCAAGCGTGCACGACAGCGTGGGTGACTCCTCCCGCGCGCGGGAGGAGCGGGAGCGGGCGCGAGCCGGCGACCTCACGCGGGCTTTCCCCTTCGGTCTCGACGCGCTCGACGCTCTCGAGGCGGCGCTCGCGGCGGATCCTGACGACGCGGTGGCTCACTCCCTGATCGGCATGCTCCTGTACGCGCACGGTCGCCGCGCCTCGGCGCGCGGCCACTGGGAGCGGGCCATCGAACTGGGTCGGGTGGAGGCCGTCCTCTTCCGCAACGCCGCGCTCGCCGCCTACAACATCGGTCACGACGACGCGCGAGCGTGGGAGCTGTACGAGCGAGCCATCGCGGTGTCACCCGACGACGCGCGACTGCGGTACGAGCAGGATCAGCTGGCCACCCGGCTCGCTCACTCCGCCTCGGAGCGTTTCGAGCGGCTGCAGCCGATGGAAGGGCTCGTGCTCACGCGCGATGACTTCACGATCGAGTACGTCACGCTGCTCGTCGAGGCCGGTGAGGCCGAGCGCGCGTACGAGATCCTCATCACCCGGCCCTTCCACCCGTGGGAAGGCGGCGAGGGTAAGGCGATCGCCGCGTGGGACGCGGTGCTCGCGGCCCGCGGCCTCACGCAGACCGATCCGCCCGCGACGCTCGGCGAAGCCCGCTCGCGTTACGTGCCTCCGGTCGCCCGGCACGACACCGGCGAGACGGACTACTTCGCCACCAGCCTTCCCGAGCTGATGCTGTTTGCACGAGAGGCCGGCGAAGACTGATGTCGACCGCCGCTGCTCCGGCGCGGCTGTGACTGCGACCCGAGGCGATCGGGTCTACATCGGAGTCGACGTGTCGCGGCGTCGGTTGATCGCCTCCGTCGCGCGATGCGCCGGCATCACGGTGCGTCGCTCGTGCGCGTTCGCGGCGCCGCGTAACCTACGGCCTGGAAATCCCACGCAATCGCGACTGACAAGGAGCGACGATGCCCATCATTCCCACGCCGGCCGATCCGATGCAGGTGCTGCGACGGCGGACGAGCGAGAAGTGGGGCGTCTATCCCGACGACGTGCTGCCGATGTTCGTTGCCGAGATGGACTTCCCGCTCGCGCCGGCCATCAAGCGGGCGCTCCATGACGCGATCGACCTCGGTGACACCGGGTACGTCAACCCGCTCGACCCCGGCACCAGGAACGCCTTCCGCGACTACGCCGCAGCGAAGTGGGGGTGGGAACCAGAGGTGGAGCGGATGGGGATCACCACCGACGTCAGTGTCGTCATCGTCGAGTCGCTGCGCCGGCTGATACAGCCCGGTGACGGCGTCGTCATCACACCCCCGATCTACCCTCCGTTCTACGAGCTCGTCCCGGAGGGAGGGGGCGTCGCCGTCCAGGTGCCTCTGCACGACGACGGAGCCGCGTACGCGCTGGATCTCGAAGGCATCGACCGCGCTCTGGCGGCGGGTGCGAAAGGCGTGCTGCTGTGCAGCCCTCACAACCCCGTCGGGCTGGTCCACGACCGGGCGACACTCGAAGAGCTCTCGCGAATCGTCGCCCGCCACGACGGCTTCGTCATCGCGGACGAGATCCACGCGCCGCTCACCTATCACGGTGTGGAGTTCACTCCCTACCTCACCGTGTCCGACGAGGCGCGAGAGCACGGCATCGCCGCCGAGTCCGGAAGCAAGGCGTTCAATCTGGCGGGGCTCAAGACCGCGCTGTTCGTGTCCGAATCGGACCGCATGACCGAGCTCATCCGCTCACTGCCGCAGGAGATCGCCTTCCGGGCCGGCCAATTCGGGCTGATTGCGACGCGGGAGGGCTTCGCCCACGGACGAGACTGGCTCGACGGCACGATCGCGACGCTGCAGAGCAACGTCGACCATCTGCAGGCCGAACTCGATGCGCATCTGCCCACGGTGCGGCTCCGCCGCCCCGCCGCGAGCTACCTCGCGTGGATCGACATGTCCGCGTTGGGCTGGGGAGAGGATCCTGCACTCGTCGCTGAACAGAAGGCTCGCGTGGCGCTGTCGAGCGGACCCTCGTTCGGCCGACAGGGCGCGGGCTACGCGCGGATGAATATCGCCTGTTCGCCCGCCACGATCACGGAGGCGGTGCGGCGGCTCGCCGCCGTGACCGGCTGATCGAGGTGTGCCCGGGCGACCACTGCGGGCGCTGAGACTCCGGGCCGGCGCGGCTGGTCAAGTCGGGCCGAAGAAAATGCCTGGTCGGGGATAGAAAATATCGCAGTGCCCCTGGAGGGACTCGAACCCCCAACCGTTTCCTTAGGACGGAACTGCTCTTCCATTGAGCTACAGAGGCTGGCCCACCAAGTCTATGCGGTGCGGGCCATCGCCCCGCGTCGGCCGCCGGGCGCACGCGCGGCGCCATGCCAGTCGAGCAGCGGACGTGCAACCCCTTGAAGGCCCGTGACGGGCCCGGCGAGAATGGCCCGATGTCCACGACGGAGAGTGCCCCGTTCGAATTCCTCGGCGATTGGAGCGGACAGTTCGTCGCCACCGCCATTCACAATGGCCATGACCTGCGCCCGGAGGTCGAGGCCGAAGTCGTCCTCCCGGAGGAAGACCGTCGACGCGAGGAGGACCCGCACACCGACGAGATCGGCCTCGGGATCCCCGCCCGCGTGGTCGTGCATCGGTCGCGTTTCGAGGTCGACCTGAACCGCGAACGCGAAGCGGCCGTGTACCGGTCGCCGGAGGACGCCTGGGGACTGGAGATCGTGCGGAATCCTCCGCTCGCCGACGCCGTCGTGGCTCGTTCGCTCGCGGTGTACGACGACTTCTATGCCCAACTCGGACGCCGCCTGGACCCTGTGGCGGAGCGCGGCCCGTTCGTCGTGTTCGACATCCACTCGTACAACCATCGCCGCGACGGCGCAGACGCCCTCGAGGCGCCGGGGGAGGACAATCCCGAGGTGAACGTCGGCACCGGCTCGCTGGACCGGGAGCGGTTCGGCCCGGTGGTGGACGCCTTCGTGGAATCACTGACCGCGACCGGCACCTCAGCGGGTCCGCTCGACGTGCGCGAGAACATCCGGTTCCGTGGCCGGCAGCTCGCCGCCTGGATCCATGGGCGTTACCCCGACCGGGCCGTGGTGCTCGCGCTCGAGTTCAAGAAGACCTTCATGGACGAGTGGACCGGCGAAGCGGATGACGCCCGCATCGCCGAACTCGCACGCGGGGTGGCGGCGACGGTGCCGCCGCTCGAAGAGGCGCTTCGCCGGATGGCGATGGCGTGAACACTGCGTCGGGTGACGCCGTCGGGCCGGAGACCGACGCCATCGAGGCGGGCGGGTTCTCAGCGGCCGACCTCGCCGCCGACCATGCGATGGCCGCGCTGGCGGGGAGCGTCCGCTTCCTCCTCGAGATGACGCCGGTGAACGCGGACGAGGCCCGCGCGACGTTCCTCGCCGACCCGGCCCTCGACCCGGTGTTCGAGTATCGCCGCCTGGACGTCGACCCCGATGTGCTCGACGCGCAGGTGGCCGCGTTGCCCCTGGACGCCGTCACCGACGCCACCCTCGCCGCTCTGCTGAAGAACCGCCAGCGAGAGATGACGCTGCGCGTGGAGATGCTGCGCGCCCGGAACACCCCCGAGTTCCTGCAGCTGTCGATCGCGCAGTACGGTCCGGTGCTGCCGGCGCTCGTGGACACCGCCGAAGATCTGCTCGGCCGCCTTCCGCACGGAAAGCTGGAGCGGGACTCCGTCGGGGCGGAGGAGTTCCTTGCGGCGGCGAAGGCTGAGATCGCCCACTATCGATCGATCGAACCGGATGCCGAACTCCACGCCGAGATCCGCGACGACGTCTCGGGAGTCCTGGTCGAGGGGAACACGCTCCTGGTCTCGCGGAACGCGGCGGTGGCCGGCCCCCGCGTGAACGCGCTCCTGCAACACGAAGTGGGCACGCATCTGGTGACGCATGTGAACGGTTCGGCACAGCCGATCCGCATGCTCGGCGCCGGGCTCGCCCACTACGACGAGACACAGGAGGGTCTTGCCGTCCTCGCCGAGATCGCGTGCGGCGGGCTCACGGCGGCACGGCTGCGTCAGTTGGCGGCGCGCGTCGTCGCCGTGCACGCGCTGGTCGGCGGTGCGAGCTTCGCCGAGACACACCGTGTGCTCACGGGCCACGGCCTGCCCGCGGGGAGCGCCTACAGCGTGGCCATGCGGGTGCACCGCGCCGGCGGGTTCACCAAAGACGCGATCTACCTGCGCGGGCTGCTGGCGCTGCTGGAGCACGTCGCGCACGATGGTTCTCTCGACCTGCTGTTCCTCGGGAAGTTCTCGCTCGAAGATCTGCCCCTCGTACAGGACCTGGCGGAGCGGGGCCTCCTCGCACAGCCCCGCATCATGCCGCGCTACCTGGCGGAGCCCGCGTCCGCCGACAGGATCCGGGAGGCCGCGCACGCCGCCGACCTGGTCTCGCTGGTCAATGCGTAGACTCCGCACGACGACGCCGCGCACCGCGGCCGACCAGCCCCGGACTCCACCGTTCCCTTACCCCAGACCCTTGAGGAGCCCAGATGAGAATCGGATTCGTCGTCAACGACATCGCCACGGAGCAGCCCATCTACTCAACGACGCGCCTCGCGATGAGCGCTGCCGGACGCGGCCATGACGTGTGCCTCATGGGTCTGCGGGATTTCGGCTACGAACCGGACGGCTCGCTCTCGGCCATCACGGCCACCGCGACCTCCGGCAAGCGCTATCGGTCTCTCGACCGCTACCTCGAAGACGTGCAGGCCGCCACCCGGCAGCGGACGCAGCTCGACGACTTCGATGTGCTCATGCTGCGCGCCGACCCCGCGGCTGAATCCGCCGAGAGCGCGTGGGCGACGACGGCGGGACTGGCGTTCGGCCGGATGGTCGCCGAGACCGGGGTCCTCGTCGTCAACGATCCGCGCTCCCTCGCGGACGCGACCTCGAAAGCGTATTTCCAGCAGTTCCCCGAGGTGGTGCGACCGCGCACCCTGATCACGCGGGACGAGGAGCGGGTCCGCGAGTTCATCGACGAGCTCGGAGGGCGTGCCGTGCTGAAACCCTTGCAGGGCTCGGGCGGCTCCGGCGTTTTCCTGGTCGACCTGGATCGCGAACCCAACATCGCGCAGATCATCGAAGCCATCGCTCGTGACGGTTATGTCGTGGCTCAGGAGTACCTGCCGGCCGCCAAGAACGGCGACGTGCGGATGTTCGTGATGAACGGCCGGGCACTCGAGGTCGATGGCGTGTACGCCGCATTCCGCCGGCGCCCGGGGGAGACCGACGTGCGCTCGAACATGTCGGCGGGCGGAAAGGCGGAGGCGGTGAAGGTCACCGACGAGATGCTGCAGCTCGTGGATGCTGTGCGACCCAAGCTGCTTGCGGACGGCATGTTCCTCGTCGGCCTCGACATCGCGGGCGACAAGCTGATGGAGATCAACGTCTTCTCTCCCGGTGGCCTCGGATCGTGCGCGGCGCTGTACGGGCTGGACTTCACGACCGCCGTCATCGAAGACCTCGAGCGCAAGACGGGCATGCGCGAGCACTACGGCCGCGAAATCCCGAACGTCCAACTCGCGACCGCTTGACGGCCGCACCAGCACAAGAGAGGCCCCGACATCCGGAAACGGATGCCGGGGCCTCGGGCTTGTGCGTCAGTCCTGGGTTCCCAGGGCGAAGCGCACCGCGCCGTCGTTCGAGAGTTCGGCGTCGAGCACGCGATCATCCAGCGCGGCGGCCGCGGTGTGGTCGAGGTAGACGCGCGCCCCACCCTCGACGACCACGTTGTCCTGCGGGTCGGGCGTCGGCACGACGCTCAGCTCGAATCCGGCCGGGCCTCCCGTGTCGCGGATGCGCACACCTCCGTCTTCTGCGAGGGGCACCCGGGCGACGAGTTCTTCGACGGCCTCGGCGGCGGTCTGGGTCAGCGTGAGCATGCTTTTCCTTTCCGTTGCGGTTCCGGACGGGCCACGATTCCGAGATCGTGTCCATGCCGCAACCCCGACAAGCCCAACGGTCGCCATTCGGAGGAAGCTCCCATGTTCGACACTGCTCGCCGGCAGGCGGTTCGCCGCCGCTTGCTGCACGGCATCCCGCGCCCTCCCTGCGCCGGTCACACCAGGAAATTCCAGCGACGGGGGTGCGCTGGAGACAAATTCTGTGATTCTTGTCATCGTGTCGAGCGCAATGCGCGGTCGATCGGCACCGCCGTCTGACAGGGTGGAGGCGTCGTCGCGGGCGCCGAGGAAGGCACCCGCATCCGTCTGCCGACACCACAGCGTCGGACCGTCGCACCCATCAAGAGGAACGCATGACCCGCATTGGCATCGTCGCTGAGGCGCCCGGAGAGACCCGGGTGGCAGCGACCCCGACCACCGTCCCCAAGCTCGTCGCCCTCGGGTACGACGTCGTCGTCGAAGCGGGCGCCGGCGCGGCGTCATCGTTTCCCGACGCCGCGTACGTCCAGGCCGGGGCGGCCGTCGTCGACGCCGCAACGGCGTGGTCGTCGCCCGTCGTGCTCAAGGTGAACGCGCCCGCGCCCGCCGAGATCGGCCGCCTCGCCGACGGCGCGACGATCGTGGCGACGCTGAGCCCGTCGCTGCGCCCCGACCTGGTCGCGTCGCTCGCGACGAGGGGCATCACGGCGATCGCCCTCGACGCGGTGCCGCGCATCTCGCGCGCACAGTCGATGGACGTGCTGAGCTCGATGGCGAACATCGCCGGCTACCGTGCGGTCGTCGAGGCCGCGCACGAGTTCGGACGCTTCTTCACCGGGCAGGTGACGGCGGCCGGCAAGGTGCCGCCTGCGAAGGTGCTCGTGGCCGGTGCAGGCGTCGCCGGCCTCGCCGCGATCGGCGCAGCCTCGAGCCTGGGCGCGATCGTGCGCGCGACCGACCCGCGGCCCGAGGTCGCTGACCAGGTCGCATCGATCGGCGGCGAGTACCTGCCGGTCGTCGTGCCCGAGGAGGCGCAGCAGGTCTCGGCGGACGGCTACGCGAAGGCGACGAGCGAGGCGTACGACCGTCGGGCGGCGGAGATCTACTCCGAGCAGGCCGCCGATGTCGACATCATCATCACGACGGCGCTCATTCCGGGCCGCCAGGCGCCGCGCCTCATCACGGCGGCGGACGTCGCATCGATGCGGCCGGGCAGCGTCATCGTCGACATGGCGGCGGCGCAGGGCGGCAACGTCGAGGGATCGGTCGCGGGGGAGCGGGTCGTGACCGCGAACGGCGTCGTGATCCTCGGCTACACCGACCTGCCGGGTCGCCTGCCGCAGCAGGCATCGCAGCTCTTCGCCACCAATCTCGTGAACCTGCTGAAGCTGCTGACGCCGGCGAGGAACGGCGTCCTCGCGCTCGACTTCGACGACGTCGTGCAGCGCACCGTGACCGTCGTGCGCGACGGCGACGTCACCTGGCCGCCGCCCCCGGTGCAGGTGTCGGCCGCACCGGCGCCCGCCGCCGAACGGGCCACCGCGCCCGCGGCGACCCCTGTCGCGCCCAAGAAGTCCATGTCGGCAGCGGCCCGGACCGGCCTCATCGTCGCGGGCATCGCGGCGCTCTTCGCCGTCTGCGCGTTCGCGCCGCCACCGCTGCCGCAGCACTTCCTCGTGCTGACGCTCGCGATCGTCGTCGGCTTCTACGTCATCGGCCACGTCGCGCACGCGCTGCACACGCCGCTCATGAGCGTGACCAACGCGATCTCGGGCATCATCGTGGTCGGCGCGATGGTGCAGATCACCGCGCCCGATCTCACCGTGCAGATCCTCGCCGCGGTGGCGGTGCTGCTGGCGAGCATCAACATCTTCGGCGGCTTCGCCGTGACGCGGCGCATGCTCGCGATGTTCCAGAAGGGTGAGACCCGATGACCGCGGTCGCCGGAGCGGCCGCCGGCGCCGCCTACATCGTCGCCGCCCTGCTGTTCATCCTGAGCCTCGCGGGGCTCAGCAAGCACGAGACCAGCCGCCGTGGTGTCACCTACGGCATCGTCGGCATGGCCATCGCGCTCATCGCCACGGTGTGGGTGACCGCAGCCGGGGCATGGGGCGACGGCCCGGCGATGTTCGGACTCGTGCTGCTGGTCGCCGCGGTGCTCGTCGGCGGCGCGATCGGCCTGTGGCGCGCGCGCATCGTCGAGATGACCGGGATGCCGGAGCTCATCGCGCTGCTGCACTCCTTCGTGGGTCTGGCCGCGGTGCTGGTCGGCTGGAACGGCGCGCTGTACGACACCGGCCTCGAGGGGGCGCTCGCTGACATCCATCACGCCGAGGTGTTCATCGGCGTCTTCATCGGCGGCGTGACCTTCACCGGCTCGATCGTGGCGTTCCTCAAGCTCTCGGCGCGCATCTCGTCCCGGCCGCTGATGCTGCCCGGCAAGAACGCGCTCAACGTCGGGGCGCTGGTCGCGTTCCTCGCCCTCACCGTCTGGTACGTGATCACGCCGGAGCTCTGGCTGCTGGTCGCGGTGACGGCGCTCGCGCTCGCCCTGGGCTGGCACCTCGTCGCCTCGATCGGCGGCGGTGACATGCCGGTCGTTGTCTCGATGCTCAACAGCTACTCGGGGTGGGCCGCCGCGGCGGCGGGCTTCCTGCTGAACAACGACCTGCTCATCGTCACCGGCGCGCTCGTCGGCTCATCGGGTGCCTACCTCAGCTACATCATGTGCAAGGCGATGAACCGCTCGTTCCTCTCTGTCATCGCGGGCGGCTTCGGCATCGAGGCGCCGCGCGCGAGCGACGAAGAGCACGGCGAACACCGCGAGATCGACGCGGAGGCCGCCGCCGACCTGCTCGCCGGCGCCTCCCGCGTCGTCATCACCCCCGGCTACGGCATGGCCGTCGCCCAGGCGCAGCACGGCGTTGCCGACCTCGTGCAGAAGCTCCGCGAGCGCGGGGTCGACGTGCGGTTCGGCATCCATCCCGTCGCCGGACGCCTGCCCGGCCACATGAACGTGCTGCTGGCCGAGGCGAAGGTGCCGTACGACATCGTGCTCGAGATGGACGAGATCAACGACGACCTCTCGAGCGTCGACGTCGTGCTGGTGATCGGGGCGAACGACACCGTGAATCCTGCCGCTGCGGAAGACCCGACAAGTCCGATCGCCGGAATGCCGGTGCTCCGCGTGTGGGAGGCCGGAAACGTCATCGTCTTCAAGCGCTCGATGGCGTCCGGATATGCGGGCGTGCAGAATCCGCTGTTCTATCGCGAAAACGCGCAGATGCTGTTCGGCGACGCGAAAGAGAAAGTCGACGAGATCCTCTTCCAGCTCTCACGGGTGTGAATTCCGGAAGAGCGGGGCGGCGTGCGTCAGTGCGCCGCCTCGTAGGCTTCGAGGACGGATGCCGGAACCCGGCCTCGCTCCGATACCTGATAGCCGTTCTTCTTCGCCCATTCCCGTACGCCGCTGTAATCCTGCTGGCCGCTGCGTCGACGCTTGCGGCCTGCTGATGCGGCGTTCGTCGTCGCGCGCGACGACGAGACAGCGCGAGCGGCGTTGGTATAACGCTCGAGTGCGCCCCGCAATGCGGCGGCATTCTCGTCGGTGAGGTCGATCTCATATGCGACGCCGTCGAGCGAGAAGAGCACGGTCTCGCCTTCACCGGCTTCCAAAAGGGTGCCGTCGATGTCATCGACGAGCTGATGTACGATTCTTCGGGCCATGGATGGCACAATACGCGCAATTGTCGCCGTTCATGAATCGGATATCCGGGATTAGTGTGTCCGTTTCCGCATGAGCGCCGATGGCAAGCGCCTCCCGCGTCGCCGCGGACTGCCCGGTTGGTATTCGGAAAGCCGAATCAGGGAAGAAGGCCGGCTCGCCGGGCGGTGACGACGGCGGCATGACGCGTAGAGGCATCCAGCTTCGCCATCGCCGACTGCAGGTAGGACTTCACGGTGCCCTCCTTCAGTTCGAGGGTCGCCGCGATCTCGGCGTTCGTGGCGCCCAGCGCCGCACACGAGAGCACGTCGATCTCACGCGGCGACAGCCGCACGTCGAGTTCGAGCGGCGGCTCGGACTCGTCGTTCGAGAGCGCGGCCAGCCGGCGCTCGAGGCGGTCCAGGCGCGCCCGCAGCGCGGGGTCGTCGATGACGGCGGCGATGCTGCGAAGCTCGGCGTACGTCTCCCGCAGCTCTTCGCGCGTGGTCGCGGGCATCGCGACCGGTTCGGTCCGCGGCGGCGTCATGGCGAGGCGGCGCTGCACCTCGTCGCGGATGCGCAGCTCGCTCGACAGCTCCTCGGCGACCGCGAAGGCGGGCCGGGCGACGACGTCGCCGACCGGGGACTCGGCCCACGAGCCGCAGTAGATCACGCCACGCGCGCGATCGCCGACCATGACGGGCACGGCGAACAGCGTGGCGATGCCCTCGCCGAGCACAGCGCGGTCGTAGTCGTGCGTGATGCTGCGCGACGACCCGTAGTCGAGGGCGAGCCGCGGGCGCTTCTCGACGAGGGCCCTGCCTCCGAGACCTCGCGACGCCTGCACCACCAGGCCCTGCAGGGCGCGAGTGCGCGCCCCGTGGATGGAGGTGACGTGGATCGCGTCGCCGAGGGCGAGTCCGCCGAAGGCCACCGGGAACCGGGTGCGCCGCACCAGCTCGGCCACCGCATGGTCGAGTGCGAGCACGTCGCCGGCTTCTCCGTCGAGTCGGCCGGCGGGAATGCGGATCCCCACGCGGCTGCGATCCGGGGACGGTGCGGGATGTGGGAGGGACGCGCCCACGACTACCTACTTCCGGGGGTGACGGCGTCCTCGCCGCCTTTCGTAGCGTCGACCATACCACCCGAGGCACGGCCCCAACGTGGTCCGGGTTACCCCCCGAAGGGCGCGATGAAGCGCCCGTTCATGAGGCAAGGAGGCCACATGTCCGAATCGACGACCGACACCGCCCCACCAGGCGGCATCGACTACATCGCGGTCGAGGAGTCCCCGCGATTCGTCGAGCTGAAGAAGCGCCATCGCGGGTTCGTGTTCCCGCTGGCGATCGCGTTCCTCGTCTGGTACTTCGTCTACGTCCTGCTGTCGTCCTTCGCGCGCGACTTCATGGCGCAGCGCGTATGGGGTGACATCACCGTCGGTCTGCTGTTCGGGCTCGGTCAGTTCGTCACGACGTTCGCGATCACGATGACGTACGTCTGGTACGCGAACCGCAAGCTCGACCCGATCGCCGAAGAGATCCGCGGCGAGCTCGAGGCGCAAGAGCAGGAGGCGAAGGCATGAACGAGGTCTTCGGCGCGGTTCACGCCGCTGTGCAGACGGTCGAGAACAACCCGCTCCTGAACATGACCATCTTCGGCGCGTTCGTGGCGGTGACGCTGTTCATCGTCATCCGGGCCAGCCGCAACAACAAGACGGCGGCGGACTACTACGCCGCCGGACGCTCCTTCACCGGACCGCAGAACGGGTTCGCGATCTCGGGCGACTACCTGTCGGCCGCATCGTTCCTCGGCATCTGCGGTGCGATCGCGATCAACGGGTACGACGGATTCCTGTACTCGATCGGCTTCCTGGTGGCGTGGCTCGTCGCGCTGCTGCTCGTGGCCGAGCTCATGCGCAACACCGGCAAGTTCACGATGGCCGACGTGCTGTCGTTCCGTCTCAAGCAGGGACCGGTGCGCATGGCGGCCGCGATCACGACGCTGGCGGTGTGCTTCTTCTACCTCCTGGCCCAGATGGCCGGAGCCGGTGGCCTCGTGGCGCTGCTCCTCGGCATCGACGACACGCTGGGCATCTCGCTCGTGGTCGCGGTGGTGGGCGTCCTCATGATCGTCTACGTGCTCGTCGGCGGCATGAAGGGCACCACGTGGGTGCAGATCGTCAAGGCCTTCCTCCTCATCGGCGGCGCACTGGTCATGACGATCTGGGTGCTCGCGCTCAACGGATTCAACCTCAACACGCTGCTCGAGAGCGCGGTGGCGCAGTCGACCGCCGACCCGCAGGACGCGATCCTGGGTCCGGGGCTGCAGTACGGCGCCAACCCGTGGGACTTCATCTCGCTGGCCATCGCGCTGGTGCTCGGCACGGCGGGTCTGCCGCACGTGCTCATGCGCTTCTACACGGTGCCGACGGCCAAGGAGGCTCGACGCTCGGTGGTGTGGGCGATCTGGCTGATCGGCCTGTTCTACCTCCTGACGCTGGTCCTCGGCTACGGCGCCGGCGCCCTGGTCGGACCGGACGCGATCAAGGCTGCGCCGGGTGGCGTCAACTCGGCCGCGCCGCTCCTCGCGCTCGCGCTCGGGGGCCCGCTGCTGCTCGGCTTCATCTCGGCGGTCGCCTTCGCGACGATCCTCGCGGTTGTCGCGGGACTGACGATCACCGCGGCTGCGTCGTTCGCGCACGACATCTACGCGAACGTCGTGAAGAAGGGGAACGTCCCTCCCGACGGCGAGGTCAAGGTCGCTCGTCGCACCGTGATCGTGATCGGCATCCTCGCGATCCTCGGCGGCATCGCCGTCCAGGGGCAGAACGTCGCGTTCCTGGTCGCGCTCGCCTTCGCGGTGGCCGCATCGGCGAACCTGCCGACCATCCTGTACTCGCTGTTCTGGCGCGGGTTCACCACGCGCGGCGCGGTCTGGAGCATGTACGGCGGTCTGGCCGCCGCTGTCATCCTGATCGTGCTCTCGCCGGTGTTCTGGGGTGGTGAGACGAGCGTGTTCAAGGTCGGCACGCCGATCTGGCCGCTCAACAACCCGGGCATCGTGTCGATCCCGCTCGGGTTCTTCCTCGGCTGGCTCGGCTCGGTGACCTCGCGCAAGGCCGAGAGCCGCACCAAGGCCGCGGAGATGGACGTGCGCTCGCTCACCGGCTACGGCGCCGAGAAGGCCACGCACCACTGACCCGGATCGGGTGATCGCGGGGCCCGGGCGGATCCACCGCCCGGGCCTCGCTGCGGGCGGGCGGCCTACACGCCCGCCGCTTCGGCGGCCTGCATCGTCGCCGCACGCGGGGCGGCGGGGATGTGCGGGCCCTGCTCCAGATCGAGGAGGAACCGCTTGACCTCGGGCCGCCCGCCGTACTCGCCCAGCGATCCGTCGGACCGCACCACGCGATGCACCGGCACGACCACGGAGAAGGGCGTGGTGGCGCACGCGGTGCCCACGGCGCGCGCGGCGCGCGGGCTGCCGGCTGCGATCGCGACCTCTCCGTAGCCCGCTGTCTCGCCGTACGGGATGTCGCGCACCGCACCGAGCGCGTCGCGCGTGAAGCCGCGCACCAGTCGCCAGTCCAGCGGAAGGTCGAACTCCCTCCGATCGCCGGCGAAGTACTCGTCGAGCTGCGCCGCCGCTGCGGCGAAGACGTCATCGGAGGCCGCGTGCTCCGGCCCGCGCTCACCGCCGGTGGCCGAGGCCGCCGGATCGACTTCTCGCTCCGCGAGCGGATCGAGATCATCCGTCTCGTCCGGCACCGGCAGCACGCGCAGCCGCAGCGCGATGCGCTCGAGCTCGCTGTGCAGGGGACCGTCGAAGGGATGGAGTGTCACGATGCCGTCGGCGGTCGTGACGATCAGGATGTCGCCGATCGGCGACGGGTGGACGCGGTAGCGGGGCGGATCCTCGGGGGTCATGCGACCATCCTGGTCCGTCGCGCCGACGGTCGGGCGGGCGCTGTCGTCGAACTGTGGGAACGCCGGCGCCCCACGCGCCTGGGGAGGAGGGGACGGCAGCCGCGTCGCCCAATACCGCGAAACTCAGGTCCATTGCAAGTACCGGACAGCGCGCGCCTTTAGGGTGGCACGTGTGTGGCGAGCAGAACGGAGCGCCGTGCTGGGCCGAGCAGACGCCGAGCGCGGGTATGACGTGACCCCCGGCGATCTCGGTCTCGCGGAACCCGACGTCACCGTCGTGCACGTCGCCCAGTCCGAGCGCGACCGGCTGCGGACGCAGTCCGCCGCGCTGGGCGGGCGGTCCACGCTGCTGCACTTCGCGGACGGTCAGGACGCCGCGATCGAGATCACCAAGGCGCACCCCGGCAGCCTCCCGCAGTTCATCACCGGACGCTCCACTCTGCTGTCCAATCTGTTCCGGGACGAGGTTGCGCTGCGCAACGCGCGGCTGGCCGCCGAGCGCATCACCGCGAAGGACCAGGAGCTGCGGACCACGCGCGGCCTCGACGCAGTACGACTGGCGGTGGGCCTCGCGGGCTGGCGCATCGGCGGCGTGAGCTGGAGTGCGCCGGTGCTGCTGCGGCCGCTGGCGATCCGACGTCACCACGGCGACTTCGAGCTGAAGCTGCACGGCACCTTCTCGGTCAACCCCGAGCTCGTCCGCGCACTCCGCACCCACTTCGGCATCCGCCTCGATGCCGATGGCCTCGCCGCGCTGGCGTACGAGGGCGGGCTCTTCAAGCCGCAGCCCGTCATCGACCACCTGCGGGCTCTCACGGCGTCGACCGAGACGTTCCTGGTGAAGCCGCGGCTGCTGGTCTCGAGCTTCGCCGACGTCGGCGGCGACATGGTGCTCGACGCAGCCGACCTCGACCACCGCGTGCTGAACGCGCTGGCGGGGCACGTGGCCGATCGCGAGTCCCTCACGATCCGCCGCGACGGGCCCCAGCCGGCGAACCCCGACGAGCGCCCGCCCGCCTCCGACAACCTGCTGCTCGACGCCGACTCCGAGCAGGAGCGCGTGCTGGCGCGGATCGCCGACGGCCAGTCGCTGGTGATCCACACCCTCCCGGGCACGGGCGGCACTCAGACCGTCATCAACGCGGTGGGCGCGCTCGTGCGCGACGGCAAGCGCGTGCTCGTCGTGAGCGCACGCCGCTCCACACTCGACGGCGTGCGCCACCGCCTCGCCGGCATCGGCCTGCCCGGACTCGCGGTCTCGCCCGAGCGGCTGCAGCGCGATCTCATCCGCGCGATCGGACGCAACGAGAAGGCCGAGGCCCCGAAGGTCGCCGACATCGACGACGCGCTCGTGCGCCTGCGCGGCGTGCTCCGCGACTACCGGTCGGCGGTCACCGCCCGCCATCCCGATTTCGGGGTGTCGGTGCTCGACATCCTCCGCGAACTCGCAGCTCTCGCCGAGAACGGCGTGACGCCCGCGACCGAGGCGCGCTTCGAGGCGGACGCGCTTGCCCGGCTCGCGACCACGCGTGACGATGCGGCCGCGAAGCTCGCCGCCGCCGCGCGGCTCGGCGAGTTCCGATTCGGGCCCGACGACTCGCCGTGGTACGGCGTGACCTTCGCGACGGTCGAGCAGGCGCGCGCCACGCACGCCCTGGCAGGCAAGCTGCACCGCAGCGACGTGCCGACGCTGCTGGAGCGGGGCTACGAGCTGATCGCCCAGACCCGCATGCGGCCGTTCCAGACCATCGCGGAGCTGGGCGTGTACCTGCGCCTGCTGCGCGGCATCCGCGATTCGCTCGACCGCTTCAGTCTCACGGTGTTCGAGCGCCCTCTGGGCGAACTCATCCAGGCGCACGCCCCGCGCCGTGACGCGCCGGAGATGAACGGCGCCAACCGCCGCCGGCTGCGCCGGCTCTCGCGCGAGTACCTGCGACCCGGCGTGCACGTGCCCGACATGTACGAGGCGCTCCTCCGCGTGCAGCAGCAGCGCACCGAATGGCAGCGCTACGTCGACATGGGCGTGACGCCCGAGGTTCCCCTGGGACTCGCCGACGTGCAGGTCGCGTGGCAGCGCGTGGACGCCGAGCTCGGCGAGCTCGACGTCGTGCTCGGCCGCAGAGACGCCGATCGCCTGAGCACCATCCCCGTGAAGCAGCTCGTGCGGACGCTCGCCGGGCTCGCCGCCGACTCCGACGTCTTCGACAATCTGAAGGAGCGGGCGACCCTGCGCAGCGAGCTGGCCGCCATGGGCCTCGAGCCGCTGCTGCTCGAGCTGTCGGTGCGGCACGTGCCCGAGGACGAGGTGGCCGCCGAGCTCGAGTTCGCCTGGTGGCAGTCCGCCCTCGAGCTGCTGCTGCGCACCGACCGCGCCGTGCTGGGAGCCAACACGGCCGTGGTCGACCGGCTGGAGCGCGACTTCCGGCTGGTCGACGAGGCGCATGCGGCGGCATCCGGCCCGCTCCTCGCCGCTCATCTCGCGACGCAGTGGCGCATCGGGATCGTCGACCACGCGGCCGAGGCCGAGGGTCTGAAGAGAGCGCTCAAGCGCGGCGCGATCACGCCGGCCGAGCTCGCGACCGTCGCTCCGGAGCTCTCGCGCACCCTGTCGCCCGTGTGGCTGGCGTCGCCCTACGAGGTGCCCCGCATCCCCGAGTCCGTCTCGTTCGACGTCGTGATGCTGGCGGATGCCGGTGCCCTGTGTCTCGCGGAGGCCTCGCCGGCTCTCCGCAGGGCCGGGCAGGTCGTCGCCTTCGGCGACCCCGTGACGCAGAAGCCCACGCCGTTCCTCGTGGCCGCCGGATCGCCGGTCTCTGCGGCCGCGCCGCCGGCCCCGCCCCACGGCGCGGCAGGCAACGGCACCGCAGGCCACGGCGCGGCGGCCCCGGGCGCGGAGACCGACGAAGAGGTGCCGTTCGACTCGACCAGCGTCTTCGAGCGCCTGGCCGAGCTGCTCCCCGTCGAGACGCTGACGCGCAGCTACCGGGCGGGGGGCGAGGACCTCG
The DNA here is from genome assembly GCF_015278255.1 of Microbacterium hibisci. Taxonomy (GTDB): domain Bacteria; phylum Actinomycetota; class Actinomycetes; order Actinomycetales; family Microbacteriaceae; genus Microbacterium; species Microbacterium hibisci. The sequence goes on from NZ_JADIJC010000005.1 coordinate 95,039, forward strand.
CTGCCCTCGTCAACGACGCGTTCTACGGCGGTGAGCTGGTGTCGCTGCCGTGGGCCGGCTCGTATCTGGGACGAGGCAGTCTCGCCGTCGACTACGTCGAGGGCGGCCACGGCACGCCCGATCCCATCACCGGCGCCGTCGAGAGCCCCGACTCCGAGGTGGCGCGGGTCGTCACGCTCGTGGTCGAGCACGCGGTCAACCGGGGGAGCGAGTCGCTCATGGTGGTCACTGCCAGCGCCCGGCACGCCGAGCGGGTCCGCGCCGCGGTCGAGTCCGCCTTCGCGGGTCGCTCCGACGTGGCGGACTTCGTCTCGCGCGACACCGCCGAGCCGTTCTCCGTGCTGACCCTCGAGGAGTCGGTGGCCGAGAGCCGCGACCGCGTCATCTTCTCGCTCGGGTTCGGGCTCACCAAGCACGGCCGGGTGCTGAGCGACTTCGGCGACCTCTCGTCGCCGGACGGCGAGCGACTGCTCACGGTGGGCATGACCCGGGCGCGGCGCTCGATGGTCATCGTGTCGTCGATCCGCCCGTCCGCCTTCGACGACGGGCGCCTCGAGTACGGCGCCGCGACCCTCATGTCGATCCTCGGCGGCCTGGCCGCGCGCTCGCGCGAAGCCCGTCTCGAAGACCTCGCCGACCCGCTCACCCGCGCGCTCGCGCGCGAGCTGCGGCGCGCCGGCCTGTCGGTCGACGTCCATTACCGCGGCCTGCTGCCGCTCGTCGCGCAGTATGACGGCAAGGCGGTCGTCGTCGAGAGCGACCCCGAGACGATCGGCGAGTCGCTCCGGGAGTCGCTGCGCCTGCGGCCCCAGATCCTGCGGCGACTCGGCTGGCACTACGTGCGCGTGCACTCGTTCGACCTGTACCGCGATCCCGCCGATGTGGCGCAGCGCATCGCAGCCATGCTCGGCGTGCCGCCCGACGCCCCGCGCGTCGACAGCGAGACGCAGCCCATCGATGTCGTCGAGTGACCGGCAGCGGATCGAGCGCGTCACCGGCTCACGTCGCGCGAAGCTGACTCCTGCGCCGGGAACCACGGCCGAGCCGATCCCCGCGGATGAGACGACGGATGCCGCACCCCCGGCTGGTCGCGACGACCAGGGTGACGCGGCATCCGTCTCGATAGGCCCGAACGACGAGCGCCTGCGGCGCGACGTCCCTCCCCACTACTGACGAGGTCAGGAGCGCGCGGGCGCCTGCGGCTGGTTGCCCTGCCTGTCGAGCAGATCGCGGATCTGCACCAGCAGCTCCTGCTCGGTGGGGAGCTTCGGCTCCTCGTCGGCGGGCGTGATGCCGGCCTTCGCGGCCGCACGCTCCTTCAGCCGGTTCATCGGGTAGACGAACACGAAGTACACGACCACGGCGACCGCGAGGAAGTTGATGATCGCGCCGAGGATCATGCCGAACCCGAAGAAGACCTCGTCGCCGTTGTAGTTGGTGATCGTCCATCCGACCTGATCCAGGCTGCTGGCGTTGAAGACCAGCGCGATGAGGGGATTGATCAGGCCGTTGACGATGGCATTGACGATCGTGGTGAACGCGGCGCCGATGACGACCGCGACCGCCAGGTCGATGACGTTCCCACGCAGGATGAACTCTTTGAAGCCCTTGATCACGTGCAGTACCCCCCTGGGTGTCTCCCGCGACGGGGGCTCCGGCTGATCAGGTTCCGGACGACGCGGGCGAGGCCTTCGCCTCGGACTTCGATGATGTCGAAGTCGACGAAGAGGCGCCACTCGAGGCATCCGATCCGCCACTCGATCCCGAGCCGCCGGTCTTCGCACCCGCACGCGAATCGGTGCGGTAGAAGCCCGAGCCGTTGAAGGTCACGCCGATCGAGCCGTACTCCTTGCGCAGCGCGCCGCCGCACTCGGGGCACTCGGTCAGGGTGGGGTCGGCGAAGGACTGCACGGCATCGAAGCGGTGACCGCACTGCTTGCAGGCGTAGGCGTAGGTGGGCATTGCTCTCTCGGTTCTGGCTGTCAGCGCCGCGTCGGCGCGAGGGTGATGGTGCGCGTCGGCGTGACGACGCCGGTGACGGGCTGGTCATGGACGTCGCTGGGCACCTCGTCGACGAACTCGCTGTCGAACACCACGGCGTAGACGGGCGGGCAGCGCTCCATCGAGCCGAGGGTCTTGTCGAAGAACCCGCGGCCCCAGCCGAGCCGCATGCCGTTCCGGTCGACGGAGGCGGCGGGGATCACGAGCAGGTCGACGTCGTTCACGGCGATCGGACCCAGCAGCTCGCCCACGGGCTCGGGGAGTCCGTACATGCCCTCGGCGATGTCGCCGTCCGTCGTGGCGACCGACCAGTCCAGCAGGCCGTCCGCGCGCGTCACGGGAAGGAGGACACGGATGCCTCGGCGCACGGCATCCGCCACGAAGGAACGGGTGCCCGGCTCGGCGGTGGTCGACAGGAAGCACGAGATCGAGCGCGCGTCGTGCTCGGCGACGAGCGCGTCGAGCTGGGCGTGGATGCCGGCCTCGGCCTGTTCACGCGCCTGCTCGGACAGCAGCTGGCGTCGCTCGCGCAGCTCCGCGCGCAGCGCGCGCTTGGCATCGGCGATCGCGTCGGACATGCAGCCGATTCTACGGGGCGTGTATCACACCGCGTCCGCGCGCGGGGTGGCGGCGCGGTCCCCTTTAGACTCGGGGAATGCCTCACACCCCGATCAAGGCCGTGATCCCGGCCGCCGGTCTCGGCACCCGCTTCCTCCCCGCAACGAAGGCGATGCCGAAGGAGATGCTCCCCGTCGTCGACAAGCCGGCGATCCAGTACGTCGTCGAGGAGGCCGCTCAGGCGGGCATCGAAGACATCCTCGTCATCATCGGGCGCAACAAGAACGCGATCTCGAACCACTTCGACTCCGTGCCCGAGCTGGAGGAGAAGCTCAAGGACAAGGGCGACACCGACCGTCTGCGGCGCGTGCTCGAGTCCAGCGACCTCGCCGACATCCACTTCGTGCGGCAGGGCGAGCCGAAGGGCCTCGGGCACGCGGTGCTGCGCGCCAAGGCGCACGTCGGCGACTCGTCCTTCGCCGTCATGCTCGGCGACGACCTGATCGACGAGCGCGACGAGCTGCTGACGACGATGATCGCCGAGCACGAGCGCACCGGAGCGGCGATCATCGCCCTCATGGAGGTCGACCCCGAGCACATCAACCTGTACGGCGTCGCCTCGGTGGAGTCGAACGACGGCAACGGCGTGGTGAAGGTGAGCGGCCTCGTCGAGAAGCCCCAGGCCGAGGACGCCCCGTCGAACCTCGCCGTCATCGGCCGCTACGTGCTGTCGCCCAACGTCTTCGAGATCCTCGAGCGCACCGAGCCCGGCAAGGGCGGCGAGATCCAGCTCACCGACGCGCTGCAGGAACTCGCCGCCGACCCCGACGGTCCGGGCGTGTACGGTGTGGTGTTCCGTGGCCGTCGCTATGACACCGGCGATAGGGTGGACTACATCAAGGCCATCGTGCAGCTCGCGGCCGATCGAGACGATCTCGGTCCCGCTCTGCGTCCCTGGTTCAAGGATTTCGCGGCGAACCTCTGACGCCGCCCGTTCGAGGGGGTCTCGGTGGATCTGTCGGCTCCCCGCAGGCACGGCCCGGTGGCCATCCGCCTGGTGCGCCAGCGCGATGCGCGGGTGCTGCAGAACGAGCTGCTGTCCAATCGCGGCTGGCTGCGCCCGTGGGAGGCGACGAGCCCCGACGGGCCGGTCTCGTTCGACATGCGAGTGGGTGTGCGCCGGCTGCTGCAGCAGTACCGTGACGGCGCCGGCGTGCCGTTCGTGATGGAGTACGACGGCGAGGTGGCCGGCCAGCTCAACGTGTGGGGCATCGCCCGCGGGTCGCTCGCCTCCGCGACGATCGGCTACTGGGTCAGCGAGCGATTCGCCGGGCGCGGCATCACGCCGACCTCGGTCGCGCTCGCCACCGACGTCTGCTTCTCCGAGCTGCGGCTGCACCGCATGGAGATCTGCATCCGGCCCGAGAACCGCGCGAGCCTGCGCGTCGTCGAGAAGCTGGGCTTCCGCTACGAGGGCCTGCGCCGCCGGTTCATCCACATCGACGGCGACTGGCGCGACCACTACGCCTTTGCGCTGGTTCGCGAAGACGTGCCCGAGGGCGTGCTGCAGCGGTGGGTGTCCGGTCGCGCGCCGCAGGACGCCGCCACCGTCCCGCCGGCCGACCGGCTCCACGCGTAGCCGCCGGAGGCCCGCGCCGTCTGGTGCCGGCGATGAGGGGCCGGCAGGCGCCGGATCGGCTTTCATGACACGCGACCCGATACCAGGGGTCGCGGCATCCGGTCCCTTACCGTGGTCTGCATGGGCGGGCAGGTGCTGGGCGGGGGAGTCATCGTTCTCGTCGCCGTGGTCTTGTGGCTCGTCTACCTCTTGCCGACGTGGCACAGCCGCCGCCAGTTCGACGCCGCCGAGCGCAACGCGGTCCGCCTGAACCAGGCACTGCGCGTTCTCGCCGAGACGAGCGAGACCCCCGAGGAGGTCCGCCTCGAACTCAACGCGCGCACCGCAGCGGCGCAGCAGCGACTCGCCAAGCGGGCACTGGCCGAGCGGGAACACGCGGCGCTCGAGGGCGCGCGTCTCGATCTCGAGCGCGCTCGCACCGAGCGCGAGGTGGCAGAGGCGACCGCCCGCGTCGAACGCGAGCGTGCCCGCACGGATCGGGTCACCGCCGAGGCGGCCGTTCGCGTGGATCTCGAGCGCGCCCGCGCCGCGCGGGCCGCAGCCGAGGCCGCTGCCCGCAGCGACCTCGCCGCCGCCCGCGCCCTTCCGGAGGCGCGTCGCGCGCGCGCCCGGCGCCGCTTCCGGCTCCTGTCGACCGTGATCGGCGTGCTCGGCCTCGGGCTGACCGCGTGGGGGGTCTTCGAGACGGTCACCACCGGGATGCAGGCGCTCATGTGGGTCGGCGTGGCGATGGTCTCGGCATCCGCCGTCGTTCTCCGTCGCCTGTCGCGCGTGGCCGCACGGGCCGAGTCGCGGGCGACGGATGCCGCACCCCGCCGTGTCGCCGAAGTCCAGGACGTCACCCTCGAGCCCGAGCAGCGCGCGTGGGCCCCCCGCGACCTCCCGCGGCCGCTCACCGCCTCGGCGGGCTCCCGCGCGGCCGCCGTGCTCGACGCCGAAGCGGCGCGCGCGGCCCTGCGGCAGGCGGCCCTGGAGGAGGCCATGCTGGCCCGCACGGCCCCCGAGCCGCCGCCGTCGATCGACGCCGCGCGCACCGCGCGTCCGGTCGCGTCGGAGAGCGATTACGCCCGCATGGGGTACGTCGACGACGCCGAGATCGAGGCGCACGTGCGGCAGCTTCTGACCCGCCGCGCGGCCGGTCAATAGCGCCCGCGACGGGGTCCCGGCGATTCGGAGCGACTGTCGAACCGTGATAGTGTTTTCGAGGTTCACGGGCCTGTAGCGCAGTTGGTAGCGCGCCTCGTTCGCATCGAGGAGGTCAGGGGTTCGATTCCCCTCAGGTCCACCGAAGAGAAGCCCCCGCATCGCGGGGGCTTCTCGGTTTCTCGGCCGGCTCAGCGGGGCGGCTTCGGGTAGCGCAGGCCGCTTCCCCAGCCGATCTCCCAGCCGTCGGTGTCGTCGAAGTACTCCGCGAACGCCACCGGCAGATCGTGCTCCGTCTCCGTCGCCGCGAGGAGGCCCGCGAACCATGCCGCGTAGCCGGGGGCGTCGTTCGTCGCCTCGAGGTGCGGCAGTGCGCCCCTGATCAGCTCGGCCACCTCGTGCGGCGTCGACATCGCGTCGACCGTGCCCCCGGCGAACCGGGCTTCGTCGCCCGACGTGTAGTGGATGGGGTGATCGTCGGGGTGGGCGTCGTCGATCAGGACCGCGCGCCAGTAGAGGCCGGACGGCGCGACGCCCGGCCGGACGCGCAGCGTGTGATACCCGCGGCGGTGCAGTTCGCGCACGCCCTGGAGGATGCGCACGGATGTCGACATCCGCAGCGCGGACGCGATCTTTCGGTGGGTGGAGTCGTCGCGGGCCACGAGCCGCACCTCTTCGACAGGGGTGGACGTGCGTGCGATCGTGTCGATGGCGACGGTGATCGCCTCCTCGCGCGGCCACGCGTACACGCCGGCGCTGATCAGTGGGAAAGCGACACTGCGGGCGCCGAGTTCGCCGGCGACCTCGAGCGAGCGCCGGTAGCAGGACTCCAGCAGCCCGCGATCGCGCTGCCCTGCGCCGTGGTTGGGTCCGACCGTGTGCACGACCCAGCGCGCTGCCAGGGCGCCGCCGGTGGTCCAGCCGGCGTCGCCGGTCGCGAGGCCGTTCGGGAAGCGGGCGATGCAGTCGCGCAGGATCTCCGGCCCGCCGGCGCGATGGATCGCGCCGTCGACGCCCCCACCGCCCCGCATGGCGTTGTTGGCGGCGTTGACGATCACGTCGGTCGTCTGTGCGGTGATGTCGCCCTGCACGGCGACGAGCGTGGTCATGGCACCATCCTGCCTTGGCACGCGGGAGCCCGGCGCCCGGCGCCGCGGGGTCAGTCGGGCGTGGCCTCGGCGGCGGCGCGCGCGGCGGCGGGCAGCGCCTCGACGATGCGGCCGACAGCGGCGTCGTCGTGCGCCGCCGAGACGAACCAGGCCTCGAACACCGACGGCGGCAGCGACACGCCCTGGGCGAGCATCGAGCGGAAGAACGGCGGATAGCGGAACGCCTCCTGCGCCTTGACCGTGACGTAGTCGACCGGCGGCGTCTCGGCGAACTGGATCGAGAACAGGTTGCCCGCGCGCTGCACGACGTGGGTCACGCCGGCTTCGGAGAGGGCGGATGCCGCGGCCTCGGCGATCGTCGCCGCGGCGGCGTCGATGCGGGCGTACGCGGCGGCGTCGAGGTGGTCGAGCGTCGTGCGTCCGGCCGCGACGGCCAGCGGATTGCCGCTCAGCGTGCCCGCCTGATACACCGGGCCGAGCGGGGCCAGGAGCTCGAGCAGCGCGGCGGAGCCGCCCAGGGCTGCGAGCGGCAGCCCGCCGCCGACGACCTTGCCGAACGTGACGAGGTCGGGGGAGAAGGGCACCGGGTCGATGCCGTACCAGCCGGCGGGCCCGACGCGGAAGCCGGTCAGCACCTCGTCGAGGATCAGCAGCGCACCGTGGCCGTGCGCGATGTCGGCGAGCGCAGCGTTGAAGCCGTGCGCGGGCGGCACGATGCCCATGTTCGCGGGCGCGGCCTCGACGATGACCGCGGCGATGTCGTCGCCGCGTGCCGCGAACACCTCGCGGACGGCATCGAGGTCGTTGTAGGGGATGACGAGCGTCTGCGCGGCGATGGGCGCGGGGACGCCGGCCGAACCCGGCATCGCGAGCGTCGCGACGCCCGAGCCCGCCTCTGCCAGCAGGCCGTCGGAGTGCCCGTGGTAGTGGCCGGCGAACTTCACGACGAGGTCGCGCCCCGTCGCGCCGCGCGCAAGACGGATGGCCGTCATCGTCGCCTCCGTGCCGGTCGAGACGAGGCGCACGCGCTCCACGGGGTGATCGCCCCCGGTCGTTGAGCGAGCGAAGCGATACGAAACGCTGTCAGCCGACGAGTGCTCGGATGCGCGGGGCGTTTCGTCTCGCTCGTTCCTCGCTCGCTCAACGGGCGAGGAAGTCGACGGGCGCGTCACGCGCGCGGCGATCAGCTCGGCCAGCTCGGTCTCGCCCGGCGTGCTCGCACCGAAGCCGAGGCCGTGGGCCGCGGCATCCTGCACCGCCTTCACGACGGCAGGGTGCGCGTGCCCGAGGATCGCGGGGCCCCACGAGCCGACGAGGTCGACGTACTCGCGGCCTTCGACGTCGGTGACGTAGGGCCCCGACGCCGACACGAAGAAGCGGGGCGTCTCGTGCACCGACCCGAAGGCGCGCACCGGCGAGTTCACGCCGCCCGGCATGGCGCCGCGGGCGCGGGCGAATTCCTGTTCGTTCGTCGTCATCGGATCCACTCCGCAAGCTCCAGGGCCCAGTAGGTCAGCACGGCGTCCGCGCCGGCGCGGCGGATGCCGATCACCGACTCCTCGATCGCGCGGCGTCGGTCGATCCAGCCGTGGGCCGCAGCGGCCTCGATCATGGCGTACTCGCCCGACACCTGGTACGCCCAGACCGGCACGGGGCTCGCGGCCGCGGCGTCGGCCAGCACGTCGAGGTAGCTCATCGCGGGCTTCACCATCACGATGTCGGCGCCCTCGGCGAGGTCGAGGTCGAGCTCGCGTGCGCCCTCGCGGCGATTCGCCGGGTCTTGCTGGTACGTGCGACGGTCGCCTTGCAGGGACGACTGCACGGCCTCGCGGAACGGTCCGTAGAAGGCCGACGCGTACTTCGCCGCGTACGCCAGGATCGGGGTGTTGCCGAAGCCGGCGACGTCGAGTGCGTCGCGCACGGCGGCGACCTGGCCGTCCATCATGCCGCTGAGGCCCAGCAGCTGGGAGCCGGCCTCGGCCTGCGCGACGCCCATCTCGCGGTAGCGCTCGAGCGTGGCGTCGTTGTCGACGTAGCCCTTCGCGTCGAGCACACCGCAGTGGCCGTGGTCGGTGAACTCGTCGAGGCACAGGTCGGTCTGCACGACGAGCGCGTCGCCGACCTCGGCCGCGGCGATGCGCGTCGCGACGTTCAGGATGCCGTCGGGGTCGGTTGCGCCGGAGCCCACCGCGTCCTTGTGCTCGGGCACGCCGAACAGCATGATGCCGCCGATGCCGGCGGTCGCGGCATCCGTCACCGCCTTCCTGAGGCTGTCTGTCGAGTGCTGCACGACGCCCGGCATGGACGAGATCGGCACGGGCTCCGTCGCGCCCTCGCGGACGAACATCGGGAGGACGAGCTCCGCCGGGTGCAGCCGGGTCTCGGCGACGAGCCGGCGCATCGCCGGGCTCTGTCGCAGGCGGCGGGGGCGGTCGGGTGCGCGGTGAGTCACGGGCGTTCTCCGGTCAGGCCGGCCGCGCCGGCATCGATCAGCTCACGGGCGACGTCTGCCGCGATCTCGCGCGCCGGATCCCCGTCGTCCGGCCAGACACCCGCGTGCGAGGAGGTGAGCTTCGTGGCGCCGTCGAGGCTGTAGACGCTCGCAGAGAGCAGGAGGAGTCCGGCGTCGACGACGGCGCGCGCGCCGACGGGCGCCGAGCAGCCCGCCTCGAGCAGGGCGAGCACCTCGCGCTCCGCCTCGACGGCGACGCGCGTCTCGGCGTGGTCGAGCCGGTCGACGAGGTGCTCCTCGCCGCGACGCACCTCGACCGCGAGCGCGCCCTGTCCGGGCGCCGTCGGCCAGCGGTCGGCGTCGAGGAACTCGGTGACGACGTCGGTGCGGCCGATGCGCGTGAGCCCGGCGGCGGCGAGGATGACGGCATCGAGCTCTCCGCTCGTCACCTTGCCGATGCGGGTGTCGACGTTGCCGCGGATGTCGACGACCTCGAGCTCGGGCCGACGCGCACGCAGCTGCGCCATGCGGCGAGGCGACCCGGTGCCGACGCGGGCCCCCGCCGGAAGCTGGTCCAGCGTGAGTCCGTCGCGCGCGATGAGCGCGTCGCGCGCGTCTTCGCGCGCCGGGATCGCCGCGACCACGAGCTGGTCGTGCGGCGCGGTGGGGAGGTCTTTGAGGGAGTGGACGATGACGTCGCACTGCCCGGCGAGCAGGGCGTCGCGCAGCGCGCCCGTGAAGAGCCCGGTGCCGCCGGCGCGCGACAGCGGCTCGTTCGAGCGGTCGCCGTCGGTGGTGATCGTGACGAGCTCGGTGGTCACGCCGTACGCGTCGGCGAGGTCGTCGGCGACCATGCCGGTCTGCGTCAGCGCGAGCGTGCTGCCGCGCGTGCCGATGCGGAGGGTGGTCACGCGAGCACCTCGGCGATCTCGTCGAGGCCGATGCGGCGGCCGGTGTAGAACGGCACCTCTTCGCGCACGTGGCGACGGGCCTCGGTCTGCCGCAGGTCGCGCATGAGGTCGACGAGCTCGACGAGCTCGGGGGCCTCGAGCGCCAGGATCCACTCGTAGTCGCCGAGGGCGAAGGAGGCGACCGTGTTGCTCAGCACGCTGCGGTGCGCGGCGCCCTTGCGGCCGTGGTCCGCGAGCATCTGGCGGCGCTCGTCGTCGGGAAGGATGTACCAGTCGTACGAGCGCACGAACGGGTAGACCGTGAGCCAGGCCTCGGGATCCTTGTCGCGCATGAACGCCGGCAGGTGGCTCGCGGTGAACTCCGCGTCGCGGTGCACGCCCATCGCGTTCCAGACCGGCGTGAGCGAGGCGAGCGGCTCCGCGCGGCGCAGCGTGCGCAGCGCCGTCTGCAGCGCCTCGGGGGCGACGCCCACCCCGGTGAGCCAGATCATCAGGTCGGCGTCCGCGCGAAGACCCGATACGTCGTAGAACCCGCGGACGACGACACCGGATGCCTCCACCTCGGCGACCGCGGCCGTCAGGTCGCCGGCGGGGGCGGGGCGGGCAGCGTCGCGGCGGAAGACCGCCCACAGGGTGTAGCCGAGGGTTTCAGTGGGGGAGTTCGCCGCGACGTCGGTCATAGGTCTATCTTTTCACCCCCTGGGTGGGCCGTTTCCGTGAGCGCCGTTTCGAGCCCGTGACCCGACCGTCGGAAACCTCGGGCGTTTCGTCTGCGCGCGCCAGAGCGCGCTCCGCTCAACGGCCGGTGCGCCGGGTCCCGGCCGTTGAGCGAGAGAGCGGAATGCGTCAGCGGGCTCCGGGTCCCGGCCGTTGAGCGAGAGAGCGGAATGCGTCAGCGGGCTCCCGGCCCGGTCGTTGAGCGAGCGAGGAACGAGCGAGACGAAACGCCCCGGACGCGGTCGCGACCCCGGGTCAGCGGGCGAGCGGAATGCGTCAGCGGGCGCCGGGTCCCGGCCGTTGAGCGAGCGAGGAACGAGCGAGACGAAACGCCCCGGACGCGGTCGCGACCCCCGGCCGTTGAGCGAGCGAGGAACGAGCGAGACGAAACGCCCCGGACGCGGTCGCGACCCCGGCTCAGCGGGCGAGCAGGTCGGCGGCGGTGCGCTCGGCGTGGGCGATGATCCCGGCGAGACCCGAGCCCGCGACGGTCTCGCCGACCACCACGAGGCCGGAGGGGACGGATGCCGCGGCCGGCCGCACCCAGGACACGTGCGCCGCGTCCACCACGACCGGCAACGGCGCCCCGAGCAGCGTCTCGGCGTCGGCGACCGCCGCGGCCACCGGGTCCGCGGGCGTCCGGTCGTAGGAGAGCCGCACCACATGGCGCCCGGCGGCAGCATCGCGGAGCCACTCCCACTTCGCGGTCGCATGGGTGAGCGCGCGGGCGCCCACCGGTGCCCCGGCGGCGACGAGGAGTCCGGTGCCGCGCGGCGCGGCATCCAACTCCTCCTGCTCCACCACCAGGGTCACGAGGTCGATGCGGCGACCCGGTGCAGCGGGGGAGGCCACGCCTGGAGCGGCCACGATCACCGTGCCGTCGAGCGCGCCGAGGTCGTCGACGCGCGCGCCGAGGCGGAGGTCGCCGCCACGCCGTTCTAAGTCCTCGGCGAGGGCGGGCACCAGCCGGTTGATCCCGCCGCGGATGCCCGCGACCGCCGCGCCCGGCGGTGCCGCCGCGCGGAGCCGGGCGACCGCTGCGCTCAACGATCCCGCGGTCGCGACGGCATCGGCGAGCCCGGGATGCGCGCGGGCGACGGGGAGCTCGTCGGGGTGCTGCGAGTGCACGCCGTGCACGACCGGCGCGACGAGGAGGTCGAGCAGGTCGTCGCCCATCCGCTGGCGCACCAGCTCTCCGAGGGTGGCCGGCACCTCGTCGCCGGGGCGCGCGTCGAGGAGTGCCGCGCGCTCGGCCGCGACCCGTCCCACCACCCGCACGACGTCGTCGGCGAGCGGGTCCGCGGGGATGCCGAGGAGCGCCGTCGCCGGGAGCGGCACGGCGTCGCCGGTCACCGGCTGCAGCCAGGCCGGTCCCGGGGCCGGTGCGACGATGTCGTCCTGCATGCCCAGCTCGCCGAGCAGGGCCGCGACGGCGCCGCCGCGGACGGCGAAGCTCTCGGCACCGGCATCCAATCCGATCCCGCCGACCTGATGCCGTGCCACCGTGCCGCCCAGGCGGTCGGATGCCTCGAACAGCGTCACCGCGGCGCCCGACGCGGTGAGGCGGCGGGCGATGACGAGCCCCGCCACCCCGCCGCCGACGACGCAGAAGTCAGCCATGCGTGTGGACGAACTCCACGATGCGGGTCAGGACCGTCGGGTCGGTGTCGGGCGGCACGCCGTGGCCGAGGTTCAGCACGTGGGCGCGGGCGGCGCGGCCGCGCTCGAGCACGTCGACGAGGTGGGCCTCGAGCACGGGCCAGGGCGCGCGCAGCAGGGCGGGGTCGATGTTGCCCTGCACCGAGACGTCCGGGCCGAGCCGCCGGACGGCCTCGTCGAGGGGGAGACGCCAATCCACGCCGACGGTGTCGACGCCGACGTCGCGCATCGCGGCGAGGAGCTCGCCGGTGCCGACGCCGAAGTGCACGAGCGGCACGTCCAGGTCGCGCACGGCGTCGAGCGCCCGGGTCGAGAACGGCGCAACGTGCTGGGTGTAGTCGGCGAGGCTGAGGGAGCCCGCCCACGAGTCGAACAGCTGCCCGGCCGACGCGCCGGCCTCGAGCTGAGCCCGCAGGAACGCGCCGGTGATCTCGGCGCACCAGGTGAGCAGCGCGGCCCAGGTCTCGGGGTCGGAGTGCATGAGCGCGCGGGTCTTGAGCTGCTCCTTCGACGGGCCGCCCTCGACGAGGTACGACGCCAGCGTGTAGGGCGCGCCGGCGAAGCCGATGAGCGGCGTCGTGCCGAGGCCCGCCACCGTGAGCGCGACCGCCTCGCGGATGGGGGCGAGCGATGCGGGGTCGAGCGGGGGCAGGGCCGCGACATCCGCCGCCGTCCGCACGGGGTTCTCGAGCACCGGTCCTCGCCCGGCGACGATGCGCACGTCGACGCCGGCGAGGCGCACCGGGATCACGATGTCGCTGAAGAAGATGCCCGCGTCGACCCCGTGACGGCGCACCGGCTGCAGGGTGATCTCGCTGGCCAGCTCGGGGTTCAGGCACGCGTCGAGCATGTCGGTGCCGACCCGCAACTCCCGGTACTCCGGCAGCGAGCGGCCCGCCTGCCGCATGAACCACACGGGCGTGCGCGACGGCCTTTCGCCGCGGTACGCGCGTATCAGCGCGGGCGGATCGTTTCTCTGGAGAACGGAAGGGTGAGAGTCATGCAAAGACACACGTTAAGATTAGAGTCGTGCTCCTCTGTCTGACCGCGAACCATCGGAACGCGAGCCTCGACGTCCTGGAGCGCCTCTCTGTCGGGGCGCCTGCGGCGACGCGCGCCCTCGTCGAGGACGAGTTCTTCGTCTCGGGTGCTGTCGTGCTCGCGACCTGCAACCGGTTCGAGGCGTACCTCGACATCGATGAGCCGCTCACCGGCGGCGAAGCGGTCGCCGTCGAGTCCGTGGTCGAAGCGATGGCGGACGCATCCGGCGTGGCCGTGGATCTGCTGCGCGCGTCGGTCGCGGTGCATCAGGGGGCGGATGCCGCAGCCCACCTCTTCGCGGTCACCAGCGGCCTGGAGTCGATGGTCGTAGGCGAAGACGAGATCTCGGGTCAGGTGCGCCGCGCGCTCGACGCCGCTCGCGCCGACGGCCTGACCAGCAGCGAGCTGGAGCGCCTGTTCCAGAAGGCGACCCACACCAGCCGCGGCGTCCGCAACCGCACTCAGCTGCGCGGCGCGCACCGGTCGCTCGTCCGCCTGGCGCTCGAACTGGCCTCCAGCCGCGTGGCCGACTGGTCCGCTGCGAGGGTCGTGCTCGTGGGCACCGGCCGGTACGCCGCCCGCACCGTCGACGCGCTGCGCGCCCGGGGCGCGGGCGACATCCACGTCTTCTCGCCGTCCGGTCGTGCGGGGGCGTTCGCCGCCCAGCACGGCCTGCTTCCGGTCGCGGACTTCGCCGCCGCGGCGGCCGAGGCCGACGTCGTGATCACCTGCACCGCGGACGCCGTCGTGCACGCGGACGCGTTCGTTCCCGGGCACCGCGTGCTCGTGATCGACCTAGGCCTGCCCCGCAACGTCGACCCTGCCGTCGGCACGGTCGAAGCGGTGGAGCTGCTCGACCTCGAGACGATCCGCCTCCACGCACCGCTGCAGGAGTTCAACGCGCACGCCGATGCGCGCGCGATCGTGGGCGATGCGGCGACCGAGTTCCACGCGGACCGCGAGTCGGGCCCCGCCATCACGGCACTGCGCGGCGACGTGCTCAAGATCGTCGAGAGCGAGATCGCGCGGGCTCGCTCACGCGGCGCCGGCGACGACGTCGAGGCGGCCCTGCGGCACCTGGCCGGCGTGCTGCTGCACCGACCCTCGGTGCGCATCAAGGAGCTGGCGGTCGAGGGCCGCATCGACGAGGCGCGCGCAGCGCTCGAGCTGCTCCACGGTCTCACGGTCGAGGCGCCCGGATCGGACGCCGACGACGACGGCCTCTGGGCCACGGCCTGACCCCCGCCCGCCCGGCGCCCGGCCCCGGGCCGCGTCGGTGCGGCTTCGGGTGGCGCAACACGCGGGATCGTGTGGTCGATGCCGCGTGTTGTGACGCATGAAGGGACGGGCGTACCGCGAGACCGCGAGACCGCGGACCCGGGGCCCGCTCAGGCGAGTTCGTGGAGGAGGAAGGCGCCGAGGAAGCCGACGGTCGCCCAGAGCCCGGTGAGCGCGTGCTGCTCGTCGAACGCCTCGGGGATCATCGTGTTGCAGACCATCGCCAGGAGGCCGCCCGCCGCGATCGTGGTGATGAGCGCGATCAGGTTGGGAGGGGCCGACTGGAAGGCCACATACCCGAGCACCGAGGCCACGACCGTGATGAGGGCGATGCCGATCCACAGCTTCGCGACGTAGGCCGCGTTCGATCCGCCGCGCTTGAGGGCCGCGGTCGAGCCGAGGCCCTCGGGGAAGTTGCTGATCGCGATCGCCGCGACGATCGGGATGCTGATGCCGCCCTGCAGCACCGAGAGACCCATCACGATGGACTCCGGGATGCCGTCGATGAGGGCTCCGACCGCGATCACGAGGCCCGCCCCGCTCACCGCCCGCGCGCCGGCGCGACGCGCGACGATGCTCGCGGGGATGTCGTCGCCGTCGGAGAACTCCGTCGTCGACGCGCCGCCCGTCGGGGAAGCGCCGACCGCACCGCCCGCCGCGGCCGAGCCGCCCGCCGCGGCCGAGCCGCCCGCCGCAGCCGAGCCCGCCCCGGCGGGGCCGCCCGCACCGGACTTCGCGCTGCGACGCGAGATCAGCTGGTCGGCCACGATGTACAGGATCGCGCCGCCGAGGAATCCGATCGTCGTGGGGACCAGCCCGCCGTCCTCCGCCGCCTCCTCCACGAGCTCGAACGCGAGCGTCGAGATCAGGACGCCCGCGCCGACGGCCATGATGCCGGCGACGATGCGCTGCGGGATGTCGACGAACCACGCGACCGCCGCCCCGATCAGCAGGGTGCCGCCGCCGATCAGACCGCTCAGCGCCGCGAGCCAGAGTCCTTCCATGGCGCCAAACTAGTGGCCGCGACGACGGATGCCGCGGCGAAACGCGTTCGCCGCGGCATCCGTTCGTCCGCCCTTCGCGTGGATCAGACGGTCGCGGCCTCGCGTGCGCGCAGGTCCTTGCGGAGGATCTTCCCGGCGCTGGACTTCGGGATCGCCTCGATGAACTCGACGCGACGGACCTTCTTGTGCGGTGCGACCTGGTCGGCGACGAACGACATCACCTCGTCCTCGGTGAGGCCCGACTCGGGCGCCGGCACGATGAAGGCCTTCGGAATCTCCTGCCTGTCATCGTCGAGCACGCCGATGACCGCGGCATCCATCACGTTCGGGTGACTGAGGAGCAGCGCCTCCAGCTCGGCAGGCGCGATCTGGTAGCCCTTGTACTTGATGAGCTCCTTGACGCGGTCGACGATCGAGAAGTAGCCGCCTTCGTGGTACACCGCGATGTCGCCGGTGTGCAGGAAGCCGTCGGCGTCGAGCGTCTCGGCCGTCGCCTCGGGCTGGTTGAGGTAGCCCAGCATGACGTTCGGGCCCTTGACCCACAGCTCGCCCGGCTTCGTGACGCCGTCGGGACCGACCTCGGTGATCTCTTCGCCCGTCTCGGTGTCGACGAGCTTGTTCTGGCTGTTGGGCAGCATCACGCCGACGGAGCTGACCGGAATGTCGTAGCGGTCGTTCGGCATCGCGTGCGACACCGGGCTGAGCTCGCTCATGCCGTAGCCCTGCATCATGCGCGCATTGATGCGGCGGCCGGCGGTCTCGGCGGTCTCACCGTCGAGCGGGGCCGCCCCCGAGAACACGGTGTGCACGCTCGAGATGTCGAACTGGTCGACGACGGGGTGCTTCGCCAGGGCGACGGCGATCGGCGGTGCGATGTACAGGTAGGTGCACTGGAACTTCTGGATGTTCGTGAGGAACTCGACGAGGTCGAACTTCGGCATCGTCACCAGGCTCGCGCGCTGGCGCAGGGCGAGATTGAGCAGCACGGTCATGCCGTAGATGTGGAAGAACGGCAGCACCGCGAGCACGCGATCCGTCTCGGCGAGGTCGAGGGCGACCCGGCACTGCGCGACGTTCGCCACGAGGTTGCGGTGCGACAGCATGACGCCCTTGGGCACGCCGGTCGTTCCGGAGGAGTAGGGGAGCACCGCCACGTGCGTGGCCGGGTCGAACGAGACCTCCGGCGCCGCGGATCCTTCGGTGAGCAGTTCGCGCAGGTTCGGGTGGCCGGCGGCGCCGTCGAGCACGATCACGCGCTCGTGCGGGATGCCGACGGCCTCGGCAGCGGTGGACGCCTGGGGGAGGAGCGGGCTCACGGTCACGAGCCACGTAGCCCCGGCATCCCGCAGCTGCTTCTCGACCTCGCCGGCCGTGTACAGCGAGTTGACGGTGGTGACGGTGGCGCCGGCGCGGAGGATGCCGTGGAACACCGTCGCGAACGCGGGCACGTTCGGGCACAGCAGGCCCACGACGGTGTCGACGCCCACGCCGCGGGCCGCCAGCGCACCGGCGAAGAGATTCACCTGCGTGCGCAGCGCGCCGTAGGTGGTCTCGGCACCGGTGGCGGGATCGATGAGCGCGATGCGCCCCAGATCCTCGTCCGTCAGGCTCGAGAAGAGGTAGTCGTAGATGCTGAGCTCGGGAATCTCGACATCGGGATGCGAACTGGTGAACACCGGATCTCCTTCGATCGGGCGGCATACGGTCAGAACGGCGAACCCCGGGGCGCGCCGTGCGACCATCATGCCATCCGGGCCGGCGAATGTGGCACGCGATTCCGCGATCTGTGGAACGCAGTCTCACGGCGTGCGACCTTGCGAAAATGTCGCGCCCATACCGCGCGTCCGGCCGCCGAGGGGACGACCGGACGCGCGAGAGCCGATGAGTGGAGACCGCCCCGTCAGTGGGCGAGCGCCGGCTGGCGCCCACCGGCGGCCAGCCGCTCGGCGGCGAGACCCTCAGCGGCCTCGAGCGGCGTCACGCCGCGCGCCTCCGCCTCGTCGAAGATGCGGCGCAGCGTGTCGCCGATGTGCGCGACGCGCTCCATGATCTCGGTGCGCGAACCCAGCTTCTTCGCCTCGAGGTCGAGGTAGATCACGCCGCCCGCGTTCACGACGAAGTCGGGGGCGTACAGGATGCCGCGCCCGGCCAGTCGGTCTGCACCGCTGTGGTCGGCCAGCGGGTTGTTGGCCGGACCGCAGACGGCCTTCGCGTCGAGCGCGTCGATCACGTCGTCGGTGAGGAGCCCGCCGATGCCGGCCGGCACGAAGACGTCCGCGGGCACCAGGTGCTCCTCGCCCGGCGAGATCCAGTCCGCGCCGAGCTCGGCCGCCAGGTCGCGCTTGGCAGGGTTGACGTCGGTCACCGTGAGCCGCGCGCCCTCCGCCGAGAGCCGCACCGCCAGACGGCTGCCGACCTGGCCCAGTCCGGAGACGGTGATGCGGCGCCCTGCGACGTCCGACACGCCGGCGACCCGCTCGAGGGTGGCGCGCAGCGACTCGTACACGCCGAGGCTGGTGGGTCCGGCCGGCTCGCCGGATCCGCCGACCGCGTCGGGAAGGCCGACGACGTGCTCCGTGCGCTCGCTCACGACGAGCATGTCGTCGGTCGTCGAGCCGACGTCCTCGGCGGTGCGGTACAGACCGTGGAGCGACTCGACGGCGTCGCCGAGGTCGAGGAACGCCGCGCGACGGCGGTCGGCATCGAGGGTGGTTCCGGGGGGCAGCGCGATCACGGACTTGCCGCCGCCCGCGTCGAGGCCGGCCGCGGCGTTCTTGAGGGTCATCGCGGCGGAGAGTCGCAGCGCATCGCCGAGCGCGTCGCGCCAGTGCGGGTAGGTCCACAGGCGGGCCCCACCGAGGGCGGACCCCAGAACCGAGGAGTGCAGCGCGACCGAGATGAACAGTCCGCTGCGCCGCCCGGTGATCACCTCCACCCGTTCGTGCGAGAAATCGGGCAGGGGCAGGGAGGGCACAGTGTGCGTCATCGCGATACTTCCTTCGGCGGGCCTCGTGGGCGGTGCGCTGCGGACGCCGCGGCGTTGCGGCATCCGTTTCCCATTCCACACCGGTTCGGCGGATTGTTCAACCATGCCGACGGCGAGTGCGCAGATTGCGCCATGGATGCGACGGGCACTGCGCAGTCATCAGCACTGTGCCGGCCGTCGATAGCATCGGAGAATGCCCGACGCCTACACCCACGGCCATCACGAGAGCGTGCTGCGGTCGCACCGCTGGCGCACCGCCGAGAACTCCGCCGCCTACCTGCTGCCGCACCTCCGTCCGGGCGTCTCGATCCTCGACGTGGGCAGTGGTCCGGGCACGATCACCGCGGATCTCGCGTTGATCGTCGCCCCCGGTCGTGTGGTGGGGACGGATGCCGCCGCCGACGTCGTCGCGCAGGCCGCGGCCGACCACTCGGCGCCGAACCTGTCGTTCGAGATGGGCGACGCCTATGCCCTGCCCTTCGAGGACGGCGAGTTCGAGGTCGTGCACGCCCACCAGGTGCTGCAGCACGTGGACCGCCCCGTCGACATGCTGCGCGAGCTCGGCCGCGTCGCGGGGCCGGACGGTCTGGTCGCCGCGCGCGACGTCGACTACGAGGGCGTCATCTGGTACCCGTTGATCCCTGCCCTCGACGAGTGGCTCGCGCTGTACCTCGCCACCCATCGCAGCGTCGCCGGCGAGCCGGCCGCGGGGCGACGGCTCAAGGCCTGGGCCCGCGAGGCCGGACTCTCCGACATCCGCGCCACCGCGTCGCTCTGGCTCTTCGAGGACGAGGGCGACCGGGCATGGTGGGGCGGCATGTGGGCCGACCGGGTGCTGCAGTCCTCCTTCGCCGCATCCGCCCGTGCGACCGGCGCCGATGACGCGCTGCTGCAGCGCATCTCGGAGGGGTGGCGGGAATGGGCGGCCGCCGAAGACGGCTGGCTGCTGCTGCCGCACGGCGAGATCCTCGCCCACGGCCCGCGTCAGGAGAGCTGATGACCGCGCCCGCCTCGCTGCCCGCCCGCAGCCGCCTCGTCCACGACGCGATCCGAGCCGCCGGCATCCCCGGTGACATCGTGGTGCTTCCGGATGCCGCATCCACCGCGGCGCTGGCCGCCGAGGCGCTGGGGGTCGAGGTCGGTGCGATCGCCAACAGCCTGGTGTTCTTCAGCGACGGCGAGCCGCTGCTCGTCATGACCAGCGGCGCGCATCGGGTCGACACGGCGGCGCTCGCCGCGCGGCTGGGCCGCGCGAAGATCCAGCGCGCGACGCCGGAGCAGGTCCGCGAGGCGACCGGCCAGGCGATCGGCGGCGTCGCTCCGACGGGGCATCCGTCGCCGCTCGCGACCGTCGTCGACGAGGATCTCGCCGCGTATCCCGAGATCTGGGCTGCCGGGGGCACGCCGCACACCGTGTTCCCGATGACGTACGACGAACTGGTGCGTCTCACCGGTGGCACGGTCGCCAAAGTCGACTGAGCCCGCGTTCCGCGTGCGCCTCCTCCTATTGACGGCCCGTCCGTCGAGAGGTAGAAGTTGACCGTTCGTGTCGCGCCGTGGGCGGCGGACTCGCCGTACCCGGTCTTCGTGCACGCGTGACAGGGGGAAGCTCATGATCCGCAAGCTCGCCGTCGCCACCTCCGCGGCCCTGATACTCACGGCCATCGCCGTGACTCCGGCCGTCGCCAGCCCCGAGCCGCCGCCGCCGGCGGACGCGCTCGCCGTCTACACGGGATCGGTGGATGCCGAGGGACTGGCCGCGATCGTGGATCTCGGTGTGGACCGGCACGAGGTCGTCACCACCGAGAGCGACACGCCGGGCGAACTCGGCGTGCAGGTGATCCTGAGTCCCGACCAGGCCGCGGCGCTGGCGGAGGGCGGCACGGCGCTCGAGCAGAAGGCGCCGGGCGCGCAGCTGCGCACCTTCGCTGCGGAAGACGGCGTGTTCCGCATGTACAGCGGAGAGGGCGGGCTGCTCGAGGAGCTGCAGGACGTCGCCGCCGCGTACCCGAAGATCGCGAGCTTCCGCGTCATCGGCCAGACGACGCAGGGGCAGGACATCGGTGCGGTCCGGGTGACCAAGAACGCCAAGGGCCAGAACAACGGCAGCAAGCCGACCACGGTGTACGTGGGTGCCCAGCACGCCCGTGAGTGGATCACCCCCGAGATGGTGCGGCGACTCATGAACCTCATCGTGACGTCGTACGGCAGCGACGAGCGCATCACCGACCTCGTCAACACGACGGAACTGTGGTTCGTGCCGGTGGCCAACCCCGACGGCTACGACCACACCTTCGAGCCCGGGCAGCGACTGTGGCGGAAGAACCTCCGCGACAACAACGGCGACGGCCAGATCACGGCGGGGGACGGCGTCGACCTCAACCGCAACTTCCCGACGAGGTGGGGCTACGACAACGAGGGATCCTCGCCGTCGCCCTCGTCCGACACGTACCGCGGTCCGGCGCCGGCTTCCGAGCCCGAGACGCAGGCGCTCGACGCGCTCTTCGCCGATCTCACGCCCGAGTTCCTCGTCAACTACCACTCGGCCGCCGAGCTGCTGCTGCACGGCATCGGCTGGCAGGTGGCCACGCCGTCGCCCGACGACGTGATCTACGAGGCGATGGTGGGCGACGACGCCGACCCGGCGGTGCCCGGGTACGACCCGGATCTGTCGGCCGAGCTCTACACGACCAACGGCGACACCGACTCCCACGCGCAGGAGGCGTACGGCACCCTCGGCTTCACCCCCGAGATGGCGACCTGCGAGTCGGCATCGAACTCGGTGCCTGACGACGAGTGGGAGGCGGAGCAGTGCCAGAGCGGCTTCAACTTCCCCGATGACGAGGAGCTGATCCAGGCGGAGTTCGAGAAGAACATCCCCTTCGCGCTCGCCGTCGCCGAGTCGGCGAAGGACCCCGACGACCCGGTCTCGGTCGTCGGACGCGACGCCGAGGACTTCCGGGTGGACACGTTCGCGGTCTCGTACGGAGATCCGCAGACGGTGGCCGTGTGGGCCAAGCGCGACCTCCGGAAGATCGAGATGAACTACCGCGTCGACGGCGGCGACACCGTCACTGTTCCCGTCGACGAGTGGGAGGGCGGTGAGCGCTACGGCGACGAGAACACCGACTACTACGCCGAATTCCGCGGCACGGTCACCGGCGCTGCTGCCGGCGACAGCGTGGAGGTCTGGTTCTCGGCGAAACCCGCGGCCCGCGACCTCAAGGGTCCGGGTGCGCCCAAGCGCGTGGAGAGCGAGCACTTCACCTACGAGGTGGCGCAGGACACCGGCAGCTCCGTGCTCGTGATCGCCAACGAGGACTACACCGGCTACAACCCGGAGGAGGAGCCGCGCGACGACGGCCCGAAGTACCTGGACGAGCACGTCGCGGCGCTGGAGGCGAACGGCGTGACGCCCGACGTCTGGGACGTGGACGCCGACGGCGTGCCGCACGACCTCGGCGTGCTGAGCCACTACGACGCCGTGCTCTGGTACCTGGGCGACAACCGGCTCACACAGGACGAGGAGGACGTCCTCACCGAGACGTATCTGTTCGGCGCGGTGACCGACCTGTCGGTCGCGGAGCGGCAGCAGTACCTCACGATCGCGGTGCGCGACTTCCTCAACGAGGGCGGAAAGCTGGCCTTCGGCGGCGAGACCGCCGCGTACTACGGCCAGCTCGGGGCCGCGCTCGGCGGCATCTACTACGGCCTCGACGGCGCGCCGGACGAGCAGTGCGTGGTGACCTCGGACTTCTTCGCGGACTGCCTGCTGCTGGCGGACGACTTCACGCAGTACTGGCTGGGCGCGTACGACCGCACCCCCGTCTCGGGCGCCGGGATCTCGGGCATCGCCGAGCCGCTCACGGGCCTCGAGGCCCTGTTCGGCGGTCCCGCTCTCGCCGACAACCCCGTCGACGAGGCCGGCCAGCTCACGGTGACGAGCGACGTGCTCCCCGTCGAGGAGTTCCCGCAGTTCGAGAGCTGGGCGGCGGCCGAGTACCTGTCGCCGTCAGGGCCGTTCATCCCGGTCGGCGGCGAGTGGGCGATGTTCGCCTCGCACATCGACGAGGGCTATCAGCGGCTGTCGCGCACCTACTCGGTGCCGGCGCTCGCTCCCGGCGAGACGGCGACCTTCGACGCGAAGATCTCGTACTGGACCGAGCTCGGGTACGACCACGTGATCGTCGAGGCCCGCGTCGCCGGCACCGACGACTGGACGACGCTGGCGGATGAGAACGGGGCGACCTCGACGGAGGTTCCGGCCGAGTGCGAGGGCGACTTCTTCATCGAGATGCACCCGCAGCTGGCGAACTACCTCACGCCGGGCAACCCGTGTCAGCCGACGGGGCTCACCGGTGACTGGAACTCGTTCACGGGCAACTCCGGCGGCTGGATCCCGACCTCGTTCGACCTGTCGGCGTACGCGGGACAGGACGTGGAGATCGTCGTGAGCTACGTGACCGATCCGTTCACGGGCGAGGTGGGACTCATGGTCGACGACACCGCGCTCGTCGTCGGCGGGACCGCCACCGAGGTCGAGGGCTTCGAGACCGGCACCGGCGAATGGCAGGTGCTGGGAGCGCCCGAGTCGAGCCCGGGCAACTCGGCGGACTTCTTCCGCTACGACGCGGAGGGGCCGTTCTACAGCACCACGGCGACGCCCGACACGCTGATGTTCGGCTTCGGTCTCGAGCAGCTCGAGTCCGACGAGGCGCGAGCGGAGGTGGCCGCCCGGATCCTGGCGCACTTCGCCGGCTGAGCGTGCGGGCCCGGCCTCCGCGGCCGGGACCGCCCTCGCCGGGCCCGGCCCGTGAGGCCGGTTCACTACCCGCTCACGGGGTGAGCGCCGCGATGTCCGCTGCGACGAGGTCAGCGTTGAGCGCTCCGGCCACGAGCGACCCGACACCGAGCGAGACCGAGACGTTCGCCCGGGGATTCACGACATTGCCGACCGCCCAGACGCCGGCCACCGAGGTGCGTCCATCGTCGTCAACCTCGACCCATTCGCCGAGTTCGGTCGCGGTGGTCGACGCGCCGAGCCGTCGCAGCAGTCCGTCGCGCGGACGCATGGTCGGGCCGGTGAAGACCACGCCGACCTCGATCACGTGCCCGCCGACCTCGACGCCTGTCACGCGTGCCTCTCCGTCGGCGACCCGGGTGCGCAGGCCGTCGACGGCGCCTGGCTCCACGCGGATGCCGCGGCGCGCGAGCTTCTCGCGATCGTCGGCGGATGCCGCGCCGACGACGTTCTCGAAGTAGACGGTGCGATCCGACCACTGCCGCAGCAGCTGCGCCTGCTCCACGCTGCGCGGCGAGGTCGCGACGACGCCGATGACGTCGTGGCGATGCTCCCAGCCGTCGCAGTACGGGCAGACGACGACACCGCGTCCCCATTGCTCTCGGAAGCCGGGGATAGCGGGAAGTTCATCGCGCAGACCGGTCGCGACGAGGAGCCGCCGGGTGCGGATACCGCCGGCCGCCGTGTCGACCTCGATCAGACCGTCGTCGGCCCGCGCCCGTTCCACGTCGCCGTGGATGAACCGGACTCCGTAGCCCGATGCCTCGGTGCGGCCGAGTTCGAGCAGCGCGAGCGGCGACATCCCGTCGTGCCCCAGCACGCCGTGCATGTGCGCGGCGAAGCGGTTGCGTGGTGAACCCGAGTCGACGACCACCACCCGCCGCCGGGCGCGTCCGAGCGAGAGCGCCGCGCTGAGCCCGGCCGGTCCTCCACCGACGATGACGACGTCGACGTCTTCCGGTTCGCTGTGTCCCATGCGTTCAGGCTCGCGATCGTCCGCCGCATCCGCAACGATTGTTGCCGGAACGGCAAGAGGGGCGGCGATGGAGCATCGCGATGAACTGGCCGGGATCGGGAAGCGCCTGCGGGCGATCCGCGAGTCCCGCGGCATGACCCTGCGGGCGGTGAGCGAGGCGAGCGGCATTTCGACGAGCACGCTTTCGCGCTTGGAGTCGGGTGCCAGGCGCGCACAGCTCGACCTTCTGCTGCCGCTCGCGCGGCTCTACCGCCTGCCGCTCGACGACCTGGTGGGAGCGCCGCCGCTCGGCGATCCGCGCATCCATACGCGACCGCGGCTGAAGCGCGGCGTCGTGACGGTGCCGCTCTCGGGTGGCTCCGGCCCGTGGGAGGCCTTCAAGCAGGTGCATACGCCGACCCCTGACATGCCCATCCGCCGGTACGTGCATCCCGGCTGGGACTGGATCTACGTGATCTCGGGCCGTATGCGCCTGCTGCTCGGCGACGACGACCTCGTCATCGAGGCGGGCGAGGCCGCCGAGTTCGACACCCGGGTGCCGCACGGCTTCGCCAACCCCGGCCCCGACCTGCTGGAGGTGCTCTGCCTGTTCAACTCGAAGGGTGCGAGGGTGCACACCCGCGCCTCGGCGTGAGGCGTGCTCGCCCGGGAGCTACCGGCGTCCGATGCGACGACTCAGCTCGTCGGCCGCCTGCGTCACCAGCGGGGAGACGGATGCCGCGTCCCGGCCGCCGTCGACGGTCCACGTGATCGCGATCGCGGCGGCAGGCCATCCGGCGTGGTCGCGCACCACCACGCCGATGGACCGCATGCCGAGCGTGACCTCACCGTCCTCGACCGCGTACCCGCGCTCGCGCACCTCGCGCAGCAGCTCGCGGAGCTCGCCCGGGCGCCGTGGACCGCGGCCGGTGCGGTCGGCGAAGGTGGCGGCATCCGGGAACAGCGCCCTCACCTGCTCGCGCGGGAGCGCCGCGAGCATCGCACGGCCGGTCGCCGTGAGATGCGCGGGGAGGCGCACGCCGACGTCGGTCACGAGCGCGGGCCGCCGCGGCGCGCGCTCCTCGACGATGTACAGCACATCGCGCCCGTGCATCACGGCCAGGTGCGCGCTCTCGCCGGTGCGGTCGACGAGGTCGGCGAGGACCGGCCGGCCGAGCCGCGCGAGCGGCTCCTGCCGCGAGTAGCCGCCGGCGAGCTCGAATGCGGCGATCCCGAGTCCCCACCGCTGCTCCTCGGGCAGGTGGACCACGAACTGGTGCTCCTGCAGGGTCGCCAGCAGGTGGTACACGCTCGAGCGCGGGATGCCCAGGCCCGTTGCGACCGTGCGCGCGGGCACCGGCCCGCGCTGGCGCGCGAGGAACGACAGGATGCGCAGCGTCTGGTCGGCCGCGGGCACCTGCGGACGGATCGGCGGAGGGGGCGGCGCCGCGGGATCCCGCGGGGGCGCTGTGGTGTCTGGCATGGCAGACACAGGATGCCACGACCCTGTGCCGGCCGGAAGCCCGCCGGTGTGGAATCGGAGCATGACCGTATCGACCGAGACCGTCGTCATCGTCGGCGCCGCGCCGCTCGAGCCCGCGCAGGTGGTCGCCGTCGCCCGCCACGGCGCGCGCGTCGAAATCGCGGCCGCGGCCCTCGACGCCGTCGCCCGCACCCGCGCCCTCGTCGAAGGACTCGCCGACGACCCCGAGCCGCACTACGGCATCTCGACAGGCTTCGGCGCGCTCGCCACGACCTTCATCGCCCCCGAGCGGCGCGTGCAGCTGCAGGCCAGTCTCATCCGGTCCCACGCCGCCGGCACCGGCCCGGAGGTCGAGCGCGAGGTCGTCCGCGCCCTGATGCTGCTGCGGCTGCAGACCCTGGCGACGGGTCACACCGGCGTGCGCCCCGTCGTGGTGGAGACCTACGCCGCGATGCTCAACGCCGGCATCACGCCGATCGTGCGGGAGTACGGCTCGCTGGGGTGCTCGGGCGACCTCGCACCCCTCTCGCACGTCGCACTCGCGGCCATGGGCGAGGGCCGGGTCCGCGACGCCGGGGGAGAGGAGCTCGACGCGGCCGAGGCGCTGGCTGCGGCATCCGTCTCTCCGCTCGTCCTCCGCGAGAAGGAGGGTCTCGCGCTCATCAACGGCACCGACGGGATGCTCGGGATGCTGCTGCTGGCGCTGCACGATCTGTCGGTGCTGCTCGACACGGCCGACGTCGCCGCCGCGATGTCCGTCGAGTCGCAGCTCGGCACGGATGCCGTGTTCGCGGCCGACCTGCACGCGCTGCGTCCGCAGGTCGGGCAGGCGACCTCGGCGGCCAACCTTCGCGCGTTCCTGGCCGGGTCGCCGATCGTGGCGTCCCACCGCGACCCGTCGGTGTGCACGCGCGTGCAGGACGCGTACTCGCTGCGCTGCTCGCCGCAGGTGCACGGCGCCGCGCGCGACACCGCGGACCACGCGCGGCTCATCGCCTCACGCGAGCTCGCCGCAGCTGTCGACAACCCCGTGATCACCGACGACGGGCGCGTGGAGTCCAACGGCAACTTCCACGGCGCGCCGGTCGCGTACGTGCTGGACTTCCTGGCGATCGCCGTCGCCGACGTCGCCTCGATCTCGGAGCGCCGCACCGACCGTGCCCTCGATCCCGCGCGCAGCAACGGGCTGCCGCCGTTCCTCGCGCACGAGGTCGGCGTCGACTCCGGGCTGATGATCGCGCAGTACGCCGCGGCGGGCATCGTGTCGGAGCTCAAGCGGCTCGCGGTGCCGGCATCGGTGGACTCGATCCCCTCGTCGGCGATGCAGGAGGACCACGTCTCGATGGGGTGGGCGGCGGCGCGCAAGCTGCGCCGTGCGCTGGACGGCCTGTCGCGCGTGCTCGCGATCGAGGTGCTCACGGCCGCGCGCGCCCTCGACCTTCGTGCGCCTCTCGAGCCGGGAGCGGCGACGCGCGACGTGCGCGCGCTCGTGCGCACGGTCGCCGGGGGACCCGGTCCCGACCGCTTCCTGTCGCCCGATATGGAGGCGGTGACCGCGCTGGTCGCGTCGGGCGCGGTCGCCGACGCGGCGTTCGCCGGCGCCGCGCGCTGAGCGCCCGCCGCCGAACCGCAGCGGGCGATCCCGCCCGGCGCGTCGCGCCGCGCGCTGCGCGCCGCCCCGCTGGGCGGCTTGCTCGCTGCCCGCGTCGGGTGCCGAACCAAGGCATTTCCGCCGAGACCGAGGGCGTTGTCACCGGTTTCGGCGTGCATCCCTTGTCTCGGCGAGGTGATGACGGGGCGCCGGGTAGGCCATGACGGGTTGGCTCAAGCCTCAGACGCGAGCGCCCGCACAGCGTCGCCGCGCGCCGCGCGCCGAACCAAGGCGTTTCCGCCGAGACCGAGGGCGTCGTCACCGGTTTCGGCGTGGATCCCTTGTCTCGGCCGAGGGGTGACGGGCGCCGCGGTCGGGTCGGGCCGCCGACCGTGCCGCGCCGTCAGCCTCAGGCGAGGTGCCGGTTCGCGACCGTGAGCCACGGGATCGACGCATCGGGGCGTGCGGCTGCGCCGCGCGCATCGCCGTCGCACCGGACCACGACGGCCCACTCCTCGAGCGACGTGCCGGCCTCGGTAAGCCGATGCGCGAGGCGCCGCACCGCCTTGGCACTCGGCGCGCCCTGGATGCCGACGTGGGCCATGTGGTTCGCGATGATCTCGGCGACCGCCCGCACGAGCGCGGGCGGCAGGTCGAGGCGCGCGCCGAGGTCCTGTGCGATCTCGGCGCCGCGTTCGGCGTGACCGTACGAGGTGATGCGGCCCTTGCGCGGGCGCGTCGTGTCGGGCTTGCCGATGTCGTGCCACAGGGCGGCGAGCACGAGCCGTTCGCGCAGGTCGGGTGAGGCATCCGTCCGCTCCGCATGCTCCGCCGCGAGATCGGCCGCCCACAGCGAGTGCACCAGGACGTCGCCCTCGGGGTGCCAGGTCGGGTCCTGCGGCGTGCGGGCGAGCGCCGTGTGCTCGGGGATGCCGTCGATGAGGCCCGCCGCACCCAGCGCCTCGGACGGCGCGGGGTGCTCGCGCAGGATCTGGCGGAGCCGGCGCCCGCGCTCCCGGTCGGTGCTCGCGTCGGCGCCCGTCATGCTCCCATTGCACCAAGAGCACCCGCAGCGGGCAAGGGCGTGCTGTCTGCGATGCCAGACACCGCCCGTGCGACAGCCGTTGTCGCCGGGGAGCGAGACGTGTGGAATCTCCTCATGACCACCATCGACACGTCCACCGGCACGGCACGGCCGGCGGTCCGCGCTCCGCGAGGCTCTGAGCGGACCGCCAAGAGCTGGGGCGCCGAGGCCGCCAAGCGCATGCTGATGAACAACCTCGACCCCGAGGTCGCCGAGCACCCCGAAGACCTCGTCGTCTACGGCGGCACCGGCCGCGCGGCGCGCAGCTGGGAGGCCTACGACGCGATCGTCCGCACCCTCGACGAGCTCGAGCCCGACGAGACCCTGCTCGTGCAGTCGGGCAAGCCGGTCGGCGTCTTCCGCACCCACGAGTGGGCGCCGCGCGTGCTGATCGCCAACTCGAACCTCGTGGGGGACTGGGCGACGTGGCCCGAGTTCCGCCGTCTCGAGGAACTCGGCCTGACGATGTACGGCCAGATGACGGCCGGGTCGTGGATCTACATCGGCACGCAGGGCATCCTGCAGGGCACGTACGAGACGTTCGCGGCGGTCGCGCGCTCCCTCGCCGAGAAGCGTGGGGCCTCGACCGGCTCAGCCGCCGATCCGTCGCAGGCGACCCTCGCGGGAACCCTCACGCTCACCGGCGGCGCCGGCGGCATGGGCGGCGCGCAGCCGCTTGCCGTCACGCTCAACGGCGGAGCGGTGCTCATCGTCGACGTCGACGAGTCGCGTCTCGCGCGCCGGGTCGAGCACGGCTACCTCGACGAGTACACGACCGACCTCGAGGGGGCACTCGCCCGGGTCAGGGCGGCCAAGGACGCGCGCGAGGCGCTGTCGGTCGGCGTGGTCGGCAACGCGGCGGAGGTCTTCGGCGACGTGCTGCTCCGGCACCGTGCCGGCGAGCTCACCGTGGACGTCGTCACCGACCAGACGAGCGCGCACGACCCGCTGGCGTATCTTCCGGTGGGCGTCGCGTTCAAGGATTGGAAGGCCGAGGCATCCCGCGATCCCGAGGCGTTCACCGCGCGCGCCCGCGGCAGCATGGCGAAGCAGGTGGCGGCGATGGTCGGGTTCCAGGATGCCGGAGCCGAGGTCTTCGACTACGGCAACTCGATCCGCGCCGAGGCGCAGCTCGGCGGCTTCGACCGCGCGTTCGCGTTCCCCGGCTTCGTCCCCGCATACATCCGCCCGCAGTTCGCGGAGGGCCGCGGGCCGTTCCGCTGGGTGGCTCTCTCGGGCGACCCGGACGACATCCGCAAGACCGATGAGGCGGTCAAGGCGCTCTTCCCCGACAACGCCGGTCTGGTGCGCTGGCTCGACAAGGCCGGCGACGCCGTGCACTTCGAGGGCCTTCCCGCGCGCATCTGCTGGCTCGGCTACCGGGAGCGCCACCTCGCGGGCCTGAAGTTCAACGAGATGGTCGCGTCGGGCGAGCTGTCCGGCCCGATCGTCATCGGCCGCGACCACCTCGACGCCGGATCCGTCGCCAGCCCCTACCGCGAGACCGAGTCCATGGCCGACGGCTCCGACGCCATCGCGGACTGGCCGCTGCTGAACGCCCTCCTCAACACGGCGTCGGGCGCGGCGTGGGTGTCGATCCACCACGGCGGCGGCGTCGGCATCGGCCGTAGCATCCATGCCGGCCAGGTGACCGTCGCCGACGGAACGCCCTTGGCGGCCGAGAAGCTCGAGCGCGTGCTCACCAACGACCCGGGCACCGGCGTCATGCGCCACGTCGACGCCGGCTACGAGCGCGCGAAGGAGGTCGCGCGCGAGCGCGGCCTCACCGTGCCGATGCTCGACGCCTGAGCACCTCCCACCGTGTCCGGGACACGCCAGCGAAAGATCGGGACATGAACGGACGGATGCCGTGAGCACGACGCTCATCACCAATATCGGCGAGCTGACGACCAACGTCGCACGCGACGGCGACCCGCTCGGTACGATCCGCGACGCGGCGGTGCTGATCGAGGGCGACCGGATCGCCTGGGTCGGCCCCGCCGCCGAGGTGCCGCCCGCCGCGGTGGTCGCCACCCCGCGCGACCTCCACCGCGAGAATCCATCTGAGCGACGAGACCATGGGGGATTCCCAGGGTCTCGGCCTCCCGATGGATTCTCGCGGGACGGGGACGGGCCAGGGGAAGGGCACGGGCCCCGGGACGGGGCGGGCGGCGGGGTCGAGGTCGTCGACGCCGGGGGGCGGGCGGTCATCCCGGGGTTCGTCGACAGCCACACGCACCTGGTGTTCGGCGGCGACCGCGCCGACGAGTTCGAGGCGCGCATGACCGGTGCGCCGTATGCCGCAGGGGGCATACGGCGCACCGTCGCGGCCACGCGGGCCGCGACCGACGACGAGCTGCGCGCGCGACTCGGTGCGTTCGTGGCCGAGCTGCACGGCCAGGGCACGACCACCTTTGAGGTGAAGACGGGCTACGGGCTCACCGTCGCCGACGAGGAGCGCCTCGCGCGCCTGGCCGCCGAGGTGACGCCCGAGGTCACCTTCCTCGGGGCCCACGTCGTTCCCGCCGAGTACGCCGAGCGCCGCGAGGAGTACGTCGACCTGGTGTGCGACGAGATGCTGCGCGCCTGCGCTCCGCACAGCCGGTGGGTCGACGTGTTCTGCGAGCGCGGGGCCTTCACGCCCGACGAGTCGCGCCGCATCCTCGCCGCCGGCGTCGCGCACGGCCTCGAGCCGCGCGTGCACGGCAACCAGCTCGGGCCGGGCGAAGGCGTGCGCCTCGCGGTCGAGGCGGGCGCGGCATCCGTCGACCACTGCACGTACCTGTCAAAGGAAGACGTGTCCGCGCTCGCGGGCTCGGGCACCGTCGCCACGCTGCTGCCGGGGGTCGAGTTCTCGACGCGCCAGCCGTACCCCGACGCCCGCCGGCTGATCGACGCGGGGGTGACGGTGGCGCTCGCGAGCGACTGCAATCCAGGCTCGAGCTTCACTAGCTCGATGCCGCTGATGATCGCGCTCGCCGTGCGCGAGATGGGCATGACACCGGCCGAGGCCGTCTGGGCGGCGACGGCGGGCGGGGCTCGCGCGCTGCGCCGCGACGACGTGGGGGCGATCGCCCCGGGCGTGCGCGCCGACCTCGTGCTGCTCGACGCGCCGACCCGCGTGCACCTGGCGTACCGCCCCGGCGTCCCGCTCGTGCGCGACGTGTGGATCGGCGGCGAAATCCGCCACGGACGGAGCCGCCGCCACTGAGGGAGCCGCCGCCGCCGACAAGGAGCCGCCCTGCGTGACGCCGGGCGGCTCCTGTCGTGCGTGTGCGATCAGCGGGTGGCGAGCTCCGCGACGTCGTCGGGCGAGAGCGCCGAGCTCCACACCGAGAGCTCGTCGACGTCGCCCCGGAAAGGCGCGTCCCACCAGTTGACGCCGAGCGCGAAGACGTTGCCCGCACCCGAGAGCACGTCGGGGAAGCCCGTGCCCTGGAACCGCAGCTCGCCGTCGATGTACACCGACAGGGCGCCGGCGTCGGCCACGAAGGCGACGTGCGACCACTCGCCGACCGGCAGGCTGCGGCCGGTGCCCGCGTCGTACCACTGGGCTCCCGACCACACCATCGTCGAGCCGCCGACGCCGTCGTGGCCGCGCGGCACGAGGCTGACCCACGATGACGAGTTCGCCGCCGCGAAGAACGCCGTCGTGTACGCGGTGAGCGCCTCGGGCCGCAGCCACATGCTCACCGAGTACGACGAGCCCTGCACCAGGCCGTCCGGCAGGCGAACCCCGCTCGTGCCGTCGAGGTGCAGCGCGCCGCCGGCGACGCCGTCGGCCGCGAACGAGGCCGGGCCGACGGCAGGGGCGTCGATGCGCGCGCCGGTGGGCGTCGCGTCGGCGAAGGCGCCGGCGGTGTCGGCGAGCGAGCCGTCGAACGACCACGCACCGGCGAGCACGCCGGGCGTGCGGGCGAGGACGGTGATCTCGAACGACACGGATGCCGAAGCCGAGCCGTTGGCGACCACCGCGGTCAGCGTCGCGTGCGTGTCGGGCTCACCGATTCCGGGCCGGGTCACCGTGCCGTCGGCGGCCACGACCGCCGCGTCGGACGAGGACCACGAGATCGTCGTCCCGCCGGTGCCGGAGGTCGGCAGCTCGAGGTCGACTGTGACCGCCGACGTGTCGCCGAGGGAGAGGTCTGCGACGACGGCGTCGACGGCTGCGGCATCCGTCAGCTCCACCGTCTTGCGGCCCCACAGCGTGACGCCGTCGTCGGAGACGGCGGTGAAGCCCGTCGACCACGCCTCGAGGTCGGTGTCCCACACCGGCGCGAAGACGCCGCGGTAGACGACCCCGTCGACGGTCAGTGTCGCGGTGTGCCGGCCGGTGAGCTTCCATCCGCCGTCGACGGCGCCGGTGATGGTGCCGGTCTTGCCGAGCGAGATATCGGATGCCGCGGCCGCCGCGGCCGTGATGTCCTTGCCCATGTCGACCAGCTGCCACGCGCCGACGACGTCGCCGCGCTTGACCTTCCCCGCGGTCTCGCCCGCGTAGCGCATCGGCGACACGACGGGCCAGCCGTCCTCGTTCATCCACATCTGGTGCACCCGCACCTCATGCAGCTCGCCCGAGCCCGGGAAGCGCGCGTGGAACACCATGAACATGCGGCCAGTGTCGGGGTCCTGATACCACGAGGTGTGGCCGGGCGAGACGTAGCCGGTGCCGACGCCGGTGCCCGGGTCGCCGAGCTCGCGGCCGAACAGGTGGCCGCCCATGAGCTTGACGCCGTACGGCTGGATCGAGACGTCGTCGAACAGCGGCAGCGCCGGGTCGGACTTCACATCGCGCATGTCGTTGCCCTGCGCGTCGAGGTAGGGACCCGCGACGTCCTTCGACCGCGCGACGCGCACGTCGTACCCGCCGCCGACGCTGAGACCGCCGAACGACAGGTAGAGGTAGTAGTACCCCGTCTCGGGGTCGTACTGGATCGTCGGCGCCTCGATGCGGCTGTGGTTGCCGCCCACGAGGTGCGTGCCGTAGCCCTGACCCGGGAGCGGCTCGCCGGTCGCGGCATCCATCTCCAGCAGGAAGATCCCGCCCGAGTACGACCCGTAGACCATCCACATGCGCCCGTCGGCGTCGTAGAACGCGTCGGGGTCGACGGCGTTGGGGTGGATGCGTGCGTCGTAGATCTCGCCGGGGTTTTCGGACTCCTCATCCCACATGCCGCTCTTGAGCAGGACGCCCTGGTTCTCGTACGGGCCGTCGACGTCGTCCGACACGGCCAGGCCGAGCGCCGAGCGCGGCGACGAGCCCTCGCAGGCGTTGTAGTACATCGCGTACCGGCCGTCGGGGAGCTGAATGACGTCGGCTGCCCACAGCGTGGAGGTCTGGGCCCACTCGAAGGCCTCGGCCAGCTCGGTGTAGATGTCGTCGAAGAGCGCGTTGT
Source organism: Microbacterium hibisci (assembly GCF_015278255.1). Classification (GTDB taxonomy): domain Bacteria; phylum Actinomycetota; class Actinomycetes; order Actinomycetales; family Microbacteriaceae; genus Microbacterium; species Microbacterium hibisci. Next base: position 128,847 of record NZ_JADIJC010000005.1, read on the forward strand.
CGGCGTTCTGCGAGAGGTCGATGGTGTGCTGCTCCCACGACATCAGGTCGGTGGTGTGCGCCGAGGCGCCGTGGGATCCGAAGACCCAGATGTCCTCTCCCGACGTGACGATGGACGGGTCGTGGACCGTCACGTCCTCGAAGACGGGCGTGGGCGGGGTAGCGGGCTCGGGACCGGCCCACGCGGGGGTCGCGCAGAGCGCGCCCGCCGCGAGGATTCCGGCGGTGGTGAGCGCGATCGCGGTGCGTGGGCGTGCGCGGCGCGGCATGGAGTCTCCTGTTCGACGGTGGACGGGATGCACGGATGCCGCGACTCGACCTCGAGCCGGCGATCCGTAGACAGGAATCTACAACGATGTAGAGCAGGAGTACAACGATGTAGAAAGAGATTTCCGTCCCGATGATCAGCGAGGGGTGTCGATGGTCCAGTCGTCGGGGTCGAGCGAGGTCGCGACGTCCCAGTCGTCGTCGCTCCACGTGAAGGTCGCCACCGCGCACGTCGGCATGTGGCCGATGCCGCCGTCGGAGAGCCGTCCGGCGAGCACGCTCATGCCCGGGTCGTGCGCGACCACCATGACCGAGCCCGCACCGGTCGCCGCGGCCGCGGCGAGGAGCGCCGACGCGGGCGCCCCGTAAAGGTCGGGATCGAGCGACACCGCGACGCCGAGTTCTGCGGCGAAGGCCTCGGCGGTGGTGCGGGCGCGCAGCGCGGTGCTCGAGAGGATCACGTCCGGGCGGAAGCCGGTCGCCGCCAGCCGCCGCGCCATGCGCGGGGCGTCGCGCGTGCCGCGATCGTTCAGCGGCCGGTCGTGGTCATCGAGGCCGGGGTCGCCCCAGTCCGATTTCGCATGCCGCACCAGGGCGAGGGTGATCATCGTCGGGCCGCCTTTCCTGCGAGGAGTTCGAGCACGCACAGCGCGGCGAGGCGCACGGTGCGTCCGTCCGGGGCATCCGCCGTCGCGTCGACCTCGGCGATGTCGGCGCTGTGCAGACGGCTGTCGGCGGCCACGGCCCGCACCAGCGCCCGCAGCTCCCACGCCGCGAGGCCGCCGGGTACGGATGCCGGGCAACCGGGCGCTACGGACCGGTCGCACACGTCCACGTCGATGTCGAGATGCACCGCTCCGCCGTCGGCGCCGGCGATCTCGAGAGACTCCGCGGCGACGTCTGCCGCACCGCGGCGGCGCACGTCGTCCATCGTGACCACCGTGATGCCGAGGTCCGCGGCGCGCCGGGCGTACGCGACGGAGTTGGCGAAGTCGGCGATCCCGAGCTGCACGATCCGCCGCGGGTCGAGGCCGTCCTCGACGAGCCGGCGCACCGGCGAGCCGTTCGAGACGCCGTCGCGCAGGTCGAAGTGCGCGTCGATCGTGATGAGACCCGACGCCCCGGCGCCCTGCGTCACGGCGTACGTGAGCGAGTTGTCGCCGCCGAGCGCGACGACGAGATCAGCCCGCCCGCGGAGTGCAGCGACGGCGGCGCGGACGGATGCCTCGCCCTCGGGCCCGTCCGGATCCTCGACGTCGCCCGCGTCGGCGATGCGCAGCACCTCGTTCAGGTCCACGGGCGGCGGCCCGAGAAGCGTCGGGCTGTACCGGCGCAGTGCCTCGCGCACGGCGGCGGGCGTCGCGTGCGCACCGGTGGGGGAGAGGGACGTGCGGAAGGCGGGCACGCCCAGGATCGCGGCATCCCACTCTCCGCCGTCGATGGCGGGCCAGGCACCGGCGCGCGGCCACAGGGGATCGTGCGGAAGCGTCACGTGTTCACGCTACCCATGTTGCGAGACCTCACAACAGCACGGCCTCGGGACGGTGCTGTCTCGTCACGATGAGCCCGGCGCGTCAGGCCGCCACGTAGACCCACGCAGGCCGGCCGCTCGCGAGCACGACGGAAATCCGGCGGTACAGCGACACCTCGTACTCGTCGGCGGCCTCGAGCTCGTCCTCGGTCACCCGCAGCGCACGGCCGACGACCTTGTCGAGAGGGTTGCCCGTCTCACGCACGATGGGATGCACCGACAGCCCCGAGAGGTCGACGACGCGGGGGTCGGCGATCTCGGCGTAGTCGACGGTGTAGCCCGGCAGCGCGTCGTCCTCGCCCTCGAGCAGGCGCCCGAAGGTGTCGAGCTGCACCTCGGGCTGCTGCAGGGTGCCGTAGGTGAAGAGGAGGTGGGTGGGCTGGTCCGCGGACACGCCACCAGTAAACCCGCTGCGCCGCTGCGGCCGCCGGTCTGTCATCGACATTTAACACGCCTCGGCCGGAACGCCGTTGATCGGCGCAGCCGGCTCAACCCAGCAGGGCGTGGGCGATCGAGAAGATCGCGAGGCCCGCCAGGGCGCCGACGATCGTGCCGTTGAGCCGGATGTACTGCAGGTCGCGCCCGACCATGAGCTCGATCTTCTCGGTCGTCTCCGCGGGGTCCCACCGCTCGACCGTGTCGGTGATGATCGACGCGATGTCGTGCCGGTAGCGGTCGACGAGGAACACCGCGGCGTCGGTGACCCAGGAGTCGACGCGGCGCTGCAGCGCGGCATCCGTCGTCAGCCGTGCGCCGATCTCGGCGAGCGCCTGCGCCGCTCGCCGCCGCAGGCCGCTGTCGGGGTCGGCGAGGGAGTGCAGCAGGCCCGCCTTCGCGGTCGTCCACACCTCGGCGGCGAGCTCGCGCACCCGCGGGCTGTCGAAGACCGCGAGCTTGGCGTCCTCGAAGCGCCCGATCGTCGCGGGATCGTGCTGCAGGTTGTCGGCGAGGCGGGCGAGGTACCCGTCGATCGCGATGCGGGCAGGATGCTGCGGGTCGGCCCGCACCGCCGCGACCAGCTTCACCGCCTCGTTGTACACGGTGTCGTCGACGAATCGGTGGGCCACCGACGGCACCCACGAGGGCAGCCGCCGTGACACGAGTCCCGTGAACGCCGTCTTGTTCGCCTCGAGCCACGCCGCGATGGTGTCGGCCACGAGGTCGACGGCGCTGTGGTGGCCGCCCGCGTCGATGATGCGGCCGAGCCATGCGCCGACGGGCGGTGCCCAGTCGGGAGCGATGAGGTGCTCGCGCGCGAGCTCTTCGATGACGTCGCGCACCTCGTCGTCGCTGAGCGCCTGCACCACGCTGGAAGCCATGACGGATGCCTCGGCCGCCACGCGCTCCGCGTGCGCGGGCTCGCTCAGCCACTCGCCGAGCCGTGCCGAGATCGCGGTCTGCTCCAGCTTGGTGCGCACGACGTCGCCCCGCAGGAACTCGGTCTCGACGAACTCGCCCAGCGTCTGGCCGATCTCGTCCTTGCGGCTCGGGATGATCGCCGTGTGCGGGATCGGGATGCCGAGCGGATGCCGGAACAGCGCGGTCACGGCGAACCAGTCGGCCAGCGCGCCCACCATCCCGCCCTCTGCCGCCGCCCGGACGTACGCCAGTGCGGGGATCTCCTGCTGGAACGCGAACGAGAAGGCGAACAGCACCGCCATGAAGATCAGCGCGCCGAGCGCGACGCCCTTCATCGTGCGGAGCCCCCGTCGACGCACCTGGTCGGCGGGGCTCAGCAGATGGGTCGGGGTCCGCGCCATGGGGTCATCCTCGCACGCGCTCGGCGCGCCGGGGCCTCACCGCTCGACGCTTGCCACGAGCTCGTCGCACCAGGTAAGAGCGAGGCGGTTCGAACGGATGCCGTAGTCAAGGGTCGCCCGCTGGAACGCGAAGACGTCGGCGAACTCGGCCGGGATCTCGCCGGCATCGACGCGCCGGGCGACCTCCTCGAGCTCGGCGAGGTCCGCCTCGACGCGGGCGCGGATGGCGGTGAGCGCCTGCCGGCGCTCGGCAGGATCGGTGAGGAGACCGAGGAAGAAGGTGCGAGCGAGAACAGTCGTCTCGACGTCGCCGCCGGTCACGGGAGAGAGCATCCACTCGTGCCAGGCGCGTCTTCCGGCAGCGGTCACGGTGTAGGGCTTGCTGCCGCGGGCGCCGGACGAGGCATCCGCCACCGTCACGAGCCCCTGCTCGGCGAGCTGCTTGAGGGCGCGCTGGATGCTGCCGAAGCTGGCGCTGTAGAAGAGCGAGACGCCCTGCTGGAACTGGCGCTGCACCGCGTACAGCGACAGCGGACCATGAAGGATCAGCAGTCCGAGGATGACCTGTTGCATATCGTCTCCGCGTGCTATATCTCTAGGAGAGATGTCTAAGGGGTATATCTGTGAGTGATGTCGAGACCGATCTTCGCACGCCGGCCATCGGGGAGCCCGGCCGCCTCGCCGCGGCCCTGTCGCGTGCCGTCGCCGGAGCCGATCGAGCGCGCAGCCGGCGCGACCTGCCGCCCGCGCAGGTGCTGATCCAGGCGCCGGGATTCGAGTTCACGTCGGGCGACCGGCCCCGCCGCTTCCACGCCGCGAGCGTCGGCAAGTCGGTCACGGCGACGCGGGCGTTCCAGCTCGCCGAGCGGGGCGCGCTCGACCTCGATGCTCCGCTGACGCAGGTGCTGCCGAAGGACGACTGGCGCGGGCTCTTCGTCCGCGACGGTGTGGATCGCGTGTCCGCGGTGACGGCGCGTCATCTCCTCACGCACACCGGCGGGGCGGCCGACTACTTCGAGGGACGCGTCACGGGCGGGCCCCGCTTCGCCGACCTCCTCGTGACGGAGCCCGGCCGGCTGTGGACGCCCGCCGAGCTCCTCGCATTCAGTCGCGACCATCAGCGCCCCGTCGCGGAGCCCGGCCGCCGATTCTCGTACTCCGACACCGGGTACGTCCTGCTCGGACGCGTCGTGGAGGAGGCAGGCGGCGCATCCCTCGGGGCGCAGCTGCACGAGGGCGTCTTCGCGCCGGCGGGGATGGACGATTCGTGCCTGCTCTTCCACACGCTGCCGGGAGGGGAGCGCTCCGGGTCGGAGAGCCCGGCGGCCGACCTCGACCTCGCGCCGCTGTGGCTCGGGCGCCACGAGCTCAGCCGGGCGACCAGTCTCAGCTGCGACTGGGGTGGCGGCGGGGTCGTGTCGACGCTCGACGACCTCGCGCGCTTCTGGACCGCGTGGGGCGACGGCGTGCTCCTCGGCGAGGCGTCGCGCCGCGCGATGGCCGACACCCACCACCGCTTCCGCCCCGGCATCCGCTACGGGGCGGGCCTCATGCGCCTGCACTACGACGGCTTCTCCCCGTTCTTGCGGGGGCTGCCGCGGCCGTTCGGGCACCTCGGTGTGACGGCCGCCCACGCGTTCACAGTGCCCGAGCGCGGCATCCGCGTGATCCTCAACTTCCACGCCACCGGCGAGATGCTGCGCAGCTTCCGCGTGCACATCCGGCTCATGCAGCTGCTGATGCGCGCCCTGCGTGACTGAACCCCCGGGGCCGAGCCCCTGCACGCCCCGCCGGGCAGCCGGGTCTCGGCCGCCGCGAGGTCTGAGTCGCCGCACGCCCGCGTTCGACCCGCCGCGCCGGGTTCAGTCCTCGAGTGGTCCGAGCCACGCGGTCGCGACGGTGGAGTGCGCCGACTCCGGATCGGACGGGTGGAAGAGCCCGGCGAGCACGTCGCGGTACAGACGGCTGAACTCGCTCGCCGAGAAGTACGACGACCCGCCCGCCACGAGCACGGCGTCGTCGACGATCGACTTGGCCGCCGTGACGGCGCGGTGCTTGACGCCGGCGAGCAGCGAGAACCAGCGGGCGCCGTGGTCTGCGAGCCCGTCGACGTCGCGTGCGAGGGCGTCGATCTGCGGGGGCAGCGCGTCGTAGGCGAGCGCCATGCCGGCGATGCGCCATCGGATGTCGGGGTCCTGGCTGTACGCCTTTCCGGTGCGCTTCGACGTGCGCCTGCCCGCCGCCTCGACCGCGAGATCCAGCGCGCGCCGCGCGATGCCGGTGTAGACCGAGGCCAGCAGCAGCTCGAACACGCTGAAGATGCCGAAGACGAGCGGATCCGGGTTCGGGCCCGGAGTGAGCCGCCGCACGACGCGGTCCGCCGGAGCGACCGCGTCCTGGAGCACCGTGGTGCGCGACTGCGTGCCGCGCATGCCGAGGGTGTCCCAGTCATCGCGGACCACCACGCGCCCCGCCTGCACCTCCGAGCGCGGCACGAAGGCGTAGACCATCCGCGGTGCGTCCTCCGACGACGTGTCGAGGCCGTGCAGGCCCAGCTGCGTCCACACCGGCGCGAGCGACGTGAAGATCTTGGTGCCGGAGAAGGCATAGCCGCCGTCGGGGAGGGGTGCGGCGTCCGTCCCGCTCCCGAACAGCACCAGGTCGTTGCCCGCCTCGCTGATCCCGAACGCGAAGACCTCGCCCGCGGCCGCGCCCTCCTGCACGAACCGCAGGGCGTCGATGCCGCGGTCGGCGAGGACCTTCGCCACGCCCGTCCAGACGAGGTGCATGTTGACGGCGAGGGCCGTCGCCGGGGCGGCTCCCGCGAGGCGCTGCTGGAGGACGGATGCCTCGGCCAGCCCGAGACCGCGCCCGCCGAGGCTCTCGGGCACGAGGATCGCCAGGTAGCCGGCCTCCTTCAGGTCGGCGAGATCGTCGTCGGGGAAGGTGTTCTCGCGATCGTGGACGGCGGCGCGGCCGCGGAAGCGCTCGAGCAGTTCGCCGGGCAGGATGTCGGCCGGATCGAAAGAGGTCACACCGCCATTCTTGCGCGATGCGCCGTCCGTCAGGTCGTGCCCGATGCGCCGCGCGTCAGGTGCTGCGCGATGCGCCGCTCGTCAGGTCAGGACGGCGAGGAGGGCGTCGATCGTCGACTCGGGCTTGTCGCGATGCGGCGAGTGCCCGGCGCCGGCGACCACCGAGACGGTGATCGCCGGGTTCGGCGCGACGGCCGACTCCGCGGGCTTGCCCCGGAAGATCGAGTACACGTCGGGGTCGGATGCGATGACGTGCGTCGGCACGGAGAGGCGGAGTGCGGCATCCGTCACGTCCCAGCGCAGGTTCTGCGCGCTGGTCTGCTCCACCGCCCAGCGGCTCGCCTGCTGCGCCGACAGCGCCTTGAGCTCGACGTCCTGCGGGTGCCAGTCCGGATGCTCGGCCCGCACGGCCTCTGGGGACGGGTCGTCGAAGGAGCGCGTCTGGCTGTCGCGGACGATGTCGCGGTCGCGCTCGGTGAGCGCGATGGCGGGGTCGATGAGGATGAGCCGGCGGGTCCACGACGGGTCGCCTGCGGCGGCGAGGACGGATGCCGCGCCCCCGAGCGAGTGGCCGATCACCAGGTCCCACGTGCCGCCGTCGCCGGGCCGTGCGGCCGCCACGTCGCCCGCGTAGGCCGCCAGTGTGTAGTCGAGCGCGCGCGGAGCGGTTCCGTGCCCGCGCAGGTCCACGGCATCCGCCCGCCAGCCGGCTTCCGCGAGGGCGACGCCGTAGCGCCACATCAGCGCGCCGTTCGAGCCGAGGCCGTGAATGAGGAGCGCACGACGCGAGGCGTCAGGCGCACCCCAGGACAGGCGGGGGAGGGTCACGGGGGAAGGCATGCGCTCAGCCTAGGCGCCGCGCGCGCGCCGACTGCGGCGCCGGACAGGATGCGCAGCGGGAGACGGCAGGAAGCGTGCGGCGGACGGCAGGATGCATGCGGCGTCCCGCCGGGCCGTCCGGCAGGTGGGGCGATGCGTGCGGTGTGCGGCCGTGGCCGGCGCTGTCGGTGACGGTCGCGTCAGTCCACCGAGTCGAGCGCGTCGGCGATCTTGCCCAGGACGGCCGCGGCGCACTCGGCCTCATCTACGGAAAGACCGTCGATCACCTCGACGATGGTGGCGTGATGAGCGCCGAACGCCTCGTCGACGCGACGGATCGCCTCGGGCGTCGGGACGAGGAAGTGCGCCCGTCGATCCGTCGGGTGCTGGGTGCGGGTGACGTAACCCCGCGTGACGAGGCGCTCCACCACGTTGGTGACCGTCGCGCTGGAAGTGTCGAGCATGACGATGAGGTCCTTCGGGCCCAGGTCGCGCTCGTCGCGCAGGCCCTGCACGAGGTAGCGCAGGGCGGTGAGGTCGAGGCTCGACAGGCCGGATGCGCGCAGGGCGCGATCCGATTGGCGCCGTTCGGAGCGCCGGAGGTGCAGGATCGCCTCGCTCAATTGCTGGCCGGCCGCCGACTGGGGCTGCGCGGCGTACAGGTGCTCGCCTTCGTGTTGCACGACGTTCTGGGGCATTCGTCCCTCCCCGATCTCATTCCACAGGTGCTCGCTCGACAGGTGCTCGCTCGACGACGGCGCGGCGTGCGTACCCCAGTCCGGCGTACTCGCCCACGACCTGGCTGACCGCGTCGCGTGCGAGGAAGCGCCCGCGGGCGAGCCGCTCGATCGAGCCCAGGAACGCCCCGCCGGTGTTCCCCACCCAGAAGCCGCTGTCGACCTCGTGCCAGGTGGCGAGTGCCTCGCTGACCCTGGTGCGTTCCGCGATGCCATCGACCGTCGTCATCGTTCTCCCTACCTTACTCCGTCACATGATGTGACGGCTAGTGAATTACACAACACGTGTGATACATATTCACTGGGATTGACAGTTGGTGGCGGATATGCCATCCCTGATCATGAGGAGGAGGAGAGATGGCCTACCTGTACTACGGAGCCGACCCCCGGCCTGCCGAGATCCCCGACCACGTGCTCGCGCACGTGAAGGTGGTCGCGGCGACGAAGCTCCGCCGCGGGGAGTGCTTCATGCTGACCTGGCGTCACGGCGACGGCGGCGAGGACGGGCGCACATCGGTGTGGATGCAGCCCTCCATCCCGCTGCGGTTCGTCTTCGACGGTCCCGAACCCGAGGCGCTCGATCGCCAGTACCTTCGCGATCTGGCGGACGAGGCGATGTCGAGCCGCGGCATCGTGCTGGAGTGGGACCACGACGCGCTCGAGGCGCACTCCGGTGAGGCCCCGCCGATCTCGGCCGTGGCCGCCTGACGTCGGCGACGGGAGAAGATGGTCTGGTGATCTCGACCGAGCTGGCCCTGTCCCTGCGTGAGGCCGGCCTGGTGTGGCATCCGCGCTCCGGCGATCGGTTCCAGCTCGACGAGCCGGAGTTCGAGGCGGATGTCTTCACGGTGAGCGAGATGACCATCGAGCCCCGTGAGTACCCGACGGGACGCATCCTGGCCTTCAACGGCACGACGGAGTGGGCGTTGGACTCGGTGGCGCTGGAGGACGCGCTGTGGCTGCCCCACGAGCACCAGCTGCGGGAACTGCTGCGCGGCGCATTCCGGGCGTTGCGTCGGCTTCCCGACACGCACGAGGTCGAGATCGTCCTGCGGCGGACGGATGCCGAGGAGGACGTGCTCGTGTTCGAGCACCCGGAGCCCGCCGACGCCTACGCACTCGCGCTGCTGGAGCTGCTGCACCGGGTGGCGTAGCGCGCTCCGGCGCGCATATGAGAAGCGGTCGCTCGGCGCCTCGGCTGCCGCGGTCAGCCGATCGTGGCCACCGGCTCGGTGTCGGGGATCGGGCTCGCGCCGCGGACCCGTAGGTCGGGCAGGCCCCGCACGAACACGATCGCCACCGCGAGCCCCAGCGCACAGAACGCGGCGGCGGCGACGTACGCGGCGGAGACGCCGCCCGGACCGTCGATGAGGAAACCGGCGACGGCCGACCCGACCGCGGCGCCGATCAGCTGTCCCGTGCCGACCCAGCCGAAGGCCTCGGCGGTGTCGCTGAACTTGACGCTCGCGGTGGTGACCGCCGACAGCACGGCCAGCGCCGGGGCGATGCCGATGCCGGCGACGAACAGCGTCGCGCCGATCCACCACACGTTGATCCACAGCGAGGTGAGAGCGAGTCCGATCGCCACGACGGTCAGCCGTCGCGCCATCGCCCAGCGCCCCATCGGCAGGTGCCCGAAGGTGAGGCCGCCGGCGAGGCTGCCGATCGAGAAGACCGCGAGCACGAGCCCCGCCTCGAGCCCGCCGTGATCGAAGGTCGCGACCACGCCCGCCTCGACGGCGGCGAACGATCCGATGAGGAGGAACCCGATCACGGTCGCCAGCAGGATCGGCGGGCGGGTGAGCACCTTGCCGAAGGAGCGCTTGCTGCGGGGGATGCGCACGCGCCCGACCTCGGGGGAGAGGATGAACCACGCGCCGCCGGCCACCAGGATGACCACGACGAGCATCAGCCCCACGACGGTGCCGGCCTGAGTCGCGACGAAGGTGATGAGCACCGGTGCCAGGATCCAGATGAACTCCTGCAGCGACGCGTCGAGCGAGTAGAGCGCGGTGAGCTGCGTGGAGTTCACCATCTTGGCGTAGATCGTGCGCACGGCCGCGACGATCGGCGGCGTCGCGGCGCCGGCGATGAAGCCGAGCACGATGTAGACCGGCACCGGGGCGACGAGCAGGGCGATCGCCGAGAGGGATGCCGCGGCCACCGCGGTCGTGAGCGTCAGCACTCGGCGCATGCCCCAGCGGCCCATCCACCGGCTCGTCACGGGGCCGGCGAGGGCCTGGCCGATCGACACGGCCGCGAGGACGACGCCCGCGGCGCCGTACGAGCCGGTGATCCCCTCGATGTGGAGGAGGATCACCAGGCTGATCATCCCGTTGGGGAAGCGCGCGGTCAGCTGCGCCGCGATGATGCGGGCGACACCGGGGGTGCGCAGAAGTTCCCGGTAGCCGGCCACCTGACAACGTTACGTCACCCTTCGACGGCCGCCGTACGTGCGCCTCGCCCGCGACACGCCCGGGGCGGCGGCGACACGCCGACGGCGCTCTCCACAGGCGAATCCGATGTCGCCGGCCCCGAGTACGTTCCCGACTGTGGAGGGGTGGCGTCGCGGCGGGTGAAAGCCCTGTGATTCAGGCGTTTTCCAGGGTCGGCCGACTGTGGATGAATCGGTGGACAACCTGTGTTGTACATGGGGAGAACGGTGGAAAATCACACCGATGTAACTACTAGCCCTTGTGGTGCTAACGAATGTCGGTACCCATATGTAGTATTGGACTCCCGGCGGGGGGACTGCCGGAGAAGAGCACCGGATGCCACCGGGGGAAGCACTGAGGAGACGGAATCGACATGGCGATCACGGTTTACACGAAGCCCGCGTGCGTGCAGTGCACGGCGACGTATCGAGCACTCGATTCCAAGGGGATCGAGTACGAGATCCACGACCTCTCGGAGGACCCCGCGGCCCTCGAGCAGGTGAAGGCCCTGGGCTACCTCCAGGCGCCGGTCGTCATCACCGATGAGGACCACTGGTCGGGCTTCCGTCCCGACAAGATCGACGAGCTCGCGTCGCGTCTGGCCTGACCATGTCGGCTCTCGCGGCGCCCGGCGTCGCGACGAGCGCGCCGTTGCTGGTCTACTTCTCGAGCGTGTCGGGAAACACCGCACGTTTCATCGAGAAGCTCGGCGCTCGAGCAGTCCGGATCCCGCTTCATTCCACGGATCCGGCGCTCGTGGTCGACGAGCCGTACGTCCTCGTGACACCCACCTATGGCGGAGGCCAGGGCAAGGGGGTCGAGAAGGGCGCTGTTCCGAAGCAGGTCATCCGGTTCCTCAACGACGAGCGCAACCGCGGCCTCATCCGTGGAGTGATCTCCGCGGGGAACACCAACTTCGGCGAGCACTTCTGCCTCGCCGGCGACATCATCAGCCGCAAGTGTCACGTGCCGCACTTGTACCGGCTAGAGGTATTCGGCACGCCTGAAGATGTGGAACGCGTGAGCGCGGGATTGGAACGATGGTGGGAACTCTGACGGAGACCGATTTCAAGACGGAGGCGCGCTTCGAGGGCATGGACTATCACGCCCTCAACGCGATGCTGAACCTCTACGACGCGAACGGGCAGATCCAGTTCGACGCCGACAAGCGCGCGGCGCGGGAGTACTTCCTGCAGCACGTCAACCAGAACACGGTATTCTTCCACTCCCTCAAGGAGCGCCTGGACTACCTCGTCGAGAAGGAGTACTACGAGGGCGCCGTGCTCGAGAAGTACTCGTTCGAGTACATCCAGAAGCTCAACGACCTCGCCTACTCGAAGAAGTTCCGCTTCGAGACGTTCCTCGGCGCGTTCAAGTACTACACGAGCTACACGCTCAAGACCTTCGACGGCAAGCGGTACCTCGAGCGCTTCGAGGACCGCGTCGTCATGACCGCCCTCGCGCTCGCCGACGGCGACGAGAAGCTGGCCACCGCGCTGGTCGAGGAGATCATCTCGGGTCGTTTCCAGCCCGCGACGCCCACCTTCCTCAACGCGGGCAAGGCCCAGCGCGGTGAGCTCGTGTCGTGCTTCCTGCTGCGCATCGAAGACAACATGGAGTCGATCGCCCGCGGCATCAACTCGGCACTGCAGCTGTCGAAGCGCGGCGGCGGCGTCGCCCTGCTGCTGTCGAACATCCGCGAGTCGGGTGCTCCGATCAAGCAGATCGAGAACCAGTCCAGCGGCATCATCCCCGTGATGAAGCTCCTCGAAGACTCCTTCTCGTACGCCAACCAGCTCGGTGCGCGTCAGGGCGCCGGCGCGGTGTATCTGAACGCCCACCACCCCGACATCATGCGGTTCCTCGACACCAAGCGTGAGAACGCCGACGAGAAGATCCGCATCAAGACGCTGTCGCTGGGCGTGGTCGTGCCCGACATCACGTTCGAGCTCGCCAAGAACGGCGAGGACATGTACCTGTTCTCCCCGTACGACGTGGAGCGCGTCTACGGCGTGCCGTTCGGAGACATCTCGGTCACCGAGAAGTACCGCGAGATGGTCGACGACCCGCGCATCAAGAAGACGAAGATCAACGCGCGCGAGTTCTTCCAGACGCTCGCCGAGATCCAGTTCGAGTCGGGCTACCCGTACATCATGTTCGAGGACACGGTGAACAAGGCCAACCCGATCAAGGGCCGGATCAACATGTCCAACCTGTGCTCGGAGATCCTCCAGGTCAACACGCCCACCACGTTCAACGAGGACCTGTCGTACGACCAGATCGGCAAGGACATCTCGTGCAACCTGGGCTCGCTCAACATCGCGCTGGCGATGGACGGCGGCGACCTGGCGAAGACGGTGGACACCAGCATCCGCGCCCTCACCGCCGTCAGTGACCAGAGCCACATCCGCTCCGTCCGCTCGATCGAGGACGGCAACGACCGTTCGCACGCGATCGGCCTGGGCCAGATGAACCTGCACGGCTACCTCGCCCGCGAGCACGTCTACTACGGGTCGGAAGAGGGTGTCGACTTCACGAACATCTACTTCTACTCGGTGCTGTTCCACGCGCTGACCGCGTCGAACAAGATCGCCATCGAGCGGGGCGAGACCTTCGACGGATTCGCCGACTCGACCTACGCGTCGGGCGAGTTCTTCGACAAGTACATCGAGCAGGAGTGGGCGCCCGCGACCGACAAGGTCAAGGAGATGTTCGCCGGCCACCACATCCCCACGCAGGACGACTGGCGCGCGCTGAAGGCCTCGATCCAGCAGCACGGCATCTACAACCAGAACCTGCAGGCGGTGCCGCCGACCGGCTCGATCTCGTACATCAACAACTCGACGTCGTCGATCCACCCGATCGCGGCGAAGATCGAGATCCGCAAGGAAGGCAAGCTCGGCCGCGTCTACTACCCCGCGGCGTTCATGACGAACGACAACCTGGAGTACTACCAGGACGCGTACGAGATCGGCTACGAGAAGGTCATCGACACGTACGCCGCCGCCACGCAGCACGTCGACCAGGGCCTGTCGCTGACGCTGTTCTTCAAGGACACCGCCACGACACGCGACATCAACAAGGCTCAGATCTACGCCTGGCGCAAGGGGATCAAGACGATCTACTACATCCGCCTCCGCCAGATGGCGCTGGAGGGCACCGACATGACCGAGTGCGTCAGCTGCACGCTGTGACCCCCGGTCGTTGAGCGAGCTTGCGAGACGAAACGTTTTCGGAGAAGAAGGAAAGATGAGCGAGAAGCTCCAGCTCCTGGATCACGTCCAGGCCATCAACTGGAACCGCATCCAGGACGACAAAGACCTCGAGGTGTGGAACCGCCTCGTGAACAACTTCTGGCTGCCCGAGAAGGTGCCGCTGTCCAACGACATCCAGTCGTGGAACACGCTCACCCCCGAGGAGCAGACCCTCACGATGCGCGTGTTCACGGGGCTCACGCTCCTCGACACGATCCAGGGCACCGTGGGCGCGGTGTCGCTCATCCCCGACGCCATCACGCCGCACGAGGAGGCCGTCTACACGAACATCGCGTTCATGGAGTCGGTGCACGCCAAGTCGTACTCGTCGATCTTCTCGACACTGTGCTCGACGAAGGAGATCGACGAGGCCTTCCGGTGGTCGGTCGAGAACCCGAACCTTCAGAAGAAGGCTCAGATCGTCATGGAGTACTACCGCGGCGACGAGCCCCTGAAGCGCAAGGTCGCCTCGACCCTGCTCGAGTCGTTCCTCTTCTACTCGGGCTTCTACCTGCCGATGCACTGGTCGAGCCGCGCCAAGCTCACCAACACGGCTGACCTGATCCGCCTCATCATCCGTGACGAGGCCGTGCACGGCTACTACATCGGCTACAAGTTCCAGCGCGGACTCGAGACGGTCGACCAGGCCAAGCGCGACGAGATCAAGGACTACACGTTCTCGCTGCTCTACGAGCTCTACGACAACGAGGTGCAGTACACGCAGGACCTCTACGACGGCGTCGGTCTGACCGAGGACGTCAAGAAGTTCCTGCACTACAACGCCAACAAGGCCCTCATGAACCTGGGCTACGAGGCGATGTTCCCCTCGACCGTCACGGACGTGAACCCCGCGATCCTGTCGGCTCTCTCGCCCAACGCCGACGAGAACCACGACTTCTTCTCGGGGTCGGGCTCGTCGTACGTCATCGGCAAGGCCGAGGCCACCGAGGACGAGGACTGGGACTTCTAGAAGTTCGAGATCACGCCTCGCCCGAATAGGGCGGCTGAGAGGCCCGGACCCGCAGGATTCTGCGGGTCCGGGCCTCTATCGTGTCTTCTCCGCTTGCGGCGAGAGGCGGAGCGGGTGTTGCGTCGGCGGACGCCTGCGGAAATCGAAGGGATTGGTGAACACTGCTGCGGCGAACGATTACGGCGCGGTCGTGGGCGCACTCATCGTCCCGGCTTTACGGGCATGGATGGGCCAAACTCCAAGTAGATGACCTTCAGCAGACCGCGCTACGGCGCGGAACGGACTGTTCGCGTAGGGCGATTGGCGGCTACTGGTCGGGGGACCCCATGTGGGGTCGAAATGAGGGTCCTTTGATCGCCTCCAGCCAGGGATGGACACCCAGTGCTGCGCGTGGGTGCCCGCCGACAGGTCGCGCCTCGGGAATCACGAGTTCGGCACCCACACGCGGTGGGTGCCCACCACCGCGAAGCCCTCGGCGATCGCCCGCTCGAGGTCGGTGCCGCGCTCGTATCCCACGACGGCGCGTCCCGGATGCAATCGGCCGACTATGGAGAGCAAACCGAGCCAATCCGGGTCGGTCCCGGGACGCTCCCACACGTTCGAGAGCCCCACAACGTCGCCGTTCTCGGGCTGATGCGTCACGGCTCCGCCGATGAGATACCCGCCCGCGGACCGCGCGAGGACTCGGAACCGGGGATGCGCGAGCACCGTGCCGGGCAGAACCCCGACATAGTCGTGCAGTTCGTTCCACCGCCGCAGGTCGCGTGGATCGGCCAGTTGAGTCCACCCGTCGGCGAGACCGGGCTCCGGGGATGCGCGGTGGATCCACCGGGCCTCGAACAGCTTCTCGAACCCGCGCCCCCCGAGGTCGAGATCGGCGAAGCAGTCCGCGATGCCGCCGCCCGGGAGCCCCTCTCGCTGGCGGCCTCTGATCGCCTCGGCCGCGGCATCCGGGTCGACGCCGGGTCGCAGTGCGAGCACGGTCGAGTGAAACGGCGGCACTCGGCCATCGGCGACCCAGAGCCCGTCGGTCACGGTGACGGGCACGCCGTGCAGCGCCATCACATCGTCGTACCAACTGCGGCTCGCCGCGACGGCGGCGGCGAGCTCGGAATGAGAGGGCGTCATCGGCCCAGTCTTGTCCGGGAACCGCGACGATGCGACCCTCGTTCAAGGCGGCTTCACCGTCGACCTGTGCGGACCCTGGCTCGTGCCGCCGCGGCGAGCTCGGGGAACGATGCAGTCGGGTGTCCTGAGGTCGAACTCTGGGTTAGTTAGCCGTCGGCGTGCTGAACTGCGACAGAATGACGCTCGCAATTTGCTGCGTCGACTCGCGCGCGTCCACTTGCAGGCGCACGTCGCCCCACGGTTCAAAGGACGCGCGACGACTGCTCACGTCATCCCAGTTCGGCTCGAGTTGCCTCTCCCTCACGCAGGACGGCCGCAAGGCTGAGGTGGCCCCCGGTGTCAGCGAGGCAGGAGCCAGGCGGAGTACTCGATGACGGATCCGGTATCGAGGTCGAGGCGGTCGCTACCGCCCTTGTAGATGATGTCGGCGGCGATGATCTGGCGGCTGGCTTCCTCGAGCACGATGGTGGCGCCGAATTGGTGACGGCTGGTGGAAGTCACGGAGAGTGCGATGCCGTCGCGGCCGAATCGATCTTCAACAGTGCCTAGCAGGCTCAATCCCCCTGCGGCGGCGAGGATCTCAAGCGCGGCCGCCTGCTGGTCCGCGGTGATTGTCCATTCGTCTCGAAGCAGGCTGATCGCGCCCCACAAGGCGAGCGCGTCCGCATCGTCGGGGAGGTGTGCGTGAACGGTGAGGTAGTCGCGCATCTCGCGAGCATCCACCGGCGGCTCGTCGGGGAAGAAGCCGAAGTCGCGTTGGGAGGACGTGGCCCGCTCGATCGGGTCGCCTTCATCGGGTGAATCTCCGACCGGTTCGACGATCTTCCCATCGTCAGTGACCGAGTATGGGGCGCCGGCTCTGGCTGACAGGTAACCCGTGCCGTCCGGGTTCCACACCCATTCTTGCCATTCCGGCACGATGACCGGATCGTCGGCGCCGTCCTCCCGCAATGACCATCGGACGACCTCGGCGTCCCGTGATGGTGTCGTTGCTGTCGCCGCCCGGAGAATGTCGAGGGACTCGCTGATGACATCGTCGATGGTGTCGTCAAGCGGCCGGGTCGCGAGCGGTGGCGGCGTGGCGGCGTAAGAGGGTGTTGCGGCAATCGGTCCTGCCGTGAGCGCGACAACGACCGCTGCCGCGGCAACCGGCACGGTCCACCCCCAGCGGGCGATGGAACGGAGGACGCTTCGCTGCGGCGAGGCGTAGATCATGATGCTCCGCATCCGGGCCCAGTCTCCGGGGAGCGGGGTTGCGTCCGGTGCCGTCATCGCGGGGTCGATGTCGCGCATGGCCTGCGCGATCTTGTCGTCAGTCCATGACATAACCCATCGCACCTCCTCCCACTTGCCGCGCGGTGCCACTCGGGGTGGGTGCGGAGCGGGTGTGTAGTTCGCGGGGTTCTGCGAGTAGTGATCGGAGGGCATCTCGTGCCCGGCTGAGTCGCTTCCAGGCCGCTGAGGTGCGGCATCCGACGACTTCGGCGATCTCGGGTGCGGCCAGCCCGTCCCAGTAGAACAGCTCGAGGATCTCCCGATCCGCGGCCGGCAGGTGTCGCAGGGCGAGACGCAAGTCGACGTTTCGGAAAGTTGTGTCCGGCCCGTCGGCCGCTGCGGCGAGGGTTTGCATTCCCTCACGTTCGCGGTCGCGGCGGCGATAGGAGTCGCCGACGAGGTTGCGAGCGGTTTGCAGCAACCAAGGGCGACTGAACGGCGCACCGGGGTCGTAACGGCGCCAGGCGATCTCGAAGCAGTCCATGGTCAGTTCGCGGGCTTGTTCTCGGTCATCAACGCGCCGCTCCACATACCGCAGCACGGCGGCGTGGTGTTCTGTGAAGAGCGCCTCGAAGGCGATGCGTCGATCGTTCACCCGCCCCCTTCCCGTCATGGTCGGTGTGCTGTGTGGAGAGTTCATCAAGGAAGGTTGCTGGCGCCGCCCGATCCTGACACGACATCGTGACATTCGCTGCGAAGGGCATCGACCGGCCGAACGTGTGCCGCCGTGGTCGCCTGACGCGGCTCACTGCTCAGGCGCGTGGTCAGCGACCACATCGAGCACCACCTCGCGTGCTTGTTCCCACTCTTCACGAATGCGGACCAGCTCGTCGGCATGCTCCGACACGAGCTTTGCCTGCGCATCCCATACCGCGTGGTAGTACGCCTCCGCCCAGCCCGAGGATTCCCGACACGAAGCGTCGGCCACCGCAAGGTCTATCTCCTGCTGCGTCAACTCAGACTGGCGAGGCGGGATTCCGAGCTCAGCCATCAACTCGTCGGAAGGCATGAAGGCGTCGTCTTCGTCCTTCTCGTACGGTGAGGCGGGCACCGACGCGTAGCCCGCGTCCTTCAGGCATTGCTGCCACCGCGCCCCCGCGTCGACGACAGCAGGAGGGTCATCTGCCAGAAAGTCCGTCTCGGCTCTCCACCCAAGCAGTCGGTTCGTAGACTCGCTCACAGCGAGACTGGGCACCTGCTCGCGCGCCTCCTCGAGACACGACCCGAAGACCGGCTCGAAACCCGGCGTCGAGAGCGCGATGGCGTTCAGCTCCTGGCTGGAGTCATGGGAGCCTCCTCTCCAGCCGGGGTTGAAGTTGACGTGATATCCGGACTCCGTTGCGAGAGCAACGGTGAGCGCGGGGAAGCCAGAGATGTTGGCGTGCGGCTCGAGGTAGCTTTCGTTGTCGGTCGGTTGCCACGGAATCGGCCAGTTGATGCCCTCCCCCTCCAGGCAATCCGCGACCAGCAGGTTCTCGGCATAGCTGAGAAGTGCGTCCGCCGACGGATCTTGGAACTGATCGAGCGGCATGACCCACCGAGAACGATCCTGCGGCGGCAGCTCGACCTCCACGGACGAGGCAGTCGTCGTCGCCGTCGAGGGCGAGTAGCCCGCCGCTGACGCGCACGCTGCGAGGGGAAGCATCACGCCGACTACGGCGAGAAGGGCGATGGGACGGGCGGGGATCACGCTGCACACTCTCTTCCAAGCTCGGTAGCTCTCACCCTGCAAGGTTGGGGATCGCCGCAGATCCTGACACTGAGCAACGAGATTTCTGAGAAAGCAACGCTAGACCGGCTCGCCGAGGGCGGCGACGTTTGAGTGATCCGCGCCAGGGTTCACGCCCGGTGAAGGACCGTCTGCGGGCGCTGTCGGTGTGCGCGGCTGGGACACCTCCGGTGATCCGTATCGGGGCGCGATCGGCTGATGGCGGTCGTATCCGGTTGCGCTGGGCGTGTGGGTTCGGGAGGGTGGACGGTGGGTGCTTCCGCCCGCCAGAGAGGATGATTATGGATCAGCTAGACCCCTCGCCGACCATCGAGCAGAGCAACGGCGCGTTGCTGTCGACGTTGCCGTTCGATGACACCGCGGACTTCGACGCGAACGCGCGTGGGTTCGTCGGCACGCTGGACGACCCGGAGATCCGCAATGCTGCCGGTGAGGTGGTGTGGGATGCGTCGTCGTTCGATTTCGTCGACGGTGACGCACCATCGAGTGTGAACCCGAGCCTGTGGCGGCAGTCGACGCTGATGCGCACCCACGGGTTGTTCGAGCTCGCCGACCGGGTGTACCAGGTGCGTGGTCTGGATCTGTCGAACATGACCCTGATCGAGACCGACAACGGGGTGATCGTCGTAGACACGCTGCTGTCGAAGGAGACCGGTGCGGCCGCGCTCGCGCTGTACCGCAAGTTCCGCGGCGACCGTCCGGTAAAGGCGGTGATCTTCACCCACAGCCACGCCGACCACTACGGCGGTGTGCTGGGCGTTGTCACACCGGAGGAGGTCGCCTCCGGGGCGGTGGAGATCATCGCGCCCGACGGTTTCCTCGAGCACGCGGTCTCAGAGAACGTGTACGCCGGTGTCGCCATGAACCGTCGCGCCGGCTACATGTACGGAGCTGCCCTCGCACGCGGTCCTCGGGGGCAGCTGGGTGCCGGCTTGGGGATGACGCTGTCCACGGGCGAGGTGACGCTCATCGAGCCGACCCTCACGATCACGACCACCGGTCAGACGCACACGGTCGACGGGGTGGATATCGAGTTCCAGATGGCGCCGGGCACGGAGGCGCCCGCGGAGATGCACTTCTTCTTCCCGCAGCTGCGGGTGCTGTGCATGGCCGAGAACGCCACTCACAACCTCCACAATCTCCTCACCCTCCGGGGCGCGGTGGTCCGTGACCCGCACATGTGGTCGCAGTACCTCACCGAGGCGATCGAACTGTACGCCGACCGCACCGACGTGCTGTTCGCGTCGCACCACTGGCCCACGTGGGGCACCGACGACATCCGCGCTTTCCTCGAGACGCAGCGGGACCTGTACGGGTACATCCATGACCAGACGCTTCGGCTGCTGAACAAGGGACTGACCGGACCGGAGATCGCGGAGGCGATCGAGTTTCCCCCGGCCCTGGAGGGGTGGAGCACGCGTGGGTATTACGGCTCGGTCAGCCACAACGTGAAGGCGATCTACCAGCGGTACCTGGGCTGGTTCGACGGCAACCCGGCGCGGCTGTGGCCGCACCCGCCGATCGAGGCCGCGAAGCGCTACGTGAAGGGCTTCGGTGGTATCGACCAGGTCATCGCGCAGGCGCAGGCCGCGTTCGATGAGGGCGACTATCGGTGGGCGGCGACGCTGCTCGATCACGCGGTCTTCGCGGAGCCGGACAACGGCGCCGCGAAGGCGCTGCTGGCCGACACGTTCGAGCAGCTCGGCTACGGGGCGGAGAACGGCCCGTGGCGGAACTTCTTCCTCGCCGGTGCGACCGAACTGCGCGAGGGGAACTTCGGCACTCCGACCGAGACGAACGCCCCCGGTGTCCTTGCGCGGCTCACCCCGGAGCAGTTGTTCGACGCGATCGCGATCACCATCGACGGGCCGAAGGCGTGGGATCTGCACCTCACGATCGACATCACCCTCACCGATCTCGGTCAGTCCTTCCGCCTCACCCTCCGCAACGGGCTTCTCACCTACGTCCCGAAGGAGCCGGCCGGCGACGCACAGCTGCACCTGACTCTGACCAAGCCCCGCCTGCTCGCACTCTTCAGCGGAGACACCACTTCTCCGGGAGTCGACATCGTCGGTGACATCGGGGTGGTGCAGCAGCTGCAGGCCGTGCTCGATCCTGGCGACAAGTCCTTCAACATCGTCACACCCTGAGGACCCTGGACCGGCGGCCCCCAGCCGCCGGTCCTCGCCCGCCGGACCGGCGTTCGACACCCCGGGCGACGAATCCGCATCAGATGCGCCGGACCGACGACTGACGCCTCACGCGTTGGGCCGCTCGGAACTCGACGGAATCGTCCTTGCTCGAGTGGCTCAGATGCGCGGCAAGGCACATCGTGCGCCGACGCGCGTCAGTGTCGCGGACGGGGCGCTCTGGCAAACGCTCGCCGCATCCCGCATGGATTCGACAGACTGATGCAACGGGGACAGCCTGGCCGACCGAATGGAGAGACGGATGACGGATGCCGCAACCGCCGCGGAGCGCGAGAGCCGGATCCTCGACATCGTGACCGTCTTCGTGTTGTCGATCACGGCCGTGCTGACCGCGTGGTGTGGGTTCGAGGCATCCAAATGGGGCGGCGAGATGTCGATCGCCTTCAGCCAGGCCTCCAGCGCACGCATCCAGGCCACCGCCGCGGAGGGCACCGCCCGGGACGCACGCCTGTACGACCTGTCGATGTTCACCGAGTGGGTGCTCGCCGAGGCCGACGGCCGGGAAGACCTGACGCAGTTCGTCGAGGAGCGGTTCACTCCCGAGTTCGCTGTCGCGTTCGACGCCTGGATAGCCGGCGACCGCACCGAACGCGGACCGCTCGCGATGGAAGAGTACGTTCCTCCGGGCACCGAGGAGGCAGCGGAGTTCGCGGCGACCGCGGACGCGAAGTTCGCCGAGGCGCTCGAGAACAATCAGCGCGGCGACAACTACTCGCTACTCACCGTGCTCTTCGCTCTCGTGCTGTTCCTGACCGCCATCTCGCAACGCGACATCGCGCCCTGGATCCGCCGCGTCCTCCTGGGTCTCGGCATCGTGGTCGGGATCGTCGGCATCGTGATCATGCTCACCTTCCCCATCAAGATCTGAGCCCACCGCACACCGGCCGCCGGGCAGCAGCCAACGCCGGACATGCAGCGACAAGCCGCCCGCGCCCAGATAGAACAGACCAGACGACATTCCCCTGCGGGCGTCGCACGAGTGGCGACCGGTGATCGCGAGTCGCGAACAGCGAACGTCGACGGGCCACCACCGCGCATGGCTCGCCGAGCGACCCGCCCGCGAGCGCTCGCGCGGAGCGCTCAGGGCTTGCCTTGGTCGGTCCACCTGGTGTGGGCCTTGAGCGCATGACCAACTGCAAGCCGCACTACGAAGTAGAGCGCGACGGCGATGATGGCGAGTCCTCCACCGTAGATAAGGAACAGCATGATCCACCCGTCGAACCCAAAGAACATGGGTTGAACGTAGCGAAAATGCTGCTGGCCGAGTCGACTCTCCACAGGCGCGGTGGACGACTCTCACCCGCGCAGATCAAAGCGCGATGTCGGCAGTGTGCTCGATGATGAGCGCATGACCGCGCACTCGCACCTAATGCCGCTCACGATCGACTACGTCGAGATCTCCGTCACTGACATGCACGCCGCTCGAGACTTCTACGGCGCCGCCTTCGGATGGACATTCACCACATACGGCGACCAATACTCGGGCATCCGCACCACGGCTGAACTGGGAAGCGAAGGCGAAGAAGCCGGCGGACTGATCCTCGCAGAGACAGTCACCCGAGGCGGCCCCCTCGTCCTCCTCTACGCCGAAGACCTCGACGACGCCGTCGAGCGCGTCACCGAGTCCGGTGGCACCGTCGTGAACGGTCCGTATGAGTTTCCCGGCGGCCGCCGCTTCCACTTCCTCGACCCAAGCGGCAACGAACTCGGCGTGTGGTCAACCTCCTAAGTAGCACGGGAGACACGGTGACCGAGGAGGCTGCCTTCGCATTCCGCGACGATAGTGTGCTCAGAAGCCAGGTCCAAGCCGCCGGCTTCGAGATCACCCACGTGTACGGCGACCGGGATCGACGCCCGCTCGACGACACATCACGCCTGATCATCATCGTTGCCGAAGCGCCCTGACGGACCCTCCGGATGCAGTGAGCAGCGGGTTCAAGTCCCGCCACTGTCTCGTTCTCGGCGAACGGTTGACGACCCCGATCCAGCCAGCACTGCTGCCGGCTACTGCTTCCAAATCCGTCTCCGCAGTAACGTTGCTTGCACGCCGACCAGTCCTCGTGCTCGTCCAGCATGCGAAGCGTCCGTCGGTCAGCGCCAAGTGCACGGATGGTGAAACGCAAGCTCTTCACCCTTCGCGTCCACGTGTGGCGTGACCTCGAAGGCTGATCGTCTGCCTCTGCTGTTTTCGGGCGCGCGTTCCAGCGAGTCTGCGCCAGTCGCGCCTTCGCCTCACATTGGTGACCAAACATGCGCCCCGTCATCGTACGCACTGCCCGGCGATGCCGTGCGCTACGCACGCTTGGTCATACGCTGAGCGCTTTATTCCTCCGAGATGAGGGGCGCTATTGGGAGGTTTACGCTTAGCTTCATGGCTGAAGGGACGGCCGCGGGACCCGGTGACGCGTCCGAGCCTTGGCGCCCCAGAGCGAAAACTGTCGAAGTGCTCGCTTTGGTGGTATCGCTCGCGGCGGCAGCCGTCGCAACGTGGCAGGCGGTGAGCGCCACTCAGAGCGCAGAGCGCCAGGAGCAGGCCCTCAAGCGAGCCACAGCCGATCAAGTTCTCATCCTGGGCGAACCAGCCGACGTGCCGATCAGCGGCGGGGCCGGAGGTAGTTGGAGTGTTTTCGCAGATACACCAACTCGCGTCCAGAACTACGGGCGTTTGCCGGTCACTGACGTCACGGTCGAAGTCCAGCTTGTCCGTGACCAGAACAAAACGTCGGAGGTAGTTCTTGTCGAGGTCGGCCCCCTTCCGCCCTGCCACGAGGTGTCGATCGTCGATGAAGACGCCCTATATGACAGCGGTGACCTCGCCGGCGTCACCGAGGTGCGGCTACGCCTTCACTACACGGACCCGCAGGGCAATCGCTGGTGGCGGGGGACAAGCGGCCCACCGCAAGCTGGCGAGTCCGCCCCGCAGCCGACGGATGCTGCGTCGCTGACTCGACCTGAACTACATCGAAGCGAGATCACACCGCTCACGTACTGTGCGCCTACCAATTACGTCGACGGTTGACTGCCGGGAGTTGATCATCCCCTGAGACGGCACTGAGGGCCGTGTGGCTCGTATTGGGACCCGCTGTCGTTCGGGGGTGTTCCGTCCCGCAACGCGCATGCAAACTGCGGTTGTACTGTCGGCGACGGTTGAAAACGAGGCCATAGCGACGGCTTGTATTCCAGCAGTCATCGCAACGAGGGCGGATTCCCGGAGGATAGCAGTGCCGCGAAGAGGTCGGCTGGCGCTCGGTCACCGAGGGCGATGCGGAGTCGGCGGTTGAGTAGCTCGAGAAGCTGCCGGCGCTTGTCCGTCATCGGGCGGCGACCCGGACCCTTCGGAACACGACGAGATGACAATTGAGAACCCCTTTCGGATGGCCCTCGTTGCGACCGTCACTGGAAACCACCCCGTCGTTAACACGTCAGATTGGAGCGTCGGCGACATCGACAGCTGGTGGAATCCGATTCGGGTCATCTCGACAACGGTTGGCGAGTGCCGCCCTGCCCCAACTCGGGGCGCAATGCAAGCCCTGGCCGAGGTCGGCGAAGGTCTCTAGCGTGGAACCGCCCGGGTGAACCCCGGATCCGACGGAAGGAACCGACATGGGACTCGACGACAAGATCAAGAACGCTGCCCAGGAGGCGGCCGGCAAGACGAAGGAAGCCGTCGGTGACGCCACCGACAACGAGCGTCTTGAAGCCGAGGGGCACGCCGACCGGACCGAGGCGAACCTGAAGCAGGCCGGCGAGAACGTGAAAGACGCGTTCAAGTAAGCGTGTCACTGCAGAAGCGTCTCCTTGTCGGGAGACGCTTCTGCATTTCGGCACACCTGCGCCCCGTGTCTCCGCTGACTTCGGCGGACGGCAGGCGGTGACAGGAACGCGCGGCAATCGCCGAGGGGTCGGCACACAGGGGGAGTCATGGCGAAGAAAAGCAGTGCGAAGAAGTCGGTGCAGGGGTTGCCCGACGATCTGTACAAGGCCGAGCTGAAGCGTCTTCAGGTCGAGCTGGTGGAGATGCAGCGATGGGTGGCCAAATCGGGCGCGCGCGTCCTGGTGATCTTCGAAGGCCGTGACGCCGCCGGCAAGGGCGGAGCGATCAAACGGGTGACCAAGTACCTCAACCCCCGGCACACACGCGTGGTCGCCCTCAACAAGCCGTCCAAGCGCGAGCGCGGCCAGTGGTACTTCCAGCGGTACATCGAGCATCTCCCCAGCACGGGTGAGATCGTGCTGATGGACCGGTCCTGGTACAACCGCGCCGGGGTCGAGCGGGTCATGGGTTATTGCACGGATGAGCAGTACCACAGGTTCCTGCGGCAGGCACCGATCCTGGAGCAGCAGCTCATCGAGGACGGCATCATCCTGATCAAGTACTGGTTCTCGGTCTCGGACGAGGAACAGCAAGCGCGCTTCATCGCCCGGCGCGAAGACCCGATGAAGCTGTGGAAGCTCTCGCCGACGGACCTGGAGTCGATTCGCCGGTGGGAGGACTACTCCCGCGCGAAGGACGCCATGTTCGCCGCCACCGACACACCGGGTTCCCCGTGGTGGGTCGTCGAGAGCGACGACAAGCGCAGCGCTCGCCTGAACGCGATCAACCACCTCCTCGAGACGGTTCCCTACCGCCACCTGGACCGGCCGAAGATCACGATCCCAGACCGCCCCAAGGCAGACGACTACGAGCGACCACCCATCGACCAGTTCCGCTACGTCGCCGACCTCGCCGCCGAACTCGGCAAAAAGGCCAGCTGAGAGCCGGTAACGCTGCCCCCACACACGCTGCACGACGGGGGCGGCGTGACGCGGGGCATCCGCGGCGCACGCCGTCCCTGTCGGCTTGGCGGGTCAGCCGCAGCTGAGCGCCTCGTACGGCACCGTGGCGGTGTCGATGACGGTGGCGCCGTCGACGACCGCGGTGATGGTGGCCTCGACGGAGCCCGCAGCCAGTTGCCGCGTTCCCGCGGAGAACGTCTCCTTCACCGCCTTGTCGACCCGGGCGTCGTTCGCGGACGTCGATCCGTGCGGCGAGGTGATGTCGATCCGACCCTCGACGCTGCCGGTGTTCTCGGCGGTCACCGTGAGGCGGGCCTGTGGCCCGGTGCACCGACTCTCGACGGCGAGCTCGACGTCGGCGTAGCTCAGCCGGGTGATCAGGACCCCGGCGAAATCGCCCAGCAGTTCCGACTGCCCCGCGGTGGCCCGCCCTTCCCGCTGTGCGCGCGCGGCCAGTTCCTGGAAGTGGCTGAGCACGCTGATCGCCTTGGCATACTCCTTGCCCTTGGTCGCGGCATCCGTCTGTCCCTTCGCTATCGACAGCGTCGCGCGGTCCGCCAGCTCGACGAGCTGGGCGCCGCCGGGGAGGGAGAACGAAGCGACCTGGTCACGCAGCGACTGCGTCGACGGGAACGCGGGGAACTGCGAGACGTTCATGCACAGCTCTTCGCAGGTCAGCCCACGGCCGATGATCGAGGACTGCGCGTTCGCCCACATCTCCTCGCCGTCGGCCGGCAGCACGTAACCCGCCGCGACGTTCTGCTCGACCGCAGCGAAGAACGGCTCGAGGTAGCTGCCGCGATCGGGGTAGAGCGAGTTCAAGGTCGCGGTGTCGAAGGGCACATAGATGCCGTTCAGTCCGCACCCGGCGGCCGCCTTCGCGATCGGCACTTCGACGGGTGCCAGCCTCAGTCCGCCGAGGGCGTTCCCGTACGCATCCCTCTCGACCGTCCCCTGCGGCGTGAAGAGGGGAGGCGCGGTGGGCGGCGCCACACCGTCCCGCGCCCACGTCACCAGGTGCGCGGTGGCGGCAGCCCACGTATAACGCTCGGGGATGCGGCTGCGCGTCGGCCCTTGTGCACAGGTGTCGACCAGCGCGGCCGTCGGCTGGTCCCGGATGAGCTCCGGGTAGCGCACGATCATCGACTGCCAGTCGGAGTGCGTGGTGCCCGTCACGTGCCAGGTGCGCATGCCGTCGGTGTCGGGCTGCAGGGTGTTGAAGACCGCGGTCGCGCTCTCGGACTCGGAATAGACCTTGAAGACCGGGATGGGGAGGTCATCCCGCATCTTCTCGCCGCCGATGAAGAGGAGCGCAGCGTCGGCGACCGGCTCGCCCCGCGTCTGGATCGCGTTGGTGAACACCGACAGCCTGCCCGCGGATTGCGAGACGCCCGCCGAGACGACGGTCTGGATCTCATCCTCGATGTCGCCCAGCACGCCGGCGTGGCGCACGGCCTGGATGCCCTGGCCGTAGACGTCGTACGAGAGAGGGTCGCCGGAGGTGAATTGGCCGCCCGCCGTCAGGTCGAGGCCTCCGTAGCGGACGGGGTCGAACTGCTTCAGACCGAGGGTCGGATTCGTGATGGTCACGCTCTGTGCGGTGATGCCGACCCAGACGGCGCCTTCGCGCATGATCTGGTCGTGGGTGCGGTACCACATCGCCTCGACGTCGTAGCCCGACGTTGCATTGAGCCACTCGACGATGACGGTGCCGTTGAAGTCGCCGGCGTTCGCCGGCCGCCGGACGACCATGCGAGTGGTGTACGGGTGTCCGGACGAGACGATGTCGGCGGTCGGCGACGGCGTCGCGCGCGAGCCGATGCCGCCGGCGACGGTGGCGTTGTAGCGGTTGGCGGTGCCGCTGTAGAGGAACTCGGTCTCGGTGTAGTCGTGGTGGCCGACGAGGTCCGATGACATGAACGTGTGGCCGACGGCGGGGTCGCCGACGGCGGAGGGGATCGGCCCGCGGACGTCCGGTACCGGGAACAGCGACTCGTCGACGGCGGGCTCGGCCGCGCCTGCCGCGGGCGCGACCACGAGCGCTCCGGCAGCCACGGCGAACGCGGCGACGGCGGCGATGGCGCGGCGCGCGTCGGAGAAGGCGGATCGGCGGCGGCGGATGCGTCGTCGCTGCCGCCATTCCACTGCGAACGGTGATCGGTGCACAATGACTCCTTCGTCATCGAGGGGGACGCCCCGCGATGGCCGCGAGGTCGTGCGACGGTACCCGTCGAGGGCGTGCCGCGGCGACCGGTCGACCGCTGGATGGAACGGCGGATCGCGAGGACCTGCATCCGGTGTCCGGTTGATCGACCCAGCGCTCTTCACGGGCGGGAGCAATCTGCGGAAGTCGCGTAATAGATACCCCGGGGCGGTGTCTCTTGAGTGGGGGATATCGCCGGAGCCCCGGTCCGGCACCCCGGCCGAGAGTCCCGAGCTCACGGCTACCGGGGGTGCCGGCATTCTCGCGTCGGCCCCCCGGTCAATCTCCCCGCGCTTCCCCGCCCTCGTGATGGCCGCCGATGCAGGCAACGACCCGCCGGCGTCGCTCCTGCTCCCGTGCCGCGTCCCCGCCGGTTCCGCGACCGCCGGCGACGTCGTCGCTCTTCGGTAAGAGCCCACCGGCACCCTGCGGTGATCTCCGCGGCAGGAGCCGCGTGGCGAACCGTGGTATTGCTGGCCTCGGTCTGGAAACCGAATTCCGGAAACCAGGTGACACGGAGCGCGCGCGTTCCTAAAGTGGTGACATCGGCGCTGGGCTGTGGGGGTTCGGACGCCGAAGCGGTGCGCGGTGAAAGGGGACTTGCCGTGGAACAAGGCGCGGAATCGACCGGGGCCTCGTCACCCGCGCCTCCGGGGCCCCACCCGGCCGCGCCGGTCACGCGTGGCACGCTGGTGTGGTTCGGACTGGGCATCGTGCTGCTGTCGTTCTTCGCGGCGTTCCTGGGCTCGTGGCTGGCCAGATCGGTCGACACCGCGGAGCAGGAGCCGGCGCCGACGACGTCGGCGGAGCCGACGATCGCGCCCGAGTACGAGGACGTCCTGGCAGAGATCCTGCCGGCCGGCTCAGCGGTGCGCGCCGGATCGGGCGCACCCGAGTCGGGCAAGGGCTACGAGGGCGACGTCTACATCGACATCCTCACGGCGGACGTCTACCTGTTCCAGGACGACTGGACCTTCGTGGGCAACATCCGCCAGTCGGCCGCCGAGAATCTCACCGGAGAGCAGGGCCCGCGGGGCGAGCAGGGTGCCCAGGGCGAGCAGGGCGAGCAGGGGCCGCAGGGCGAGCAGGGGCCCACCGGAGCGCCGGGGACGCCGGGAACGCAGGTGTCGCTCGGGACCTCGGAGCCTGACCCGGACGACTGCACCGCTGACGGCGACATCTTCATCGACACCGTGACAGTGCAGTTCTACGAATGCGACGGGGAAGAGTGGCGGCTGTTCGGTCCGGATCCGGCGCCCGCACCCGAGGCCACCTCCGAGGAGTAGATCTCAGGACCGGATCGACGCCGTGACCGTGAACTTCGCGTTGCGGGCGATCTGCCGCGTCGGACCGACCGCGCTCTCGAGCGACGGCCGATAGCGCAGCGCCGAGTTCCACACGGTCCACAGTTCGCCGCCCGGGCGCAGCGCGCGCGCCGCTTCAGCGAACATCCGCGGCGCGATGCCCTCGTGCACCGCCGCCCCGGAGTGGAACGGCGGATTGAGTGCGATGAATCCCGAGCCGCCGTCGGGCTGGGCGCTCAGCATGTCGTCACGCACGACGTCGATGCGGTCGGCGACGCCGTTCGCGGCCGCCGTCTCGACCGCCGATGCGACGGCGGCGGCGGACTGGTCGGTCGCGATGACGCGGAGATCCGGATGCCGCAGCGCCAGCGCCGCCGCCACGACGCCGGTTCCGCACGCGAAGTCGATCGCATCGCCGGTGACGGGAGGCAGGTGCTCGAGCAGGAACCTCGTGCCGATGTCGATCGTCGGGCCGGCGAACGCCCCGCCGAACGCGCAGACCACGATGCCATCGTGCGCGGCACGGCGTGGCACCGGGTCGGCGCCGTCGTGCGGTGCGCGGGCCACCAGCACGCGGGACTTCTGCCGGGCATGCGAGACGTCCACGCGGCCGAACCGCCGGCGCAGCACGTCGTTCATCGCGACCGACATGTGCTTGATCCGCCCGCCGGCGAAGACGACGACCCCCGGCGCCGCGTGGGCGGCGATCAGGCCGGCGATGTCGTCGAGGGCGTCGAGCGCGCGCGGCAGCCGCAGCAGCACCACACGCGCATCCCGCACGAGATCCGCCGACAGCGGCATCGACGTGAAGGTCCCTGCGAGGCCGAAGCGCTCGGCGTTCGCCGCGAGCGCGCGCTCTCCGGTGAGCGGGTCTTGATGGACACGGATGCCGCGACCGCCTCCCGCGGCCGCGCTCAGGGTCAGCGCGCCGTAGCCGTCGCCGATCACGACGAGGTGACCGTCGCCGAGGCCGCCGCGGGCGGACGCCGACTCGTCGAGGAGCAGCCGGTCTGCGGCATCCGTCGCCACGAGGTCGGGAGCCTCGACGTCGGGCCACCGGCGCAGGGACTCCAACGAGAACGTCACCGCTCAACGCTACCTGCGGGCGGCGGCACTCAGACCCGGGGTGACGAATGCGCCCGCCCGCGCGGCGGCGGGGCTAACATTTAGCGCGTGTCCGAGCGCCCCTTCAGCCCCGTCATCGCTCTGCTCACCGTGGCGAGCGTGTGGGACGGTCACTTGGGCTCCGAACTGCGCGACCTCGGCCTGACCACCCGCAAGTACGGCCTGCTGGCGCACATCGACGCGACACCGGGGATCTCGTTCAGCGAGCTCGCTCGGCGATCGCAGATCACCGTGCAGTCCGCGCACACCGCGGTGCAGGCCTTGGTCGCGGACGGACTCGTCGCCGATGCGACCAAGCACGCCGGCGCCGCCTCGGACCTCCGGGTGACGGGGCGCGGGGAGGAGCTGCTGCAGGCGGCCGAGCAGCGGCTCGCCGCGCTCGACGGCGCCCTGACGACAGGTGCTCCGGCGCTGGCCACGGCGCTCGAGGGTCTGCACGAGAAGCCGTTCGGCCTCGCCGCCGGATGACGAGGCCGACGGGCGTACCGCCCGCCGGCAGGGGGGCCGGCTTCCTTCAGTTAGGCTGAAGGAGTGTTCCGGAATCCTCACACCCTCTTCCGCGCGCTCGCCATCGCGGAGGTGATCTCCTGGACCCTTCTCATCACCGGCCTCGTTCTCCGCGCCGCCACCGGGTGGGCGCTCGGCGTCACGATCGGCGGCGGCATCCACGGCTTCGTCTTCCTGTCCTACGGGGCGACGGCGATCCTGGTCGCGCTCAACAATCGCTGGCGCGTCGGCCCCACGGCCGTCGCGCTCGTGAGCGCGGTGATCCCGTACGCGACGATCCCTGCCGAGCTGTGGCTCCAGCGCAGCGGCCGGCTCGCCGGCGCCTGGCGGCTCGAGCAGACCGACGATCCGCGCGACGG
Organism: Microbacterium hibisci; assembly: GCF_015278255.1. Lineage (GTDB taxonomy): Bacteria > Actinomycetota > Actinomycetes > Actinomycetales > Microbacteriaceae > Microbacterium > Microbacterium hibisci. Next base: position 160,270 of record NZ_JADIJC010000005.1, read on the forward strand.
ATCGTGGTACGACCGGCTCATGCGGTGGTTCCTGCGCCGCCCGTGGGTGCTCGGTGCGCTCATCGCCCTCGCCGTCGTGCTGCTGTTCGTCGTGCTGCTCATCGTCGGCCCGCCCGGCGGGCGCGACTGAGCGCGCGCGGCAAGCCGGCGGCCGGAGCGCCGTCGTCCGCCGGCGGCGGCTCGCCGGCGGTGTCGATCAGCTCCAGGCCGGAAGCTGCTGCAGGGTCCAGGTGTTGCCGTCGGGGTCGTCGAACTGCACGAATCGGCCCCAGTCCTGCTCGTCGACGCCCCGCCCCTCGACGCCTTTCGCGCGCAGGTGCGCCAGGGCCTCGTCGGCGTCGGGCACGACCACCTGGATCGTGTTCTGACGACCCGGCTCGAGCTCGTTGCCGAGGCCGGTGCCGAAGGCGATGGAACAGGCAGACCCGGGCGGTGTCATCTGCACGAACCGCAGTCCGTCGGTGGGGGTGTGGTCGTGATCGGCGTGGAATCCGATCCTCTCGTAGAACTCTTTCGCCCGGTCGACGTCCGTCACCGGCACGTAGATGAGCTCGATCTTCCAGTCCATGGTGCTCCCTCTCGTCTCTGAAGCGGGTCCCCCAACGGCCACCACGGTATGCCCGGTGTGCGACATCCGCCGGGCTTCCGCGTATTCGGGGTCGGCGGGGAATACCTGCCGTCCAGCGCGGTTGAACTTGACAATGCAGGTATCAAGTTCAAAACTTGATGCTCATCCACTCAAGTTTCAGGAGAGATGGAATGCCCGAAGACTTCACCCCCCAGCCCGGCGACGACGCGAGCTCGTTCGACGAGTTCCTGTCGCGCTATCTCGCGGGGGAGCGCGCGCGTGCGGAGCGGTCGATCGACCTCAGCCGCTACCTCGGCGCGCGCACGCAGGAACTGCTCCAGCGCGCCGGGAAGTACGCGCTCGACCGCGGACAGCGCGAGCTCGACGCCCTGCACGTGCTCCGCGTGCTCGTCGCCGAGGCGCCCGCCCGCGACGCTGTCGAGCGCATCGGCGCGGACGCCGACGCGATCGTGCGAGCCACCGAGGAGCGGCTTCCGGCCGCATCGTCCCAAGCCGACGTCGACGGCGCGATGCTGACCTCGTCGGTGCAGCGCGCGCTGTTCCACGCGTTCCAGGTCGCGCGGTCGTCCGGATCGACCTACGTCGACCCCGAGCACCTCTTCTTCGCACTGGTGCTCGCGCAGGACACCCCTGCCGGCCATGTGCTGGCCCGCGCCGGAGTGACCGCCGAGGCCCTGACGCAGGGCGCACGCGAGACGGTGACGCCAGGCGCTTCGACCCCGTCGGGGCACGGGACCGAGGCCGCGGCATCCGACACCCCCATGCTCGACACGTACGGCACCGACCTGACCGCCCGCGCCGTCGACGGCGAACTCGACCCCGTCATCGGTCGCGCCGACGAGATCGAGCAGACGATCGAGATCCTGAGCCGCCGCACCAAGAACAACCCGGTGCTCGTGGGCGAGGCGGGCGTCGGCAAGACGGCGATCGTCGAGGGCCTCGCGCAGGCGATCGTGGACGGCGACGTGCCGGAGCAGCTGCTCGGCAAGCGCGTCGTCGCACTCGACCTGCCTGCGATGCTCGCGGGCACCCGCTACCGCGGCGACTTCGAGGAGCGCCTGACCAAGACGATGGACGAGATCGCCGCTCACAAGGGCGAGCTGATCGTGTTCATCGATGAGGTGCACACCGTCGTGGGCGCCGGCGGCGCGGGTGACGGCGGCATGGATGCCGGCAACATCCTCAAGCCTCGCCTCGCGCGCGGCGACCTGCACCTCGTGGGGGCGACCACCCTCAAGGAGTACCGCGTGATCGAGAAGGATCCCGCGCTCGAGCGCCGGTTCCAGCCGGTGCGCGTGGGCGAGCCGTCGATCGAGGACGCCGTCCTGATCCTGCGCGGGCTCAAGCCCGCGTACGAGGAGCACCACGGCATCGTCTACACCGACGAGGCGCTGCGCGCCGCCGTCGAGCTGAGCGACCGCTACCTCAGCGAGCGGGTGCTGCCCGACAAGGCGATCGACCTCATCGACCAGGCGGGCGCCCGGCTGCGCCTGCGGCTCGGTGCGAAGGTGGACGTGAGCGGCCTGATCGAACAGCTCGCGACGCTGGAGGCGGACAAGAACGCCGCCGTGTCGGCGGAGCACTACGAGGAGGCGTCGCAGATCCGCGACCAGATCGCGGAGGTGCAGGAGCGCCTCGAGCGCGCCACCGCCGCCGGCGCCGCCGTGCGGACGGATGCCGTGGTGGACGAGCCCGAGATCGCGGCCGTGATCAGCCGGGCGACCGGCATCCCGGTGAACCGCCTGACCGAGACCGAGCGCGAGCGCCTCGCCGCGCTCGAGGACGAGCTGCACGATCGCGTCATCGGGCAGGACGACGCCGTGACGGCCGTCGCCAAGGCTGTGCGCCGCAACCGCACCGGCATGGGAGACGCGCGCCGCCCGGTCGGCTCGTTCCTGTTCCTCGGCCCGACCGGTGTCGGCAAGACCGAGCTGGCCAAGGCTCTGGCCTCGAGCCTGTTCGACGACGCGGGCGCCGTGATCCGCTTCGACATGAGCGAGTTCGGCGAGCGGCACACCGTGTCGCGTCTCGTCGGCGCCCCTCCGGGATACGTCGGCTACGACGAGGCCGGTCAGCTCACTGAGCGGGTGCGGCGCAACCCGTACTCGATCGTGCTGTTCGACGAGATCGAGAAGGCGCACCCCGACGTGTTCAACCTGCTGCTGCAGGTGCTCGACGACGGCCGCCTCACCGACGGTCAGGGGCGCACGGTCGACTTCCGCAACACCGTGGTCGTGATGACGTCGAACCTCGGCTCGGAGTTCCTCGCGTCGCGCGGGGGCGCCATCGGCTTCCTGGCCGACGGCGGCGGGTCGACCGGCTTCGGCTCGGAGAAGGATCTGCGCGACCGCGTCTTCGGCAAGCTGCGCGAGGCGATGCGGCCCGAGTTCCTCAACCGCATCGACGAGATCGTGCTGTTCCGCAAGCTCGAGAAGCCGCAGCTGCAGAGCATCGTGCGACTCCTGCTCGCGGCATCCGACGCCCGGCTCGCGAAGCGCGAGGTCGAGCTCGTCGTGACCGACAGCGCGGTGGCGTGGCTCGCCGACAACGGCTACGAACCCGAGTACGGTGCCCGGCCGCTGCGCCGTCTCATCCAGCGCGAGGTGGACGACCGCATCGCCGACCTGTTCGTCACGGGTGCGCTCGTGGACGGCGGAACGGTGACGGTGGATGCCGTGGGCGAGACGCTCTCGGTCGTCGCGGGTTCGCCCTTCGCGGTCGCGGCATGAGCTGACCCACCACCAGAGGCGTCGTGCCCGTCGGGCGCGGCGCCTCTCGGCGTTCCTGGCGTGCATCCCCGGGCCGGGCGCTGGCTCAGGCGTGCAGCATCTGTTTCAGCGTCCGCGCGTTGCGGACGGCGTTGCCGCCGCCGTCGTTGTTGAAGTAGGCGTGCACCTCGTGCCCGCCGGTCTCCCACTCGCGGATGCGCTCGGCCCACCACGCGAGGTCGTCGTCGGAGTACGAGCCCCCGTAGAGGTGCTCGGGATCGGGCCCGTGCAGGCGCACGTAGACGAGCGGCGCCGTCGCGCGCAGGATGCAGGGGAGGCGCGCCCCGCTCATCACACAATAGGCCGCTCCGTGCCGCTCGAGGATCGAGAAGACGGCCTCGTCGATCCAGGACGGATGCCGGAACTCCACCGCCGGCCGCGTCCAGGCGGGCAGCGCCCCGAGGAAGTAGTCCAGGCGCGCATCGTCCCGCTCCAAGCCGGGGTGCAGCTGGACGATGAGCGGGCCGCGGCGGCCCCGCAGCTCGTGGAGCCCGCGCGTCACGCGCTCGATCCAGACCTCCGGATTCAGCAGCCGGCGGGCGTGCGTGAGACCGCGCGGCGCCTTCACGGCCATCTCGAAGCCCGCGGGCAGCCGCTCGCGCCACGAGGCGAACCGGGCGTCGGCGGGCCAGCGGTAGAAGCTGCCGTTCAGTTCCACGACGTCGAACTCGGCGAGGTACTCGTCGAGCCAGCGGCTCTGCGGCCCGTGGTACAGCACGCCTCGCCAGTGCGGGTAGACCCAGCCGGAGGTGCCGATGCGTGCCATGCCTCCAGAGTGGGGGACGGGGGACCGGTGCCGGGAAGGGGTTGCAGCGGCGAGGCGGGCGCGATAGCGGGCTCGGGATGCGCGTGGGCAGGGGGTCGGGATGCGCGTGTCCGCGGCCGCTGACAGAGTGGTCTCATGAGCCGCATCGGAGCGATCTTCAACCCGTACACGCACTCACCCGACGAGTTCCGCGACGCCGTGCTCGCCGCCGAGTCCGCGGGGTTGCCCGAACTGTGGGTCTGGGAGGACTGCTTCCGCCAGTCCGCCTTCGCGACGGTCGGCGCCGCGCTCGCGTGGACCGAGTCGCTGCGGATCGGGATCGGCATCGCGCCGATGCCGCTGCGCAACGCGGCGGCGACCGCGATGGAACTGGCGACCGTCGAGCGGCTCTTCCCCGGACGCCTCCTGCCCGGCGTCGGGCACGGGGTGCTCGACTGGATGGGACAGGTCGGCGCGCGGGTCGCCTCGCCGCTGACACTGATGCGGGAGTACGTGCCCGCGCTGCGCAGCCTGCTGGCGGGTGAGGAGGTCTCCGCCGAGGGGCGGTACGTCAAGCTCCGTGACGTACGGCTCGACTATGCGCCCGCCACGCCGCCGCTCGTGTATGCGGCGGCCGAAGGGCCGAAGACGCTCCGTCTCAGCGGCGAGGTCGCTGACGGCACGGTGCTCGACAGCGGCCACACGGCAGAGGAGTACGCCGTCGCCACGGCGGCGATCCGCGAGGCGCGTGCCGCCGCGGGGCGGCCAGGCCACCACGACGTCGTCGCCTACGTGGTCACCGCGTTCGGCGCCGACGCCGGGGCGCGGGCGATCGCCGATGTCGGCGACAAGCCCGACCCCGAGGCCCGTGCGCTGTGGGGCGACCCGGCGCAGGTCGCCGCCGGCGCGCAGCGGTTCTTCGACGCCGGCGTCGACGACGTCGTGCTGCTCCCGGCCTCGCGCGGAGACATCGCCGAGTTCTACCGCTCCGCCGCCGAGGTCGCCCGTCTCGTGCCGGTGACGGTCGCGTGACCGGCGCGCTCTCACTCGGCATCGCGGCCGTCGCCGGGCCGGCGCTCGCGGCGCACATCGCGCCGGCGGTCGAGGCAGCCGGGCTGCGCGCCCTCTGGGTCAACGACACGCCGGGGCATGACGCGCTGGCGGTGCTGCACGCGGCGGCGGGCGCCACCGAGCGCCTCGGACTGGCGACGGGTGTGCTCCCCGTCGACCGGCGCACGTCCGACGACATCCTCGCGGCCGCGGCCGGCCTTCCGGCGGAGCGCCTGATGCTCGGCATCGGATCGGGCCAGCTGAAGCAGGGCGCGGTCGCGCGAGTGACGGATGCCGCGGCCACCCTCCGCTCCCGCGGCGACGCGCGCGTCGTGGTCGGCGCGCTGGGCCCGAGGATGCGGCGTGCGGGGGCGACGGCATCCGATGGCCTGCTGCTCAGCTGGCTCACGCCGGGGATCGCGGCGGAGCAGGCGCGTCAGGCGCACGAGCTCGCGCCGTCGGCGCACGTCGCGCTGTACGTGCGCACAGCGGTCGAGACTGTCGCGGCCGATGCGCTCGCCGAAGAAGCCGCACGCTACGCCGGCTACCCCGCGTACTCCGCCAACTTCGGGAGGCTGGGGATCGACGCCGCCGACACGGTGATCCGTCCCGGCGAGCTGCGCGACCGGATCGCCGCGTATCGCGCCGCGGCCGACGAGGTGGTGCTGCGGGCGATCACGCCGTCCGGCAGCCTCGACGACCACTTCCGGTTCATCGAGGCGGTCGCCGAGGCCCTCGCATGATGCGCAGCGTGGCGCGTTGGGCGTTGGCCGCGCTGCTGCTCGCGGCGGGTGCCTCGCACCTGACGTGGGGACGCCGCGGCTACCGGATCGTCGTGCCGGACTGGGCCGCCGATCTGCTCCGCACCGACAAAGACACCATCGTGGTCGCCTCCGGCGTGGTCGAGCTAATGCTGGGCGGCGCGCTCGTCGCGCTCCCCGCCGAGCAGCGTCGCGTCGGCTGGGTCGTCGCGGCGTTCTTCGTCGCGGTGTTCCCGGGCAATGTGCACCAGTGGCGCACCCGACGCCCGGCACCCATGCTGCGGACGGATCGCGCCAGGTTCATCCGGCTCCTGCTGCAGCCGCCGCTGGTGGCGTGGGCGCTGTGGAGCACCGCCGGTCGAGCGGACAGCGGCCGATGACCCGGCCTCGTGCCGTCGTCGCCGGCGCCTCCGGTTTCGTCGGCGGCGCGCTCGTCGAGGCCTTCACCGACGACGGGTACGAGGTTCGCACCATCGGCCGCGCGGGCGCCGACGCCACCTGGGAGGACGCCCCCGGCATCCGCGACCTCGTCGATGGGGCGGCCGTCGTCGTGAACCTCGCCGGCAGATCGGTCGACTGCCGCTACACGGATCGGAATCGCGACGAGATCCTGCGCTCGCGGGTCGAGACCACCCGCGCCGTGCGCCACGCGATCGAGGGCGCGTCGGCGGCTCCGCCGGTCTGGCTGAACGCCAGCACCGCGACGATCTACCGCTACGCCCTCGACCGGCCCCAGACGGAAGCGGACGGCGAGCTCGGCACGGGCTTCTCGGTCGATGTCGCGCGTACGTGGGAGGACGAGTTCTTCGCCGGCGAGCTGCCGGGCACCCGCCGCGTCGCGCTGCGCATGGCGATCGTGCTCGGCGACGGCCCCGCCACCCGCATCCTCGTACGGCTGGCCCGTACCGGACTCGGCGGTCCGCAGTTCGACGGCTGGTGGTTCCCCCACCGTCGCTATCGGGGCATCGGCCCACATCCCACCGGCGACGGCCGTCCGCCGTGGCATCGGTCGCGCGGGCGCCAGCGGTTCAGCTGGATCCACCTCGACGACGTCGTCGCGGCCGTGCGCTTCGTGCGCGACGACCCGTCGATCGCGGGCCCCGTGAATCTCGCGGCACCCGCCGCCGCCGACAACCGCACCCTCATGGCCATGCTCCGCCGCGTGGTCGGCGCGCCCGTCGGCCTGCCGGCGTGGCGGTTCATGCTGGAGCCGGCGATGTGGGCGCTGCGCACCGAGCCCGAGCTCGTGCTGAAGAGCCGGTGGGTCACGCCGCAGGTGCTGACGGACGCCGGCTTCGCCTTCGCGCACCCGCAGCTCGAGCCCGCTCTCAGCGACGTCGTCTCGGCGCTGGGTCGCCGGCGCTGACCTCGGAGACGCGCGCACGATATCGCGGGGGACCGACACGGTGTCGGGGCCGGATGCGAGAATGCGGGCATGCTGCTCCACGAGCTCGTGACGGTGACGGATGCCGTGGCCTCGACGTCGTCGCGACTGGCCAAGGTCGCCGCCCTCGGCGAAGCGCTCCGGCGCCTCGAACCCGACGAGATCGAGCCCGCGATCGGGTTCCTCGTGGCCTCGCCGCGACAGGGGAGGCTCGGCGTCGGATGGCGGAGCCTGACGCAGCTGCGGGTGGACCACGCGACCGGGTCGACGCTGACGATCGGCGAGGTCGACGCGGCTCTCGACCGGCTCGCAGCGGCCGACGGCCGGGGCTCCGTGGCGACCCGCACCGCAGAGCTCGAAGCCCTAGCCGCGGCCGCGACCACGCAGGAATGGGACTTCGTCTCTCGCGTGATGCTCGGCGAGCTGCGCACCGGGGCGCTGGAGGGCGTGCTGCTGGACGCCATCGCGAAGGCGTCCGAGCGCGACGCCGCGACGGTGCGGCGGGCCGCGATGCTGTCGGGCGACCTCGGTGCGACGGCGCGCCTCGCGCTCACCGGGACGCCGGACGAGCTCGCCCAGGTGGGCCTTCAAGTGGGTCGCGGCGTGCTGCCGATGCTCGCATCGACGGCGGGCTCGGCGACCGAGGCCCTCCAGACGCTCGGGGGCGCGGCATCCGTCGAATACAAGCTCGACGGCGCGCGCATCCAGGTGCATCGCGACGGCGACGACGTGCACGTCTACACGCGCAGCCTCGCCGACATCACGCACCGCGTGCCCGAGATCGTCGAGGCCGCCCGGGCGCTCGCGGCCGAGCGGGTGATCCTCGACGGCGAGACCCTCTCGCTCGACGAGGACGGCGGGCCGCGGCCGTTCCAAGACACCATGGCGCGCTTCGGCTCGGAGACCGGTGTCGAGGTGGTCCTGCGGCCGTGGTTCTTCGACATCCTCCACCTCGACGGTCGCGACCTCATCGACGAGCCGCTGCAGACGCGGCTCGAGGTGCTCGAGCGCGTCGCCGGCGACGCCCGCATGCCGGGCATCGTCACCGACGATCCCGCGCGGGCCGAGGAGTTCTCGCGCGAAGCGCTCGCCGCCGGACACGAGGGCGTGATGGTGAAGGGCCTCGACGCGCCGTACGCCGCAGGGCGCCGTGGGAAGAGCTGGCTGAAGATCAAGCCGGTGCTGACGTACGACCTGGTCGTCCTCGCGGTCGAGTGGGGGTCGGGCCGTCGTACGGGGCAGCTCTCGAACCTGCACCTGGGCGCGCTCGACCCTGAGGGGGCGTTCGGCGAGCCCGGGGGCTTCGTGATGGTCGGCAAGACGTTCAAGGGCATCACCGACGCGACGCTTCGGTGGCAGACGGAGCACTTCCCGACGATCGAGACGCACCGCACGGCGCACGCCGTGCACGTCCGCCCCGAGACCGTCGTCGAGATCGCCATCGACGGCGTGCAGCGCTCGACGCGGTACCCCGGCGGCGTGGCCCTGCGGTTCGCGCGGGTCAAGGGCTACCGGCCCGACAAGCGTCCGGACGAGGCCGACTCGATCGAGACGCTGCGCGAGCTGCTGCGCGGGTAGCCGGCCACGCACGGGCGCGTGCGGCCGAGCCGAGGACGCGACCGTCAGCGACGGACCGCGACGTACCGGTGCTCGGGCCGGCCGGTCGTGCCGTAGCGCAGCCGCACCTCCACCTGCCCGCGGCCGGCGAGACCCGCGAGATGACGCTGCGCCGTCGCCCGCGAGATGCCGACGCGGTCCGCGATCTCGGCCGCCGAGGCCTCGTCGTCGCCGAGCCCCTCGAGGATCAGCTGCTCGGTGGCCGAGCGCGCGACGGTCGCCGGCTCGGCACCTCCGTGCATGATCGAGAGCGCACGGTCGATCTGCTCCTGCTCGAGCGGACGCTCGCCGGTCAGCAGGTTGCGCAGACGCGCGTAGCGGTCGAGGCGGTCGGCGAGCACTCGCGCCTCGAACGGCTTGGTCAGATACGCGAGCGCCCCGGCGCGAAGCGCTCGCCGAACGGTGGCGGCGTCTGTCGCGGCCGACAGCACGAAGGCGTCGACTCCGGCCGCGGCGACGAACTCCACGCCGTCGCCGTCGGGGAGGAACGCGTCCACGAGCAGCAGATCGGGAGCGTGCGCGCGGACCGCCTGACGGGCGGCGCCGAGCGAGTGGACGGGATCCAGCGCCGTGTACCCCGCCCGGGCGGCGACCACGTCGCGGTGCAGTCCTGCCACGCGGAAGTCGTCGTCGACCACGAGCACGCGGATGGGGGCGGTCATGCATCCTCCTCTTCGGGGACCGGAACGGCGGGCTCAGCGGGGTCCACCGCGCGGAGCGCGCCCGGCAGCCGTGCGCCGAAGACGGCGCCGGCCCCGTCGCCGCCGGGGTCGATCAGCCAGACCTCGCCGCCGCGGCGGCGCGCCAGATCCCGCGACAGCGGCAAGCCGATGCCGTGACCGTGGACGGCCTGCGCGGTCTCGGGCGCGGCTTCCGCGCCGACGGCTCCTGCGATCACCCCGGCGAACGGGTCGCTCCCGGCGGGGATGATGCCCACGCCCGAGTCGGAGACCGTGAGGACGACCTCGTCCCCGTCGCCGAGGAGCGCGATCTCCACCCACGCCGGTGCGGGGGCGGCGACCGCGGCCGTGACGGCGTTGCCGACGAGGTTGCCGAGGATCGCAGCCACGTCCTCGGCCTCGGCGACCTCGCCGAGCAGGAACGTGTCGTCCGAGATGCGAAGGTCCACGCCGCGCTCGCGCGCGGCGGCGGCCATGGCTCCGATCAGCGACTGCAGGAACGGGTCGGGCACACGGTCGAGACCGGGTACGGCGAAGTCCACCGCCCCGCGCTCGGTCAGGTCGCCGAGGAACGCGCGCGCCTCGTCGACACGCCGCGCGTCGAGGAGGCCGCTCGCCACGTGCAGGCGGTTGGCGAACTCGTGCCGCTGCACCCGCAGCGCCTCGGTCATCGCACGCACGGTCTCCAGCCGTCCGGCGAGCGCCTCGACGTCCGTGCGATCGCGCACGACCACGACCTGGCCCAGTGCGCGGTCATCGCGTCGCACGGGCCGGGTGTCGAGGTACAGCACGCGGTCACCCGCCACCGCCTCCACGCCCGATGCCCCGTCGCGGATCGCGGCGCGCACCGCGTCCGGGAGGGGCAGGTCGTCGAACCGGCGCCCGACCGGGGCCTCGAGCGCCAGCATCCGCTCGGCCGCCTCGTTGCACACCCGCACCACGCCGTCGGGGTCGAGGGCGATGACGCCGTCGCCGACGCCCTCGAGCACCGCCGCCTGGTTCTGCACGAGGGCGACGAGCTCTTCGGGCTGGAGTCCCAGCGTCAGGCGCTCGAAGCGCCGCCGCAGCAGCAGCGTGGCGAGGGCCGCCAGCGCGACGCCGCCGATCGCCGCGATCGCGATCGTCGTGATCAAGGCGGGCAGGTCGTCGAACACGCTCGCGCGCTCGAATCCCACGCTGACCTCGCCGACGGGCACGTCGCCGCCCTCGGGGTAGACCGGGACCTTGGCACGGGCGGATTCGCCGAGGGTCCCGACCTCCCAGTCGACCACCTCGTTGCCCTCCATCACCTCGGCGAACGGCGTCGACACCACCTCGCCGAGCAGCGCCTCGGTGGGGTGGGCGAGGCGGATGCCGTGGTCGTCGGTGATCACCACGAACAGCGCGTCGGTGCGCTCCGCCACGTCGGCCGCGACCCCCTGGAGGGGCCCGCCGCGCAGGTCCGCGGCATCCGGAGTCCCCGGGTCGGCCGAGAATTCGGCGACCAGCGCCTTCACGTCCGGATCCTCGGCCACGGTCCGCGCGATGTTGAGGGCGGCCGCCTCGGACTCGGCGCGCAGCTGGCGCACGCCCAGCCAGCCGAACACGAGCGCGCACACCGCGACGACCGCGGTCACCGTCGCCAGCTGCACCAGCAGCAGCCGTGTCGCGAAGCGCATGCCACCTCCCGGGCCGGCGGACCGCCGCACCCCGTGCGCACGTGAGCACAATGCGCAGAAGACACGCTACGCGCACAACCTGCGGCAATGCGACATAGCGCGCGGTGGCGGCAGGGCCGCGCCTAGCCTCTCGGGAGCGCACCGGCCCCGGTGCCAGACCTGACGCACCGCACGACGAAGGAGTCGACATGAACGCGGCAGCCCCCCTCCTGCTCCAGGCCGCTGAGGCCGACCCCGGCTACGCGACCGCCTTCGTCCCGCCCGAGTGGGTGCTCGTGGCGCTGGGATTCACGATGGTCCTCGTCTTCATGGCGCTGATCATGACGCGCCGGCTCACCCCGATGGTCGCGCTCATCATCGTGCCGACGATCTTCGGGCTCTTCGCGGGTGCGGGGCTCGGACTCGGCGACATGATCATCGACGCCATCGCGAGCATGGCACCCACCGCGGCGCTGCTGATGTTCGCGATCATGTACTTCGGCATCATGATCGACGTCGGGCTGTTCGACCCGCTCATCCGCGCGATCACTCGGCTGCTCGGCGACGACCCCGCCAAGGTGGTGCTCGGGACGGCGGTCCTCGCGGGCGCCGTGTCGCTCGACGGCGACGGGTCGACCACGTTCATCATCACGACGTCGGCGATGCTGCCGATCTACCTGCGCCTGGGGATGAGCCCCGTCGTGCTCACGTGCGTGGCGGGCCTCATGAACGGCACGCTCAACATCGTGCCGTGGGGCGGCCCGACAGTCCGCGCGGCGACCGCGCTCGGCCTCCAGCCCACCGACGTCTTCGTGCCGATGCTGCCCTCGCTCGCGGCGGGCGTCGTGATCGCGCTGACGTTCGCGTGGTTCCTCGGGCTCTCGGAGCGCAAGCGGATCGGCCGCATCGACGAGTCGCGTCTCGCCGGCGACGGAGGAGCCTTCCCGGCTCCGCGGATCTTCCGCGGCTCGGACACGAAGCCGGGTGCCCGCGCGACCCTCCGTACCGGCAACATCGTGACGCTCGCCGGCGGGCGGGGCGGGGTGCCCGCCGCCACGGCCGTGGTCGACCGCGAAGACACCGCGATGGCCGACACGATGCTCGACCCGAACCGCGCGACGCTGCGGCCGAAGCTGATCTGGTTCAACCTCGCGCTCACCCTCGCGGTGATGGTCCTGCTGGTGCTCGACATCTTCCCGCTCGCGTACGTGTTCATGGTGGGCGCCGCGATCGCCCTGGTCGTGAACTTCCCGAAGCTCAAGGGCCAGGCCGACGAGATCGTCGCCCACGCTCCGAGCATCGTCGGCGTCGTCTCGATGGTGCTGGCCGCGGGCGTGCTCGTGGGCGTGCTGAACGGCACCGGAATGGTCGACGCGATGGCGACGTGGATCACCACCGTGATCCCCGCCTCGCTCGGACCCTTCCTCGCCGTGATCACCGGCGTCCTGTCGATCCCGTTCACGTTCTTCATGTCGAACGACGCGTTCTACTACGGCATCCTGCCGGTGCTCGCCCAGAGCGCCGAGCACTTCGGCATCGCGCCGGTCGAGATGGCGCGCGCGTCGATCACCGGGCAGCCGGTGCACCTGCAGAGCCCGCTCGTGCCCGCGATCCTGCTGCTCGTGTCGCTGGCGAGCGTCAACCTCGGCGACCACCACAAGAAGGTGCTGTGGCGCGCCTGCGTCGTGTCGCTCGCGATGCTCGCCGTCGGCGTGCTGGTCGGTGCGATCCCGCTCATGGCCTGACCCCCCCGGCCGCGCCGGCCGGCGCGGCCGACGGTGGCCCCCCGGTCTTTCTCGAGGGAATGGGCTGGGGCGAACGTAGGATTTCGGCATGACCAAGGGACCGGCGCCGAGCGCCTCGTTCGAACACCGCAGCTTCGGCGGCGCCGGCGCCGACCGCACCGTCGTCCTGCTGCGGGCGGGCGTGTCGACGCTGTCGGACCCGCAGCCCGAGGCGACCATCCGCCGGCACGCGCGGATCGTGGCGGTGGGTCTCACCGTCGACGACCTCGACGACCCCGCCGCTTACCGGGGCGCCACCTCGGCCGAGACCACGGCGGCGACGCTCGCGGAGTTCATCGGCGCCGAGCAGCACGATCGCCCCGCCGGTCTCGTGGGCGTCGGCGATGCGGGCGCCCTGGCGATCATGGTCGCCGCGCATCTGGGCGAGGGCGTCGACCGGCTCGCGCTGGTGGCCGTTCCCGAGCCGACCTCCGGGCTCGCGGGCTCGGAGGTCGCCGACCTGCTGGCGCGCATCCCCGCCAAGACGCTCATCCTGAACGGTCAACGCGACCCCGACGCCGCCGCGGCGGCGGCACGCTGGTACAAGGAGCGGCTTCCCTCTGCGCGCATCGAGATGGTGCCGCGGACCGACGACCCGACGGCCCGGGTGATCCTCGCCGACGTGTGGGAGCGGGTGCTGTCGCACGTCGCCCCCGGAACGATCCGATGACCCGGATCGTCGTGCTCACCGGCGCAGGCATCTCGGCCGAGAGCGGCGTTCCCACCTTCCGGGGTCCCGACGGGCTGTGGGAGGGGCACGACATCGAGGACGTCGCCACTCCCGAGGGCTTCGAGCGCGACCCCGACACCGTTCTCGCCTTCTACGACGCGCGGCGGCGGGTCGCGGCATCCGTCGTCCCCAATGCCGCCCATCGTGCGCTCGCGCGGCTGGAGGGCGCCATCGGCGACGACCTCCTGGTGGTCACCCAGAACGTCGACGACCTGCACGAGCGCGCCGGCAGCCACAACCTCGTGCATATGCACGGCGAACTCTTCCGCGCGCTGTGCCTCGCGTGCGGCGCGCGGCCGACGTGCGACGGCGACCTCATCGACCGGCCTCACTGCCCGGCATGCGGAGAGCGGATGCTGCGACCCGACGTGGTCTGGTTCGGCGAGATGCCGTACGACCTGGAGCGGATCGAGCAGGCCGTCGTGGCCTGCGACGTGTTCGTCTCGATCGGCACGTCCGGTGCGGTGTACCCGGCCGCGGGCTACGTCGCACTCGCCGCCGCGTTCGGCGCACACACCGTGGAGCTCAACCTCGAGCCGACCGATGCCGCCGTGCCCTTCGACGACGCCCGCACCGGACCGGCCGGCGAGCTCGTGCCGGCGTGGGTCGACGAAGTGCTCTCGGCGCGCTCGCCGCGGGCGTGACGCGAGAAGGCGCCGGGCGGATGCCTCCGCCCGGCGCCTTCGCCGTGTTCGAACGCGCTATATCCTGGCGCCGCCCGATCGCAGCCGCGACAGCGCGTCGACCGTCGCGGCGAGGATGAGGACGCCGCCGGTGACCAGCAGGTTGATGCCCGCGGGCAGGCTCAGCAGACCCAGGCCGTTCGTGATGACGGCGATCACCAGCGCACCGATGGCCGCGTGCATGAGGCGACCGCGTCCGCCGAAGAGGCTGACGCCACCGACGACGGCCGCGGCGACGCCCGAGAGCACGATGTCGCGGCCGACGGTGGCGTCGACCGTGCCGACGCGCGCAACGCTGAACAGCGCTGACACGACGGCGAGCATCGAGCAGATCACGAACGCCCACCACTTGACCCAGCGCACCTTGACGCCCGAGCGACGGGCGGCCTCGGCGTTGCCGCCGATGGCGTAGATGTAGCGTCCGAACTTCGTGCGGTCGAGCACGAAGGTGCCGATCCACAGGATCACCAGCACCACCGGCACGATCAGCGGCACTCCCTGCACCGCGTGGAGGGCACCGCCGCGGTTCTGGTTGAGCATGTAGACGAACGCGCCGCCGATGACGGCGATGACGCCCAGCTTGATCCACACCAGCGACAGCGGGCGGTTGGGGACGCCCGCCTGCGTCCGGCGCATGCGATCCCAGAACGAGGTCGCGGCCGAGACGGCGAGGATCACGGCGAGCATCACCCAGCCGCCCCAGACGGGCAGGTTGCCGTTCTGCAGCGCGATGAGCTCGGGCACCTGGACGCGGTACAGGCCGCCGTCGCCGATGATGAGGAGCGCGAGGCCCTGATAGCCCAGGAACAGACCCAGCGTCACGACGAACGACGGGATGCCGACCCTCGCGACGAAGAAGCCGATGAGCGCGCCCGTGGCGAAGCCGACGCCGAACCCGATGAGGAGCGCGAGCGTCCACGGCAGCTGGAACTGGGTGGCGAGCACGACGAAGACGGCCATGGCCACGCCGCCCGTGACGCCGGCCGAGAGGTCGATCTCGCCGAGGAGCAGCACGAACACGAGCGCCATGCCGAGCATCACCAGGGGAGCGGCCTGGTTGAGCAGGTTCGCGAAGTTGCGCTCGGTGAGGAAGTACGGGCTCAGCGTGGCGAACAGGATCGTGAGCACGACGAGTCCGCCGAGGGCGGGCAGGGCGCCCATGTCGCCGCCGCGCACGCGCTGCCACCAGGCGCGCACCTGGTCGCCCACGCCGCCTTCGACGCCGCTGCCGATCATGTCGCCGGCCATCGGGTCGGGACCGGCCTCCGTCCGGGTCACGCTGCTGGTCATTCCGCTCCTCCCTCGGTGCGCAGAGTGGACGTGTCGACGAGGTCGACGCCGTTGGGGGTCTTGGTGCCGGTGATGTAGCCGACGATGTCGTCGCGCGTGGTCTGCGAGGTGGGGATCTGAGCCACCATCTGGCCGAGGTAGAGCACGGCGATGTCGTCGGCGACGGCGAAGACGTCGGCGAGGTTGTGGCTGATGAGGACGACGGCGACGCCCTGCTCCGACAGGCGCTTGACGAGGTTCAGCACCTGTTCGGTCTGGGCGACGCCGAGGGCAGCGGTGGGCTCGTCGAGGATCACCACGCGCGCCTTCTTCAGGACGGCGCGGGCGATGGCCACCGTCTGGCGCTGACCGCCCGACAGGCTGGAGACCTTCTGGCGGACGGACTTGACCGTGCGCACCGAGAGCGAGCGGAGGGTGTCGGAGGCCTCCTTCTCCATGCGGCCCTCGTTGAACGTGCCGTACGACAGCTCCTCGCGGCCGAGGAACATGTTCTGCACGATGTCGAGGTTGTCGCACAGCGCGAGGTCCTGGTAGACGACCTCGATGCCCAGGTGCGCGGCGTCGCGCGGCGCGTGCAGGTCGCGGTGGGTGCCGTCGATGAGGACCTCGCCCTCGTCGTAGGGCTGCACGCCGGCCAGGCCCTTGATGAGCGTGGACTTGCCGGCGCCGTTGTCGCCCACGAGGGCGGTGACCTTGCCGGGGTGGACCTTGAGGTCCACGCCCTTCAGGACGCTGACCGGCCCGAAGGACTTCTTGACGCCGACCAGCTGGATGATCGGCTCGTCGCCGACGGCGACGGCGGGAGGGGTGAGGGTGGTGTCTGACATGCTCGCTTCCTTGCGGGTCGATCGTGCGAAGGAGGGTGCCGCGCCCAGGGGCGCGGCACCCTCGCGGTCAAGACCGCTTTACTCCGTGATGCCGTACTCGTCGCACTTCGCGACCACGTCGGCGGTGCAGACGTCGTCGTACGAGGCGTCGCCCGCGGCGATGACATCGCCGACCTCTTCGGGGCCGACCAGCTGAGGCGTGACCGCGATGTACGGCGTGCCGTCCTCGAGCTCCTGGTCGGCGCTCGGGGTGTCGCCCTGCAGCAGCGCGACCGCGACCTCGACGGCCGCTTCGGCCTCGAGCTTCACCGGCTTGTAGACCGTGGCGGTCTGCCAGCCGAGGAGGATGTACTGCAGCGCGCCGACCTGCGCGTCCTGGCCCGACAGGGCCACGCCCGACAGGTTGTTCTTCTGCAGCACCGAGATGACGCCCGCCGCGTTCGCGTCGTTCGCCGACCAGACGCCGTCGACCGTGCCGCCGAGCGCGGTCAGCGCCTGCTCGAAGTTGGTCGCGGACTTCTCCTGGTCCCAGACCCCGGGAGGCTCGGCCGCGGCGACGATGCCCGCGCCCTCCATGACCTCGACGGCGCCTTCCTTGAACATCGCCGCGTTGCCGTCGGTCGGGTCGCCGCCCATGTAGACGACCTTCGCGGTGGCCGGGTCCTTGCCGGCGGCCTCGAGGCCGTCGAGCACGGTCTGGCCCTCGAGACGGCCGACCTCCACGTTGTCGAACGACACGTAGTAGTCCGCACCCGTGAACGGGCGGTCGTACGCGACCACGGGGATGCCCTCGCCCTTGGCCTTCTCGGCGACGCCCTCGGCGGCGCCCTGGTAGTCGACGAGCAGCATGACGCCGCAGCCCTTGGTGAGCTGCTGGTCGGCGATCGTCGAGTACTTGTTGACGTCGCCCTGCGCGTTCTGGATGTCGGTCTCGAAGCCGGCCGCCTCGAGGCCCTCCTGGAGGTACTTGCGGTCGAAGTCCTCCCAGCGGTTCGAGGACTCGGCGTCGGGGAGGATCACGCAGGCGCGTTCCGCGGCGTCGCCGCCGCCGGTGTCGCCGCCGTCTCCGCCGTCACCGTTGCCGCCGGCACAGCCGGCCAGCAGCACCGCGGCGGCACCCGTGAGGGCCGCCACGGCGAGGAGTGAAGACTTCTTCATCTTTCGCCTTTCGTCGTTGAAGCGAGCGCACCCCAGGATCGTCCCCGGTGTTCATCGCGCTGAAGCGATCATCGATGACACGGATTCTTATCGTCAAGTCTTGAACATAACGCTTTGGCAACGCGTGGACGTTGGCAGAGCGGCGTCGAGACACCCGCGCGCTAAGAGAGCGCTTACCGTGCAGAATGCACAGCCAGCCGCGAAATACGGAGCATTCTGGCAAGGTCTCCCATGACCGCGCCTGGATGCGCCGGATCACTCATTCGCCAAGTGAAGACAGCGCGCTGGTCGGCCGTCAGGCGCGGCCGGTCGCCGCGCGCGTGCGACGAGACAGCGAGTCCACGATCACGGCCAGCACGAGCACCACGCCGGTCACCATGAACTGCACCGACGAATCGAGGTTCAGGAGCGTGAGCCCCGACGAGATCGACTGGATGACGACGATGCCGATCAGGGCGGAGAAGGCCGAGCCCCGGCCGCCGAAGAGGCTCGTACCGCCGATGACGGCGGCCGCGATCGCGTTGAGGTTCACGTCCCCCGTGCCCGAGCTCTGGTTCGCCGACGCGAGCCGCGCCGCCGCGAGGATGCCGCCGACGGCGGCAAGCGTCGAGCACATCGCGAACACCGAGAAGTAGATGCGATCGACCCGGATCCCTGCGCGCCGCGCGGCCTCGACCGAGCCCCCGACCGCGTAGACCGCGCGACCCCATCGCGTGCGGGTGAGCATGAAGTTCATGGCGACGACCAGCGCCAGGAAGAACAGGAACATCACGCCGACGCCGCGATCGAGGTTGAGATACCATGTCGCGACGAGGAGGAACGCCAGGAGCACGCCGCTGCGCAGCGCGATCTCTCCGTAGCCCTGACTGACCAGGTTGGCCGCGGCGCGGCGGCGCGCGCGACGGACGAGCGACCACGCGAACGCGGCGACGGCGAGCACGGCCACCGCATACGAGGCCCACGCCGGGAGGAACATCTGCTGCGCGAACTGCACCAGCCACGAGTCGAAGGGGATCGCGATCGATCCGGTCTCGCCGAGCACCCACAGCTGCAGCCCCAGGAACCCGAGCAGGCCTGCCAGGGTGATGACGAAGCTCGGCAGCCCGAAGCGCGTGAACAGGAAGCCGTACACGAGCCCCACCAGGAAGCCGATCGCGATCGCGGCGGCGATGGACAGCAGAAGGTTCCACTGCAGCTGCACGAACGTGACGGCGAGCACCGCGGCCGCGAGTCCCGACACCGACCCGACCGAGAGGTCGATCTCGCCCACGAGGAGCACGAGCACGACGCCCAGCGCGATCGTTCCGATCGCGGCGCACTGCATCGTCAGGTTGGAGAGGTTCTCGCTCGAGAGGAAGACCGGGTTGAGCAGCTGGAACACGGTCCAGATGACGGCGATGCCGAGCACCACGGGCACGGCCCCCAGGTCGCCGCCGCGCACGCGCGCCACGAACGCCTCGAAAGCATGTCGGATCCCGCTGGAGCTCAGCAGCCGCTCGTCGGGCGGCACCTCGGCGAGCCGCTCGCCCGGCGCGCTCATCGGGCCCCGCCCCCGCGCGGGCGGGTCGTGCGGCGGGCGCCGCCGCGCGGCAGCCGGATGACGGTGCCGCCCGCCGTCTCGTCGCTCACCGGCTCTTCGTCGGCCGGCTCGCGGTCGATTGTCGCCTCACGGATGTCGGCCGGGCCTGGGCCGGGCGGGTCGCTGTCGCGCGCGAGTTGCGGCGCGGCATCCGCTCGATCCGGACGTCTCATGCCGGAATGGTCGACCGCTCCCGTGATGGCGGCGATGAGGATCTCGCTCGTGACGTCGGCGACGTTGTACACGCCGTTGTTGCGACCGAGCCGCAGCACCACGACGCGGTCGGCGACGGCCATGACGTCGGCCATGTTGTGGCTGATCAGGATGACGCCGTGGCCGCGCTCGCGGAGGCGCTCGATGAGGTTCAGCACCTCGGCGGTCTGCGCGACGCCCAGTGCCGCCGTCGGCTCGTCGAGGATCACGACCCGCGGCTCGCCGATGAGGGACCGCGCGATGGCCACGGTCTGGCGCTGACCGCCCGACAGCGACGCCACCGGCACGCGCACCGAGGGGATCTTGGCCGAGAGCTCGCGCAGCAGGGTCCAGGTGCGCTGCTCCATGTCGACCTCGTCGAGCGTCGCACCGTCGCGGAGCTCGCGGCCCAGCCACAGATTCGCGACCACGTCGAGGTTGTCGCACAGCGCGAGGTCCTGGAAGATCGTCTCGATCCCGAGCTCCTGCGCATCGGCGGGGGAGCCGATCCCGACCGGCTCGCCGTCGAACTCGATCGTCCCCGCGTCGGGCGGGTGCACGCCCGCGAGCACCTTGACGAGGGTGGACTTGCCGGCCCCGTTGTCGCCGACGAGCGCGACGACCTCGCCCTCGTTGACCCAGAAGTCGACGTCGGTCAGCGCCTTGACGGCGCCGAAGCGCTTGCCGATGCCGCGCATCGTCAGCACGCGTTCGCGCGGTCGTCCCGTCCGCGGGTGCGTCATCGACATCCTCCGGACCCTACCCGATGCCCGCGGCCCGGCACGCATCGGCGTAGGCCGGCGTGCAGATGTCCGCCACGCTCCAGAAACCGTCGGCGACGACGGTGTCCATGATGTCGTCGACCGTGACGGCGACCGGGTCGAGGAGCGTCGCCGGCGTGCCCTGGATCTCGAGGGGCGCGGTCACCTCCTCGTCGTGCAGCAGCTTCACGGCGACCTCGGCGGCGAGCTCGGCCTGCGGCTTGATCGCCTTGTACACCGTCATGTACTGGTCGCCGGTGAGGAGGCGCTGGATGGCCGACAGCTCGGCGTCCTGCCCGGTCACGATCGGCAGGGGATCGACGTTCGCGACGCGCAGCGCGGCGATCGCCCCGCCGGCGGTGGCGTCGTTCGCCGCGTACACGCCGGCGATCGCGTCGCCGTGCTGGGCGATCTGACCCGACACCCACTCCTGCGCCTTCTCGGGGTTCCAGCCCGGCGTGTCGTACTCGGCCAGCACGCGCAGGCCGCTGTCGTCGATCACGCTGTGCGCACCCTCCTTGAACAGCGCCGCGTTGCTGTCGGTGGGCGAGCCGTTCACCATCAGGATGCCGCTGCCCTCGTCGCTCCCGCGCATGCCCTCGACGAAGGCCGTGGCTTGGAGCACGCCCACCTTCTCGTTGTCGAACGAGATGTAGTACGCCAGGTCGCCGCCGGCCACGAGCCGGTCGTACGAGATGACGGGCACGCCCCTCGCGTTGGCGGAGGTCACGATGCTCACTGCGGCGTTGGCGTCGACGGGGTCGAGCACGAGCACGCCCGCCCCGGAGGTGAGCGCCGACTCGGCCTGCTGCTGCTGCTTCGCGGCGTCCTGGTCGGCGTTGGCGTAGAGCACGCGGTATTCGCCGAGTTCGGCCACGCGGGCCTCGAAGAGCGGGCGGTCGAACGTCTCGTAGCGGGCGGTCTTCGCATCGGGCAGCAGCAGCGCGATCGTGTCGTCGGCAGGCGTGCTTCCCGGCCCGGGAGCACCGGTGCACGCCGCGAGCATGGTCGCGGCGAGGAGGACGGATGCCGCGCCCGCGGCCGCGCGGCGGCCACTCGGTCGCCGTCGCGGCCGATCGTGTCGCGTACGGGGCATCGGAGAAGCTTAAGCGGTGATCGGAAGCGACGGCGCACTCGGGAGCTGCGCGTCGACCGAGACGTGATCGAGGGCGATCGCGATCGCGCCCCGCGTCTCGGCCCACTCGCCGAACGACGCCCCCACGATCTCGGGCAGACCGTCGGCCGACGGGAGCGCGGTGCGCTCGAGGGAGTGCCGCATCGGCGCCATCAGGATCTCGCCGGACTGCCCCAGTTCGCCGCCCACGATGATGAGCTCGGGGTCGAACAGGTTGCAGAGGCTCGCGGCCGCGATGCCGAGGTGCCGCCCGGCGTCGGCGATCACCCGGCGGGCGGCGCCATCGCCGGCTTCGGCGGCGTGCAGCAGGTCGCCCAGCCGGTGCATGCCCTCGCTGGGCGGGAAGAGTGACAGCAGCGCGGGTCCGCCCGCGTAGGTCTCGAGGCATCCGCGATTGCTGCAGCGGCAGATCGGCCCGTTCTCATCGAGCGTGACGTGCCCGATCTGGCCGGCCTTGCCGTTGACGCCGCGGAAGAGGTCGCCGCCGACGATGAGCCCGGCGCTGATGGTGTGGCCGACGCGGATGAACACCGACGACGCCGCCGCGCGGCCGTTACCCTCGCGGGCTTCGGCGAGGCCGCCCAGGTTCGCCTCGCTGTCGACGTGGACCGGGCGCCCGATCCGCATCGCAAGGCTCTCGGCCACGTCGACGTTCTCCCAGCCGCGCAGCAGCCCGGGCGTCGAGACCATGCCGGTGCGCGGGTCGATCGGAGCGGGCAGCGCCAGCCCGACGCCCAGGAGGTCGGAGAGCGAGCCGCCGAGGGACTCCATCATGTCGCCCAGCAGCAGCGCGAGGCGGTCGAGCTCGGAGTCGTGGCGGTGGTCGAGGGGGAGCGGGAGCGAGGACTGCGTCACGATGGTGCGCGCGGTGTCGGCGATCGCGAGGTGCAGGTGGCGCGAGCTGTAGTGCACGCCGGCGACGAGCCCCAGCCTGCGGGCGAGCGACACGAGCGTCGCGCGGCGCCCGCTGCTGGTCGTGAACGACGTGTGGAGCAGCCCCGAGGCGGTCAGCTCCTTGACGATGTTCGAGACGGTGGCAGGGGAGAGCCCCGTGCTGCCGGCGAGCTCGATCTGCGTGAGGCGGCCGTGCCGCTTCAGCGACTCGATGACACGCGCGCGGTTGGCCTCGCGGAGCGAGGTCTGCGAGCCCGGCGGGGCGTTGCGGCGTGCCACAGGTCACACTGTACCCGACGGGCGATTTCCCAGATCGGCTCGCGGATCGAAGCCGATCGGCGCGGGGGCGGGCGACGGACGGTCTAGCATCGGTACGCCATGCACACCGTCGTCGAGGCGCTCCGCGCCGCCCTTCCCCCGCACGCCGTCGCCACCGATCCCGAGACGCTCGAGCGCCTGAGCCACGACGACGCCGAATGGGCCGACTTCGGCCTGCCCGCCGCGGTGGTCTTCGCGTCTTCCGTCGACGACGTGGTCGCGGCCGTCCGGGTGGCCGCCGCCCACGGGGTGCCGGTCGTCCCGCGGGGCGCGGGCACGGGGCTGTCGGGCGGCGCGAATGCCACGACCGGATGCCTCGTCCTCTCGCTCGAGCGCATGACGAGGATCATCGAGGTCGACGCCGCCGAGCGGTACGCCGTCGCGGAGGCGGGAGTGCTCAACGACGATCTGCGCCGCCACGTCGCGGGCCACGGTCTGTGGTACCCGCCGGACCCGGCGAGCCAGGCGATCTCGACGCTGGGCGGCAACGTGGCCACGAACGCCGGCGGCATCTGCTGCGTGAAGTACGGCGTGACGCGCGACTACGTGATCGGCCTCACCGTGGTGCTGGCGGACGGCAGCGTCGCGAAGCTCGGGCGCACCACCGCCAAGGGCGTCACTGGCTACGACCTCACCGGCCTCTTCGTGGGCTCCGAGGGCACGCTCGGCATCGTCGTCGACGTGACGGTGAAGCTGCGGCCGCTCGCCGGGCGCGAGGAGCGCGCGGTCGTGGGCTACTTCCGGACGCTGACGGATGCCGGACGCGCGGTCGCCGCCGTCAGCGAGGCCGGCATCGTCCCGTCGGCGCTGGAGCTCATCGACCGGACGTGCCTGCACGCGGTGGCGCAGTGGCAGGGGTGGGACCTCCCCGAAGAAGCGAATGCGCTGCTGCTGGCGAAGGTCGACGAGCCGGGGGCGCGCGGCGACGAGCTGGCCGCCGCCGTCGAGACCCTCTTCCGCCACGCGGGCGGCAGCCGCGTGGAGCGCGCCGCAGACCCCGACGAGGTGGAGCGGCTCTTCGCCGCCCGGCGCCTGGCGTATCCGGCGCTGGAGCGACTGGGGCCGGTGCTGACCGAGGACGTCTGCGTGCCGCGGGGTGCCGTGCCCGAGATGCTCGCGCGCATCGAGGCGGCCGCGCGCGACGCGGGCGTCGTGATCGCCAACATCGCCCACGCGGGCGACGGCAACCTGCACCCGCTCATCATCGCCCCCGAGGGCGACGACGCGGCCAAAGCCCGCGCGAAGGAGGCGTTCGACCGCATCGTCGACGACTGCCGCGCGCTCGGCGGCACCGTCACCGGCGAGCACGGCGTCGGCCTCCTCAAACTGCCGGGCGCCGCCGCGGAGCTGAGCCCGACGGTGCTGCGCCTGCACCGCGCCATCAAGGACGCGCTCGACCCGGCCGGCATCCTCAATCCCGGCAAAGCCTTCCCGAACGGAGCCTGACATGCCCTCGATCCGCGCCGACGACGGCATCCGCCTGGAGTACACCGAGCACGGCGACCCGGCGGGTCGCCCTGTCGTCCTGCTGGCCGGCTTCAAGGCCGCCGCCACCAGCTGGATGTTCCAGGTGCCCGCCCTCGAGCGCGCGGGGTACCGGGTGCTGGCGGTCGACCTGCGCGGCCACGGCACGAGCGAGCACCCGGCGTCCGGCGTCGACATGGCTCGCCGCGGGCGGGACGTGCGCGATGTGATGGACAGGCTCGACCTTCAGGGCGTGGTGCTCGTCGGCGGGTCGATGGGCGCCAACACGATCTGGTCGTACCTGTCACAGGAGGGCCCCGGCCGCGTGGCCGCCGTAGTCTCGGTCGACCAGACGCCCCAGATGCTCAACTCGCCCGACTGGCCGCACGGCTTCTACGGCTACACCGAGCAGAACCGCGACACCTACTTCGCCGAGCGCATCCCCGAGACGGGGTACGGTACGCCACTCGCGCGCCGGGGCCTGCGCCTCGTGCGCCTGCTGCGGGCGATGAAGGGTGCCGCGCGCGAGCTCACACCCGGCGAGCTGGCCCTGCTGCACGACCACGCCACCGCGGACTGGCGGCCGGTCATCGCGGCGACCGAGGTACCGGTCCTGTTCGTCGCCGGCGCCGACAGCGAGTTCTGGCCGAGCTCCCACGCCGCCGCTGCGGCCGCCCTCGCGGCGAGAGGGGAGTCGGCGGTCATCGCACGCGACGGTCACGCCGCCAACATCGAACAGCCCAGAGCCTTCAACGCGGGACTGCTCGGGTTCCTTCAGCGCCTCGACTGAGAGGCGTGGCGAGCCCGCTACTCCCGCAGGCGCACCAGCCGTTCGTGGCCCGTCTCCTCGAGCTCCGCGATCGACTCGCGAGCCTTGACGAAATCGTTGAACGACCGGTAGCCCAGGGCTTTCTCGCTGAAGGACGGGTCCATGCGCCGCATGTGCGTCTTGACCGCCGAGCTGTGCAGCCACTCCGAGTCGTCGTTCTTGTCGTGGCCGAGCCGCAGCGCTCGCTCCAGGAGGCGGGTCGCCGTGAGCTGCGGATCCTCCGCGGGCTCTTCGTCCGGCTGCGACGGTTCGGACGCGGCCGCCTCGGCGCTGGCCGCCACGCTCTTCGACGATGCCCGACGGCTCGTGCGCTTCGGCGGCGCGACGGTCGCGAGTGCCTCGTCGAGCGACGCGGCGACCTCGCCGGTCGCTTGTGACTCGGGGGCCTCGACCGCTCCGCTCGTCACATCAGGAGCGACCACGTCCGCATCCGCATCCGCCTTCACGGTCTTGGTCGCTCCGCGGCGGCCGCCCGACCGCGACGCACCGGCGGCGACGGGTGCAGCCCCAGCGGCCGCGGCTTCGGCGGACGCCCCGGCGGTCGTCGCCTTCTGCTTCGTCGTCCGCGCCGAAGCAGCCTTGGCGGGTGCCTTCTCGGCCTTCTCGGCCTTCTCGGGTGCCTTGTCGGGCGTCTTGCCCGCCCTCGCGGGCTCGCGGACCACGCGGGGCACCCCGGGCAGCGAGTCGTACGCCTCGAACTCATCGCAGGCGGCGGCCAGCGACTTCGCCGTCGAGCCGGCCACGCCGACACCGACCACGTAGCGGCCGAGTCGCTTGCAGCGCTGCGCGAGCGGGACGTAGTCCGAGTCGCCGGCGACGATCACGACGTGAGTGAGGTCGGGGAGGCGGAACATGTCTTCGACGGCATCCACCGCCAGGCGGATGTCGGCCCCGTTCTTGGCGTACGCCGCCGCAGGGAAGAGCTGCACGAGATCCACCGCACGGGCGACGAGCTGCGAACGGTAGATCGCGTTGACCGGCGCCGACCAGTCGGCGTACGCCCGCGTGAGCACGAGGGTGCCGAACGAGGCGGCGAAGTCGATGACCGCCCCGACGTCGATCGTCGCCGCCGAGAGGCGCTCGGCGATCTCGGGGTCTGCCGGGTTCTCGGCGATGCGCTGACGGTCGCGCGAGTACGAATTGCGCCCGTGCACGCGGTCGTACCACGACATCACGATGTTGTCGAAGTCGAGGTAGACCGCGACGCGCGGGCTCAGCAGGTCGGGCATGTCATTCCTCCCCGGGGTAGCGGACGCCGACGAGATCGCGGATCTCGTCGAGGGTGGCCATGATCGCGACGGACTCGTCGATCGGCAGCACCTCGGAGTCGGTGCGGCCCTCGGCCAGCAGCCGCTCGGCCGCCAGCGCCTGGTACTGCATGCCGCGCCCCTCGATCTCGGAGCGGAACTCCTCGCGAACGGTCCCGTCGGGGCCGACCAGACGGAAGGACGTCGCCGAGTACCAGACGCGGTCGATGTCGATCCGGGCGTCGGTGCCGATGATCGTCGCCGTGTTCGGCCCGGCGCCTCGCGAGGCCGACAGCGACGTCGACAGCGCACCCGACGCGTGCGTCATGATCGTCGCGACCTCGGTGTCGGAGCCGGCCTCGCCCAGGCGCGCCGCCGCCGCGATCGAGAGGGGCTCGCCGAGGATGTCCCACGCGAACGACACGGGATAGATGCCGAGATCGAGCAGCGCGCCGCCGCCCAGCTCCAGCGCGTTGATCCGGTGGGCGGGATCCGTGGGGAGGTTCTGCGTGTGGTCGGCCGTGACCGCGCGGATCTCGCCGAGCGCTCCCGAGGCGACGAGTTCGCGGACCCGCACCATGTGCGGCAGGTAGCGCGTCCACATCGCCTCCATCGCCAGGAGGCCGCGCTCCGCGGCGGCGTCGCGCACGGCGGCGGCCTCGGCGGCGTTGAGCGTGAAGGGCTTCTCGACCAGCACGTGCTTACCCGCTTCGAGCGCGAGCAGGGCGTTCGCCGCGTGCATCGGGTGCGGCGTCGCGACGTACACGATGTCGACGTCCGGATCGGCGACGAGCTCTTCGTACGAGCCGTGCGCGTGCGGGATGCCGAACTCGGCGGCGAACACCTCCGCCGTGTCGCGGCGTCGCGAACCGACGGCGGCGACCTCGAGTCCGGCGGTGCGGAGGTCGCTGGTGAAGGCGCGGGCGATGCCGCCCGGTCCGAGGATCCCCCAGCGGGGGGACGAGGGCAGGGTCATGTACTCGAGGCTAGCGGCGCGCGGGCGCCTCGGCCCGGAGGACTAGCGGGCGAGGCTCTCCACGAGCTCCGCGCGGGACTCGGTCACGGGGATCCGGTCCAGGGCGCGGGCGAGGTCGTCCACGATGTCGCGTGCGTCCTCGAGGCCGATCGACAGCCGGATCGTCGTCGGGCCGATGTGCGCCTCGGCGAGCTGCGTCGGCGACATGTGGCTGTGCGTCATCGACGCGGGGTGCGCGACGAGGCTGCGGGCGTCGCCGATGTTGGCGACCAGCCGCACGACCTGCAGGCGCGCGATGAACTCCTCCACCAGGCGGAAGTCGGCCTCGGCGTCGCCCGTCGTGGGGAGGTCGAACGCGAAGACCGAGCTGGCACCTTCGGGCAGGTACCTGCGCGCGAGTGCGTGCCACGGGCTCGACGCGAGGCCGGGGTGGTGGACGCGGCTGACGGCGGGATGGGCCTCGAGGAACTGCGCCACCTTCAGCGCGCTCGCGGTGTGGCGCTCCATGCGGAGGTCGAGCGTCTCGAGCCCCTGAAGCAGCTGGAAGGCGTTGAACGCCGACAGCGAGGGCCCGAGGTCGTGCACGTACTTCGTCTTGACCAGGGCGATGTACGGCGAGCCTGTCTGGCCGAAGCGCTCGACGAGACTGCCCTCGGGAACGCGCGGGTACGTCTGGGTGAGCTGCGGCCAGCGCTCGGGCTCAGCGGTGAAGTCGAACGTGCCGAGATCGACGACGACGCCGCCGAGCGACGTGCCGTGGCCGCCGAGGAACTTGGTCGCCGAGTGCACGACGATGTCGGCGCCGAAGTCCTTCGCGCGCTGCAGGTAGGGCGTGGCGACGGTGTTGTCGATCACGAGCGGCACACCGGCGCGCCGGGCGACCGCCGCGACCGCGCCGAGGTCGAGCACCTGGGCGATCGGGTTCGAGATCGACTCGGCGAACAGGGCACGCGTCGTCGGACGTACCGCCGCCTGCCACGCGCCGAGGTCGTCCTGGTCGACGAAGGTGACCTCGATGCCCCAGTCGGCGAAGGTGTCCTGCAGCAGGTCGACGGTGCCGCCGTACAGCTGCCGGGCGGCCACGATGTGCTCGCCCTGTTTCGCCAGTGCGAGCAGCGCGACCGCGACGGCCGCCTGACCGGAGGCGACGCCGGCGGCGGCGATGCCGCCCTCGAGCTCGGCCACGCGGCGCTCGAACACGAGCACCGTCGGGTTCGCGGCGCGGCTGTAGATGTTGCCGTCGCGGCGCAGGGCGAAGAGGTCGCGGGCCTCCGAGAGGGAGCGGAACTCGAACCCGTTCGACTGGTGGATCGACGGGACCGCGGTGTTCTCGGCGACGCCGGAGTCGAACCCGGCCTGCACCTGCGCCGTCGCGAACGAGCGAGCGGCAGGACGAGAGTTCTCAGGCATGCTGACCATTGTCGGACCGCGCCCCCGTGACCGCGTCCCGTGTGTCGTACTGTTGCGTCGGCCGCGCCGCCGCCCCCGCAGGGCGGTAGAGGCGCGACCGGCCAGAATGGACCCGTGGCGCCGCTCATCACCCCCGAAGACCTCCACCCGCTGCTCGGCCGCGATCGCGTCCGCGTGCTCGATGTGCGGTACCGGCTCGACCGTCCCGACGGCAGCGACGAACACCGCGAGGGGCACCTCCCCGGCGCCGTGTACGTCGACCTCGAGTCCGAGCTGTCGCGTCACGGCCGACGCGATGAGGGGCGGCATCCGCTTCCCTCGACCGCCGATCTGCAGGCCGCAGCGCGTCGATGGGGCATCGACGACGGCGACACCGTGGTGGTCTACGACGACGACCGCGCGCTCGGCGCCTCGCGCGCCTGGTGGCTGCTGACCCGCTCCGGCGTGTCGGACGTGCGCGTGCTCGACGGCGGTCTGCGAGCCTGGCTCTGGGCGGGGCTGCCCCTCGAGAGCGGGTCCGTCGAGCCGCCGGCCGGCTCGGTGACGCTGACGCCGTACGCCGAGCCCGTGCTGTCGATCGACGACGCGGCGGCCCTCCCCGGCGCCGGGGTGCTGCTCGATGTGCGGGCCGCGGAGCGCTACCGCGGTGAGACGGAGCCCATCGATCCGATCGCCGGCCACATCCCCGGCGCGGTGAACCTCCCCACCGGTGCCTACATGGACGGCGATCGGTTCCGGGATGCCGGTTCCCTGCGCGCGCTGTTCGCCTCGGTCGGCGTCGAGCCCGGCGTGGCGGCGGCCGCGTACTGCGGATCGGGTGTGACGGCCGCGCAGGCGGTGCTGGCCGCGGACCGGGCCGGTCTCGACCTGCGCCTGTACCCCGGCTCGTGGAGCCAGTGGTCGAACACGCCGGGACGGCCGATCGCGACCGGCGACGCCCCCGCGGAGGTCACGGGCACCGTGTGACGCGGCGCCGTGCGACAGAGCGTCAGGGCCGCGCCGCCGCGTCGCGGAGCGTCAGGGTCGCGGAGCGTCAGGGCCGCGGCGCCCGCAAGGGAGGCGGCGTCCGCACGGGAAGCGGCGTCCGCCGGGAAGCGGCGTCAGGGGACGAGCGTGA
This sequence comes from Microbacterium hibisci, assembly GCF_015278255.1. Taxonomy (GTDB): domain Bacteria; phylum Actinomycetota; class Actinomycetes; order Actinomycetales; family Microbacteriaceae; genus Microbacterium; species Microbacterium hibisci. The sequence continues at coordinate 189,895 of NZ_JADIJC010000005.1, forward strand.
TCTTGCCGTCGACGCCCGCCTCGACCGCACGGTGCGCCTCGGTGGCGTCGGCGAGGGCGAACGTCGGTCCGAGCTCGACCGAGAAGTGCCCCGCGACCATGAGCGCGATCGCGACGGGCACCGCCTCGGCACGCCAGGTCTGCTGCTGAGCGGTGAGCGGGTCGGGTGAGCCGCCGGAGAATGCGCGGATGCCGAGGCCACCGGCATCCCGTCCCCGCACCAGCGTCGCGATCCGGTGCCGGTCCGGAACCAGCTCGATCGAGGTCTCGAGCGCCTCGTCGGTGCCGGCGGCGTCGATCGCGACCGTGACCCCCTGGGGAGCGGCCTCGCGCACGCGGTCGATCAGGCCGTCGCCGTACGCGACGGGGATCGCTCCGAGCGCCCGTACGCGCTCGGCGCGGCGGTCGGAGGTGGTGGCGACCACGTCCGCGCCCCAGAGCACAGCGAACTGGATCACCGCCTGGCCGACCGCGCCCGATCCGCCGTGCACGAGCAGCGTGTCACCGGCACCCACCGCGAGCGAGCGCAGCGCCTGATAGGCCGTGCTCACCGGGATGCCGAGCGCCGCCCCTTCGGCCGCGCTCACGTGCGTCGGCCGGGCGAACACGTGCCGAGCCGAGACGACGATGTCGGTGGCGTACGCGCCCGAGACGCCGCTGAAGAGGACGGAGTCGCCGACCCGGAACCCGTCGACGCCCGCGCCGACGGCGGTCACCACTCCGGCGCCGTCGGCCCCGACGCGCCGGGGCTCGGTGATCGCCGCCGACGGACGCAGACCCGACCGCAGCTTCGCGTCGATCGGGTTGACGCCGGCCGCGGCGACGCGGATCGCGACCTCGCCCGAGCCGGGCGCCTGCTCGGGCAGCGGGATCTCGTGCAGCACTTCGGGGCCGCCGAACTCGGTGTAGGCGATCGCGGTGGTCATGGCGTGGGGGCTCCCGTCCTCGAGGCGGTCCGACGCGGGCGGGTTCCCGCGCGTCTCAGTCGCGTATGGCTTTCTGGATCCGCTGCAGCGACACGGGCTCGGCCGTGCCGAGCGACTGCGCGAACAGGCTCACACGGTACTCCTCGAGGAGCCACCGGGCGTGGACCAGCGTCGCGGGCGCGTCATCGGCCGGAGGGATCGTTCCGCCGGCCTCGGCGAAGACGGTCGCCGCGCGCTCGTACTCCGTCATCCGCTGGCGGTCACGCCCCGGGTTGTCGGCGAGCGCGCGCACGCGGTCGAGGGCGCCGCGCAGGTACCGCGGCAGGTGCGCGAGACGGGCCGTGCCGGTGCGCGACGCGAAGCCCGGGAACACCAGGCCCGCGAGCTGCCCCTTGACGTCGTTCAGCGCTCCCAGCAGCGTGAGCGAGTTGACGTCGCGCATCGCGCGCTCGACGTCGCGTGCTCCGGTGAGGATGCGGGCCGCGAGCGACACCGTCTGGAACAGCTCGTCGACGATCGTCGCCGAGAGGGCGTCGCGCACCGCCTCGAATCCGGCGCGCGTGCGCACGACGCCGTCGGGAGCGATCCGTGCGATGACGGCATCCGCCACCGCCACGCGGCAGTCCTCGATGAGAGCCTTCGCGGACGGATAGGGGGATGCCGCGAGCGCGAGCTTCTCGGGCGACGTGAGGTGATCGAGCACGTAGGCCGCGGGGGAGGGGACGGTGAGGAGCACCAGGCGGCGGGCCCCGGCGCGGGTGGCGCGCGCCGCCGCGTCGGGTGTCGTCTCGATGCGCAGGGCCACCGAGGCGCCCTCGTCGACGATCGCGGGGTAGCCGCGGACAACGCCGCCGGCGACCTTCGTGTCGACGACGTCGGGCAGGTCGCCGAACGTCCAGTCGGTGACGCCGGTGCGCTCCGCGAACGCCGACTCGGCGACCGCGGGCGACGGCCCGGCGGAGGCGCGCGGGGTCGCTTCGTTCGCCGGCCGCGGGCCGCGACCGGCGGCCGTCGAGGGCGCGCTCAGCGAGCGCGACACCGAGGCACGTGCGCGATCGGCGAGCCGCGCCTGCAGCGCGACGAGGTCCCGGTCTGACCCGACCGAACGTCCGCGCTCGTCGACCGCGCGGAACGAGACCTGCAGGTGCCCGGGCACGCGCTCCATCTCGAAGTCGGCGCGGGTCACCGGCTGGCTCGCGACCCGCTGGATGCGCGCGGCGAGGGCGTCGCGCAGGGGAGTGGGCGGCAGGCCGTCGTGCGACTCCGGACCCTGGCCCGCGAGCTGGGCGGCGAAGGTCGCCGCCCAGTCGGCCGCGGGCACGACGTGGCGGCGGATGGCTTTCGGCAGTGACCGCAGGAGGGCGGTGATGAGCTCGTCGCGCATGCCCGGCACCTGCCAGTCGAAGCCGTCCGGGCGCAGCTGCGCGAGGAGCGCCAGCGGCACCACGGCGGTCACGCCGTCGTCGGCGGCGCCGGGCTCGAACCGGTAGGCGAGCGAGAGCACCTGGTCGCCCTGCGTCCAGCGGGCGGGGAAGTCGCGTTCGTCCCCGCGTGATGCCTCGTCGACGAGGTCGGCCTCGGTCATGTCGAGGAGGCGCGGCGTGCGGGTCGAGGCGTCCTTCCACCACGCCTCGAAGGAGCGCGCGTCGAAGACGTCCCGCGGGATGCGCGCGTCGTAGAACCGGTACACGGCCTCATCGCCGACGAGGATGTCGCGGCGACGCTCGCGCTCCTCGATCTTCTCGAGGCGCCGCCGCAGCTCGAGGTTGCGGCGCTCGAACGCGGTCAGCCGCTTGTCGAGGTGCGACGAGTCCCACTCGCCCTCGACGAGCGCGTGGCGCACGAAGAGCTCGCGCGCGAAGGGCCGGTCGAAACGGGCGAGCTGCACCCGCCGCTTCGGCACGATCTCGAGTCCGAAGAGCGTGACCTTCTCGTAGGCGGATGCCGCACCCGACGCCTTCGACCAGTGCGGCTCGCTGAGCGAGCGCTTGGCGAGATCGCCCGCGAGGGGCTCGGCCCACGCGGGGTCGATGGCGGCGACGGTGCGGGCGAACAGGCGGCTGGTCTCGACGATCTCGGCGGCCATCACCGCGGTGGGCCGCTTCTTGCGCAGCCCCGAGCCGGGGAAGATCGCGAAACGCGTGCCGCGCGAGCCGACGTACTCGGCCCCGCGGCGCTGATCGGCCCGATCCGAGCGGTCCGATCCGCCGCGGCCGCGCGTGGCCGTCGACGTCGTGCGCTCGTCGAGCATGCCCAGGTGGGAGAGCAGGCCCGAGAGGATCGCCTTGTGGATCTCGTCGGGGTCCGCCGTGTCCCCGCCGCCTTCGCCGCCGCCGCCCGCCATCCGTCCGGCGACGCTCGCGCGGCCCGTGCGCGGTGCGTTCAGGAGCGCGCTCAGCTGCCGGTGCACGTCGGCCCACTCGCGCACCCGGACATAGTTGAGATGCTCTGCGCGGCAGAGGCGCCGGAACGCGCTGGAGCCGAGTTCGGCCTGCTTCTCCTGCAGGTGGTTCCAGAGGTTCAGCAGGCTGAGGAAGTCGCTGGTCGGGTCGGTGAACCGCGCGTGCAGGCGGTCGGCCTCCTCGCGGCGCTCCTCGGGTCGCTCGCGGACGTCCTGGATCGACATGCCCGCGACGATCGCGAGCACGTCGCGCAGCACGCCGCTGCGGCGGGCCTCGAGGAGCATGCGCGCGAAGCGCGGGTCGATCGGCAGCCGCGAGATCTCGCGGCCGAGGTCGGTGAGCGTCGGATGGTCGCGCCCCGTGCGCACGGCGCCGAGCTCGATGAGCAGGTCGAGCGCGGCCTTGACGCCGCGCGAGTCAGGCGGTGTGAGGAACGGGAACGACGAGATGTCGCCGAAGCCGAGCGACAGCATCTGCAGGATCACCGAGGCGAGGCTCGTGCGCAGGATCTCGGGCTCGGTGAACTCCGGGCGCGCGTCGAAGTCGTCCTCGGCGTACAGCCGGATCGCGATGCCGTCGCTGGTGCGGCCGGCGCGGCCCGACCGCTGCTGCGCCGACGCCTGCGACACAGGTTCGATCGGCAGTCGCTGCACCTTGCTGCGGTTGCTGTACCGCGAGATGCGCGCGGTGCCCGTGTCGACGACGTAGCGGATGCCGGGCACGGTGAGGCTCGTCTCCGCCACGTTCGTCGCGAGGATGACACGCCGACGGATGCCGGCCACCTGCGACCGCTCGAACACCCGGTGCTGCTCGGCCGACGAGAGCCGCCCATAGAGGGGCAGCACCTCGGTGGGTGCGGCATCCTTCGCGTACATCCCCCGCACCGCGTCCGCGGCGTCGCGGATCTCCGCCTCGCCGGGCAGGAACACCAGGACGTCGCCCGCGGCCTCGCGATCCAGTTCGCGCAGCGCCGCGGTGATGCCGTCGACGTCGTCGGACTCGTCCTCGCCCTTGGCGGGGCGCGCGGGGGCCCGGTAGCGGATCTCGACCGGGTACGTGCGGCCAGACACCTCGATGATGGGGGCCGGGGTGCCGTCGGCTTGGGCGAAATGCTTCGCGAAGCTCTCGGGGTCGATGGTCGCGCTCGTGATGACGACCTTGAGGTCGGGACGCTTCGGCAGGATCCGTCGCAGGTAGCCGAGGAGGAAGTCGACGTTGAGAGACCGTTCGTGGGCCTCGTCGACGATGATCGTGTCGTAGCGGCGGAGCAGGCGGTCGCGGTGGATCTCGTTGAGGAGGATGCCGTCGGTCAGCAGGGCGATGCGCGTGTCTTCCGACACCTTGTCGGTGAAGCGCACCTTGTAGCCGACGGTCGAGCCGAGCGGCACCTGGAGCTCCTCGGCGACCCGCTCCGCGATCGTGCGTGCGGCGATGCGGCGGGGCTGCGTGTGCGCGATGCGCGTGCGCCCCAGCTCGAGCGCGATCTTGGGCAGCTGCGTGGTCTTGCCCGACCCGGTCGCGCCCGCGACGATGACCACCTGATGGTCGCGGACGGCGCGCGCGATCTCGTCGCGCGCGGCGCTGACGGGGAGCTCCGGCGGGTACGAGATCACGGGTTCGGGCGCGGACATAGCCTTCGATCGTATCCCGCCCGCCCACCCGTTCGCGCCGATCGGGCGATCCGGTCGGTTCGCAAAGTCTCTTGACTGGCAGAGTAGTTTGCAATACAAAGTTGCCATGACGATGCAGACGAGCTCCGCGCCGCCGTCGGGGCGAGAACGCCGAGTCGATCGGCACGCGCTCGCGTGGGGCCTGGGGCTGCCCGCGGGGCGTGTTCTGCTGGTGGCCGTCGCGTGCTCGCTGGCCTGGGTGGCTCTCGTCGCCGGCGCCGGCTGGTCGCCGTACCCCGGACCGCCGCTCGTCACGGCCGTGGCGATGCTGCCGGTGAACGTCGTGTGCCTCGCGGTGGTCGTCCGGCGCATCCGCGCGACGGGTCGTCGCGTGAGGGACATGATCGGCTATCGGCGTGGGCGCCTGGGCCGCGACATCCTGTGGGGGCTGCTGTGGCTCCTCGTGCTGTACGTGCCCTTCGCGGTCACGATCATGCTCGTGATGTGGGCGCTGCACGGTGCTGCGATGTTCACCGCTTTCGAGACCGTCTTCTTCGATCCCGAGTCCGTCCCCGACCTCTCGCCGGCGGTCGCGGCGGTGCTCGCGATCGTCGCGGTCCTCACCTTCGCGCCGCTGAACGCGCCGACCGAGGAGCTGCTCTACCGCGGCGCCGCGCAGGAAGACCTGTCGAGCCGGATGCCGGTGCCCGCAGCGATCCTCATCTCGGCGGCGTTCTTCGGCCTGCAGCACATCTGGTACGCCCCGACTTCCGCCGCGGTGGTCGTGTACGCGTGCGCGTTCTTCGTGTGGGGCGTCGGCTCGGGCGTCATCGCCTGGCGCCAGGGCCGCCTGCTGCCGCTCATCATCGCGCACGGCCTCGTCAACCTGCTCACCACGCTGCCCGCGCTGCTGGTGCCCTTCCTCCTCGCGAACGGACTCTCATGAACATCTCCGACGCCCCCGAACCCGACGAGGAAGAGCCCCGCGACGCCGCGGCGATGCTCGACCTGATGCGCGCTCAGCAGGAGCGCGTGACTCGGCAGATGGCCGCCGAGGTGCCGCTCATCCTCGCGGCGTGGGGCGTCGCGTGGCTGGTCGGGTTCGGGCTGCTGTGGATGATCGACGGTGCGAAGCCCGCGTTCTCCGTCCCACTCCCTGTGGCCGTCGTGCTGTTCATCGTGCTGATGGTCGGCGCGCTCGTCGCGACCGCCCTGTTCGGGATCCGCAGCGGCCGCGGCATCCGCGCCTCCGCAGACGCGGCCTTCACCGGAGCCGTCTACGGGTGGGCGTGGACGATCGCGTTCATCGCGATGTTCGTGTTCGGCACGGCGCTCATCCGCAACGGCATGCCCCCGGAGCTGTCGAACATCTACTACCCGACGGCATCATCGCTGCTCGTCGGGCTGCTGTACTTCGTGGGCGGCGGCATCTGGCGCGCGAAGCCGCTGCTGTGGCTCGGCGGCTGGTTCATCGTGGTGGCGCTGGTGGCGCCTTTCTTCGGCTATCCGACCAACTACCTCGTGTTCGCCCTCGCGGGCGGTGGTGTCTTCCTCGCCGGGGCCGTCGCCGGCTGGCTGTGGGTGCGCCGATGACCGAGCTCGACCCCGTCATCCACGCCGCCGCGCGTCTCCGGATCACGGCGACGCTCGCGACGCTCGATCCCGGCGAGAGCATCGCGTTCCCGCGGCTGCAGGAGCTGCTCGACATGACCGCCGGCAACCTGTCGACGCACGTCCGCAAGCTGGAGGACGCGGGCTACGTCGGAGTGGAGAAGACCCATCGCGGGCGCACGCCCGTCACCTATCTCGCGCTGACCAGACAGGGCCGCCGCGCGTTCGAGGATTACACCGAGGCCCTGCGCTCCGTATTGGGAGAACTGCCATGAATCTCGCGCACTTCGATCGCGCGACGCGCCGCTACGGCGACGTGATCGCCGTCGACGACGTGTCGCTCGACCTCGAACCCGGCGTCCTCGTCGGGCTTCTCGGCCCCAATGGCGCCGGCAAGACGACACTCCTCGCGCTTCTGCAGGGGCTGCGCCGTCCCACCTCCGGTGTCGTCACGCTGTTCGGCGGTGATCCGCGGGATGCCAAGAGCCGGCAGCGGCTCGGCAGCACCCCGCAGGAGACCGCCCTGCCCGACACCCTGCGCGTCCGCGAGGTCATCGACTACGTCGGAGGCCACTTCGCCGACCGCGTGGCGACCGCCGCACTCGCCGCCGAGTTCGGCCTCGACGACCTGCTGCGACGCCAGTGCGGGTCGCTGTCGGGTGGGCAGAAGCGGCGTCTCGCGGTGGCACTGGCCTTCGTGGGACGCCCCGCGCTCGTGCTGCTCGACGAGCCGACCACGGGTCTCGACGTCGACGGCCGCCGTGCGCTCTGGGACGCCATCCGCGGTCAGCACCGCGCGGGTGCGACCGTGGTCGTGACGAGCCATTACCTCGAGGAGATCGAGGCGCTCGCCGAGCGCGTCGTGGTCGTCGACCGCGGTCGCGTGATCGCGGACGATTCGGTCGAGCGGATCCTCGCCAGAGTCGGGGTCAGCCAGGTACGGCTGCGCACGGCCGATCCATCGCGGCTCGCCGGATTGCCGGGCGTCACCCATCGCGAGCACGCCGACGACCGCGAGATCCTGACGGTCGCCGATGCCGACGCCTTCGTCCGCGAGCTCGTCCGCAGCGGCCTCGACTTCCGCGACCTCTCGGTGCGCGGTGCGTCGCTCGAGGAGGCCTTCCTCGCCCTCACCGCGGCCCGCCGCACCGACGACCCGGTCGCTCTGGAGGTGGCGTCATGACCGCTGTCGAGGCATCCGTCCCGTCCGTCACACGGCTGACCCTGCTTCACGCACGCTACGGGCTCATCGAGACGTTCCGCGTGCCGATCGCGGTCATCGGCACGCTCGTGTTCCCCGCCCTCGCGCTGCTCTTCTTCGTCGTTCCCCAGCGCATGGTCGCCGACAATCCGGTGTTCGCGACCCAGGCCGTGATCTCGCTGTCGGTGTTCGCGGTCATGTCGAACTCGCTGTTCAGCTTCGCGCTCACGATCTCGGAGAACCGTGAGAAGCCGTGGGACCCGTACCTGCGCACGCTTCCCGCGCCGGGGATCGCCCGCGTGCTCGCGCAGATCCTGTCGACAGGGGTTCTCGGACTCGTCGCGATCGTGCCGGTCATCGTCGTCGGCGGCCTCTTCACCGCCGCCGAGGCGCCGCCGCTCCGGGTGCTTGCGGGGATCGTCGCGCTCGCGGTGTCGGCGACGCCGTTCATGCTCATCGGCATCGCCATCGGATACGCCTTCCCGTTCAAGGCCGCGATAGCGATCGTGCAGATCGTGATGTTCGGGCTCGCGTTCATCGGCGGACTGTTCCTTCCGCCGGTGCTCTTCGCCGACTGGCTCGACGCGATCTCGAAGTTCACGCCTTCGCGTCAGGCGCGGGAGTTCGTCATCTGGGCGGTCGAGGGGGGCGCGCTCGAGTGGTGGGTGTGGGTCGGCATCGTGATCTGGACCGTCGTGATGCTCGCGCTGTCGCTCGTGCTCTTCCGCCGGGACGAGGGGCGGCGCTACCGCTGAGGTGGCGGTCTGGGCCGGCCGGGTGCGATCGCCGCGCCCGAGCCGATCCAGCCGCCCGAGGGCGACTGCGAGGAGCCTAGGCTGGAGCAATGGCCAACACCCCCACCCTGACCCTCAACGACGGCAACTCGATCCCTCAGCTCGGCTACGGCGTCTTCAAGGTGCCGCCGGCGGATACCGAGCGTGCGGTCTCCGAGGCGCTCGAGGTCGGGTACCGCCACATCGACACGGCGGCCATCTACGGCAACGAGGAGGGCGTGGGCGCGGCGATCGCAGCGAGCGGCATCGCCCGCGACGATCTCTTCATCACGACCAAGCTCTGGAACGACCGTCATCACGACGAGGAGCCGCACGCCGCCGTGCGCGAGAGCCTCGAGAAGCTCGGCCTCGAGAAGGTCGACCTCTACCTCGTGCACTGGCCCACCCCCGCCAAGGACGACTACGTCCACGCGTGGGAGAAGATGGTCGAGCTCCGCGCGGCCGGGCTCACGCGCAGCATCGGCGTCTCGAACCACCTCGTGCCGCACCTCGAGCGCATCGTCGCCGCGACCGGCGTGGTGCCCGCCGTCAACCAGATCGAGCTGCACCCGGCGTACCAGCAGCGCGAGATCACCGACTGGGCGGCCGCGAACGACGTCAAGATCGAGTCGTGGGGTCCGCTCGGCCAGGGCAAGTACGACCTCTTCGAGGCCGCGCCCGTCGCCGAGGCCGCAGCCGCGCACGGCAAGACCCCCGCGCAGGCGGTCCTCCGCTGGCACCTGCAGAAGGGTTTCATCGTCTTCCCGAAGTCGGTGCGCCGCGAGCGCCTCGTCGAGAACCTCGATGTCTTCGACTTCGAACTCACGGCGGACGAGATCGCGGCGATCGACGCCATGGACCCGGGCGACGGCTCGGGCCGCGTCAGCGCCCACCCCGACGAGGTGAACTGACGCCCCGATCCGGAGGGGAGCGGATGCCATGAACCCCCGTCTCGCGGAAGCCACGAGCCCGTACCTGAGAGCCCACGCGGGCAATCCGGTCTCGTGGTTCCCGTGGGGTGAGGAGGCGTTCGCCGAGGCGCGCCGGCGCGACGTGCCGGTGATGGTGTCGATCGGGTACTCCACGTGCCACTGGTGCCATGTCATGGCCCGCGAGTCGTTCGACGATGCCGCCACGGCCGCCGAGCTCGACGACGGCTTCGTCTCGATCAAGGTCGACCGCGAGGAGCACCCCGAGGTCGACGCCGCCTACATGGCCGCCGCCTCAGCGTTCAGCCCCAGCCTGGGCTGGCCGCTCACCGTGTTCGCGACGCCCGAGGGGCGCCCGTTCTACGCCGGCACGTACTTCCCCCCGCAGCCGCGCGGCGGCATGCCCGCGTTCCGGCAGGTGCTCGCCGCGGTCCGCGAGGCGTGGACGGAACGGCGGGATCAGATCGACGAGACAGCGGATGCCGTCGCCGGCGCGCTCGCCGAGGTGCGGGCCGCGGGCCCCGACGCCGAGTCGGCGGCGCCGTCTGCCGACGACCTCTCGTCCGCGGCCCACGCGCTGGCCGCTCGCGAGGATCCCCGCCACGGCGGCTTCGGCGACCCTGCCGCCGCAGCACCGAAGTTCCCCGTGGCCACGGCGCTCCGCTTCCTGCAGACACGCGTCGTCCGAGAACGGGCGGCTGAGGCATCCGCGGTCGCCGACCGCGCGCTCGCCGCGATGGCGGGATCGCCGCTGCGCGACCCCGTCGAGGGAGGCTTCTTCCGCTACGCGACCCGTCCCGACTGGACGGTGCCGCACTACGAGCGCATGCTGATCGACAACGCCCAGCTGCTCGACGTCGCGATGGACGCGGCATCCGCTCGTCATGACGTCGCTCGCGGCATCGCCGGGTTCCTCATCGACGTGCTGCAGCAGCCGGCCGGGGGATTCGGCGCCGCGCAGGACTCGGAGTCGTGGATCGACGGCGCGCGCAGCGAGGGCGGCTACTACGCCCGGGATGCGGCGGCGCGCGCGGAGCTCGAGCCGCCCGCCGTCGACGGCAAGGTGGTGAGCGGCTGGAACGGCCTGGCGATCGGCGCGCTCGCGCGCGCGGCGACCGCGCTGGGAGAGGACCCGTGGATCGAGGCGGCGCGGTGGGCAGCCGACGCTGTGCTTCAGACCAACGTCGCCCGCGACGGCCGGCTGCTGCGCGCGTCGCTCGACGAGATCCCCTCGCGCGCGCACGCGACGCTCGCCGACCACGGTCAGCTCGCGTCTGGTCTCGTCGCCCTCGCCGCCGCGACCGGAGAGCCCGCCTACGCAGTGCGGGCGCGCGCGCTGGTCGACGCGTGCGTCGACGCCGACGGCCGCGTCGCCGTTCCCGGCGGAGGCGATCCCGTGCTGTCGCAGCAGGGGATCGGAGCGCCGGATGCCGCGTCCGACGGAGACGAGCCCTCGGGCGTGGCCTCACTCGCCGAGGCCTCCGCCGCGCTGTGGCTGCTGGGCGCCGGCGAGGACTACCGCGCGCTCGCCGAGCGCCTGGTCGCCACCCATGCCCCAGCGGCCCTCGCGCAGCCGCTCGCGTACGGGGCGCTGCTGCGCGTGGCCGCGACTCTCGCCGTCGCGCCGCGGCAGGTCGTCGTCGTGACCGACGACCCCGGGGCCGACGTCGCGACCGGGGCCCGCGGCATCCGTGCCGACGTGGTGAGCATCGTCTCACCTGCTCGGGCCGGGGCGCTCGCCGCAGCAGGGTTCTCCCTCTTCGCCGACAAGGCCCAGCGCGACGGCCTGCCGACCGCGTACGACTGCCGCGACTTCGCGTGCCGGCTGCCCGTGACCGACCCGGCCGATCTCATCCCGTGAGAGTGCGGGTCAGACCCAGCTGTCCAGCCACATGTGCGAATGCCAGAAGTCGTACGGCACGTTCATCGCCGAGATGACCGGGTACCAGAACGCCGACAGCGCCAGCGCGACCCCGAGGAACACCAGCACGAGACGCTGACCCGTGAGCCGGCGGTAGGAATCCGCCGACGCCGGGCCCGCGATGTCGCGCAACGCGAAGGTCAGCGCCAGCAGCATGAACGGCAGGATCAGCACCGTGTAGAACTGGAACACGGTGCGCTCGGGCAGGAACAGCCACGGCACATAGGTGACCGCGACGCCCGTGAGCACGAGGGCGTGACGCCAGTCGCGCGCGACCACGAATCGGTACGCGAGGTACAGCACGGCCGCCACCCCCGCGTACCAGATGAGCGGGTTGGGCATCGCCGCGATGACCTCGGAGCACCCCTTGGCCGACGTGCAGCCGTCCACGCCCAGAGCGTCGTGGTGGTAGTACACGCTGGTCGGCCGCAGGAGGAGCGGCCACTGCCACGCCGGGCTCTCGTACGCGTGGCCCGCGGTGATGCCCGCCGTGGAGTTGTACATCGCGACGTGGTACAGCCACAGGCTCTCGAGGGGGTTGCTTCCCGCGTGGCGGTCGTAGCCGCCGTCGGTCACGAGCCAGCCGGTCCACGACGCGAGGTATACGACGAGAGCGACCGGCACGAACAGCACGAATGTCACGGCACCCTGGCGCACGGCATCCGTCGGCCAGAACAGCACCCCCGCGCGCCGCCGCGCGAGCGCATCGGTGACCACGAGATAGATGCCGAGCCCGGCGAGCACCCACGCACCCGACCATTTGACGGCGCTCGCCGCACCCAGCGCGGCGCCGGCCGCGACGATCCAGGGGCGGTTCCACAGCACCGGTCCCCAGGACGGCGCCACATCGCCCACGCGCCGGGCGGCCACCGTCTCGGCGATCCGGGTCATGGTGCGGTCCCGATCGCGCAGCACGAAGAGGAACGCCAGCAGCACGAAGAACGTCAGCGACGTGTCCAGCAGCGCGACGCGGCTCATCGAGATCGCGAGCCCGTCGACGGCCATCAGGAGCCCGGCGACCACGGCGAAGGTGGTCGAGCGCGTGAGCCGCTTCGCGATCAGCATGAGCACCAGCACCGCGGCGACGCCGAGGAGCGCCGTCGTGATGCGCCAGCCCCATCCCGACTCCGGGCCGAGCGCCATCATGCCGAGCGCGATGATCCACTTGCCGAGCGGCGGATGCACGACGAACGCCGGGTTGGTGGTGAAGACGTTCGGGTCGCCCGACAGGAACCTCTCGTTGCCGTCGGAGGGCCAGGATGCCTCGTACCCGAGATTCAGCAGCGTCCAGGCGTCCTTGACGTAGTACGTCTCGTCGAACTGGTTCATGAGGTCGTGCGCGGCGGCGAGGTTCCACAGGCGCAGCACCGCGGCGATGACGAGCACCACGGCCGGCCCGAGCCACGCGTAGAGCCGCCGGGCCCGGGCATCCTCGTTCACCCGACGCGAGAAGCGGTCGTACAGGCTGGGTCGTGCCGGGGGGAGGAGGGGCGCGGCGGGCGGTTCGGCACTGTGCTGGTCGACAGCGGGCCGCGGGGCGTCCGTCACGCCGCCAAGTCTAGGCTGAGGGGCGTGATCATCCTCGCGGCGACGCCCATCGGAAACCTCGGGGACGCCTCCCGCCGCCTCGTCGAGGCGCTCGAACAGGCGACCGTCGTCGCCGCGGAAGACACCCGGACCACCCAGCGCCTGCTGGCCGCCCTCGGTGTCGCGAACCGCCCGCGGCTGATCGCCCTGCACGACCACAACGAGAAGGAGCGCGCGCCCGAGCTCGTTGAGCTCGCGCGCGACCAGGACGTGCTCGTGCTGAGCGACGCCGGCATGCCGACGGTGAGCGACCCGGGCTACGGGCTCGTCGCGGCCGCGGCGGCGGCCGGTGTCGACGTCACCGCGATCCCGGGCCCGAGCGCCGTCGTGACCGCGCTCGCGGTCTCAGGTCTGCCGACCGACCGGTTCACCTTCGAGGGGTTCGTCGCCCGCAAGGCGGGAGAGCGGGCCGCGGCGCTCCGAGCGCTCTCGTCCGAACCGCGCACCATGGTCTTCTTCGAGGCGCCGTCGCGCGTCGCGGCGACGCTCGCCGACATGGCCGCGGCGTTCGGCTCGGAACGCCGCGCTGCGGTATGCCGCGAGCTGACGAAGCTGCACGAGGAGGTCGCCCGCGGACCTCTCGCAGAGCTCGCGACCTGGGCCGAAGCCGGCGTCCGCGGGGAGCTCGTGATCGTCGTCGAGGGCGCGCCCGCGCGCGCCGTCGCCTTCCCCGACGCGGTGACGCAGGTGCTCGAGCTCGTCCGGGGTGGGACGAGGCTGAAGGAGGCCGCGGCTGAAGTGTCCGGTCTCACCGGACACTCCAGCCGCGAGCTGTATCAGGCCGCGCTCTCCGTGCGCGGGTAGCGCCGGCGGCGCATCGCGAACAGGATCCCGCCCGCCGCGAGCAGGCCGAGGCCGCCCCAGAGGGCCGTCAGCGTGACACCGGTCGGCGGCAGCGCCGCGGGAACGGGCGCGCACGCGGTGGCCGTGGCGTCTCCGCCGGAGAAGAGGATGGTCGTCGCGTTGAGGAGCCCGGTGCCCTCGGTGTCGGAGCCGACCGTGCAGTCGGCCTGATCGGTCGTGATGTTCGCGGCGACCTTCGCCGTCGCGGTCACGTCGTAACGGTGAGTGACGCCCCCTCCGATCGACACCGACGCCACGACGCGGAGGTCGTCGATGCCGTCCCACGCGGCGTTCACGGGCAGGCCCTGCGCCGACGAGACCGCAGCGGAGACGACCGTGATGCCGTTGCCGAAGCGCAATTCGTCGTCGAGGTCATAGGTGTCGGCCACCGCACCGGGGTTGGTCACCGTCACCGCGTACGCGATCACGTAGCTGCCGTCGGCCTGCTTCGTCGGCCCCGAGGTGACGGTCTTGTCGACCTCGAGCGGGGCGAGGTACGCGTTGACGAAGGTGCAGTACACCGTCCCCTGCAGCGGCACCGCGACCGACACCGAGGCGCCCTCCACGATCGGCTCGCTGCCCGAACCCACGCACTCGATGCCGTCGAGCACCCACCGATCGAGCTCGCTGGTCTCGGTCACGGTGTAGGCGCCCGGTGCCAGCAGCCCCGTCGAGTACGGCTCCGCCTCGTCGGTGAGGGTGAACGACGCGCCCTCCGGTCCCCACTCGAAGTCGAACTCCTGGTCGGCGCCCGCCGGGAGCGTCACCTTGTCGACGATCAGCGAGCCCCACTGCGTGTTGGTGAACGTGCAGACGACGGTCTCGCCCGGGTCGAGCACGATCAGACCCACGAGGTCGTCCACGGTCGACTCGCCGCCCTCCGGCTCGCTGTCGACGCACATGAGGTCGGTGTTGTCGTATCCCCCGGGTGCGACTTCGGCGAGCTCGTACTCGCCGGGGGCGACGTCTTCGAACGTCGCCGAGCCCGTGCCCTCGGACGTCTCGATCGAGAAGTCCACGGGGTCGAGCCACGTGCCCAGGAAGTCGAACGTGGCGTCATCGCCCTCCACATTCTTGACGACCACGATCCGTCCGACGGCCGTGTTCTCGATGTCGCACGAGATCTGGTCGCCGGGCTCCACGCGGAATCCGGTGATGTCGAGGTCCTCGGTCTCGCCATCGGCGTGCGTGATGTCGCACGCGAGGTCGCCCTCGATCCAGCCGGGCAGGTCGCGCTCGGCCAGCGAGTAGAGGGTGCGAGGAGTCAGACCGGTGAAGGTCGCGACGCCGGCGCCGCCCTCGGTGACCACCGACGAGACGATCGCCTCACCCGCGGGGTCGATCGGCGTGAGCACGTACTGGAACGTCGCGTCGCCGCCGATCGCCGTCTTGGCGATGGCGATGTCGATCGGCTCGGGCGAGTTCTCGATCTCGCAGCTCACGGCGACTCCGGGCTGCGCGACGAACGTGACCGCGGCCGGATCCTCGTTCGAATCCTCGACGCCCGTGCACGTGAGCGCACCCTGCACCCAACCGGGCGCGGCCTGCTCGGCGATCGTGTAGGTCTCGCCGGGCGTGAGGCCGGTCCAGGTCGCCGTCTCGTCGCCCGGGCCGGTGCCCGAGATGGCCTGCACGCCACCCTCGGGGGTGACGCCCTCCGGCGGAGTGAGCGCGAACGGGAACGACCACTCGTAGTCGTCCGTCACGCCGGTGACGGTCTTCGTGACGGAGACGGATGCCGGCAGCGCGGTGTTCTCGGCGGTGCAGGTGAGGCCCGCACCGGGGGTCAGGCGGAACTGCCAGCCCGGCGCCTCGGCAGAGTCATCCAGCGTGCACGCGAGCGTGCCCGCCCAGCCGCTCCGCGCCACCTCGATGAGGCTGTAGTCCACCCCGGGGACGAGGTCGGCGAGCGTGATCGAGGGGTCCGCGGACGACACCTCGATCGACCGGACCGCGCCCGTCCCAGTGTCGGTCAGCTGGAACTCGAACGACCAGGCGAAGCCGTCCGCCACGCCGGCGGCCGTCTTCTCGATCGTCAGGTCGGCCGCTTCGGCGGTGTTGGTGAACACGCACTGCACCACGCCGGCCGCCGCGAGATCCACGGTGACGACGCCGTCACCGAGGTTCGGCGTCCAGGTGGTACCTTCCGTCGTCTGGCACGTGATGTCGGTCAGCGACCAGCCGTCGACGTCCAGCATCTCGGAGATGTCGTACTGGCCCGGCTCGAGCGTGCCGCTGTCCCAGGTCGCCTGACCGGGCAGCGGGTTCAGGGTGAAGTCGACCGGCTCGCCCCCGCCGGGCGGGGTGAACACGAAGTCGAAGTCCTGGTCGTACTCGAACGGATCCGTCTGCTTCACCACGAGGATGCGACCGGGTGTCACGTTCGCGTAGTAGCACGTGACCGTGTCGCCGGGAGCGAGCGTGAAGTCGGCGTCGTAGCTGTCGAAGAAGAAGTCCTGCCCGCCTATCGTGCAGATGAGCGAGCCGAGCTGCGTGCCGTGCTGATTCGGCAGCTCGCTCACCGTATAGGCCCCGGGTTCCACCCCCTCGAACGTCTGGTAGTAGTTCTCGCCGTCACCGGTCTCGGCGGTGATCGAGAAGCTGCCGTCCTCCGGGAGCGCCGGCGTTCCCGTCGTCCAGTCGCCGATGAAGTCGAACACCAGTCCGTCCTCGGTGCCGAAGGCCTCCTTGCTGATGACGATGTTGCCGAGCTGCGTGTTGGTAAAGGTGCACGCGACGTCCTCCGCGGCGACCGTCGTCACCTGGACGGCGGCACCCGATCCGACCGCCCCGCTCGAGCATTCGATGTCGGGATCGCCCATCCAGCCGGCCGGGATGACCTCGCTGATGTCCACCGTCGTACCTGGCGCGAACGCGTACGTGATGCTCTCGCCGTCGCTCAGGCTGGCCGGGTTGCCGCCGATCGTGAAGTCGAACTCCTGCGGCGAACCGTCGGGCAGCGTCTGCTTCGTCACCGTCACGGTCGACACCGCGTTCGTGATGACGCAGTCCGTCTGCGTGCTGGGGTAGATCGTGAAGACGTCGGCCGGATCGTCGAGGACGAACTGGATCGGGCTACCGGTGCCGGGCTGCGTCGCCGTGCACACCATCGACTCCAGCGCCCACGGGGCGGTGACCGTCTCCGACAACTGGTAGTCGGTCGAGCCGAGCACGTTGACGAAGGTGTCGGTCTCGCCGATGCCCAGGTCGTCCGTGATCTCAGTCGCGTCGGTGTCAGGGAGCACCACTCCACCGCCGGCGCGGTCGACCACGTAGTCGAAGCGGTCATCGGAGTCGTACCCCGCGGGCACGACGTCCTTCGTGACCGAGAGCGCGCCGCAGTTGGCGATGGTGAGCGGGTCGACCGGGTCGAAGTAGTCCTGCGTCTGCGCGGTGAAGTCGTTGCCCGTGCGCGACAGCATGGTCGAGACGGTGAAGGTCGTGCACTCTTCCGGGCTGAACAGTCCGGCCGTCGTGAGGTCGACCGCGAACTCGCCGAACGTCGCCTGCGGTTGGTTGCCGACCGGCAGCGGCCCTTCAGTGCGCACACCGACGGCCCAGTCGAAGTCGATGGTCTCGCCGGTGGGCAGCCACTGGCCGGCGCCGTTCGGGTTCGCGCAGGCGTCGCCCGCAGTCGGCGTCCAGCGTCGGAACTGGACGGTCATCGTGCTCGTGCTCGACACATAATCGAAGACGATCAGGACGTCGTCGCATCGCCCCGCGGCGGGTCCCTCGAGCAGTTGAAGCGCGCTCATGTCGCCGTTGCCCACGAGACGGGTCCAGTACCCGTACAGGATGGCGTGCCGCACGCCATCGGCCCCGGCGACCACCTCGTAGGCCGAGCCGATGCTGCAGAGGTTGCCCTTCTCATTGACGTTCGCGGGACCGGGTGCCCATGGGATGGTGTTCGGCGTCTGCGAGCCCGGCGATCCCGTCGCGTCCTGCGTGGTCGAGGGGCACGCGCCGGCGAGCGTGCCGTTGTCCCACGAGAAGGTGGCGTCCAGGATGCCGCTCGAGGTCAGCCCGTCCGCGGTGGTGTACCCGCCGGTCGGCGTGAACGTATACGTGCCGTTCGGCACCGGCGCACTCAGGAACGAGTTCCAGTCGAACGTGGCCGGCGGGGTGCCGCCCGTTTTGTCTCCGTCGATCTGGAAGCCGGTGTCGAGCCCGGAGGGCTCGAGGGTCGCCGCGGTGGCGGCACCGGTTGCGGCGAACGGCACCAGCAGCGCACCGAGCAGGGCGCCGATGGCGAGGAGAGACAGGGGGCGCGTGCGAGACATGGCCGTCCTTTCGTCGGGAGGCCGCCTCGCCGGGTACCGAGGCGCATTCCTCGCCGCCTGGACCCACGGAGCTGACACGCCGGGCCGGGCTTGAGCCAGAAGATAGCGGATGCCGGGAGTCGAGCGCGACCCCCGGCATCCGTCCGTTCACCGTTTCGTTATCGACGCACCGTGACGGTGAGCTCCTTGCTCGACGTGACACCGGCTTCGTTCGCGGCGAGCGACCCGGAGTGTTACATCCGGCGCCCCTGGGGCGTGCGGACGGGGGCGTCCGGTCACAGCGGCGGGGGCGGCATCCGCGCTGACTAGACTCGTCGGGTGACTTCCGGCCCCTCGTCCTTCTACATCACGACGCCGATCTACTATCCGAGCGACGTGCCCCACATCGGCCACGGCTACACCACCGTGGCGGTCGACACCCTCGCGCGCTGGCACCGCCAGGCGGGCGACGACACGTGGATGCTCACGGGCACCGACGAGCACGGCCAGAAGATGATGCGCGCCGCCGCCGCCAACGGCTCGACCCCGCAGGAATGGGTCGACAAGCTCGTGAGCGAGGCGTGGTTCCCGCTGCTCGAGACGCTCGACGTCGCCAACGACGACTTCATCCGCACGACGCAGCCCCGCCACGAGGAGCGCGTCAAGCAGTTCGTGCAGGCGATCTACGACCGCGGGTACATCTACGCGGGCGAGTTCGAGGCGCTGTACTGCGTCGGCTGCGAGGAGTTCAAGACCGAGGCCGAGATCGTCGACGGCGAGGGTCCCTTCGAGGGGCTCAAGGTCTGCGCGATCCACTCGAAGCCGCTCGAGCTGCTGCAGGAGAAGAACTACTTCTTCAAGCTCAGCGAGTTCCAGGACAAGCTGCTCGAGCTCTACACGACCGTGCCCGACTTCATCCGTCCTGAATCGGCGCGCAACGAGGTCGTCTCGTTCGTCAAGAACGGTCTCAAGGACCTCTCCATCTCGCGATCGACCTTCGACTGGGGCATCACGGTTCCCTGGGACGAGTCGCACGTCATCTACGTGTGGGTCGACGCGCTGCTCAACTACGCGACCGCGATCGGCTACGGCGAAGACCCCGAGGAGTTCGCCCGGCGCTGGCCCGCGTACCACGTCGTCGGCAAGGACATCCTGCGCTTCCACGCCGTCATCTGGCCCGCGATGCTCATGGCCGCGGGTCTCGAGGTGCCGCGCGGCGTCTTCGCGCACGGCTGGCTGCTCGTGGGCGGCGAGAAGATGTCGAAGTCCAAGCTCACCGGCATCGCGCCCACCGAGATCACCGACGTCTTCGGCTCGGACGCGTACCGCTTCTACTTCCTGTCGGCGATCGCGTTCGGCCAGGACGGCTCGTTCTCGTGGGAGGACCTCTCGGCCCGCTATCAGGCCGAGCTCGCCAACGGCTTCGGCAACCTCGCCTCGCGCACCACGGCCATGGTCGAGCGCTACTTCGAGGGCGTCGTGCCGCCGGCGGGCGTCTACACGGAGGCGGATCTCCACATCCAGAAGACGGTGGCGGATGCCGCAGCCGCCGCCGACGCCGCGATCGAGCGCTTCCGCATCGACGAGGCGATCAGCTCGATCTGGACGATCGTCGACGCGCTGAACCTGTACATCACCGAGAACGAGCCGTGGGCGCTCGCCAAGGACGACGCGCAGCGCGAGCGTCTCGGCACGGTGCTGTACACCGCCGCCGAGGCCCTGCGAGCCCTCGCGGTGCTGCTGTCGCCGGTCATGCCGGTCTCGACCGAGAAGCTCTGGATCGCGCTCGGCGCGGCCGAGTCGCTCGGCCGCCTGCAGGACCAGCCCCTCCGCGAGGCGGGCGCGTGGGGCGCGCTCCAGCCCGGCACGTCGGTCAACGGCCTCGCGCCGCTGTTCCCCCGCGTCGAACAGTCGGTGTGATCCGCCGCGTCGCCGGAGCGCCTGTCGTCCATGTCCCGCTTTCTGCCGTCGATGTCCCGATCTCGGCGATTTGTCGGCTTCTTTTCGACCGAAAGTGGGACTTGCAGGGTGACAGAGGGGCGCAGGAGTGCAGTGAGGAACGCAGGAGTGAGCGGAAGCCGATGAGTGAAAGCGGAGGTCGGCATGAGTGAGCCGCGGGTGCCGTACCCGGCTGCGACCGCTGACCCGTCGCAGTACGTCCGGACGCGCGAGAAGGGCTCGCGCGATGTCTCGTACCCCGCCGCTCCCGAGCCGCTCGCGGTGCCGATGTACGACAACCACGCGCACCTCGAAATCGAGGACGGCGTCGGCCTGTCGCTCGACGAACAGCTCGAGCGCGCGGGCGAGGTCGGCGTGGTCGGCGTCGTGCAGGCCGGTGGCGACATCGAGTCGAGCCGCTGGTCGGCGTGGGCTGCGGCATCCCACCCCCGTGTCCTCGCGGCCGTCGCCATCCACCCCAACGAGGCCCCCGCGTACGCCGCGGCGGGTCGGCTCGGGGAGGCGATCGCGGTGATCGACGAGCTCGCCGCGCAGCCGCGAGTGCGCGCGATCGGCGAGACGGGCCTGGACTTCTTCCGCACCGACGATGACGGGCGGCCGGCGCAGTTCGAGAGCTTCGAGGCGCACATCGCGCTCGCGAAGAAGCACGGCATAGCGATGCAGATCCACGACCGCGACGCGCACGAGGCGGTGCTCGAGACCCTCGAGCGGGTCGGTGCGCCCGACCGCACGGTGTTCCACTGCTTCTCGGGCGACGCCGACATGGCGCGCATCGCGGGGGAGCGCGGCTACTGGCTCTCGTTCGCCGGGAACATCACGTTCAAGAACGCGCAGAACCTGCGCGATGCGCTCGCGGTGATCCCGCGCGAGCGGATCCTGGTCGAGACGGACGCCCCTTTCCTCACCCCGACCCCGCACCGCGGCCGGCCGAACGCGCCGTACCTGATCCCCGTGACGGTGCGGTTCATGGCCGCCGAGCTCGGCGTCGACCTCGATGAGCTGTGCGCACAGATCGCCGCGAACACGCTCGAGGTCTACGGCTCGTTCGAGGACTGACCGGTGACCGGCGCGGACGACGAGCTGTGGGATCTGACGGATGCCGCGGGCACCGCGCTCGGCCGCACCCACCGTCGCGGCGACCCGGGCTTCCCCGAGGGCGTGTTCCACCTCGTGTCGTCGGTGTGCGTCGTGCGCGGCGACGGTCGGGTGCTGCTCACCCTGCGCGCGCCGGACAAGCCGTGGGGTTCGACGTGGGAGTTCCCCGCCGGGAGCGCCCTGACCGGCGAGACGAGTGAGCAGGCGGCCGTCCGCGAGCTGTACGAGGAGACGGGCGTCCGGGTCGGCGTCGCCGATCTGCAGCTCGTCGGCCGTCTCACCGAGCGGACAGCGCTGTTCGACGTGTACGTGGTCCGTGTGGACGGCGATCCGTCGCTCGCGCTCGACCCGGCCGAGGTGAGCGAGAGTGCCTGGGTGCCGTTCGCCGAGGCGCTGCGGCGCGGCGCGGCCGGCGAGATGGCGGGCCCGTGGACTCCGCGCCTCGAACAGCTCGGCGCCCGTCTGGGCGAGCTCGTCGAGGATCCGCGGACGTAGACCGCCGCGGGGCCGGATGTCGGCCGGTGCCGTCAGTCGCGCAGCGGCAGGCCGCCGGCTCCCGGCTCCTCCTCGCCGGCGATCTCGTTCTTGTCGGCCGCGTCGAGCACGGGCTTGGCGGCGGCGATGTGCGAGATCGAGCGCCACACCAGCGCGAGGGTCACGGCCGATCCCGCGAAGGCGAACCACCACGGGGCGGTGAGACCCCACAGCTGCGCGAGGATGCCGCCGATGAACTGCCCGATCACGAGCCCGCCGAAGACGCCGACCATGTTGACCGACGCGATGCGGCCCTGCAGCTCCATCGGCACGAGGCGCTGACGCACGGTGGTCGAGATCGTGCCCCAGATGAAGGCATACAGCCCGAAGCCGAACATGATGACGAACGCCACCGCGGGTGAGGTCGTCAGCGCGAAGCACAGGTGCATGAGCACCTCGAGCGACAGGCACACCCGCATGAGCGTCGAGAACGACACGTGCCGCTCGAGCCAGCCGAAGCTGAAGACCGCGATGATGCCGCCGATCGCGGAGGCGGTGGTGAGCGCTCCGTAGCCGACAGGACCCATGCCGAGGTGCTCGGTGGCGTAGAGCACGAGCACGCCCCAGGGCGCCGCCCACGTGACGTTGAAGACCAGGATGATGATGACCAGTGTGCGCACCGGTGCGTTGTGGCGCAGCCACCGCAGGCCCTCGCGGATCGCGTGCGCCTTGCTGCCGCGCTCCGCCTCGGGGTGCTCCGGGACCGGCGTGCGCGCGATGCGGGAGATGAGCAGCACGGCGAGCGACACGCACAGCACCTGCAGCACGAACGGCCAGAACGAGCCGACCGCGAACAGGAAGGCGCCCAGCGGCGGGCCCGCGAGCTGGTTCGCGACGAGGTAGCCGGCCTGCATGCGGGCGTTCCCGACACCGAGGTCGGCGGGCTTCACGAGCATCGGCAGCAGGGTGCTGCCCGCGGAGTCGGCGAACACCTCGGCCGTGCCGTAGAGGAACGCGGTGGCCAGCACGAGCCAGACGGTCGCCTGACCGGTGACCAGGAATCCCACGAGCACGAGCACGATCACCGCGCGCAGTCCGTTGGCGAGCATGACCAGCCGCCGTCTGTCGTGGTGGTCGGCGACGGCGCCTGCCAGCAGGCCGAACAGCAGCCACGGCAGGAACTGCATCATGGCGCCCGCCGCGACGAGGATCGGCGACGACGTGAGCGACGCGATCAGCAGCGGCGCCGCGGCCAGCGCGATGCCGTCGCCGAGGTTGCTCGTCCACGACGACGCGAGCAGCCACCGGAAGTCGGTGCCCAGGCGGCGGGGTGCGATCAGGTCGCCGAGCGAAGGCATCCCGCCATCCTAGGCGCGCCGGCGCGGCCGTCAGGACGGACGACGGATGCCGCACCCGCCGCGTCCGTCAGGGCGCGGCAGGCGTGCCGCTCCGATGCGTGAAGAGCGTCTCGGTCTGCTCGATGTCCATGCCCTTGGTCTCGGGCACGCGCCACGCGACGTACACGAACGACAGCGCCGCGAACAGCGCGTACATGCCGTACGTGAGAGGAAGGGACCACGACGACATCGCGGGGAACGAGATCGTGATGAGGAAGTTCGCGATCCACTGAGCTCCGGCCGCGACTCCCAGCGCCTTGCCGCGGATCCGGCTCGGGAAGATCTCGCCGAGGAGCACCCAGACCAGGGGACCCCACGAGGCGCCGAAGCCGATCACGAACACGTTCGCGGCGATGAGCGCAATCGGGCCCCACGGCGCCGGGAGCACCACTTCGCCGGCGCTGTCGGTCTCGGAGAAGAGGAACGAGATCGCCATGAGGCCGAGCGACAGCGTCATCAGCACCGAGCCGGTGAGCAGGATCGGCTTCCGGCCGACGCGGTCGACGAGGAAGATCGCGATCAGCGTGACCAGCACGTTGGTGATCGACGTCACGACGCTGATGGTGAAGGAGTCGCTCTCGTCGAATCCGACCGACTGCCAGAGGCTGGTCGAGTAGTAGAAGATCACGTTGATGCCGACGAACTGCTGGAACACCGAGAGGATGATGCCGACCCAGACGATGCGCTGCAGCCCGAGCACGGGGCCGCGGAGCGAGACGCCGGCGTTCTTGCGGTCGGTCTCGATCGCCGTCTGCAGGTCGCGCATCGTGTGGTCGAGGTCGGCCGGCGGGACCAGCCGGGCGAAGATCTCGCGGGCCTCGTCGATGCGGCCCTTCGCGATGAGGAAGCGCGGCGACTCGGGCAGTGTGAAGGCGAGGATGCCGTAGACCGCGGCCGGCACGGCGCCGACGATGAACATCCATCGCCATGCCTCGAGCCCGAACCACAGCACGTTGTCGGCGCCACCGGCGGAGTTGGCGAGCAGCGCGTCCGACAGGAGCGCCGCGAAGATGCCGATCGTGATCGCGAGCTGCTGCAGCGAGGCGAGGCCTCCACGGATCTGGCGCGGAGCGATCTCGGCGATGTAGGCCGGTGCGACGACGGAGGCGATGCCGATGCCGAGGCCGCCGATCACCCGCCACAGCGCCAGGTCCCACGCCGCGAACGCGAGGCCGGCGCCGATCGACGAGACGAAGAACATGATGGCGCCGAGGAACATGACGCGCAGGCGCCCCCAGCGGTCCGAGAGGCTGCCCGCGATGATCGCGCCGACGGCGCAGCCGAGGAGGGCGATCGCCACGACGAACCCGGTGATGACGTCGTTGAGCGCGAAGTCCCGCGAGATCGAGTCGACGGCGCCGTTGATGACCGAGGAGTCGAAGCCGAAGAGGAAGCCGCCGACCGCCGCCGCGACCGAGAGGCCGATGGCTCGTCGCCCGTACGGACTGCGGAGGGAGAACGCGTCTGCGGGGATCGAGCCGGTCGGATTCATGCTCGTCACGCTATCGGCCGGTCGCGGCGCGTGCGAGGCCATGCGTGGCGCGTCGCCCCCGTGGTATGAGGCCGTACAGTGAAACGCATGCCCGTGACACTGCTCGGTGCGGCCGAGATCCGCGCGCTCGCCGCCGACCTCGACGTCACCCCGACGAAGAAGCTCGGGCAGAACTTCGTCGTGGACGCCAACACCGTCCGCAAGATCGTGCACGTCGCCGAGGTCCGCCCCGGCGATCGGGTGGTCGAGGTCGGACCGGGTCTCGGGTCGTTGACGCTCGCCATCCTCGAAGCGGGCGCCGCCGTCACCGCCGTCGAGATCGACCACCGCCTGGCAGAGCGGCTGCCGGCCACCGCGGCCGCGCACGGCGTGAGCGACGGCGCCCTGACGGTCGTCGACGCCGACGCGCTGCGCGTCACCGAGCTCCCGGGCGACCCCACCGTGCTCGTCGCGAACCTGCCCTACAACGTCAGCGTGCCCGTGCTGCTGCACTTCCTCGAGACGTTCCCCGCTCTCGAGAAGGGCGTGGTCATGGTGCAGGCCGAGGTGGGGGAGCGCCTCGCCGCCCCTCCGGGGTCGAAGGTGTACGGCGCCCCGAGCGTCAAGGCGGCCTGGTACGGGCCCTGGAAGCTGGCCGGGACGGTGTCGCGTCAGGTCTTCTGGCCGGTGCCGAACGTCGACAGCGTGCTGGTCGGCTTCCGTCGCGACGCCGAGCCTCGCGGCGACGAGGCTCTGCGCCGACGGACCTTCGCGATCATCGACGCGGCCTTCCAGCAGCGGCGCAAGATGCTCAGGCAGGCGCTGTCGCAGGTGCTCGGGGGAAGTGCGGGCGCGGCATCCGTCATCTTGGAACGCGCCGGGGTGGCGCCCACCGCGCGCGGCGAGGACCTCTCGATCGAGGACTACGTGCGCATCGCCGGATCTGCGGCGACGGAGTCGGAAAGCTGAAATTCAGCGGATCTTCACCGCGTCGTCGGGAACCTCTCGAAACACGCCGGTAACATTTCAGCGTCCGCCGTCCGGTAACACAGGCAGATCGCCACCCGGCGGACCGGAGTGAACCCGCCATGCGCACCGCCGAACACCCGGCCCCCGAACGCGTCCTGCTGCACCTGAGCGACACCCACCTGCGCGCCCCCGCGACCCCGCACCTCTTCGACTCGGTCGACGGCGCGGCACGCCTGGCCGAGGCCCTCGAGGCGATCGAGGCGAGCGGCGTCCGCCCCGACGCCGTCGTGTTCACGGGCGACCTCGTCGACCTCGGCGAGCCCGCCGCCTACGCCGAGCTGCGCGCGCTGGTCGAGCCGGTCGCCGAGCGCCTCGGCGCGCGCGTGCTGTGGGTGATGGGCAACCACGACGAGCGCGGGGCGTTCCGCGCGAGCTTGCTCGACGAGGCATCCGATGCGCGTCCGATCGACCGGGTGGACGAGCTCGACGGCCTCCGCGTCATCACGCTCGACACGAGCGTGCCCGGCCGCCACCACGGCGAGGTCGGCGACGAGCAGCTGGCATGGCTCGCGGAGGTGCTCGCGACGCCTGCGCCGCTGGGCAGCATCCTGGCCATGCACCACCCGCCCGTACCGAGTGTGCTGCCGCTCGCGGCGAGCGTCGAGCTGCACGATCAGAGCCGGCTCGCGGCGGTGCTCCGCGGCAGCGACGTGCGTGCGATCATCGCCGGGCACCTGCACTATTCGACGTTCGCGACCTTCGCCGGCATCCCGGTGTCGGTCGCCTCGTCCACCTGCTACGCCCAGGACCTCACGGTTCCCGTGGGCGGCACCCGCCCTCAGGACGGAGCGCAGGCCTTCAACCTCGTGCACGTGTACGACGACACGGTGGTGCACTCGGTGGTGCCGGTGTCGGCGCCGCTCGTCCTCGAGCACATCGACGCAGACGAGGCCCGCCGGCGTCTGCTCGACGCCGGCGTCGCACCGCTCATCGCCGCGCGGAGGGATGCGCCGACCGAGCCGATTCCCGTGCTGCGCTGAGCTCGTCCCGCTCCCACGGGGCGCGCACCGGGAACATGCGCTCGAGGGCGCTGGTG
Source organism: Microbacterium hibisci (assembly GCF_015278255.1). Classification (GTDB taxonomy): domain Bacteria; phylum Actinomycetota; class Actinomycetes; order Actinomycetales; family Microbacteriaceae; genus Microbacterium; species Microbacterium hibisci. Next base: position 216,417 of record NZ_JADIJC010000005.1, read on the forward strand.
ATCGCTCGCACGCGGATCTCCTCGGGCACCGCGACCTCGCCGCCGTCGTTGAGGCAGAACATGTCGGCGTCGCAGCGGTCGGCGAGCCGTTCCATGAGCCGCAGGCCCTTAGGGAGGGTCGTCTGCGCGTAGCGCACGCGCGGCGCACGGGTGGCGATCGCGCGGCCGGTGAGCAGCGCGTAGTAGTGGTACAGGCTGTTGGTCACCGAGATGTCGGTGGCGGAGCGGAAGCGGGATGCCGCGGTCCGGGCGAAGTCGTCGGCGAACGTCTCCTCGAGCTCGGCCATGACGCTCCGGCGTAGCGGAGCGGCGCAGTGCTCGAGATCGCGCACGATGGTGCGGCCGAAACGCTCCTTGAGCAGCGCGCGGTTGACCCGCAGCCCGTTGTCGTGGCCGCTGCGGTGGAGGGCGGGGTCGCCGGCGCCGATGCGCACCTCGCACTCGACGAATTTCGTGACGCCGCCGGGCGTGAAGAACATCTCCGGCTCGACCGGGCGCCCGAAGAACATGTCGTCGTTGGAGTACAGGAAGTGCTCGGCGAGGCCGGGGATGCGGTGCAGCTGGGCTTCGACCGCGTGCGAGTTGTGCGTGGGGAGCACCGACGGGTCTGCGAAGAACTCCTCGCTGCGCACGATCGTCACCTTCGGGTGATCGAGCAGCCACGCAGGAGCGGGCGAGTCGGTCGCGATGAAGATGCGGCGCACCCACGGCGCGTACATGTGCACGCTCCGCAGCGCGTAGCGCAGCTCGTCGACATGGCGGTAGCGCGCCGGGCCGTCGTCGCCGTCTCCGACCACGTACTCGGCCAGCTGGGCGGCCCGCTGGCGCCGGAAGTCGCTCGATGATCCGTCCACCCACGAGAAGACGATGTCGATGTCTTCGGTGACCTCGAGGGGCTGCGGATCGAACATGCCGGCGATCGTGCGCCAGATGCGTCCGTGGCGCTCGACCGTGGTGTATTCGAGATCCTCGGCGGGCGTGCTCCGGCGGGTCAGCGCGTTGTCGCGCGGTGCCTCCACCGTCTCATCGCCGAAGCGCCAGAACTCCAGGTGCACGCCGTGGCCGGGGCCGTAGCGCAGCGACCCCGCGCTCGTGATGCGCGGGCGGTACAGGCGCACGACGGCGGGCAGGTCGGGGACGGCGGGGGCGTCGCACGCCAGCAGCGGGCCACGGCCCTTCGCCTTGACGTACAGCGGCTCCCGCGTGCACACGGCGGCCAGCGCGGTCAGGGCCTCTTCGCGGTCGCGGAGGTCGACGACGAGCGTGGGGATCGCGCGGTCGTGACGGATCAGCAGCGTCTCGATGCCGGCGTCGTCGAGCGCGGAGGCGGTCAGCAGCAGGTCGGCTTCGCGCGCTTCCTGCGGGGCGACGTCGTCGTGCACGAGATGGAGGATGCCGCGGTCGACGACCACGTCGGCCCGCTCGGTGAGCACGCTCCACGGGTCGGCGGATTGCGGCAGCGCAGACAGCAGGGTCATGCGGTCCTCCTTCTCGATCGGGGCCCGGCGGCGCGGGGAGGCGTCCGGAGCCGGTCTCGACACCATAAGGGAGCGTCGGTTACGTCCGCGTTTCGCGAGAAGGCCCTTGACATCGGCTCGGTCCGCGTGCCCTCGGCGTGCCCCTGCGCGGGCGGCTGGACGTCGCTAGCCTGGACCGGTGACCGAAGACGCGCGCTACCTGTCCCGTGGAGGAGATCTCCACCGTCCCTACACCGCCGCCGCCGACCGCTACACCGGCGCCGACTACCGTCGCGTCGGCACATCGGGCCTGACGCTCCCGCCCGTGTCGCTGGGGCTGTGGTGGAACTTCGGCGACAACATCCCGTTCGACAACCAGCGCGCGCTGCTGCGCCACGCCTTCGACCGCGGCATCACCCACTTCGACCTGGCGAACAACTACGGCCCGCCGTACGGCACGGCCGAGACGAACTTCGGTCGCATGATGCGCGAGGACTTCGCCCCCTACCGCGACGAGCTCATCATCTCGTCGAAGGCCGGCTACGACATGTGGCACGGCCCGTACGGCAACGGCGGCTCGCGCAAGTACCTGATCTCGAGCGCCGAGCAGTCGCTCCAGCGCATGAGCATCGACTACGTCGACATCTTCTACTCGCACCGCGTCGACCCCGACGTCCCCGTCGAGGAGACGGTCGGGGCGCTCGACACGCTGGTGCGACAGGGCAAGGCGCTCTACGTCGGCATCTCGTCGTACAGCGCGGAGCGGACGGCGGTCGCGGCATCCGTCGCCCGCTCGCTGGGCACCCCGCTGGTGATCCACCAGCCGGCCTACTCGATCCTCAACCGCTGGGTCGAGGACGGCCTGACCGGCGTGCTGCGTCAGGAGGGCATGGGCGCCATCGCGTTCACGCCGCTCGCGCAGGGGCTGCTCACCGACAAGTACCTGGGCGGCGGGGACGCCGACCGTGCCCAGCAGCGCGGCTCGCTGCCGCGGGGACCGCTGAGCGACAAGGGGCTGTCGACGCTGCGCTCGCTGGACGTCATCGCCAAGGAGCGCGGGCAGACGCTCGCCCAGATGGCCATCCAGTGGGTGCTGCGCGACCCGGTGGTGGCGTCGGCGCTCATCGGCGCCTCGCGTCCGGCGCAGCTGGACGAGAACCTGCAGGCGCTCGATGGACCCGCCTTCACGACGGAGGAGGAGGAGCGCATCGACGCGCTGTCGGACGGGATCGACGTGGACCTCTGGGCGGAATCGGCGAACCGGTGAGCCAGGCCCTCGCCGCCGACGGTGTCCGGGTACGGGCGCCCGGCAAGCTCAACCTCTTCTTCGAGGTCGGCGGCGTGCACGCGGACGGCTACCACGACGTGGCCTCGGCGTATCAGGCGGTCTCGCTGTACGAGGACGTGTGGGCCTCGCCGTCCGACGAGTTCACGGTGGCGATCTCGGGCACGGTCGACGTCTCGGGCGTGCCCGCCGACGACCGCAACCTGGCGGTGCGTGCGGCGCGCCTCGTGGCGCAGCGCATCGGCCACTCCGGCGGGGTTCATCTCGACATCGTCAAGCACGTGCCGGTCGCCGGCGGCATGGGCGGCGGATCCGCGGATGCCGCCGCCGCGCTCGTCGCGTGCGACGCGCTGTGGGGAGCCGAGCTCGGCAGCGCCGAGCTGCACAAGCTCGCCGCGCGGCTCGGCGCCGACGTGCCCTTCGCACTCATGGGCGGGACGGCGGTGGGCACGGGCCGCGGCGACCAGCTCAGCCCGGCGCTCGCGAAGGGCCGCTTCGACTGGGTCGTGGTGCCGTCGACCGCGGGGCTGTCGACCCCGGAGGTCTACGGCCACCTCGACGAGCTGCGCGCGCGCCCCGACATCACCGCCGGCGCGCGCGTGCCCGCCGTCGCGCCGACCGTGCTGCAGGCGCTGCGCGCGGCCGACCCCGTGGCGCTCGCCGAGCACACCCGCAACGACCTGCAGGTCGCGGCCCTGTCGCTGCGCCCCGAGCTGCGGGAGGTGCTCGAACTGGGTGAGGAGTCCGGCGCCCTGGCGGGGCTGGTGTCGGGGTCGGGTCCTACACTGGCGTTCCTGACGGCCGACCCCGAGTCGGCCCTCGAGCTGCAGATCACCCTGTCGGCCGCCGGATACGAAGCTCTGCACGTGCACGGGCCGGTGGCCGGCGCACGCGTCGTGAACTGAGATCGGCGTATCGCACGACACGAGGCCCGCCTGCGGGTCCTGGAGAGGAAGTCCCCATGAACGCGTCCCAGACCGCCGGTGCCGTCGAGCAGGACCGCGCCGCCTTCCGTACGGGCGAGGTCGACGGCGCCTCGCGTGAGCGTCTCGCCGAGAACGGACTCGAGTACCGCCGGGTGGCGGTCGACGGAGACGACTTCCCGGCGTGGCTGCAGTCCGTCGCGCGCGGGTTCCAGGACGGTGAGCGCAGCGACGAGCAGATCGCGGCCTCGCGCGAGCGGACCGTCTATCGCCGGCTGACGGGGGTCTACGATTCCGCAGCCCCGGTCGCCGATGCGCCGGTGGCCACCATCGCGTCGTGGCTCGGCGAGCTGACGGTGCCGGGTGGCCGTGCGATCCCGTCGTGCGCCATCTCGGCCGTCACCGTGGCTCCGACCCATCGCCGGCGCGGCGTCGCCCGCGCGATGCTGGAGGGGGAGCTGCGCGCGGCCGCTGCCGCCGGCATCCCGATGGCGATGCTCACGGTGAGCGAGTCGCAACTGTACGGCCGCTACGGCTTCGCTTCGGCAGCCCCGGCCGCCTCCTTCAAGATCGAGACCAGGCGCGCGGTCTGGACCGGACCGCGCCCCGAGGGGCGCATCGACTTCATTCCCCGCGAGCGGGTTCGCGAGCTGCTGCCGGCGCTGCATGAGCGTGTGCGGCACCGTATCGCGGGAGAAGTCGACATCACAGGGAGCTTCTGGGACGGCTTCGCGGGCACGAACCCGACTGCCGAGAAGGCCGGGGAGAAGCGCGCGGTGCAGTACACCGATGCCGCCGGCGAAGTGCGCGGGGCCGCCGTGTACGCGGTACGCGAGAACCACGACGACTTCACCAAGGCGACGGTCACCGTCAGCTACCTGCTCGCCGAGACGGACGACGCCTACGCGGCGCTCTGGCGGTTCCTGCTCGAGCTCGACCTGGTGGCGGAGGTGCACGCGGGCGAGCTGTCGATCGACGAGCCGCTGCTGTGGATGATCGCCGACCAGCGAGCCGTGAAGGTCACCGTCCGCGACCACCAGTACGTGCGGGTCATCGACGTGCCGGCCTCCCTCGAGGCGCGCCGCTTCGGCGCGTCCGGCGCCGTCGTCCTCGACGTCGACGATCCGATCGGGCTGTCGACCGGGCGCTTTCTGCTCGAGGTCGACGGCGACGGGGCGGGCCGCGTGCGACGGCTCTCCGACGACGAGACTCCCGACCACGCGGTGGTCTCGCTGGGCATCGCCGAGCTGTCGGCGGCCTACCTCGGCGGCGTGTCGCTCGCGACCCTGGCGGCTGCGGGCCGCGTGACGGTGCCGGACGCGGCGGACGCGGCATCCGCCGGCGCCGCCATCGAGACCGCGGCGCGCATGCTCTCGTGGCACACGGCACCGCGGCTCAGCATCTGGTACTGAGCGGGGTGGCACCCGGGCGCGACGTCGGGTCCGCGCGACTCGCCTAGCCTGGGAGGGACATGGCACATCTTCTGGGGGCCGAGGCCCTGCACCTGGAGTTCCCGACCAAGGTCGTCTTCGACCGTGTGTCGCTGGGCATCGACGAAGGCGACCGCATCGGCGTGGTCGGACGCAACGGCGACGGCAAGTCGAGCCTGCTGGCGATGCTCGCCGGCCGCCTCGAGCCGGACGGCGGTCGCGTCACCGTGCGCGGAGGCGTGCGGGTCGGGGTGCTCGACCAGGCCGACACGCTCGACGACAGCCTGACGATCCGCGAGGCCGTCGTGGGCGACCGGCCCGACCACGAGTGGGCCGGCGACGCGCGCACGCGCGACGTGATCGCCGGGCTGCTCGGCGACCTCGCGTGGGACGGCCCTGTCGCGGGCCTGTCGGGCGGTCAGCGGCGGCGGGTGTCGCTCGCCGCGCTCCTCGTCGGCGACCACGACGTGCTGTTCCTGGATGAGCCCACCAACCACCTCGACGTCGAGGCGATCGCGTGGCTCGCCGATCACGTGAAGCGGCGCTGGCCGGCGAACCAGGGCGGACTCCTCGTCGTCACGCACGACCGATGGTTCCTCGACGAGGTGTGCAACACGACGTGGGAGGTGCACGACCGCATCGTCGAGCCCTTCGAGGGCGGTTACGCGGCGTACATCCTGCAGCGCGTCGAGCGCGACCGCCAGGCGGCCGTCATCGAGCAGCGCCGCCAGAACCTCGCCCGCAAGGAGCTCGCGTGGCTGCGGCGCGGCGCGCCGGCGCGCACGTCCAAGCCGAAGTTCCGCATCGATGCCGCGAACGTCCTCATCGCCGACGTGCCCGAGATCCGCGATGCCACCGAGCTGCGCTCCCTCGCGGTCTCGCGCCTCGGCAAGGATGTCGTCGACCTCCTCGACGCCGCGGTCTCGTACGACGGCCGCGAGGTGCTGCACCCGGTCGAGTGGCGCATCGCGCCCGGCGAGCGCACCGGCATCCTGGGTGTGAACGGCGCCGGCAAGTCGACCCTCCTCGGCCTCGTCGCGGGCGACGTCGAGCCGACGGCCGGGCGCGTCAAGCGCGGCAAGACGGTCAAGGTCGCCACCCTCACTCAGCGCCTCGACGAGCTCGAGGAGCACCTCGAGGATCCCGTCCGCGTCGTGATCTCGCGCCTGCGCACGACCTACACGTTCGGCAGCGGCTCGAAGGCGCAGGAGCTCACGCCCGGCCAGCTGCTCGAGAGCATGGGCTTCCAGAGCGCGCAGCTGTCGACCCCGGTGAAGGATCTGTCGGGTGGCCAGAAGCGCCGGCTGCAGCTGCTGCTCATCCTCCTCGAGCAGCCGAACGTGCTGATCCTCGACGAGCCGACCAACGACCTCGACACCGACATGCTCGCCGCGATCGAGGACCTCCTCGACTCGTGGCCCGGCACGCTGCTCGTCGTCTCTCACGACCGCTACTTCATCGAGCGCGTCACCGACCAGCAGTACGCGATCCTCGGCGGCCACCTTCGGCACCTGCCGGGCGGCGTCGACGAGTACCTGCGCCTGCGCGAGCGCGAGCGGGCTGCGGGGCCCGCGACCTCGAAGGCGACGGATGCCGCGGCCGCGGCATCCCTCCCCTCCTCGAGTCCGGCCCTCTCAGGGCAGGCGCTGCGCGCCGCGCAGAAGGAGGTCGCGTCGCTCGAGCGCCGCCTGGAGAAGCTCGAGACGCAGATCGGCGCCGCGCGCACCGCGCTCGCCCACCACGACCAGTCCGACTACGTCGGCCTCGGCGCCGAGATGGCCCGCATCGGCGAGCTCGAGAGGGAGCGCGACGGCGTCGAGGAGCGCTGGTTCGAGCTCACCGAGCACATCGGCTGACGCCGCGGAGGCGGGCGGACGCCCGCGAGTCGGTCGCCGTTCACCGGGCGTACGCCTTCGCGACATCCGCACTCGGTGTGCTCGATCCTCGTGACTCCCCGCGTCCTCATGCGTCCCCGCGCCGCTCTCGCCTCACTCGCCGCCGCTGCCATCGCCCTCACCGGCGTCGGCGTCGCAGCCCCCGCCGTCGCGGCGGAGCCGCTGCCGGCGCTGCTCATCACCGAGGTGATGCAGGACAACGCGGGCACGCCGGCCGACCAGGACCACTTCGAGTTCTTCGAGGTGACCAACACGACGGCCGAGCCGATCGACTTCGCGGACTACCGGCTGCAGTACAACGGGGCCGCGTTCATCCAGGCGGTCGAGCCGGGCACCACCACCGCGCTCGGCGATGCGGTGATCCCCGCGAACGGCACCGCCGTGTTCTGGCTGCGCTACGCCGTCGGCAGCGGAGACGCGGCCGTCGAGCAGTGGCAGCTGGCCGAGGGCGACTTCCGCGCCCACTACGGCGACGCGGCATCGACCTACCCCCTGTTCCACGCGACCGGCCAGGCCGGGTTCGCCAACTCGGGTGCGCGGTCGCTGCGCCTGTACGAGGGCGACGGGGTCACCCTCGCCTCCGGTTCCGACTACAGCCGGGCGACGGCCGCGAAGGGCGTGTCGGATCACTTCACCGCGCCGGCGACGGGCATCCTGCTCACCGGGCCGGAGGCGGCCGCGCCGACGCCGGGAGCGGTGCTGCCCGCGCAGCTCGTGCGTCCCGCCGGGCCCGAGCCGACCGAGCCGGGGGAGCCCTCGGCGCCCGGTCCCGGCGCGGACGGCAACGCGGGCGAGTACTTCCCGCTGGCGATCACCGAGATCCACGGCGACAACCCCGGTGCCGATCTCTACGAGTTCGTGGAGGTCACGAACACCACGACCGCGGCGATCGACCTCACGGCGGCGGGCATCGGGCTCCGCTACCACACGTCCCGGTGGAACGCGGGCACGCCGCAGCCGGTCCTCCACCTGGACGGCGAAGCGGACGCGCCCGTCGTGGTGCCTGCCGGCGCCTCGGCCCTGTTCTGGCTGAACTACGGTCCCACGTCGGACCAGGCCGCGCTTACGAAGGACCAGTTCCGCGCCGCCGTCGGCGCGGGCGCCGGCGTGCCGGTCTACCGCTTCGGCCCCCAGGCGGGCATCGCCAACGGCGGCGACCGCGGCTTCAGCCTGGTCGACGCGACCCGCACGCTGAGCCGCGCGTGGGCGCCGGCCGACACGGATCCCGCCGGCAACTGGAACGCCCAGTTCGCTGTGCCCGAGGTGATCGGCGGAGTCGACGCGCTGCTGGTCGAGGCCGGTCCCGCGGTGGCGGTGACGCCCGGCACGGTGACCCTCGCCCAGGTGACGAGCGCGCTGAAGCGCCCGACCGACCCTGAGCTGCGCGCGCCGCTGCTGCAGATCACGGAGGTGGCACCCGACACCGCGAACGTCGGCGGGGGTGACGCGTTCGAATTCATCGAGGTCTACAACGCCTCCGACGCTCCGGTGGACTTCCGCGACTACACGCTGTCGTACCTCTACACCGACAACGCCCTCTCCGGTCCTGTCACGCTCAGCTCCACGCTGTGGCCCGCGGAGCCCGCCGCCGTGACGATCGAGGCGGGCGGCACGCTCGTGCTGTGGGTGAAAAACCCCGCGGGCGTCGCCGCGGGCCTCACGGTCGCGGACTTCAACGAGGCGTTCGGCACCGACCTGACCCTCGGCGACGACATCGTCGAGCTGTTGAACGGCGGCATGGCGAACGGGGGGTCGCGCGGCATCCAGGTGCGCACGAACACCGGTCACGACATCAGCCGGGCCTACTACTTCGCCGACGATCAGACGACCGCGTCGACCGCGATCCAGTACGGGTGGAACCCGTCCGCGGCAACGCCGCTGTGGACCCCGCCTGCTCCCGAAGGCCCGGTGCAGACGATGATCCGCCTGTCCCCGCCGACGCCCGGATCGGTCGCGGCCGACCAGGTGCCGAATGCGTTCGTGGCGGCCCCCGCGGGTGGCTCCGCGCCGGTGATCACCGATCTCACCGGCAGCTCCGACGTGCCCGACACACCGGATCTCGACCTCGGGTTCGACGTGACCGACGACGTCCTCGTCCGCACGGTGACGCTCCGCATGACCGACAACCTGGGCGCCACCGACGAGCGCGATCTCGTGTTCGAGGCGGCGAACCGCTACCACTACTCGGTGCCCGCGGCCGATCTGTTCGGCAAGCGCTGGATCGAGTACACGGTGATCGCGAGCGACGGAACTCAGGAGTCCACGCTCGGCCCCGTCCGCGTCGACCTGTTGGACGGCGACCCGGATCCGGTGCGCATCAACCTCGCCGAGGGGCAGTTCGTCGGCGGCGAGGTGCGCGTCTCCGCGACGGCGGATGCGCCGGGCGCCGACGTCGAGCTGACGGTCGACGGCGAGCCGGTCGCCGGCGCCGTCCCCTCGCTCGAGACCGGTCCGGTCTTCGCGTTCGAGGCGACGAACACCGACGCGTTCTTCCGCAACGGCGTGAAGCTGGGCGACGACGTGCTCCGGATCTTCGACGAGGGCTACTACTCGCGCATCGTCACGGTCGATGCCACGGTGCCGGTCGACCGGGTCGTCCCCGGCCAGCAGCTCACGCTCACGATCGCCGCCGGCACCAAGGCCTGGCCCGAAGCCGACGTCAACGAGAACAACGACGACTTCACGACCATGAACCTGCGCCTGGCGCTGCCGGACGGCCGCGTCCTGCGGCCGGACCACTGTGCGACAACGAAGGAGCAGGCCGGCGCCGTCACCGCCCCGGCGTTCGTCGACTGCCCCGCACCGGACGCGCGCATCGCGTACTCCGACGCGAACCTCGTGTCGTTCCTGGCCACGTTCACGATCCCGGACGACGCCTTCACCTCGGTCTCGGCGCTGTGGGACACCACAGGCGAGGCTGACGGCGCACACGTCGTCGCGGCGACGGCGGGGGAGTCCGCCGCATCGCGCACGGTCCACGTCGACAACACGGCCCCCGTGATCGACAGCCCGCTCGTCGAGGGTGAGCGCTACCGCGGCCACTTCGCGGTGGACGCGACGGCGACCGACGCCGGAGCAGGCCTGGCCTCGCTCTCCGCGGTGCTGGACGGCGCTCCCATCTCGCTTCCGCTCGCGACCACGTCGCTGGCGCTCGAGCCGGGCGAGCACATCGCCGAGTTCACCGCGATCGACGAGGTCGGCAACACGGCGACGCGCTCCGTCAGATTCGAGACGGCCGACGAGCGTCCGGCGATCCAGCTCGATGGGCCGGCCGACGGTCAGATCGTCGAGGGCGACAGCGCCGACCTCACCGCGACGCCGACCTCGCCCGAGCAGGACGCGCTCGATCTGAGCTTCCGCGAGGGGTACGGCTTCGCCCCGGGTGACGCCGGCGTGACGGTGAGCGCCGGGACCGTGACGGACTCGGGCGCCGCCGACCGGAGCGGGGGAGCAGCGCTGGGCGCCGACGACCTCGCGAAGCTGCTGGGCACCGACGGCGTGGATGTCGAGACGACGAGCGCGACGGCACTGCCGTACCAGCTCTTCACGGTGGCGGTGCCCGACGGCGCCGGGGCGGGCGCGCTGGCGCGCGTCGACTGGCGCGGCAGAGCGAACGCCGACGCCAAGGTGACCCTGTACGCCCGTACCGCCGCCGGCGCATGGGAGGAGGTCGACCAGGTGCTGACGACCGATGGTGCGGCGACCGACTTCACGCTGGAGGCGCTCGTCCCGGTCGACGGACACGCCGCCGACGGGGTGCTCACCCTGCTCGTCCAGCACTCCGAGGGCTTCGCCGCGACCGATCTCTCATCGCGCGACAGCGCGGTCGAGGCGTTCCACGCCGAGGCGACTCCGCGGAGCTCGTTCGACTTCACGGTCGGCATCGAGTCCGACACGCAGTACTACAACGAGACCGAGGGGTACTACCCCCACCAGCTCGCGATCCACGAGTTCCTGCTCGCGCAGCGCGAGAACCTCAACCTGCAGTACCTGATCCACAACGGCGACATCGTCAACGTGCACACGCAGCCGCACCAGTGGGCGAACGCGGATGCCGCCTACCGCATGCTGGACGAGGCCGCGCTGCCGTACGGCGTGCTGGCGGGCAACCACGACGTCGGCGGCTTCGCCGCGGACTACACGCAGTACTCGCAGTTCTTCGGCGAGGCGCGCTTCGCCGGCAACCCCTGGTACGGCGGCTCCTACAAGGACAACCGCGGGCACTACGACCTCGTCTCGGTCGGCGGCGGGGACTTCCTGTTCCTCTACATGGGGTGGCCCACGCCGAACGACGAGGCATCCAACACCGCGGACATCGCGTGGATGAACGAGGTCATCCGCCAGCACCCCGAGCGCAAGGTGTGGCTGAACCTGCACGAGTACATGCTGACCACGGGCGGTCTCGGACCGTTCCCGCAGCGCGTGTTCGACGAGGTCGTCACGCCCAACCCGAACGTGTTCGCGGTGAGCTCCGGGCACTACCACGACGCCTACACGCGCACCGACGAGATCGACGACGACGGTGACGGAGTGGCGGACCGCACCGTGTACTCGATGCTCTTCGACTACCAGGGGCTGCCGGAAGGCGGCCAGGGATACCTGCGTCTCGCGCACTTCGACAACGACGGCGGCAGGATCGTCTTCCGCACCTACTCGCCGTCGCTGGACGACTTCGACTCCGATGACGCGTCGCTGAACGACCCGCCGGGCATGCAGGAGTTCGAGATCCCCTATGCGGCGGTGGGCATCACGCCGCAGGCCAAGACGCTCGCGACCGACTCCTTCCGCGCCGAGATCCTCAGCGCGCACGAGATCGGCAGCGTCACCGGCGCATCGCCGGGTGAGCCGGCCACGGTGACCTGGGAGGATCTGGCCGAGGGCGAGCACGGCTGGTACGTCATCGCGGAGGGTCCGCACGGCGGCGTCGAGTACTCGCCGGTGCGCACGTTCACGACGGTGCCCGGCCAGACGGACCCGGGCGAGGGCGAGCCCGGCGGCGGAGACCCTGGCGAGGGCGAGCCGGGCGAGGGTGAGCCGGGCGGCGGCGACCCGGGCCAGGGTGAGCCGGGTGGCGGAGACCCCGGCCCGGGGGAGCCGGGCGAGGGCGAGCCGGGCGGAGACGGCGGGGATGTCCAGCGGACGGGCAGCGTGACGGCGGCGCCGGGATCGGCGCTGGTGCCCGGCGGCCGCATGAACGTCGAGTTCACGGGCTTCCAGCCCGGTGAGCAGGTGCGGTTCGTCCTGCACTCCGATCCGCTGGCTCTGGAAGAGGTGCTCACGGCCGGCGGAGACGGCACGGTCGACGGCGTGCTCGTGATCCCCGCTGAGGCCGAGCCCGGCACCCACCGCCTCGAGGCGATCGGGGCCTCCGGACTGTCCGTGATGTCGACGGCCTTCACGATCTCGGAGCCGTCCGCGGCGGGCGTGACCGCGCTTCCGTTCACCGGGGTCGACGTGATCCCCGCCCTCGCCGTGGCGTTCGTGCTCCTGCTGCTCGGGGTCGGCATCCTGCTCGCGCGCAGGCAGCGGCGGTCACTGCCGTAGTCCTCACCGCCCGGCGGTCCCCGCCGCGCGTATATCCGCCCTTTCGCGGTTCTCGAGCGTCGAGAATCGCGAAAGGGCGGATTCCCGCGTCGCGAGGCGCACCGGGAGCGCTTCAGTCGGCGGCGTCGAACCCCAGACTGAGCTTGCGCAGCAGCGCGGCGAGGCGCTCGCGATCGGCGCGCGACAGGCTGTCGAGCAGGAGCGCCTCTGCGTCGACGAGGCGCGTGATCGCAGCATCCACCCGGATCCGGCCCTCGTCGGTGAGCGTCACCAGCACGCTGCGGCCGTCGTCGGGGTCGGCTTCGCGGCGCACCAGCCGGCGGCCGACCAGGCGGTCGATGCGGTTGGTCATGGTGCCGCTCGACACCAGCGTCTGCAGCAGCAGCTGCTTGGGGCTGAGCTGGAACGGCTCGCCCGCGCGCCGCAGGGCCGACAGCACGTCCCACTCCCACGGCTCCAGCTCGCTGCGCTTGAACGCGTCGCGGCGCGCGCGGTCGAGGTGCCGCGACAGCCGGTCGACCCGCGACAGCACGCCGAGAGGCGAGAAGTCGAGGTCGGGGCGCTGGGTGGTCCACGCCTCGACGATGCGGTCGACCTCGTCGCTCTGCGCCGTCATCCCCCCATTATCCCGAGACCGGTGCCGCACCCCGCGCTGCGCCGACATCGGGTGCCGACGGAGACGGATGCCGCACCCGTGGCGGCCGGGCGCGCACAGGGCATCTGGCAGACTTGTCGGGCGGCGCCCGGCACCCCGAAGCGTCGCGGTCCGCCGTGGTGTAATGGCAGCACGACAGCCTTTGGAGCTGTGAGGTCTAGGTTCGAGTCCTGGCGGCGGAGCATGAGCGACACCCCCCGCGACAACGCCCTGGCCGTCATCGTCCTCGCCGCCGGCCAGGGAACACGCATGAAGTCGTCCCTGCCCAAGGTGCTGCACCACATCGGCGGGCGCCCGCTCGTCGGGCACGTGCTCGACACGGCCCTCGCGCTCGAGCCGGAGCGTGTCGTGGTGGTGGTGCGCCACGAGCGCGACCTCGTCGCCGCGGCGGTCGTCGAAGCCCTTCCCGGTGCGGTTGTCGTCGACCAGGACGAGATCCCCGGCACCGGCCGCGCCGTGGAGGTCGCCCTCGACGCCCTCGGCGACTTCACCGGCGACGTGCTCGTGCTCAGCGGCGACGTTCCGCTCCTCGAGGCCGACACGCTCGCGACGCTCGTCGCCACCCACCGTGACCGCGCCGTGGCCGCGACGGTGCTCAGCGCGTCGCTCGCCGACGCCAGCGGCTACGGCCGCGTGATCCGCGACGCGGACGGCACCGTGTCGCGCATCGTCGAGCAGAAGGACGCGACGGCGGACGAGGCATCCGTCACCGAGATCAACGCCGGGGTCTACGTCTTCCAGGCGACCGCGCTGCGCACCGAGCTGGCGCTCGTCGGCACCGCCAACGCGCAGGGCGAGAAGTACCTCACCGACGTGGTCGCGCTGCTGCGCGGCGACGGGCTGGCCGTCGCGGCGCAGTCGGCTCCGGATGCCGCGGCCGCCCTGGGCGTCAACGACAGGGTGCAGCTGGCCGAGGCGGCCCGCATCCTCAACGCGCGCACCGTGCGCCGGTGGCAGCTCGAGGGCGTGACGATCCTCGATCCCGCCACGACGTGGATCGACGTCGACGCCAAGCTCGCACCGGATGTGACGGTGCTGCCCAACACGCACATCCTGCGCGCCACCGTCATCAGGTCGGGGGCCATCGTCGGTCCCGACACGAGTCTGGTCACCTGCGAGGTGGGGGAGGACGCCACCGTCACCCGCACCGACGCGACCCTCGCGGTCATCGGGGCGGGCGCGACCGTCGGTCCGTTCGCCTACCTGCGCCCGGGCACCTATCTCGGCGACAAGGGCAAGATCGGCACCTTCGTCGAGACGAAGAACTCCACGATCGGCGAGGGCAGCAAGGTGCCGCACCTGTCGTACATCGGCGACACCACGATCGGCCGCCACGTGAACCTCGGCGCCGGTGCCATCACCGCCAACTACGACGACCTCGCCAAGCACCGCACCGAGATCGGCGACGAGGTGCACTCCGGCTCGCACAACGTCTTCGTGGCGCCCGTTAGGATCGGAGACGGCGCGAAGACCGGGGCCGGGGCGGTCATCCGCAAGGATGTGCCCGCCGGTGCCCTGGCACTCAGCGTCGCTCCTCAGCGCAACGTCGAGGGGTGGGTCGAGAAGAACAGGCCGGGAACCGGGGCGGCGGATGTCGCAGCCAAGGCCCGCAGCGCACAGAAGGCGGACGATGGGGCGCAAGAAGAAGACCGTTGAACTCGACCGGGCGAACGACATCGCCCCCGGACTCGTCGCCAAGACGAAGAAGCGTCTCGTCGTCGCCCGGGGCAGCTCGCACCCCGAGCTCGCGGCGCAGGTCGCCGAGCAGCTGAGCACCGAACTCGTCCCCACCGAGTACCGCACCTTCGCATCGGGGGAGATCCTCACCCGCTTCGAGGTGTCGATCCGCGGCTGCGACCTGTTCCTCATCCAGAGCTTCGGCCCGCCCGTCAACGAGTGGATGATGGAAACCCTCATCATGCTCGACGCCGCCAAGCGTGCGTCGGCGAAGCGGATCACCGTCGTGGCGCCCTACTTCCCGTACTCGCGGCAGGACAAGAAGGGTCGCGGCCGCGAGCCGATCAGCGCCCGTCTGGTCGCCGACCTGTTCAAGACCGCCGGCGCCGACCGCGTGATGAGCGTCGACCTCCACGCCGCGCAGATCCAGGGCTTCTTCGACGGCCCCGTCGACCACCTCTTCGCCAAGCCGGTGCTGCTGGAGTACTTCGAGAAGACGCTCAGCGACGATGACCGTGAGCGCCTCACCGTGGTCTCGCCCGACACCGGCCGGGTGCGTGTCGCCGACCAGTGGTCCGACAGCCTGGGCGCGCCGCTCGCGATCATCCACAAGCGCCGCGACCCGAACGTCGCCAACCAGGTCACGGTGAACGAGATCGTCGGAGCGGTCGACGGCCGGGTGTGCCTCCTCGTCGACGACATGATCGACACCGGCGGGACCATCGTCAAGGCCGCCGAGGCGCTCAAGGCCAACGGTGCCGTCAAGGTCATCGTCGCCGCGACGCACGCGATCTTCAGCGACCCGGCCGCGCAGCGCCTGCAGAGTCCGGCGATCGACGAGGTCGTCGTGACCGACACCGTGCCGATTCCTCCCGAGAAGCGCTTCTCGACCCTTACGATTCTGCCTATCGCACCCCTGCTCGCACGTGCGATCCACGAAGTGTTCGAGGACGGCTCCGTCACCAGCATGTTCGACGGGGCCGCCTGACGCCGACGGGCTGAGCACCGGCTCCGCGGCGGCGACGGAAGGACGAGGCATCCATGACGCAGCCGCTCGATTCCGCACCACTGACCGAAGCCCGCCTCACCGTCGCCCGTCCGTGGGCGCTGCCGGCTGACGATGTGCTGGCGCACCTCGAGGCCGACGCGGCCGGGCTGCGCGCCGACGACGCGGCCGTGCGCCTCGAGATCGCCGGTCCCAACCGGCTCCCCGAGCCGGCGCGCAAGCCGGCGATCGTGCGCTTCCTCTCGCACTTCAACGACACGCTGATCTACATCCTGCTCGGTGCCGCCGTGATCAAGGCTCTGATGGGCGACTGGCTCGACTTCTGGGTCATCATGGTCGTCGCGATCATCAACGCGGTGATCGGCTACATCCAGGAGGGCCGTGCCGAGAAGGCGCTCGCCGGCATCCGCGGGATGCTGTCGGCCGATGCGAGCGCACGCCGCGACGGCGGGTGGGTCACCGTGCCGGCCGCGGATCTGGTGCCCGGCGACGTCGTGCGGCTCATGCCGGGCGACAAGGTGCCGGCAGACCTCCGGCTGCTGCAGGCGTTCCAGCTGCGCGTCGACGAGGCCGCGCTCACGGGCGAGTCGGTGCCGTCGTCGAAGCGGATCGACCCCGTCGCGACCGACGCCGGCGTCGGCGACCGCGCGTCGATGGCCTTCTCGGGCACGATCGTCAGCGCCGGCCAGGGGCGGGGCGTGGTGACGGCGACCGGGTCCGACACCGAGCTGGGCCGGATCCAGAGCCTCGCGGACGAGGCAGAGACGCTCGCCACGCCGCTGACGCGCCAGCTCGACGGCTTCGGGCGCGTGCTCACCGTCGTCATCCTGGCGATGGCGGCGGTCATGCTGATGATCGGGCGCTTCCTGCACGGGATGCCGTTCGACGAGCTGATCTCGGCCGCCATCGGCTTCGCCGTCGCGGCGATCCCCGAGGGTCTGCCCGCCCTCGTGACGATCACGCTCGCGATCGGCGTGCAGCAGATGGCCCGGCACAACGCCATCACGCGGAAGCTTCCGGCGGTCGAGGCGCTGGGCTCGGTCACGACGGTGTGCTCCGACAAGACCGGGACGCTGACCCGCAACGAGATGACGGTGCGCCACATCGTCACCCCGCTGGCGGAGTACGACGTCTCCGGGCTCGGATACGTGCCGGAGGGCGACATCGTCCTCGTCGGCGGGGCCGCTGCGGCGGGCGCTCCCGTGTCGTCCGACGCCGCGGCGGATCCCGCGTCGGCCGGCTCCGAGCGCGCCGCCCCCGCGTCCGGCGACCGGGGCGACCTCGCGGCGATCCTCGCGATCGCGACCCTGTGCAACGACGCGCACATCGTGCGCGGCGACGACGGCGCGTGGTCGCTGGTCGGCGAGCCGACCGAGGGAGCCCTCAAGGTCGCGGCCATGAAGGGCGGTGTGGGCAGCGCGGGCGGGCGCCGTGTGGCGGTCATCCCCTTCGACTCCGCCAACAAGCTGATGGCGACCCTCAACGAGGGTCCCCGCTCCGGCGGAGCCACGGGCGAGGTCTCGCGCGCGATCCTCGTCAAGGGCGCCCCCGACCGGCTGCTCGAGCGCTCGCTCACCCAGCGCGGCGCCGACGGGGCCGAGCCGCTCGACCTCGCGCGCTGGGAGGACGCCGTCGCGCACCTGAGCGCGCAGGGCCTGCGGGTCCTCGCGGCCGCCCGCAAGCCGGTGCGGCCCACCACCGACGAGTTCGCCCTCGACGACCTGGTCGACCTGGAGTTCCTCGGGCTGTGGGGCATCGTCGACCCGCCCCGGCCCGAGGCCATCGCGGCGATCGCGGACTGCCACACCGCCGGCATCCGCGTGAAGATGATCACGGGCGACCACGCCGGCACGGCGCTCGCGATCGCGCACGAGATGGGCCTCGCCGGCGCCGACGCCGAGGTGCTCACGGGGGCCGAGCTCGAGGCGCTCAGCCAGGAGCAGCTGCGAGAGGTCGTCCGCGACGTCGACGTCTACGCTCGCACCAGCCCCGAGCACAAGATCCGCATCGTGCGCGCGCTGCAGTCGCACGGCGAGGTCGTGGCGATGACGGGCGACGGCGTCAACGACGCCCCCGCGCTGACGCGCGCGGACGTCGGCATCGCGATGGGCATCAAGGGCACCGAGGCCACGAAGGAGGCGGCGGAGTTCGTCCTCGCCGACGACAACTTCGCGACCATCCGCAGTGCCATCGCCGAGGGCCGGCGCATCTACGACAACCTGCGCAAATCGATCGTGTTCCTGCTGCCCACCAACGGCGCGCAGTCGCTCGTCATCCTCGTGGCGGTGGTCTTCGGCCTCGCCCTGCCGCTGACGAGCGTGCAGGTGCTGTGGGTCAACATGGTGACCGCCGTCACGCTGTCGCTCGCCCTGGCGTACGAGCCTGCCGAGCGGGGCATCATGCGCAGACCGCCGCGAGCCACCGGCGGCCCGATCATCGACCGCGGCGAGCTGGGGTTCATCCTCGTGGTCTCGCTCCTCATCGGCGGCGCCGCCATGGGCGTCTTCTACGGCGTGGTGGCGACCGGCGTCGACCTCGAGGTGGCCCGCACCGAGGCCGTGCTCATGCTCGCGTTCGGACAGCTCGCGTACCTGTTCAACTGCCGCTTCCTGAGCCGTTCGAGCTTCACCCTCGACGTGCTGCGCGGCAACCGCGCGGTCTGGTGGTCGGCGATCGCCCTCGTGGTGCTGCAGCTCATCTACACCTACGTCCCGTTCATGAACGTGCTGTTCGAGTCGCGCCCGCTGCCCGCGGCATCCTGGATCCTGCCGCTCGTCGTCTCGGCGGGCATCTTCCTGGCGGTGGAGGCGCTGAAGGCGGTGCTCCGCCCACGGGGCGCGTCATCGCGTGCGGCGGGCTCGCTCAAAGGCGGCTCATAGGACCGGTTGACAGGATCGTGGGCGACGCACCCGCGTCGCGCACCATCCCACACGAGCCAGACCCGAGCCAGGAGGACCGTCATGATCCGCACCGCACTCGCTTCCCGACCCGTCCGCGCCGGCGCGGCCCTCTCCGCCGCCGCCGGTATCGCGCTCCTCGCCGGATGTGCGCCCACCGCGTCCGAGGCCGAAGAGCCGACGACCCCCGACACCGGCTCGTCCGAGTCCACCGACTCCGGCTCGGCCGGTTCGGGCTCGTACGCCGACGGCACCTATACCGCCGAGGGGTCGTACCCCACGCCCGAGTCGGTCGAGCAGATCACCGTCACGGTGACCCTCGCCGACGACGTGATCACCGACGTCGAGGTGACGGGAGACCCGCAGAAGCGCGAGTCGGAGCAGTACCAGGGGCAGTTCATCGGCGGCATCGCCGATGTCGTCGTGGGGCAGGACATCGACGACATCCAGGTCAGTCGCGTCGCCGGCTCGTCGCTCACCAGCACGGGCTTCAACGACGCGATCGAGACGATCAAGTCCGAAGCCGCGAGCTAGGCCATGATCGCCGCGGCGGCGTCGTGGCGCTTCGACGCGATCGGCACGGGCTGGGGGGTCGTCACGGAGCGACCACTCCCCGCGCCGGTCCGCGACGCCGTGACGGCGCGGATCGAGGCCTTCGACCGGGAGTGGTCGCGATTCCGGGCCGACTCCGCGGTGAGCGCCCTCGCGCGCGACGGCGGGTCGATTCCGGCGCCCGCCGACGCCGTCGCCATGCTCGACGCGTTCGCCGCCGTCTCGGACGCGACCGCGGGAGCGGTGAACCCGTTCGTCGGCGCCTCGCTCGAAGCGCTCGGCTACGGCGCGGACTACTCGCTGCGTGCGGGCGGGCCCGTGGCGGCGCCCGGCGACTGGCGCGAGCGCCTCGGCTGGGCGGACGGTCGTCTCACGCTCCGCGAGCCTGCCCCCGTCGACGTCGGGGCACTGGGCAAGGGCCGGCTCGTCGACCTCGTGCTCGAGATCGTCGCGGCTTCCGTGACCGGCGACGTGTGCGTCGACGCGAGCGGCGACCTCGCCGTCCGCGGGCGCCCGCAGCGCATCGGGCTGGAGCATCCGTACGATGCCCGTCGCGCGATCGGCGTGTGGGAGGTGACGGATGCCGCGCTCTGCGCCTCCGCGATCAACCGGCGCGCCTGGCCGTCGGCGACGGGGGAGACGCTGCACCACGTGCTCGACGCCCGGACGGGGCAGCCGGTGCGCACCATCGCCGCGACGTGGGCGGTCGCGCCGGAGGCGATGACGGCGGACGCGATCGCCACGGCCCTGTTCTTCGACGGCGGCGCGCAGCTGGCGCACGAGTGGGGCGTCGAGTGGGTCCGCATGACCACGGACGGCCGGGTCGAGTGGTCGCCGGGGTGCGGCGCCGACCTGTTCGTGGGAACGGATGCCGGCGGGCGGAGCGCGCCCGGCCCGCGACCGACCGGCCCCGTGCGAACCGAGCCCGGCCCGCGACCGGCCGGCGGCGTGCGAACCGAGCCCGGCCCGCGACCGAATAGCCTGGAAGCGTGACCGAGCCCCTCCCCGGACACGTCGTCGCGGTCGCCCGCGACGACGCGCATCGCTTCAGCAAGCCGACGCGCGAGAGCATCACCCTGATCGCCGGTCTCGGCGTCGAGGGCGACGCCCACGCCGGCACCACCGTGCAGCACCTCTCCCGCATCCGGCGCGACCCCACGACGCCGAACCTGCGTCAGGTGCACCTCATCCACGCCGAGCTCTTCGACGACGTGGCCGCCCGCGGCCACGAGGTGACCCCTGGCGCGCTCGGCGAGAACATCACGACCGCCGGGGTCGACCTCCTCGCGCTGCCGCGCGGGACGCGGCTCGAGGTCGGCGACGACGCGGTGGTCGAGATCACCGGACTCCGGAACCCCTGCGCGCAGATCAACGGCATCTCGGAAGGTCTCATGAAGGAACTGGTCTACGTCGACGACGCGGGCGACACGGTCCGCCTGGCGGGCGTCATGTCGGTCGTGCTGCGAGGCGGCGTCGTGCGCCCGGGCGACGGCATCCGTGTCATCCTGCCCGCCGGCGCCCCCGAGCCCCTGCAGCCGGTCTGACCCGATGGGCACCCTCACCGCCGTCTGGAACCGCGTCTTCGCGGTGCTCGGCCGCGTCTCGATGTACCGCCTGGTGTACCTGGCGCTCGCCGCGCTGGCCGTCATCGCGCTGCTGCTCTCGCTGATCGACCTCGCCCTCCCGGTCGGCAACCAGCTCGTCGGCCCCGACCCGCTGCAGCTGGTCGCGACGCTCGTCGTGCTGTCGGCCGTGTGCGTGGGGGTGGATGCCGCAGCCCAGCGCGTCATGCACCTGCCGTGGCGCCTGGAGTCCTCGCTCATCACCGCCCACATCCTGCTGTTCGTGCTGCGACCCACGTACGAGCTGGTGGGCCTTCTCGGCATCGCGATCGCGGCGGCCGTCGCCTCGCTGTCGAAGTACGTGCTCGCCTGGCGCGGGCGCCACATCTTCAACCCGGCCGCCGTCGGCGCGACCGCGCTGACGCTCTTGAGCCTGGCCTGGCCCGACCTCGGCGCCTCGGCCTGGTGGGTCGGCACTCCGGCGCTCGCGGCGCCCGTGATCCTCCTGGGCCTCGCCGTCCTGATCCGCACCGAGAAGGTGCGCGTGATCGCGGTGTTCCTCGTGATCGCCGTCGGGGTGGCGGTCTTCCGCACCGCCGCCCAGTACCAGCAGCTCGGCCAGTCCGTCGAAGTGCTCGACATCCTCGGTCCGCTCCTGTGGTCGGGGCCGTACCTGTTCCTGGGCGCCTTCATGCTGTCGGAGCCGCTGACGCTGCCCCCGCGCCGGTGGCAGCAGCTGACGGTGGCCGCGATCGTCGGCGTCCTCGTCGGGTGGCCCATCTCGCTCGGCGCGGTGTCGCTCGGATTCGAACGCGCGCTCCTCATCGGCAACCTCGTCGCCTTCGCCTTCGCCGTGCGCACCGCCGTGCGGCTCACCCTCGTCGCGCGTGACGAGCCGACGCCGACGGTGCAGGAGCTCACCTTCCGCGTGCACGACCGCCTCGGCTTCCTGCCCGGCCAGTACCTCGAGCTCGAGGTGCCGCACCGCCACCCCGACGCCCGCGGCACGCGCCGCGAGTTCAGCATCGCCTCGTCGCCCGAGGAGCTGCCGCTGCTCAAGGTCGCGTTCAAAGAGGGCAAGACGACCGCCGCACAGAGCTCGTACAAGAAGGCGCTCGCTCAGGTGCAGCCCGGCGACGAGCTCGCGATCACCGGCGTGTGGGGTGACTTCCTCCTGCCCAAGCGCGACGCGGCCCCGATCCTCATGGTCGCGGCGGGCATCGGCGTCACGCCGTTCGTGTCGCAGCTGAACCACGCGCGCGCCGCCGGGCTGGATCGCGACATCGTGCTCGTGTACGTGGCGTCGGATGCCTCGGAGCTGGCGTACCGCGACGAGATCGAGGCATCCGGCGCGCAGGTCGTCGTCTTCACGCGCGACCGGCCCGCCGATCTGCAGCCGCACTGGCAGTGGGCGAAGGGAGTGCGCCTCGACGCCGACGGCCTCGTGCGCGTCGTGCCCGACATCGGATCGCGGCACGCGTACATCTCGGGCCCCGCCGGCCTCATCGCCGAGCTCGCTCCTGCCCTGGAGCGAGCCCGCTCGATCACGACCGACGCCTTCAGCGGCTACTGATCCCACCCGCCCCGGCGCCCCGACGGCGGACCTCACTTCCGTCTCGCGGGGAAGAGGGGTGGGGCGCGGCCGAGCGGGGGTCAGGCGGGTGCGACGGGATCGGCGGGACGAGCGGGGAGGCGCACCTCGAACGTCGTGTCGCCGGGGGCGCTCGTGACACGGATGCCGCCGCCGTGGGCGTCGACGATCGCCCGGACGATCGAGAGGCCGAGGCCGGTGCCGCCGGTCTGGCGCGCACGCGACCGGTCGCCGCGCGAGAAGCGCTCGAACAGCTCGCCCTGCAGCGCGGGATCGATGCCGGGGCCGTCATCGTGGACGCGCAGGACGGCGTCGTCGCCGTCGCGAACAACGCTCACGGTCACCGTCGTGCCTGCGGGAGTGTGCGTGCGGGCGTTGGCGAGCAGGTTCGCGGCGACCTGGTGCAGTCGTCCCGCGTCGCCGGCGATGAGCACGGGCTCGTCGCCCACCTCGAGCACCCACTCGTGGTCGGGGCCGGTCGGGGTGACGTCGCCGACCTCGTCGATCGCGAGGCGGGTCAGGTCGACGGTGCCGTACACCAGCTCCTGTCCCTCGTCGAGGCGCGCGAGCAGCAGCAGATCCTCGACGAGCGAGGTCATCCGCAGCGACTGCGCCTGGATGCGCTCGAGCGACGCCTCGGTCGTCTCGAGCGTCGCCGCGCCCTGGCCTCGGTCGAGCGCCTTCAGCGACAGCTCCGAGTAGCCGCGGATCGACGCCAGCGGGGTGCGCAGCTCGTGGCTGGCGTCGGCGACGAAGGCGCGCATGCGCTCCTCGTTGCGCTGCCTCGCGGTGAGCGACTCGTCGACATGGTCGAGCAGCGTGTTGAGCGCCTCGCCCACGCGGCCGACCTCCGTGCGCGGATCGGCCTCGCGCACGGGCACGCGCTCCGCGATCGACACGTCGCCCTGATCGAGCCGCAGCGTCGACACGCGGGCCGCGGTGTCGGCGACGGCGCGCAGCGGCGCGAGGCCCCGCCGGATGGTCCACGCCGTCGCGACGGCGAGCAGGAGCAGGCCGCCGGCGGTGAGCAGGCCGATGGTCGTGAGCATGCGGCCGATGGTGGCGGCGACGTCGTCGCGGGAGAGCCCGACCACGATGATCGAGTTCGGGCCGAGCTGCTCGCCCTCCACCCGGAACGTGCCGACGCCGTCGACCGTCACCACGAGCGGCCCCTCCTCGGGGATGCTCGCGATGAGCTCTTCGATCTGCTTCTCGGTGAGGGCGACGACGGACGTGTCGTCGTCGACGTAGGCCGCGGTGGGCGGCTGCGGCGGCGTCTCGACCACCAGCAGCGTGCCCGGGGGGAGTGGCTGCTCCGCCAGGATCTCCTCCGCGGTCAGGCCCGCGACGACGTAGCCGTGCACCATGCTCGCGGTGCGGTTGAGCTGCGTTCTGAGGTCCCGGGCGAGGCCGTCCTCGAGCACCGTCCCCAGGATCGCGCTCGTGGCGACGGCGACGAGCACCATGATGAACGACGTGATGCCGACGACAGTGACGATGAGCTTGCGCTGCAGGGTCCACGGCGCGCGGCGCGGCAGCCGCTCCTCTTCGGGCGGCGTTGCGGAGGAGACGGATGCCTCGGCTGCGGCATCCGTCTCCCTCACCGTGGTCGCGGCGCCATCGGTCATTGCGGCGCCTTGATCATGTAGCCGACGCCGCGCACGGTGTGGATCAGCGGCTCGTGGCCGGCGTCGATCTTCTTGCGCAGGTACGAGATGTAGAGCTCGACGACGCTGGAACGTCCGCCGAAGTCGTAGTTCCAGACGCGGTCGAGGATCTGGGCCTTCGACACGACGCGACGCTGATTGCGCATGAGGTAGCGCAGCAGCTCGAACTCGGTGGCGGTCAGCTCGATCTCGGTGCCGGCGCGCTCGACTTCGTGGCTGTCCTCGTTGAGCGTCAGATCGCCGACGCGCAGGATCGGCTCGGCGCCCGCGGCGTGCGCGGTGCCGGCGCGGCGCATCAGCCCGCGCAGCCGCGCCACGACCTCTTCGAGGCTGAAGGGCTTGGTGACGTAGTCGTCGCCGCCCGCGGTGAGTCCGGCGACGCGGTCGGTGACCGCGTCCTTCGCGGTGAGGAACAGCACCGGCACGTCATCGCCGGCCTGCCGCAGTCGCTGCAGCACGGCCATGCCGTCGAGATCGGGCATCATGATGTCGAGCACCATGGCGTCGGGCTCGAACTCCCGTGCCGCCTGGAGCGCCTCGAACCCCGAGCCGGCGGTGCGGACCTCCCAGCCCTCCATGCGCAGCGCCATCGACAGCAGGTCGGTGAGCATCTGCTCGTCGTCGACCACGAGGACGCGCAGGTTCGAGCCGTCGGGACGCAGCAGGGCCGGGGCGGGGTTCGTCATGCGTCCATTGTGGACGCCTTCCTATGCGCTTCCTATGGAGCGCGCTATGCGCCCGCTGTGAAATCCGCGGCCATCTCCCGTTTCGAATCGCGCACTTGGCGCTTCTGGCGGCTCGCGAACCGCCAAGTGCGCGAATCGAACGGGGGGACGGATGCCGGGGCTCCCGGCATCCGTTCTCATAAGCTCCGCATAGCTCTTCCTGGCGCGGTGCATGACGACCGTTCGTAGCGTCGCTGCGACGGCCGGCACACCGCCCGCCAGGAGGAGACCCATGTACCTGACCTATCTGCGGCGGGAGCTGGCCGGCCGCAAGAAGCAGACGATCATCGTGGCCGCGGGCCTCGCGATCGCGATCGCGCTCGTGATGATCGTGAACTCACTGGCCGCGGGCGTGAGTGCCGCGCAGGCCCAGGCCCTCGAGTCGGTCTACGGCGTCGGCACCGACCTCACCGTCACGGGCGCGCAGGCCGAGCCCGGCCAGGGGGGCGGGCCGCGATTCGAGTTCGGCGAGGACGGCGGGGAGACCGCCGAAGACGGCACCACCGAGCTCAGCCAGTCCCGCCTGATGACCGACTTCCTGCGGGGCACGCTGGAGGCTTCCACCGTCGACACCGTGACCGGCGTCGACGGCGTCGACGCCGCATCGGGGGCGCTCAGCCTCACCAACTCCACGTTCTCGGGCGAGCTGCCGCGGCGGCCGGCCGAGGGCGACGAGGGCGACGTGGTGCAGGGGCAGCCGCCGCAGCAGGGCGAGGGCGGCGGCTTCGGCGGCGGCTCGTTCGACATCGATTCGTTCACCGTCCTGGGCATCGACCCGGCCGCAGACGCGGTCGGCCCGCTCTCCGCGGTCGAGCTCACCGACGGACGAGGCCTCGAGACCTCCGACGAGGGCGAGTACGTCGCGGTGCTCGACGCCACCTACGCCACCACGGCGGAGCTCGCCGTGGGCGACACGCTCGACGTCGGCGGCCAGGACTTCGAGATCGTGGGGATCGTCGCCTCGACCTCGGACGAGGCCGACACCGCCTCGAACGTCTACATCCCGCTCGGCGTCGCGCAGGAGCTCTCCGGCGCGGGAGACGTGCTCTCCACGATCTACGTCCAGGCCGAGTCCTCCGCCGCGATCGCCTCGGTCCAGGCGGCGCTGCAGGAGGAGCTTCCCGACGCGACGGTGAGCTCGCAGTCCGACCTCGCTTCGACGGTCTCCGGATCGCTCTCCAGCGCCTCAGCCCTCATCACCAACCTCGGCACGTGGCTCTCGGTCATCGTGCTGGCGGTCGCACTCGTGCTCGCGGTGCTGTTCACCATCTCAGGGGTCTCGCGCCGCACCCGCGAGTTCGGCACCCTCAAGGCCATCGGGTGGTCGAACGGCCGCGTGGTCGGACAGGTCGCCGGCGAGTCGGCGGTGCAGGGCATCATCGGCGGCGTCGTCGGAATCGTCATCGGCCTCGCCGGCATCGTGGCGATCAACCTCATCTCGCCGACGATCTCCACCACGCCCTCGACCGAAGGATTCCCCGGCGGCGACGGCGGTGCGTTCCCCGGCGGACGCGGCGGCGCGTTCGGCCCGGCGATGGCTCAGGCCACCACCGACATCGTCCTCTCCGCGCCGATCACGCTGTGGGTCATCGCCGCCGCCGTCGGCATCGCGGTGCTCGGCGGCCTCGTCGCGGGCGCGTTCGGCGGCTGGCGCGCGGCACGGCTGAGCCCGGCCGAAGCCCTCCGGTCGATCGGCTGAGGCATCCGATGTCCACCACCCCCTCCACCCACCCCACGACGGGAGAGAACGTCATGACCATGATCGACACCCAGCCCGCAGCGGCACCGGATGCCGCGCCCCGCGCGCTCTACCGCCTCGAGGGCGTCACCCGCACCTATACGCCGAAGGGCCGCGTGGTGAAGGCGCTCGCCGGCGTGGACCTCACGATCGACGCGGGCGACTTCGTCACCATCCAGGGGCCGACCGGCGGCGGCAAGTCCACGCTGCTGCAGCTTCTCGGCGCGCTGGACCGTCCCACGACCGGGTCGGTCCACCTCGGCGAGATCGACATCGCGACCGCGAGCAGCCGGGAGCTGAGTCGCATCCGCGCGCACGAGATCGGCTTCGTGTTCCAGGGTTTCAACCTGATTCCGACCCTCACCGCCCACGAGAACGTCGACATGGCGCTCGAGCCGCTGGCGCTGCCGAAGGAGGAGCGGGCCGCGCGGGTCACCGAGGCCCTCACGCACGTGGGCCTCGCCGAGCGCGCCGACCACCGCCCCGGCGAGCTGTCGGGCGGTCAGCAGCAGCGCGTCGCGATCGCGCGGGCGATCGTCAAGCGGCCGCGCGTGCTCCTCGCCGACGAGCCGACCGGCAACCTCGACGAGAGGATGCGCGACGAGATCCTCAGCGTGCTGCAGTCGCTCAACGACGAGGGGCTGACCCTCATCGTCGTGACCCACGACTCGGCGGTCGCCCGCCGCGCGCACCGGCGCCTGCGCCTCGACAAGGGCGCGGTGCGCGACATCACCCGCTGACGTCGGGCGTCAGCCCGCGGAGCGGGCATGGGCCGCGAGGCGATCGAACAGCGCGTCGCGGCCCTCGTCCACCACCTGGGCCTCGGGGTTCGCGTCGTGGTACGCGAGGATGCGCCGGGCGCCCTCGTCGAACGTCACCGTCGTGCGGAACTCCGGCACGAGCTCGGTCACCTTCGACACGTCGAAGACCATCGAGTGCGCCTTGTCGCCGATGAGCGTCGGACCGAGCTCGGGCTCGAACGCGGCGATCGTGTCGGAGGCGACGTGCACGAGGTCGGGCGATGCGACGCCGGCGGCGTCCGCGAGCCAGCCGTAGATCTGGTTCCAGGTCGGCGCGTGCGTGCCGGTGATGGTGAAGGCCTCGCCGATGGCTGCGGGATTGCCGAGGAGGCCGGTGAAGGCGACCGCGAAGTCGTCGGAGTGCGTGATGGTCCACAGGCTCGTGCCGTCGCCGTGGACGATCACCGGCTTGCCAGCCCGCATGCGGGCGATGTCGGTCCAGTGGCCGATGGTGGGCAGCATCCGCTCGTCGTACGTGTGCGACGGCCGGACGATCGTCACGGGCAGGCCGCGCTCGCGGTGGGCGCCGACCAGCACGTCTTCGCACGCGATCTTGTCGCGCGAGTACTGCCAGAACGGGTTGCGCAGGGGCGTGGACTCCGTCACGGGCAGCCGACGGGGCGGCTTCTCGTACGCGGATGCCGAGCTGATGAACACGTACTGCCCGGTGCGCCCCTCGAACAGGTCGAGGTCCGTCGCGACGTGCTCGGGCGTGAACGCGAGGAACTCCGCGACGACGTCGAAGCGGCGGTCGCCGATCGCGGCGCGCACCGCGTCGGCGTCGCGGATGTCGGCCTCGATGAGCTCGACCTCGGGCGGGAGAGGACGCCGCGCGCTGCCGCGGTTGAGGACGGCGACCCGGTGTCCGAGGGAGATGGAGCGGCGCACGCACGCCGCGCTGATGGTTCCGGTGCCGCCGATGTAGAGGATGCTCGTCACCCTCGCGAGCCTACGCCGCACCGGCGACGGGGCGGCGCGCGCCGGGCCGGGCGCCGGGCGCCGGGCGCGGGTGCGGGGATTCGGGCATGGGCGCCGCGCCGGGTCGTCGCCGGTTTCCGGGCCGGTCGCGACATCGCCCTCGCCAATGTCGGCGGAGCGCCCTAGCGTGTCCGTCATGAGCAACGACGAACTCAGCGGCGGTGCCGTCGGCACCGTCATCCGTCCGGGCGATCCCGAGTGGGAATCCGCCCGCCGCTTCCACTCCGGCATCGGAACCCCGGCCGCCGTCATCCGCGCGGCGACGGTCGACGACGTGCGCGGCGCCCTGCGCTACGCCTCGGCCGAGCATCTCGACGTTATGATCCGCGGCGGCGGGCACAGCGCCTGGGGCGGCGTGCCCGGCGGCCTCACCCTCGACATCTCCGCCCTCGACGACATCGAGGTCGACGGCACCCGCATTCGCATCGGCGGGGGAGCACAGTGGGGCGCGGTCGCCCACGCGCTCGCCGAACGAGGGCTGGGCATCAGCTCCGGCGACACGGCCTCCGTGGGCGTCGGCGGCCTGACGCTCGGCGGCGGCATCGGATGGATGGTCCGGGCGTGGGGGCTCGCGGCCGACCAGCTCGTGGGAGCCCAGCTCGTCACGGCGCGCGGCGAGGTGGTGGAGGCCACGGATGCCTCGCACCCGGAGCTGCTGTGGGCGCTGCGGGGCGGCGGGGGCAATTTCGGCGTCGTGACGCGATTCGACTTCGAGGCGCATCCCCTCGACGGCGTCGTGCATGCCGTGTACGGGATCGACGGCGACGCCCGCCCGATCCTCCGTGCGCTGCGCGATCTGATGGCCGATGCTCCCCGCGATCTCACCGTCACCTACATGGACGTGCCGGCGATGGACCCGAGCGCCCCCGCGGGCGCGTCGATCACCGCGGTGTGGATCGGCACCGACGAAGAGGCGGCGCGGCGGGCCCTCGCCCCGCTGGCGGGTGCTCCCGGAGTGTCCGAGCGCGAGTTCGGCGTGCAGGAGTACCCCGATGTGCTGCTCGAGGCGCCGGAATTCGACCCCGAGCAGCCGATGCCCGGCTTCGTGGGAGGCAACGCGCTGCTGACGGCGCTCGACGACGACGCGATCGACCGGCTCGTGACGTTCCGGGAGCAGCACCCGGCGTCGGTCGCGTTCCTGCGGTCGCTCGGCGGGGCGTACGGCGACGTCGCGCAGGAGGATTCCGCCTTCCCGGGCCGCGCCGCGACGTGGTTCGCGATGGCCGGCGCGTTCGATGTGCCGGGCATGCTCGACGATCAGTCGCGTGCCGCGGCTGTCGACGCCTGGGAGGCGATCGAGGCGAAGGGCTGCGGCGTCTACGGCAACTTCTCGGTCACCACCGAGGCCGAGTTCGCCGAGCGGATGTATCCGCCGGCGACGATGGCGCGCCTCGCCGCAGTCAAGCGCGAGTGGGATCCCGGCAACGTGTTCTGCCGCAACCACAACGTCAAGCCCGGGTCGGACGGCCAGGCCGCCTGATCGCGCGCGCCCGAGCAGGCTGCCGGGGTCTCGGACGGGCAGGGCGGGGCCGAGGTGATCGGCGCCACGAGACGCCGAAGGCGGGGTCCCCTGAGGGGATCCCGCCTTCGGACGTGTGCGACGCGTCAGTGCGTGTCTTCGGCCTCGATCTCGGTGCGGTCGCCCGACCACAGGGTGTGGAAGGTGCCTTCCTTGTCGATGCGCTTGTAGGTGTGCGCTCCGAAGAAGTCGCGCTGGCCCTGGATGAGGGCGGCGGGCAGGCGCTCGGCGCGGAGCCCGTCGTAGTACGACAGCGACGACGAGAACGCGGGGGCGGGGATGCCCGAGCCGGCGGCGGCCGACACGATCCGTCGCCACGCGCCCTGGGCACGGCCGAGCGCCTCGACGAAGTACGGCGCGGTCAGCAGCACCGGCAGTTCGGGCTGCGCGTCGTACGCCTCGGCGATGCGGTTGAGGAACTGCGCGCGGATGATGCAGCCGGCACGCCAGATCTTCGAGACGGCACCGAGGTCGATGGTCCAGTCGTATTCGGCGGCGCCGGCGCGGATCTCGTCGAAGCCCTGCGAGTAGGCGACGATCTTCGAGGCGTAGAGCGCGAGGCGCACATCCTCGATGAACGCGTCGGCGTCGTCGACCTGCAGGCCCTCCGAGGGACCGGGGAGGTCGCGCGAGACCTCGCGCTGCTCGGGGTGCGACGACAGCGAGCGCGCGAAGGTGGCCTCCGCGATGCCCGACACCGGCACGCCGAGCGACAGCGCGGTCTGCACGGTCCAGGCGCCGGTGCCCTTGGCGCCGGCCTGGTCGAGGATGACGTCCACCAGCGGCTTGCCGGTCTCGGCGTCGACCTGGCGGAGCACCTCGGCGGTGATCTCGATGAGGTAGGACTCGAGCTCGCCGCGGTTCCACTCGGCGAAGACCTCGGCGATCTCGGCGGGGGACTTGCCCGTACCGCGGCGGATGAGGTCGTAGGCCTCGGCGATGAGCTGCATGTCGGCATACTCGATGCCGTTGTGCACCATCTTGACGAAGTGGCCGGCGCCGTCATGACCGACGTGGGTGACGCACGGCTCGCCCTCCGCGACCGCGGCGATCGACTTGAGGATCGGGCCCAGCGTGACCCACGACTCGTCAGAGCCGCCGGGCATGATCGACGGCCCGTTCAGCGCGCCCTCCTCGCCGCCCGAGATGCCGGCGCCGACGAAGTTGATGCCGGTCTCGCGGACCGCCTTCTCGCGGCGGATGGTGTCGGTGAACAGCGCGTTGCCGCCGTCGACGATGATGTCGCCCGGCTCGAACACTTCGATGAGCGAGTCGATGACGGCGTCGGTGGGGCGGCCGGCCTTGACCATGATCACGGCGGTGCGGGGCTTCGTGAGCGACGCCGCGAACTCCTCGTACGTGAACGCCGGCACGAACTCGGCTTCGGGGTGGGCCTCGGTCAGCTCGTCGGTCTTCGACCGGCTGCGGTTGTACACCGCCACGGTGTTGCCCTCGCGCGAGGCGAGGTTGCGGGCGAGGTTGGACCCCATCACCGCGAGGCCCACGACGCCGATGTTCGCCGTCGCGGCGGCCGCCGACTCCGGTCCCTCGGGTTCGGGGGTGGGACGCTCGACGTCCTCCGGCGCCGGTGCGGCCTCATGCGCCGTCGTCGCCTCGTCAGGAGCCTGGTCCTGATCCGTCGAGATGTTGGTCTGGGCCGGGCTGTCGGTCACTGTCGGGTCGTTCGAGGACACACGTGCTCCTGAGGTTGAATCGTCGCTTTCAGCCTAGAGTCTGGCGCGTTCGTGTTACACGGCATGGCCGGGTGCTCACGCCGGGACGCGGTCGGATGTGAGCTGGGGGCCCGGGGCGCGCCGGCTCGCGGCTGATGCAACGAGCCTAGCCGGGCCGATTCGGACGGACCGGCTAGGCGTCAGCGGCTTTCGAGTCCGAGTTCCGACGCGATGACATCGGCCTGCTGGTCGGGAGCCAGCGCGAGGTCGACGTCGAGCGCCCGCTCGTCGGGGCCGGGAGCCTCGAGCGTGGCGAACTGCGAGTCCAGCAGCGCGGGCGGCATGAAGTGGCCCTGGCGCCGCATCATGCGCTCGAAGACGACCGCTGGGTCGCCCGTGAAGTTCACGAAGGTGACGTTCTCTCGGCGCAGGATGTCGCGGTACGAGCGCTTGAGCGCCGAGCAGGTCACGATCCCCGGCTCTCCCGCCGCGCGACGCTCGTCGATCCACTCGGCGATGAGCCGCAGCCACGGGATGCGGTCGTCGTCGGTGAGGGCGTGCCCCCGGCGCATCTTCTCGACGTTCGCGGCGGGGTGGAGGTCGTCGCCCTCCTGGAAGGCCCAGCCCAGCCGCCCCGACAGCATGGCGCCGACCGTCGACTTGCCGGTGCCCGACGGTCCCATGAGGACGAGGATCGGTGCGTTGGTGGTCATGTGCGACTCCGCGACGGATGCCGGGGCCCGATCGTGTGGCCGGCGGCGCGCCGCGGCAACGAGCCCGGTGAGGCTTCGGGTGGGACGGTGGGGCTCAGTCCTTACGGTACCCCTGGCGGCCGAGGCTCCAGAAGGCGAGGACCGTGCCCAGGGCGCCGACGGCGGCCATGGCGCCGATGAGCCAGAGAAGAGCGTGGCTCCAGAAGCCGTAGTCCATGGGATCCTCCGTGGTGAGCGGGAAGCAGTGCGTTCCTCATCGTAGCGGGGGCGCTGGTAGACTCGTGTCGAACTTCGGCGAGGGATGCCTCGCGCCCGTCGATCGCGGCGGGCTGCGGCATCCGTGATCGACGCGGTGATGCCGGCCCCGACAGGCTTTCCTCACGCGCTCGCGTTCGAGTCGAAAACACCCACATACCAGGGCCCGCCGCCGCGCAGGCCGATCATGAACGGGCCCCGCGCCCGCAAGGAGAACCCATGTCCACTGAGGTCGACACCAAGGTCCAGGCCGAGCTTCGCGAGAACTTCGGCAAGGGCTTCGCCCGCCGCCTGCGCGCCGCCGGCAAGATCCCCGCCGTCATCTACGGCCACGGCACCGACCCGGTGCACGTCGCGCTGCCGGGCCACCAGGTCTCGCTGCTCGTCCGCCGCGCCAACGCCGTGCTCGAGCTCGACCTGGCCGGCAAGGAGCAGCTCACGCTGGTCAAGGACGTCCAGAAGGACCCGGTGCACCAGATCATCGAGCACATCGACCTCCTCGTCGTGAAGAAGGGCGAGAAGGTCCAGGTCGAGGTTCCCGTCGTCGTCAACGGAGAGCCCGCGCCCGGAACCATCGCCAACCTCGACGCGCAGACGATCACGCTCGAGGTCGAGGCCACCCACATCCCCGAGCACGTCGAGGTCGACGTGGAGGGCCTCGAGGAGGGCACCCACATCACCGCCGGCGACCTGAAGCTGCCCAAGGGCGCCGCCCTGGTCGCCGACGCCGAACTGCTCGTCGTGGCCATCTCGGTCCCGGCCGCGACGCTCGCCGCCGAGGACGAGATCGCCGAGGCCGACGCCGAGGTCGCTGCCGAGCAGTCGGAGGCGTCGGGAGAGGCCGAGCAGGCCGACTCCGAGTAATCGGACTCGATCTCAGAGCGAGGGGGTGCGGTCGCCGCACCCCCTCTTCTCGTCTCACCACGGTCCGCGCGGCATCGACGCGGGCTCGGGCAGGATGGATCACATGGCAGAGACCTGGCTGATCGTGGGCCTCGGCAACCCCGGGCCCCGGTACGAGCTCACGCGGCACAACGTCGGCCAGCTCGTGGTCGACGAGCTGGCGGGCCGGCGCTCCGAGACCTTCAAGGCGCACAAGGCGAACGCGCGGGTCGTCGAGACCTGGCTGCGCCCGGGCGGCGCGAAGCTCGTGCTCGCCAAGCCCAACACGTTCATGAACGTCTCGGGCGGCCCTGTCGCCGGTCTCGCCAAGTTCTACGGGATCGCGCCCGACCACGTCGTCGTCGTGCACGACGAGCTCGACATCCCGTTCGACACGATCAAGCTCAAGGTGGGCGGCGGGCACGGCGGCCACAACGGCGTGCGCGACGTCGCCAAGGCGCTCGCCACGGCCGACTTCCCGCGGGTGCGCGTGGGGATCGGGCGGCCGGCGGGCCGCCAGGATGCCGCGGACTGGGTGCTCGACCCGTTCGGCACGACAGAGCGCAAAAACCTTCCGATCCTCGTGGGCGACGCCGCCGACGCGGTCGAGCAGCTCGTCGCAGAGGGTCTGCTCGCGGCGCAGCAGAAGCACCACGCCCCCCGCGTCTGACCCGCAGGGGCGCGCGTCGGATCAGCTGCCGATGCCGCTGCC
Organism: Microbacterium hibisci; assembly: GCF_015278255.1. Lineage (GTDB taxonomy): Bacteria > Actinomycetota > Actinomycetes > Actinomycetales > Microbacteriaceae > Microbacterium > Microbacterium hibisci. The sequence continues at coordinate 250,553 of NZ_JADIJC010000005.1, forward strand.
GGCGGTGAGCCCGGCGGTCAGGAAGCCCTGCACGACGATGCCGTAGACGATCGGACCGAGCGCCGCGATCACGACGGCGGCGATGCCCGCGCCCCGTCCGCGCCCGCTGATCATCGCGATCACGCCCTGCACGAGCGCCCACAGGCCGAGCACCGTGCCGGCCCAGAAGGCGACCTCGCCGGTCAGCACCCAGTCGCGGACCGGCGCCAGCACCGACCAGTCGAAATCCGCGTCGAACGGGCGGGTCGTGATCTCGCGTCCGGCGCCCAGTCCGATGCTGTAGGCGGCGATGCCGCCGACGACACCGGCGCCGACGGTCGCCACGAGCGCCAGCACGAGCGCGACGAGACCGAGTGCGCCGCCGCGGCGGACGGGAGCGGGACTGCCGTAGGGGGAGACGGATGCCGCGCCCGCGGCGTCGTAGTCCGGCACCGGTGCGCCCGTGCCCAGGGCCGGGACGCCCGGCGCGTAGCCGGCGGGCGGCGCGTAGCCGGCCGGTGGCACGTAGCCGGGGGGCGGCGCGTAGCCCGGGGGCGGCGCGTACGCGCCCGCCGGGGGAGCGGACCATCCCGTCGGGGCAGGCGGGTGCGGGGGCACGTCGGGCTCACTCACACGCTCATCCTAGGAGTGGCCCCCGCCCCCACGACTCGCCCGGCGGACGGCGACGCACCGAATCCGATGTCGCCGCCGGCAACTAGACTCGTCCGGTGACAGTTCCCGGGATCGTGCGCGCCCTCGAACAGGCTGAACCGTTTCGGGATGCGGTGGCGGCGGCATCCGTCGATGCCGACTTCTCGCTCGTCGAAGGGCTCGATGCTCCGCTCCTCGCGGCCCTGCTCGAGAGACGCCGCGCCGCCGGCAAGCCGCCGGTGGTGCTGCTCGTCGCGCCCACGGGCCGCCGGGCGGAGTCGCTGGGCCCCGCCCTCGGAGCGCTGCTGCCGGGCGCCGAAGTGCTGCACTTCCCCGCGTGGGAGACCCTGCCTCACGAGCGGCTGAGCCCCAGCGCCGAGACCGTCGGAGCGAGGCTCGAGATCCTCGCCCGCATCGCCGAGTGGGACGCGCAGACCCCGCTCGTGATCACCGCGTCGGTGCGAGGGGCGATCCAGCCGCTCGCCGCCGGGCTGACCGACGTGCCGCCCGTCGAGCTCGTCGTCGGCGGTCGCGGACATGACCTGGGCGACGTGTCGGCGCGCCTCGTCGAGCTGGCGTACCACCGCGTCGACATGGTCTCGCGGCGCGGCGAGTTCGCCGTGCGCGGTGGCATCCTGGATGTGTTCCCGCCGACCGCGCCGCACCCGTATCGCGTGGAGTTCTTCGGCGACGAGGTCGACGAGATGCGGGCGTTCTCGGTCGGCGACCAGCGCTCGCTCCCCGGCGAGGTGCGCGAGGTCACGCTGCGGCCCAGCCGCGAGCTGCTCCTCACCGACGCCGTGCGCGGCCGCGCCCGCCAGCTCAAGGACGAGTTCCCCGGCCTCGCGGGCATGCTCGAGAAGATGTCGGAGGGCATCCCGGTCGAGGGCATGGAGTCGCTCCTGCCTGCCGTCGTCGACCGGCTCGTGACGCTCGTCGACTACCTGCCCGAGGGGTCGGCGGTGGCGCTCGTCGATCCGGAGCGCGCCGTGACCCGCGCCATCACGCTCGGCGAGACCAACCGCGAATTCCTCGATGCCGCGTGGAGCGCCGCGACCGCGGGCGCCAGCACCCCGGTGGATCTCGGCGCGGGCGACTTCCTCACCCTGCCCGAGCTGCGCGAGGCAGCGCGCGACCGCAGCGGCGTCTGGTGGACCCTCAGCGCCTTCGATTCAGGGCAGGCGGATGCCGCAGCCGAGGGCCTTCTCGACGACATCGACGTCGCGCTCGAGGCCGCCGCCGCCATCCGGGTTCCGGGCGCGGCCGTGCCGTCATTCCAGGGCAACGTCGAGGGCGCGACCCAGCACGTCGGCGCCCTGCTCGCCGACGGCTGGCGGGTCGTCGTCGCGGCGTCCGGCGCCGGGCTCGTGGAGCGCGCCCGCGACGTCCTCGCCGAGCGCGGCATCGCCGCGCGCAAGGTCGACGACGTGCTCCATGCCCCTGAGCCGGGCATCGCCCACATCGTGCTCAGCGCGCTGGAGCGCGGGTTCGAGGTGCCCGAGGCGAAGCTCGCGGTCATCACCGAGTCGGAGTTCTACGGTCGCACGATCGGCGGCGACAACCGCGTCGTGAAGAAGCTCGCCTCGCGGCGCAAGGCCGTCGTCGACCCGCTCAAGCTCACCGCGGGCGACTACGTCGTGCACGCCACCCACGGCATCGGCAAGTTCGTCGAGCTCACTCAGCGCGAGGTGTCCAGCGGCGGTCGCAACGCGGTCAAGAGCGTGCGCGAGTACCTGGTGCTCGAGTACGCGCCGTCCAAGCGGGGCTACCCCGGAGACAAGCTGTTCGTGCCGACCGACCAGCTCGACCTGCTGTCGCGGTACGTCGGCGGCGAGGCGCCGAGCCTGTCGAAGATGGGCGGCAGCGACTGGGCGCAGGCCAAGAGCAAGGCGCGCCGCGCGGTGCGCGACATCGCCGTCGAGCTCGTGAAGCTCTACTCGGCCCGCATGGCCGCCAAGGGGTACGCCTTCGGACCCGACACCCCGTGGCAGCGCGAGCTCGAGGAGGCGTTCCCGTTCGCCGAGACGCCCGACCAGCTGCAGACGATCGACGAGATCAAGGCCGACATGGAGAAGCCGATCCCGATGGACCGGCTGCTGTCGGGTGACGTCGGCTTCGGCAAGACCGAGGTCGCCGTCCGCGCCGCGTTCAAGGCGATCCAGGACGGCAAGCAGGTCGCGATGCTGGTGCCCACGACGCTCCTCGTCAAGCAGCACCTCGAGACCTTCACCGAGCGCTTCGCCGGCTTCCCCGTCAAGGTGCGCCCGCTGTCGCGCTTCCAGACCGACAAGCAGGCGCGCGACACGATCGCCGGGCTCACCGACGGCACCGTCGACATGGTCATCGGCACCCACCGCATCCTCACCGAGAAGGTCCTCTTCAAAGACCTCGGGCTGATGATCATCGACGAGGAGCAGCGCTTCGGCGTCGAGCACAAGGACCAGCTGAAGAAGCTCAAGACCAACGTCGACATCCTCGCCATGAGCGCGACCCCGATCCCGCGCACGCTCGAGATGGCGGTCACCGGCATCCGCGAGATGTCGACGCTGCAGACCCCGCCCGAGGACCGGCATCCGATCCTGTCGTACGTGGGTCCGCGCAACGACAAGCAGATCGCGGCGGCCATCCGGAGGGAGCTCCTGCGCGAGGGGCAGATCTTCTACGTGCACAACCGCGTGCAGTCGATCCAGCGGGTCGCCTCCGAGCTCGCCGAGCTCGTGCCCGAGGCGCGGATCGCCGTCGCGCACGGGCAGATGGGCGAGCACCAGCTCGAGCAGGTCGTCGACGACTTCTGGGAGCGCAAGGCCGACGTGCTCGTCTCGACCACCATCATCGAGACCGGCCTCGACATCGCCAACGCGAACACGATCATCATCGACCGCGCCGACAAGTACGGCCTGAGCCAGCTGCACCAGCTGCGCGGGCGCGTGGGTCGCGCGCGCGAGCGCGCCTACGCGTACTTCCTCTACGACGACATGAAGCCGCTGAGCGAGACGGCTGCCGACCGGCTCGAGACCATCGCCGTCAACAACGACCTCGGCTCGGGCATGCAGGTCGCCCTGAAAGACCTCGAGATCCGCGGCGCCGGCAACCTGCTGGGCGCCGAGCAGGCCGGGCACATCGCCGGCGTCGGCTTCGACCTCTACCTCCGCATGATCGGCGAAGCGGTCGCGACCTTCCGCGGCGAAGAGACCGAGGGGCCGACCGAGCTCCGGCTCGAGCTGCCGGTGCAGGCCCGCATCCCCGAGTCGTACATCGACAGCGAGCGGCTGCGCCTCGAGGCGTACCAGAAGCTCTCGGCCGCGGCGTCCGTCACCGCCCATGCCGACGCGATCGACCTCGTGATCGAGGAGCTCAGCGACCGCTACGGCGAGCCGCCGTCGGAGGTCGAGGGCCTGCTCGCCGTCGCCCGCCTCCGGCGCCGCGCGGCCGCGGCCGGCCTCGCCGACGTCGTCGCCATGGGCCCCAACCTGCGGATCGCGCCGGCGAACCTGCCCGACTCGATGCGCGTGCGGCTGCAGCGCCTGCACCCCAAGGCGAAGCTCGTGGCGGGGGGCGAGGCCATGGTGGTGCCGCTCCCGTCGGCCGGCGGCGAGCCGCTCGGCGACGACGAGCTCATCGCGTGGGTCGCGCAGCTGATCGACCAGCTCTGGCCGGTGAAGAGCGCCGAGGCGGATGCCGCCGCCGGCGCCTGACGCGAACACCCCGCCGCGTTCGTGCTCGGCTCGGCCGGCGGTCGCCGTCCGCGGGATCAGGAGATCTGGCGGAGACAGGACGATCCGCGACGGATCGACCTGCGCCGGCCAGATCTCCTGATCTCGGAGAGGGCGGGGGTCGTCAGATGACGCCCTGCGCGAGCATCGCGTGCGCGACGCGCTCGAAGCCCGCGGAGTTCGCGCCGACGACGTAGTCGCCCGCACGGTCGTACTTCTCGGCGGCGCGGAAGGCGGCGTCATGCACGTCGGCCATGATCGAGCGGAGCTTGGCCTCGCTGTCGTCGAAGCTCCAGCGCTGGCGCGCGGCGTTCTGGCTCATCTCGAGCGCCGAGGTGGCGACGCCGCCGGCGTTCGCGGCCTTGCCAGGCCCGAACAGCACGCCGGCGCCCTGGAGCAGCTCGATCGCCTCGGGAGTGGAGGGCATGTTGGCGCCCTCGGCCACGGCCCGCACGCCGTTGCCGATCAGGGCGCGCGCGTCATCGGCGTCGAGCTCGTTCTGCGTCGCCGACGGAACGGCCACGTCGACGGGCACCTCCCACGGACGGGCGCCCTCGATGTAGCGGGCGCCGGGCCGCCGGGCGGCGTACTCTGAGATGCGGGCGCGCTCGACCTCCTTGATCTGGCGGAGGAGGTCGACGTCGATGCCGGCGTCGTCGACGACGTAACCGGACGAGTCGGATGCCGTGACCGCGGTCGCGCCGAGCTGACGCGCCTTGTCGATGGCGTAGATCGCCACGTTGCCCGAGCCCGAGACGCCCACGCGCTTGCCGTGCAGCGTCTCACCGTGGACGGCGAGCATCTCCTCGACGAAGAACACGGCGCCGTAGCCGGTGGCTTCGGTGCGGACCTCGGCGCCGCCCCACTGCACGCCCTTGCCGGTGAACATCCCCGACTCGTGGCGGTTGGTGATCTTGCGGTACTGGCCGAACAGGTAGCCGATCTCGCGGGCGCCGACGCCGATGTCGCCGGCCGGCACGTCGGTGTGCTCGCCGAGATGGCGGTAGAGCTCGCTCATGAAGGACTGGCAGAAGCGCATGATCTCGGCGTCCGACCGGCCATGCGGGTCGAAGTCGCTGCCGCCCTTGGCGCCGCCGATGCCCTGACCGGTGAGCGCGTTCTTGAAGATCTGCTCGAACCCGAGGAACTTGATGATCGACAGGTTCACCGACGGGTGGAAGCGCAGGCCGCCCTTGTAGGGGCCGAGCACCGACGAGAACTGCACGCGGAAGCCGCGGTTGACCTGCAGCCGGCCGGCGTCGTCGACCCACGGCACGCGGAAGAGGATCTGCCGCTCGGGCTCGACGAGGCGGTCGAGGATGCCGCCCTCGACGAACTCGGGATGCGCCTCGAGCACCGGTGCGATCGACTCCAGCACCTCGTGCACGGCCTGGAGGAACTCCGGCTCGTTCGGGTTGCGGGCCTCGACGGTGTCGAGGACGAGCCGGACCGAGTCGGTGGAGGTGAGGATCGCAGAGGGCATGGCGGTGGAGCTTTCAGAGCGTGGAGCGGTGCGCAGAGAAGGCGCCTTTTCACCCTACCTACCGTCCACGCGAGCGATCGTACGTATGACGCGGGGCTACGCTGGCCCTGATCCACGAAGCGGGAGGCACGACGATGAGGTTCGAGCACCTCGGGGCGCAGCCCCGCATCCACCCCGAGGCCGTGATCGCCGCGACCGCCGTGATCAGCGGGGACGTCGAGATCGGAGCGGACTGCCAGATCCTGCACGGCGCGGTCATCACGGCGGAGGGCGGCCCGATCACCCTCGGCACGAATGTGATCGTGATGGAGAACGCGCTCGTCCGCGCCACCGCCACGAACCCGGTGCACATCGCCGACCACGTGCTCGTCGGGCCGATGGCCAGCGTCTCGGGCGCCGTCGTGGAGGAGGAGGCGTTCCTCGCCACCGGAACGCGCGTGTTCAACGGCGCCCGCATCGGCGCGCGCAGCGAGGTGCGCATCAACGGCGTGGTGCACCTGCGCACGACGCTGCCCGCCGACGCCACGGTGCCGATCGGCTGGGTCGCCGTCGGCGACCCGGTGCAGATCCTGCCGCCCGACAGGCATGAGGAGATCTGGGCCGCCCAGCGCGAGCTCGACTTCCCGGGGTACGTCTTCGGCCTCGACCGCGAGACCCCCGACCTCATGGTGCAGCTCACCGAGCGCTACGGTCGCAGTCTCGCCCGGCACGCCGACGACCGCCGCCTGGACTGACTCTGGCCGAGGCGAGACCGCAGCCCTAGAGTCTTCCGCATGGGGCTGCGGGGGAGCCGGGCCCGACTCGCCGACGCGTTCGTCGTGTTCGCGAGCACCTGGCGCAACGTGAGTCTGCGTCGCGCCCAGCTGAGCTTCTTCGCGATGTGGGGCGCGGAGTGCGCGTTCACCGTCGCGCTCAGCATCGTCGCGTACGAGGCGGGCGGTGCGCTGGCGGTCGGACTGGTGGGGCTCATCACGATGCTGCCCTCGGCCGTGCTCACGCCGCTGCTCTCGCCGCTCGCCGATCGCGGGCGTCGCGAGCGGGTCCTCGTGGTGGTGTCGATGATCCGCGGCGCGGCGATGGCCGCCGCTGCGGTCATCGTCGCGATCGGGGGTCCCATCGCCCTCGTCTTCGTGCTCGTCGCGGCATCCGCGGTGCCTTCCACGCTCTTCCGCCCCGCCCACTCCGCGCTGCTCCCGACGCTGTCGCACACCGGGCACGAGCTGGCGGGCGCCAACGTCGTGCGCGGGCTGCTGGACTCGGCGGCGAGCCTCATCGGACCTCTCGTGGCGGCGGTCCTGCTCGCGTTCTCGGAGGTGGCGGTCCTGATCGCCGTCGCCTCGGCCTCCGCCTTCGCCGGCGGGCTGCTGGTGGTCGGCCTGAGGTACGAGGCGCCACCCAAGGAGGCCTCGCCGCGGCGCCCGGCCCTGGTCGCGGAAGCCCTCGAGGGGCTCCGCGCCGTCGGTCGCCGGCGCGACCTGCAGCTGATCCTCGGACTCGTCGCGGCGCAGACCTTCACCCGCGGCGCGCTCACCGTGTTCTCGGTGGTGGTCGCCATCGAGCTCCTCGGGATGGGAGAGTCCGGCGCCGGCGGGCTGATGGCCGCCTTCGGAGTGGGAGCGGTGATCGGCTCACTCGCCGTGTCGATGCTCGTCAGCACGTGGCGGCTGGGCGGGTGGTTCGCGATCGGCGTCGCGGTCTGGGGACTGCCCATCGCGCTGATCGGCGTCTTCCCGCAGCAGGCGACCGCCCTCTGCCTGCTCGCGGCGGTGGGCGTCGCGAACGCGCTGATCGATGCGGCCGGATTCACGCTCATCGGCCGGCTGACCCCCGACGCCGTGATGGCGCGGGTGTTCGGGGTGCTCGAATCGCTCGTCGCGGTGTCCATCGGCACGGGCTCGATCCTCGCCGCCGCCCTCATCGAGTGGATCGGCATCGCGCCGACGCTCATCCTGATCGGCTCGATCTGCCCCCTGGCCGCGCTCGCGGCATGGTGGCCGCTGCGTCGGCTGGACCGGTCTGTCGAGGTGCTCGACCGCGAGATCGGGCTTCTCCAGCAGGTGCCCATGTTCGATCCGCTGCCGCTCCCCGCGATCGAGCAGCTGGCGCGCGGTCTCGAGCCGATGTCGGTGCCCGGCGGGCAGGTGGTGTTCTCACAGGGCGAGCCCGGCGATCGGTACTACGTCATCGAGTCGGGCGCGGCCGACGTGCTCGGCGACGGGCGCGTCGTGGCGACGCTGGGTCCCGGCGACGGGTTCGGTGAGATCGCGCTGCTGCGCCGCACGCCGCGCACGGCGACCATCGTGGCGCGGACTCCGCTGGACCTGCAGAGTCTGACCAGCGCCCGGTTCATCGCCGTGGTCCTCGGCTTCACGCCCAGCGCCCGCGCGGCCGAGGCGAGCGTCGCCCTGGAGCTCGACCGCTTCTCGCCGGATGAGGCCGCGGGAGGGCCACCGCCCGGCGTGCGGTGACGCGGGCGATCGAGAGGAGCGGATGCCGCGGACCGCGGCATCCGTTCTCGTCCGCTGTCAGTCCCAGACGAGGCCGCAGTCGCGGCAGCCGAACTCCAGGCGGTCGACCCAGCCGTCGTCGAGGGCGTCTCGACGATCCCACTCGATGCGGAACCACCTCGGCTCGGTCGCCCGCACATCGAGCGACCCGCATTCGGGGCAGACTTCGGCGACGACGATCCGTGCCATGGCGCCACGGTACGCCGCGGCCCGCGCGATGCCGGCCGCGACGCGCGGGTGTGGGGCGATGCCCAGGTGTGCGGCGACCCCCGCCCCGGCGCAGCGGTCAGCCGGTGTTCTGCAGGCCGGCGGCGACGCCCGACACCGACAGCAGCAGCAGGCGCTGCAGCTCGGGGTCGACGGGCGCGCCCTCGGGTGCCTCGCGCAGCGCCCGGAGTGCCCGCAGCTGCAGGAGCGACAGCGCGTCGACGTAGGGGCTGCGCATCTTGACCGCGCGCTGGAGCACGGGCTTGTTGCCCAGCAGCTCGGTGCCGCCGGTGATGCGGATCACCCAGTCGCGGGTGAGGCGCATCTCGTCGCGGACGAGGCCGGCGAGGTCGTCGCGGTCGCCCAGTTCGAGGTAGTGCCGCGCGATGCGGTCGTCGGTCTTGGCGAGGCTCATCGCCACGTTGTCGATCAGCGTGCGGAAGAGCGGCCACTCCTGGTACGCCCGCTGGAGCAGCGGCTCGTCGCCGACCGCGTCGAGCGCGGTGCCCAGGCCGAACCAGCCGGCGAGGTTAATGCGGGCCTGCGTCCACGCGAACACCCACGGGATGGCGCGGAGGTCCTCGAGCGACTCCACCGAGAGACCACGGCGCGCGGGCCGTGAGCCGAGGGCGAGCAGGCCGATCTCCTCCATCGGCGTCACGCGCGCGAACCACGGTGCGAAGCCGGGGGCCTTCACGAGCGAGAAGAACCGCTCGCGCGAGGCGGCGTCGAGGGTCGCCGCGATGTCGGCATAGGTGTCGGCGGCCGCGCGGTTGCGCTCCTCGTTCGACGGCGACGAGGCGAGCAGGATCGCGGCAGCGACCTGGTCGATGTGCCGCATGGCGATCGCCGGGTCGCCGTAGCGGGCGAAGATGACCTCGCCCTGCTCGGTGAGCTTGAATCGGCCGTCGACGGAGTGCGGCGGCTGCGCCATGATCGCGGAATTGGCGGGTCCGCCGCCGCGCCCCAGAGCGCCGCCGCGGCCGTGGAAGAGCGTGAGCTCGATGCCGTTCTCGTCTGCCCACGCCGCGATCTTCGCCTGCGCCTCGTACAGCGCGAGGTTCGCGGCGACGGGGCCGACGTCCTTCGACGAGTCCGAGTAGCCGAGCATGACCTCGAGGCGGCGCCCGGTGGCCTCGAGACGTGCGGCGAACTCGGGATGCTCGACGATCTCGGCGAGGATGCGGGGCGCCGCCTGCAGGTCGGCGAACGTCTCGAACAGCGGGATGACGTCGAGCACCGGCGGCGTGCCGTCGGGGCCGACGGCGTACCGGGCCAGGCGGTGGACGTTCGCCAGGTCGTCGGCGGACTGCGTGAACGAGACGATGTAGCGGCCGGCGGCGCGGGGGCCGTACCGCTCCTGCAGGAACCCGACGGTGCGGATGACGTCGAGCACCTCCTCGGCGAGCTCGCTCCGCGGCCCGCCGGAGCCCTCAGGTCCCGTGCCCTGTGCATTGTCGAGCTCGGCGAGCACCTTGGCGTGCACGGCCGAGTGCTGGCGCACCTCGAGCTCGGTGAGGTGGAAGCCGTAGGTCTCGACCTGCCAGAGCAGCTGCTGCAGGTGCCCGTACGCCTGGCGCGGAGCGCCCGCCTGCACGAGCGAGTCCTGCACCACGCGGAGGTCGGCGAGGAGGTGCTCGGGGTCGCGGTAGGCGAGGTCGGCGTTTCGCGCACGGGTCGCCTCGATCTTGCGCGCGATCAGCAGCACGATGCGGCGGTGCGGCTCGTCGGGGGAGCGCTTGGCGATGTCTTTCGCGGCGTCCTCGTCGGCCGCCTTCAGGCGCCGCCACAGGGCGAGCAGCGCGTCGCTCGGCGGCGTGGTCGTGGCGTCGAGCGTCAGCGTGCGGCCGATGCGGCTGGTGGTGCGGGCGAGGCCGATCAGGACGTGCTCACTCGCGATCGCGGACGCCTTGCGGGTGACGGATGCCGTCACGAAGGGGTTGCCGTCGCGATCGCCGCCGACCCACGACCCGATGCGGACGAACGGGCGCACGACCGGGGCGCGGCCGCCGGCGGCGGGCCCCTGCAGCGCGTCGTCCACACGCCGGTACACGTGCGGGACGGCGGTGTACAGGGTGTCGTCGAACACGGCCATGACGGCGCGCACCTCGTCAGTGGGCGCGGGCTTCTCCGGACGGAGGGGCGCCGTGCGCCACAGCGTGTCGATCTCCTCGAGCATGCGGCGCTCGGCGCGGCGCTCGTCGGCGCCGCCCCGCAGCGACGCGTCGTGCTCCTCGAGGAGGGTCGCGAGCCGCCGGATGCTCGTGGACACCGCGCGACGGCGGGCCTCGGTGGGGTGCGCCGTGAACACCGGATGGAAGCGCATGCTCTGCAGGCGCTGCAGCGCGGTGTCGTCGCCGACCTCGGCGGCCAGCCGGACGAACGCCGCGGCGACGGAGTCGGTCGCCTGCTCGCGGTCGGGGCGCCCGTCGCGCTCGCGGAGGATGCGCACGCGCTGGTGCTCCTCGGCGAGGTTCACGAGGTGGAAATACGCGGTGAACGCACGTGCGACCTCGTCGGCCCGGGCGATCGTGAACGAGTCGGCGATGGCGGCGGCGCGGGCGAACGCCTCGGGCGTCTCGTCGGTGTAGGCCTGGATCGTCGCGGTGCGCAGACGCTCGACGTCCTCGTACAGGCCCGGCGATCCGCTCTCACGCAGCACCTGGCCCAGGAGCGTCCCGAGCATGCGCACGTCCCCGCGCATCTTCTCGGGAATCGCCTGCTCCGCCTCGAACCGTCCGACGAGGTCGATCGCTTCGGTGTGGGTGAGTTCACGCATCTCTCCAGGCTAACGGCGCGTGGTTTCGCCGATGACACGGGCGGCGTTGTGTGACAGCGGGACCTCTGGGGACCCGCGACGCGCAGGGAGAGGTGGTCTGTAGACTGGCGGCTCGGAGCGCCGGGAAGTCTGGTCGGCACGTCCCTGTCGACCCCTCGATCACCTCCTGGAGGCCCGATGTCGCTTCTTCGCTCCGCCCGCTTTCCCGCGATCGTCCTGCTGATCGCCGCCGCCCTCGGCCTGATCGTCGCGAACTCCCCGCTGGGACCGGCGGTCGGCGACGCCATGCACGCGTACCTCGGGATTCCCAGCGTGTTCGAGCTGAGTGTGTCGCACTGGATCAAGGACGGCCTCCTCGCGATCTTCTTCTTCGTGGTGGCGGTCGAGCTCCAGTACGAGCTCACGTCCGGCCAGTTGAACTCGGCGCGCAAGGCGCTGCAGCCCGCGATCGCGGCCGCCGGCGGCGTGCTCGTGCCGATCGCGATCTACCTCGCGGTGGCGTGGGGCTCGGACGCCGCCGCCGGCTGGCCGATCCCCACGGCGACCGACATCGCGTTCGCCCTGGGAGTGCTCGCGGTGTTCGGCAAGGGACTGCCCGCCGCGCTCAGGGTGTTCCTCCTCGCGCTCGCGATCCTCGACGACATCGTCGGCATCATCTTCATCGCGGTGCTGTTCACGACCGGCGTCGACTTCGGCGCGCTCGCCGGAGCGGCGGTCGCGGTGATCGCGTTCGGCATCCTGAGCAGACAGCTCGACACGCGTGCCCGCGTGCCGATCGCCATCCTCCTCGTTCTCCTGGCCATCACGACGTGGGTGCTGGTGTACAACTCGGGCGTGCACGCCACGATCGCCGGCGTGGTGCTGGGGCTGGCGATGGCGCAGCGGCCCGCACTGCGCGTGCGGCACGAGCTGGAGCCGTGGGTCAACGGCATCGTGCTGCCGGTGTTCGCGTTCTCGGCGGCGCTCGTGGTGATCCCGTCGGTGTCTCCCCCGCAGCTGTCACCCGCGTTCTGGGGCGTGCTGATCGCGCTGCCTGTCGGAAAGGTGATCGGCATCGCGCTGTTCGGCTGGCTGTCGCTGAGGGTGTCGCATCGGGGCGGGCCGTCTCCGCTCGCCTTCGGCGACCTGCTGGCCGCGGGCGCGCTCGGCGGCATCGGGTTCACGGTGTCGCTGCTGCTGTCGGAGCTGGCCTTCTCGGACGCGCCCGCGCTGCGCGACCAGGCGACGCTCGGCGTGCTGGCGGGGTCGGTGATTTCGCTCCTTCTGGCCGCAGGCCTCGTATCGTGGCGGGCATGGCACTACCGACGCCGGACGATGACCGCAGCCGCCTCGAGCTGAGCCCGCCGGGCGACGGCGCTCCCGACCCGCTGCGCGAGGCCGCGGACGTCATGCGCGCCGTGCGGGATCGCTGCGTGTGGACGCAGCAGATCGACCACCGCGCGCTCGTGCCCTACCTCGTGGAGGAGAGCGCCGAGCTCATCGACGCCGTCGAGGACGGCTCGCGCGCCGAGCTGCGTGAAGAGCTCGGAGACCTGCTGTGGCAGGTGCTGTTCCACTCCGAGATCGCCTCGCGCGACGAAGACGACCCTTTCGACATCGACGACGTCGCGCGGGGGCTGACCGACAAGATGGTGCGGCGGCATCCGCATGTCTTCGGCGACGCGGTCGCGACCACGCCGGAGGAGGTGCTCGTCCACTGGAACGCCGCGAAGGCCGCCGAGAAGCACCAGCGCCGCTCGGTGCTCGACGGTGTGAGTGAGCGGATGCCGAGCCTCGCGCTCGCGCAGAAGCTCCTGCCGAAGGCGGCCCAGGCCGGGGTCCCCGCCGTCCCCTCGGCGAGAATCCAGCCGGAGCACGAGACCGCGGGTGCCGCCCAGGGTCTCGGCGTCCCGTCGGATTCTCGCGGGTCTGATGCCGGAGCGCCGGAGTCGGAGGCCGAGCTCGGGGAGGCCCTCCTCGGGCTCGTCGCGACGGCCCGGGCGAACGGGTGGGACGCCGAGCGCGCGCTGCGCGAGCGCCTGCGCGGCCTCGAGCGCGACATCCGCGCGGCCGAAGGCACCCCAGCGGACCTGGAAGGATAAGGGTGTGGCATCCGTCAATCCGCCGCGCGGCATGCGCGACTTCCTCCCCGCTGACAAGGCCCGTCGCGAGCGCGTGCTCGCCGTCATCCGCGAGCGCTACCGCGCGCACGGATTCGACGAGATCGAGACGCCCGTCATGGAGGAGTACTCGCGGCTGCACGCGGGCATCGGCGGCGACAACGAGAAGCTCGCCTACAACGTGCTCAAGCGGGGCCTCGACGCCGACGCGATCCGCGCGGCCGCCGACGACCCTGCGAGCCTCACCGACCTGGGACTGCGTTACGACCTCACGGTGCCGCTCGCGCGGTTCTACGCGACGAACCGCGGTCAGCTGCCGTCCGTGTTCCGGGCCATCCAGATCGCCCCGGTCTGGCGCGCCGAACGCCCGCAGAAGGGTCGCTACCGCCAGTTCGTGCAGTGCGACATCGACATCATCGGCGATGCGTCCGCCCGCGCCGAGGCCGAGCTCGTGGTCGCGACGCTCGACGCCGTCGACGCGCTCGGGCTCGAGGGCGGCAGCGTCCGTATCAACGACCGCCGCGCGCTCGACTGGATGCTCGACAGCTTCGGCTTCGATGCCGGGGAGCGCCCCGGCGTGCTCATCACAATCGACAAGCTGGACAAGATCGGGCCTGACGGCATCGTCGCCGAGCTGCGCGAGCGCGGTGCGACGGCCGCGGCGGTCGACGCATTCGACGCGTTCCTGCGTCGCCCGATGACGCTCGAGTACCACCCGTACGGCGAACGTCAGATCCGCAAGGCGCTGCCCGAGGGCGCGCCCGACGAGGTCGTGGCGCACCTCGTCGGCATCGGCGAGGCGGTCGCGGCGGCGCGTGCGTCGACGGGCTCGGCAACCGAGGGGATCGAGGGCGACATCCCGCTCGTGTTCGACCCGTTCCTCGTCCGCGGCATGGGCTACTACACCGGCACGATCTTCGAGCTCGCCCACCCCTCGGTCGACTACTCCCTGGGCGGCGGCGGCCGCTACGACGGCATGATCGGCCGCTTCCTCGGTCAGGACGCTCCCGCCGTCGGGTTCTCGATCGGCTTCGAGCGCATCGTCGACCTGGTGGCGGACGGGACGGATGCCGCGGCCCCGGCCGTCGTCCTGGTGCACGACCGCGACGTGTCGCAGGCCGAGCTGCTCGCGCTCAAGGCGGGACTGGTCGGCCAGGGCTCGCGCGTGCGCCTGGAGCAGCGCACGAAGAATCTCAAGGCGCTGCTCGAGCGGGCGGCGGCCGACGGCTACACGGCCTTCGCGACGGTCGGCTCCGGCACGACGGCCGAGTCCCTCGAGGTCAAGCCGCTCGCCTGAGGAGGCCCACCCGCCCTGTCCGCTGAGACGACAGTCGACGGACGAGACCCCGGGTTTCACCCCCGGTCTCGTCCCCGGACTGTCGTCTCACGCGGATGACGGTGGGCCGGGAGGGGTGGGGCGACGTCAGCGCGACGCGGCGCGGCGCAGCCGCAGCGCCCGGTAGGCCACCCCGACCGCGACCACCACGACACCGGCCGCGACGGACTGCCACGGGAGCGTGACGGCGAGCACGAGGCATCCGATGCCTCCGATGACCTGCAGTGCGACCGGGTAGCGCCGCGCGTCGCCCCGCTGCCGGAGCGCCGCGACGTTCGCGACGAAGTAGTAAAGCAGCACGCCGAACGACGAGAAGCCGATGGCGCCCCGCAGGTCGACGAAAGCCACGAGCAGCACCGCTGCGGCGGCCGCGGCCAGCTCGGCGCGGTGCGGCACATGCCAGCGCGGATGCACCGCGTCGAGGAACCGCGGCAGATCGCGCTCGCGCGACATCGCGAAGGCGGTGCGACTCACGCCGGCGATGAGGGCGAGCAGCGCGCCGAGCGAGGCCGCGGCGGCGCCGACCCGCACGACAGGGTCGATCGACGCCCACCCCGACTGTCCGGCAGCCTCGGCCACGGGCTCGGTCGATGCCGCGACGGCGTCCGGCCCGAGCGCACTCAGCACGGCGACCGCGACGACGGCGTACACGGCGAGGGCGATCACGAACGCGATGACGATGGCCCGCGGGATCACCCGGCGCGGATCGCGCACCTCTTCGCCCATGGTGGCGATGCGCGCGTACCCCGCGAACGCGAAGAAGAGCAGACCCGCGGACTGCAGGATGCCGTAGCCGCCGCCCGCCCCGACCGCCTCGGCCGACAGCCACTCCGGCGTCGCGCCGGCGGAGAATGCGGCAGTGACGGCTGCCGCGAGGGCGCCGAGCGAGATCACGACGATGACGCGCGCGGCGCTCGCCGTGCGAGTGACGCCGAACCAGTTCACAGCGGTGAGCACCACGACGGCGGCGATGGCGACGGGTCGCTCCCAGCCGGCCGGAGCCGCGTACGCGGCGAAGGTGAGCGCCATCGCGGCGCAGCTGGCGGTCTTTCCGATGACGAAGCCCCAGCCGGCGGCGAAGCCCCACCACGGACCCAGCTCCGCTCGTCCGTACGCGTACGTTCCGCCGGAGGTCGGATGGGCCGCGGCGAGCTGGGCCGATGAGGTGGCGTTGCCGAAGGCCACGACGGCGGCGATCGCGAGACCGATGAGCAGGCCGGTGCCCGCGGCATCCGCCGCCGGAGCCCACACCGCGAAGACGCCGGCGCCGACCATGGAGCCGAGCCCGATGAACACGGCGTCGCCGAGGCCGAGCCGGCGCTGAAGCGAAGGGGACGTCACGGGCGAAGATTAGCGCGCCGCGGCGAACGCGCGATCCGGGACTTACGCGCACAAGCCCGGGACCGCCAGGATGGGGCCATGACGCTGCAGATCCGCACCGTGCTCGAGCCCTTCGGGCCGGCCACGGCGATCGAGTTGACCGACGAACAGGTGACCGAGCTCGGCGGCGGCAAGCGTGCCGCGGTGGTCGTGAGCGTCGGCGGGCGCACCGCCCGCGTGAGGCTCGCCGTCATGGACGGGCGCAACGTCATTGGCCTCTCGAAGGCGGTGCGCGCGCAGCTCGGTGTCGACCTGGGCGATGAGGTGGACGTGACCGTCGACCTCGACACCGCGGAGCGCGAGGTCGAGGTGCCGGCCGAGCTGGCCGCCGCGCTGGACGCCGCGGGAGCGCGGGCGGCGTTCGACGCGCTGTCGTTCTCGCGGCGCAAGGAGCTCGCCCGCAGCGTCGCGGAGGCGAAGCGGCCCGAGACCCGTGACCGCCGCGTCGCCGCCGTGGTGACCGAGCTCTCCACCTCGTAGCGGCCGAGCCGCGGCCCGAGGCTCGGCGGGGACGCTCGCACCCGGCCGTCACCGGGCTGACGGCATCCGTTCACCCGGATGCGGTGGCATGACGGCATGGCCCGTTCGCGTGAGACCGTGCCCTGGCCGCTCGTCGTCGGCCTCGCGGGTGCCGCGCTCGGCGCCGGACTGGTGCTGCTGGGGGGCCGTGCCGTGCTGACCCGTCAAGCGGCGGTCGCCCGTCGCCGCATCGGCAAGCCGCTCGGCGAGGAGGCGCTCGATGCCGACCGCGTCTGGCGTCGGCGGCTCGAGGGACCGCCGCTCGAGCTCGTGGTGCTCGGAGATTCGATCGCCGCGGGCCTGGGCGCGGAGCGGCCGAAGGACACGCTGGGGGCGCGTCTGTCCAAGGGGCTCGCGCGCGCCGAGCGGCGGCCCGTACGGCTGCGCACGGCGGCGGTCGTCGGCGCCGAATCGTCGGTGCTCGCCGGGCAGATCGACGGGCTCCCGGCCGGCTACCGCCCGGATGCCGCCGTCATCGTGGTCGGCGGCAACGACATCACGCACCGCGTGCCCGTCGCGATGTCGGTCGCCCATCTCGAGGAGGCGATCGTGCGCCTGCGCGCCCGCGGCGCCGCAGTCGTGGTGGGCACGTGCCCCGACCTCGGTGCCCTGCGCCCGGTGCCGCAGCCGCTGCGCGCCCTCGGCTCGCGGCTGTCGCGTCAGCTGGCCGACGCCCAGGCGCAGGCGGCCGTGCGGTCGGGCGCCCGGGCCGTGTCGCTTCGCCGTGCCGTGGGCCCGTTCTTCGTGACCCAGCCCGACGAGATGTTCAGTCTCGACCGGTTCCACCCGAGCGCCCTGGGCTACCGTCGCACCGCGGAAGCGCTGCTGCCGGCGATCATCGGCGCGCTCGCCGCCGCGCAAGAGGACGATGTGTGACGGACGCTCGCGGATCCGAAAACCTGGCCGGTGACGGCGAAACGCCGGTGCACGGATGGGCCCTCCGCGTGTCGCGCGACGGACCAGGTTTTCGGACGCAGCCCGGGGCGGTTCGGCGGTGCCCAGCAGCGAGCGTCGCCGAGGACGTCAGCCCGCGCTGACCGAGGCCGCCCACTCCGCCACCCGGGCGGCGCTCTCGTCTTCGGACAGATCCTCGACGCGCGTCATGATCGACCAGCGCACGCCGAACGGATCGCGGATGCTCGCGAACCGGTCGCCCGAGACGAAGGTCGACGGCTCTTCGCGCACGGTCGCGCCGGCGGCGACCGCGCGCGCGGTCGCCGCGTCGACGTCGGGCACGTAGATGCCCAGCGAGTAGCAGTCGTCGTCGCCCTCGGGCGCGGGGACGAGCCCGTACGCCGTCGACGGCTCGCCGAGCTGGAGAAGGCCCAGGCCGAAGTCGAGACCGGCGTGGACGACGAGCCCGTCGAACTCGGTGACGTCGGTGATCCGCGCGCCGAACACGTCGCGATAGAACTCGAGGGCGTCCTTCGCGCCGCGGATCGCGAGGAACGGGGTGAGGCTGGTCGCGCCGTGCGGACGGCCGTCGGTGGTGTGGGCGCCGGTCACTCCGGCGGTGTTCTCGGTGGTCATGCGGCCATGCTCTCGCCGGGCGGATGCCGTGGGCTTGGAGATTCGCGACACCTTCGGCGCCTGTCGGCGCCGCGCACTACCGTGACGGTGTGACCGACCCGACGCGGGGGGTGCTGTACCCCGAGCGCCTGCCGCGCTTCACGCGGCTCGCGCCGACGGGTGCGGCATCCGATCTCGTGGCGTGGTTCTGGATCCCGCAGTGGGACCTGCCCGCGGGCGTCGCGTCGCCGCAACCGGTTCTCGGCTACCCCGCGGCGAACCTCGTGGTCGAGCCCGACGGCGTCACGCTCTGGGGCGCCAGCACGCGGGCATCGGAGCGCGAGCTGCGGGGAAGCGGGTGGGCCGTCGGCGCGGTCCTGAGGCCCGCCGCGTTCGCCCGCCTCCACCCCGCGCCCAGCGAACTGGTCGATTCCCACCTCCGGCTCGACGAACCGGCGCTGCAGCTCGCCGTGGCGGCGGCGATACCCGACCCCGAGGCCGCCGCCGGCGCCGCTGCCGAGTGGCTGGGTGATCGGGTGGGCGCGCCGTCCGCGGAGGGGCGCCTCGCCAACGCGATGGCGGAGCTGCTGATGACGGATCCCGGCGTGCTGCGTCTGGATGACGCGGCGGAGCGCCTGCGCGTCTCGGTGCGGACGCTGCAGCGGCTGGGACATCGCACTGTGGGGGTCTCGCCGGCGGCGATGATCCGGCGTCGCCGGCTGCAGGAGGCGGCGCAGCGGATCAGACAGGATCCCGATGCGACGCTCGCGGGCATCGCCGCCGACCTCGGCTATTCCGACCAGGCGCATCTCGCCCATGACTTCCGTGCGGTGCTCGGGCTGACGGCATCCGACTACCGTGCAGAGGTCGGTGGTTAGGCGGCGGCCGTCGCCTCCGTGACCCGCTTCTTCTCCCGGATGTACACCTCGCGCCGGACGCGGGCGACGACATCGCCCGCGGCATCCGTGATGTCGGTCTCGAACCACTCGAGCACCTTCGCGCCGCCGCGGGCGCGCTCCCGCAGCTCCGCCGCCTTCTCACGCGGCACCTCGAAGTGGGCGGTGAGCACGCCGCGGCCGGGCTTCACGAATTCGATCTCGCCGCGTGTGTCCCACACGACGTAGTCGCGGCCGAGCTGGTGCATCACGAGCATGAAGTAATAGGGGTCGGTCATCGCCGACATCGACCCGCCGAACGCGGTCTTGACGTAGTTGCGGGTGAAGACGTTGACGTGCAGCTCGACGGTGGCGCTCGTCCAGTCGTCCGCGAACCTCCTCACGCGGATGCCGCTGAACAGGTTGGGGATCCACAGGCTCATGCCGACGGCGAGGCGGCGAGGAGTGATGCGCATCACGTCAGCATGGTGGCCCTCCGAGGACTCGGAAAACTCGCTTGGCCGATTTCCACAAAACGGTCTGGATATTGTTCTAGTTGCAATAGAATTAGTGCGTGTTAGTGAGAATCGACCCCGAGAGCGATGCGCCGCTGTTCGCGCAGATCGCCGCGTCGGTGAGAGCGGATGCCGCGGCCGGGCGTGTGCGCGCGGGCGACCGGCTTCCGGCGGCCCGTGACATCGCGGACGCCCTCGGCGTCAACGTCCACACCGTGCTCCACGCCTACCAGGACCTCCGCGACGAGGGGCTCGTCGAGCTCAGGCGCGGCCGGGGCGCCGTCGTCACCGAGCAGGCGGCGACGCTGGAATCCCTGCACCACGACATCGAAGGCCTCGTCGCGCGGGCGCGCGCGGCGGGGCTTCCGCCCGACGCACTCGCCGCCCTTGTGAAGGAGATCGCCACCCATGACGACCGCACCGCCCGCTGACCGCTCCGACCTCGTCGTCCGCCGCTTCCTGCTCGTCGCGGTGTGGTTGCCCGTCGCACTCGTCGCCGTGGGGGTGGCGGTGCAGCTCGTCCTCCTGCCGCAGGTGCCGTCCACCGTGGCGATCCACTGGAACGCAACGGGCGAGCCGGACGGCTTCGCCCCGGCGTGGACGCAGCCGCTCGCGACCATCGGGTTCGGGCTGGGCCTCCCGCTGCTCATCGCCCTGACCGTGCTGCCCGGCCTGCGGCGCGGCGAGCGCGGCGCGACCTACCGGCTGATGGGTGCCACGGCGGCGGCGGTGTCGGCACTCACCACCGTGGCCTTCACCACGACCTTCGCGCTGCAGGTCGGTCTGGACAGCGCCGATGACGCCCCCTCGGTCTGGCAGGCTCTCGTCGCCTCGCTCGCGTCGGCAGTGGCGGTCGGCGTCGCCGCGTGGTTCCTGCAGCCCCGGCAGGACGCGGCGACCGGGCACCCCGCTCCGGCGACGCCGCTCGCGCTCAGCGCCACCGAACGCGCTGTCTGGGTGCGCACGACCGCCATGAACACCGGCGGGGCGGTCGCCGTGGTCGTCGCGGCGCTCGCGGTGGCCGTCGCCGCCGCCGTCGCGTGGCTGACGGGTGGGGGAGCGGTCCTGGCGGGCGTGCTGACCGTCCTCGCTCTCGCGCTGCTGGCGCTGGCGGCGACGACGCTCGCATTCCACGTGCGCGTCGACGGCACCGGACTTCACGTCGACTCGCTGCTCGGCATCCCGCGCTTCCACGTCCCGCTCGCCGAGATCGATTCGGCCAGCCGCGTCGAGGTGACGCCCATGGCAGAGTTCGGCGGCTGGGGCGTCCGGATCGCGCCGCACGGGCGCAGGTTCGGGGTGGTGCTGCGCGCCGGCGAGGCGATCGAGGTGCTGCGACGCAGCGGCAAGCGGTTCGTGGTGACCGTCGACGACGCGGGCACGGGCGCGGCACTGCTCGAGGCGCTGGTCGAGCGGGCCGGCGCCAGGCCTTGACGCCCGGCGGCCGTCGAGGATTGGCTGTGCATATGCCCGAACCCACACCTGACACCTGGCGCCGTGTCGACGCGTACCTGACCGAACTGCTCGTCGGCCACGACGACGGTCTCGAGCAGGCGGTGGCCGATCAGAACGATGCGGGGCTCCCCGCTATCGAGGTCGCGCCCGTCAACGGCAAGCTGCTGCACCTCCTGGCTCGGATGTCGGGCGCGCGGCGCGTGCTCGAGGTGGGGACCCTCGGCGGGTACTCCACGATCTGGCTGGCCCGCGCCGTCCCCGACGACGGGCGAGTGGTCACCATCGAGGCCGAGCCGCGCAACGCCGACCTAGCCCGTGCGAACCTCGATCGCGCCGGGGTGGGCGAGAAGGTCGAGATCCGGCTGGGTCGCGGCGCCGACGTGCTGCCGACCCTCGAGGGCGGTGAGGCCTTCGACCTCGTCTTCATCGACGCCGACAAGGAGTCGAACACGATCTACCTCGACTGGGCCGCCCGCCTCGGGCGGCCCGGCACGGTGGTGATGGTCGACAACACGGTCCGCGGGGGAGAGGTCGCCAATCCCGCGACCGAGAATCCCCAGATCATCGGGGTGCAGCGCGGGCTCGAGATGCTCGGCCGAGATCCGCGCTTCGACGCGACGGCGATCCAGACGCTCGACGCGAAGGGCTACGACGGCTTCGCGATCGCCCTTCTCGTCTGAACCCCCTGGTGGGCCGGCGGGCGCGGTTGATGACGGATGCCTCTGGCCGCGGCATCCGTTCTCACTAGACTCGGGGGCGGACCGACGACGCTCCGACGATTCACGCTCCACAAGCAAGGAGAAACCCTGTGGCACAGATCGAGGCTGTAGGCGCGCGCGAGATCCTCGACTCGCGCGGAAACCCGACCGTCGAGGTGGAGGTGCTGCTCGACGACGGGATCGTCCAGCGCGCGGCCGTTCCCTCCGGCGCGTCGACCGGCGCCTTCGAGGCGTACGAGCTGCGCGACGGCGACAAGAGCCGCTACGGCGGCAAGGGCGTGCTGAAGGCGGTCGCGGCCGTCATCGACGAGCTGGGCCCCGCCATCGAGGGCGTCGAGGCGAGCGAGCAGCGCGTCATCGACGAGATCCTCATCGCCACCGACGGCACCGAGAACAAGTCGCGGACGGGCGCCAACGCCATCCTCGGCATCTCGCTCGCGGTCGCCAAGGCCGCGGCCGACTCGGCCGACCTGCCGCTGTTCCGCTACCTCGGCGGACCCAACGCGCACGTCCTGCCCGTGCCGCTGTTCAACGTCATCAACGGCGGAGAGCACGCCGACAACGGCATCGACTTCCAGGAGTACTTCCTCGCGCCGATCGGTGCGGAGACCTACGCCGAGTCGCTGCGCTGGGGCACCGAGGTCTACCACGTCCTCAAGGGCGAGCTGAAGGCCGCCGGCTTCTCGACGGGACTCGGCGACGAGGGCGGCTTCGCGCCCGACCTGCCCAGCAACCGCGAGGGTCTCGACTTCCTCATCAAGGCGATCGAGAAGGCCGGCTTCACCCCGGGCACGGACATCGGCGTCGGCCTCGACGTCGCGGCGACCGAGTTCTTCAAGGACGGCGTGTACACCGTCGAGGGCAAGGCCTGGTCGGCCGAGCAGCTGACCGACTACTACGCCGACCTGGTCGCGAACTACCCGGTCGTCACGATCGAGGACGCCCTTGCCGAGGACGACTGGGACGCGTGGAAGGCCCTCACCGACAAGATCGGCAAGAAGGTCCAGCTCGTCGGCGACGACCTGTTCGTCACCAACCCGGAGCGCCTGCAGCGGGGCATCGACCTCGAGGTCGCCAACGCGCTGCTGGTCAAGGTGAACCAGATCGGCACGCTGTCCGAGACGCTCGACGCGATCGCCCTGGCCACCCAGAACGGCTACCGGTCGATGCTGTCGCACCGCTCGGGCGAGACCGAGGACACCACGATCGCCGACCTCGCGGTCGCCGTGAACGCAGGTCAGATCAAGACCGGCGCGCCCGCCCGCAGTGAGCGCGTTGCGAAATACAATCAGCTTCTGCGCATCGAAGAAGAGCTCGGCGACGCCGCGGTGTTCGCGGGTCGCGGAGCGTTCCCCCGGTTCAAGGGCTGATGCGCTGACAGCGCACTGAACGAACCACGCCGCGAAGCGGCGTGCTGACAGGAGGGGGAGCCGTGGCCAAGACGACGGCTCCCCCTCCTCGTTCCCTGCGCACCCCGACGCCGGCCAGGCGCCGGCCTGTGGCGGGACGTCGCCCGGTGGACGTGCGGGCATGGCTGGGCGGCATCCGCCTGTCGGGCTTCATGGTGATCATGATGGGTCTCGTTGTCCTCGCCGCGTTCGTGCTGGTGCCCACGATCGGCACCTACGTCGATCAGCGACAGCAGATCGCCGCCCTCGAGGAGGCGGTGCAGCTGAGCCGGGAAGAGGTGGCCGAGCTCGAGTCGCAGCGTGAGCGGTGGGAGGATCCCGCGTACATCACCACGCAGGCGCGCGAGCGGCTGTACTACGTCAAACCCGGCGAGGTCGTCTACCTCGTCGACGACGACCTCCCTCCCGAGCTCGAACCGCAGGAGCAGGCTCCGATCAGCGACGAGCTCGAGGCCGCGGACGCGGACTGGATGACGAAGCTGGTGCGGTCGGTGACCGAAGCGGGGCTCGCACAGTCGGTCGCGCCCGTCACGATCGGGATCCCCGACCCCGAGCCCTCGTCCACCCCGACCCCGTAGGGGCGGCGTCCGACCGCCGCGGTGCGTGGTCCAGCACCGTCCCAGGTGGCCCCGGTAGCCTGAGCCCGACCAAGGAGCAGCTCTGTGACGACCCCGCCGTACCCCCCTGTCCGCGACGCCGACCTGGCGGTGCTCCGTGAGCAGCTCGGACGCCCCGCGCGCGGCGTCGTCGGCATCGCGGCGCGGTGCATCTGCGGAAATCCCACCGTCGTGGCCACGTCGCCCCGCCTGCCCGACGGCACGCCCTTCCCGACGTTCTACTACCTGACGCATCCCGCCGCCACCGCTGCGATGTCGGTACTCGAGGCCGACCACGTGATGCGCGAGCTGTCCGACGAGCTGGCCGCCGACGAAGAGATCGCCGCCGCATACCGGCTCGCCCACGAGGCCTACCTGCGCGACCGGGGGGAGTACGGCGAGGTCGACGAGATCGCGGGCATCTCGGCCGGCGGCATGCCGACGCGCGTGAAGTGCCTGCACGCCCTCGCCGGTCACGCGCTCGCGGCGGGTCCGGGCGTCAACCCCATCGGCGACCGCGCGCTCGCGATGTCGTCGTGGTCGCCCGAGCGCTGCGTCTGCGCGCAGCCGGGATCGGGCGGATGATCAGGCGCCTCCTGGCTGCAGCCGCCTCGGCCGCCGTCGCGACGACGCTCGTCGCGGCGGGGCCGGCTGCTGCCCAGGCGGCGCCCGTGACGGAGGATCCGGTGCGCGCCGCGGAGTACTGGCTGGCCGACTACGGGATCGAGCAGGCGTGGGCGACCACGCGCGGCGCGGGCGTGAAGATCGCGATCATCGACACCGGGATCGGCCGCGGACCGGTCGAGTTCGCCGGGGCGGTCGTCGGCGGCACCGACGTGTCGGGCGCCGGCTCGTCCGATGGACGCACCCCGGTGGGCGCCGTGGACAAGGACCACGGCAGCTGGGTGGCCTCACTCGCGGCTGGTCGCGGCACCGGGCCCGGCACCGGCATGATCGGCGTCGCCCCCGAGGCGGAACTGCTCTCGGTGTCGGTCGCGTTCGGTGCTTCCGCGCCCCGCTCGTTCTCCGACCAGATTGCCGACGCGATCCGCTGGTCGGTCGACAACGGCGCCGACGTCATCAACATGTCGCTCACCACCAATGTGCCCGACTGGCCCGAGAGCTGGGACGATGCCTTCCTCTACGCCTTCGAGCACGATGTCGTGATCGTCGTCGCCGCCGGCAACCGGGGGAGCGGCACGACGCGCGTGGGTGCGCCCGCGACGATCCCCGGCGTCCTCACGGTCGGCGGCGTCGACCGCTCGGGCACGGCGAGCGTGGACGCCTCGACGCAGGGCATCACGATCGGCGTGACGGCGCCCAGCGAAGAGCTGGTCGGCGTCTCGGCCGACTCGACGCTGGTCTCGTGGGACGGCACGAGCGGCGCGGCCCCCATCGTCGCCGGCGTGGCGGCGCTCGTGCGGGCGGCTCATCCCGACCTCGACGCGAACAACGTCATCAACCGCATCGTGAAGACCGCGCGTCCTGCGACCGACGCGACCGACGGCCGCGACGTGCTCTACGGCTACGGATTGATCGACGCCGCAGCGGCCGTTTCCGCACCGGGGATCGCCAGTGTGACCGCGAACCCCATGGGCAATCTCGAGGACTGGGTGCGCCTGTACCGGCGGGCGCCGGTGGCGCCGGTCCCCGAGGAGCCGGCGCCGACCGTCGAGGTGCCGCCGCTGCCCGAGCCCGACCTCGCGACCCGTGCCACATCGCCTCTTCTGCCCGACAGCGGCACCGTGCTGTACGGCACCCTGCCGCTCACCTTGGTCACCACGGCGGCTATACTGGTGGCGCTCGGCGTCACCGCTGCTGTCCGACGCATCCGATTGGCGTCCCGCGCGCCGAGCCGCTGACACAGGAGGAGAACTCCAAACCGTGACCAACACCGTGCCCAAGATCCTCATCGTCGGTGGCGGATACGCAGGCTTCTACACGGCCTGGAAGCTCGAGAAGCATCTGCGCAAGGGCGAGGCGGACGTGACGATCGTCGACCCGCTGCCCTACATGACCTACCAGCCGTTCCTCCCCGAGGTCGCGGCCGGCTCGATCGAGGCCCGCCACTCCGTCGTGGCGCTGCGCCGTCACCTCAAGCGGACGAACGTCGTGGCCGCGAAGGTCACCGGCATCAACCACGCGAACAAGGTGGCCACCATCACGCCGATCGCGGGCGAGCCGTACGAGTTCGAGTACGACCAGATCGTGGTCACCGCGGGCGCCGTCTCGCGCACCTTCCCGATCCCCGGCATCGCCGACAACGCCATCGGCCTCAAGACGATCGAAGAGGCCGTCGCGATCCGCGACCGGCTGATGTCGAACTTCGACAAGGCCTCCACGCTGCCCCCCGGGCCGGAGCGCGACCGCCTGCTCACCGTCGTCGTCGTCGGCGGCGGCTTCGCGGGCATCGAGGTCTTCGCAGAGCTCCGCTCGCTCGCATCCGCCCTCGTCAAGAGCTACCCGCAGCTGACGTTCGACGACACGCACTTCCACCTCATCGAGGCGATGAGCCGCATCATGCCCGAGGTGTCGCTGAAGACCAGCGAGTGGGTGCTGAAGAACCTCGCCCAGCGCGGCGCGTACGTCCACCTCGACACGCAGGTGACCGGCGCGGTCGGCGGCGACATCGAGCTGTCCACCGGCGAGACGATCCCGAGCGATCTGATCATCTGGACCGCCGGTGTCATGGCGAATCCCACGGTGGTGCGCGGCGGCGACCTGCCCGTCGAGGAGCGCGGTCGCATCCGCACCCGCGCCGACCTCCGCGTGGGTTCCGAGGACGAGATCGTCGAGGGCGCGTGGGCGGCCGGCGACGTCTCGGCGGTGCCCGACCTCACGGGCGGCGGCGTGGGCGGCTACTGCGTCCCCAACGCCCAGCACGCGGTGCGCCAGGCCAAGCTCCTCGCGAAGAACCTCGTCGCGGTGCTCCGCGGCGAGCTGCCCCGCGAGTACTACCACAAGAACCTCGGCGCGGTCGCGGGCCTCGGCCTCTGGGTCGGCGTGTTCCAGTCCGGCAAGCTCGCGCTCAAGGGACCCATCGCGTGGCTCGCGCACCGCGGCTACCACGGCCTGGCCATGCCCTCGTGGGAGCGCAAGTGGCGCGTGCTGTGGGGCTGGTGGAACAACTTCTGGCTCGGCCGCGACATGGTGAACCTGTCGACGGTGCAGAACCCGCGCTACGTCTTCGAAGAGTTCGCCGCGCGTCCGCGCCCGCCGCAGCCCGTCGAGGCGCCGGCTGACAAGGCCGCTCCGGCCGCGAAGGCGCCTGTGCGCAAGACGCCCGCGAAGGCCACCGCCGACGCCGAGAAGGTCGCCGCCAACTGAGTTCGACCGGATGCCGCAGGCTCGTCTGAGAAGATGAGCCTGCGGCTTCCGCGTTCCCGGGCGAGCGTGGCCGGCCCCCGTAGCCCAATGGCAGAGGCAGGCGACTTAAAATCGCTTCAGTCTGGGTTCGAGTCCCAGCGGGGGCACCGTCACGCATCATCGTGGAAGCGACCCCTCGTGATCTCCGGGATCTGCCGCTAACCTGGGGAAAAGCGAGCGAGAGGGCTCGGAGATGAGCGAGAGCGGCACGAACCGGCACGAGGCTGAGGGCGCCGGCGGGCAGAAGAGCGGCTGGTGGTGGAAACTCACCGCGCTCCTGTCGGGCGCGCCCCCCATCGCCGTCTACGGGGCGGAAGAGGACGTGGAGCGGGAGCGGGCGGAGCGAGCCGCCGAATAGACCCCCGCTGAGCCGGTCCGGGGCACTGATCGTGCCCCCTCCACAGCCGGTCATTCGCGGGAGGCGGCTGGCTCTAGGCTGGGGCGATGCGCGCGCACCCGAAGCGAGCCGTATGAGTCTCGATCTGCTGTCCACGCCCACCGCGACGAAGCCGTGGGAGAACCCCGCCACCTACTGGGGCGCCATGAGTCATGCCGTGGCAGACCTCAGCGGGCCCGTCGCCGCGGTCAACGCCGCGGCGCTCCGCTACAACGCCCTCGACCTCGTCGTGCGGGCCGGCGGCGTGCCGATCCGCGTCGCCAGCAAGTCCGTGCGCGTGCGCGAGGTGCTCGACGCCGTGCTGGCGCTTCCGGGCTACCACGGCATCCTCGCCTTCACGCTCCCCGAGGCCCTCTGGCTGGCCGTCACCCACGACGACATCGTGCTCGGCTACCCGACCGTCGACCGAGCCGCGATCGCCGCCCTCGCGGCGTCTGGACACGCCGCGTCGCGCGTCACGCTCATGGTCGACGACCTCGCGCAGCTCGACATCGTCGATGCCGTCGCGGCGCCCTCCACCCGGCCCGAGATCCGCGTGGCGATCGACGCCGACGCCTCGTGGCGGGCTCCCGGCCTCGGGCACATCGGCGTGCTGCGCTCGCCCGTGCACGAGGCGGCCGAGGTCGCCTCGCTGGCGCGCTCGATCGCCGCCCGGCCGGGCTTCCGCCTGGTGGGGCTGATGATGTACGAGGCGCAGATCGCCGGTCAGGGCGATGCGACGGGAGCGGGGGATGCCGTCGTCCGCTGGATGCAGCGGCGCTCCGGCGCGGAGCTGCTCGAGCGTCGCGCCGCGATCGTCGCGGCCCTGCGCGACATCGCCCCGCTGGAGTTCGTCAACGGCGGCGGAACGGGATCGCTCGAGCTGACGGCATCCGATCAGTCCGTCACCGAGCTCACCGCCGGCAGCGGACTGCTCGCCGGCCACCTCTTCGACGGCTACCGCGCCTTCGACCCGGCACCCGCCGCGGCCTTCGCGCTGGAGGTCGTCCGCAAGCCGCAGCCCGACGTCGCGACCGTGCTCGGCGGCGGCTGGATCGCGTCGGGACCCGCTCTGGAGTCGCGTCAGCCGCGGGCGGTCTGGCCCGCGGAGCTGCGCACGGCGAGCCGCGAGGGGGCGGGCGAGGTGCAGACGCCGCTGCGCGGTGCCGCCGCCCGCGACCTGCGGCCGGGCGATCGTGTGTGGTTCCGCCACTCCAAGAGCGGCGAGCTGGCAGAGCGCGTCGATCGCTATCACGTGGTCGAGGGCGACGCGCGCGTCGGCGAGCTCGCGACCTACCGCGGTGAAGGGAAGGCGTTCCTGTGACCCGTCCCGGTGGTGTGTGGCGCAATTGGGGGCGGTCCGAATCGGTGCGACCGCAACGCGTGGAATATCCGCCCACCGTGGCCGCGGTGCAGCGCGCAGTGACGGCCGCCGCGGCGCAGCGGCTCCCGGTCAAGGCCGTGGGTGCCGGTCACAGCTTCACCGGCATCGCGGTGGCGCCCGGTGTGCTCCTCGAGCTGGCCGATCTCAGCGGGCTCGTATCGGTCGACCCGGATCGTGGTCGGGCGACGCTCCTCGCAGGCACGCGGCTGCACCAGGTCCCGGCTCTTCTCGCGCCCTTCGGGCTGGCCATGGAGAACCTCGGCGACATCGACCGTCAATCGATCTCCGGTGCGATCTCGACCGGAACGCACGGCACGGGCGGGCGGTTCACCGGCATCGCCGGCCAGGTGGTCGGCGCGACGCTCGTCACCGCGACGGGCGAGCTGCTCACCGTCGACGAGCACGAGAATCCCGAGCTGATCCCCGCCGTCGCGCTCGGCCTCGGGGCTCTCGGCATCCTGGTCGACGTCACGATCCAGTGCGTGCCCGCGTTCGTGCTCCATGCCGTCGAGCAGCCGGAGGCCCTGGACGACGTGCTGGCGGCGATGGACGACCGCGTCGCGGGCGCCGACCACTTCGAGTTCTACTGGTTCCCTCACACCGACCGGGCCATGACGAAGACCAACACGCGGCTGCCCGAGAGCGCGCCACGGCATCCGCTCGCTCCGGTGGGGAAGTGGATCGACGACACGCTCGTGGGCACCGGCCTTCACCGGATCGCGTGCGCGACGGGCAAGGCGATCCCCGCTCTCGTCCCGCCGATCAACCGGCTGTCCGCGCGGATCTGGGGGGATCGCGAGTTCACGGATGCCTCGGCCCGCGTGTTCGCGACGAACCGGTCCGTGCGGTTCCGTGAGATGGAGTACGCGCTGCCGGCGGCCCATGTGCGTCCGGCCTTCGAGGCGATGCGCGCTCTGATCGACGAGCGTGGCTGGCGGATCGGCTTTCCGGTCGAGGTGCGTTTCGCCGCCGCCGACGACCGCTGGCTGTCGACGGCGCACGGACGTGCCTCGGGCTACATCGCCGTCCACCGGTACTGGCGCGAAGACCCGGCCGAGTACTTCGAGGCGGTCGAAGAGATCATGCTGCGTTTCGAGGGTCGCCCGCACTGGGGGAAGATGCACACGCTCGGGGCGGACGTGCTGCGCGAGCGGTACCCCCGGTTCGACGACTTCGTCGCCCTGCGGGACCGCCTCGATCCGGAGCGACTGTTCCGCAACCCGTACCTGGATCGGGTGCTCGGTGGGTAACGGCTGAGAGTAGGCGGATCGGCCACGTGAGGGCTCCACGCGCGTCGGTAGGATGAGGGCACTATCGAACGGAGCCTCGGCAATGGAATGGCTGATCCCAGTCCTCATCGTGGTGGCGCTCGTCGTCATCGTCGGCATCTATCTCTGGGCCACCTACAACTCCCTGGTCCAGCTGAATGTGCGAGTCGATGAGGCCTGGAGCGACATCACCGTGCAGCTCAAGCGACGAGCCGACCTGCTGCCCAATCTCATCGAGGCGGTGAAGGGCTACGCCACGCACGAGAAGGCCGTGTTCGAGCGCGTCACTCAGGCGCGCGCCGACACGCTGTCGGCGACCGGTCCGGCCGAGGCCGGTGCCGCGGAAGGGCGCATGCAGCAGGCGCTGAAGTCGCTGTTCGCGGTGGCGGAGGCGTACCCGCAGCTGCAGGCGAGCCAGAACTTCCTGCAGCTGCAGCAGTCCATCGTCGACACCGAAGACAAGATCCAGGCCTCCCGCCGGTTCTACAACGGCGGTGTGCGCGAGCTGAACACCAAGATCAAGGTGTTCCCCAACAATCTCTTCGCCCGCAACCTCGGCTTCCACGAGCGCGAGTTCTTCGAGGTCATCGACGGTGCCGCAATCTCGGAGCCGCCCCGCGTGCAGTTCTGACACGATCAGGCGACCCCTGTCGGCGCCGGGCTGTAGCGTCGCCTCATGCCCCATCGGCTGACTCGTGAGCAGGCGCGCCGCGTGGCGGTGACGGCTCAGCTGCTCGCGGCGGAACGGCCCGCCGGCATCGTCGAGACCGTCGACGCGCTCACCGTCGTGAACATCGAGCCGACGTCGGCGATCGCGCCGAGCGCCGATCTCATCCTCTGGAGCAGGCTCGGCTGGCCGTACCAGCCCGCCGACCTCGTGCGGCTCGTCGAAGAGGACCGCGCGGTCTTCGAATGGGGCGGGTTCTACCGCGCCATGACCGACCTCCCGCTCCTGCTTCCCGAGATGCGGCAGCGCCCGCGAGCCGCGGAGGCGCGCGAGTGGCTCGCGGCGAACGACAGGTTCCGGCGCGAGGTCATGGCGAGGCTGCGGGCCGACGGGCCGCTGCGCGCCGCGGACATCCCCGACACCGCGCAGGTGTCGTGGCGGTCGACAGGATGGACGAACAACCGCAACTCGATGCAGCTCCTCGAGATGCTCGTGCTCTGCGGCGACGTGGCGATCTCGTCGAGGGATGCGGCGGGTCGGCTGTTCGACGTCGCCGACCGGGTCTACCCGTCCGACGTCCCGGTGCTGACCGACGAAGAGGCGGCTCGCGAGCGCGCGGAGCGGCGACTGGCGTCCTTGGGCATCGCCCGCGCGAAGGGCGTGGCGCAGCCGCTCGAGCCGGTCGACGTGGGGGAGATCGGCGAGGAGGCGACGGTCGACGACACGCCGGGAGTGTGGCGGGTCGATCCGGGCATCCTCGCGGCGGCCGACGCGTTCGCCCCGCGGACCGCGTTGCTCTCGCCGTTCGATCGGCTGGTCTTCGACCGGCGACGCCTCGAAGAGGTCTTCGGCTACGAGTACCTGCTCGAGATGTACAAGCCGGCGGCGAAGCGGAGGTGGGGCTACTTCGCGCTGCCGATCCTGTACGGCGACCGGTTCGTCGGCAAGCTCGATGCGAAGGCGGACCGCAAGGCGGGGGTGCTGCGCGTGAACGCCGTCCACGAAGACCAGCCGTTCAGCGACGAGGTGAGGGAGGCGGTGGATGCCGAGCTCCGTGCCCTCGCCGGGTGGCTGGGGCTCGAGATCGTCGGCCGGCCGGCTGCATGACGCTCCGGCGCGGTGGCGTCGGCCTCAGCCCGTCGACGCCAGAGGGACCGGTCCGCGCGCCCCGGATCCAGCGGGCTCATCGGGCGCCAGGGGCACCGGTTCCGCCGGCCCGGCGTCGTGACGAGCCGCCTCGGGCAGCGCGCGCGCGAGGTCTTCGACCGCGTCGCCCCAGCGCGACACCGAGAGCGACTCGAGCCCTTGCCAGTTCGCTGCGAGCCGCAGCTCATCGGCGAGACGTGCCGCAGCATGGGCGGGCTTGCCGTGCTCCCACCAGGCCGACTGCACGAGCAGTGTCGATGCGGCCCGGTCGGCCTTGAGGTCGACCCTGCCGACGATGTCGTCGCCGATCAGGACGGGCAGCGAGTAGTAGCCGTACCGGCGCTTCGGCGCGGGGGTGTAGATCTCGATGCGGTACTCGAAGTCGAACAGGCGCTCGG
The DNA here is from genome assembly GCF_015278255.1 of Microbacterium hibisci. Taxonomy (GTDB): domain Bacteria; phylum Actinomycetota; class Actinomycetes; order Actinomycetales; family Microbacteriaceae; genus Microbacterium; species Microbacterium hibisci. The sequence goes on from NZ_JADIJC010000005.1 coordinate 282,889, forward strand.
CGCGGTCGCGGAACCACACCACCGGATCGAACGGCGTGAGGATGGCGGCGGCGTCGATGCGCCGGGGAACGGCGGCATCGGCGTGCAGCCACGCCTTGGCGGGACGGCCGGCGGTGGTCCAGCCCTCGACGTTGACCGGCTGCAGCTCGCCGGCGTCGACGAGGTCGTCGAGGGCAGCGGTGATCGCCTTGCGATCGGCGATGCGCCAGTAGTCGGCGATGTCGGCCGCGGTCGCCACGCCGTAGGCGCGCGCCGCGCGCCGCACGAGCTCGAGGATGGCGTCTTCGCGGGCGACGGGTGCATCCAGCACCTCGCGGGGGATGACCTGCTCGGCGAGCGCGTAGCGACGCTCGAAGCCGCGCCGGCCGGCGATCGCCACCTCGCCGAACAGCCACAGGTGCTCCAGGGCGTGCTTGACGACGTCCCAGTCCCACCACGGCCCGCGCGCGGCCGTCTTGGCGTCGTGCTCGATCTCGGCGGGGCGCAGCGGCCCGCGGTCGGCCAGCTCGGCCCGCACCCAGTCGACGATGTCGCGGTTCGCGTCGAACCACCCGCCGGGCTTCGACCCGTACTTCGCGCGCATCGCCCGCATGCGGAAATCGAAGAGTCCCCAGTCCGTGGCGGGGATGAACGCCGCCATGTGCGCCCAGTACTCGACGTAGGGTCCGCGGCGTTCGAAGAGCAGGCGGTCCAGCGTCGCGGTGTCGTACGCCCCGAGCCGCGAGAACAGCGGCATGTAGTGCGACCGCGCGAAGACGTTGACGGAATCGATCTGAAGGGTGCTCATGCGGGCGAGCGCGCCGTTGAGCTGGCGGGTGCCGGCCGCGGCGGGACGGGCCCGGCCGAAGCCCTGCGCCGCGAGCGCGACCCGGCGCGCCTCCGCGGCGCTCAGCGTGGATCTCACGGGCGTCAGCCTAGTGACCGGCTCCGACACCGCTCGCGGTCCATGACTGCTGCGGAATGCGACGCGCCTAGACTGGGCGAATGAGCACTGGGCGGATGGGCGGCTCCGACGACAAGCCCCGCGGCTCGATCTTCGACGCGGTCCGCGACCGCAGCCGGGTCGTCACGACCGACACCTCGGCCGCCGTCCCGCGCGGCCTGCGCGTCGCGACGGCGTATTCGTGGCGTCTCATCGTCGTCGCGGTCGCGGTCGGCATCGCGGTGTGGCTCGTCATCCAGCTGAAGCTCCTGGTGATCCCGCTCCTCGTGGCGATCCTCATCACTGCGCTGCTGTGGCCCGCGTTCGCCTGGATGCTGCGGCACCGGGTGCCGCGCTGGCTCGCCATCGTCATCGCGGTCGTCGGCACCCTCGCGATCGTGAGCGGGCTCCTGTGGCTCGTCGTCTGGCAGATCGTGCAGCAGTGGGACTCGGTGCGGGACAGCACGGTCGCCGCCATCGAGCAGTTCCGCCAGTACCTCATCGACGGGCCGCTGCATCTGAGCGCGGAGCAGATCGACGACCTGCTGGATCAGGGCTGGGCGTTCGTGCAGGAGCAGGCGGAACTGCTGTGGTCGGGGGCGCTCGCGATCGGCTCGACCATCGGTCATGTCGTCACCGGGGCGGTGCTGGCGCTGTTCATCCTGCTGTGCCTCCTCGCCGACGGCGCGGGCATCTGGCGCTGGACCCTGCGGCTCTTCCCGAAGAAGGCACGGCCCGCCGCCGACGGCGCCGGCCGGGCCGGGTGGATCACCGTGGTCAATTACGCCCGCACGCAGCTGCTCGTCGCGACGATCGACGCGGTCGGCATCGGACTGGGCGCGGCGCTCCTGGGAGTCCCGCTCGCGATCCCCGTCGCCGTGCTCGTCTTCCTGGGCGCCTTCGTCCCCATCGTCGGAGCGGTGGTCACCGGCACGGTCGCGGTCTTCCTCGCGCTCGTCTACAACGGCCCCTGGATCGCGCTGTGGATGCTGGTCGTGGTCCTGGGCGTCCAGCAGCTCGAGGGCCACGTCCTGCAGCCGCTGCTCATGGGCTCGGCCGTCAAGGTCCACCCGCTGGCTGTCGTGCTCGTGGTCGCCGGCGGCGCGATGATCGCCGGCATCCCCGGCGCCCTGTTCGCCGTGCCGCTCGCGGCCTTCGTCAACGTCGTCGCCGTCTACCTCGCCGAACGCGCGTGGGAGACGGGTGCGAGACCCAGCGGCGACCTCATCTGGAGCACCGTCCCGCGGCAGAGGAGAGTCCGTTCGTGACCACCGCCATGTCTTCCGCCGACCAGGTTCCGCACACCGCGGAGCCCGCCTCGTCGGCACCCGGTTATGCGATGCCGACCCTCGAGGACTTCGCGGATGCCGCGGCGACCCTCGAGGGCGTCATCTCGCACACGCCGCTGGACGAGTCCCAGCACCTCTCCGACGTGCTGGGCGTCCCCGTGCACCTCAAGCTCGAGAACCTGCAGCGCACCGGATCGTTCAAGATCCGCGGGGCGACCTATCGCCTGTCGCGGCTCACCCCGGAGGAGCGGGCACGCGGCGTGGTGGCGGCATCCGCCGGCAACCACGCGCAGGGCGTCGCCCTCGCGGCGAAGGCGCTCGGCATTCCGGCGACCATCTTCATGCCGCTGGGCGTGCCGGTCCCGAAGCTGCTGGCGACGCGGGGCTACGGCGCCGACGTCGTGCTCGAGGGGGCGACGGTCGAGACGCCGCTCCGGCTCGCCGCGGAGTTCGCGGACCGCACCGGGGCCGTCTTCATCCACCCGTTCGACCACCCTGATGTGATCGCGGGTCAGGGCACCCTCGGTCTCGAGCTCATGGACGAGCTGCCCGACCTCGACACGGTGGTGCTGGGCATCGGCGGGGGAGGCCTCGTCGCCGGCGTCGCCGCCGCCGTGAAGGCCCGAGCGGCCGCGGAAGGGCGCTCGGTGCGGGTCATCGGCGTGCAGGCCGAGAACTCGGCGGCCTACCCGGCGTCACTCGAAGCCGGGCGTCCGCTCGAGGTGCACACCTCGCCGACCATCGCCGACGGCATCGCGGTCGCGCGGCCGGGCGACCTGCCCTTCGAGATCATCCGCGACCTGGTCGACGACGTGGTCACCGTGTCGGAGGACGACATCGCCCGTGCCCTGCTGGTGCTCCTGGAGCGCGCGAAGCAGGTCGTCGAGCCGGCGGGCGCGGTCGGGGTGGCGGCGATCCTCGCGGGCAAGGTCGTCGCGAACGGCCCGACCGTGACGGTGCTCTCCGGCGGCAACATCGATCCGCTGCTGCTGCAGCGCGTCGTCGCCCACGGGCTCTCGGCATCCGGTCGGTACATGACCCTGCGCATCCCGCTGCCGGATCGTCCCGGGCAGCTCGCCCGCGTGTCGGAGCTGCTCGCCATCGCGGGCGCCAACGTCATCGAGGTGCTGCACACCCGCCACGGCCAGGGCCTGCAGATCAGCGAGGTGATCCTGCAGCTGAGCGTCGAGACGCGCGGTGAGGAGCACCGGGCGCACGTGATCTCGGTGCTCGAGGGCGCCGGCTACGCGCCGACCGTGATCCACGACTAGCGGGCAGAGGCCGTCGCGCGCCGCACGCGGGGCTTCGGCCCCGCCGGGTCACTGCCCGTTGTAGGTCTCGACCTTGACGATCTCGACGGCGATCTCGCGACCGTTCGGCGCGGTGTAGGAGGTCTTCTCGCCCTCCTTGCGGCCGAGGATCGCGGTGCCCAGCGGCGACGCCTCGCTGTAGACGTCGAGTTCGGAGCCGACGGCGATCTCGCGGTTGCCGAGCAGGAAGACCTCTTCGCCGCCCGCCACGATCGCGGTGATGACGGTGCCGGGCTGGACGACGCCGTTGCTCTCGGGAGCCTCGCTGACCGTCGCGGTCTTGAGCAGGTGCTGCAGCGTGCGGATGCGGGCCTCCTGCTTGCCCTGCTCGTCCTTGGCGGCGTGGTAGCCGCCGTTCTCCTTCAGGTCGCCTTCTTCGCGCGCGGCCTCGATGCGCTTGGCGATCTCCTCGCGGCCGGTCGTCGAGAGGTGCTCGAGTTCGGCGGCCAGGCGGTCGTACGCGTCCTGGGTGAGGAAGGTCACGGGGGCGTCGGTGGACACGGCTGACTCCTTCGTTGGGCCCGAGGGGTCGCAGAACCGGACGGGCATAAACCGAACGCCCCGGCTCACGGCCAGGGCGCGATTCGACTGATGTGTCCCGTCAGGATACGTCACCGGCCGTGCCGGGACAAACTCGCGACCTTCAGGAGGGCAGCACCCAGCACGAGTTGACGAACCCGGTCGTGGCGAGCGCCGTCGTCGGGATCGTCTCGCGGAACGCGCGGGCGTGGAGATCGGATGCCGGGATCTCGACGACGCGCCACCCGACGACCCCGTGCTCTTCGTCCTGCGCCTCGATGGCGCACGCGACCGCCGAGCCAGGAGGCGCGGTGATCTGGAACCCGAGGGTGACGAAGTGCTCGTCATCGACCTCGAACGACGTGGTGTCGGAGTCGACGGAGTCGAGCGCCCCCTGCACCGTCCACCAGCCGAACAGCGCCACCAGCGCGACGGCGACCGTGATGGCGGCGCCGATCAGCCACCCGCGCGCGGGCGACCGGCGTCGGCCGTAGCGCTCGTCGAGCACGTCCTGCGTGGTCACGCCGCTCCTGGTTCTCGTCGGGCCGGATGGGAAGATTAGGCTGGAACTCCAGGCTAAGCGCTCGCGCGCATCCCGACGAACACGCCCGCCCGCGCGGGCAGAGCGAGGACCCCATGCAGCACGCGATCGTCGCCCTCATCACCGCGCCGACCCCGACGCCGACGCCGACGATGGAGGTCGATCCCGACCTCGTCACGCCCGGCGTCTGGGGCTTCGTGATCACCGCGCTCGTCGCGGTGGCGGTCATCTTCCTCGTCTGGGACATGATGCGCCGCATCCGGCGGGGGCGCGTCCGCGCCGACATCCAGGAGGAACTGGACGCCGAGGCCCAGGCGGCACGCGCGGTCGAGGCGACCGACGTCGACGATCAGAGCATCGACCCCGAGGACGGACGCGGGCAGGGCGGCGGGAGCACTCCTCCCCGGGGCTGAGCGACGCTGTCGTACACGGAAGACGGATGCCGCGGCATCCGTCTTCCCGTTCAGGCAGGCAGGCCGAGCGACGGCGACAGCGGATCGAGGGCGATCAGCAGACAGGCCGTCCAGTGGCACAGGAACGCGAGCACCGTGCACACATGGAAGATCTCGTGGAAGCCGAAGTGCCCGGGCCACGGGTTCGGCCGCTTGAGCGCGTAGACGACGGCGCCGAGGGTGTAGAGGATGCCGCCCACGGCGACCAGGACCATCATCGCCGCGTTGGCCTGGAACAGCGGGACGAGGTACATGACGGCCGCCCACCCCAGCAGGAGATAGAGGGCGACGTAGAGCCAGCGCGGCGCGTTGATCCAGAAGACGCGGAAGAGGATCCCGAGAAGCGCGCCGCTCCAGACGAGGATGAGCAGCAGGGCTCCCTGCTGCGGCGGCAGTGCCAGCGTCGCGATCGGCGTGTAGGTGCCGGCGATGAGCAGCAGGATGTTGGCGTGATCGATGCGCTTGAGGATCGCCTTGGTCTTCGGCTTCCAGTTGAAGCGGTGATACAGCGCCGAGTTGCCGAACAGCAGAAGCGAGGTGGCCATGAACACCGCCGAGGCCCACTTGGCGGGCGCGCCCTGGGCGAGCGCGATCAGCACGATGCCGGCGGCGATCGCGATCGGGAAGGTCGCCGCGTGGATCCAGCCGCGCCAGCTGGGCTTGAGCTCGGGGGCGGCGGCGTCTACGGCCGCCGCGTCCATGAGCGGCAGCACGGGCACGTCTGGTGCCTGGCGAAGACGACGACGGGGGCTCATCCCCTCAGCCTAGAGCGAGCCGCATGCCGCGGATGGAACATACTCGGTGTCACTGATGATGGCACTCGGTTCCACGCTAGGGGACGCGTCGGGAGCGGGGTAGCGTAGGCGTGTGGCGCGCGGCGAGACGAACGAGGGCAGGGGCCCCCTCTACCGCCTCTACATCAACCGTCTCCGGCGTCGACTCGATCCCGCATCGGTGCCGCGGCATCTCGCGATGATGATCGACGGCAACCGCCGCTGGGCCCGGCAGCTGGGCTACGACTCGGCCGCCCACGGCCATCGGGCCGGCGCCGCCAAGATGCAGGAGTTCCTGCGGTGGTGCGATGACGTGGGCATCCGCGTGGTGTCGCTCTACCTGCTCTCGAACGACAACCTCCGCAAACGGGACTCGAAGGAGCTCGCCGACCTCATCGAGATCATCGCGGAGCTCGCCGACGAGCTCTCGCACGAACGCGACTGGCGGGTCAAGCACGTCGGCCGATCCGACGGCCTGCCGACGGATCTCGCGCGCGTCCTGGCCGAGGTCGAGGAGCGCACCAAGGACAAGGTGGGGATGCACGTGAATCTCGCGGTCGGCTACGGCGGCCGCGGTGAGATCGTCGACGCGGTCCGCAGCATCATCGCCCAGCATCACGAGCGCGGCGGCTCGCTGGAGGAGCTGGCCGCGAGCCTCACCCCCGAGCAGATCGGCGAGCACCTCTACACCGGCGGCCAGCCCGACCCCGACCTGGTGATCCGCACCTCGGGGGAGCAGCGGCTGAGCGACTTCCTGCTGTGGCAGTCCGCTCACTCGGAGTTCTACTTCGTGGAGGCGCTCGGGCCCGATCTGCGCGAGGTGGACTTCCTCCGCGCCATCCGTGATTTCGCATCGCGCGACCGTCGGTACGGCGGGTAGGACGGCTGCGAGGTTTCGCCTCGCGCGACCGCCGGTTCGGCGGATAGGAGTTCGCGCGCACGCACGTTCGCGGCTCTGCCAGAATGATCCGCGTGACGGATCTGGATTCGTATCTGGCGTCGTTCGATGGGGAACCGGGGTATCTGGACTGGGCGGCTTTCGGGCCGCTCTCGCCGGCGGTCCGCAGCGAGGCGCAGGGTGACACCGAGCTGCTCGGCTCGGGACGACGCACGAGCATCGAGCTGGTCGCCGACCACGTCCGCGAGGCGCGCGAACTCGTCGCCGAGCTGATCGGCGCAGACGCCGCGCAGGTCGTGCTCCAGCCTTCGACGACATACGGGCTCATGCACGCGATCTACGGGCTCGCGGGCGGTCTCATGCTCGGGCGAGGCGAGTTCCCGAGCCTCACCGTCGCGGCGACGCGAGCCTCCGAGGCGTTCGGCTCGCTGCAGCTGCAGTGGGTGGAGCCGGCCGACGGCTTCATGACGCCCGACGTCGTGCGCGCGGCGCTGTCGGACGACACCCGCGCCGTCGCCGTCAGCCTCGTGGACTTCCGCACCGGCTACCGGGCCGACCTGTCAGCGCTGCGCGAGGTCATCGGCGATCGCCTGCTGATCGTCGACGCCATCCAGGGGTTCGGCATGGTCGAGGCCGACTACCTCGCTGCCGACGTCGTGTGCGGCCACGGCTACAAGTGGCTGCGCGCCGGTCGCGGCACGGGCTTCGCCTGGTTCGGTGAACGAGCGCTGGAGCGCATCGCCCCGGTGCTCTCCGGCTTCCGGGGCGTCGACGGTGATCTGCCGGTCGACGCCGTGCCCGCCCCGTCGGCGTCTGCGCAGGCGTTCGCGATCTCGGGGCCCGACACGCTCGCCGCGGCTCGGCTCGCCACCGCGCTGCGCGAGGTCGTCGACGTGGGCGTCGCGAGCATCGAGTCCGTCCTCGCGGCCCGCGCCGCCGACGTGATGTTCTTCGCCGACCGCTATGAGGTTCCCGTCGTCACGCCCCGCGAGCCGGAGCGTCGCGCCGGGATCGTCACGCTGGAGCCCGCGGCACAGGACGCCGCCCCGCTCGCTGCGTCACTCGCCAACCACGGCCTCACGGTGACCGCACGCTCTGGTCGCCTCAGGGTGGCCCCGCACGTCGGCACCGGCGCCGACACGCTCCGACTCTTCGGTGACGCGCTGGCCGCCTTCTCCTCCTCGCGGGTCTGGTGAACCGGGGCGTGTCGACGCCCGCGCTCGCCCCGGGTCGGTCGGGGCATGACGGAAGCGACGCGGCCCGCGCCGACGGCATCCGTTAACCGACACGTCACATCTTCGGGCGTGTCGGGTGCCGCCGATGTCGCCGGGCGGTCGTAGCGTGATCGCATCGGGCAAGGAGCCCGGTCGAGTCGGCCTTTCGGATCGCGACTCGTGACCCATGGTCGACTCGTGACTGCCGGGTGAACCACCCGGGGCGGGAGTGGGTTGTGACCACACGAGCACCACACGAGCAGCGCAGTCAGGACCTCGAGCAGGTCGCAGGATCCGACCAGGATCTGCGCACCTATGTTCTCGACACCTCAGTGCTGCTGAGCGATCCGCGGGCGTTCTTCCGCTTCGCCGAGCACAGCGTCGTGATCCCCGTGGTGGTGATCACCGAGCTGGAGGGCAAGCGGCACGACCCCGAGATCGGCTATTTCGCCCGGCAGGCGCTGCGGCACCTCGACGAGCTGCGCGTCGAGCACGGCCGCCTCGACTTCCCCGTCCCCGTAGGCCAGGGCGGAACCCTGCGCGTCGAGCTGAACAACACCGACTCGACCGTGCTGCCCTCGGGCATGCGGCTCGGCGACAACGACAGCCGCATCCTCGCGATCGCGATGAACCTCGCGCAGGACGGGCAGGAGGTCACTGTCGTCTCGAAGGACCTCCCGATGCGCGTGAAGGCGGCGTCCCTCGGCATCACCGCCGAGGAGTACCTCGCCGAGCAGGCCGTCGATTCCGGCTGGACCGGGATCTCGGAGCTCGACGTGTCGGGGGACGACATCAGCGACCTCTACGAGAGCGAGGTCGCCTCGAGCGACGAGGTGCGCGGACTGCCGGTCAACACCGGGCTCATCATCCATTCCGAGCGCGGGTCGGCGCTCGGACGAGTGGTCGGCGACGGCGAGTACCGGCTCGTCCGGGGCGACCGCGAGGTGTTCGGGCTGCACGGGCGGTCCGCCGAGCAGCGCATCGCCATCGACCTGCTGCTCGATCCCGAGGTGGGGATCGTCTCGCTCGGAGGGCGGGCGGGCACTGGAAAGTCGGCGCTGGCGCTGTGCGCCGCGCTGGAGGCCGTGCTCGAACGGCAGCAGCAGCGGAAGATCATCGTCTTCCGTCCGCTCTTCGCCGTCGGCGGGCAGGAGCTGGGCTACCTGCCGGGCGACCAGCAGGAGAAGATGAACCCCTGGGGCCAGGCCGTGTTCGACACCCTCGGGTCGGTCGTCTCGGGCAACGTCCTCGACGAGGTCGTCGAGCGAGGGCTCCTCGAGGTGCTTCCGCTGACCCACATCCGCGGCCGGTCGCTCCACGACGCCTTCGTGATCGTGGACGAGGCGCAGTCGCTGGAGCGCAATGTCCTGCTGACGGTGCTGAGCCGGATCGGTCAGAACTCCCGTGTCGTGCTGACCCACGACGTCGGTCAGCGCGACAACCTGCGCGTGGGTCGTCACGATGGTGTCGCCTCGGTCATCGAGACGCTGAAGGGGCACGGGCTCTTCGGCCACGTCACCCTCGTGCGTTCGGAGCGATCGGCGATCGCCGCCCTCGTGACTGACCTGCTGGAGGCCGGCGAGCTCGCCTGAATCCGCGCGGGTCGCCATGCGATCCAGAGGGCCGGGATGCCTCATCCCGGCCCTCTGCGCTGCCTAGCATGAGAAGAGTCTCATGGCCATTGGCTCTTCGCACGCGGTCGGTCTGTCACCATTGATGAGGGGAAACGAATCCACGCACACACGGAGGGCAGGCGAGACGTGGACGCACGCACGGGACTCGTGGTCGGCGGCATGACCGCCGTCGCGGCGAGCGTCGCCGTCGTGACCGTCGTCGCCCTCACCAACACCGCGGCGCTGTCGGACTCGCCCGCGACGACTGTCGCAGCCGATCACGTGGTGGTTCCTTCCACCGCGTCGCCCTCATCGACGCCGCGCGCGACGCCCTCCGCCACGCCCTCCGCCACACCGGAGGCGCCGGTACCCGACGCCGAGGCCGAGGTGGTCGAGGCTCCGGCTCCGGTCATCGTCGAGGCAGCTCCCTCGCAGAGGACGACCCTCCCGCCCGTCAGGCCGGCCGTCGTGCCCGACGTCGCCATCGCGCCGGTGGTGCCCGCGGATCTCGAATCGGCCATCGTCGCCGCCGAGGCGGCGGGATCCTGGGACGCCGTCCGTGATTGGGCTGCCGCGCGGGGCTGGTCGTCCGGTCGGATCGACGCCCTCGTCGTGCGACTCGAGCGCCAGGCCCAGACGGCGGAGCGCGAGATCGCGGAGCTGCCGGCTCAGAAGGACCTCCGAACCGAGCGGCAGGGACTGGTCGGAGGCCGGCTGGAGCAGCAGCGGGTCGAACAGGAGCGCGTCCAGCAGGAGCAGCAGCGGGTCCAGCAGGAGCAGCAGCGCGTCCAGCAGGAGCAGCAGCGCGTCCAGCAGGAACAGCAGCGCGTCCAGCAGGAGCAGCAGCGGGTCCAGCAGGAGCAGCAGCGGATCGAGCAGGAGCAGCGCGTCCAGCAGCAGCAGCGCGCTCAGCAGACCCAGCAGAACAACGACGTCCACGATCGCCGGGCCGAGCGCCCAGCGGGCGGCGGAGAGCGTCCCGCGCAGGCGGGATCGAACGTCGGACACGGCAACGGCGCCGGTCACGACGGGAAGAAAGACCAGTCGCGCAATTCCCCAGACAAGCGCGACTGATTAAAGGCCGGATCCCCCAGTCCGGCCCTTCACAGCCCCCGGTGTCCCCCAGCACCGGGGGCTTCTTCCTGCCCGGAGTGAGCGCCCGCCTCAGCGGCGGGCGCTCACTCCCAGCGGTATCCGGCGCCGCGGACAGTCACGATGTGATCGGAGCCGAGCTTGCCGCGCAGGTAGCGCACATAGACGTCCACGACATTCGAGCCGGGGTCGAAGTCGAGGCCCCACACGCGGCTCAGGAGCAGCTCGCGGCTGAGCACGCGGCCGGGGTTGCGCAGGAACTGCTCGGCCAGCGCGAACTCGCGCGCGGAGAGGTCGACCTCGCGGCCGCCGACTGTCGCACGCCGGGCCAGGATGTCGAGCACCACATCGCCGTGCGCGATCGAGACGCCCGGCTGCGGCACGCTCTCGCGCAGGCGCGAGCGGACGCGGGCGAGAAGCTCTTCGAACGTGAACGGCTTGGGCACGTAGTCGTTGGCTCCGGCATCCAATCCGGTCACGGTGTCGCGGGTGCTCGACCGGGCGGTGAGCATGATGACGGGGACCGCGGAACCGCGGGCGCGAAGCTCGCGCAGCACCTCGAAGCCGTCCATCGTCGGGAGCCCGACGTCCAGCAGCACCAGGTCGCCGTCGCCGCGCAATGCGGCCTCGAGCGCTTCGGGGCCGTCTTCGACCACGAGCGTCTCGTAACCGGCGGCCTCGAGCCCTCGACTGACGAACGCAGCGATCCGCGGCTCGTCCTCCACGATGAGGATCTTCGTCATCCCGCAGCCTCCCGTTGCAGCACGACATCCCCTGCCCGCACCGGTGCCGGCAGTTCGGCCTCGGTCGGCGGCAAGTGGATGGTGAATGTGGCGCCCCCGCCGGGCGTGTCGGTCACGACGCAGTGACCGCCGTGCCCCTTCGCGATGGCGTCGACGATGGCAAGTCCCAGCCCCGACCCGCCGACGGCGCGCTTGACGTGGGCGCGGTCGAAGCGGCGGAAGATGCGCGAACGGGCGTCCGGCGGGATGCCAGGACCGTGGTCGCGCACCCAGAGGCGGCTGCCCTCAGCGTCGTGCGCACTGCCGATTCCGATGGGGCTGCCCTCGGGGGTGTACTTCGCCGCGTTGTCGGCGAGCTGCAGCCAGGCCTGGAGCAGGCGGTCCTGATCGCCCGTCGTCGTGCCCTCCGCGCTGGCCTCGACGGTCCACGTGTGGCCGGGGATGACGGCGACGAGTTCGCCGACGCGCGCCGTCAGTGCGGCGAGATCCACCTCGGCGAGCGTGTAGGAGTCGGCCTCCGCGGTCGCGAGCAGGTCGATGTCTTCCACCAGCCGTGCGAGCCGGTCGAGCTCGGCGATGCCGATGTCGCGCGCAGAGGCCACGTCGAGGGAATCCCGGGGATCCATCAGCTCGAGGTGCCCGCGCACGATCGTGATCGGCGTCTTCAGCTCGTGGCGGACGTCGTCGAGGAGCTGGCGCTGTCCGTCGACCGAGCCCTCGAGCCGGTCCAGCATCGAATTGACGGTGCGGGACAGATCTGCGATGTCATCGTTGCCGTGCGGTTTCAGGCGCAGCGACAGATCTGTGATCGAGATGGCGTCGGCCGTCTCCCGGAGGTGGCGGATCGGGGAGAGCAGGCGGCCGGTGACGAACCAGCCGACCACCCCGATGGCGGCGAGGACGGCCAGGGCCGCGATGACGTAGGTCGACATGGCCATGGTGACCGGCTGCAGTTCGGCGCCGAGGTCGACGGCGCGGATGTACAGCCCCTCGCGCGGGTCGCCCTCCATGGTGACCGGAACGGCGATGTAGCGGAGCGAGCCGTCGTCGGTGACCACCGTGCCGCGTTTGATCCCGCCGTCCGCTGTCGCCTGGACGGCCCGATCGATCAGCTCCTGATTCCTGTCGATGCGGAAACCCGACAGCGTCGACGGCCGCCAACGGGGCTTTCCGTCGATGAGTGCGACCGAGGCCTCGTTGCGCGCGGGAACCAGGCGGCCGACCACCGCGTACAGATAGTCGTCGATCGACTGGAATCCGTCCTGGTCGAGGTCGACGGTCGCCTCGGGCGCTCCGCCGGAGGCATCGGAGGCGTCGTTCCCACCGGCGACCGCTTCGAGAGACTCGACCTGTCGCTCGAGGCGCTCCTTCACGCTGTTCAGCGCCTGCTCCCTCTGCACGAGGAATGTCACGCTGCCCACGATGGCCAGGCCGACGCACGCGACAGCCAGGATCGCTGCGAGGATCCTGACGCGCGCGGGGACCGGGCGTGGCGTGCGGGCCATATCCCGATTATCCCGCCCGCGACGGCGTTCCGGCATGGGACGGGTGTTCAGCCCGGGTGCGTCATCGAGAGCAGGTCGAGCTTCTCGTCCAGCTGCTCGAGCGTGAGCTCGCCGCGCTCCACATAGCCGAGGTCGATCACGGCCTCGCGCACCGTGATGCCCTTGGCGACCGAGTGCTTGGCGATCTTCGCCGCGGCCTCGTAGCCGATGAGCTTGTTGAGCGGCGTGACGATCGACGGCGACATGCCGGCGTACGCGGCGGCGCGTTCCACGTTGGCCTCGAGGCCGGCGATCGTCTTGTCGGCGAGCACGCGCGAGGTGTTCGCGAGCAGCTCGATCGACTCGAGCACGGCGCTGCCCATGATCGGGATCGCCACGTTGAGCTCGAAGGCGCCCGAGGCGCCGGCCCACGCCACCGTCGCATCGTTGCCGATGACCCGGGCGCAGACCATCAGGGTCGCCTCGGGGATGACGGGGTTGACCTTGCCGGGCATGATCGACGACCCGGGCTGCAGGTCGGGGATGTGCAGCTCGCCGAGGCCGGTGTTCGGGCCGGAGCCCATCCACCGCAGGTCGTTGTTGATCTTGGTCAGCGACACCGCGACGGTGCGCAGTGCGCCGGATGCCTCGACCAGGCCGTCGCGGTTGGCCTGCGCTTCGAAGTGGTCCTTGGCCTCGGTGATCGGCAGCTCCGTGTCGGAGACGATCAGCTCGATGACGCGCTGCGGGAACCCGAGCGGCGTGTTGATGCCGGTGCCGACGGCCGTGCCGCCGAGCGGCACCTCGGCGACGCGGGGGAGCACCGCCTGCACGCGCTCGATTCCGAGCCGGATCTGGCGGGCGTAGCCGCCGAACTCCTGGCCCAGCGTCACCGGAGTCGCGTCCATGAGGTGCGTGCGACCCGACTTCACGACCGTCTTCCACAGGTCGGCCTTCGCCTCGAGGGCGACCGCGAGGTGGTCGAGCGCGGGAATGAGGTCGTCGATGATCTCCTGGGTGACGGCGATGTGCACCGAGGTCGGGAACACGTCGTTCGAGGACTGCGACGCGTTCACGTGGTCGTTGGGGTGCACGGTCGCTCCCAGCGACTGGGTCGCGAGCGTCGCCAGCACCTCGTTCATGTTCATGTTCGACGACGTGCCGCTGCCGGTCTGGTAGACGTCGATCGGGAACTGGTCGGCGAACTCGCCGGCGATGATCCGGTCGGCGGCGCCGGCGATCGCGTCTGCGATGGCGCCGTCGAGCGTGCCGAGCTCCTTGTTCGCCAGCGCGGCGGCCTTCTTGATGCGAGCCAGCGCGACGATCTGCGCCGGCTCCAGGCGGTCGCCCGAGATCGGGAAGTTCTCGACCGCGCGCTGCGTCTGGGCGGCGTAGAGCGCGTTCTTGGGCACGCGCACCTCGCCCATGGTGTCGTGCTCGATGCGGTACTCGGTGTCGGTCACGTCGTCGTTCCTCACGTATCGGTACTGGGGGTGTCGGAGACAGAGGGATGCCGGAGGGGGCGTGCGCTCAGGCGGGCTCGCCGATGCCGACCATCACGTCGGGCACCGCTGTGCCTTCAGCGAGGCGGTAGTTGGCGCCGACGATGGCGAGCCGCCCCTCGGCGACGGCGGCGCTGATCAGCTCGGAGGAGTGCAGCAGCTCGCCCACCGTGTCGCGCAGGTGCTCGCGGCCGACCTCCTCGGCGTCGACGCCGTCGGGGAACACCCCGTCGACGGCCGACGCGCGCTGCACCCGGCGCACGGCCGGGACGATCGGCGAGATGAGGCGCCAGATGTGCGGCGGCAGCGGATCGGCCTCTGGGTCGGTGCTGTCGATCGCGGCCCGGACCGCACCGCAGGCGTCATGACCGAGCACCACGATGAGCGGCACCTGCAGCACCGCCACCGCGTACTCGAGGCTGCCCACGACCGACTCGGAGACGACCTGCCCCGCGTTGCGCACCACGAAGAGGTCGCCGAGGCCCTTGTCGAAGATGATCTCGGCCGCCAGGCGCGAGTCGGCGCAGCCGAAGAGGGCTGCGCGGGGGCGCTGCCCCGCCGCGAGCTCGTGCCGGGTGTCGACATCCTGGCGGGGGTGGCGCGGCTCACCCGCCACGAAGCGCGCGTTGCCGCGCTCCATCTCCTGCCAAGCCTTCGCGGGTGTGGGCTGGTCGCTCACTCGGCCTCCTCGCGCAATGCGGTGATCTGTTCGGTGACGGAGCGCGCCGCCTGTTCGAGGGCGTCCTCGGCGGCGGAGCCGTAGATGAGCACGATGTCGTCGCCGGCGTCGGTGGCGAGCGCGACGGAGAGGTTGCCGCTGCGGTCGGGGTCGAGGTCGTAGCGGTCCCACGTGACGCCGTCGATGGTCACGGTGTCCTGCGGGGCGGCGCCCGAGAGCACGCGCGCGGGCCAGGATTCCTCGGCGTCGAATCCCTGCGCCACACGCAGGAAGCCGCGGTCCTCCTCGCCGGCGGGGGCGTAGACGACCGTGAACGCCCGTGCCGAGCCCTCGCCTTCGATGCCCGCCCGGTTGACGACCCATCCGTCGGACAGCTCGGGGGTGATGACGGTGCGCCCCTCGGAGGCGGCGATGCGCTCGGCCACGGCGGCGACGTCGATCGGCTCGCGCTCGGGCGCGGAGCCGCGGGGCACGCCGAAGATGACGACGGCCACGACTGCGAGAGTCGCCAGAAGTGCGGCGAGGAGGTTGCGCACGTTCTGGCTGGAGCGGTAGACGCGCGATGACTCCGCCTTGCGGTCGGCCGTCTCCTGGGGCGTCTCGGGCCGACCGAGCTCGGCGACGATGCGTGGCTCGCGCGCCATCAGACCGCTCCGTCCGCGCCGGTGCTGCGGCTGTCGGCACGGTCGGCCGACATGCGGGCGGCCTCGAGCCGGCGCTTCGCGCCGAGGAGCCACTCCTCGCAGCGGGCGGCGAGCGCCTCGCCGCGCTCCCACAGCGCGAGCGAGTGCTCGAGGGTGGGCGCACCCTGCTCGAGTTCGGCCACGACGCGGACGAGCTCGTCGCGCGCCTGCTCGAACGAGAGGGCCGCGACGTCGCTGAGGGCGCCGCTCGACTCGGTCATGCCCCCAGTCTAGTTGGGCGCGGGGGAGGCTCCGTCCGCGCCTCCGTCCGCGCGCGGCACGACTCCGCCCGCGCCGGCCTCGGCGACCTCGCCGTCGGAGCGGGCTGCGAACGATCCTCGCCCGACGGTGACGACGACGGGGGTGGACGCCGGAGCCTGGGCCGCGTCGCGCACGATGACGCCGTCGGCCAGGTGCGCGATGGCGTATCCGCGGGCGAGCGTCGAGGCGGGGGACAGCGCCCGGAGCGTCGCCCGCAGCTCGGCGGTGCGGCGCTCGTGCGTCTGCAGCGTCCGGTCGACGCGGTCGCGTCCGCGCGCCGCGAGCAGCTCGACCTCGTGCGCGCGGGTGGTCAGCAGCGTCTCCGGAGCGCGCAGCACGGGGCGGGACCGCAGCTGCTCGAGCTGGGCGATGTCGTGGGTGAGGCGCTGCGTCAGGCGCGAGGTCAGCCGCGAGCGGAGCTGCGCGACGAGGGCCCGCTGCTCGGCGACGTCGGGCACCACGCGCTTGGCCGCGTCCGTGGGCGTGGAAGCCCGGAGGTCGGCGATGTCATCGAGCAGCGGATGGTCGTTCTCGTGCCCGATCGCGCTGACGACCGGAGTGGATGCCGCCGCCACAGCCCGCAGCAGACGCTCGTCGCTGAAGCCGAGGAGCGTCTGCGGGTCGCCGCCGCCGCGGGCGATGATGATGACGTCCACGTCGGGCGCGGCATCCAGCGCCTTCAGCGCCGCGATCGTCTCGGGCACGCACCGGTCGCCCTGCACCGCCGCGTACTTCGTGACGAACCGCACCTGCGGCCACCGCAGCTCGGCGTTGCGGTGGACGTCCTTCTCGGCATCCGAGTTCTCACCGGTGATCAGGCCGATCAGGTGCGGCAGGAAGGGGAGGGGCTTCTTGCGGGACGAGTCGAACAGCCCCTCCGACCGCAGCTGCGCGCGCAGCCGCTCCAGACGCTCGAGCTGGTCGCCGAGGCCGACGTGCCGCATGGCCGACACCGAGAAGCCGAAGTCGCCGTTCTTGGGGAAGTAGTCGGCCTTCACGCACGCGATCACATGGTCGCCCACCCTGAGGTCGCCGGGCAGCCGATCGCGGGTCGACGACCAGATGCGGAACGAGATGGTGGCGTCGGCGGCGAGATCCTTCAACCGCCCGAAGACGTTGCCGCCGCGCTGGTTCCACGCCGTGATCTCGCCCTCGACCCACACCGAGCCCCACGTCTGCACGAAGCCGCGGATCGTGTCATTGAGACGGGCGACGGAGGTCGGAGCCTGCGGCGTCGAGTCGCGCGGCCGCACCGAGTCGGCGGGCGGGGGCTCGCCGGGGACGATGGCCGGCTGGAAACTCGTCATGCGGTCCTTTCGTGTCCGAGCGCGCGTGGCGGCACCGAGGCTCCGTTCAGGAGGCCGCCCGTAGAATCGAGGGGTGAGCACCAGCACTGTGGGACAGACCACTGCGAGTCGGCCCCCTGTGAGCATGCCCGTCCCCCGCATCCCGCGGCGGCGCGAACCGCTCCAGGATATCGCCGGGACCGGACAGAAGCGGGTGCTGCTGGCATCCCCCCGCGGCTACTGCGCGGGCGTGGACCGCGCCGTGATCGCCGTCGAGAAGGCGCTCGAGCGCTACGGCGCGCCGGTGTACGTGCGCAAGCAGATCGTGCACAACATCCACGTCGTCACCGAGCTCGAGAAGGCGGGGGCGATCTTCGTCGAGGAGGTCGACGAGGTGCCGGAGGGCGCCCACGTCGTCTTCAGCGCACACGGGGTGTCGCCGGCTGTCGTGAACGCGGCATCCGATCGCGGCCTCCGCGCCATCGACGCGACGTGCCCGCTCGTCACCAAGGTGCACCGCGAGGCGGTGCGCTTCGCCCGCGACGACTTCGAGATCCTGCTCATCGGCCATGTCGGCCACGAGGAGGTCGAGGGCACCGCCGGCGAGGCGCCCGACCACGTGACGATCGTCAACTCGCCCGACGAGGCCGACACCATCGAGGTGCGCGACCCG
Organism: Microbacterium hibisci; assembly: GCF_015278255.1. Taxonomy (GTDB): domain Bacteria; phylum Actinomycetota; class Actinomycetes; order Actinomycetales; family Microbacteriaceae; genus Microbacterium; species Microbacterium hibisci. The sequence continues at coordinate 300,823 of NZ_JADIJC010000005.1, forward strand.
TCGAAGGTCGTCTGGCTGTCGCAGACCACGCTCTCGGTCGACGAGACCATGGAGACCGTGCGGCGCCTGCGCGCGCGGTTCCCCGAGCTGCAGGATCCGCCCTCGGACGACATCTGCTACGCCACGCAGAACCGCCAGGTGGCGATCAAGAAGGTGGCGAAGAACGCCGACCTCGTGATCGTCGTCGGCTCCGCCAACTCGTCGAACAGCGTGCGGCTCGTGGAGGTCGCGCTCGAGTACGGCGCGAAGGCCGCGTACCGCGTGGACTACGCCGACGAGGTCGAGCAGGCGTGGCTCGAGGGCGTCGAGACGGTCGGCGTCACCAGCGGCGCCTCGGTGCCGGACGTTCTCGTGCAGGAAGTGCTGCGCGACCTCGCCGCCGCGGGCTATCGCGACGTCGAGGAGGTGCGCACGGCTGAGGAGGACCTGCAGTTCTCCCTCCCGAAGGAGCTGCGCACGGATGCCGCGGGAAAGCGCGACGACCGCGCCCTCGGCGGCCGGACCCGCGCATGACCGACGCCTCGGACGACCCCCGCGCCGCGGGTCGCGCCGTGACCCCGGAACCGAGCGTCGAGGTCCGCCGGTCGCGTCCGCAGTACGGCGAGTACGCCACGCCCGAGGAGCAGCGGGCCCGCATCCAGCAGCCCGCGCCGTGGCAGCTGGCGGCTGTGGCGCCGGTGATGACGGATGCCGTGGACCCCGGCATCCCGTCGGATCCGCCCGTCGCCGCCGAGAAGCGTCAGCGGCCCGTCGACCGCATCATCACGTTCGCACTTCTCGCCTACGGGCTCGTCAACGTCATCTCGTCGGTGCCGGCGTTCCTCGACTACGGCGCGTACGCCGAGACGATTCTGGCGGCCATCGGCGCCGAGGCCGAGGTGTCGGATCCGGCCGGCGGGAGGGCGTGGGGCATCGCGGCGGTGATCGTCCTCACCATCGGCTGGTGCGCGACGGCGGTGGTCTCGGTGTGGAGCATGCGGGCCGGGCGTCTGACGTGGTGGATCCCGCTGGTCGGCGGCGTCGTGTTCATCTTCCTGGCGGGCGCGCTGATGACGATCCCGCTCATGAACGACCCCGCGGTGTGGCAGGCGGTCTTCGAGAGCGCCGGCGGAGCCGGCTGAGCACCTCCGCGGCACGCTGACGCCCGCGCCGCCCGCGCGAGGTGCATACTCGGGAGGACGGCGCGAGGTCGCGCGGATCACCTGAACCTGCGGGTGACGGCTCTCGTGTCTCCTGCGGGAGGTGACGGATGCCGCACCACAGCGTGGACCGCCGCGCCGGCGCCGCGGGCCGGGACGCCGCGCGGCTGGCCGCCCTCTACGACGCGCACGCGGCTCCCGTCTGGCGCTACGTGGTGCACCTCACCGGCGATCGCACCGGCGCCGACGACATCGTGCAGGAGACCATGCTGCGCGCGTGGCGGACGCCGCGGATCCTCGAGCAGGACCCGTCGACGACGCGGTCGTGGATGTTCACGGTGGCCCGGCACCTCGTCATCGACGAGGCGCGCAGCGCGCACCGGCGCCGCGAGATCGACGTGGCCGAGGTTCCCGAGCGCACCACGCCCGACGCGACCGACGCCCTGTTCGAGGCGATCCTCGTGGAGGAGGCGCTCGCCGCGCTGACGACGGACCATCGGGCCGTCGTCATCCGCGCGTACTACCGCGGGCAGACGGTCGCCGAGATGGCGGGCGATCTCGAGATCCCGGAGGGCACGGTCAAGTCCCGCCTCCACTACGGGCTGCGCGCGCTCCGGCTCACCCTGCAGGAGAAGGGGGTGACGCGATGAGCACCGATCACGTCGACTTCGCCGACTGGGATGCCGCGTACGTGGTGCGGGCGCTCAGCGTGGAGGACCGCCGCAGCTACGAGGCGCACCTGGACGGATGTGTCCTCTGCCGCGCGGCCATCGGCGAGCTCGCGCCTACGCTGGGCCTGCTCGCGCGCGTCGACCCGGCGCGCGCGGAGGCGCTGCTGGATCCCGCGACGGGGACCGGCCCGGACCAGGGCATGCGGGAGCGGGTCGTGCTGCGCGGCGTCCGGGAGGCGCGGCGGCGGCGCCTGCTGGCATGGGGCGGCGGACTCGCCGCCGCGGCGACACTGGCGGTCATCGTCGGCTTCGCGGTGACGTCGGCTGTCGCCCCCGTCGCCGGACCCGACGAGGTCGTAGCGCTGGAGGCGGTGACGGATGTGCCGCTGACGGCGGAGATCGAACTGACCGAGGTCGCGTGGGGGACGCGCATCGAGATGGTGTGCCACTACCCGCCCAGCAGCGACCCGTATGACGACGGACAGGAGTGGCCGTACGTGCTCGTGGTCACCGCCACCGACGGCACGTCGAGCGAGCTGTCGTCGTGGCGCGCGGGGCCGGGGACGACCGCGCGGCTCGACGCCGGCACCGCTCTGGATCGCGACGAGATCGCCGCGCTCGAGGTGCGTGCCGTCTCCGACGGCCGCGTGCTGCTGCGCGGCGAGCCGCGCTGAGCCGGTCGGCGCCTCCGCGAGCGCCCGACGACCTCGGCGACCGTCCGGCGCAAGGTCGACGAGCGGCGCGCCGCGCTCTCCTGACGGCCGAAGCGCGCCCCGTCGAGGCCTGGTGGTCAGGTTCCTGGCCGCCGCTAGGATGAGCGGATGCCCCGCCTCGTCGCCGTCTGCGCCGTCCGCCAGCTGCGTCCGGACTCGGGGCCGGTCGGCGTCACGGCGATCGACAAGGGTCCCATCGACGGATCGGTGCGCATCGGTCCGTACGGCGTGCGCAGCGACGTGCAGGCGAGCCGCAAGCACCACGGCGGACTCGACAAGGCGCTCTACGCCTATTCGCAGGAGGATGCCGCCTACTGGGAGTCCGAGCTCGGCCGTGAGCTGCCGCCGGGCTGGTTCGGCGAGAACCTGCGGGTGGACGGGCTCGACGTCAATGACGCACGCATCGGCGAGCGATGGCGCATCGGCGACCGGGTGGAGGTCGAGGTGACGATGCCGCGCACGCCCTGCCAGACCTTCGCCCGGTGGGTCGGCGGTCCCGATGCCCGTGGCTGGGTCAAGCGCTTCTCGAACGCGCGCCGTCTCGGACCGTACCTCCGGGTCGTGCGCGCCGGGAGCGTGCGGGCGGGCGACGAGATCGTCGTCGTGCACCGCCCGGACGACGCACCCGGCTTGCTCGACCGCTACGTCGACCCGGAATAGGCCTGGCTGCAGACGACGGATGCCGCACCCCCGGGCCTCTCGCGAGGCCGGGGACGCGGCATCCGGTGTGCCGTTCTCGGTGCTTACGCGGCGAGGCTCTTACCGGCCGAGCCGAGCTGCTGGGTCGCCTCGACGACGCGGGCGGCCATCGCGGACTCGGCGATCTTGCCCCACGCGCGCGGGTCGTAGGCCTTCTTGTTGCCCACCTCGCCGTCGACCTTCAGGACGCCGTCGTAGTTCACGAACATGAAGCCCGCGACCGAGCGCGTGAACGCGTACTGCGTGTCGGTGTCGATGTTCATCTTGACCACGCCGTTGGCGACGGCCAGGGCGATCTCGTCGTCGGTCGAGCCGCTGCCGCCGTGGAAGACGAGGTCGAGGGGCTTCGGGCCGGTGCCGAACTTCGAGGCGATCCCCTCCTGGATCTCACCGAGGAGCTCGGGGCGGAGCTTCACGTTGCCCGGCTTGTACACGCCGTGCACGTTGCCGAAGGTGAGGGCCGAGATGTAGCGGCCGTTCTCGCCGAGGCCGAGGGCCTCGACGGCCTTGGTCACGTCGGCGACCGTCGTGTACAGCGCCTCGTTGGAGCCCTCGTGCTGCACGCCGTCCTCTTCGCCGCCGACGACGCCGATCTCGACCTCGAGGATCGCGTTGATGTTCTTCAGACGGGGGAGGAGCTCCTGGGCGATCTCGATGTTCTCGTCGAGCGGCACGGCCGAGCCGTCCCACATGTGCGACTGGAAGATCGGGTTGCGGCCCGCCTTGACCTCTTCCTCGGACGCCTCGATGAGGGGCAGCACGAAGTCGGCGAGCGCGGGCTTGGGGCAGTGGTCGGTGTGGAGGGCGACCGTGATCGGGTAGCTCTTCGCGACCTCGGTCGCGAACTTCGCGAAGGCGAGCGCACCGGCCGCACGAGCCTTGACGGTGTGGCCGGCGAAGTAGTCGGCGCCGCCCGTCGTCACCTGGATGATGCCGTCGGAACCGGCTTCGGTGAGGCCCTGCAGCACGGCGTTGATCGACTGCGAGCTGGCGACGTTGATGGCGGGATACGCGAAGCCACCGGCCTTCGCGCGGTCCAGCATGTCGGCGTACTGCTCCGGGGTGGCGACGGGCATGAGTGCTCCCTTTGATCGAGTGGGGTTCACGCAAACTCTACCCAAGCGCCGGTGAGTGGCATCGGCTGACGTCGGCCGGCGTGCGCGGGAAAACCACGTCCCTGCGGTATCGGAAAGAATCGCGATTCCTTCAGTTGCCGCCGAGTGAAATTCCGCTGAATCGAGCACCAGACTGGCTAGGCTGACCGACATGGTGAGCTTGACCGCGGACATGAGTCCCCTCCACCCCGACCGCAACCTCGCGCTGGAGCTGGTGCGCGCGACCGAAGCCGCCGCCATCCGCGCGGTGCCGTTCATCGGCCGTGGCGCGAAGGAAGCGGCCGACGGCGCCGCGGTCGACGCCATGCGGGCGTTCTTCACCACCGTCAACTTCGACGGCACGATCGTCATCGGCGAGGGCGAGAAGGACGAAGCGCCGATGCTCTACAACGGCGAGCGGGTGGGCAGCGGCCGCGGACCTCGCGCAGACGTCGCCGTCGACCCGATCGACGGCACCTCGCTGACGGCCGCCGGACGCAACAACGCACTGTCGGTCATCGCCGTGTCCGACCACGGCACGATGCTCGACGCATCGAGCGTCTTCTACATGGACAAGCTCGTCACCGGGCCCGCGGGCGTCGGTGTGGTCGATATCCGGCTGCCCATCGGCGAGAACATCCGGCGTCTGGCGAAGGCGCTGGGCAAGCCCGTCGACGAGCTCGTCGTGTCGGTGCTGCACCGCCCACGCCACGAGCGGCTGATCGAGGAGATCCGCGAGGCGGGCGCCGGCACCCGCCTCATGAGCGACGGCGACGTCGCCGGTGGCATCAACGCGGCTCGCCACAACGCCCGCACCGACATGTGCGTCGGCGTGGGCGGCAGCCCCGAGGGCATCGTGACGGCGTGCGCGATCAAGGCCCTCGGCGGGCACATCCAGGGGCGGCTCTGGCCGCGCGACGACGCCGAGAAGCAGCGGGGCATCGACGCCGGCCTGAAGCTCGACGACTACGTCTACGAGGCCGACGAGCTCGTCACGGGCAACAACACGATCTTCGTCGCGACCGGAGTCACCGACGGTGCGCTCGTTGCCGGCGTGCGCCGCGAGGGCGGCTACGTCTACACCGAGAGCGTCGTGCTGCGGGGTGCTTCGGGCACGCTGCGCCGCATCTCGTCGGAGCATCTCGTCTCGAAGTGGCTCTGAGCCCGCCGGCTGCCGAGCCGTTGAGGCGGGCGAGGCTGGTGTGACGTGTGATGCTGCTGTGACGTTTTCGTGACCGCTGGGGCGGCGAACTCTGGCAGAATCGTCTGTGGTGTCGATGGAGACACGGAGTGTTTCCGACGCGAGGAGTTGACGATGTCCGCCCAGCCAGCCGAACCGTCGGCCCAGACGGGCGCGCAGGCGGTCGTCGCGAACGCGATCGACCCGGCCCGCCGGCCCGACGTCCTGTTGCGGGTCCGTCGCGACGAGGGCCATGAGATCAGCGCCTGGTGGATGATCGGCGCCTTCGTCGGCGTCTCGGCCGCCGTGATCGTCCTCCTGAGCTTCGTCCCCGGCGGCGCCTGACAACTGGCACCCGCTGATCGCGGCCGTCAGTCGTTCGGCCCGGCGATCCGGGCGCGCACGTCGCCGAGCTCGGCGGACGCCGTGACCGGCTCCGCGTGATCGTCGATGCCCTCGAGCGTCTCGTCGAGGAGCTCCGGCGCGGTGAGGCGGCGAGGGCTCTTCTCGATGGCCGCGGGCTCGCTCACCGCATCGAGCTTCGTCGGGTCGATGCCGGGGAACTTCCGCGCGCTCACGAGCACTCGGGTCTCGAGCGATCCGGCGAAGCGGTTGTAGCTGTCGACCGTCCGCTCGATCGCCCGCCGGAGGTCGTCGGCGTGCGACGCGAGGGACCCGAGGCGCTCATACAGCTGGTTGCCGAGGTCGAAGAGGGCGCGGGCCTCCTGTGAGACGTCCTGCTGGGTCCAGGTGTAGGCGACGGTCTTGAGCACGGCCCAGAGGTTGACCGGCGAGGCGAGCGCCACGCGCTTGCCGAACGCGTAGTCGAGGAGCGACGCGTCCTCTTCGAGCGCAGCCGCGAGCAGCGACTCGCTCGGGACGAAGCACACCACGAACTCGGGACTCGACGAGAGCCCGGCCCAGTACGTCTTGCGGGCGAGCGCGTCGACGTGCGCGCGCACCGCCTTGACGTGCTTGTCGAGCAGCGCCCGCCGGCGCGCGGCCTCGGCGCCCTGAGCGGTGAGCGGGATCGCGCTCGCTTCGAGGAACGCGTCGAGGGGCACCTTCGCGTCGACGGCGATCGCCTTGTCGCCCGGGAGCCGGATGACCATGTCGGGGCGGCCGGCACCGGCATCCGTCGTGATCGACGCCTGCAGATCGAAATCCACGTGCCGCGTCAGTCCCGCCGCCTCCACGACGCGGCGGAGCTGCGTCTCGCCCCACACACCGCGGGTGCTGCCCGATCGCAGCGCGCTCGCCAGCGACTCGGTGGTGGCGCGCAGCGCCTCGTCGGACTCATGTGCGCGACGCAGCTGCTCGGCGAGCGTGCCGAACTGCGTGTGACGATCGCGCTCGAGCTCATCGACCTTGGTGTGCATCGCGGCCAGTGTCTCCTGCACCGGCGCGAGCGCCCGCAGCACGGACTGCTCGCGCCGCTCGCGCTCCTCGCGGGCCGCCTGATCGTGCCGCGCCTGCGAGGCGAGTTCGCGGTACAGGAGCTGCTGGTGCTCCAGCTGCGCCTGCACCCCCTGGCGTGCGGCGTCCGACGCGGCGAGCCGCGCCGTGAGGTCGGCGTGCTCACGCGCGCCTCGCGCGGCGGCTCGGGCGAGCCCCGCGGCCCATCCCGCCACCGCGCCGATGACGAGCGAGACGATCACCACCACACTGATCACGACTGCGTCCATGCGACCAGCGTGCCGGAAGCCTCCGACATCGCCGCGACCCCGCGCGGCGGCATCCGTTCCGGACTATGCCACGGCGAACGAGACCGGCGGCGCCGCCGCGACCGTGATCTGCGACACCCGCACGCCGACGGCGTCCGTCAGCGACCCGATGTCGGCGGCCCCGAGCCGGCGCGCCGCGTCGATCATGACGTGGGCGCACGCGAGGGCGTCGGCAGTGGCGTTGTGGTGCGGGAAGTCGGCGAAGCCGGCCTCGGCGGCGACGAACGGCAGCCGGTACGACTCGAGCCGGTACACCTTTCGTGCGACCTGCAGGCTGCATGCGTACCGGTAGGGCGGGCACTCGTCACCGGTGGCGTCGCACGCCCGCTTGAGCACCGCCATATCGAACCCGGCGTTGTGGGCCACGAGGATGTCGTCGCCGACGAAGGCGGCGAGCGGCGTGAGCTGCTGGGTCCAGGACGCCGCATCGGCCACATCCTCCGGCCGGATGCCGTGGATGCGCATGTTCAGCTCGAAGAAGACGTCGTGGCCGGCCGGCGGACGGATCAGCCAGCCGGTCTTCTCGACGATGCGCCCGTCGCGGACCCGCACGAGACCGACCGCGCACGCCGAGGCATTGCTGGAGTTCGCCGTCTCGAAGTCGATCGCGGTGAAGTCCAGTGGCACCTCCCCAGACTCACCCGGGCACAGCCGGTCCGGCGGAAGGCGCGCCGAACGGGCACCGCCGTCATAGGGTCGGAGCATGGCCAGTCGCGAGGAGATGTCGCTGTCGTTCGGTGCCGCCGCCGGTGCGTACGAGGCCGGACGGCCGGACTATCCGCGCGAGGCGGTGGACTGGATGCTCGCCCCGGTGCGCGAACCGGGCCGGGCGGTGCGGGCAGCCGACATCGGCGCCGGCACCGGCAAGCTCACCCGCACGATCGTCGAGGCGGGAGCCGAGGTCGTCGCGATCGACCCCGACGCCGAGATGCTCGCCGCGCTGCGCGCGCACGTGCACGGCGTGCCCACCTTCGTGGGGACGGGGGAGCGGATGCCGCTTCCCGACGCCTCTGTCGATGCGGTGCTCTTCGGACAGGCGTGGCACTGGGTCGACCCGATCGCGGCCTCTGCCGAGGCCGGCCGCGTGCTGCGCACCGGCGGGGTGCTGGGGCTGGTGTGGAACATCCGCGACGAGTCCGACCCATGGGTCGCCAGGCTCACCGCGGCCATGCACGGCAGTCACGCCGAGGAGATGCTGGCCGGGGACGGGCCCCGCGTCGCCGAGCCGTTCGACGGGCTGGAGGCGCGGACGTGGACCTGGACGCGCTCCCTGTCGCGCGCCGCGCTCCTCGACATGGTCGCCTCGCGCAGCTACGTCATCACGGCGCCCGAGGCCGAGCGCGCCGTGATCCTCGCGGCGGTCGCCGCGCTGTTCGACGAGCGTCGCATCACCGAGGTCTCCGGCGCCGAGGTCGTCGACCTGCCCTACGTCACGCACGCCTACCGCGCGATCCGCCCCTGACGCTCCGCCGTTCCGCGACGGCTCGCCAGGCACCCGTCGGCGGGCGGGTGCCCTGGCCGCGCGGGGTCGGGCGCGCTACGCGCGCACCGCGCCGACCACGTGCCACGGCCCGCTGCGCCCGCGGTAGCGCGGCTCGAAGCCGCGACGGCGGAGCACCGAGACCATCGCGTCCGGCGGGTGGGCGAAGGCGCGGTACGGGTTGCCGATCAGCCCGTAGAACGCGTTGAGGGCGCGGGCCATGCTGCGCGCCCAGAGGCTGTACGTCGGGTGGCTGAACACCACGGCACGCCGGCTCCTGCCGGCGGCGGCGCTGAGGAGGCGGTCATAGTCCGGGTAGCAGCACACCACGCGGTGGAGCACGACGATGTCGGCGGGGCCGACCGCCTCGGGCGTCCCCGCCAGATCGACCCCGAGCATCCGCTTCGCCCGGTCGCGCATCCCGGCCTCGTCGAGCAGCCGCGCCGCCTCCGGCTCATAGGCGGAGGACAGCTCGAGGTTCGTCGTGCGGGACGCGCCGCGCCGGAGCGCCTCGAGCTGGATGTCGCCGATGCCGCCGCCGATCTCGAGCACCGCCGCCCCCTCGAGACCCACCGAGTCGGCGAAGTCGAGGATCAGCCGGGCGCTCGGCGTCAGACCGCTGCGCCGGTAGCGGCGCGCCAGGCGCCGTGCGAACCGCGCGTCGAATTCGCGGTCGTAGCCGTCCGGCGTCCGCGGGGCGCAGCACTCCTCCACGCGGTCAGTATCCCGCCGGGCCTCCGGCGGGGCAACGGCTCAGGCCGATGCACAGCGACGGTTCCGCCGGGTGCCGCATGTGTCGGGGGAGCGGCGTAGCGTGGCCGCGTGCGCACCCTCACCGTCTGCAACTTCGTCACCGTCGACGGCCGCTACGAAGACGACCACCACGACATCGCCTCCTTCTTCGAGCACCAGCACCCCGACTATCACGGGGCCGACACCTTCGACCACTACACGACCGGTCTCATGCACGCGTCCGACACGCTCGTGCTGTCGGGCCGTCGATCGGCCCTCGGCAACCTCGGCTACTGGACGGGGGTGCGTGCCGACCCCGAGGCCACCGCGATCCGCCGCGAGTTCGCCGAGCTGATCCTCGGGATCGAGAAGATCGTGGTGTCCGACACGATCACCGAGGACGACATCGCGCCGTACCGGAACGTGCGCATCGTGCCGGTCGCCGACGCCCGGTCGGAGGTCGCCGCGCTCAAGCAGCGCCAGGGGCGCGGCATCCTGATCCTCCTCGGCCGCGTCCTCTGGAACGACCTGATGCACGCGGGGCTGGTCGACGAGCTGCACCTGGTGACGTTCCCGCTCATCGCCGGGTCGGGGGTGCCGCTGTTCGACGCGCGCCCTGCCGTCGCCCTCAAGCTCCTCGAGACCCGCGCCTGGGAGGAGTCGGGCAACGTGCTCATGCGCTGGCGCGTCGACCCCGACTGACCCTCGGAGGACGGATGCCGCGGGGCGCGGCATCCGTCGCCAACTAGACTGGATGCCCGTGGCTCTCACCATCGGAATCGTCGGTCTCCCGAACGTCGGCAAGTCGACCCTCTTCAACGCCCTGACCAAGAACCAGGTGCTCGCCGCGAACTACCCGTTCGCGACGATCGAGCCCAACATCGGCGTGGTCAATCTGCCCGACCCCCGGCTCGACACGCTCGCCGGGATCTTCGGCTCGGAGCGGATCCTGCCGGCGGCGGTCTCGTTCGTCGACATCGCGGGCATCGTGCGCGGCGCGTCGGAGGGCGAGGGCCTCGGCAACAAGTTCCTGGCGAACATCCGCGAGGCCGACGCGATCGCCCAGGTGGTGCGCGGCTTCGCCGACGACGATGTGGTCCACGTCGACGGTGCGGTGAACCCGCAGAGCGACATGGAGACGATCAACGCCGAGCTCCAGCTCGCCGACCTCGAGACGCTCGAGCGCGCCATCACGCGCTATGAGAAGGAGGTCAAGGGCCGCAAGCTCGACCCTGCGGTGCTCGCGACGGCCGTCGAGGCGCGCGACGCGCTCCAGCGGGGGGAGCTGCTCTCTGGGTCGGGCATCGATCTGACCCCGATCAAGGAGCTGGGCCTGCTGACCGCGAAGCCGTTCATCTTCGTCTTCAACGTCGATGAGGCGGTGCTGACGGATGCCGCGCGCAAGGCCGAACTGGCGGCGCTGGTCGCCCCCGCCCAGGCGGTGTTCCTCGACGCGAAGATCGAGTCCGAGCTCATCGACCTCGACCCCGAGGACGCCGCGGAGCTGCTGGCGTCCACCGGGCAGGACGAGTCGGGTCTCGACCAGCTCGCCCGCATCGGCTTCGACACCCTCGGTCTGCAGACCTACCTGACGGCCGGCCCGAAGGAGGCCCGCGCCTGGACCATCGGCAAGGGCTGGAAGGCGCCGCAGGCGGCCGGAGTGATCCACACGGACTTCGAGAAGGGCTTCATCAAGGCCGAGGTCATCTCGTACGACGACCTCGTCGCGACCGGCTCGGTCGTCGAAGCCCGCGCCAAGGGCAAGGCCCGGCTCGAGGGCAAGGACTACGTCATGCAGGACGGCGACGTCGTCGAGTTCCGCTTCAACGTCTGAGAAAGCCGCCGAAAGGATCCGCTGAGAATGACCGACATCCAGATCTTCGAGCCCGAGGCGCGCGCTGTCCCGTTCGTCGTGGAGGGAGACGGCCCGATCGGGCTCGTGCTGATCCCGGAGCGCGGGCAGGACGTCCTCGGCGTCGTGGGGCACTACCTCGCGGAGGAGGCCGGCTTCCACGTGGTGCGCGTCGGCTACCGGTCCGCCGCGCGAGCGGGAGCCGAACCGACCGCCGCCGAGCGTGCCGCCGACGTGCTCGCGGTTCTGGACCACATCGGGCTCGAGCGGGCCTGGATCGGTGGACACGGGTTCGGCGGCACGGTCGCGCGGGAGCTCGTCGCGGCCCACGCCGACCGCTCCAACGGGCTGCTGCTCCTCGGCGTCGAGGAGAAGGACATCGCGCTCGCGCCGGCGCTGCCCATCCTCATCATCCAGGGGACGGACGACGCCGTCACCCCGTCAGCGAACGCCGAAGCCCTCCAGGCCGGGGCTCCGGAGCGAGCCAGCATCAAGACGGTCGAGGGCGATCACCTCTTCCCGGCTTCCTCTCCGATCGAGACCGCGGTGATCATCGAGGAATACCTCGACTGGGATTGACGCGTCACCGCGGAGTGGCGTTCGCACCGGCTCAGCCGGTTCCGGCGAACTCCGCGAGCCGTTCGCGCCCCGGGGCGATGCTCTCCTTCAATCGCGCGCGCGCCGCGAGCACGGCGGGGTCGTCGGCGCGGTCCGGAGACACGCGCGCGGGGTTGAGCGGCGTCGTGTTGGACCAGTCGCGCAGGTCGGCCTCCCGCGTCATCGCCAGGGAGGCGTCGCCGCCGATCACCTGCATCCGCGCCCAGTCCTGGGGGGTGTTCGAGTACGGTGAGGGCCGGCACACCCGGTTCTTCTCGGCGTCGTCGTCGCGGGTGGCCTCGACGTAGCCGGCCAGCGCCGCGCCGAAGCACGGGAAGCCGACGCGCACCGGCTGCGGGGTGATCGCGTCGGGCGCCCAGATGGGGCGCACGCCGGGATATTTCAGCCCCTCCGCCGCGCAGTGCACCACGAGCGCCCCGGCGGGCACGCGCACGTCGCCGTCCGCGAATGCGAGGCGACCGGGCGCGACCGCCTGCAGGTGACCGCGCCGGATGACGTCGTCGATCTGGCGGACGAGGTCCAGCTCCCAGACGGCGAGCGTCGGCGTCTTGGCCATGGTCGGCGCGACCGAGGGATCGACGCGGAGCATGATGCCGGCATCCTCCATCCGCAGGAAGGCGTCGTCGGCGCTCGTCGCCGCGGCCGCCGCGGCCATCGTGTCGGCTGCCATCCCGAGGAAGATCGCAGGGTCCGGCTGCACGACGGCACGGTTGAGCAGCCAGGGATCCCGCGGCCGCACCCAGGTGATCGCGTTCGGCGGCACGCCGTTCTGCAGCAGCCACACGCACGTGTCGGTCGCCGTCTTGCCCGCGCCGACGACCACGAAGCGCTCGGGCGCCTCGCCGAGGCGGACCAGCTCGTTCACGGCGACGACCCGCGCCCCGTCCTCGACCGCGAACGGCGGGGGAGTGAGCGACGGGATGTCGGGCGAGAGGTACCGCGCATCCACGATGCGTGCGCCGGGCGCATGGAAGCGCGCGCCGCTCAGCAGCGAGGTGATTCGGCCGTCGCCGAGGTACTCGGAGCGGCCGTGGAACGCGACACGACCGGTGGCGGTGAGCCGCGCCAGCACGCGCGCATAGTAGGCGCACACCTCGGCGGCGTTCGCCCGCTCGTGGAGTCCGCGCTCCGGCCCCTCCTCCTGTGTGCGGCCGTCGCCGAGGAGCGTGGACGCGACACCGTAGAACGCCGAGGCCTGGTGGAGCCGCACGAAGCCGTACGCGTCGAGCCAGTGACCGCCCGCACCGTGGCGGCGATCGACGATCGCCACCGAGACATCGGGATCGTGGGCGACGAGGGCGTCTGCGAACGCCATCCCCATCGCCCCCGCCCCGACGACCACGTAGTCGACGTCGACGACCGCCTCCATGCGCTCATCAGAGCAGTGAGCGCCCCGCACGTCAATGGGGGCGTGCCGCACGTGCATCGGAACCTGCCGTGCACGCCTGTACGACAGCCGACCCGGGCTCGGCAAGGGGCTGACGAAGAATTCCCGTGTGGGGCCCGCCTCGCCGACAATGGTGCCGTGAGCGACACCGAGGAGCAGAACGACGAGGAGTCCGCGGCGCTGGGGCTCGAGCCGCTGCCGCATCCCGACCCGCATCGCGGCATCGTGCTCGTGGTCGGCGTGGCGGCCACGGTCGCCTTCGTCGTGCTGCGGTTCGTGGTCGCCCTCGGCGGGCACGAGCCGCTTCCGATCGACGTGTGGTGGCACGACCTCATGGTCGCGACCTACAGCGACGTCGGCATCGTCATCGCGTGGGTCCCGGCGATCGTGGGCGGAACCATCGGCGTGATCATCATCGGCATCGTGCTGGTGGCGATCTTCCTGTGGCGACGACGACGATGGGATGCCGCGAACCTCGCGCTCGCCATCGTCACCGTCGTCGCGATCGGGGCGCCGATGGCCGCCATCATCGCGCGCGTCCGGCCCGAGAACTCGCTCGCCGAGAGTGTGGCGACGTCGTTCCCCTCGGGGCACACCGCCGTCGCCACCACCATGGCCGTCACGCTCGGCCTCCTGCTGCGCCGCTGGTACGTCTGGGCGCTGGGCGGGCTGTGGGTCGTGCTCATGATGTGGAGCCGCACCTACCTGTACGCGCACTGGCTGAGCGACGTGATCGCGGGGATGCTGGAGGGGATCGCGGTCGCCACGCTCGTGTGGTGCGCCGTCCAGGCTCTGCGGGTCCGACGCGCGATGTCATCGTCGCCGCCGAAGTGATTCTCCGCCGGATTTCAAGCCCCATCTGCCCACCGCGATGCCTGGATACGCTTCGCGAATGACCACTGCGAAAAGCGCGGCGCGGGCCGCGCAGGAATCACCCGTGTTCCGTACCATCGCCCGCATCGGCTACGTCGTCCTCGGCGTGCTCCACATCGTCATCGGCGTGATCGCGATCTCGGTCGCGATGGGCGGCGGCGGCGAGGCGGATCAGGGCGGCGCCATGGAGACCATCCGCGACACCCCCGCGGGCGTCTTCCTGCTCTGGGCCATCGCCATCGGCCTCGTCGCGCTCGCCGCGTGGCAGATCGCCGAGGCGTTCCTCGAGCGCGACCCGGACTCCAAGAAGAAGTGGGGCCACCGGATCAAGTACATCGGCACCGCCCTCGTCTACATCGCGATCGCGATCACCGCGGTCGTCTATGCGATGGGTGGCAGCTCGGACTCGTCGGAGTCGACGCAGACCTTCAGCGCTCAGCTGATGAGCACGCCCGGCGGCATCGTCCTCCTCGTGATCGTCGGACTCGGGGTGCTCGGCATCGGCATCGCCTTCATCGTCCGGGGATTCACGCGGGCGTTCGAGAAGCACCTCGATCTGCCGACGGGTGTCGCGCGGAAGGGCATCGTCACCTTCGGCATCGTGGGCTACGTGGCCAAGGGGATCGCCGTAGGCGTGACGGGCGTGCTGTTCGTCGTCGCCGCCTTCACGCACGATGCCGAGGCGGCCGGGGGACTGGATGCCGCGCTCCACACCCTCGCGGCGCTTCCGTTCGGTCCGGTGATCCTGTGGGTCGTCGCGGCGGGGCTGATCATCTACGGGCTGTTCTGCTTCGCGCGAGCCCGCTACGCGCGGATGTGACCACGAGAGGAGCCCGCGGTCCGATCAGCCCGCGGGCTCCTCTCGCAGGGCCGCCGCATCGAGGGCGGCCGTCGCGGCCCGGCGTCCCTCGGCGATGAGGCGGGGCACGTCGGCCATCGTCCACTGCGCCATGCGCTCCATCTCGGGCTGGACGAGCACCACCGACGGGTCGCGCACGAGATCCGCGGTGCGTGTGACGGTGCGCATCATCCGCACGTTCTCCCACTTCGCGTGCAGTCGCACCACGATCACGCGCGACGCGCCCAGAGAGCGCGCGGCGTCCACCGGAACGTTGTCGATCATGCCGCCGTCCGCCAGCAGGGCTGCTCCGCGACGGACCGGCGGCAGCAGGCCGGGGACGGCTACCGTCGCCCGCAGGGCCAGGCTCAACGGACCCTCGTCGAGGATCACGCCCCGCCGTGTGCGCAGGTCGGTCGCGAAGGCCGCGAACCGGCGCGGCAGGTCCTCGATCAGCGGGTCGGCGCCGAGGACGCGCCCCACCGCATCGTCGACGGCGGTCGTGTCGAGCAGGCCCCACCGTGGCGTGAACGACCATCGCGCGATGGCGCGCCAGCGGAACGCGCGGGTGGCTCGCTCGATCTGCTCGACGTCGAGTCCGGCGGCGTAGGCGGCGCCGATGAGGGCGCCGGAGCTCGTCCCGGCGACGATGCCCGGCCGGATCTCCCGTTCGGCGAGGACCTGGAGCACGCCGACGTGGGCGGCGCCGAACGCCCCACCCCCGCCCAGCACGAGGCCCAGGTCAGGGTCGTCGCCCACGTCTCGCTCCGTTCGTCGGTGTTCTGGCGCGACGGTATCACCCAGCGGTTATGCGTCAGCCGAGCGCGCGGGTCCCCGCGGCGGCGGTCGCGTCGTCGAGCACGGAGCGCGCGAGACGCGTCGACCCGGCGACGGCGGCCGGCATCGTGGCCACCGCACCGAGCGGGACGAGGAAGCAGAGCTGCGTCGCCACGCCGAATCCGAGCACCCTCGCGCGGTGCCTCCGCAGCAGGCGGCGTCGCACGGACCGATCCATGCCGCGAGCCGTCAGGGCGCGTGACGACAGTTCGTCCGCCAGCAGCCAGCCGGTGAACAGGACCGCGAAGACGGTGCTCAGCGCCGCGCCCGCCACGGGGATGACACCGATGAGCGCGGCCGCGGCCGCGATCGCCAGACCGCGCGCGACCAGCCCCAGCGCATCGCCGACCGCTCGCCAGAAGCCGTACGGCGCCTCGATGTCGGACGAACCCATATCCGCCTCCACCGCCCGCCAGATGCGCTCGTAGAACGGCTCACCCACCACCAGAGTGAGTGCAGTGAACGAGACGGCCACCAGCACCAGGGCAGCGCCGACGAGGGCGGTGCCGACGGCCACGCGGAACACGGTGGCCCACACGCCCGGCCACCCGTCGGCGAACGGCGTCATCGCCTCGGTGATCGCCGGGAGGAAGGTCCCGAGCGCGATGAGCCCGGCAAGGAACAGCACGCCGACGATCGCGGCGGGCACGAGGCCGAGCGCCATGAGTCCCGGGCGGCGGCGCCAGTAGGCGAATCCCTGCAGCAGCAGGCCGGCTCCTCGGACGAACTCGCGCATCGCACCCACCCTACGTCGCCCTCGCGGGGATGATCACGCGGGAACGGCACACCGCTGAGAGCCTGACCCGGGATGCAGATGGAGGGCGCCGCGTCAAGCCCTTCTCAGGGTCGGGTTCGGTCCGCCATGTTTTATCGTGACGCGTGGGATGCGTCACAGCCGCACGGGGGAGGTTGCCATGCTCGCGACACCGATCGCCGGGGATCAGGTCCGTCGGCCGGAGCTGCTGTGGGTGGGATCGGGTGCGTGGGTCGCGTGCGACCCGGCCGTCGACCCGAACGACCCGCATCGCGTGATCGCCTACCTCGAGTGCAAGGACGGGCGCGTGTACCTGCTGTGGGTCACCGGTTCGGCGGGCGTGTGCGAGTTCGCCTCGCTCCGCGACGCCCTGGATCAGATCTCGCAGCGGCTGTCGGTGCCGCAGCACTGAAGTCCTGCGGCGGCATCAGGTCGCAGCAGCGCCCGCGCGGGTCACCGTGATCAGGACTTCCTCCAGGAAGCTGGCGACGACGCGGGCCTCGCCGGTAGGGAGGCTATCGGCCAGGGTGCGAAGCCGCGTGGTGAGCGGATCCAGGTGGTCCGGATCCACGTTGCGATCGAATGGCCGCACCAGCTTCTTCCGCCGATCCCGAGGATGACCGCCCACGACGACGAGGCCGCGCGCCACCAGGCGGTCGATCAGTGCCGTACCCGACGCGGGGGAGAGGTGCACGGCGCGCGCGATCATGCCGGGGGTGACCTCCTCGGTGTCGACCCGCTCGAGCAGATAGCGCATCGCCGCGCGGTCGCTCTCGTTCATCCCGGTCTGCTGTTCTCGCTGGCGAGCGAGCTTCGCCTCGGCGAGCCGGAGGCGCTCGAGGATGCCTGCGACGTCCGGCCGTGGGCTGTCTGCAGTTCTGGTCGACATCGCGTTCTCCACCATCGTCCCGGCCCGCTGGGGCTCTAGGGTCCATTATTCCCAGTTCTTTGACTATTCGGCAACGAAACACTCGTCTCTCGAACCTATGATGACGAAACTCTCATTATTGAAATGTTCGACATCGAACTATCATGAGAAGCGACCCTCCGGAAGGAGATCTCTCATGGCCCAGTTGATCTATGGCGCCGAAGGCGCCGCGATCCAGATACCCGAGCACCTCCTCGCACACGTCAAGGTGCTGATCGCCACCAAGCTGCGCCGCAACGAGAGCTTCATGATGTCGTGGCGCCATCCTGACGGCACCGGCCGCTCCTCGATCTGGCTCCAGCCCTCGATCCCGCTCCGGTTCGTCTTCGACACCCCGGAAGAGAACATGATCGATCGCGAGCTCCTCGGCCGTCTCGCGACGGCAGCGAGCTCGAACGGCGGACTCGTGCTCGAACTGGAAGACGTGGCGGTGCTGCCGTCGTCGACGGCGAACGCGACCCCCACGACGGCTGACGCGGAGGTTGCACAACCCGCCGCGTGACGCGCGGATGTCTAGACAGGACAGTGCTGGACTGTCAACCCCCTCGGTGCTGCTCGTGCGGGCAGGGAGGCTCTGGCCACCAGGACTCGAGGAGGAGGCGCCGACCATGACCGATACCGCGCGGCAGGCCGCTGCGATCCATCAGCTGGTCCTGACCCCCCTCTCCGACCGATCCTGGCGGCTGTGCGACCGCAACGTGGAGCGCGGCGACGCGGCACGCCTGGTGGCGTACGTCGAGCTGCTCGACACCGGCACCTACGAGGCGGTGTGGATCGCGCTGGGCCTCGGAACCGCTCACTACGATTCGCTCGAAGCGCTGTTCCACGCCGCCGTGGAGCTGCTCGACCATCCCCGCAGCATGCGCGCGTACAAGCCGGATCCGATCCCGCACCGCCCGCCCGCTCGCGGCTGACCGACCGCCGTTCGCGGCTGACCGACCGCGGTGTCGGCGGTCGGTGGCAGGATGGGGCCATGCCCGAGTCGCCGGAGGTGGAGGCCCTCGCGCGGTTCCTCGCGGCGGAGGCTTCCGGTCGAGAGATCCGCGATGTCGACGTGCTCGAGTTCCGCGCGATCAAGACGCGCAGCCGTCCGCCCGAGGGGCTGGCCGGGCGCACGATCACGGGTGCGTCGCGCCACGGCAAGCACGTGGAGCTGGCGCTCGACGACGGCAGCCTCGTCGTCTCGCTCGGCCGTCACGGATGGATGCGGTGGCTCGATCCGCAGGCAGACGCTCCCGCCGACCACACGGCCGCCCCAGACGACGCGCCGCCGGCGCTGGCGACGTTCGGTCTCTCCGGAGACCGGACGCTGGAGGTGACGGATGCCGGAGACTGGGTGTCGCTCGGCCTTCATGTGGTCGGCGACCCGGCCGAGGTGCCGGCCATCTCGAAGCTCGGCCCCGATCCCGCCGACGCCGAGTTCACGCGCGATGACTTCGCTCGCGCCCTGGGCAGACGCCGCAAGCAGGTCAAGGCGATCCTGCAGGAGCAGGAGTCTCTCGCCGGCATCGGCAACGCCTACTCCGACGAGATCCTCCACCTGGCCAAGGTGGCTCCCGTGACGCACGCGTCGGCGCTCGACGAGGCCGCCGCCGACCGGCTGTTCGACGCCACCGTCTCGACCGTCCGCGGCGCGATCGCCGCACGCGAGGGCACGCCGATCCACCTGCTGAAAGCCGAGAAGGTCGCTGCCATGCGGGTGCACGGGCGCACGGGCGACGCGTGCCCGGTCTGCGGCGACACCATCCTCGACCTCACGTTCTCGGGGGCCTCGGCGCAGTACTGCCCGACGTGTCAGAACGGCGGCAGGCCGCTGTGACGACCGAGGGGCCACTGCTGCTCTCGGCGACGGCGGGTCCGGCACCGGCGGCCCGCGACACGGGTGCCACGGCCTCGCCGGCCGGCGACCTGGGTAGCATGGACGGCATGACGACTTCGCAGCAGCCCGCCCCGGTCACCCTCGCGCCCGTTCCGGACGAGAAGAACCTCCTCACCGTGGTGGAGTCCGGCGGCTCGTGCTGCGGCGGCAGCAGCTGCAGCATCGACTGACCCCGCGCCGCACTCCCACCCCTCGCCGTCGATGACAGACGAACAGCTGCACATCACCCCGCGAGTGGGTCGCATCCTCATGTCGGAGGAGGCGATCTACGGCCTCATCCTGGTCTCGGGCATGATCGTGGTCAGCGGCTCCGCCCAAGGCACGTCGTGGGAGGCGCTCGTCACCGTCGCGGTCACCGTGATCGTCTTCTTCGCGGCACACGTCTTCGCCGGCACGCTCGGGCGTCTGGCGGCCACCGACGGGCAGGCGGGCCTGCGCGCGAGCCTCCGCGCGTCCGCTCATCAGTCCGGCGGCATGCTGCTCGCGTCAGTGCCGCCGCTGGTCATCCTTCTTCTCGGTGCCACACGCGTCGTGGACGACTCGTCCGCGCTGTGGGCGGCGCTCATCGTCAACACCCTCCTGCTGGGTGCGCTCGGCTGGATCGCCGTCGCCCGGTGGAGCACGCATTGGCTGCCTCGCATCCTGAGCGCCATCATCACCGCCGCGTTCGGCGGAGTGCTGATCCTGCTGAAGGCCGTCATCCACCACTGAGGTCGCGCGCGGCCCCACCGGATGCCCGCAAGGCCGAGGCGAGCGCCGGGCTCAGGCCGGGCACGTCGTCCACCGGCACAGCCAGAGCCTGGAGCGCCCGGCTGAAGTAGTTCCGCGCCGCCGCTGCCAGCGTGATGTCGACGATCTGACGATCGCTGAAGCCGAGGTCGCGCAGGCGCTGGGTGTCGGCATCCGTCATCGTCGCGGCGTCCGTCGACAGCTTCTCGGCGTAGGCGACCACCGCGGCGTCCGCGTCGTCGAGGCCGGCGTCGCCGTCATGTCGGGCGAGCCGGGCGAGCTGGTCCTCGTCGAACAGGCCCGCCCGCAGGCTCTTGCGCCCGTGGGCGAGCAGACAGTGCTCCGAGCCGATGGCGCGCGCCGCGCCGAGCGTCGCGAGCTCGTAGGTGCGGAGGCCGATCGAGGGCACGATCGCGTGGATCAGATCCTCGAACGCCTGGTGCGCGTCGGGGTTCACCGCCATCGCCCGCGTGTGGGCGAAGACGAAGCCGTCACCGCGCAGGTCGCCGTCGTACATCTCGCCGACGTGACCGGTCGCGCCGTCGATCTCGGGAGTGCTGACGATCATCGGGATGCCTTCCGTCGGTAGCGGGCGCAACCAGAATCGCGGATGCCCCACCCCTTGTCGAGGGGCGGGGCATCCGCGTGATACGTCGTGGCTGCTGGGGCCGCGGCTCAGTGGCCGATGGGGGCACCCATCGGCTGATCCGCCGGCTTGCGGATGAGGAAGGCACCCACCAGGAGCGGCAGCGACAGGATCGCGGCGGTCAGGAACGCGGCGTGCGTGCCGGCGGCACCCGCGGCGACCTCGCCCGCGCCCGACGCGGTCGCCGCGCTGGTCGCGGCCGCCATGACGCCGAACATGAGCGCGATGCCCGCTGCGCCGGCGACCTGCTGCACGGTGCCGACGACCGCAGATCCGTAGGAGTAGAACCGCGGTTGCAGCGAAGCGAGCGACGCCGTGAACAGCGGCGTGAACGACAGCGCGAGGCCGAGCGACAGCACGGTCTGGGCGATCGCGACGGCCCACACCGGCGTCGCCTCGGTGAAGGTCGTGTACACCCACAGCATGCCGCTCGTGATGACGGCGCCCGGCACCAGGAGCACCGTGGTACCCCAGCGGTCGTAGACCCGGCCGATGATCGGTCCGGCGAGGCCCATCGCGAGCGCGCCCGGGAGCACCACCAGTCCGGTGGTCAGCGGGTCGACGCCGAGGACGTCCTGCAGGTAGAGCGGTACGACGGTGATCGCGCCGAAGAACGCCATCGACATGATCGCCATCTGGCCGATCGACAGCGAGAAGTTGGCGCTGCGGAACACGCGCAGGTCGAGCAGCGCATCGTCCTCGCGCTGCAGCACGACCTGGCGCCACCCGAACAGACCAAGCGCGACGACGCCGACGGCGAGTGACACGACGAGCGTCGTGGTCGACGCGGCGCTCGCAGCCGCGGCATCCGCCCCACTGCCGTGGCCGCCCGCGCCCAGCTGGCTGAGCCCGAAGACCAGGCCGCCGAAGCCGAGTGCCGAGAGGATCACCGACAGCACGTCGATCGGCGCGTGCGTGGTCTCGCCGAGGTTGTGGATCCAGCGCGCGCCCACGACGAGCGCGACGATCGCGATCGGCAGGACGATCCCGAAGATCCAGCGCCACTCGAAGTTGTTGAGGATGGCCCCGGCGAGCGTCGGACCGATCGCCGGGGCGAGCGACATCACGATGCTGACGCGGCCCATCATGCGGCCGCGGATGGCGGCCGGCACCACCGTCATGAGCGTCGTCATGAGCAGCGGCATCATGATCGCGGTGCCGGACGCCTGCACGACGCGGGCCGCCAGGAGCATCGGGAAGCCCGGCGAAAGGAACGCCACGAGCGTTCCCAGGGAGAACAGCCCCATCGCGGCGACGAACATCGTGCGCGTCGTGAAGCGCCGCAGCAGGAAGCCGGTGATCGGGATGATCACGGCCATCGTCAGCATGAACGCCGTCGTGAGCCACTGCGCCGCGAGCGCGGTGATGCCGAGGTCGACGATGAGGTGGGGGATCGCCACGCCCATCGTCGTCTCGTTGAGGATCGCGACGAACGCGGCCGCGAGGAGCAGCCAGATGACCCGGCTCTCTTCGGGACTCAGCCGCGGCGCGCCGTCGGCGGTACGGGTGACGGCGGGAAGGCTGCCGGTGCCGGGGGTCGTTTCGATGGCGGCCATAGGTCGTCTCCTCGAGGCTCGGATGGGCAGCGATGAGCCACCCGAGGATGGCAAGCCCTCAGGATAACCACAGGTTCCGACATCCCATTCCCGATTCCGGGAACGGATGCCGGCGGTCAGGCGACGCTGCGCGTCAGCGGTCGGAGCGCTCGGGCTCGGGGTCGTTCCAGTCCTCGGACCCGATGGCGTCGGTGGGCTCGGCCTCCGGCTCGCGGTCCTCGAGGTTCTTCGGAAGCGGGTTGACGACCTCCTCGTGGGGGATCGCCTGGAGCTCGTCGATCTCCTTGCGCAGCTCGGCGAGGTCGCTGCCGTCGTGTTCGGGGGCGTCGGGAGTCGAGGTCATGGCACGAGCCTAGCGTCGGCGACGCTCATTAGGCTGGCGGAGTGAGCATGCGCGGCGGTGGTGGTGGCGGGGGAGGGCACCCCGGGTTCCGGCCGGTCGACACCGAGGCGCAGCGCAAGGCCAACGCCGAGGCACCCGAGATCCCGAACCTGGGCCGACGCGTGGTCGCGCTCTTCCGCCCCTACGCATGGCCGATCGTCGTCACCGGCATCCTGGTGGTGGTCGGCGCCGGCATCGCGGTGATCCCGCCGCTGCTCGTCCAGAAGGTCTTCGACGACGCGCTCTTCCCGGTCGACGGGTCCGCGCCCGACCTGACGCTGCTGTGGCAGCTGGTCGTCGCCATGATCGCGCTGTTCCTCCTCTCGGCCGCCGTCGGCGTTGTGCAGACCTGGCTCACCTCGACCGTCGGCAACCGCGTGACCGGCGACCTGCGCGTCAAGCTCTTCGACCACCTGCAGTCGATGGAGCTCGCGTTCTTCACCCGCACCAAGACGGGGGTCATCCAGTCGCGCCTGCAGAACGACGTGGGCGGCGTCTCGGGGGTGCTCACCAACACCGTCACCAGCATCCTCGGCAACACGGTCACCGTGGTCGCCTCGCTCGTCGCGATGATCCTCATCGACTGGCGCCTGACGATCATCGCGGTCATCCTCATGCCGTTCCTCATCCTCGTGCAGCGCCGCGTCGGGCAGGTGCGCGCGCGCATCGCCGGCGAGACCCAGGAGTCGCTGTCGGAGCTCACCGCCATCACGCAGGAGACCCTGAGCGTCTCGGGCATCCTGCTGTCGAAGTCGTTCAACCGGCAGCGCACCGAGTCGGCCCGGTATGCCGATGAGAACGTCAACCAGGTGCGCCTGCAGGTGCGGCGGGCCATGAGCGGCCAGGGGTTCTTCGCGGTCGTGCAGGTCATCATGGCCAGCGTCCCCGCGATCATCTATCTCGTGTCGGGCTACCTCATCGGCGGCGGCACCGACGCCATCACGGCGGGCACCATCGTCGCGTTCACGACGGTGCAGGCGCGCCTGCTGATGCCGCTCATGGGCCTCATGCGCGTCTCGCTCGACCTGCAGACGTCATCGGCGCTGTTCGCCCGCATCTTCGAGTACCTCGACCTCGTGCCCGCCATCAGCGACCCACCCGGCGCGATCGACGTCTCCGACGCACCCGGTCCGCTCGGACGCATCGAGTTCCGCGACGTGGTCTTCCGGTATCCGGATGCCGCGCCCGAGGCGCGCGCGACGCTGCAGGGAGTGTCGTTCACGGCGGAGCCCGGCCAGCATGTCGCGTTCGTCGGACCCTCCGGCGCCGGCAAGACGACCGTGCTGTACCTGACGCCGCGCCTGTACGAGGCATCCGGCGGGTCCGTCCTCTTCGCCGGTGCGGACGTGCGGCGTCTGCACCAGGAGTCGATCGTCGACCACGTCGGCATCGTGTCGCAGGAGACGTACCTCTTCCACGCCACGATCCGGGAGAACCTGAAGTACGCCAAGCCCGATGCGACGGATGCCGAGCTCGAGGCCGCGTGCCGCGCCGCGAACATCCACCACGTGATCGAGCGGTTCGAGAAGGGCTACGACACCGTCGTCGGCGAGCGCGGCTACCGGCTCTCGGGCGGCGAGAAGCAGCGGATCGCGATCGCACGCGTGCTGCTGAAGGACCCGCCCGTGCTGCTGCTCGACGAGGCGACCTCGGCTCTCGACACGGTCTCGGAGCGCGTGGTGCAGGAGGCGCTCGACGCCGCGGCGCGGGGCCGCACCACGCTGTCGATCGCGCACCGGCTGTCGACGGTGATCGCCGCCGACGTGATCCACGTCGTGGAGGCCGGCCGCATCGTGGAGTCGGGCACGCACACTTCGCTGCTCGCGGCAGGCGGCCTGTACGCCGAGCTGGCGGCGCAGCAGCTCGCCACCACGAGGATCCTCGAGGCCGAAGCCGAGGCGGAGGATGCCGAGCCGCCCGTCGACCACCCCGGCCGTCGCGCCGACACCGCACCGGATGCACCCGTCGTCGCGCCGAACGAGGTGCTCGCCGCGGGGCGCGGCAGCGTCGGCGACCCCGAGTTCGATCAGCGCTGACCTCGCAGTCGCAGATCCCGCATCCGTCCCGGGGATTGCGGTGAGGTGGGCTGAGCTCGTCGGGGCCGCGCGGCCGAGGTCATCCAGCCCGGGTGGCGGCCCTCACCAGAGCAGTGCGGCCGACAGCGCGGTCGCGGCGGAGTCCGGCAGCGCCACGCCGTCGACGCGCGACCGCAGCGTGCGGGCGAACGCGCCCAGCTCCCGTCGATAGGCGTCGTCGGCGTGATCGCGCGCGAGGTCGATGAGGGGCGGCAGGTCCATC
Organism: Microbacterium hibisci; assembly: GCF_015278255.1. Taxonomy (GTDB): domain Bacteria; phylum Actinomycetota; class Actinomycetes; order Actinomycetales; family Microbacteriaceae; genus Microbacterium; species Microbacterium hibisci. The sequence goes on from NZ_JADIJC010000005.1 coordinate 325,832, forward strand.
GCCAGGATGAGGCGGACGCGGGATGCCGCGGCGCGAGCGTGCCCCGCGGCATCCAGCACGTCGATCCCACCGCCCAGGGCCTCGAGGTAGTCGCGCAGCACGCGCAGCTCGCCCTTGTGCTGCGTGATCGACGAGCCGTCGGCGCGTTCGCGCCACTCCACCACGACGTCGGGGATGACGTCGAACGCGCGGGCGCGCGTGTACATCTGCTGGGCGACGATCTGGTCCTCATAGGCCTTGCCGACGGGGAAGCGGAGGCCGGTGCGGTGCCAGAGATCGGTGCGACTGACCTTCGACCACGCGACGATGTTGCCGGACGCCTCGGGGTGGTCCTCGAGCGTCGTGCCGACGCGGGCGGGATCGGTGGCGGCGGCGACCCACGGCTGCACGCCGCCCGCCTCGTAGCCGCCGGCGGAGTCGGGACGCAGCCGCACATAGGCCCCGAGGGCGAAGTCGCTGCCGCTGGCGCTCACCGTGCCGACCAGGCGCTCGAGCGCGCGCGGCGTCAGCCGGTCGTCGGCGTCGAGGAATCCCACGAAGGGTGTGCGCACGAGGTCGAGCGCGGTGTTCCGCGCAGCGCCGAGCCCTCGCTGCTCGCTGTGGTGCACGACCTGGAACCGGTCGTCGGCGGCCGCAGCAGCCTCGAACAGCGCGCCGGTCTCGTCGCGCGAGGCGTCGTCGACCAGGATCGCCGTCCAGTCGGGCCGCGTCTGCGCGCGGAGCGAGTCGAGCGCCTCGGCGGCGTAGAGGGCCACGTCGTAGCCCGGGACGATGACGGTCACGGCGGAGGACACCGTCCGATCCTATGGGCGCTTCTCGGCCTCCGGCTCCGACAGGTTCGTGCGTGGTGCGCCGTTCAGCGGACGGCGGTGACGGATGCCTCGACCGCGTCGGCGACCGCATCCAGCGGTGCGTTCAGCCACCGCGGGAAGGTGAATCGCACCGCGGTCTGCGCGACCGCGGGCGCGATGCCCATGGCCACCAGAACGTGGGAGGGCTCGTCGCTGCCCGCGGCGCACGCGGAGCCGCTCGACGACACCACGCCGCGGCGCTCGAGCTCGAGGAGGACGGCTTCGCCGCTCGTGCCCTCGAATGTGAAGCTGGCTGTCCCGGCGAGCCGGTGCTCCGGATCGCCGGTGAGGCGCGCCCACGGCACCCGCTCGCAGACCTGGGCGATGAAGCGGTCGCGGATCGCCGAGACGCGAGCGGATGCCTCGACCCGCTCGGCTTCCGCCAGCTCGAGGGCGGTCGCGAATCCCACCGCTCCCGCCACGTCTTCGGTGCCGCTGCGTCGGCCGCGCTCCTGGCCGCCGCCGTGCAGCAGCGGCTCGAGCGGGATCCGGCTCCGCACGCCGAGCACCCCGGTGCCCTTCGGGGCGCCCAGCTTGTGACCGGCCAGCGAGATCGCGTCGTAGCCGAGCTCGTCGGCTGACAGCGGGAGCCATCCAGCGGCCTGCACGGCGTCCAAGTGCAGAGGGACGCGCGCCTCACGGGCGACGGCGGCCAGGGCCGCGGCATCCTGCACCGTGCCCACCTCGTTGTTCGCGTACCCGATGCTGACGAGCGCCGTGTCGTCGCGCAGGGCGGCGGCGACGGCATCCGTCGACACCCGCGCGTGCTCGTCGACGGGCACGCGCGTCGCGGCGTACCCGTGCACGCGCTCGAGGTAGTCGACCGACTCGAGCACCGACTCGTGCTCGATGGGCGTGGTGACGACGTGGACGTGCCGGTCGGAGCGCCGCTGTGCGGCCGCGAGGGCGATGCCCTTGACGGCGAGGTTGTTCGCCTCGGTCCCGCCTGAGGTGAACACGACGTCGCCGTTGCGCAGTCCGAGCACCCGGGCCACCCGAGCCCGGGCGTCGGCGAGGGCATCGGCGGCCGCTTCGCCCACGGTGTGGTGGCTCGAAGGATTCCCGTACCAGCGGGTGAGGTACGGCATCATCGCCTCGAGCACCTCCGGGCGCGCGGGCGTCGTCGCGGCGTTGTCGAGGTAGAGCATGCTCATCACGGTGTCCCGTCGCTCAGGGGGCGTCGATCCGCACGTCGAGGCCCAGATCGAGGGCGCGCGCCGAATGCGTCAGCGCGCCGACGGAGATGACGTCGACGCCCGTCTCGGCGATCGCTCGCACGGTCTCGAGCGAGACGCCCCCGGAAGCCTCGACGGTGGCGCGCCCGGCGACCTGCGCGACGCCGATGCGCAGGTCGTCGAGCGAGAAGTTGTCGAGCATGATCGTGCCGATGCCGGCGGCCAGCACGGACTCGATCTGCTCCAGCCGGTCCACCTCCACCTCGATGTGCGTCGTGTGCGGGAGGAGGTCCCTCGCCGCGACGAGAGCAGCGGTGGTCGAGACGCCCTTCTGCGCCAGTACGGCGAGATGGTTGTCCTTGGCCATGACGGCGTCCGACAGCGAATGGCGGTGATTGCGTCCGCCGCCGTCGCGCACGGCCTTGCGTTCGAACGCCCGGAGTCCGGGCGTGGTCTTCCGCGTGTCGGCGATGCGGGCGCCGGTGTGAGCGACCTCGGCGACGTACGCGCCGGTCAGCGTCGCGATGCCCGACATCCGCTGCACGAAGTTCAGGCCGATGCGCTCGGCCGTGAGCACGCCGCGCGCGGGGCCGGTCACCACCGCGAGCACGGCGCCGGGTTCGAACCACTCGCCGTCCTCGACGACGAGCTGGACGTCGATCGCGGGGTCCGTGAGCCGGAACGCCGCCTCGAACACCTCGCCGCCCGAGAACACGCCGCGTTCGCGGGCGACGAGGTCGGCACGCGCGACCGCGTTCTCGGGGATCAGCGCCTCGCTCGTGAGGTCGCCCCACGGGGCGTCCTCTTCGAGGGCGGCCGACACGGCGCGGTCGATCACGGCACGGGTCAGCATGCGACGGCCTCCTTCGGGCGGTCGGCGGTCCTCCACGGATCCGCCGACGTCGCCCCGCCGCGCGCGGCGGGAACGGCGATCGGCTCGCGACCCAGTGGAGTTCCGCCGGTCGCGGCGTCGTCGGAGCGGAAGTGCGCGCCGACCGACTCGCGGCGGGCGAGGGCGGCGGCGACGAGGTGCTCGGCGACGAGCCGCAGGTTCTCGTCTTCGAAGTCGTGCTCCGAGGCGGGGCTGCGATGCGCGTCACGCCACCTCGCGATGACGGATGCCGCGTGCGCAAGGCCCGCCTCGTCCCGCACGAGTCCGGCGTGCTCCCAGAGCAGTTGCTGCAGCGCGCCGCGCGTGAACGCCGGCGCGTCGCCGGGTGCCCCTGCCGCCGGCATCCCCGCATCCCTCTGCTCGCCTGTCACGATCTGCCGGGCGGACCCGCGCTTCGTGACCGGTGAGTCGTGGTCCCGGGTGACGGCGGCGGACGCTGGGGAAGCGGGCCAGGACCCGGATGCCGCGTCCGTGGCGATCACGTCGCCCGCGCGGGCCCCGAACACGGCGCCCTCGAGGAGCGAGTTCGACGCGAGGCGGTTGGCGCCGTGCACACCGGTGCGGGCCACCTCGCCGACGGCGTACACGCCCGCGAGAGTGGTGCGGCCGAACAGGTCGGTCACGACCCCGCCCATCAGGTAGTGCGCGGCGGGCGTCACCGGGATCGGCTCGCGAGCCCAGTCGAGGCCGCGGTCGCGCACCGCGCGGTCGATCGTCGGGAAGCGGCGCGCCAGGAACGCGGCGCGCTCCTCGACGTCGGCGGAGTGGATGCCGGTGGCGTCGAGGTGCACCGGGCGCCCCCGCTGCGCGTCCATCTGCCGTGCGATCGCACGGGCGACCACGTCGCGCGGCGCGAGCTCGCCGTCGGGGTGGGCGTCGAAGGCGAACCGTCGGCCGTGCTCGTCCACGAGGGTCGCGCCCTCGCCGCGCACGGCCTCCGACACCAGGAATGCATCGCGCTCGCCGCCGGCGTCCGTGGTGGCGGCAGGCGTGCCTTCCAACACTGTCGGGTGGAACTGGAAGAACTCGAGGTCGGCGACCGCGGCCCCGGCGCGGAGCGCGGCGGCGATGCCGTCGCCGGTCGCGACCGCGGGATTGGTGGAGTGCGCGTACAGCTCGCCCGCGCCGCCGGTCGCAAGCACGACCGCGTCGGCCGCGAGGGTCACGCGGCGGCCGGGTGCGGCATCCGTCTCGTCGATCAGCAGGTCGACGCCCGTGACCCGGCACCCGCCGCGCGTTCCCCGGCGAGACAGGGCATCCGCGCCGAGGCCGACGACGTCGCCCTGGGTCTCGGCGGGAGCGCCTCGGCTCGCCGTCTCGGTCGAGGGATTCACGACCAGGTCCACGAGGAACGCGTGCTCGATTACGTCGACGTCGCTCGCGCGCAGCCGCGCGACGAGTGCCCTCTCGATCGCGGTGCCGGTGGCGTCGCCGCCCGCGTGGAGGATGCGCGGGTACGAGTGCGCGGCCTCGAGGCCCTTGACGAAGCCGCCGCCCGCGTCGCGGTCGAACGCGACGCCGAGCGCGATGAGCTCGCGGATGCGGGCCGGACCCTCGTCGACCAGCACGCGCACGGCGGCGGGATCGCTCAGTCCGGCGCCGGCGACGAGGGTGTCGCGCACGTGGTCGTCGGCGCGGTCGTCGGGGAACATGACCCCGGCGATGCCGCCCTGGGCGTAGCGGGTGTTGGCGTGCTCCAGCACGTCCTTGGTGACGAGCGTGACGCGGCAGCCGTGCTCCACGGCGTGCAGGGCCGTCGTCAGCCCGGCGATGCCGGAGCCGACGACGACGACGCGCGTCCGCATGTCGTCTCGCTGCGCCGTCGCGACGGCCGGGCTCGTCATGACGCGTTCTCCCACGCCGCCGCGGGCGCGGCCGGAGGCTTGGCCGCCAGCATCCGCTCCAGCGCAACGCGCGCCGGATCGGCCACGTCCTGCGGCACCGTGATGCGGTTGCGCACCTCGCCCTCCACCAAGCCCTCGAGCACCCATGCCAGGTAGCCGGGGTGGATGCGGTACATCGTCGAGCACGGGCAGACCACGGGGTCGAGGCAGAAGATCGTGTGCTGCGGGTGCTCCGCCGCGAGCCGCTGCACCAGGTTCACCTCGGTGCCGATCGCGAACGTCGTGGGTTCGGTCGCTGCCTCGATCGCCTTGCGGATGTAGTCGGTCGACCCGGCCTCGTCCGCGGCATCCACCACCTCCATCGGGCATTCCGGGTGCACGATGACGCGCACTCCCGGGTGCTCGATCCGCGCCTTCTCGATCTGGTCGACCGAGAAGCGCCGGTGCACCGAGCAGAAGCCATGCCACAGGATGACGCGGGCCTCCGCGAGATCGTCGGCGGATGCCCCGCCCAGCGGCTTGCGTGGGTTCCACATCGGCATCTGCTCGAGGGGCACGCCCATCGCCTTCGCGGTGTTGCGGCCGAGGTGCTGGTCGGGAAAGAAGAGGACGCGGCGCCCCCGCTGGAAGGCCCACTCGAGCACCGTCCGCGCGTTGGACGAGGTGCACACGATGCCGCCGTGGCGCCCGACGAAGCCCTTGATCGCGGCCGAAGAATTCATGTACGTCACCGGGACGACGGGCACGCGGCCATCGGCATCCACCGCGTCCATGTCGCCGTAGATCTCGGCGAGCTGCTCCCAGCAGTCCTCGACCTGGTCGATGTCGGCCATGTCGGCCATCGAGCAGCCGGCGGCGAGGTTCGGGAGGATGACCGCCTGCTCGGGGCGCGACAGAAGGTCGGCGGTCTCGGCCATGAAGTGCACGCCGCAGAACACGATCGCCTCGGCGTCGGGGTGCTCGAGCGCGGCGTTTGCGAGCTGGAACGAGTCGCCGACGTAGTCCGCGTGCACCACGACCTCCTCGCGCTGGTAGAAGTGGCCGAGCACCACGACGCGGTCTCCGAGGGTCGCCTTGGCGGCGCGGACGCGCTCGGCGAGCTCGGCCTCGGACGCCTCGCGGTACTCGCGCGGCAGCTCGCCCTGGCGGGGCGATCCGGTGGGGATGACGTCGCCCATGGACGAGCCGGGGCCGTACCCGGGGCGCGCGTCGAAGTCCCAGGGGCCCGCGGCGAGGTCGGTGTTGCACGTCTCGCCGACGGTCGCACCGGCGATGATCGCCTGGATCGCGTGGTCCACCGACGGGTCGGTGTCGGGTCGGGTCTGGAGGGTGAGGTTGACGGCAGGCATGTCGACGCTCCGTTCGGGTGGGGTCAGTCGCGGCTGTCGAGCGGGCCGCGGTCGGCGAGCTCGACGTCCTGGTTGTAGCGGTAGAGGCGGGCGGGGCGGTGGCTGCCCGTGCGGAAGCGATCGGTCGGGATGAGGGTCCCGGAGTTCTCCACCTGGCGGCGGAAGTTCGCCGGGTCGAGCTGACGGCCGAGGATCGCCTCGTACACCTCGCGGAGATCGGCGAGGGTGAACTCCTCGGCGAGCAGGCCGTGCGCGATGCGGCTGTAGCCGACCTTGTTGCGCAGGCGCCACAGCGCGTAGCCGACGATCTCGTTGTGGTCGAACGCGAGCTCGGGAAGCGCCGCGGCATCGAACCACTGCACGTTCTCGATCGCCGGTGCCGGCTCGATGGCGGGTCCGGGCGCGTTCGCGTCCTCCGACGCCGCGTCGCCGGTGATCTCGTCGGCGCGCAGCAGCGCCCAGTAGACGATCGAGACGACGCGGGTGGGGGAGCGGTCGACCGCACCGAACGCGTACAGCTGCTCGAGATAGCTCGGTGCCAGCCCGGTCGTCTCAGCGAGAGTGCGGGATGCCGCGGCATCCAGGCTCTCCGCGATGTCGAGCCATCCGCCGGGGAGTGCCCACTGTCCCTCGTGGGGATCGCGGGTGCGGCGCACCAGCGGCAGGACCACCTGGAGGGAATCGCTGCCCGGAAGGCGGCGCAGCGTGAAGATCACGGTCGACACCGCCACGCGGGTCGCGTCGGCGGGGGAGTGGGGCTGGGTGCTTGTTCTGGTCATAGTGACTCTAACTCTGGGATTCGATCATAGTGTCATGATGACCAGAAGCCAAACGCGAGGCGTAACAGGTCCCATCGCGGACGGTGGTTCGCGAACCGTTGCCAAGACGTGACGTACGCGCCGCGATCAGGAGATGCGAAGCGCGAGGAATGTTTGTTAGGTTTACTAACACTCATTTGTTAGGACTCAGTACTAATGAATGCGCGGGTGCCCCTCGCACTCCTCCCTGCAATGCCGCACGAGAGAAAGAATTGACGATGATTCGAAACGCGAAGCGCCGAGCGGCGCTCATCGCCGTGTCGGGGGCTGCGGTCCTCGGCATCGGCCTGTCGGGCTGCGCCGGTGGCGGCGGCAACGACAGCGGCGACTCCGAAGGACGCACGCTGCGGGTCTGGGCCGGCAGCCAGACTCCGATCGAGGCCAACTTCAACCCGTTCGCGCCGACCGTGCTGCACGCGGCACTCGGCCCGATCTACGAGCCGCTGTTCTTCTACAACAAGACGTCCGACGCGGCTCCCGAGCCGATGCTCGGCGAGAGCTTCGAGTACAACGAGGACGGCACGGTCATCACCGTGAAGCTCAAGGACGGCGTGAAGTGGAACGACGGCGAGGACTTCACCGCCGACGACGCCGCGTTCACCTTCAACTACGAGCCCAACCACCGTGACGGCCTGATCTCGGCCGAGGCCCCCGACGAGAGCACGCTCGTGCTCACGTACGAGACGCCGCAGTTCACGAACGAGTTCCAGATCCTCGGCACCACGTGGATGCTGCCCGAGCACGTCTGGACCGAGGTCGACGACTACACCACGTTCACCGACGAGGAGCCGGTCGGCACCGGCCCGTACGTGGTCGACAAGGTGACGGATGCCTCGTACACGGTCGTGGCGAACGAGAACTTCCGCGACGAGGGCGTCCCCGCCATCAAGAAGGTGCAGTACATCGGCCTCGACGCGAACCAGTCCGCTCAGGACCTGCTGACCGCCGGCGAGCTCGACTGGACCGGCATGTTCGTGCCGAACCCGGACTCGGTGACCTCCAACGGCATCATCAGCATGCTCAACACCCCGCAGGACCCGACGGTGCTGTACACCTGCTCCAACGCCGAACTCGGCTGCACCGGTCCCCAGACCGATGTCGCCGTCCGCCAGGCCCTCAACGTCGCGATCGACCGCGGCACGATCAAGGAGAAGGCGTTCGTCGGGCTCACCGGCGACATCTCGCCGACCTTCGCCCTGCTGCCCCGTGACCAGAAGTGGGTCGCCGACCCCGCCAACGAGCTCAGCCCGCAGTCGCCCGACGCCGCGGCCGCCGGTGAGATCCTCGAGGCTGCCGGCTACACCAAGGGCGGCGACGGCTTCTACGGCAAGGACGGCGCGCCGATCGAGCTGAGCCTCATCTCGGTCGACGGCTGGACCGACTACAACGACGCCGCGAAGCTCATCAGCGAGCAGGCGGCCGAGGCCGGCATCAAGGTGAACGCCTCGACGGTGCAGTGGCAGGAGTTCTCGGACGCGCGCCAGACCGGCCAGTACCAGCTCATCATGGGCGGCGTCATCGGCACCTCGGTGGCCGACCCGTTCCAGATCTACAAGGACTGGTTCGCCGGTGAGTCGACCTCGCAGGTCGGCGAAGAGGTTCCGACCGGCCGCTGGAACTTCAGCCGCTACGACAACGCGATCGTGAACGAGGCCGTCGCCGCGGCCGCCGCCACGAACGACGAAGCGGTCAAGCAGGAGGCGTACGCCGTGCTCCAGACCGAGATCGTCCGCGACCTGCCGTACATCCCGCTGGTCATCAACGCCACCCAGACCTTCTTCAACACGAAGGACTTCACGGGCTGGCCGACCGAGGACGACCTGTACGCCTTCCCGCCCGCGTGGGGCTCGGTGGCCGCCGGCTACGTCCTCCAGCACCTGGAGCCGGTGAAGTAATGCAGAACCGGGCAGAAGCCGCGGCGAGGAGGAGCGGGCCGCAATGAAGTTCTATGCGCGGCGGATCGCGTTCTACGTGGTGACACTGTGGGCGACGATCTCCCTCAACTTCCTCCTGCCGAGGCTTCTGCCCGGCGACCCGGCCGACATCCTGCTCGCGAAGATGCAGCGTGCCGGCGGCGAGATCAGCGAGACCACGGTCCGCAACATCAAGACCCTCCTCGGCGGCGACTCGTCGTCGATGTGGGAGCAGTACATCGCGTACTGGGGCCGGATGCTGCAGGGAGATCTCGGCATCTCCATCACCAAGTACCCGGCCCCGGTGACCGATCTCATCTCGGCCGCCCTGCCGTGGACGCTGGTGCTGGTCGGACTCGCCACGGTCATCTCGTTCGTGCTGGGCGTCGGCATCGGCGCCTGGGTGGGATGGCGCCGCGGCACCTGGGTCGACCACCTGGTGCCCTTCACCACGGTGCTGCAGTCCATTCCGTACTTCTGGCTCGCGCTCGTACTCGTCGCGGTCTTCTCGGTCGCGCTCGGATGGTTCCCGATCTTCGGCGGCTACGACGTATGGGAGTTCCCCGAAGGGCCGGAGTGGAGCTGGGAGTTCATCGGCAGCGCCGTCTACCACGGCTTCCTCCCCGCTCTCACGATCGTGCTGAGCTCGGTCGGCGGCTGGCTGCTCGGCATGCGCAACATGATGGTGTCGACGGTCTCGGAGGACTACATCGTCACCGCCGAGGCCAAGGGCCTGAAGCCGATGCGCATCCTGCGCACGTACGCGACCCGCAACGCGGCGATCCCATCGATCGCCGGGTTCGGCATCTCGCTGGGCTTCGTCGTCGCCGGCTCGATCGTGATGGAGCAGGTGTTCACCTACCCGGGCATCGGCAAGCTGATGATCCAGTCGGTGCAGAACAGCGACTATGCGCTGATGCAGGGCGTGTTCCTCGTCATCACCATCGCCGTGCTCGCGGCCAACTTCATCATGGACATCGTCTACGGCTTCATCGACCCGAGGGCGCGCCACAATGTCTGAGAGGCTCGAAGTGACCGACTCGTCGACCACCGATCTCGAGAGCGTCCCCGAGACGCTGTCCGATCGCACGATCGACCCCGCGATCGTCGCGCCGGGGGCGATCATGTCGCCGCCCGTCGACGCCGACGTCGATGCCGCCCGCGAGGAGGCGCGCACGGCGCGCCGCGGCTTCCGGCAGCTGCTCCCGCGCATGTCGCTCAAGCTCGCCCTCGGCCTCACGATCGTCATCGGGATCACGCTGTTCGGCATCCTCGCGCCGCTGTTCAGCCAGGATCCGATGGACTCCGGCAACCCGGCGCTCTCGCCGCCCAGCGCCGAGCACTGGCTCGGCACGACGAAGCTGGGCTACGACGTGCTGGCGCAGCTTGCGTGGGGAACGCGCGGATCGCTGATGGTGGGCATCGTCGCCGGCCTGATCGCCCTCACCCTGTCCATCGTGTTCGGCATCATCGCCGGCTACAAGGGCGGCTGGTGGGACGAGATCCTGTCGCTGTTCACGAACATCATGCTCGTCATCCCCGGCCTCCCGCTGGTGATGGTGATCGCCACCTACATCCCCGGACGCAGTTGGATGCTGGTGGCGCTCGTCCTCGGCATCACGGGGTGGGCGGGGTCCGCGGTGGTGCTGCGAGCGCAGGCGCGCTCACTGCGGTCCCGTGACTACGTGGCCGCGAGCCGCGTCGCGGGGGAGAAGACGGCGCGCATCATCCGCGTCGAGATCCTGCCGAACCTCCTGCCGCTGCTGGCGGCGCAGTTCCTCTTCGCCATCATCTTCGCGATCCTCGGCGAGGCGGGGCTGTCGTACCTCGGTCTCGGTCCCACCGGATCCATCACGTGGGGCACGATGCTCAACGACGCGCAGACCGGGCAGGCGCTCGGCACGGGCGCATGGTGGTGGTTCGTGCCGCCGGGCCTCATGATCGCGCTCCTGGGTGCCGGTCTCTCCCTCATCAACTTCTCGATCGACGAGATCATCAATCCCAAGCTGCGCCTCGCACCCGAGAATGCCCGTCGCGTGCGGCAGGCCAAGCGCGCCGGTCGCGGTGTCGAGTCGACCCGCATCCCGAACGGAGCCGAAGCATGAACGGCGACGCCGTCCTCACCGCGAGGAACGTCTCCATCGAGTACGAGGTGGATCCGCCCGTCAAGGCGGTGCGCGACGTGTCGCTCACGCTCAACCGCGGCGAGATCCTGGGTCTTGCCGGCGAGTCGGGCTGTGGCAAGTCGACCCTCGCGTACGGCATCAACCGTCTGCTGAAGCCGCCCGCGCTGATGACCTCCGGCGAGGTCGTCTTCCACGACCGCTCGGGGGAGCACATCGACGTCGTGGGCCTGAAGGACGAGCAGCTGCGCGAGTTCCGCTGGGACAAGGTGTCGATGGTCTTCCAGGGCGCGATGAACTCGCTGAATCCGGTCATCAGCGTGCGGGCGCAGCTGTTCGACGTCTTCACGACGCACCGGCCGGAGATGAGCAAGCGGCAGAAGCAGCAGCGCAGCGAAGAGCTCCTCGAGCTCGTGGGCGTAGACCCGAAGCGCCTCACCAGCTTTCCCCACGAGCTGTCGGGCGGCATGCGTCAGCGTGTGATGATCGCGATGGCGCTCGCCCTCGATCCGCAGGTCATGATCATGGACGAGCCCACGACGGCGCTCGACGTCGTCGTGCAGCGCGGCATCATCCGCGAGATCATGCGGCTGCGCGAGAAGCTCGGTTTCGCCGTGATCTTCATCACCCACGACCTCCCGATGCTCATCGAGATCAGCGATCGGATCGCCGTCATGCTCCAGGGGGAGATCGTCGAGCTGGGGACGGCCACGCAGATCTACCGCGATCCGCAGCACGAGTACACCAAGAAGCTCCTGTCGAGCTTCCCGAGTCTGCGGGGCGCGCGCGGCGACTTCGTGCGCACCGGCGCGCAGCCCGTCTCGGCCGGGATCGGCTCGGCCGCGACAGACGTCGAAGGAGGCGCCGCATGACCGCTGTGACCCCGGCCGGCTACCGGCCGCGCACCCTCGAGGCGCGTAAACTGGTCAAGGACTTCCGCCTGCGCAGCGGTCTGAAGTTCTCGACACTGCACGCGGTCAAGGACGTGTCCTTCACGCTCGAAGCCGGTCGCACGATCGCGCTGGTGGGGGAGTCCGGCTCGGGCAAGTCGACCATCGCGCGGATGCTCGCGCGCCTGGAGACGCCGACGAGCGGGCAGATCCTGCTCGACGGCCTCCCGGCGGGCGGTCGCAGCCGCGAGATCGCGAAGTACCGCGGCGACGTGCAGATGGTGTTCCAGGACCCCTTCGCCTCGCTGAACCCGTTCCACTCGATCGCCCACCACCTCGAGCGGCCGCTGCGCATTCACAACCCGGGCATCAGCAACGACGAGGTGCGCCGACGGGTGCTCGAGCTGCTCGACCGCGTGCGGTTGACGCCGTCCGACAAGATGGCCGAGCGCCGCCCGCACGAGCTGTCGGGCGGTCAGCGTCAGCGTGTCGCGATCGCCCGGGCGCTGGCGCCGGGCGCGCAGTTCATCATCGCCGATGAGCCCGTGTCGATGCTCGATGTCTCGATCCGGCTCGGGGTGCTGAACCTGCTGGCGCAGCTCCAGCGCGAGGACCACCTGGGCGTGCTCTACATCACGCACGACCTTGCGACCGCGCGCCACTTCTCGGACGAGATCCTCGTGATGTACCGGGGTGACATCGTCGAGCGCGGACCGGCCGACCGGGTCATCCTCGAGCCGCAGCACGAGTACACCCGCACGCTGCTCGGCGCGGCACCCGACCCCGATAACCAGGGAAGGCTCCGCGACGAGGTCCGGAGGGAGCTCGCGGCGCACGGCTGACACGGCGCGGCGCCGGCGAGGGGTCCGCGCGCGGCACCGCCGCGGGTCGGCGATCCGCGCGGCTGCGATCGCGAGGCGGCTTCGGGCCTCGGGCGGCGATCCGCGCGGCTGCGATCGCGAGGCGGCTCCGGTCGGGCGCCGCGCCGGCGGGGTTCACTGCCGACACGCCGTGCCCCGCCGTCGGGGTCGTCTCACAGGCTCGATGCGTAGCCTGGCGAGGCGGGTCCTGACGGAGAAAGGGGTGGGGATGATCGTCGTCGACGTCCTCGTCATCCTCCTCCTGGTCCTCGCCTGCATCGCCGGCGTCCAGCGCGGCTTCTTCGCCAGTATCGGCACGCTCGCCGGGCTCGCGGCCGGCGCCTTCGCGGCGTACTGGCTGACCCCGCTGGTCAGCGCGTGGGTGCCTTCCCCCGTCTGGCGCGGCCCCGCCGTGCTGATCACCGCGGTCGGCCTGGTCTTCGCCGGTGCGGCGGTGGGAGCGGCGATCGGCTCGGCGCTGCGCTCGGGTGCCGACCGGCTCAAGCTGCGCGCTCTCGAACGGTTCCTCGGCGGCATCGCCTCCGTGCTCGCCGCCGTGCTGGCGCTCGCCCTCGTGGCGCCCGCGATCGCCGTGGCGGGCATCCCGGTCGTCTCGTCCGCGGTGGCCTCGTCGAGCATCCTGCGGGGGATCGAGGCGGCGACGCCCGACCCGGTGGCCGCCGCGCTGGCGCAGCTGCGAGGGGCGTTCCTCGACGAAGGACTCCCGGGGCTCGGCCCGCTGCTCGGGCCCGGCACGGTCGAGCCCGCGCCCCCGGTCGCCCTGGACGATCCGGAACTGCAGCGGGCTGCGGCATCCGTCGCCCGCGTCTCAGGCAATGCCTACGCCTGCGGGCGCGGATCGTCGGGCACCGGCTTCGTCGTCGCCGAGGACCGCGTGGTCACCAACGCGCACGTGGTCGCCGGCGTCGACACTCCCGTGGTCGAGCTGCCGGGTGTGCCCGCGCGCGAGGGCCGCGTGGTGTACTTCGACCCGGTGGACGACCTCGCCGTGATCGCGGTCGACGACCTGGGTGCGGCGGTGCTGCCCTTCTCGCCGACACTCGCAGAGGGCGAGGCCGCGGTCGTGCAGGGCTACCCGTTCGGCGGCCCCTTCACGATGGTGCCGGCCGGGGTGCGCTCGGTGGGCACGGCGAACGTGCCCGACGTGTACGACGGCTCATGGAATCCGCGCGAGATCTACGCCCTGCAGGCGACGGTGCGCCCCGGCAACTCCGGCGGCCCGCTGCTGACGGCGGACGGCGCCGTGGCCGGTGTGGTGTTCGCGCGCGCGGAGGACGACGAGAACCTCGGCTACGCGATGACGATGGCTGAGCTGACGCCGGTCGCGGAGCGCGCGCCGTCGCTGTCGAACACCGTGTCGTCGGGTTCCTGCGTCGGCTGACGGCGTCGCCGGGTATGCTGGCACCGCAAGTCAATAACGGCCCATCACCCGGGCGGGAGAGCCTCGGCAGCGCGATCGCCGAGCACCGAAGGAGCAAGCCTCCCCGCCAATCTCTCAGGTACGCGTACCGTTCGGGCAGGCCGACTCTGGAAAGCGATTTCGAGCGCAGCAAGAAATCGGGTTGAGTGAGGCGCCCCGGCGCCGCATCGAAACCTCCCACGTGAGACAACCGCTACGCGTCTCCACGTGATCGCTCGCGAATCCGCCGACGGTGAAACCCCGCTCCCTCGCAGGACCGGGCGAAACTCTCAGGCCGATGACAGAGGGGGAGTTCACAGGCGCCGCTCGGCGTCTGCCCGTCCGCGACCGGGAGAACTCATGTCAGAACTCCGAACGACTGCCCTGCACGACCGCCACGAGGCGCTCGGCGGCTCCTTCACCGACTTCGGCGGCTGGCTCATGCCGGTGCGCTACAGCTCCGACCTCGCCGAGCACCACGCCGTGCGCACCGCGGCCGGCCTGTTCGACATCTCGCACATGGCCGAGTTCGCGGTCGAGGGTGCCGGTGCCGCCGCCTTCCTCGACTACGCGCTGGCGGGGGCGATCTCGCCGATGCGCGTCGGCAAGGCGAAGTACTCGCTCGTGCTCGCCGAGTCGGGCGGCATCGTCGACGACGTGATCGTGTACCGCATCGCCGAGCACCGGTTCCTCGTGATCGCGAATGCGGGGAATCGGGATGCCGTCGCCACGGCGTTCGCAGCGCGCATCGGCGCGTTCGACGTGGAGGTCGACGACCACACCGACGGCATGGCCCTCATGGCGGTGCAGGGCCCCGCCTCGCGCGACATCGTCGAGGCGACCGACGTGGTGACGGATGTCACCCCGGCTCTCGCCGACCTCGGCTACTACGCGTGGGCCTCGGGAACGTTCGACGGCGAGCCGCTGTTCGTGGCACGCACCGGGTACACGGGTGAGGACGGCTACGAGCTGCTGGTGCCCAACCGCGCCGCAGGCGCCCTGTGGGACGCGCTCCTGGCCGCGGGCGAGCCGCTCGGCCTCGTGCCTGCCGGTCTTGCCGCGCGCGACACTCTGCGTCTGGAGGCGGGCATGCCGCTGTACGGCCATGAGCTGTCGCTCGACATCGTGCCCGCCCAGGCCGGCCTCGGCCGCGTGGTCGCGGTCGACAAGGAGGACTTCGTCGGCAAGTCCGGCCTCGCCGCCGTCGTGGCCTCCGACGCGCCGGTGCTGGTCGGGCTGGTGTCGGAGGGAAGGCGCGCCGGGCGCGCCGGCTACGCGGTCTTCGACGGAGCCGACGCGGCCACCCCGGCCGGCGAGATCACGAGCGGTGCGCTCAGCCCGACGCTCGGGCATCCCATCGCCATGGCCTTCGTCTCGCCATCCCTGAGCGAGCCCGGAACCCTTCTCTTCATCGACGTGCGAGGAACCCGCATCCCCGCGACCGTGACCGCCCTGCCCTTCTACCGGAGGAACTCATGACCGATCTCACCGCCCTGAAGTACACCGCCGAGCACGAGTGGGTCGCCGTCGATGGCGATGTCGCCACGGTCGGCATCACCGAGTATGCGGCCGACAAGCTCGGCGACGTCGTCTTCGTCGAGCTCCCGGCCGTGGGGAGCTCTGTGACCGCGGCCACCGTCGTCGGCGAGATCGAGTCCACGAAGTCGGTCGGCGAGCTCTACGCGCCGGTGACGGGCGAGGTGCTCGCGGTGAACGACGCCGTGGTCGACGACCCGTCGCTCGTCAACGCCGACCCGTTCGGGGCCGGCTGGCTCGTCAAGATCAGCGTCGACGCGGCATCCCTCGACGGCCTTCTCGACCGCGACGCCTACATCTCGCTCACGGGCGGCGCCGAATGACGGGTTCGTTCTCCGATCGTCACATCGGAACGGATGCCGCGGCCCAGCGCCTCATGCTCGGCGCCCTGGGCTACGACACCGTCGATGCCCTCGTCGAGGCGGCGGTTCCGGCATCCATCCACGCGAAGCCCCGCGCCACGAGCGACATACCCCCGGCGGCGACCGAGGCCGAGGCGCTCGCCGAGCTGCGCGCGCTCGCCTCGCAGAACCGCGTCGCGCGGCCGATGATCGGCCTCGGCTACGCCGACACGTTCACGCCCTCGGTGATCGCGCGCAACGTGCTCGAGAACCCGTCCTGGTACACGGCGTACACGCCGTACCAGCCCGAGATCTCGCAGGGCCGCCTCGAGGCGCTGATCAACTTCCAGACGATGGTGACCGATCTCACCGGCCTCGCGACCGCGAACGCGTCGATGCTCGACGAGTCGACCGCCGTCGTCGAGGGAATGCTCGTCGCGCGTCGCGGCTCGAAGTCGGCGTCGAACGTGTTCGTGGTCGATGCCGACACACTGCCGCAGACGAAGGCGCTGCTCGCGCACCGCGCGGCCGCCGTCGGCATCGAGCTGCTCGAGCTCGACCTCGCTCACGGCGCGCCCTTCGAGAACGCGGCCGGTGAGCCTGTCGAGCCGTTCGGCGTGCTGGTGCAGTACCCGGGCGCCTCGGGCAACGTGTGGGACCCGTCGGGCGTCGTCGACGCCGCGCACGTCGCGGGTGCCCTCGTCGTGGTCGCCGCCGACATCCTCGCGCTCACGCTGCTGCGCTCGCCCGGCTCGTTCGGCGCCGACGTCGCGGTGGGCACGACCCAGCGCTTCGGTGTGCCGCTCGGCTTCGGCGGGCCGCACGCCGGCTACATGGCGGTGCGGCAAGGATTGGAGCGTCAGCTGCCCGGACGTCTCGTCGGGGTCTCGCAGGACGCCGCGGGCCACCCCGCGTACCGCCTCGCGCTCCAGACGCGCGAGCAGCACATCCGACGGGAGAAGGCCACGTCCAACATCTGCACCTCGCAGGTGCTCCTGGCCGTCATGGCGTCGATGTATGCGGTGTACCACGGCCCCGAGGGTCTGCGTGCGATCGCGACCGACGTCGCGAAGAAGGCGGAGGCCCTGGCCGCGCGGCTGCGCTCGTACGGGCTGTCGCTGCGCTCGGACTCGTTCTTCGACACCATCCGCGTGGCCACGCCCGGCGCCTCGCGCCGGGTGATCGAGCGCGCACGGGAGCGCGGCTACCAGCTGTTCTGGGCCGATGACGCGACCGTCGGCGTGTCGGTCGACGAGACGACCACGGCCGACGACCTCGCAGCCGTGGCGTGGGCGTTCGGTCTGCCCGAGGGCGAGTTCCTCGGCGCGGGTGAGCAGGGCGAGCGGGTGCTGCCGTTCACGGATGCCGCGCCCCTGGCGGGCGTGCCGTCCGGGCTGCACCGCGTGGAGGAGTTCCTGACGCACCCCGTGTTCAACACGCACCGGTCCGAGACCGCGATGATGCGCTACCTCAAGCAGCTGAGCGACCGCGACTACGCGCTCGACCGCGGCATGATCCCGCTCGGCTCGTGCACGATGAAGCTCAACGCGGCGACCGAGATGGCCGCCGTGTCGTGGCCCGACTTCTCGCGCGTGCACCCGTTCGCGCCGGAGGACGACGTGCGCGGCTACCTCGCTCTCATCGAGCAGCTGGAGGTCTGGCTCGCCGAGGTCACCGGCTACGACGCGGTCTCGCTGCAGCCGAACGCCGGCTCGCAGGGCGAGCTCGCGGGGCTCATGGCGATCCGCGGATACCACCGCGCGAACGGCGATCTCGACCGCACGGTGTGCCTCATCCCGTCGTCGGCGCACGGCACGAACGCCGCCTCGGCCGTGCTCGCCGGCATGCGCGTGGTCGTGGTCGCGTGCGACGACGCCGGCAACGTCGACCTCGACGACCTGCGCGCGAAGATCGCCGCGCACGCCGGTGAGCTCTCCGCGCTCATGATCACGTACCCGTCGACGCACGGCGTCTACGAGCACGACGTACTCGAGATCACCCAGGCGGTGCACGACGCCGGCGGTCAGGTGTACGTCGACGGCGCCAACCTCAACGCGCTCCTCGGCTACGCACGGTTCGGCGATCTGGGCGGCGACGTCTCGCACCTCAACCTGCACAAGACGTTCGCGATCCCGCACGGCGGCGGCGGGCCGGGCGTCGGCCCGGTGGCCGCGAAGGCGCACCTCGCGCCGTACCTGCCGTCGCACCCGTTCTCGCAGCGCACCGACCACGCGGGCGGCGTCTTCGACGGCGGACCCATCTCGGCGGCACCGCACGGGTCTGCCGGCATCCTTCCCATCTCGTGGGCGTACGTCCGCATGATGGGCGCGCAGGGCCTGCGGGATGCCACGGCCGCCGCCGTCCTCGCGGCGAACTACATCGCCCTGCGCCTGAAGGACCACTACCCGGTCCTGTACGCCGGCGAGGGCGGGCTGGTGGCTCACGAGTGCATCCTCGACCTGCGGCCGCTGCGCGAGGCGACGGGCGTGACAGTGGACGACGTGGCCAAGCGCCTGATCGACTACGGCTTCCACGCCCCGACCATGTCGTTCCCCGTGGCGGGCACGCTCATGGTCGAGCCGACGGAGTCCGAGGACCTGGCCGAGATCGAGCGCTTCATCGAGGCGATGATCGCGATCAAGGCCGAGGCGGACCGGGTCGGCGCGGGGGAGTGGCCGCAGGGCGACAACCCGCTCGCGAACGCGCCGCACACGGCCGAGTCCGTCGTCTCGGGTTCGTGGGAGCACCCGTACACCCGGGAGACGGCCGTGTACCCGGTGCACACGCTCGTCCGGACGAAGTACTGGCCCCCGGTCCGACGCATCGACCAGGCCTACGGCGACCGCAACCTCGTGTGCGCCTGCCCACCCATCGAGGCCTTCGCCTGACGCTCACCCCTTCGCCCCCCGCCCGCCGCCCGCCCTTTCCGCGAGAATCCATCTGGAGGACGAGACCTTGGCGACCACCCGAGGTCTCGTCTTCCAGATGGATTCTCGCGGGATGTCGTGGAGCGTCGTCGGCGGCGGCGCAAGAGCGGGTCAAGCCTTGATGGGCGCCGAGGTCGCTCGGGGTGGGCGAGGTGCGACCGCCCGCTTGAGTGACAGGAGCGCAGCGGCGTTCTCGGGCAGGCTGGCGTGGAGGCCCGCGCCCTGAAGGAGTCCTCGCAGAGGCGAGATGGTGGTCGCCTCGGCCCACCCCCAGTGCACGACCGCGCGCCACCGTTCACGCAGCCGTGCGTCCCTCGCGGCTTGGCGCCGCAGCAACGTCCGCGGGTCGCCGAATCGGCCGTCGAGCTTCAGGTCGCCATCGGCCTCGCCGACAAGCGAGATGTCCGGCCAGGCGAAGTCTGCGCGATCTTCCACTCCCGAGGCAGACATCGACGTGACTTGTAGCTCCGGCGACGGAAACCCCAGCCACTCGATCACCGCGCGACTGACTGACTCGAATGGCGTCTCGGCGGCGTGCACACGTGTGAGATAGCGGTCCCACGGCATCAGCTCGGTCCAGGCGCCCGCGGGCGCATAGATTCCGGCCCGCACGCGGACGAGTTCGCCTCGCGTGAGCGCGCGCTCCGGATGCGGCACCTCGTCGGCGCGGAACAGTGGGACCGGGCATGGCCTGACCTCGACAGCACTGGAGAGTATCGGCATCCCCCTACGATCTCGTCAGGTCACCGCGCGCGGCCATCAATCGCGCGGACCAGTGAGCACTCGCTGTGCGTGGCCGACTGTGGAGGAGTCCGCGACACGCGCATCCCACACCGCGAGAATCCATCTGGAGGACGAGACCGCGGTTAAGGCCCAGGGTCTCGTCCTCCAGATGGATTCTCGCGGCCAGTGCGGCGGACGCCGCGGGCGCCGCGCCTAGGGCGCCGCGGTCGGGGTGGGGGAGGGGGTCGGGGTCGGCGACGGGATCGGGGCGAACACGCCGGGCCACAGGGCTGCGGCGAGGGGGTAGCCGACGAACGCGACGATGTCGAGCAGCGTGTGCGCGACGACGAGCGGCATGACGCGACCCCAACGGCGATAGCACCAGCCGAACACGACACCCATCACGACGTTGCCGACGATCGCGCCGATGCCCTGATAGGCGTGGTACGCGCCGCGCAGCGCCGCCGCCGTCAGGATGATCGACCAGTCGCTCCAGCCCAGTCGGCGCAGCCGATCGAAGAGATACCCGATGAAGATGACCTCTTCGGTCAGACCCGCGCGAAGCGCGGACAGCACCAGGAGCGGCACGGTCCACCACGCGGCGTCCAGCGGCGAGGCCACGACGGCGACGGTGATCCCCATGGCCCGGCCGGCAGCGTAGAGGGCGAGCCCCGGAAGGCCGATGACGGCGGCGAGCAGGATGCCGCGACCGAGGTCGCTGCCCGGCCTCGTGAAGTCCAGCCCGATCCGGCGCAGCGCGTTGCTGCCCGGTTCCCAGAGCAGATAGACGACGAGCGCGACGAGGGCCAGGTCGAAGAAGACGGAGAGGAGCTGGTAGATCACGTCCCAGAGCGCCTGCGCGTCGCGCGCGGGGTTGACCTGCGTCTGCTGCTGTCCGAGCGGCACGGGGGCGAGGAGCTTGCGGACGAGCGAGAGCACCGAGTAGATCGCGGACTGTCCGACGGTGATCGCCAGGACGATCCAGACCTCCCAGACGAGCCGGCGCCGCGCATAGCGATCGAGGGGCGACAGGGTAGTGGATTCCCTCCTGTCGGCGGCACGGTTGGGAGGGGTCATCTTGTCAGATTGTCACACTCCGCGTCGATTGAGTTAAGGCTCTGTAACGTTTTCGCCGATCGTTTTGACCATCTCACAAGCGGTGCTTATCGTTTTCCCATCCGCGCGCCCGTCCGGTTGATGCCGAACGTGTGCGCATTACCCTGCACAGGAGGAACAGTGAGAATTAAGCGCATCTCGACTGCGGTGGCGCTCACCGCAGTCGGCGCACTGGTGATCTCGGGCTGCGCCGCGGGTGGTGGCGAAGAATCCCCCGACGACTCCGGTCTCGTCGAAGGTTCGTCGATCACGGCTGCGTGGAACCAGGCGTTCTACTCGATGAACGGCAACACGTCGTTCGGCAACGCGACCGCGAACAACAACATCAACTACCTGGTGCTCGACGGCTTCAACAGCTACGACAACACCCCGCAGCTGGTGAAGAACGACTCGTTCGGCACGTACGAGCTCGTCAGCGAGGACCCGCTGACGGTCAAGTACACCGTTGCCGAGGGCAAGAAGTGGTCGGACGGCACCGAGATCGACGCGGCCGACCTGATGCTGCACTGGGCCGCACTGTCGCGTGCCCTTGACACGCCCGACTTCGACCCGGCCGAGTTCACCGACCCCGAGACCGGCGAGTTCACCGACGCCTTCCCCACCGATGTCGTCTACTTCGACTCCGGTGCCACCGAGGGCTCGCAGTTCGGTCTCGTCACCGAGACGCCGGAGCTCGGCGAAGACGGTCGTTCGATCACGATGACCTACGACAGCCCGTACGTCGACTGGGAGGTCGCTTACGGCCTGCTGGGCGCCATCCTGCCCGCGCACATCGTCGCGAAGAAGGCCCTCGAGATCGACGACAACGCCGAGGCCAAGCAGGCCGTCCTCGACGCCATCGAGAGCGAAGACGCCGAGGCGCTGGCCGCGCTCTCGTCGTTCTGGAACAACGGCTTCAACTTCACCGAGATGCCGTCGGACCCCGAGCTCGTCACCGCGAGCGGCCCGTACATGATCAGCGACTTCTCGGCTGACGAGTTCGTCACGCTCACCGCGAACCCCGAGTACACCGGTGACCACGCGCCGAACATCGAAGAGGTCACGATCCGCTTCATCCCCGACCCGCTCGCCGCTGTTCAGGCGCTCGAGAACGGTGAGGTCGACGTCATCCAGCCGCAGGCGACCGCCGACATCACGACGGCGCTCGAGGGCATCGACGGCATCACGGTCTCGACCGGTGTCGGCGGCACGTACGAGCACGTCGACCTGCAGATCGCCAACGCCCGCAACCCCGAGAACATCTTCGCGAACCCGCAGGTGCGTGAGGCGTTCATGAAGACGATCCCCCGTCAGGAGATCGTCGACACGCTCATCAAGCCGATCATCGGCGACGACGCGATCCTCCGTGACTCGTTCATCTTCGTCCCCGGTGCCGAGGGCTACGACGAGTCGTCCGCGAACAACGGCTCGGCCGAGTACGCCGAGGTCGACATCGAGGGCGCCAAGGCGCTCCTCGCGGAGTCGGGCGTCACCAACACCGAGGTCTGCCTCCTCTACGCGTCGAACAACCCGCGCCGCGTGAACGAGTTCGCGCTCATCCAGGCGTCGGCCAACCAGGCCGGCTTCAACGTGACCGACTGCGGCTCGACCGAGTGGGGCGGGCTGCTGGGAACCCCGGGTGCGTACGACGCCTCGCTGTTCGGCTGGCAGACCACGTCGATCACCGTGACCGACTGGACGGCGAACTTCGTCACCGGCGGCATCAACAACAACAGCTTCTACTCGAACGAGCGCATCGACGAGATCTCGAAGGAGATCTCGGGCGAGTTCGACGCTGAGGCTCAGCAGGAGCTGATGATGGAGGCGGACAAGATCCTCTGGGAGGACTTCTTCGGCCCGACCCTCTTCCAGCACCCCGAGGTCACCGCGATCAGCGACCGTGTGGAGGGCATCGACCCGTCGATCATCGCTCCCACGATCTTCTGGAACACGTGGGACTGGGCTGTGACGGACGGCGGCTCGGAGGAGTGATCGTCGTACGGTAGTCGCCCGGGCTCCGGCCCGGATGATCACCGAGGTGGGGTGCAGGTCACCAAGGGGACCTGCACCCCACCGCGTTAGACTCCTCTCAGCGAGATCTCGAGGCGGGCATCGGCGCCCGCCTCGCTCTCCGCGCTGATTGATCGATTGGCAGGCGGCCAGACCATGGCTTCATTCATCATCCGGCGATTGATCGCATCGATCTTCGTGCTCTTCGCCGCGACTTTCCTCATGTACTTGCTCGTGTCCTTCTCGGGTGACCCCCTCCAGGACCTCCGCGAGAGCAGTGCACCCAACAAGGCCGAGCTCATCGAAGCTCGCACCAAGCTCCTCAACCTCGACGTCCCGCCGCCGCTGCGCTACTTCCTGTGGCTCGGCGCGCTGTTCCGCGGCGACTTCGGCGTCAGCATGCAGAACCAGTCCGTGAACGCGCTGCTCGGCAACGCCATCACGGCGACCCTGACCCTGGTCACCACCGCGACGGTCGTGGCCATCGTGCTCGGCATCACGGTCGGCATCGTGTCGGCACTGCGCCAGTACACGGGCTTCGACTACGGCGTGACGCTGCTGTCTTTCCTGTTCTTCTCGCTTCCCGTCTTCTGGGTCGCGGTCCTCCTCAAGCAGTACGGCGCGATCCAGCTCAACAACTGGCTCGGTGATCCGGTGATCTCCGTCCCGGTGATCATCGGTGTCTCGCTGTTCGCCGGTCTGATCTGGATGTCGCTGATCGGCGGACGCTGGCGTCGCCGCCTGATCGTCTTCGGGGTCTCCGCGGTGGCGACCGGCGCGGTGCTGGCCTTCCTCTCGGCCACCGAGTGGTTCGCCGACCCGAGCATCGGCATCGTCGTGTACGGCTTCCTGGCGATCGGCGTGGCCGTCGGCGTGACGGCGGTCTCGGCGGGTCTGCGCAACCGCAAGGCGCTCTACGCGTCGCTCATCGTGGCCGCCGTGGGCATCGCCCTCTACACGCCGATGATGAACTACATCCTCAACGGGATGACGCTCGGCGTGTTCCTGCTGCTGGCGCTCGGCGCGGTCGTCGTCTCGGGGGCGATCGGGTGGTTCATGGGCGCACCCGACCGGGCGCCGGTCGTCCGCACCGCGGCGATCGTGGGACTGCTGGTCGCGGCGTTCACCGCGCTCGACAAGTACATGTCGTACTGGCAGGTCTACGCGAACTCGAGCCGGGTGCGCGGGCGTCCGATCGCGACGGTCGGCTCCTCGACCCCGGGGCTCGGCGGCAACTTCTGGGTGCAGGGCATCGACCTGTTCACGCACCTGCTGCTGCCGACGATCGCCATCATCCTCATCTCGTTCGCCAGCTACACCCGGTACTCCCGGGCGAGCCTCCTCGAGGTGATGAACCAGGACTACATCCGCACAGCCCGGGCCAAGGGACTCACCCAGCGCACCGTCGTCGTCCGCCACGCCTTCCGCAATGCGCTGATCCCCATCACGACGATCATCGCCTTCGACGTGGGCGCCATCATCGGCGGTGCGGTGGTCACCGAGACGGTGTTCGGCTGGACCGGTATGGGGCGGCTCTTCGTCGATGCCCTCGACGTGGGAGATCCGAACCCCGTGATGGCGTTCTTCGTCGTCACCGGAACCCTGGCCGTCCTGTTCAACCTGATCGCGGACCTCGTGTACGCCGCGCTCGACCCGAGAATCAAGGTGGGCTGACATGAGCACCACAACCGAGAACGAGACCGACACCCGCGAGAGCGAGGCGAAGGCCGAGGTCTCCATCGAGCAGAAGGAGACCGAGGGCCTCAGCCAGGGGCAGATCGTCCGCCGGCGGTTCTTCCGTCACCGCGCGGCGCTCACCTCGATCATCGTGCTGGGACTGATCGTCATTCTCGCCTTCACCTCGGTGGGCGTGAATCTCTGGGGTCTTCGGATCCCCGGCTGGTGGCAGTACTCGTGGGACCAGATCCCGCCCAAGGTCAACAACGGCGTGCCGACCCTCAGCCTCTGGCCGCTGCAGTTCGGTGAGCACCCGTTCGGTCAGGACGAGGTCGGCCGCGACATCTTCGCGGTCGTGATGCGCGGAACCCAGCAGTCGATCATGGTGATGGTCATCGCCGGCGTCGTCGCGACGCTCATCGGCGTCGTGATCGGCGCGATCGCCGGCTACTACGGCAAGATGACCGACTCGGTGCTCATGCGGTTCACCGACATCATCATCACCATCCCGCTGATCGTCATCGGCTCGGTCCTCGGCAACATCTTCGGAAGCCTGGGTGCGGCCGTGCTCGGTGTCGTCATCGGCCTCTTCGCATGGACCACGATGGCCCGACTGGTGCGAGGCGAGTTCCTGACGCTGCGCGAACGTGAGTTCGTCGACGCGGCACGCGTGTCGGGGGCGCGGGATCGCCGGATCATCTTCCGCCACATCCTGCCGAACTCCGTCGGCGTCATCGTCGTGAACGCGACGCTGCTCATGGCCGGGGCGATCCTCCTGGAGTCGTCGCTGAGCTTCCTCGGCTTCGGCGTCCAGTCGCCCGACACCTCGCTCGGGAAGATCATCTCCGAGAACCAGGCCGCGTTCTCCACGCGTCCCTGGCTGTTCTGGTGGCCCGGCATCTTCATCATCGTGATCGCGCTGTGCGTCAACTTCATCGGCGACGGGCTGCGGGACGCCTTCGACCCGCGGCAGAAGAAGAAGCCCAGCGAGCGCGCCATGGCGCGCGCCGGTCGCGCGAAGGGACCGATCGCGCCGGTGGTCGACACGACGCCGTCGACCGACGCCCACATGGTGGATGTCGGCATCCAGACGGCCTACACCGGCGACGACATCGTGAACTTCAACGACCCCCGTCGCGAACTGCCGGGCGACGTCCAGCACAAGCCGCTCGACCCGGAGCGATGACGTGCGGCTAGACCACCAGGCCGATCACCGTGGCGGCGCCCAGCGCCGCCACGGAGACGATCGTCCCCCAGTGCCACGTCTGCGTCGACGCCTCCGGATCCACTCCGCTGGCGAACGCGCCGGCGTCGCGCAGGCGTTCCCACCGGCCGCGGATGAGCTGCGCGAGGTTGCCGCTCGCCGTCGTCAGCGCATCAGCCGGACGCAGCTCGCCGACCGGACCGCGCGCGGTGTCTCCGACGCCGTCGAAGTCCTTGGGGGCGAGTCCCATGGTGCGGTGACGGCCCGGAGCGGGAGCGGCCCACACCGACACGCGACCGTGGGCCGTGTGCAGCGTCAGCGAGTAGCGGGTGTCGATGGCGGTGATCGCCGGCCACGGCACGAACCGCGTGCGCAGGACGTTCTCGACGGTGATGCCGTGCTCCTGCACGAGAAGGCTCGGACGCCAGAAGAGCGCCCAGGCCAGCGCCGCCACCAGGAGGATCGGCCAGACATAGCGCAGGGCGTCAGCGGGTTCGGTGAGGAACAGCGCGACGATGCCCAGTGCGCACACGACGACAGTCACGACAGCGAGGACGCGCCCGAAGACCGGGCGATAGCGGATCTCCTGGAACGACATGACTTCAAGCTTTGCAGATAGGACAGCACCGAATGACTGACACCACGCGTCCGCAGTCCGCGACCGCGCCCGCCCACGGGGAGGCGCCAGAGACGATCCTCGCGGTCGAGAACCTGGGCGTCGAGTTCTGGGTGGAGGGCCAGTTCTACCCGGCGGCCATCGACATGAACTACGAGGTCCGCCGCGGCGAGGTGCTGGCCATCGTCGGCGAGTCGGGCTCGGGCAAGAGCACGAGCTCGATGGCGCTGCTCGGGCTGCTGCCTGAGAACTCCCGTGTCACGGGCTCGATCAAGCTGCTCGGCCGCGAGCTGCGCGGCGTCGACGACGCCACCCTCCGGTCGCTGCGCGGCAACGAGATCGCCGTGATCTTCCAGGAGCCGATGACAGCGCTGAACCCGGTCTATACCGTCGGCTTCCAGATCATGGAGGCGCTGCGCTCCCACGACCGGGGGCTCGCGCCGAGCGACGCGCGCGAGAAGGCGGTCGAACTGCTCCGCATGGTGGAGATGCCGAATCCCGAGCAGTCGTTCCACAAGTACCCGCACCAGCTGTCGGGCGGTCAGCGTCAGCGCGCCATGATCGCGCAGTCGATCTCGTGCGACCCGCTGCTGCTCATCGCCGACGAGCCCACCACGGCCCTCGATGTGACGGTGCAGGCGGAGGTGCTCGACCTGCTCCGCAACCTCCACAAGCGGCTCGACTCCGCGATCATCCTCATCACCCACGACATGGGTGTCGTCGCCGACCTCGCCGACCGCATCATGGTGATGAAGAACGGCGTCGTGGTCGAGTCCGGCTCCGTCGACGGCATCTTCCACGCGCCGCAGCACCCGTACACCCAGCAGCTCCTCGCCTCGGTGCCCCATCTCGGACTCGGCGTGCTCGAGGAGGCCGAGCCCGGTCCGGCCGAGGTGGCGACGGAGACGTCGACGGTTCCGTCGGTCTCGTCGATCCGCGAGCGCGCGAGCGAGGCCGCGGAGGAGACGATCGAGACCCGCACGCCGGTGCTCGCGTTCGAAGACGTCGCCATCGACTACCCGAAGCGCGGACGCATCCCCGCGTTCCGTGCCGCCGAGCACATCGATCTCTCCATCTACCCCGGCGAGATCGTCGGCCTCGTGGGTGAGTCGGGCTCGGGCAAGACCACGCTCGGGCGTGCGGCGATCGGGCTGCTGCCCATCGCCGAGGGCAAGCTCACGACCGTCGGCACCGACATCTCGAACGCCTCGCAGAAGGACCTCTTCGCGATCCGCCGCCGGACGGGCATCGTCTTCCAGGATCCGGCGTCGTCGCTGAACCCCCGCATGCCCATCGGCCAGTCGATCGGCGAGCCGATCCTGCTCGCGGGCCTCGCGAAGGGCAAGGATCTCGACAAGCGCGTCGAGGACCTCCTCAGCCAGGTCGAGCTGCCCGCGTCGTACCGCAACCGCTTCCCGCACGAGCTGTCGGGAGGTCAGCGTCAGCGTGTCGGCATCGCGCGCGCCCTGGCGCTCGCGCCGGAGCTGCTCGTCGCCGACGAGCCGACCTCTGCGCTGGACGTGTCGGTGCAGGCGCGCTTCCTCGACCTGCTGCAGGAACTGCAGCAGGAGCTGCAGTTCGCGTGCCTCTTCATCAGTCACGACCTGGCGGTGGTCGACATCCTGGCGCACCGCATCGCGGTGATGCACCACGGAAAGCTCGTGGAGTCGGGCACGCGCGACGAGATCCTGCGCGGCGCGAAGGACCCGTACACGCAGCGGCTCATCGCCGCAGTGCCGGTGCCCAACCCCGCCGAGCAGAAGGTGCGCCGCGAGGCGCGCGCCGCGCTGCTGCAGAACTCGGGCTCCGCCGCAAGCTGACCGCACGACCCGCCGCGGAGGCGTCTCTCCGCACCGCGCCGTCCCGGCTCCCCGGGGCGGCGCGGTCGCGTACGCGGAAGACGTCCAGATCGTCCCGGTAGAATGACGGATGCCGGACCCTTCGACACGCTCAGGGACCGACCTCGTTCTTTCCCTCTCTTTCAAGGATTCCCTCATGGCGCGCGCCCTCCGACCGGACCTCCGCAATGTGGCGATCGTCGCCCACGTCGACCACGGCAAGACCACCCTCGTCGACGCAATGCTCCGCCAGACCGGCTCGTTCGGCGAGCACGCGCACGTGGAAGAGCGCGCGATGGACTCGAACGACCTCGAACGCGAGAAGGGCATCACGATCCTCGCCAAGAACACGGCGATCACCTACAACGGTGCCCACACCGACGTGCCGGTGACGATCAACGTCATCGACACGCCCGGTCACGCCGACTTCGGCGGCGAGGTCGAGCGCGGCCTGTCGATGGTCGACGGCGTCGTGCTGCTCGTCGACGCGAGCGAGGGCCCGCTCCCGCAGACCCGCTTCGTGCTGCGCAAGGCGCTCGAGGCGAAGCTCCCCGTGATCCTCCTGGTCAACAAGACCGACCGCCCCGATGCGCGCATCGCCGAGGTCGAGGAAGAGGCGCACGACCTGCTGCTCGGGCTCGCCTCCGACCTCCACGAGGACGTTCCCGACCTCGATGTCGACGCCCTGCTCGACGTGCCGGTGGTCTACGCGTCGGGACGCGCGGGCGCGGCATCCCGCACCCGTCCCGCCAACGGCGAGCTTCCCGACAACGGCGACCTCGAGCCCCTCTTCGAGGCGATCCTCGAGCACGTGCCGGCGCCGGCCTACGACGACGAGGCGCCGCTGCAGGCGTGGGTGACGAACCTCGACTCGAGCCCCTTCCTCGGGCGCCTCGCGCTCCTGCGCGTCTTCAACGGCACGCTGAAGAAGGGCCAGACCGTCGCGTGGGTCCGCCACGACGGCTCGCACTCGAACGCTCGCATCACCGAGCTGCTGAAGACGCGCGCCCTCGAGCGCTACCCCGCCGAGGAGGCCGGCCCCGGCGACATCGTCGCCATCGCCGGCATCGAGGAGATCACGATCGGCGAGACGATCGCCGACCCCGAGGACGTCCGGCCGCTGCCCGCCATCACGGTCGACGACCCCGCGATCTCGATGACGATCGGCACGAACACCTCGCCGCTCGTGGGCAAGGTCAAGGGCCACAAGGTCACCGCGCGCATGGTGAAGGACCGCCTCGACCGCGAGCTCATCGGCAACGTGTCGCTCAAGGTCGTCGACATCGGACGCCCCGACGCGTGGGAGGTCCAGGGCCGCGGCGAGCTCGCTCTCGCGATCCTCGTCGAGAACATGCGCCGCGAGGGCTTCGAGCTCACCGTCGGCAAGCCGCAGGTCGTCACGCGCAAGGGCGAGGACGGCAAGGTCAAGGAGCCCTTCGAGCATCTGACGATCGACGCCCCCGAGGAGTACCTCGGCGCGATCACGCAGCTGATGGCGTCGCGCAAGGGCCGCATGGAGACGATGGTCAACCACGGCACCGGCTGGGTGCGCATGGAGTTCATCGTGCCGTCCCGCGGCCTCATCGGGTTCCGCACCGAATTCCTCTCGATGACGCGCGGCACCGGCATCGCCAACGCGATCTCGCACGGCTATGACGACTGGGCCGGCCACATCGTCGCCCGCCAGAACGGCTCGATCGTCGCCGACCGCTCGGGCGTCGTGACCCCGTTCGCGATGATCGCGCTGCAGGAGCGCATGAGCTTCTTCGTGCAGCCCACCGAAGAGGTCTACGAGGGCATGGTCGTCGGCGAGAACTCGCGCGCCGATGACATGGACGTCAACATCACCAAGGAGAAGAAGCTCACGAACATGCGGTCCTCGACCGCGGACGCGTTCGAGTCGATGACTCCGCCCCGCCTCCTCTCCCTCGAGGAGAGCCTCGAGTTCGCCCGCGACGACGAATGCGTCGAGGTGACGCCCGAGAAGGTGCGCATCCGCAAGGTGATCCTCGACGCGACCGAGCGCGGCCGTGCCGCCTCGCGCCTCAAGCGCCAGGATGCCAACGCTTAAGAGCAGATGACGGATGCCGCGACCCGGCGCCTCTCGAAGGCACCGGGGCGCGGCATCCGTTTCTCAGTCTCGCACCGTGACGGTGACCGGCCGCGCCGCCGTCGTGCCCGCCGCGTTGGAGAGCGTCGCGGTGAACTCGTACGTGCCCGGCGCGAGCTCGCCGACGACCGTCTCCACGTGCTGGGCGCCGGGGGAGGCCGCCACGAGCGGCTGCCGATCGATCTCGACGCCGTCCTGGAAGAGGACGTACTCGGTCGCGTTGGTGCCCCACCACAGGTCCGCCGAGATCGTCACCGACCCCGTGCGCACGCCGGTGACGCTGAGCACGGAGCGGCCGGGCGCGGCATCCGTCACTCGCACGGTGTGCACGCGCGACGCGGTCTCGCCGTACGGGTTCAGGGCGACCACGCGGTACTCGTACGTGCCGTCGGCGCGCCCAGCGATGTCGAACGAGACCCGCTGCGCGTCGGGGCTGACGCCGTCGACCGCCTGCGCGCCGACGAGCTCTCCGTTCTCGTAGAGCTTCACGACGGTCGCGTTCTGCCCCCACCACAGGTCGGCGAGGATGCGGTAGTCGCCGTCACGAAGTCCGGTGTCGTGGCCGTTGTCGTCCGACACCGAGAAGGCCGACGGCGCGGCCGTCGCGACCGGCGTGCCGGAGTTCAGGATGCCGGCACCGGCTCCCGCCCGGACGATGTCGGCGACATCGGCGACGGGATCGAGCGTGTAGGCGTAGGCGTTCGCGGGATGCCAGCGCACCGCCGACGACAGCGGGGTCGCGGCCGTGGCGTTGTAGGCGGCGAGCACGTCGACCAGCTCGCCGTCGACCAGGGTGTCGTCGGCGCGCAGCTCGGTGCCGCCCCACCCCGCGATGATGCGCGACACGCTCGCCGGGTCGATCAGCTCGACGGCGTTGGACTCGGCGACGATGCTGCTCTCGCGCCCGGCGCCCCAGTAGTACTGGAAGAACGACGATCCCTCGTCGGAGGCGGCGGTGGTGGCCTCCGTCTGCTCGTAGAGGTTGTTGTAGACGTGCACGTCGCCGAAGCGCACGCGCGGGCCCCGCTGCCCGATGTCGGTCCAGCGGTTGTGGTGCTGGGTCACCCGGTGCTGGCCGCGGTCCTGGAGGCGCGAGTCGGACGAGCCGATGATGTCGGTCTTGTCGTGGTGCTGGAACCAGTTCCACGACATCGTGACCAGATCGGATCCGTGCGTGACGTCGAGCAGGCCGTCGTGCACCTCGAAGGTCTGCCCGTACACCTTCGGCAGGCTCTCCAGCGGGTGGTCCCCGTCGTCGAAGGTGTTGTGATCGACCCAGACGCTCGTCGACGTCCACACCGACAGATTGTCGTACGCCGAGTTCCAGGCTCCACCGGCGCCGTCGCCCGCGTCCCACTGCGGGAAGCAGTCGTACGCGTCGGACAGGGTGAGGTTGCGCACGATCACGTTCTGCGCGTCGCGGATGCGGAGGGATGCCCCGACCACATGCGCGTCGTCGCCGACCCCGACGAGCGTCACGTTCGAGCCGATGTGCTGCAGTGTGAGCCTGGCCTGCAGTGCGGCGGCGGCGACGCGTGCCTGCTCGAGGGGCCCCGACGGGTCGACGCCGGGTCCGAACGCGGCGATGTAGTCGTCCATGCGGAACGGCAGGCCGGTGTCGGCGACGGTCACCTGCGCGGCGATGTCGTCGCAGGTCATCCGGGTGCCGTCGCCGCGCTGCCAGGGGTCGATCGTCCCCGTGACGTAGACGATCCGCGGCACGGTGTTGTACCGGGCGTCGTTCTGCGAGCCGCCCGGCACGCCGGCCAGCGCGTCCCGCAGCTCCTGCCACTCGTCGACGACGTACACCTGGGCGGGGTCGGCGGCAGCGCCGCCGGTGACGGGGTGGGCCTGTCGTGTGACGCGCTCGGGCGACGTCGTCCCCGACCAGGACGCCCAGCCGTCGCCGGGTGCGATGACCTGACGGCCGAGGTCGAGGGCGCCGGCCGCAGGGGCCGCGTCTGCAGGCGCGGCGGCCGCGGGTGCGGCCAGCAGGGGAGCGGCGGCCAGCGCGACGGCGGTCGCCAGGCCCACCGCGGCGCGGCGGGCGTGGGGTGTGCGATCAGGCGGAGCGGGCACGGGCAGCGTCCTTCTCATGGGACTCCTTCGTCCTGAGCAGAATTCGTGATGAGAACGGGCGGGGGCCCACAAGCGAGGAAGCGTTTTCTGCGTGTGTGCTGACCAGCATGGCGAAAGCGGGCGGGATGCGCAACGCCGTGATTCGCCTTGCCTCCGAGGGCGGGACCGGCACCCGCCGCGCGACCTCGCGCGGCGGAGCCGCGCGTGCGGGCCGATCAGCCGGCGAGGCGGGGGGAGCAGTCCACGCGCGGCCGGGCGGACCGGCAGGACGCGGCATCCCCGTCGATAGCATGACGAGGTGAGCCACGACCCGCACTTCGACGACGCGCACAGCGCCGGAGAAGCCCGGCGGGCGGTGCGAGAGGGTCTCGGCGTCGCTCTCGCTACGAGCGCCTACGGCATCTCGTTCGGCGCGCTGGCCGTCGCGTCGGGTCTCGACGTCTGGCAGACGTGCGTGCTCAGCCTCGTCATGTTCACGGGCGGCTCGCAGTTCGCCTTCGTCGGCATCGTCGGTGCCGGCGGACTGGCCGCCGCACCCTCGGCGATCGCGTCGGCAGCGCTGCTGGGGGTGCGCAACGTGGCCTACGGCATCCGCATGTCGCCGGTCATCGGGCCGGGCTTCTGGCGTCGTGCGGCCGCCGCCCAGTTCACCATCGACGAATCCACGGCGGTCTCGCTCGCGCAGCGGACGCGCCGCGCGCGCACGCTCGGCTTCTGGATCACCGGGCTCGGGATCTACATCGGCTGGAACCTCTCGACGCTCGCCGGCGCCCTCCTCGGCGACGTGCTCGGCGACGTGCGTGCCTACGGGCTCGACGCCGCGGCGGCAGCGGCTTTCCTCGCGCTCCTGTGGCCGCGGCTGCGCGCCCGGCAGCCGATCGTCGTGGGTGTCGCGGCGGCGGTGGTCGCCACGGTCCTGACGCCGGTGCTCATGCCGGGGCTGCCGGTGATCCTCGCGGCGGTGGTCGCGATCGTCGTCGGGTGGACGAACTGGCTCGGCAGGGATGACGCGGCAGGTGCCGTCGAGCCCGACGACGTCGCGGAGAGGGAGGGCCTGCCGTGACCATGTGGACCGCCGTGCTCGTCGCCTCGATCGTGTGCGTCGCACTCAAGACGGTCGGCTACCTCATCCCCGCGAAGTGGGTCGAGGCTCCCACTCCGCTCCGCATCGCGGACCTTCTGACGGTGGCGCTGCTCGCCGCCCTCGTCGCCGTGCAGACCCTCGCGGCCGGACAGGCGATCGTGGTCGACGCGCGGGTGCCGGCACTGCTGGTGGCCGCCGGGCTGCTGATGCTCCGCGCGCCGTTCCTCGTCGTCGTGGTCGCCGCCGCCCTCGTCGCGGCGCTGCTCCGGCTGTGGGGGTGGGCGGCGTAGCCGGCGGGCGCCGCCGCGAAGCGGCGCGTCAGGCGGTGAGTACGATCGAGGGATGCGCCCCTCGGTTCCCGCCCGCATCGGAAGCTGGCTCGTCGCCCTGCTCGTCGGGCTCGTGTACGGGGTGGCGGGAACCGTGGCTCATGCGTACGCGGTCGGCTGGTTCCCGCTGGGCCTGATCCTGGGCCTGGTCGGCACCGCCGCCCTGCTGCTCGCCGTCCGGCTGCTCACGTCGGACCGCTGGGCGACCCTGGCGACCGGGGTCGGCATGGTGATCTCGACGATGGTGTTCTCGGGCAGCGGCCCCGGCGGATCGGTGGTGGTGCCGCAGACCGGACTCGCCGTGGTGTGGACCTTCGCGGTGCCGCTCCTGGTCGCCCTCGCCGTGGCGTGGCCCGACCGTCTGCCGCGCACCGCGCAGGCGGCGGACGGCGGGGCCTGAGCCCGCCGCTCCGGCATCTCATGCCTGCGGCCCGACCGGTCGCGTCCACGGACGTCGCCGCGGCGCGCCGAGGCGTGTGGGTGCCGCCTTCGGTCCCACGTAGACTGATCCCGTGACGTACGTGATCGCCCTTCCCTGCGTGGACGTCAAGGACCGCGCCTGCATCGACGAGTGCCCGGTGGACTGCATCTACGAGGGTGACCGGTCGCTGTACATCCACCCCGACGAGTGCGTGGACTGCGGCGCCTGCGAGCCGGTGTGCCCGGTCGAGGCGA
>NZ_JADIJC010000006.1 GCF_015278255.1 Microbacterium hibisci
CCTCGCCACCGCCCGCCCCGAGCACCCCACCCCGAGAATCCATCCGAAGGACCAGACCACGGGCACGACCCAGCGTCTCGGCCTCCCGATGGATTCTCGCGAAAACCCCACCGGGGTCGACGCATGACGGCGCCGGCGGGCATCAGCCCACCGTCCGGATAGGCTGGCTCCGTGCTGCTGAGTGACCGCGACATCCGACTCGAGATCGACGCGGGGCGCATCGGGCTCGACCCGTGGGAGCCCGGCATGGTGCAGCCGTCGAGCGTCGACGTGCGGCTCGACCGCTACTTCCGGCTGTTCGACAACCACAAGTACCCCTTCATCGACCCCGCCGAAGATCAGCCCGAGCTCACCCGGCTCATCGAGGTCGACCCCGAGGAGCCGTTCATCCTCCACCCCGGCGAGTTCGCGCTGGGCTCGACGTTCGAGCAGATCACGCTGCCCGACGACATCGCCGCCCGCCTCGAGGGCAAGTCCTCGCTCGGCCGGCTGGGCCTGCTGACGCACTCCACCGCCGGCTTCATCGACCCGGGGTTCACGGGGCATGTCACGCTCGAGCTCTCGAACGTCGCGACGCTGCCCATCAAGCTGTGGCCGGGCATGAAGATCGGCCAGGTCTGCTACTTCCGCCTCACCTCGCCCGCCGAGAGCCCGTACGGCGCCGGTGCGTACGGCAACCGGTATCAGGGTCAGCGCGGGCCCACGGCATCCCGTTCGTTCCAGAACTTCCACCGCACCGATGTGGGGGCGACGGATGCCGGGAGCTGCGGCGCCTGACAGACCTCGGCCCTGAGGGGCGGACGTCAGGGTCGCCGCACTCTTCCGTCAGCGCGATCGTGCCGCCGGTCTTTCGGCGTGGCCCCCGGCTCCCGCGTACGTGTCGACGAGCTCGCGGATCGAGTCGACGATCGTGGGGATCGGGATGCCGGCGGCGAGCATGGCGAGGAGCTGGCGGAGGTTGAGGATGCGCGCGTGCCGCCGCCAATCCGGATGCAGCTCGCGAATCTCGCCGTACGCGGCGAAGAAGGAGTCGGGCACGCCGCCCGAGCACAGCATGTGCGCGAGGTCGACCTCGGCCCAGGTGAAGCTCACCGCGGGGTCGACGAACGCCGGTCCTCCGGCGTGATCCGCGATCACGTTGTTGCGCCAGAGGTCGCCGTGGGTGAGGCACGCACCCGTGTCGGGCACGAGGTCCGGCAGGCGGTGGCAGAGCCTCTCGATGCCGGCGCGGTCCCGCGCGCTGAGAGCGTCGTCGACGCGCGGTTCGTCGAGATAGCGGAGGAGCCGCTTCTCGGCGAAGAAGCGGTGTCCGTCGCGGTCCCAGCCGTTGCGCTGGGGGAGGAGGCCCAGCCAGCCGTCGCGGTCCCAGCCGAAGCGGTCGTGGGCGGTGCCGCTGTGCATGCGTGCGACGACGTGCCCCGCGGCCCGCCAGAACTCGTCTGTGTCGGGAAGCGTGGGGTCGAGTGCTTCCAGCACGATCGACCGCGCCCCGGCTGCCAGCACGCGGGGAGTGGTGAGGCCGCCGATGCCGGAGAGTGCGTCCAGCCCGCCCGCTTCGGCGGCGAACAGGTCGGCGCGGTCCTCATTCGACGCTTTGATGACGACGTTCTCGCCGCCGTCCAGTGTGCAATGCCAGACGGGGTGTGCGAACCCGCCCATCATTCGGCGGACCGTCTCTGCCCGGCGACCCGGGGGAAGGAGATCCGGAGACCAGTCGACCGTCATCCCGCCTCCATTTGTTGCCCCATCCTACAAACTCCCGTCGGCTCACACCAGACGCGAGACGGGTCGCCCGGGACCACCCCGGACGACCCGCCTCGTGGGGTGGTGCGTCAGTCGGCCGGCAGGTAGATCCGCTCCGGGATCTCCTCATAGGCCTCGGGGTCGAGCGCCTCGATCGAGCCGTCGGCCACCGCGGTGATCAGGCCCTTGAGTCCGATCTCCACCTGCTTCGACAGGAAGCCGTTGCGCTTCTGGCCGTCGGACTGCGTGTTGCTCGAGGTCTCGAACAGCACGGTGGCGCTGCCGCGCAGGGCGAACGACCCCAGCGCGGTGCCGGGGAGGTTGGTGTCCTGCGGGTAGAGGGTCAGGTCGCCGAACGCCGACTGGCCCTGGCCCTGGAGCGCGTCGTACACCGCGACGTTGGCGCGCCGCGACGCGTCGTAGTCGAAGTTCGGCCAGTCGCCGAACTCGCTCGGGTCGGCGATGAAGCGCGCCGAGATCGACAGCGGCGACATGTCGCCGGTGCCCTCCTGGGCGTAGCACGGCCACTGGTTGTGCAGGTCGACGAAGTAGTCGACGATGCCGAACTCGCCCTCCAGGCCCGCGTAGACGTCGCGCACGGTCTGCGCCTCCGGCGTGATGTACCAGCCGGTGTCGGCGCTGTTGCCCGGGAAGTCCGCGGGCTGAGGCACGTACGACAGGTCGGGGTTGAAGTCGCGGTTGACGTCGAAGCCCGGTACGCGGGTGTTGTAGTTCCACGCCGGCGCGACGCCCGCCAGCTGCGGGAAGTCCGCCACGACGTCGTCCCAGCTCATCTGGTTCTGGCGGGTGTCGGCCTCGCCGCCGTCGACGTTGAGACGCGGGATCGCGACGATCGTGACGTTCTCGCGGATCTCTTCGGCCTCGGCCGTGTTCCCGCCGAACTCCTTCAGCAGCGACAGCAGGGCCTCGGTGCCGTGGTTCTCATTGCCGTGGATCTGCGACTGCACCAGGATCACGGTGTCGCCGGTACCGACGCGGGCCTGGTAGATCTCGCGACCCTCGTTGCTGTACCCCGCGACCGAGACGTCGACGACGCCGCCCGTCGTGCGCTCGATCTGCTCCAGCTGCCTGGTGAGCTGGTCGTGGGTCACGAACGCCGAGCGGTTGCCCGCCGACTCCGTGCCGCAGTGGGATTCCACGGGGATGGCCTGGGCGGCGGGCGCGGCGACGATGCCCGCCGTTCCGACCAGGATGGCGCTCGTCAGCGCGGCGAGTGTGATTCTTCTTGTTTTTCGCATGTTGTCTCCGGTTGTGTATCAGCGATTCCCCCCTACATGCCGATGCATGGAGGTTGTTCACATGCCAGCGCATACGGGTCGATGAGGGAAGCGTTTACTCGCCGTTCTCACGAAAGGCTCATCTGAGTCGTGAGAAGACGGATGCCGGAGTCGCGGGCGCGTGAGGATCGTCAGGGCGTCGGCTGCACGATGCCGGGCTCGCGGGCGTACACGATCACCTGCTCGTCGTCGACCGCGAACTGCAGGGCTGTGCCCTCGGGGAAGCGCTCACGCAGCTCTTCGGGCGCCTGGTCGCCGACGATCATGTTCGCGACCGCGGGGAACGGTCCGGCGCCGCACGCTCCCGCGCCGAAGCCGTCGGTGTCGGTGAGAGCGTAGACGCAGGTCTGCGAGTCGTCCGGGCTCATCATCTGCCGAAAGACCAGCACCGTCAGGCCGTGGAACTTCTCGTAGATCCGGCCGTCGTCCGGACGCGGGCCGAAGATGTGGTCGGGCCAGGCTCCATCAGGATCCTGTTGCAGCACGGCGACCCGGCCGGCCTGGATGCTCTGCACCCCCAGGGTCGCGCCGACGCCGAGAGCGAGCGCCACCGCGACCGCGACCGCGGCCCAGAGCGCCGGGATTCTGCGGTGCCACCACCGCTTCGGCGCCGGCTCGGACGCCCCGGGCTCGACCGCCTCATCGCCCAGCCCCTCGGCCCCGGGCAGGCCGTCGCGGTCGACAGGCGGCGCCGGATCGGTATCTGCGCCGAGACTCCTCTGCGGGAACGCCGCCGGGCGCTCCGAGTCGCCGCCTGCCCGGAGATCTGCTGCGGCGGCGGACGCGGCATCCGTCGCCCGTCCATCGGCCGAGCCGAGCGGCGACGTCTCGGCGACGGACCGTCGCTGCGCGGGCGCTGCCCCGAGAACGGCCGACGGCCGTCGCGCCGTGTTCGGCGCAGCGACGCCCGACCCGGTCGGATCCTCGGCATCCTGCACCGTGGCCGTCGTGACGGCCTTCGAGGCGGCCGACAGCGCCTCGAGCTCGTTCAGCCGGGCGAGCGCCGCCGGGTCGTCGGAGATATCGGCGTCGCGCCCGTACGCGCGCTCGCGCAGCGCGCGGAGCTCATCGAGCGGAGATTCGGTCGGCGTTGACATCGATGCCATCCTGCCGCACAACGGGCCGTGCCGCCGCCCGAGTCGTCACGCGGCCGGCGCAGCGATCCGCAGAGCGCGGCGGGCGATCCCCGATCGCCCGCCGCGCGGGCGGATCCCCGTCCCCACGCGGGATCCACCACACGGTCGCGGATCGTACCCCCACAGTTCGACCCGCGCCGACGTTACTGCATTCTGCAGTATAGGGTCGGATGTACTCGGAGCGGGAGACCATTTCGTCGCGCCCGCCCTCGGCACTCAGGAGAGGAGCGCATCGTGCCCGACCGCGAACCGTCGATCACGGGATACCTCACCCTGGGCCTGCTCGCCGCCGGTGACCGGTCGGCCTACCAGCTCGCCGAGCAGCTGGGCCGGGGGGTCGGCGAACTGTGGCCGTCGGCCGACCGCGGACGCTACGCGGTGCTCGGCCGGCTGCACGAGGCGGGCTACGTGGCCACCCGTCAGGAGTACACGGGCAAGCGCGCGCGCACGATCTACTCCCTCACCGCGGCGGGGCGCGAGGCGCTCGCGGCCTGGCTCACCACGCCGGCGCGCACGCCGACCCTCGAATTCGAGGGTATGGTGCGCGTGCTCCTCTCGGACCAGGGATCGATCGACGACCTGCGCCGCACGCTCGCGCAGACCCGCGAGCAGGCGCTCGCCAACCGGGAGCTGTTCGCGCGGTACGCGGCGTACATCAGCACCACCGGCGGCACCTTCCCCGAGCGGCGCCATCTGTTCGCGCTGGCCAACACCTTCATGATCGGTCACTACGACCACATCGTCGCGTGGGCCGACTGGGCCGAACAGCAGGTCGAGTCGTGGCCCGACACCGTCACGCCGGCGACGACGCACGAGGAGCAGGTGCGCGAGATGCTCTCACCCGGCCGCGACGCGTGGCGGGCGTCGGGGCACACCGAGGACTGAGCCTGCCTGCGGCCGCTCGGCGAACGGTCGGCGGTGCCGCCGTCAGTGGGCGGTGCGCACGCCGACGAGGTCGTGGACGAGCACGGCCGCCGCGCGGGCACCTTGGCCGGCGGCGACGATCAGCTGCTGCGGACCGGGGGACGCGGCATCTCCCGCGGCGTACAGCCCCGGCGACGACGTGCGCCCCGAGCGGTCGGTGACCAGGTTGCCGAATCCGTCGCGTTCGAGATCGATCCCCGCGACGAAGTCGAGGGCGGGATGCCACTGCGGCCGCACGAATCCGCCGTCGATCTCGACGCGTGCGCCGTCCTGCAGGCGCACCGCCGACACGGTGCCGCGGTCGCCTTCGAGGTCGTCGATGACTCGCCGTTCGACGATGATCCCGGATGCCGCGAGCTCGGCCTCTTCGACCGTGTCGACGGCGTCCGAACCGTTGGTGAAGACGGTGAGGCGGTCGGTCCAGCGCGCGATCAGCCGCGCGCGGTCGGCGAGGTCGCGCGTCTCGCCGATGAGGGCGAGCGGGCGGTCCTGCAGCTCCCACGCGTCGCACGCCGCGCAGCTGAACACCGTCATGCCGTAGAAGGCGCGCAGGCTCGGGATCTCGGGGAGCGTCTCGCGCAGGCCGGTCGCGACGAGCACCGACCGCGCCGAGACCGCGGGGGGAATTCCGGCGCCGCGGCCGTTCAGCGCCGCGAGGAACCGCAGTCCCTCGCCGCAGTCGCGCTGCTGCAGGGCCGTGACGACCGTGCGGTCGAGGATGCGCACGTTCGGGTACGCCGCCAGCTCCGCCCGGGCGAGCTTGCGCAGCTCCAGCGGCGGCACGCCGTCACGCGTCAAGAAGCCGTGCGAGCGCAGCGTCGCGGCGTTGCGCGGGCGCCCCGCGTCGACCACGACGACCGACGCACGGGCGCGGCCGAGGTTGAGCGCCGCCGAGAGCCCGGCCGGGCCGCCGCCGATGATGACGACGTCGACCTCGGTCGACGGCGTGGCGGTGTCGACGTCAGTCATGGCCGTCTCCTTGGGGAGGGAGCTCCGCGACCACCGGGTGGTCCTTGTGGATGACGCCGACCTTGGCGGCGCCGCCCGGGGAGCCGATGTCGTCGAAGAACTCGACGTTGGCCTTGTAGTAGTCCTGCCACTCGTCGGGCAGGTCGTCCTCGTAGTAGATCGCCTCGACCGGGCACACCGGCTCGCAGGCGCCGCAGTCCACGCACTCGTCGGGGTGGATGTACAGCGACCGGTCACCCTCGTAGATGCAGTCCACCGGGCACTCGTCGATGCAGGCGCGGTCCTTCACATCGACGCACGGCAGGGCGATCACGTACGTCACTTGACGAGCGCTCCCCGCGAGATCGCGACCTGCTCGTCGCGGGGCACGACCTTGACGCGCTCGCGCGTGTGCAGGTGGTTCTCTCCCAGCTCGCGCTCGTGCGCGTCGAGGGCGAGCCACCCGTCCCACGTCGTGTACGCGACCTCGCGCTCGTCGAGGAGGTCGAGCACGTCGGCCTCGACGGCCGGTGCCGACAGGCGTCCGGCGCGGACGTCCGACACGAGGTGCGCGATGGTCTCCATCGCGTCGGACTTCGTGTGGCCGATGAGGCCGACGGGCCCGCGCTTGATCCAGCCCGTGGCGTAGAGCCCCGCGATCACCGGAGCGTCGACGTCGCCCGTGGTGACGGCATCCGTCACCCGTCCTTCGACGTTCGACACGACGCCGGCCCGCTCGTCGAAGGGCACGTCGATGACGGGCGTTCCGTAGTAGCCGACCGCGCGGTAGACCTGCTGCACGGCGATCTCGCGGAACTCGCCCGTGCCCTGCACGCGGCCGTCGCCGACCGGCTCGGTGCGCTCGAAGCGGATACCCTCGACGCGGTCGTCGCCGAGCACCTCGACGGGCGAGTGGTAGAAGTGCAGGTGCAGGCGGCGGCTCGCTCCCGTCGACTCGCGCGTGCGCCAGCTCTCGAGGATGCGCAGCATGACTTTGAGCTGGTTGTTGGCGGGCACGAGACCCTCGAGGTAGGCGAAGTCCTCGTCGTTCACGACGATGTCGACGTTCGGCACCTCGCCGAGCTCGCGCAGCTCGATGGGCGTGAACTTGATGTCGGCGGGACCGCGGCGGCCGAAGACGTGCACGTCGGTGACGGCCGAAGCCTCGAGGCCGGCGAGCACGTTGTCGGCGATCTCGGTCGTGCGGAGGTCGACGGCGTGCTTGGCGAGGATGCGGGCCACGTCCAGCGCGACGTTGCCGTTGCCGATGACGGCGACCTCGCGCTGGTCGAGCGTCCACTCGGTGGGCACGTCGGGGTGGCCGTCGAACCACGCCACGAAGTCGGCGGCGCCGTACGAGCCCGGCAGGTCGATGCCGGGGATGTCGAGCGCCGCGTCGCGGATCGCGCCCGTCGCGAGGATCACGGCGTCGTAGCGCTCCTGCAGCTCGTCGATGGAGATGTCGCGGCCGACCTCGACGTTGCCGACGAAGCGGGTGGTGCCGGCATCCAGCATCTCGTGCAGCGAGTTGACGATGCCCTTGATGCGCGGGTGGTCGGGCGCGACGCCGTAGCGGATCAGGCCGTAGGGGGCGGGGAGCGACTCGAACAGGTCGATGGCGACCGTGCCGCCCGCCTCGACCACCGAGTTGGTGAGGATGTTGCCCGCGTAGATGCCGGCGGGGCCGGCGCCGACGATCGCGACGCGGAGGTTGCCCAGTTCAGAGGTGGGCGCAGTGCTCGAAGAGGTCACAGTGGTGTCTTTCGGGTCAGGCGGAGGAGCGCGGAGGCCGCCGGTCAGGCGTGCGGGGCGCGCGGCGGGGAGAGGGGGTGGAAGTCGTCGAGATCGAGGGTCGCCAGGTCGGCGGGCGCGTACGGGCTGAGCCGCACCACGTCGCCGACGACCACGACGGCGGGGGAGCGGATGCCTCGTTCCGCGGCCTGGTGCGCGATGGTCGCGAGTGTGCCGACCGTGACCCGCTGGCGGGGTCCGTAGCCGTCCTCGACGACCGCGACGGGGCAGTCGGACCCGCGGTCGCCACGGGACAGCGTGATCGCGGAGTTCGCCAGGGTGCCGATGCCCATGAGCAGCACGACCGTGTGGTCGCGGCCGCCGCTGAGCGCTGCGATCTGATCGTGGGCGGTCGCGACGGTGAAGGCGGTCGCGACGCCGCGATGGGTCAGCGGGATGCCGGCGATGGCGGGCACCGAGATGGCGCTGGTGATGCCGGGCACCACCTCGACGACCACGCCCGCCTCCTGGCACGCGTGCAGCTCTTCGCCGCCGCGGCCGAAGACGTACGGGTCGCCGCCCTTGAGCCGGACGACGGTCTTGCCGTCGTGGGCGAGCTGCACGAGCAGGGCGTTGATCGCGTCCTGCGGCACGGCGTGGTGGCCGGGGAGCTTGCCGACGTCGACGACCTCGGCCCGCAGCTGCACGCCGTCGGCGGCGAGGCCGTCGAGCACCGCGCGGGCGCCGAGCCGGTCGGCGACGATGACGTCCGCCGCCTCCAGGGCGCGCAGGCCCTTGACGGTGAGGAGTCCCGCGTCGCCGGGGCCGGCCCCGACCAGCCACACCTTTCCGGTGGGCGTCGATTCCGGTCCCTGAGCCTGTCGAAGGGTCATCGGGCACCTCCTGTGATGAGCAGGCCGCGGCGCTTCAGCATCCGCCGCTCGAGCGGGCCGAAGAAGACGAGCTCGATGAGGATGCCGATCGCGAGGATGAGGATGATCGTGGCGAGCACGCCCGCGAGGTCGGCGAGCTCGCGGGACTGCTGCAGCATCGAGCCGAGCCCGAAGCCGATCGAGCCGCCGGTCGCGATGATCTCCGCCGCCATGAGCGAGCGCCACGAGAACGCCCAGCCCTGCTTGAGGCCGGCGAGGTAGCCGGGGAGCGCGGCGGGCAGGATGACCGCCGTGGCGAGCTGCCAGCGGGAGGCGCCGAGCACGGTTCCGACGCGGCGCAGCTGCGGCGGCACCTGGTCGATGCCGGCGATGAGGCCGTTGACGATCGACGGGATGGCGCCCATGAGGATCACGAAGTAGACGGTGGCGTCGGAAAGGCCGAACCAGATGATGGCGGCGGGCACCCACGCGACCGACGGCAGCACCTGCAGGCCGGAGATGATCGGGCCGACGGCGCGGCGGATGGGCCGCACCTCGGCTAGCAGCAGGCCGATGGGCGTGCCGACGACGATCGCGATGAGGAAGCCGACGATGCCGCGCTCGAGGCTCGTCGCCACGGCCTCCTGCAGGCGGCCGGTGTCCCACGCCAGGCCCAGCGCGTTCCACACGTCGACGGGGCTCGGCACCTTGT
Source organism: Microbacterium hibisci (assembly GCF_015278255.1). Lineage (GTDB taxonomy): Bacteria > Actinomycetota > Actinomycetes > Actinomycetales > Microbacteriaceae > Microbacterium > Microbacterium hibisci. Next base: position 9,365 of record NZ_JADIJC010000006.1, read on the forward strand.
CGGGCCGAGGGTCCGCGATCACGACGTAGAGCTGCCACGCCACGATCAGGAGGATCAGGAAGACGATCGGCGGCACGACGCTCGCCGTGACGCGGCGCCATCGCCCGGCGCCGTGGCCGGCGTCGGTCTGGAGCTTGTCGAGGCCGGCCTCGAGTGAGCGGAGGTCGTCCCCCTCGGTCGTTGAGCGAGCGGCGCGAGACGAAACGTCGCCGGTCGGCTCGAGGCGTTTCGTCTCGTTCGTCCCTCGCTCGCTCAACGACCGGGTGGAGGCGTCGGTGTCATGCGGCATTGCGGCGGATCTCCTTCCGCAGCTCGTCGGTGATCTCCACCGAGAGGGCGGCGACCTCGGGCGACTCGATGCGACGGCCCGCAGTCTTGCCGATCTTCCACTCCTGCACGATGCGGCCGGGCCGGCTGCCCATCAGCACGACGCGCTGGCCGAGGCGCGCGGCCTCCCGCACGTTGTGGGTGACGAACACGATGGTGCGACCGGTCGCGCGCCAGACGCGCTCGAGCTCCTCATGGAGCAGGTCGCGGGTGATGGCGTCGAGCGCGGCGAACGGCTCGTCCATCAGCAGCACGGGCCGGTCCTGCGCGAGCGCGCGGGCGAGCGCGACGCGTTGCCGCATGCCGCCCGACAGCTCGTGCGGGCGCTTTTCGGCGGCATCCGCGAGGTTCACCGTGTCGAGCAGGGCGAGCGCCTTCTCACGGCGCTCGCCGCGGGGCACACCCCGCAGGCGCAGGGCCAGCTCGACGTTCTTGCGCGCCGTGAGCCAGGGCATGAGCGCCGACTCCTGGAACATGACTGCCGAACCCTCGTCGGGGGTGTCGATGCGGCCCGCCGTCGGCCGCTCGAGCCCCGCGATGAGGTTCAGCAGCGTGGACTTGCCGCATCCCGATGCGCCCAGCAGGCACACGAACTCGCCCGGCGCGATGTCGAGCGACACGTCGTCGAGCACGATCGGGCCCGAGCCGAACCGCTTGGAGACGCCGTCGATGCGGACGGCCGGTGCCGGCGCGGGGGCCGCAACGGGCACGGGCGTGACGCTGTCGAAGCTCGGACCGAGTGGGTTGGTCGTGCCCGTCGAAGCGGGCGCGCCCGCCTCCGGGGCGCTGTGCGCTGCCCCGGAGGCGGAAGCCGGCGTGGCAGCTGCCTGTGAGCCGGATGCGGTGCCCATGTCAGTCCTCGCCGAGTCCTGCCGCCGAGACGGGCTCAGCACCCGCGGCCTCGAGCTGATCGTTGAGCAGGCGCAGGTCGAACAGGCCCTCGATCGAGCCCTCCTTCTGCGTGCCTGCTTCGATGCCGTTCTCGACGAGCGTCTCGAACGTGTCGGCGTGCGGGTCGACCGAGAACGTGACGTGCTCGAGCGCGCGCTGGATGACGGCATCCGCCAGCGGCTTGCCGGTCTCCTTCTCGATCGCGCCGTTGATCACGGCCGGCGCCTGGTCGGCGTTGTCGGCGATCCACTGCACGGCGGCCTCGTGGCCCTTCAGCAGGTCGGCGACCACGTCGGGGTGCTCGTCGAGGAACTCCTTGCGCACCAGCAGGACGGTGGTGGGGAATTCGCCGTCCTCCCAGAGGTCCGCCTCGTCCTGCAGCACGTGCGCGCCGGCGTCCACGATCAGTCGCGACACCCACGGCTCGGGCAGCCACGCGCCGTCGAGCTGACCGTCCTGGAAGAGCGTCAGCGTCTGCGCGTTCTCGGTGGGCGTGATCTGCACGTCGCCGCCGCCCGAGGTGTCGGTCTCGAAGCCCTCGTCGGCGAGCCACACACGGGCCGCCACGTCCTGGGTGTTGCCCAGCTGCGGCGTCGCGATGGTCGTGCCCTCGAGGTCGGCCGGGTCGTCGATGCCCTCGCGCACGACGAGCGCCGCGCCACCGGTCGCCGCACCGGCGATGATGCGGGCCGATTCGCCGCCGGACTGGATGAACGTGTTGATCGACGGGTTCGGGCCGATGTAGGTCGCGTCGATCGCGCCGGCCGACAGCGCCTCGATGGCGGCGGGGCCGGCGTTGAAGACCTGCGTGGTCACCTCGACGTCGTCGAGGGCCTCGTCGAACAGTCCCTCTTCGAGCCCGACGAGCGCCGGTGCATGCGTGACGTTCGCGAAGTAGCCGAGTCGCAGCTCGCTCACCGACGGGCTGTCGCCCTCGGCCGCGGTGTCGCTCGTGCCCGCCGCCGCGGAGGCGCAGCCGGCCATCATGGCCGCCACGAGTCCCAGGGTTGTGAGTGCTGTCGCGGTGCGGATTTTGTTCACGGTGTCGCCTCCTTAGATTCGGTGTTGCTCGGTGGGATGGTGCGGTCCGGGACGGTTCAGTCGCGGACGATGCCGGCGGCGAGCGTCGCGCCGTCGGACGGGTGGATCACGAGGAACGAGCCCCCGTGGCGGCTGGTGGCGTATGCCTCCAGCGGCAGGTCGGCGGCCACCCGCAGGCGCACGCGGCCGATGTCGTTGGTCTCGAGCGTCTGCGCCGGCTCGTGGGTGAGCGCGTCGAGGTCGTAGCGCGACTCGATCTGCGCGACGATCGCCTGTACGGTCGCGGTGCCGTGCTTGACGAGGACGCGGATGCCGGGGGTCAGTGCCCGCACGTCGAGCTGGAACAGCTCGGCTGCGAACTCGCGACGTGCCGCCGGCAGCGAGCCCGCCGCGACCACGAGGGCGCCGCGCGCGGTGTCGATGTCGTCGGCGAACTCGAGCGAGACGGACTGCGGTGCCGTCGCCTCGTCGACCTCGGCGCCGGCCGAGCGGATGCCGGTGACCGTGGTGGCGCGGCCGGCCGGGAAGATCTCCACCCGGTCGCCGACGCGCACGACGCCGCTCGAGATGCGGCCGGCGACCGCGCGGTAGTCGCGCAGGCGCTCCGCCTCGGCGGGATCGATGCCGGGTGCGAGACCGCCCTGCGGGCGGAGCACGAGCTGCACCGGAAGCCGCAGCGGCTCGAGCTCGCGCTCGGTCTGATCGGCGGCCGGAAGGGTCTCGAGCAGTTCGAGCAGCGCAGGACCCTCGTACCAGGGCGTGCGCTCCGAGCGGTCGACGATGTTGTCACCCTCGAGGGCCGACACGGGGATGACGTGCAGGTCTTCGATGCCGAGCTCGGTCGCCACGGACTCGGCCTGTGCGGCGACCTCGGCGAACGTCTCCTGCGAGAAGCCGACCAGGTCGATCTTGTTGACCGCGACGATCACGTGGGGCACGCGCAGGAGGGCGACGACCGCCAGGTGGCGCTTGGTCTGCTCGAGCACGCCCTTGCGGCCGTCGACCAGCACCACGACCGCGTCGGCGGTGGTGGCGCCGGTGACCATGTTGCGCGTGTACTGCACGTGGCCGGGGCAGTCGGCGAGGATGAACGACCGCGACCCGGTAGAGAAGTAGCGGTACGCGACGTCGATCGTGATGCCCTGTTCGCGCTCGGCGCGCAGGCCGTCGGTGAGGAGCGCGAAGTCGAAGTCGCCGTGCGCGAAGCCGCGGTCGGCCGAGGTGCGCGCGACCTGCTCGAGCTGGTCGGCGAGGATCGCCTTCGAGTCGTGCAGCAGGCGGCCGACGAGCGTCGACTTGCCGTCGTCGACCGAGCCCGCCGTCGCGAACCGGAAGAGCGTCGGCTGAGCGGTGAGAGTCGCGGTCATCAGAAGTACCCGTCCTTCTTGCGGTCCTCCATGGCCGCCTCGCTGAGGCGGTCGTCGGCGCGGGTCGCCCCGCGCTCGGTGAGGGTGGAGACGGCGACCTCGGCGACGATCGCGGCCAGGTCCGCGGCATCCGATTCCACCGCTCCGGTGCAGCTCATGTCGCCCACCGTGCGGTAGCGCACCGTGCGGCGCTCGACAGTCTCGTTCTCGCGCGGCGGCGAGAAGGGGCCGACCGGACGCCACATGCCGTCGCGGACGTACACGTCGCGCTCGTGCGCGAAGTACAGCGGCGGCAGCGCGATGCCCTCGCGCTCGATGTAGCGCCAGACGTCGAGCTCGGTCCAGTTCGAGATCGGGAAGGCGCGCACGTGCTGGCCCGGCGTGTGCCGGCCGTTGTACAGGCTCCAGAGCTCGGGGCGCTGGTTGCGCGGGTCCCACTGGCCGAACTCGTCGCGCAGCGAGATGATGCGCTCCTTGGCGCGGGCCTTGTCCTCGTCGCGGCGCGCGCCGCCGAAGACGGCGTCGTGGCGGCCGGCGGCGATCGCGTCGAGCAACGGCAGCGTCTGCAGCGGGTTGCGGGTGCCGTCGGCGCGTTCCTGCAGGCGGCCGTCGTCGATGTAGTCCTGCACGCGGGCGACCTCGAGACGGATGCCGAGGCGCTCGACGGTCTCGTCGCGGAAGGCCAGCACTTCGGGGAAGTTGTGGCCGGTGTCGACGTGCAGCACCGGGAAGGGCACCTTGCCCGGCGCGAAGGCCTTGGTGGCGAGGTGGAGCACCACGACGGAGTCCTTGCCGCCGGAGAACAGCAGCACGGGCCGCTCGAACTCGGCGACGACCTCGCGGATGACGTGGATGGCCTCGGCCTCGAGCAGGTCGAGCGTCGAGAGGGCCGCGGACGCCACGCGAGAATCGGAGATCTGCCCGAATTCGGGCGTCTCGGCCGAATCCGTCCGATTCTCGGCGGATCTCCGAGTTTCAGGCGCGGCGGGGGCGGCGGTGTTCGAGAGGGTCATTCGTGGAGCCCGCATTCGATCTTGGCGGAACCGGCCCAGCGGCCGGATCGGGGGTCTTCGCCGGCGGCGACCGGCCTCGTGCACGGCTCGCAGCCGATCGAGGGGTAGCCGAAGCCGACCAGCAGGTTCACCGGCGCCTTGTGCGCGGCGGCGTACTCCAGCACGTCGTCGAAGCTCCAGGCGGCGACCGGGTTGACCTTGACGAGGCCGTTGCGGTCATCCCAGGTGACGAGCGGCGTGTTGGTGCGGGTGGGCGCCTCGTCGCGGCGCACTCCCGTGAACCACACCTCGTAGCCGCCGAGGGCGTCCTGCAGGGGAGCGACCTTGCGGCGCGCGCAGCACAGGCTCGCGTCGCGCTCGAAGAGCTTCGCGCCGAACTCGGCGTCCTGCTCCGCGACCGTCTGGTCGGGGGTGATGTCGACGATCCGCACGTCGAGGGCGCGCTGCACCTCGTCGCGCGTGGCGTACGTCTCGGTGAAGTGGTACCCGGTGTCGAGGAAGAGCACGTCGACGCCCGGCAGCTGCTCCGCCACCAGGTGGGGCAGCGCGGCATCGGCCATCGAGCAGGCGACGGCTGCGGCATCCGTCCCGAAATTGCGTGCGACCCACGCGACGACATCGCGGGCGGATGCCTCGTGGTCGGTGAGGCTGCCGAGCTCGAGGTTGCCCTGCTCGGCGAGGGCCTTCAGCTCTTCGCGTGTGCGCTTGACGGCGACGCGGGGTGCGAGCGAGACGGTCACTGGAGCGCCTCCTCTTCGGCACGGTGCGCCCACTGGGCGAACGTCTCGTCGGAAGCGGCGTCGCGGTCGGCGAGGAAGCGGGTCACGACGCGCTCGACGTAGTCGGCGATGCCGTCGGCGGCGACCTTCAGTCCGCGCACGGTGCGGCCGAGACCGGGCTCGTCGCGGTCCTGCGAGGCGAGACCGCCGCCCAGGTGCACCTGGTAGCCCGGCACCTGCTCGCCGTCGATCGTGACGAGCTGGCCCTTGAGGCCGATGTCGGCGGTCTGGATGCGCGCGCACGAGTTGGGGCATCCGTTGACGTGGAGCGAGATCGGATGCGGCAGCTCGAAGCCCTTGAGGCGCTCTTCGAGGTCGAGCACGGCCGCGGTCGCGTTGACCTTGGTCTCGACGATCGCGAGCTTGCAGAACTCGATGCCGGTGCACGCGATCGTGCCGCGGCGGATGAGGCTCGGACGCGCCTGCAGGCCGAGCGCGTCGAGCTCGCCGATCAGCGGCTCGACGTTGTCGGCGGGGACGTCGAGGATCACGAGCTTCTGGTGCGGGGTGGTGCGCAGGCGCGTCGAGCCGTGCGCCTCGATCACATCGGCGAGCTTCGCGAGGTTCGGGCCCGAGACGCGGCCGACGATCGGGGTGACGCCGATGTAGAAGCGGCCGTCCTTCTGCTCGTGCACGCCGACGTGGTCGCCGACGGTCTTGGGCTGTGCGGGCGCGGGGCCGTCGGGCAGCGCGTAGCCGAGGTACTCGTCCTGCAGCACCTGACGGAACTTCTCGGTGCCCCACTCGGCGAGGAGGAACTTCAGCCGCGCCTTGTTGCGCAGGCGCCGGTAGCCGTAGTCGCGGAAGATCTGGGTGACGCCGTGCCAGACGTCGGCCACCTCGTCGGGACGCACGAAGGTGCCGAGGCGCTCGCCGAGGCGGGGCGTGGTCGACAGTGCGCCGCCGACCCACAGGTCGTAGCCGATCCCCAGCTCGGGGTGCTCGACGGCGACGAACGCCACGTCGTTGATCTCGTGCACGACGTCCTGGCTCGGGTGGCCGGTGATCGCGGACTTGAACTTGCGCGGGAGGTTCGCGAGCGTCTCGTCGCGGAGGAACCGCGAGGTGATCTCCTGGATCTGCGGCGTCGGGTCGATGAGCTCGTCGGCCGCGATGCCCGCGACGGGCGAACCGAGGATCACGCGCGGCACGTCGCCGCACGCCTCGGTGGTCTGCAGGCCCACGGCCTCGAGCCGGCGCCAGATCTCGGGGATGTCCTCGACGCGGATCCAGTGCAGCTGGATGTTCTGGCGGTCGGTGATGTCGGCGGTGTCCCGCGCGAACTCGGTCGAGATGCCGGCGACGACGCGCAGCTGCTCGGTGGTGAGCTGGCCGCCGTCGATGCGGACGCGCAGCATGAAGTACTCGTCCTCGAGCTCTTCGGGCGTCAGCGTGGCGGTGCGGCCGCCGTCGATCCCGGGCTTGCGCTGGGTGTAGAGACCCCACACGCGGAACCGCCCGTGCAGATCGGTGGGGTCGATCGACGCGAAGCCGCCCTTCGAGTACGTGTTCTCGATGCGCTCGCGGACACTGAGGCCGTTGTCGACCTGCTTCCACTCCTCGTTGCCGTTGAGCGGGGTCGTGCCGTCGATCTTCCACTGTCCGTTGGGCTTCGACGACGCACGCGGCGGGCGCACGGCCGCGCGGGGACGGTCGCCGGCCGCGCGCGGTTCGGTGTCGCTGATGGTCACGGTGGCCTCCGGGTGAGATCCCGAGGCGTCCCTCGGGTGGGACCCTATCGAGTCCATTCCGCAAGGCTAAAAACGACTCGACCGCGCACCTATCCGAGCGTCAAGTGACGTTACCCGGCGTAACGGGGCGTCACACACTTGCGGGAGCGCCCCTTGTGGACTCAGTCCGGCGATCGCACCGCGGCCCGGTAGCGGTCCACGACGATCTGCACCAGCGCGGCCGGGGGCTCGTCGTCGCCGAGCAGCGGCGCGGCGACGGGCGCACCTGCCGCCAGCCTCACGGCGAGATCGTGGAAGTAGCCCGGCGCGAGGAGGTAGTCGGCGACGATCACGCGCTCGGCGTGGTCGGCGGCGGACGCGACGGCGACGTCGAGCCGGGGGTCGGCGGCCGCGAGGAAGCCGACCGTGACCTCGCGGGCGAGCCGGGCCCCCAGCATCCGTCCGATCTCTCGGCAGTCCTCGTTCGCGCGGTCGTCGCTCGACCCGGCGACCGCGAGCACGACGGCGTCGCCGGCGGCGGGGGCCAGCGGTGCGAGGCGCGACAGGAGGGCGTCGACGAGCCGCGGGTCGGGGCCCAGCGCCGGGGCGATCGTCACGCCGTCGTGGCCGGCGGTCTGCTCGATGAGGTCGACGCGCACGTGGTACCCCGCCGACAGCAGGAGCGGCACGATCACGACGGGCGCGCCGTCGGGGAGGGCGTCGAGGGATGCCGCGACATCCGGCTGCTGCACATCCACATGCCCGAGCCGCACCACGACGTCGGGCAGCGCGCGGGCGACGGCGTCGACCAGCGCCGCGACCGCCGCCTGCCCCGCGGGCGACGACGTGCCGTGCGAGATGGCGAGGAGTGCGGGGGCGGTGCTCACGGCCCCATTGTGCCCCGCCCGTGTGACGCGCGTGTGACGGGGCCCACCGGCCGGCTCCGCGTCCTCAGTTGTGAGCATCGCCGAGCTGAGGGAGCGTCGCGGCGTACGCGTCCGCATCTCGGCAACGCTCCTCGATCGAGGACGCAGACGCGAAGGGCGGTACCCGCGTACGCAGGTACCGCCCTTGTGCTCCGGGGGAGGCTTTCGCTCGACACGGATGCCGCGCCTCAGGCCGCGCCGGACTCCCGGCCGCGCGCGAACCCGGCGTCGAAGCCGCGCTCGTAGGCGTGCTGGGCCCGACGGCCGCCGTGGGCGCCGTGGCCGCCGTGGCCGCCGTGGTGGCCGTGGTCGCCGTGCCCGCGGTGCCCGCCGTGGTGGCCGTGGCCGTGCCCGCCGTGCGGGTGGCCGTGACCCTCATGGTCGTGGTGACCGTGGCCGGCGTGCGGATGGTGGCCGAAGCAGGCGTCGTCGCCGGAGCCGCGCATCGGCTCGTCGAAGCGCTCGGCGGGGTGGCCGGGGCGCCCGGGAGCGAAGCCGCGGTGGCGATTGCGGCCGTAGCCGTCGTGGATGTCGGGGTCGAACGGACGCGGACGCCCGCCGAAACCGGGGCCGAAGCCGCCGAAGCCCGGGCCGAAGCCCGGCCGGGGGCCGAAGCCGGGGCGCCCGAACCCGCCGAACCCGCCGAACCCGCGCTCGCGCCCGGTGGCGTTCTCGTCCCAGCCGAGTTCGCGTGCGATCGCCTCGAGCGAGCCGGTCAGCGCCGCGTAGGCCTCGTCGTCGCCGACCGCGGCGACCACCCGGGCACGGATGCCGTCGACGATCGCGCCGATGCGCTCCTTCTCGGAGCGGCCCAGGTCGGTGAGCGTCCAGGTTCCGTCGCCCTGCTCCTCGGCCCATCCGCGCTCCTCGAAGCCGCGCAGGCGCTTGCCCTTGCGGGCGAAGCGCTCGCGGAGCTCCGGCGCGTCGATGTCGCCCGCCAGCACGTTGAGGAGCATCCAGTCGCGTCGCGAGATGCCCTCGGCCTCGAGCGCCGTCGCGAACTCCCGCGTCAGCAGCCCGTCGACCGCGCGCAGCCAGTAGCCGAGCGGACGGCCGGTAGGAGCGGCGGTGCCGTTGTCTTCGTTGTCGTTGATGTCTTCGTTGTCGTTGATGTCGTTCATGGGAAGTCCTTTCGGGGGGCGACACGGGGCCGCCGCGATTACATGTCGTAGTGCATGTACATGCAGTGTGACATGCATCTCGGATACATGTCAAGTCGCATGTAAATTGGAGGCATGCCGTCCGCACCCGACGACCCGTCCGATGCCATCGCCGCCGCGCTCGCACGCTTGCGCGGTCGACGGATGCCGCGACCGCCGTGGGCGGAAGGCCCCGGCATGCACGGCGGTGGCCCGTTCGGCCACGGTCCGCGCGGGCACCGCCACGCGGGTCCGCACGGCCACGATTCCGACGCTTCTGAGCACGTCCACCCCGACGGGTCGGTGCATGGCTTCCCCGGCCGCGGTGGCCCCTGGGGCCGCGGGGGCCCGGGGTTCGGCCCGCCCCCGGGCGTCGGCGCTCCGCCGTGGGGCGCAGGCGGCCGCTTCGGGGGACCGGCGCGCATGCGGCTGCTCGAAGCACTGGCCGCGGCATCCCACCCCCTCTCGGTGGGCGAGATCGCCGACGCCGTCGGGGTCGATCAGCCCCGGGCGTCGCGACTCGTGCAGCAGGCGGTCGCGCTCGACCTGGTGCGTCGCGAGGCCGATCCCGACGACGCCCGTCGCACGCGCGTGGCGCTGACGGATGCCGGAACCCGCCTGGTGCGCGGCTTCCGGGGCGAGCGGCGCGAGGCGATCGACGCGGCGCTCACCGCGTTCACCGATGCGGAGCGCGCCGAGCTGGCACGGCTGCTCACGAAGCTCGCCGATTCCTGGCCGAGCGCCTGAGGGCGCCGCGCCGCGAGACCGAATCAGAAGCTGGTGACCAGGTCGCCGAGCACCGCCTCGAGCTTCGACGGGTCGGTCGCGTCGTAGTAGTGCGCGCCGGTCGCGCTCGAGATCGACTGCAGGGTGGCCACGTCGGCGTCCGCGCCGTACGCGAGCGTGAAGACGAGCACCGGCGTGGCGTGGTGCAGGTTCTTCAGGTTCGCGAGCATCTCCTCGGCGCCGATCGTCGGAGCGTTCGGCGCGTCGTTCTCGCCGTCGCTCAGCAGCACGATGGCGTTGATGTGGTCGGCCGACCATGACGAGGCCTGCTGTGCCGCGAAGGTGTCGACGGCCTGGTAGAGCGGCGTGTCGCCCATCGAGGTCAGGCCGCCGAGCGCCCCGAGGAAGCCGTCGCGCGACGAGCCGATATCTGCTGTCGGCGACACCAGACCCGGAACCATCGCCCCGTCGGGGGCCTGCGCGAAGGCCGCCAGGCCCACGTCGTCGCCGGTGGTGAAGTGGCCGAGCGCCGCCTCGATCGCCTTGCGCGCCTGGGTGAGCTTGGTGTCGGATGCCGAGATGGGCTCGTCCATCGACCCCGACACGTCCAGCAGGAACAGCACGTTCGCACGCTTGCGCACGTCGGGGAACGCCGTCTGCACCGCCGTCACGACGTCCGCACCGGGGAAGGCGAGGGTGCCGCGCTGCGCCGCCTCGAGCTGGCCGACCTTCGCGACGCCCTCGTCCAGCGCGCGGTTGAGGTCGCGGTAGCCTGCCGAACGCACCGCCGACTGACCCTGCGCGGTGTGGGTGAAGCGGATGAAGTCGGCGGCGGCTTCGGACTCCACCGGATCGATCCACGGTCCGGTCAGTCGCATCACGGGATTGTCGGCCGAGTAGTAGCCGTCGGTCGGGTAGATCGGCACGAGCTGCTCCGCCGGCGGCTCCGCCTGGGTGCGCGTGATGCCGTCGCGGCTGGTGATGCCGCGGTTGTAGTCCCACACCGACTTCTCGTCGACGATGACGGCCGACAGGAAGTCGGCGGCGGATCCGGATGCCTCGGCCTGGCGCGCGTGCCACAGGAAGTGCTCGGGCGTCGCCATGTAGTGGCTCGTGGCGGTCTCGTTCTCGTGCACCTGCGCCTGCACCGCGGGATCCTGCACATCAGTCACGGCGAGCTCGGACAGCGAGCCGGAGGCCGTGCCGAACGAGGCGAACATCGCGGCCTCCCCCGAGGTCGCCACGAGGGGGCTCGTCTTGCCGAGCTTGAAAGCGCCCCACTCGGGGTGGCCGAGACCGCTCCACAGCTCGGCGTCGCCGGCGGCTTCGAAGATCTCCGACCAGCTCGGCGACTCGGCATCCCACCCGATCGTCTCGGCGAGCCGCTCCGGCATCGCCAGCACGATGTCGGAGATCGCGACGCTCGCACCCTCCGCGCGGAGGTTCGTGGCGCCCTGCGCCTGGGCGACGTCGACCCATGTCGAGGAGTCGGGGAGCCACACCGTCGGCTTCTGGTCGTCGGCGAGGTTCGGGAAGCCCGTCGCCACTACGGCGGCGGCCACGCCGGACTTGTCCTTGGTCGTGGTGACGGTGACGCACGAGCCGGCGACGTTGCGAGGCTGGCCGTTGTAGGCGGCGGCGAGACTCTCGACCATCTCGGCGTTCTCGAAGGACGACAGCACGTGGACGCTCGCACAGGGCTCGGCGCCGGCCGTTGCGGCCGGCTCGTCCTGCGGGAACTCGATGAGCTCCACCTCGGCCGGGGCCTCGGGCGCCGGATCCGCGGCGGCGGGCTCGGCGTCGGAGAGGTTCGACACGATCGCGTACGAGACGGAGCCGATCGATCCGACCAGCACGACGATGCCGGCGACCGTGCCCCACAGCAGCAGCTGACGGCGGCGCTTGCGTCGGCGCTCGCGCCGCTGTTCGATGGCCGACGGCTTCTTCGGCGGGCCGGACGTGCCGGGGTTCGCGGGCTGTGCGGACGAGGCCGCCGACGGGGTGGCCGTGCGCGCGGCCGACGGCGCCGGCGCGGCAGGGAGGACAGGGGCGGGGGTCGACGGCGACGCCGAGGGAATCGGAGTGGTCACCGGATTCGAGGACTGGCCACGGCGAGGTCCGGGCGCGTCCTCTTCGCCGCGCGTGCGGTCGCGCATGGGAATCCTAGAGGTCGGTGCGGCCGTGAGGCCGGGCGGGGGGTCACCGGCCGGGTAGTCCGGTAAGGCCACAGCCTAACCTGAGCGCGGTTGCGAGGCGAGCGCGAGAATGCCGGGAGATCACCGAGAGGCGGTGTTCAGCATCCCGATCAGCACGGCCGTCCACCAGGCAGCCTGCGACACCAGCGCGCTCCACAGGCACCAGAGCCGCAGCGGGAAGGGCAGGGCGCCGAAGCGCACGCCGGCGGGAAGACGGGCGAGTTCGTCGGTCAGGCGCGTCATGGCCACGCCGTTCATCGCCGCCAGCAGCACCGCGCCCATCTTGAGCGCGGTGAGCGGCTCGCCGAGGTCGGGCTGCAGGAACGCTCCCGTCGCGAACAGGCCGGTGATGCCCAGCCAGGCCAGCCCGGTGACCGTCCGCTCGACGCGGCGCACGTCGTCGAGTGCCGCCCGTCCCAGCGTCCAGAGCAGTCCGCTCATCTCGAGCAGCACGGCCGAGCCGAGGCCCACGATGACGGCGGCGAGGTGGCCGAAGAGCGCTGGTGTGCGCAGCCACTCCGGGGGCACGATGCTGGTCCCGACCCACAGCGACACAGCGAGTGCCAGCAGCACGCCCCAGTACCCGAGCGCCCGCTGGTGACGCGCGGCGCGCAGGCGCTCAGCGCGAAGGCGCTGCAGGTGCGAGGTCGGGCGGATCGGCACGGCTGCTTTCGGGGTCGGCGAGGGGCGCAGGGCGAAGCGACGACCCCCCGTCGCATGATGCCCGAGAGCGAGGCTAGCCGATGGCCGCGTCCGTTGCGGCCGATGTGCTCAGCCTGCGCGGGGCGACGACCTCGGGCCTCGCGGAGCGAGGTGACGGCGAGCCGCGCTCAGCCCGAGATCTTCTGCGGTGTCGCGCGCACCGGCAGGAGCAGCAGGAGCCCGGCGAGAAGCACCAGGACGATGCCGAGGATGCCGTAGTACGCCTCGCCCGACAGCGCCACGAACAGCGCGAACATCGTCGGTGCGAGGAAGGAGACGGCACGACCGGTGGTGGCGTACAGGCCGAAGACCTCGCCTTCGCGGCCCGGCGGGATGATGCGGGCGAGGAAGGTGCGCGACGCCGACTGGGCCGGACCGACGAAGAGGCACAGCGCCAGCCCCGCGGTCCAGAAGACGATCTGCCCGCCGTCGTGGAGGAAGAAGACGAGCAGGCCCGACACGACCAGCCCGATGAGCGCCGCCACGATGACCGGCTTCGCCCCGAGCTTGTCGTCCAGCGCGCCGACGGCGATCGTCGACACGCCCGCGACGACGTTCGCGGCGATCGCGAAGATGATCACTTCGCCCGGCGAGAAGCCGAACACGGATGCCGCGAGCACGCCGCCGAAGGTGAACACCCCCGCGAGGCCGTCGCGGAAGACCGCGCTGGCGAGCAGGAACCACACGGTGTGGCGGCTCTCGCGCCACAGTCGCGCGATGTCACGCCCGAGGCGGGCGTAGGACGCGAAGAATCCGACCCGCTCCCGCGCGGCGCCCGCGCCGCGATACTCGGGCACCGTCAGCAAAACGGGCAGCGCGAACAGCCCGAACCACACCGCCGAGACGACCATCGCCAGCCGAACCGGCCAGCCGTCCTCTGCGGGCACGCCGAACAGGCCCTGGATGAAGCCGAAGTACACGATCAGCAGCAGCACGATGCCGCCGACGTAGCCCATGCCCCAGCCGAAGCCGCTCACGCGGCCGATCGAGCGGGGCGTGGAGACCTGCGAGAGCATCGCGTTGTAGTTGACGCCGGCGAACTCGAAGAAGATGTTGCCCGCCGCCACCAGGAGCAGGCCGAGCCACAGGTACGCGGGGTCGGGGGCGACGAAGACCATCGCCGCCGTCATGCCCACCACGATGTACGTGTTCACGGCGAGCCACAGCTTGCGCCGACCGGACGTGTCGGAGCGCTGACCGGTGACGGGTGCGAGCAGGGCGATGAGCAGGCCCGCCGCGGCGAGCGCCCAGCCCAGCTGCGCCTCGACGGTCCCGGAGGGGCCGAAGCTCTCGCTCGTGAGGTACACGGTGAAGACGAACGTGGTGACCACGGCGTTGAAGGCGGCCGAACCCCAGTCCCACAGTCCCCACGCGAGCACCGCCTTGCGGTCGGTGCGCGCCGGGCTCTCCGCGTCGATCGCGGCGGCCATCGCGTCGGTCGGCGTCGTGCCGCCGAAAGCGGGCAAGCCGGGAGCCGGGGGCGTGTCGGGAGAGTTCATGTCGGACACTTCAATCCCCTTCGATGAACGGCTGGTGCGGATTCACCGTAGCGCTCGGGAGTGCCCGGATGGTTTGCTTCGTTCATGACTGGGGATTCCGGCTCCGCAGCGCCTTTCAACGGGCGCCTCGCCATCCTGCTCGCGATGGCCATGTTCGTGCTCGTGGTCGACACGTCGATCATGAACGTCTCGATATCTGCGGTGGTGAAGGAACTCGGCACGACGGCGAGCGGCGTACAGGGGGCGATCGCCCTCGAAGCCCTGGTCTCGGCGGCGTTCATCCTCATCGGCGGCAAGACCGGCGACCTCATCGGGCGCAAGCTCGCCTACATCCTGGGTCTCTGCGGCTACGCAGTCGGCGCGGTGGCGATGGCGTTCGCGACGAGCCTGACCGCCGTCATCATCTTCTGGGCCGTGATCGGCGGGATCGGAGCATCCCTTCTGCTCCCCTCGATGCAGTCGCTCATCCACGGCAACTTCTCCGGGGGCCACCAGAAGCGCGTCTACGCGCTGGTGGGCGCGTCGGCCGCGATCGCGGCGGCGGTCGGCCCGCTCCTCGGCGGCTTCATCACCACCTTCTGGTCCTACCGGGTCGCCTTCGGTCTCGAGGCTCTGATCATCGCCGTCGTGCTGCTCGGCGTCGGCCTCGTGAAGGACGTGAAATACCACGGCGACCGGTCGATCGACCTGGTGGGTGCGGCGCTCTCGGTCATCGGCATGGGCGGCGTCGTGCTGGGCATCCTGGTGTGGCAGGAGGGCGGCGGCTATGTCGGCCTCATCATCGGCCTGGGGGCCGTCGCTCTCGGCGGCCTGGCGTGGTGGCTGAACTCCCGGAAGAAGAAGGGGAAGCCGGTCCTCCTCGACCCGGCGCTGTTCTCGTCGAAGCCGTTCCGCACCGGCGTGGGCGGGCAGCTGCTGCAGCAGATCGCTCTCGGCGGCACCATGATCGTGCTTCCGCTCTACCTCCAGATGGTGCTGGAGTACAACGCGCTGCAAGCGGGTCTGTCGATCGCGCCGCTGTCGCTCAGCATGTTCGCGATCGCGATCTGGGCGGGCCGCCGGGCGAAGGGCCGCCCCGCGAATCTCATCCTCCTCGGCTTCTCGCTCGCTGCGGCGGGTCTCATCGCCATCGTGCCGCTGGTGCCCGTCGCCGACACCGGGTGGTGGCTGACGGTCCCGCTCATCATCGCCGGCTCGGGCCTCGGCCTCCTGGTCTCGCAGCTGAACAACTACACGCTTTCGCCGATCTCGGACGAGCGGGTCAGCGAGGCCGCGGGCGTCAACTCCGCCGCCGGCTCGTTCGGCCTGTCCTTCGGGCTGGCGTTCGCCGGCGCGATCATGCTCGCGACCCTTGCGGCGTCGTTCACCTCGTTCGCGTACTCCAGCACGGTGCTGACCTCCGAGCAGCAGGAGCAGGTGGCCACGGTGCTCGAAGAGGACGCCGAGCTCATGTCGAACTCCGGCCTGGAGGAGCTGCTGGCGGACGAACCGCCGGACGCCGCCGAAGAGGTCGTGCGCATCAACACCGAGGCCCGCCACATCGCACTGCAGGTCGCCCTGCTCATCCCGATCCTCGCGGCGGTGCTCGGCGTGCTCAACGGCTTCCGCATGCGGCGCCTTCCCGACCCGAAGCCGAACGAGGCGGTCGAGGGGATGCTGGGCGGGTGAGCCGGCGCACGGATCGTGCGAGGGAGCACCTCGAGCGTGCCGAGGGCGGCGGCGAGCGGGCGGTCGTCGCCTACTTCAAGGAGCGCGTGTACGCGACCTTCACGGGTCTCGCGATCGTGCTGGTCGTCGCCTCGAGCGAGCACGCGGAGGCCGACCACGCGTTCTGGGCGCTGATCCTCGGCGTGGTGGGCATCACGGCAGCGGGCTTCGTGTCGGACGTCGTGTCGCACCTGGCAGTGCATCGGACCTTTCCGGGGCGGGCGGATCTCATCATCTCGACGCGCATCGCCGGGGGTGCGCTCGGGACCCTGCTGACGCCCGGGGTCCTCCTGCTCCTCGCGCTGCTCGATGTCCTGCCCCTGGACGCCGCCCTGCGGGCATCGTCGATCGTCTACATCGCCACGCTCGCCGTCATCGGCTGGTTCGCCGTGCGCCGGTCCGACTTGGCGTGGTGGAAGCAGGTGATCGCGCTGGCGATCCTGGTCGCCCTCGGGCTGCTGGTCGTCGGGCTGCAGACTCTCGCGCACTCGATCTGAGCGATGGCGGCGGGCGCCCGGGGATCGTCGGCTCCGACCGCCGGGCACTCCGTCTGATCACGAGGCGGCCGCAGGATCCGAGCAGGCTCAGGGCACCGGGTCGTCGCCGCGAGCCCACGCGATGGCGATGAGGCGCCGCAGTACATCGAGATCGATGTCGTCGAGCTTCTTCACGTAGACGCAGCCAGCGCCCTCGGTGTACGCGCCCAGCTGGGGGAGCAGCGCCGCGCCATCGGGGAGGTCCTTCAGCCCGTAGAGCGAGAGCTGCGCCTTGCGCGGCGAGAAGCCCGTCTTCGGCCAGTCGCCCTGCCGCTTCGGATCCGACGGCGAGACGTAGCGGTAGCTGCCGTAGCCGACCATCGACGGTCCCCACAGGACCGGCTCTGCTCCCGTCACCTCGTGGAAGAGCTCGGCCAGCGCGAGGCCGTCCTCCCGTCGGCGCGCGGGTGTCGCCGCCTCGAGGAACGCCGGCACGTCCGCGTCGGTCGGCTGGGTCTTGATCTCGCTCATGCCGTCAGTAGAGACCTGTGGGTCCGCCCAGACAAGTTGAGTCGAGTCATATCAAGTTTGATTTGACGGATGCCCCAGCCCGGGCGTATGGTTGAGCCATCGCGACTCAACCCGTTCTCCGGGGCGGTCCGTGAGCGCGAGAAGACTTTCAGATACCCCGGGTGGCGGCATCCGTCTCCACCCACACGAAGGAGAGAAACACATGGCACGTGCTGTTGGAATCGACCTCGGTACGACCAACTCGGTCGTGAGCGTCCTCGAGGGCGGCGAGCCCAAGGTCATCGCGAACGCCGAGGGCTTCCGCACGACCCCGTCGGTCGTCGCGTACACCAAGGACGGCGAGGTGCTGGTCGGCGAGACCGCCAAGCGCCAGGCCGTCACCAACGTCGACCGCACCGTCTCGTCGGTCAAGCGTCACATGGGCACCACGTGGGGCTTCGACGTCGACGGCAAGAAGTGGACGCCGCAGGAGATCTCCGCGCGCATCCTCCAGAAGCTCAAGCGCGACGCCGAGCAGTACCTCGGCGACACGGTGACGGATGCCGTCATCACCGTCCCCGCGTACTTCAACGACGCCGAGCGCCAGGCCACCAAGGAGGCCGGCGAGATCGCGGGCCTCAACGTCCTGCGCATCATCAACGAGCCCACCGCCGCGGCCCTGGCCTACGGCCTCGACAAGGGCAAGGAGGACGAGCTCATCCTCGTCTTCGACCTCGGTGGCGGAACCTTCGACGTCTCCCTCCTCGAGGTGGGCAAGGACGACGACTTCTCGACCATCCAGGTGCGCGCCACCGCCGGCGACAACCGCCTCGGCGGCGACGACTGGGACCAGCGTCTCGTCGACTACCTGATCAAGCAGTTCAAGGACACCACCGGGGTCGACGTCTCGGGTGACAAGATCGCGCTGCAGCGCCTCAAGGAGGCCGCGGAGCAGGCGAAGAAGGAGCTCTCGTCGTCGACCTCGACCTCGGTGAACCTCCCGTACCTGTCGCTGACCGACTCGGGCCCCGTCTCGCTCTCCGAGACCATCACGCGCGCGAAGTTCGAGGACCTGACCAAGGACCTCCTCGACCGCACCAAGAAGCCCTTCGAGGACGTCATCCGCGAGGCCGGCATCAAGGTGGCCGACATCGACCACGTCGTGCTCGTCGGCGGCTCGACCCGTATGCCCGCGGTGAGCGATCTCGTGCAGCGCGAGGCCGGCAAGGAGCCCAACAAGGGTGTGAACCCGGACGAGGTCGTCGCCGTCGGCGCCGCCCTGCAGGCCGGCGTCCTCAAGGGCGAGCGCAAGGACGTGCTCCTCATCGACGTGACCCCCCTGAGCCTCGGCATCGAGACCAAGGGCGGCATCATGACGAAGCTCATCGAGCGCAACACGGCCATCCCGACCAAGCGCAGCGAGACCTTCACGACCGCCGACGACAACCAGCCGTCGGTCGCGATCCAGGTCTTCCAGGGCGAGCGCGAGTTCACCCGCGACAACAAGCCGCTGGGCACGTTCGAGCTGACCGGCATCGCGCCCGCTCCGCGCGGCATCCCGCAGATCGAGGTCACCTTCGACATCGACGCGAACGGCATCGTCCACGTGTCGGCGAAGGACAAGGGCACCGGCAAGGAGCAGTCGATGACCATCACCGGCGGCTCGTCGCTGCCGAAGGACGACATCGAGCGCATGGTGCGCGAGGCCGAGGAGCACGCCGCCGACGACAAGAAGCGTCGCGAGGCCGCCGAGGTGCGCAACCAGGCCGAGACCCTGTCGTACTCGATCGAGAAGCTCATCAAGGAGAACGACGACAAGCTTCCCGAGGACGTGAAGACCGAGGTCCAGGCCGATGTCGACGCGCTCAAGACCGCGCTCGCGGGCGAGGACGACGACGCCGTGAAGACCGCGTTCGAGAAGCTCAACCAGAGCCAGGGCAAGCTGGGCGAGGCGATCTACGCCGCCGGCCAGGCTTCGCAGGGTGCTCCGGATGCCGGTGCCGACGCGCCGACGGCCGACCAGGGTGCGACGAACCCCGACGAGGACGTCGTCGACGCCGAGGTCGTGGACGACGAGGACGAGAAGAAGTAACCATGGCGAACAAGGACCACAACCCGGAGCCGGTCGAAGAACCGCGTGACGGCGACGAGGTCCGGCCTGACGGTGAGGGGTCGGAGGCGAACGCCTCCGGCCCCGCGCCGCAGGACGGGCAGCCTTCCGAGGGCGGGGCCGCGCCGCAGGGCGGGGACGACGCGCTCACGGTCGACGACATCCTCGGCGCCGCGCAGAACCCCGACGCCGCGGCCGAGGACGCCGTGCTCGCCGACCTCGAGTCGGCGCTGCTGAACGACCTCAAGCGCCTGCAGGCCGAGTACGCCAACTACCGCCGCCGCACCGAGGAGCAGCGCGAGGTCGAGATCCAGCGCGCGCAGGGCGCGGTCGCGAAGGGCCTGCTTCCGGTGCTCGACGACCTCGACCGTGCGGAGAAGCACGGCGATCTCGAAGAGGGCTCCGCCTTCGCCGCGATCGCCGAGAAGCTGCGGGGCGTCGCCGAGCGCATCGGCCTCACCACGTACGGCGCCTCGGGCGAGGTGTTCGACCCGCAGCAGCACGAGGCGATCTTCCAGGTGCCGACCCCGGGTGCGGACGAGCCGACGATCCTGGAGGTCGTCGAGATCGGCTACCGCCTGGGCTCGGTGGAGCTGCGTCCGGCGAAGGTCGTCGTCGCAGTGCCCGCCGAGTAGCGGAGGAGGACCCATGGCCAGTCAGGACTGGTTCGACAAGGACTTCTATGCGGTGCTCGGCGTCTCGAAGGACGTCGCCGATGCCGACCTGAAGAAGACCTACCGCAAGCTGGCGCGGAAGTACCACCCCGACTCCAACCAGGGCGACGCCGCCGCCGAGGCGAAGTTCAAAGAGGTCAGCGAGGCGTACTCGGTTCTCTCCGACGCCGAGCAGCGCAAGGAGTACGACCAGATCCGCGCGATGGGCTCGGGCGCCCGCTTCACGGCGGGCGGCCAGGGCGGCGCCGGCGGCTTCGAGGACGTCTTCTCGATGTTCAACCAGGGCCGCGGCGCGCGCTACCAGAACGCCGAGGACTTCGACGACATCTTCGCGATGTTCAACCAGCAGCAGGGCGGCACGGGCTTCGGCTCGGGGCGGTTCGGGCAGCCGAGCGGCGGCTTCCGCGGCTACGGCGGACCCACCCGGGGCGCGGACGTCACCGCGCGCACGACGATCGACTTCGTCACGGCGACCAAGGGCGAGACGATCACCCTGCAGGGCGAGGACGGCAACCCGTTCAAGGTGAAGATCCCGGCAGGCGTCGCGGACGGGCAGAAGATCCGGCTGCGCGGCCGCGGGCGTCGCTCGCCCGACGGTGGCGAGAACGGCGACATCGTCGTGCAGGTGACGGTGCGCCCGCACCCCGTGTTCACGCGGGACGGGCTGAACCTGCGCGTGACGGTGCCGGTGACCTTCACCGAGGCCGCGCTCGGCGCGACCATCGAGGTGCCGACGCTCGGGGGAGACCCGGTGCGACTGCGCGTCGCACCCGGCACGCCGTCGGGACGTGTGCTGCGCGTCAAGGGCCGCGGCGTCGAGACGAGCAAGGGCACGGGCGATCTTCTCGCCGAGGTGCAGGTCGCGGTGCCGTCGCACCTCGACGACGCCGCGCGCGAAGCGCTCGAGCGCTTCCGGAGCCTCGAGCCGAAGGAGAACCCGCGTGCCGACCTCATGACGAAGGCGCGCGGCTAGGAGAATCGGTCGTTGAGCGAGCGAAGCGAGTCGAAACGCCCCGAACCCGGCGCAGATGGTCGGCTCGGGGCGGTTCGTCTTGCTCGTTCGTCGCTCGTGCCAGGACCAGCGATGAGGAGGTGAGGAAGTGACCGAGGACGACATCGACGAGGACGCCCCCATCTTCGCGATCGCCGTCGCGGCCGAGCTGTCGGGCATGCACCCGCAGACGCTCCGGCAGTACGACCGGCTCGGACTCGTCGTGCCCGCCCGCACGCAGGGCGGCTCGCGGCGATATTCGCTGCGGCACGTCGAGCAGCTCCGCGAGGTCGCCCGCATGTCATCGGACGGCATCGGGCTTCCCGCCATCGTGCGGATCCTCGAGCTCGAGAACCGTGTGCAGGAGCTCCACGGCCGCGTCCGCGACCTCGAGGACCGCATGCGCGCCGAGCTCGAGAAGCGCCCGGGTGCCCGCGTCTTCGCCGCCGGCTCGACCGGTGCCGTCGTGACGCTGCGGTCGGGCACGCGCGTGCGCCGCGCGACCGAGGTGGTGGTGTGGCGACCGCGGGCGCCGCTCGAGCGGCCGTCCGGCGATCAAGACGCACCCGCTTCGCCCGACGCCTGAGGGGTGCCGTCGCGGTGCGGCGTCGCCCATCATGGGGGCTATGGCAACACTCGACGACGTCCGCGCCATCGCGCAGGAGCTTCCGGGCGTGAGCGAGAGCATCGACGGCCATCGCGGCGGCGCGAACTGGGTCGTCGGCCGCGCCGCCTTCGCCTGGGAGCGTGGACCGAGCGGGCGCGATCTCACCCAGCTCGCCGAACAGGGGCGCGAGTGGCCGCCGGGCGAGATCATCGGCATCCGCACGGACGGGGAGCAGGTGAAGCAGGCGCTCCTGGAGACATTCCCCGACGTCTTCTTCACCATCCCGCACTTCGACGGGTACCCGGCGGTGCTCGTGCGGCTCGACCGGATCGACCTCGACCAGCTTCGTGAGGTGATCACCGACGCGTGGCTGCTCAAGGCTCCGAAACGGGCCGCGGCCGCGTGGCTCGCGGACCATCCCTCAGAGCGGACGATCTAGCCGACGCGACCTGAGACCGGCCGAACCGGACATCCCGGCCTTCGCATGGGGCGGCGGGGGGCGGGGAGCTCGACGCATTTCCCCTCCTCCACGAACCCCGATGTCGTCGGTTGGGCGTGAAATCGATTTCGGATTCCTGCTCGTCCGTCGTATCGTGGCACGCGACGATCGAGGAGGATCATGTCCCTGGAATCACGCCGTGCCCGCCGGATCGTCGCGGTCGCGGCATCCGGCCCCCTCCTCGCCGTCCTCGCCGCGTGCGCCGGCCCCGCGATTCCGGCGGTCGACACGGAGCAGGACAAGCCGTTCGTGCTGAGCGGCGTGTCGAACCTCACCGAGATCGCGCAGCTGACCGGCCCTGACGGCATGAACGACACCGCCGCGGCCGCCGTCGCAGGCACCGACCTCGGCTCGATGACGAACATCGGCGATCGCACCTACTTCTTCTTCGGCGATACCTTCGGCGAGCGCGACCCCGAGTCGACCGGCGGTCAGGGCGGCATCTGGCGGTCGAACGTCTCGGCGTGGACGACCGACGGCGATCCTTCCGACGGCATCACCTTCGACGGCTGGATCCCGGCCGACGAGCTGGGCTGGGCGCAGGCGCTGGTAGAGGGTGAGCATGATGCCAACGACGGCACCGGGGAGGTCACCAAGATCCCGACGCACGGATTCGCGGTCGGCGAGACTCTCTACATCTCGTACATGTCGGTGTCTCGGTGGGGTGAGCCGGGAGCGTGGGACGCCAACTACGCGGGGATGGCGAAGTCCACGGATCGCGGCGAGACCTGGACGCCGCTCGAGGAGCCGCGCTGGCCGGGCGACTCGAACTTCATCCAGGTCGCGCCGGTGATCGTCTCCGACGGCGGCGAGGACTACGTCTACTTCTGGTCGATCCCGTCCGGCCGATTCGGCGGCGTCGCGCTCATGCGCGTGCCGGCGACGGAGGATGCGGTGGAGGATCCCGACGCGTACACCTATTTCGCGGGGACGGATGCTTCGGGCCGGCCCCGATGGGACGCCGACATGGACGCGGCCGAACTCGTCGTGGACGGCACGATCGGCGAACTCTCCGTCATGTGGTCCGAGTACCTCGAGCGCTGGATCATGACCTACTCCGACGGCGGGGATGCGTACATCCGGGAGGGGATCACGCCGTGGGGCCCGTGGGGAGAGCCGATGCTGCTCGTGTCGAGCGCCGACTATCCTGGTCTGTACTCGCCCTACATGAATCCCCGCTACATGGAAGGCGGAGGCGCTCGGTTCTACTTCACGCTCTCGCTGTGGGGGCCCTACAACGTCTTCTGGTTCTCGGCTGATCTCGAGCGATCGTCCTGAATCGCGCGTGCTCTGCACGCCGTTGTGAAATCGATACAGAACATCCGGCGCAACCGTGGACGTTTTCGCGCTCGGGACGCGCCGATTCTCCCCGTCTTTCCGCCGTCCCGCGGGGACGGAGCCCTGGCGACATGCCCTCGATCCCCACTTCGGGGGCATTGCACTTGAAATCGATTTCGCCTACTCTGGCGTCCAGACGAGATCAGTGACGATCCGCGGCCGCCACCGCGAAGCATCGATCGATGTCGGACCGGCTCCCTGACCGGCCACAGCGTCGACTCACCGAAGAGTCGAGTTCCTGAGGAGGGACGAATGCACAAGAGAAACAGCAGGCTCGTGCTCGCCGTCGTGGCGACCGCCTCGGCGGGCGCACTGCTCGCCGGATGCGCCGCCGGCGGTGGCGCGCCGACGACCGAGGACGGCAAGGCCAAGGTGATCTTCTGGCAGCAGAAGTTCGAGGACTACCAGCAGGCCTGGTTCAAGCAGCAGGTCGACGACTTCAACAAGTCGCAGGACGAGGTCGAGATCGAGTACACGGTCGTGCCCGCCGACACCTGGGACCAGAAGCTCAAGGCTGCGCAGGCCGCCGGCAAGGCGCCTGACGTGAAGACCACCAACTACGGCAACATCAAGCCGATGCAGGCGAACGGCCAGCTGGCCGACCTGTCGCAGCTCATGGATTCCTCGGCGATCTCGGACATCAAGTCGAACGTGGCCGACTTCGTGACCGTCGAGGAGGGCGTCTACGGCTACCCGATGCTCGTCGAGCCCTCGACCGTGCTGTTCTATCGCACCGACCTCTTCGCCGCGGCGGGAATCGACGCCCCGCCGACCACCTATGACGAGCTCATCGAAGACGCCCGTGCTCTCACCAAGGACGGCGTCTACGGCATGAACATCGCCCAGACCGCGCCCGACCTCGGCTGGTCGAGCTGGGGCGGCCAGTGGAACACGGCCGGCGCGCTGCCGCTGCGCGGCGACTGGTCGGAGGCGTACGCCACCGACCCGGCCTACGAGCAGCTGGCGACGATGTACCAGACGCTCTACATGGACAAGCTGATGCCGCAGGAGGCCACCTACGGGTACGCCGACTGCTCGTTCTTCGGTGAGGGAACCGTCGCGATGAGCGCGTGCGGCTCGTGGGCGCTGGGCCAGATCGCCGGCAACCCCGACTGGACCACGACGCAGGAGAACTTCGCCGTCGCGCCCTTCCCCTCTTCCGACGGCGACCCGACGAAGCCGACCGCGACGCTCGGCGGCTGGACGCTGACGGTCGACTCGAAGTCCAAGGTGCAGGAGCAGGCGGCCGACTTCGTGTCGTACGTGCTGGCCGACAACCCCGAGAACCTCGTGGAGTTCTTCGCCGCGAGCGGCTTCTCCAAGTACGCCGCGACCACGAGTGTCGACGAGGCGCTCGCCGCCGACCCCGAGGCGTCGTCGAACCCGTACATGCAGATCATCTCGGAGCAGATCGTGCAGTACGCCAAGGGCGAGCCCGCCTATCCGTGGGATGTGAGCCTGGCGTTCTCGACCGCGCTCGAGAAGGCGATGCGCGGCGGTGACATCGCCGCGTCCTTCGAGGAGGCGCAGGCCGAGATCACCGACATCATCGAGAAGCAGAAGCTGGCAGGCAAGGGCACCGGCGACTGAGCCACGGCGGGCGGGTGACGGGACGCGCTCCCGCCACCCGCCCGTCGCACGCCGCCCCGTCAGCGTTGAAGGAGACCACCATGACGATGTCGCCGCAGAACACGGCGCACCTCAGCCAGGCCGCGAGCCTGGCGCTGGAGAGCGAGCCCGAGTCCAAGAAGGGGCGCCGGGGCCGCAAAGAGCGTGTGCGCGTCGCGAAGCACCTGATGGACAATCGCACGGCGTATCTGATGATCGCGCCGATGGTGGTCCTGCTCGGGATCTTCGTCTTCTGGCCGCTGGTGTACTCCTTCTACCTGTCGACATTCGAGATCAGCTTCTATGCGGACCCGGTCTTCGTCGGGCTGCAGTTCTACCAGTACGTCCTCGAGGACCCGGACTTCTGGCACTCGATCTGGATCGGCGCCCAGTACGCCCTGTACGTCGTGCCGGCGATGATGATCCTCGCCTTCCTGATCGCGAGTCTCATCCGCACCTGCGGCATCAAGCTCGCCGGCCTGCTCAAGACCACGGTGTACGTCCCCACGGTCGTCTCCGCGGTCGTCGCCTCGATCATCTTCGTGTTCATGTACCGCTCCGACGGCGGCATCGTGAACTGGCTGCTGAGCTTCGTCGGCCTCGGGCCCTACGCCTTCCTGTCCGATCCGAGCCTCGCCCTCCCGGCCATCTCGATCCCCGGCATCTGGCTCGCCTTCGGCGTCACGACGCTCATCATGCTGGCCGGCATGTACGACATCCCGGAGAGCTATTACGAGGCGGCCCAGCTCGAAGGCGCCAACTACTTCCAGCGCACGTACTTCATCACGATCCCCCTCATGAAGAACGTCCTGGTCTACCTCCTGGTCACGGCCACCATCGGCGCGCTGCAGCAGTTCGAGCTCCCGCTGATCATGACCGGCGGCGGCCCGACGAACGCGACCATGACCCCCAACCTCTTCATCTTCAACACCTTCAAGGACCCGACGCCGTACGCGACCAGCTTCTCGCTCACGGCGGCGCTGATCCTCTTCTTCGTCCTCGGAACGGTGAGCGTGCTGATCTTCAGGCTCATCAACTCCGACAAGGCGATCGACGGCTAGAACCAGGAACACGGACACATGAGAGAGTCGCTCGGAAGCCGCATCGTCAAGTGGACGCTCGGCGTCCTGATCGTCGTCAGCACGATGCTCCCGCTGGCGTGGATGATCATCGCGGGCTTCAAGGGCAAGAACGAGGTGCTGCGCACCCCGTTCCAGTTCTTCCCCGACATCTGGATCTGGCAGAACTACGCGCAGATCCTGCAGGACCCCGCGTTCATGCAGGCCATGTTCATCACGTTCGTCGGCGCCGTCATCTTCACGGTGCTGAGCCTGGCGGTGAACTCCTTCGCCGCCTACGCCTTCGCGCGTCTGGACTTCCGGGGCAAGAAGCTGTGGTGGGCCTACTGCATCACCCCGATGTTCGTGCCCGGCATGGCGATCCTGCTCACCTCGTTCGTCGTGGTGTCGAACCTGGGGATGCTCAACACGCTCGCGGTGCTGATCATCCCGGGCGTCGCGTCGGCCGCCCAGATGTTCTTCATCCGGCAGTTCTACCTGAACACCCCGGTCGCCATCGAAGAGGCCGCCCTGATCGACGGCGCCAGCCGGTGGAAGATCTTCTGGACGATCTTCCTGCCGCAGTCGCAGGGTCCGTTCGTGGTCGTGGGCGTCGGGTCGTTCCTCGCGTACTGGAACGCCTACGTGTGGCCGATCCTCACGATCCAGGATCCGGCGCTGACCCAGATCATGCAGTACCTCGCGAACTTCCGGTCGGACCGCGGCAACGAGTGGGGCCTGCTCATGGCCGGATCGGCACTCGCGGCGCTGCCGACGATCCTGCTCGTGCTGATCTTCCAGCGCTACATCGTCAACGGCGTCCGTCTTGCCGGGATGAAGTAGGGCGGTGCGCCGTCGCGGGTTGCCCCCCCGACACCGTCCGGCGCGTGGAAGGAACCGGGCCGCACCGCGGCGCCGCGCAAGAGACCCTCGCACAGGACCTCCCCTGACCACGGGGACGACAGGAAAGGCGCAAGGATGCGACGACTACGAACCAACTCCGCGGCTGTGGCCGCGATAGGTGCCCTCGTTCTCGGGGCGATCCTGCCCGCGGGCGCGGCTACGGCCTCGACCGCCGGCACGGAGGCCACCGCGGCGGCGGCGTTCCCGCCCGACCACTCGCCGGCCGCAGTGGTCGCCAAGATGACCGGCCCCAAGTCCACGAGCGCGACCGGCACCCGGTGGCGCGTCACGGGCACCGATCTCGGCATCATGTGGGACAACGGCCAGGGCGAGATCCTCACCGCCTTCGGCGACACGTTCGGCGATTGGAGCGGGCCGGGCGGCGGCGGCGGCGACTGGCGCTCGAACGTGCTGCTGCGCAGCTCCGACACGGATCTCTCCGACGGCATGGCGTTCGACTCCGCCGTCGAGGACGCGCCGGGCCACGCGGGCGAGATCATCCCCTCGCTCAAGATCAACGGCCAGGAGATGACGACGATCCCCACCGCGGGCATCGCGGTGGGCTCACGTCAGTACCTGGCGTTCATGTCAGTGCGCCAGTGGGGCGAGCCCGGAAAGTGGGACACCAACTTCAGCCGCATCGCCTTCTCGGACGACAACGGCGAGACGTGGAACTCGACCGACGGCCCGCAGTGGACCAACACCGCCGACGGACAGCACCCGTTCCAGATGGTCGCCTTCGACCGGCACGACGGCTGGGTCTACATGTTCGGCACCCCCAACGGGCGGTTCGGTGCGGCGCACGTCGCCCGCGTCCCCGAGGCGCAGGTGCTCGACAAGGCGGCGTACACGTACTGGAACGGCTCGACCTGGGGTGCGGACGAGACGGCGGCGGCCCCGATCGTGCCGCCGAACGTCGCAGAGCTGTCGGTGCAATACAGCGACTACACCGGCGGGTGGCTGATGACCTACCTCGACGAGAACCTCGACCTCGTGCTGCGCACGGCGTCGTCTCCGGAGGGGCCGTGGAGCGACCGGCAGCGCCTGGCGAGCTTCGCCGACTTCCCGGGACTCTACGGCGGGTACATGCACCCCTGGTCGGAGGACGGCGAGCTCTACCTCGCACTGTCGCAGTGGGAGCCGTACAACGTGTACCTGCTGCGCGCGGAGATCGACGAGAGCGGCACGGTCGTCAATCCGAATCTCATCCAGGACCCCGGATTCGAACGGGCCGTGAGCGGCGCCATGCCCGCCCCCTGGGCGTGCACGGGCAACTGCGGGATCGACATCAACCACGCGTGGGCGCACGGCGGCACGAAGCAGGGATGGATGCGCAGCAACGTCGGCTGGATCGACGTCCACCAGGACGTCGCGGTCGAGCCGAACACCACCTACACCTTCACCGCGTTCGTGGTCACCGGCGGAACACCGGCCCCGGGGTCGATCGGCGTGCGCGAGCTCGGCGCCGGCGGAGCGACGATCGGCGAGACCGCGTTCGAGGAGGTGGGCGCCTACACGAGGTACTCGGTCACCTTCCACAGCGGCGACCGCACCCAGGTGCAGGCCTTCGTCGGGACGCATCTCAACGGCGACCGCTGGGTGCAGATCGACGACCTGTCGCTCGTCAAGGCGAAAGAGCAGCTGCCGGGTCTGTCAGTGGCGGTGACGTCCGACCCCGTCGCGGGCACGGAGGTCGTGCGCGACGACGCGGTGACGTACACCGTGCGCGCGTCCACCGACAGCGCGTCGGCCGAAGGCGCCGCGCTCGCCGTCGACCTCGCGGGACTCGTGGACGACGCGACGCTCGATCCCGCCTCGCTGCGCTCCTCGATCGGCGCACCCGTGCTGGACGGCACCACGCTGCGCTGGACGGGGGCGATCCCGGCGGGGGAGACCCTCGAGCTGTCGTTCGCGGCGACGGTGCGGCGCGATGCGTCGCGCACGGACTCCCAGCTGGTGGTGACCACGACCGCGTCGGCGGATCGCGCGATCCTCACGTCGTGCGAGGGATGCGTCCTCACGCTGACCGCGGTGCACTACGACCCGCGGCCACCTCGGCCGGAGTTCCCCGACAAGCCGGGAAAGCCTGAAAAGCCGGGCAAGCCCACCAAGCCGTAGGTCGCGGCGACCGGGCGCGCCGGCCGGTGCTGCGGCACCAGCCGGCGCGTCCGCCGTCCCGGCGCATGAGGAAGGAGCCCAGGCCGTGCTTCTGCTGGTGACCGGAGCCAGTGGGGCGGGGAAGTCCACCGTCCTCGCGAAACTCACCACCGTGGACTGGCGACAGCCCGTGGTCTGTGCGGAGTTCGACGCCATCGGCGTGCCCGAGGGCGCCGATACGGCATGGCGGCACGCCTCGGTCGAAGAGTGGGTCTCGCACGCCGCGGACCTGCAGGCTCAGGGTGTGCACCTCCTGCTCTTCGGTCAGGTGGCCCTGGGGGAACTGCTGGCCGCGCCGTCGACGGAGCGGATCGACGGGGTCGCGGTGTGCCTGCTGCACTGTTCGCCGGACGTTCGCAGCGCCCGTCTGCGTGAGCGGGGAGAGCCGGAGGAGACGCTCGTGCATCACGCCCGGTTCGGCGAGTGGCTCCTCGAGCACACCCGCGACCCGGCGCACCATCCCGAGGTCATCCGGGTGGTGGAGACGTCGGCCCGGATGCGCTGGGATCGCTGGGAATCCTGGTCGGCGGGGGATCCCCGCTGGGACGCGCGCATCATCGACACCGACGACGTCAGCGCGGTCGACGCAGCCGACCTGGTGGAGGCGTGGGCGCGGGCGCGCCTCGCGCGCCGGTGTCGAACCGCCGGATGATGGGAGCGCGGATCGGGCGGCCGGCACCCCCGTCAGTAGCGCGGGATCTCGAGCATCCGCCCACCCTGCAACGCCGACTCGTGCGCCACGATGCCGGGGGCGGTGACGGATGCCGCGCGCGCGGGCCCGAGCGCGGCCTCGCGGTCGTCGACCACGGCGCGGACGAACTCGTGCACGAGGTGCGGGTGCGAGCCCCCGTGCCACGCGTGGTACTCGAGCTCGGGCCGCCCTCCCGGAGGCGCGTACCGTCCGGCGCGCGTGAAGCGACGCAGCGCGTCGGGAAGGTGTTCGGCGCGGTCGGGAACCTCCACCTCATCGCGGGCGACGGGGCGCCCGCGATGGGCGCCGTCCTGCGGCCCGGCGGTGTAGACGACGGCCGGGCCCCCCTCGATCGACGGCCACTCGATCGCGCCGCGGTCGCCGTAGACGTTGAAGCCCTCGGTGTACGCCCGGGCGTTCTCGAAGAACGAGAGCGTCACCTGCGCGCTGAGGGGCGAGGGGGTGTCGAGGCGGAACAGCGCCGATTCGAGCGGGTACGGGTTGCCGCCCTCCCCGCGATGGGCGGGGAGCAGCTCGCCGGAGCCGAAGCACACCACCGCTTCCGCGCGGGCGTCCGCGAGGCCGAGCAGCGGTGCGACGATGTGCGTGGCGTACTGCATGGGCGCATAGCCCATCCAGTAGGGCGGGAAGCCGTCGAGATCCTGCATGTGGGCGCCGCTCAGATAGGTGAGCCTGCCGAGGGCGCCCGAGTCGCGCAGGTGCAGAGCGTGCAGATACTCCCGCTGATAGAGCGTGGTCTCCATCATCATGTAGCGGCCGGCTGCGGCGGCTGCGGCATCCGTCACCCGATCGATGCCGTCGAGAGTCGTCGCCATCGGAACAGCACTTGCGCAGGAGCGGCCAGATGTCAGCACGGCGAGCGTCTGATCGACGTGGAACCGCACCGGCGACAGCAGGTGCACCGCATCCCAGCGCCCGGTGGCCAGCGCGTCATCGAGCGACGCGTAGTCGGCGTCGGCGCCGAAGGCGTCGGCGATCGCGCGGCGGCGGGCGCCGTCGGGCTCCACGAGCCCGACGGCCGACACCTCGGGGTGCCGCTCGTACAGCGGGAGGAAGTCGCGGCCGAAGCCGGCGCCGACGACGAGCACCTCGATCACGACGACTCCCCTCCGCGGTGCAGCGATCGGCGGCGGAAGCAGATGCCGTGCGGTGAACGCGGCATCAGCCGGCCGGCTTCAGCTCGAGCAGGCGCAGTCCGAACCAGTACGACGACATGCCGGCGTCCGCGCACGGGCAGACGTTCGACTGCACCCACATCGTGAGGTCGTCGTCCGAGACGAACTTCGAGGGGATCGTCGTGGCGTAGCCTCCGAAGCGCTCGTCCGTCCACGGGTACGGTCCGAAGTCCTCCGAGGCGAAGAGCGTCCACGGTCCCCACGGCGTCGGCGACTCGTAGAACTCGAAGGTCAGCTCGGTCCACGACGTGTAGAGGTAGGTGTCGAGCTTCGGCAGGTAGGTGACGCCGCCCTGGGAGACGACGCTGAGGTTGTGCGCGCCGACGGTCTGCCCGTCCGCCCCCGATTCCTGGGAAGGGTAGAGCACGCGGTCGTCCACCAGCACCGGCCGTTTGCGGGCGATGTCGTCCGTCCAGGTCGGTTCGGCGTCGCCCGGGTCTCCGGCGTAGAACTCCCAGGTCGAGGCATCCTGAACCATCTCCAACGGCACGCGCGCGAGGAACAGCTCCGTCGGATCGGCGACCGAGTCGTCGAACGAATCCCGCCAGTTTCCGTCCAGGCCGTACGCGTAGGCGTAGCCCGGCTCGGGCGTGCGCTCGTTGTCCTTGCCGTAGTCCGCGAACCAGATCGTGGTGAAGACGCCGTCGTCGAACATCGGGGCCTCGGCGTCCCAGGTCCACGTCCGTCCGTGGTCGTCGCTGCGCGCGATGGTGGCGGCTGGCGCTTCATTGAAGTCGAGTCGCAGATCCTGCACCGCGAGGTAGAGCGCGCCGCCGGCGCACAGCATCCCGGTCGGCTTGCGGGTGAAGCCGTCTCCCGACCAGACCTGCCCGACCGCATCGCCCAGGGCGAGCGCCTCTCCCTCCAGCCCGTCGGGGTCTGACGGCGAACCGGTCACCCGGTTCACCACGATGTCGGAGAACTCGTTGCCGAAGCCGGAACCGTCGCCGTTGGCCGTGTACAGCGCGTCGTCGTCGGACCAGCAGCTGGGCCAGAGGTCGCCGTCCGAGACGCCGATCGCGGTCACGGCGTCGGCGGTGCGCGCCTGCAGGGTCGCACCCGCCAGCGCGTCGGGGAACTCGCCGTGCGGGGCTGAGGGGTCGCCGCCCGCGCAGCCGGCGAGGCCGACCGCGAGCACGAGGAGAAGCGCTGCGGCGGGGTGGGGCACAGAATGGCGCACGGGCTGGCTCTCCTTCGAGCGGCGGCTTGCAATCGATTTCAAGCCTATGATTCGAAGGAGCCCGACGTCAACGCGAGTCGGGCCGGCGGACATGGAGGTGCACGATATGGCAGGCGACCGATTGCCCGCGGTCTACGAGGCGCTCGACGAGAGGTTCGCCGACGTCGCAGGCGATCACTATGTGGAGTGCGCATTCGACGGCGGTCGCTGGCTCGAGGGTCCGGCGTACCATCCGGCTCACCGCTTCCTGCTCTTCAGCGACATCCCGAACGAGCGCGTGCTGCGCTACGACGAGCGGACCCGCAGGGTGGACGTGTTCGACGACGCCTCCGGCTATGCGAACGGGCGGACGGTCGACGCCCATGGCCGGTTCGTCTGGTGCGAGCACGGCGGGCGACGGGTCGCTCGGCTCGAGCACGACGGCACGACGCGGGTCGTCGCTGATGCGTTCGACGGGAGGCGGCTCAACAGCCCGAACGACGTCGCGGTGCATCCGGACGGGGCGGTGTGGTTCACCGATCCGACGTACGGCATCGTCAGCGACTACGAAGGCGACGAGGCGGAGCCTGAGCAGCCCGTGCGGGGCGTGTACCGGGTCGCGGGCGAAGGCGGTGGCATCTCGCTCGAGTTCGACGAGCTGGACCAGCCGAACGGCATCGCCTTCGGCGACGGCGGGCGCGCCGTGTACATCACCGACAGCGGCACGCCGGCGATCTGGCGGGCGCCGGTCGGAGAGGAGGGGGTGGCCGACCAGCCGGTGAAGATCGCGGAGGCCGACGTCGTGTACGACGGCATCCGCATCGACACGCAGGGCCGACTCTGGGTGGCGGCGGCCGACGGCGTGCGCTGCCACGCGCCGGATGGCACGCTCATCGGGCGGATCCCGTTGCCCGAAAAGGTGGCCAACCTCGAGTTCGGAGGCGCCAAGCGCAACGTGATGTACATCACGGCCACGACGAGCCTCTATGTCCTGCGGACGACCGTCCGCGGTGCGGCGCGGGCGGTCTAGCGACTGCGGGCGCCGTCGCGGTCTTGCAGCGAGCGGAACAGATCCGCGATGCCGAAGCTCCACGGCTCCACGAGGTGCGCGGGCCGCACCCGGTTGACGAGCGCGCCGAGGGTGGGCGTGGAGATCGTCACGACGTCGTCGGCGT
The DNA here is from genome assembly GCF_015278255.1 of Microbacterium hibisci. GTDB lineage: Bacteria > Actinomycetota > Actinomycetes > Actinomycetales > Microbacteriaceae > Microbacterium > Microbacterium hibisci. The sequence continues at coordinate 42,499 of NZ_JADIJC010000006.1, forward strand.
GATGGGTGAAGCCCGACCCCGGCGCGTCGCGGTCGGCGGTGGGGGAGAACATCGTCCCGAGGTAGAGGACGAAGCCGTCGGGGTAGGCGTGGTGGCTGCCGATCGTCTGCGCGACGAGATCGCGCGGGTCCCGCGTCAGCTGCGCCATGTCGCTGCGGTCGTCGAGACGGAACCCGTCCACGCCCTCGATCGTGAGCGAGACCTCGGCGGCCGCCACGTCGTCGAGCGAGAACCCCTCGTCGAACAAGCGGATGAACGGACCGAGTGCGGCCGAAGCGTTGTTGTCCTTCGCGCGGCCGAGGAGGAGCGCGCTGCGGCCCTCGATGTCACGCAGATTGACGTCGTTGCCGATGGTGGCTCCGACGACGGTCCCTCGGGAGGAGACGGCCAGCACCACCTCCGGCTCGGGGTTGCTCCACTCGGACGAGCCGAGCACGCCCACGTCGACGAGTGGTCCGACCGTCGAGAGCACCGGCGCCTTCGTGAAGATCTCGGCGTCGGGACCGATTCCGACCTCGAGGTACTGGCTCCACCACCCTCGCAGGACGAAGTCGTCCTTGAGGCGCGCGGCCTCCTCGGAGCCCGGTCGGACTGCGCCGATCGTCGCTCCGACGACGTCTTCGACCTCGCCGCGGATCCGGACCGCTGCCGCGGGATCGCCGTGTGCGCGCTCTTCGATGATTCGCTCGAGGAGCGAGACGGCGAAGGTGACGCCCGCGGCCTTGACCACGTGGAGATCCACCGGCGACAGCAGCCAGGGGCGCTGGGGATCCCGGTCGTCGGGCGGCGTGTTCGCCGCGAGCTCCTCGACGGTGCCCAGCACCGCTCCTTCGGTGGCTGAGAGAAGGGCGACGGGATGCCGGTGCTCCGTGAGGTCGCGGACGGTCGCGATGGTGCCGCCCACGTCGACGACCGCGCCGTCCCGCACCGTCACGACGGTCGGGCCGCGGTCCGGCATCCACGCGCGGCCGACGAGTCGGGCCCCGGCGTGGGCGGGAAGCAGAGACAGGTCGTGCGGGGGCCAGGCGGCGGTCACGGGTGTCAGGCTATCCCGCGTCCTCATCACGAGGCGGGCGCGATGGCGAGGCGCCGATATCGGGCACCGGGGCGGTGCCTAGGTGCACCTCCATGTCGTCGGCAGTGGGGGTCTTCGGCCGGCGGGCAGTGGGCCGGTCGAGGTAGAACAGCGCCGTCGAGGCGATGTCGTCGCGGAGGGGCAGGTAGCGCCAGCCGCTGCGCCAGCCGAGCGCCTGGATGTCGACCTTCGGGATGCCCTTCGAGAAGTAGATCGGGTCGAGGAGGTGCCAGCGGTACATGCCGAAGCGCTGCTGCGAGACGTAGAGGCCGTCCGGTCGGATGACCTGGGGCATGCCGAGGTAGGGCGTGGAGAACTCGGTGTACCCGTTGCCGGGGACGTCGAAGTTCCACGCGCCGCCGAAGTAGTCCTCCGTGCCTGTGCCGCAGATCGTCGGGTAGTCGGTGTCGTCGTCGAGGTAGAACTTGATCTCGCCCTCGCCCCACCAGCCGTTGGAGTTCACCCCCCACGCGATGTAGGTGCCGACGTACTGACCATGGCCCTCGATGCCCTCGACGATGGTGTGAGGCACCAGCTCGTCCAGCGGGTTCGAGCGGCGCCACTGCGCGTGGAAGTAGCCGTCTTCCGAGTAGTCACCGCCGATCTCGTACGTCACCTGGAAGTACACCCGCACGTCGACCACTGAGGTGTTCTCGATCGTCAGGCGCGCGCCGTCGCGGAACGGCATCGGCCAGTACGAGTTGAACCCGCCGTGGGGATTGGCTGCGATCACCTGCGAGTTGACCTGGGCGAACACGCCCCACGCGTTGCAGAAGAAGTCACCGTACGGCACCTCGACCGCCGGCTCGTCGGCTCCGTCCCAGTAGGCGCGGAGGACCAGCGTGCGCCAGTTGTCGGTGTGGGTCGTGATCCAGATGTGCGTGATCTTTCCGGCGCCCTCGATGTTCGCGAGGTCGAACGTCTCACCCGCTTTGACGTCGACGCTGGGCGAGATCTTCCAGCCCGGGCCGAGGTCGCGGGCGCAGGCAGCTCCGGTCCCTTCCGTCGCGCGGCCTCCGCCGCCCACCGACCCGTCGAAGTTCTCCGGAGAGATCGAACGCGTCTGGAGTCGACGCAGTGCCGAGATCGACGACAGGTCGGGGTTCGTCAGCGGCGTGGTCATGGCAGCGGCACATCCTCGTGTCTGGAGACGCAGTATTGCGCCTCTCTGTTGCAATCGATTTCAACACTGTATGGTTGCTCCACCGGCAATGTCAACGCGGGCCGGCGCAGTGAGCCGGGAGACCGAATGGCGACAATCTACGAGGTCGCGAAGCTCGCCGGTGTATCGCCGGCGACGGTGTCGCGCGTGTTCAACGGCATGGGCGTGTCCATCGAGAAGGCCGCCGCCGTGCGCGATGCCGCACGCGAACTCAAGTTCACCCCCAACCGCACGGCGCGCACGCTCCGCCGTCAGGCCTCCGAGGTCATCGCCCTCGTGATCCCCGACATCGAGAACCCCTACTTCACGGAGATGGCCCGCGGCGTCGAAGACGTCGCCTCACAGGCCGGCTACTCGGTCGTGCTGTGCAACACGGATTCCCAGATCGACAAGGAGGCGACCTATCTCCAGATCGCGATCTCGGAGCACATGGCGGGCGTCATCCTGGCCGCGGCGTCGGACCATACCAACCTCGACGAGCTGCTCGCGACCGGGCGGCCCGTCGTCGCCGTCGACCGGGGGACGGGTTACGACATCGACGGCGTGGTGATGGCGAACCGCACCGCGGGTCAGGCAGCCACTGAGAACCTCGTGCAGGCCGGCTACCGCCGGATCGCGTGCATCACCGGCCCTCAGCACATCGAGACGGCATACGAGCGCGCACAGGGATGGCGTTCCGTCCTCGCGCGCCACTTCCCCGAGCGCGACCCCGAGGAGCTGCTGCGATACTCGACGTTCCGCGTCGACGGGGGCCGTGAAGTGATGGAGGAGCTGCTCGCCCTGCCCGAGCCCCCCGATGCGGTGGTGGCCGGCAACAACCTGCTCGGCGTCGGCGCGATCCAGGTGCTCACCGAGCACGGCCTCACACCCCCGAAGATCGGCGTGGCCGTCGTCGGCTCGCTTCCCTTCACCACGCTCACCCCGACCGCGGTCACCGTGGTCCGGCTCCCCGCACGGCACATGGGAGTGACCGCGGCGAAGATGCTTCTCGAGCGCATCAACGGCGACGACCAGCCGGCGCGCACGGTGGTGCTCCGCAATGAGGTCCAGCCCGCGCGGGCCCCCGGTCGCGGCTGACCCGCCGAGTCTGGTTTCACCCTGGAGTGGATATCGCTCGGTTGATGATGAAATCGATTTCGTCTACAGTGGTTGCGTTCGCACGGGCTGATCCGCGGCCCCGCGTACTCGTGATCGAGGAGGATCCGATGACCGTCCGCTGCGCGCTCGGTGCCGTCGCCGGCACGGCGGCTCAGGTCGCCCCGATGATCGATGGCTCCGCGGCCCGAGTCGGAAACCCGTTGTCATGACCGAACGATCCACGACCCGCCGCCGCGCGCGCGGCGTTCCGCACACGGCCGAGCGTGCGGCGTTTCCGCTGGGCGGGATCGGCACCGGCAACGTGTCGCTCGGAGCCCGCGGCGAGCTGCGGGACTGGGAGCTGGAGAACCTCCCCGACAAGGGCCGGGTGAACCCGTACTCGTTCTTCGCGATCCACGCGGCACCCGAGGGCCGCGAATCGGTCACGCGGGTGCTGGAGGCGGGGGTCACCGGCCGCCGCGACCTCGATGCCGGCTTCCCGTTCGAGCGTCAGGCGGGCCTGCCGCGGCTGCGGGCGGCGACGATGCACGGCGAGTACCCGGTCGTCGACATCGACTTCGACGACGACGTGCTCCCGGTCGACGTGTCACTGCGCGCGTTCACGCCGTTCGTGCCGCTCGACCCCGACGCGTCGGGGATCCCGGCTGCGGTCCTGCGGTATCGAGTGACGAACCCGGGCGATCGGCGCGTTCGCGTCACCGTGGTGGGCAGCGTCAGCCACACCGCCGGTCGCGGCGACGGGCCGTTCGGCATGCGCGCGCAGCAGACCGTGCGGTGGCGCGAGGAACTCGACGAGGCCCGCGCGGGCGTGCGAGGCCTGGACTTCGGCATCCGTCTTCCGGAAGACGATCTGGGATACGGCACGCTGAGCCTGACGACGACGGATGCCTCGACCACCGCGAAGCCGCAGTGGGTGACGGGCTTCTGGCCGGACGGCCCGCGCCTGTTCTGGAACGACCTCGCCGACGACGGACTCCTCGACGCCGAGCCCCGCCTCACGCTCGAGGACCGGCCGCGCGGCCTCTTCGCCGACTCGGCCGCCGACGGTCCGATGCGCGAGGACGAGCTGTTCGAGCGACTGCCGCGCCTGCGCACCGGTTCGCTCGGGATCGTGCGCGAGCTCGCCCCGGGCGAGAGCCGCGACTTCGAGTTCGTGCTGGCGTGGAGCTTCCCGAATCGCCACCGCTCGTGGCGCGGGCACATCGTGGCCGACGGCCGCGCCGACGAGGGCACGGTGCGCAATCGCTACGCCGCGCTGTGGCCGGATGCGTGGGCCGCGGCATCCCATCTCCATCGCGAGCTGCCGGCGCTCGAGGCGACCACGCTCGCCTTCGTCGAGGCGCTGTACGGCGGCACCCTCGACCCCGCCGTCGCTGACGCGGTCGGCGCGAACATCGCGGCCGTCCGGTCGACGACGGCGTTCGTCGTCGAGACGCCCAACCCCGAGCTGGGGGAGGGACCGGTGTTCGCTGCGTGGGAAGGGTCGTTCGACCACGGCGGGTCGTGCGAAGGCACGTGCACGCACGTGTGGTCGTACGCGCAGACCGTCGCATGGCTGTTCCCCTCGCTCGAGCGCAGCGCGCGCCGGGTGGAGTTCCTGCTCGAGACGGATGCCGACGGCGCGCAGAAGTTCCGCAGCAACCGCGTGTTCGGCGGCGAGGCGTGGTTCATGGGCCCGGCGGTCGACGGCCAGCTCGGCACGTTCCTGCGCCTGCACCGCGAGTGGCGGTTCTCGGGCGACGACGCATTCCTCCGCGAGCTGTGGCCGGCGGCCGTGCGAACGCTCGAGCACGCGATCCGCGAGTGGGATCGCGACGGCGACGGGCTGCTCGACGGCGAGCTGCACAACACCTACGACATCGAGTTCCACGGGATCGACCCGCTCGCCAACGGCATGTTCGTCGCGGCGCTCCGAGCGGGTGCGCGCATGGCGGCGCACCTCGGAGACACCGCCCGTGCCGCCGAGTGGCTCGATCGGGCCGACTCGGCGGCCGCCGGCATGGACGAGCGGCTGTGGAACGGCGAGTACTACCGGCAGGTGATCGACGATGTCGACGCGCACCGCTACCAGTACGGCGACGGCGTCCTGTCGGATCAGCTCCTCGGACAGTTCCACGCGTGGGTCAACGGCCTCGGCGACCTGCTGCCCCGCGATCGTCTTCGCAGTGCGCTCGGCGCCGTCGTCGCGCACAACCACCGGCCCCACCTCACGGCCCACGAGAGCACGCAGCGGGTCTACGCGCTGAACGACGAAGGCGGGCTCCTGCTGGCGTCGTGGCCGCGTGGTGGCAGGCCCGCGATCCCCTTCGTCTACTCCGACGAGGTCTGGACCGGCATCGAGCACCAGGTCGCGGCATCCCTCGTCTATGCCGGCCTCGTGCACGACGCGCTCACGATCGAACGCACGCTGCGGGCGCGATACGACGGTGAATTCCGCAGTCCCTGGAACGAGATCGAATGCGGCAACCACTACGCCCGCTCGCTCGCGTCGTGGAGCCTGCTTCTCGCCTTCAGCGGCGCGCAGTGGGACGCCCCGGCCCGAACGCTCTCGTTCGATCCCGCCGAGGATGCGCCCTTTCGCGGGCTGTTCACGGCCGGCGAGGCGTGGGGCCGCGTCGCGATCGACGGCGACGAGCTCACGCTCCACGTCGACGGCGGTCGGCTTCAGGTCGACCATCTGCGGCTGCGCGGCCGCGAGCTCGCCCTCCCGACACCCGAGACCCTCACCCTGATCGCCGGCGAGAGCGTGACCGCACGCCCGGACGCCGCAGTCGCCGACCACTCACCACAGGAGATCCCATGACCGGCTACACCCTTCCGCCCGTGCGCGACCGGCGCACCGCCCCGCCCAACACGGCGTACCTCATCGCGTCGGGCGACCTGCGCGAGTCGGCCAACGCGGCCGGCTGGCCGACCCAGGTCGAGCTCGAGGCGGGCGTCACCGGGGTGCTGAACGAGCTCGGCTGGCAGGTGATCCGCGCGAACGACGTCGACCCCGACACCGGGCACGGGTTCATCTCGAGCCAGCGCATGGGACTCGAGGTGTTCAAGACGATCCCGGCCGACGCGCCGCTGATCGTCGCCGAGGCCGTCTGGCAGTACTCGCACCATGTGCTCGCGGGCCTGCGCACGCACGAGGGGCCGATCCTCACCGTGGCGAACTTCGCCGGCGACTGGCCCGGTCTCGTGGGTCTCCTCGGCCTCAACGCGGGCATGACCAAGATGGGCAAGGAGTACTCCTCCATCTGGTCGGTCGACTTCACCGACGACTGGTTCCGGGACGGCCTCAAGGAATGGACCGAGACCGGTCGCATCACGCACGATGCCTCGCACGTGCGTCCGCTCCCGGAGCTGCACCAGACCCCGGAGGTCGAACTCGGGCGCGCGCTCGGCGACCAGCTGCGGACCGAGAAGGCCATCATCGGCGTCTTCGACGAGGGCTGCATGGGCATGTACAACGCCATCTTCGACGACGAGCTGCTGAACACGACAGGCATCTACAAGGAGCGCCTGTCGCAGTCCGCCCTGTATGCCGAGATGCTGACAGTGACGGATGCCGAGGCCGACGCCGCCCGCGACTGGCTGGTCGATCGCGGCATGACGTTCCGGTTCGGCACCGACGAGGCCACCGAGCTGACCGAGGCGCAGGTGCGCTGGCAGATGAAGATGTACATCGCCGCACTGCGCATCGCCGACGACTTCGGCCTGGACGCCGTGGGCATCCAGTACCAGCAGGGACTGAAGGATCTGGTGCCGGCATCCGATCTCGCCGAGGGTGTGCTGAACACGACCGAGCGGCCGCCCGTGCTCTCACGCGACGGGTCGCGGGAGCTGTTCGCCGGTCGCGCGTTCCCCCACTTCAACGAGGCCGACGAGGGCGTCGCGGTGGACGCGCTCGTCACGGACCGCGTCTGGACGGCGATGGGACTCGTGCCCGACAACACCCTCCACGACGTGCGGTGGGGCGAGGACTACGACGGGCAGTTCGTGTGGGTCTATGAGATCTCGGGCTCGGTGCCCGCGTCGCACCTCGGCGGCTGGGACAAGGCGGAGGGGTGGCGCCAGGGCCCGGTGTTCTTCCCCGCCGGCGGGTCGACGATCAACGGCGTCTCGAGGCCCGGCGAGGTCGTCATCTCGCGGGTGTTCATCGCCGAGGGCATCCTCCAGGCCGACATCTTCCGCGGCACGGTGATCGAGCTGCCCGCCGAGGAGACGCAGCGGCGCAAGGACGCGACCAACCCCGAGTGGCCCATCGCCCACGTCGTGCTGCACGAGGTCACACGCGACCAGTTCATGGCCCGCCACAAGGCCAACCACGCGCAGCTCGTCTACGCGCCGGATGCCGGGACGGCCGACAAGGCGCTCCTCGCCAAGGCCGCGATGCTCGACCGCATGGGGATCAAGGTCAACCTCGTCGGCCGCGTCGACGGCCTCTGAGCCGCTCGCGGAGCACGCCGGCTCACGTGACGTGAGATCAGAGAGGGAGGGGACGGAAGCCGCCCCTCCCTCTCGTGTCGTCCCGAGCGGCGGGTGGTCAGGCCCGGCGGGGTCGGCGCACCGCCAGCAGCGCGCCGAGCGCGATGAGCCCGACCGCGCCGAGCGGCACCAGCGGCGACATCGCTCCGCCACCGGTCGCCGGCAGCGGGTCGGCATCGAGGGTGTTCGTGAGGGTCAGCTGTGCGACCTGGGGGTCGCGAGAGACGGTCATGGGAAGGACGACCCGACCGTCGTCCTCGGGGGTGAGCGTCTCACCGTCGACGACCCACACCGGGTCCTCCCATGTCACGCCCGGGAGCGCGGGAAGCGGACCCTCCTGGACCTCGAGGATCGTCCCGACGGGGAAGTAGGGCGAGTAGACAGGCTGGCCGGGCACGAGCTCGACACGCGGCTGCGCTTCGCCGTCACGCCACCAGTCCAGCGGGAACGTGGTCGCCGCAGGCAGCGTGGAGGCACCGTCACCGTCGACGACCTTCGTCACCGCCCAGCGGGTCAGTGCGACCACCGAGTTGGTGACCTCCAGGACCGGGGTCTCACCCAGCCCGATCTCGACCGAGTTGCCCGGACTCCACGTCGTCTCGCTCCACTCGTAGCCCTCCGGCAACGCCGACGGGTCGGGCTCCTCCTCCAGCATGCTGACCACCGTGCCGATGGGGAACGACATCGGGAGGCCCTGTTGGTCCACGGGGCCCGCAGGCGTGCCGTCGGCGGGCAGCTCGAACTGACCGACCAGCACGTCGCGGCTCGGCAGGTGGGCGACGTAGGCGATCGTGAACGAGGCGCCCGGCGTCAGCTGCCCCGGATCGATGCCCGAGAGATCCTTGCGCACGAGGAAGGTGCCGCTGAGCAGTGACGCGTCGTTCGTCAGCGTCGCATGCACGACCGCCTGGTCGTCCTGGCCGATCGTCAGCTGCTCGAGGTCGAATGCGGCGCGCAGCCATGAGATGTGCGCCGGCGTCGGTGCGCTCTGCTCCTCGTAGACGATCACGGTGCCGTACGGGAAGAGCAGCGGCTCTCCGGCCGCGTCGACGGGGCCGACCGGATCGCCGTTGCCGGGGAGGCGGAGAACCCCTTCGGCGACCACGTCGTCGGGGGCGGTGGGGAAGTAGGCGGTCCACGACACGGTGAACTCGAGGCCCGGCGGCACGTCGCTCGAAGGGATGCCGTCGAACTCCTTCGAGATGGTGAAGGTGCCTTCCTTGAGGACGTTGACGACCTCGATCTCGATGTCGGCGGTGGTGTCCTCGGGAAGCGGGATGCTCACGATCTCGCCGAACGCGCCCGGCTCGTACGACGTGGTCTCGCCGTCGATCGTCACCTGGAACACCGGGGGCGTCCAGTCACCGGGGGCGGCGACGGGCTCCCCGTCGAGCGTCGGCGGGAGCTCCGCGAGCTCGAGCGTCTGCGCGCCGGTCTCGAGGTCGTCGATCACCTGGGGTTCGCCGACGGGCAGGGTGAGTTCCGGCCGGGCGCCCGGGGGGTTGCCGTTGTAGCTGACCGCGTATCCGAATCGCGGGTCGGCGGCGGCTCCGGCCGCCGACTTCACGATCGTGATGGTCCGCCCGTCATCGACCGGGGTGACGATGTTCGTGAGCTCCACGGCCACGGTCGCGTCAGCCTCCGTGATGAGGAAGGTGCGCCCCGGGTCCCACCCGATGCCGCTCCAGTCGTAGCCGGGCGGCGGAGCGATGCCGTCGAGGTTCTCGTCGAGGATGATGCGGGTGCCGACGGGGAACGAGAGAGGCTCGCCGGCGTCGTCGAGCGGAACGGCAGGGGTGCCGTCGAGCGGGACGTCCATCGTCCCGGCGCCGATCTGAGCGTCGCCCAGCCACGCCGTCCACGTCACCGGCACGGTGCCCTCCAGCACGGGCAGCTCCGTTCCCGGCGGGCCCTCCACGGACTTGGACACGCTGAACGTGCCGGTCAGCTCGGTGGCGGTGTTCGTCACGACGACCTGTGCGGTGCCGGTGCCCACGACGAGCGGATTCGGCGTGATCGAGGCCTCGCCCCACTCCCATCCGGGCACCGTCTCGGGCGTGATCTCCGCGAAGGTCACCTCGGTGCCGACCGGGAACCTCTCGCCCGCGGCGACGGGCGTGCCGTCTGCGGGAACTTCGAGCGTGCCGACGAAGACGTTTCCGTCGGGGTCGACCGCGCGGTAGTTGACCGTGAACGTGCTGCCGTCGGGCAGATCGCCCGCTTCGATGCCCGAGAGCTCCTTGCGGATCGTGAACGTGCCGCTGGCGTCGTTGCAGGAGATCTCACCTGCGAACAGGAACGAGTGCACCTCGCCGCCCTGGATGGTCACGTTCTGGCCGATCACCTGCCCGTCCAGCGGAGCGGCGTTCACGGTCACCGAGGCGTTCGGCGCGTAGATCGAGCCGTCGATGCGTGCTTGCCCGGCGACGACGCTGACGTCGCCGGTCAGCTGCGACAGGTCCCACACGATGTAGGGAGAGTGGACGCCCTGCGGATCCGCCCGTGCCCCGATCACCTCGGTCGTGCCGGCGGGCACCCGGATGACGAGCGGGTTGGACACGCCGGGGGTCGGCCCGGGTGAGAACTGGATGAGCGACGCGCCCGCGATGTCGGCGTAGTCGACGACATTCGGCTGATCCGGGCTGAGCGGGGCGAGCACGATGCGGTCGCCGGCATCCTCCGCGATCCCGACCGGGTAGCCGACGCCCGTCGTGGGGTCGGCGATGTCGTCGAAGCAGCTGCTCGCCTCGTCCCACGACGCCTGACGGTTGGCTTCGACGTAGTCGGCCACGGCGGTCGCAGACGTGTCGGCGGTGTAGATGCTGCCGTTGCCGACCGAGCCGGATGGGGGTGCGGCATTCGCAGGATACTGCTGGTGGGTCGCGTCGATGAGCGGGGTCTGATCCACGTCGGCAGGGTTCTGGTTCAGCCGCAGCCAGTCCGACCGCGCGAAGGCCTGCCATCCGCCGTCGCGCTGCACCATCTTGAGGTCGCCCCACAGGGCGGGATCCGTGGTGCCCGCGCTCGTGATGGCGAGGATCCCGGTGCTCTCGGTGCTGTACTGGCCGACGAGGAACCGCGTCGGGTCGCCGTCGACCGTCGGCAGATCGTAGTCGCCGGTGCCGGCCGACACATGGATGATCGTGTACTGCCCGCTGCTGCCCTGCACGGTCGCGGTGCCGCCGACGGCGATGCTGCCCTCGGTCTCCTGGTTCTGCAGGAGGGCGTTCTCCCGCGCGTACACCGTGAACCCGCCCGCGATCGCGAACGGGTTGACCGACTCGGGGTAGGCCGCCGCTGCCGGAGGCGGGGCGATGGCTCCGACGGCCACGGCACCCGTGGCGGCGAGCAGGGCCGCAGTGAGCGCGGCGGTCCATCGCCGCAGACGCGGGCGATCCGTTCCAGTCACGTTCTGAACTCCCCCTGCCGACGGGGAGGACGGCAGAAGCCGTGGTCGGCTCGTCCAGTACATCACACGCCTCGGAAACAGCCCAGAAACGTTTCGAGAGCGCTCCCACCGGCCGCCGGGCAGCGAATTGTCCGGTCGGAGCGCCCCGCGTCGTGCTGCGTCCCGCCGGCGTTGCGGGCCCAGGCGGGTGAGACGGCGTCAGGTTGCGGCATCCACTCCGCGGTGCGTGCGGAACAGCTCCCAGTCCGCGCGCGAGAGGTCGGCGTAGGCGTACGACCATTCCAGGATCGCCTCGCCGGCGACACGGCCTCCACCGAGATACCCCGACGCCGCCCCCGCCAGCGGCGACTGACCGTGCGCGCGGGCCAGCGTCGCCGCGCACGCGTCGGCGTACCAGAGGAAGGCCGAGTCGTCGAGGGCGTCCATGTCGAACCCGCCCTTCTTGTCGCGGAACTGCCGGACATAGAAGTCGCGCTGGGCGCCGTACGTCGTACGGCGCACGAAGCCGAGGAACGGGTCGGAAACCGCCTGCAGGATGCGCTGCATGCCGACGACCCGCCCACCGTCCCCGAACTCGTCGATGAAGCGCGCGACGGCTTCGGGCTGCTCCGCCTTGCCGTGCTCGATGAGCACGCTCCGGCCGGCCTCCTTGCCCTGCAGCAGCAGCACCCCGTCATCGCCGTCCTGCATCGAGATCACGAAGCAGCGCGTGCCGACGCTGCCCACGCCCACCACGCGCATCGCGATGTCGGAGAGCCGGTACTTCTGGAGCAGGGCTCGGATGTCGATGTTCGCCGACTGCAGGTACTGGTCGAAGACGCGCAGCACCCGCTCCTCGTACTCCGCGTCGATGTGCGTCATCGTCGGCGGAGCCTCGACGAAGACCACCCGGCCGTCGTCGTCGAGCTGCGTCATCTTCTTCGCGGCGCGGGCACCGGTGCGCTTCTCCGCCTCCTTGACGGCGGAGTCGATCGCGGCGCGGGTGTCGGCGTCGACCGCCCGTTCGGCCGCCAGCGCGTCGAAGCGGTCGTAATAGCGCTTGAGCGGGCTGCGCTTGGCCCCCGCGCCGAGCGCGCGAGCGTAGACGCGGACCGCGTCCAGCGACGCCTCGCGCACCACGGAATCGGCACGCCCTGTCGACTGCCCGGCGATGACGATGCTCGTGACGAGCCGCTTGACATCCCACTCCCACGGCGCCCACGCGGACTCGTCGAAGTCGTTGAGGTCGAACACGAGCGTGCGTTGGGGCGAGGCGTACAACCCGAAGTTCGACACGTGGGCGTCGCCGCACGACCCCACCGCAATGCCGCTGCTGGGCGAGCGCGACAGGTCTGCCGCCATCAGGGCGGCCGTCCCCCGGTAGAACGCGAAGGCGCTGGCGGCCATGCGCTCGGTGCGCAGGGGAACCAGCTCGGGTACCCGCTCGGCGTCCTGTGCGTCGAGGATGCCCATGGGATCACGATCGTTGGTGGGCAGCTCCGCCAGAGTCTCGCGAGGGTTGCGCGCACGAGCTTCGCGGCCCTCGGCGACGTGGTCGGCATGGGACGGGAGCGGTGTCCAGGTGCGCCCGATCGGCGAGTCGGCAGTCGTAGACATGGGCTCAGTGTGGCACTGCCTGGCTCCCGCCCGGAAGAGCGGTACCCTGACGCCGTGACCCGAGCCGCGCCACCCGCTCCGCCGCCTGCGCTTTCGCCGAGTCTGCGCATCCTGCTCGTGCTGGCGTCCTCGGTGATCGTCCTCGCGGGCGTCTATTTCGCGCGCGAGCTCGTCGGCCCGCTCGCTCTGGCGATCGTGCTCGTGGTGATCTGCGAGCCGGTCCGCCGGCCCTTCGAGCGCCGCGGCTGGCCGCGCTGGACGGGCACCACGGCGGTCATCCTGCTCGCGTACCTGGTGCTCCTCGTGATGGGCCTGCTGCTGTGGGTCGCCGGCGTCCAGTTCGCCCAGCTCGTCGCCGACTACCTCGACAAGCTGCGTGGCAGTCTCGACGATCTGCTCGCGTGGGCGCAGTCGGTCGGGCTCGATCAGGAGGCACGGGATGCCGCAGCCGAGGGTCTCGACCCGCAGACGATCCTCGGATTCGTCTCCCGACTGGGCGGCACGGCGGTCGCGATCCTGACGGCGCTGTTCTTCGTCGTCTCGTACATCATCTTCACGGCGGCCGACGCCGCCCGGTACCGCGATGCGGAGCGGGTCTTCGGCCGCGGGCGCCGACCGGTGCTGGCGCGGATCGGACGCCTGAACACCGGCATCCGTCGCTATTACGTCGTCAACGCCTCCTTCGGCGCGGTCGTGGCCATCATCGACGGCCTCGCGCTGTGGGCGCTCGGGGTGCCGGCGCCGATCGTGTGGGCGGTGCTCGCGTTCGTGACCAACTTCATCCCTAACATCGGCTTCGTGCTCGGCCTCATCCCGCCGGCGGTGCTCGCGTTCGTCGTGGGGGGCTGGCCGCTGCTCCTCGCCGTCATCGCGATCTACTGCGTGGTCAACGTCGTGCTGCAGGTGCTGGTGCAGCCCAAGTTCGTCAGCGACGCGGTCGATCTGAGCCTGACGCTGAGCTTCTTCTCGGTGATCTTCTGGACGTTCGTGATCGGCCCGCTCGGCGCGATCCTCTCCATTCCCCTCACGCTGTTCGTGCGGGCGCTCGTCCTCGAGGGCGACCCCGGCGCGCTGTGGCTGCGATGGCTGTCGGGCGACCGCACCGCGACGCCCGCCGCCGCCGCACGCGAATACCTCCCGCACCCCTGACGTCACCCTCACCACCCTCGCCGATGCCCTCCCGGAGGCAGACATGACCCAGACCTCGCTCGACCAGCCGGCGCCCGAGCCGCAGCCGGCACCTGTGCCGGACACTCGGACCGCGCCCGCCACACCGCCCATCCTCGACGCGTCGAGCGAGCGCTCCCTCGAGTCGCTCGCGCTCGGCGTCGGTGCGATCGCGTTCGTCGTCGTCGCGCTCGTGGCGTTGGTGGCCTTCGGGTTCCAGGCGGCGCCGATCTCGGGTCCCGGCTCAGTCGGCCAGTTCGCGGCCATCGCCTCCGGCGTCGTCGCCTTCGTCGCGGTCGTCGCGGGCCGCTGGGTGGTGCATCGCCACGGCGCGCATCGCCGACTCGGCGCGTTGGACTACATCGACATCGCGGCGCTGGCCTTCGCGCACGGCGTCATCGCGCTCCTCGGCTGGACGCTCCTCGCGGTGATCCTCGAGCAGGCGTTCATCGGCGCCGAGGTCTTCGCCGTGCCGGTGCTGGTGCTCTCGGGTGCCACCGCGGCGATGTCGGGGTATCTCGCGTTCTACTCGGCGACGCACATGGACCTGCAGCTGCTGGCCGTGGTGCTCGCCGTCTTCCTGGTCTTCGGCGTGGTCGCGAGCATGCTCACCGCGAGCGACCCGAACTGGTGGAAGGACAACCTGAGCGCCCTCGGCATGTCGTCGAACGTCTCGGCCTTCGCGTTCAACATCACGATCATCGTCGCCGGCTTCCTCGTGACCACGCTGGCGCGCTACTCGACCCGCGGCATCCCGACGGCCAACCCCAAGGGCGTCGGCCGGGTGCGCGTGACGCTCATCGTGGTCGGTGTGTTCCTCGCCCTCGTCGGGGTTTTCCCGGTCGACGACTTCTTCGCACTCCACACCGGCGTCGCGTCGGGCATGGTGGTCGCGTTCGGAGTGCTCGTGATCGCGCTGCCGAAGTGGATCACCGGCATCCCGCGCGCGTTCGTCGTCCTCGGCTGGCTGTTCCTCGCGGTCACGCTGCTGCTGACCGTGTTCTTCTTCCTGGAGTACTACACGCTGACGGCCGTCGAGCTGGTCGCCGGCATCCTCGTGTTCACCTGGATCGTGCTGTTCATCCGCAACGCGGCGGCGCTGCAGCTCGATGAGCGCGCTGCGCCCGCGGCCGCACCGTCAGCGCGCTGACTCCGCGCGGTCCCAGGGGAGGGCGGCCGGTGGCCGCTCGCGGGCGAGGTCGGCGGGCGTGATGAGCATCTCGCGCGCTTTCGTGACGAGGAGCCACGCCGGCAGCACGATGATGCACAGCATCGGCAGCACGGTCACGTCGTCCACCAGGGCCACGGCGACGAACAGCGCGACCCAGCCGTCGCGGGCGATCGCGAGCACCACGCCGAGGATGCCGCACGCGACCGCCAGCGAGAGCGGCAGCCCGGGCAGCAGCGCGCCGCCGAGCAGACCGGCCGCCACGCCGAGGAACACCGCGGGGAAGATGCGACCGCCGCGGAACCCCGCCGATGCCGCGACGACGAGCGCCGCGAGCTTCACGAGCAGGATCACGGTGAGCTCGCCGGGTGCGTAGTCGCCGGGGTCGGCGAGGAGCTGCTCGCTCTGCTCGAGCCCCTTGAAGAGGGTGATCGGGCCGCCGATCGCGCCGAGCGCGCCGAGCACGACGCCGCCGAGGGCGGTGAAGAGGAGCGGATGCCGCAACGCGTGGAACGCGCGGTGCACGAGCGGGAAGAGATAGATGCCGATCAGGCCGAAGGCCGCGGCGGCGCACGCGACCACGGCGCCCAGCAGGAGGTCGAACGGCTGCGGCGCGCCGTAGGGATCGAACGGCGCGTCCGCTCCGAAGCCGCCGCCGACGAGGAACGTCGTCACCGAGCCGGCACCCGCCGCGACGAGCGGAAGGAACAGCTTGTCCCAGAGCGAGCCGCCCATCTTGAACTCGCCCACCATGCCGGTGAAGACCAGCGCCGCCGCCACGGGCGTTCCGAACAGGGCGCCGATCGTGGCAGAGATCGCCAGCGCGCCGATCAGCTGGGCGGGCACCGCCTTCGACAGGCGGGCGACGAGCGCCACGGCCAGCGAGACGTTGATCGCGATGATGGGGTTCTCCGGCCCGAGGCTGACACCGCCGGCGAGGCCGAGGATCAGGACGATCGCGAGACCGGGCAGCACCGACAGCGGCAGCGGCGTGGACGCGAGCTCCGTCGTCGCCGAGTCGGGGCCGGCGTGGCCCGGAACCAGCCACACCACGAGACCGACCGCGATGCCGGTGACCGTGAGCACCGCGAAGATCCACCACGGCGAGTCGGAGGCGATGCCGAGGGAACCGGGAAGGCTGGTCCAGAGCACGCCGTCGAGCTGATCGGCGATGAGGTCGAGCAGCCGCAGCGACAGCGCCGACAGCACGCCGATCAGGATCGCCGGGATCGACAGGAGCAGCAGCGTGCGGACGGTGAGCTGCGGACCCGGGGGAGTGGCGGGCTCGGGCGAGGCGGCGGAAGGGCCGGGCATGGCCACACGATAGCGGTGCGGACGCCCAGCCGGCGAGGATGCGCGTCGCGACCGTCACACGCCGCCCGCGTCCGCGCCCAGGGCGATGCGATCGCCGCGCGCGGGCGCGCCCCGCCGGTCGCGGCGGTGCGGATGCGCCATGATTCGCCTGTGGACGAGCACACGTGGCACAAGCGCACCGAGACGCCGCTGGTCGTCGCCGGCCTGGCGTACCTGGTGGCGTACTCGTGGCGCGTGATCGCCGATCTCGCGGGACCGGCGCGCACCGTGGCGACGATCGTGATCGCCGTGACCTGGGCGATGTTCATCGTCGACTACCTCGTGCGTCTCTTCCTCGCCCACGACCGGCGGCGCTGGTTCCGCACCCACCTGCCCGCGCTGGCCTTCGCGCTCGTGCCGGTGCTGCGACTGGTGCGCCTGCTGCGGGTGCTGACCAAGGTGCCCGGCATGAAGACGACTGCCGGCGGCGTGCTGCGCACGCAGATCCTGGTCTACGGCGTCGGCGCCTCGCTCATCCTGATCTACCTCGCATCGCTCGCCGTTCTCGAGGCGGAACGGCACGCGTCCGACGCGACGATCACGACGTTCGGCATCGCGATCTGGTGGTCGTGCGTGACGGTCACGACGACCGGATTCGGCGATTACACGCCGGTGACGGATGCCGGACGCTGGGTCGGCGTCGGCCTCATGTTCGGCGGGGTCGCACTGGCGGGCGTGATCACGGCGACGCTGGCGTCGTGGGTGCTCGAGCGCGCGGCGCGTGACCACGACGACGAGGAGCCCGCGACGCGCGCGCAGATGCGCCTGCTCATGGAAAGAGTCGATGAGCTCACGCGCGTGGCCGACGCGGCCTCTGCGGGTGCTGCTCCGGCCGGCGCGGGCGACTCCGGCGGCTCCGGGGAAACGGTGGGCTCGGGCGGCATGGCGGCCACGGGCGGTGCGAAGGGAACGGGCGATCCGCACGAGCCGGAGGCGACGACCGGTGCGTGGACCGTCGATGCGGAGGAGGTGGAAGACCTCGCGGGCGGGGAAGCGGATGCGCCCGAGCCTGAACCAAAGGGCATCCCGTCCGGGTACGAGACCGAGCACCCCCACTGGCCTGTCGGCGACGGCGGTGACGATCGACCCGGCGGCTGACTCTGCGCGGAACGCACGAACAGAGCAAGGCCGCACCCGACGGGTGCGGCCTTGCTCGTGAGGATCGCTCAGGAGAGCAGCTTGGCCTTCGCGGCGGCGAACTCGTCGTCTGACAGGATGCCCTGCGCGTGCAGCTGAGCCAGCTGGCTGAGCTTGGCCATCATGTCGTCACCTGCCGCAGGCGCCGCCGGCGCAGCCTGCGGCTGAGCGGCCTGGGCGTTGGCAACGGCCTGCGCCGCGGCCTGGTCCATGGCCGCCTGCTGCGCCTGGGCCTCGTAGGCCTGCTGCTGCGACTGGTCGTAGTACTTCTGCTGCTGGTGCCGCGCGACGCTGCCCGAGACGGCCGTCGCCGTGCCGGCGACGACAGCGGTGCGTGCGGCCATGCCGATCAGGCCGGGGCGTCCCATTCTTCCCAGTGGCATGTCTTCCTCCTTCAGTCGGCGTTCTCGGCGAGGAACGCGTTGACGATCGGTGCGGGGATGCCCTCGCGTGCGATGACGGCGCCGCCGGCGTCGTACAGCGCGGCCGCGAAGGACTTCGCCCACAGCAGCTCGACCACGAGGATCGCCGCCGAACGGCCGGGCTCGAGGTTCTCGGCGAGGAAGAGGATGTCCTCCTGGCCGGCGAGGCCCGCCAGGTCGAGCGCCGGAGCGCCGTCGTCGACGGTGTCCGACAGTTCGAGCACCTCGATCTCGCCCTCCGGCGAGCGTCGGGCGAAGACCAGGTCGAGCAGGTTGACGGTGCCCGAGGCGACGAGGTCGTCGATCGCCTGCAGCACGGCGGGACCGGGCCGGTCGCCGTCGAACGCGATCGCGTAGAACTCGATCGGACCGTAGTCGAAGGTCGTCATGTCTTCTCCTGTTCCGGTGCCGGCTTACGCCGCCAGCGCCTTGGCCTTGAGGGCGTCGAACTCGGCCTGGGTGATGGCACCCGAGTCGAGCAGCGACTTCGCCTTCGCGATGTCGTCCGCCGCGCTCGCTCCACCGGTGCCCGCCGTCTGACGGATGTACGCGTCCTGTGCGGCGCGGAGCTCCTGCGCCTGCTCGATCGACCGCTTCTGCATGCTGTTCCCGCGAGCGATGAGGTACACCAGCGCGGTGAGGAACGGGACGAAGATCAGGAACAGGATCCACACGGCCTTGAGCCAGCCGTTGAGCTCGTGGTCGCGGAAGATGTCGCCGATGATCGAGAACAGCACCATCAGGTACGCGACGAAGACGAAGATCCAGAAGAACCACAGGATGAAGTCCCAGAAGCCGCCACCCATGTCACACCAGCTTTCTCGACGGAGCAAGCCGTCGGATATCGATTTGCCGAGACCGGACGAGCAGCTCTCCCGCCCGCGGTCTTGGCAAAACCGTATCGCGTAAACACGTCGGCGCCTACGTAAAAGTCGGGCCGCGTCGGACCTTTGGTCCGGTGTTCAGAGGCTCCATTATTGGGACATGACCGACGCCGTGGAATCCTCGCCCTCCGCCGCACCCGCCGAGCAGGTCGAGGTGATCGAGCACGAGCGCCCCCGGCGCCTCGGAAGATTCGTGGCGGGGCTCGATCACCCGCTCGCGACGGGCTTCCTGGCGACGATCGGGGTGCTCGGGGCGCTGGTGCTCGGCTCGGCCATCGGGTCGATCTCGACGATCCTCGTGTACATCATCCTGGCCATGTTCCTGGCGGTGGGTCTCGACCCGATCGTGCGGATGCTCGAGCGCCATCGTGTCAAGCGCGGCGCCGGCATCGCCATCGTCTTCTGCGGGTTCGCACTCGTGATGATCGCGTTCTTCGTGTTCGTCCTGCCTCCGGTCATCGCGCAGGTCGTGCAGCTCGTGCAGGCGATCCCCGCGCTGGTCGAGGACATCCCGCAGTCCGACTGGTTCAACCAGCTGGCGCCCGACGCGCAGGCGGCCGTGCTGGCGGCGCTGGAGCAGATCGCCGAGTGGATCTCGGCTCCCTCCACCCTCGCCACCCTCGGCGGCGGCGTGCTCGCTGTCGGCGTCGGCTTCATCGCTGCGATCTCGGCGAGCTTCATCGTGATCGCTCTGACGCTCTACTTCCTCGCCGCGCTCACTGCGGCCAAGCGCGCGCTCTACGCCCTCGCTCCCGCCCGCAACCGCCCGCGGCTGGAGGATCTGACCGAGCGGATCACCGACTCGGTCGGCAGTGCGCTCATCGGCTCGGTCATCCTGTCATCGATCAACGCTGCCGTGGTCTTCGTCCTTCACGTGGTGATCCAGTTGCCGTTCCCGGCCCTCATGGCGGTGATCGCGTTCGTGGTGACGCTCATCCCGCTGTTCGGCTCGGTGATCTTCTGGATCTTCGCGTCGATCATCGCGCTGTTCACGAGTCCCACCCAGGCGCTCATCTTCTTCATCGCGTATCTGGTCTACATCCAGATCGAGTCGTACGTCGTCAGCCCGCGCGTCATGAACAAGGCGATCGAGATCCCCGCGGCCCTCGTGCTCATCGGCGCGCTCGCCGGCGGCGCGCTCGCCGGGATCGTCGGCGTCCTGGTCGCCCTGCCCGTGATGGCCTCGATCCTGCTGATCATCCGCGAGGTCGTTGTCCCCCGCCAGGACCTCAAGGTCTGACCCCCGGCCGCACGTGCTGCCCTTTCCTGCACCTGCCGCGTCGGCCGACGCAGCGGGCGCAGGAAACTGCAGCAGTCGTCCGGGATCGAGAACGAGAAGGGGACGGATGCCGGGGCCCGCGGCATCCGTCGCCGAAGGCCTCAGTTGAGGGCGGAGGTGAGCCGCATCAGGCCGTCGAGGAAGGTGGCCTTGCCGGGCTCGCGCCGCCACTCCTCGAGCGTGAGCTCGCGGCCGGCGTCGCGGTAGGCCTGCTCGACCTCGCGCATGCCGGCGACGAACGACTCGCCGCGGACCATGAGCGAGACCTCGCTGTTGAGGCTGAACGAGCGGATGTCCATGTTGCTCGAGCCGATGACGGCGATGTCGTCGTCGATCGAGAAGTGCTTCGAGTGCAGGATGAACGGCGCGGGGTAGAGGAAGATGCGTACGCCCGCCTCGAGCAGCGCGGAGTAGTACGAGCGCTGCGCGTGCCACACCATGAACTGGTCGCCGATCTCGGAGACGAACAGCTGCACCTCGAGGCCGCGCTGGCAGGCGCTCGTGATGGCGTAGACCATCGCCTCGTCGGGCACGAAGTACGGGCTCGTCAGGATGACCTTCTCGGTCGCGCCGTAGATGAGCGACAGGAACAGCCGCAGGTTGTTCTCGGTGTCGTACCCCGGTCCCGACGGCACCACCTGGCACAGCAGCGCGTCAGGCGAACTCGACACCGGCAGCTGCGCGGGGGGCACCTGAGCGATCTGCGACAGGTCCTCGCCCGTCTCGATGAGCCAGTCCGACAGGAAGACCGAGTTGACGGATGCCACGACCGGCCCGGTCAGCCGCGTCATGAGCTCCTGCCACTTGAGGCCGCGCTTGATGTTCTTGGGCGATTCGTAGTCGCGGGCGATGAGATTCTGCGAGCCCATGAAGCCCACGCGCCCGTCGACCACGACGATCTTGCGGTGGTTGCGCAGGTCGGGGCGCTGGTACTTGCCCCTGAACGGCTCGACGGGCAGCATCCACGCCCAGGTCACCCCGATGCGGTCGAGCTCGGCCAGCATCGCCTTGCACCCCGGGACCTTCTTGGTTGCGACGTAGTCGGCGAGCAGGCGCACCGTGACGCCGCGCGCGACCGCGCGCTCCATCGCGGCGAAGAACCCGCGCGTGGTGTCATCCCACCCGACGATGAAGAACTCGATGTGCACGAAGTCCTTCGCGGTGTCGAGCTCGGCGGCCATCGCGTCGATCGACTCCTGATAATGCGGCAGGAGCGTGGCCTCGTTGCCGGAAGACGCGGGCAGGGCGGTGAGCGTTTGGTTCTGCTGCACGACGCGCTGGAACCACCGCGGCCACGCGGCATCCGTCTCGGAGAGCCCTCTCTCGGAGACTCTGCTGCGGATGATCCCGTCGATCCGAGCCTGCTCCGCTCGTCGCCGCTGCGGCAGCCGGACGTTGCCGATGACGAGGTACAGCACGACGCCGACGCCCGGCAGCACGACGATGAGCAGGATCCACGCCATCGCGGCCGTGGGCTTTCGTCCGCGGGGGATCACGATGAGCGCGGTGATCACGATCGCGGCGTGCACGAGCGCCGCGAGCGACCAGGTCAGGTTGGCGAGAAAACCGGAGTCCACGGGGCAAGTGTGGCACCGTTGCGCCGTCGACACGGTGATCGCCGCCGACACGGCGATCCGCCGACACTGCGACGTATCGGCACGGCCCTGCGCCGACACGGCGACGTATCGACACGGCGATCCGCCGACACTGCGACGTATCGGCACGGCCCTGCGCCGACACGGCGACGTATCGACGCGGCGAGCCGGCGCCGACGCGGCGATCCGGTGTCGACACGGCGAGTCACCGACACGGCGATCCGCCGTCGGCCGGCCGTCGCCGGGGTGAGCCCCCGGCGACTCGAGACGAAGCGGTCAGGCGTCGGCGGCGCAGCGGAAGCCGATGTGCGACATGCCGGTGTCCTCGGCCTGGGGGGAGCGGGCGGCGGGCCGGAAGCGCAGGCAGTAGTCCGGCGAGCAGAGGTGCGACCCGCCCTTCAGCACCCGGCGCGGGATCGCGGGGAAGCCCTCCTGCGCGCTCGCCGCTGCGAGCAGGTTGGCGCGCTTGCCGGCGTCGACGGGCTTGTCCGACAGGCGCAGATGGCGGGGCGTGTAGTAGTCGGTCGTCCACTCCCACACGTTGCCGGTCATGTCGTAGAGGCCGTACCCGTTGGGGGCGTACGAGCCGACGGGTGCGGCATCCCCCACCCCCTGGTTGTCGTACGGAAAGCGCCCGAGCCACGAGTTCGCCTGCGCCGTCCCGCCCGGGTAGGGCTCGTCGCCCCACGCGAAACGCCGGCCCTCGAGGCCGCCGCGGGCCGCGTACTCGTGCTCGGTCTCGGTCGGCAGGCGCAGCCCTGCCCACTCGGCATACGCGGTCGCGTCTTCGAAGGCGATGTGGACGACCGGATGCCGCAGCCGCTCGTCGATCGACGACTCCGGTCCGAACGGCCGACGCCACGACGCCCCGGGCTGCCAGCGCCACCAGTTGCGCCAGTCGCGGAGGTCGACGGGGCCCGCCGTCGGAGTGAACACCATCGCGCCCGGCACGAGGTCGGCGGGGTCGGCGCCGGGGAAGTTCGCCGGATCGAGCTCCCGCTCGGCGACGGTCACGTACCCGGTGTCGTCGACGAACGCGGCGTACTGCTCGTTCGTCACGGCGTACCGGTCGATGCGGAACGGCGCGACCTCCCGTTCGTGCACCGGCTGCTCGTCGGGGTAGAACTCGTCCGACCCCATGCGGAACACGCCGCCCTCGAGGAGCACCAGGTCGTGGGTCGCGGCAGTCACCGATCCACCGTAGCCCGGCCTCGCCGGGGGCGCTTGGGTGAGGTCTGCGACCGGGGGTGAGCTCGGCGGCGGGGGGTGAGCTCGGCGGCCGGGAGTGGGCTCGGCGACCGGGGGGTGAGCTCAGCGGCCGGTGATCAGAACGAGCCGATGCCCTTGCCGATGAGCGAGACGCCGATCACGAGCAGCAGCACGGCCATGATGACCGCGTTCTCCTTCGCGAGCCACACGCGCAACGCCTCGAGCGGGCCGCGGAGCTTCTCGGCGGCGATGAGGTACCCGACGACCGGAACGAGGACGGTGGATGCCGCGATCAGCGTGAAGATCGCGATCACCAGCACGATCGAGCCCACGTCGAGACCTGCCGACCCGATGTCGACGCCCGCGCCGGCGGCCATGAGCAGGTTCTTCGGGTTGATGGCGGAGAGGAGGAAGCCGAGGCCGAACGCCACCGGGAAGGTGACCTTGTCGATCGCCTGCATCCACTTCGGCATCGAGGGCTCCTCGCCCGCCTTCGGGCGACCGCGCCACTGGCGGACGGCGAGGAGCAGCAGCAGCGCGCCGAGGACCAGCTGGATCACGCCCTGGACCGGCTTCGATGCGTCGGGGTCGCTCGCGGGCAGCACCGACGACAGGAGCGTGAACACCGCCACGGCGACGACGATCCCGACGACCCAGCCCAGGAGGAACCCGACGCTCGTCACCCGTGCCTTCGGCGAGAGCAGCATGAGGATCGCCGCGATGATCGGGATCGGGCTGATCGCCACGCCCAGGGCGAGGGGAAGGATCTCTCCGATGACGGCGCCCATGGGCGTGCCTCCTGGGGTTCGAGCGATACCGGCCCGGCTACCGTACCGGTCGTCGGCGGGCCGGCGGGCTCGACGCGCTCGTCGCAGACGTTGAGCTCCACAGTCGCTTTCGGTGCCCGTGCGGCGGCTCGACCCGCCGCCTCGGATGGGCGAGCGCGCGGGTCAGCCGGCGTTGATCCGGTCGCGCCACTCGAGCAGCGGCTTCAGCGGCGACAGGTCGTAGTCGGGGCCGTCGATCGCCGGGATGATGAGACGGAATCCGAGGTCGTACAGGCGGGAGGCGGCATCCGTCCCCTCCAGCAGCGGGCCGAAGCCGCGCACGGTGTAGCCCGTCGACAGCTCGATGCTCGACGGTTCGCGGCCCTCGCGCGCGCACCACTCGTGCAGCACGCCGATCTTGCGGCCGACATCGGCGAGCGGCGTGAAGGTGTGCCAGATGTCGGCATGCTGGGCGACGAGGCGGAGCGTCTTGCGCTCGCCCTGGCCCCCGATGAGGATCGGGATCCGCCGGGTCGGCGCGGGGTTGAGACGGTCCCAGCGCGCACGCACGCGGGGGAGATCCTCGGCAAGGGCGTCGAGCCGCGAGCCGACCGTGCCGAACTCGTAGCCGTAACCGTCGTAGTCGCGCTCGGCCCACCCCGAGCCGGTGCCGAAGATGAACCGGCCCGTCCCCGTCGCGCGGGCGCTGATGTGGTCGACGGTCCGGGCCATGTCGGCCTGCAGGTCGGGGTTGCGGTACGAGCTGCAGTTGACGAGCGGACCGAACTCGACCCGCTCGGTCTGCTCGGCCATCGCCGCGAGCACGGTCCACGCCTCGA
The DNA here is from genome assembly GCF_015278255.1 of Microbacterium hibisci. Taxonomy (GTDB): domain Bacteria; phylum Actinomycetota; class Actinomycetes; order Actinomycetales; family Microbacteriaceae; genus Microbacterium; species Microbacterium hibisci. Next base: position 67,135 of record NZ_JADIJC010000006.1, read on the forward strand.
AGTGCTCGGCCTCGAACGGCTCGGTGAGCGGGAAGAAGTGGTCCCAGTTGAAGATCACGTCGACGCCGAGGTCCTCGGCGCGCAGCACCGCGTCGCGGTACCGCGCGTACGACCCGTGCTGCGGCGCGAGCTGCACGCCGATTCGCAAGCGGCGATGGGCGGCGGGATGGGCGGACGGATGCCTCGAATCGGTCACGTCCGGAGTCTTTCAGTTCCGCGGCTCGATGCGGAGGACCTCGGGCGACTCGCCGACGCTGAGGTCGTCCACGACCCGGAGCGTGCGGGCGAGGTCGTCGACGCTGCCGATGACGGTGCCGAAGCGGCCGCGGTCGGAGCACACGGCGGTCACGGTGACGAAGTGCGTGCCCGTGTCCCACGTGTAGGTCGCGAACGGCGGCGTGCGCGGGTCGGCGGGGAGCGACATCTCGAGTTTCTCGCCGACGCCCAGGTAGGGGTTCCGGAACGACTCGGTGTCGTCGTACTCCATCGGCATCATGGCCCGCGCGGCGCGGAGGTCGTTCGTCGCCTGCTGGATCTGCGCCATCACGACGACGAGCTCGGCGTCGGCCTTCCACACCCACACCAGCACGCGGCCGGCGGCCTTGCGCATCAGGAGCGGTGCGGCCTGGCTCATCGCCCACGCGGCGAACGCGCTGCCACGGCGCGGCTCGGCGCCGGCGGCGCCGGTGGCGCCGGTCACGGCCGGCGTCGTCGATCCGGCCAGACCGCCCATGGCGGATCCGGCCTGGCCGAGCAGCATCCGGATCGCCGCCTTGCGGTGGCGGCGGCCGCGGAAGCCGAGCGACTCGGTCACGGGCACCCAGAGGTTGGGGTCGGCGTCGGCCTGCAGTCGGGGCATGCGACCAGCGTACGTGCCGCGTCCCGCGCGTTCCTGAGGAGGGCCCGGAAACCGCTCCGGTACAGTGGATGCCGCGCGGCGACCAGCCGCTGCCGCGCGCCCGCCGCACAGACAGGCCCCAACCCCGTGACCGATCCTGCGACGCCCGACGACACCCACGCCGACGCCGCGAGTCCTGCTCCGCTGAAGATCCTGATCGGCGCAGACACGTTCCTCCCCCATGTGAACGGCGCCGCCCGCTTCGCCGAGCGCCTCGCCGCGGGACTGGTCTCGCGCGGCCACGACGTCCATGTGATGGCTCCGAGCAAGACGCACCGCGAGCACGGCACCTTCACCGAGGTGATCGAGGGGCAGCCGATGACCATGCACCGGCTCCCGTCGTGGCGCTGGTACCCGCACGACTGGCTCACCTTCGTGATGCCGTTCCGCTCGAAGCACTACGCCCGCCGCGTGCTCGACGAGGTGAAGCCCGACGTCGTGCACATCCAGTCCCACATCGTGATCGGACGCGGACTGTCGCGCGAGGCCGCGAAGCGCGGCATCCCGATCGTCGCCACCAATCACGTCATGGCCGAGAACATCCTCGACTTCACGACGCTGCCCGAGGTTTTGAACAAGCGGTTCGTGAAGATCGCGTGGGCCGACGCCAAGCGCACGTTCGACCTCACTCGCGCCGTCACCACGCCGACGCGCAAGGCCGCGGACTTCCTCGAGGCGACCATCGACATCGAGAACGTGATCCCGGTCAGCTGCGGCATCGACGCGGCGAACTACGCGGCCGATCTCACGCCGCGCGACGCGCACCGCATCGTGTTCGTCGGTCGCCTGACGACCGAGAAGCAGATCGACGTCATCCTGCGGGCGATCGCGAAGCTCGACCCGGCGCTCGACGTGCGCTTCGACATCGTGGGCAGCGGCGATCAGCGCCGCAACCTTGAGCAGGTGACGTCCGAGCTGGGCCTGAAGGATCGCGTGCACTTCCACGGGCACACCACCGACGACGAGCTGCGGTCGTTCCTCACGAACGCGAGCGTGTTCGCGATCGCGTCGATCGCCGAGCTGCAGTCGATCGCGACGATGGAGGCGATGGCCTCGGGACTCCCGATCGTCGCCGCCGACGCCGTCGCCCTGCCGCACCTCGTGCACGACGGCGAGAACGGCTATCTGTTCCGTCCGGGCGACGTCGACGATCTGGTCGACAAGCTCACGACCGTGCTGACGCAGTCGCCCGAGGAGCGCGCCCGCATGCAGCGGGCATCGCTGGAGGGCGTCAAGGTGCACGACATGCGCCGCACGCTCGACACCTTCGAGGCGCTGTACCGCGACGAGCCGCTGCCGGTGTAGCCCGTGCACGTCGTGATGTTCGGCGACCAGCACGCCGAGTCGCTCGGCGGGGCCCAGGTCTCGATGCGGCTGCAGCGTCGGTTCCTCGAGAAGGCCGGGCACACCGTCACGATGGTCGCGCCGGCGCTGCACGGCCGTCGCGCGCGGGCCGTCGCGCCCGACGCGGCGTACGTCGACCTTCCGTCCGTGCCGGTCACGGCCGATCGCGAATACTCCATGACCTGGCCGGGACGCCGGACCGATCGACGGCTGGATGCCGCGATGGCGGCGCGCGGCCGCGTGGACGTGGTCCACATCCAGGCGGACTTCTGGGGCGCCTTCATCGGCTACCGGTTCGCTCGTCGCCACGGCATCCCGGTCGTCCACACCATGCACAACCGGCTCGATGTCGGAATCGAGGCGACCACTCCGTTCCCCAAGCTCGTGCTGCGCGCGCTGAACGCGTGGCAGCGCCGCGCGCTCGGCCGTTCGCCGCACGCGCCGGAGGAGCGGGGCCATGACGGCTGGGCGTATCAGCGCCGGTTCGCCGCGCGCGCGGCGGCCGTCACCGCCCCTTCGACCCACTTCGCCCGCCGGCTTGAGGAGCACGGGGTTCGCCCCGGCGCGGCGGCCCTCGGCGCGGCGGCTCCGGGCCGTGAGACCGGGGTCGACGTGATCTGGAACGGCATCGACGACGATGTCCTCGCCGAGGTGCTGTCGACTCTCCCCGCGGACCCCGCCGACGCCACGGCACCGAGGCGGCCCCGGTTCGTCTGGCTCGGGCGTATGAGCCCCGAGAAGCGCCTGCTGCCCTTCCTCGAGGCGCTCGCGGCGTCGGGCGTCGACGCCCACGTCGAGGTGATCGGCGGCGGGGGACAGCTCCGCGCGGCCCGACGCCTCGTCGAGAAGCTGCGGCCGCGCGCCGACGTGCACTTCGTGGGACGGATGCCGTACGCAGAGACGCTGAGGAGGATCGCGGCGTCCGACGCCGTGGTGCAGACGTCGATCGGCTTCGAGACGCAGGGCATGACCATCTTCGAGGCGGCGTCGCTCGGCACCCCCTCGATCGTCAGCGACCCCGACCTCGCCGCCGAGCTGGGCTCGGGATACTGGGCGGTCGGCGACGGCTCGACCGCTGATCCGTCGACCGCGGCGCTCGCCGCAGCGCTGCGGGCCGCGGCATCCGATATCGCCACCGGCACGCCCCGCGTGCCCGACCCGACCATCCGCGAGCGCTTCCGCCAGTCGTCACGAACCGCGGCGATGATCGAGGTCTACGGGCGCGTCACCGCCTGACGCGCTCGCGCTTTCCGTTTCGAATCGCGCACTTCGCAGTATTCGAGGGTGCCCGGCTGCAAAGTGCGCGATTCGAAAAGCGGTAGGGAAGTGGGAAGTCTCACCGGGGTCGCGACCGGCGGTGGGGTCAGGAGACCGAGGCGGTTCCCGGGTCAGAGGAGGCGGCTGCGGTCGAAGGGGATCCGACGGTAACCGTCGGAGCGGAGAGCGGCGATCGTCGAGGCGAGCGCCACGCTGGACAGTGCTGCGAGAAGAATCACCATGAACATGGCAGAAAAGCTACGCTTGCGTCAGCACTGCCACGAGTGGCAGAATAGCCACACGTCGCAGGAAAACTGCCACAACGTGCCGGTGGAGGAGAAATGATGAAGACGGTTGCGTGCATCGTGACGGACGGCTTCGCGCCGTTCGAGTTCGGCGTCGCCTGCGAGGCCTTCGGTCTCGACCGCTCGAACGACGGCATCCCGAACTTCGACTTCCGCGTGGTCACGCCCGACCCCGGCGTCGTGGAGTCCAAGATGGGCTTCTCCATCAACGTCGACGCCGACCTCTCCTTCGCGTACGAGGCAGACCTCGTGGTCGTGTCGCCGGTTCCGCACCAGTACTGGGGCCGCGTCGACGAGCGCGTGCTGGCCGTCATCCGCGACGCCGTCGCGCGCGGCGCGTGGGTGCTGAGCGTGTGCAGCGGCTCGTTCGTCGTCGCCGCGTCGGGCGTGCTCGACGGCCGCCGCGCGACGACCCATTGGATGTACGCGCAGAAGATGAAGGAGATGTACCCGTCGATCGACGTCGACCCCGACGTGCTGTACGTGCAGGACGGGCGCATCATCACGAGCGCGGGCACGGCCGCCGGCCTCGACGCCTGCCTGCACCTGCTCCGCCAGGAGCTCGGTGCCGAGCTCACCAACATCATCGCCCGCCGCATGGTCGTGCCCCCGCAGCGCGACGGCGGGCAGGCACAGTTCATCGCGAACCCGCTGCCGGCGACGACGTCGCTGTCGCTGGCGCCGGTCACCGACTGGATGCTCGACAACCTGCGCCTCGACCTCACCGTCGACCAGCTCGCGTCCAAGGCGCACATGTCGCCGCGCACCTTCGCCCGTCGATTCAAGGCCGACTACGGCGCGACGCCTGCGGCCTGGCTCGCGCGGCAGCGGATCATCCACGCCCAGCGGCTGCTCGAGAAGACCGACCTGGGCCTCGACCGCGTCGCCTACGAGAGCGGCTTCGGCTCGGCGGCGGTGCTGCGGCAGAACTTCGCGCGCGTGCTCGGCACCACGCCGACGGCGTATCGCGCGCGGTTCGCGTGCAACGTCGATGAGATGACGGATGCCTCGGCCGCCGCCGAAGCGAGGGCCGAGGCATCCGTCCTCGAATCCGTGGCGTGAGGGCCGCGACGATCGCGACCCTCTGACGGGATCAGGCGCGCTTGGCGTCGATCTCGCGGCCGTGGACGGTGAGGGCGTAGATCACGACGACGTCGATCGCGAGCAGCGCGAGCGACAGCCACGGCTGCACGGAGATCAGCGTGAGCTGACCGATCGCGTTGATCGCGACGAGGACGATCGCGGTGACGCGCGCCCAGGTCGCACCCAGCAGCAGGAAGATGCCGACCAGGATCAGCAGGGCGCCGATGATCAGGTGCCACCAGCCCCAGCCCTGCACGTCGATCGAGAAGAGCGCCTCCTGTCCGAGGAAGTAGGCGGTGTCGGGGCCGATGATGGCCTGGAGACCGTGGAAGGCGTCGATGGTGCCGCCCACGATGAGGACGACGGCGGCGAAGACGCCCCAGCCGGCCCAGCCGGAGGTGTTGACGTCGGAGTTGGTCATGGGATGGATCCCCTTCCATTCGGCGAGGTGTCGGTGCGGCCCAGACGGGTCTGCTCCGCTCCTTTCGGTGATGCTCTGCGCATCTGCGGCACACACTAGCGAACCTGGGAGAATCCTGAATAGAGGAAGTCATGCAGAGTTTCGCGACGTCACACGCGGCCTTCGCCCGGGCGTCGCCTCGCAGGCAGAGCGGCACGGCCCGCAGTGCGCTCCGTGGCCGCGGCATCCGTCCCCTTCATCGCGTCGGGTCGGCAGTGCGCCGAGGCACCCGCCTTCGTTAGCGTGTGAGCGTGGGGTGGAATCCGCGGACCTGGTTCTCGCGCAAGACGCTGCGCAAGGACGCCGTCGCGGGCCTGATCCTCGGCGTCGAGGCGGTGCCCGACGGGCTCGCGGCCGGCCTGCTCGCCGGGGTCAACCCGCTCGCGGGGCTGTACGGCTACCTGTTCGGCATGGTCGGCGCAGCGGTGCTGACCAGCAGCGCTTTCATGGCGGTGCAGGCGACGAGCGCGATGGCGCTCGTGGTGTCGGATGCCGGGCTCGACACGCTTCCCGACCCCGACCGCGGGCTCTTCACGCTCGCGATCCTCACGGGCATCATCATGGTGATCGCCGGACTGCTGCGCGGCGGGCGGTTGATCAGCTTCGTGCCGACACCCGTGATGACGGGGTTCGTCACCGCGATCGGCGTCAACATCATCCTCGGCCAGCTGTCGAACTTCACGGGCTACCAGGCCCAGGGCGCGAACCGCCTGCTCAAGACGATCGACGTGCTGGTCCACATCGGCGAGTGGAACGTCCCGTCACTGGTCGTCGGCGCCATCGCGGTGCTCATCATCGTGGTGCTCCTGCCTACCCGGGTCGCGAGCATGGGGCTGGTGATCGCCGTCGCCGTCGGCTCGGTATGCGCCGTGGCTCTCAACCTGTGGGTGCGCGATCCGGTGGTCCTCCTGCGCGACATCGTCGACGTGCCGCGAGGGCTTCCGGCGCCGGTGCTGCCGAGCATCGCCGATGCGCCGACGCTGCTCATCCCGGCGCTGTCGCTGGCCTTCATCGGCCTCGTCCAGGGCGCGGCGGTGTCGGCGGGCATCCCCACCGCCGACGGCCGGCGGGCCGATGCCAACCGCGACTTCATGGGCCAGGGGCTCGGCAACGTCGTGTCGGGGCTGTTCCAGGGCATGCCCGTGGGCGGCTCGATGTCGGGCTCGTCCCTCATCGTCCAGGCGGGCGCGAAGTCGCGACTCTCGCTGTTCATCGCCGGCGCGGTGATGGCGGTCGTCGTCTTCGTCGCTGCCGACCTCGTCGCGTTCGTCGCGATGCCGGCGCTCGCGGGCCTGCTCATCGTGGTGGGCTGGCGCGCGATCAAGCCAAGCCGCGTGTACTCCGTCGTGAAGTCTGGCCTGCTGCCGACGACCATCATGGCCGTCACCTTCGGGCTCACCCTGATCATCCCCCTGCAGTTCGCCGTGCTCGTCGGCGTGGGCCTTGGGGTCATCCTGTATGTCGCCGAGCAGTCGAACCGCGTGCGCGTGCGCGCGGTGGAGTTGGCCGACGACGGCCGCATGCGCGAGGCGGATCCTCCGGCCGTCGTGCCGCCCGGTGAGGTGCTCGTGCTGCAGCCCTACGGCAGCCTCTTCTTCGCGAGCGCACCGGTCTTCGAGCGGCAGCTGCCCGACGTCAGTCGCGAGTCCAGCGGTTCGGTCGTCATCGTGCGCCTGCGCGGCACCGACGAGATCGGTCTGTCGCACGTGGAGGTGCTGCGCCGCTTCGCGCACCAGCTGCGCGACGCGGATTCCACACTGAAGGTCGTCGCCACCGAGGATCGCGTCATCTCGCAGCTCGAAGCCGGCGGTCTCACGGCCGACATCGGCGCGGAAAACGTCTATCGCGGTTCGGAGTGGGTCGGCGAGGGCCTGCGCCGCGCGTACGCCGATGCCCGGGATGAGATCGATCGATAGGCGGCGTTGATCAGAAGCCAGGTGCGCTGGTAAACTTGAGCCAGAACGACTCAACTTTGCGAGAAGGTTGAGTTCCACAGATTTCAGGAGACACATGAACGCCACCCAGCAGCCCGGGCAGGAGGACGCGCAGAGCGCCCTCGAGCAGTTCGGGATCAACCTCACCGACCGCGCCCGACAGGGCAAGCTCGACCCCGTCATCGGGCGAGACGGCGAGATCCGCCGCGTCAGCCAGGTGCTGACCCGCCGCACCAAGAACAATCCCGTCCTCATCGGCGAACCCGGCGTCGGCAAGACCGCCGTCGTCGAGGGGCTCGCGCAGCGCATCGTCGCGGGCGACGTCGCCGAGTCGCTCAAGAACAAGGAGCTCGTCACCCTCGACATCTCCGCGCTCGTGGCCGGCGCCATGTACCGCGGCCAGTTCGAGGAGCGCCTGAAGAGCGTGCTCAAGGAGATCACCGAGTCCGACGGGCGCATCATCACGTTCATCGACGAGCTGCACGTGCTCATGGGCGCGGGCGGCGGCGAGGGGTCGGTCGCGGCCTCCAACATGCTGAAGCCCATGCTCGCCCGCGGCGAGCTGCGCCTCATCGGCGCGACCACGCTCAACGAGTACCGCGAGTTCATCGAGAAGGATGCCGCTCTCGAGCGCCGCTTCCAGCAGGTCTACGTGGGCGAACCCAGCGTCGAAGACACGGTGGCGATCCTGCGCGGGCTCAAGGAGCGGTACGAGGCCCACCACAAGGTGGCCATCGCCGACGCGGCGCTCGTGGCCGCGGCATCCCTCTCCCACCGCTACATCCCGTCGCGACAGCTGCCCGACAAGGCCATCGACCTCATCGACGAGGCCGCGTCGCGCCTGCGCATGGAGATCGACTCGGCGCCGCTCGAGATCGACGAGCTGCGTCGCCACGTCGATCGCCTCAAGCTCGAGGAGCTCGCGCTCAAGAAGGAGAAGGACGACGCCTCGAAGGAGCGCCTCGCCACGCTGCGCGAGACCCTCGCCGGCGAGCAGGCGCGACTGAGCGAGCTGCAGGCGCGATGGGAGCACGAGCGCGCGTCGCTGAACCGCGTCGGCGACCTCAAGACCAAGCTCGACGCCGCCCGCATGGAGGCCGAGCGCGCGCAGCGCGAGGGCAACCTCGAGAAGGCGTCGCGCCTGCTCTACGCCGACATCCCCGCGCTCGAGCGCCAGCTCGTCGAGGCCGAGAGGGAGGAGCCCGCGGGCGACCGCATGGTCAACGACCAGGTCACCGACGAAGACATCGCCGCGGTCATCGCGGCGTGGACCGGCATCCCGGTCGGCCGGCTGCTGCAGGGCGAGACCGAGAAGCTGCTGCACCTCGAGTCCGAGCTGGGCAAGCGCCTGATCGGGCAGAAGGACGCCGTCAAGGCGGTGTCGGATGCCGTGCGCCGATCGCGCGCGGGCATCAGCGACCCCGGTCGCCCCACCGGGTCGTTCCTGTTCCTCGGCCCCACCGGCGTCGGCAAGACCGAGCTGGCCAAGGCGCTCGCCGAGTTCCTCTTCGACGACCAGCACGCCATGGTGCGCATCGACATGTCGGAGTACGGCGAGAAGCACTCGGTCTCGCGACTGGTCGGCGCGCCTCCGGGCTACATCGGCTACGAGCAGGGCGGCCAGCTCACCGAGGCCGTGCGCCGTCGGCCCTACTCGGTCGTGCTGCTCGACGAGGTCGAGAAGGCGCACCCCGAGGTGTTCGACGTGCTGCTGCAGGTCATGGACGACGGCCGGCTCACCGACGGCCAGGGACGGACGGTCGACTTCTCGAACGTCATCCTGATCCTGACGTCCAACCTGGGCTCGCCGATCCTCATCGACCCGACCCTGTCGACGGAGCAGAAGCGCGACGCCGTCATGGGCATCGTGCGGCAGGCGTTCAAGCCCGAGTTCCTCAACCGTCTGGACGACATCGTGATGTTCGCGGCCCTGAGCGAGGACGACCTTGCGCAGATCGTCGAGCTCGCCGTCGACGCGCTGCAGCGGCGCCTCAAGGACCGGCGGCTCACGCTGGCTGTCACGCCCGACGCGCGGGCGTGGCTCGCCGAGCGCGGCTACGACCCGGTGTTCGGCGCCCGGCCGCTGCGCCGCCTCATCCAGTCCGAGATCCAGGACCGCCTCGCGATGGCGCTCCTCTCGGGACGCGTGCGCGACGGCGACGTCGTGCGGGTGGATGTCGCGGCCGACGGCTCGCAGCTCGTGCTGACGAGCGACGGCCCGGCGGCCACCGAGCCGCTCGCGGATGACGACGACGTGATCGAGGCCGAGCTCCTCGACGACTGACCCGGCGCCGGGCCACGCGGCGCGAGACCGCACGAATGCGTCGACTTCCGGCCCGCGGCGGTGCAATCGTGCGGTCTCGGCACGTAGGCGGGGTGAAACCCGAACGACGGAATGACGGATGCCTCGGCCCGCGGCGGCGGGTCGAGGCATCCGTCTCTTGCGATCGAGGCTGGATCAGTCGTTCACGAGCACCGAGTCGAGGGCGGGGCGGCGCACGCGCGGGGCGTTCTCGCGCGCCTGAAGCTCGTCGGACGCGGCGCGGATGTCGCCGAGCTCGCCGATCGCCATGACGGTGACCGGGGTGAGATCGGCGCCGAGGCCGAAGGCGGCGGTGAGGACGTCGCGGTCGAAGCCGCCCATCTGGTGAGTGGACAGGCCGTCGGCGTGGGCCTGCACGGTGAAGTGCGCGGCGACCTGACCGGTGTCGTACTCAGCCCAGCGCATGGGCTGGCCGTCGCGCGTCGTCTCGGCGACGAACACGACGAGCGCGGCGGCGTCGCCGGCCCAGGCGCTGTTGAAGCCGGCAAGTGACGAGAGCACCTTCTCGTGCGTCGCGGAGCCACGGCGTGCGACGATGACGCGCCACGCCTGCGTGTTCGCGGCGGTGGGCGTCCAGCGGGCGGCCTCGAGCGCGCTCGCGAGAGCGGCCTCGTCGAGCCTGGCGTCACGGTCGAAGATGCGCGTGCTCCAGCGCTCCGCGAGCACGTCGATGATCGGCGCGTCGGTCTCGGCGGTGCGGTCGATGAGGGTGGACATGGGGCGTCTCCTTGCGGGTCGTTCGATGAGCCGGGACGCCGTCGGCCCAGGTCCATGCAACGACATGCATCTGGGAGGCATTCCCGCGTCAACCCCCGATCGCCGGTGAGACGCCTATGAGAGCATCGAGCGTGCGCACCGTCCGTGCCCTGTGGGGTTCCTCGCATCCCGGGCCGACGCTCGTCGTGACCGCCCTCGCGTTCGCCCTGGGGATCGCGACCGGGCTCGAGCCGTGGCGCCTCGCGCTGCTGACGGCCTCGGTGTTCGTGGGGCAGCTGTCGATCGGCATCTCGAACGACGCGCTCGACGCAGAGCGCGACCGCGCGGTCGGACGCACCGACAAGCCGATCGCGCGGGGCGACGTCTCGGTTCGCGTCGCGTGGGCGGCGGCGCTGGGCCTGCTGGCCGGTGCTCTCGTGCTCTCGGCGCCGCTCGGATGGCGGATGCTGGGGGCCCACGCGCTCATGCTCGGCTCGGCGTGGTCGTACAACGCGGGGCTCAAGTCGACGCCGTGGTCGATCGTGCCGTTCCTCGTCAGCTTCGGCATCTTCCCCTCGCTCGCCACGCTGTCGGCGCCCGAGCCGGCCTTCACCGCGTGGTGGGGATGGGTCGCCGGTGCGGCGCTGGGCGCCGCGGTGCACCTGACGAACGTGCTGCCCGACCTCGACGACGACGCGCGCACCGGCGTGCGCGGGCTGCCCCACCGGCTCGGTGCACGCGTCTCCGCGATCATCGCGGCGGCCGGCGTGCTGGGCGGCGCGGTCGCGGTGCTGGTCGGAGCGGCGGGCGGCGACCTGGCGGCCGTGTCGATGGTGTCGTGGATCTTCTTCGTCGCGGTGGCGGCGGTGGCCGTGGCCACCGCGTGGCTGGCCATCGCACGCCCGCCCACTCGCACGCTCTTCCGTCTCGTGATGCTCGCCGCGCTGCTGCTGGCGGCGCAGATGGTGGTCTCGGGCAGCGCCATCGCCGCCTGACCGCGGGTCTGGCGTCGCCTGACCGCGGGTCAGGCGTCGGCGTCGAAGCCCATCGAGTACGCCCGGGCGAGCGTGCGCACGGCGGTGGTCGACAGTGCTGCCCGCACAGCCGTCCGCCGCAGCGCGTCCGAGCGGCCGAGCGGACGGCCGAGGCCGGTGTTGAGCGACGCGAGCGCCGCGGCCCGCCGTGCCGACCTGAGACGGCGCTCCTCCCACGAGCGCAGCTCTCGCTCTGGCGGCGCACCGGTCCGCACCCAGTCGGCCAGCAGCGGTGCGAGGGTCACCGCGTCGAGCAGACCCAGGTTCATCCCCTGCCCGCCGATCGGGCTCACCTCGTGCGCGGTGTCGCCGATCGCGAAGACGCGGCCGTTGCGCAGACGGGGGGCGATCACGCGGCGCACCCCGAACGACGTCGCCTCCGTCACGGCGGCCGCCGCGTGTTCCTCGCCGCGCCGGGCGAGCGCCTCGCGCAGGCGCCCGGCGCGCGCGTCGGCGGCGTCGGTCGCGCGGCCTCCGTCGTCGACGGCGTCGGCCGCGTTCGTCGTGTCGGCCGGCCTGTCCGCCCCGACGGCTCCGCCGTGGACGGTGCCCGCCGGGTCCCAGGCGACGAAGCGGCGCCGTCCGCCGGGCAGCGGGAACGACTCCAGCACGCCGTCGGGATCGAGATGGATCACCGCGACCTCGTCGTCGGCGCGGGCGGGGGTGGCGGCATCCGTCATCAGGTAGCGGTCGGGGTACCCGCGCACCTTCAAGGCGCCGTCGCGGTAGACGAGCTCGCGCCCGGCCGCGCCCCCGGCGACGACGACGATCCGGCTCTCGAACTCGATCGGGCGACCCAGGTGACCGGCACGGACGACGACGCCGCTCGGCCGGGGGATCACCGCGAGCACGCGGGCGCCGCGGAGCGGCTCGGGGGCGTCGGAGCCGAGGACCGCTTCCGTCATCGCCTGCGGCAGCGTCGCGACGAACGGGAAGCGCCGCGCGAGCACGTCGAAGTGCAGCGTGCCCAGCAGCCGCCCGCGCGAGCGCGCTTCGCCGCTGCGCACCCGGACCGCCTCGGCGAGCAGGCGATCCGTGACCCCCGGCTTCTCGAGGGCGGTGAGGACGGGGGAGTGGATGCCGATGGCCCGGGTGCCGCCGCCGGCAGCGGGCCGGCGCTCCAGCAGCTCGACGTCGACGCCGCGGCGCCCGAGCTCGCCGGCGAGCAGCAGCCCCACCGGACCGGCGCCCACGATCGTGACGTCACGCACGGCCGCGCGCCGCCGCGACGATCCGGAAGGGCACGGGCATCCGCACCGCCCAGGTTCCGGGGGCCGCGGCGTCGAGCGCGGCGGCCAGTTCCGCGCGGGTGTAGCTGCGCCGGATGGAGCGGAGGCCGTCGGTGCGCAGGAACGTGCCGGCGGCGAACGGCGTGATGGCCACCGCGTAGAGCCCGTAGGCCAGGCGCGAGCGGGCGATGTCGCTGTGCAGGACGATCCCGCGCGAGAGCGCCAGCGACTCGTCGGCGAAGGCCGCGAGGTCGTCGCCGAGGTGATGGAGGACGTGGTTCGACAGCACCGCGTCGTACGTGCGCCCCTCGTCGGCGAGGGTGGCGGCATCCGCTCTCCGGAACGTCGTCCGCGGGATGGGCGGTCGGCTCAGTGCCACCTCGTGGGCGCGCGGGTCGGGGTCGACGCCGGTCCACGTGACCTCCAGCCCGTCGCGGCGGGCGGCCGCGGCCAGCCGTGCGACCAGGTCGCCGCCGCCCGAGCCGAGGTCGAGCACGTCGGCGGGACGGCCGAGGGCGGCCAGATGCGGGCGCAGCCGCGTGCGGTACACGGCGCCCCAGCCTGAGACCACGCGGTTGACGGTGCCGAAGCGGCGCAGCGTCGCCGCCAGGCGATCGGGGTCGCACGCCGGATCGTCCATGAGCTCGGCGAGGCGGTCGTCGCGGACGGCGAGACTCACGGCGCCGCCTGCGCGGGCTGACGGCTTTGCGAGGCCTCGGGCACCGCGCTCACGCGGTGGCCGCCAGGGCGAGCGCGAGGTCGTCGTCGGTGCGCGCGGCCGGACGCCGGCGGGTCATGAGCGCGGACTCGACCGTCAGTCCCGGCCCGAAGGCGAGGCCGGCGACGCGGGCGCCGTCGGCGATTCCCTCGTCGCGCAGCATGGCCGCGAGGATGAACAGGATCGTCGCACTCGACATGTTTCCGAAGTCGCGCAGGACGCCGCGCGACGCCGCCAGCGCGTCGGGCGGGAGCTCGAGGCCGCCCTCGACGCGGTCGAGCACGCTGCGTCCGCCCGGGTGGACGGCCCACACCTCCGGCGCGCCGTCGTCGCCCAGGAACCGGCCGACCGCGCCGCGGATCTCTCGGCCGATGATGCGCGGCACCTCGGCCGAGAGGATCATCTCGAAGCCGTTGTCGCCGATGGTCCACACCATGTCGGTCTCGCCCTCCGAGGTGAGGGCCGTGCCGAACCGGTCGAGCTCCAGGCCGCCCGGCCGCCCGGCGGCGGGGTCGGCGGTCACGATCGCCGCGGCCGCGCCGTCGGCGAAGACCGACGACGCCACGATCTGCTGCGGATCGCTCGACGGCCGCAGGTGCAGCGTGCAGAGTTCGGTGCAGACCACCAGCACGACGGCGTCGGGGCGCGTGGCGGCGAGGGCCGTCGCGACGCGCAGGCCCGGCAGCGCCGCGGCGCACCCCATGAAGCCCACGTTGTACCGCTCGACCGTGGGGCTGAGGCCGAGATCGCGGACGAGCCGATAATCCGGCCCCGGTGCGAACAGGCCCGTGCACGAGACCGTCACGACATGGGTGACGGTGCTCGGGTCGATCTCGCCGTCCAGCAGCGCCCGGCGCGCGGCGGCGGCCGTCAGCTCCGGTGCGGCCGCGATGTACCGCTCGTTGCGGGCGCCGGTCGTGGGCGAGAGCAGCCGCCCGTCCGCGTCGGCGAACGCGGCGGGGTCGGCGGGATCCGCCACGGCCGCGGGTGCGAACTCCCCCAGCACGGTGTGCCGGTGTTCGATGGCCGACGCGTCGAACACCGCGTGGATGAGACGCCGCGCGAGCCGGTCGACCCCCTCCTGCGCCGCGAAGATGTCGCGCGCCACCCCCTGCCCGATCCGGGTGGGGGGAACAGCAGTGCCGATCGAGACGATGCGGGCCGTCATGGAGCAACCTAAGCACGCCGACACTCCCGATGTGCACGGGCTTGCCGGAATCCGAGCCGTGGGGTAGTTCGGGGCCCGTGCGCCGCGTGCTCACGCCTGGGCGGATGCCGCAGCCCGGCCTGGGCCGCCGAGCCAAGGTGTTTCGGCTCAAACCGGTGGCGACGTCATGGGTTTCGGCGCGAATCCCCTGTCTCGTCGGAGTCGCGGGCGGGCGCGAGGGCGGGGGCGCCGCGGCGGCCGCCGGGTGGGATCGGGCGCGAGGCGCGGGCGGGCGACCCGGCGCGCGGCGGAGGTGGCGGATGCCGCGGCCCGACCCCGCGCGGCGGAGGTGGCGGATGCCGCGAGCCCGACCCTGCACGGCGGGCCGCGGCATCCGTCGTCCTTTCGTCAGCGTTCGCGGTCGGCGGGGTCCGCGTCGGCCGGGGTCGTGTGGTCGGCTGGTTCCGCGCCGGCTGCCGCGGCGGGCGCGTCGGAGGTCGGCGGCGCGTCGTGGTCGTCGTCGTGCTCGACATGGGCGTCGGGCAGCTCGCGCATGCCCCAGAACGGCCCGATGACCACGAAGAGGCACGCGAACAGCTCGAGGCTCGCGGCGATCCAGAGCGTAGGGACGGTGCCGATCCACGTGCCGAGGGCGCCCGCGAGGAGCGCGGCGATCGGCATCACGCCCCACACCACGAAGCGCACCGAGGCGTTCATGCGGCCCAGCAGCCGGGGCGGGGTGATGCGCTGGCGGAAGGTCACCTGCGTGATGTTGTACAGCAGCACGGTGAAGCTCGAGAGGAAGAACTGGGCGACCAGCAGCGGGAACGCCAGCGCCGGCACCAGCGAGATCGCGGGCAGGAAGAACGGCGTCACCGAGAAGGCGATCGCGCTGATCGGGATCGCCCGGGCCTCGCCGATGCGGGCGACGATGCGGGGAGTCGCGATGGCGCCGAGCAGTCCGCCCACCGCCGAGAGCGAGAACACCACGCCGAGCATCTGGGGTGTGAGGCCGAGCTCGCGCAGCGCGAAGATCGGCAGCAGCGTCATCGAGAGCGTGCCGAAGAAGTTCGCGGTGCCCGTCGTCAGCACGATGCGGCGCAGCAGCGGGTTGCCGAACACCCAGCGCAGGCCCTCGCCGATCTCGTGGAGCAGCGGCTGGTGATCCTCGGGGTCGCGCAGCTTCTCGTGGTCGCGGGTGAACAGCAGCGCCACGAACGAGGCGAGGTAGGTGCCCACGGTGATGAGGATCGCGAAGGGTGCGGCGAGCACCCCGACGAGCCATCCGCCGACGGCGGGACCGGCGAGTCCCGCGAGCTGCTCGGTCGACTGCAGCTTGCCGTTGGCTTCGGCGATCTGGCTGCTGCGCACCAGCGAGGGGACGATGCTCTGGTTCGAGACGTCGAAGAACACGGTGGCGACGCCCATGATGAGGGCCACTGCGATCATGTGCCAGATCTGCAGCGCGCCCACGAGCGCCAGCACCGGCAGCATGCCGAGGGCGACGGCCCGCACGGCGTCGGCGACGATCATGACGTGCCGCTTGCGCATGCGGTCGATCCAGGCGCCGGCGGGAAGTCCGACGATGAGGAACGCCGCGACCTGCGCCGCGCCGAGCACCCCGACCTCCCACTCGGTCGCGTTGAGGGCGAGCACCGCGAGCACGGGGATCGCGAGCTCGGTGATCTGCGCGCCGAACTGGCTCAGCGCCTGACCGCTCCACAGCGTGAGGAAGTTGCGGTCGCGCCACAGCGAGCCCTTCGGCGCGGAGGCGGCCAGAGCATCCGCGCCGGTGCTGTCGGCGTCATCGGCCCTCGCGGTGCCGGCGTCGTGCGCCGCGGCCCGGTCCGCGGCATCCTGATCCGCCTCGATCGCCTCGTCCGCGCCGGCGCGGGAGGTGAGTGTCATCGACTCGGCGCGGGCTTCGGCGAGAGTCTCGGGAGTGAGCTCGTCTGGCGCGGCGGGCGATGACGGACGGCCATCTGATTGGGACATGTCAATCAGTGTCCTCGACTGATTGAGAACTGTCAATCACTCTTGTAGGGTGGACCCGTGGGGGAGAGCATGGAAGACCGGATCGAGCTCCGACGCGGCGATCCCGAGGCGGAGGCGCGGATGCGCGCGCTCAGCTCTCCGCTGCGGCTGAGGGTGCTGCGACTGTGCGCCTTCGAGGCGCGCACGAACAAGGAGCTCGCGGAGCTGCTCGGGCTGAACCCGGGCACCATGCTGCACCACGTGCGCACGCTGGTGCAGACCGGCTATCTCGCCGCCGAGCCCGAGCGCTCCGGCGCCCAGGGCGCCCGCGAGGTGCCGTACCGCGCGACCGGCCTCTCGTGGCGCACCTCGATGCCCGGCGGGTCGCCGGTGCTCATCGAGACCTTCCTGCAGCAGATCGAGGGCGTCGACCCCGAAGACCTCGACGCGACGTGGCTCGGACTCAAGCTCAACGCCGAGCACAAGACCGAGTTCCAGCAGCGCCTCTACGAGCTCGTCAACGAGTTCAAGGAGCGGGGTCCCGACGCCGACGGCGACACCTACTCGTTCTTCAGCACGCTGCACCCCGACCACAACCCGTCAACGCGATGAACCCCGGGTTCTTGCGCGCGGCAGAAGCGCCCGGGAACTTCTGTGGATGACGGATGCCGCGACCCCCGGCATCCGCCATAGCCTGACCGCATGACCATCGCGACGGCCGATCTGTACGACGAACGCGGCGACGAGCTGGACTCACTCGCGCTGCCGTTCCACGACTTCGGCGGACGCGCCGCGTTCGACGGACCCGTCCGCACGGTGCGCTGCCACCGCGACAACGCCCTCGTCAAGGCGCTGCTGGCGACACCGGGTGACGGTGCCGTGCTCGTGATCGACGGCGGCGGCTCGCTCGAGTCGGCACTGGTCGGCGACCTGATCGCCGCCGCGGCAGTCGAGAACGGGTGGGCGGGCCTGATCGTGCACGGCGCCATCCGCGACCGCGTCGCGATCGGCGGTCTCGACCTCGGTGTCAAAGCACTCGGCTCGAACCCGCGCAAGAGCGCCAAGGCCGGCATCGGCGAGATCGACGTGCCCGTGACGATCGCCGGCGTCGTCTTCGCGCCCGGGCGCCACGTCTGGGCCGACGAGGACGGCGTGCTCGTCGAACGGTGACGGATGCCGCGCCCGCGGCCCGCGACCGCGGGGGTGCCGCGGTCGGCGGGGGCGAGGCTGCGGACGGCCGATGACGGACGGATGCCGCGCCGGGGGTGGTGCGCGCGGTGCGGTGCGCTCGTATGGTGGAGGCCTGATGTCCTCCACCGACGGGACGCCCGCCCGCTTTCTGGCTCGGGCCGTCGAGATCGCCACCGAGAACGTCCGCAACGCGGGCGGACCGTTCGGTGCGGTCGTGGTGTCGGCCGACGGGCAGGTGTTCGAGGGCGTCAACCGCGTCACGGCCGATCTCGACCCGTCGGCGCACGCCGAGGTCACGGCCATCCGCCGTGCCTGCCAGGGTCTCGGCACATTCGACCTCAGCGGTGCCGCGCTTTACTCGAGCTGCGAGCCCTGCCCGATGTGTCTCGGCGCCGCCCTGTGGGCACGGGTCCAGCGCGTGTACTTCGCCGCCGACCGTGAGGACGCGGCGGCGGCCGGCTTCGACGACGCTCGCTTCTACCGCTACTTCGACGGCATCCCCGGCCACCGCGACATCATGCCGGTGGAGACGATCGCCCTGCCCGGCGACGCCCGCATCGCCCCGTTCTCCGAGTGGGCCCGCACCGCCACGCGCATCGAGTACTGACACCCGTACGCCCCCGGTGTCAAGTGTTGTTTCCTGAGTTCAGGGATCTGGCGAAGGCAGGAGGATCTGCGGCGAAGCGTCCTGTGCCGGCCAGATTCCCTGATCTGGGAGAGCGGCTCAGCCGCGGACGGGCGCGGACTCCTCGATCAGCTGCAGCAGCTGCGCCGCCACGCTGACTGCGATCGTGGCCGGCTGCTTGCCGGCCACGTCGGGCAGGCCGATCGGCGTCGTGACCCGGGCGAGGGCGGTGGCGTCGTGTCCGGCATCCGTCAGCCGTGCGCGGAAGCGCGTCCACTTCGAACGCGAGCCGATGAGGCCGATCGAGGCGACACCGTCGGTGCGCAGCGCCTGGTCGACGACCGCGAGATCTTCGGCGTGGTCGTGGGTCATCACGAGCACGTGGGTGCCCGCCGGGACCTCGCGCAGCACCGCCTCGGGCACCGGCGCGTGGTGCACCTCGAGGCGCGCCACCGCGTCGGCGAGCGGGCCCGGTGCGCCGTCCACGCCGAGCCGCGCCGGATCGAGCATCGCGGCTCGCGAGTCGACGAGATGCAGGTCGAGGTGCTGGCGGGCGAGGATCCGCGCGAGCTCGAGCCCCACGTGCCCGATGCCGAACACCGCGACCGACGGCACCACCCGCACCGGCTCCAGCAGGAGCGTGACCTCACCTCCGCAGCACTGCACGCCGTACTCGGTGGACTCCTTGTCGCTGAGGGTGAGCGTGAGCAGCTCGGGCTCGGCGGTGCCCGAGGCCAGCATTCCCCGCGCGTGGGCGACGGCGGTGGCCTCGAGGTTGCCGCCGCCGATCGTCTCAAAGACCTCGTCGGGTGCGACGACCATCTTCGCCCCGCCGTTGCGCGGCGCGTGCCCGCGCACCATCGCGAGCGTCACGATCACCGCGGGAGTGCGCGCGTCGCGCAGCCGCCTCGCCGCGTCGAGCCAGTCCATGGCCTCAGCGGTCCGTCGTGAGGATGCCGGGCTCGGTCGCGTCAGGCTCCCGCGCGCCGGTCCGCGTGGCGTCGGGCTCACCCGGGCCGGGCTCGGTCGCGCCCGGTTCGCCGGAGGGGTGGACGGATGCCGGTGGCTCGGCACCCGCCGCGTGCTCACCGCCGACCCTCCCGCCGCCGTCGGGCCCGGGCGTCTGCTCGGCGCCCGCCCCTCCGAGCGCGCCCGCACCACCGCCGATCGTCCCTCCGCCGTCGGGCCCGGGCGTCTGCTCGACGCCCGGCCCTCCCCGCGCCCCCGTGCCGATCAGCACGCCCGCGCCCGCACCACCGCCGACCGTCCCGTCGCCGTCCTGCGAGACGCCGTGCGGCGAGGTCTCGCGCTCGCCCTCCCCACCTCGCGAGCCCTCGAGACCAGCCGTGCCCTCGAGACCAGCCGTGCCCTCGAGACCAGCCGTGCCCTCGGATCCCGCGCGCCCCGCCCCCGACACCCCGTGCCCGCCCGGCGCGCCGGGCCCGGCATCCGCATCCCGCGCCGCCTCGATCGCCCAGAACACCGCCTCGGGTGTCGCCGGCGATGCGAGCTCGACGCTGCGCCCCTCCGGCCCGAACGCGCCGACCGCCTGCCGCAGCGCCTCACGGACGCTGAGCGCGAGCAGCAGCGGCGGCTCGCCGACGGCTTTCGAGCCGTACACGGCGCCGTCCTCGCGGGCGTTCGCGAACAGCCGCACGTGGAACTCCTCGGGCATCTCGGAGAAGCTCGGCAGCTTGTACGTGCTCGCCGACGGCGTCTGCAGCCGGCCGCGGGTCGGTCCGTCGCCGGTGTCCCACCGCAGCTCCTCGAGCGTCAGCCAGCCGACGCCCTGGACGAATCCGCCCTCGATCTGCCCGATGTCCAGCTGCGGCGACAGCGAATCACCGACGTCGTGAACGATGTCGACCCGGCGCAGGCGCGATGCGCCGGTGAAGCCGTCGACCTCCACCTCGGACGCCGCGGCGCCGTACGCGAAGTACTTGAACGGCGAGCCCTGCTGGGTCTCGGCGTCCCAGTGCAGCCCCTCGGTGCGGTAGTAGCCCGCCGCGAACAGCTGCACGCGCTGCAGGTACGCCTCGGCGACGACCTCGGCGAAGGCGAGCCGCGGCCCGCCGCCCCCCACCGTGAACACCTGGCCGCCCGCGAATCGCACGTCGCGGGCGTCCGCGTCGAGCAGGCGCCCGGCGACGGCCGCCAGCCGGCCCCGGATCTCCTCGCACGCGAGCTTGACCGCGCCGCCGTTGAGGTCGGCGCTCGACGATGCGGCCGTCGCGGAGGTGTTGGGCACCTTGTCGGTGCGCGTGGGCGCCAGTCTCACGCGACCCAGCTCGACGCCGAGCGCGGTCGCGGCCACCTGCAGCATCTTCGTGTGCAGGCCCTGCCCCATCTCCGTGCCGCCGTGGGTGATGAGCACCGAGCCGTCCTTGTAGACGAGCACCAGCGCCCCCGCCTGGTTGAACGACGTGAAGGTGAACGAGATGCCGAACTTCACCGGCGTCATCGCCAGTCCCCGCTTGCGGTCGCGGTGCGCGGCGTTGAACCGCTCGATCGCGCGCCGGCGCTCGTCGAACGCCGAGCCTTCCCGCACCTGAGCCCAGATCGCGGGCATCCGCTGGGCGTCCTTCACGGGCTGTCCGTAGGGCGTCGAGTGCCCTGGGCGGTAGAAGTTCCGCTCGCGCAGCTCGGCGGGGTCGATGCCGAGCAGCGGTGCCGCGCGCCCCAGGATGTCTTCGATGAGGAACGCGCCTTGCGGCCCACCGAAGCCGCGGAACGCGGTGTTCGACGGCTTGTGGGTCTTCGCGACGCGCCCGTGGGCGCGGAAGTGCGGGATCCAGTAGGCGTTGTCGACGTGGCACAGGGCGCGGCCCATCACCGGCTCGGAGAGGTCGAGGCTCCAGCCGCCGTCCGAGGTGAGCGTGGCATCGAGCGCCTGCAGCCGGCCCTCCGCGTCGAATCCGGCGAGCCACGCCATGTGGAAGGGGTGCCGCTTGCCCGTCATCGTGATGTCCTGCGTGCGGTTCAGCCGCAGGCGCACGGGTCGACCGGTGATCTTGGCGCCGAGGGCCGCGATCGCGGCGAGTCCATGGGGCTGCATCTCCTTGCCGCCGAAGCCGCCGCCCATGCGCAGGCACTCGACGGTCACCGCACTCGACGCGACGCCGAGCACGTGCGCGACGATCTCCTGCGTCTCGGAGGGGTGCTGCGTCGAGCTCTCCACGAAGTAGCGCCCGTCCGGCTCGCGCACGGCGAAGGCCGCGTGGGTCTCGAGTGAGAAGTGCTCCTGCCCGCCGACCTCGCTCACCCCCTCGAAGACGAAGGCCGAGGACGCGAGAGCGGATGCCGCATCCCCGCGCGCGATCGTGCGCGCCACGCCCTGGAACGACTCGGCGTCGATCGCCTCCTGCACCGTGAGGATCGACGGCAGCGGCTCGTAAGACACCGTGACCGCCGCAGCGCCTCGGCGTGCGGCATCCGGTGTCTCTCCCAAGACCCACGCCAGGGCGTGCCCGTGGAACATCGCCTCGGCCGGGAAGAGCGGCTCGTCGTTCTTGACGCCGGCGTCGTTGACGCCGGGCACATCGCCGGCCGTGAGCACATGGATGACTCCCGGCACGTCGTCCGCCGGCGCGACGTCGAGCGTCACGAGGGCGTGCGCGACGGTCGACTGGACCGGCCACGCCGTGAGCACGCCATGCGTCCGCGCAGCGAGGTCGTCGGTGTACATCGCGGCGCCGGTCACGTGCAGGGCGGCGCTCTCGTGCACCACCGTGCGGCCGACCACGGGGTCGTCGGGACGGTCGGCGAGAGAGCTCATGCCGTCGCCTCCGCGTCTTCGTCGCCGGCGGCGAAGAGCGCCGGCAGGGCGGTGCCGAGCATGCGCGCGCGATATGCGGCGCTCGCGCGGTGGTCGTCGAGCGGGGTTCCCTCCCGTTCGAGGACGACGGATGCCGCAGCCGCCGTCTCCGCCGTCCACGGCCGGCCCACCAGCGCTTCTTCGGTCGCGGAGGCGCGGATGGGGGTCGCGGCCACGCCGCCGAGTCCGATCCTCGCGTCGCTGATCACGCCGTCGTCGAGGTCGAGCGCGACCGCGACCGCGACCGACGAGACGTCGTCGAACCGCCGCTTGGTCGCCTTGTGGAACCCGCAGACGTCGGGCGCGCCGAGCGGGATCCGCACGGCGCGGATGAGCTCGTCGTGCCGCCGCACCGAGGCGCGATAGCCGGTGAAGTAGTCGGCGAGGTCGACCTCGCGCTCGCCGGCGTCGGCCGAGACGAGCACGACGCGCGCCCCGAGCGCGAGCAGCACCGGCGCGGCGTCGCCGATCGGCGAGGCGGTGCCGAGGCTCCCGCCGAGGGTCGCGCGGTTGCGGATGAGGCGCGAGGCGAACTGCGGCATCAGCTCCGGTAGCAGCGGCACCCGGTGATCCAGCCGCTGCTCGAGCTCGGTGAGCGTCAGACCGGCGCCGATCTCGAGTGAGCCGTCCACTTCCTCCAGCGTCCGCAGCTCGGCCAGGCGGTCGATCGCGACGACGACGGGCGCGCGGGCGGCGCGCAGGTTCACGTCGACGCCCCAGTCGGTCGAGCCGGCCACGGCGACGGCCTCGGGCTCGTCGCGCAGCAGCCGCAGCGCCTCGTCGAGCGTCTCGGGCCGCACGAACCGCGCGGTGCCGTCGTGCACGTCCGTGGCGACGGCCGGCGGCGCCGGTGCGGCCGACCGGCTCCGCAGGGGGTCGTCGTCCTGCGGCATCCCGAGCGCGTACGCCGCATCGCGGATCGGGCGGTACCCCGTGCACCGGCATAGGTTGCCGCCGATCGCGTGCAGGTCGAAGCCGTTCGGCCCGCGCTCGGGCGAGGCCTCCTGCGGCGCGCGATCGGGGCGGTAGAACTCCGCGGCCATCGCGCACGCGAAGCCGGGGGTGCAGTAGCCGCACTGCGAGCCTCCCCCTGCCGCGAGCTCCTCCTGCACGGGATGCAGCGCCTCGGGCGATCCGAGGCCCTCGGCCGTGACGACCTCCTGCCCGTCGAGCGCGTGGACCGGGACGAGGCAGGCGTTGACCGCGGTCCACGTCGTGCCGCCGCCGTCCGCCGCGGTGGACACCAGCACGGCGCACGCGCCGCACTCGCCTTCGGCGCAGCCCTCCTTCGCACCGGTGAGCCCGATGCCCCGCAGCCAGTCGAGCGCGGTGGCGTGCGCCACCGTGCCGGCGAGCGGGACGACCCGCCCGTTGACTGTCACAGCGGTGTCACGGTTGGTGCGGATGCCCGGAGTCTACGCCGCGCCCCCGCGCGTGCAAGGTGCGCCGCGACACCCCTGGACAGGCCCCGCGCACAAGAGGATCGTGAGCGTGGGGACACACACTGGGAGGCTGTCATGTTCACACCCAACCGCGCTTTCTCGAGCTTCGCCGTGCCCGACGTCGAGCAAGCCGCCACCTTCTACCGCGACACGCTGGGGCTCGACGTCACCGTCTACGACGACATGGGCGGCGGTCTCACGATCGCGTTGCCCGGAGGGGGCACCGTCTTCGTCTACCCGAAGCCGGACCATGAGCCGGCCGTCTTCACGGTCCTGCACTTCGATGTGGACGACGTCGACGCGACGGTGGACGACCTCAACGGCCGTGGCGTCGTGACGAAGATCTACACCGACCCCGACTACGGGACCGACGAGAAGGGGATCTCGCGCGGCTTCGAGGGCGGGCCCGACATCGCGTGGTTCAAGGACCCCGCCGGCAACGTCATCGCCGTGGGCCGCATGGAGCCGCAGATGATGGGCGACAGCTGACGATGAAGGAGACGGATGCCGCGGGCTGCGGCATCCGTCATCGCTGAAGTCGTCGGGTCCGCAGTCAGGGGAGCGCGGGCCAGCCGTCGGGACCGAGCGAGCCCGCCGCGTACTCCTCGAGCGGTACCTCGCCCGCACGCCACGCGGCGAGCACGGGGTCGACGATGCGCCACGACTCCTCGGCGGCGTCGCCGCGCACCGAGAGGATGGCGTCGGCGTCGAGGATGCCGGAGAGCACCTCGCCATAGGCCTTCAGAGCACCCTCGCCGAGGTCGGCCCCGATGGTGGCGCGCTCGAGCTCGAACGGGTCGTCGCCGCCGTTGACGTTCAGCTCGAGGTCCATGTGGTCGGGGCCGAGCGAGAAGCGCAGCACCGATCCCGGCGCCGGTCCGGTCAGGCCGTCGGGCACGTGGTTGACGCGGCGGAAGGTCACGACGACCTCGCCCTTCTTCTCGGGGAGGGCCTTGCCCGAGCGCAGCCGGAATGGCACGCCCGCCCAGCGGTCGGTGACGACCTCGCACACGAGCTCGGCGAGCGTCTCGGTGTCGCGCGTCGGGTCGACGCCCTCCTCGTCGGCGTAGGCGGGGAGCGCCCGCTCGCCCACCGTGCCCGCCGTGTAGCGGGCACGCCTCGACGCTCGCGCCGGGTCGTCGCCCCACACCCGCGTGGCCCGCAGCACGGCCGAGGTCGCATCGCGGAAATCGCGCTCGTGCAGGGTGGCGGGCGGTTCCATCGCGACGATCGCCATCACCTGCAGCAGGTGGCTCTGGATCATGTCGGCAAGGGCGCCCGCCTTGTCGTAGTAGCCGGCACGACCCTCGAGGCCGAGGCTCTCGTCGTACCGGATGACCACCGACTCGATGTCCTGTGCGCGCCACACCGGTGCGAAGACGCGATTCGCGAACCGCACGCCCAGCAGGTTGAGGGTCGTCGAGCGCCCGAGGAAGTGGTCGATGCGGAAGACCTGCTCCTCGGGCACCAGACGCGCCACCGTCGCGTTGAGCTCGCGCGCGGTGGCCTGGTCGATGCCGAACGGCTTCTCGAGGGCGAGCACGGTGCCCGCCGGGATCTCGAGGGTGACGAGCGCCTCGCACGCGGCCTTCGCGACGGCGGGCGGCACGGCGAAGTACAGCGCGAGGCGACCGTCGTGGTCGGCGAGAAGGCGGCGAAGATCGGCGGGGTCGGTGATGTCGGCGCGCTCGTAGGTCGTGTCGGCGACCGCCTCGAAGGCCGTGCCGTTGCCGCCGGCTTCGAAGGAGCGCCGCACCGTCTCGCGCCACCGCGCGTCGTCCCAGTCCTCCCTCCCCGCCCCGCGCAGCCGCACGCGGCGGTGCGGCTCGAGCGTGAGCAGCTGGGCCAGAGCGGGCAGCAGCAGTCTCGACGTCAGGTCGCCCGTGGCGCCGAGGATCAGAAGCGTGGTCTCCGCCGACATGGCCCCACGGTATCGGCGCGGGTCCGCCCGGGGGAGGGCCTGGCGGCGGGGCTCATCGTGTGCAAACGGGCACCCCGCCCGGGTCGGCTCCCGGCCGGGACGGGTGACTCCTGTGCCGGGCGCGACCGCTTGTCAAGGCCGGAGGCTCTCCGGGCGGCGCCACGTACGCTCGCGAGTGGTGGGGGATGACACCGAGGAGGATCGCACGATCGTGGAGGCAACTCAGCAGCGTCTCGTCGGCCGGATTCCGGAGGGCTGCTGATGCGCGGCGGTGAAGAGCACCACGACAGGTCGCTGATCACGCCGGGGGCCGCTTTCGACGAGGTCTCGGCACGGGCGCTGAAGGACGCCGCCGCGCTCGAGGGGTTCGGCATCGACATCCCGTCCACCATCGACTGGTGCGTGCGAGTCGGTCGCGGTGCGCCGCTGGCAGGTGCCGGCGACACCGCGGCGCTGTGGGATCTGCTGGCCGCGACCGCGTGCCGCGACGTCGCGGCAGCCCGCGTGCTCGAGCCTCACCTCGATGCGCTGGGCATCCTCCGGCAGGCGGGCACCGACCTCGGGGCGGGCAGCGATCCCTGGCGGGCGGCCGACATCGGCGCCGACGCGGACTCGTCGTGGGGCGTCTTCGCTGCAGAGGGTCCGGGCGTACGCGTCGACGCGCACGAGACCCCGGCCGGCTGGACGCTGAGCGGCACGAAGCCGTGGTGCTCGCTCGCCACCCACCTGTCTCACGCCCTCGTGACGGCGTTCGTGGGTGACCAGCGGCGGCTGTTCGCCGTCGCACTGCGCGGACCGGGTGTGCGCCCACACGACGGGCCCTGGGTGGCGCGCGGCCTGCCCGACATCGTCAGCGCTCCCGTCGACTTCGATGGCGCCCCAGCGGTCCCCATCGGCGACATCGGCTGGTATCTCACCCGCCCGGGCTTCGCATGGGGGGCGATGTCGGTCGCCGCGTGCTGGTGGGGCGGCGCCCGCGGGATCCGCGAAGCCCTGCGCGGCGCGGCCTCGTCGGAGCGCGCCGATCAGGTCGCGCTGGTGCATCTCGGACGGACGGATGCTGCGCTCTGGGCTGCGCGTGCGGCGCTGCGCGAGGCAGCCGAGCTCGTGGACGACGGGGCTCGCATAGATCAGAAGCTGCTGGCCGAGCGCGTGCGCGGCGCGGTGGTGCATGCGGCCGGCACGGCGCTCGCCGAGGCCGACGCGGCGCTCGGCCCCGGCCCGCTCGTGTCGGACCCGGCCTACGCGCGCCGGGTCGCCGACCTGCACCTGTACCTCCGGCAGCATCACGGCCTGCGCGACGCCGCCCGACTCGGGCGGCTCGTCGTCGAGAGCGGGGCGGACTGCTGATGGCCGGGTTCAGCCACCTCGACGCCGGAACGCCCGAGACGCTCTGGCGCGATGAACTCGCACGGCGCGAGCTCGACCCCCTCGACCCGCAGTTCGACCTTCTCGTCGTGGTGGCGGCCCACCCCGACGACGAGACCCTCGGCGCCGCCGGGCTGATGCGCCGGGCGTCGGAGACGGGTGCGCGCGTCGTCGTGATCATCGCGACCGACGGCGAGGCATCCCACCCCCGCTCGGTGACCCACGATCGGGCGACGCTCGCGCGACGGCGGCGGGACGAGGTGCGCGACGCCGTCGAAGTGCTCGCGCCCGACGCCGAGCTCCGATTCCTCGGCCTTCCTGACGGCGGTCTCGACCGCAACCGCGGCGAGCTGCGCGAGCGCCTTGGCGCGACCTTCGACCAGCACCGCTGGGTCGAGTCGTCCCGGGTGCTGGTCGCCGTTCCGTGGTCGGGCGATCGGCACCGCGATCACCGCGTCGCCGCGGAGGTGGCGAGCACGATCGCCGGTCAACGCCGGCTCGCTCTGCTGGAGTACCCGGTGTGGGGGTGGCACTGGGGCACGCCCGACGACCTGCCCTGGGAGCGGATGGTCGCGCTCGAGCTCACCGCCGAGGAGCGTCGCGCGAAGCGCGACGCCGTCGCCCGCCACCTCACCCAGATCGCCCCCCTCTCCGACCGGCCGGGCGACGAGGCGCTGCTGCATGCGGGCATGCAGGAGCACTTCGACCGCGAGGTCGAGGTCTTCGTCGCTCCTGCGCCGGACGACGACCCGGAGCAGACTCTCGACGCACGGTGGTTCGACGAGTTCTACCGTCGCAACGGCGACGACCCGTGGGGCTTCGAGACGCGCTGGTACGAGGAGCGCAAGCGGGCGCTGCTGATGGCGGCGCTGCCGTCGCGTGAGCTGGGGAGCGTGTTCGAGATCGGCTGCGCGACGGGACTGCTCACGGCGCAGCTCGCGGATCGGGCGCAGAACGTGATGGCGATGGATGCCGCGACCCCGGCGGCGACGGCGGCCCGCTCCCGTCTCGAGGGACGGCGCGACGTGGCTGTACGGCAGGGCAGCGTTCCGGGGGACTGGCCGGACGGGCGATTCGACACCATCGTCCTGTCGGAAGTCGGATACTACCTGTCGCCGGACGATCTGCAGCGCACCTGCGCCCTGATCGAGGCCTCCCTCTCCGATGACGGATGCCTCGTCGCCTGCCACTGGCGGCACCCCGTGGCTGAGCACCCGCAGACGGGCGATGCGGTGCACGAGGCCCTCCGCGGCGTCGCCGCGTGGGAGACGATCAGCCTGCACACCGAGAAGGACTTCGTGCTCGAGGTCTTCGCCCGCCGCGGTGTGCAGTCGGTGGCGGAGCGAGAGGGGCTGGTGTGAGCCCCGCGGAGGCTGAGGCCATCGTCGTCGTCGTGCCGGTCCGCGACGAGCAGCTCCTGCTCGAGAAGTGCCTGTCGGCGCTCGCGGCAGCGGTGACGGCCGCCTCGAACGCCGGCATCCGCACCGAGGTGCGCGTCGTGCTCGACAGGTGCACCGACGCGTCCGGGCAGATCGCCGCGGCCTTCCCCTTCCCCACACTCACCTCCGACGCGGGGCGGGTCGGCGTCGCGCGGGCGATCGGCGTCTCGGATGCGCTGCAGGCGCTGGCCGGGATCCCGATCGACCGCGTCTGGATCGCGAACACGGATGCCGATTCCCGCGTGCCGACCGGATGGCTCACGCACTTCCGCACGATCTCGCGGATCGCGGACGTCTGCGTGGGCACCGTGCGCCCCGACTTCGACGACCTCTCCCCGGCGCAGAGAGCGCTCTGGCTGCGCACCCACCCCTTCGGCGAGCCCAATGGGCACGTGCACGGCGCCAACCTCGGGGTGAGCGCTCGCGCGTATCTCGCCGCCGGCGGCTTCGCGGCGCTCGGTGAACACGAAGACGTCGATCTCGTCGCCCGCTGCCGCAACCACGGCGCCGTGGTGGTGGCGAGCGACGTGGCCGAGGTGCTCACGTCCGGCCGCCGTACCGGACGCACTCCCGGCGGCTATGCGCGCTACCTGCGTGAGCAGGCGGCGGATCTCGCGCTCCACGCCTCGCCCGGCGGGGTACTGACCGCGCTCGACGACAGCCGACCGTGCGGTGCCCCCGCCGCGTCGTGACCGGGGGTGCCGGAAGCCAGGCGAGCGGCGTGCTATGGTGGTATGTCCCCTCTGGGAGCGCGCGTCCGTCTCTCTGCCTCATCGTGGAGACGCAGACCTGGACGCCTGACACATCAACCGCGGCTTCTGCACGCCGCCCGTCGCGAACGCTCTCATCGCTTCGCGCACCTCGAACGAAACACATGATCATGCATCTCCCCACGCCGGCACTCGCCTGGCGCCAGGCCGACGACGACGTCTACGTCGCGACGCGTGGCGACGAGTACGCCGGCTTCATCGACGTGACGCCGCAGGGCTTCCGCGCCCACGGCGCCCGCGGCGAGGACCTCGGCCGCCACGCGACGCCGGACCTCGCCCGCGCGGCGGTCGCGGCATCCGTCATCTCATCGACGCCCGCGTCGACCCTCCACCGTCCGCACCGCACACGCAGGCGCGGCACCCCTGGTCGCTCGAGCGGCCCGAAGAATAGGAAAGACACGATGGCCACTGGCACCGTGAAATGGTTCAACTCTGAGAAGGGCTACGGCTTCATCGCACCCGATGACGGCTCGGCCGATCTCTTCGCACACTTCAGTGCGATCACCGGCGAGGGCTTCAAGGAGCTCCGCGAAGACCAGAAGGTCGAATTCGACGCCGAGCGTGGCCCCAAGGGCATGCAGGCGGCGAACATCCGCCCGCTCTGATCGCACGCACCAGCGCCCGCACCGGCTTCGGCCGGGGCGGGCGCTTCTGCTTCCTGAGCATCGCCGGAGAGTCCCGACGTATGCCGTCCGCGGGATGCGCCGACACGTAGCCTGGGGGCAGCGATGGGCAACCGCCTCTGGCTTTTCGACGGCCGAACGGTCCCCACCGGAACTGGTGCATCATCTCCTCCACCGCCCTCGAGCCGCGGCTCGGTCCCGTCCGTCAGACGTACGCCGGCACCGCGGAGTTCCCGCCCATGGCGCGCGCGTACACCGAGGTCTCGCAGGTCGTCCGCGAGAGCGGTCTGCTCCGGCGCACTCCCTGGTTCTACGGAATCGTGGGTGTCGTCCTCGCGCTGGGCTTCGGCGGCGCGATCACCGGCTTCGTGCTGCTCGGCCACAGCTGGTTCCAGCTGCTGATCGCCGGCGCGCTCGGCATCCTCTTCACGCAGGTCGCCTTCCTGGGGCATGAAGCCGCCCATCGGCAGATCCTCGCCTCGGGACCGGGGAACGACCGCCTCGCCCGCATCCTCGCCAGCGGCATCGTGGGCATCAGCTACTCGTGGTGGACGTCCAAGCACACGCGCCATCACGCCAACCCCAACCGGGTCGGCAAGGATCCCGACATCGAGGTCGACACCATCTCCTTCCTGGATGCCGACGCCGCCCAGGCCCGCGGCATCCGTCGCCTCATCACCCGGCGTCAAGGCTGGCTGTTCTTCCCGCTGCTCACGCTCGAAGGCCTGAACCTCCACTTCCTCGGCGTGCGGCATCTCGTCGGACGCGAGCCCGTCAAGGGGCGCTGGGCCGAGCTCGGGCTCATCGCCGCACGGTTCGCGGTGATCTGGGCGCCGGTCTTCGTCTTCCTCCCCCTGGGCATGGCCTTCGCGTTCCTCGGCGTGCAGCTGGCCGTCTTCGGCCTGTACATGGGGGCGTCGTTCGCGCCGAACCACAAGGGCATGCCCGTCATCGCGAAGGACGCGAAGCTCGACTTCTTCAGCAAGCAGGTGCGCACCTCCCGCAACATCAGCGGGGGCTGGTGGGCGACGTGGCTGATGGGCGGCCTCAACTACCAGGTCGAGCACCACCTCTTCCCCAACATGCCGCGACCGCACCTGGCACGCGCACGCGAGATCGTGATGGATCAGTGCCGCGCGCTCGGTGTTCCCTACACCGAGACGACGCTGTGGCGCTCGTACGGCATCGTCATCGACTACCTCAACCGCGTCGGCCTGGCCGCGCGCGACCCATTCGACTGCCCCGTCGTGGGGGCATACCGCCGGGCGTGAGCCGGTTGCCGCTCGCCGCGCCCGACGTGCTGATGCTGCGCCGGCTGTCGAGGAGCCCAGTGGTCAGGGGAGCTCCCGGCGACGCTTCCGCTCCTCCACGAGGGCATCCCGGAGCGCCCAGACATCGGCGACGGGTCCGATGTGCTCCAGCTTTTCGGGGTTCACGATGGTGCGGACGGTCTGGATCCGCCCGTCGAGGACGTCGAGGCCGATGATCGCGGCGATCTTCCCGTCAGGTGTGCGGTAGATCGCCCCCGGCTGTCCGTTCACGTCGTGCAGCTCCGCCACCACTCCGGAGTCCAGCAGCAGCGGAGAGAAGCCGCTGATCATCCGGGCGACGTTGTCGGCCCCCAGGATCGGCCGAGCGAAGGCCGGTCCCTTGCCGCCGCCATCGGCTACGGCCTGCACGTCGGCGGCGAGGAGCTCCTTGAGCCCGTGGACGTCGCCGCTCCGGAACGCGTCGAAGAAGCGGGCCGCCAGTTCCTCGCGCTCGCGGCGATCCGTGTCGAACCTCGGGCGCCCCGCCTCCATGTGCCGACGCGATCGCGCCGCGAGCTGTCGGCACGCCGCCTCCGAGCGGTTCACCGCGGCCGCGATCTCGTCGTAGTCGAATCCGAACACCTCGCGCAGCACGAACACCGCGCGCTCCAGCGGACTCAGGCGCTCCAGGAGCAGCAGGGCTGCCATCGACACGGAGTCGGCGAGCTCCGCCGCGCGCTCCGGATCCTCATAGGGGTCGGTCACGAGGGGCTCGGGGAACCACGGCCCGACGTACGACTCGCGTCGCACCCGGGCCGACCGGAGCACATCGATCGAGATCCGTGTGACCACCGCCGACAGGTACGACTTCACCGACGCCGGTTCGACGTCGGACGCCTCGTATCGCAGCCAGGTGTCCTGGACCGCATCCTCGGCCTCGCTCACGCTGCCGAGGATCCGGTAGGCGATGGCGAACAGCAGCGGCCGCAACTCCACGAAATCATCAGCGCGCGTCATCCGAGCCTCCGTCGGTGCTCACGAGCTCAGCCTGCCATCGCCGCCGCTGCGTCCGCTGTCGCGCGGTCGCTGTGCGACCACCGCACCAGCCCGGGCATGCGCCGCTCCGAGGCGATCGCCGGAAGCATCGCACCGAGCTGTACCCGCTTCATCATCACCGCCGTCCGGCCGGTGAGCGCACGGTCGCTCGCGACATCGTCCCGGTCCGTGAACTGCAGCACCGCCGCGCGGCTGCCCAGGCTCAAGCAACGTGCGACGAAGCCGAGATCGAAGGGCGCGTCGCCGCTGCCGCCCAGGATCTCGTCGCGAAGCAGGTCAGCAGCGTGCGCACCGGAAGGCAGGGCGTACTGGCACGACATGCTGTAGCGCTCGCCCCGCGGTCCCGCCGGGCGTCCGGCTGTTCGACCAGCTGCCGCAGCTCCCGCTGCGGCTCGACCCGACGCGCGTTCTGACGTCGAAGCGGATCACGCACATCCGCTACGACGTGCTGCGGTGACCACCCGTGCGCGGGAGCCTGCGGAAAGCGGCCCGATACGGTGGGGTCATGCCGGATTCGCTCGCGATGTCCGCCGCCATCCTCGTCACGGCCGTGGTGCTCGTCGGCGCCGGGGCGTTGATGCTCTGGCTCGCGCGGCGCGGCGCCGACGGAACGCTGGCGCGGAATCAGCTCGTCGGCGTGCGCACGGCGCTGACGCTGTCGTCGGATGCCGCCTGGCACGCCGGGCAGCGCGCTGCGGCGCCGAGGATCACGGTCGCGGGGTGGGGCGCGATCGGCGGCGGTGTCGCGCTGGTCGTGCTCGCGCTCGTCGCGCTGCCGTTCCAGGTCGCCATGACCGCGTACTGCCTCCTCGCCTTCGGCAGCGCCGCGTGGCTGCTGGCGTGGGTGGTGGCGGCGGCCGCACCCGCCCAGCGGGCGGCTCGGGCCGCGGTTGCGTGAGCGCGGCCGCGATGATCGGCTCAGACCGCCCTGACGAGGGGGAACCAGTGTCGATCCCGCAGGAGTGAATCCCCCCGGCCGACGTCGACCCACGTGCCGTCGACGACGGGTGGCTCGTCGGTCGACCAGACCCCGAAGTGGGCGCATGGTGCGGGCCACGGGTACGTCGCGGGCGGATCGGGAACGATGTTGCGCACCGCCCCGACGAAGACGGGCCGCACGCGAGAGCCCGTGACGGCCTCGCTCAGGGCCGCGATGGCGGCCGACCCATCGGCGGGCCCCTCCGCCGTCGCACGGGTGGGGAGGTCGAGCTTCCCGCTGTCCGCGCGCGGGACGCAGAACACGTCATCGCCGAGACGGAGCAGCAGGCGCACGAGGCTCATCGGCTGCGGCGGCTCTCGGCGCTGAACGATCTCGACGCGACTCCCGCTCGGCAGCCACGCAGGGTGCGCCGATTCCGCGAGGATCCGCTCGACATCGACCACCTGGTCGGCCGCGGGATCCGGCATCGGCCGGCCTACCAGATGGTGCCGCCTCCGACCGAGATGCCGGCCCACGTCAGCGCGATGAAGATGCCGGCGAAGACGACCGGCGCGATGCCCTTGCCGCTGCGGGCGAGGCCCTTCAGCAGGGCGATCACCGCGAGCACCGCGGCGACGATCGAGAGCCCACCGCCGAGGATGAGCCCGATGAACAGCGGGATCGGCATGAGGAGGAGGCCGGCCAGCGCGCACCAGAAGGCGGCCCAGGCGGTCGGGTTGGAGCGTCGTTCGACAGGAGCAGACATGGGCCCATTATCCCGTGTCGGTGGCGCGCGCCCCTGAGACGCCGCGCAGAGGCCGGCGGGCGGCTCCTCGGGCCCGGGCGCTGACGGACGTCAGGCGCCGGTGCGGGCCTTGCGTCGCTCGATCAGACCACGGGTGATCCATGCCGCCGCGGCACCGAACACGACCACAACGGTCGCGACCGACGACCAGACCGGCTGCAGGTTGGAGAGCACCAGGAGTCCCGCCAGGAGGAACAGCAGACCGCCCAGCAGGTACCCGTGCCACGTCGTCATGCCCACACCCTAACCCGACCCGTGCGTCGCCCGGATGCGTGTGGCATGGTTATCGCGGGGAAGGTCGCACCGGTGCAAGGTGCGCTGGTCTGCGGCCATCTGGGGAGAAAAAATGAAGAAGAGAATGGGTATTCGTGGTGCCATCGCGGCCGCAGCGGCGTTGCTGCTGCTGAGCGCCGGCACCGTCGCCCACGCGAGCGATGTCACCGTTACGGCGGTGGTGGACGCCACAGCTCCGAACGGAGCTGTCATCCTCGAGCCTGGGGAGTCCACAGAAGTCACCGTCAACCTCGCCGTCACCGGCAACCAAGTCGGAACAGCGACGTTCAAGGTGTACACGAAGTGGACGCTGACGGCTGGCGGATTCGTGGGATCGGAGCCGACGCAGCGCACCGTCAGCCCGCAGAGCGGTGGAACGACCAGTTCTTACACCGTTTCCGCAGTGGTTGAGGTCGCGGAGGGCGTGGCGCCCCAGGCGTACATCCTCACGGTGGGGGTGTTCGACATCGTGAATTCCAATCAGACCGGCGCGAAGCTCGCCGCCGGTGACAAGGCGACGTACACGGTGACCGTGCCCGAGGTCGCGCCACCCACAGACAGCACGCCGCCGTCGATCGAGCCGGTGCTCGACCCGTCGGCTCCTGACGGATCGAACGACTGGTACAAGAGCGACGTCAGCCTGAGCTGGACGGTCAGCGATCCCGACAGCAGCGTCACCACCACCGGGTGCGAGCCCACCATCATCACGGTCGACCAGTTCGCCACCGACTACACCTGCACCGCCACCAGCGCAGGCGGCACCGCCTCGCAGACCGTCACGATCAAGCGCGATGGAACCGCGCCCCAGATCGAGTGGGTCGGCGGACCGAGCGAGGGCGCCGAGTACTACTTCGGCTCCGTGCCGGCTGAGCCGACGTGTGAGGCGACGGACGCCACCTCGGGCATCGACGGTGACGGCTGCGTCGTCTCGGGGTACAGCGCCGCGGTCGGACCCCATGAGCTCGCCGCGACTGCCACAGATCTCGCTGGGAACAAGGCCGGGCAGACCGTCGACTACGAGGTGCTGGCGTGGACGCTCAAGGGCTTCTACCAGCCGGTCGACCTGGGCACGCTCAATGTCGTGAAGAGCGGATCGACGGTTCCCCTCAAGTTCGAGGTCTTCGCCGGCGAGACCGAATTCACCGACGTCTCGGCGATCGACACCTTCAAGGTCGGCGTCATCGACTGCGGCAGCCTCACCGGGGTGCCCACCGACGACATCGAGCAGTACTCGACCGGTGCGACCGTCCTGCGGTACGACACCACCGGCGGACAGTTCATCCAGAACTGGCAGACGCCCAAGGGCAAGGCGGGCAGCTGCTACCAGGTGAAGCTCGTCACAGACGACGGCTCGGCGCTGACGGCCAACTTCCGACTGAAGTAGCCGCCGGTCGCGCGCGCGGCGGGTCGGGGTGGTGCCCCGCTCACCGCGTGCGTTCGCCCCGAGTCACACACCACGCAGGAAGGCGGATGCCTCGACCCGGCGCAGCGCGCGGGTCGAGGCATCCGCCATCTGCGTCAGCCGGCGAGCGCCTCGGAGAGCTTCACGCGAGCGCCCATGCGCAGCAGCGAGTTCTCGTAGATGCGCGCGCCGATGAGGATGGCCGCGACGCACGTCGCCACCAGGATCGCGAGCGACACGAGCGGCTCCCACCACTGCGCCTCGCCGAGGAAGATGCGCATCGGCATGCCGACCGGGGCCGAGAACGGCACGTACGACATGATCCCGAGGACCAGCGGATTGTCGTTGAAGAAGATCACCAGGAAGTACGGCGCCATGATGAGCATCGTGAGCGGCGTCGTGGTGGATCCGACGTCCTCCATGCGCGAGACCATCGACGCGGCTGCCGCGAACAGCGCGGCCAGCAGGATGAACCCGAAGAGGAAGAACACCGCGAACCAGGCGATCGGGCCCCCGAGCCCCTTCAGCAGCTCCGTCTGATCGGTGACGGTCAGTCCGACGATCGCGACGGCGGCGAGGATCAGGATCTGACCCATCGCCAGGACCGTGTTGCCGATCACCTTGCCGGCCAGGAGCGACCGAACCGGGATCGCCGAGATCAGCAGCTCGACGACGCGCGTCTGCTTCTCTTCGACGACGCTCTGCGCGATCGTGCCGCCGAACATGGAGGCGGCGAACAGGAAGACGATGCCGAAGCCCAAGGCGGCGATGTAGCCGAGCGCCGCGTTGACGTCGTCGGGCTCGAGCAGTTCCACCGGGGGCAGCTGCGACAGCTGCAGCAGGAGCTGCGTGGGCGCGGAGGACTCCGCGACCACGGCGAAGCCGAGCGGCGAGGAGCTGTCGCCGACGATCGCGGCATCGACGTCGCCGCTGGTGACCAGGTCTTCGGCCGCGGCGCGGTCGGGCACATCGGTGATCTCGAGACCCTCGACGCCCTCGACGTACTGCGAGGCGTCGGTCGTGACCGCGACCGGCGTGCCGCTCGTGCTGGACGCCTGGAAGCCGGCCCAGATCACCAGCGCGAGGGCGCCGAGGAAGAGGATGGCGGTCGAGATGACGAAGGCCTTGCTTCGCAGCTTCGAGCCGATCTCGCGCTCGGCGACGAGCCAGATCGCCTGCCCGCCGCTGAGGGCGGAGCCGCCCCGGCGGTTGTCGACGGTGCTCACTGGATGACCTCCTTGAAGATCTGGGCGAGGGACGGATGCTGCGGCGCGAAGCTCGCGACATCCCCTTGTGCGACGGCCCGGCGCAGCACGCGCTGGGCCGTCTCGTCGCTGTCGGCGTCGAAGACGGCGTAGCCGCCGTCGAAGTCGAGCACCTCGACGCCCTCCTCGGAGCGGAGCCATCCGGCGTCACCCGCCGACACGAGCTCGAAGCGACGTGACGAATGCTGCGCGCGCAGCGCCTCGCGGGCGCCGGCGGCGCGGATCGTGCCGCCCGCGATGATCACGAGGTCGTCGCAGAGGCGCTCGACCACGTCGAGCTGGTGCGACGAGAACAGCACGGCGGTGCCGTCGGCGGCGCGCTGCTGCAGCACGCCCGCCACGACGTCGACCGCGAGCGGGTCGAGGCCCGAGAACGGCTCGTCGAGGATGAGCACCTGCGGGTCGTGCACGAGCGCGGCGGCGATCTGGGCGCGCTGCTGGTTGCCGAGTGAGAGCGTCTCGACGTTGTCGTTCAGGCGCTCCCCGAGTCCGAGCTGCTCGAGGAGCGCGCGGGCGCGGGTCGCGGCATCCGTCTTCGAGAACCCATGCAGGCGCGCGAGGTACACGATGTGCTCGAGCACCTTCATCTTCGGGTACAGGCCGCGCTCCTCGGGCATGTAGCCGAAGCGGCGGCGATCGGCTGCCGTCACCTCGGCGCCGTCGAGCGACACCGTGCCGCCGTCCGCGGCGAGCACGCCGAGCACGATCCGCATCGTGGTGGTCTTGCCCGCGCCGTTGCCGCCCACGAACCCGGTGAGCCGGCCGGGCCGCACGTCGAACGACACGTCGTCGAGCACACGGCGCCCCCCGTAGCTCGTCTCGATACCGCGAAGCTGCAGCATCCCTGTCTCCTCTCGGCCCGGTGATCGAGCCCGTCCCCTTCGACGGTACGGACGCGGGGGCCGTGTGTCCTCCCCCTCGAGACGGACCGCGAGCGCTCCGTCGCGGAGGGGATCGCAGATGAGAGATTTTTCATGCGCCGGAATAGATCTCGGCTCGCTGTGCTTGCATGGGGTGGAACGTCCACGGTGGTCCCCACCGGGGACGCCTTTGTGTGTAGAAGGAGAATCTCAATGTCCGATCGGACCATCGGCTACATCGTCGGCAGCATCTCGTCGACCTCGATCAACCGCAAGCTCGCGAAGGCGCTCGAGCGCCTCGCGCCCGAGGGCACCACGCTCGTCGAGATCCCGATCGCCGACCTCCCCTTCTACTCGCCCGACCACGACGCCGACTTCCCGCAGGTCGCGCGTGACTTCAAGCAGGCCATCGACGACGTCGACGGCGTGATCATCGTGACGCCCGAGTACAGCCGCTCGATCCCGGGCGTGCTCAAGAACGCCCTCGACTGGTCGGCCCGCCCGTGGGGTCAGGGCTCGTTCAACGGCAAGCCGACGGCCGTCATCGGCACGTCGCAGGGCGGCATCGCCACCGCCGCCGCTCAGCAGCACCTCAAGGCGATCCTCAGCCACTACAACGCCCCGACCCTCGGCCAGCCCGAGGGCTACGTGCAGACGACCCCCGGCCTCTTCTCCGACTCGGGCGAGGTCACCAACGACCAGACCGCCGAGTTCCTCATCGGCTACCTCGAGGCGTTCGGCGCCCTGGTAGACCGCTACGCCGCCGTTCCCGTCGCGGCGTAATCCCCCCGGCCCGCCCCTCCCCGGGCGGCCCCTCGTCCGGCCCGTCGCGGGCCGGTCTGTTCCAGCCGATCGGATGCCTCGGCCCGGCGCCCCTCGCGGGCGCGGGGCCGAGGCATCCGTGGTTCTCCCCGCCCCTTCCGCAGTCGCATTCGGCGCGGGATCCCGGGTGGCAGCCGCGACGTGCGACTGCGGAGGCCAGGCACTTCGACGGCGGAGGGCCTCCGCCTTGAGGCGGAGGCGTGGGCCGGGGAGGTGCGGGAGAGTGGGCGCACGGACGTGGGAGCCGGCGACGGCCGGCGGAAGGAGCATGGTGATGGCAGACCTCGACAAGCTGCTGTGGGGAGACCGCAGCGATCCCCGGATCGAGCTGGAGAAGCTGTTCCCGTCCGGCGCCGACGGACGTCTCGCAGGCGCCCGCAGCTGGGCCGCCGGCGTGCTCGCGGCTGCGGATGTGCCGGCCGACGATGAGCTGCGGGTGATCAAGACGCTGCGCGACGCCGAGCCCCGGCTGTCGCTCAAGCCGGCGAGGTACCTCGCCGCACAGCTCGCGCGCTGAGGTGTCGCGACCAGGGTTGCTCGGATCGCGACGCGTTTCGTCTCGCTCGTTCCTCGCTCGCTCAACGGCCGGGTCCCTCGGCTCCCGGCCGTTGAGCGGAGGGCGCTCTGGCGCCCGTAGACGAAACGCCTCGGGTTTCCGGGAACGCCGGGGCGTTTCGTCTCGCTCGTTCCTCGCTCGCTCAACGGCCGGGTACCTCGGCTCCCGGCCGTTGAGCGGAGGGCGCTCTGGCGCCCGTAGACGAAACGCCTCGGGTTTCCGGGAACGCCGGGGCGTTTCGTCTCGCTCGTTCCTCGCTCGCTCAACGGCCGGGAGCCGGGAGTCGGTGGACGCGCGGGATGCGACGCGTTTCGTCTCGCTCGTTCCTCGCTCGCTCAACGGCCGGGTACCTCGGCTCCCGGCCGTTGAGCGGAGGGCGCTCTGGCGCCCGTAGACGAAACGCCTCGGGGCTCCGTGATCGCCGGGTCAGACCAGACCGTGGCGGTGGGCGTAGACCACGGCGGCGACGCGGTCGCGGGCGCCGAGCTTCTGCAGCACGTTCGACACGTGCGTCTTGACGGTCGCCTCGCCGATGTACAGGCGCTGCGCGATCTCGGCGTTGCTCATCGCCTGCGCCACGAGCTGCAGCACCTCGGCCTCGCGCTCGGTGAGGTCCACCACCGGCGCCGTCGCGAGCTCGCCATTCGTCGAGAATCCATCTGCACGACGAGACCCTGGGTGAGCCCCGAGGTCTCGTCCCGCAGATGGATTCTCGGGGGCGGCGGGGGCGGCGGACGGGGCGGGGGCGGGGGAGGCGGCGAAGCGGGCGATGACGCGGCGCGTCACCTCGGGGGCGAGCAGGGCGTCGCCGGCCGCAGCGACGCGCACGGCCGAGATGAGCTCCTCGGGGCCGGCGTTCTTGAGCAGGAAGCCGCTCGCTCCGGCGGCCAGGGCGTCGAAGAGGTAGTCATCGCGATCGAACGTCGTCACAACCACGACCGCCGCATCGATCGACGGGTCGGCGGCGATGCGCCGGGTGGCCTCGACCCCGTCCATGTCGGGCATCTGCACGTCCATGCAGATCACGTCGGGACGGAGAACGGATGCCGCGGCCACCGCCTCGACGCCGGTCGAGGCCTCGCCGACCACGGTGATGTCGCCGGCCGACTCGAGGATCATGCGGAAGCCCGCCCGCATCACGGCGTGGTCGTCGACGAGCATCACCCGGACGGAGCCGCTCATGCGCCGACCTCGGCGGCGACCGGCGAGCCGACGGCGGCGGGCAGCGGCACCCGCAGGCGCACGAGGAATCCGCCCCGGCCCCGCGGCCCGGCCTCGAGCGTTCCGCCCGAGGCTCCGGCGCGTTCGCGCATGCCGACGATGCCGAGCCCCGGTCGCATCGGAGCGGCGACCGCCCGCCCGGTGTTCGCGACCTCCAGTTCGATCGCGTCCGCGGCGTACCGCAGGCGCACGTCGGCTGCGGCATCCGCTCCGCCATGGCGGCGCGCGTTCGTGAGCGCCTCCTGAGCCACGCGGTAGACGTTCACCTGCACGAGCTCGGGGAGGTCCACCGGGTCGCCGACGATCGTCAGCGTCGTCGGCAGGCCGTTCTCGTTCGCGTGGGCGACGAGGTCGGCGAGCCCCGAGAGGTGCACGGTCGAGCCGCCGTCGCTGTCGCCCGAGGTGCGCAGCGTCTCGAGCAGCTGGCGCAGTTCGACCAGCGCCGAGCGGGCGGACGCCTCGACTCCGAGAAGAGCCGTGCGCGCGGCATCCGGATCTCGCTCCAGCACCGCTCGCGCAGCGCCCGCTTGCACGCCCATCGCCGACACGTGGTGCGCGACGACGTCGTGCAGCTCGCGCGCGATGCGCACCCGGTCCAGTGCGACCGCC
The DNA here is from genome assembly GCF_015278255.1 of Microbacterium hibisci. Taxonomy (GTDB): domain Bacteria; phylum Actinomycetota; class Actinomycetes; order Actinomycetales; family Microbacteriaceae; genus Microbacterium; species Microbacterium hibisci. The sequence goes on from NZ_JADIJC010000006.1 coordinate 107,768, forward strand.
TGAGCGGCGGTGACCTCGCGCTCGCGCTCGAGCTCGTGCGTGCGCTCCTCGAGCACAGCCCGCGACATCGCGGCGGCGTAGGCGCGGTCTCCCATGTAGTAGGCGCCGCCGAAGAACGCGGCGTTCACCAGGAACTGGATGAGCATGAACGCGGCGAACGGCGAGAACAGCCCGGCGCGCGAGAGCGCCTCGTCGCTCGGGTCGATCGCCGCCTGGAACGTCGTGATGATCAGCCACACGAACATCGCGACGATGACTCCGATGCGCACCCACGTGGCCCGGCGGCGGTCGTCGACCCACGCGCCGACGGTGTACATCGCGATGAAGAGGGCGATGTTCGCCACGTAGAGCTCGGGGATCCGGGCCGACACGCCGACGAAGAACACCAGCGCGATGACCACGACCACGGCCTCGGGAAAGCGGCGGCGCACGGCGAGCGGCGCGGTGAGGCCGAAGCTGTACAGCAGCGCCCACTGCAGGCCGGTCGCGCTGTCGGTGCCGTAGACGCCGGCGACGGATCCGAGCGCGGCGCTCAGCACGGCGGCGAGGAACAGGGCGCCGGCGAGCCACACGTCGGTGCGCAGTTCGCCCGGCGTCGGCCGCGGACGCCGAGGCGGGGTCGCGGCAGGCAGGTCGGACATCCCTCCACGCTACGGGGGAGGGGTGGCGGCCGGCATCCCCCGCGGGGCGGATAACGGATGCCGCATCCCTCGGCGCGTCGGCGCGCCCGCGCGCGTCCGGTGAGCGCCTGCTGGAGTCCGGCGCCCAGCCCCGGCGTCCGGCGACGCTACCGTGCGCGTGCGCGCCGCGCCCGGTGGCTCTCACCCGTGCGCATCCGCCTCTCGCCGGGTAAGTTAGCCAGCATTCACCCGGCGTCGACAGGGGTTGCCGTGACCGACCGAAATGCAGGGCTCGACCCCGAATCGGACTTCGTCGAGATCTACCGCAACCTCGGCACCTACGACTTTCCGTGGGATCTGAACCAGTCGCTGAGCTTCGCGCTGTTCCGCACCTACGCGGTGCCGTCGATCGGGCGGCTGCTCGACGCGACGGGCGAGTTCGCCCGGGCGACGCAGAAGCGCTATGACGACACCTCGCTGCTGCTGGAGGTGCCGCTGCTCGACGGGTTCGACAGTCCGCGCGGCCGTGCCGCCATCCGCCGGATCAACCAGATGCACCGCATGTACGACATCTCGAACGACGACATGCGGTACGTGCTCTCGACGTTCGTGGTGGTGCCGGCGCGGTGGGTGCACGCGTTCGGCTGGCGGCCGCTGACGCCGGACGAGCTGCTCGCGTCGGTGCGGTACTACCAGGCGCTGGGCCGCCGCATGGGCGTCACCGGCATCCCCGAGACGTATGCCGGGTTCGCCGCGCTCATGGACGACTACGAGCGCGCGCACTTCGCCTACGACCCGGCCTCGGCCCGCGTCGCCGACCAGACGCTCGCGCTGCTGGTGTCGTTCTACCCGCGGTTCCTGGCGCCGCTCATCGAGGTGTTCAGCCGCTCGCTCATGGATCCGCCGCTGCTCCGCGCGTTCGGCTTCCGCGACCCGGGCCGCGCGGCACGGCGCCTCTCGGCCGGCGCGCTCCGGCTGCGCGCCCGCGCGGTCGCGGTGCTGCCGAAGCGCCGGACGCCGCTTCACGTCTCCGACCTGCCGCGCATCCGGAGCTACCCGAACGGCTTCGAGATCGAGCGGATGGGAACCTTCGCTCCGGGATGTCCGGTGCCGCACGGCGTATCCCACGATGCGGCATCCGTCGACTGAATCACTTGCTATTGACAAGTTCGCTTGCTTTTTGCAACCATGGTGCCACGCACCCGTGGACGTGGTGCTCGGCGGCAGACCGGCCGCCCCGATCGACCAGGAGCAGAGCAATGACGCACATCTTCATCAACATCCCGGTGAGCGACCTCGAGCGCGCGAAGGCCTTCTACACCGGACTCGGCGCCGGCCTCAACCCGCAGTTCACCGATGAGAACGCCGCCTGCATCGTGTGGGACGACAACGTCTACTTCATGGTGCTGACCAAGGAGTACTACTCGACGTTCACCGACAAGGAGATCACCGACCCCCGCACCCAGTCGCAGGTGCTGATCGCCCTCAGCCGCGAGTCGCGCGAACAGGTCGACGAGATCATCGCGGCCGGCATCGCCGGCGGCGGGAGCGAGCCGACCGAGGCCAAGGACTACGGCTTCATGTACAGCCGCGACCTCGAAGACCCGGACGGCAACGGCGTGGAGTTCTTCTTCATGGAGCCGCGCGCTGCCGAGCAGGGCACCGACGCCTACGTGGCGGAGCAGGCGCAGGCGTAAGTGGCTTCCCGCAGCTACGGGCAGTACTGCGGGGTGACGACGGCCGTCGAGCTGATCGGCGAGCGGTGGGCGCTGCTCATCGTCCGCGATCTGCTCGTCGGCCCCCGCCGCTACACCGACCTCAAGCAGGGACTGCCCAAGATCCCCACCAACATCCTCTCCACGCGGCTCAAGGAGCTGCAGGAGGGCGGTGTCGTGCGCCGCGTGCCGATGCTGCACTGCGGGCTCGTGTACGAGCTGACGCCGTACGGCCGCGTGCTCGAGCCGATCGTGCTCGCGCTCGGACGGTGGGGATTCGCGCAGATGGGCGAGCCGGGCGAGGGCGATGTGGTCACGGCGGACTCGCTCACGATGGCGCTGCGGACGGCGTTCCGAACGGATGCCGCGGCCACGCTGCCGCCGGCCGACTACGAAGTGCATGTGGCCGACATCGTGCTCCGGGTGCAGGTCGCCGGGAGCGAGCTCCGCATCGCGCAGGTGCAGCCGGCGGGGCGCCCGGTGGACCCGAAGCTCGGCACGCAGGCCTCGACCGCCGGTGAGCCCGACCTGACGTTCGCGGCGGGTCCCGGCATCCGTCGCCTCATCTCGGGCGAGGTGACCCCCGCCGAGGCGATCGACCAGGAGGTGCTCGCCGTCGTCGCCGGCGACGCGACCCTGCTCGAGCGGTTCGCCTCGTCCTTTCACATCGACCCCGGCGTTACGCTCGTCGCCTGAGCCTCGCCCCATCGCAGAGGAGTTCGCATGACCGGCCGCATCTACATCGATCTGTTCACGAGCCTGGACGGCGTCGCTCAGGCTCCGGGCGGGCGCGACGAGGATCCGTCGCACGACTTCCCCTACGGCGGATGGCAGGCGCCGTTCCCCGACGAGACCATCGGCGCCTCGGTCTGGGAGGGCATCTCGGAGCTCGACGCGCTGCTGCTCGGACGGCGGACGTACGACATCTTCGCCGCGTACTGGCCGCAGCAGCGCACCCGCATCGCCGAGGTGTTCAAGCGCGTGCCCAAGTACGTGGCCTCACGCGGCCTGCCCACCCTCGAATGGGAGGGCACGTCGCAGCTCGGCATGGACCTCGTTCGCGAGGTCCAGGAGCTGCGAGAGAAGCACGACCGGATCCACGTGATCGGCAGCGTCGACTTCGTGCAGACGCTGCTGAAGGAGCAGCTGTTCGACGTGCTGACGCTGTGGGTGCACCCGGTCGTGCTCGGGCAGGGCAAGAAGGTCTTCCCCGAGGGCGCGCAGCCGGCGAACGTCACGCTGCTCGAGCCGGCCGTGACCGGCCCGCTGGGCGTCGTGCAGCTGCGCTACGGGCCGAAGCCCGGCGACGTCGTGACCGGCGAAGTCGAGGAGTGACGACGGTCACCGGTCGGTCGGCCGCTATGGGTCGCTCGGCCGCTGCCGGTCGCTGAGCCGCTGCGGCGCCGCGCCTCCACCGGTCGGTGAGCTTGTCGAAGCGCCCTTCGGCGAGCTCAGAGCCGTGTCGGCGACGAGCCCTGACGCCGCGGGGCGGCGTGGGAGAGCGGATGCCGCGGCTCCGCCCGCTAGCGTGCGGCTGTGGCCGAGGCATCCGCTGTCCCGCAACGCCGGCGCGATGTGCCGGCCGGCGTCATCATGGTCGGGATGTCGGCGATCGCCTGGTGGCCGGCGTTCAGCCTCGGTGCGTGGGGTGAGATCTTCTTCGATGACCTCCTGGCGCTCTGGGCTGCCTCGACGGCGGCGTTCGTCTTCGTGCTGGTCGAGCGCAAGCCGGTCGGCGGCCGGCTCGTCCGCGCGTTCCTCCTGCTGCTGCCGTCGCTGTGGCTCGTGCTGAACTTCGTCGTCGACGACGACACCCAGGATCTGGGGATCGCGATCCTCGACCTCATCGGCATCGCAGCGGTGCTGGTCGGCATCCCGTTCACGCTGTGGGTGCTCGTGCGGATCGTGTGGCCCGACTTCGCCGCGGAGACGCGGCGGGGGACGAAGTGGCTCATCGTGCTCGTCGTGCTCGGCGTGGCGATCGTCTCATTCGTCCTCGGCCTCAACCAGGAGCACTTCCTCACGTGCGGCGACTTCGCGATCAGCGGCAACTCCGCGCCGCCCGGCTGCACTCCCGGCGAGGGGTGACCGCGGGCGCGGGTCAGAAGATCATCGGGCGGTCGTCGTCGTCGGGGCCCTCGAGGTCGAGGTCGACGACGACCGGCACGTGGTCGCTCGGGAGCTCGCCCTTGCGCTCGTCGCGGTGGATCGTCGCGCCGGTCACCGCCTCGGCCAGCGCGTGCGAGCCGAGGATGAAGTCGATGCGCATGCCCTCGTTGCGGGGGAACTTCAGGCGCTTGTAGTCCCAGTAGGTGTACCCGGTCGGGATCAGCGGGCGCACGACATCCTGCAGTCCGGCGGCCTGGAGGGCGGCGAACGCCTCGCGCTCGGGCGGTGACACGTGGGTCGAGAAGCCCGGGACGACGGCGGGGTCGCCGTTGTCGGCATCGGTCGGCGCGATGTTGAAGTCGCCCACCAGCGCGAGGGCCAGGTCGGGGTTCGCGGTCAGCGACTCGGAGGTGTACTGCTGCAGCGCCGCCAGCCAGTCGAGCTTGTAGAAGTAGTGCGGGTCGCCGAGCGAGCGGCCGTTGGGGACGTAGAGGCTCCACACCTCGACTCCGCTGACCGTCGCGCCGATCGCGCGGGCCTCCTGCGGGGCATCCGGTCCGTTGTGCCCCTTCTCGAAGCCGGGCATTCCGGGGAATGCCGTGCGCACGTCGGTGACGGGCTCGCGGCTGGCGATGGCCACGCCGTTCCACTGCGAGAAGCCGTGCGCCTCGACGTGGAAACCGGCCTCTTCGAACCGCTCGAACGGGAACTGCTCCGCCTTGCACTTGATCTCCTGCATCGCGAGCACGTCGATGTGCTCGCGCACCGCGAAGTCGACGATGCGGTCGACCCGCGCGCGGATCGAGTTGACGTTCCAGGTGGCCAGGCGCATGGGATCCAGCCTATTCGCGCGCACCGACGTGCCAGGGCCGCTCGTGACGATGGGCGCCGGGGCGCGGCATCCGTAAAATCGATCGCATGACCGTCGCCTCCACGCCCGAGCTCGAAGCAGACCGCCAGTACCTGATCGCGATGATCCAGGACGAGGCGGTCTTCCACGGGGACTTCACGCTCTCGAGCGGCAAGAAGGCGACGTACTACGTCGACATGCGCAAGCTCACGCTCGACCACCGGGCCGCGCCGTCGATCGGGCGGATCATGCTCGACCTCATCCGCGACGTCGACGGGGTCGTCGCCGTCGGCGGGCTGACGCTCGGCGCCGACCCCATCGCGAACGCCGTGATGCACGAGTCGGCGCGCACCCACAAGCCGCTCGACGCGTTCGTCGTGCGCAAGGAGCCCAAGGACCACGGCCGCGGGCGTCAGGTGGAGGGCGCGGATGTCGCGGGCAAGCGCGTCGTCGTCGTCGAAGACACCTCGACCACCGGCCAGTCGGCCCTGAAGGCCGTCGAGGCGCTGCGCCGCGAGGGCGCCGAGCCCGTCGCCGTCGCCGTCATCGTGGATCGCAAGACCGGAGCCCAGGCGGCGGTCGAAGCCGAGGGGTTGCAGTGGCTCGCCGCGATCGACCTCGACGACCTGGGCCTCGACCCGCAGTAGGCGGGCCCGCGCCGCCGGCATCGCGACGGCGCACGTGCTGCACTTTCCTGCAACCGCTGCACAGATCGACGCAGCACATGCAGAGAGCTGCAGCACTTGCCGCACCATCGCGCCCGATGTCGCCGGCGCGGCGGCGCGGTCAGTCGTCGCGCTTGCCGCGGCGCCGCCACCACTGCCACAGGATCACGGTGAGGGAGCCGAGCGCGATCACCGCGCTCGTCAGCAGCAGGATCGTCTGCTCGGTCTCAGAGATCACGTCGGGCGCTTCCCTTCCGCGGCGTCGGCCACGAGCTTCTCGACGCGCGCGGTGCGCGTCTCGGGCCGGCGGGCCATGTCGACGGTCGCGATGCCGAGCTTGCGAGTCGACGGCGGGAAGGCGTCCCACGCGGCGCGCGCGGCCGGCACCGCGTCGAGCGCGGCGGCGAGGTCGTCGGGCTCGCGCATCGCCTCGGCGTTGTCGAGCACCGTCCACGCGCCGTTCGCCTTGGCCACCTCGACCGCGCGATAGCCGGCCTCGGTGATCAGTCCGGCCGCTTCGAGCTCGATCAGCCGCGCCTTGTTGGTCGCCGCCCAGCCGCTCGAGGGACGGCGGGGCGCGAACCAGAGGCCGCCGCGCTCCTCGTCGAACGACCGCACCGGGCCATCGATCCAGCCGAAGCACAGCGCGTGTCGGATCGCGTCCTCGTAACCGACGAACTCGAGCCCCGAGCCGGGGCGGGCGCGGACCAGCCACGCCCCCTTCGAGGTGCGATGGTTCGCCTCCAGCCACGAACGCCAGGTCGCGGCATCCGTCGCCTCCACCTTCTCACCGTCGTCGAGCGCGCCCATGACGCGACCCTACCGGGCGGCTCCGACGTCGTGCACGGCGCGGGCGGGGCGTCGCAGGGCGCGGTCGTGCGGCCGGAACTGCGTGGGTCAGGTCCGCGCGGCCTCGCGCACGCAGGCCGCGAGGAGGTGCACGGCCTCGTCCACAAGCGGGTCGGCGAGGTCGCCGTAACCGAGCACGAGGCGCTCCGCACCGGGGGAGTCGGGCGAGACGCGGTAGCGGCGGATGTCGGTGAGGCCGAGGTCGTGAGCCTCGGCGATCCGCACGACGTCGGCGGCGCGTACCCCCGACGGAAGGTCGAGCACGACGTGCAGCCCTGCGGCGATCCCGGAGACGCGGCACTCCGGCAGCGCGCGCGCGAGCGCCGCGAGCAGCGCCTCGCGTCGCCGCCGGTATCGCGTGCGCGCGCCGCGCAGGTGCCGATCCAGACCACCCGAGCCGAGGAAGCGCGCGAGCACGAGCTGGTCGAGTGTCGACGGCGCCGCGGTGCCCGCGTCGCGCACGGTCGCGCGCAGCCACGACGGCACCACGAGCCAGCCGATCCCCAGCGCAGGCGACGCGGTCTTGCTGAGGCTGCCGGCGAGCACGACACGGTCGGGCGCGAGCCCCTGCAGGGCTCCGATCGGCCGTCGGTCGTAGCGGAACTCGGCGTCGTAGTCGTCCTCGACGACCACGCCCTCGCAGCCCCGCGCCCACGCGATCAGCCCCTCGCGGCGCTCGGCCGACAGGGGCACGCCGAGGGGGAACTGGTGCGCGGGCGTCACGAGCGCGGCCCGGGCGCCGGTGCGGACGGATGCCTCCACCAATGCCGAGACGTCGACGCCCTGCTCGTCGACCCTGACCGGCACGGCCGCGAGGCCCTCCGCAGCCGCGACGTGTCGCATGCGCTGCCACGAGGGATCCTCGACGAGGAGCGCGGTGTGCCCGAGCGTGCGCAGCGCGCGGGCGACGCGCCGCATGCCGTCGGCGGCGCCGTGCGTGATCACGACGGCGTCGGGATCGGCGCGCGCGAAGCGCGATCGCGACAGGTACGCGGCCACCGCCACCCGCGCGGCGGGCACGTCGCCGTCGAGGCGGAAGAACTCCGCGTCGGGCGTCTCGGCGAGGGTCTCGGTCATCGCCCGCAGCCAGAGCGCACGCGGCGCGTGGCGCAGGTCGGGCACGCCGGGGGAGAGGTCGTACCGGGGCCGCCGCAGCGGGACGACCGTCTCCGGCGGGGGGCGGAGGGGCGCCGGTGAGGAAAAGGCGGCGGACACGGCGTACGCGGAGGGAGCTGCGACGGGCACGGAAGTCGCGGCCGCGGACGCGACGGGCGTGGCGGCCGCGGACACTGCGAATGCGGTGTGCTGAGCGCTGGACGTCAGTGCGGTGGGGCGGACGGATGCCGCGACCCGCGTCGCAGATCCCGTCCGGGCTTCGAGGATGCCCTCGGCGGTGAGGCGTCCGTACACCTCGGTGACGACCCACCGCGAGACGCCGAGCGAGGTCGCGAGCTGCCGGCTCGGAAGGAGCGCCGCGCCGGCGGGCAGACGGCCGGTGGCAACGGCATCCCGCACCGCCAGCTCCAGCCGCACGTGAAGCGGGCCGTCATGCGCGGCGAGATCCAGCAGCGTCTCCCACGCCACTCGATTGGTCTGGGTTTGTGCCATCGAATCGGATCGTACTCCCGAACCGCCCTCGTTCCACCATGGGTTCACGAACTCAGGAAAGGGCACGTCATGCAGTACCGCACCATCTCCAACGGGTCGACCTCGTTCGAGGTCTCGACCCTCTGCCTCGGCACCATGTTCTTCGGCACGCGCACCGACACCGCGACCGCGCACGCGATCCTCGACAGGTTCGCCGACGCCGGTGGCACGTTCCTCGACACCGCGAACAACTACAACGCGTGGGTCGGAGGGCACGGGCGCGACAGCGAGGACGTGCTCGGCGCGTGGATCCGCCGTCGCGGCGGCCTCGGCGGCGTGCGCCTGGCGACCGAGCTCGGCGCTGCGAAGAAGGATCCCGCGCTGCCGCTGCAGAACGTCGAGCCGACCAACTTCCAGGGCCTGACGGCCGAGGTCGTCGCGCGCGAGGCGCGCCTGAGCCTGCAGCACCTCGGCGTCGACCGGATCGACGTGCTGTACGGCCACGTCGACGACCGCGAGACGCCGATCGCCGAGACCGTCGCCGCGTTCGGCCGACTCCAGCGTGAGGGGCTCGTCGGCATCTCGGGCATCTCGAACGTCGCGCTGTGGCGCCTCATCGAGGCGCGGGAGGAGGCGCTGCGTCAGGGCGTCGACCCCTACGGCGTCGTGCAGCAGGGCTACAGCTACGTGTACCCGAGCCCCGGGGCCGGGCGCACCAACGATGTGTCGGTCGAACTGCTGGACTACGCCGCTGCGGCGGGTGCGGACGGACGCCCGCCCCTCACCATCACGGCCTACTCGCCGCTGCACCAGGGCGCCTTCGCCCGCCACGACAAGCCGGCGTGGCCGGCGATGCGCCACGCGTCGAACCGCGAGCGGGTGCGCACGCTTCACGAGGTGGCCGAAGAGATCGGCGCGACGCCCAACCAGGTGGCGCTGGCATGGCTGCTGGGCGCTGAGGTGCCGGTCATCCCGGTGGTCGGCATCTCGAGCGTCGCGCAGCTCGAAGAGGCGCTCGCTGCGTCGGAGCTCGTCCTCGATGCCGACGTCCGCGCCCGGCTCGACACCGCCGACCTCGACGTCCGCGCCGCCGTCGGCGCCTGAGCCGTCCGGCGCGGGGCGCGGTCGGCGCCTGAGCCGTCCGGCGCGGGGCGCTGCGGAGCCCCCGCGCCGGGGAGGGGACGGATGCCGGCGGCCGCGGCATCCGTCCCTCCGTCCCGTCGCAGCCTCGACGGGACCGGCGCTAGAGCAGCTCGGGGTCCTCGGATTCGACAGGCTCGAGGTCGAGGAGGTCGGCCACCGAATCGAGCACCTCGTCAGGGCGGAACGGGTAGCGCGCGATCTCGGCGGGGTCCGAGATGCCGGTCATCACGAGCACGGTGTGAAGGCCCGCCTCGATGCCGGCGACGACGTCGGTGTCCATGCGGTCGCCGATCATGCCGGTGTTCTCGGAGTGGGCGCCGAGGCGGTTCATCGCCGAGCGGAACATCATCGGGTTGGGCTTGCCGACGACGTACGGCTCCATGCCGGTCGCCTTGGTGATCAGCGCCGAGATGGCACCGGTTGCCGGGAGCACGCCGTCTGTCGAGGGGCCGGTGGCGTCGGGGTTCGTCGCGATGAACCGCGCGCCGGCGCCGATGAACCGGATCGCCTTGGTGATCGCCTCGAACGAGTAGTTGCGGGTCTCGCCGACGACGACGTAGTCGGGGTCGGTCTCGGTCATGATGAAGCCGGCCTCATGCAGGGCCGTCGTGAGGCCCGCCTCGCCGATGACGAAGGCCGAGCCGCCGGGCATCTGCGACTTGAGGAAGTCGGCGGTCGCGAGGGCCGAGGTCCAGATCGACCCCTCCGGCACGATGAGGCCGGAGGCCCGCAGCCGCGCCGACAGATCGCGCGGCGTGAAGATCGAGTTGTTGGTCAGCACCAGGAACGGCACCCCCTGGTCCCGCCACTGCTGCAGCAGCGCGGAAGAGCCCGGAATCGGCGTGTTCTCGTGCACCAGCACGCCGTCCATGTCGGTGAGCCAGCATTCGATGTCGGACCGCGTGCGCATGCGTCAAGGCTATGCGGTCGCGTGGCGTGCGCAGGGCCCGCGCGGGCGTAGGGTCGATCCCGTGACGTGGGATCCCCGCAGCCTCCCCGACCTCGCGGGTCGTGTGTACCTCGTGACCGGATCCAACGCCGGCCTCGGCTATTTCGCGTGCGAGCAGCTGGTGCGCGCCGGTGCCCGGGTGCTGATGTCGGCGCGCCACCCGAATCGTCTGTCCGCGGCGCGTGCGGCGATCCGACGGCGGGTTCCGGATGCCGCAGCCGACGCCACGGAACCACTGATCCTCGACACCAGCAACCTCGCCTCGGTGCGCTCGGCGGCCGCGAGCGTGCGGGGCCGGGGCGGGCTGGACGGCGTGCTGCTCAACGCGGGCGTCGTCCATGCGCCGAAGGAGCGCGAGACGACGATCGACGGGCACGAGGTCGTGTTCGCGACGAACGCCCTGGGGCACTACGCGCTCGGCGGCGAGCTGCTGACGGCGCTCGCAGAGGCGTCGGGCCGCATGGTGTGGGTGGGCAGCATGTCGACCTCGCTCACGCCCTACGACCCGGTCGACCCTCAGCTCGCCGACGGGTACTCGGCGTGGCGCGCCTACGTGCAGTCGAAGGTGGCCACGATGGCACTCGGCTTCGAGGCCGACCGGCGCCTTCGCGCCGCAGACGTGCCCGTGACGAGCGTCGTCGCGCACCCCGGATACTCGACGGGCGGACGGACGCCGGGGATCGTGGGTGTCAACGAGCCGTCGCGGGCCAAGCGGTTCCGCGACAACCTGCAGGCGCTCGCGGCGCAGTCCAAGGAGCACGGCGCGTGGCCGCTCGTGCGCGCCCTCACCGATCCCGACGTCGAGGGCGGGGAGTTCTGGGGGCCGCGGACCGGCTCGCGCGGCGAGCCGCGTCGGGCGACCGCCGCCAAGATCACTCGCGACCTCGAAGTGGCCTCGCGGCTGTGGGAGGTCGCCCAGGCGGCGACCGGCGTGCGGTGGCCGCTGGCCGCGGCCGCGGCTGCCGGTGCGGCCAAGGGTCGTCCGGCCGCCTGACCCTGCATCCGTCGCCACCCGGTCTGGATCCGCCGGGGCCCGGGCACGACTGCGGGGAGCCGTCTCCGACTCCCCGCAGGCGCTCACTCAGTCATCGGGTCACGGGCCGAACATCGGGTCCGGGACCCACTGCCCGACATCGAGGTGGATGCCGTAGTAGGGCCGCTTCGCGATGGGTGCGGTCGTGCAGGTGTCCGCTGTGGTGACGCACGTGGTGTGCGACGCGAACTGACCCGGCGACGGGTTGCCCGACGGCGCGCTGCTGTACCCCTGCACGTGGAGGTTGGTTCCGCCTCCCGCGAAGTCCCAGTCGTCATCGAGTGCGATGGTCACCCTCACCGTCCCGTTGCCGAGGTCGGTGATCGTCGCGGTGCCGACCGGCGTGGACTGCCCCGCATACACGGTGTACACGTTGTCGTCCTGCGGGTACTTCACGTAGGTGGCCCAGTTGCCGCCCTTCTTGGTGTTGTACGGCAGCGTGCCCGCCGTCGTGTTGGCCGCCCACGCCGTCTCGCCCTGGAACACCAGGCACTGCACGTGGATGTTCACGATCTTCTCGACCGGTGGAACGCCCGCCGCCGAGAGGGTCGCCGTGTTCTTCACCTGGTAGTCACCGCAGACGTCGTAGTCGTCGTACGAGAACGTGTCGGAGTAGGTGAGAGAGCCGCCGTACGGCGCGGTGAACGTCTCGGTCCGCACGGTCGGCGGGTCGGTCGCGTCGTTCACGTCGGTGACCGTCGCGCTGGCGTCGGTCTCGGTCTTGGGGGCGCCCCAGGCCGGGATCGCGACGGGCGCGGCCGTTGAGTACGTGCCGCCGCTCAGCGTGGTGGCCACAGCGGAGTTGGTGCCCTCGACCTTGCCGGAGACAGACTGCGAGAAGGTGCACGTCAGCGACTGCCCGACGTCGAGCACGACGACGTCCTGTTCGAAGTCGATCGCCGGGTCGCCGCACGTGATGTCGACGACGTCGGCCATGCCCCCGATCGTCATCGTGTCGACGACGTCAGAGACCACGGTCGCGGCTTCGCCGTCGTTCGTGACCGTGATGGTCCCCTTCACCAGGAAGGCGCTGTCGGTGTAGCCGCCGTACATGACGTCGACCGTCCAGTCCACCTGGCCTGTTCCCGACCCCGCGCCACCGGGCGCGTACAGCCAGACGTCGGACTTGCTGACGTTCTTGTCGAGCGTCCACTCATGCGTGCGGTGATACTCGGTGGTCATCTCCTTCGTGACGGTGAGGTGCTCGTAGGGGTCCTCCTGCGGCACGTACTCGTAGCAGAAGGTGATGTGGCTGATGCCGAACTTCACGGTCGGCTCGAGCGGCTGCTCGTACGGCGGCGTGAAGATGTCGTAGTGCGTGCCGGCTTTCACCAGCACCGCAGCCGGCATCGGCGTGGCGGTGAACGTGAACGAGTCGCCCAGCAGCGTCACGCTGATCGCGTAGCCCGCGACCGTATCCTCCCACTGCGGGTCGACACCGTAGACGTACGTGCCGTCGTCGCCGGTGTCGAGCTTGATGCCGAAGTCGTAGCCCGCGGCCTTGCATTCGGCGGTTCCGCTGCCGGTCCTGATCACAGGCGCGTCCGTCGCCGAAGCGGTCTGGGCGACGAGCGCCCCCGCCAGGACGAGAACAGCCGCAGCCGCGACCGACATCGCTTTTCTCAACATGATTACCCTCCCGATCGCGCGGTCTCCCGCGCGGAGGAGCGCTCGACGATGAGCGGGCCGCACGCACCCCTGGCGCGCGCCCGCCTTCGCGGTTTCCCTGACATCCCCCCGGTGAACGCCCCGGTCACCCCCGACTTTCCCCCAGTCGGCGTCCGAAGGCCATCCTCCACCGGGGATTGTCTCTCCGCACCGCGGCGGGGTCAAGACCACCACGTGCACGGTCCCCCGCCGTCCCCCGCCGTCCCCGTCGCACGAGGGCCGCGCGCCGGCGACGCCGCCGACGTTGTGTCGTCGGCGGGTGCCGCGACCCCGGGTGCCAGACTGACCGCAGGAGGTCGCATGGCCCAGCTCGCCCCGTCGTTGTGGATGCGCTTCGTGGCGCGCGTGCGCGAGACGTCGTGGGCGATCGACGCGAACGACGGGATCATCGCGACCGCAGGTCTGCTTCAGGGCTTCGCGGGAGCGGGCGCGGGGGATCGGCTGCTGCTCTTCACCGCGGTGGCCGCCATGATCGCGGGCGGCCTGAGCGCCGGCGGCACCAAGTGGGCCGAGGTCGCCGCCGAGCGCGAGAGCGAGCTGGAGCTCGCCGCCGAGGAGCAGGCCGAGCTCGAGCGCGACCCCGCCGGTGAGCTGGCGACGCTCGCCGCTCACTGGGAATCGCGCGGGCTCTCGCCCGCACTGGCGCTCGAGGTGGCGCAGCAGCTGACGGCTCGGAATCCGATCGCGGCACAGCTGGATGCCGAGCACGGCCTCGAGGAGATCACCCACCGATCGGCGCCCTGGTGGGCGGGGCTCGAGACGGCGATCGCCTTCATGATCGGCGCCGCGATCCCCGTGCTCATCACGTTCCTCGCGCCCGTGGCGATCGAGACGTGGGCCATCATCGTCGCGGTCGTCGTGTCGCTGGCGCTGACCTCGCTCGTCGCGGCCGGCGTGGGGCGCCTGTCGGCGCTGCGCATGCTCATCCGGAGCCTCGCCGTCGGCCTGGGCACCATGGGCGTCAGCTACCTCGCCGGCGTCATCTTCTTCTGACCGTGCCTTCTCCGCGACCCGTCGCGCGCGTCCGACATCGCCCGGCGCCGCCGGACGGTGTCAGGCTCTGAGCCCGCCGCAAGACGGGATCAGGCGCTGAGCCACACCGCGCCGGCCGCGGCTGCGGGCAGGGCGACGTCGGCCTCACCGACACGCAGGGATGCGGCATCCGTCACCGTCACGACCGCGCCCACCGAGACGCCGGCCGTCTCGACCGCCCGGAGCAGCTCGGGGTCGCGGTCGCTCACCCGGAGCACGCGACCGGTGTGTCCCGCCGGCGCGGCGCCGAGCAGCACGAACGGCTCGCGGTGGACGTGCCCGTCGGCGTCGGGGATCGCGTCGCCGTGCGGGTCGAACCGCGGCCGGCCGAGGCGTTCGTCGATGCCCTCGAGCAGGCGGTCGCTGACGGCGTGCTCGAGCACCTCGGCCTCGTCGTGCACCTCGTCCCACGCGTACCCGAACTCGCGCACGAGCCAGGTCTCGATGAGCCGGTGGCGGCGGATGATGGCGGCGGCGCGCCGGGCGCCTTCGTCGGAGAGCGCGATCGGCCCGTACGGGCGGTGGGTGACGAGGCCCTGCGCGGCGAGCTTCTGCACCATCTCGGTGACGCTCGACGGTGCGAGTCCCAGCTCGGCGGCCAGCTGCGACGGCGTGATGCGATCGTCCTGCCACTCGGTGTGGTGGTAGATCGTCTTCAGGTAGTCGTCGACGGCGGGAGAGGGCACGCTCCAGGGTACCGGGGCGCCTCTCACGCGCCGGTGAGCACGAGGAACAGCAGCACGCCGTTGAGGACGATGAGGAAGACGGATGCCGCGACCCCCGCGATCGTCGTCCACACGCGGTTGCGGAACCCGCCGAGCACGTCGGCCTTCGCCGTGAGGGCGACCAGCGGCACCAGCGCGAACGGGATGCCGAACGACAGCACCACCTGGCTCAGCACCAGCGCCACGGTCGGGTCGAAGCCGATCGCGAGGATGATCAGCGCGGGGATGAGCGTGACGAGCCGGCGGGCCAGGAGCGGCACGCGGACGTGCAGCAGGCCGTGCATGATCTCGGCGCCCGCGTACGCGCCCACCGAGGTGCTCGCCAGGCCGCTGGCGAGAAGACCCACCGCGAACAGCGTTGCGACCAGCGGGCCGAGCCCGGCGTAGAGCGCGGCGTAGGCGCCCTCGAGCGAGTCGGTGCCCGGGACGCCGGCGAGGTTGGCGGCGGCGAGCAGCAGGATGCACAGGTTGACCGTGCCCGCGATCAGCATCGCGATCGTGACGTCCCACTTCGTCGCGCGCAGGAGGCGCTGCGTGGGGATGCCGCGCAGCTCGGCCAGCGCCGGGTCGGGCGCGTCGCGCTCACTGAGCGGGCGGGTGCCGGTGCCGGGACCGGTACCGGATCGGGGGGCGGTCGGCGCGAAGCGGTCCCGCGCGAGCGCCCGCGGGGGCGCGAAGCGGTCCCTTGCCAATGCACTGTGCGCGTAGATCGCGTGCGGCATGATCGTGGCGCCGAGGATCGACGCCGCCAGCAGCACCGAGTCGGTGCCCTCGAAGCGCGGCACCAGTCCTGCCACGACACCGGCTGGGTCGGGCGGAGCGACGAACACCCCGAACGAGAAGCCGATCGCGATGACGGCGAGCAGGCCGATCACGACGAACTCGAAGGGGCGCGGCCCGCGCCGGGACTGCACGAGGAGCAGCGTGATCGAGACGGCGCCCGTGATCGCGCCGCCCCACACGAGGGGGATGCCGAACAGCAGGTTCAGCGCGACCGCGCCGCCGATCACCTCGGCGATGTCGGTCGCCATCGCGACCAGCTCGGCCTGCAGCCAGTAGGCGCGGCGGGCCCACGGGTTGCGGATGCGCGTCCCGAGCGTCTCGGGCAGGCTCCGGCCGGTGACGATGCCGAGCTTCGCGGAGAGGTACTGGATGAGCCATGCCATCACGTTGCCGAGCACGACGACCCACACCAGCAGGTATCCGTAGCGCGCACCGGCGGTCATGTTGCTGGCGACGTTGCCCGGGTCGAGGTAGGC
This sequence comes from Microbacterium hibisci, assembly GCF_015278255.1. Classification (GTDB taxonomy): domain Bacteria; phylum Actinomycetota; class Actinomycetes; order Actinomycetales; family Microbacteriaceae; genus Microbacterium; species Microbacterium hibisci. Next base: position 123,972 of record NZ_JADIJC010000006.1, read on the forward strand.
GACCCCGGCCACCAGAGCGGGCCCGATCAGCCAGGCGAGGCGCGGCATGGTCGCCCGGCGGCGGACGGGCAGAAGGTCCTCGCCCGCTCCGGGTGTCGTCCGCGGTGACGACTCGGCAGTTTTCGGCATGCCGAAACCATAGCTCGTTTTCGGCGTACCGAAAAGTACGGGAGGCGCCGGTGAAGGTCTCTGCCGGTCGGGAGCGGAGCGTGGGGCGGCGCCCACCCGGTGGGTTCTCGTCAGCGGGCGCGGCGCGCGCGGCGCAGACGCCACACGTTCCCGGCATCCGTCTCGTGCTGGAGCTCGTCGAGCGCCGCCAGCGCGATGGCGAGACCGCGGCCCGACTCGGCGTCGGCCCCGGGCATCGACACGGTGTGGAGGTCGATCAGCGCCGGGTCGGCCGTGTCGGTGAACACCGCTGACAGCGAGTCGTCGTCTGCGCCGAGCTCGACGGTGACGTGCACGGGCTCGCGGGCGAGCGCGTGTGCCACGACGTTCGTCGCCACCTCGCTCACGGCGAGGCGGAACAGCGTGGCGTCCTCGTCGTCCATGCCGGCGGTGTGCGCGAGCAGCTCGTCGAGCGCCTCGTGCACACGGTCGATGAGCGTCGCGTCCGCGAGGCCCTCGAGTCGCACGTCCGGCTCAGCCGCCATCGAACGCCGACTCGGGTGTGGGGTGGTCGCGCAGCACCCGGTCGAGGTTGGTGAGCTTCAGCACCTTGCGGACAGGCTCCGAGGCTGCGGCGATCCGCAGGTCGCCCCCGGCCAGCCGCGCCGCCTTGAGTCCGCCGATCAGCGCGCCGAGGCCCGACGAGTCCACGAACTCGGTGGCCGAGAGGTCGACGACGATGCGGGCGGAGCCGCCGCCGACGAGGTCGTCGACGGCCTTGCGCAACCGCGGCACAGAGGTCGCCGTCAGGCGGCCTTCGGGGCGGACCACGGAGAAGGTGTCGCCGGGTATCACGATCAGATTCACGAAGCCTCCTCGGGCTCGGGGACGGCGGGCCGCCGCGGCCCGCGGTACAGCGCGGCTTGGATGATGACGCTGAGGACGACCAGGTCGTAGATCACCCACACGGTGATCACGAGCGTGCCGGTGCCGTCGGCCGTGCCCACCGCCAGACGGGCGAGCCCGATGACGAGGGCGACGACGAGGATGGCGATGGCGGTCAGCTGCGGCCAGATCTCACGCCAGGGCGGTCCTGATTCGTCGCGGCCGTCCTTCCTGGTCACGGCGAACCCCAGCGGGCGCTTCAGGACGACGTTCGAGAACGCCGACGTGCAGGCCCTGATCCACACGGGGAAGAGCGCGAGCGAGTACTGCTGGCCCCGCCACGTCTTGAGGCCCCGTGCGACGACGAGGAACAGCAGCTGGTTGACGATGAAGTACGGCAGGAAGCGCGCGAAGAAGTCGAGGCTCCAGGCGGTGACCGGCATCACCCCGAAGACCAGGTAGATGACCGGCGCGGCCAGGTAGACGATCGCGGTGAAACCCGACAGGTAGCTCCACATCGTCGCGAAGTACATCAGGCGCTGACCGGCGGACAGGCCCTTCTTCACGAGGGGGTTGTCGCGCAGCATGACCTGGAGCGTCCCCTGCGCCCAGCGCAGGCGCTGAGTCAGCATCGTGCGGAGATCCTCGGGCGCGAGGCCGTGCGCCAGGATCTCGTGGTGGTAGACGCTGCGCCACCCCAGGGCATGGAGCTGCATCGCCGTCGCCATGTCTTCGGTGACCGAGATCGTGGCCATCGGCTGCACGGGCTGCGCCTCGTCGGGTCGGTCCACTCGCAGCGCCTCGAGCAGCCCCGACACCGACTCCACTGCCCCGAGGGGCGAGAGCTCGCGGGCGGCGAGCGCGTCGAGTCCCGCGTCGTCGATCACGATCGCGTCGAGCTCGGCGTCGCGCTGCACGGGCAGCTCTCCGATCGAAGCGAGGTCCGCACGAAGCTGCGCGAGGTCGCCGCGCACGAGCTCGCGCGACGCCGTGTCGACGGCCGACTGCACGCGATACGTGACGTCGGCGATGGGCTCGCCGTCGTCGAGGCGCACCCGCGCCTGCGCGACCTCGCCGCGCAGCAACCGCAGCTGCTGCCGCACCGCCGGGTCGGCAGCGCGGTCGCGGGCCGCGTGGGCGAGCAGCGACTCCGACGCCTTGAGGGTGCGCGCCGTGGACTGCTCGAGGCTGCGGACGTAGCCGACGATGCCCAGCTGCATCAGCGCGTCGCGACGCAGGACGGCATTGGAGCCGCAGAAGAATGCGGCGTTCCAGCCGTCCTTGCCCTGCTGGATCGGGCCGTAGAACAGCGGAGCCTGACTGCCGAGGGGGTCGGCGTCGTCCACGTTGACGAACCACTGCGGCGTCTGCACGAGGGCGACCTCGGGGTCGTCCGCGAAGTAGCCGAGGGTGCGGTGCAGGATGAGAGGATCGGGCACCTGATCGGCGTCGAGGATCAGCAGGAACTCGCCCTCGGTGCGGAACAGTGCGTTGTTCAGGTTGCCGGCCTTGGCGTGGCGCGGCTTGCCGTCCCACTCCGTCGATCGGGTGATGTAGCCGACACCGAGCTGTGCGGCCGCGGCGGCCATATCGGGCCGCGCGCCGTCGTCGAGGATCCACGTCTGGTGGGGGTAGGCGATGCCCTTCGCCGCGCGCGCCGTCGCGATCACCATGTCGACGGGCTCGTTGTACGTGGTGATGAGCACGTCGACGGTGCCCTCGGGCGGCGAGACCGGAGCGGGACGCTCGCGCGCGCGCCACATCGTGATGGAGAACAGGAACGTGTCGATGAGGCTGTAGGTCTCGGCGATCACGAGCGGCACGGCGATCCACCAGGCCGACCAGTTCACCGAGTCCAGCCACCGCCACGCGATGTAGTTGACGCCGAGCAGCACCGACAGCAGCGCCAGGATGCGGATCCACACGAACCGCGCGGTCATGCGTCCCTCCTCACGACGAGGACGGTGACGTCGTCCGGCGCTCCGCGCTCGGCGGCGAGCCGCGTCGCCTCCCGCGCGGCGCCGTCGGGGCCGAGGCTGCGGATGGCGTCGTGCACATGGCGGAACGGATCGGCCGGATCCAGGATGTCGAGCAGTCCGTCGCTGCACACCATGAAGACGTCGCCCGGCTCGAGCTGCGCCGCAGACGTCGTGCGCGTCTCGTCGAACCCCATGCCCAGCGGCAGGCCGGTCGAGTGGAACGGTGCCCAGTCGCCGCCGGCGCGGAGCACGAACGCGAGGCTGTGGCCCGCATCGACGAACTCCACCGCGCCGGTGGCCACGTCGATGTCGGCGGCCACCGCGGTGACGAAGATGTTCGATCCGCCGATGTCGTCCTCGAGCATGCGGTCGATCTCGCCCATCGCCGTGGCGAGATCGCGCTCTGGGGCGGTGCGAAGCGAGGCTCGCACGGCGGACGCGATGATCGCCGGGCCGGCGCCCTTGCCCATCACGTCCGCAAGGGCGACGCGAAGGCGTCCGTCGAGCAGCTGCCAGTCGTAGACGTCGCCGAGCAGGTGGCCCGCCGGGGCCGCCGCGGCGGCGAGGGTGTACCCCGGCACGGTCGGCGTGCGAGCAGGAAGCATCGCCCGCTGCACCACCGTCGCGTGGTCGAGCTCGTCGGCGTCGGTGAGTTCGGCCTGCACCCACAGCGCGAGCTCGCGCAGCAGCGACCGGCCGCGCTCGTCGAGCGTACGGGGCTCGGTGTCGATGATGCACAGCGTGCCGACCTGTTCGCCGCCCGGCGCCTGCAGCGGGTGGCCGGCGTAGAAGCGCAGGTGCGGGTCGCCCATGACGAACGGATTCTGGGCGAACGCGGCGTCGGCCGCGGCATCCTCCACCACCAGCGTGCCCTCCTGCCGGATGGTGACGTCGCAGAACGAGTCCTTGCGGGGCGCCTCGCGGCCGCCCAGGCCGATCTCCGCCTTGCGGAACTGCCGGTCGCCGTCCATGAGCGTGACGCTCACCATGGGCACGCCGAACATCTCCTGCGCGAGACGTGCGACCCTGTCCACACGTTCATCCGGTGGGGTGTCCAGAACCCCGAGTGCTTCGATGGCGCGCTGACGCTTCTCGTCGTCGAACAACAGACCCCCCGGTCGTCACGATGACTCCAGTATGGTCACGGACCGGCCCAGGGGTCGAGCCGTTGACATCCGGGGCCTTCGTCCCCCCGGGATAGCCTGGGCCGGTGACCGCGCCAGAACCCGACGAGTCCCGAGAGCCCGTCGAGTCCGCCGAGCCGACGCCGCCGGTGGGGGTCGGCCCGTGGCCGGGCGGACCCGACGCCTGGCCCGACGACGAGCGCTACGACCGCGAGCTGCTCGCCCGCGGTGATGCCCGCAACGTGGTCGATGCCTACCGGTACTGGACCATGGACGCGATCGTCGCCGACCTCGACACCCGCCGCCACGCCTTCCACGTGGCGATCGAGAACTGGCAGCACGACATGAACATCGGCTCGATCGTGCGCAGCGCGAACGCGTTCCTCGCCGCCGAGGTGCACATCATCGGCAAGCGCCGCTGGAACCGGCGCGGAGCCATGGTCACCGACCGCTACCAGCACGTGCGCCACCACGAGACCGTCGAAGCGTTCGCCGAGTGGGCGGATGCCGCATCCCTGCCGATCATCGCGATCGACAACGTCGACGGCTCGCTGCCGCTCCCCGACGCCGTCCTGCCCGAGGCCTGCGTGCTGCTCTTCGGGCAGGAAGGGCCGGGGCTGTCGCCGGAGGCGCTGGGCGCGGCATCCGGAACCGTCCAGATCGAGCAGTACGGCTCGACACGCTCGATCAACGCCAGCGCCGCCGCCGCGGTCGTCATGTACGAGTGGTGCCGCCGCTGGGCCTGAGCCGCGCCGATCAGGCCGGGGTCAGGGCTGCTCCCGAGGTCGGCTCCGGCGCGGTCGCCGAGACGCGACGCCGCGGCGTGAACGCGAAGCGCGACAGGTCGGCCACGACGCCCGCCGCCCGTGCCGGTGACGGCATGAAGCGCAGGAAGAAGCCGAGCCGCAGCATCCACGCGATCGCTCCGGTGAACGGTACGCCGTAGAGCTCGGAGATGCCGCGGCCGAAGCCGAACGACGCCGCGCGCCCGAGCCCGCGGTAGGTGAAGCGCCGCGCCGAGCGTCCGCTCAGCCGCCGCGCGATCGCGCGGCCGACGTGGTCGCCGCCCTTCATGGCCCACAGGGCGTTCGCCGGTACGGGCGCGCCGGTGACGGGATGCTCGACGCGGGCGCCGTCGCCGGCCGCCCACACGCCGTACCGGACGGCGAGGGTCGGCTGAGTGAGCAGCCGACCGCGTTCGTCGCGCCAGGGGTCGAGCCCGGGGATCTGCACGGGTCGCTGTCCGGTGGTGGCGACGACCGTCGCCGTGGCGAGCGACGAGCCGTCGGACAGGAGGGCCGCGGCGGGAGTGACCTCGGTGAGCCGCACTCCGGTCCACACCCGCACGCCGAGCCGATCGAGCTCGGCGGCGGCGCGCGCCACCAGGCGGGGCTGATCGGCCCATTCGGGGACGATCCGGTCGCCGGAGTGGACGAGGGTCACCGGGTGCCCCCGATCGGCGATGGCCGCCGCCAGCTCGACGCCGGCGATCCCGCCGCCCGCGACGACGACCGGCGTACCGGGAACAGTCGCGAGGTGGTCGGCGAGCGCCGCGATCTCGTCGGGGCCGCGGAGTGCATGACCGTGCTCTGCGAGGCCGGCGACGTCCGCGACCGGCTCTCGGGCGCCGGTGCCGACCACGAGGTGGTCGTAGCCCAGTGTCTCGACCTGGTCGGCATCGCCGCGTCGGTACGACACCGTCTGGCGGGCGGCGTCGATGCTCACCGCGCGGCCCTCGATGATGCGCGCGAGCGGCATCGCCTCCGCCAGGGGAGTGGCCACGCGATCGCGGCCGATCATGCCGGCCACCAGCTCGCCGGTGAACCCGTGGAAGCGGTGGGCGGTGTCGGCAGAGACCACGACGATCTCGAGCTCGCCGCTGCGCAGCTGCGCCGCGGTGCGACGCGCGAGCGTCGCGTACACGTGGAGCGTGACGTAGCCTCCGCCCAGCAGCACCACGCGGTTCACGCGATCACCGCCGCGTGGCGCTCGAGCGCGACCGGCGCGCCGAAGCTCGTCGGGTCGGCCGCCCGGAAGCCGAGGTCGGCGAGCTCGGCCGCCCGGCTGCGGACGGCGTCGATCTGCTCGAGCGTGGGGTTGCCGATCGAGAAGTGGCCCAGGTGGCCGGTGAGGGCGAGGATCGCCGTCTCGGCGAAGCAGGCGTAGGAGCGGCCGTCCGGCAGGCCGATGTCGCCGCCCACGAGGCGAAGGCTCGGGATCGAGACGATGCCGCCGTCGACGACGAGCACATCCGGCCGTGCCGTGGCGAGGCCCGGCGACGTATTGCGCGGCTGGGTCGCGTCGAGCACGATCGCGCCGGGCGCCAGGTGGTCGGGACCGAGCAGCGTGTCGGCCGAGGCGGTGAGCAGCACGACGAGGTCGGCGTCGCGCACGGCGTCGATCGAGAGTGCGACGTCCGCCTGCACGTCGCCGGCGACCGAGTCCGCGAGCGCCTGCAGCCGCGGGGCGGTGCGGGCGATGAGAGTGAGCCGGGCGCCGCCGGGGTCGCGGGCGAGCAGCTTCGTGACCGCCGTGCCCACGCTGCCGCTCGCCCCCACGATCGCGATGTGCGGACGCGTGCTGCGAGCCGAGACGTGGGGGAGCAGCATCCGGATCTGGTCCTCGACGATCGCCGCCGTGAACGCGTTGCCGTTCGTCACCCCGATGTCGGAGCGCCCGCGCAGCGAGGCCCCGCCCGCCGTCACGGTCGCGGTGAGGGCGCCGAGTCCGACGACGTCCGCGCCGAGCGCGGCAGCACGATCGACCGCGCGGCTCACGCGTCGGCGCCCGCCCGGGATGTCCGAGAGGAGGTGGCGCGCGCCGAACGGGACCAGTACGACGTGGCCCACGCGCTCGCCGCCGATCTGCACGCCCGCCATCCTCACGGGCGGCAGGGGCAGGCGGCGCAGCGCGGCGTCGTAGACCGGCTCCGGCACGAGGCCCAGCGGCCGCCAGACCCGAGCGAGGTCTTCGCTCAGACGTGCGCGGGGGTGGACGGTGAACGCGAATGTTCCGGTGCCAGGCACGGGGAAGCTCCTTCCGGCGGCCGCGGTCGGACGCCATGTGACCCAGGAGCGGTCGGCTGCGCGCGTGATACGTCGGAGCGAGACCCGGCGTCAGACGCCCACGGTCAACCAGGCGGAGCCGCGGACGCGCCACCCCAGGGTGACCAGCCGGGCGAGCATGTAGACGCCGAAGAAGGTGACCGCGAGCCACGCGAGCCCCGCGGCGCCGACGGGGTGCAGCCACGCGACGAGCGCCAGCGCCGGCACGAACGGCACGAGGTTCAGCACGCCCACGATCGCGAGATACCGCGCGTCGCCGGCGCCGATCAGCACGCCGTCGAGCACGAACACGATGCCGCACACGGGCTGCGCGATCGCGAGCACGATGAGCGCGGGCTGCACGAGCGTGGCGATGCCGGGGTCCCCGGTGAAGAGCAGGCCGATCACGCCCGACAGCGCCCCGATCAGCGCGCCGGTGATCACGCCGAACCACGCGCCCCATGCGACGGTGCGGCCGAGCACGCGGCGCACGAGCCCCGTGTCTTCGGCACCCAGCCCCTTGCCGATGAGCGCCTGCGCGGCGATGGCGAGAGCGTCCAGCGCGAACGCCGCCGTGGAGAAGATCGTGAACGCCACCTGCCAGCCGGCCAGCTCGACGGTGCCGAGACCCGTCGCCACGGCGACGGTCGCGAGCAGTGCGACGCGCAGCGAGACGGTGCGCAGGAACAGCCAGCCTCCCGAGCGCGCCGAGCCGCGCAGACCCTCGCGCTGAGGGCGGACGGATGCCTCATGCCGGCGTGCGAGCCGGCCCACGACGACCGCGTACGCGGCCACCATGCCCCACTGCGCGACGACGGTGCCGACGGCCGAGCCGGCGATGCCCCACCCGAGCCCGTAGATGAACGCCCAGTTGAGGAGCGCGTTGGCCGCGAACCCCAGTCCGGCGATCCAGAGCGGCGTCACCGTGTCCTGCATGCCGCGCAGGAGCCCGGTCGCGGCGAACACCACGAGCATCGCGGGCAGCCCCCACATCGAGATGCCGAGGTAGATCTCGGCCTGCTGCGCGACCTCGGGGGTCGCGCCGAACAGCCCGACGAGGAACGGCGTCGCCGCGTATCCGACGAGGGCCAGCACCGCGCCGATGCCGAGGGCGAGCCAGATGCCGTCGATGCCCACCGACACGGCCCGCGTGGGATCGCCGGCACCGAAGCGGCGGGCCACGGCGGGCGTCGTCGAGTAGGCCAGGAACACCATGAGCCCGACGATGGTCTGCAGCACCGCCGACGCGATGCCGAGCCCGGCCAGCGGCTCCACGCCCAGGTGACCGACGAGCGCCGAGTCGACGATGAGGAAGAGCGGCTCGGCGATCAGAGCGCCGAGCGCCGGCACCGCGAGCCGCAGGATGTCGCGGTTCAGGGTGTCGGTCGTCACCCTCCGAGCCTAGGAGGTGGGGCCGACGCCGGGCGGCGGCATCCGTCGATCCTCAAATGAGGACGTGAGCCGAGATGCGGACCGATCGCGACTGCGGCCTCCGCAATCCGGCAACGATCCTCAAATGAGGAGCGACGGCTACATCACGATGTCGTCACGGGCGTCGAACAGCCCCCTCCCGGGCCCGCTTCCGAGAGTCGCCCAGGTTTGGGACGGCTAACCTGGAACGCATGACCGATGCCCCCCGCTCCGGTCTCGCGCTCGAGGAACTCAGCGCCGAGATCCGCCCTCAGGACGACCTGTTCCGCCACGTCAACGGCAGCTGGCTGGAGAGGACCGAGATCCCCGAGGACAAGGCGCGGTGGGGCTCGTTCCACCTCATCGCGGAGCAGGCCGAGAAGGACGTGCACGCGATCATCGAGGAATCGCAGCAGGCCGAGTCCGGCACCGAGGCCCGCAAGATCGGCGATCTCTACACCAGCTTCATGGACACCGAGCGCATCGAGCAGCTCGGCGCCGCGCCGCTCGCCGACGTGCTGGCGCGCGCGGAGGCGGTCGACAGCATCCCCTCCTTCCTGCGCACGATCGGCGAGTTCGAGCGCGAAGGCATCGCCGCCCTCATCCACCTCTACATCGAGCCCGACCCGGGCAACCCGCAGCGGTACGTGCCGTTCTTCATCCAGGGCGGGCTGTCGCTGCCCGATGAGAGCTACTACCGCCTCGACAACTTCCAGGAGACGCGCATCGCGTTCCGCTCCCACGTGCAGCGGATCCTGGAGCTCGCAGGCGTGGCCGAGGCCGAGGCATCCGCCGATCGCATCGTCGCCCTCGAGACCGAGATCGCCACGCACCACTGGGACAACGTCGCGAGCCGCGACGCGGTGAAGACCTACAACCTGAAGACCTGGGACGACGTGCAGGAGCTCGTCGGCGTCGACCTCGCGCCGTGGCGCGACGCTGCCGCGCCCGACCACGCCGACGCGTTCGCCGAGATCAACGTCTACCAGCCGAGCTTCTTCGAGGGACTCGGCGCGCTGCTCGTCGAGGACCGCCTCGAGGACTGGAAGGCGTGGCTGCGGTTCGCGGTCGTGCACTCGGCGGCCCCGTTCCTCTCGGACGAGTTCGTCAGCGAGAACTTCGGCTTCTACGGCACGCAGCTCACCGGAGTTCCCGTCAACCGCGAGCGGTGGAAGCGCGGCGTCAGCCTGACCGAGGCGGCGATGGGCGAGGCGATCGGCCGCGTCTACGTCGAGCGGCACTTCCCGCCGGCAGCGAAGCACGCGATGGACGAGCTCGTCGGCAACCTCATCGAGGCGTACCGGCAGTCGATCGCCGAGCTCGAGTGGATGAGCCCCGAGACCCGCGAGCGAGCGCTCGCCAAGCTCGGGTCGTTCACCCCCAAGATCGGGTACCCGGTGAAGTGGAAGGACTACTCCACGCTCGAGATCGACGCCGAAGACCTCGTGGGCAACGTGCGCCGCGCGCACGTGTGGGAGCACGACCGCCAGCTCGCCAAGGTCGGTCAGCCGATCGACCGCGACGAGTGGTTCATGACGCCGCAGACCGTGAACGCGTACTACAACCCGCTGATGAACGAGATCGTGTTCCCGGCCGCGATCCTGCAGTACCCGTTCTTCGACGCCGAGCGCGACGCGGCCGCGAACTACGGCGGCATCGGTGCGGTGATCGGCCACGAGATCGGTCACGGCTTCGACGACCAGGGCAGCCGCTTCGACGGCGACGGGTCGCTGCGCGACTGGTGGACCGACGACGACCGCGCCGCCTTCGAGGCGCGCACCAAGAGCCTCATCGCCCAGTACGACGCGCTCGTGCCGGAAGGCCTCGCCGAAGAGAACCACGTCAACGGCGCGCTCACGATCGGCGAGAACATCGGCGACCTGGGCGGGCTCGGCATCGCCATCCGCGCCTACGAGCTCTCCCTCGGTGCCGACGGTGAGCCGGCCGAGGCGCCCGAGATCGACGGGTTCACCGGCATCCAGCGCCTGCTGCTCAGCTGGGCGCAGATCTGGCAGCAGAAGGGGCGGGATGCCGAGACCATCCGTCTGCTCACCATCGACCCGCACTCGCCCAACGAGTTCCGGTGCAATCAGATCGTGCGCAACATCGACGCGTTCTACGATGCGTTCGGAGTGACCGAGTCGGACGCTCTCTGGCTCGACGAGGACCAGCGCGTCACCATCTGGTGAGGTCCGGGCCGCCTGGGCGGCCCGGGTGACCCCGCAACCACAGCATAAGGAGAGGAAACTCCGTGGGCATGGAGCCCAGAAAGGACGCCGAGTCGCTGCGGGGGGCGCGACGAAGCACCGGGCGCCGGCTGCCGAAGAGGGCAGCAGCCGGACGCCGTTCATTCACGTCGACGCTGAAGGCGCTCGACGACCTCGCCGCGTCCGGCGCCAAGATCTCGGTGCGCATCACCGACCTCGACCGCGGCACGTCGGTGCTCTCGGGCGACGACTTCGTGACCCTGCCGGTCGCGGGGCTCGGCGTGGTGCCGCTGCTCATCGAGGTCGCCGCCGCCTTCGAGTCGGGGCGGCTCGAGCCGCTCGAGATCATCGATCGCGCGCACATGGAGCCCGTCGGCGTCGGGGGAGTGTGGCAGCACCTGAAGGCGCCCGCCCTGCCCCTCGTCGACCTCGCCGTGCTCACAGCGTCGACCGGCGACGCGCTCGCCGCCAACGCGCTGCTGCGCCGAGTGGGGCTTCCCTCGGTGCGTGCCCGCATCGAAGACCTCGGGCTCGCCCGCTCGGCGCTGCTCGATCGCTTCCGCGACGAGCGCGGCCCCGACGACGCGCCGCACTTCGCCCTCGGCTCGGCCCGCGAGCTCGCCCAGGTCTTCGCGGCACTCGTGAACTCGCAGGTCGTCTCGCCGAGCGTGAGCGCCCAGGTGGCCGAGTGGCTGAGCCTCAACCACGACCTCTCGCTCGTGGCGTCCGCCACCGGCCTCGACCCGTTCTCGCACGAGAACGACGAGCACGGCCTGCTCTTCATCAACAAGACGGGGCGGGATGCCGGCATCCGGGTCGAGGCGGGCGTGCTGGCCGGCCCGCGGGCCGGGGTGTCGTACGCGCTCATCGTGTGCTTCGACGACCTGTCGATCTCGCACCGCCTGCGCGCGCACGAGGCGTTCCGCGTGCTGGGCACCGACCTCATGGAGTACGTGTTCTGAGTCGCCGGCGCCGGCGGGGTTCCGCGCCGGATCCGTCTTCTGGGCGAAGGTGCGGCCGGTGGATGAGGCGTGGGGAAGCTCCCCGCAGCTCAGCGACGAGCTGTCCCTTCGCAGCGGTCGGGACCTGGTCCGCAGCACCACTGAGAGCTGACGGATGCCGGGGGCCGCGGCATCCGTCATTTCCACTGGGTGGGAATCGCGACCGCCGCTGGTGCCGCGCGGTGCGACCCTGGGACGACCCGAGTCGTCGAAGGAGACCTCTATGACCGCGACCCAGCCCGATCCCCGGGGCGAGGAGGCGTTCTCGTCGTCGGTGGTGCTCGAGCAGACCGCGGCGGCCCCCGAGTCGCGGCTGGCGTCCCCCGACCAGCTGACGCAGAACGAGATCACGCAGGAGATCGTCGACTATCACGCCGCCGCCGCGCGGCGCGAGGCGGCCGGCGAGAAGCTCAACATCAGCCTCCACGACTTCCCGCCGTACCGGTCGAGCCTGCTGCGCCATCCGACGAAGAACCCGAAGCTCGTCGACCCCGAGACGATCGAGCTGTGGTCGCCGGCCTTCGGCCAGCGCGACGTCGCGGCGATCGAGTCCGACCTGACTCTGCAGCACCTCGGTGAGCCGCAGGGGGAGCGGATGACGGTCGAGGGACGTCTGCTCGACTCGTGGGGCCGGCCGCTCGCGAACCAGCTCATCGAGCTCTGGCAGGCCAACGCCGCCGGGCGCTACATCCACCAGCGCGATCAGCATCCCGCGCCGCTCGACCCGAACTTCACGGGCGCGGGCCGCACCGTGACCGACGACGACGGGCACTACAAGTTCACGACGATCAAGCCCGGCGCCTACCCGTGGAAGAACCACGTCAACGCGTGGCGCCCCGCGCACATCCATTTCTCGATCTTCGGCACGGGCTTCACCCAGCGCCTCGTGACGCAGATGTACTTCCCGGGCGACCCGCTGTTCCCGCTCGACCCGATCTACAACACGATCTGGCGTCAGAAGGATCGCGACCGCCTCATCGGCCAGTACGACCACGACCTGTCGGTGCCGGAGTTCTCGATGGGCTACCGCTTCGACATCGTGGTCGACGGCCCCGACGCGACCTGGTTCGAGCCGGAAGAAGGAGAGCACTGATGGTTTCGACGAGCTCGACCACCGGTGGGGGAAGCTCGACCGCCGGCGAGGGTGCGACCCGCACCACCCGCGACCTCGGTCCGAAGACGCACGAGCCCACCGGCGGGCAGACGGTCGGCCCGTTCTTCGCCTTCGGCCTGGACTACGAGAAGAAGCACCAGGTGGTCTTCCCCCACAGCGCGGGGTCGATCGTGCTCGGGGGCACGGTGTTCGACGGCGCCGGCGCCCCGATCCCCGATTCGGTGATCGAGATCTGGAGCGCCGATGAGAACGGCGAGATCCCGCGCGCGCACGGTGCGTTCCGACGCGACGACCACTCGTTCACGGGCTTCGGCCGCTCGGCGACCACCGACGTCGGCCGCTACGAGTTCTGGACCCGCAACCCCGGCCCCGTCGACGGCCGCGCGCCGTTCTACTCGGTGATCGTGTTCGCGCGCGGGCTCCCCGACAAGCTCGTGACCCGCATCTACCTTCCCGAGCACGAGGAACTCCTCGCCGCCGACCCGCTGCTGTCCTCGCTCGACGACGACGAGCGCGCTACGCTCATCGCGACGCGCCTGCCGGACGGCAACCTGCACCACGACATCCACCTGCAGGGCGAGAAGGAGACCGTGTTCCTTGCCTTCTGACCGTGACCGGCCCGCAGTCGATGAGGGCCTGCTCTCGCCGGTGACCGTCGGTCACGACGAGACGGTGACGGATGCCGCGTACCTCGACGCCCTGGTGACGGCCGAGGTCGCGCTGGCGCGCGCCTGGGCCGAGATCGGCGCCGCCCCGACGGAGGCGGTCGACGAGATCGAGACCGAGTTCGGCTGGGAGGGCGGACTGCGCGGATGCCCCGACCACGGCGTCGACCTCGCGGCGCTGGCCGCGGCCGCCGTCGCTGGAGGCAACCCGGTGATCCCGCTCGTCGGCCTGCTCAAGGGGCGCGTCGGCGAGGACGCCCGCCTCTGGGTGCACCGCGGTGCGACCAGTCAGGACATCGTCGACAGCGCCACGATGCTCGTCGCGCGCACGGCGACCAGTCGCATCGCGGCCGCGCTCGCGCACACCGAGGTCTCGCTGCGCTCGCTGGCGCGCTCGCGGCGCGACGAGGTCGCGGCGGCACGTACCCTGACGCAGCACGCGGTCCCCACCACCGTCGGCCTGCGCGCCGCCGGGTGGCTGCGCGGCGTGATCCGCGCGAAGGAGCGCATCGAGGCCATCGAGCGCGCGCTCCCCGCGCAGCTCGGCGGAGCCGCCGGCACGCTCGCGTCGTTCGCCGAGATCGCGGGGACGGATGCCGCAACCGCCCTTCCCGCCGTGTTCGCGCGTGAGCTCGGACTCGCGGTGCCCGACGCCCCGTGGCACACGAACCGCTGGCCCGTCACCGAGCTGGGCGACGCCCTCGTGCAGGCGATCGACGCGGTCGGCAAGATCGCGACGGACGTCGCGACGCTCAGCCGCACCGAGATCGGCGAGCTCGCCGAGGGCTCGGGCGGCGGATCGTCGGCGATGCCGCAGAAGCGCAACCCGGCGGCATCCGTGCTGATCCGCTCCGCCGCGCTGCGTGCCCCGCAGCTGGGCGCCACCCTCCATCTCGCGTCGGCGCTCGCCGCCGACGAGCGCCCCGACGGCGCGTGGCACGCCGAGTGGCCCGCGCTCCGCGAGCTGCTGCGCCTCGCACTGGGCGCAACCGCCCACGCCGCGTCGCTCATGGCCGGCCTGCACGTCGACACCGACGCGGTCGAGCGCAACCTCGCGTCGACCGGCGGCCTGATCGTGGCCGAGCGGCTCTCGATCGTGCTCGGCCCGGTGGTCGGCGTGTCGCGGGTGTCGGAGCTGGTGACGGATGCCGCGGGCGGGGCCGACCTGGCCGACGCACTCGTCGCCCTGCCGGGGGTCGTCGCGCTGGCCGCCGAGCGGGGGACCTCCCCAGGTTCCCTCGTCGCCGACCTGCTCGACCCCGCCCGATACACGGGCCTCGCGGGACGCCTCGTCGACGACGCCGTCGCCCCGCCCCGAAGCCCCCGCCTCGACCCCGAGGAGAACGTGTGACCGTCCCCGCCATCTCTCTCACCACGCCGGTCGGCCCTTCGACGAGCTCAGGGACCGCCGGCTCAGGGGCCGGCGCGGGCTCAGGGGCCGGCGCGGGCTCAGGGGCCGGCGCGGGCGGAGAGGCGCCGCTGCTCGTGCTCGGGCCGTCGCTCGGCACGTCGACGCTGCTGTGGGATCGTGTGGTCCCGGCGCTCGCCGAGCGGTACCGCGTCGTCGCGTGGGACCTGCCCGGTCACGGCGCCGCACCGGCTGCCATCGAGTCGTTCACGATCGCGGAGCTCGCCGACGCCGTCGCGGACGCGATCGACGGCCCGTTCCACTACGCGGGCGTGTCGCTCGGCGGTGCCGTCGGCCTCGAGCTGCTGCTGCGGCACGGCGACCGCGTTCCGGCGGCGGCGATCATCTGCTCGGGCGCCGCGATCGGGACGCCCGACGGCTGGCACGAGCGTGCGGCGCAAGTGCGCGCGCAGAGCACCTCGAGCCTCATCATCGGGTCGGCGCAGCGCTGGTTCGCGCCCGGGTCGATCGAGCGCGATCCCGATCTCACCGGTCGGCTCCTCCATGTCCTGCAAGACACGGACGACGAGAGCTACGCCCGGTGCTGCGAGGCGCTCGCGGGCTTCGACGTGCGTGATCGACTCGGCGAGATCGACACCCCGGTGCTCGCGGTCTGGGGCGATCACGACGGTGTCACGCCCGAGGCATCCGCTCGCGAGATCGCCGACGGTGTGCAGCGCGGTCAGTCGATCGGGATTCCGGATGCCTCGCACCTGGCTCCGGCCGACGCCCCGGCTGCGACGGCCACGGCGCTGCTCGAGTTCTTCGCCACCGTCTCCGCGGAGCGTGCCGCGTGAGCCGCCCGGACGGCGAGGGCCTCACCGACGAGGAGCGCTACGACCAGGGAATGGTGGTGCGGCGCGAGGTGCTGTCGGACGCCCATGTCGACCGTGCGGTCGCGAACACCACCGAGCTGACCGCCGACTTCCAGGACTTCATCACGCGCGTCGCGTGGGGCGACGTCTGGTCGCGCCCGGGGCTCGACCGCCGGTCGCGGTCGGTCGCGGTGCTCACCGCCCTCATCGCACTCGGGCATCACGAGGAGCTCGCGATGCACCTGCGCGCCGCGCGGCGCAACGGCCTCACGGTCGACGAGATCAAGGAAGTGATCCTGCAGGCCGGCCTCTACTGCGGCGTGCCCGCGGCGAACACCGCCTTCCGCATCGCGAAGGACGTGTTCGCCGAGGAGTCCTGAGCGCGGCCACGTCTCTTCGAAACCTCCTGATCTGGCGAACACAGGACGTTTCGCCGCAGATCGTCTCGCCTCGGCCAGATCGCCTGATCTCGCAAAGACTGTGAGGGCGACGGATGCTGCGGCCGCGGGTGCTCCGAAGACCACGAGGCGGGCCGCGGCGGGCGTCGGGGGGCGGTGCCCGCCGCTGCGGCGGCTCCGGCTGCATGGTGAGGCTTCCGCAACGCCTGCGATGCGCGTAAGCTGAACCGCAGAGCGTACATGTGTTCGCAGAGCGAACAGCAAGGAGGCGAGTACGTGATCGACAAGACCGTGGGCTCGGTCGAGGAGGCCGTCGCCGGCATCCGCGACGGGGCGACCATCATGATCGGCGGCTTCGGGCGGGCCGGTCAGCCCGTCGAGCTCATCGACGCCCTCATCGCCCAGGGCGCGAGCGATCTGACGATCATCAACAACAACGCCGGCAACGGCGATGTGGGCCTCGCCGCCCTGCTCGCCAAGAAGCGCGTGCGCAAGATCCTGTGCTCGTTCCCGCGCCAGCACGACTCGTGGGTCTTCGACGGGCTGTACCGAGCCGGCGAGATCGAGCTGGAGCTCGTGCCGCAGGGCAACCTCGCTGAGCGCATCCGCGCGGCGGGCGCCGGCATCGGCGCGTTCTTCTCGCCGACGGGCGTCGGCACCCAGCTCGCCGAGGGCAAGGAGATCCGCGTGATCGACGGCCGCCTATACGCGCTGGAGTACCCGATCAAGGCCGACGTCGCGCTCGTCAGCGCCTACCGCGCCGACCGCTGGGGCAACCTCGTCTACCGTGAGACGGCGCGCAACTTCGGACCCATCATGGCGTCCGCGGCGACGACCACGATCGTGCAGGTCGACGAGATCGTCCCCCTCGGCTCGCTCGACCCCGAGTCCGTCGTGACCCCCGGCATCTTCGTCGACCGCGTCGTCGCGGTCGGCCACCGCTCCTGGCTCGACGACGGCAGCTTCGTCGGGGGCGTGGACATCGAAGGCCGCCCGCTCGCGGACGCTTCGACAGGCTCAGCGACCGGGAACCGCTCAGCGACCGGAGAGGGGACCGACCAGTGAGTACCGACACGTCGCCGGCGACGCGCATCACCCGCGAACAGCTCGCGGCCCGCGTCGCGCAAGACATCCCGGAGGGCTCGTACGTCAACCTCGGCATCGGCGCGCCCACGCTGGTCGCGGACTACCTGCCCGGCGACCAGGAGATCATCCTCCACACCGAGAACGGCATGCTCGGCATGGGACCGTCGCCCGAGCGCGGGCAGATCGATCCCGACCTCATCAACGCCGGAAAGCAGCCCGTCACCGCGCTGCCCGGGGCCGCGTACTTCCACCACGCCGACTCGTTCGGCATGATGCGCGGGGGCCATCTCGACGTCTGCGTACTGGGAGCGTTCCAGGTGTCGCAGGGCGGCGACCTCGCCAACTGGTCCACGGGCGCACCCGGCGCGATCCCCGCCGTCGGCGGGGCGATGGACCTCGCCATCGGGGCCAAGAACGTGTACGTCATGACCGACCTGCTCACCAAGACCGGCGAGTCCAAGCTCGTCGAGGCGTGCACCTACCCGCTCACCGGCGTCGGGTGCGTCACCCGCGTCTACACCGATCACGCGGTCTTCGACATCACACCCGAGGGCTTCGCGGTGCGCGAGGCGTTCGGCGACAACACCCTCGAGCTCCTCGCCGAGCTGACGGGCCTGGAATTGACGGATGCCGCGGCCCCCGGCACCCGGGAAGGTGAATGACATGGCGACCTACGTCTACGACGCCGTCCGCACGCCCTTCGGCCGCGCCGGCGGCGCGCTCGCGGGGGTGCGCCCCGACGACCTCGCCGCCGTCGTGATGCGGGCGATGATCGAGCGCACCGGCCTCGACCCTGCGCGGATCGACGACGTGATCTTCGGCGACGCGAACCAGGCGGGGGAGGACAACCGCAACGTCGCGCGCATGGGCGCGCTGCTGGCCGGCTTTCCGACGACCGTGCCGGGCGTCACGGTCAACCGGCTGTGCGCGTCGTCCGTCGAGGCGGTGATCCAGGGCTCGCGCGCCATCGACGCCGGCGACGCCGACATCGTGCTGGCGGGCGGCGTGGAGTCGATGAGCCGTGCGCCGTACGTCGTCGAGAAGTCGCCGCGGCCGTGGCCCAGCGTCGGCAACCAGACGCTGTGGAACACGTCGATCGGGTGGCGGATGACGAACCCGAGGCTGCCGAAGCACTGGACCATCTCGAACGGCGAGTCCGCCGAGAAGATCGCCCGCGAGCAGGGCATCTCGCGCGAGGCGCAGGACGAGTTCGCCGTGCGCTCGCACCGCCTGGCCGCGAAGGCCTGGGCGGAGGGGGTCTACGACGGCGAGATCGTGCAGGTGCCGGGTGCCGAGCTGGCGCGTGACGAGGGCATCCGCGACGATACGTCGGTCGAGAAGCTCGCGGGCCTGAAGGCGCTGTTCGCCGCCGATGGCGAGGGCCGCGTGACCGCCGGCAACTCGTCGCCCATCAACGACGGCGCCTCGGCGGTGCTGCTCGGCCGCGAGGGCGCCCTGCCCGGCGAGCCGCTGGCCCGCATCACCGCGCGCGCCGCGCACGGTGTCGACCCCGACCAGTTCCCCCTGGCTCCGATCGAGGCGGCGAACAAGGCGCTGGCCCGCGCGGGTCGCACGTGGGCCGACGTCGACGTGGTCGAGCTCAACGAGGCCTTCGCGTCGCAGTCGCTCGCCGACATCAAGGGCTGGTCGGGCCTGGATCCCGAGCGGGTCAACATCCACGGCGGCGCGCTCGCGATCGGGCACCCCCTGGGTGCCTCGGGCGGCCGCATCATCGGCCATGCCGCGCACGAGCTCGCCCGGCGCGGCGGCGGCGTCGCGGTCGCGGCGATCTGCATCGGCGTGGGGCAGGGCCTCGCCGTCGTGCTCGAGCGCTGAGGTGTGGACGCCGGCGTGGGCCCGAGTGCTGCACGTTCCTGCGCGCGCTGCGGTTATCCGCGCAGCGCTCGCAGGAGACTGCAGCAGTCGCGCCGCCCGTGCCCGCGGCGAGCGCCCCAGGCGGACGGATAGGGTGAGCCGGTGACCTCGCCCGCCGACCGCGCCGATGCCGCTGGCGCGGCCACCGACGGCGCGAGTCGCGCCGGCGAGACCGTGCAGTCCCTCGCCCGCGGGCTCGCGGTGATCCGGGCGTTCGACGCCGAGCACCCCGAACTGACTCTGAGCGAGGTCGCGCGTCGCGCCGAGATCACCCGCGCCGCGGCGGGCCGCTTCCTCCGCACCCTCGAGGAGCTCGGCTACGTGCGCCCTTCGACAAGCGCAGGAACCGGACGCACCTTCGCACTGACGCCGCGCGTGCTCGAGCTCGGCTTCAGCTACCTCTCGGCGCTGTCGATCCCCGAGGTCGTGCAGCCCCACCTCGAGCGACTGTCGCGCGAGGTCGACGAGAGCGTCTCGGCGGCCGTCCTCGACGGCGGCGACATCGTGTACATCGCGCGCGTGCCCACCCGGCGCATCATGAGCGTCCGCATCACGATCGGCACGCGGTTCCCGGCGTTCGCGACGTCGATGGGTCGCGTGCTGCTGGCAGGGATGCCGGATGCCGCGCGCGACGCGCTGCTCGCGGCATCCGCTCTCCCGTCGCTCACCGAGCGCACCATCACCGACGCCGACGACCTGCGGGCGGAGCTCGCCCGCGTGGCGCAGCAGGGGTGGGCGCTCGTCGACGGTGAGCTCGAACCCGGGCTGCGGTCCGTCGCCGTGCCGCTGCACGACCGCCGGGGCGCCGTCGTGGCAGCCGTCAACGTCTCCACGAGCGCGACGCGCGACTCGGTCGACCACGTGGTGAACGAGTACCTGCCGCCGCTGCGCCGCACCGCCGAAGCGATCGACGCCGAGCTGCGCCTGGTCTGAGCGCGGCCGCGGCGGGGCACCGGCGGTCAGAACACGATCGTGTGGTTGCCGTGGCGGATCACGCGGTCCTGCGCGTGCCACAGCACGGCGCGCGACAGCACCTGGCGCTCGACGTCGGCGCCGCGACGGGCGAGTTCGGCGGCCGAGTCGGCGTGGGTGACCCGCACGGTGTCCTGCTCGATGATCGGGCCCTCGTCGAGGTCGTCGGTGACGTAGTGCGAGGTCGCGCCGATGAGCTTGACCCCGCGCTCCTTGGCCTTCTTGTACGGCTCGGCGCCGATGAAGGCCGGCAGGAACGAGTGGTGGATGTTGATCACGGGCACGCCGAGCTGGGCGAGGAAGTCGCCCGACAGGATCTGCATGTAGCGAGCGAGCACGACGAAGTCCACGTTCCCGCGCAGCAGCTCGAGGATCTTCGCCTCGGACGCCGACTTGTCGGGGCCGGGCACACCCGGGACGTGGAAGAACGGCACGCCGAACGAGCGGACGTCATCGGCCGAGGTGGTGTGGTTCGAGATCACCATCGGCACGGTAACCGGCAGGTCGCCGCGGCGGTGCCGCCACAGCAGGTCGAGCAGGCAGTGGTCCTGCTTCGACGCCAGGATCGCCATGCGCTTGGGGGTCGACTGATCGGTGAGCGACCACTCCAGCTCGAAGCCGGCGAGAGTCTGCGCGATCTCGTCCTCGATGTGCGGGCGCTCGGCCGCGAAACCGGGCCGGTGGAACACGACGCGCTGGAAATACGCGCCCCCCTCGGGGTTGTCGGAGTACTGGTCGAACGCCACGATGTTGCCGCCGATGCGCGTGATCATCGCCGACACCGCGGCAACGATTCCCGGGCGGTCGCTGCCGTGGACGATGAGGCAGGCGTGATCGGGGTTCAGCTGGGGCGCGGCCATTGTTCGATTCTGCCGTGTCCGCGGGCGACCGACGAATGGGGCGGATGCCGCTACGCCGCGTTCGCGCCGCGCAGCAGGTCGCCGTTGCGGGTGAGCTGGAGGAACTCCGCCACGGCGTCGCGGCTCTTGGTGAGGCACGCGAGCCGGTCCTCGAGCGCGGCGAGCTCGGTCGCCAGCATCTCGGCCAGCTCACGCGAGCACGTCGGCGCCGCCATCGCGCACTGCCGCTCGACATCGAGGACGACCTTCGCCAGCCGCGTCGAGAGGCCGGACTGCACCAGACCGCGTGCGCGAGTCGCGCGCCCGACGTCGGACTCGTCGTAGCTGCGGTAGCCGTTGGCCGATCGCTCGGAGGCCAGCAGCCCCTGCTGCTCGTAGTACCGGAGCATCCTCGCGGGGATGCCCGTCCGTTCGGAGAGTTCGCCGATCTTCATCCCGCCTCGTTCCCGATGTCGTCGTGTTGCGCGTCAAGGCTTGACATTGACATTGATGTCAAACTCTAGCCTCGCTCCATGACAACGTCCACGGCCCCCCTCGTCCTTCCCGCACCGCCCGCTTCCCGGTTCCCCCTCGGCGCTCTGCTCCTGCTCTCGCTCGGCGTGTTCGTCACCGTCACCGCCGAGTCGCTGCCCGCCGGACTCATGCCCGAGATGGCCGCCGACCTCGGTGTCGACCCGCTCCGCATCGGCCTGCTCGTCTCGGTGTGGGCGCTCGTCGTGATCGGCACGAGCATCCCGCTCACCCGCGCCACGCGGCGGATCGACCGGCGCATCGTCGTCGCCGTCTCGCTCGCGGTGTTCGCGCTCGCGAACGTGGTGACGGCGTTCGCGCCGAGCTACGAGGTCGCCTTCGCGACCCGGGTCGTGGCCGCGCTCGCGCACGGCGTGTTCTGGGCCATCGTGATCGTCTACGCGACTTCGCTGCTGTCCGGAGCGCAGCTGGGCAAGGGACTCGCCCTCGTCACCGGCGGCGGCACGGCGGCCACGGTGCTCGGCCTCCCCGCGGCGACGGCGCTCGCCCAGCTCTCGAGCTGGCGCGTGTCGTTCGCGGTGATGGGGATCGGGATGCTGGTGCTCGCGGCCGTCGTCGTCCGCAGGCTTCCGCGCTCGGTCGTGGTGCCGGTCCCGGCGGGGGAGCGCGCCTCGCTGCGTCACGACCGGTCGATCCCGCCGCTCCTCGCGTATGGGTTCGGGGGTCTTCTCATCGGGCTCGCGCAGTTCCTCGCGTTCGTCTACATCCGGCCCTACCTCGCCGAGTCCGCCGGCATCGCGGACGGGTGGGCGAGTGCGCTCCTGTTCGTCTTCGGCGCCGCGGGCATCGCCGGCGTCGCGGTCGCGGGCACCCTCGCCGACCGGTTCCCCCGCACGGCGCTCACCGCCACGCTGATCGTCTTCGTCGCCGCGTACGCGGCCCTCGCACTGCTGCCGCACGTCACGCCGGTCGTGGTCGTGGCGCTCGCGCTGTGGGGCGCCGGCACGGGAGCGATGTTCCCGCTGATCCAGACGGCGCTCATGCGCGCGGCATCCGATCGCCTCCGCGACCTCGCGAGCGCGTCGATCGTCGTGCTCTTCAACGTGGGCATCGCGGGCGGCTCGTGGGCCGGCGGCCAGCTCACCGCGACGTACGGTCCGACCGCGAACATGGCGGTGTCGGCGGTGGTGGTGCTGGTCGCGGCGGCCCTGACGGCCCTCGGCGCGGGGCTCAGCGCGCGGCGGGGGCTGAGTGGGTCGACGCCGCGTCGGTCCACCCCGACCGCCGCTCGAGGCGCATGACTTTCGACGGGATCGATGAGCTCGTCGGCGTCGTCGGGCGCGTGGTGCCGGCGCCCGAGCTCCCGCCCGCGCAGCAGGAACCCCACGCGCCTGAGCACCGCGCCCTAGCCTGAGGACCATGGTCTACACGCGCGACTCGATCCCCGACCTCCACGGCCGCGTGGCCGTCGTCACGGGTGCGAACGGGGGACTCGGACTCGAGACCGCGAAGGCGTTCGCCGCCAAGGGCGCGGACGTCGTGTCGGCCGTCCGCGACCTGGAGAAAGGTGCCGAAGCGCTCGAGCAGATACGCGCCGAGACACCGGGCGCCTCGCTCGAGCTGGTCGAGCTCGACCTCGGATCCCAGGCATCGGTCAAGCGGGCTGCGGAGCACATCGCGGCGACGCATCCGTCGATCGACATCCTCGTGAACAACGCCGGTGTCATGGCGATGCCCGAGCGCACGACGGAGGACGGCTACGAGATGCAGCTGGGCATCGACCATCTCGGCCACTGGACCTTGACCGCGCTGCTGCTCCCGTCGCTCCTCGCGGCTCCCGCAGCCCGGGTCGTGACGGTGACCTCGACAGCACATCACTTCGGGCGCGCGATCGACCTCGACAATCCCTATCGCCGAGGCAAGTATCAGCCGTGGCTCGTCTACGGCAACGCCAAGCTCGCCAACTACCACTTCGGACTGGGCCTCGACGCACGATTCCGCGACGCGGGGGTCCGCGCGCAGAGCCTCATCGCCCACCCCGGCCTCTCGCACACCGACCTTCAGACCCGCACGGTCCGCGAGGGGGGCGGTGGACGGATGGCGGCCTTCTTCGCGGGCACGGCGGCGCGACGGGGCATGCCCGCGAGCGAGGGCGCGATGCCGCAGATCCGAGCCGCGACCGACCCCTCCGCCCGCGGCGGCCAGTTCTACGGACCGCGGTGGATGAACACGGGCCGAGCTGTACGGGTGCCGGTGCTGCGGCTCGGCCGCCGCCGGGCGATAGAGAAGCTGTGGGCGTTCTCCGAGGCCGAGACGAGCGTGCCGATCTCACTTTGATTGTTCATCCACTGAAGGCCGGCTGGAATCGACAGTGACGTCGTGGCCACTTCGGCCCCTTCCCTGGGGCGATCCCTTGGTTCATCCCTAACGCACTCCCCGCATGAGCTTCAGCACCGGCTTGACCGCGGCGAGGAGCGCGAGGCCCAGCACGATCGCGATGCCGCCGAGGATGGTGAAGTACGGGATCTCGTTCTCGGGGTCGTAGAACTGCGCGAGCCAGCCGGCGATGGCGGTGCCCAGAGCGATCGACAGGAAGTACAGCGCCACCATCTGCGTGTGGAAGCGCTGCGGCGCGAGCTTCGTCGTGACCGAGAGGCCCGGGGGCGAGATGAAGAGCTCGGCGATCGTGAAGACGAGGAGGATCAGGACGATCGCGAGGAGCGGCGTCGAGTTCGGCGCACCGTTGGCCCACGGCAGGAACAGCAGGAACGCGACGCCCATGATCATCGCGCCGAGTGCGAACTTCACGGGTGCCGACGGTGCGCGGTCGCCGAGCTTGGTCCAGATCGCGGCGAAGACGCCGGAGAGGATGATGACGAAGATCGGGTTGATCGAGTTGACCCACGACACCGGCATCTCCCACCCGAGGATCACGCGGTCCAGCTGTTTGTCGGAGTAGATCGTCAGCACCGTGAACTGCTGCTGGTACAGCGACCAGAAGCCGACGTTGACGATGAACAGCGGGATGAAGCCGATCACCCGCGAGCGGTCGTCGCCGCTGATCGCCCGTGACGAGATGATCACCGAGAAGTAGGCGATCGTCGCGGCGAGCGTCACGAGGATCACGATGCCGGCGAGGTTGTCGGCGCGGATGACTCCGGTGAGCACGAGCGCGACGATGACCAGCAGCCCGGCGACACCGACGCCGATCATCATCAGACGGCGGTTCGCGGGCAGCGGGTTCGCCACGACGCGCGACGAGGCGGGCAGCTGCTTGCGGCCGAACGAGTACTGGGTGAGGCCGATCGCCATCCCGACGGCGGCCGCGCCGAAGCCCCAGTGGAACCCGACGTTGCTCTGCAGGAAGCCGGTCACGATCGGCCCGAGGAAGGCGCCGAGGTTGATGCCGAGGTAGAACAGCGAGAAGCCCGCGTCGCGACGCGGATCCTTCGCGGAGTAGAGGGTTCCCACGACGGCGGTCGCGTTGGCCTTCAGGCCACCCGATCCGACCGCGACGAGGATCAGGCCGACGCCGAGGCCCCACACGCTCGGCAGCAGCGCCAGCGCGATGTGCCCGGCCATGATGACCCAGGCGCTGTAGAAGAGCACGCGCTCCGAGCCGAGCAGTCGGTCGGCCACCCACGCGCCGAGGATCGTCGACAGGTACACCGTGCCGCCGTACGCGCCCACGATGCCGGTCGCCGTCGCCTCGGGAATGCCGAGGCCGCCCTCGGCGACCGAGTAGTACATGTAGATGAGCAGGATGCCCTGCATGCCGTAGAAGCTGAACCGCTCCCACATCTCCACGCCGAAGATGTGCGCGAGCGCCCACGGCTGGCCGAAGAACCTCGTGTCGTGGTCGGCGCCGTCGTCGGGCGCCGCGGTGCCCGCGGCATCCGTCCCGCTCTTCGCCGCCACCGTTCCGGTCCTCGTGGCATCCGCCGCGGCGGTGGCGCCGTCCGGCGGCCCCACGGGCACCTGCTCGGGTTCGCCGCCCCTGCCGCTCCGAGCCCCGTCGCCGTCCTGAAAGCCCTGATCACGCCCGTCCATGCGCCTGCTCCCGTCGCCCCCGGTAGTGGTCAGGCTAGCGACGGGTCCCGCGCGCGCGATAGACCCTCGCCCGCAGGCCCTAGTCTGAGCGCAGGCTCGACAGGACGGCGCGCACATGCGGATCGGCATCATCGGCGGGGGCGCCGCAGGGCTCGTGTGCGCCTGGCTGCTGGAGCAGCACCACGAGGTCACGCTCTTCGAGAAGGACGACCGCCTGGGCGGCCATGCGCACACCGTCGACATCGAGGTCGGCGGCCGGCCGTTGGG
This sequence comes from Microbacterium hibisci, assembly GCF_015278255.1. Taxonomy (GTDB): domain Bacteria; phylum Actinomycetota; class Actinomycetes; order Actinomycetales; family Microbacteriaceae; genus Microbacterium; species Microbacterium hibisci. The sequence goes on from NZ_JADIJC010000006.1 coordinate 149,711, forward strand.
GGTCGACGCCGGGTTCCAGTTCTTCGCGCGCAGCGCCGGGTACGCGACGTTCAACCGGCTGCTCGACGAGCTCGCGGTGCCGCGCGAGACGTACCCGGCGACGCTGACGGTCTCTCGCGCCGACGGCTCGCGCGCCGTGGCGATGCCGCCGTTCCGGCGGGGTCGTCCGGTGTGGTCCTCCCTCACGCCGCGCGCGATCATCCACCTCGCCCGCTTCCGCGCCTTCCTGTCGCGGCTGCCCGCGTTCCTCGCGGAGCACGACACCTCGGTGACCATCGCCGAGTACGTCGAGCGCGAACGGCTGCCCCGCGCGTTCGTCGACGACTTCTTGTTCCCGCTGCTGCTGGCGTTCTGGTGTGTCGACCTCGCGGAGTTCCGCCGCTTCGCCGCGTACAACGCGCTGTACTACCTCGGCGCGAACCTCCCGCGGGGACTGCGGCCGCCCGCGCAGAGCGAGATCCCGGGCGGACTCCGCGGCTACGTCGACGCGCTCGTCGCCTCGCTCGAGCGGGCGAGCCTGCACACGAGCTCCGACGTCGGCTCCGTCACCCGCGATGCCGACGGCACGCTGTTCGTCGAGGTCGCGGGGACGCGGCAAGCGTTCGACCATGTCGTCCTGGCGTGCGACGCGCGCACGGCGCATGACCTGCTCGCTCCGCTGCCGGAGCTCGCCGAGCTGACCGCGCAGCTGGCGCGCTTCCGGTACTTCGACACCACGATCGCCATCCACGGGGACCGCCGTCTCATGCCGCGAGACCGGTCCGCGTGGTCGGTCGTGAACGTGCGGACGGATGCCTCGCACAGCGCACTGTCGATCTGGAGCCCTTCGCGCGGCATCGACGTCTTCAAGAGCTGGGTGACCTTCGACGACGAGCTGCCGCAGCCGCTCTACGCCACGGCGACCTACCGGCACGGGCTGATCGACACCGAATACTTCGACGCGCAGCGCCGGCTGCGCCCGCTGCAGGGGCGCCACGGCATCTCGCTCGCGGGCCTGTACACCGCCGACGCGGATTCGCACGAGAGCGCGATCCTCTCGGCCGTGGCGGTCGCGGAGCGCCTCGCGCCGGAATCACCCCGGCTCGCGCGGCTGCGCGGCTGACGGCGCGGCCCTGTCGGCCGATGCGCCTGCTGCACTTTCCTGCAACCGCGCCGTCGCGCGACGCAGCAGTCGCAGGAAACTGCAGCAGTCGCGTCACTCGCGGAGGGACGGATGCCGCTCCTCGGGCGCGTGGTGCCGCGGGATGAACAGGGCCACGACCAGGGCGACCACGGCCGCGGCACCGCCGAGCAGGAATGAGATCTGGAAGGCCGCCGGCTCGGGCACCGCGACGCCGTCGACGTCGATCGCGAAGGTCGCGAGGACAGCGCCGACGACGGCTGCCGCCGTGCTCGTGCCGAGGGAGCGGAACAGCGCGTTGAGGCCGTTCGACGCGCCCGTCTCGGACTGCGGGACGGAGCGCATGATCAGCATGGGCATCGCGGCGTACCCGAAGCCGATGCCGAACCCGATCCCGATGTTGGCGACGAGGATCTGCCACACCTCGCTCGCGAAGACGAGGGTGAAGGCGTAGGTGACGACGAGCGCGATCGCGCCGAGCACGAGCAGCAGCTTCGGGCCGACCGTGCGGGCGAGTTGTCCGGAGAACGGCGACAGCACCATCATCACGAGACCTGCGGGCATCACGATGAGGCTGGCGGTCACGAGCGAGAGCCCGAATCCGCCGACCGCTGTCGGCAGCTCCAGCATCTGCGGGTAGATCACGTTGGAGGCGAAGAGCGAGAAGCCGAAGGCGATCGAGGCGAGGTTCGTCAGCAGCACCGGGCGTCGCGCGGCGACGCGGAGGTCGAGCAACGGCTCGGCGATGCGCAGCTCGTACCAGCCCCACGCGAGCAGCACGACGAGACCGCCAAGGCCGAGCACCAGCACGGCGGGCGAGGCCCAGCCCCACTCGTTGCCCCGCGAGATCGCGAGCAGCACGCCGAGCAGGCCGACGGCGAGGCCGGCGGTGCCGACGTAGTCGAAGCGCCCGCCGGTGCGCAGGGCGCTCACCGGCACGATCCACAGCACGAGGGCGAACACGATCACCCCGAGCCCCGCCGACACCCAGAAGAGCACGTGCCAGTCGCTGCGCTCGGTGATGAGCGCGCTGATCGGCAGTCCGAGCGCGCCGCCCACGCCGAGCGTCGCGCTGATGAGGGCGATCGCGGCATCCACGCGGTCCTCGTGGAGCACGTCGCGCAGGATCGAGATGCCCAGGGGGATGACGCCGGTCACCGCGCCCTGCAGCGTGCGGCCGATGATCACCCCGACGATGCCGGGCGAGGCCGCGGCGATGACCGATCCGGCCACCAAGAGCGCGAGCAGCACCAGGACGATGCGGCGCTTCCCGTACATGTCGCCGAGCCGGCCGGCGATCGGCGTCATGACCGCCGCGGCCAGGAGAGTGGACGTGACGACCCACGCGGTGTCTTCGCGGCTCGCGTTCAGCAGCTCGGGCAGCTTCGACTGGATCGGCACGACCAGCGTGAACATGAACGACGACGCCAGCCCCGCGATCGCCAGGACGGCGACGATCGCGCCCTGGCGAGGCATCCGGGTGAGTCTTCGTCTTGCGTCCTCGTCACCCGTGCCCATCAGTTCAGGCTATCGCCGCTGCAACCGGGTGGGCGCGGGGTGCAGACTTGGGGCATGGCCGAGACCCCGACGCCGCCCGGCATCGACATCCGTCCCCTCGACACCGTCGAGGAGGTCCACCGCGCGTCGGCCGTGCTCGCCGAGGTGTGGGGCGGCGACCGGGGCGGCATGCCGCCGAACCTGCTGCGCGCCCTCGCCCACGCCGGCAATTACGCGGTCGGCCTGTACGACGAGGACCGCATGGTCGGGGCATCCGTCGCCTTCTTCGCCGAGCCGTCGGCGCGCTCGATGCACAGCCACATCACCGGGGTGCTCGCCGACCATCGGTCGCAGGGTCTCGGCCGCGTGCTGAAGCGCCACCAGCAGGAGTGGGCGCTCACGCGCGGCGTCGGCCACATCACCTGGACGTTCGACCCGCTCGTGGCGCGCAACGCCCATTTCAACCTGCGGGTGCTCGGCACGCGCGTGACCGAGTACCTCGTGAACCACTACGGTCCGATGGACGACGGCGTCAACCGCGGCGACGAGACCGACCGCATCATGGTGTCGTGGGCGCTCGCCGCGCCGCCCGTGCCCACGCCCGACGACGATCGCGTGGTCGCGTCGGTCGAGATTCCGCACGACATCGAGACGATGCGTCGCGAAGAGCCGACGGATGCCGCGGCCTGGCGCCTGCGCGTCCGCGACGCCGTGCTGGCGCATGTGGCGGAGGGCCTCGCGATCGGCGGCTTCGACGACGAGCGCGGGTACCTGTTCGTCCGGCCCTGACGCGTCTCGTCTCTGCGTTTCGACTTGCAAGCTCGCTCAACGACCGGACATCGGTGCCGCGCTCGCTCAACGGCCGGGCCATGGGACCCGCTCAGTCCGCGGTCGCTCGGCGGCCGGGCCTTGGGTGCCGCTCTCGCCGCGCCCGGGTGCCGGCCGTTGAGCGAGGGAGCGCCAGCGACCGAGACGAAACGCGCGAGCGCGGCGCACACCTGTGCCCGGGCGGCGCCTACTCCTGCGGGTCCCTCGTGGGGTCACCCGGACGCACGGCGGCGTCGTCGCGGATGTCGATGCGCGTGACGCCGTCGCGGTGCGTGACGTCGATGCGCGGGTCGGCGTCGGACTCGACGGCGTCGGGCGCAGACGTCAGCTGATCGCGGCGCTTCTCCTCGTCGGTCATGCCGGTCTCATCGGTCGGCTCGGTGTCGTGGTGGTGGCTCATCGTCATCCCTTCCGCCAGTCGTCGCTCTTCAGGTGCGAGCCCGCCTGCGGGCCCATCTGCAGCATGCCGCCGTCGACCGTCCAGCTCGCGCCCGTGACGTAGCTGGCCGCGGGCGAGGCGAGGAACGCCACGACGGCCGCGATCTCGTCGGGCTTGCCGGGCCGCCCGAGCGGGATGCCGGGGCGGTGCGTGCGCTCGGCGTCTTCGGGCTCCTGGTCGGTGAGAGGCGTCGCGATCTCGCCGGGCCCGACCGCGTTGACGGTGATCGCGTGCTCCCCGAGCTCCTGCGCCATCGTCTTGATGAGGCCGCCGAGTCCGTGCTTCGCCGCGACATACGCGGCCGAGCCGACGCGCGGCTGCGTCTCGTGGACGCTCGTGATCGCGATCAGGCGGCCGCCGTTGCCGGCGCGCACGAGGTGCCGCGCGGCGGCCTGCAGGCCGGCGAACGCGCCGTCGAGGTTGAGCGCGACGACCTGCCGCCAGTCCTCGAGCGACACCTCGAGGAACGGCCCGCCCGACCCGCCGCCGGCGTTGTTCACGAAGACGTCGAGCCCGCCGAGGCGGGTCACCAGTTCGTCGATCGTGCCGGCGACGCTCCCGAGGTCGGTCGCGTCGAACTGCGTCACCTCGGCGCGGCGGCCGCGTTCGCGCACGGCGGCTGCCGTCTTCTCGGCGCCCTCCTCGTCGCTGTGCCACGTGATCCCGACGTCGAGTCCGGCGTCGGCGAGGGCGATCGCCGTCGCCCGCCCGATGCCCGAGTCCGAGGCGGTCACGATCGCGGTTCGTGGGGCGAAGTCGAAGGTGTCCATGCCCCGACGCTACGAGCGCGGCGGGCCGGTGGGCACGGGGTTGCGCTGGCGCCCCGCGATTCGGACAATGCCCCGCCGAAGCATTCCTGCCGCTTCGCCGAGATCGACCGCCATTCTCCGAATCGGGGATCGGGGGACGGATGCCGCGCGCCTAGGCTGACCGGCATGTCCGAGTACCGCGCCCACTTCGACTTCGACATGCGCTTTGCCAACGGGGGAGGGCTGTCCGGCACTGGGTTCCGGCTCGACCTGCCGTCCGCCGATGCCACGGAGGACGAGATCGCCCGGCTCCTCGTCGCCCACCTCGGCCTCGCGCTCGTGGACGAGGTCGACCTGCGCGGGCTGCGCATCGTCGAGGAGCCGCATCGGGGGAGCCGCGGCGTCGAGGTGCCCACGAGCACCGACGCGGCGACCAGGGTCGTCGACCTCAGCCACCCGATCCGGGCGGGGCTCGTGACCTACCCCGGGCTGCCGGCGCCGACGATCACGCCACATCTCACCCGCGAGGATTCCCGTGCGCGCTACGCTCCGGGCACCGAGTTCGCGATGGACGTCATCCACATGATCGGCAACACCGGTACGTACCTCGATTCGCCGTTCCACCGCTACGCCGACGGCGCCGACCTCGCGGGCCTCGACCTGTCGACGCTCGTCGGTCTCCGCGCCGAGGTGTTCCACCTCGAAGACGCGTGGGATGCCTCGCGTCGCGGCATCCGTCCCCAGACGCTGGCCGATCGCGACGTCCGCGGCGCGGCCGTGCTGCTGCACACCGGCTGGGACCGCTGGTTCGGGCAGCCGGAGTACGGCACGGGCGCGCCGTTCCTCACGGGCGAGGCGGCGCAGTGGCTCATCGACGCCGGCGCGGTGCTGGTCGGCATCGACTCGGTCAACATCGACGATGCCGACCCTTCGACGGGCTCAGGAGGGGGCGAACGTCCGGCGCACTCGCTGCTGCTCGGCGCCGGCGTGCACGTCGTCGAGCACCTGACGAACCTCGGTCAGCTGCCGCCGCGCGGCGCCCGGTTCACGGCGGCGCCTCCTGCGGTCGAGGGCTTCGGCACCTTCCCGGTGCGCGCGTTCGCCGAGCTCCCGGCCTGAGCCTGAATCGCGAAGGGGATTCCCGGCGACGAGATCCACCCTTCGCGAGTCCCGCCCAGGTGAGGGGAGCGTTCACCGGGGCGACACGCGGCGTTCGGTCGGGCGGGTCGAGGTCGACGACGAGCGCGACGCGACGAACTTCTCGTACGTCTCGTGGGGCGAGGTCGCCGATGCGCTGGGCCTCAAGGTTCACACGACGAGCGGCAACGACCCGCGCTTCCGCTGACGACCCGCAGGATCGGGGATCCCGTGAGGATCGGACGGATGCCGCGAGCCCGTCCTGATCCCGCGGGATCTCCGCTTTTCGCGGGCACGGGCAGGGGTGGGATGTCGGAGGCCCGGCGTACCGTGACGAGCAGGTAGACGGACGTAGAGGCCCAGCCGGCCGGAAGTATCAGGGCACGCGCCCGCCGCTCTTCTCAGGAGAACGAGGAGGAGCCATGCGCGAACACATCGAGACCCTGATCGTCGCCCTGGGTGACGCGATGCGCGGAACGCCGGGGCACAGCGCCCCCGCCGAGCCGCGCCGCCGCCGGCCGCGCCGAGCGCGTTCGACCTACGTGCCCGTCCGCCGCGACCTCGCCGACGCGCGCTTCGCGCACTGACCCCGACGACGCTTGCGGACCGCCCCGCTCGGGCTTGCCGCTGGTCATCGTCCACTGCTGCTCTCGGCACCCCGACTCGCGCCCGCCCCGGCCGGGCGTACGCTGAGCGCATGCCCATCGCCCGGCCCGCGGCATCCGTCTCCCTCGAAGGCTTCGAGCTGCGCGTGCTGCACCTGCCGCTCGTCGCCCCGTTCACGACCTCGTTCGGCACCGAGACGGTGCGCGAGGTGATCGTCGTCCGGGCGCTCACGTCGGACGGCGAGGGCTGGGGCGAGATCGTGACGCAGGCCGACCCGCTCTACTCGAGCGAGTACACGCAGGGAGCGTGGGATGTGGCGCTGCGCTTCCTCGCGCCCGCCCTGCTCGATCAGCGACGGCTTGCGCCCGAAGACGTCGCGGGCGTGCTCGAGCCCTTCAAGGGGCACCGCATGGCCAAGGCCGGCCTCGAGCTCGCCGTGCTCGATGCGGCGCTTCGCGCCGAGGGCCGCAGCTTCGGCGAGTACGCCGGCGCGGTGCGCGACCGGGTGCCGAGCGGCGTCTCCGTCGGCATTCAGCGCGACCCGGCCGCACTCGTCGACACCGTGGGAGGCTACCTCGACGAGGGCTACCTGCGCATCAAGATCAAGATCAAGCCCGGGCGCGACGTGGGCGACACGGCCGCCGTGCGCGAGGCGTTCGGCGGCATCCCCCTGCAGGTCGACGCGAACTCCGCCTTCACGATGGCGGATGCCGACACCCTGGCCGAGCTCGACCGCTTCGACCTGCTCCTCATCGAGCAGCCGCTCCAGGAGGACGACCTCGTCGACCATGCGACGCTCGCGCAGCGCCTGCGGACGCCGGTGTGCCTCGACGAGTCCATCGTGTCGGACAAGGCGGCGGCTGACGCGCTGGCGCTGGGCTCGGCATCCGTCATCAACATCAAGGCCGGGCGGGTCGGCGGCTACCTCGAGGCCGTGCGCATCCACGACCGCTGCCTCGCCGCCGGCGTGCCGGTGTGGTGCGGCGGCATGCTCGAGACCGGGATCGGCCGCGCCGCCAACGCGGCGCTCGCCGCGCTCCCCGGCTTCACGCTGCCGGGCGACGTGTCGGCGTCGAGCCGCTTCTACACGCGCGACATCGTGACCGAGCCCGCGGCGCTCGAGGACGGCCACGTGCGCGTGCCGCTCGGCCACGGGCTGGGCGTCGAGATCGACCCCGTCGCGCTCGAGGACTTCACCGTCGCCCGCGAGACCCTCACGCGGTAGGCGACCGGAGCGCCGATGCGACCGCTGCGACGTCCGCACCTCCTCACGAGCGGAGGACGGATGCCGCGCCCGCGCCCCGTCGGCAGCTCCCCGCTCCGGAGCTCGAGGAGTCCGGCTCGCACCCTCCTGCTCGCCGCGGCGCTGATCGGCGCCCTCGCGGTCGCCGGCTGCGCCCCCGGTGGCGCGACTCCGACCACCCCAGGCGATGCGACCTCGAGCCCTGGCCCCTTGCCGACGCTGCCCGCCGGCGTCACGGTCGCGGTCGCGCAGCTGCGCGCCGATGTGGCCGCGCGGCAGGCCCAGCTGCGGGTGACGAACGGATCCGACGCGCCCGTCACCGTCGGCGAGGTGCGCGTCGACGATCCGCGGTTCGCCGAGCCGGCGACCCGGGTGTTCGCCGACCGCGTGAGCACGATTCCCGCCGGCGGCACCGTCGACATCCGCATCCAGCTGCCGGCCGCCGACTGCACGGCGCCCGACGAGGGTGAGGGCGTGGCCGTGCTCGAGCTCGTCTCGGATTCGGGCAGCGCCGAGGCGACGGCATCCGCTCCCGACCTGCTCGGATTCGTCGCCGACATGCACGTCCGCGACTGCGTGCTCGAAAGGGTGACGGATGCCGCGACCCTCGCCTTCACCGCCTTCGAGCCGTCCCCGCCCGGCGAGCCGGCCGTGCTCGAGCTCACTGTCACGCCGACCGACGACGGCGCGGCCACGGTGGTCGGGGTGGAGGGGACCAACCTGCTCTCCTTCGCCGGCATTCCGCCCGAGGAAGACCTCTACCCGCTCGCGCTGGAGGTGCGCCCGGGCGACGCCGCCGTCGTCGTCGTGGACCTGCCGCTGGTGCCGTTCCGGTGCGATCCGCACGCGGTGCAGGAGGACAAGCGCGGCACGCTCTTCGACGTGCGCGTCGACCTCGACGGCGCGGAGGGGGAGTTCGAGCTGTTCGTGGGCGAGGAGATGCGCGGCGACATCCTCAGCTGGGTCGCCGATTGGTGCGGCTTCGGAAACTGACCCGACGCGCTGAGGTGCCGGTCGTTGAGCGGAGGGCGCTCTGGCGCCCGCAGACGAAACGCGTCCAGGTTTCCGGGATCGCCGGGGCGTTTCGTCTCGCTCGTTCCTCGCTCGCTCAACGGCCGGAACGCGGGTTGCCGGACGGAACGCGTCCCGGGTTTGGGGGAACGCCGGGGCGTTTCGTCTCGGTCGTTCCTCGCTCGCTCAACGACCGGAACGCGGGTTGCCGGACGAAACGCGTCTGGGTTTCCGGGAACGTCGGGGCGATTCGTCTCGCTCGTTCCTCGCTCGCTCAACGACCGAACCTCGGGTTGCCGGTCGTTGAGCGGAGGGCGCTCTGGCGCCCGCAGACGAAACGCGTCTGGGTTTCCGAGAACGCCGGGGCGTTTCCTCTCGCTTCGCTCGCTCAACGACCGGGGAGAAGTGCCCGCAACCCCACGCGTCGGGCGCCGGGACGCATGCTCGGCGTGCCCGCCGTCGTGCGTAGGCTGGCCGCATGGCCCAGAGCAGCGTCGCTCCCGAAGACCCCGCCGCCGCGGCTCGCGGCATCTCGCGCCGGACCCAGTCCGAGATCTACCGCGCCGGCATCAGCGGCACACGGCCGCGCGTGCCGGTCGACATCGCAGCCCTCGAGTCCGCCGCGCTCAAGGCGCTGAGCGCCGAGGCGTTCGCCTACATCGCCGGCGGAGCCGGCGCCGAGCGCACGACCGCGGCCAACCGCGCGGCCTTCGGCCATTGGCAGGTCTGGCCACGGCCCTTGCGCGATGTGTCGTCGCGCGATCTGTCCATCGACTTCCTCGGAGCGCGCCGGCCCACGCCGCTGCTCCTCGCCCCGCTCGGCGTCATGGAGATGGCGCACGACGACGCCGATCTGGCGGTGGCGCGGGCCGCGGCATCCCTCGGAGTGCCGTACACGCTCTCGAACCAGGCGTCCTTCTCGATGGAGTCCGTCGCCGAGGCCGCACCCGGCGGAGCCCGGCTGTTCCAGCTCTACTGGTCGGCCTCTGACGAGCTCAACGCGTCGCTGCTGCGCCGGGCCGAGGCATCCGGATGCGAAGCCGTCGTCGTCACCCTCGACACGCACCTGCTCGGCTGGCGCACGCGCGATCTCGACCTGGCGTATCTGCCGTTCACCCGCGCGATGGGCATCGCCCAGTACACCAGCGACCCGGTGTTCCAGCAGCTCGTGCGCGAGCGCGCACGGGCCGGCTCGTCACGAGGGGCAGAGGCGACGGATGCCGACGCCGCGCCGGCGGTGAAGGTCACCCCGAAGGCGGTCCGTGCGGGCCTCGGGATCGCCCGAAAAGGCTCCGCGCTCACCGGCTCGAAGAGCGTGCGTGAGAACCTGCGCTCGCCGCTGCCGCGGGCAGCGGTCGAGACCTTCCTCGACGTGTTCTCGACCCCCGGGCTCACGTGGGGCGATCTCGCCAAGGCGCGCGAGTGGACGTCGCTGCCGATCCTCCTCAAAGGCATCGTCCATCCCGACGACGCGATCCGGGCACTCGACGCGGGGATGGACGGCATCTGGATCTCGAACCACGGCGGCCGTCAGATCGACCAGTCCGTGCCCACGCTCGAGGTGCTGCCCACGATCGCCGAGCGGGTCGCCGGGCGCGTGCCGATCGTGTTCGACTCGGGCGTGCGGCAGGGCGCCGACGTCTTCATCGCGCTTGCGCTGGGAGCGACCGCCGTCGCGCTCGGCCGCCCGTACGCGTACGGCCTGGGCATCGCCGGCGAGCCGGGAGTACGCGAGGTCGTGCGCAACGTGCTCGCAGAGTTCGACATCACCCTCGGCCTGTCCGGTCACACCTCCGTCGCTGAGCTCGGCCGCGACGGGCTGCGTGAGGCCTGACGCCCCCGCGCCGCACCCTCACCGAAGTGCGCGGGGGCCCTAGGGTGGTGGCGTGACCACCCCTCCTCCGCCGCCCTACGGCTACGGCGCTGCGCAGTCGCCCCAGATGAGCCCCGCCGACGAGAAGCTCTGGGCGACGCTCGTCCACCTCGGCGGCCTCTTCTTCACTTTCCTCGTTCCGCTCGTCGGCTTCCTCGTGCTCAAGGACCGCGGCCCCTTCGTCCGCGCGCACACCGCGACGGCGCTCAACTTCCAGCTGACGATCCTCATCGCCTACGTCGTGGGCGCCATCCTGAGCATCGTCATCATCGGCATCTTCATCCTCCTGGCCGCGTACGTGCTCAACATCGTCTTCTGCATCATCGCCGCGGTGAAGGCGAACCGCGGCGAGTGGTACACGTACCCGCTGACGATCCCGTTCATCCGCTGACGCCGCTCCGTCCGCCCCGTGCCCGGCAGCGGCCGCGGAGCGCGACGGGGCGCCCGGCGGGCGGCTTCCGCGAGCCGACTAGAATCGACGGATGCCGCGGTCAGCGGCTCTTCGCACCCTCGTGCATCCCCCTCCCGACCATTGGAGCCACCGTGGCCGAGCAGTCTCGCCTCGACAAAGTCATCGCCCTCGCCCGTCACCGCGGGTTCGTGTTCCAGGCGGGTGAGATCTACGGCGGATCCCGGTCGGCGTGGGATTACGGTCCCCTCGGCACCGAGCTCAAGGAGAACATCCGGCGGCAGTGGTGGCAGACGTTCGTGCGCGGCCGGGGCGACATGGTCGGCCTCGACTCGTCGATCATCCTGCCCAAGCGCGTGTGGGAGGCATCCGGTCACGTCGCCACCTTCACCGACCCGCTCGTCGAGTGCCTGCAGTGCCACAAGCGGTTCCGCGCCGACAACCTCATCGACGACTTCGAGGCGCGCAAGGGCCGCAAGGCCGAGAACGGCCTCGCCGACATCCCGTGCCCGAACTGCGGCACGAAGGGCCAGTACACCGAGCCGAAGGCGTTCTCGGGTCTCGTCAAGACCTACCTCGGCGTCGTGGACGACGAGTCGGGCCTGCACTTCCTCCGGCCCGAGACGGCGCAGGGCATCTTCGTGAACTTCTCGAACGTCCTCACCGCCAGCCGCAAGAAGCCGCCGTTCGGCATCGGGCAGGTGGGCAAGGCGTTCCGCAACGAGATCACGCCCGGCAATTTCATCTTCCGCACCCGCGAGTTCGAGCAGATGGAGATCGAGTACTTCGTACCGCCGGCCGATGCGCAGGAGTGGTTCGACCACTGGGTCGACGAGTGCTGGAACTGGTTCATCGACCTCGGCATCGATCCCGGCAACATGCGCCGCTTCGACGTGCCCGAGGAGGACCGCGCCCACTACTCCGACGGCACCATCGACGTGGAGTACCGCTTCGGCTTCGCCGGCAAGGAGTGGGGCGAGCTCATGGGCGTCGCCAACCGCACAGACTACGACCTCGGCTCGCACTCCGAGGCGTCGGGGCAGTCGCTGTCGTACTTCGACCAGGCCTCGGGCGAGAAGTACATCCCGTACGTCATCGAGCCCTCGTTCGGCCTCACGCGCGCCATGATGGCGTTCCTCGTCGACGCCTACCACGAGGAGGAGGCGCCGAACGCGAAGGGCGGCACCGACACCCGCACGGTGCTCAAGCTCGACCCGCGGCTCGCGCCCGTGAAGGCGGCGGTGCTTCCCCTCTCGCGCAACGAGCAGCTGTCGCCGATCGCGCGCGAGGTCGCCGAGGATCTCCGCGGTGAGTGGAACATCGACTTCGACGACGCCGGCGCCATCGGCCGCCGCTACCGTCGCCAGGACGAGATCGGCACGCCGTTCTGCGTCACGGTCGACTTCGACTCGCTCGACGATCGCGCCGTCACCGTGCGCGACCGCGACACGATGGGCCAGGAGCGCGTGCCGCTCGAGGGCTTGCACGCGTACCTCGCGGAGCGCCTCACCGGGGCCTGAGCCATGACGGAGCCGGGGCAGCAGTTCGCAGAGGCGTTCAACCCGCTGGCGGTGCAGCTGTACGCACTGCTCCGCCCGCGCGAGCAGCGCGTCGTGCTGACGGTGGCCACCGTCGACATGATCGCCGACGTCTGGATCCAGGTCTTCGGAGACGAGGGCGACCAGCAGTCCGCGGAGGGGCGCTACCGGAGCGTGCCGCCCACGACCGAGCTCGTGCTGGCCGTGGCCCGGCTGCGGCAGGCCATGTACGTGCCCGATCGCGGTGCCTGGTACACCGCGCAGGTGCTGGTGAACGCGGATCGGTCCACCGGCCTGAAGACGTGGCTCGATCACGAGCCTCGTCTGGCCGGCGTCGATCCCGCGGCCTGGGGCCGCGACGCGGCGCGCTTCCCCCGTACGCCCGAGCACACCCCCGCCTGGCTGGCCGAGCGGCTCGCGCCCGCGCCGCCCGAGATTCCGGCAACGCCCGTCGTGCCGGCCGATTCCGTCGCGGCCGCGGTGGCGTTCGAGCGCGCGGCTGCGGCGCAGGACGCGCGCGAGGCGGCGCAGGAGTCGACGGATGCCGCGTCCTCGCGGCCGTCGGAGGCCGAACGTCCGTCGCCGACGACGTCGGAGCCCGAGGCGGCGGTTGAGCTCGAGGCCGCCGCGACCGAGCGAGAGCCCGAGGCCGCGGTTGACCCCGAGGCCGACGCGACCGAGCGAGAGCCCGAGCCCGAGGCCGCGGTCGCGGCAGAACCCGCGTCCGAGCTCGAAGGCGAGCCCGACTTCGTGGCGATCATCCGCGACGCCGTCGCGAGCGACCCCGACAACCTCGCGCTGCGGATCGACCTCATCGAGCTGCTCCTCCAGGACGACCCTGAGCAGGCGGTCATCGAGGTCCGCACGCTGGCCCAGTACGGCGCCAACCCGCAGACCGTGCAGGTGCTGCGTGCCCGGGCGGCGGCCGCATTCCTGCGCAAGCGCCTGGCTCCCGACGCAGCGGCTGGGGCCGACGATCCCGCTCCGGCAGCACTTCGAGCCTCCGAGGTCCCGACCGCTCCCGCGCCGGACTCAGCACCGGCCGCCCCCGCAGCGGTCGCTGCGCCGGCGTCGGCGGCTGCCGTCGCCTCCGGCGAGGCGGCTCCGGGGCATGAGTCCGCGGACGCCCCTCAGCGCATCCCCGCCGCAAGGGCCGGCGGATCGGACGACGGTGTCCCGGTGTGGGACGTGGAGCGCCCCGGCGTCACCCTCGCCGACGTGGCAGGGCTCGAGGAGGTCAAGCGCCACCTCGAGAGCTCGTTCCTCGCGCCGATGCGCAACCCCGATCTGGCGCGGATGTTCGGCAAGGCGCCGCGGGGCAGCCTTCTCATGTACGGACCGCCCGGCTGCGGCAAGACCTTCATCGCGCGGGCGGTGGCCGGTGAACTGGGCGCCGGGTTCCTGCACGTCACGCTCGCCGACATCATGGGCCAGTACTTCGGCGAGAGCGAGAAGGCCATCCAGGCCCTCTTCAAGGCAGCGCGCTCGGCGCGGCCGTGCGTGATCTTCATCGACGAGTTCGACGCCATCGGCGGTCGCCGCACCACATCGTCGAGCCCGGCGTCGCAGGCGCTGCGCATGGTGACGAGCCAGCTCCTCGAGGAGTTCGACGGCGTCGACGCGTCGAACGAGGGCATCTACGTGCTGGCCGCGACCAACCGCCCGTGGGACATCGACCCCGCGCTGCGTCGGCCCGGACGTCTCGATCGGACCGTGCTCATCCTTCCGCCCGACGAGCCCGCGCGCGGGGCGATCCTGCGACACGCGCTGCGCGACAAGCCGGCCGCCGCGATCGACACGACCGACATCGTCGCCCGCACGCGCGAGTTCTCCGGCGCCGACCTCTCCTACATCGTCGAGACCGCCGTCGAGTCGGCGTTCATGGACTCGCTGCAGGCCGGGGTTCCGCGCATGATCACGACCTACGACCTCGAGGCGGCGGCATCCCGCGTCGTCCCGTCCACGCGGTCGTGGTTCGAGCAGATCAAGCCGGTGCTCGAGTACGGGGTCGACGACGGCACGTTCGCGCAGCTGCGCTCGTACCTCAAGCAGCACCGCATCTGACATGGCGATCGATCCGCTGTCCGAGGCGCAGGTCCTGCTCGACACCGGCCAGCCGGGTCGGGCGAGGGAGCTGTTGCGCTCGGCACTCGCGCTGGATCCGACGAGCGGTCCGGCGCACCTCCTGACGGCCCGCGCGGCGGCAGTGACCGGCGACCTCGCCGGCGCCGAGTCGCACGCCCGCGCCGCAGCCGCCGATCCCGACACGCGCGCCGCGGGGTTCCAGGTACTCGCCCGCATCCTGGGCCTCGACGACGCGCGGGCCCCCGAAGCGGTGCAGGCCGCGGCATCCGCCGTCCAGATCGAGCCGGGGGAGTGGAGCCACCGCGCCGTGCTTGCGCTCGCCCTGTCGGACGTCGGCGACGTCCCAGCGGCCGTCGCGCAGGCGGAGGCGGCCGTCCAGCTGGCTCCGGCCGATCCCTCGGAGCGCTCGCGCGCGCTGGTCTCGCTGGCTCAGGTGTTCCTCGCGCAGCCGGCCGGTCGCGAGCGCGGCTACCACCTGATGCGCGAGGCGGCCGCCCTCGACCCCACCGACGCGCACCTGCAGCTCCAGGTCATGATCGCCCAGTTCACGAGCGGCCGCAGGGCCGACGCGATGCGCACCGCCTTCGCGAGCCTGCGCGTGACGCCCACCGCTGCGGTGCCGCCGCTCGTCGCACGCTTCTCGCTCTACTTCCTGCTGCGGCGACTCCTCGGCTGGCTGCTGCTGGTGTCGTTCGCGGTGCCCCTGGTGTTCTTCGGTATCGTCGGCAACCTCGGCGAGCCGTCGCTCCTGCAGACCGCTCCCGACGCCGTCGTGCGCACCGCCGGAGCGGTCGGCCTGCTGGCGTTCGCGGGCGTCATCGCGCTCGTGCTGCGGCCGCTGTTCGACCGCTCGACGGCCCGCGCCGTCTGGCGGTTCGCGCGGCGCAGCGGTCTGGCCTGGTGCGGGGGGTCGCTGGTCGTCCTCGCGCTGCTGAGCTACGCGGCGGCGCTTCTCCTCGGTGCCGCGGCGTTCGCGGGCGTGCCGCTGCCGCTGCTCCTCATGATCGTCGCGTGGCTGGTGCACAGCATCGGAGCGTTCGCGCTGCGCCTGCCCGATCCGGCGACGCTGCTGGCCGCCCAGGCGCGCTGAGCGTCACCCCATCTCCCTCGCCGGAGTGCCGCCGCCGGCGCCGCCCGCGGCCGAGCCCGGCTCTCGGGGCGAGCGAACGCCGTCGCGACCAAGCTCGCGGGGATCCTGCCGCGGCGGCTGAGCCTCGCGGCCGCCGGCCGCATCCTGCGGTGATGAGCCACCCGGGACGTTTCACGCCGAAGCGCCCGGCCTCACGCAGGCCGGGCGCTTCGTTCGTTCCGGGGCCGTGTCAGCGGGCGGTGCCGAGCGCGGCGGCGGCATCCTGGGCGGCGTTCTTCGCGACGTCGCGAGCGCCGTCCGCGGCGGCCAGGGCGTCCGCGCCGGCTGTCTTCAGCGCGAACGCCTGCAGCAGGGTGTTGAGGTCGAGCCCGGTCAGGCCCTTCACGACCTCGGTGCCCTCGCCGAGCACGCGGCCGACGGTCTTCGTCATCTCGGCAGCGCCGTCGGTCGAGACGACCGTGAGCTTGTCGATCGACGCGATCGGCTCGGCCGCGGCGCGGACGATGTCGGGCAGGCGCGAGATGATCTCCTGCGCCAGCGCCGCCTCGCCGTACTTCTGCAGCGCGAGGGCCTTGGCGTCGGTCGACGCCGCCTCGGCGAGACCCTCGGCCTGGATCGCCGCGGCGCGGGCCTCGCCTTCGGCCTTGATACCGGCAGCGAGGGCGACCTGCTTGTCGCGCTCGGCCTCGCCGGAGAAGCGCACCGCCGTCGCGGCGGCCTCGGCGTCCTGGACGGCTGCGACCTTGTTCGCCTCGGCGATCTTCGTGCGCTTGTAGGCGTCGGCCTCGGTGGCGGCGTTCGCGGCGTCACGCAGGGCGTTCGCGCGCTGCACCTCGGCGTAGGCCTGCGCTTCGGCGGGCTTGCGGATCTCGATGTCGAGGCGCTCCTGCGTCACGAGCGCCTGCTCGGTGAGCGCTTCGCGCTCCTGCACGGCGACGAGCTTGTCCTGCTCGGCGGTCGCCAGCTGACCCGACGCCTGCGCTTCGGCGTTCGCGCGGTCTGTCTCGGCTTTGATCGTGGCCTGCTTGAGGGCGAGGGCCTTCTGGCGCTCGGCGATCTGCTCCGACGCCTCGATGCGCGCGAACTCGCTGGCACGGGACGCCTCGGCCTCGCTGATCTCGGCGACCTGGCGGGCGCGGGCCGCCTCGGCGCGGCCGAGGTTCGCGAGGTAGTCGCTGCCCGGCGTCGAGATGTCGCTGATGTTGAGCAGGTCGACCTGCAGACCCTGCTCGACGAGGTCGGCCTTCGTCTCGGCGACGACGCGGTCCGACAGGCTCTTGCGGTCGGAGATGATCTGCTCGATGGTCATGTCGCCGACGATCGAGCGCAGCGAGCCTTCGAGCGACTCCTTGATGATCTCGGTCAGGAGGTCCTGCTGCGACAGGAAGCGCTGCGCGGCGCGGCGCACCCCGTCTTCGGTACCCGACACCTTGAAGTTGATCGAGGCCTTGATGGCGATCTTGATGCGGTTCTTGTCGACGCCCTCCACCGTGATGCCGATCTGGCGCTGCTCGAGCGAGATCGAGAAGCCCTGCTGGAGGATGGGCCAGACGAACGTGCGGCCGCCGATGACGACGCGCTGGCCGGAGCCGGTCTCGCCGGGTGCGGGACGGCCGGCCCCGCGGCCGACGATCACGAGCGCCTCGTTCGGGGGGACGCGGCGGATGCGGCGGGCGATGAAGGTGATGAGCCCGAGCACCGCCACGATGAGGGCGACGACCGCGATGATCTGGATGAGTTCGTTCGTCATGAACGACCTTTCTCGAGGGATGCCGCAACCCGGGGCTTCCCGGCCCTGGCTGCGGGTGGGTCTTACTCCGCGACGACCTTGACGCGGGTGCCGGTGTGCTCGACGACGCGGATGCGCGCGCCCTCGGCGATGGTGTCGTCGGCGTACGCGAGGCGCCGTTCCACTTCGTGCGGGCCGTCGAGACTGACCTCGCCGCCGGCCGGTGAGACCGTCGAGCGCGTCACCCCGGAGAGACCGAGAGCGGACGCCGGCACGCCGTCGGAGCTCTTGGTCAGCCGCTTCACGAAGACCACGGCGATGACGTAGGCGATGACTGCCAGCACGGCGGCGAGCACGTACGCCCAGAGCGTGTCGAGCCCGTTCGTGGCGGTGAGGGCGCCGGACGCCCCGAACACGACGGCCGCGATCCCCAGCGCGGTGCCCGAGATGGCGCCGTCGCCGATGTCGAAGTGGTCGAAGATGTCGCCGACGATGAGCGAGAGCAGCAGCACGGCGAGGCCGACGCCTCCGACGATGAGGAAGGGCAGCACGGTGTCTCCAGGCGAGTGGGCGGATCCGGGCGGGTTCCCCCACCCTAGCGGGCCGTTGGGACTCGGCGTCCCGACTCCGGGGACTGTGGATAACGCGCGGAGCGGCGGCTGCGGCATCCGTCTCCGCGTCGCTCGTCGGCTCGCACCGGTGATTGACTGGAGCGGTGCGTCTGGAGCGGTGCGGTGTCAACGAGGTCCCGGCGCTGGCGGCGTTCCTGAGCGTGGCCGACCTCACGACCAGCGGACTCGACGGCGCCGGCGTGCGCCTGTGGCTGGAGAGTGACGAGCACGGCGCCGTCATCGGCAGCACCGGGTACGAGCTGAGCGGCGACGGCCGGCATGCGCTGATCCGCAGCGTCGCCGTCGGCTCTGCGCAGCGCTCACGTGGGCGGGGCAGCGCGCTGGCGCGATTCGCCCTCGAGCGCGCGGCGGCGGAGGGTGCGACGACGGCCTGGCTGTTCAGCCGTCGTTCGGGTCCGTTCTGGCAGAGCCTCGAGTTCGCTCCGGCCGACCGCTACGAACTCGCCCGGGTCCTGGCCGAGACCCACCAGGTGCGCCTGTTCCGGCAGACCGGCCAGCTCGACGGCGAGACGGCGTGGTCGAGGCCGCTCGAAGCGAGCCGATGAGCGCTGGCGCGGCGTAGGGATCGGTGCCCCTGAGCGGATGGCGCGTGCAGTGCCGGGCCGACGGCCGTCACTCCGTGACGGTGTAGGCGGTGTCGCCGGTGTCGCCCGTGAGCACGCGGCGGTAATCGTCAGCCACGATCTCGCGCAGCACGTCGGCGTCGACCGCGTCGAGGTCTTTGAGATACAGGCAGCTCACGCCCGTCTCGTGCGGGCCCAGTCGTGCGAGTCGGTCGCCGTGGGCAGCGGTTCTCAGCGTGTAGAGCGTGGTGGATTCGCGCCGCGGGGCGAACGCCGCGATCGGGGCGTCGCCTTCCGTGCCTGCCGGAGAACGGTAGTGGCACGCCCCGAAGCCGATGATCGTGCCCCACAGCTCGGGCTCGCGGCCCGTGACCTCGCGCAGCAGCTCGATCATCGCGACCGCGTCGCGCTGCCGCTTCGCCGGCTTCACGCCGGCGACGAACTCGTCGACATCGCCCCCGGTCTTGCGCATCAGACTCCGCCGCCCCCGCTCTTGGCCTCGGCCTTCATCGCGCGCTTGTGCTCGCGCACCTTCGTGAGCGACTCGGGCGAGACGATGTCGGCCACGCTGCGGAACGACCCCTCTTCGCCGTACGCGCCCGCGGCCTCGCGCCACCCCGCCCCGCTGTAGCCGTACTGCTTGCCCAGCAGGGCGAGGAAGATCTTCGCCTTCTGCTCGCCGAACCCCGGCAGGGTCTTGAGGCGCTTCAGCACCGTCGCGCCGTCCGGGTAGTCGCGCGTCCAGATGGCCGCCGCGTCGCCGTCCCAGTCCTGGTCGACCGCCGCGCAGAGCGCCTGTACGCGGGCGGCCATCGACCCCGGGAAGCGGTGGACGGCGGGCGTCGCCTTGAACAGCTCGATCAACGCCTCCGGATCGAACGTGGCCAGGGCCGCGGCATCCAACGTCCCCGCCCGCTCCGAGATCTTGAGGGGACCGGCGAACGCGGTCTCCATCGCGACCTGCTGGTCGAGGAGCATCCCGATGAGGAGGGCCAGCGGGTCGTCGGTCAGCAGGCGGTCGGCGGCGGCGTCGCCCGTGATGTGGAGCGTCATGGCCTCAGTCTCCCACTCGCGCGTCGCGCGTGGGACGCGAGCCCGGGAGCGATGGAACCCGGTGCCGCGCCGAGATCGGCGTTCGGTTAGGTTTGCTCCAGACCCGTCAGCGCCGATCGAACCGCGGAGGACCGAGCTCATGCCCGATCGCCGCGCGCCGTCGCCGACGCGACTGCTCAGGCAGCGGGCGTGGGCGCGCGCAGGGCTGCTGGCGAGTGCGGCAGCGACCGTCGCGGTGGCCGTGGCGACGGTGTCGGTCGTGATCGCGTGGCTCGAGCGGGCGGTGGCGCTCGCGGGCGATCCGGCGCCGCCCGGCGTGTCGGCCGACGAGGTGGCCGCACAGGCACGCGCGGGGGCCGCCGATCTCTCCTCGGCCGCCCCGGCACTGGTGATCCTGGTCGCGCTCCTCGCCGGAACCGCGGTCGCGCAGCTCGCGCGCCTCGTCGCCGCCGCCCGCGAGCACGAGACGGCGACGATCCGTGCGCGCGGCTTTTCGCGCAGTCAGGCCGCGGTGACGGATGCCGCGGAAGGCGTCGTGGTCGCGCTCGTGGGCACGGTGGTCGGCGTCGTCCTCGCCGTCGGGCTCGCGATCGCGCTCGGTGCGGAACCGGCCGGCGCGCTCGCGTCGTGGCCGTGGGTGCTCGCCACCGCCGTCGTGCTCGCGGCCGTCTTCGCGATCGCGCTCCGCCGGGGCGAGGGCCGCCGCACGACCACCCGCGCAGCCCGCGCGACCACCGCGGCCCTCATCGTCGTCGTGCTCCTCGCCTCCGCGCTCGTCGTGTGGCAGCTGCCGCTCGCTCGCGGAGCGGGCTTCGACCCGATCGTCGCGGTCGCCCCCGCAGTGGTGCTCCTCGCGGCGGCGCTCGTGGCGCTCGCGGTCTTCGGTGCGGCGGCCGCCGCGTGGGCACGTCCTGCCGCCGGCTTCCCCTCGCTGCAGCCCGGGTATCCCGCCCGGCAGGTGGCGCGCCGCATCCCGATCTACGCCGTCGCCGTGCTGCTCGTCGCGCTCACTGTCGCCCAGGCCGTCTTCGCGTCCGCGTACAGCGCGACGTGGAGCGCGATGGTGACCGACTCCGCCGCCGTGCGTGCGGGCGCCGACCTGCGCGTCGACATGTCGCCGCAGTATGCGAACCCCGCGCACGTCGCGGCGGCGGCGTCCGTCGCCGGCGTCGAGGCGTCTGCCCCCGCCTCGGTGGAGGAGGTCGAGATCGGCGACGCCGACGCCGAGCTCGTCGCCGTGCCGACGACGGGGATCGACGCGGTCGTGACCTCGGCCGGCGGCCTCGTCGACAAGGCCGCGCTCGAGGCCACCGCCTCGCCCGACACCGCTGGACCCGACACTGCCGCTTCGGGCGCGGCGGTGACAGCCGACCCTGTGCCTCTCGGCGAGAATGCGACGGCGCTCCGCGTGACCGCTCGGGCAGATTCGTCGGGTACTGGCCGCGCCCGCTTCGGGATCGTCGCGCTGCTGCTCGACGCGGCCGGCACGCCGGAGGATGTGCTGCTCGAGGGCGAGCTGCAGGCGAACGACGACGACTCGACGACCCTCGTGGCGGAGGCGCCGCTGCCCGAGGGCACCGCCCCCTGGCGGCTGCTCGCGGTCGCGGCCTTCCGTGACCAGGCCGTGACGACGTCGGTGACCGTCGAGTCGGTCGAGGCGGTGGACGGCGATCCGCTCGACATCCGGGCCGAGGCCGAGTTCCCGGGCGGGGTGAACGACGTCATCGTGTGGGTCGCCGACGGCGGGGCCCCCGACGGTGAGCCCGGCCCCGTGACCGCCGTCGTCACATCCGCCCTCGCGGATCATCTCGGCATCGGGCCGGGAGACGCCTTCGAGTTCCGCTACGCCGGAAGCGGGCGCCGCGGTGACGCGGTCGTCTCGTCGATCGCCGACGTCGTGCCCGGCGCGTCGTCCGATCTGGCGTTCTTCGCGCCGCTCGAGAACGTGCTCGTGTCGCAGCTGCAGCGCGATCCGACGTTCGTCGCGCCGAACTCGGTGTGGTCGGCCGGCGATCCCGGGGCCGACGTCGCGATGAGCGCGGCCCTCGACGATCGCCCGGTCGCGACGGCGGCGCCGGGCGTCGCGGCGGAGGTCACGCACGCCCTGGTGCCGGGCTGGTGGATCGCCACCGCGGGCGCCATGGCGCTGTCGCTGGTCGCGGCGTTCGCGATCGTGCAGACCCTCGCGATCGCGCGCGGCCGCGAGCTCGGGGTGCTGCGTGCCCTGGGCATCCGGTCCGCGACACAGGGCCGCATGCGTGCGGCCGAGCTCGGCGGCGTCTTCGGCGCCGCCCTCGTGCTCGGCGCGGTGTCGGGCGCGCTCGCATCGTGGCTGATCGTGCCGTCGCTCGTGCGGGCCGTGACCCCCGGCATCCTGTCCGCCGCGGGCGGCATCTCGTTCGCGTGGGCGCCTCTCGGGGCGGCGGTGGCCGTGCTCGTGGCGGGGCTCGCCGTCGTGGTCGTCGCGGTCGCCATGAGCGTGTCGCGCGCCGCCCGCACCAGCACGGTGGGGGAGGAATCCCGATGAGCCGCCGCGTGTCGACCCGCGCGCTGGTCGCCCATCACGTCCGGTCGCACGCCGGGGGCGGTGCGATCGTCGCACTGCTCGTCTTCGTGCTCGCCGTGCTCGCCACGGCGGTGCCCGCGGCGCTGAGCGCGGTGGGCGATGCGACGCTGCGCGACCGCCTCGACAGCGTCTCGCCCACGCTCCGAGACGTCGTCTCCGACAACGTCTCGGGCACCGCGTTCCCGCAGCTCGGCACGGAACCGTACCTCGAGCCGCCGACGACGGAGCAGATCTGGGGCGGGTTCGCGGCCTCCGTCGAAGACATCCGCGCCGGCGCCGACGCGCCCCTGCCCGACGTGCTCGCACCGGGCCGCATGGTCACGCGCAATGCCGACAACCCGCTCCTCGGCGGCGACGGCACGCAGGCGGCGACGATCGCGTTCGATCCCGGGTACGAGGACGAGATCCGCATCGTGGAGGGACGGATGCCGGAGCCCGCGGTGAGCTATCTCGCCGATCCGGCCGACGCCGACGAGGGCGAACTGCCGATCCTCAACCGCATCGAGATCGTGCTCTCGGAGGACTCCGCCGCGGAGCTGGAGTGGACCGTGGGCGAAGTGAGGTCGGTGGGCCACTTCGAAGCCCCTGTCGAACTCGTGCTCGTCGGCCTGTTCGAAGCCGTCGACCCCGACTCGGAGTACTGGGATCACGTCACCTCGGTGCTCGAGCCCTTCGTCTTCGACGACGGCAACTCGCCGCGCCGGGTGACCGGCACGGCGTACGCGCACCCGGCGTCGCTCGTCTCGGCCGGGCTCGGCGACCGCCGTTCGACCCTCGTCTGGTACCCCGCCGACACCGCGCGCATCGACGGCGACAACGCCGAGAAGACGGTCGCCGCACTCAACCGGCTGACTGCGGTGTCGCACCCGATCGGGACCATGGACCAGGGCCCGGGCCTGCTGAGCCTGCGGTTCGACGCCGATGTCACGGCCGCCATCGAGTCCGCGCTCGCCCAGCAGCGGTCGACGGCAGGCCTCATCGCGATGCTCGTGGCGGGTCCGGTCGGGGTGGCCGTCGCCGTCCTCGTGCTCGGCTGCCGGCTGATCCTCGAGGGACGCCGCCCCAGCCTGCGGCTGCTCTCGGCGCGCGGCGCGTCGCTCGGGCAGCTGCGGGGACTGCTCGCCACCGAGGGCGTGCTCGTCGGCGTCCTGCCCGCGCTGATCGGATCGACGGCCGTCGTCATCGTCGGCGCGCTGGCGTTCGGCGCCGCGCCTAGCGCCGGCGGCGTCGCCACCGCGATCGTCGCCGGGGCCGCACCCGTGGTGATCCTGCTGGTGCTCGCGCCCGCGGCCGCCGAACGACAGGTGCGGACCGACCTGGGCCTCCACGGCTCGCGGGTGCGGATCATCGCCGAGGCGGTCGTCGCGGGGCTCGCCGCGACCGCGCTCGTGCTGCTGTTCGTCCGGGGCTACAGCGACGGAGTCGATGTGCTGCTCGCGGCGACGCCGCTGCTCCTGGCGCTCGTCGCGTGCCTCCTGACCATCCGCCTGTACCCGCTGCCGCTCGCCGCGGCGCACGCGCGAGCGCGCGCCGGTGCAGATCTCGACGCCTTCCTCGGCTCGGCGCGGGCACTGCGCGAGCCGACCCTCGGTGTCACGCCGGTGCTCGCACTCGTGGTCGGACTGTCGGTCGCGATGTCGTCGGCGGTGCTGCTGTCGACGCTGCAGGCGGGCGTCTCGGAAGCGTCGCGAGCCCAGGTCGGCGCGGACATGAGCGTGCAGGGTGCGCTGTTCACGCGGGACCAGGTCGACCGCGTCGGCGAGGTCGACGGGGTCGACCTCGCGACGGCCGTCTCGGGCGCTGACGCTGCGACGATCGTCATCGACGGCGTGCGCGAGAACACCTCCGTCTTCGTGGTCGACGCGGCCGACCTCCGCGCCGTCCAGGGCGACGGACCCGGCATGCTGCCGCCCGGGGTCACGCTCGAGCCGGTCGCGGACGGGCCGATGCCGCTGGTCGCATCGGGAGACGCCGCCGATCTGATCGGCGACGCCGACGACCTGAGCCTCGACGGCGTCGATGCGCAGCTGGTGGGCGTGACCCGCGGCCCCGTGCCGATCGGCGCACGGGCGAACTGGGTCGCGATCGACGCGTCGTACGCCGAAGACGTGCTCGGGCGCGACCCCAGCGACCGCACGATCCTGGTGAGCCTCGACGAGGGGGCCGAGACGGATGCCGTCGATGCGGCGCTGCGCGAGGTGCTCGGGCCGACGGTCCGCATCGAGACGGCCGCCGACGTCGCGACCTTCATCCAGTCCGGACCGGCCGTACAGGGAGTGCGCTGGGCCCTGCTCCTCGCGACCGGCGTCGCGGCGCTCCTCAGCGCACTCGCGATCGTCATGACGCTCGCTCTCGCTGCCGGCCCCCGCGCCCGCCTGCTCGCGCTGCTGCGGACTCTCGGTGCACCGCGGCGCTCGTCGTCCTCGCTCGCCCTGTGGGAGATCGGCCCGCCGGCGGCGGCCGCCGTGATCGCGGGCACCGTCTTCGGAGCCATCATCCCGCTGGTCGTGATGGCGGCCGTCGACCTGCGGCCGTTCACCGGATCGTCCGAGGCGCCGGCGTACGCGATCGATCCTGGAATCCTCCTCTTGACGGTCGGAGGATTCGTCGCCCTCGCGGTGGTGCTGACCGCGATCGCCCTGCTCGTCTCCCGCCGCGTGCGCGCCGCGGGAGCGCTGCGCACGGTGGAGGAAGGATAGGACCATGGTGGCTCGACCAGATCGCCCGCCGCGGAGCACGCCGGCCGCGACGGGACCGCGTGCCGCGCCGGACGCCGACATCCTGTGCGCGGATCTCGTCCGCATCTTCAAGGTGCAGACCGCGAACGGCGCCGGCGTCGAGGTGCAGGCGCTGCAGGGACTGAACCTCCGCATCGACCCGGGAGAGCTCGTGGCGGTGGTGGGGGCGTCCGGCTCGGGCAAGTCCACTCTCCTGTCGATCCTGTCGAGCCTCGACCAGCCGACGGCCGGCGTGGCATGGGTCGCCGGTCATGACCTCCTCACGATGAAGGAGAAGGAGCGGGTCGAGTTCCGCCGCCGCAGCGTCGGGTTCGTGTGGCAGCAGACGTCCCGCAACCTGCTGCCGTACCTGTCGGCGAGCGAGAACGTCGCCGCGGTGCTGGCGATCACCGGGAGCGTCCGCGGCGCCGCGGCGCGCCGCGCTCGAGTGGCCGAGCTGCTCGACCTGCTCGAGGTCTCGCACTGCGCCGACCGCCGGCCCGCCGAGATGTCGGGAGGCGAGCAGCAGCGCGTCGCGATCGCCGTCGGCATCGCGAACGAGCCGCGCGTGCTGCTGGCGGACGAGCCCACGGGCGAGCTGGACGACACCACGAGCGCCCACGTGCTCGAGGCGATGCGCTCGGTCAACCGTGAGCTGGGCGTCACGACGCTCATCGTGACGCACGATCCCGCGGTGTCGGAGCACGTCGCGCACACCGTGCAGATCCGCGACGGGCGGACGTCGACCGAGGTGCTCCGCTCGATGCGGCTCGACGAGCACGGCGCCGAGCAGCACGTCGCCGAGGAGTACGCAGTGCTCGACCGCGTGGGCCGGCTGCAGCTTCCCGACGACTTCGTGGCGGCGCTCGACCTCCGTGAGCGCGTGCGCCTCGCACTCGAACCCGACCACGTCGGCGTGTGGCCCGGGCAGGCGCGCGCGCGTACCGCCGCCGACCCGGCCGCGGCCGATCCCACCGGAGCGCCGCCGACGGTCGCTGAGCCGGTCGAAGCGCCGCCGACCGAAGGTGAACCGGTCGCTGAGCCCGTCGAAGCGCCTCGCGCCCCGGCATCCGACATCTCCACTCGACAGGAGCCCTCATGACGCCGGCACTGCGCGGCGAGAAGCTCTCGCGCACGTTCTCCACCGCGACGGGCGACGTGCACGCCTGCGTCGACATCGACATCGAGGTCGCGCCGGGCGAGCTGGTCGTGGTGCGCGGCGCGTCGGGCGCGGGCAAGACCACGCTGCTGAACATGCTCGGCGGGCTGGAGCGCCCCACCTCGGGACGCGTGTGGGTCGGCGACGTCGAGGCCACCTCGCTCGACGAGGAGGCGCTGGCGGCGCTGCGGCGCGAGCGGCTGGGGTTCGTGTTCCAGTCGTTCGGGCTCATCCCGATCCTCTCGGCCGCCGAGAACGTCGAGCTGCCGCTGCGGATCGTCAAGACGCCCCCCGCCGAGCGCGACCGGCGCGTCGCCGAGGCGCTGCGGCTCGTGGGCCTCGCAGGCCACGCCGCACAGCGTCCGGGTGAGCTCTC
Organism: Microbacterium hibisci; assembly: GCF_015278255.1. Lineage (GTDB taxonomy): Bacteria > Actinomycetota > Actinomycetes > Actinomycetales > Microbacteriaceae > Microbacterium > Microbacterium hibisci. The sequence continues at coordinate 176,131 of NZ_JADIJC010000006.1, forward strand.
CGGCGGTCAGCAGCAGCGGGTGGGGATCGCGCGCGCCATCGCCGCGCAGCCGCACGTGCTCATCGCCGACGAGCCGACCGGGCAGCTCGACTCGCGCACCGCGGCGACGGTCATGGACCTCATCGGCGAGCTCGTGCACTTGCAGGGCCTCGCCGCGATCGTCTCGACCCACGACCCGCTGCTCGTGCAGCGCGCCGACCGCGTGATCGAGCTGCACGACGGCCGCGTGACCTCGGTCGGCGGGGCCGCGCCGTCACGGTCGACCGACGGCCACGGCGATCGCGACGGCGACCTCGACGGCGAGGTCGGTTCCGACGGCGACGGCGTCGCCGAGGGAGCGACCGACGCAGCACCGCGCACACGGGCCGAGGCGCGGGCGCAGCGCGAGTCCGAGGCCTGACGCGAGAGGGCGCGGGCCGGCGCCGCCCGGAGGGGCGGCGCACCGGATGGGAGGATGGATGCCGTGACCGACGCGGCTGAACCCCTCCACGACCTCGTCGACCAGGCCCGTCAGACGCGCGTGGTCGTGATCGGAGGCGGGATCGCCGGACTCGTCGCCGCCTGGGAGCTGGCGAAGGTGGGCATGACGGTGACGGTGGTGGAGGCATCCGCTCGTCTCGGCGGCAAGGTCGCGTCGACCTCGCTCGGCGGCCGCGAGGTCGAGATCGGGGCGAGCTGCTGGTCCACCCGCGGCGGTGCGGTGCGGCGGCTGGTGGACGAGGTGCTGCCGGACGCCGCGATCGTGCGTCCGCGCGATGACAGCGAATGGATCGCCGGCCTGGCCAGAGACGCGGCGGCGCCGCTCCCGGTCGAGCAGGTGCTGGGCATCCCCGCGAACCCGTGGGACGAGCGCGTCCGCCGGATCATCGGCTGGGGCGGCACGTGGCGCGCGTATCTCGACCGCCTGCGCCCGCCGCTGACGATCGGCACGCAGCGCAGCCTCGGGCGACTCGTGCGCGGCCGCATGGGCGACAAGGTGCGCGACCGGCTCGTCGCCCCGCTCACCGTGGACCGGTTCGGCCTGCTGCCCGAAGACGTCGACGTCGAGGTCGCCGCACCGGGGTTGAGCACCGCGCTCACCCGCACGGGCTGGCTCGGGGGTGCGGTCGCCGACCTGCGCGTCGACGCCGGCGGATCCGCGACCGAGGGACTCGACGGCGGGATGCCGCTGCTCGTGGCCGCGCTGCGCGAACGGCTCGTCGCCCGCGGGGCCGACATCCGCACGGGAGCGAGGGCGACGGGGCTCGCGCGCGCCGACGGCGCGTGGACCATCGAGGTCGACGGGGGAGCGGACGCCGACGCGGCGACCGTTCGCCCCGCGACCGGCGACGACGGTGCCGCCGAGGCTTCGGACGCCGGGCGGCTGCGCGCCGACGCCGTCGTCGTCGCCACCGACGAGGCGGCAGCGCGCAGCCTGCTCGGGCCGGTGCTGGAGGATCCCGCGTTCACCGCCGCCGAACCGGCGGGCATCGCGCGCGAGGTCGTGACGCTCCTCGTCGACGCGCCCGAGCTCGACGGCGCTCCGCGCGGCGTGCACGTCCACGCCGTGCCGGGATCGTCGCGGGCGACGGGGCTCGTGCACGAGACCGCCCGGTGGGAGTGGCTGGCGCGCGGACTCGGCCAAGGCCGCCACCTGCTGCGCATCGCCTTCGGCGGCCCGGGCGTCGCACCCGCGACGGCGGGTGTCAGCGACGCCGAAGCGGTCAGGCTGGCCGCGGACGAGGCATACGCTCTCCTCGGCGTCCGACTGGGCGAAGACCGCGTCGTGGACGCGCACCGCGGCGTCTACACGCTCGTGCCGCCCGCCTCGGCGCTCGGGCATCGGGAGCGGACCGACGAGGCGCGCGCCGCGATCGCGCGGGCCCCGGGCGTCGCCGCGGTCGGCGCGTGGCTGTCGGGGAGCGGGCTCGCCCAGGTCGTCGCGGACGCGCACGACGAGACCGACCGCTTGCGGCGAGCCGTGCTGTGGGGCGGTGCTGGGGGCCGGTGAGCACGGGGCGACGACCGGTGTCAAGGGTGGATGCCGGAATCGGCATACAGGGCTAACCTGGGATGGTCGTCAGGGCAACACCGAGCGTGAGGAGACCTCATGAAGGGCAAGGCAGGACTCGTCGTCGGGATCGCGATCGGGTACGTGCTCGGCAGTCGCGCCGGCCGCGAGCGCTACGAGCAGATCAAGGCGCAGTGGCTGAAGGTCTGGAACGCCGAACCGGTGCAGACGCAGGTCGACAAAGTCAAGGACTTCGCGAAGTCCCAGGCGATGGCGCTGCCCTCGACGCTCTGGGAGTCGGCCGTCAAGGTCACGCAGGCAGCGGGGGCCAAGGGCACGCCCGGCCAGCGGCTGGACGCCGCGATCAAGGTGGGCAAGGACTCAGCCGACGACGTCGAAGCCGCGGCGCAGAGCTCGGCCAAGGCGGTGAAGGACGCGGTCGACGACGCGATCGACGACGCCTCCGAGAACGGCCGCGGCGGGGCCTGACGTCATGACGACGCCCCGTGGCTTCCGCGACCGCGCGGACGACAGCCTGCTCACCCTGCTGGGTGACATCCCGGAGCTGATCCGCAACCTCGTCATCGCCGAGGTCGACGCCGCGAAGGCCTGGCTCGCCCGCACCGCGAAGGACGGCGGATGGGGTGCGCTCTGGGTCTTCCTCGCGCTGTTCGTGCTGTTCTGGTCGGTGCCGGTGCTCGGCACCATCATCATCGCCGTACTGGCGCTGTGGATGCCCGTCTGGGCGGCCGCTCTGATCGTGTTCGTCGCCATGCTGCTCCTCGCGGCGCTGTTCGCGTTCATCGGCTATCGCCGGTTCCGCAAGATCAGCGAGAGGCAGAACCCTGTGCAGTCGATCGCCCTGGACGTGAAGGAGGTGCGCGATGAGCTCTGACGCGCCCGTGCCGGTGTCGAACTCCCGCGTGGTGCTGCCCCGCACCGCTGTGCCCTTCGGCATCGACGACCCGGTCGAGCACGCCCGGACCGAGCTGAAAGCCGCGCTGGCGGCGATCGAGCAGAAGGCCAACGTGCCGCGACGCGTCGCCTTCGCCGTCGACGAGGGCATCGACAAGGCGCGCGGCTTCCAGCGCCGCCACCCCGCTGCCACCGCGGTCGCGGTGGTCGTCGGCGCGGTCGCCGTCGGCGCCGCCGTGTGGGGCTTCGTCCGTCTCTACACCCGCTGAGCCGCCCGGGGCGCCGCGCTCTGCAGAGGGCCGGGGTCGCACCCGCTGCGATCAGGGGTATGCTCGTGAGGCAAGGCAGTGCAATGGTGCGTATGCTGCCGACCGCGCGAACCCGATTCGAATCGCGCGTCGGCTGCCTCATCGTCTAGGGCGGCCGACTGAGCACCATCGAGAGTCGACCCCCCTTATGAACACCGCCGCAGCACAGCAGCAGTCCGTCAAACCCCTGACCGGCTGGCGCGTTCTCGTGCCCCGTGGCGGCCCCTGGGGAGACGGCGTGGCGGCGACCCTGCGACGTCAGGGTGCGACGCCCGTGATCGCTCCCCTCATCAACTTCGCGCCCACGAACGACCAGGCGGCTCTCGAGGCGGCGCTCGCCGACCTCGCCGCCGGCAAGTTCGACTGGCTCACCGTGACCAGTGCCACGACGGTGGATGTGCTCTACGCCTACCGGGCGGTCGTGCCGGCGTCCACAAAGGTCGCAGCCGTCGGCGAGACCACCGCAGCCGCCCTGCTCGCCGTCGGCTACCGCGTCGACCTGGTGCCCGAGCGCGACAACTCCGCCGCCGGCATGGCCGAGCAGCTCATCGCCCTCGAGCCGCAGGCGCGCGACATCCTCACCCTCCGCAGCGAGATCGCGAAGCCCGTGCTCACCCGCATGCTGACCGATGCCGACCATCGTGTCCGCAGCGTGGTCGCCTACCGCACGGTGGGCGTCCCGGTCACCGAGCGCATCGCGGAGGACGTGCAGTCCGGCCGCATCAACGCCATCCTCGTCACCAGCGGCTCGGTCGCCCAGCAGGTGCACGAGCAGTTCCCCGACATCCCCGAGACCACCCTCATCGCCGCGATCGGCCCGCGCACCGCCAAGGACGCCCGCCGCGCCGGCCTCGACGTCGACGTGGTCGCCGACGCGCAGACGGTCGACGCGCTCATCGACGCCGTCGCGAAGTTCTCGCTGCCCCACGCGGCCGACGAGTTCGCGCCCAAGACCGGCGTGCTCCCGCAGCTCCGCGGCGACCGAGGCTGACGCCACCGTGTCCGGCACGCCCCGCATCGTCGTGCTCGCGGGCGGCGTCGGGGGCTCGCGCTTCGTCCTGGGCGTCCGCGCCGCGCTGCGTGCCCGCGGCATCGACGACACCGCCGCCGCGCTGACCGTCGTCGTCAACACCGGAGACGATCTGTGGCTCTCGGGCGTGCGGCTGCAGCCCGACGTCGACTCGATCACGTACGCGCTCGCGGGGGTCAACGACACCGAGCGCGGCTGGGGCCGGCAGGGCGACACCGAGCGGGTCAACCACGAGCTGCAGGAGTGGGGCGCCGGCTGGCCCTGGTTCACCCTCGGCGATCTCGACCTCGGCACCCACCTCGCGCGCACCGGCTGGCTGCGTGACGGGCTCACCCCCACGCAGGTGCTCGAGCGCATGTCGCATCGGTGGGATCTCGGTGCACGCCTGCTGCCGATGACCGACGCCGAGGTCGACACCGTCGTGGTTCTCGAGGACGGCGCGCGCCTGCACTTCCAGGAGTGGTGGACGCGCCATCGCGCCACGCTCGCGCCCGCGCGTTTCGAGAACCCCGGCGTCGAGGCGGCATCGCCCGCACCGGGCGTCGTGGAGGCGATCGCCGACGCCGACGCGGTGCTGCTCGCCCCCTCGAACCCGGTCGTGTCGATCGGTCCGATCGTTTCCGTGCCCGGCGTGCGCGACGCGCTGCGCTCGACGTCCGCGCCCGTCGTCGGCGTCTCGCCCATCGTCGGCGGCAAGGTCGTACGCGGCATGGCCGATGTCTGCCTCACGGCGATCGGCGTCGACACCTCCGCGGTCGCGGTCGCGGGCCTCTACGGCGCGCGGGAACGCGGCGGACTGCTCGACACCTGGCTGCTCGCCGAGGAGGACGAGGCCGCCGCCGCCGAGGTGGCCGGGCTCGGCATCCGTTCCCTCGTCCGTCCGCTGTGGATGACGGATGCCGCGCGCCAGGCCGCGCTCGGAGCGGCGGCGCTCGACGCCGCTGAGGTCTGACGTGCCCGAGCTCGCGTGGTGGGCGTGGGCGCTGCTGGCCGTCGGCGCCGTCGTCGTCGGGCTGTCGAAGACCGCCGTGCCGGGGGCCGGCACGATCGCCGTCGCGATCTTCGCGGCCGTACTGCCGGCCAAGCAGTCGACCGGCGTGCTCCTGCTGCTGCTGATCGTCGCCGACATCTTCGCCGTGACGATGTACCGCCGGCACGCCGACTGGCGGACGCTCCTCAAGCTCGCGCCGGCGGTCGTCGTGGGGGTGCTCCTGGGAGTCGTCTTCCTGTGGTTCGCCGACGACGTGTGGGTGAAGAAGTCGATCGGGGTCATCCTGCTCGCCGTCATCGCGATCACGCTCCTGCGCCGGCGGTTCGCCTCGGGCGTCGAGAGCGGCGGCTCGCACCGCGTCGCCGCGGCGACCTACGGCTCGCTCGGCGGATTCACGACGATGGTCGCCAACGCCGCCGGTCCGGTGATGTCGATGTACTTCCTCGCGGCGCGGTTCGAGGTGAAGGCGTTCCTCGGCACCGCCGCATGGTTCTTCGCGATCGTGAACCTGTTCAAGGTGCCGTTCTCGGTCGGCATCGGGATCATCACGGTGCCCGGGCTGCTCATCGATCTCGTACTGGTGCCGCTGGTCGTCGCCGCGGCCTTCCTCGGCCGCTGGCTGGCCGACCGCATGCCGCAGAGCGTGTTCGAGAAGCTCGTGATCGTCTTCACGATCGTCGGCGCGGTCTACCTGCTGATCGTCTGACGATCGGGGCGCGGCTTCACGCCCAGGGTGAAGGGCGGTCCTCGTCGCGCGTGCTGTCGTCGGGCAGGTGGGGGAGCTCCTCGCCGCCCGCGCGGATGCACAGCCACCGGAGCTGCTCGGGACTGTCGGGCGTCGCGCGCCAGGTGCGCCACACGCCCTGACCGACCCGCACGACGGTGCCGGGGCCGACGTCGACCACCTTGTCGTCGAGCCCCATCTGGCCGCGGCCGGCGAGGAAGACGTACAGCTCCTCGACACGAGCGTGGGTGTGCCAGTAGCCCGCCTGCTCGCCGGGCTCGAAGGCGTTCGCCGTCATGCCGATGTACTGCATCGTCAGGTCGTGGTCGACGACGCGGCGACCGTCGCGCGACTTCTGGGGAGTGAATCCGCCGTAGTGCGCCCGCCACTGGTCGGGCCCGCCCATCTCCAGCACTTCGTAATCGCTCATGGCCACAGGCTATTGGCGTGCCCGGTGCGATGGCGCCGAATGGCAGGTATCAGTCCACCTCTGTCCGTGCCCGCCCAGGTGGCAGCTATGGTCGCCTCCGTCGGGATGAGGCGGCCACAAGTGCCGCCTCCTGAGGTCAGGCGGGGCGGGCCGCGGCGAGCAGCGCGGCCGTGCGCGGGCCGAGACCCAGGGCGCGGGCCGCCTCGAGCTGAGAGGCCGTGTCGACGTCCCGGCGCAGGGTCGAGGCATCCGTCATCGCGAGGGCCTGGCAGCCGAGGGCGACGTGCCGGGCGAACGACCCGTCGCCGAACGACGACGTCCACGCGACGCCGGGGGCGGCGGTGACGAGCGTCGTGCCGGTGCCTTCGGCGTCGGCCACGACGGCGCGGTCGACGGATGCCGCGGCCCGCAGCGCGTCGGCGAGGTCACCGGGTCGCAGCGACGGGAGGTCGCCGAGGAGGGCGGCGCGCGGCATCCGTCCGTCCGGATCGATCGCAGCCACGCCCGTCGCCACCGCCGCGTCGAGGCCGCGCGGGTCGCCCTCGGGCACGAACCGGAGCGCCGGGATCATCGCCGACTCGCGCGCGAGCGCCGGGTCGTCCGACACCACGACGACCTGCGCGACGAGTTCGCACCGCGCCGCCGCCTCGATCGTGTCGAGCGCGATCGCGTGGGCGAGATCGGCGCGGTCCGCACCGGCGACGTCGAGCCTGGACTTGCCGCGTGCCGCCCGTTTCACCGGGATCACGACGACCCACCGCACCGGTCGCAACTCAGGCAGATCGGGTGGCTGCGCGTCGATACGCCGGCCGCGGGGCGGTTCTGCCTGAGTTGTGCGCTCCGCGCGCCGCCGGCGACCGAACAGCGGGCTCACGCGCCGTACTTCGCGCGCAGGCGCGGCAGGATCTCTTCGCCGTACATCCGCAGGAACGTGCCCTGATCGTGGCCAGGGTCGTGGAAGACGAGGTGCCGGAAGCCGAGGTCGATGTACCAGCCGATGCGCTCGACGTGCTCGTCGGGGTCGTCCGACACGATGAAGCGCGACGCCGCCCGCTCGATCGGCAGGGCCTCGCCGAGGCGCTGCATCTCGATGGGGTCGTCGACGCCCATCTTCTCCTCGGGGGTGAGCGCCAGCGGCGCCCAGAACCGCGTCTTCTCGCGCGCGGCCTCGAGCGTCGAGTCGAGCGAGACCTTGATCTCCATCAGCGTGTCGATCGCGTCGGGCGCGCGTCCGGCCTTCTCGAGACCCTCGTGCAGCGCCGGCAGCAGCGTGTCGGTGTACAGCTCGCGCTTCTTGCCCGACGTCGTGATGAAGCCGTCGGCGATCCGGCCGGCCAGTCGCGTCGCGGCGGGGCCGGCGGCGCCGATGTAGATCGGCACGGGCTCGGGGAGCTTGTCGTAGATCGTGATGTTGTGCGCGTGATAGTACGTGCCGTCGAAGTTGACGCGGTCCTCCGACCACAGCCGGCGGATGAGGCCGATCGCCTCCTTCAGCCGCTGGAACCGCTCGGGCGGGTCGGGCCACGTGATGCCGAGGTTCGCCTCGTTGAGCGCCTCGCCCGTGCCGACGCCGAGGATCACCCGCCCCGGGTACATCACGCCGAGCGTCGCGAAGTCCTGCGCCACGACCGTGGGGTTGTAGCGGAACGTCGGCGTCAGCACCGACGTGCCGATGAGCACGCGCGAGGTCTTCGCGCCCAGCGCGCCGAGCCAGGGAACGGATGCCGGAGCGTGGCCGCCGTCGTGCAGCCACGGCTGCAGGTGGTCCGAGATGAAGACCGAGTCGAAGCCCGCCTCCTCGGCCTGGATCGCGTAGTCGAGCAGCTCGGCCGGGCCGAACTGCTCGGCGGAGGCCTTGTAGCCGAAGCGCAGGGGCACAGACATGGGTTTCCTCTCAGCGGGGAAGGGGAACGGGGACGGGGAGGAACTCCGAGCCGTCGGCGCGGGCGAGCCGCTCGCGGAAGGCGTCGACGGTGCCCGGCCACAGCAGGGCGAGCCGGCCCGAGCGCTCGTCGACGTACCAGTTGCGGCATCCGCCGGTCATCCAGCGGGTGGATGCCGCGGCCCGCGCGATCTCGGCGGTGTAGGCGTCTTCGGCGGCGGGGTCGACGCGCAGCACGCGGCCGGAGCGAGCGTCGAGGACGCGCGTGACGTAAGCCGCCTGCTCCTCGATCATCAGCACGGACGAAGAATGGCCGAGAGAGGCATTGGGCCCGTTGAGCACGAAGAGGTTCGGGAAGCCGGCGACGACCGTCGAGCCGAACGCCGTCATGCCGGCCGACCAGTGCTCGGCGAGCGTCTGCCCGCCCTCGCCCGAGACCAGCTCGGCGTAGGGCTGCCGGGTCGAGGCGAACCCGGTCGCGAGCACGAGCGCGTCGACCTCGTGGCGCGAGCCGTCCGAGGCGATGAGCGTCGAGCCTTCGACCGAGGTCAGGGCCTCGGGCACGAGCGTGACGGCGTCGGACGCGACGGCGGGGTAGAACTCGTCCGAGAGGAGCACGCGCTTGCACCCGAACGCGTAGTCGGGGGTGAGCGCGGCGCGGAGCGCGGGGTCGGCGACCTGCCGGCGGAGATGCGCGCGGGCCACCGCCTCGGCTTCGGCGGCGGCTGCCGAGTCGCCCGAGCGCGACGCGAAGCGCGCCTCGCCCTCGGCGTAGAGCTCAGCGCGGAGAGCCTCGAGCGCTTGCGGCGTCGCGGCGAACCGGGCCCGGTCGGCGTCGGAGTACGCGTCGCCGCCGCGCGGCACGATCCACGCCGGCGTGCGCTGGAACAGCGTCACGTGCGCCGCCGTCCGGGCGAGCTCGGGCACGATCTGCACCGCGCTGGCCCCGGTGCCCACGACGCCGACGCGGGCGCCGGCGAGATCGGCCGCGTGGTCCCAGCGAGCGGAGTGGAAGAGCGGCCCCGGGAAGGTCCCGAGCCCCGAGACCCGGGGAACGGTGGGCTCGGTCAGCCGTCCGCACGCGAGCACGAGCACGTCGGCGACGACGATGTCGTCGTCGGGCGCCGGTCCGGTGCCGATGCGCCACACCTCGTGCGCGGCATCCCACTCCGCCCGGCGCACCGGTGTGTTGAAGCGCACGCGGTCGCGCAGGCCCTCCGCGTCGACGACGCCGTCGAGGTACCGGTGGATCTCGGCGCCCTTCGCGTACGTGCCCGACCACGACGGGTTCGGGTGCGCCGCGAAGCCGTACAGGTGCGAGGGCACGTCGCACGCGACACCCGGGTACGTGTTGTCGCGCCACGTGCCACCGACGGATGCCGCGCGCTCGAGCACGACGAAGTCGTCGCGTCCCGCGCGGCGCAGCGCCGACGCCACGCCGATGCCGGCGAATCCGGCTCCGACGATCGCGACCTCGACCCGGGTCATCCGGTCACCTGACCGTAGGTGGTCGTGCGCAGGCGGAACGGCCGGAACAGGCGCGTGACCATGGCCGCGGCATCCGTCACCGGCAGTTCGAGGCCGTGCTCGATGCCGGCCTGGGGCTTCACGCGGCCGTCGAGCAGGGTGCCGCCGAGGTCGTCGCCACCGGACTGCAGGAGGACGACGGATGCCTCGCGCCCGACGCGGGTCCATGGGATCTGCACGTGCGGGATGCTGCCCGAGAGCAGCAGCCGCGACACGGCGACCATGGCACGGTGCTCGTCGATCGCCGCACGGCGGGGTACCAGAGGCACGCCACCCGAGGGGCCGGGCAGCGGGATCGGCACGAACTCCGAGAAGCCGCCCCCGGTCGCTGAGGTCGCCGAAGCGTCCTGGATCTCGCGGAGCCGGCGCAGATGCGCGATGCGCTCGGCGGCCGTCTCGACGTGGCCGTAGAACAGCACGCTCGTCGACCGGAAGCCGGCGCGGTGCGCCGCGGTGATGCCCTCGACCCAGCGGTCGATCTCGAGATCAGTGGGAGCGACGAGCCGGCGCACGCGCTCGCTCAGCACCTTGACGCCGGTGCCGGGGACCGTGTCGACGCCCGCCTCCCGCAGGGCGCTGAGCGCGCCCTCCAGGCCGAGGCCGCCGCGGTCGGCGAGGTCGCGGACATCCTGCGGGCGATACGCGTGGAGGTGGATGCCGGGGGCCGCCGCCTTGATCGCACGGGCGATCTCGAGGTAGCCCGCCGGATCCTGGTCGGCGGGGAGGAGGCCCTGCACGCACAGCTCGGTCGCGCCGAGATCCCGCGCGTCGGCGGCGATGGCGCCGACGTCGTCGAGCGTGAAGGTCGTCGGGTCCGCGGGGTCCGGCGTCGCGCGGAGGCCGCTCGACGTGAGGTTGCGGTTGACGACGAGCGTCACCGCCTCGCCGACGGTGTAGCGGCGCACGTCGTCGGCGGTCGCCGCGAGCGCGTCGAGATCGTCGCCCGTCGCCTCGAGGAGTGTGACCCACTCGGCGTCGTCGAGGGCGAGCGGGTCGGCCGCCGCGGCCTCGGCGAGCCGCCGGATGCGTGTCGACCCCATGCCGTTCCCGGCCCCGGGGCGTTTCGACTCTGCGTTTCGACTCGCAAGCTCGCTCAACGACCGCGCTCCTCGCTCGCTCAACGGCCGGAACTCAGGTTCCGGTCGTCGAGCGGAGGGCGCTCCAGCGCCCGAAGTCGAAACGCCCGCACGCGGCGCATCCGCCGCGGCGAGGCCCGTCGCCGGATCCGCGAGCGCGGCGACGGCGGGCTGCAGGGCGGGGTCGATCCACGTCGAGGCGTCGTGCACGAACTCGGGCTGGGCCGTGAGGCGCTCGCGCAGCTCGAAGCCGAGCTCGGCCGTCATGCGGGCCAGGTCGTCGAGGTGCGGCCACGGGCGCTCGGGGTTCACGTGGTCAGCCGTCAGCGGCGAGACCCCGCCCCAGTCGTCGGCACCGGCGCGCACGAGCAGGTCGAATTCCGTCGGGTCGGACAGGTTCGGGGGCACCTGGATGCGCATGCGCGGGCCCATCACGAGCCGGGCGACGGCGACGGCGGCGACGTACTCGAGCAGCTCCGCGTCGGGCGCGCCCTGCATCGCGGTGCGGGGCTTCGCGCGGAAGTTCTGCACGATCACCTCCTGCACGTGGCCCTGCGGCCCGTCGGTGCCAGGAGCCTCGACCCGGTGGCGCTCATGGGCGTCGCGGATCGCGACGAGCGACTCGGCGCGGTCGCGGACGGTCTCGCCGATCCCGACGAGGATGCCCGTCGTGAAGGGCACGCGCTCGCGCCCTGCCGCGTCGATGACCTCGAGCCGTACGGCGGGATCCTTGTCAGGCGATCCGTAGTGCACCTGCCCGGGCTGCTCGAACAGCCGGCGCGAGGTGGTCTCGAGCATCATGCCCATCGAGGGCGCCACGGGCCGCAGCATCCGCAGCTCCTCCGCGCTCATCACGCCGGGGTTCGCATGCGCGAGCAGCCCCGTCTCGGAGGTCACCAGACGCGCGATGTGCGCGACGTACTCGATCGTCGAGGCGAACCCGTGCTCATCGAGCCAGGTGCGTGCCTCGGGCCAGCGGTCCTCCGGCCGGTCGCCGAGCGTGAGCAGCACCTCCTTGCAGCCCAGGGCCTGCCCCTGCCGCACGACGGCGAGCACCTGCTCGGGCGACATGTACGCGGGCTTGTGCTTCTTCAGAAGCTGACCGGGCGTGTCGACGAACACGCAGTAGTGACAGCGGTCGCGGCAGAGCGTGGTGAGCGGCACGAACACCTTGCGCGAGTACGTGATGACGCCGTGACGACCGGATGCCGCGAGCCCGGCATCCCGCATCTCCGCGGCGATCGCGAGCAGACGCTCGAACCGCGCCCCGGTTGCGGACAGCAGCGCCTCGGCGTCGGCGGCGTCGATGCGCTCGCCGGCCGCGGCGCGTGCGAGCGCGGCGTCGACCGCGGCGGGAGAGGCTGCGGCGACGGGCTCGGTGACGGAGGGGGACACGACGGTCACCGATCCAGTCTCGCACCGCCCGCCGATGCCGGGGTCGCGGATCGTTGCCCTCCCGTAAGCAAATGAGCCCGGTTCGCGGCGGAGCCGCTGGCAGACTAGTCGCATGGTGACGCTGCTGCTCGACTCGACGCAGCTCGAGGTCGTGCTGTCGCTGTCGGAGCGCACCCTGTCATTCCGCAAGGGGAATGTCGTCATCGAGCGCTCGACGATCACCAAGGTGCAGCTCACCGACGACGCGTGGACCTGGCTGCGAGGCATCCCGAGTCCCGGCACGCTCGTTCGCGGCGTGATCGCGATGGGCACCTGGCGTTCCGCGGGCGGCGACGACTTCACCCTGGTGCGTCGTCGCCGGCCGAGCGTCGTGATCGACCTCGAGGGTCACCCCGAGTATCAGCGGATCATCCTGACGACGCGCCACGGCCTCGCGCTCGTGCAGGCGCTGCGCGTCGAGGTCGCCGAAGAGGCGGCCGACGTCGCCGACATCGCGGCCGAGACGGGGACGATTCCCGTCGTGCCCGAGAAGAAGCCCCGCTCGCGCAAGGCGCCCGCGCCGGCCCCAGCCGTCTGACCGCAGCGACCCCCGCGCCGGCCCAGGCTGCCGCGGGCCGGGGCCCTCAACTGCTGCACTTTCCGGTAACTGCGGCGTGAATCGACACAGCTGTTGCAGGAAAGTGCAGCAGTTGCGGCGGCCGCGGGGAACGAAGGGGGCCGGTCGTCAGCTGACGTCGCGTCGCCAGCTCGCGAGGTGCCCGAGCACGACGAAGACCACGGCGTAGCCGAGAAGCACCAGCCCGCCGACCCACCATTCGAGGTCATCGGAGGTGGCCTGCCCCATCGACGCCGACAGCACGCTCGCACCGACCAGCGCGTCGCTCGCGGCACCCGGGAGGAAGCGCGTGACGTCCGACAGCCCCTCGACGAAGGCGGCCGCGGTGCGTCCGATCGGCTCGACGAACTGCGTGAAGACGAGCACCCCGACGATCGCCGCCACCTGGTTGCGCACCAGCGCGCCGACCCCCACGCCGATGAGCGTCCAGAGGACGTAGGCGAGCAGCATCCGTCCGATCATCGCCCACGTCTCGACGGACGTGAACTCCGTCTCGAGGCCGAAGCCCGCCAGGAACGCCGCCGACGTGGCGACGGCGGCGGCGATGCCGATGATCCCGAGGATCACGCCGATCAGGATGCCGACGGCGAGCTTTGCGGCGAGCACCCGCCCGCGTCGCGGGGTCGCGAGGAACGTCGGGGTGAGCGTCTTGTGCCGGAACTCCGCGGTCACCATGAGCGTGCCGACGAGCAGCGGAAAGACGTAGCCGACCGTCGTGGCGGTGCTGTAGAGCGTCGCGGCGAGGCCCTCCTCGGGCAGCGGCGGCGCGTCACCCGGCAGGGAGCCGGTCGCCGCGGACGCGAAGACGAAGCCCAGCGCGGCCGCCGTGAACGCGACGTAGGCGAAGAGGACGATCGCGAGGATCCACCAGATGCTGGTCGAGAACAGCTTCGTGGTCTCGGCCCGGGTCGCGGCGGTGAGGCTCATCGGTCGCCTCCTTCGTCGGCGCGGGAGTCGGAGTGCCCGTCTTCGGCCCGGTCGCCCGGGAGGGCGGGAGCGGGAACGGATGCCCCGTCCGCCGGCTGCTCGTCGGCCTCCGGTGCGGCGGGGTCGGCGTGGAGGTCGCCGCCGGTGTCGTGGCCGGTGTCGTCGGGGGCGTCGCGGCGGTCGACGTCACCGCCGGCGGGGTCGGGACCCGTCTCGGGCGGAGCCCAGGCCTCAGGCTGCGCCTCGGCCTCGGCCTCGGCATTGGTGCCGGCTGCACCGTCGGCCTCGCTTTCGCCCTGGTCCGTGGCCGCGGTCGCGGTCTCACCCTCGATCGTGGCGTCGCCCTCGGAGGCGGCCTCCGCGGGCTCCGCCGCATCTGCCGCCTCTGCGTCCAGACCCGTGGCGTCCGCGTCCGCGGTGTGATCGAACGCGGCGAAGAAGGCATCGGCGTCGCGGTCCGATTCGGTCTTCTCGTAGTGCTCCCACGGGCGGTCGTCGTCCTCGTCGACCGGCTCCGGTGTCGAGAGCTCGTCGTCGATCGTGCCGATGGCGTCCACGTCGGGGTCGGCGTCCTCGGGCGCCCACGGGTCGCCGACGGACGCGTCGGGCCGTGCGTCCGCATCGGCGTGCGGTTCGCCGTCGGCCGTGGAGCCGGGCTCCGGTGTCGAGAGCTCGTCGTCGATCGTGCCGATGGCGTCCACGTCGGGGTCGGCGTCCTCGGGCGCCCACGGGTCGCCGACGGACGCGTCGGGCCCCGAGACGACGTCGATCACGCCGGTGCTGGCCACTGCCCAGGTCGGCGAGGCGGATGCCCCGCTCTCCTCGGCCTCGGACCGGACTTCGCGGGGTTCGTCGTCCGCGCGTTCCTCGGCCGCCCAGGCGGCTCCGGCCGCGGCGGCGAGCGAGGCTGCGGCGCCGGGCGATCCCGTCGTCTCCGCGTCGAGCGCGGCCGCGCTGAGCGCAGACTCCTGGGCCTCCGCCCGTTCCTCGGCCCTTCGCTCCACGTCCGCCTGAGCGCCGGCGTCCTCCTCGCCCGACACCTCCGGGGGTGCCGCGTCAGCGCCGACCGCCGCGTCAGCGCCGGTCGCCTCAACCCCGACTTCCTCTTCAGCGACGACCTCCGCATCGTTGCCGGCGACCGCATCAGCCCCGGCCGCGGCGGCGACGCCCGCCGTCACCCCGGCCGCCGCGGGCAGCGACGTCTCCGGCGGCGGTGAGCCGGTCGCCGGGGCTGCGGCATCCGTCGCCCCCACGGGCGACAGCGCACCCGCGCCCGCGGCACTCGCGTGGACGCGAGTGCCGTTCACCAGGTCGAGGAAGACCTCTTCGAGCGCCGGACCGCGGCGGTGCAGCGACGACAGCGCGACGCCGGCCGCAGCGGCCGCCGCGCCCACGGCCGCGGGATCGAGGCCGCGCACGGTGAGGCCCGAACGCAGCACCTCGAAACGCACGCCGGCGGCGGAGAGCGCGGAGGTCAGTGCGGCTCTGTCGGGCGCGTCGACCACGGTGGCCGACTCGTCGGAGTCGGTGAGCTCGTCGACCTCGCCCTGGAACACCAGGCGGCCGCGCGAGATGATCAGCAGCGCGTCGACGGTCTGCTGCACCTCGGCGAGCAGGTGCGACGACACCAGCACGGTGCGTCCCTCGGCGGCCAGCTGCCGAAGGAAGCCGCGCATCCAGCGGATGCCCTCGGGATCGAGGCCGTTCGCCGGCTCGTCGAGCACCAGCACGCCCGGATCGCCGAGCAGCGCGTACGCGAGGCCGAGTCGTTGCCGCATGCCGAGCGAGAAGCCGCCGACCTTGCGGTTCGCGGCATCCGTCAACCCGACCAGGCCGAGCACCTCGCCGACGCGGTCCTTCGGGATGCCGGCAGCCTGCGCGTAGATCGTGAGGTGGGCGGCGGCGGTGCGGCCGGGATGGAAGCTGGATGCCTCGAGCACCGCGCCGACGGTCTGCAGCGGGTGGTCGAGCTCGGCGTAGCGCTTGCCGCCGATCGTGGCGGTGCCCTCGTTCGCGCGGACGAGGCCGAGGAGGATCCGCAGCGTCGTGGTCTTGCCGGCGCCGTTCGGCCCGAGGAATCCCGTCACCCTTCCCGGCTCGACGCGGGCCGAGAGCCCTGAGACCGCCGTGACCGCGCCGAAGCGCTTGGTGACATCTGAGAACTCCAGCGACTGGCCGTCGGGCATGCCGAACCCTCTCGTAGGTCGTGAGCTGACACCCCGCGGGGGCTACGGGACGGGGCCGCTTCGTTGCGGATTGCTTGTGGAACTCCGTCCCATCCTGTCGGAAATCCCGGCCCAGCGTGGGAGAACTTCGCACGCCCGGTAACGTTGCGCTCGTGACCGACCTCGCCGCGCCCGCCGCCGAGCCCACCGTCCTCGTCCGCACGGGCGGTGGCCTCGGACGCCTCACGCTCAACCGCCCGCGGGCGATCAACGCGCTGGATCTCGGCATGATCCATTTGCTGCACGAAGCGCTGGACGCGTGGGAGGACGACACCGAGGTCGACGTCGTCGTCCTCGACGGCGCGGGCGAGCGTGGGCTGTGCGCAGGCGGCGACGTGCGCGGGCTCGCCGAGCGCGTGACCGGGGGCAAGGCCGACGAGTCGGCGCTGTTCTTCCGCGACGAGTACGCCCTGAACGCCCGGATCGCCGAGTACCCCAAGCCGTTCATCGCGCTCGCCGACGGCATCACGATGGGCGGGGGCATCGGCCTCGCCGGGCACGCCGCCATCCGCATCGTCACCGAGCGGTCGCAGCTGGCGATGCCCGAGACGCGCATCGGCTTCACTCCGGACGTCGGCGGCACGTGGCTGCTGGCCCACGCTCCCGGCCGCCTCGGCGAGTACCTCGGGCTCACCGGTGCGGTGATGGATGCCTCGGACGCGATCTACGCCGGCTTCGCCGATCACTTCGTGCCCCACGACCGCCTCGACGCCGTGCGCGAGGCGCTCGAGACGCGAGCCGACCCGTCGACGCCGACCGAGCTGGTGCTGCTGTTCGACGAGACGCCGGCACCAGCCAAGCTCGAGCGCGCGCGGGAGTGGATCGACGACGCGTTCGCTGCCGACACCGTCGCCGAGATCGTCGAGCGGCTGCGGGCGCGGCCCGAGCCCGAGGCATCCGCCACCGCCGATCTGCTCGGCGAGCTCTCGCCGACCGGCCTCGCCGTGACGCTCGCGGCCGTGCGCCGCGCGCGCGAGCTGCCGGGCCTGCGCGCCGCGCTCGAGCAGGAGTACGGGCTCGTCATGTGGTTCGCGACGACCCAGCCCGACCTGGCCGAGGGCATCCGGGCGCAGGTGATCGACAAGGACCGCACCCCGCGCTGGCAGCCCGCGACGCTCGCCGACCTGCCGCCCGAGGTCGAGGCATCCGCCCTGGCCCACCGCCCCGCCGTCCCGCTCTGGGACTGAGCAGGCCTCCTCCGGCGCCGCCACGAGATGCGACCATGAGCAGCAGGCGACGCAGCTACTCGATCGGGGTCGCGATCGACTGGTTCTTCTTCGTCTTCGCCGGCGCCGCGGCGCTGTGGCTCGCGTATCTCAGCCTCACCGAGACCTTCCACGTGGGGTGGTGGGGCATCCCGTTCTTCCTCGCCTTCTGGGTGCTGCTGGCCTACCTCGTGCTGCCGCGCCTGCACCGGATCCTCACCACGATCTACGTGCCGGAGTACTTCATCGGGCGCACCAGGACGAGCGACGGGCTGCTCGGCGACCCCGTGAACCTCGCGTTCCTCGGCTCGGGCGCGCAGATCCAGACCGCCCTGCAGGCGGCGGGCTGGACGCCGGCCGATCCCGTGACGGTCGGCTCGTCCTGGCGCATCATCACGTCGACGCTCAGCCGGCGCAGCTACGACGAGGCTCCCGTGAGCCCGCTGTTCCTCTTCGGGCGCCAGCAGGACTTCGCGTACCAGCAGGAGGTCGACGGCAACCCCGCCCAGCGCCACCACGTGAGATTCTGGCGCTGCCCCGACGGCTGGCTGCTCCCGGGCGGACGCCGCGTCGACTGGCTCGCGGCGGGCACCTTCGACACCAGCGTCGGGCTGTCGCTGTTCACGCTCCAGATCACCCATCGGATCGACGCCGACACCGACGTCGAGCGCGACCACATCGTCTCGTCGATCTGCGGTGCCGACCCCGGCGTGGTCGTCGACGTCATCGCCGACTTCGCCACCGGGTATCACGCGCGCAACGGCGGCGGCGACAGCATTCGCACCGACGGCGACCTGCCGATCGTGGACGTGCGCGCGGTCCAGCCGCGCGTGGGCAAGGCGGGAGGGGGGGTCGCATGAGCGCGGGCGGCGCGGAGCCGGGATCGGTGCCGCCGGCCGAGTCGGCGGCGGCGTCGGGATCGCTGCCGATGCCGCGTTCCGAGCCGGGATCGCCGCCGTCCGGTGCGGCGCCGGCGCCGACCGCGCCGCAGAAGCGTCCGGCCTACGAGCCTCCGGCGCGGCTGCTCCGGCCGACCGGCTACGACCCCGACATGCCGCGGCCGGCGACCACGGTCGCGGGCGTCTGCCTCATCCTGCTGCGCGTGCTCGCGGGCGTGGTCGTGCTCGCCGCGATCGCCGCCGGCTGGGAGGCCTTGCTGGACGACCCCGACACGGTCCTCGAGGGGTTCGATCCGTCGCCGGAGGGCGCGCAGGCCGCGCTGTGGGTCGTGCTCGCCGTCGGCGGGGCGGTGCTGCTCATCGACCTGCTCCTCGCGGTCTTCGTCTTCCGCGGCCACAACTGGGCCCGCGTCATCGTCATGCTGATCGCGGTCGGCTCGATCAGCACGTCCTTCTTCGCCTGGTGGGCGCAGGGGCAGGAGATCCAGATCGACGGCACGTACGTGTCGCTGAGCCTCGACATCCTGCTGCTGCTCGCCCTCTCGAGCCGCAGTGCGGCTGCCTACGCGCGCCGCCGCGAACAGCGGTGAGTGCGTGTCCCTGTTCGCCTGGCGCGTTGTGTCGCGCGGCCCGGCACCTCATGACAGGTGGTGGGTGGGGTCCGGCCCCGCGTGACGTAACCTGAGTCCCGCCGCAGACAGCGGCTCGCAGCATCCGTCATCGCCGTCTCCGGGGGAGGGTCCGTGTTCGACAGTCCGCTCTCGGCGTCGGCCTACGAGGTGCTCGCCGTCGACCCCGGTGTCGACGAAGAGACGCTCCGCAAGGCGTACCGCCTGCGGCTCCGGCAGACGCACCCCGACACCGGGGGCGACGCCGCGGTGTTCATCCAGGTGCAGCGTGCGTGGGAGCTCGTCGGCACCCCCGACGCGCGCGCGGCGTACGACCGCGGGCACGGCTTCGGCGAGACGGCCGCCCCGGAGTGGTCGGGCTGGCGCCCGCCCGCAGCCCGGACCGACACACGCCCGCGAGCGCGCTCATACGGGCATCCCGGCGGCTGGCGGCGCGAGCGCTACCTCACGCTCATCCGGGAATGGGCCGGCCGTGGCGTGACCCTCGACGACCCGTACGACCCGGCGCTGGTCCGCTCGGCGCCGGTGGCGCTGCGGCGCCTCCTCGCCGACGCGCTGGCCGAGGAGGCGACCGCCCGCATCGTGGCCGACCTCGGCATGGGCTACACCGTGTGGCACGACGTCTCCGCCGCGGGTCGGGGCGCCGACGCCGACGCGAAGATCGACCACATCGTGCTGGGGCCGAGCGGGCTGTACGCGATCCTCTCGGAGGACTTCGGCGGCCCGGTGCGGCTGCGCCGCGGCGAGTTCATCGGCGAGGGCGTGCCCGGCGCGCCGATCGCCGAGCTGCTGGCCGGCATGCGCGTGGTCGCGCGTGCCGCGGGCGTGCGCTTCAGCGGAGCGATCGTCGTCCTGCCCGACGAGGACGTGATCGACCCGATCGACGAGCTCGGCAAGGTGCGCGGCGTGCGGGTCGCGATCGTCTCGCGCAGCGCGCTGGCCACCGTCCTGCGCCGCGGCATCACCGGCGCCCGCGACATCGGCGGCAACGAGGTCTTCGACTACCGCACCCGCCTGCAGCAGACCGTCCGCTTCGCGTAGCCCGCGCGCTCGCGACCGGCGCGGGTCGCGGCATCCCACTCCCGCCTCCGCCGCGCGACCCCGAGCGCCTGTGGAGGAGGCTCGGCAGTCAGGTTCCGCGCGCAGCGCAGGCCTGGGGCGCAGAAGGCGACTGCGAAACGAGGGAGAAGCGCCGGTCCGGGCTCAGGCGTCGCGCGCCTGTCGCAGCCAGTGCTCGATGCCCGAGATGTGCACGCGGGCGATCGAGGTCGCGAGCTCGATGTCGTGATCGGCGATCGCGTCGAGGATCGCGCGGTGCTCGTCGAGGGTGCGCTCGACGGCGCCGGCCTGCGTGAGCCCGCGCCAGACGCGGGCACGCACGGTCTGGCTGGTGAGGCTCTCGAGCAGGCTCGCCAGGTAGTCGTTGCCCGCCAGCCGCGCGATGGCGCCGTGGAACCGCACATCGTGTGCGACCAAGGTCTCGGGGTCGGTGTCGGCCTCGACGATGCGGATCTCGGCATCCAGCCCCGCCACGTCGTCGTCGCCCGCCCGCTGCGCCGCGAGGCCCGTCGCGTGCGACTCGAGCACGCGCCGCACCGCGAAGATCTCGAGAAGGGAGTCGTCGTCGTGGAGGTCGACCACGAACGAGATCGCCTCGAGCAGCAGCTTCGGCTCGAGGCTGGTGACATACGTGCCGTCGCCGCGCCGCACATCGAGGACGCGGATGACCTCGAGCGCCTTGACCGCCTCGCGCATCGAGCTGCGCGACAGGCCCAGCCGCTCGGCCAGATCCTTCTCGGGCGGCAGGCGCGACCCGGGGGTCAGCTCGCCGCGGACGATCATGTCCTTGATCTTCTCGATCGCTTCGTCGGTGACGGCCACGCGCCCATCATAGACATCGGATGTCCGAATCGCGGATGCCGCCACCGCCGTTCGCCACGCCACAGCCGTTCGCCGCACCACAGCCGTTCGCCGCGCCACAATGGTGAGCATGCGAGTCGTGGACGCACACCTTCATCTGTGGGACACCGACGTCTTGACGTACGACTGGCTCGAGGGGCCGCTGCTCCGATCTTTCGGGCCGGACGAGTTGGACGTGGCGCTGCGCGATGCGCCCGACGACGAGTGCGGCTTCGTGTTCGTGCAGGCCGAATGCGCGCCCGAGCAGGCCGTCGCGGAGGTGGACTGGGTGTCTTCGCTCGCCGACCGCGTGCCGCTGCGCGGGGTCGTCGCCCGCGCGCCGCTCGAGGATCCCGCCGCCACCGACATCGTCCTTGCTGCGTACACGGAGCGCCCGCTCGTGGTCGGCGTGCGCCGGCTGCTGCAGTCCGAGCCCGAGGGCTTCTGCCTGCGGCCCGGGTTCCTCCGCTCCGCGCAGGCTGTGGCGGCGACCGGGCTCACCTTCGACGCGTGCGTGCGCTGGGCGCAGCTGCCCGATGTCGTGGCGCTCGCCGACGCGCTGCCCGGGCTGCGGATCGTGCTCGATCACCTGGGCAAGCCCGAGGTCGGGTCGCCGCAGGCGGCCGACCCGGCGGACGGCACGCCCTGGGCCGAGTCGCTGCGCGACCTCGCCCAGCGCCCGAACGTCGTGTGCAAGCTCTCCGGGCTGCCGGCGGAGTCGGCGGGGGAGTGGAGCGACGCGCAGGTGCGGCCGTTCCTCGACGTCGCTCTCGATGCGTTCGGTCCCGACCGCCTGCTGTTCGGCAGCGACTGGCCGGTGTCGGGCCCGTTCGGGCGCTGGCTCGCCACGGTGACGGCGTGGCTCGACGACCGCGTCGGCCCTCGCGGCCACCACGCCGTGCTGCGCGAGAACGCCGAGCGCGTCTACCGCCTGCGCTGACGCCTCCGGCCGCCCGCCCGCTTCCTGCAGCCGCGACGGACGGTCCCCGTCGATCAACGTCCTCGACAGAAAGCGGGTGAGGACAGCGTCAGGTGCCGGCGGGGCGGAGGCGCAGCGCCGACATGCCGCCGTCGACCTCGATGTACGTGCCGGTGGTCGAGCCGGCCGCCGGACTCACGAGGTACAGCACCGCCCCGGCGACCTCCTCGGCCGACACCAGACGCCCGTGCGGCTGGCGCGCCTCGAGCGCGGCGCGCTCGGCCGCGGGGTCGGACGCGCTCGACAGCAGCCGGCCGATCCAGGGCGTGTCGGCGGTGCCGGGATTGACGGCGTTGACACGGATGCCTTCGCGCAGATGATCGGCGGCCATCGCCCGCGTGAGAGACAGCACGGCGCCCTTGGACGCGCTGTAGAGCGCGCGCTGCGGCAGGCCCGCGGTCGCCGCGATCGACGACGTGTTGCACACGGCCGCCGCGGGCGACCGCCGCAGCCACGGCAGCGCCGCCGCGGTCACGCGGGCGATGCCGGTGACGTTGATCGACAGCACGCGCGCCCACTCGTCGTCGTCGTTCCCCGAGATGTCGCCCTGCGCCCCGATGCCGGCGTTGTTGACGACGATGTCGATGCGCCCGAACCGCTCGCCGACCTCGCCGACCGCCCGTTCGACGGCGGTCCGGTCCGAGATGTCCGCCGCGAACGCGGCGAACCGCGGGTCGGCGCCCGACGGGTCGAGGTCGAACACCGCGACCTCGGCCCCTTCGTCGGCGAGGGCATGCGCGATCGCCGCCCCGATCCCCGAGGCGCCGCCGGTGACGACGGCGACGAGGCCGTCCAGCTGCCCGCCGCCCGGCTGGCCGCTGCCCGGCTGCCCGCCGCCCGGCTGCCCGCCGCTCATCGCGCCGCCTCCCAGGCCACGAACTCCTGGCGCTGCGCGCCCAGGCCCTCGATCTCGATGTCGACGACGTCGCCGGCCTTCAGGTACGGGAACTTGCCGCCGAAGGCCACGCCCTGCGGCGTGCCGGTGAGGATGAGGTCGCCCGGTTCGAGGGTGACGTACTGCGACAGGTGGTGGACGATGGTGCGCACGTCGAAGATCATGTCGTTCGTGTTCGAGTCCTGGCGGGGCTCGCCGTTGACGAAGCTCCTCAGGCGCAGGTTCTGCACGTCGACCTCGTCGGGCGTCACCAGCCAGGGCCCGGTGGGGTTGAAGCCCGGAGCGATCTTCCCCTTCGACCACTGCCCGCCCGAGACCTCCATCTGGAACGCGCGCTCCGAGACGTCGTTGGCCACGACGTACCCGGCGATGTGCGCGTCGACCTCGTCGAGACTGTCCAGATACGCCGTCCGGCGGCCGATGACGACGCCGAGCTCCACCTCCCAGTCGGTCTTCTCGCTGCCGCGGGGAATCGTGACCGCGTCGTCCGGGCCGACGACCGTGTTCGGGGTCTTCAGGAACACGATCGGCACGGTCGGCGGCTCGGCGCCGGACTCCCGCGCGTGCGCGGCGTAGTTCTGCCCGATGCAGAGCACCGCGCTCGGGCGGGCGATCGGTGCGCCGACGCGCATCTCCGCGGCGCCTTCGAGTTCCGGGAGGAGCCCGTCGGCGATGGCGGCGGACGTGCGGCCGACGGGATCGTCGGCGAGGAATCGACCGTCGACATCGGATGTGAGCGGGCGCAGATCGAGGCGACGATCTCCGTCGAGGACGACGGGGATCTCGCTGCCGGACTCGCCGAGGCGCGCGAACTTCATGGCTCTCCTGGATCTCTCGGTGCGGGCGACGTCGATGTCGTCGTGACCGCGGGGCGTGATTGACAGTATAGACATCGGATGTTTACACTGCGAGCGGTTCGACATCGCGAGCCGTGAACCGCAGGAGAACGCCGTGAGCCGCATCGTCGCCTTCGAGACGACAGACATCCGATTCCCGACGTCGCTGAGCCTCGACGGCTCCGACGCCATGAACCCCGATCCCGACTACTCGGCCGCGTATGTGCAGATCGTGACGGATGCCGCGGACGGCGTCTCGGGTCACGCCTTCGTCTTCACGATCGGGCGCGGCAACGACGTGCAGGTCGCCGCCCTCGACGCGCTCGCCGGTCACCTCGTGGGCCGGGAGCTCGAGCCGCTCCTCGACGACATGGGCGCGACGAACCGCGAGCTCATCGGCGACTCGCAGCTGCGCTGGCTCGGGCCCGAGAAGGGCGTCATGCACATGGCGATCGGCGCCGTCGTCAACGCGCTGTGGGACATCAAGGCCAAGCGCGCGGGGCTGCCGCTGTGGCAGCTGCTCTCGCGCATGAGCCCCGAGGAACTCGTCGCGCTCGTCGACTTCCGCTATCTCGGCAACGCCCTGACGCCCGACGACGCCCTCCGGATCCTCCGCGCCGCAGAGCCGGGCCGAGACGAGCGCGAGCAGGAGCTGCTCGCGACGGGCTACCCGGCCTACACGACCAGCCCCGGTTGGCTCGGATACTCCGACGCGAAGCTGGCGCGCCTGTGCCGCGAGGCGATCGCCGACGGCTTCGGCCAGATCAAGCTCAAGGTCGGCGCCGACCTGCAGGACGACATCCGCCGCCTGCGCATCGCGCGCGAGGTGTGCGGCCCTGAGTTCCCGATCGCCATCGACGCGAATCAGCGGTGGGAGGTGCCCGAGGCGATCGCGTGGGTGAACGCCCTGGCCGAGTTCGACCTCGCGTGGATCGAGGAGCCGACGAGCCCCGATGACGTGCTCGGCCACGCCGACATCGCGCGCGGTATCGCCCCCGTTCGGGTGGCGACCGGCGAGCACGCGCAGAACCGCGTGATCTTCAAGCAGCTGCTGCAGGCCGACGCGATCTCGGTCATGCAGATCGACGCCGCCCGCGTCGGCGGCGTCAACGAGAACATCGCCAACCTGCTGCTGGCCGCCAAGTTCGGCGTGCCGGTGTGCCCGCACGCCGGCGGCGTCGGCCTGTGCGAGGCGGTCCAGCACCTGTCGATGTTCGACTTCGTGGCCGTGACCGGCACCCGCGAGGGTCGCATGATCGAGTACGTCGATCACCTGCACGAGCACTTCGTCGTGCCGACCGAGGTGCGCGGCGGCGTGTATGCGGCGCCCACCGCTCCCGGCACCGGCATGGAGATGAAGGCCGCGAGCCGCACCGCGTACGAGTTCGGGACGACGGATGCCGCGGCCTGACCGCGCCGCCCTGCAGGGTCGCCCTCTCACGCGGCTCGGCTACGGCGCGGCGAACGTCGGCAACCTGTTCCGGGAGCTCGACGACGACCAGGCCTGGGCGATCCTCGACGCGGCGTGGGAGAGCGGCATCCGCTACTACGACACCGCGCCGCACTACGGCCTCGGCCTGTCGGAGCGTCGCCTGGGCGCGTTCCTGCGGACCAAGCCGCGCGACGAGTTCGTGATCTCGACGAAGGCCGGGCGCCTGCTGCGCCCCAACCCCGACGACGACGGCGGCGTCGACCTCGCGGCGGACTTCCACGTGCCCACCACCCTGCGCCGAGAGTGGGACTTCTCCGAGGCGGGCGTGCGCGCGAGCCTCGACGAGTCGCTCGAGCGGCTGGGACTCGATCGCGTGGACGTGCTCTACTTGCACGACCCCGAGCGGCACGACCTCGACCTCGCGCTCCGCGAGGCTTTTCCGGCGCTCGAGCGGCTCCGCGCCGAGGGCGCCGTCGATGCGATCGGCATCGGCTCGATGGTCTCGGAGGCGCTCGCCGCCGCCGTCGAGACCGCGGATCTCGACCTCATCATGATCGCCGGCCGCTACACGCTGCTGGAGCAGCCCGCCGCCGACGCCGTGCTGCCCGCCTGCCACGCGCGCGGGACCGGGGTGGTCGCGGCATCCGTGTTCAACTCGGGCCTGCTCGCGAAAGACGAGCCGGAGCGCTCCGACCGGTACGAGTACGGACGGATGCCGGAGCCGCTGTGGGACCGACTGCAGGCCATCCTCGCCGTGTGCCGCGCCCACCACGTGCCGCTTCCCGCCGCGGCGGTGCAGTTCGCGCTGCGGGATCCCGCGGTGCGGTCCGTGGTCGTCGGCGGCAGCCGGCCCGAGCAGATGCGCCGCAACGCCGAGCTCATGGCGATCGACATCCCCGCCGCGCTGTGGGACGACCTCGGCGCCGACGGCCTCATCCGCTGACGCATCCGCTGACGAAAGGGATCCTCATGCTCGAGGGCATCAACCCGCTCCTGACGGGGGAGCTGCTGCTCCATCTGGACCGCATGGGCCACTCCGACGCGGTGGTGGTCGCCGACGCCCACTTTCCGGCCTGGGCGCTCGGCGCGCGCGTCGTCGACCTGCCGGGAACGACCACACCCGACGTGCTGGCCGCCGTGCGCAGCGTGGTGCCGCTCGACGATGCTCCGGCGCTCGATCTGATGGCGTCGGCGGACGGCGAGGTGCTCGACGTGCAGCGCGAGCTCGCGGCCGCCGCCGCCACCGACAGCCCGCGCTACGTCGACCGGTTCGAGTACTACGAGGTCGCGAAGTCCGCCTACGTCATCGTGCGCACCGGCGAGACCCGCAAGTACGGCAACGCGCTGCTCCGGAAGGGCGTCGTCGGGCACCCGTCGGCGGGCTGACGCGCTTTCCTCGCGCCGGCCGCCTCGTCGGCGCGCACGCCGCGAGCGGGATCGCGGAGACGGATGCCGCCACCGCCGTCCCGGCGGACGTCAGCCGTTCAGGCCGAAGAGGTCGAGCGGGTGGGTCAGCCGCCACCACGGTGACGGGTCGCTGATGTCGGCAGCGAGCTGCAGCTCGACGGCGGCGTCGTCGAGCGGCCCGGTCACGGTGAGCGAGCCGACGACGTCGCCCGCCTCGCGGCTGTCGCCCAGGTCGAAGGTGGTGTCGACCGTGCCGCTGCCGCCGTTCCACAGGATCACGGAGGCGTCGCCGGACGTGACGACCTCGACCTCGTCGCCCCACAGCGTCTCGACGACACCGGTCACCGTGCCGGCGGTCACCGACGGCTTCAACTGCAGCTCCTGCTCGAGCTGCGTGTACAGGGCGCGTGAGGCGGCCAGGCGGCTCTCGTCGTCGGGCTGGCCGAGCACCGACGCGAACAGGCGAACCGTGGTGTCGCCGATCGTGACGTCCTTCGCCGACAGCAGGTTCCACTCGTCCAGCGTGCCGGTCTTGATGCCGACGACCCCGGGGTCGGCCAGCAGGCCATTGGTGTTCTCGACGTGGCCGGCACCGGGAAGATCGACCGACTGCTTCGCGACGATCTCGGCGATCACGGGATTCCCGAGCGCCTTCTGCGCGAGGGTGATCAGCGCCTCGTTGCTGGCGGTGTTCCGGGGATCCATGCCCGTCGGCTCGTACACGGTGATGCCGGGCACCCCGTGCGTCGCGAGCCACGCCGATGCGGCGGAGGCGAACACCGCGTCGGAGGGCCAGATGCTCTGGGCGAGGCGGTCGGCGTAGTTATTCGCCGACCCGATGAGGATGCCCTCGAGCATCTGGTACTCGGTGAGCGTGCCGCCGACAGGCACGTCGAGCGCGGACTCGCCGCCCCGGCGGTACGCCCAGTAGCGGGAGTTGTCGGCCGCGGTGAACCGGTACTCGGGCCCCTGCTCACCGGGGGCGAGAGGCAGCTCGTCGAGGATCACCAGCGCGGTCAGGACCTTGGTGATGCTCGCGATCGAGTCGGCGTCGGCGGTCGATGCGAGCGTGCCCGGGATGCCGCCGACGGCCTCTGCCGCACTGCCCGCGGCCGGCCACACCGGCACCGCCGCCGGAGCGGCGATCGGTTGCACCTCCATCGCCGTCACGGTCGGGGCGACGGCGTGCAGCGGCCACAGCAGCGTCGTGCCGGCGTAGCCGGCGAGGACCGCCGCGATCGCCAGGGTGGGCACGATGACGCCCGCGCGCAGCGGAGAGCGCCGCGGGGCCTCTGCGAGCAGGTCCGCGTCGACGGTGACGTACGGGGTGGCGGCGGCGGACAGGTCGCCGGGAACGGACGGCCTGCCTACGGCGGTCTCGTCCACCCAGGCGAGGGCGGTGCGGCTTCCGCCGGCCGCGCCACCCTGAGAGGGGGTGGGCGGGAGCGTGGCGGTCGGTTCGAGCGGGCTCCACGTGGCGACCGGAGCGCTGGGCTCTGGCGCGGTGGGCGCGGGGCGCGACGGGTCGGGCACGATCTCGGCCGGCGCCGTGTCGGCGGGTGGCTCGAACACGGGCATCGTGGCGGCGCCCGCCGGTGCGCCGGCGAGCGGCACGGTCGCGATGGTCGACGGCACCGCGGGCACGTCGTCGGGGGCGGTGCTGGTCCCGGGGTGGGCGACGTCGGCGCCCTCGCTGGGCATGGTGAGGATGCTGCGTGCGGCCGCGTCAGCGTCGACGGCCGCTGTGGGGACGGCACCGGTCTGCACCCGGCGCGCGCGGCGCGTGGGAGCGGGGGTGTCGTCCGGAGTCATCCCTCCAAAATACCCGTCATCGCGGCGGTATACTTGCCGCCACAACCACGGGAGTCCGGTGAGCCGGGCTGAGAGGAAGCGACCCACGCTTCGACCGTCGAACCTGATCCGGATCATGCCGGCGCAGGGAGGAGCTCATATGCACGCGTCCACGTCCGCACCCACCCCCGTTGCGGCGGTTCCGCCCACGTCGCGCAGCCTGCGCTGGCGCGTCGTCGACATCGTGGTCGCCGCGGTGCTCGGCGTCGCGATCGGCCTGGTCTTCTGGGCATGGAACACCGTCGGGTACGCCTGGTTCATCGCGATGGACGGCCTGACGCCCGGGCTCGGCGGCCTGGCGGTCGGCATCTGGCTGATCGGCGGCGTGATCGGCGGTCTCGTCATCCGCAAGCCCGGCGCCGCCCTCCTGGTCGAGGTGATCGCCGCCATCGTCTCGATGCTGATCGGCAACGTGTGGGGTGTGTCGACCCTGCTGTCGGGTCTGGTGCAGGGGCTCGGGGCCGAGCTGATCTTCGCGCTCTTCCTGTATCGCCGCTTCACCCTGCCCGTGGCGATGCTCGCGGGCGTGGGTGCGGCCGTCGGCGCCTGGGTGTTCGAGCTGTTCTACGGCAGCTCTCCGAACATCCTCAAGACGCTCGAGTTCAACGTCATCTACCTCGTGTCGCTCGTCGCTTCGGGAGCGCTGCTCGCGGGTCTCGTCGGCTGGCTCGCCGTGCGCGGTCTCGCCGCCACCGGGGCGCTCAACCGCTTCGCCGTCGGACGCGAAGCGCGCCGCGAGGTCTGACCGGGGAGGTCTGAACGTGACCGTGACCCGACCTGCTCGCATCACTGCGGCGGGCTGGGGCTGGCGCTACGGCGGGCGCCGCGCGCCCGCCGTCCGCGACGTGTCGTTCACGATCGAGCCCGGCGAGCGCGTGCTGCTGCTCGGCGCCTCGGGCGCCGGCAAGTCGACGCTCCTCGCCGGCATGGCGGGACTCCTCGGCGGGGCCGACGAGGGTGACGAGTCCGGCGCGCTCCTCATCGACGGCGAGCGGGCGGAAGCCCACCGAGGACGCGTCGGGCTGGTCCTGCAGGACCCCGACTCGGGAGTCGTGCTGTCGAAGGTCGGCGACGATGTGGCCTTCGGCTGCGAGAACCTGGGGGTGCCGGCGCACGAGATCCCCGGGCGGGTCGCCGAGGCGCTCGACGCCGTCGGCCTCGAAGTGCCGCTCTCGCGACCCACCAAGGCGCTCTCGGGCGGGCAGAAGCAGCGGCTCGCGCTCGCCGGCGTTCTCGCGATGCGCCCCGGCGTGCTCCTCCTCGACGAGCCCACCGCCAATCTCGACCCCGAGGGGGTGCGCGAGGTGCGCGCGAGCGTCGAGCGCGCGCTCGACGAGACGGGCGCCACGCTCGTCGTGATCGAGCATCGCACCAGCGTGTGGGCCGACCTCATGGACCGCGTCCTCGTCGTGGGCGCCGACGGCGGGCTCCTCGCCGACGGTCCGCCCGCCGAGGTCTTCGCCCGCCACGGCGCCGAGCTCGCAGCGGCCGGCGTGTGGGTTCCGGGTCAGCCCGTCGACCTGCCGGTGCTCGCGGAGGCCTCGGCCGACGCGCCGGCGGCGGTGGCGGCATCCGCTCTCTCCATCTCGCGCGACCGCCGCACCATCGTGCGCGCCGGACTCGACCTGCGGGTGCCGCGGGGCGCCGCCACGATCGTCACCGGCCCGAACGGGACCGGCAAGTCCACGCTCGCGCTCACCCTCGCCGGCCTCCTGCCCGAGGCGGCAGGCGAGGTCGTCGCCGCCCCCGAGCTGGCCGGCCGCTCCGGTCGCCGCCCCTCGCGGTGGACCTCGCGCGAGCTGCTCACTCGCATCGGCACCGTGTTCCAGGAGCCCGAGCACCAGTTCCTCGCCTCGACCGTGCGCGACGAGCTCGCCATCGGCCCGCGCTCGCGAGGAGTCGACCCCGCCGCCGTCGGAGCCATCGTGGACGAGCTGCTCGAGCGGCTCCACCTGGCGCCGCTGGCCGCCGCCAACCCGTTCACACTGTCGGGCGGCCAGAAGCGCCGGCTCTCGGTGGCCACCGTGCTCGCCGACGCGCCGCCGGTCATCGTTCTCGACGAGCCGACGTTCGGGCAGGACCGCCGCGGGTGGATCGAGCTGGTGCAGCTGCTGCAGTCCGAGATCGCCGCGGGCACGACCGTCGTCGCGGTCACGCACGACGAGGACGTGCTGCGGCATCTCGGCGGACACGGCATCGACCTCGGCGCGCCCCTGGCCGCGGGGGTGGCATCGTGACCGCCGTCGACGCGCGCGCGGTCACCGACGCGACGGGCGAGGTTCCACGCGCCTGGCTCGACGGCGTCAACCCGGTCACCAAGATCGTGCTCGCCCTGCTGCTGTCGGTGCCGCTGTTCGCCTCGATCGACGTCACGAGCGCGCTCGTGGCCATCGCGCTGCAGCTCGCCTGCATCCCGCTCACGGGGCTCGGCGTCATGACGGTGCTCAAGCGGATGCTGCCGATCATCGTGTTCGCGCCCGTCGCGGGCGTCAGCATGCTGCTGTACGCCGAGCCCGGCGGCACGGTCTACTGGTCGTTCTGGTACGCGACGATCAGCGACGAGTCGATCGCGCTCGCCGTCGCGGTGTGCCTGCGGGTGATCGCACTCGGCCTGCCGACCATCCTGCTCTTCGGCCGAACCGACCCCACCGAGCTCGCCGACGCGCTCGCTCAGGTGGCCAGACTGCCGTCGCGGTTCGTGCTCGGCGTCCTGGCGGGCACGCGCACGCTGGGGCTGTTCCTCGACGACTGGCGCAGCATGCAGCTCGCGCGCCGCGCCCGCGGCGTCGGCGACACGGGTGCGGTCCGCCGGTTCTTCTCGATGGCGTTCGTGCTGCTCGTCTTCGCCGTGCGCCGCGGCACCAAGCTCGCTATGGCGATGGAGGCCCGCGGGTTCGGGTCCGGCATTCCGCGCACGTGGTCGCGGCCGTCGCGCCTGCACCCCCGCGACCTGGTGGCCCTGCTGGGCGGCACCGCGATCATGGCCGTCGCGATCGGGGCGGCGATCGCCGCGGGCACCTTCCGGTTCGTCTGGTCCTGACCCTCGTCGGCGGCCGGACACGTTTCGTCTTCGGGCGCCCGAGCGCCCTCCGCTCGAGGACCGGTGCCCGGTCGTCGACCTGGACGCCCCCGAACGAACGTCAGTCCGCGGCGACGAGACGCTCGTAGCCCGGTTGCAGCGCGGGGAAGTAGTCGTCCCACTTCACCCCGGCGACGTCGACCCCCGCCTGCGCGGCGACGAGGCGGTCGAGGTAGTACTCCCAGCCCGGGCCGATCGAGCCGACGTCCTCGCCCGGGTTGAGGCGCTGGCCGAAGGTCAGCACGGTGTCCCCGGGGGAGTCCTCGGCGAGCTCGAACCACAGATGCCACGCACCGCCGCCCTGCGAGGTGTCGCCGGCGAAGCGCCGCGGGCGATCGCACTCGAGGATCGTGTACTCCTCGGGCTCGGCATCCTGCCCCTCGGCCGTCATGTAGAACGTGACGTGTCCGCCGGCGGGGTCGCCCTCCCAGCGACCGATCCAGGCCTCGAGCAGCTCGGACTCGGTGAGGTGGCGCCACACCTCGTCGGCGGACGCGCGGAATCGCCGCAGGATGACGAGGTTCGGTGCGCCGTCGATCTTCGCCACGGTGCCGGTGATGTCGGTCATGTCGCGTTCCAGAGCTCCCGGTAGTACGACAGGCGCTCGCGATCCGGTGCGATCCCGTACGCCTCGATGAGGGCGTCCTCCCATCCCTCGCCATAGTTCCACGCCGTCGACATCGACGCCACGGCGATGTCGGCCCACCGGTCCGCGACGCCGAGCGTGCCGAAGTCGACGTGACCGGTCCACCGGCCGTCGTCGCCGATCAGCGTGTTCGGGCAGCAGGCGTCGCCGTGGCAGACGACGAGCCGGTCAACGGGCGGCGGCTCGCGCAGCGCTTCGGGAACACGGATGCCGCGTCCCGCCGCGTTCGCGACGCGCGCCGGCACGCCCCAGTCGAAAGGGCAGTCGGCCACGGGCAGCGCATCGTGGAGGGCCCGCAGTCCCTCGCCGACGGCGCGGACGGCGGTGGCGGCATCCGTGATCCAGCGCGGATCGACCGCCGAGCGACCGGGGATCGCGGCCGTGACCATCCACTCGTGCGTCTCGTCGCCGCCCTCTTCGAGCACGCGAGGCGCCGTGACGTGCGGGGTGGCCCACCGCAGGCGCGCGGCCTCGCCGGCGAACGAGGACTCGTCGTTGCGCGGCCCGTGCTTGACGTACCGGCCGTCGTCGGTGCGGAACGTCACGCCGCCGTAGTCGTTGCGCCACACCGGGGTGAGGGCCGCACCGCGCGCGAGCGCGCGCACCCGCGGCGGAACTTCGACGTCGTCGGCGGGGATCGTCACGATCCCATCCTGCCGGGCATCAGGCCTCGAGAGCCTCGCGGAGGATCAGCGCGTGGTTGTGGGCGTCGTCGTGCACGGCGTGAAGAAGGGTCACCACGGGATGCGACGCGAGCTCTGCCCGCAGCGAGGCGACGGCTGTGCGGGTCGGGCCCTCGAGTTCTGCGCGGTACGCCGCCTCGAACTCGGACCACGGCAGGCCGTCGTGGTGGAAGGCCTTGCGCAGCTCGGTCGACGGTGCCACCTCCTTCGCCCAGAGGTCGACGGCGGCGCGCTCCTTCGAGAGCCCGCGCGGCCAGAGGCGGTCGACCAGCACCCGGAATCCGTCCTCGGGCGCCGGGTCGTCGTACACGCGCTTGAGCCGGATCTCCATGGGCCCCATCCAACACCCGGTCCGACGGCCGCGGCAGTCCGGACCCCGGTCAGCGCCCACCACGCCCGGCGGGCCGCGGCGGTGTACGACGACCGGATGGCAGCCCGGGCGGCGGTCCGTGATGGGATGGGAGCATGCCCACCGTGCGCGCCACCCGCAGGCGAGGTCCGATGACGGCCCTGGAGGGTGAGGCGCCGGCGCTCGCGATCGGCGACGTCGCCGTACGCCACATCCGCCTCACCTCCGACGGACTGACGCTGTGGCTGGGCGACCGATCCGGCCCCGCGCTGCCGTGGGACGGGGTCCGCGCCGTGACCCTCGAGCCGCCGACGACGCGCTGGCTTCACCCCGCGGTGGCCGACTCGTTCGGCCCGCTCCTCGAGGGCATCCTGGGCGGCGGACTCTCCGACCAGCCGGAGGCGGCGCCCACGTTCCCGGTGCGCATCGCCGCCAACGACGGCGGGGTCGTGGAGTGGAACGTCACCCAGCACTACCTCTCGGGCTACCGCCCCCGCGAGGTGAGGGCGACACAGGGGCTGCTCGAGTACCTCGTCGCCCGCGCCGAGGCGCGCGTGCTGCTCGGGCGGCCCGCCGAGCTGATCGACCGCATCTCGGCGCTGGTGAGGGTGAGGCCGGTCATCGCGGAGTGACCGCGCGTGCGTCCCCGGCTAGCCTGAGGATGCGGGTGCCGGAACGCGTGGGACTCAGTCCCGCGTATGCTGATACGCGGTTCCGCAGAATCCGGACTTCGAAGGAGAATCCATGGACCTCACGGGTGCCTCCGCCCTCGTCACCGGCGGTGCGAGCGGCCTCGGCCTCGCCACGGCCCGTCGCCTGGCATCCGCCGGCGCCGCCGTCACGATCGTCGACCTGCCGTCCTCTCCGGGCGCCGTGATCGCCGCGGAGCTCGGCGGATCGTTCGCTCCGGCCGACGTCACCGACCCGGAGCAGGTGGCATCCGCCGTCGCCGCGGCCGCGGCATCCGCCCCCCTCCGCGTCGTGGTGAACTGCGCCGGCATCGCCCCGCCCGCCAAGGTGCTGGATCGCGAGGGCAACCCGTCGCCGCTCGAGGGCTTCGAGCGGATCATCCGCGTCAACCTCATCGGCACGTACAACGTCATCGCGCAGGCCTCGGCGGCGATCGCGAAGACCGAGCCCACCGCCGCCGGCGACCGGGGCGTCATCGTCAACACCGCGAGCGTCGCGGCGTTCGACGGGCAGATCGGGCAGCCCGGCTACTCGGCGTCGAAGGGCGGCGTGCACGCGATGACGCTGCCCATCGCCCGCGAGCTCGCGCGCTACGCCATCCGCGTCGTCACCATCGCCCCCGGCATCATGGAGACCCCGATGCTCGCGTCGCTCCCGCAGGCCGCGCAGGACTCGCTCGGCGAGCAGGTGCCGTATCCGCAGCGCCTCGGCAAGCCCGACGAGTACGCCCGCCTGGTGATGTCGATCGTCGACAACGGCTACCTCAACGGTGAGACCATCCGCCTCGACGGTGCTATTCGGATGGCTCCCCGATGATCCGCCATCGTGCCATCCGCATGGCGCCGAAGTAAGGAGACCGACGAATGAGCGATTCGATCCTCGTCGCGCGCGACGGCGCGCTCGCGCGCGTGACCTTCAACCGCCCGGCCTTCCTCAACGCGATGGGCTTCGAGATGGGCCGCCGGTGGCGCGATGTCGCCCACGAGCTCACGTCTGACGCCTCGGTCGGGGCGATCGTGCTGGATGCCGCAGGCCCGGCGTTCTGCGCCGGCGGCGACGTGTTCGAGATGTCGACCTCGGGCGCGGTCGGCGCCGACGTGACGTCGGCGGCGCACACGATCCACGACGGCATCCGCACCTTCGTGGAGTCCGACAAGCCGATCGTCGCCGCCGTCCAGGGTGCCGTCGCGGGCGGCGGGCTCGGTCTGATGCTCACCGCCGACTACATCGTCGCGTCCGAGCAGGCGAAGTTCGTCAGCAAGTACGCGAACATCGGCCTCACGCCCGACCTCGGCGTCTCGACGCTGCTGCCGGCCGCCGTCGGCCAGCGCCGCGCGCTGCAGCTGCTGCTGCAGGACCTCACGATCGACGCCGAGACCGCGCTCGACTGGGGTCTCGTGACCGAGGTGGTTCCGGCGGAGGAGGTCGCCGCGCGGGCTGAGGCGGTCGCGCGCTTCTGGCTCGACAACGCCACCGGGGCGTTCGGTCAAGCCAAGCGCCTGGTGCGCACCGGCGCCCACCGCACGTTCGCCGAGAACCTCGACGACGAAGCCGCCTCGATCGGGGCCCGCTTCGACACCGACGAGGCGAAGGCGCGCGTCGCCGCCTTCGCCGCAGCATCCGCCAAGTCCCGTTCCTGATTCCCGAGCCTCCATCGACCAACCGCGTTCTCGCCGAGCGACCACACTCCCGGCGCCGACGACACGGTGCCTCGGCGAGAAACCACGATCTCGACACCGGGCAACACCCGAAAGGACCATGACATGAGCGACAAGCCCCTCGCCGGCAAGACCATCCTGATGTCGGGCGGCAGCCGCGGCATCGGCCTGGCGATCGCGCTGCGCGCGGCGCGCGACGGCGCCAACATCGCGCTGCTGGCCAAGACCGACACCCCGCACCCCAAGCTCGAGGGCACCGTGCACTCGGCGGCGGAGCAGATCCGCGCGGCGGGCGGCAACGCCCTGCCGATCGTCGGCGACGTGCGCAACGACGACGACGTGACCGAGGCCGTGCTGAAGACGCAGGGCGAGTTCGGCGGCATCGACATCGTCGTCAACAACGCGTCGGTCATCGACCTGTCGCGCTCGCTCGACCTCGAGGCCAAGAAGTACGACCTCATGCAGGACGTCAACGTGCGCGGCACCTTCATGCTCTCGCGCGCGGCGGTGCCGATCCTGAAGGATGCCGCGAACCCGCACATCCTCTCGCTGTCGCCGCCGCTCAACCTGTCGCCGAAGTGGCTGGGTGCCCACACCGGCTACACGCTCGCGAAGTACGGCATGACGATGGCGACCCTCGGTCTCGCGGCGGAGTTCGCCGCCGACGGCATCGCCGCGAACACGCTGTGGCCGCGGACCACGATCGCCACCGCCGCGGTGCAGTTCGCGCTCGGCGGCGACCGCATGATGAAGGTCAGCCGCACGCCCGAGATCTACGCCGACGCGGCATACGAGATCGTGACGCAGCCGTCGCGCGCGTACACCGGTCAGACGCTCATCGTCGAGGACGTGCTCGAGGCCGCCGGCGTGACCGACTTCTCGGGCTACGCCGCCGTGCCGGGCACCCCCGACGACGCGCTGTTCCCCGACATCTTCCTCGACTGACTGGGGCGGCGTACGGTGGCCGCATGATCGTCCGGTCGCTGTTCCCGATCCTGGCCACGCCCGATCTCGCCCGCCTCGCGGGCTTCTACGAAGCCGCGCTCGGGGCGAGCGTCGCGTACCGCTTCCCGGCCGAGGACGGCAGCGGCGACGTCTACGTGTCGCTCGCGCTCGGCGGCGCATCGCTGGGCATCGGCCTCGACCCGGCGGCATCCGAACCCGCTGCGCACGACCGCGTCGCCCTCTGGTTCTACGTGGACGACGTCGACGGTGCGTTCCGCGACGCGGTGGCCGCCGGCGCGACCGTCGTGCGAGAGCCCGCCGACATGCCGTGGGGCGAGCGCGTCGCCCAGGTGCGCGACGTCGACGGCAACCTCGTGAATCTCGGCGCCGAACCGCGTCCCGCGGCCGAAGGCTGACCCGCCGAGGCGCGCCGCGCACCCGAAGGCTGACCCGGCGAGGCGCGCCGCGCACACGCCGGGACGCGGCATCCGTCGCCGTCTCCCACCGTGCCGCACGCATGCCGGAAGCGCCGTCGGCGTCGGTGCGGAACGGCGTTCGCGGGCCTCGTGCTCGATGATGAGAATCCGCGAAAACACTAGCGTGGTGACGTTACCAGTGCTAGCTTTCCATCGGAATCAGAAGAAGGCGTGCTCACCGGAGAGCACCATGATGCGAAGCCGCATCGCCACCCAGCTCCGAGGAGACTCCCGCCTGCCCGGCGGGCGATCCGACGCGCCCTCCCGCTGATCCGCCGGCACGCCGCACGGCACCATGCGCGACGGCCGGGATGCCGAGGCGCACGCCTCGGCGCCATGGAATCCACGGAAGGATCTGCAATCCCATGAAACGCTCCACCAAGCTGTCCGCGGGGGCCATCGCACTCGCCCTGCCGCTGGCTCTGACTCT
Source organism: Microbacterium hibisci (assembly GCF_015278255.1). GTDB lineage: Bacteria > Actinomycetota > Actinomycetes > Actinomycetales > Microbacteriaceae > Microbacterium > Microbacterium hibisci. Next base: position 213,155 of record NZ_JADIJC010000006.1, read on the forward strand.
GACGTCGTGCAGCGGCACGGGCGGTGACTCCGGCGGCGAGGGCGACGGCGACAACACGCTCACCGTCTGGACCTGGGACCCGGCGTTCAACATCTACGCGATGGAGGAGGCCGAGAAGGTCTATCAGGAGGACAACCCCGACTTCGAGCTCGAGATCGTGGAGGTGCCCTGGGACGACCTCCAGACCAAGCTCACCACGATCGCGCAGTCGCAGGCCTTCGACGAGCTGCCCGACATCTTCCTGATGCAGAACAACGCGTTCCAGAAGAACGGGCTCAACTACCCCGACCTGTTCTCCGACTTCAGCGAGTCCGACATCGACTTCTCGGAGTTCCCCGAGTCGGTCGTCGAGTACTCGACCATCGACGGCGTCAACTACGGCGTGCCGTTCGACGCCGGCACGGCCATCACGGCGCTGCGGACCGACGTCCTCACGGAGGCGGGCTACACCGTCGACGACTTCACCGACATCACGTGGGACCAATACCTCACGCTCGGAGAGGACGTCCTCGCGAAGACCGGCCAGCCGCTGCTGTCGGGCCAGGCGGGGTCGGCCGACATCCCGATGATGATGCTCCAGTCCGCCGGCGCGAGCCTGTTCGACGACGAGGGCAACCCCACCATCGTCGACAACGAGGCGCTCGAGGCGGCCATCGACGTCTACACGCAGCTCGTCGAGGCCGGTGTGCTGGTCGAGGTCAACTCGTGGGACGAGTACATCGGCACGCTGGTCAACGCGAACGTCGCGGGCACGATCAACGGCATCTGGATCGTGGGCTCGATCCAGACCGCCGAGGACCAGGCCGGCAATTGGGGTGTCACCAACCTCCCCAAGCTCGAGGGCATCTCGGGCGCGACCAACTACTCCGCCAACGGCGGATCGTCGTGGGCGATCTCGTCGAACGCGGATGTCGAGCTCGCCTCGGACTTCCTGGCGGCGACCTTCGCCGGCTCGACCGAGCTGTACGACACGATCCTGCCGAAGGCGGGTGCCGTGGCCAACTGGATCCCGGCGGGTGACAGCGACGTCTACAACCAGCCGATCGACTTCTTCGGCGGTCAGCCGATCTTCGCCGACGTCGTCGCCTTCGGCCCCGAGGTGCCGTCGAACAACACCGGTGCGTACTACTACGAGGCCCGCGACGCCGTCAGCACGGCCATGACGCAGATCATGGGCGGCACCGACCCCGCGACCGCGCTCGAAGAGGCGCAGGCCAACGTCGAGTTCGCCATGCAGTGACCCACGAGGGTCGGTCCGGCCGGGCGGTGACCCCGCCCGGCCGGACGACCACCGTGATCCTGATCGCACGAGGAAAGAGACGGACCCCGTGGCCTCCGACGTGAAGACGCGCACCAAGGCACCCGGGCGGCGGAACGCCCCGCCCCCGCTGAACAACTACATCGGCGACCGCAAGCCGTGGCTCAGCAACGCGCGCCGCCGCAGCCTCACCGGGTGGGGCTTCCTGCTCCCGGCCGCGCTGCTCATCCTGTTCATGAGCTTCATCCCGATGGCGCAGGCGTTCGTGCTGTCGCTCCAGACCGGGCGCGGCACCCGGCTCGAGTTCGCCGACCCGCTCTGGTACAACTACCAGCGCCTGCTCAACGATGAGATCTTCAAGCTCACGCTGACGAACACCTTCATCTACCTGATCATCCAGGTGCCGATCATGCTGGCGCTCGCGCTGGTGCTCGCGAACCTGCTCAACAACCCGAAGCTGCGCTTCAAGGCCCTGTGGCGCACCGCCATCTTCCTGCCCTGCGCCGTGTCGCTCGTGTCGTACTCGCTGGTGTTCCGGACGCTGTTCGCGAACGACGGCTTCGTCAACGACATGCTGCTCGGGGTCGGCGTGATCGACGGCCCCATCAACTGGCTGGGCCAGGCCGACACGGCGCGATTCGTGATCATCCTCGGTCTTCTCTGGCGGTGGACCGGCTACAACATGGTCTTCTACCTGGCGGCCCTGCAGAACATCGACCACTCGAGCGTCGAGGCCGCGCGCATGGACGGCGCCAACGCGTTCCAGACGTTCTGGTACGTCACCGTGCCGCAGCTGAAGCCCATGATCGTGCTGACGGCGATCCTGTCCATCAACGGCACCCTGCAGCTGTTCGACGAATCATGGGCCCTGACCCGCGGCGGTCCGGCCTACCAGACCATGTCGATGGCGCACTACCTCTACGAGGTGTCGTTCCAGAAGAACCCCAACTTCGGCTACGCAGCGGCGATCTCGTACGTGATCCTCATGCTCGTCGCCATCCTCTCGTTCATCCAGATGAAGGTCGGTGACAAGCGTGATTGACAAGCTCCGCGGCGTTCCCGGGTACGCCCTGCTCACGTTCTGGGCGCTGTTCTCGATCTTCCCGCTGTACTTCATGTTGGTCTCCGCGACCAACACCAGCCAGGACGTGCTGTCTTCGCGGATGCTCCCCGGCACGGCGCTCTTCGAGAACATCGCCACGCTGTTCACGACGCAGAACGTCGTCGGCGCCATGACGAACTCGTTCCTCATCGCGGTGGGGACGACCCTACTGGCGCTGGCGGTGTGCTCCATCGCCGGCTACGGGTTCGAGGTGTATCACTCCAAGGGCAAGGACGTCGTGATGGCGATCCTGCTCCTCGCGATGATGATCCCCTTCGCCGCCACGATGATTCCGCTGTTCCAGCTGTTCGCGCGCGTGGGCATGGTGAACTCGCTGTGGGCGGTCGTGATCCCGATGATCTCGACGCCGTTCCTCATCCTGCTGTTCCGGCAGGCGTCGCGGTCGTTCCCGCACGAGATCATCGAGGCGGCCCGCATCGACGGGCTGAGCGAGTTCTCGATCTTCTCGCGCATCTACGTGCCGACGATGCGCTCCACCTTCGCGGCCGCCGCCGTCATCACGTTCATGATGGCGTGGAACAACTTCCTGTGGCCCAAGGTCATCCTGGTCAACAACAGCGTGCTCACGATGCCGATGCTCACGGCGAACATCAGCGCGGGGTACGTGACCGACTACGGCGTGCTGATGCTCGCCGTGCTGCTGTCGTCGCTGCCGACGATGATCGTGTTCTTCCTCCTGCAGCGGCAGTTCGCGCAGGGGATCACGGGGGCGGTCAAGTGAGTCTCGACATCATCGACATCCAGGACGAGCGGTCCGGCGACGAGGTTGCGGCATTCGATGCCTCGCGCATCGCCGATCCGCGCTTCGTCTGCGAGAACCGCAGGCCCGCGCATTCGGATCACCGCTGGTTCCGGAGCGCCGCCGAGGCGGCCGAGGGAGTCAGCGGCTACGAGCAGTCGCTCGCGGGCCGCTGGAAGATCCACTACGCGAAGAACCCCGCCGCGGCGCCGGCCGGATTCTTCGAGCTCGGCCATGACTGCGACAGCTGGGACGACATCCCCGTCCCCGCTCACATCCAGCTGCACGGCTACGACCGTCCGCAGTACGTCAATGTGCAGTACCCGTGGGACGGCGTCGAGCAGGTCGAGCCGGGGCAGGTGCCCGAGCGGTACAACCCGGTCGCGTCGTACGTGAGGACGTTCACGCTCGACCGGCCCGTCGAGCCGGGCGAGACGGTGAGCGTCAGCTTCCTCGGGGCGGAGAGCGCCGTCGCGGTGTGGCTCAACGGCCGCTACCTCGGCTACGCGACCGACAGCTTCACGCCGTCGGAGTTCGACGTGACCGACGCCCTCGTCGAGGGCGAGAACAAGCTCGCCGCGCAGGTGTTCAAGTTCTCCAGCGGCTCGTGGCTCGAGGACCAGGACTTCTTCCGCTTCTCCGGCCTCTTCCGCGACGTCGTGCTCTATCGGCGTCCGGCCGCCCACGTCGAGGATCTCCGGGTCGAGGTCGAGCTGCCCGCCGACGGCGAGACGGCCGACATCGCGGTGCGGATCGACCTGCGCGGAGACGGATCGGTGCACGCGCGGATCGACGGGGTGGGAGAGCTCGAGGATCGCGGCGACGGCGTGCGCGGCATCCGTCTCCACAATCCCCGGCTGTGGAGCCCCGAGCACCCGGCGCTCTACGAGGTCGAGCTCGAGGTGCGCGATGCCGCCGGTGAGGTGGTGGAGGTGATCGTGCAGCCGGTCGGCGTGCGGCGCTTCGCGATCGAAGACGGCGTGCTGGCGCTGAACGGACGCCGCGTGGTGTTCTTCGGCGTGAACCGGCACGAGTTCGGACTGTCGGGGCGCGTGCAGACGGCCGCCGAGATCGAGGCGGATCTGCTGGCGCTGAAGGCCGTCGGTGTCAACGCGGTGCGCACCAGCCACTATCCAAACAGCACCGTGTTCTACGAGCTCGCCGACCGGCATGGCCTCATGGTCATCGACGAGATGAACCTCGAGAGCCACGGCATCTGGGACCGCGTGCGCAAGCTCGACGCCCCGATCGGCGACGCCGTGCCGGGTGATCGCCCCGAGTGGCTGCCGGCGCTGCTGGATCGCGCCGCCAGCATGTACGAGCGCGACAAGAACCACCCGAGCGTCGTGATGTGGTCGTGCGGCAACGAGTCCTTCGGGGGCACCACGCTGCGCGACGTCGCCGCATACTTCCACGAGGTCGATCGACGGCCCGTCCACTACGAGGGCGTGCACTGGGACCCGCGGTACCCCGAGACCACGGATGTCGTCAGCCAGATGTACACGCCCGCGGCCGAGGTCGAAGACTTCCTGCGGCAGCACCGGGAGAAGCCGTTCATCCTGTGCGAGTACGCCCATGCGATGGGCAACTCGTTCGGTGCGGTCGACGAGTACATCGAGCTCGCCTACCGCGAGCCGCTGTTCCAGGGCGGGTTCATCTGGGACTTCGCCGACCAGGCCATCGCCCTGACCGACCGCTACGGCAAGCCGTACTACGGCTACGGCGGCGACTTCGGCGACGCCCCGCACGACGCCGAGTTCTGCGGCAACGGCATCTTCTTCACCGACCATTCGCCGACCCCCAAGCTCCAGGAGGTCGCGTACCTCTACCAGGGTCTCAAGATCGACATCGGCGACGACGCCGTCACCGTGCACAACCGCCTGCTCGACACCCCGAGCAGCGCATACCGCTGCGTGGTGAGCCTTACCCGTGAGGGTCGCGTGCTGCGCGAGGTCGAGCTCGCGACCGACGTCGCGCCCGGCGAGACGGGGACGATCGCGCTGCCCCTCGCCGTCCCCAGCGCGGCCGGCGAGTACGCCGTCGACGTCTCCTTCCGGCTGCGCGCGGCGACCGCGTGGGCTGCGGAAGGCCACGAGGTCGCCCGCGAGCAGCGGGTGGTCGCGGTGGGAGCGCCGCCGGCCCGGGTCGCCGCGCCCGCACCAGAACTGATCCGCGGCGCCCACAATGTCGGCGTGCGCGGGGCCGGCTTCAGCGCGCTGTTCTCGACCCTCTACGGCGGGCTCAGCTCGTACCGCTTCGGCATGACGTCCGACGGCGGCCGCGAGCTGCTGACGTCGATGCCCCGGCCGCACTTCTGGCATGCGCCCACCTCGAACGAGCGCGGGTGGGAGGCGCCGTTCGAAGACGGGCAGTGGCTGCTGGCGAGCCGGTACGGACGGGTGCGCGAGCCGCTGACGAGCACGCGGGTCGAGACGGATGCCGCGGCCGTGACCGTCACGTACTCCTACGAGCTGCCCACCCGGCCCGCGACGACGTGCGACGTCTCGTACCGCGTCGACGGCACCGGGCGCGTCGAGGTGACCGAGACGCTGCACCTCGTCGACGGACTGCCGAGCCTGCCGGAGTTCGGGATGCTGCTCACGACGCTTCCGGAATTCCACCGGCTGCGCTGGTACGGCGAGGGTCCGGAGGAGTGCTACGTGGATCGCCGGGGCGGCGCGCGCGTCGGCGTGTACGATCGCGACGTGACGACGGAGCTCACCCCGTACCTGCGACCGCAGGAGGCCGGCAGCCGCACGGGGGTGCGATGGGCCCAAGTCACCGACGCGCGCGGCGCGGGACTTCGCGTGGAGGCCGACGGCACGATGGAGTTCTCGGCGCTGCCGTGGACGCCCGACGAGATCGAGAGCGCGCTGCATCACACCGAGCTGCCCCCCATCCACCGCACGGTGCTGCGACCCGCGCTGATGCGGCGGGGAGTCGGCGGCGACGACTCGTGGGGCGCGCGCACGCTGGCCCAGTACCACCTGCCCACCAGCGGCGACCTGGAGTTCCGCTTCGCCTTCCGAGGGGTATGAGGTGACGGAACGCCGCACGTCGCTGCGGGATGTCGCGCAGGCCGTGGGCGTCTCCGTCCAGACCGTCTCCCGTGTCGCGAACGGCGAGCCGAACGTCGCCGCCGAGAAGCGCGAGCTCGTGCTCCTGAAGATGCGCGAGCTCGGCTACCGGCCCAACGCGGCAGCGCGTGCGATCCGGCGCGGGTCCTTCCGCACGGTGGGCGCCGTGTACTACAACCTGCACTGGGTCGGCACCCACCGCACGCTGGAGGAGATCTCGGAGCGGGCCGCCGAGAGCGGGTACGCGACGACGCTCATGCCGCTCGCGGTGACGTCGGGCCAGGCGGCGAACGGCGCCTTCACGCGTCTGGGCGAGATGGCCGTCGACATGCTCATCGTCATCCTTCCGGAGCCGTTCGGGGCGGACGAGGCCCTGCATCTTCCGGAGGGCGTGCCCACGGTGGTGCTCGGTCCTCCCATGATCGACGGCATATCGTCGGTGGACTTCGACCCCGACGTCGGCGCGCGCGAGGCCGTCCGCCATCTGCTCGCGCTGGGCCACGAGACCGTCCACCACATCACCGGCCCGGCCGTCTCGTTCTCGGCTCAGGCGCGCGTGCGCGCCTGGCGCGAGGTGCTGACCGAGAACGGCCGCCCCGTCCCCGACGCCGTGCCCGGCGACTGGAGCCCGATGTCGGGCTACCAGGCCATGCGACGGCTGCTCGATGACACGCACCCCACGGGGGTCTTCGTCGCCAACGACCAGATGGCGCTGGGGGCGTATCGCGCGATCACCGAGGCGGGGCTGCGGATCCCCGACGACATCTCCGTCGTCGGCTTCGACGACATCGACGAGGCCGAGATGTTCGCGCCTCCGCTCACCACGGTTCGGCAGGACTGGGGAGTGCTCGGCCGGGAGTCGCTGCGCGTCGCACTGCAGCTGACGGGGGGCGCGCCGCCCGAGCACGTCCGGCTGCCCACGCGGCTCGTGGTCCGCGACTCGACGGCCCCGCCGCGCGGCTGACCTCCGGCAGCGCCGCAGGCGCGGGGTCGGTCGCGGCCGCCGGGCGCGGGGCCGGTCGCGGCCGCCGGCACGGGGCTCAGATCAGGCCGAGGCGCCGGAAGGCGTTCGCGATGCCGTCGTCGAGCACGTCGGTGGTGACGAAGTCGGCGAGCTCCTTCAGCTCGGCGTGGGCGTTGCCCATCGCGACGGCCACCCCGCAGACCTCGAACATCTCGATGTCGTTCCAGCTGTCTCCGATCGCCACCGCATCGGCCGCATCGAGGCCCAGGTGCTCCAGCAGCAGCTCGATCGCCGACCCCTTGGTGGTGTCGCGCTCGTTGATCTCGCCGTTCGACCCGCCGGGCAGCGGCATGCTGCCCGGCACGATGAGGAACTCGTCGCCGAGGTCGGCACGCAGCTCTTCGAGCCCCTCCTCGTGGTCGCTTACGAACACCGCCTTGTCGATGCGGTCGAGGTCGGCGTCGTCGGCGCGGGGGAAGGTCCGCTGCGCGAGACCGACGAGCGAGTCCTCGGGTCGCACCTCTTCCCCGGCGGCTTCTCGGGCGTCGAGCGCGGCGGCGTAGTCGCGCATCAGCTCGGCCATGTCGTCGCTCGCGTAGACGCCGTCGCGGGTCTGCAGGAAGTAGCGGATGCCGCGGCTGCGCATCGCCGTCAGCATCCGCTCCGCCGCCTCCCGCGTGAGCGGACGGTCGACGACCACCTCGTCGCCCGACACCACGAGGGCGCCGGAGTTCGTCACGGCGCCGTCGAACCCGATCTCGGCGACGCGCGGGTGGATGTCGGAGGCCGACCGGCCGGTGCTGAGGTACACCAGGTGGCCCGCGGCGCGGGCCGCGCGGATCGCCGGTGCGGTCGACGGCGCGACGTTCACGCCGTGCTCGAGGATGGTGCCGTCGACGTCGAGGAAGATGATGCGGCGGCGCTGCGGGTCGCGGCCGTCCGGCGGCGCTGCGTCGGCGTTCACGACACCAAGGTAGCCCGGATGGCCGGTCTCAGGGCGGAGGGGCCTCACCCGTCATCACGGTCACCCGGTTGTCGGCGTGCCACCAGAACCCGAGCCGCTCGTCGTCGTCCATCCCCGGTGGGCGCTCGGCCGCCGGGACCAGCCCGGCCGGCACCGACACCACGAGCGCCGCGTTCTCGCGCAGCACCGCGGGGACGCACCGCCCGCGGGCCACGGAACCCCGCTCGATGAGCAGGCAGTGCTCCTGCTGGATGACCCCCGTCGCGCCGGCGATCCATACGTCCCAGCCGTAGTACTCGCCGAGCTCGGTCGCCCAGTCCATGTCGCCGCTCGTGGGGAAAGACGGCACGTACCGCTCGCTGGGAAGACCGATGTCGTGGCCGAACGCGCCGTCGAGCGGGATCTCGAGGAGCACCTGAGCGTCCCGGTCGCGCGCGAACGAGTACGCCTCGCGGCCCTCGATGCGGGGCGCCGGTGGCGACGACGTCGGCGTGGGCGCGGCCTCGGACTCCACCGTGACCAGGCGGGAGCCCCACACGCCCACGCCGATCAGCGTCACGAAGGCGGCCGCCACGCCGATGAGCCATCCGTGGCGGCGCGCAGCGGCGGGCTCGGGCTGCCTCTGATCCGGCGACGGGGACGGATGCCGCAGCCCGTCGTCGGCGCGGATGTCCCCGCCCGCCCCGGCATGAGGGTCGCGCTCGCCGACGCGGGGGAGTGGCGCGTCCCGCTCGGCCGGTTCCGGGGAGCCGGCTGCCGGTGCACGCGCGCCCGCCGCAGCCGCGTCCGCCGCGATCGCACGGCCGGTCGCCACCGCGTGCTCGCGGGCGGCGGCCTCGGCGTGCTCCTGTCGGGCGAGGTCCTCGAGCGCGATCAGCCGGGCGAGCGCAGCGGGGTCGGCGTCGATGTCGGGGAGCGGTCCGAAGGCGCGGCGACGCAGAGCCGCCAGCTCGGCGCGGTCCGCGGCATCCATCTCACCGCTCCGTCACCCGAGGCTCTTGCGCAGGAACACCTGCTCGATGCCGTCGTCGCCCGCCACGCGCTGACTCTCGGCGTAGCCCTCGCGCTGGTAGAGCCGCAGGTTCGCGTCGCTGAGCGACCCGGTGAACAGCTCGGCCTCGGTCGCGCCGGCCTCGGCGCCGCGCTGCTCGACGGCGCCGAGCAGCAGCGTCCCGATGCCGCGGCCCTGCTGGTCGGGGGCGATGGCGAGGCGCCCGATCAGCAGCAGCTCGCCGTCGCGGCGCGCGCGCACGGCGCCGACCATGCGGGTGCCGTCGAAGGCGACGCAGCCGAGGTTGTCGATGAGCTCGGCCGCCACCTCGTCGAGCGTCTGGGTGAGCGGCGGCATGTCGGGCGTGCCGTAGATGAGCGCCTCCGAGACGAACGCCGCCCGCTGCAGCGTCATGACCTCGCCGGCGTCGTCCGGGCGGATCGGTCGCACAGTCACGTCGTCGTTCACGCGGCCACGCTAGCCGACCCGCGGGTGGGCGGGCAGGGGTTGACGGTGCGCGTCGGCATCGGCATCCGTCCAGGCGCGTCGCCTACCCTGGAAACCATGACCGATTCGCCTGTTCGCACCACCAAAGCACGCCAGGTGCGTCCGGCGACGGAGGGATGGACGCAGAAGAAGGATGCCGAGGGCCGGCCCCTCCTCCAGTTCGCCAGTCCCAAGCGCGGCAAGCCGCCCGTGCACCTGGCCGACTTCACCCCCGAGCAGCGCGTCGAGAAGGTCAAAGAGCTCGGGCTCCCGGGCTTCCGGGCGAAGCAGCTCGAGAAGCACTACTTCCAGCACTTCACGCACAACCCGGCCGACATGACCGATCTCCCCGCCGACGGGCGCGAGGAGTTCGTGCACGGCATGCTGCCGCCCCTTCTCACCGAGGTGCGCCGCCTCGAGACCGACCGCGGCGACACGATCAAGTTCCTGTGGAAGCTGCACGACGGCGCGCTCGTCGAGTCGGTGCTCATGCGCTACCCCGGCCGCATCACGCTGTGCGTGTCGTCGCAGGCCGGCTGCGGCATGAACTGCCCGTTCTGCGCGACCGGCCAGGCGGGTCTCACGCGCAACATGTCGGCCGCCGAGATCGTCGAGCAGGTCGTGCGCGCCAACCGTCTCATCGCCGAGGGCGGCCTCGGCGGCAAGAAGAAGGGCGACCACTCCGCCGAGCGCGTGTCGAACATCGTCTTCATGGGCATGGGCGAGCCGCTCGCGAACTACGCGCGCGTCATGCAGGCGGTGCGCGTCATGACCGACAAGCAGCACGGCCTCGGCATGAGCGCCCGCGGCATCACCGTCTCGACCGTCGGCCTCGTGCCGGCGATCACGAAGCTCGCGCAGGAGGACATCCCGGTCACCTTCGCGCTCTCGCTGCACGCCCCCGACGACAAGCTGCGCGACGAGCTCATCCCGGTGAACTCGCGCTGGAAGGTCGACGAGGCCCTCGACGCCGCTCGCGCCTACTTCGACAAGACCGGCCGCCGCGTCTCGATCGAGTACGCGCTCATCAAGGACATGAACGACCACGGCTGGCGCGCCGACCTCCTCGCCGAGAAGCTCAACGCCCGCGGCCGCGGCTGGGTGCATGTGAACCCGATCCCGCTCAACCCGACCCCCGGCTCCATCTGGACGGCCTCCGAGGTCGGCGTGCAGAACGAGTTCGTGCGCCGGCTCAACGACGCCGGCATCCCGACGACCCTCCGCGACACGCGCGGCAAAGAGATCGACGGCGCGTGCGGCCAGCTCGTCGCCACCGAGGAGGACGAGGCGGTCGCCGCCGTCACCCCGCTCGAGGACTGACGCCCCGGGAACCGCGCCAGTCCGGGCTCGAGAACCCGCGAAGTCCCGACATCGCGTCTCGGCGCGGATCGATCCGGGCGCGCTCTCACGTTCCTCTCATGCACCTGCCGCACAGGTTGGCCCCCCTAGGGTGTCCGGGTGTCTTCTTACTCCGCGCACCGGCCGGGCCGGTTCGGCTCCGACGGCCGGATCGAGTTCGAGACAGACGGCGACCAGACCGAGGATCTCTACCTCGACGACGTGCGCGCGCAGCAGGCAGCGGGCGAGCCGACGGACGAGCGTCCGCGGGACGACGAGCGTCCGAGTGACGATGACGGCCCCGAAGACCCGTTCCCCGAGACCCGGGATCTACTCGAGGACGCGCTCGCGATGAACCCGACCCAGCCCGTCGCGGTCGCCGGACGGCCGGCCGTCGAGGAGCAGCCGGCGATCGGCGAGTGGGGAACACTCGACGAACCGGCCGACCCGGCAGCCCCGGCAGCCCCCGCCGCCGAACCGGCCGCGACCGTCGTCGAGCCGGCGGACGCGGCATCCGTCCCTCCCGTCCGTCCGAAGCGGGAGAAGCGCGCGAAGCGCCGCCGCGAGCGCGGCTCGGGGTGGCGGAAGCTCGCGATCCTGGGCGGCGCCGACGGCTCGGTGCTCGACGAGGTGCCCACCGAGACGCCTCGCTTCGTGCAGATGTTCTTCGTGATCGCCGGCACGGCGCTGATCTCGGCGATCTCGATGTACTTCGCCCTCACCACCGGCGTGCGCATCGTCGCGTGGGGCGCGCTGCCGCTCGCGATCGTGTGGGCGCTCATCATCTTCAACCTCGACCGCTTCCTGACTTCGACGATGCGCTCCACGCGCAACCTCTGGAAGCTCCTCGCGCTCGCCTTCCCGCGCGTCATCATGGCGGCGATCATCGGCATCGTCGTGGCGGAGCCGCTCGTGCTGCAGATCTTCCACAACGACATCGCGCGCGAGGTGAACACGACGAACCTCACGCAGGCGCAGTCCGATCAGGACGCCGTCACGTCCGGACCCGAGAAGCAGGCACTGGATGCCGCGAGCGAACGCGTCGCCGCCCTCGAGAGCCAGGCGGCCAGCGGTGTCGTGGCGGGCGCCGACACCACGTCGGCGTCGACGGCCGCCGCGCAGCAGACCGTCGACGACCTGACCGCCAAGCTGGCCGCGCAGCAGCAGGTCATCGACCAGGCGCGCGCCATCTACCAGTGCGAGCTCACCGGCCAGGGCGCCGGGGAAGTGGCGGGCTGCAGCGGCGTCGCGGGCGAGGGTGCGAGCTCGGGCGCAGCCGAGGCCCAGCTCGCGGCCGCGCAGGCGTCGTACGACGAGCTGGCCACTCAGCTCGCCGCCGCCCAGGCCGACCTGTCGGCGGCGCAGGCCGCGGGCACGGCGGAGGCGAGCGCGTCCGAGACGCAGAACAAGCAGCAGGCGGAGGACGAGCTCCCGGCGGCCCGCGAGCAGTACCAGGCCGCGCTCGCCGCCTACGACGCCCGGGCGGCCGAGATCGCCAGCGGCAACTCCGGCGCGGTGGGACTGCTCAGCCAGATCAGCGGACTCGAGCGGCTCTCGGAGCGCGAGCCCGCGCTGAAGTGGGCGCACTGGCTCATCGCGGCGCTGTTCTTCATGGTCGAGCTGCTCCCGGTGATCGTGAAGGTGCTCACGAGCTACGGCGATCCGTCGCTGTACGAGAAGGCCGATGCGCTGCGACGCCAGGTCGCGCTCGATCGCGTCACCGCCCGCAGCTGGCGCGAGCGCGCCGACATCGCGCAGGGCGGCGCGGCCTGACCGCAGAGACAGGGAGGGGACGGATGCCGGGGGCCGCGGCATCCGTCCCCTCCATCGTGGCGTGGGTGCGGCGTGGGAGCGGTCTCGCGGGTCACGATATATCGTGTTAGAGTGACCGGCGGGTCGCCCCTGGGAGGCGACCACGATCCCGTTCCGCCCTGGTGAACGGCACTGCCGCGATGTCGGCGGGCCGTGTCAAGGTGGGTCGGCACCCTCAGATCCGCAGAGGCGGAGCCTTGCCATGGCTTCGCCGTGTCCGGGAGAACCTCGTGCTCGGAAGAATCCTCGTCCGCTACCTCAAACCGTCCGGCTGGCTGCTGCTCGGCGTGCTGATCTTCCAGTCAGCCTCCGCCGTCGCGTCGCTGTACCTCCCCAGCCTCAACGCCGACATCATCGACAACGGCGTCTCGAAGGGCGACACCGACTACATCTGGCGCACCGGCATGGTCATGCTGACCGTGTCGCTCGGCCAGATCGTCGCCTCGATCATCGCGACCTGGTTCGCCGCGCGCGCCGCGATGCGGCTCGGCCGCGACATCCGCGACGACATCTTCGAACGCGTGTCGGGCTTCTCCGAGCGTGAGGTCACCGGCTTCGGAGCGGGGTCGCTCATCACCCGCAACACCAACGACGTGCAGCAGGTGCAGATGCTCGCGATGATGGCCGCGACGTTCCTGGTGACGGCTCCGCTGCTCGCGATCGGGGGCATCGTGCTCGCGATCGAGCAGGCGGCCAGCCTGGCGTGGATCATCGCGATCTCGGTGCCGGTGCTGCTCGTCGTCGCGGGTCTCCTCATCGCGCGCATGGTGCCGCTGTTCCGCAGCTACCAGGGCAAGCTCGACGGGGTGAACCGCGTGATGCGCGAGCAGCTCACGGGCATCCGCGTCATCCGCGCCTTCGTCCGCGAGCCCATCGAAGAGGAGCGCTTCCGCGAGGCCAACACCGACATCATGGTCGTCGGACGCAAGGTCGGCTCGCTCTTCGTGGTGCTGTTCCCCGCGGTGATGCTGATCCTCAACGTCACCGTGATCGGCGTGATCTGGTTCGGCGGCATGCAGGTCGACAGCGGAGAGATCCAGATCGGCACGCTCTTCGCCTTCATGCAGTACGCGATGATCATCCTCTCGGGCGTCATGATGGCGAGCTTCATGACGCTGATGATCCCGCGCGCCGCCGTCTCGGCCGAGCGCGTCGGCGAGGTGCTCGACACCCATTCCTCGCTGACGCGTCCGTCGGACGCGGTCACCGCGTTCCCGGCACCCGGCACCGTCGAGTTCCGTGACGTCGCCTTCACCTACCCGGGCGCCGAGCAGCCGATCCTGGCGGGCATCAGCTTCCGGGCCGCCGCCGGTGAGACCGTCGCGATCGTCGGCTCCACCGGCGCCGGCAAGACGACCCTCGTCTCCTTGATCCCGCGGCTGTTCGACGCCACCGCCGGTGTCGTCGAGGTCGGCGGGGTCGACGTGCGGCGCGCCGACCTCGACGCGCTGTGGCGCACCATCGGCCTCGTCCCGCAGCGCCCGTTCCTCTTCTCGGGCACGATCGCGTCGAACCTGCGGTTCGGCCGTGAAGACGCGACGGATGCCGAGCTCTGGCGTGCGCTCGAGATCGCCCAGGCGAGCGACTTCGTGAGCCAGATGGAGGCGGGGATCGACGCGCCGATCGCCCAGGGCGGCACGAACGTCTCGGGCGGACAGCGGCAGCGCCTCGCCATCGCGCGAGCCATCGTCCACCAGCCGCAGGTGCTGGTCTTCGACGACTCGTTCTCGGCGCTCGACCTCACCACCGATGCGCGCCTCAGGCAGGCGCTGTGGCGGGAGCTCCCCGAGGTCACCAAGATCGTCGTCGCCCAGCGGGTCTCGACGATCACCGACGCCGACCGCATCGTCGTGCTCGACGACGGCGGCATCGTGGGCATCGGCACGCACGAGGAGCTCCTCGAGTCGAGCCAGACCTACCGCGAGATCGTCGAATCCCAGCTCGGAGCGGAGGTCGCCCGATGAGCGACGAACAGCAGTCTCACGCTGACAAGTCCTCCACCACCCGCCGGCGTGTGCGCCAGGCCGTGGCGGAGCTCAGCGCCGAGGAGAAGGCCGAGATCGAGCTCGGCGAGCAGGCGCGCATCGCCGCCGACGACTGGAGCGGCGCCGTCGCCCCGGGCAAGGCCGCGCACTTCTGGCCGTCCTTCCGGCGGCTGATCGGGCTGCTGCGCCCGAACGCGTGGGCGTTCGTGTTCGTGTCGATCCTCGGATCCCTCGGCGTCGTGCTCGCCGTGCTGTCGCCGAAGGTGCTCGGCGAGGCGACCAACATCCTGTTCGAGGGCGTGGTGTCTTCGATGGCGCCCGCGGGGATGACCAAGGAGCAGGTCGTCCAGGGACTCGAGGCGTCGGGTCAGCAGGACCTCGCGAACATCGTCTCGGCCATGGAGAACTTCGTGCCCGGGGCCGGCGTCGACTTCATGGCGCTCAGCCGCGTGCTGCTCATCGTGCTCGGGCTGTACTTCGCGTCGTCGCTGCTGATGTGGCTGCAGGGCTACGTCATCAACGTCATCATGGTGCGCGTCATGTGGCGCCTCCGCGAAGAGGTCGAGGCGAAGATCAACCGCCTGCCACTGCGCTACTTCGACCGTGTGCAGCGCGGAGAGCTGATCTCGCGGGTCACGAACGACATCGACAACATCACGCAGATGATGCAGCAGTCGCTGTCGCAGGCGCTTACGAGCGTGCTCACCGTGATCGGCGTGCTGATCATGATGCTCACGATCTCGTGGCAGCTGACGCTCGTGGTGCTGATCAGCTTCCCGCTGATGGCCGTCCTGTTCGGCGTCATCGGGCCGCGGTCGCAGAAGGCGTTCGGCATCCAGTGGCGCAAGGTGGGCCGCCTGAACGCGCGCGTCGAGGAGTCGTTCTCCGGCCACGCGCTGGTCAAGGTGTTCGGTCGCGAGCAGGCCTCGCGCGAGGCGTTCCGCGCCGAGAACGAGGAGCTGTATCAGGCCTCGTTCAAGGCCCAGTTCCTGTCCAACATCATGATGCCCGCGATGATGTTCATCGGGAACCTGACCTACGTCGGGATCGCGGTCTTCGGCGCACTGATGGTCGCCGGCGGCCAGCTGCGACTCGGCGACGTGCAGGCGTTCATCCAGTACTCGCAGCAGTTCACCCAGCCCCTGGCCGAGCTCGGCGGCATGGCGGCGGTCGTGCAGTCGGGCACCGCCTCGGCCGAGCGCGTGTTCGAGCTGCTCGACGAGCCCGAGCAGGAGCCCGACGCCGCCGATGCCCCGGCCCCCGTCGAGGGCGATGGCACGATCGAGTTCCAGGACGTCGCGTTCTCGTACTCGCCGGACCGGCCGCTCATCCACGACCTGTCGTTCCGCGTCGAACCCGGCCAGACGGTCGCGATCGTGGGCCCGACCGGCGCCGGCAAGACCACGCTCGTGAACCTGCTGATGCGCTTCTACGAGCTGGACGGCGGCCGCATCCTGCTCAACGGCCAGAACATCGCCGAGCTCACCCGCCGCGACATCCGAGCCGAGACCGGAATGGTGCTGCAGGATCCGTGGCTGTTCGCCGGCACGATCCGCGAGAACATCCGGTACGGCCGTGCCGACGCGACCGACGACGAGATCCTGGCCGCTGCGCGCGCCACGTACGTCGACCGGTTCGTGCACTCCCTGCCGGACGGCTATGACACGCTCCTCGACGAGGACGCGTCGAACATCTCCGCCGGCGAGAAGCAGCTCATCACGATCGCCCGCGCGTTCGTGGCGCAGCCGTCGGTGCTCATCCTCGACGAGGCGACCAGCTCGGTCGACACCCGCACCGAGCTGCTCCTGCAGCACGCCATGGCGGCGCTGCGCGAGGGTCGCACGTCGTTCGTGATCGCGCACCGGCTGTCGACCATCCGCGACGCCGACCTCATCCTCGTGATGGAGAACGGCGGCATCGTCGAGAAGGGCACGCACGATCACCTCATCGCGGCCAAGGGAGCGTACTTCCGCCTCTACAACTCGCAGTTCGAGCAGGCCGCGGCCGATCTCGACGAAGAGGCACGCGGCCTGGCAGAGGCGCAGCGCGGCCCGTCGCTCGAGCCGGACGACGCGATCGAGGACGAGACCGCGCCCGTGCGGTGACACGCAGCGGATGACGGATGCCGCGACCCGGCCGGCGCGGCCGGGTCGCGGCATCCGTCGTCGCACTGCGATCGGAGCGGGTCGCGGCATCCGTCCATCCGTTTCGCGATGCGACGAGCGCGGGCCGAGAGGTGCCCTCAGACGGGTAGCGTTTTCTCATGGTCAATTACCGGTACCTCGGAAACAGCGGTCTCAAGGTCAGTGAGATCACCTACGGCAACTGGGTCACGCACGGCTCGCAGGTCGACGACTCCGCCGCGATCGCGACGGTCCACGCGGCGCTCGACGCCGGCATCACCACGTTCGACACCGCCGACGTCTACGCGAACACCGCCGCCGAGACCGTGCTCGGCAAGGCGCTCGACGGCCAGCGCCGCGAGTCGCTCGAGATCTTCACGAAGGTCTACTGGCCCACCGGTCCCGGCGGCGCCAACGACACCGGCCTCAGCCGCAAGCACATCCTCGAGTCCATCAACGGTTCGCTCAAGCGCCTCGGCACCGACTACGTCGACCTCTACCAGGCGCACCGCTACGACTACGACACGCCCCTCGAGGAGACGTTCCAGGCTTTCGCCGACATCGTCCGACAGGGCAAGGCGCTCTACATCGGCGTCTCGGAGTGGACGGCCGAGCAGCTGCGTGAGGGCCACGCGCTCGCCAAGAGCTACGGCATCCAGCTCATCTCGAACCAGCCGCAGTACTCCGCGCTGTGGCGCGTCATCGAGGAGCGCGTCGTGCCGGCCTCGGAGGAGCTCGGCATCTCGCAGATCGTGTGGTCGCCGATGGCGCAGGGCGTGCTGTCGGGCAAGTACCTCCCCGGCCAGCCGCTGCCCGAGGGCTCGCGCGCGACCGACGAGAAGAGCGGCGCGCGCTTCATCCAGCGGTTCCTGCGCGACGAGGTGCTCGAGGCCGTGCAGCGCCTGAAGCCCGTCGCCGAGCAGGCGGGCATCTCACTGCCGCAGCTGGCGATCGCCTGGGTGCTGCAGAACAAGAACGTCGCGTCGGCACTGGTCGGGGCCTCGCGTCCGGAGCAGCTCGCCGAGACGGTCAAGGCCTCGGGCGTCGTGCTCGACGCCGACACGCTCGCGGCCATCGACGAGGCCCTCGGCGACGCGGTCTACCGCGACCCCGAGGACACCTACACGGTGTCGCCCAAGACCCGCGTGGCGTGACGCGGCTGACGGCCTGAGGCTGACATGCCGAAGACGACCAGCGCCGGCATCCTGCTCTACCGGCTCGAGCCCGCCCTCGAGGTGCTCATCGCGCACATGGGCGGTCCGTTCTGGGCGAGCAAGGATGCCGGCGCCTGGTCGGTCCCCAAGGGCGAGTTCGCCGAGGGGGAGGAGGGCGCGCTGGATGCCGCCCGCCGCGAGTTCCGCGAGGAGCTCGGCATCGACCCGCCCGAGCCGCCCTACGCCGAGCTCGGCACGTTCGCGTACTCGTCGGGCAAGCGCGTGACGGTGTTCGTCGCCGACGGCACCGGGTTCTCCCTCGAGGGGGTCGAGTTCGGCGAGTTCGAGCTGGAGTGGCCGCCGCGCTCGGGGAAGACCGCGCGGTTCCCCGAGGTCGACCGCCTGGAATGGACGACGACGGATGCCGCGCGCGAGCGCCTCGTGAAGGGCCAGCGTCCCGCGATCGACGCGCTCGAGAAGCACCTCGCCGAGGCCGCGGAGGCCTGACCCCCGGCTCGACCCCGCGCCGCGGCGCCCGCGCCGCGCGACCCCGCGCCGCGGCGCCCGGGCCCGGCCCGGCCCGGGTGCCGGGTGCCGGCCGCGAGAGTACAGCTGGTCGCCGAGCGAGTGGTTGGTTCCCACCTCTCGTCCACCAGCTGTACTCTCGCGGGCTCTTGTGGGGCGGCGGTGGGCGGCGGAGACTGACGGAGGCCGATCAGACGAGAGGAACCGCCATGGCTCACGGCGACATCACGCACATCGACATCCCGGTCAGCGACTTCGAGAGGGCGACCGCGTTCTACTCCGGCCTCTTCGGCTGGCAGATCGCCGAGGTGCCCGGCTTCGAGGGCTATCCCATGTGGCAGGCGCCCAACAAGATCTCGGGCGGCGGTCTCGCTCCGCGCAGCGACGGCTTCAGCCAGCCGCGGTCCTACGTCGAGGTCGACTCCATCGACGAGACCGTCGCCGCGGCGAAGGACGCCGGCGCCACCGTCGTGATGGAGAAGAGCGAGATCAGCCCCACCAGCTGGTGGGCGGTCATCACCGACCCGGACGGCAACAGCATCGGGCTCTACGAGGGCACGACCGAGGGCTGAGTCCGGTCCGCCTGACGGCGACCGCTGCACTTTCCTGCGACCGTGCCGCGAATCGACGCAGCGCTCGCAGGTTCAGGCAGCGGTCGTGGTCGCGCCGCCGGTTCGCCGAGGTGTGGTCAGCGGCCGTTCTTCGGCCGGCTGGACACGTCGATGCGATCCTGCGCGCCGAGCGACGACCACGCGCTCGCCGTGCCCTTCGCCGCGTGCTCCGAGGCGCGCACGGCGCGCTCGTCGGCCCACGCGTTGAGCACGTGGCCGGAGTGGCCGCGCACGTGCTCGAGCACCACGTCGGGAAGCCCCGCCGCGCGCCGCGCGTCGCGGGCGACGATGAGCTGCTCGAGGATGTCGACGTTCTTGGTCGGCGCGCCGGTCGACGTCTTCCAGCCGCGGCGGCGGTGGCCGTCCATCCACTTCGTGTAGGTGTCGATGGCGTACTTCGAGTCGGCCTGCACCACGAGGTGCGCGACGTCGGCGTGGTCCTCGATCGCCTTGAGCAGACCCGTGAGCTCGCCGACGTTGTTCGTGCCGGAAGGGATCGAGCCGGCCGCCCAGTGGCCGTCCTCGCCGACCCATGCCCAGCCCGTCGGTCCGGGGTTGCCCTTGCAGGCTCCGTCGGTGGCAACGATGTAGCGGGGCGCGTCTGTCACTCGGGCAAGGCTACCCGGCCGATGGCTCTTCTCCGCCCGCGGCTCCGCCTTCGGCTCCGCCTTCGGCCCCGCCGCGCTGAGCGCGCCACTCGACCGTGAGCTGCGGCATCCGCTCCGCCAGGTAGCGCAGGAAGTCCGCGATCTCGTGTGCGCGCGCCGCCGACACGGGGGCGTCGGCGTTGTCGTCCGCGATGCGGTCGAGGTAGGCGGCGAGGCTGTCGTACAGCGGTGCGTTCGACGAGATCATGCCCGACCACGCGTCGTCGGCGAGGTCGTACCGGTCGCGCCGGTCACCGGGCCGTGAGAGCCGGTGGATCAGCCGCATCGAGACGAGGTAGCGGACGGCGCCCGACACGGCGGCGGCCGAGACGCCGAGCCGCTCGCCCAGCTCGGCGGCCGTGTACCCGTCGTCGGGCGAGCCGGCGAGCGCCATCATCACCCGCGCCGGCATGCGCGGCATGCCGACAGCGGTCAGCATGGCGGCCGCCTGCTCGGCGGCCTCGGCTCCCGGATGCTCGCTCGGCACGACCCGGCCTATCCCGCGGCCGCCAGTTCGCGCCGTCGCATGAGCGAGAGCGATGCGGCGGCTCCGACACCGGTCGCGAGCACGAGCCACCACAGTCCGCGCAGATCGACGTCGTCGCCGTCGACGAACGGCGTCACCGCGATCGGCGAGAGGTGAACGAGCCAATCGGGAAACTGGAACAGCGGCCCGAAGAGCCCGAGCATCATGCCGAGCAGCACCAGCGACCACCCGAGGGGAATGGTCGCGCGCGGCACCAGCACGAAGGCGAGCGCCGTCACGACCAGGAAGACGGATGCCGCGGCCACCTGTCCGGCGCCGGTCACGAACACCGTCCGCATGAGGTCCCACTCGCCGTCCTGGCTCGCCAGCCCCAGAGCCGCGCCGCCGATGGCCGCAGCCACGACGAGGACGATGCCGGCCAGCGCGACGACGAGGTAGTCCGCCAGCCATCGGACGCGTCCGACCGGCGCCGCCAGCAGCGGCTCGGCGGTGCCGTGGGCCTCCTCCTGGCGCGCACGGCACACGATCTGCACCGCGCAGCACGCCGCGAGCACGCCGAGCATGGTGAAGAACGTCGTGATCGTGCCCTGCTCGACGCTGCCCTCGCCCGAGATCTGCCGCAGGATCTCTTCGACCGCGGGGTTGGACGCGCCGACCTCCTTCACGATCGAGGCGAGCGACGTCGACAGCATCCCGGTGAGAAGACCGCCGACCGCCCAGCCGAGCACCGCGCCGCGCGTGAGGCGCCAGACGAGGCCGGCCGGGGTGGAGAGCGCGGGCGAGGCGGAGGCCCGCCCGAGGCGCTCGGCGACGAAGCTGCCGCCGAGGTCGCGGGCCGAGACGAGCGCAGCCGACACCGCGGTGAGCAGCACGCCGACGCCGACGCACAGCAGCGCCGGCCACCACAGGTTCTCGTCGAACGCGCGCGTGTTCTCGCCCCAGCCGAACGGGGAGAGCCACGTGAGCCACGAGCTCTCCATGCGCGTGAGGTCGTCGCTCGGGGTGCCGATCGCGTTGCCCAGGCCCGAGATCACGAAGGTCGCGACGAGCGTCCAAACGGCGAGCGAGTTGGCTCCGCGCGAGGTGCGCATCAGCTGAGCGGCGAAGAGTCCCACCCCGAGGAAGGTCAGCCCGACGGCGCCCACCGCCGTCCCCGCGAGCAGTGAGCCCTCGACGTCGAGCCCGACGGCCAGGAACGCGGCGGCGGTGAGCGCCGCCAGCAGCGCGTTCGCCAGCAATCCGTGCAGCGCGGTCGCGAAGAACGGCAGCGTGCGGGCTGCCGGCGTCGCCGCGACCAGCTCGGCACGACCGGCCTCCTCGTCGCCGCGGGTGTGGCGCACCGCGAGGAACGTGCTCATGAAGGCGGCGAGCATCGCCAGCCACGGGAAGATGAGGAACACCATGAACGCGCCCTCGCCGGTGCCCGATGGCAGGCCGCGGAACAACAGGATCACGGGGTTGGCGAGCGCCGCCCCGAGCAGCGAAGTGCGGTCCTGCTCGGTGCCGTAGGCGTCGCTCACGCCGACGAACGACGCGTACGCGAGCAGGGCGGTGCCCACCGCCCACAGCAGCACCTGCAGCCAGTCGCGCCGTGCGCGCTGGCCCATCAGGGCGAGGAGGCGGCTCATCGTCCGCGACCGTTGCCCTCGAGCGCGGCGAGGTCGTCGCCGTAGTGCCGCAGGAACAGCTCCTCCAGCGACGGCGGCGCGACCCGCAGTCCCGCGACGTTCCGAGCTGCCAGCTCGGGCAGCATCCCGGCGACCGCATCGCTGTCGACCGTGAAGCGCACCCGCCCGTCATCGGCCACGACGTCATGCGCTGCGGCGATGCCGGCGGCGGCCGCGGCATCCGTCCCCTCGAACGAGATCTCGGTCCGTGTGAGGTGCCGGAGATCCGCGAGGGTGCCGGACTCGACGACCTTGCCCGCGCGGATGATCGAGACGCGGTCGCACAGCTGCTCGACCTCGGAGAGGATGTGACTCGACAGCAGCACGGTCGCACCGGCGGCGCGCACGCGCGCGATCTCGGACCGGAACATGACCTCCATGAGCGGGTCGAGACCGCTGGTGGGCTCATCGAGGATGTACAGGTCGGCGGGCACGGCGAACGCGGCGATGAGCGCGACCTTCTGCCGGTTGCCCTTCGAGTAGGCACGGCCCTTCTTGCGCGGGTCGAACTGGAACGCCTCGGCGAGGCGCTCCTTCTCGGCGGCGTACGCACGGTCGTGTCGGGATGCGCCGCGCAGGCGTGACATCAGGTCGATCGCCTCGCCGCCCGACAGGTTCGGCCAGACGCTGACGTCGCCCGGCACGTACGCGATGCGCCGGTGGAGCGCGACGGCGTCGCGCCACGGATCCTTGTCGAAGACGGATGCCTCGCCCCCGGTCTTGCGCGCGAGGCCCAGCAGAACGCGGATCGTGGTGGACTTGCCGGCGCCGTTCGGCCCGAGGAATCCGTGGATCTGCCCCTCCTCGACGGCGAGGTCGAGCCCGTCGAGGGCGTGGACGCGGCCGTAGTGCTTGGTGAGGCCGCTGGTGCGGATGACGCTGGACATGGCGCTGACGGTACGCCTGTTTCACAAATCCGTGAATACTCTCCTCACGCTTTCCTCACGGTCCGGCGGCGCCCGCTTTCCTCCCGGCGGGGCGGCGCGATACCGTCACGCCATGGCCGCCGGCATCCTCACGACCGACTCGACCCCATTCCGGGAGACGCTCGAGGGGCGCTCCGACGAGGTGCGCGAGATCGCCCTCGGCGCCCGGCGGCTGATCTTCGAACTGCTGCCGCAGACGGTCGAGGTGGTGTGGCCCGCGCAGCGCAGCTCGGGCTACGGCACCGGACCGAAGAAGACCACCGAGCAGTTCGCGTGGATCCTCGCGCACGCCGCTCACGTGACCCTCGCGTTCCCCTACGGCGCCGAGCTCGACGACCCTGCCGGGCTTCTCGGCGGCACGGGGGCGAAGGTGCGGAACGTGCGGCTGGGGTCTGTGGGTGATGTCAGCCGGCCAGAGCTGCGCGTCCTGCTCGAACAGGCGATGCGGCACCGCGTTCCCGCGCCGCCGGAGACGGTGACCGTGCGGTCCTGACGGCCGCCGCTGCGCGCCGCTCACCCGCGGGTGCGTCAGCCTCCCGGGCAGTCGCCCGTCGTCCCGTAGCACACCGGGAAGTCGCGCCCGTCGTCGACGGGCGCGGGCTGAGGTCCGAACCTGCCCTGGGGAACCTGGAAGACCAGTGCGGCGAGGAGTGCGAGCGCGAAGGCGATCGCCGTCAGCCACAGCAGCGCGCGCCGACGCGCCCAGATCGCAGCCACGACGGCGACCAGCAGGCTGCCGAGGGCGATGACCGCGATGATCACGTAGTGGTCGCCCTGCTCCGCTGTGGCGACGACAGGATCGCTCCAGATGCGGAGGTAGACGCCGGCCCAGTGCGCGGGCAGGGCGAAGGCTGCCACGCCGCCCACCACGAGGAGCACGATCGCCGCGCCGCTCGCGATCGCACGGGCGGAGTGCTGCTCGGTGGACCGCAGTCGGAGCGCGAGCCCGGCCACGACGCCCACGACCGCAGCGCCGAAGAGTCCCGCGGCCTGCCACACGAAGGGGATGAGGAATATCGGCGAGACCAAGGCCTGAGGCTGGTCGAGGGTGCGAGGGTAAGCGATCATGATGCCCGCGAACGTCGCCGCGGGAGCGAGCGCGAGCGCCCACACGACGACCGCGCGGGGACTGAGGCGACGCCCGATCAGGCCCACGACCGCCACCGCGGGCGTCCAGAGCAGCAGCTGCGGGCTCGTGATGAGGGCCACCAGCTCCTCGGCACCGAGGATTCCGGGGCCGCCGACGAGCGCGAAATAGAGGAACGAGCCGACCAGGAACGTCGCAGCGCCCGTCGCGGCGGTGAGGAGCGCCTGACTCGGGGCGCCTCTGCCTCGGCGGGATGCGCCGGGCGGGATGTCGGGAAGTGCGTCCACGTCGGAGGCGAGCGCATCGGGGGAGGCGGGAGGCGTCGGCAGGGGCTCGGAGTCCGGCATCGGTCCGATGCTAGGCGAGACCATCCGTCTGCGACAGCCGCACGCCCGCAGGAGCGCTCTGTGTATACGAAAGTCCGCTTCACTGGGCCGGAGATGCACTCCAAACGGATTTATGTATACACTGGCGAGGGTGTCGGACGAGGAGGTGGGGCGGATGCGAGCGAGTGACCGCGCGTACGCGACCCTCCTCGACGAGATCCAGTCCGGCGTGCTGCGCCCGGGCGCCGTTCTCGGCGAGGTCGAGCAGGCGGCTCGTCTCGGCGTCAGCCGCACCCCGCTCCGCGAGGCATTGGGCCGGCTGGGAGCCGACGGTCTGGTCGCGCAGCAATCGCCCCGGGTCACCGTCGTCACCGCCATCGAGGCCGACGACATCCGCGAGATCTTCGAGGTGCGCCGCGCGCTGGAGGAATCAGCCGCGCGGCTGGCCGCCGAGCGGGGCGACGCCGGCTCCTTCGCCGATCTGGCCCGGGACTTCGCCCGAGTCGACCTCGCCGGCGGCGACAGCGGCGACGCCGATGCGCGTGACGAGTACTACGCCCTCATCGCCCGCTTCGACGAGGCGCTCGACTCCGCCGTCGCCAACGACTACCTCACCGCCGCACTGCGGACCGTGCGCACGCACCTCGTGCGGGTGCGTCGACTCGCACGCGACAATCCGGGCCGGCTCGCGGCATCCGTCGCCGAGCACCGGCTGATCGCCGCCGCGATCGCCGCACGCGACGCCGACCTCGCCGCGCACGCGACGCACGTGCACCTGCACAACGCCCTCACGAACATCCTCGAGTCCCTCGACGCCTCGACGGGCCCAGCGACCGGTGCGGTTCCCGCCGCGCATCCGGTCGCCTGAGCCGTCGACGGGCGCAACACCGAAAGGCCGACATGACCGTCATCCACCACCTCCGTGTCCACCGCAGCGACGAGAACCTCGTGCGCGAGGGGCAGCTCGCGTGGCACATCGCCGAGGTCGCCGCAGACCCGGTGGAGGTCGACGCCGACGTCGTCGACATGATCATCAACCGCGTGATCGACAACGCGGCCGTGGCCGCGGCATCCCTCACCCGCGCTCCGGTGAGCGCCGCCCGCCAGCAGGCGCTCGACCACGCCGTGTCGGTCGGCGGCTCGGGGGCCACCGTGTTCGGCTGCGCGCTCGACCGTCGCACCTCGCCCGAGTGGGCGGCGTGGGCGAACGGCGTGGCGGTGCGCGAGCTCGACTACCACGACACGTTCCTCGCCGCGGACTACTCGCACCCGGGCGACAACATCCCGCCGATCCTCGCCGTCGCGCAGCACGTCGGCGCCGACGGCGCCGCGCTCGTGCGGGGCCTCGCGACCGGGTACGAGATCCAGATCGACCTGGTGCGCGCCATCTGCCTGCACAAGCACAAGATCGACCACGTCGCCCACCTCGGCCCGTCGGCGGCCGCGGGCATCGGCACGCTCCTCGGCCTCGACGTCGAGACGATCTACCAGGCCGTCGGCCAGGCGCTCCACACGACCACCGCCACGCGCCAGTCGCGCAAGGGCGAGATCTCGACCTGGAAGGCGCACGCCCCCGCGTTCGCGGGCAAGATGGCGGTCGAGGCCGTCGACCGCGCGATGCGCGGCGAGACGTCGCCGAGCCCCATCTACGAGGGCGAGGACGGCGTGATCGCGTGGATGCTGGACGGACCGGATGCCTCATACGAGGTGCCGCTGCCGGGTGAGGGCGAGCCGAAGCGCGGCATCCTCGATTCGTACACCAAGGAGCACTCGGCCGAGTATCAGGCGCAGGCCTGGATCGACCTCGCGCGCAAGCTGCACGGAGAGCACCCGGAGCTTCTCGACCCCGCGAACGTCGAGTCGATCGTTCTGCACACGTCGCACCACACGCACTACGTCATCGGGTCCGGCGCGAACGACCCCCAGAAGTACGACCCGAAGGCCTCGCGCGAGACGCTCGACCACTCGATCCCGTACATCTTCGCCGTCGCGCTGCAGGACGGCGGCTGGCACCACGTGGATTCCTACACCCCCGAGCGTGCGGGTCGTGAAGACACCGTCGCGCTGTGGAACAAGATCACCACCGCCGAGGACGAGGAGTGGACGCGCCGCTACCACTCCGAGAACCCCGACGAGAAGGCGTTCGGCGGCCGCGTGGAGATCCGCCTGACGAACGGCGAGACCATCGTCGACGAGATCGCCGTCGCTGACGCTCACCCGCTGGGTGCGCGTCCGTTCGCCCGCGAGGACTACGTGCGCAAGTTCCGCCTGCTGGCCGAACCCGTGCTCGCGGCCGACGAGATCGAGCGCTTCCTCGACCTCGCCGAGCGCCTGCCGGAGCTGACCCCCGAAGAGGTGCAGCAGCTCACGATCGTCGCGGACTTCGGCGTGCTGGCGGCCGCTCCTGCGCCGAAGGGGCTGTTCTGATGCGCGTTTCGTCTCGCTCCGCTCGCTCAACGACCGAGCAACACCGGTCGTTGAGCGGGGGAGCGCCAGCGACCGACCAATACCGGTCGTTGAGCGGGGGAGCGCCAGCGACCGAGACGAAACGCCCCGACCATGCGAGGACCATCTGATGCTGCGCTTCGTCTCGCTTCGCTCGCTCAACGACCGTGAGGAGCTTCGCCAGTGCTGTACTCGATAGTGCCCGCGCACGAGAAGCGGCGGCTGTTCCGCGAGCGGCTCGCATCCGGCGAGCTGCTGCGGTTCCCGGGTGCGTTCAACCCGCTGTCGGCCCGGCTCATCGAGCGCAAGGGGTTCGAGGGCGTCTACATCTCGGGGGCGGTGCTGAGCGCCGACCTCGGCCTGCCCGACATCGGACTGACCACGCTCACCGAGGTCGCCGCGCGGGGGCAGCAGATCGCCCGCATGACCGACCTCCCGGCGATCATCGACGCCGACACCGGCTTCGGTGAGCCGATGAACGTCGCCCGCACGATCCAGACCCTCGAGGACGCCGGCATCGCCGGCACGCACATCGAGGACCAGATCAACCCCAAGCGGTGCGGCCACCTCGACGGCAAGGCCGTCGTCGACGAAGACACTGCGGTCAAGCGCATCCGCGCGGCGGCCGACGCCCGTCGCGACCCGAACTTCCTGATCATGGCACGCACCGACATCCGCGCGGTGGAGGGGCTGGATGCCGCGACCGACCGCGCGAAGGCGCTCGTCGACGCGGGGGCCGATGCGATCTTCCCCGAGGCGATGCGGTCGCTCGACGAGTTCGCCGCGATGCGCGCCGCCGTGGACGTGCCGATCCTCGCCAACATGACCGAGTTCGGCAAGTCCGAGCTCTTCACCGTCGACCAGCTGCAGGGCGTCGGCGTCAACATCGTGATCTGGCCGGTCTCACTGCTGCGGATCGCGATGGGCGCGGCATCCCGCGCACTCGATACGCTCATCGACGACGGGCATCTGACCTCGAAGCTCGGCGAGATGCAGCACCGCGCCGACCTCTACGACCTCATCGACTACGAGCAGTACAACCACTTCGACCAGGACGTCTTCAACTTCCAGGTCCAGCGCTGACCATGTCCCCATTTCCGCTCTGCATGTCCCAGAAACCCTCGCTCCGGCGCCTCGGAACGACCGAAAGTGGGACATGCATCACCTCGAAGGAGAGCCGCAGCCATGAGTGAACCCGACATCAAGAAGGGGCTCGCCGGCGTCGTCGTGGACTACACGGCGGTCTCGAAGGTCAACCCCGAGACGAACTCGCTGCTGTATCGCGGCTACCCGGTGCAGGAGCTCGCGGCGACGCAGCCGTTCGAGTCCGTCGCGTACCTGCTGTGGCACGGCGAGCTGCCGACCGACGTGCAGCTCGCGCAGCTGCGCGCCACCGAGCGCCAGTACCGTCACCTGCCCGCCGACGTGCGCGCGGCGATCGACCTCGTTCCCGTCGACGCGCACCCGATGGACGAGGTGCGCACGGCGGTGAGCCTCATCGGCGCCCGCGACCTCGCCGGGACCGGCTCGGTGCTCGACGCGAGCGGCAGCGCCGACGAGAACCTCGCGCGCAGCATCCGTCTCTTCGCCGTCCTTCCCGCGATCGTCGCCTACGGCCAGCGCCGCCGGCGCGGCCAGCAGCCCGTCGCGCCCCGCGACGACCTGGACTACGCCGCGAACTTCCTCTGGATGACCTTCGGCGAGGAGTCGGACGACGTCGTCGTCGACGCGTTCAACCGCTCGATGATCCTCTACGCGGAGCACTCGTTCAACGCGTCGACCTTCACGGGCCGCGTGATCGCGTCGACGCTGAGCGACCTCTACTCGGCGGTCGTCGGCGCCATCGGCGCCCTCAAGGGACCGCTGCACGGCGGCGCGAACGAGGCCGTGCTGCACATCTTCGACGAGATCGGCACGGCCGAGAACGTCGGGCCGTGGCTGGACGAGGCGCTCGCCGAGAAGCGCAAGATCATGGGCTTCGGCCACCGCGTGTACAAGCGCGGCGACTCACGCGTGCCCACCATGAAGGCGGCGCTCGACACGCTCGTCGAGCACTACGACCGCCCCGAGGTGGCCGCGCTCTACGACACGCTCGAGTCGGAGTTCGTCAGCCGCAAGGGCATCTACCCCAACCTCGACTACCCGTCGGGGCCCGCGTACAACCTCATGGGCTTCGACAC
This sequence comes from Microbacterium hibisci, assembly GCF_015278255.1. GTDB lineage: Bacteria > Actinomycetota > Actinomycetes > Actinomycetales > Microbacteriaceae > Microbacterium > Microbacterium hibisci. The sequence goes on from NZ_JADIJC010000006.1 coordinate 242,070, forward strand.
GCTCACCTTCACGCCGCTGTTCGTCGCCGCGCGGGTCACGGGCTGGACCGCCCACATCATGGAGCAGCTCGCCTCGAATGCGCTCATCCGCCCGCTGTCGGAGTACAACGGCCCTGACGAGCGCCATATCGAGGGCTACGTGGCGGATGCCGCCAGCCTCGCCGCCGCCGAACGCGAAGAGGAAGCCGCGGGGTGAAGCCGTGAGCCTCTGGTTCGGCGACGTCGCCGGCATCGATCTGACGGCGATGGCCCCGGGGACGCTCATCGAGAACCTCGGGATCGAGATCGTCGAGATCCGCGACGACGCGCTGGTGGGACGGATGCCGGTGGACCGGCGCACCGTGCAGCCCGCCGGCGTGCTCCACGGTGGGGCCTCCGTAGCGCTCGCCGAGACGCTCGCGTCGTGGGCCGGCTACCTCGCGGTCGACCGCGAGCGCTTCCACGTCGTCGGCCAGGAGATCAACGCCAACCACATTCGTCCGATCGCGTCGGGCTGGGTCACGGCGACCGTCACGCCGGCGAACCTCGGCCGCCGCGCGCACGTGTGGGAGATCCGCATCGTCGACGAGGCGGGCCGCCTCGTCTGCATCTCGCGCTGCACGCTCGCGGTGATCGAGCAGCGCAGCACCTACGCGACGCCCGACGCGCGCGGTTGATTCCGGATGCCTCGCCCCGGCGTCGCGCGCCGGGGCGAGGCATCCGTCATCCCGCGTGCGTTGCCTCGTTCGCTTCGTTCGTCGCGACACGCGGGTTCGCCGCCGCGCGGGGACGGGGTCGGGTCAGCGACGGCCCGGGATCCGGCGGACGACGGGCGCGAGCCCGGCGCGCAGCAGGCCCACGAGGCCGTAGGGCAGGAAGAACGCGAACACGATCAGCACCGCGCCGTAGACCGCGCCCGTCGCGGCCGGGCTCATCGTCGACGTGAATGTCGGGACGTACTGCACGAACAGCGCGCCGAGCACCGCACCGGGCACGGTGGCGAGGCCGCCGACGACGATCAGCGTCACGAACGAGATCGAGAGCGTCAGGCCGAAGTTCTCGGGCCCGATGAACTCCAGCAGCAGCGCGTACAGCCCGCCGGCGACGCCCGCGTAGATCGCGGAGGCGGCGAACAGGCGGGTCTTCGTCTGCCAGACGTCGACGCCGAGTGTCTCGGCGACCAGCTCGGCGTCGCGCACCGCGACGAACGAGCGGCCGAGGCGTCCGCGGGCGAGGCGGCGCGTCACCAGGTACGCGAGCCCGGCCACGACGAGAGCCAGGTAGTACACCCACTGGTCGTGCGCGAGCGGGATCCAGGCGGGCGGATCGCCGTCGATCGCGATGCCGCGGCTGCCGTGGGTCCACGGCTCCAGCGCGCGGATGACCGCCGGTGTCGCCATCGCCATGGCGAGCGTCACGAGGCCCAGCTGCAGCCCGCGCAGACGCAGCGCGGGCAGGCCGATGAGGTAGCCGACCACGAACGGCAGCGCGCCGGCGACGATGAGGGTGAGCGGATGCGGAAGCCCGGCCTCACCGGCGACGGCCACGGTGTACGCGCCGATGGCGAAGAAGGCCGAGTGGCCGAGCGAGACCTGCCCGCCGAATCCGACGAGGAGATTCAACCCGAGGCCGACGATCGCCCAGATCATCACGAGCGTGACGGTCAGGTTGATGTAGCTGGGGTTGACGAGGGGGACGGCGATCAGCCCCGCGGCCGCGGCGATCCCGAGGACCATCGTCAGCCAGCGCGGTGGCGCCAGCGGCGGCCGGGGGCGGCGCAGCCACTCGGCGGCGGAGGTCGCGGGACGCCGCGAGGCCAGCAGAGTGCGGACGGGGGAGGTCGTGGTCATGGTCATGCGCGCACCAGCTCTCGGCGTCCGAAGATCCCCTGGGGTCGCAGCAGCAGCACCGCGACGATGATCAGCAGCGCGACGACCTGCTTGAGTTCGGAACCCACGGCGGGGAGATAGCTGCCGGCGAGGTTCTCGATCACCCCGACCGCCACCCCGCCGACGAGTGCGCCGACCGGCGATTCCAGTCCGCCGAGAGTCGCGGCGGCGAAGGCGTAGATCAGGACGGGACCCATCATGCCCGGGTGGAGGAACAGCTCCGGCGCGATCATGGTGCCGGCGAGCGCGCCGACGGCGCCGGCGATCGCCCAGCCGATCGACATCGTGCGGCCCGTCGAGATTCCCGACAGCTCCGCCGACTCGGGGGCGGACACCGCTGCGCGCATGCGCAGTCCGACGCGCGTGAAGCCGAACAGCGCCGCCAGGCCCGCCGCGACCACGAGCACCGAGAAGACGATGCCGACGTCCTGGCGTGAGACCGACACCCCGCCGATGACGAATGACCCGGCGCCGAAGAGGGCGGGCATCTCCTTGGTCTGGTAGGTCCAGACCCAGCCGATGAGTGCGTTGAGGGCGATCATCAGGCCGAGGCTCACGATGATCAGCGGCAGGTGCTGATGGCGGCGCACGAGCGGCCGCACCAGCACCCGCTCGATGCCCGCCGACAGCAGCGCGAGCACCGCCATCGACACGACGAGAGCGCCCCAGATCGGCAGCCCCCAGGCGGTGAGCTGCCACGACACATAGGCGCCCAGCAGGGCGAGTTCACCCTGCGCGAAGTTCAGCGTGCGCGACGCACGGTAGACGAGCACGATGGCGAGCGCCAGCGCGCCGTACACCGCGCCCGTCGCGATGCCGTCGACGACCTGCTGCAGGAACATGGGTGTCTCCTCACATCCCGAGGTACGCGCGGCGCACCTCGTCCTGGTCGCGCAGCTCGGCGGCGGGCCCGCGCACGGTGAGGGAGCCGCTCTCGATGACGATGGCCTCCTCGGCGATGCCGAGCGCGAGCTCGGCATTCTGCTCGACGAGCAGCATCGCGGTGCCGGTCTCACGCCCGATCTCGTCGAGAGTCGCGAAGAGCTCCTGGGTGATCTTGGGCGCGAGTCCGAGCGAGGGTTCGTCGAGGAGCACCAGTCGAGGCGCGGCCATGTACGCGCGGGCGATCGCGAGCAGCTGCTGCTCGCCGCCGCTGAGCCCCGACGCCGGCCGGCCGCTGCGCTCACCGAGCCGCGGGAAGCGGTCGAGCCAGCGCGCCGCGTCGCGCGCGGCCTCGCGCCCGGGGCGACTCGAGCCGCCCACGAGGAGGTTCTCGCGCACGGTGAGGTCGCCGAACGTTCCGCGGCCCTGGGGCACGTGCGCGATGCCGGTCGCGGCGACCCGGTGCGGCGGCATCCCGCCGATCTCCGTTCCTCCGAAGCGGATGAACCCCTCGACACGGCACATGCCCGAGATGCTGCGGAGCGTCGTCGTCTTGCCGGCGCCGTTGGCGCCCAGCACGACGAGCCTGCCGCCCTCGGGGATGTCGAACACGATGTCGCGCAGCACGGTCACCGCGCCGTAGCCGGCGGCGGCGATCTCGACCGACAGCAGCGTCATGCGGCGGCGCTCCCGAGGTAGGCGGCGACGACCTGCGGATCCCGGGCGACCTCGGCCGGCGTGCCGGTCGCGATGACCCGCCCGAAGTTGAGGACGACGACCCGGTCGCAGACGGCGCCGACGAGTCCCATGTGGTGCTCGACCAGGAGGATCGCCGTGCCGCGGTCGGCGGCGAGGCGCCGCAGCGTCGTGCCGAGCTCGAGCACCTCGCCGTGGATGAGCCCGTTCGCCGGCTCGTCGACCAGCAGCAGCCGGGGCTCGGCGATGAGGGCGCGCGCCAGCTCGACGCGCTTGAGCGTGCCGAACGGCAGGGTGCCGACGACTCGCGGTGCAGCCTCGGCGAGTCCGAGGTCGTCGAGCAGCGCGACCGCCCGGTCGCGCATCGCCTCCTCGGTGCGGGCGAGCTCGGGCAGCGCGAGCGCGCTCGCCCAGTAGCCGCCGCGCGTGGCGTGATACGCGCCGGCCAGCACGTTCTCGAGCACGGTCTGCGAGGGGAGCAGGCCGAGGTTCTGGAACGTGCGGCCGACGCCCAGCGCGGCGATCCGGTGCCGGGGGAGCCGAGTGACCTCGGCACCCCCGACCCGGATGCTGCCCTGCTGCGGGCGGTAGAGCCCGCTGACGCAGTTGAACAGGCTCGTCTTCCCGGCGCCGTTGGGGCCGATCAGCCCGACGACCTCGCCGTCCCCGACGGTCAGGCTCGGCCCGTCGAGGGCCTGCAGTCCACCGAAAGACAACTGGACGTCCGAGATCTCGAGCAGAGCGGCCATGGTGTCAGTCGCCGACGGTGTAAGTGCCCTCGGCGAGGTCCCAGTTCTCGCCGTTGAAGACCTGCACCTTGATCTCGCGGAACACGTACGGGTAGTCCGGCGTGGTCGTGACGGTGACCGGTGCCAGATCGAGCTCGAGCTCGTCGAACGACGTCGCGGCCTTCAGGAGCGCCGCGCGGGAGCATCCGTCCATCTGGGTCAGCGCCGCCTCGAGCAGCTGGGCCGTCTGGTAGCCGGCAGCCGCAGGGGCCGAGAGCGCGTTCACCTCGTCCGGGTGCGCCGCGGCGAACTCGGTCCACGCGTCGAAGCCCGGGTCGCCCGCCTGCGACGGGTCGGTGATGTCCTTGGTGTACGCGATCGACACGACGCCGTCGGCCGCGCCCGGCCCCGCGGGCTTGAGGAAGAAGGTCGCGTCCGCGGCGGGCGCGTTGATCACCGTGGTGGCGTCCCACCCGAGCTCGAGCTTCTTCTTGAGCGACTGCGTGGCGAATGCCCCGACGGCCCAGTTGAGGAAGACGTCCGCGCCCGACGACGCGAGCGTGGTCACCTGGCTGTCGACGGACGCCGAGGCGACCTCGTACGACTCCGCGGCGACGAGCTCGACGCCGGTGCCCTCGAACGCCTCCTCGAAGCCCGCGCGGATGCTCTCGCCGAAGTCGTCGTTCTGGTACAGGATCGCCGCCTTCGCGTCGGGGTGGTTCTCGACGATGTACTCGCTGAGCGCCTGCACCTCGAAGCTGTACTGCGGCATGAACGCCGTCGTCCAGGGGTCGGTCTCGTGGAGATCGAGGATCGCGTCGCTGCCGGTCCCGGTGAAGAGGTTCGGCACGCCCGCCTCCTCCACGTAGGGGGCGACGCTGATGGCGGCGCCGGTGCCCAGCACGCCGGCGAGGGCGAAGACCTCCTCCTGCTCGACGAGCGTGCGCACGTTCGCGGCGGTCTTGGCGGGGTCGTAGCCGTCGTCGAGCACCGAGACCGTGACCTCGCGGCTCACGCCGTCGGCGAACTCGAGGCCGCCATCGGCGTTGATGTCGTCGAAGTAGGCCTTGAGCGTCTGGCCGATGGCGCCGTATGCGGCGGCGGGACCCGACAGGGCGATGCTGTTGCCGATCCGCACTTCGGTGTCGGTAAAGCCGGGATCGCACTGCGCCGCCTCCTCCGGCCCGGCGGCCTCGGGTTCGGCCTCGCGGCCGGCGCAGCCGGCGAGGACGAGGGCAGTGGCGGTGGCGCCGGCCGCGAAGAGCGGCAGCAGGCGGCGGGAGGGGCGGGTGGTGCGAAGGGTCGACATCATTCCTCCTCGAATGCGTCAGGTGCTGTGTGCTGTGGGAAGGGTGTCGCCGGTGGCGACGGGGCGGTCCTCGACTCGCTCGAGGACGAAGTGGAAGGGGCGGCCGCGGTCGTCGGTGCCGGGGCCCGTCATGACGCCGAGCACGGCATCGGGGCCCAGCCGCACGAAGTGGTCGATGATCGGCTGCCCGTCGTAGACCATCGACCCGGTCACGACGCCGTCGTGCTCGATCTGGCGCAGCGTCGCGCCGCCGCGGGCGAGTCGCGCATCGGCGACGAGCCCGCCGTCGTCGGTGGTGCACACGATGGGCGCCACGTCGTCGTCGGCGCGGAAGAGTTTGCCGTACCACCGGCTGCGCTCGAGCATGCGGCCGGCGCGGTGCCCGCGCGTGGCGGCCCAGCCGTGCCACAGACCGCGCAGGTCGGCCGTCGCGATGGGCGGCAGCGAGCGCCACAGGGCGCGCAGGTCGCCGTCGTCGAGGCCCGCCCGCAGGCGGTCGACGAGCGGGAGAGCGGATGCCGCAACCGGCGTCGCTGGATCAACAGCCTCCGCCCGGGCCGGCGTGGCGCCGGACGCGCCGCCCTGTGCCGTGGCCGGCGCGGCGCCGGACGCGCCGCCCTGCGCCGCGGCCGGCGCGGCGATCGCGGCGGCGTGGGGCGCGGCATCCGTCTCGTCCATCACCAGCACCGGCTTCACCACGCGGCCCGCGCGCACGTCGGCGATGGCCCTCGCGGCGTCGGCGAAGGGGTAGGTGGCGACGAGGCACTCGACGGGGAGCCGCCCCGCGCGCCACAGCGCCGCGAGCAGGGGCACGTCGCGGGTGACGTCGGAGTCGCCCTCGATCACGCCGCTCAGCGTGCGGCCCCACAGCACGCGAGTCTGCGACACGGTCACCGGATTGGCGCCGGGCTTCAGGGCCACGGTGGCGGCGACGCCGCGCGGCGCGAGAGCCGCGATCGCCGTGTCGATGGACGCCTGCGAGCCGACCGTGTCGACGACATGGGTGAACACGGCGGACCGGCCGAGGTCCTCGGGAGCAAGCGCCTGCGATGCGCCCAGCTCGAGCCCGAGCGACCGGCGGGCGGCGACGGGGTCGGTGACCACGATGCGCCCGACCCCGCGGTGAGCCGCGGCCATGACCGCGGCGAGTCCCGTCGTCCCCGCGCCGATCACCAGGAGGGCGTCGGCGGGGGCCGGGCGCAGCACGTTCAGCACGGTTCCGGCACCGGTCAGGATGCCGCAGCCCAGCGTCGCCGCGACCTCCCAGGGCACGTCGGCGCCGACGGGGATCGCGGCCGACTCGTGCACGACGACGCGGGTCGCCCACGACGACTGCGACATCCAGCCGGTCGTCACCCGCTCGCCGTCCGCGGTGGCCGCGTCGGAGCGGGGTGCGTAATTGAGCTCGGCGAACCGGTCGCAGTAGGCGGGGTGGCCGTCGGCACACGCCGGGCACGCGCCGCACGAGCCGAAGCCGAGCACGACGCGGTCGCCGGGCCGGGCCCGGGTCACGCCGGTGCCGACCGCCTCGACGATGCCGGCGCCCTCGTGGCCGAACACTGCCGGGTAGCGGTCGCCGGCACCGCCGTCGATGCCGAACAGGTCGGTGGGGCACACGCCCGACGCCATGACGCGCACGACGAGCTCCAGCTCGCCGGGCTCGCGCAGGGCGACGTCGGTGAGCGCGACGGATCCGCCGCGCTCTCGGACGAGCGCGGCCACAGCATCTGTCATCGGTTAGGCCGGCGTCAGTTCGCGATCGGCCGCGCGCAGCGCGACCTTGTTGACCTTGCCCGCGGCGTTGCGAGGAAGTGCCGGCACGACGACGAGCGCCTTCGGCTGCTTGAAGCGGGCGAGCTTGTCGGCGAGCCACCCCTGCAGCTCCTCGATCGAGAGCTCCTCACCCGGCGCGAGTGCCACCGCCGCGACCGGCACCTCGCCCCAGCGCTCGTCGGCGCGACCGTAGATGGCGGCCTCGACGATCTTGGGGTGGGCGAAGAGCACGTTCTCGACCTCGGCGCAGTAGATGTTCTCGCCGCCCGAGATGATCATGTCCTTCTTGCGGTCGACCACCCACACGAAGCCCTCCTCGTCCTGGCGGACGAGGTCGCCGGAGTGGAACCACCCGCCCTCGAACGCCTCGGCGGTCTCGGCCGGCTTGCGCCAGTAGCCCTTCATCAGGGTGGGTCCGCGGTAGACGATCTCGCCGACGTCGCCGGGTGCGACATCCTTCATCTCGTCATCCACGACGCGGTACTGGATCGTCGGGATCGGCTTGCCGACCGAGCCGAGCTTGCGCAGCGAGTCCTCGCCGCGCAGCACGCACGTGATCGGCGAGAGCTCGGTCTGACCGAACACGGCGACGTTGGTCGCGTGGGGGAAGGTGTCGGCCATCGCGTGCAGCAGGGTGTCGGACGCGGGAGCGGCGCCCCAGCTGATGATGCGCAGGTGCAGGTCCCGCTCCGGGATCGAGGGGTCGGCGCAGATCACCTGCCACTGCTGCGGCACGTTGAAGACGATCGTCGCCTTCTCGCGCTCCCACGCGTCGAGGAGCTCGGTGGCGTTGAACGCGCCGAGCGGGTGGATCACCGTCGGGATGCCGATGATGAAGTTCGGCGCGATCGACCCGAGTCCGGCGATGTGGAAGAGCGGCGCCGTCATGAACGAGATGTCGCTCTCGTCGACCACGTTGTTCGCACGGATGCAGGTGATGGACTGCGCGTACAGGTTGACGTGGTCGAGCATCGCGCCCTTCGGGCGTCCGGTCGTTCCCGACGTGTACATGATGAGCGCGGTGGTGTCTTCGGGCACGTCGGGTGCTTCGAAGTTCCCGGCGTCCTCCGCGACGAGGTCGGTCCACGACTCGTGGCCCTCGGCGCTCCCGGTCGCTGAGCCCGTCGAAGCGTCGCCGATCACGATGACGCGCTTCACGCGATCGGTGAGCTGCGCCACGGCGCCGACGAGCGGCGCGAGCGGCGCTTCGACGATGAGCACCTCGGCGTCGGCGTCGTCGACGATGTAGGCGATCTCGGGCGGGGTGAGGCGCACGTTGATCGGCACCGCGATCGCCCCGATCCGGTTGATGCCGAAGACCGAGATGACGACCTCGGGCCGGTTGAGGGTGAGCAGCAGCACCCGGTCGCCGGCGGCGACGCCGCGCCGCGCGAGCGCGGCGGCGAACGCGTCCATCTGGTCGCGCGTCTGGGCCCACGTGGTCGTGGCTCCGAGGAAGCGGAAGGCCGCGGCATCCGGCTTCATCACCGCATGCGTGGCGACCTGGTTCATCCAGTGGTTGCGCCGCGCGGCGGCGGGGATCGCAGTGGGGGCGGAGTCGGTCATCGGGTTGCCTCTCGTCAACGTCTTCGTCGCGATGCCGCGTCCCTGCGGCATCGGTGGCTGGTGTCGAGTATGGCAGGAGACGAGCCGGATGTCACGAGTTTTGTTAATCGCAATTCACATCCGCCGTCCGGTCGCAAGTGAACCGGTGGTCGCGTCGCGGGCCGCCGACGGCTGAGCGCGAGTAGGCTGTCGCGCATGCCCGTCGCCGTGCCGTCCGCCGCCGCCCGCACGCGGCCGCGGGATCGCAAGCGGCACATCGAGGAGGCCGCCGCGCTCGCCTTCGCACAGCACGGCTACCACGCCGTCGGCATGCAGGACATCGCCGCCGCGGTGGGCATCTCGGCGCCCGCCCTCTACCGGCACTTCCCGAACAAGTACGCCCTGTTCGTGCAGACGGCGTTCGGGATCGCGCACCGCCTCATCGAGGACACGGACGAGGCGGCGGCCCTGCCCCTCGGGACCGTGGCGGAAGCCAGGCACGCACTCGATGCGCTCGTCGACGCCGTGATCGCGACGACCGTCGAACTGCGGGCGACCGGAGGGATCTACCGCTGGGAGGGCCGGTATCTCGAACCCGCCGACCGCGAGCTGCTGACGGCCGAGTTCCGGACCCTGCGCGGGCGGTTCGAGACCGCCCACGCCGTGTACCGGCCCGACGTCGACGACACCGACCGCCGCCTGCTGGTGCTCGGTGCGCTGAGCGTCGTCGCGAGCATCACTGCGCACCGTACGGTCGTCGGCGCCAAGGCGCTGCGCACGCTGCTCGCCGACGCCGCATGGCGCGCGCTCGACGGCACGCTTCCTGCCGCCACCGAGACGATCCAGGCGGATGCCGCACCCGCCGTCGTCGCCGACGACGAGCCGGCGTCCGATCGGGGCCGCCGGGCCCGGCTGATCGACGCCGCGATCCGGCAGTTCGCCGCGCGCGGCTACAACGAGGTGACGATCGAGGACATCGCGGCCGAGGTGGACCTGACGCCCTCCGGCGTCTACCGCCACTTCGACGGCAAGTCGGCGCTGCTGCTGGCGGCATGCGATCGGGCTGCCGTCGAACTCGAGCGTGCGGCGCTGCACGCCCGCGAGTCGGCCGATTCGCCGGAGGATGCGCTCCGGCGCCTCGGCCGCGCCTACGTCGACCACACGTTCTCGCACCTGGCGCTGATGCGCATCTACTTCTCGGAGATCGGCAACCTCGCGTCCGAAGAGCAGCGGCGCCTCCGTGCCGTGCAGCGTGCACACATCGCGGACTGGACCGCACTGCTGCAGGCCGTGCGTCCCGAGCTCAGCGGGCGCGAGGCCGCGGTGCTGGTGCACGCGGGGCTCGGCGTCGTCGCCGACCAGACGCCGCTGCTGCCGGTGCGCGACACCGCTGCGGCCGAGCGGCTCGCACGGCTCGTCGAGATCGTGCTCGGCCTCGCGGACTGACCCTCGCGTCGCTCGCGTTCGGGCTCGGGCTCGGGCCGGGGCGTGCGGAGCCCAGTTTCTTGGTGAGAGAACAGGTGGTCGCCGAGATGCGGGGTGGTTCCCTACCTCTCGGCGACCAGGTGTACTCTCGCGGATCGGCGGTCGGCTCGGGCGAGCGGACCGGCGCCGCCAGTGGAGCTACTTGGCCTTGCCGTGGAGCATCGGGATCATGCGCTCCACCATGTGCATGTCGCGCGCGGAGCGCTCGAGCGTCAGCAGGTTGAGCGCGGCCTTGCGGGTCTGACGCGCGATGGACTTCGGAACGCTGAACTCGCGAAGTCCGTCGGCGCCGTGGATCCGGCCGAAGCCCGAACCCTTCACGCCGCCGAAGGGCAGCGCACCGATGGCGGCGAAGCCCAGCACGGAGTTGATCGTGACCACTCCGGCTCGCAGCTGCGCGGCGATGCGCTCGCCCTTCTTCGAGTCCTTGGTGAACACGGCCGCGCCGAGACCGTAGTCGGTGGCGTTGGCGCGGGCGACCGCCTCGTCGAGATCGGCGACCGCGTTGATCACCACGGTCGGGCCGAACGTCTCGCGCTGCACAGCCTCGGAATCCTCCGGCACATCCACCAGCACGATGGGCGACACGGTCCGGTCGGCGATCGACTCCGGTCCGCCGAAGACGGCCTTGCCGCCGCGAGCGAGGGCGTCGTCGACATGGGCCGCGACGACGTCGGTCTGGGTCGCGAGCGTCATAGGGCCGTAGGTCGGCTTGTCGCCGGTCACGACGATGCGCTTGGCGCGGTCCACCACTTTGTCGACGAGCGCATCGCGCACGCGCCGCTCGACGTAGACGCGCTCGACGCCGACGCATGTCTGACCGGCATTGCCGAGAGCGCCGAAAGCGATGAAGTCGGCGGCCGCCTCGAGGTCGGCATCCGCCGCGACGATCAGCGCGTCCTTGCCGCCGCACTCCGCCACGAGCGGTGTGAGCGTCTCGGCGCAGGCCGCCATGACCTTCTTCGCGCTCGCCGTCGAGCCGGTGAAGGCGATCTTGTCCACCCCGGCGCGCACGAGGTCGGCACCGGTGCCGCGGTCGCCCGTGATGACCTGCAGCACCGGGCGGTCGCAGGCCTCGCGCCATTTCTCGGCGACCCACACCGCGGTGCCGGGCGTGAGTTCGCTCGGCTTGAAGACGATGGCGTTGCCGGCCGCCAGGGCGTACGAGATCGAGCCCATCGGCGTGTAGAACGGGTAGTTCCACGGCCCGATGACGCCGACCACGCCGTACGGCACGTACCCGAGCGTCGCGTGCTGGTTGTAGTTCACGAGCCCGGCCTTGACCTTGCGACGCTTGAGCACGTGCTCGGCGTTCTTCGCGGCCCAGTCCAGGTGGCCGACCGTGAGCATCACCTCGAGCAGGGCGTCGCCCTCGGGCTTGCCGGTCTCGCGGGCGATGGTCGTGGCGAGCGCCTTCGCGTCGCGCGCGATGGCCGCCTTGAAGGCCGTCAGCACCCGACGCCGGCCGGCGAAGCCGATGCCCGCCCACCATTCGGCCGCCTCGCGGGCGACCTCGACGGTGCGCCGCACCTCGTCGGACGAGGCGACCGGGTAGGAGGCGATGGTCGAGCCGTCGCGCGGGTCGGTGGTGGTCAGGACGGACGTGCTGCTGTCGTCTTGGCGCAGGGTCATGGCAGGCCTTTTCCATCTCGTCGCCGAGATCTCGTCGTTGAGGGGCCGAAGTGAATGGTGATTCACAGTAACCCGGCGTGCGGGCGCTGACAAGAGTTCGGGCGGATATTTTCGAATCCCAGTTAGAATGTGAGGAATCGAAAGGGGCACGGGTGTCGCAGAGCGGCGAGGACGGCGCGACGCTGAAGTCGCAGCGCACGCGGCAGCGCATCCTCGATGCCGCCGCGCAGGTGCTCAGCCGCAAAGGCTACGCCGGCACACGCCTGACGGACGTCGCCGACGTCGCCGGCGTGCAGGCCCCGGCGATCTACTACTACTTCGGCTCGCGCGACGACCTCGTCGAGGAGGTGATGTGGGCGGGCGCCCACCGCGTGCGCGTGCACGTCGAGGAGGTGATCGCCGCGATGCCCGACCAGGCGTCCGCGCTCGACCGCATCCTCGCCGCAGTCGACGCGCACCTGCGCTACGAGCTGCAGATCTCCGACTACACGACGGCCTCGGTGCGCAACGCGGGCCAGGTGCCCGAGCATCTGCGCGTCCGCCCGGCGGCGGAAGAGGCGGCGTACAGCCGCATCTGGCGCGACCTCTTCCACGCGGCGCAGGACGCCGGCCAGCTGCGCGCCGATCTCGACATCAACATCTTCCGGCTGCTGCTGCTGGGCTCGATGAACTGGGCGGTGGAGTGGTGGAACCCCCGCACCCGCAGCCTCGACGAGCTCGTCCGCCAGACCCAGGACCTCGTCCGCCACGGCGCCGGCGCCTGACCCGCGCCCGCGGCATCCGCTCGCCTGCCGACGTCAGCCCGCCGGAATCGGAGATCCGGCGAGAATCGGCCGGTTCAGAGACAAGTCTCCGATTTTCGCCGGATGTCCGTTTCTCACCGCGCCCGATGGAGCCCCTGCGCGACCGCCCGCATGATCAGGTCCTGCACCTCGTGCCAGCGTTGCGTGATCTGGCCGTTGCCGACCCGGATCACGTGGTAGCCCAGAAGGGTGAGCTCGGCGTCGTGTCGGATGTCCTCCTCGCGCTGCGGGCCGACGTGCGTGCCGCCGTCCACCTGCAAGACGAGGCGGTCGCCGATGAGGAAATCCACGCGGTGGCGGGCGATCCAGATCTGCTGCCGGATCGGCAGCCGCAACCAGCGCAACCGCGGGATGACGGGCGATTCGAGCCCGGAATCCGACCAGACGCTCGCTTCGGCACAGAGCCTCCTGGCCGCAGGTGGCAGCTTCAGTCTCTCTAAGGCCTCCTTCCTCACCGCTTCGCGCCGCAGCGCCGATTCCCAGATCGCAAGGGCGGCGTCATGCGACTGGCACTGTGCGACGAGCACGAGGACGTTCTCGATCGGGTCCACAAGGGAATCCGGATGCCGCGGCACGGCGGGCGTCGCCCAGTGCAGGTGTGCCCGTTCGATGCGCCGCCTGCCGTTCGTGGCCAGCGCAAGATGCGGGACCGATTCGGCGACCTGCCACAACCCGAGCCGCCGGGCCTGCGTGATGCAGGTCAGGACCGCGCTCGCAGCGGCCGCCGCGCGCAACTCCGGGTCGGTTCCCGGCAGCGAGATCCAATTGCGTCCGACCCGCTCGAACACCCCCTCTGACACCAGCCGGGACCGAGCGTGCTCTCTGATGCCGAACGACTCCAGCGTGCGCGTGCGCGCGATGCCGCCCAAGGAGCGCAGGACCGCGGCTGCACCGTTCACGATGCGAGTCTGCGGGTCGACGGGTCGCAGACTCGCGGCGTCCGCCGCATCTGTGGATCCTGCTCGTGATCCCCGGGCTGTGGAGGAGACGGCGAGGGCTTCCCAAGGGGTGAAACGCGGAGATCCGGCGGGAATCGGCCGATTGCGCGGCATCCTCCCGATCCCCGCCCGATCTCCGATTCTCGCCGACCACCCGGCACCCGGCGCCCGCCGGACGCGCGGCGCCCGCGCGCGGAGCGCCCGCCGCGACCGGCGCGGGGGGTCGCGGGTCGCGGCGGGCAGTGGGAGGAGGTGGCGGATGCCGGGGGGCGAGGCATCCGCCACCGGAAACGCGTCAGGCGAAGAGCGACAGGCGCTCCGACAGAACCTCGTGCGCCTGCGCCACGGTGCGACGCACGACCTCCCCGGCGGGCGGGATGTCGCGGATGAGCCCCTGCACCTGGCCGACGGTCCAGATGCCGGCCTCGAGGTCGCCGTTCTCGAACACCTTGCGGCCGCGAGCGCCGGCGACGAGCTCGCGCACGTCGGGGAACTGGCCGCCGTCGGCGAGGATGCGCACGACCTCGTCCGAGACGGAGTTCTTCGCCACGCGCGCGGTGTTGCGCAGCGACCGGAAGATGAGGTTCGTGTCGAGCTCGGTCGCCTCGACGATGCGCTCCTTGACCGCCTGCGACACCGGCGACTCGACCGTGCACATGAATCGCGAGCCCATGTTCACGCCGTCCGCGCCCAGCACCAGCGCCGCCGCGAGGCCGCGGCCGTCGGCGAAGCCGCCGGAGGCGATGAACGGGATGCCGAGGGCATCGGCCGCCGCCGGGATCAGCACGAGTCCCGGCACATCGTCCTCGCCGGGGTGCCCGGCGCACTCGAAGCCGTCGATCGACACCGCGGTCACGCCGACCTTCTCGGCCTTGAGCGCGTGACGGACCGAGGTGCACTTGTGGATCACCCGCACCCCGTGGTCGCGGAACATATCCATGTGCGGCTCGGGGTTCGCGCCCGCGGTCTCGACGATCGTCACGCCGGAGTCGATGATCGCGCGCCGGTACTCGTCGTACGGGGGCGGGCTGATCGACGGCAGGATCGTGAGGTTCACCCCGAACGGCTTGTCGGTGAGCGTCCGGGCGCGCTCGATCTCCTTCACGAGGTCGGCGGGTGTCGGCTGGGTGAGGGCCGTGATCATGCCGAGGCCGCCCGCCTCCGACACTGCGGCGGCGAGCTCGGCGCGGCCGACCCACATCATGCCGCCCTGCACCACCGGGTGCTCGATGCCGAGCGCCTCGGTGAACCGCGTGCGCAGGCGCGTGCGTTTCGTCTCGTCGCTGCGCTCCTCGCTCAACGACCGGGTGGCCGTGTCACTCATAGGTCTCACCCGCCTCCGCCTTCGCCAGGAGCGACGCCGGCGGCAGGAATCGATCTCCATAGCGCTCCGCCAGCTGTCGAGAACGCGCGATGAAGCCCGGCAGGCCGCCGTCGTACTGGTTCACGTACTGCAGCACGCCGCCGGTCCAGGCCGGGAAGCCGATGCCGTAGATCGAGCCGATGTTCGCGTCGGGCACCGAGGTCAGCACCCCGGCGTCGAGGCACGCGATGGTGTCGAGAGCCTCGGCGAACAGCATCCGCTCCTGCAGGTCTTCGAAGGGGAGCACGGTGCGCCCCGAGCCGTACTTCTCCCGAAGCCCCGGCCAGATGCCGACGCGCTTGCCCGCCTCGTCGTAGTCGTAGAAGCCCGCCCGCTCGCGGCGGCCGATGCGCTGCGCGTCGTCGACCATCCAGTCCACGACGGCCTCGGACGGGTGCTCGACCCATGCTTCTCCGGAGGCTTCGGAGGCGGCGCGCGTCTCGAGCCGGATCCTCTGCGTGAGCGAGATCGTCAGCTCGTCCAGCAGCTGCAGTGCGCCGGCCGGGTAGCCGGCCTGCAGCGCCGCCTGCTCGACCGAGGCCGGCTCGACGCCCTCGCCCACGGCCGCGACCGCCTCGGCGATGAACGTGCCGATGACGCGCGAGGTGAAGAAGCCGCGCGCGTCGTTGACGACGATCGGCGTCTTGCGGATCTGCTGCACGTAGTCGAACGTCTTGGCGAGCACCTCGTCGCTCGTGCGCTCACCCCGCACGATCTCGACGAGCGGCATCTTGTCGACGGGGGAGAAGAAGTGGATGCCGATGAAGTCGTCGGTGCGCTCCACCCCTTCGGCCAGCAGCGTGATCGGCAGCGTCGAGGTGTTCGACCCGAGCACGGCGTCGGGCTCGACGACATCCTGGATCTCTTGGAACACCCCCTGCTTCACCGGCACCGACTCGAAGACCGCCTCGATCACGAAGTCGACGCCCGCGAAGTCGGCGGGATCGGCGGTCGGCGTGATCCGCGCCAGCAGCTCCGCCGACTTCAGGGCCGTCGTGCGGCCGCGCGCGAGCGCCTTGTCTTCGAGGGCCCGCGCGTAGTCCTTGCCCTTCTCGGCCGCCTCGATGGTGACGTCCTTGAGCACCACCTCGATGCCCGCCTTCGCCGACACGTAGGCGATCGCCGCGCCCATCATGCCGGCCCCGATCACGCCGACCTTCTTCGACCGGTACTTCGGGAAGCCCGCGGGCCGCGATCCGCCGGCGTTGATGTGCCCGAGATCGAAGAAGAACGCCTTGATCATGTTCTTCGCGACCTGGCCGTGCGTGAGTTCGACGAGATACCTGGTCTCGATCTTCGAGGCTGTCTCGAAGTCGACGTACGCGCCCTCGACGGCCGCGGCCATCGCGGCGCGGGGCGCGGGCAGCGGGGCGCCCTTGAGCTGCTTTCGCAGGGTCGCGGGGAACGCGGGCAGCGCGCCGGCCAGCGACGGCGAGTTCGGCGCACCGCCCGGGATGCGGAAGCCCTTCTCGTCCCAGGGCTTGACGGGCGCCGCGTGGGCGGCGATCCACGCCTTCGCGGCATCCACCAGCTCATCCGGCGACGCGACCAGCTCGTCGACGATGCCGACGGCCAGCGCGTCCTCGGGCGAGAACTTCGTGGCCGGCAGGATGACGTCGGTCAGCGCCTTCTGCAGCCCGAGCATGCGCACCAGGCGGGTGATGCCGCCGCCGCCCGGCAGCAGGCCGAGCGACACCTCGGGCACGCCGAACTGCGCGCCGCGCACGTCGGCCGCGATGCGGTGGTGCGCCGCCAGCGCCACCTCCAGGCCGCCCCCGAGCGCGGTGCCGTTCATGGCCGCGACGACGGGCTTGCCGAGCAGCTCGAGGCGACGCATGTCGGCCTTCACGGCGTCGATGTGGGCGGTCTCCTCCGCCGCCTTCGCCGGGTCGGCGGCGCGCAGCAGGTTCAGGTCGCCGCCGGCGAACCAGCTCTTCTTCGCCGAGACCAGGATGACGCCGCGGATGCTGTCGCGCTCCGCCTCCAGCCGGTCGGCCGTCGCCGTGAGGGCGGCGACGAAGTGCGGGTTCATGGTGTTGACGGTGCTGTCGGGATCATCGAGCGTGATGACGACGTCGCCGTCGGCATCCTGCTCCCACGCGTAGCCCTGGTACACGGTCGTGTCGTCGATCGTGGTGCTCATAGGTGTTCTCTTCTCGGAATCGGTGGAGACGGATACTTCGACTCGTGCCTCGCTCGGCACGAGTGCGGGGTCTCAGACCCGCTCGATGACGGTGGCGATGCCCATCCCGGCGCCGACGCACAGCGTGGCGAGGCCCCGCTTCTGGTCGCGGCGCTCGAGCTCGTCGAGCAGCGTGCCGAGGATCATCGCGCCGGTCGCGCCGAGCGGGTGGCCGAGGGCGATGGCGCCGCCGTTGACGTTGACCTTGTCGTGCGGGATGTCGAGGTCCTTCATCCACTTCATGACGACGGCGGCGAAGGCCTCGTTCAGCTCGAACAGGTCGATGTCGGATGCCGCGAGCCCGGCCTTCGCGAGCGCCTTCTGCGTCGCGGGTGTCGGGCCCGTCAGCATGATGGTCGGCTCGGAGCCCGTGACGGCCGTCGAGACGATGCGGGCGCGCGGCGTGAGGCCGAGGCGCTCGCCCACCTCCTTGCTGCCGATGAGCATGAGCGCGGCGCCGTCGACGATGCCCGACGAGTTGCCCGCGGTGTGGACGTGGTCGATGCGCTCGACCGCGTGGTACTTCTGCGTCGCGACGGCGTCGAAGCCCGCGTTCTCGCCGAGCGCGGCGAAGGCCGCGGGCAGGCCGCCGAGGCCCGAGGTGTCGGGCCGGCGGTGCTCGTCGGTGTCGAGGAGCGTCACGCCGTTCTGGTCGCGCACCGGAACGACCGACCCGGCGAACCGGCCCTCGCTCCACGCAGTGTCGGCGCGGCGCTGCGACTCGGCGGCGTACGCGTCGACGTCGTCGCGCGAGAAGCCCTCGATCGTCGCGATGAGGTCGGCGCCGATGCCCTGCGGCACGAAGTAGAGGTCGTAATTCGTCGTGGGGTCCTGCGCGTAGGCGCCGCCGTCCGAGCCGATCGGCACGCGCGACATCGACTCGACGCCTCCCGCGAGCACGAGGTCCTCGAAGCCCGAGGCCACCTTCTGGGCCGCCGTGTTGACGGCTTCGAGGCCCGACGCGCAGAACCGGTTCAGCTGCACGCCGGCGACCGTCTCGGGCAGGCCCGCGACGAGGGCGGCGGTGCGGGCGATGTCGCCGCCCTGCTCGCCGATCGGCGAGACGACGCCGAGCACGATGTCGTCGATGAGCGCGGGGTCGACGCCCGGGTTGCGCTCGAGGATCGCGCCGATGAGCCCGACCACGAGGTCGACCGGCTTGGTGCCGTGCAGCGCACCGCCGCGGTTCTTGCCGCGCGGCGTCCGCACGGCGTCGTAGATGTATGCGTCAGCCATGTGGCCTCTCCTCACAGTCCGAGGCTGCGACCGACGATCTCTTTCATGATCTCGGTCGTGCCGCCGTAGATGGTCGTGATGCGCGCGTCCTCGTAGTCGCGCGCGATGCGGTACTCGCGCATGTAGCCGTAGCCGCCGTGCAGCTGCAGGCAGCGGTTCACGATCTGCACGTACTGCTCGGTGGTCCAGAACTTGGCGGCCGCGGCGTCCTCGGCCGACAGTTCGCCGGCCGAGTGGATCCCGATGCACCGGTCGATGTAGGCGCGGCTGACATCGGTGGCGGTCACCATGTCGGCCAGCTCGAACCGGGTGTTCTGGAACGACCCGATCGGCTTCCCGAACGCCTTGCGGTCCTTCACGTACGTGAGCGTGCGCTCGAGGACGCCCTCGCTCGCGGCGACGGCCGCCGCGGCGATCGAGAGGCGCTCCTGCGGAAGGTTGCGCATGAGCCCGAAGAAGCCGTCGCCCTCCGCGCCGAGCAGGTTGGCCGCCGGCACCCGCACGTCTTGGAAGACCAGCTCGCTGGTGTCCTGCGCGTGCAGGCCGATCTTCTCCAGGTTGCGGCCCCGCGAGAAGCCCGGGGCGTCGGTCTCGACCACGAGCAGGCTGAGGCCTCGATGGGGGTCTTCGCTCGTGCGCACGGCGGTGACGACGAGGTCGGCGTTCTGCCCGTTGGAGATGAAGATCTTGGTGCCGTTGACGATGTAGTCGTCGCCGTCGCGCACGGCCGACGAGCGGATGCCCGAGAGGTCGCTGCCGGTGCCCGGCTCGGTCATGGCGATCGCCACGATGAGCTCGCCGGCCGCGATGCCCGGGAGCCACCGCTGCTTCTGCTCGTCGTTCGTCAGGTCGGTGAAGTACGGGATGACGATGTCGTTCGACAGCGCGATGCAGGCCATGCCGTCCGACACCGGGTTGCGCGCGAGCTCCTCGCCCATGATCGCGTGGAAGCGGAAGTCGTCCGCGCCGCCGCCCCCGTACTCCTCCGGGATCGCGAAGCCGAGGATGCCGGCCTCCGCGGCCTTCGTGAAGAGCCAGCGGTCGACCTTGCCCTCCGCACTCCAGCGGTCGGCGTTCGGCCGCGCGTGCTGCTCCACGAACGCCTGCACGACCTCGCGGAACTGCTCGTGGTCTTCGTCGTAGATGTCTCTCTTCAGCGCCATCGCCGATACCTCCGGGTCGGATGCGGCGTCCTCGCCGCAAAGCATGTTTTTATTATGCATTAGAAACTGGATGCCGCAACCCGGCCCATCCCGCCGGATCGAGCCTTGTGCGGGCCGGCTTTCTTACGCACGATTAAACGCGGGGGCTGCCGCCGCACGGCGCCGCCGCCCTGGGAGAGTGAGGACGAAGATGACCACACCGCTGCACGGACGCACGGCGATCGTGACGGGCGCGAGCCGGGGGATCGGCCTCGCCATCGCCGCGCGACTGGCCGCCGAGGGGGCGCGGGTGTGCCTCACGGCGCGTCACGCCGACGAGCTCGACGAGGCGGTGGCCTCATTGCCGGAGGGGTCCGCGATCGGTGTGGCCGGCGCCGCCGACGATGCCGAGCACCGCAATGCCGTGCTCGACCGCGTCGTGTCGGAGTTCGGCGGCCTCGACATCCTCGTCAACAATGCGGGCATCAACCCGGTGTACGGCCCGGTCGCCGAGCTCGACCTCGGCGCCGCCCGCAAGATCCTCGAGGTGAACGTCGTGTCCACCCTGGCGTGGACCCAGGAGGCGCTGCGCCGAGGGCTGGGCGAGGGCGGCCACGGCGGCAGCGTCGTCAACCTGTCGTCGGTGACGGGTGCGATCCCCTCACCCGGCATCGGGTGGTACGGCGTCACCAAGGCCGCCGTCGCCCACCTCACCACGACGCTCGCGGTCGAGCTCGCCCCGCGGGTGCGGGTGAACGCCGTCGCACCGGCCGTGGTCAAGACGCGCTTCGCGCGGGCGCTGTACGAGGGGCGCGAGGAGGAGGTCGCGGGCGGTTATCCGATGGGGCGCCTCGGGGTTCCCGACGACGTCGCCGGGGCGGTCGCCTTCCTCGTCGGGGACGATGCATCGTGGATCACCGGCCAGGTGCTCACCCTGGACGGCGGACTGCTCGGGGCGGGGGGCGCGGCATGAGCGCGGCATCCGTCTCCGAAGACCCCGGAGCCCGGGGCATCCCCGACGTCCGCGAGCTCCGCGACCGCACGCGCGCGTTCATCCGCGAGGTGGTGCTGCCGGCAGAGCCCGCCCCCGGCGCCCCGCTCACCGATGAGGTGCGCGACGAGCTGCGAGCGCAGGCCCGCGATGCCGGGCTGTTCGCTCCGCATGCGCCGGTGGCGTACGGCGGCCTCGGCCTGCCGCTCGACGCGTGGTCGCCGGTGTTCCAGGAGGCCGGCTACTCGCCGATCGGCCCCGCGGTGCTGAACATCATGGCTCCCGACGAGGGCAACATGCACCTGCTCCACGTGGTCGGCACGCCCGCGCAGCGCGAGCGCTACCTGGCGCCGCTCGTGCGCGGCGACGTGCGGTCGAGCTTCGCGATGACCGAGCCGCACCCAGGGGCCGGCTCCGATCCCCGGGCGCTGTCGACGACCGCCGAGCGGGTGGACGGTGGCTGGCGCCTCACCGGTCGCAAGCGGTTCATCAGCGGCGCGAACGGCGCCGCCTTCGCGATCGTGATGGCCCGCACGCCCGCCGCCGACGACGCGCCCGAGGGCGCGACGATGCTCCTCGTGCCGCTCGACGCGGCCGGTGTGACGATCGGTCCCGACGTGCAGACGATCGAGGGCGCGATCGCGGGCGGGCATCCTTACGTGAACTTCGACGGATGCTTCGTCCCCGACGACGACGTGCTCGGAGAAGCCGGCCTGGGGTTCCGGTACGCCCAGGTGCGGCTCGGCCCGGCCCGGCTGACCCACTGCATGCGGTGGCTGGGGCTCGCGCGGCGCGCGCACGACACCGCTCTGGACCGCGCGAACGCGCGCGAGCTCTTCGGCGCGCGCCTGCGCGATCTCGGTGTCGCGCAGGCGCTGCTGGCCGACAGCGTCATCGACCTCGAGACGTCCGACGCCATCATCGACAAGACCGCCCGCGTGCTCGTCGCAGACCCGCGTGCGGGCGAGGCGCTGTCGTCGGTGGCCAAGGTGCACTGCTCCGAGGCGGTCTTCCGCGTGATCGACCGCGCGGTGCAGCTGTGTGGAGGCGACGGCGTCACCGACGCGCTGCCGCTCATCCAGTACCTCAATGAGGTGCGCCCGTTCCGGATCTACGACGGGTCGAGCGAGACCCATCGCTGGGCGATCGCGCGGCGCGCGGCATCCACCCGCTCCCGCGAGGTCGAGGCGGGCGCCGCTCGGCTCGACGAGGTAGCCCCGTGATCACGGCACCGGATGGCACCGAGGTCGTCGCGACCTGGGCCGATGCCGCGGATCTCGACCGCCCGCCGCTCCTCGTCGTCGACGCCGTCGAGGAGTACCTGCGGCACGCCGGGTTCGGTCAGGGGGCCCTCGCGTGGGAGCGTATCGGCGAGGGGCATTCGAACGTCACCTACGCCATCGGGTACGGCGGGCACGACCTCGTGCTGCGGCGCGGTCCCCGTCCACCCCACCCGCCGTCGACCCACGACATGAGTCGCGAGGCGCGCGTGCAGCGCGTGCTCGCGGCGGCGGGCGTGCCGGTGCCGCCGATCGTCGCCGAGTGCGACGATCCCGCGGTGCTCGGCGTGCCGTTCTACGTCATGGCGCGCATCGACGGAGATGTCGTGACGGATGCCGTGCCCCCGGCCCTCGACGACCCCACCGGTCGGCGCGGCATCGCCTTCGCCGCCGTCGACGCCCTCGCCGCACTTCACGCGGTGCCGGTCGACACGGGCGAGGTCGCGACCCTCGGTCGCCCGGACGGCTACCTGTCACGGCAGGTCGGACGCTTCGCCGCGCTGTGGGAGGTGAACTCGCGGCGCACGTTCCCCGCTGTCGACGAGCTCGCCGCGTGGCTCGCCGAGCGGATGCCCGCCACCCAGCGGGCATCGGTCGTTCACGGCGACTTCCGCATCGGCAACCTGATGTACGCGCCGGGCGCCCCGGCGCGCGTCGCCGCGATCCTCGATTGGGAGATGGCGACGCTCGGCGATCCGCTCGCCGACCTGGGTTACTTCACCGCGACCTACGCGCGCCCGGGTGTGCGGCCGACGCCGCTCGAACTGACGACCGTCACGCGACTCGACGGGTTTCCCGAGACGTCGGAGCTGGTCGACCGCTATGCGGCGCGGCATCCGCTCGATCTCTCGTCGCTGCCCTGGTACGAAGCGCTGGCGTTCTTCAAGGCGGCCGTGTTCTGCGAGGCGTTGTACACCCGATGGCTCGACGGGCAGCGGCCCGGCGACACCTTCGGCCCGACGCTCGAGGAGGGCGTGCCCCGGCTGCTCGAGGCCGCGCAGGAGAGGGCGGCGGCGCTGCGGGCCTGACCCGCCGCGCGGGAGAGGGACGGATGCCGGGGGCCGCGGCATCCGTCACCGCCGTAGGCTTTTGAGCAGGAGGTCTCCCATGCCCCAGGCCGTCATCGTCGATGTGGTCCGCACTCCGTCCGGGCGCGGCAAGCACGGAGGAGCGCTGAGCGCGGTGCACCCGGTCGACCTCGCCGCGGGGGTGCTCACGGCGCTGCTGGGACGCAGCGGACTCGAGTCGCGGCAGATCGACGACGTGCTCATGGGGTGCGTCAGCCAGGTCGGCGACCAGTCTCTCAACATCGCGCGCCAGTCGGTGCTCGCCGCGGGCTTCGACGAGTCGGTCCCCGCCGTCACGATCGACCGGCAGTGCGGGTCGAGCCAGCAGGCCGCGCACTTCGCCGCGCAGGGCGTGATCGCCGGCGCGTACGACATCGTGATCGCGGCCGGAGTCGAGTCGATGAGCCGCGTGCCGCTGGGATCGGCCGCCCACGGCGGCGCGGTGTCGCAGGGGGTTTCGCGCCGCTACCCCGAGGGCCTCGTGAACCAGGGCGTGTCTGCCGAGCTCATCGCCCAGCGCTGGGGGTTCACCCGCGAAGAACTCGACGAGTACTCGGCCGAGTCGCACCGGCGGGCGACGGATGCCTGGGCCCGCGGCGCGTTCGACGCGCAGGTCGTGCCGGTCCTGGCCGGCGGCCCCGAGGCGGTCGCGTTCGACGAGACGGTGCGGGGCGGCACGACGGCGGAGTCCCTCGCGGGGCTGAAGCCGGCGTTCCGCACCGACGAGCTCGCCGCCCGCTTTCCCGACCTGGATTGGCGCATCACGGCGGGGAACTCGTCGCCGCTCACGGACGCGGCATCCGCTGCGCTCATCATGAGCGAGGAGAAGGCGGTCGAGCTGGGGCTGACGCCGCGGGCGCGGTTCCACTCGTTCTCCGTGGTCGGCGACGACCCGATGCTCATGCTGACCGGACCCATCCCCGCGACCCGTCGGATCCTGGACCGCAGCGGCCTGTCGATCGACGACCTCGACGTGTACGAGGTGAACGAGGCGTTCGCGTCGGTGCCGCTCGCATGGCAGCGCGAGCTCGGTGCCGACCCGGCGAAGCTCAATCCGTGGGGCGGCGCGATCGCGCTCGGCCACGCCGTCGGCGCGTCGGGCACGCGCCTGCTCGGCACGCTCGTGTCGGCGCTCGAGGCGACCGGCGGCCGCTTCGGCCTGCAGACGATGTGCGAGGGCGGCGGCATGGCCAACGCCACGATCATCGAGCGGCTCTGACGCGGGCAGCGGCTGGCGCGAGTGGCGCCGGTCGGGCGCTTGATGTGGTTCGGTGGGCTGCCGGCTCGCGAATCCACGCCGGTTGGTGGGCCTCAACGTTGGTTCGTGAGCTTGACGTCGGCCGAGAGGCAGCTGTGAGACGGCTTAGCGCGTCTATACGCGCATCATAGGGAGCGGTTAGAGTCTTCCACGAAGACGCCGTCCGCAAAACGGGTCGGCGAAGCCGCATTCCTCGCCATCTTGGGGCTGGCAAGGCAGCGGCGCGTCGACGTCTTCAAGCCGTCCGGGTGGGGGAGTGCAGTGCATAAGGGCCCGGATCACAGCACTGAGATGTGCGGCTCGTCCCTGGACGATGGGGTACCAGGGACGAGCCGGGCTTTCGGCCGCAGGCGGCTGAACCTGGCGGGCGTGACGGCTGGGGCCCGGGCGCGGGCGGCTACGCGGTGGCCTGATCGGCGACCGGATCTGCGCTGTCGTCGAAGCGGCGGATGCGCGCGATGAGGTCGGTGACCTGCGCGTCGCTGAAGATCTCGTCTGGGCCCTCGGGCGCGACGCCGTCGAAGGGGTCCTCGTACAGCCGCCGCGGGTCGAGGTACCCCGCGATCGTCAGCTGCTGCACGACGAGGTCGACGAACGCGTGCTGACGGTGGGTGAAGCCGGGTGCTGCGACGAAATCGGCGAGGGCCTCTTCGATCGCCGAGCGCTCCATGCCGACGATCGAGCGCAGGAGTCGTCCGAGTCCTCCCGCACCGGCGGCCTCGTCGTGCAGCTGCGCCGCGTCGACCCCGCCGGCCGATGTGAGCACTTCGTGCAGCTGGTCGAGGTCGACCTGCGTGAGCGGTCGACCGGTCCGCAGCTTATGCAGGGCGACATCGGAGCGGCCATCGAGGAAGCCGAAGAGCTTGTCGCGGAATGCCCGCCGGTCGAGCCCGGGCACGACGCGCGTGAGCGCGACCTCGCGCACTCCGTCGAGGGTGTCCTCGAAGTCGGAGTAGACGATCGCCTGGCCTTCGCGCCCGATCAGCCGGACGAGGGCGCGCAGCTTCACGCGCACTCGCTCCAGTGACACGACGTCGACGTCCTCCCACCACGCCGGATCGGCGATCGCGTCGAGCAGCGCGGCCTGTGCGGCGACCGCCGGGATGCTCCGCTGATCGGCGAGTGCCCGGGCGATGCCGATGATGCGGGTGGCTATGCCGGTGGGCGCCGGCTCTCCGCTCGCGATGGCGACCTGGGCGTCGAGCACAAGGGCGTCGAACCTCTTGGCGGCTTCGTCGGAGTCCTGCTCGGCGGCGGAGGGAAGCCCGGCGAGCTCGGCGGCCTCGTCGACGTCGTCGGCCCCGAAGCCTTCCCACGCCGCCGCATCGGCGAACCGCTCGACGGCGCGCAGGCGCGTGCGAACGAGGAAGTTGTCGCGATTCATGCCGGCGACGGCGGCGTGCAGGCGCCCGGCGAGCGCCGCGCGCAGGGTCGCGGCATCCGTCGCGTCCGAACCTTGCAGCGCCGCGAGAAGCCGCGTCCGCAGCCGGAAGGTGCGCTCCGAGAGCGAGAGCGAACGGGCGGGAGATGGCTCGGGCAGCTCTTCGTTGAAGAAGTCGATGTTGCCGCACACGTCGAAGATGACGAAGTCGCGCTTGTCGTCGCCCGGTCCGTAGAGGTCGGGGCGCAGCCGGGTGCCGCGGCCGACCATCTGCCAGAACTTGGTGTGAGAGTTGACCGGCTTGAAGAAGACGAGGTTCACCACGTCGGGCACGTCGATGCCGGTGTCGAGCATGTCGACCGAGATTGCGACCTGAGGGCTCTTACCCGGGGTGGAGAACGCGTCGATCAGCGTCTGCGCGTACGGTCCGGACGCGTACGTGATCACGCGTGCGAGGGCGCCGCGCTGCTCGGGGTAGTTGGCGTCGAACCGCGACTCGATGAACTCGGCGTGCCGCTGGTTCTTGGCGAACACGATCGTCTTGCCGAGCACGTCGCCGCCGCCCACGCGGCGGCCCTCGGCCATCAGCACCTCGAGCACCTTGTCGACGGTGTCTTTGTTGAACAGCCACCGGTTCATCGCGGCGGCGTCGACCTGGTCGGGGATCTCGCCGTCCTGCCACTCGAGCTCGTCCCACTGCTCGCGCTCGGCTTCGGACAGGTCGGCATAGCGGATGCCGCTCGTCATGAATCCGAGATCGATCGGGCGCGCGGCGGGCGGCACGAGATAGTGGCCGGCGATCGCGTCATCGAGCTCGAAGGCGTCGGTCGGCACGCCGTCGTCGAGTTCGAAGAGGCGGTACGTGTTGTGGTCGACGTCGGCGCGCGGCGTCGCAGTGAGGCCGACCACGAGCGCGTCGAAGTACGAGAAGATCTCGCCGTAGCGGTTGTAGATCGAGCGGTGCGCCTCGTCGACGACGATGAGGTCGAAGTACCCCGGGCCGAAGCGGCGCAGGGAGTCCTCGCCGGAGTCGATCAGCCCCATGACCGTCTGATAGGTCGAGACGAAGACCCGTCCCTCGCTGTCGCGATCGGTGACGAGGTTGACGGGGGCACTGTCGGGCAGGTGGGTCTTGAACGCACCGACGGCCTGGTTGACGAGCGCCGTGCGGTCGGCGAGGAACAGCACGCGCTTGACCCAGTTGGCCTTCTGCAGCACGTCGACGAGGGCGATGACGGTGCGGGTCTTGCCCGTGCCTGTCGCCATGACGAGCAGCGCACGACGGCGTTGCTGCTCGAACGTCTCGGTGACGGCGCGAATGGCGCGCAGCTGGTACGGGCGCTCGACGATGGTGCGATCGATCGTGGCCGTCGCGAGCGGGCGGAGGGTGGTGCGGCGCTGGATGGCGAGGGCCAGCTGATCCTTGGTCATGTACCCGGCGACGGCGCGCGGCGGGTAGCGGCGGTCGTCCCAGAGCCAGGTCTCGAAGCCGTTGGTGTAGTAGATCAACGGACGCTGACCGAAGTCGCGCTCGAGGGCGTCGGCGTAGATCTCCGCCTGAAGCCGCCCTTCCTTCGCACTCTTGGTGGTGCGCTTGGCCTCGACGACGGCGAGGGGCTTGCCGTCATCGCCCCACAGCACGTAATCCACCTTCCCGGCGCCGGAAGGACTAGGGATGCCGCTCACAGCCCACTCGCGATCGCGCGCGTCGGCGAGGTTCCAGCCCGCTTCGCGCAGGTGCAGGTCGATGAGGTCGCGTCGCGTCTCGGCCTCGGTGGCGAGCGTCGGATCGGGGATGCCGTGTTCCGCGTGGGCCGCCGCGTTCGCCGTCTTGGCGGCGGCTGCTTCGGCGCGGAGGGTCTCGAGTTCCTTCTTGAGGGCGGAGTTCGCTTCCCGCTCCTCGGCGAGGGCACGACGGGCGTCGTCGAACTCGGCCTGGGTGCGCTCGAGCTCGGCGCGAGCCCGCTGGACCACCGCGGCCGGAGCCGGCGGAACGAGGGCGAAGTCGAAGGGCGCCGGCTCGGCGGCGTCCGGATCTCCATAGCAGTGGTCGAGCCAGCGGCAGATCGTGTGCAGCTGCTCGAGTGAGCCGCGCGCCCGCCCGAGCGGCATGTCTTCTTCCTTGTGCACGGCGTCATTGCCCACCCGGCGCACGATTCGCAGGCCGCCGTCGACGTTCGCGCCCACGGCGCGACGGAACGGGGCCTGCGCGGTCAGGTTCGCGAACGAATCGTCGTAGGGGCGCGGAAGGCCCTCAGCCACGTAGATCCACTCGGTGAACATCTCACCGGCGCGCCGCGAGTAGGTCGCGGATGCGCGGGGGTCGCTGCGCAGGTACGACTCGGCGCGGGACGCGGCCTCCCACACTTTCGGCCAGCGGTCCCGGACGAAGTCGAAGTTCCCCACGAACGCTCCCGGCGGCAGGCTCGGCCCCTGCCCTCGCGCCATGCTAGCGAAGGGCGGGGACGTGCCGCGGAAGGCCGGCCTGTCGGCGGCGGTAGGTGTGGTTGCCGGCGTCGGTGCGCCTGCCTGCCGGGCTTCGCGATCGCCCCTGTTGCGGGCCCCGTCAATGCCGCCCGGACCTTGCGGCCAGTTCGACCTCGAGGGCTGCCGAGACACGTTCCATCAGAAGCATCAGCGCGTCGAAGCGCCGCTGCCCGTCCGTGCGTTTGTTGCGAGTCCCGCCGGGAAGGAAGCTGCGCATGTCCTCCGCGGCGAGCTCGGCCGTGACTCTGCCGAGCGCGTGGATGAGGGCGGCGCCCGCGTCGCCGCCGATCTGGCCGTCGAAGTGCAGCATCCCGTCGTGCTCGTCGCTGTTCGCCACGATCGTCTCGAATGCTTCGAAGATGAGGAGGGCCGGTTCGCCTTCGACCAGAGGTCCGTTGTTGTCTGTCATGGGGGCACCGTAGGGCGGGCGACGGACATCGACTCCGCCTCCTCCACAACGGGGGGGAAGAGGCATGGGACGAGAGTTGTCCACAGACACAAAAGTTACGTTGACCGGGGCATTTCGATGTCGGAACCCCTCGCCAGAATGGATGCATGACGAACCTTGGGGCCGCCCTCGCCGACCTTGGCGACGCGCTCGCGGGGGTGGTGGCTGCGGCGTTGGACGACGGGCTGCGCGCGTGCGACGACGCCGACGTGCTGTCGGCGCTCGCGGTCGCAAGCCACATCCAGCGGGGGGCGGAGGCGATCATGGTCGAGGCCGTGGCACAGCTGCGCGACCGCGATGATCTCCGGGTGCACCCCGACCGGGCGACGACCCGATACGGATGCCGCAACCTCGGTGAACTCGTCCAGCGGGCCACCCGCGTTTCGGGCCGTAGCGCGGCCGACCTCATCACCGCCGCCGTGGCGGTGCAGCGCAGCACCGCGCCGTCGACGGGCGAGGTGCTGCCGCCGTCGTTCCCCGGCATGCGCGGCGCCCTCGCGGCGGGGCAGGTGGGCGTGGACGCGGTCGTGGCGGTGGCTTCGGCGTTCCGTCGGGGCGGCGTCGGACGGGCCGACCTGCTTGCCGCCGACGAAGAACTGGCGGCCGCGGCGTGCGGCGACGGTCCCGACGCCGCAGGGCCGGTAACGGCGGACGAGCTGCGAGCGCTCGCGCAGGTATGGGCGGCGTACCTGGATCCGGACGGTGCCGAGCCGGTCGAGGCACGGGCGTTGCGCAAGCGCGGACTGTCCGTCGGCCGTCGCGACGGCGACGGGCTCGTTCCGGTGCGCGGTCACCTCCTGCCCGAGGTCGCCGCGCAGCTGCAACTCGGATTCGACAGCGTGCTCAACCCGCGGGGCGACGGTGCGCCGGTGATCGGCCCGTGCTTCACCGAGGTGAGGGCCGGCGCCACCATCGATGGGTCCGCCGGCGAAGCCGGAGCTGGCGCCGACGCTGACCCGAGCGCGCCCTCCGAGGCTTCAGCCGATTCGCGCACCCGCACGCAGAAGCAGCACGATGCCCTGGCCGTTCTGCTGACGGCGGCTGCGGCGTCCGGTGAGCTGCCGACCCTCGGCGGCGCCGCGCCGACACTCGTGGTCTCGGTGCGGGAGGAGGATCTGGCGACGGGTCGCGGATACGCGCACCTCCCGGGTGACGACGAGCCCATCTCGATCACCGCGGCTCGCCACGTCGCGTGCGCGGGTGCCGTTCAGCGGGTGGTGCTGGGCGATGACGGCCGGATCGTTTCGCTGGTCACGCTGGATCGGGTCTTCAACCACCATCAGCGCCGCGCGATCACGGTTCGCGATGGCGGATGCCTCATTCCCGGGTGCCAGGTACCGCCGCAGTGGTGCGAAATCCATCACGTCGAGGAGTACTCGCGAGGCGGGCCGACGCACACCGACAACGGCGTCTTGCTGTGCTGGTTCCACCATCGCACCATCGACACCGGCGGCTGGCAAGTGGCGATGATCGGCGGGGTGCCGTACGTGAAGGGCCCGTACTGGTGGGACGCCGAGGTGAAGTGGCGACCGGCCACGAAATCTCCCACCCGACTGAGTGACAGACTCCGGGCGCGAAGTCCCGGTCGTTGAGCGAGCGCAGCGAGACGAAACGCGTGCCTCGACAGCCCGATGTCGGAGGTCTGGTGTGTCCTGTTCTACTGGCCGTCGGCCGGTGGCGCATACCTGGGGGTCTGCGCCTCGAACGACCAGAAGGTTCGTCATGTCCGAAAACCTCAATGCAGACAACGCGGCTCAGTCGCAGCTTCCGCCTCGCGGCTGGTATCCCGACCCCGGCGACGTCGCCGTTCGGCGCTACTGGGACGGCGCCGGGTGGACCGAGCACACCGCCGTGCCCACCGGCGGGGCGGCATCCGAAGAAGGGCAGGTGCGGGTGGGGGCCGCACCCGCGGGCGATGGTGGGGCTGCGGTGGCGACCTCACCTGCCGGCGCGGGCGCCGTGGCGACCGGCAAGCGCGGTCTGCCCTCGCTGAAGTGGTGGCAGTGGACGCTCATCGCGTTCGGCGTGCTGCTCCTGCTGAGCATGATCATCGCCGCGGTGAACGGTGGGCGTGCCTCTGGCGATAACGCGTCCGCCGAGAAGCCGGCCGCCGTCGAGGAGGCCGAAGAAGTCGCCCCGGCGGCCGAGCCGGAGCCGGTGGACGATCGCGAGGAGGTCCCCGGACTGGTCGGCGCGACCGTGGCCGAGGCTCGTGCCGCGGTGGAGGGGGCCGGCTTCGTGCTCGCGGTGCCGGCCGGCACCGGCGACGACTGGCTGGTGGTGACGCAGACGCTGAGCGAGGGTCGCAAGGCGGATGCCGGAACAGAGGTCTTCGTGACCGCAGAGGCGCCGAAGCCGGTCTACACGCTGGCGCAGCAGAACGCGATCGATCAGGCGCAGTCGTACCTGCGGTTCGCCGGGTTCTCACGCACCGGGCTCATCGAGCAGCTGGAGTACGAGGGCTACTCGACCGAGGACGCCACCTTCGGCGCCGACAACGCCGGTGCCGACTGGAATGCGGAAGCCGCCGAGAAGGCCGCCAGCTACCTCGAGTTCTCGTCGTTCTCGCGCGACGGCCTGTATGACCAGCTCGCGTACGAGGGCTTCACGGACGCCGAGATCCAGTTCGGTCTGGCGGCCGTGGGCTACTGAGAGTGGTGCGGGCGGCCGTCGGTGTGGCGGCCGCCCGTGTCACAGCTCGCCGCGGAACGCGCGGTGCTGGAGAGAGGCGAAGAGCGCATCCGAGCGTCGCTGCGACGCTGAGCGGTGGGCCGCGGCCGAGTCCACGAGGGAGACAGCAGTGACGAACTCGTCGCGAACTTCTCGAGGAGGGACCGGCACCTGGACGGCCTCGAAGCGAGACTTCGACACCAGCCCCTGCATGCCGCCGTTCGAAGCTTCGCGCACTCGATCTGGGTCGGCCCGGAAGATGGCGAGCGCGAACCTAGGCTCTAGCTCGCGAGGAACGAACGCGTTGATCTGCTGATTGAACGCGACCTCACGGTCCAATAGGGAAGCGGTGCCAATGGACTGCAAACTTCCAGCGATGCATGTCACCAACACCGCCCCGGGCGGCGCGAGTCGAGCACGTCGAGCACCCTGCGCGGACAACGATTCTGTGGCCGTCTTGACATAGAGTCCATCGGATCGGAGATTGTCGGACTTTACCCATTCCAACGGGCCGCCGTAATTTTCACGGTTGGAGCGTGGCGGCGTGTTGCCCGTGATGACTGTGCCGAGGGCGCCGATCGGTGCGTGCGGCCATCGTTCCCGGGCAATCGTGCGAGTGCCGATCATCTCGAGAAAACAGGCGTGTGCAAGATCGTTCGTGGCGCGTGCTGCCACCCGAGTCGCAGATCGGAGCTTGTCAGCCTCGCCCAGGATCGCGCTGATGCGGCGTTGCTCCGGGACTGACGGTAGTGGAACCCGCTGAGCGAGGAGTAGCCGCTCATCGATTCGCTGACGATTGGTGGCCCCGAAGCTCATGGCCTGGAAGCGAGCCCAGAAGGACGGCGCGCGCACTAGGTGTGTCAGGTACGCCGCATCTACACGACTCAGATCCAGTCCGAAGGTTGGAAAGTCTTTCGATACGACGGCCCCATCGAGATCGGCCGGAATGATCGCGAACGCTCCGTTGCGGGCGTCGATGCGCGAGTAGATGAGATCACCGCCGCGGACTCGTGATCCACGAAACGGGCGCGGGGTCTTTCCTTCGCCAATGGACCGCTGAATAGCACCAGCGCCACGCAGCTTGACCGTCACAAAGCGCTCGTTCTCTGGCTTTGCAATCCATTCGGTCTCTGTTCGAGGTATGAGAACGGTGCTAAGCGTCTCCCACCTCACGCGAGCATCTCCCGCAGCCGCTTCAGGCCGTCCTGGATCTCGACCTCGAGCGCGTCGAGCTCGTCGAGAATCTCGGCCGGGGACCGGTGCTCGACCTCCTCGAGCTCGATCTCCTTGTACCGGTTGAGGCTGAGGTCGTAGCCGTTGTCGACGATCTCCTGCCTCGGAACGAGGAAGGACTGGGCCGTGCGGGGGCGGGAGTGCTCGCCGTCTGCGCCGGGTGCAGGCGTTTCGTCTCGCTCGTTCCACGCTCGCGCAACCGCCGAGTCCGAGGCGGGCGTTTCGTCTGGCTCGTTCCTCGCTCGCTCAACGGCCGAGCCTGGGTCGCGCAGGGAGCGCCAGCGGGCGAGGACGTCGGGAGGTCGTTCGCCTCGATCGGGGTGCGCTTATCGTCGAGAGTCATGCCGTCGGCGCGCACGTCATAGAACCAGACGTGGTCGGTGCCGCCCGACGACGTCTTCGTGAACAGAAGAATCGCGGTCGACACTCCGGTGTACGGCTTGAACGTCCCGGACGGGAGCTTGATGACGGCGTCGAGCTTGTGATCGTCGACGAGCATCTTGCGCACGGCTTTGTGGGCGTTCGACGACCCGAACAGCACGCCCTCGGGAACGATGACCGCCGCACGGCCGCCGTTGCGCAGCATCCGGATCATCAGCACGAGGAAGAGCAGCTCGGTCTTGCGGGTCTTCACGACCTTCTGCAGATCCTTCGACACCGTCTCGTCGTCGAGCGACCCGGCGAACGGAGGGTTCGCGAGCACGAGCGTGTACTGGTCGAGACCGGGGTGGCCCTCCGACAGCGAATCCGCCCGCTCGATCGTCGGGTTCTCGACGCCGTGCAGCAGCATGTTCATGCTCGCGATGCGAGCCATCGCGGCGTCCGAGTCGTAGCCGGTGAACATGGGGCCGTTGAAGTGGGCGCGGGTAGCGGCATCCGTCCAGATCTCGGGATGCTGCTCGCGCAGGTGCTCCTCGGCGGCGACCAGGAACCCCGCGGTGCCGACCGCCGGATCGATGATGAGGTCGTCAGGGCGCGGCTGCTGCAGCTCGACCATGAGCTTGATGATGTGTCGCGCGGTGCGGAACTGACCGTTCGTGCCGCTCGTCGACAGCTTCATCAGCATGTACTCGTAGATGTCGCCCTTGGTGTCGCGGTCCTCCATCGGAATCTCCGCGAGCAGGTCGACCACCTTCGTCAGCAGCGCCGGCGTCGGGATGGTGAAACGCGCATCCTTCATGTTGCGCGCGTAGCTCGATCCTTCGGCGCCCAGCCGTCGCAGCCAGGGGAAGACGTGGTCCGACACCACCTCGAACATCTCGGAGGGGGAGTAGTTGGTGAAGACGCTCCAGCGCAGGTCGCTGTAGGGCCGGCGACCGGCAAGGTCGGAGTCGAAGCCCTCGGGAAAGACCGGATCCTCGATCGGGTCGCCGAAGCGCGCCGCCTTGAGTTCCTTTTTGGTGTGCAGCTCGTCGAGGCGCTTGATGAAGAGCAGATAGGTGATCTGCTCGATGACCTCGACGGGGTTCGCAATTCCCCCCGACCAGAAGGCATCCCAGACCCTGTCGACCTGCCCTTTCAGCGGACCCGTGACCACACCGTCTCCCCTCGCGCGTGCAACGTTCCCACGCTAGTCCAGCGGGCTCGCCACGGATCCCGCGACGTGAGCCCCCTGGCGGCGTTTCGTCTCGCTGCGCTCGCTCAACGACCGGCGAGGAGGACTGCAAGCGGTTGCGACACACCGTCGCGCGCGCTTGCCGCGGGCACCGGCATCCGCTCTGTGAGAGCCCTCTCATGATGTAAGCGCTTGCAGTTTTCGACGACCCGCTGATAGCGTCGGTCGCACACTGCACCACGGGCACGTCGGCGTGCCCATGCCCCACCCCAGGAGCTTCTGTGTCGAAGTCGACCCCAGCACGTGCCCGCATCGCGGCCGCCAGCCTCACGGCCGCCGCCCTCATCCTGACCGGAGGAGTGGCCGCGATCGCGCCGGCCGCCGCGGCCGAGCGCACGTTCGCGCTCGTCGGCAGCCTGCAGTCAGAGCTCGGCTGCGCCGACGACTGGAAGCCCGACTGCGCGGCGACCGAGCTCGCCGCGACCGAGACCGCCGGCGTCTACGCCGCCGACTTCGACGTGCCCGCCGGATCCTACGAGTACAAGGTCGCTGTCAACGACGCATGGGACGAGTCGTACGGTCTCAACGGAGGCGGTGACAACATCCCGCTCACGATCGACGGCCCAGCGACGCTGCGCTTCGTCTTCGACGACAACGCCCACCGCGTCGGCGTCGAGGTGAAGAGCCTGCGCGCCGGCTACACCGCCGACGACGACGCACTCGTCGCGGCACCCGTGCGCCAGGCGGGCAGCCAGGAGCAGTTCTACTTCGTCATGACCGACCGGTTCGCCAATGGCGACCCCGCCAACGACGCCGGGGGTCTCGAGGGCGACCGCCTCACCACCGGCCTCGACCCGACGGACAAGGGCTTCTACCACGGCGGCGACATCGCCGGCCTGCGCGAGAACCTCGACTACATCGCCGGCCTGGGCACGAGCGCCATCTGGCTCACCCCGAGCTTCAAGAACAACCCGCTGCAGGGCGAGGGTGCGAACGCGAGCGCCGGCTACCACGGGTACTGGATCACCGACTTCACGCAGATCGACCCGCACCTCGGCACCAACGCCGAGCTCGAGGCGCTGATCGACGAGGCGCACGCCGAAGACATCAAGGTCTACTTCGACATCATCACGAACCACACCGCCGACCTGATCTCGAACACGCAGGGCCAGTACAGCTACATCGACCAGGCGACGAGCCCGTACAAGGATGCCTCGGGCACCACGTTCGACCCCGCCGACTACGCGGGCACCGACACCTTCCCTGCCCTCGACGCCGCGACGTCGTTCCCGTACACGCCGGTGGTGAACGACGCGACCGCGAAGGTGCCCGATTGGCTCAACGACCCCACGCTGTACCACAACCGCGGTGACTCGACCTGGTCGGGCGAGTCGGTCACCTACGGCGATTTCTCGGGTCTCGACGACCTGATGACCGAGCACCCCACCGTCGTGAACGGCTTCGTCGACGTCTACCAGGACTGGGTCGACCTCGGCATCGACGGCTTCCGCATCGACACCGCCAAGCACGTCAACTTCGAGTTCTGGGAGCAGTGGACCACCGAGGTGCTCGACTACGCGCACTCGCTCGGCAAGGACGACTTCTTCATGTTCGGCGAGGTCTACGACGCCGACCCGGTCAAGCTCTCGCCGTACGTGCGCGACACCGACATGAACTCGGTGCTCGACTTCACCTTCCAGTCCTCGGCGGTGAGCTTCGCCGCCGGCAACAGCGCGAAGGGACTGCAGGCCCTGTACGCGGGCGATGACTGGTACACGACGACCGACACGTCGGCGACGGCGCTGCCGACTTTCCTCGGCAACCACGACATGGGCCGCGTCGGATACATGCTGCAGTCCACGCCCAACGCCCTCGAGCGCGACCTGCTCGCGCACGACCTGATGTTCCTCGGCCGCGGCCAGCCCGTCGTCTACTACGGCGACGAGCAGGGCTTCGCGGGCACCGGCGGCGACAAAGATGCGCGCCAGACGCTCTTCGCGACCCAGGTCGCGGAGTACCAGAACCAGAAGCTGATCGACGGGACGACGGCCGGCTCGGTCGACCGCTTCAGCACGACGGCGCCGGTCTACGAGCGCATCGCCGACCTCGCCGCGCTGCGAGAGGCCCACCCCGCCCTGGTCACCGGCGCGCAGATCGAGCGCTACGCCGACAACGGCGCGGGCGTCTACGCGTTCTCGCGCGTCGACCGCGACGACAAGGTCGAGTACCTGGTCGCCCTCAACAACACGACGGCGGCCAAGACGGTCGACCTCACGACGCTCACCGCGAACGCCTCGTTCGCGCCGGTCTACGGCACCGACACCGCGGTGTCGACGGATGCCTCGGCCGCGGCATCCGTCACCGTCCCGGCTCTCTCGGCGGTCGTCTACCGCGCCGGGACCACCGTGACAGCTCCGGAGTCGCCGCTCGCCATCACCGTGAGCGCCCCCGCCGCCGGCGCGGGCCTCGCCGGCTCGGTCGCCGTCGGCGCCGACGTGGACGACGCGACGTGGCAGGAGACGAGCTTCTCGTGGCGCGTCGTCGGCTCCGACGAGTGGCACGCGCTCGGCACCGCCGAAGACACCGACCCGCGCGTGTTCCACACGATCGAGGGTCTGGCGGGCGGCACGCTCGTCGAGTACCGCGCCGTCACCACCGACGCAGCCGGGCGCCACGCGGCCGCTTCCACCTACGCCTCGGTGGGCAACGCCGTGTCGCTCGTCGTCGAGGAGGAGCCCGAGTCGCCGATCGACATGGTGACCGTGCCCGGAAGCCTGAACTCCGAGATGGGCTGCGCCGGCGACTGGACGCCCGGCTGCGAGGCCGCGAAGCTCACGCTCCGCGCCGACGGCATCTGGGCCGGCACGTTCGACCTGCCGGCGGGGACCTACGAGTACAAGGCCGCGATCAACGGCACGTGGGACGTCAACTACGGCGCGAACGGCGCACCCGGCGGCGGCAACATCGCCATCACGCACGGCGGCGGAAAGATCACGTTCTACTTCGACCCGCGCTCGAACATCGTGCAGTCGACCGCCGAGGGCCCAATCGTGACGCTGCCGGGTTCGGCGCAGAGCGAGCTGGGCTGTGCCGGCGACTGGGCACCCGACTGCCTCGCCACCCTCATGGCCGACGGCGACAAGGACGGCGTCTACGAGTTCTCGACCGACGAGATCCCCGCGGGCGCGTACGAGACCAAGGTCGCGCACGGCCTCAGCTGGAACGAGAACTACGGCGTGGGAGGAGCCCCGGGCGGCGCGAACTACTCGTTCAGCGCCAGCGACGGCAAGCTGATCGACTTCCGCTACACCCTCGCCACGCACGTGCTCGAGATCGTGGTCGCCGACCCGCCGCTCGCCGGCACCGGTGAGCAGCGCGCGCACTGGCTCGACGCCGACACGATCGCGTGGCCGGCCGACCTCGGCGCCGTGCCCGCAGACGCCTCGTGGCAGCTGCACGCGTCGGCCGAGGCATCCCTGGCCCTCGTCGACGGCGAGGTGACCGGCGGCGACGCGATCGACCTCACGGTCGTCGACGGCGGCATCACCGCCGAGCAGAAGGCCGAGTTCCCGGCTCTCGCTGGCTTCGTCGCACTCCGCGTGCCGGCGGGGACGGATGCCGCGGCCCTCGTCCGCCGGCAGCTCATGGTGTCGCAGCGCGACGCCGACGGCGAGCTGTCGGCCTTCACCGGCGTCCAGATCCCGGGCGTGCTCGACGACCTGTACGCCGGCGCCGTGGCCGATGCCGAGCTGGGGGTCACGTTCCAGGGCAAGAAGCCGACGTTCCGCCTGTGGGCGCCGACCGCGCAGTCGGCGACACTGCTCACGTGGGAGGCCGGGGCCGACGGCGACCCCGTGCGGCACGAGGCCACGTGGGATGCGGCATCCGGAATCTGGACCGTCGAGGGTGACAAGTCGCTGAAGGGCGACGAGTACCTGTGGGAGGTCGTGGTCTACGCTCCGACGACCGGCGGGATCGAGACGAACCAGGTCACGGACCCGTACTCGGTCGCACTCACGACGAACTCCGAGCGCTCGGTCGCGGTCGATCTCGCCGACAAGCAGTGGCGGCCGAAGGGCTGGGAGAAGACGAAGGCTCCCGTGATCGACCGCCCGGTCGACCGCGCGATCTACGAGCTGCACGTGCGGGACTTCTCGATCACCGACGAGTCGGTGCCCGAGGAGGAGCGCGGCACCTATCGTGCCTTCACGCGCGACAGCGCGGGGACGGCGCAGCTGCGCCAGCTCGCCGACGCCGGCATCAACACCGTGCACCTGCTGCCGACCTTCGACATCGCCACGATCGAAGAGGACCGCTCGCAGCAGGCGGTGCCGGACTGCGACCTCGCGTCGTACGCGGCCGACAGCACCGCGCAGCAGGCCTGCATCGAGCCGATCGCCGACGCGGACGGCTTCAACTGGGGCTACGACCCGTACCACTACACGACGCCCGAGGGCTCGTACGCGGTCGACCCCGAGGGCGGCGCGCGCGTGGGCGAGTTTCGTGAGATGGTCGGCGCGCTGCACGGCATGGGGCTGCAGGTCGTCCTCGACCAGGTGTTCAACCACACCTCCGCCTCGGGTCAGGCGCCGACCTCGGTGCTCGACCAGGTGGTGCCCGGCTACTACCAGCGCCTCAATCCGGCGGGCGGCGTCGAGACCTCGACGTGCTGCCAGAACGTCGCGACCGAGCACGAGGTCGCGCAGAAGCTGATGGTCGACTCGGTCGTGACCTGGGCGCGCGAGTACAAGGTCGACGGCTTCCGCTTCGACCTGATGGGACACCACTCGAAGGAGAACATGCTGGCCGTCCGCGCCGCGCTCGACGAGCTCACGCTCAAGGCCGACGGCGTCGACGGAAAGGCCATCTACCTCTACGGCGAGGGCTGGAACTTCGGCGAGGTCGCGAACAACGCCCTCTTCGAGCAGGCCACCCAGGGGCAGCTCGGCGGCACCGGCATCGGCACGTTCAGCGACCGACTGCGCGACGCCGTGCACGGCGGCAGCCCGGTCGCCGGCGAGACGATCCAGCAGCAGGGCTTCG
The DNA here is from genome assembly GCF_015278255.1 of Microbacterium hibisci. GTDB lineage: Bacteria > Actinomycetota > Actinomycetes > Actinomycetales > Microbacteriaceae > Microbacterium > Microbacterium hibisci. Next base: position 281,065 of record NZ_JADIJC010000006.1, read on the forward strand.
GCACCGGCCTCGGCACCGACCCGAACGGCGCGCCGATCAACGGCACGACCGAGCAGGCTCTCGCCGACCTGGCGCACCAGACCGACCTCGTGAAGCTGGGACTCGCGGGCAACCTGCGCGACTACACGCTGACCGATCACACCGGTGCGGTGAAGGCGGGCGACGAGCTCGACTACCGCGGGGCGCCGGCCGGCTACGCCGACCAGCCCGACGAGATCATCACGTACGTCGACGCGCACGACAACGAGACGCTGTACGACCTGTCGGTGCTGAAGCTCCCGGCCGACACGACGATGGCCGATCGCGTCCGCATGAACACGCTGTCGCTGGCGACCACGGCGTTCGCGCAGACCCCGTCGTTCTGGCACGCCGGCACCGAGCTGCTGCGCTCGAAGTCGCTCGACCGCAACAGCTACAACTCGGGCGACTGGTTCAACCGCATCGACTGGACGGGCCAGGAGTCGACCTTCGGCTCGGGCCTGCCGCGCGCAGCCGACAACGAGGAGTCGTGGGCGATCAAGCAGCCGCTGCTGGCCAACCCGGCGAACAAGCCGGGCGCAGCCGACATCGCCACGGCCGAGGCATCCGCTCTCGATCTGCTCCGCGTGCGCGAGGAGGTCGGCCTGTTGCGACTCGGGTCTGCCGAACTCATCGGCGAGAAGGTCACCTTCCCGAACAGCGGAACGGATGCCGCACCCGGCGTACTCGTGATGCTCATCGACGACCTCGTCGGCGAGGACGTCGACCCTGAGCTCGACGGGGCGCTGGTCGTGTTCAACGCCGGCACCGAAGCGACGACCCAGACAGTCCCGTCGCTGGCGGACCGCTCGTTCACACTGACGCCGGCGCTCGCGAACGGCGCGGACCCCGTGGTGAAGACCACGACCTGGGATGCGGCGACCGGCACGGTCACCGTCCCGGCCCGGTCGGCGGTGGTGCTCGTCGACCGTGAGCCGGTCGCGACGAAGACGCTGGTGTCGCCGACGAAGGTGGTGGCCAAGTCCGGCACCACCGTGCCGGTGGCGGGCGTCGTGACGGCCGCGGACCGCTCTGCTCCCGTCGGCACGGTGACGATCACCGACAACGGCACGGTGGTCGCCACCGTCGAGCTCGTCGCCGCCGACAAGGGGCGCGTGAGCGTGGGAGTGAAGCTCGCCGGCCGGGGTGTCCACCTCATCCGCGCCACGTTCACGGGTGCGGGCGACCACGCGGATTCGCGGGCGCCCATCCCGGTTCCGGTGCTGGTGTACTGACGGGTGCACAGCCGGGCGGGCGGATTCCGCCCGGCTGCGCCGCCCGTGGCCCGATTCGACTGCGCCGTCGCGTGGTCCGTCCCCGCCCCTCCGCCGGCGCCGGAGCGGACTCGTGGGATCAGGGGACTGCGCTGCCGATGCGCAGCAGGTTGCCGCTGCGGTCGACGACGGCGAACTCCCGCATGCCGTAGTCGGTGTCGACCGGCTTCTCGATCCGGCTTCCGGTGGCGCGGTCGGGCTTGATGAGCTCTGCCCACTCCTCATAGACGCGAAGCGCGTCGTCGACGAAGAGGTAGCACATCGACGCGGTCCGGAGCGGGTCGACGGATGGATCCGCGGTGAAGTGCAGCTCGAGGTCGCCGCGCCCGAGGATCAGGTAGTCCCACTCTTCGGGCGGAGCGCCCCGGTTCTCGAAGCCCAGACGCTCGAAGAACCGGAGCGTCTCGGCGAGGTCACGGCTGGGGAGGATGGGCACGGCGCGCTCGGTCACACGCGCAGGCTAACCGTTCGAGGTGCCGGGGGACAGTGGTCAGAGCGCCTCGAGGATGCCGGCCCCGAACACCGCGACCGCCGCAACGGCGACCCCCGCCATCGCGAGCGCGGCGATGCCGACCACGAGGATGTTGCCGCCGATGGTCAACAGCAGTGCCGCCGCCGGCGACAGCTCGCGGTGACGGCGGACGGGGATCGGAGACGTGGTGGTGACCATGCCTTCGACGCTACGGAGCGGCAGCGTCCTCGCGCGTCCACCGACAGGCCCATTCGTGTCAGCCGCAAGGATGATCCGGCAGTGCCCGGCGGCACCCCTGGTCGAGCCTTCGCGGAAAGAACTCTCCGCCGAAAGATCACTGCAGAGAATGTCTCCCCGAAGTGTCGACCTGGGCGATCGCCGCGCGACGACCGGGGTGAGGCTGGCACGCGCCCGCCCGCAACGGAAGGATCAGACCATGAAGTACATGATGTTCGTCGTCACGTCGCTCGAGCCCGACACGGAGCCCGACGAGTCGGATGTCGACCTCTGGGTCGACCCGCTCGACGCGAGCGGCAAGCGCGTCATCGGCGAAGTGCTGGCACCGGTGTCGGAGTCCACCGTCGTCAAGGTGCGCGGAGGCAAGGTGCTGACCTCGCGCGGGCCGTTCGCCGAGACCGCCGAAGTCATCGCCGGGTTCGACATCCTCGAGGTCGAGAACCTCGAAGAGGCGATCGAGATCGCGTCGCGGCATCCGATGGCCCGAAACGGCCAGCTCGAGCTCCGCCCGTTCATGGTGTGGCCGGACGGCGACGGCGGCACCGGCGCCTGAGGGCACGGCATCCGTCACTCTCCCGGCGTTCGCACAACGAGAGGGCCCCCGGATGCCGTGCATCCGGGTGCCCTCCGTCAGCCGGTCGCGCGGGGCGTCACCGGGCGACGGCGACCGCGACGGCGACGGCGCGCCCCAACGACGCCGGCGCCACCGGCGAGTTCGCCTCGAAGTAGCCGACCGTCGCGGCGAGGTCGATCTGACCGGTGTCGACCCTGTTCTGGACGTCGGCGAAGGTGAAGAAGTTGTCTCCACCGGACGCGAGGAACGAGTTGGTCACGACCGTGAACTCGTCGGTCGGCAGGATCTCGACGCCGTTGTACGACATCGACAGGATGTGCGAGCCCGCGGCTGCCGCCGGGTCGTACTCGTAGGCGAAGCCCTCCGACACGCCCAAGTGCAGCTTCGGCCGAGACGCTGTCGCCGGCTGCCACTGCTCCTCGAGCACCGACTTCAGCTGCGCTCCCGTCAGCGTCATCGAGACCAGCGTGTTCGCGAACGGCTGCACGTTGGCGACATCGCGGTAGGTCATGACGCCGTCCGTCCCGTACAGCAGGTCGGTGCGCAGGCCACCGGGGTTCATCAGCCCGATCTGGGCCGGCGTGCCGGCGTAGTCCTCGTTCGACGTCGCCCACAGGTAGACATCGGCGACGAGGTTGCCGAGCGTGGACTCCACGCCGCGGTCGGATCCTGCCGGCGTGCCGCCGCGGAGGACGTCGGCCGTGATCGAACCGACCTCCACCGAACCCGCGACCTCCGCCTCGGCGACCGCGTCGGCGACGATCTGCGCCACTGCCGGGTCGGCGGGGAACAGCGCCCGAGCGGGCGTCGTGCCGACCGCGGGCGCGACGAGCGGCACCAGTCCGCCGCTGATCGACAGCAGCTGCTTGCTCGTGGACTCGACACGGATGTCGAGCTTTCCGAGCGTGGTGCCGTACTGGTGCGCCTGGATCACCGGGCGCTCCTCGCCGGTCGCGTCGACCGGCACCAGGCACGAGTAGCTCTGATGCGTGTGACCCGAGACGATCGCGTCGATCTGGGCCGATGCGCCGCGGATGAGCTCGCCGTACGACGTCGGGTCGGCGACGACGTTCGCGCAGTCCCCCGTCTCGGAGCCCTCGTGGGTGAGCAGCACGACGATGTCGGCGAGGTCCTCCGACGTGAGCTGCGCCGCGACGCGGTTGGCGGCCTCGAGCTGATCGCCGAACTCGATGTCGGTGATCCCCGCCGGGCTGACCAGCGAGCCGGTCTGCTCGGTGACCGTGCCGATAAATCCGACCCGCACGCCGTCGACCTCCTCGATCACGTACTCCGGCAGCGCCGGCGTGTCCGTGCCCGCGAAGTACACGTTCACGCCCAGCCCGAAGGTCGTGTCGCCGTACCGCGGCAGCACCCGATCGGTGAGGTCGTCCCAGCCCTGATCGAACTCGTGGTTGCCCACGGCTCCCAGGTCGAGGCCGGCGGCCACGAGTGCATCGATCGCGGGATCGTCGTTCTGGATGAACGAGGTGAACGTCGAGGCGCCGATGTTGTCACCGGCCGACACGAACAGCGTGTTCGGGTTCTGAGCCTCGAACGCGTCGACCGCGCCGGCGATGACGGCGGCGCCGGCCTCGCCGCTCGAGAGGTTCTGCTCGATGCGACCGTGGAAGTCGTTGACCGTCAGCACCGAGACGTCGGTCGTCGCGAAGTCCGAGATCTGGAACAGGGTGGTGGTGCCCGACACCTCGTTCCCCACCGCGAGCAGCGGCGTGCCCGTGGTCGACTGCGCGGCCGGGATGAACTCGATGCCCTCGGGTCCGAGGTCACCGGCCGCCGACAGGTCGCCGCCGTCCTCCACCGACACCGAGAAGTCGCGGTTGTTGACATACGTCACGTACGACACTGCGGCCGGCTCGGTGATGTCGAACACCGCGATCCCGCCGACACGCTCGAAGCCGACGAACGCGTAGGTCCGGCCGTTCACCTCGCCGATCTCGACGGTCTCGGGCTCGGGGCCCTTGTCGTCGCTGCGACCCTCGAGGTTCGACTCGCTGTGGTTCGAGTTGAAGAAGTCCGGCAGGGCGGCGGCGGTGAGGGCCTCGAGCTGCGAGCCGGAGTCGAACACCTGCGTGCCGTCCGTCGACCAGATCGAGAACGAGCGGCCGCCGAACGAGTAGAGCTCGTCGTAGCAGCCGGCGGCCTCGTCGAAGCCGTTCTCGATCGTGACGTTGAGGCGCCCGAGGTCGGCGTCGCCCAGGGAGCCGGCCAGCGCGCTGTCGGTGCACACCGGTCCGAAGCCGTCCTCGGCGAGGTTCTTCACGCGTGACACCTCGGAGTAGTCGCCCCATTCGCGTGCGTCGCCCTCGTTGGCGGTGACGAGGTAGGTCCGGCCGCCCGCGGCGTACGACTGGATGGTGTCGGGCATGTACATGCCCTTCAGTCCCGGGTACGTCCGCAGCGCGACCGTGTCGTCGCGGTCGCTCGGGTCGAGCGCGTTCTGTTCGAGGCCGTGGTCCTTGAAGCCCAGCGGCAGGATGTCGGTCACCTGAGCGTTCGACAGCTTCACCTTCGCGACCGCGTTGGCCTCCTGCAGGGTGACGTAGGCGGTGCTGCCGTCGACCGTGATGTACTCCGGCTCGAGGTTGCGGCTCACCGGGTGGTCGTCGCCGTGCGGCGTCGGACCGAACGTGCGCACGCCGTCGGGGAGGCGGTCCTCGGCGAGCTTGCCGAAGGCGGCCTGGAGCTTCGCGATCGCCCGCTTCAGCTGCTCGCTCCGTGCCGGCGAGTCGGCGAACTTCCGCAGCTGCTCCTGAAGTCGCTCCAGCTTCGCGGCGGCGGCCGGCGGCACGCTCTGCTGGATCGCCTCGTAGTGATGGAAGTCCGCGGTGCGGACGTCGCGCTGGGCGGGTGCGGCGAGCTTCTTCGGCAGCTTGACCACGCTCACCGAGCCCTCGGGGTCGATCGAGAAGTCCTCCGCGGGCTCACCCTCGTTCGCCACCACGGCGTACTTGCCGTCGGGCGAGACGGTGACCATGTCGGGGAGCGCTCCGACGGTGACGGTGCCGAGGACGGCGGATGCGGCATCCGCTGCGGTCGCGTCGAAGAACAGCAGGTGACCGGCGTCGGTCTTCACGTCTGCTTCGAACGCCACGATGCCGAGGCCGTCCGCGCGCACCGCCACCGAGTTCGCGACGCCCTCCGAGGCGACGGCGAACTCCTCGGTCATCGCAGCGGGGTCGCCGTAGTCGAGGACGCTGACCGATCCCGCCTGCGCGTTGACGACGAACAGGCGCTCGCCGTGCGACGCGATGATCTCAGCCGCCCCCTCGTCGAAGGCGCCGGTCTCGAAGGTTCCGATGGGGGACAGCGTCAGGGCGGGGTCGTCGCCATAGGCCACGACGGGGTCCGGCACGATCGCCGCGTTCGCGGCGGCGGCGGGCGTGAAGGCGAGCGTGCCTGCGGCGATGGCGGCTGCCGCGCCGATGGCGACGGCGCGGCGCGGGCCACGGGTGCTGTGCGTATGCGAAGGCATCCTGATCCTCGGGTAGGGGAACGCGCGATATGCGCTCTCCTGTCCTAGTCATGCCACGTGTCGACCAGGTGAACGGATGGAAACAGACTGCGCGGCGAGCGCGTCTCCGGCCGGCTCCGGCGCCGGTATGCGATCAGTGGATGCCCGTGCAGATACTAGGACGTCCATGTAAACTGCGATCGTGCCGACGATGGCACGATCGCGCTGATCAGGACGCCTCACGAAGGCGTCGCTGCATCACTGAAGGAGCAATGGTGTCCACGATCACTTCCCCGACCCCGTCTCTCACGTCCGAGGAGCGCGCGGCGATCCTCGACGCCGTCCGTGAGTTCGCGCAGACCGAGCTCGCGCCGCACGCGCTGGAGTGGGATCGTGAGTCCCGCTTTCCCCGCGAGACACTGCAGCGCGGCGGCGAGTTGGGGCTCGGCGGCATCTACATCCGCGAGGACGTCGGCGGCTCCGGGCTCTCGCGCTCCGATGCGGCCGCCATCTTCGAGGAGCTCGCCCAGGGCGACCCCGCCATCGCCGCCTATATCTCGATCCACAACATGGTGGCGTGGATGATCGACACCTACGGCAGTGCCGAACAGCGCACCGAGTGGCTGCCGCTCCTCACGTCGATGACCGGCTTCGGCAGCTACTGCCTCACCGAGCCCGGTGCCGGGTCGGATGCCGCGGCGATCACGACGAGCGCGATCCGGGTCTCGGACGAGCGCGGCGGCGACGAGTTCGTGCTGACGGGGGTCAAGCAGTTCATCTCGGGCGGGGGCGAGGCATCCGTCTACATCGTCATGGCCCGAACGGATGCCGAAGCCGGCGCCCGCGGGATCACCGCGTTCCTGGTGCCGGCCGACGCCCCCGGCCTGTCTTTCGGCCAGCTCGAGCACAAGATGGGCTGGAACGCGCAGCCGACGCGCCAGGTGATCCTCGACGAGGTGCGGGTACCCGCCGCGAACGTGCTCGGCGGCGAGGGCCAGGGCTTCAAGATCGCGATGTCGGCGCTCGACGGCGGCCGCATCAACATCGCCGCGTGCTCGCTGGGCGGCGCGCAGTGGGCGCTCGACCGCGCCGTGAAATACGTGCACGAGCGCTTCACCTTCGGTGAGCCGCTCGCCGAGAAGCAGGCGGTCGTCTTCGCCCTCGCCGATATGGCCACCGAGCTCCGCGCCGCGCGCGCCCTCGTCCGCGACGCGGCGGCCGCCCTCGATGCGAAGGCGCCCGACGCTTCGATGCAGTGCGCGATGGCCAAGCGCTTCGCGACCGACGCCGGCTTCACGGTCGCCAACCAGGCGCTGCAGCTGCACGGCGGCTACGGCTACCTCCACGAGTACGGGATCGAGAAGGTGGTGCGCGATCTGCGCGTGCATCAGATCCTGGAGGGGACCAACGAGATCATGCGCGTGATCATCGGCCGCCAGCTCCTCGCCGGCTGACCGCGCGAACAACGAGGGGTGTCGCAATGAAGATCGCATTCCTGGGCCTGGGGCACATGGGCCTGCCGATGGCCCGCAACCTGTCGGACACTGGCCACGAGGTCGTGGGCTTCGACGTGTTCCCCGCCGCGGTCGACGGCGCACGCGAGGCGGGCCTTACCGTGGCGGAGTCGGGGACGGATGCCGCAACCGCCGCCGACGTCGTCATCACGATGTTCCAGACCGGAGCGCAGGTGCTCGACGCCTACCGCGGCACCGGTGGCGCCCCCGGACTGCTCGAGGTCGCGGCATCCGGAGCGCTGTTCATCGACTGCTCGACGATCGCCGTCGACGAGGCGCGCGCCGCGCACGCTCTCGCCGAGGCGGCCGGCCACCGCGCGCTCGACGCGCCCGTGTCGGGCGGGGTGGTGGGCGCCGAGAACGCGACGCTCGCCTTCATGGTCGGCGGCACCGACGAGGACTTCGAGGCTGCCCGTCCGCTGCTCGAGGCGATGGGCCGCCGTGTCGTGCACTGCGGCGGCGCGGGGCTCGGCCAGGCCGCGAAGGTCTGCAACAACATGATCCTCGCGGTGTCGCAGATCGCCGTCGCCGAGGCGTTCGTGCTGGGCGAACGGCTCGGGCTGTCGCACCAGGCGCTGTTCGACGTGGCCTCGAACGCGTCGGGCCAGTGCTGGGCGCTCACGACCAACTGCCCCGTGCCGGGACCGGTGCCGACGAGCCCGGCGAACCGCGACTACCAGCCGGGCTTCGCGGGCGCGCTCATGAACAAGGACCTCGGCCTCGCCGAGCACGCCATCACTGCGACGGGGGTCGAGGCCAGGATGGGCATGCTGGCACGCGAGATCTACGCCGCCTTCGCGGCGGGCGAAGGTGCAGGGCAGGACTTCTCGGGCATCATCAACACGATCCGCTCGGGCAGCGCGTAGAGGCGCCGCTCAGTCGCCGAACGCGAGCGTCGGAACGAGCTCGCGGAGCGGGCGGTCGATCAGCCCGACCATGGCGGTTGGGAGCGGGTCGGATCGCAGCCGCACGCTCCCCGCGGGCCCCGTCGCCAGCACGGCCATCCCGGCGATCGGCTCGCCTGACGCGAAGGAGCCGTCGGCGATGAACCGGCACGCCAGACCGTCGCCCACCGCCGGCACGGCGAACTCGTCGAAGCTCGGCTCGGCGGCCAGCGGCAGGCGTTCGAGGAGCACCTCGATCGGATCCTGACCCGGGTGGAGGGGCGGACCGACGTCGACGCGGACGAACGCGGCGACCGGACCCGGGAACGGCCAGAATGCGAGTCCGAATACGTCGACGCCCGGCGTCAGCGAGCCCTGCATGTCGCGGATCATGCCGCGCACGACAGCGAGCTCGGCGGCGTCGGCGGTCGGCCTGCTCTCGGTGTAGCGCTCGATCGCCGCCGACTCCCACAGCGCGATCGTGGCGAACTCCTCGTCAGGGAACTCGGTGGGCACGTGCAGCCAGAAGCGCTGGTCGGCGGTGTACGTGAGCCTCACGCGTTCCACCGCAGCGTCGAGACGATGGCGTCCGTGAGCAGGAACATCTGCGACACGAAGGGATCCGTGCGCGCGACCGTCCCATCGGCCGGCGCGGCCACGACCGCGGTCAACTGCAGCGCTGCCCGGTGTTCCGACCCCGGAACGGGCGTGAGATACGCGGTGCTGTACTGCTGCAGGGTGGCGGTGCCCATCTCGATCGGCGATGACGATTCCCAGCGCACGAAGCGCTTGTCGTCGTGCAGAGCGGTCGCTCCCTTGGAGCGGATGAGGTCGGCGACCAGGGAGCTCAGCGATCCGCCGCCGGGCGCGCGGCGGACGCTCGCCGTGATCGACAGAGGCAGGAGCAGGTCGTCGCCCCACGCCTGCGTCTGGGCGTAGAAGCGCACCGTGTCGGAGGAACGCATACCACCGAACGCCTTTCCTGTGATCGCGCGGAGCTGCGCGAGCAGGTCGGGTCGATGCGCGGCCTGCAGGCGTCCCCGCGCGCGGTCCAGGAGCTCGCGCTCGACCGCGGCGGTCGGCTCGAACTCTTCCCACCCGGATGGCAGGACGAGCGAGAACTCGGGGAGCGCGGGCGACGGGGTCGCCCCGAGCTCGGCGCGCAGGTCTGCCATCATCGATCCGCCTTCCGGGCATCGGCCTCGGCGCTCACCGCGTGCGTGCGCGCCAGCGTCCCCAGCGGGGCGGCGGCCAGCCGCACGCGCGCTGCCTCGGTGATCGCGCCGCGCGCCTGCAGGTTCACCAGTGCCGCACTCAGATCACCACGGATCGATTCCTGCGTCGGGGCGGGCAGTGCGTCGATCGCGGCACGCACTGCGCGCACCGGGACGGTCGGAGCGGACCCGCCTGAGCGGCGGCCGCGAACGAGGACGACAACGGCGGTGATGAGACTCACCACGGTCATCAGCACGAAGATCGCCAGCAGGAGCCCGCCCGCGGTCACATGCGGCGCGACGATGGCGAACACCACGACGCCCAGGATCCCGAGCACGGCTTCGGCGATCGACAGCAGCACGACGCGGATCGACGCCTCGGCGCCCGGTCGCAGCCAATACCACTGCGAGCAGATGTAGCCCACGGCGCCGATGGCCGCGATGAGGGCGGGGACGAACGGATCCGCGTCCAGTCTGATCGGGATCACGATCAATCCGACAGCGACGAGCGGCCAGAACTGCAGGAGCACCATGAGCAGGTCCGACCCGGTGCGGCCGCGGCCGGGGTGTTCGCCGAAGTCCTGCGCCGAAGCATCGAGGAGGGACTGGATCTCGGGGTGCCCGGAATACGCCGCTCTCTCCAACCGGTTCCAGTCGATGTCGGCGCCAGGTGCCAGGTCTTGGGCGAATTGCGTCGAACTCACGGCGCTCATTTCGTACTCCACAACGGCGGACGGGTCAGGATGCCGCCAACTCAGCTTCCCACGTGTTCACCTGCGACGACGCCCGGGCGTCCTGCACGGCGCCGATTCCGGTGATCGCGACCTGACCCGGGGTGTTCACGACCCAGCCGTAGTGGCCGAAGACATGGCCGAGGACACCCCAGCCTTCGCCGCCCGGCCGAGTGAGGGCGCGGCGCGACTCGGTGCCCGTGCCGAAGCCCATGATGCGCGCAGCGACATCGTCCAGCGCGTGTGAGCCGCCCATCGCCTGAGTGATCCGTCCCAGGAAGGACGTTCCCTGCGCGCCCGTCGTGCGCCAGACGGTCGGCATCTCGCGCAGGGTCGTGCCGATCGTGCGCCATCCCGCCCGGGTCCCGAGTCCGCCGACCATGTCATCGAGCACGCCCAGCGTGCCCACCTTGGCACCGCCGGCGAACTTCGCGATCGATCCGAAGGGCACCACGCCGATGATCGCGAAGGCGATCTCCCATCCGCTGGCGTTGCCGCGTGCGGCCTTGTACGCCGTGAGCAGCAGCGTCGCGATCGCGACGATGGCCCCGAGCGCGGCGATGATGGGTCCGCCGATCACGAACGCGAGGATCGCGAGGGCGATCCCGACGTACTGGAGCACCACCAGCATGCCGTCGACGAAGGCATCCACCTTGTCCCAGAAGCCGTCCGAGACGCCGCCGTCGGTCGCGTTCTGGATCGACTCCGCGGCCTCGTCGAAGGCGTCCTGCCACGTGTCGTAAACGGTGTCGAAGTCCTCGGCGCGCGCGTCGAACTCGGCGCGGGCGGTCGTCACGGCTGTCTGCGCCGTTTCGAGGTCGGCCTGGCGACGCTCTTCGGCGGCCTCGGCGTCGGGCCCGATCTGCACCGGCGACAACCACGGATTGAGCTCGTTGTAGTCGCCGAGCTTCGACTGATAGGTGCTCCAGAGCGTCTGGCAGTCGGTGACGATCGGCTCCATCTTCTCCTGCGCGGTCTTGAGGGCCGCGCCGTAGGTCTTCAGTGCGGTGCCGGTGGGTGCGTAGCGCTCTCCGGCGAGCCTGAGCTCGACGTGGATGTCGCCCACGACGTCACGGATCTTCTCGATCGAGAGGCCCTTCTGCCCGTCGGCGCCCTCGACGATCGCCTTCAGCACGCCGGCTGAGCCCGTCATCTGGTCGCCGAGGTCTTTGACGTCCTTGCCGCGGTCGATGATGTCCTGCGCGTTGCCGGTGACCGTGCTGATCTCGCGGTTCTTGGGAGACTCGTCCATCGGTCAGACCGCCTTCGGAAGGTGTTCGGCTTCATCGACTTCGACTTCGTTGGCCTTCGACGCCTCGAGGTCCCAGCTCTCCCATTCCTTGCCGGTCTTCTCGACCCGCTCCTGGATCGTCATCAAGTCCTCCTGCAGCGCCTTGCGTCGCACGTGCCAGCCCTCCTCGAAGGTGTGGGCGCGATCGCGCAGGCGCGTCTTGCCGTACGGTGCGCCGATCGCCGACTCGAGGTCGTCGGATCTGGCGTTCGCCTTCTCGAACTCCACGATGATCTGCTTCAGCGAGCCGTTGAGCTCGTTCAGCACGCTGTACGAGATTTCGACGTCACTCATCGGTCAACCCTCCGGATCAGCAGGTCGAGGCGATGCCGGCGGCCGCGGCCGCCGGCATCCGCCCACCAGAACGTTGTCAGTTGCCGGCGAGGGCCTGGTCGGTGTCCTTGATCGCCTGCATCATCTTGCGCAGCGACTCACCCATGTCGGAGATGCCCTCGATGGCCTTCTCCAGACCCGTGGTCAGCTCGTTGTACCCCTCACCGAACTTGCCCGACGCGTGCTGCGTCTTGAAGTCATCGCCCAGCAGACGGTCCACATCGCTCT
>NZ_JADIJC010000007.1 GCF_015278255.1 Microbacterium hibisci
GGGCGCCGCAGCGGCGGCGGCTCGGGCGGCGGACTGGGGCGCAGCGCCGCCCTCGTCGGCGCCGGCGGACTGCTGGGCGCGGTCGCCGGGGCGGCCGTCGTCACGACGGTGGCCGCGCCGATCCTCGGCCACGCGGTGGCCTCGGGCATCGACTTCGATGCGATCGCGGGCAGCGTCGACCTCGACGCGATCGCCGGGGGCGTCGACCTGGGTGCGGCGGGCGACGTCGTCACGGGCGCCGGCGAAGACCTGCTGTCGGGCGCGGGCGAGACCGTGTCGGGCTTCGGCGAGCAGCTGTCGAACTTCGAGATCCCGGGACTGGGCGACCTCTTCCGCTGACCGAAGCGGATGACGGATGCCGCGGGCCGCGGCATCCATCATCTCCCGCCGGTGCGAGACCGCCGCGCCTACGCGATGCGCGCGAGATCCGGCGAGGTGACCTCGTCGGCGAGCTCGCCGGTGCGCACGAATCGCTCCACCTCGGCGACGACGTGGTGGCCGATGCGGCGCAGCTCGTTGCCGATCGATCCCGCGATGTGCGGCGTCAGCGTGGCGCCGGGGAGCGAGAAGAGCGGATGCCCGGCCGGCAGCGGCTCGGGGTCGGTCACGTCGAGCACGGCCTGCAGCCGGTCGGCGCGCAGCTCGGCGACGAGCGCGTCGGTGTCGACGAGCGAGCCGCGCGCGGTGTTGATGAGCGTCGCGCCGTCGGCCATCAGCGCCAGTTCGTCGCGCCCGATCATGCGGTAGGTCTCGGGAAGGGCAGGGGCGTGGATCGTCACGACCTGCGAGCGGCGGAGGAGCTCGGGAAGAGAGACCAGCTCCGCGCCCAGCTCGGCCGCCTCGACTGCGCTGAGTGACGGGTCGAACAGCAGGCAGTCGATGTCGAACGGCCGCAGCAGCTCGATCACGCGGCGTCCGATCCGCGAGGCGCCGACGACGCCGACGGTGATGCCGAAGGCGCCGACGTCGCCGCGGGGCCGCGCGCCGACCATGTCGTGGGTGCGGCCGAAATCGCGGGCGGACCGCAACACGTCGTTGGCGCTGAGCAGGATCGTCGCGAGGGTGTACTCCGCGACCGGCACCGCGTTGGCGCCGGCGGCGCTCGAGACGCGGATGCCGCGCTCCCACACCGCGGGGGTCACGAGCCGCTTCACCGAACCGGCGGCGTGCACGACTGCGCGCAGCCGCGGCCAGTGGGAGAGCGTCGCTTCGTCCAGCCGCGGTGCGCCCCAGCCGGTGATGAGGATCTCGGTGTCGCGGGTCGCTGTCGGGACGGCGGGCGCGGAAGGCGTCAGGACGGTCTCGTAGACGGCCACGACGCGGTCGAGCTCGCGCCGCGCCCGGGTGCCGAACACGTCGGACGCCAGCTGAGCGGACTCCATCGCCAGCAGCGCAGGCGGCCGGGTCATGCGGTGACCTCGCCGCCGGTCGGCACCCGGTCGACTCTGCCGTCGGGCCAGCGCACCAGGACCGCCGCGTCGGCGATGTCGATGTCGGGGAGGAACGATACGTCGAGTCCGCCGTCGTCCGTTCCCAGCGCCACGACGGCGGCGACGAGCTCGCCGCGGGCGGCCGGCGAATCGCCCGCGGCCCACGGTGTGACCGAGCCGGCCGCGAAGGGGTCGCCGCCGATGCGGTGCGCGTGGCCGTGGCTCGCGAGGCCGCGGACTCCGCGCACGAGCGAGGTCACGCCGTCGTCGCGCGTGACGATCGAGTCACCGGTGGCGCGCCAGCAGCCCTCCGCCACGGGCAGCGCCCAGCCGCCGAGGCGGAACGACCAGGGCCCTTCGTCCTCGGGCCAGACGGCGTCGAGGTCGTCGACCGCCGACGGATGCTCGGGACGCGCCGGGGCGGTCCACCAGGCGAGGCGCAGCTCGTGGACCCCGTGCACGACCGACGCCACGGTCACCCGCGGTCCGCGGCGGACCCCGGCCCATCCCGCGACGTCGGTCGTGCGGCCAGTCTCCGGGGTGTCGAGCCAGTGCACCCGCGACCGCGACACCGCGACGCGGTCGTCCAGGTGCACGCGCTCGATGCGGTCCCGGTGCGACGGCGCTCCGGCGGCGTCGAGCAGCGCGACGTGCGACTCCAGCGGCTGCGCCGCGCCGCGCGCGGTCAGGTCCGGCGACGTCGCGGTCGAGTAGGCCAGCCGATGGTAGAAGGCGTTGTCGGCGCGCGCGCCGCCCGCGGCCCCGCGGAACCCGTCGGAGCCGTGGTTGAGCACACGCGAGATGCCGTCCGCCTCCGAGCGCACCACCAGCCAGCCGGGTGCCCGCAGCGAGCGGACGCGGACGGGCTCAGCCGGTTCGGCCGGCTCGGGAGCAGCGGCGGACCATTCGGGGTGGTCAGCCGGCAGGAGGAGACCCATCAGCCCCTTGCTCGCCCAGTAGGTGGACGACGAGCCGGTGTACGCCTGGCGCAGTCCGCGGAACTCGCGGTGCCAGCCGATCGACAGCAGCCCGCGGTCGTCGATCGCTCCCCGCTCGAGGAAGTGGTCCAGCGTCGCGTCGGCGAGCGCCCGGGTGGCTCCGGTCGGCAGCGGGGTCTCGCCGGCGATCGCCCCTGCCCAGAACGGCGCCAGGGTCGCGAAGCGGTACGTGAGCGACCGGCCCTGGAAGAGGGGAGCGCCGGCCGCGCCGACCAGGTCCTGCGCCTGAGCGAGGAACTCCCGCAGGCGAGAGCGGTGAACGTGATCGAGGTCGGCCCCCAGGATGCGCGCGTGAAGGAGCGGGTAGACGTGCCATGCCCAGCCGGCGTAGTGGTCGAAGTTCTGCTGTGAGCCGTCCGGCCCGGCGCCGTCGGAGTACCAGCCGTCGCCGCGGTAGAGGCTCTCCTGGATCTCGGCGTTGCGGTCGAGGTCGTCTTGGCGCCACGGACCGCCGACCGACTGCAGGAACGCCTCGATCACGTTCTGGAACCAGATCCAGTTGTTCGTGTAGCCGCTCGTGCCGACGACGCCGGCGAGCCACGAGATCGTGCGCTCCTGCGCGGCGGGGTCGAGCCGGTCCCACAGCCAGGGCCGTGTCTCCGACAGCAGGATCGCGACCGATGCGGCCTCGGGCACCGCCTGGCGCCGCTCGGCGATGGTGGGCCAGCGCTCGGTGTGGGAGGGATCCGTCCCGGCGGCGAGGCCGCGCGCGTACCGCTCGAGCGCACCGGCGGGGTCGGCGCCGTGGGCGCCGCGCACCCGGAACGCCGCGAGCAGGCCGACACGCGCGAAGCCCTCGAGGCCGTCGCTCCAGCGTCCGGACGCGCTCGCCGGACCGGGCAGGACGATGAGCGAACCGCTCGGCGACGCGTACGGCAGGGCGCTGTCGATCAATCGGTCGGCCAGCGCCTCCCAGCGGCCGCGGTCGGTCGTCGTCGCCATGTCGGCACCCCGGTACGTCATCGTCACGCGTCGATCGTGCATTACGATCCTGTAGCCATCCGCCCTTTCGGACAATTCCGATCACCGATCGGTCAATCGGATCAGACTGCGACGAACGGACTTCGCACCATGGCTGGACACAATTCGCTGCCGAGAACACGCCACGAGCACCTGCTGCGGCAGGTCGAGCTGCACGGCAGCGTGAGCGCGGCCGATGTCGCGGCGCAGCTCGGGGTGTCGCAGGTGACGGTCCGGCGCGACATCGTCGAGCTCGAGAAGGCCGGCAAGCTCGCCCGCGTCCACGGCGGCGCCATCGCCGTCGGCGCGCCCGTCGTGCCCCGGGCCGCCCGCTCGAACGTCGGCGTGGTGGTGCCCGGCTCGGTGAGCCACTACCCGCAGATCGTGCGGGGGATGGATGCCGCGTCCCACGGCGGCCGCACGCGCGTCGTGCTCGCCACCTCGCAGTACCGCGAGGACCTCGAGCAGCGGCAGGTGGAGCGCCTCGTGGAGATCGGCGTGGCGGGCATCGTCTTCGCGCCCACGATGCGCGATCGGACGGAGGCGGAGCTCGCCGAGTGGGTGCGCACGATCCCCGTTCCCGTCGTGTTCCTGGAGCGGCGGCTGGAGTCCACGGCTCTCGCCGCCTACGACAGCGCCCGGACCGACCACGAGCGCGGGGCGGAGCTCGCCGTCGAGCACCTGGCGGGCCTCGGGCACGACAGCGTCGCGCTCGCGCTCTTCGACCGCACGCCGACGGCACCGCTCGTCCGCGACGGCCATCGTGCGGCCACGACCCGGCTGGGACTCGCCGAGGCGCCGAGCGTGGCCCTCCCCAAGGGCGGCGACGGCGGGAGCGACGGGCTCGACGACGCGCTCCGCGCGTTCCTGGCCGCGTGCGCCGACGCCGGCACCCGGGCCGCGCTCGTTCACACCGACGTGCACGCCGCGCGGTTGGTCGAGCTCGCCACGGACCGCGGCATCCGGGTCCCCGACGACCTCGCCGTCGTCGCCTTCGACGACGACACCGCGGGCCTGGCGATGGTGCCGCTGACGAGCGTCACGCCGCCCGGACGCGACCTCGGGCAGGAGGCGATGCGGATCGTGACCGAGCGCATCGCGGCCGCCGAGGGCACGACGAGCGCCGCGCGGCACATCACGATGCTGCCGCGCCTGACGGTGCGCGAGTCCTGCGGCGCGGGCGTTTGATCGCTTTTGTCCGCTTGGCCACGACCGTCCGAACGACCGACCTACCCTGTCTCTGCACGGCCACCCGGCGCTCTTCTGCCGGGCGAGCGACGAGAGGCAACGAGCAAGGAGGCTCCGATGACATCCCGAGCAATCACCAGTGCCGCCAGGTCCACGCGGCGCGGCACACTCACCGCGGGGGCGCTCCTCGTGGCAGGAGGCCTCGCGCTCCTCACCGGCTGCGCCGGCGGCGGCGCCGAGCCGGCGGCCACGGCGGACCCCGACGAGGAGGTCACGCTCAACTTCGCGTGGTGGGGCGACGCCAGCCGCGCGGAGCGCTACGAGGCGGCGATCGACCTCTTCGAGGAGCAGCACCCGAACATCACGATCCAGACGAGCTTCGCGAGCTTCGGCGACTACTGGACCGCCCGCAACACCGAGGCGGCCAGCCGCACCCTCCCCGACGTCTTCCAGATGGACCTCGCCTACCTCGCCGAGTACGGCGGCTTCGGCCACGTGCTGGCGCTCGACGACTACCTGGGCGACGCGATCGCCACGGACGCGATCGACCCCTCGCTGGTCGAAGCCGGTGCCGTCGGCGACGAGATCTTCGGGCTGGCGTCCTCGAGCAGCACGCTCGCCACCCTCTACAACGGTCCGCTGCTCGAGCAGCTGGGTGTCGAGGTTCCCGAGGGACCGCTGACGTGGGACGAGTACGACGAGTTCCTCGCCGAGGTGTCGGCGGCGGGCGCGTCGAACGACCCCGTCGTGTACGGCTCGCTCGACTACACCCAGTACTTCTGGCTGTTCCAGA
This sequence comes from Microbacterium hibisci, assembly GCF_015278255.1. Taxonomy (GTDB): domain Bacteria; phylum Actinomycetota; class Actinomycetes; order Actinomycetales; family Microbacteriaceae; genus Microbacterium; species Microbacterium hibisci. Next base: position 5,370 of record NZ_JADIJC010000007.1, read on the forward strand.
TCTGGCTCGGCCAGCAGGGGCTGTCGTTCATCGAGGACGGCGAACTCGGCTTCGAGCAGAGCGACCTCGAGGACTGGTGGTCGCGCAGCGCCCCCATCCTCGAGTCGGGCGGCGCCATGCCGGCCGAGCGCCAGGCGCAGTTCGAAGGCGTGGACGCGCTGGGTGCCGGTGAGATCGGCAGCGACATCAGCTGGGCGAACTTCCTCGCGCGCTTCTCGGAGGGGCCGGCGGCGCCGGAGCTCTCGCTGGCGATCCCGCCGTACGACGACGAGGACAACACGGGCATGTTCCTCAAGCCCGGACTGATGCTCTCGATCGGAACGAACAGCGAGCACCCCGCGCAGGCGGCGCAGTTCATCGACTTCCTGGTGAACGACCCCGAGGTCGGAGCGATCTTCGGGATGTCGCGCGGCGTGCCCGCGTCGTCGACCGCCGCCGAGGGCATCGAGGCGAACGAGCTCGACGAGAAGATCCTCGCGTACCAGGAATCGGTGGCCGACCGTCTCGACGGCCAGGCGCCGCCCGCCGTCCAGGGACTGGGCACGCTCGAGCAGACCTTCGTGGCGATCAGCCAGGACGTCTCCTACGGCGCCGCCACCCCCGCCGAAGCGGCCGAGCGCTGGTTCGCCGAGGCCGAGAACGCACTGAAGTGATGGCGGCGCGGGCGGCGCGCAGCGATGCGCGCCGCCCGCGGCATCCCCGAGAGGCAATGTGATGACCACCCAGACACTCGCTCCGCCGGCGCCGCCGGAGGTGCAGACCCCGCCGCCGGCACCGCGCCGGCCCCGACGCCGGTGGGAGGACATCCGCGCGGGGTACGTCTTCCTCGCCCCGTGGCTGATCGGCTTCCTGCTCCTGACGGCGGGCCCGATGGTCGCGTCGCTGTACCTCGCCTTCACCGACTACAACCTGTTCAGCCCGCCGCAGTGGGTCGGCTTCGACAACTTCGTGCGGCTGTGGAACGACCCCGACTACCTGCAGGCGTGGAAGGTGACGGCGGTCTACGTCCTCGTCGGGACTCCGCTCAAGCTTGCGGCGGCGCTGGGCGTCGCGCTCATCCTCAACGCCGCCTTCCGCGGCAGCGGGTTCTACCGCTCGGCCTTCTACCTGCCCTCGCTCGTCGGCGCCTCGGTGTCGATCGCCGTGGTCTGGAAGGCGATGTTCATCGACGACGGTCCCGTCGACTCCATCCAGCAGTTCTTCGGCTTCCCGGCCGGCGGGTGGGTCGGCGATCCCGACAAGACCATGCCGATGCTCATCCTGCTCGCGGTCTGGCAGTTCGGCGCACCGATGGTCATCTTCCTCGCCGGGCTCAAGCAGGTTCCGCACGAGCTCTACGAAGCGGCATCCGTCGACGGCGCCGGGCCGGTCCGCAAGTTCCGCGCCATCACGATCCCGATGCTGTCGCCGGTGATCTTCTTCAATCTGCTCCTCGAGACCATCAACGCCTTCCAGGTCTTCGCGTCGGCGTTCATCATCTCGGGAGGCACCGGCGGCCCGGCCCGCTCGACCCTGTTCTACACGCTGTACCTCTACTTCCGCGGCTTCCGCGACTTCCAGATGGGGTACGCCTCGGCCATGGCCTGGATCCTGGTGCTCGTGATCGCCTTCATCACGGTGATCTTCTTCCGCAGCTCCAAGTTCTGGGTCCACTACGCAGGAGATGAAGGACGATGAGCGCCACGCAGCTGCTCGTGACCGCCGACCGCCGCACGCGGCGCCGCACCGGTGACCGTCGTCGGTGGACCGTCAAGGAGGTCGTCTTCCACGTCGTCGTGCTGGCGATCCTCGCGGTCATCCTCTATCCGGTCGCGTGGATGCTCCTGTCGACCTTCAAGCCCTCGTCGCAGATCGTCGGCAACGCACAGCTGCTGCCGCGCGAGGTCACGACGGAGAACTACGAGACGGCGCTCAGCGGTATCGGCGGTGTGTCGTTCTGGACCTTCTTCCAGAACTCGACGATCCTCGCGGTGCTGTCGGTCGTCGGGGTGGTGCTGTCGTCGGCGCTCGCCGCGTACGCCTTCGCGCGGATCAGCTTCCCAGGCCGCACGGCTTACTTCGGCATCATGATCGGGACGCTGCTGCTCCCCTTCCACGTCGTGATCATCCCGCAGTACATCATGTTCAACGCGTTCGGCATGGTGAACACCTTCACCCCGCTGCTGCTGGGCAAGTTCCTCGCGACCGAGGCCTTCTTCGTCTTCCTGATGGTGCAGTTCATGCGCGGCCTGCCGCGAGAGCTCGACGAGGCGGCGCGCATCGACGGCGCGGGCCACTACCGCACCTTCTGGTCGATCATGCTGCCGCTGCTCAAGCCCGCACTGGTGACGAGCGCCATCTTCACCTTCATCTGGACCTGGAACGACTTCTTCGGTCCGCTCCTGTACCTGAAGGATCCCGACCTCTACACCCTGCCGATCGCGCTCCGTCTGTTCGTCGACCAGAGCTCCGCGGCCGACTACGGCGGGCAGATGGCGATGGCGGTGCTGGCACTCGTCCCCGTGTTCCTCTTCTTCCTGATCTTCCAGCGCTACCTGGTCGACGGCGTGGCGACGCAGGGACTGAAGGGCTGACGCCGTGACCTCCACCGAGACCGCCCGCAGACCCGACTCCGGCAGGGTGCCGCCCGGTGCCGGCCGCGTCGCGCGGGTCATGTCGAGCCGCGGACTGGCGCTCTTCTCCGAGACGATCGTCGTCAGCCTCGCCGTCGCCGTGCTGTCGATCCCGGCCGTGACCGCGCTGCCGGCGCTCGCCGCGGGGAGCGCGCACCTCCGGCGTCACGTCGAGGGCGAATCGGATTCGCTCGCCGAACTCGGTCGCGACTTCCTGCGGGCGCTGCGCTCGGGATGGGTGTGGGGTGTCGGGGCGGCCGCTGCCTTCGCGGCGATCTCGGCCACGCTCACGAGTCCCCTTATCGCCGGGATGCCGGGCGGTGAGGTGTTCCGGTGGGTGTCGGCCGTGCTCGGCGCGGGCATCGCGGTGATCCTGCTCCGCGCCGCCGCCGACTGGACGCCGGCATGCCCGTCGTGGAGTGCGCTCATCCGCGGGGCCGCCGATCGGTCGCGGCGCGACCTCACCGGAACGCTGCTGCTTCTGCTCGCGCTCGGTCTCGCGGGGGTCGTCGTGTGGATGTTCGCGCCGCTCATGGTCCTGGTGCCCGGCATGCTCGTCCTCGCGGGCCGTGCGGTCGTCGGTCGCGCGCAGTGACGCCCCGGCCGCCGAGGCGGCCGTCGAGGTGACACTCGAAGACGTCGCCCGCTCGGCGGGCGTCTCGCAGTCGACCGCGTCGCGCGTGCTCAACGGGTCGGCGCGCCGGGTCCGCCCCGAGAACGAGGAGCGCGTGCGCACCGCCGCCGCGCGGCTCGGCTACGTCGTCGATCTGCGCGCGCAGGCCACGGCGGGCCGGCGCTCGAACGCCGTCGCCATCGTGGTGGGCTCGCTCCGGGATCCGGCCGCGATGCAGATCGCGGCCGGGATCCACGGCTGGGCGGACGCCCACGACTGCCTCGTCGCCGTGTCGGCCACCCGCCTCGACCGTGAGCGGGCGGCCGAACTCGTGCGGACGCTGCGCGGGCAGCGCCCGCGGGCGATCTTCGTCGTCGCGCGCGGAGCGGCGATCGCTCCCGGTGTCGGCCGCGAGCTCGCGCGCTACGCGGCGCACGGCGGCCGTCCCGTCGTGGTCGTCGCGGACGCCGGCTTCGACCAGGGTCGGCAGGCGGTCGCCGGCTTCGACCAGGGTTGGCAGGCGGCCGCCCGCGCCCTGGGCGGGGACTGTCCGATTTTGTCCGATTGATCAGCGGGATCCTCGCCCGCCCCTAGTTTCGGTGGCGGTCGGAGCCAGCGACGGCTCCGCGGATTCATCGAGGAGTCATCGCCATGGACATCAGTCGTCGAACACTGCTGCAGTCGACGGTCGCCGCCGGGGTCGCCGCGGCGTTCGTCTCGGGAGCGCCGTCCGCCGCCAGTGCGGCGCCGTCGGTTCGGGGAGCGTTCGGCCAGCCCGTCGCGGCGGCGCTGACCGGCCACGGCCCGGTGGCGCTCCGCTGGCTGGAGGGCGGCACACCCGCCCAGCTCGCGGCGGGGACGACGTGGGGCGTGCCGTGGCCGAAGGGCGCCCTCAGCCCTGAGCAGACCTTCGCGCTCGTCTCCGACACCGGGGAGTCGGTGCCGGTGCAGAGCTGGCCGACCGGGTGGTGGCCGGACGGCTCGGTGAAATGGACCGCCCACGCGGTGAGCGGCTCGTCAGGTCGGGCCGCCGGATACTCGTTGCAGCCGGGCACGCCGGCGGCACCGGCATCCGCCATCTCGGTCGACGAGAACCGGGGCCGCGTCGTCGTCGACACCGGCGTCATCCGGGTCGAGTTCCCCAAGAACGGCCCGAACCTCGTCTCGACGATCCGTCGGGGCGAGACCGTGATCGCCCAGGACGGCCGGCTCGTCGCCGCGCGCCAGGACCGGCCCGACACGGACGGCGCCGAGAAGATCGCGCGCGAGTGGTTCAAGAGCGAGGTCGGCGAGGTGAAGGTCGAGCAGAAGGGCCCGGTGCGCGCGGTCGTCCGGGTGACGGGCACGCACCGCAAGGGCAACCGCAGCTGGCTTCCCTTCGACGTGCGGTTCTACCTCTACGCCGGCTCGGACGGCGTCCGCGTCGTGCACAGCTTCGTGTTCGACGGCGATGAGAACGCCGACTTCATCACGGGCCTCGGCCTCAGCTTCTCGGTGCCGCTGTCGACCCAGCTGCACGACCGGCACGTCCGCTTCGCCGGGGAGGGCGCCGGCGTGCTCGGCGAGGCCGTCCGGGGAATCACGGGCCTGCGCCGCGATCCGGGAGCGGCGGCACGTGCCGCGCAGATCGCGGGCACCTGGACTCCCGACCCCGCCACGTGGGATCAGCGCGTGACCTCGCGGCTGCACTGGATCCCCGCGTGGGGCGACTACAGCCTCAGCCAGCTCACCGCGAACGGGTTCGAGATCCGCAAGCGCACGTCGGCCGGCCACTCGTGGATCCGCGTGGACTCGGGCCGTCGCGCGCGTGGCCTGGCCTACGTCGGCAGCCCGGCGGGCGGGCTGGCGTTCGGCATGCGCAACTTCTGGCAGCTCCACCCGACCGAGCTCGAGATCTCGGGCGCGGGCACCGACGTCGCGACGGCGACGACGTGGATGTGGTCGCCCAAGGCCGACGCGATGGACCTGCGGTTCTACCACGACGGCCTCGGGCAGGACACGTATCCCGAGCAGCTGGACGCCCTCGAGATCACCTACGAGGACTACGAGCCCGGGTTCGGCTCGCCGTACGGCACCGCACGCACGACCGAGCTCAGCTTCTGGGCGCTCGGCGCCACCCCGACGGCGGCGGACTTCAGCGCGCTCGCCGACGCCACCACGACCCCGCCGCTGCTGGTCAGCTCGCCCGAGCACAACCACGCGGCCGGCGTCTTCGGCTCGTGGGCGCCCGTCGACCGGTCCAACCTCGCGAAGGTCGCCGTCGAGGACAAGCTCGCCTTCATGCACCAGCACTACGTGCAGCAGGTCGATCAGCGTTCGTGGTACGGCTTCTGGGACTACGGCGACGTGATCCACGAGTACGACCGCGACCGGCACGTGTGGCGGTACGACATCGGCGGCTACGCGTGGGACAACTCCGAGCTCAGCACCGACATGTGGCTCTGGTACCACTATCTGCGCACCGGCGATGCCACGGCGTTCCGCTTCGCCGAGGCGATGACGCGCCACACCGGCGAGGTCGACGTCTACCACCTCGGCAAGTACCGCGACCTCGGCACGCGCCACGGCATCATGCACTGGGGTGACAGCGCGAAGCAGCAGCGCATCAGCAACGCCGGCTACCGTCGCTTCTACTACTTCCTCACCGCCGACGAGCGGGTGGGCGACCTGATGCGCGACCTGGTCGACGCCGACAAGACGTTCCTGGTGCTCGACCCCGTGCGCAAGATCCGCACGGACGAGTACACGCCGCAGCCCGACGCGCTGGGGGTCTCGAACACGACCGACTGGGGCGCCCTCGCGCTCGCGTGGCTGGCGGAGTGGGAGCGCAACGGCGATCCGATCGCCCAGACGAAGCTCGTCAACGGCGCGAAGACGATCGCCGCCATGCCCAACGGCTGGGCGCAGGGCGGGACGCTGCGGTACAACCTCGCCGACGGCACGTACGGCGAGGAGACCGAGCGCACCGTCGAGGTGGGCTCGCTCGACTCGGTGTTCGGCCTCATCGAGCTGATGACCGAGCTCATCGAGCTCATCGACGATCCCGAGGTCACCGCGAAGTGGGTCACGTACTGCCGCCTGTACAACGGCACCTCGGCCGAGCAGCGCGAGGCGACCGGCGTCTCGTGGGGCAGCCAGAACCTGCGGCAGGCCTACTCGCGCGCGACCGCCTACGCCGCGCACCAGCTCGGCGACGTCACCCTCGCCCAGCGCGCGTGGCGCGAGTTCCGCACCGGTCACGCCGGCTACCCCGAGGGCCTGGCCTTCGCCGCGACGCGCATCGACGGGCCCGCCGTGCTGAACCCGGTCGACGAGGCGCCGTTCAGCACCAACGCCAGCGCCCAGTACGGGCTCGCCGCCATCCAGTGCCTCGCCCTGGTGGGCGACCACATCTGAGGAGGCAGGCCATGCTCGCCAACATCAACGGCATGCACCTCATCCTGGTGCTCGTCGTCGTGCTCCTGCTCTTCGGTGCCGCGCGCCTCCCGGCGCTCGCGAAGGGCGTCGGCCAGTCGGTGCGGATCCTCAAGACCGAGACGAAGAGCTCGCCGGCCGAGCCGCCCTCTGCCGACGGCGCCTCCCGCGGCGAGACCTGACCGGAGCAGGCGGATGCCGCAGCCCCCGGCATCCGTGCTCCACCGGGTCTGAATCGCGAAAGGGTGGATCCCGCACAGCAGCTGTGCGGGATCCACCCTTCGGCGATTCCGGCCGTTCGGTCGAGCCGGGCGAGCTCTAGAGCGTCGCGGCCAGCGGGTCGAAGTCCGCGGGGAGCGAGCCGACCTCGCCGAGCGTGCTCTCGACGGTGACGTAGGCGTGGGACGCCGCCGCCTCTTCGATCGACAGCAGCGTGTCGAGCACGTGGTAGCCGAACTCGCCCGTGGCCACGTGCGGGCGGCCGGCGCGGATCGAGCGGGCCATGTCGAGCAGACCCAGGCCGCGGCCGGCGAGCACGCCCTCCTGCGGCACCTGGATGACCTCCTGCTCGCTGACCGACGCGTCGGTCATGGGGCGGGTGATCGTGATGTCGCCGCCGAACGTGTTCGGGTCGGGGATGACGATCGTGCCCTCGGTGCCGTTGATCTCGACGATGCCGTGGCGCCGCAGCGGCGAGTCGGTGCTGTACAGGCTCTGCGCCTGACCGCCCCGCTCGAAGTCCATGAGCACCGAGAGCGTCGAGGGGATCTCGACCGGGAACTCCTGGCCGGCGAGCTCGCCCGACTTCACCGTGCGGGTCGGGACGCCCTGCAGGCCGAGCGCGGCGACCGATGCCACCGGGCCGAACACGTGCAGCAGCGTCGACACGTAGTAGGGGCCCATGTCGAGCAGCGGGCCGGCGCCCTTGGCGTAGAGGAACGCCGGGTTCGGGTGCCAGAGCTCGGGACCCTGCCACTGGAACGTCGTCGTCGCGAACAGCGGGCGACCGATGTCGCCGCGCGCGATCGCGCGCTTGGCGGTCTGCACACCCGGGCCGAGCACGGTGTCGGGCGCGACGCCGACGCGCAGGCCCGCGGCATCCGCCGTCTTCAGCAGTCGCTGCGACTCCTCGCGGTCGATGCCGATCGGCTTCTCGGTCCACACGTGCTTGCCGGCGCCGATGATCGCCTCCGATACCTCGACGTGCACCGCCGGGATCGTGAGGTTCACGACGATGTCGATGTCGGGGTCGTTCAGCACGAGGTCGACGCCGCCCGCGCGGGGCACGCCGTACTTCTCGGCCTGCGCCTTGGCGCGGTCCTCGAGCAGGTCTCCGATCGCGATGACGCGCACATCGGGGAAGCTCGTCAGATGCGTGAGGTACTGGTCGCTGATGTTTCCCGCGCCGATGATGCCGACGCCGACGGCTGCGCTGGAGGCCGCCATCAGCGGGCGTCCTTCGCGGCGGCGAGCGTCTCGTCGAGGTAGACGCGGCTCTGCTCGACGGCGTCGAAGAGGTCGCCGCCGAAGTGGTCGAACTCCACGATGGCGACCTCGAGAGCCGGCGCGGCGGCGATCGCCTGCGCGAGCGGAACGACACCCTGACCGGCGGGCACCTGGTCTGCCGGCGGGTAGGCGGCGACGGCCTCGGGGTCGAGCGTGCCGTCCTTGACGTGCACCGCGATGACGCGGTCGCCGAGGGTCTTCAGCAGCGCGGGGGAGTCGACGCCGGCGCGGGCGACCCAGTACAGGTCGACCTCGAGCACGACGCGGGGGTCGAGCAGCTCGGCGAACAGCTCGAGACCGGTCTTGCCGTCGAAGGTCGACTCGAGCTCGTGCGCGTGGTTGTGGTAGCCGACGCGGATGCCGCGGGCGGCGCCGATCTCCGCCGCGGCGTTGAGCTGCCGGGCGATGTCGGCGATGTGCTCTTCGCTCTTCCACAGGGCGGGGTCGGTGTAGGGCTCGATCACCGTCGTCATGCCGAGAGCGTCAGCGGCGTCGAAGACCTCCTCGGCGGCGGGGACCGGACGGCTGGTCGTCGTGCCGTCGGGGTTGACGAACGAGGTCGACGCGAGGAACGCGTGACCCGTCGGCGCGGCGATGCCGTGGGCCTTCAGGGCGGCGGCGAGGGGCTCGGCACGGCGCACGAAGTCGTAGGGCTCGGCGGCGGTGAAGCCGCGCGAGGCGAGCTCGGCGAGGGTGCCCTCGAGGTCGGCCTCGAGCGCGTCCCTCACGGTGAACAGCTGGATGGATGTCTGGACCGGCATCGGTCGCACTCCTTCGTTGTCTGCTTCGACGGGGTCTGCGGTTCGTCGGCGGGCGGGCGGCCCGGCCGGCATCACGCTACCATGAAAACCTCCACGTGGAGGTTTTCATTCGCTAGCATGGTCGCATGACCGACGAAGAGCCCTCGTCCGCCCTGCGCGGGTCGTATGCGAAGGGCGTCGCGCGTCGGCAGGAGATCCTGGATCGAGCCATCGAGGTGTTCGCGCGACGGGGTTCGGACCGCACGAGCCTCCGCGCGATCGCCGAGGAGGTCGGCGTCACCCACGCCGCGCTGAAGCACTACTTCGGGTCGCTCGAGGAGCTGCTGGTGGCGGTGTACCGGCAGTCGGAGCATCGCGGCGACGACTGGGAGCCGGTGCCCCTCGACGTCACGCCGACCGAGCTGCTGCGCCGGTGGAGCGATGCCAACCACGAGGTGCAGGGGCTCGTGCAGCTGTACTCGTCGCTCGTCGCCTCGGCGCTCGAGGAAGGGCACCCGGCCGCGCGTGCATTCGCCACCGAACGCTTCGCCCGTGTGCGCGGCGAGATCGCCGACCGTGTGCGCTACAACCAGGCGGCGGGCCGCATCAGGGCCGACGTCGACCCCGTAGCGGTCGCGGCGCTCGTGATCGCGGCATCCGACGGTCTGCAGACCCAGTGGCTGCTCGACCCCGATGCGCCGCAGCACGCCGCGCTGGCGCTCCTCGACCAGCTGCTCTCGGTTCCGGATGCCGCGACCCGGCCGGCGTGACGCGAACCGGCCCGCGTGACGCGGTGGGCCGGCGGCGCCCCGCCGCGGCGCTGCACCGCGTGAGGCGGGTCAGCCCCGCAGGAGCAGGCCGAGGAAGGGCCCGATCGCGATGGCCGACGCGGCCGTGACGATCGCAAGGCCCAGCGCGAACCACCGCCAGTACCACGAGAGCATCAGCAGCACGGAGCCCGCGAGTACGACGAGGAACGGCAGCATCAGCACGAGCACGCCGCCGCTGCCGACCGTGATCCCGGAAGCGAGGGTGAGGAGCACGAACAGCACCACCAGGTCGAAGACCAGCAGACCGGCCCCGGCGAGCAGTCCCAGCCCGACCCCCGGCCTCCGACGCGCATCGGGCGGCCCGGCGAGCGGGTCACCGGCGCGCGAGGTCATGCGGCGAGGGTAGCGCCCGGGGTCGGCGCCGCGCGAGACGCGTGCTACACCCCGTGCGGATCAGCCCGCCGCGAGAGGGTAGCGCCGGCGCAGCAGCACCCGCTGCACCAGCGTCCACGCGACGGTCGTCGCGAGGTACAGTGCGGCGGCGAGCGGCACGAACAGCGCGAAGACGGCCGTCGTGAACTGCAGCACCCCCGCGAGCCTCGCCATGCCCGCACCGGCCAGTGGCGAAGCATCCGCCGAATCGTCGACGGGCGGCCGGAACGCGCGCCGGGTGATCTCGGCGACCACGACGATCACCGAGATCACCCCGGCGAACACCCCGAGGGTCGCGGCGGATGCGGCCCCCGACGAGATCGCGGCCACGAGACTCGTGCCCAGCCCCACGCCGAACAGTTCCTCGGAGAGGAGCGCGTTCGCGTGGCCGGCGATGGCGGTGTGGAGGAACAGCGCGTAGACGACCGCGACGACCGGCGCCTGGGCGAGCATCGGCAGACAGCCCGCGAACGGGGATGCCTTCTCGTCGGCGTAGAGCTTCATCGTCTCGCGCTGCAGGCGCTCGGGGTCGCGCTTGTGGCGCTGCTGCAGAGCCCTCAGCCTGGGCGCGAGGCGGCTGCGCATCTGCTCCGCTTTCGCCTGCGCGATGCCGGTCGGCACGAGCGCCGCGCGCACCAGCAGCGTGAGGAGGACGACGGATGCCGCGGCCGCGGCCGATCCGGCGACAGGCTCGAGCAGCGCCGCGAGCCACATGACGAGGGTGTAGGCCGCGTCGAGGATCGCGGCGATGGGCGGGAAGGCGTAGAGGTCCATGGGTTCGTCCGTTCGTCCGGTGTCTATTCGTGGCGTGCGGCCACGAAGGCACCGGCGGACGACCTCGTGCGGAGGACGGACGACGGGCTACGCGGCCGGGGCCGCGAGACCCGGTGCGCGTGGACGGGAGTGTCCCGGTGCGTCGGGGTGCGACGCGGTGAGACGCGTCGCGTCGGAGATCGCCCGGTGCGGGTGAGGCGCCGTGCCGACCTGCTGCGCGGGGGAGGCGAACATCGCGAGCGCCACCGCCAGCACCGCCAGCGACGCGAGCACGGCGGCTGCGACGACGAGCGCCCCGGCCTCCGCCGGAAGGACCACAGGGGCGAGCCCGGCGGCCACGGCCTGGATCAGCTCCACGACCGGGCGGAGAGCCGAGACGGCGATCTCGGCGACGAGGCGCACCAGCGTCACGATGTTCTCGATCATGCGCACCTCCTCCGTCGCCGCCACGGTAGCACCCCGAGCCGCGACGGGGCGGGGAGCGGCGACCCATCCGGGGGCGCGTCGCAACGCCGCCGCGTCAGCTGCCGCCGCGTCAGCTGTCGTCTTCGCTGACGGTGAAGGTCAGGGTGACCTCGGCCGCCGGCACGTCCACGGCGACCTCCGCGGACGCGAGCGCGCCGTTGTGCGGCACGGGCGCCAGCCGGCCCGAGTACTGCTGCCCGTCGCCCTCGTGCGCCGCGGCGGTCAGGTCGTCCTGCAGCAGCGCGAGGTCCGCCTCTGACCAGCCCCAGTGCTCGGCCACGCGCTGCAGGTGCGCGAACACCGCGAGCCAGTCGCCGTTGGCCTCGCGCACCAGCTGGACCGATTCCACGCGGCCGTTCGATGTGGTGACGGTGAAAGACCGGACCAGGTCGACGTGGAATGCCCCGTCGTCCGCGACCACGACCGCCTGGATCGGAGTGATCGGCTCGAAGCTCTGCGACGTGTTCGCGTCCAGCCCCAGCTCTTCGGCGGGGAGCGAGTCGGACCCCACCCGCACGCGGAGGACGCCCTCGCGGGTGAGGTAGTCCAGCCCCGCACCCGTGAGCATGGAGGTGCCGTCGGATGCCTGCTGATCCTCGCTGGCAGGGCGGTCGTCGTCGGTCCACCAGGAGTTCTGCATCTGGATCGCGGCCACCACGAAGCCGACGCAGAGGAGAGCGACGATCGAGATCGGGATCCACGACAGCAGCCGGCGTCTCGCTCGCCGCTTCGCCGGGCTCTCGGGCATGCGGACGCACCTCCTCGACATCACCGCACTCTGTCCATCGAACATAACAACCGCGGCTCCTCCCCAGGTGCGGTGGGCTGCGGCTGCGGAGGGCCGTCCCCCGGGGCGGCATCCCCACGGGCCCCCTGTCAGGGGCATGAGGCAGGGTGGAGGGCGTGACAGCGACGACCGACACCCGTGCCGAGGCCCTCGGCGTCCTGCGATCTCTCGTCGGCCGCGACGACGCCGACTTCCACGAGGGGCAGTTCGAGGCGATCGAGGCGCTCGTCGACGACCGTCGCCGGGCGCTCGTCGTACAGCGGACGGGCTGGGGCAAGTCGGCGGTCTACTTCGTCGCCACCCTGCTGCTGCGCCGTCGCGGCGCCGGCCCGACCGTGCTCGTGTCGCCGCTCCTGGCGCTCATGCGCGACCAGATCGCCGCGGCGGCGCGGGCGGGTGTCAGAGCGGTGAAGATCGACTCCACCAACGCGCACGAGTGGGGCGACGTGCTCGCGCAGCTCGACCGCGACGAGGTCGACGTGCTCCTGGTCTCGCCCGAGCGCCTCAACAACCCCTCGTTCCGCGACGATCAGCTTCCGCAGCTCGTGGCCCGCATCGGACTGCTGGTCGTCGACGAGGCCCACTGCATCAGCGACTGGGGGCACGACTTCCGCCCCGACTACCGGCGTCTGCGCGACCTGATCGCGAGGATGCCGGTCGGCATCCCGGTGCTCGCCACCACCGCGACCGCCAACAGCCGCGTCGTCGCGGATGTCGCCGAGCAGCTCGACGCCGGCAGCGCCGAGGGCGGCGCCGGTGACGACCAGGACGGCGCCGCACCCGGAGTCCTCACGATTCGCGGCCCGCTCGCGCGGGCGTCGCTGCGGCTGGGCGTGCTGCGCCTGCCGGACTCACCGAGCCGGCTCGCGTGGCTGATCAGCCACCTCGGCGACCTGCCCGGCTCCGGCATCATCTACACGCTCACCGTGGCCGCCGCGAACGACACGGCCCGGCTGCTGAGGGAGCGCGGCTACGACGTGCGCGCCTACACCGGCCAGACCGACGCCGACGAGCGCGAGGAGTCCGAGGCGCTTCTCAAAGACAACCGCGTCAAGGCGCTCGTCGCCACCAGCGCGCTCGGCATGGGCTTCGACAAGCCCGACCTCGGATTCGTCGTGCACCTGGGCGCGCCGTCGTCACCCGTGTCGTACTACCAGCAGGTCGGTCGCGCCGGTCGCGCCACCGACTCGGCCGACGTGCTGCTGCTGCCGGGCACGGAGGACCGCGAGATCTGGCACTACTTCGCCACCGCGTCGATGCCCGACCGCGAACGCGCAGAGCGGGTGCTGGTGGCGCTCGCCGAGGCGGGCGGTCCGATGTCGACGCCGGCGCTGGAGGCCGTGGTCGACATCCGCCGCACTCCGCTCGAGCTGCTGCTCAAGGTGCTCGACGTCGACGGCGCCGTCGGACGCGTGCGCGGCGGATGGATCGCGACGGGCGAGCCCTGGTCGTACGACGAGGACCGCTACCGCCGCATCGCGGCCGAGCGCGTCGCCGAGCAGCAGCACATGATCGACTACGAGGAGTCGCCGGGGTGCCGCATGGAGTTCCTGCAGCGCTCGCTCGACGACGACACCGCGGCGCCCTGCGGACGCTGCGACAACTGCGCCGGAGCGTGGTTCCCCGTCGAGATCGCGGCGGGGGCGACGGATGCCGCGTCCGCCTCCCTCGATCGCGTCGGCGTGCCGATCGAGCCGCGGCGGCAGTGGCCGACCGGGGCGGACCGGCTCGGCGTCCCGGTGAAGGGCCGCATCGCGGCGGACGAGCAGGCGGGCGAGGGGCGCGCGCTCGCGCGCCTCACCGACCTCGGCTGGGGCGGTGCGCTGCGCGACCTCTTCGCCGCCGGCGCGGCGGACGGTCCGGTGCCCGACAACGTGGTCGGGGCGTGCGTGCGCGTGCTCGCCGACTGGGGCTGGGAGAACCGTCCGGTCGCGGTCGTCGCGATGCCGTCGCGCACGAAGCCGCAGCTGGTGGACGCGCTCGCGCGGGGCATCGCCGGGATCGGCCGGCTGCCGTTCCTCGGCGCGATCGACCTCGTGGACGGCGGGCCCACCGGCCAGCCGGGAGGCAACAGCGCGTTCCGCGTGGCCGGGCTCTGGGAGCGCTTCTCCGCGGCGGGGCTCGACGTGCCGTCGGGTCCGATCCTCCTCGTCGACGACCGCGTCGACAGCGGCTGGACGCTCACGGTCGCGGCCCGCGAACTCCGTCGCGCCGGGGCCACAGAGGTGCTGCCCTTCGCCCTCGCCCTCCGCGGTTGACGCGCTCGGCGACGGGGCGCCGCGAGGCTCAGCTCCCGGTCGGGGGCTTCGGTCGCGGCCGGCGCACGATGAGGTAGACCACCGCGCCGATCACCAGCAGTCCCAGCAGGACGACCCACGGCACCCAGGTCAGCGGCGACGCGGCGGTGTCGCCCGCATCCGCGGTCGGAGACGGCGTGGGGCTCGCCGTCTCCGTCGGGCTCTGTGTCGGTGTCGGTGTCGCGGTCGGTGTCGGGGTGGCAGTCGGGACCGGGACGGCAGTCGGCTCCGGCGTGGGCGCGGGATCCACGGTCGGCTCGGGCTCGGGCTGCGGCAGCTCGGTCGGCAGGGGCGCCGGCCTCGTCGGATCCTGGGTGGGCTGGGGACCGAACGTCGGCGCGGAGGTCGGCTCGGGCGTCGGCTCCGCCGTCGGCGCGGGGGAGCGGGTCGGGAGGATCGGGGTCCGGGTCGGCTCGGGCGAGGCCGTCGGCTCGGGCGAGACGGTCCGCGTGGGCAGTCCCGTGGGCAGTCCGGTCGGCAGGTTCGTCGGAGTGGGGAGAGGGATGATGCCGCATCCGCCGAGCACGACGAGTCCCGCGAGCACCGCGATGCCGGCGAGGCCGCGCCTCGGGCGACGCCCCCGCCGCGCGCGGGGTGCGCGTGTCACACGGGGCTCCGGCATCCGTTCCTCCACTCATCGGCTGGCCGCATCGTACGACCGCGTGGGGGATGCGACGGGGATTCCCCGGAGGACACACCGAGGCGGGCGCGGCGAGGAGCGGGCATGGGCGACGTCCATGACCGCATATGACGTTTCGTGTCGCCGTGTCGCGACGTGTGTCGTCACAGCGTTTCCGCGAACGCGCGCGGCGACGAGCATGACGACATGCCTTCCCCACTCATCTCGCCGACCGAGCTCGCCGACCTGATCCGCAGCGGCACCCCGCCCCGGATCCTCGACGTGCGGTGGCGGCTCGACCGGCCCGAGGGCCGCCCGGACTATCTCGACGGACACCTGCCGGGCGCCGTGTACGTCGACCTCGACCACGAGCTCGCCCGGCGCGGCGACCCGCGCGAGGGCCGGCATCCGCTCCCGCCGCGCGAGCAGCTGCAGGCCGCCGCACGGCGCTGGGGCCTTCGCCCCGGCGACACGGTGGTCACGTACGACGACGTGCAGTCCGTCGCCGCGGCCCGCGCCTGGTGGGTGCTCACGCAGTCGGGCGTGGCCGACGTGCGCGTCCTCGACGGAGGTCTGCGCGGCTGGCTCGCGGAGCGCCTGCCGCTCGAGACGGGCGACGTGCTGCCGCGACCGCCGGGAGACATCGTGCTCGACGCGATCACCGACGGCGTCGCCGACATCGATGGCGTCGAGGAGTGGCCCGACCACGGCCTCCTGCTCGACGTGCGGGCGCCCGAGCGCTATCGCGGCGACAGCGAGCCGCTCGACCCCGTCGCGGGCCACATCCCGGGGGCGGTCAATCTCCCGACGACCGTGCACCTGACGGCGGGGCGGTTCCGGACCGCCGATGAGATCCGCGCGGAGTTCCACGCCGCAGGCGTGCGCGACGGGGTCGCGGTCGCCGCCTACTGCGGCTCGGGCATCGCCGCGACGCACACCGCCCTCGCCGGCGCGATCGCGGGCATCGATGTCGTGGTGTACCCGGGGTCGTGGAGCCAGTGGTCGCGCTCGCGCGGCCGGCTCGCCGCCGTCGGCCCGGCGCCCTCGCTGGACGTCGTGCCGGTATGACCGCACCGCTCATCGTCGGCGCCATGGTGCGCACGCTCGGCGCCTACCCGTCCGGCTGGCGATACCCGGGCGCGCATGCCGACCCGCGGACGGACGCCGCGGTGCTGCGCCGTGTCGCCCGCGTCGCCGAGGACGCCGACCTCGACTACCTGTTCTTCGGGGACTGGCTCGCGACCGGACCCGACCTCGAGTTCCGCGACCCGTACCTCCTGGCGCGCATCGATCCACTGAGCGCCGTGCTGTACCTCGCCGGCGTCACCGAGCGCATCGGACTCATCGCCACCGTGAACTCGACGTACGCCGATCCCTACGCGACCGCCCGGGCGACGGCATCCCTCGACCTGCTCACGGGCGGACGAGCGGGCGTCAACCTCGTCACGGGCGCCGAGCCGCGCGCGGCGGCCAACCACGGTCGCGACGCGCACGCCGACAACGAGGCGCGGTACGACCGCGCGGAGGAGTTCGTGCGGGCGCTGCGCCTGATGTGGGAGTCGTGGGATGCCGACGCGTGGGTCGCCGACACCGGCACGGGCGTCCTCATCGACGCCGACGGGCTGCGGCCGGCCGCTTTCGCCGGCGCGCACGTGCGCGTCGAGGGGCCGTTGAACGTCGCCCGCCCGCCGCAGTCGCATCCGCCGATCGTGCACGCCGGCACCTCGCCGCGGTCGCGCGCGCTCGCCGCGACCGAGGCAGACCTCGCGCTCATCGCCGCCGGCGATCCGGCGGTGGCCGCGGCCACCCGGGCCCAGCTGCGGGCGCTGGCCGAGGCATCCGGTCGCCGCCCCGACGATCTGAAGGTCATCGTGCCGGTCGTGCCGGTGGTGGCGGAGACGGATGCCGCGGCCCGCGCCATCGTCGACCGGCTCCTGCTGCTCGTGCCCATCGACGACGGTGCCGCAGGTCTCGCGGAGCGCACCGCGTTCCCGCCGAACCGGTCGATCGCGTCGTTCCTGGACGTCGCGGGGATCGATCCTGACGACCCGCTGCGCGAGGCATCCGTCGACGATCCCGTGACGACCGCGGCGGCCGCGCGCTTCCCGGAGGCGGCGGCTCACACGCTCGAGACGGTGCGCTCCCGGACGGGGCGCGACCTCCAGGGCGGGCATCGGGTCACCTGGCGCCACCTCATCGCCGCGCACGCCGTGCCGGCCAACTTCGTGGTCGGCGGCCCCCGGGCGATCGCGGACCACTTCGAGCTCTGGCGCGACGCCGGGGCGGCCGACGGCTTCAACGTGCTGTCGGCGTTCCAGCCCGCGCAGTTCGAGGCCTTCGCGTCTCTCGCTGTGCCCGAGCTTCGTCGTCGGGGGCTCGTGGGCCGCTCGGGCGAGACGCTGCGCGAGCGGCTGGGACTGGGCGCGCCGCGCCTTCTCCACGCCGCCGACCCGCTCCACGCCGAGCAGGCCGCCGCCGCGAGGTGAGCACCCGACCCGGTGACCCGGGGTCCGTGTTACCCCGTGTGAACGCCGGTGACCCCCGCTTGCGCCCGGTGAACGGACGTAACGGGCCGGCGGGCGGAGAACGGGGGCGTCTCCCTAGCGTGGGCGAGCACCTCATCACCACACCCGAAGCCCTCAGGAGAACCCATGCCCCGTCCTGCATCGCGAATCGTCGCCGGTGCCCTCGCCGCTCTCGTGGCCGCGGCATCGCTCACGGCATGCGCCTCGCAGCAGCCCGCGTCCGGCGGATCGACCGCGGAGGCCGGCGACCCGGTCACCGGCGGCGAGCTGACCTATCTCGAGCACCAGACGTACACGAACCTCTATCCGCCGCAGGCCGGCTTCTACCCCAACGGCGGTCTGGTCAACAACATCACGGCGCGCCTGACGTGGCAGAACCCCGAGTCGCTCGAGATCGAGCCCTGGGTCGCGACCGAGTGGACCGTGAACGCCGACGCCACCGAGTACACCTTCGACCTGCGCGAGGGCGTCACCTTCTCCGACGGCACGGCGCTCGACGCGGCGGCTGTGGCGAAGAACTTCGACACGTACGGTCTCGGCAACGCCGCGCTGGGGCTGACCGTGTCGGAGGCGATCAACAACTACTCCTCGAGCGAGGTCGTAGACGCCGACACGGTGACGTTCCGCTTCTCGGCGCCGGCTCCCGGCTTCCTGCAGGCGACGTCGACCATCAACTCCGGGCTGCTGTCGCCGGAGACCCTCGACCGCACGCTGGAGGAGCTCGGCGCCGGCAACGCGACCGACATCGTCGGCTCGGGGCCGTTCGTCATCACCGACGAGAAGCTCGGCACCGAGCTCACGCTCGAGGCCCGCGACGACTACGACTGGGCGCCGCCGAGCTTCGAACATCAGGGCCGTGCCTACCTCGACACGATCCACCTCATCGTCACCCCCGAGGACAGCGTCCGCATCGGCTCGCTCCTGTCGGGCCAGGCGGACTACATCCGCTACGTGCAGGCCTTCGACGAGTCCCGCGTGGAGTCGTCGGGCTTCGAGCTGTACGCGCCGCAGACCCGCGGCGTGAACAACGCGCTGAGCCTGCGGTTCACCAATCCGCTGCTGAGCGACATCAAGGTGCGACAGGCCCTCGTGGCCGGCGTCGACAGCCAGGAGGTCGTCGACACGATCTTCACCGCCAACTACCCGCGTGCGACCTCCGCGCTGAGCTCGTCCGCCCTCGGCTACAAGGACGAGTCCGACGCGTACGCCTTCGACCCTGAGAAGGCCGAGGAGCTGCTCGACGAGGCCGGCTGGGAGCCCGGTGCCGACGGCATCCGTGAGAAGGACGGCCAGCGGCTGTCGCTCGCCGTGTACGAAGCCAAGCCGCAGCCGCTCTCGAAGCAGACCCTCGAGCTCGTCTCGCAGCAGCTGAAGAAGATCGGCGTCGAGCTCAGCGTGAAGTCGGCGGATGCCGGCACCTACGCCGAAGACATCAAGGACCCGCTCAAGACGCCGCTCTACCACTCGATGGTCGGTCGCGCGGACCTCGACGTCATCAAGAGCCAGTACTACACGAAGAACCGCAACACGCTGCTGTCGGACGACGCCGAGCTCGACCGCCTGCTCGAGGCCGTGGCCTCCACGCCCGACCCCGACGCACGGATCGCGGCCTCCGAGGCCGTGCAGGACTACCTCGCCGAGCAGGCGTACGTGATCCCGCTGTTCGAGGAGCCGCAGGTCTACGGCGCCGCGCCGTACGTCCACGGCGTCGAGTTCGAGTCGGTCGCGCGCCCGCTGTTCTACGACGTGTGGCTCGACGAGCAGTAGGACCCGGAAGCCGACACCCATGAGCTACGCGTTCCGACGCGCCGGGCAGGCCGCGATCGTGCTGATCGCGGCCTTCACGGCCACCTTCATCCTGCTGCAGCTGCTGCCGGGCGACGCGATCCTGATCAAGTACGACAACCCCGAACTGGGGCTGACCCCCGAGCAGATCGAATCGATCCGGACCGCGTACGGCGCCGACTCGCCGTGGTGGGAGCAGTACTGGGTCACTCTGACCGGCTATGCGCAGGGCGACTTCGGATACTCCACGCAGTACGGCACCGGCGTGCTCCAGCTCATCGGCGAGGCGCTCCCGCCGACGGCGGCGCTCGCGACCCTCGGGTTCGCGCTCGCCGCGGTCATCGCCTTCGCGATCGCGTTCCTGTCGACGCTGAGCCCGTTCGCCTGGCTGCGGCAGGCGCTGCAGGCCCTGCCCGGGGTGTTCGTGGCGGTCCCGGTGTTCTGGCTCGGCATCCTGCTCATCCAGGTGTTCTCGTTCGGGCTCGGCTGGGTGCCGATCGTCGGGGCCGACCCGGTCGCGGGCCTGGTCCTGCCGGTCATCACGCTCGCCGTGCCGATCTCGGCGCCGCTGGCGCAGATCCTGGTGCGCAGCATCGACGAGGTGCAGCTGCAGCCGTTCGTGACGGTGGTGCGGGCGAAGGGCGCGTCGCCGTCGTGGGTGCTGTGGCGCTCGGTGGCGCGCAACGCGCTGCTGCCCACACTGACGATCGCCGGGGTGCTCTTCGGCGAGCTCATCGGCGGCGCCGTCGTCACCGAGACGGTGTTCGGGCGCCCGGGCATCGGCCGCGTGACCGAGCAGGCCGTCGCGAACCAGGACATCCCGGTGCTCCAGGGCATCGTCGTGCTGGCGGCGCTGACGTTCGTCGTCGTCAACCTCGTGGTGGATCTGCTCTACCCCGTGCTCGATCCCCGGCTGCGCGGCCCGCAGCGCGCCGCCCGCACCCCGTCCGCCGCCGCACTGCAGGAGGCCCCGGCATGACCACGCCCCTTCGACAGGCCCAGCGACCGACCGCGACCGGGCAGGGACCGGCCTGGGGAGCGGGAGTTCCGGATGCCGCGGCCGCCGCGATCGCGCGGGACGAGGCATCCGGAACCGTCGTCGACCCGGTCGCACGCGACGCCGGAGCCCCCGACGGGCTCCCCGAGCGCCGCTCATCGGCGGCGCGGCTGTTCGCCCGCGGGCGGCGCCCCTCGTGGACGCTCGTCGTCGCGATCGCGGTCATCGTCGTGGCGGTGCTGTGGGCGGTGGCACCGTGGCTGTTCACGTCGTACGACCCGCTCGTCGGGGTTCCGGCCGAGAAGCTGCTGCCGCCGAGCGCCGCGCACTGGTTCGGCACCGATGCGATCGGGCGCGACCTGTTCGCCCGCGTCGTCTACGGCGCCATCCATTCCCTGTCGGGCGCGCTCATCGCCGTCACCGTCGGGCTCGCGGCCGGCACGCTGATCGGCGTCCTGGCGGGGTCGATCGGCGGCTGGGTGGACGACGTGCTGATGCGCCTCGTCGACGTGCTGCTGTCGATCCCCGGCCTGCTGCTCATGCTGTCGGTCATCATCCTGCTGGGATTCGGCACGGTGAACGCGGCGATCGCCGTCGGCGTCGTGAGCGTCGCATCGTTCGCGCGGCTGTCGCGCTCGGAGGTCGTGCGGGTGCGCCGCACCGACTACGTCGAGGCCGCGTTCGGCAGCGGCGGCTCGTTCGCCTCGGTGCTGCGTCGGCACGTGCTGCCCAACTCGCTCACGGCGGTCGTGGGCCTGGCCGCCCTGCAGTTCGGCGCGGCGATCCTCGCCATCTCGACGCTCGGGTTCCTCGGCTACGGGGCGCCGCCTCCCACGCCCGAGTGGGGGCTGCTCATCGCCGAGGGACGCAACTACGTCGCGACCGCGTGGTGGCTGACCACGCTCCCGGGGCTCGTCGTGCTCGTGGTGGTGCTGAGCGCCAACCGCATCAGCCAGTCGATCGGAGGAGGAGCGCGATGAGTGTGCTCGAGGTGCAGGGCCTGCGCGTGTCGTACCAGACGCGCGCCGGGCGCCGTGAGGTCGTCCACGGCGTCGACGTCTCGGTCGGCGAGGGCGAGGTCGCCGCGCTCGTGGGCGAGTCGGGTTCGGGCAAGTCGACGACGGCGCACGCCCTGATCGGCCTTCTCCCCGACGGCGGTCGCGTCGACGGCGGGTCGATCGCGGTCGGGGGCGTCGACATCACGGGGTGGAGCCAGAAGCGGCTGCGCGCGGTGCGCGGCGCGCAGGTCGGGCTCGTCCCGCAGGATCCCGTGTCGTCACTCGATCCGGTGCGCCCGATCGGCGTGCAGGTGGGCGAAGTCCTGCGGCTGCACGGTGTGCGGGATGCCGCGACCCGTCGTGCGCGCGTGCTCGAGCTGCTCGACCGGGTCGGTCTCGACGACCCGGCGCTGCGCGCCCGGCAGTACCCGCACGAGCTGTCGGGCGGCATGCGTCAGCGGGTGCTCATCGCCACCGCGATCGCGCTGCGACCGCGGCTGATCATCGCGGATGAGCCGACGAGCGCGCTCGACGCCACCGTGCAGCGACGCATCCTCGATCTCATCGACGACCTGCGGCGCGAAGAGGGCACGTCGGTGCTCCTGGTCACGCACGATCTCGGCGTGGCGGCCGACCGCGCGCAGCAGATCGTCGTGCTGAACCAGGGCCGGGTCGTCGAGCAGGGCCCGAGCGCCGGCATCCTGTCGTCACCGGTCGATCCGTACACGCGGCAGCTGCTGACCGACGCACCGGCCCTCACGACGTACGACTTCCGCCGCCCGGCCGCGCCGCTCTTCCTCCGGGACGCCGCGGCCGCCGGCGCGGAGAAGCCCTACGCCATCGAGGCGGAGGGCATCGTCAAGGAGTTCGCCGTGCACGGCCGAGGGCGTGAGCCGTTCCGCGCGGTGGACGAGGTGTCGTTCCAGGTGCGGCGCGGAACGACGCACGCGCTCGTGGGGGAGTCGGGTTCGGGAAAGACCACGACCGCCCGGCTCGTCACGCGCTTCCTGCAGCCGGACGCCGGACGCATCGAACTCGACGGCGCCGACATCGCCGGGTTGAAGGGCGAGGGTCTCCGTCAGCTCCGCCGCCGGGTTCAGCTGGTGTACCAGAACCCGTACTCGTCGCTCGACCCGCGCCAGAGCGTCGCGCAGATCGTGGCCGAGCCGCTGCACAACTTCCGCGAGGGCGCGCGCGCCGACCGGAGGACGCGCGCCGCCGAGCTGATCGATCGCGTCTCGCTGCCGGCCGACGTGCTCGAGCGCTCGCCGCGCGAGCTGTCGGGCGGTCAGCGGCAGCGTGTCGCGATCGCCCGCGCGCTCGCGATCCGCCCCGACGTCGTGGTGCTCGACGAGGCGGTCTCGGCGCTCGACGTCACGGTGCAGGCGCGCATCCTCGAGCTGCTGGAGTCGCTCCAGCAGGAGCTCGGGCTCACGTACCTCTTCATCTCGCACGACCTGGCGGTGGTGCGCCGCATCAGCCACACGGTCTCGGTGATGCGGCGCGGCCGCGTCGTCGAGGCCGGCAGCACCGAGGACATCTTCACGTCTCCCGGCCATGACTACACGCGCGAGCTGCTGGCAGCCGTGCCCGGACGATCGGAGGTCACGGCATGACCGTGCCGTCTCTCGCCTTCTTCACCCGCCTGCTGGATGCCGCCCCGTCCGGTCGGACCGATGAAGCGCCCGCCGCGGAGCGGTATCGGCACGCCACCGACCAGATCCGGCACGCCGAACGATTCGGCATCGGCCGAGCGTGGGTCGCGCAGCACCACTTCCGCGGGGCGGAGGGCGGACTCCCGGCGCCGTTCGTGTTCCTCGCGCACGTCGCGGCCGCGACGACCGAGATCCGGCTGGGCACCGGCGTCATCACGCTGCCGCTGGAGGATCCCGTGCGCGTGGCCGAAGACGCCGTGGTCGCCGATCTGCTCTCGGGCGGCCGGATCGACCTCGGCCTCGGCAGCGGCGGAACCCCGTCGTCGTTCGTCCCGTTCGGCCAGGACGTCTCGGCGAAGGCAGCCGTCTACGACCAGAAGCTCGAGGTCCTGATCGACGCGCTGTCCGGGCGCGAGATCGGCGGGGGCAACACGCTGTACCCCGATGCCTCGACGGCGCCGGGAGCGCCGCTGCGCGACCGGGTCTGGCAGGCGACCTTCTCGCCGGCGGGCGGCACCCGGGCGGGCGTGCCGGGTCACGGCCTGCTGCTGTCGCGCACCCAGCCGCGCCCGGCGGACGCCCCCGGAGCGACGCTCGCGGAGCTGCAGCATCCGATCATCGACCGCTACCTCGACGCGCTCCCTGCGGGCGCCGCGCCGCGGGTGACGGCATCCCGCACCGTCTTCGTCGCCGACGACCGGGCCGATGCGCTGCGGTTCGCCGAGGTGGGGCTGCGTCGCGGCGCCGAGGGCCTCCGCCGCGCGGGGCAGCATATCCCCGACGACACGCTGGACGACCTCATCGCCGCGACCGACACCCACCTCGGCACCCCCGAAGAGGTGGCGGCGTCGCTGGCGGCCGACACGACGCTGTCGCGCGCCACCGAGATCGCCTTCCAGGTCCATTCGGTGGATGCGCCGCACGACTTCGTGCTGCGGTCCATCGAGCTGTTCGCCACCGAGGTGGCCCCGGCGCTCGGCTGGGGCGCGCGCGAACGCCCCCTCGAACCACTCGGCCGTCTCGGAAAGGAGACCCCATGACCACCGCGACCATCGACGTCGTCGACGAGCTCGTCGGCGTGCGAGCCGGCGACGCGCTCGACGCGCTGCGCCGCCGCCGCCCCGTCACGCGTGAGCAGCTGCAGGCCAGCTACGACGCCCTCTTCGCCCCCGTCGACGACACGGCGTTCCCGCTGACCGAGCGCCTGCTCGTCGCCGCCTTCGCGACCCGTTCGACCGCCGACGACGCCACCGCACGGTTCTACGCGGATGCCGCGCACGCCGCCGACGCCGAACGCGCGGCGATCGTCCTGGCCGAGGCATCCGCGACGGCGACCGCCGGCCCGTTCGGCGCGTACCGCGAGGAGGGACTGCGGGCAGAGAGCACAGACGGCCGCCGTTTCGAGCCCGGCACCTGTGCCCGCGAGGCGCTCGGCGCGCGGCTCACCGCGGCCCTCGCGCACGCGCACCTGCTCACCTTCCGGCCGCGCGAGGCGGACGGTGCCGACCAGGCGCGGCTGCTCGAGGCCGGCTGGAGCCCGGACGGCATCGTCACGCTGTCGCAGCTCGTGTCGTTCCTCGCCTTCCAGCAGCGCGTCGCCACCGGGCTGCGCGCGATCGCCGCCACCCAGGAGGTCTCCGCATGACCGGCACCGCGACCGAACCCACGGTTCTGACCCACGACGAGGCTCACCCGCGGGTGTTCACGCGCGCCGAGGTGGGCTGGCTGCCGTGGCTCGAACCGCTGCCCGTCGACGAGCTCACCGAGCGCCACTACGACGGCCTCGTCGATCGCCAACGGGCCTCGAGCGACTACTTCCGGCTGCTCGCGCGCGACCCTGAGATCCTCCGGGCCCGCACGCTCGTCGATAAGGACATCTTCTACAACACCGCCGAGGGTCTTCCGCGGGCGGAGCGCGAGCTCGCCGCGACCGCGGCCTCGCGGGTGAACGGCTGCGTCTTCTGCGCGTCGGTCCACGCGCGCTTCGCGGCCCACTACTCGAAGGAGCCCGATCTCGTCGACCGCCTGCTCGCCGAGGGCATCGGCGCGGAGCTCGGGGAGCGATGGGACGCGATCGTCGCCGCCGCGGCGGCGCTCACCGCCACGCCGCTCGCCTTCGACGGATCCCACGTCGAGCGACTCCGCGCCGCCGGCCTCGACGACCTCGAGATCGCGGACGTCGTGCACGGTGCGGCCTTCTTCAACTGGGCGAACCGGCTGATGCTGTCGATCGGGCGACCGGTCGCCCCGCCTGAGGAGGGCGGGCGATGAGCCGGGCGCTGAGAGTCGTCGGCGTCTCGGGCTCGCTGCACGAGCCGAGTCGCACGACCGCCCTCGTCCGCGCGATCGTCGCCGAGGTGGGATCGCACGTCGACATCGAGTCGACCGTGATCGAGGTGGCTGCGCTCGGGCCCGGCTTCGCCGGCGCGCTGCGCCGGGATCAGGTCTCGCCGGAGGTGGAGGAGGCCCTGCAGCTCATCGAGTCGGCCGACCTGCTCGTCGTGGGTTCACCGGTCTATCGCGCGTCGTTCACGGGGCTCTTCAAGCACCTCTTCGACTTCGTGGGGCAGTACGACCTGGTCGGCACCCCCGTGATCGTCGCGGCCACCGGCGGCGGCGAGCGGCACGCGCTCATCCTCGAGCACCAGCTGCGGCCGCTCTTCGGGTTCTTCCAGGCGCTGACGCTGCCTCTCGGGGTCTACGCCTCCGACTCCGACTTCGTCGACCACCGGCTCACGTCGCCCGACGTGCAGCGGCGGATCACGCAGACGGTGGGCCGCTCGCTCCCGATCGTCGAGCAGGCGCGATCGGTGAGCTCGTCGGAGTACGTCACCACCTGGTGACGGGAGAGCGGATGCCGCAGCCTGCGCGCGACGCGCCCGCGGGGGTCGCGGCATCCGTCTCTCGACGTCGTCCCCGTCCAGCGTCTAGACTCGTGCCCGTGTTGACCTGTCGGTGTTGTCGCCCTTGCTGTTGAAGCGCTCGCTTCACGAAGACCTCCGCGACCCCGACAGCCTTCCGCGCACCCGCGCGGCGACACACCAGGACACAACGTGCGTTACGCCCAGAGCGTGGCCGACCTCGTCGGCAACACCCCCCTCGTCCAGCTGACCCGCGTCACCGACGGCATCGCCGCGACGGTGCTCGCGAAGGTCGAGTACTTCAACCCCGGCAGCTCCGCGAAGGATCGCATCGCCCGCCGCATCATCGATCAGGCGGAACGCGACGGGCACCTGAAGCCCGGCGGCACGATCGTCGAGCCGACGAGCGGCAACACCGGCGTGGGACTCGCGCTGGTCGCCGTGCAGCGCGGCTACCGCATGATCTTCGTCGTGCCCGACAAGTTCGCCGGCGCCAAGGTTGACGTGCTGCGGGCCTACGGCGCGGAGGTCGTCGTGACCGACACCAGCGTTCCGCCGGAGGATCCGCGGTCGTACTACAGCGTGTCGGACCGCCTCGTCCGCGAGATCCCCGGGGCGTACAAGCCCAACCAGTTCGCCAACCCGAACGGGCCCCTCAGCCACTACGAGACGACCGGCCCGGAGATCTGGCGCGACACCGAGGGCCGGGTGACGCACTTCGTCGCCGGCATCGGCACGGGCGGCACTATCACGGGCACCGGGCGGTATCTGCACGAGGTGTCGAACGGCGCGGTGCGCGTGGTCGGGGCCGACCCCGAAGGCTCGATCTACTCCGGCGGCCCCATCCACGGCTACCTGGTCGAGGGGGCGGGCGAGGACTTCTGGCCCGACAGCTACGACGCGACCGTCCCCGACGAGATCCACCGCATCCCCGACGCCGAGACCTTCGCGATGACCCGGCGCCTCGCCCGCGAGGAAGGCCTGCTCGTCGGCGGCTCGAGCGGCATGGCCGTGGTCGCCGCACTGCGCACCGCGCGCGACCTGCCCGCCGACGCCGTCGTCGTGGTGCTGCTGCCCGACCACGGTCGCGGCTACCTCAACCGGTTCTACGACGACGGCTGGATGCGCGACCACGGCTTCGACGTCGCCGACCCCGCACCCGGCGCTGCGCCCGCGGCCACGGCTCACGACGCACCCGGCGCACACCCCGCGGGCGAGGCATCCGTCACCCCCACCGAAGGAGCACCCGCATGACCGAGCCCACGAGCGACCGCGGCTTCGAGACCCGGGCGGTGCACGCCGGGCAGGCGTTCGACCCCACGACCGGCGCGGTCATCCCGCCGGTGCACTTCTCGACGACGTACGCGCAGGACGGCATCGGCGGGCTGCGCGAAGGGTACGAGTACGGTCGCAGCGGCAACCCGACGCGCACCGCGCTCGAGACGCAGCTCGCGGCGCTCGAGGGCGGCGCGCACGCGCTGTCGTTCGCCTCCGGCCTCGCTGCCGAGGATGCACTGCTGCGTGCGGCGCTCAGCCCGGGCGAGGAGGTGCTGCTCGGCAGCGACGTCTACGGCGGCACCTACCGTCTCATCGCGCGCGTGCTGGGGGCATGGGGCATCGGCGTGCGAGTGGTCGACATGAGCGACCTCGACGCCGTGCGCGCGGCGCTCGAGGAGCGGCCGGCGCGCATCGTGTGGGTCGAGACCCCCAGCAACCCGCTGCTGCGCATCACCGACATCGCCGGTCTCGCCCGGCTCGGCCACGATGCCGGCGCCCTCGTCGTGGTGGACAACACCTTCGCCTCGCCCGCGCTGCAGCAGCCGCTCGCGCTCGGCGCCGACGTCGTGGTGCACTCCACCACCAAGTACCTGGGCGGCCACTCCGACGTCGTCGGCGGCGCCCTCGTGCTGAACGACGACGCCCTCTACGAGCAGGCGAAGTTCCTGCAGTTCGCCGTCGGCGCGGTCTCGGGCCCGCTCGACGCGTGGCTCACCACGCGGGGCATCAAGACGCTCGCCCTGCGCATGCAGCGGCACAGCGAGAACGCCCAGGCGGTCGCCGAGTTCCTCGACGGCCACGCGGCCGTCTCGCGCGTCTACTACCCCGGGCTCGCGTCGCACCCCGGTCACGCGCTCGCGGCCACGCAGATGAGCGGGTTCGGCGGCATCGTGTCGGTCGCACTGGCGGACGCGGCATCCGCCCGTCGCTTCGCCGAGTCCACGCGGCTGTTCCAGCTCGCCGAGTCGCTCGGCGGCGTCGAGTCGCTCATGAACTACCCCGACGCGATGACCCACGCGTCGGTGCGCGGCACCGAGCTCGCCGTCCCGCCGGAGGTCGTGCGCCTGTCGGTCGGCATCGAGTCCGCCGCCGACCTCATCGCCGACCTCGACGAGGCGCTCGCCGGGCTCTGACGCGCCCCCTGAACCGCCCGGGGAGGGCGGTGGCTACGCTGGGGCCGTGGAACCGGTCACGGCAACGCTCGTCATCCTGGTGCTCGCGGTGATCGCCTTCGTGAGCAATCGCGTGCCGATCGGGATCGTCGCGATCGGCGTCGCGCTCGCCCTCTTCTTCACCGGCGTGCTCACGCTGCCCGAGGCGCTCGCCGGGTTCGGCGATCCGACGGTGCTGTTCATCGCGGGCCTCTTCGTCATGAGCGAGGCGCTGGATGCGACCGGGGTGACCGCGTGGGCGGGACAGATGGTCATCGGGCGGGCGGGCACCAAGCCCGCGACGCTCCTCATCGTGATCTCGCTCCTCGTCGCGGGGCTGACCGCGCTCATCAGCATCAACGGCGCGGTCGCGGCGCTGCTGCCGCTCGTGGTCGTCGTGGCCGCGCGCGCCGGCATCGCGCCGTCGAAACTGCTCATGCCGCTCGCGTTCGCGGCATCCGCGGGCTCGCTGCTCCTCCTCACCGGCACGCCCGTGAACATCCTGGTGTCGGAGTTCGCCGCCGCGGCCGGCGGACGAGAGTTCGGGTACTTCGAGTTCGCGCTGGTCGGCGTGCCCCTCGTGCTCGGGACGATCGTCATCCTGCTCGTCGGCGGCCGGCTGGTGCCCGAGCGCCAGGGCGCGCTCATGCCCACCGACCTCGTGCGGCACGCGAGGGTGCTCCGGCAGCAGTACTCGCTCACGCTCGACACCGGCACCCTGCTCGGGCCGAACAGGGGCGTCACCGAGGTCGTCGTCGCGCCGCGGTCGCCGCTCATCGGCAAGCGCGTATGCGCGGGCATGACGACGCCCGACGGCGACCTCGTCGTGCTCGCGGCGCGTCGCGGCGACGAGCACCTCAAGGGCACCGAGTTCGTGGTGCAGGCCGGTGACGCGCTGCTGCTGCAGGGCACCTGGGACGACCTCTCGCGGCGCACCAGCGACCCGGCCGTGCTCGTGGTGGACGACCCCGCGCAGCTGCGCCGCTCGGTGCCGCTCGGGCGCGGTGCGAAGCGCGCGATCGGCATCCTGCTCGTGATGGTGGTGCTGCTAGCGACCGGTCTCGTGCCGCCGGCTGTGGCGGCCCTGCTGGCGGCGTGCGCCCTCGTGCTCACCCGCACGGTCACGGTGACTCAGGCCTACCACTCGATCTCGTGGACCACCATCGTGCTCATCGCCGGGATGATCCCGCTGTCGACCGCATTCACCGCCACAGGCACCGCCGACCTCGTGGCGGGGTGGATGCTGTCGCTCCTCGGCGACGCCGGGCCGCACGCCGCCCTGCTCGCCCTCTGCGGGCTGACGGTTGTGCTGGGTCAGCTCATCAGCAACACCGCGACGGTGCTCATCGTCGCGCCCATCGCGATCTCGGTCGCCCAGTCGCTCGATCTGTCGGTGCAGCCGTTCATGATGGCGCTGACCGTGGCCGGTGCGGCCGCCTTCCTGACGCCGATCGCGACGCCCGCGAACCTCATGGTCATGGAGCCGGGAGGCTACCGGTTCGGCGACTACTGGAAGCTCGGCCTGCCGCTGGTGGTGTTCTTCGTCGTCGTCGCCGTCTTCTACGTGCCGCTCGTCTGGCCCTTCTGACCCGAATCCCGGGCATCGGTTGCGGGCGGTGCCCGGACTGCGCACGTCGCGCGGGAGAAGGGGCGGGCCGGATGCCGCACCGCGCGCACGCGCGTCGCCCCGGCGGAGCGGATCCACCGGGGCGACGCGGAAGCCGACAGAGGGGCTCAGGCGGCGGACCAGCCGCCGTCGCTCGCGAGGTTCTGTCCGTTGACGTTCACGCCGTCATCGCTCAGCAGGAACGTGATCGACGCGGCCAGGCGGTCGGGCGTGACCGGCGGGACCATGACGGCCATGCCGGTGCGCACGCGGTCGGCGCCCAGCGGCGAGTTGAACTTCGCCTCGATGTTGGTGATCACGGCCCCGGGTGCCACCGCGTTCACCCGGATGCCGCTCGGACCGTACATGAAGGCGCTCGACTTGGTGAGGCCCACGACGGCGTGCTTGGAGGCCGTGTAGGCGGCGCCGGCCGCCGAGCCGCGGAGGGATGCCTCGGACGAGGTGTTGACGATCGAACCGCCGCCCTGCGCGAGCATGGCGGGGATGACGGCGCGCATGAGCTTCATCGTGCCGGTCACGTTGACGCGGAACACGCGGTCCCAGACGTCGTCGGTGACGTCGCCGACGGGCGTCATGTCGTCCATGATGCCGGCGATGTTCGCCAGGCCGTCGATGCGATCGCCGGCCGCCTCGATGATGCGGGCCACGCCGTCGTCGTCGGTGATGTCGGCCGTGAGTGCGACGACGTCGGCGCCGTCGTGCGCCGCGACGAACTCGTCGAGGCGGTCCTGGCTGACGTCGACCGCGATGACGCGGCCGCCTTCGCGCGCGACGCGCGACGCCGTGGCGCGGCCGATGCCGGAGCCGGCGCCGGTGACGATGACCGTCTGGCCGGTGAAGCGGCCCGCGGTGATCTTCTCGGCCCACTCCGACTTCGGGGTCGAGGCTCCCTCCGCGGCGGCACCGGTGTCGGTGGGCACGCCGTCCGGATTCACCTGGGCGACGAGCGCGTCGAGCGCCGCCTGGGGGAACGCGCCGCCGCTCATGGCGACGAGGTTGCTGATCGGCAGGGCGGCGATGGGGGCGAGTGCGTCCGCGCTCTGGCCGCCCTGCGCGAGCAGTCCGCGCAGCGCGGCACCGCCGGCCGCGTCGTCGAGCCAGGTCTGGATGGTGGATGCTCCGGTGAGAGGAGCGGTGTCGGTGCTCATGGGGTTCCCTTTCTCGTGCAGCGCGACAGTGCTCGCCTGATGACGGCGGCATGGGCAACGGGTCCGGGAACGGGGGTGCTTCGGGCAGCTCCTACCGGACAACTATGTCCGGTACTATGCTACACCCGTGCCCAGCACCGCATCCCCCCGTGCGAATCCCCGCCAGAACCGAGGCCCCGCCGCCGCCGCCGACAACCGCCGCGCCCTGATCGCGGCGGCTCGAGAGGTGTACGCCGAGGGCGGCCTCGGTGCGCCGTTCAGTGCCGTCGCCAAGCGCGCCGGCGTCGGCCAAGGCAGCCTGTATCGCCATTTCCCCGACCGCACCGCCCTGGCCGTCGCCGTCTTCGAAGACAACGTGCGCGACCTCGAGGACTACACCGCCGACGACGAGCGCACGATCGACGACCTGCTCGATCGCGTCGTCGACCAGGCGGTCGTCTCGACGGCCTTCATCGAGCTCATCACCGCCGACCTCTCGGACGCGAGGGTGTCAGCGATGGGGGCGCGCTTCCACGCGCTCGTCGACCGGCTCGTCGCGCGAGATCGCGCGGCCGGCCGCGTCGGATCGCACGTCGAGACCGAGGACGTGACGCTCGCCACGGGCATGCTCGCGACCGAGCTCGCGCGCGCCGACCCGGCGCAGCGTGCGGGGGTGGCGCGGCGCGCACGCGCGCTCTTCTCGGCGGCATTCGCTCCCCGCTGACCCGGCGTTATGCTCCTGCCATGGGCAGGTTCATTTACGACACGCACGCCAACGCGGTCGACATCGACGACCGTGCGCTGGCGCACCTTCGCATCGTGATGATGAACAAGCTGCGGCGCTCCGAGCCGTTCATGTTCGATGTCGAGATCGGCGACGGCAGCGGACGGCGCAGCTTCTGGATCCATCCGGCGGTTCCGCTGCAGTTCCACTTCTTCGGCAGCCGTCAGCCGCGCATCAACCGCAGCTGGGTCGAGGAGCTGATGCGCGCCGCCAGCGGTCCGAACGGCCTCGCGATCGTCCCCGAGCCCGAGGAGGAAGCCGAGCCGGAGGAGTCCGCTACGGCGTGATGTCCTGCGCCGTGACGTCCTCGCCCCCGACGGTGAGGCGGTCGACGTCGAGCGTCTCTACGTCCACCTTGCCGAGCGATACGTCCAGACCCTCCATGGTGCCCTGGGCGCCATCGGGGACCGGGATCGGACCGGTGTCGAAATGCTCGGCGACGAGCAGGATGCCGCCGGTCGAGCTCGCCGAGTTGGCGAGGTCCTCGATCCATCCGCGGCTCAGCTCGGTCGGCTCGGGGTCGTCGAAGACGAACCGCAGCGCGATCGAGGGGTGCAGCCAGATCGTGCTCCGGCCGCGCGGCTGATCGTCGGGATGCTTCCACGACACGGTGAAGCTCTCTCCGCGGCGCAGCTTCGTCGCGATGACGACCTTCAGGTGCGCGAGCGCCCGATCCTCGATGTGGATGGGCATCGCGCTGCCGCCGTAGTAGATCGTGCCCACGGGGCAACCATAACCCCGGTGGAGCCCGGCGCGGGGCTCAGAGTCGCGTCCACGCCTCGCTGAGCACGCCGCGCAGGATCTGCTCGATCTCGTCGAACTCCTTCGGGCCGATCGTGAGAGGCGGTGCGAGCTGGATGACGGGGTCGCCGCGATCGTCGGCGCGGCAGTACAGGCCGGCGTCGAAGAGGGCCTTCGACAGGAACCCGCGCAGCAGCCGCTCGGACTCGTCGTCGTCGAAGGTCTCCTTGGTCGCCTTGTCCTTCACGAGCTCGATGCCGAAGAAGTAGCCGTCGCCGCGCACGTCGCCGACGATCGGCAGATCGGTGAGCTTCTCGAGGGTCGAGCGGAACACCGGCGAGTACTCGCGCACCCGCTCGTTGAGGCCCTCCTCGTCGAAGATGTCGAGGTTCTCGAGGGCGACCGCCGCCGAGACCGGGTGCCCGCCGAAGGTGTAGCCGTGGTAGAACGCGCGGTCGCCGTGGGCGAAGGGCTCGTAGATGCGGTCGCTCACGATGGTGGCGCCGATCGGGGAGTAGCCGCTCGTCATCGCCTTGGCGCACGTGATCATGTCGGGCACGTACCCGTAGGCGTCGCACGCGAACATGTGGCCGATGCGCCCGAAGGCGCAGATGACCTCGTCCGAGACGAGGAGCACGTCGTACTTGTCGCAGATCTGGCGGACGCGCTGGAAGTATCCGGGCGGGGGCGGGAAGCAGCCGCCCGAGTTCTGCACGGGCTCGAGGAAGACGGCGGCGACGGTGTCGGGGCCCTCGAAGAGGATCATCTCCTCGATGCGGTCGGCCGCCCAGACGCCGAAGGCCTCGAGGTCGTCGGCGGGCGCGCCCATGTCGGCGGCGCGGTAGAAGTTGGTGTTCGGCACGCGGAAGCCGCCCGGCGTGACCGGTTCGAACATCGACTTCATGGCCGGGATGCCGGTGATCGCGAGCGCACCCTGCGGGGTGCCGTGGTACGCCACGGCGCGCGAGATGACCTTGTGCTTGGTGGGCTTGCCCTGGATCTTCCAGTAGTACTTCGCGAGCTTGAACGCCGTCTCGACGGCCTCGCCGCCGCCGGTGGAGAAGAACACCTTGTTGAGGTCGCCGGGCGCGTGCTCGGCGAGCCGATCGGCGAGCTCGATGGCGGCCGGGTGCGCGTACGACCAGATGGGGAAGAAGGCCAGCTGCTCGGCCTGCTTCGCGGCGACCTCGGCCAGGCGTCGACGCCCGTGCCCGGCGGCGACCACGAACAGCCCGGCGAGCCCGTCGATGTACTGCTTGCCCTGCGAGTCCCAGATGTGGTGGCCCTCGCCCTTGACGATGATCGGCACCCCGGGGCCCTCGGTCATGACCGACTGACGGGCGAAGTGCATCCAGAGGTGGTCCTTCGCCATCTGCTGCAGCTCGGCGTCGCTGCGGTCGGGGCGTCGGGTCACGGACTGCGCGGTGGTGGTCATGGAGAGCCTTCCGTCGGACGTGCTCCCACGCTACTCGCGCGGCTCGCGCGCCGGGAGGCGACGGTTCGTCCGGTTCGGGATGCCGCGGGCACCGGACCGTCCGGATGCCTCGCTGCGCGGCATCCGTTCCGCGGTGTGACTGGGCGTGGGGTCAGGTCGAGCCGCGCTCTATGAGCCGGGTCGGCAGGAGGATCGGTGAGGCCGGGAGCGCCGCGCCGGCGGCGGCGTCGGCCAGCGCGGCGACCGCAGCCGCGGCCATCTCGCGGATCGGCTGGCGGACCGTGGTGAGCGGCGGCGTGAGCCAGCGCGCCCCGCGGAGGTCGTCGAAGCCGACGACCAGCACGTCGTCGGGGATGCGGTGCCCGGTCGCCGCGGCCGCGGCATAGACCCCCGCCGCCATCTCGTCGGTGCACGCGAAGACGCCGAGCCGCTCGCCGGCGCGCAGGCCCCGGAGCAGCGGCACCGCCGCCTCGCGCGCGGCCGCCGCGTTCCAGCTGACCTGCAGTGCCACGAGGTCGGCACCCGGCCGGGCCAGGCGCAGCGCCTCGCGGAACCCCGCGTTGCGCGCCCGCCCGTACCGGTAGGGCGGCGAGCCCAGCACGATCGCGAACCGCGTCGCGCCGCGCTCGGCCAGGTGCAGCGCGGCGGCGAACCCGCCGTCGCGGTCGGTCGTGCGGACGCTGGCCAGGCCGCGGGAGTTCTCGGACTGCGGGTCCATCAGCACCACGGGGATCGCGGCATCCGTCAGGGCGGTCAGCTGCGACGCGGTCGGCGAGATGAGCCCCAGCACCACCCCGGCCGACCCCCGTCGCCGGATGCGCATCGGCCAGTCGTCGTCGGGGGCGTCGCGCTCCTCGGTGAGCACGAGGTCGTAGCCCGCCTCGGCGGCGGCGCTGCGGGCGCCGGCAGTCACCTCGTCGGAGTAGGCGTTGTGGTACCAGCCGAGCACGAGGTCGACGAGGCGGGCAGACCCCGGCGGGCGGCCGCCGGCCGCCGGATCCCGCGCGTAGCCGAGAGACCGGGCCGCGGCGAGCACGCGACGCCGCGTGGCGGGGGCGAGATCGCCGCGCCCGGAGAGGGCCCGGGAGGCCGTGGCGACGCTCACTCCCGCGGCGGCGGCGACGGCGGCAAGGGTCACGCGGGCAGGCACCCGACCAGTTTTGCGCAAGTTTCTCGACCGGCGCCAGCGGCGCTGGCATCGTCGGTGGCTGGAAAGGGCACCCGATGACGACGACGACATCGCCGCTGCGGATCGCGCTGATCGGCACCGGCTTCATGGGCCGCATGCACACGCAGGCGTGGCGCACGGCTCCCCGATTCTTCGATCTGCCGCGCACGCCGCAGCCCGTGCTGCTCGTCGGCCGCCGCCCCGACGCGACCGCCGACGCCGCCGCCCGGTGGGACTGGCCGGAGCACTCCGTCGACTGGCGCGAGGCCGTCGAGCGCGACGACATCGACGCGGTCGACATCTGCACGCCGGGCGACTCCCACGCCGACATCGCGCTCGCCGCGCTGGCGGCCGGCAAGCACGTGCTGTGCGAGAAGCCGCTCGCGAACACGGTCGCCGAAGCGCAGGAGATGACGGATGCCGCGGCCGCGGCATCCGCTCGGTCCGGCGCTGTCGCGATGTGCGGCTTCAGCTACCGCCGCACGCCGGCCCTCGCCCTCGCACGCCAGCTCGTCGCAGAGGGTCGCCTCGGCGAGATCCGGCACGTGCGCGCGCAGTACCTGCAGGATTGGCTGAGCGACGCCGACGCTCCGCACACGTGGCGGCTCGACCGCGATCGGGCGGGCTCCGGGGCTCTCGGCGACATCGGCGCGCACAGCATCGACACGGCGCAGTGGCTCAGCGGTCAAGCCATCGCCGCGGTCTCGGCCACCGTCCGCACCTTCGTCACGTCGCGGCCGCGCCGCTCGGCGGTGGAGGGGCTCGGCGGCGTCGCCGGCGACACGTCCGACCGACTGCCCGTCACCGTCGACGACGCCGCGGCATTCACCGCGCAGTTCGACGGCGGGGCCCTCGGCGTGTTCGAGGCGACCCGCATGGCGACGGGGCGCCGCAACGCCAACCGCATCGAGATCAACGGCGACCGCGGCGCGATCGCGTTCGACTTCGAGCGCATGAACGAGCTCGAGGTGTACGACGCCGCCGACGATGCGGCGCAGGGCTTCCGGCGCGTGCAGGTCACCGAGGCGCGGCATCCGTATGCCGGAGCGTGGTGGCCGGCGGGGCACGGGCTCGGCTACGAGCACCTGTTCACCCACCAGGCGGTCGACTTCGTGCGGGCCGTCGCCGGTGAGATCCCGGTGTCTCCGACCTTCGCCGCCGCGACGCAGGTGCAGCGCGTGCTCGCCGCGGTCGAGCAGAGCGCCGCGCACGACAGCATCCTCACGCCGGTCGCTCATCCGCTCGTTGAGCGAGCGAGGCACGAGCGAGACGAAACGCAAGAAGGGACCCCCGCATGACCCGCACCGCCCTCGTCGTCCGCGGCGGATGGGACGGCCACCATCCCATCGAGGCCACCGACCTGTTCATCCCGTTCCTGCGCGAGAGCGGCTTCGACGTCGCGATCGAGGACGACCCGCAGGTCTACGCAGACGCCGACCGCATGGCCGCGACGGATCTCGTGCTGCAGTCGGTCACGATGTCGCAGGCGTCCCACGAGGCCGTGAAGGGGCTGCGGGCGGCCGTCGCGGCGGGCACCGGGCTCGCCGGCTGGCACGGCGGCATCGCCGACTCGTTCCGTGCGAGCTCGGACTACCTGCAGCTGGTCGGCGGGCAGTTCGCCACGCACCCGTCGAAGCATCCCGACGAGGTGCACGGCGACCAGGCCGACAACTACCTCGACTACACGGTCGAGATCACCGAGCTCGGCCGCACGCACGACATCACCGCCGGCATCGACGACTTCGAACTGCGCACCGAGCAGTACTGGGTGCTGTACGACGACCTCATCGACGTGCTCGCGACCACCACGCACCCCGTGCAGCCGTACCACCCGTGGCACCGCCCGATCGTGTCGCCCGCGGTGTGGACGCGCGACTGGGGTCAGGGACGCGTCTTCGTCGCCACGCCGGGGCACAGTCTCGACGTGCTGCAGGACGACAACGTCCGCACGATCATCGAGCGCGGCCTGCTGTGGGCAGCGCGATGAGCGGGGGCAGGGTGACCGACGGCACGGTGACAGACGTCGGGATCGTCGGGCTCGGCGTCATCTCGCGCCAGTACCTCGACACCCTCGCCGGCGCGGCGAGCGTGCGGGTGGCGGCGGTGGCCGACCTCGACACCGCCCGTGCTGAGGCGGTCGCGGCGGAGCTGCCCGGCTGCCGTGCGCTGACGACCGACGAGCTGATGGCCGATCCGGCCATCGGTGCGGTGCTGAACCTCACGATCCCCGCCGCCCACGCCGAGGTGGCCCTGGCCGCGATCGCGCACGGCAAGGACGTGTTCGGCGAGAAGCCGCTCGCCGCGACGTTCGCGGATGCGGTGCGCGTGATGGATGCCGCCACCGCCGCGGGCGTCCGCGTCGGGTCTGCGCCCGACACGGTGCTGGGCACCGGGGTGCAGACCGCCCGCGCCGCCATCGACGAAGGCCTCATCGGCCGCCCGGTGTCGGCGTCGGCGACGTGGATCTCGGCAGGCCACGAGAGGTGGCACCCGCAGCCCGACTTCTACTACCGCGAGGGCGGCGGGCCGATGCTGGACATGGGGCCGTACTACGTCACCTCCCTCGTGCAACTGCTCGGGCCCGTCGACTCCGTGTCGGGAGCGGCCTCCCGGTCGCGCGACGAGCGCGTCATCGGGTCGGGCCCGCGGGCGGGGGAGAGCATCGGCGTCGACGTCGACACCCACGTCACCGGCATCCTGCACCACACCTCCGGTGCCCTGTCGACCGTGACGATGAGCTTCGACGGCGTGCGCTCGACCGCCGTGCCCATCGAGGTGCACGGCATCGACGGCTCGCTCGTCGTGCCCGACCCGAACAGCTTCGACGGCGACGTCCAGCTGCACCCGGCCGGCGGGGAGTGGCAGACGCTCGAGCCGGCGGCCGGCTACGCCGACGCCGGCCGCGGCGTCGGGCTGATCGACTTCGTCGGCGGTCCGTCGCGCGCGAGCGGTGCGGTCGCGCTGCACGTGCTCGAGATCATGACGGCGCTGGCTGCCTCGGCGGCGTCCGGCGTCCGCGAGCAGCTGACGACGACGGCCGAGCGTCCGTCTCTCGTTCCGCTGACGCCGGCGGAGGCCTGGCGCGGCTGACGCCGGCCCGGCCCCCGGCCGTTGAGCGAGCGAGGAACGAGCGAGACGAAACGCCCCGGCGTTCCAAGAAACGCGAGGCGTTTCGTCTACGTGCGCCAGGGCGCCCTCCGCTCAACCGTCGGGGGGCGACGGCGGACTGATCAGGCGGTCGGGCCGCGCAGGAGCTCGGCGAAGGCTGCTTCGGCGGCGCCGATGAGCAGGCGGTCCTCGGCCAGGGAGGCGACGCGGATCTCGAGGTCCTCGGCGTTGGCCGACATGGCCTGCGCGCGGACGAGCTCGGTCAACCCGGGCACGTCGGCAGCGGCGATCGTCGCGAGGAACCCGCCCAGCACCACGACGGCGGGATTGAGCGCGTTCACCGCATTGGCGAGCGCGGTGGCGAGGATGCGCCGCTGCCGGGCGACCTCGTCGGCCGCCTCCGACTCGACGCCGGCGTCGGCGAGCGCGGACGCGAGCACCGGCTCGTCGGCGGCGTGCAGGCCCACCGCCGCCAGCAGCCGCGCACGGCTGACCTCGTCCTCGAGCACGCCGTCGACCGCGCGGCGATCGGACTCGGC
Source organism: Microbacterium hibisci (assembly GCF_015278255.1). Taxonomy (GTDB): domain Bacteria; phylum Actinomycetota; class Actinomycetes; order Actinomycetales; family Microbacteriaceae; genus Microbacterium; species Microbacterium hibisci. The sequence continues at coordinate 44,178 of NZ_JADIJC010000007.1, forward strand.
GGCGATGCCCGGACGGTTCTGCCCGAACTCGCCGGTGTAGCCGCCGGCGCCGAGGAGCGGCATCCCGTGCACGATCAGCCCGCCGCCGATGCCGCTCGCGCCGCCGTTGAGGTACACCACGTCGTCGAACCCGGCCGCCGCCCCGAACAGGTGCTCGGCGATCGCGCCGAGCGTCGCGTCGTTGCCGACGACGGTCGGCAGTCCGGTGGCGGTCTCGACGAGGTCGCGCAGCGGCACATCCGTCCATCGCAGGTGCGGTGCGTTGCGCACGAGCCCGTCGGCCGCCCGGACGAGGCCGGGCACCGCCAGCCCGACCGCGACCACCCGCGCGTCGGCGAGCTCGCCCGCGCGCCACTGCGCGAGTCGCTCGGCGATGAGGGCGGCCGTCTCGTCGGGGGTGAGCAGGTGGTCGAGCTCGATGCGCTCGCGCAGGGGGAGGCCGCGGTCGAGGCCCACCGCGGCGAGCGTCACGGCATCGACCTCGGGGTTCACAGCGATCGCGACCACGCGCGCGTCCGCCGCGACGACGGGCGACGGACGCCCGACGCGACGCGAAGGATCGGGGGCTCGCTCGACCACCAGTCCCTCACGCACGAGCTCGCCGACGAGGTCGGCGATCGTCGAGCGGTTCAGTCCCGTGGCGCCGGTGAGCCGGGCCCGCGACAGCGGCCCTTCGAGATGGACCAGGCGCAGGAGTCGCGCGAGGTTGCGCTGGCGCACGCCTTCGGCCGCTGAGGGATCGGTCACGCTCTCACCCTAGGGCCGACGCCGTTGCGCACCCGTTATTTGTTGCGCTTGACCGCAAATCACCTTTGTGCTTACTCTTTCCTCGTCCACATCACTTTCGACGTAGAAGTCGAAACTTTCGAGAGGTTCGAAGATGAACACACGCAGCACGATGCGCGTCTTCGCCGGACTCGCCGCGGCAGGTCTCGCCGCCGGCGCGCTCGCGGGCTGTGCCGGCGGCGGCGGCGACGAGGGCGACAGCGGCGACGAGGTGACCATCACCTGGTGGCACAACGCCACCTCCGGCCCCCTCCCCGCGGTCTGGGAAGAGGTCGCGGCCGAGTTCGAGGAGGCCCACCCGGGCGTCAAGGTCGAGCAGACCGGGTACCAGAACGAGGAGCTTCAGCGCACGCTGATCCCCAACGCGCTGGCCGCCGGCGACCCGCCGGACCTGTTCCAGGTGTGGCCGGGCGGTGAGCTGCGCGACCAGGTCGAGAACGGCTACCTGCAGCCGCTCGACGACGCGCTCGGCGACACGATCTCGAGCGTCGGCGCCACGATCAACCCGTGGCAGGTCGACGGCGTGACCTACGGCGTCCCGTTCACGTTCGGCATCGAGGGCTTCTGGTACAACACCGACCAGTTCGACGAGGCCGGGGTCGAGGTGCCCACCACGTTCGACCAGCTCGTCGACGCTGTCGGCGCGCTGCGCGAGGCGGGCTTCACGCCCATCGCCGTGGGCGCCGGCGACGGCTGGCCGGCCGCGCACTGGTGGTACCAGTTCGCTCTCAAGTCGTGCTCGCCCGAGGCGCTCGCGACGGCCGAGACCGAGTTCGACTTCAGCGACGAGTGCTTCGTCGAGGCGGGCGAGCAGCTGCAGGAGTTCCTCGGGATCGAGCCCTTCCAGGACGGCTTCCTCGGCACGCCCGCACAGCAGGGCGCCGGCAGCTCGGCCGGTCTCGTCGCGAACGGCCAGGCCTCGATGGAGCTCATGGGCCACTGGAACGCCGGTGTCATCGGCGGGCTCACGCCCGACGAGCAGGTGCCGCCGTTCCTCGGCTGGTTCCCGGTGCCCGGCATCGACGGCGCCGACGGCGACCCCACCGCGGCCCTCGGCGGCGGCGACGGGTTCGGCTGCTCGGCGGACGCGCCGCCGGAGTGCGCGGAGCTGCTCGAGTACATCATGAGCGAAGAGGTCCAGAAGAAGTTCGCGGCCAGCGGCTCGGGCATCCCGACGGTCGCGGCGGCTCAGGACTCGCTCGAGGACGCGAATCTGAAGATGGTCGCCGAGGGTCTCTCGCAGGCATCGTTCGTCCAGCTGTGGCTCGACACCGCGTTCGGCACCACGGTCGGCAACGCGATGAACGAGGGCATCGTCAACCTCTTCGCGGGCACCGGCACCCCCGAAGAGATCGTCCAGAAGATGCAGGACGCGGCGGCGACTCTGTAGATCATGGCGACACTCACCACCCCCGGGCCCGCGGTCACCGCGGGCCCGGGCCCCACCCCCGCGCGCCCGAAGCGGCGCGGCTCGCGGCGCAAGCGCCTCGAGATCCTGCTGTTCGTCTCGCCCGCGCTGATCCTCTTCGTGGGCTTCGTGATCCTGCCGGTGGTCCTGGCGGCGGTCTACAGCTTCTACAACCTCCCGCCCGCCTTCCGGTGGGAGAACCTGGCCGATTCCGGCCGCTTCGTGGGCTTCGACAACTACGTCCGGGCGCTCACCAGCCCCGAGTTCCAGAAGGCCATCGGCAACACCTTCTTCATCCTCGTGATGTCGCTGCTGGTGCAGGGCCCGATCGCGATCGCGGTGGCACTGCTGCTGAACCGCCCGCTGCGCGGGCGCGCTGTCTTCCGGCTGCTGATCTTCGTGCCGTACGTGCTCGCCGAGGTCATCGCCGGTCTGGCGTTCAAGCTGATCCTGCAGCCGAACGGCGCGGTCAACGCCGCCCTCGAGGCGATCGGCCTCGGGGCGCTCACCCAGAACTGGCTGGCCGACCCGGCCGTCGCCCTGTGGACGATCTTCTTCGTGCTCACCTGGAAGTACATCGGCTTCGCGATCCTGCTGTTCCTCGCGGGCCTCCAGGGCATTCCCGACGAGCTCGCCGAGGCGGCGCAGATCGACGGCGCCAGCTGGTGGCAGGTGCAGCGCCACATCACCATCCCGCTCCTCGGTCCGACGATCCGCATCTGGGCGTTCCTGTCGATCATCGGGTCGCTGCAGGTGTTCGACATGGTGTGGGTGACGGTCGCCCCCGCGGTGCGGCGCATCGCCACCGAGACGATGGCGACGTACATGGTCCAGCAGGGTCAGTTCGCCGGTCAGCCGGGCTACGGCAGCGCGATCGCCGTGATCCTCTTCGTCATCTCGCTCGTCATCGCCCTGATCTACCAGCGCTTCGCGCTGCGGCGCGACCTCAAGGGCGCCCTCACGAACGGAGCCCGCTGAGATGTCGGCCACCACCACCATCGTCACCGGCTCGCCGCGCACCGCCGAACCCGCCGGGCGCCGGTTCGACTGGGGCCAGCCCTTCGTCTACCTCGTGGCGCTCGTCGTCGCCGCCGTGGCCGTCGGCCCCGTGATCTATGTCTTCCTCGGCGGCTTCCGCACGACCGCCGACCTCAACGCGAACCCGGCCGGATTCCCCGACCCGTTCACGCTGAAGAACTGGGCCGCCGTGCTCGGCTCGCCGCGGTTCTGGGGCAATGTGTTCGCGAGCACCGTCCTCGCCGTCGCCACGACGGCGGGCGTCGTGATCGCGGGCATCATGGCCGCCTTCGTGCTGGCGCGCTACGACTTCAAGGGCCGCGAGGGGCTGTACACGCTCTTCGCCGCCGGCCTGATGTTCCCGCTCACGGTCGCGGCGCTGCCGCTCACGCTCCTGCTGCGCACGCTCGGCCTGCACGGCACCTACCTCGGCGTCATCATCCCGGGCATCGCGTTCGCGCTGCCGACGACGATCATCATCCTGGTGCCGTTCCTCCGCGCGATCCCCGACGAACTCGAGGAGGCGGCGATGATCGACGGAGCGACGCGCATCGGCTTCTTCTGGCGCATCCTGCTGCCGCTGGCGAAGCCCGGCCTGGTCACCGTCGGCATCCTGGCGTTCGTCGCGAGCTGGAACGGCTACCTCTTGCCGCTGCTCGTGATCTCGACCGGAACGCTCCCGCAGGAGCTGTGGCCGCTGCCGCTCGGGGTCACGCAGTTCTCCACGCAGTACTCGCAAGACACGGGCGCCGTGCTGGCGTACACGTCGCTGGCGATGATCCCCGCACTGGTGTTCTTCCTCCTCGCGGAGAAGCGCATCGTCGGCGGACTCACCGGGGCGGTGAAGGGATGACCATGGAAGAGCAGACGATGGATGCCGCGACGCTGCGTCTCTGGAACGATCCGGCGCTGCCGGCCGACGAGCGCGTCGAGGCCCTCATCGCCGAGATGACGGTGGCCGAGAAGGTCGCGCAGCTGTACGGCGTCTGGGTCGGGGCATCCGCCGACGGCGAGGACGTCGCGCCCCACCAGCACGACATGAGCGACGACATCGACCTGGACGCGCTGCTGCCGGACGGACTCGGTCAGCTCACGCGGCCGTTCGGCACCGCTCCGGTCGACCCGGCGACGGGCGCGCTGTCGCTGCAGCGTGCGCAGCAGCGCATCGTCGAGGCGAACCGCTTCGGCATCCCCGCGCTCGCGCACGAGGAGTGCCTGGCCGGCTTCGCGACGTGGGGTGCGACGGCGTACCCCGTGCCGCTCAGCTGGGGCGCGACGTTCGATCCCGCGCTCGTGCGCGAGATGGGCGAGCGCATCGGCGCCGACATGCGCTCGGTGGGCGTGCACCAGGGGCTGGCGCCCGTGCTCGACGTCGTCCGCGACGCCCGCTGGGGCCGCGTCGAAGAGACGATCGGCGAAGACCCCTACCTCGTCGGCACCGTCGCGACGGCCTACATCCAGGGCGTCGAGAGCACCGGCGTCGTGGCGACCCTCAAGCACTTCGTCGGGTATTCGGCGTCGAAGGGCGGCCGCAATCTCGCGCCGGTGTCGGTCGGAGCGCGCGAGCTCGCCGACGTGCTGCTGCCGCCGTTCGAGATGGCCCTGCGCGAGAGCGGCGTGCGCTCGGTGATGAACTCGTACACCGACCTCGACGGCGTGCCGACGGCCGCCGACGAGAGCCTGCTCACCGGGCTGCTGCGCGACGAGTGGGGCTTCGAGGGCACGGTCGTCGCCGACTACTTCTCGATCGCGTTCCTCAAGGATCTGCACGGCGTCGCCGACGGCTGGACGGATGCCGCGACCCGCGCGCTCGCCGCCGGGATCGACGTCGAGCTGCCCACAGTGAAGACGTTCGGCGCCGACTTCGCGCGGGCCGTCGAGGACGGGGTGGTGGACGAGGCGCTCGTGGATCGCGCGCTGCGCCGTGTGCTCCGCCAGAAGGCGGAACTCGGCCTCCTCGACGAGGGCTGGTCGGCGGTGCCGCCGGCGCTCGCCGCGGCGGGCGCCGACTCGATCGAGGCCGTGCGCGGCACGGTCGACCTCGACCCGCCGCGAAACCGGGCGCTCGCCCGCCGCATCGCCGAGGAGGCGATCGTGCTGCTCCGCAACGACGGCGTGCTGCCGCTCGGGCAGGGTCACGCGCCCCGGCGCATCGCCGTCGTCGGCCCGGTGGCCGACGACCCCTACGCCGTGCTCGGGTGCTATTCGTTCCCGTCGCACGTGGGGGTGCGGCATCCGGAATTCCCCCTCGGCATCGCCCTGCCGACGCTGCGCGAGTCGCTCGCGGCGGAGTTCCCGGCGGCCGAGATCTCCTACGCGGCAGGCACCACGATCGACGGCGGCGAGACCGACGGGTTCGCCGACGCCCTCGCGGTCGCGGCGGGCGCCGACGTCGTCGTGCTCGCGCTCGGCGACCGGGCGGGTCTGTTCGGCCGCGGCACGAGCGGGGAGGGCTGCGACGCGGCCGACCTCACGCTGCCCGGCGCGCAGCAGGCGCTCCTCGACGCGGTGCTCGAGACCGGGGTGCCGACCGTCGTGACGCTCCTCGCCGGGCGTCCGTATGCGCTCGGCGCGGCGCCCGAGCAGGCGGCGGCGATCGTGCAGAGCTTCTTCGCGGGCGAGGAGGGCACCGGCGCCATCGCCGGCGTGCTCAGCGGCCGCGTGAACCCCAGCGGACGCCTGCCGGTCAGCATCCCGCGCGACCCCGGTGCGCAGCCCTCGACCTACCTGGCGTCGAGGCTCGCCCGTCAGAACGACGTGTCGAACATCGACCCCACGCCGGCGTACCCGTTCGGGCACGGTCTCGGCTATGCGCCGGCGGTGTGGTCGGATGCCGAGTCGTCGGCCGCCGAGATGACCGCCGACGGCACCGTGACCGTGTCGATCCACGTCGGCAACGCCGGCGACCGCGACGGGGTCGAGGTGGTGCAGCTGTACCTCCACGACCCGGCGGCCTCGGTGGTGCGACCGGTGCAGCGGCTCATCGCCTACGCGCGCGTGCCGCTCGCAGCGGGGGAGCGGGCCCGCGTCTCGTTCGAGGTGCCCGCCGACCTCGCGTCCTTCACCGGGCGCGACGGCCGACGCATCGTCGAGCCGGGCGAGCTCGTGCTCGGTTTCGGACGCTCCAGCGGCGAGATCGTCGCGACCCGATCGGTGCGCGTCGTCGGCGATGCCCGCCACCTCGACCACACCCGCAGGCTGCACGCGTCGGTGGTCGTGACCCCCGACGCGTGAGCGCGGCGGCCGGGAACGCCCTCCGCGATCCCGGCCGCACCGCACCCGCCTCCCTCGCCACACCCCCATCCCCATACGCGCGAAGGAGCGCACCATGCAAAGACGCAGGACCCTGGGAACCCTCCTCGTGGCCGCGGCGACCGCCGCCGCCGCGACGATCGGACTCGCCGCGCCGGCGAGCGCCGCGCCGACCGTCGTCAGCGCGACGGACTTCGAAGACGGAACGACCGGGCCGTGGGGCGCGCGCGGCGGCGTGACGCTGACGGTGACGGATGCCGAGGCGCACAGCGGCACGCGATCGGTGGCGGTGACCGGTCGCACCGGTGACTGGCAAGGTCTCTCGGCGAGCTCGACGGGCCTCCTGACGGCGGGCACGACCTACGAGATCTCGGCCTGGGTCAAGCTGCCCGCCGGCACCGAGGGCACGAGCGGGCTCCACTTCACCGCGGAGCAGATCCCCACCTCGGGCTCGAACACGTACTCGTGGATCGGCGGCGCGATCGCCACGACGGCCGATTCGTGGGTGCAGATCGGCGGCACGTACACCGTTCCCGCCGGCCTCGCCTCGGTGAACGTGTACATCGAGGCCGCGCCGATCGCCGGGCAGCACCCGTCGTTCCTCGTCGACGACATCGTCATCACCACCGAGGACGCGGGCACCCCGCCGCCGGAGGAGCAGATCGTGATCGACAGCGACTTCGAATCCGGGCTCGACGGGTGGGCGCTGCGCTCGGGCAGCGGCTCGACCACGGCGACCGTCGCCCTGTCGACGGCCACCGCTCACGGGGGCGCGCAGTCGGCGGTCGTCACGGACCGCACCGGACAGGGCGACGGCATCGGGCACGACGTCACCGGCCTGCTCGACCCCGCCGTCACATACGAGCTCAGCGCGTGGGTGCGCTTCGGCGACGGCCAGCCGGTCGACGACGTGTGGCTGAGCCGCGCGAACACCGAGGGCGGCACGACCGCGTTCGCGACGATCGCCCAGTTCGACGGCGTGACGAACACCGGCTGGTCGCAGGTGACCGCGCGCTTCCAGGGCTCCGACGCGGCGCAGTCGCTGCTGTACTTCGAGACGCGGTGGGACAACGGCGCGGCGGGCAACACGAGCGACCTGTACGTCGACGACATCGTGCTGCGCGTGCCGGCCCCCGGCGTGATCGAAGACCTCACGGGCATCAAGGAGACGGTCGACTTCCCCGTCGGCGTCGCCATCGACAGCCGTGAGACGGCGGGTGCGGCATCCGAGCTCCTGCTTCGCCACTTCGATCAGGTGACTCCCGAGAACTTCATGAAGCCCGAGGCCTGGTACGACGCGAACGGCGACTTCGTCGCCGAGAACGCCGAGGCCGACGCGCTCATGGACTTCGCCCAGGAGAACGACCTCGGCGTGTACGGCCACGTGCTGGTCTGGCACAGCCAGACGCCGACCTGGTTCTTCCAGGACGACGCGGGGCAGCCTCTCGCCGCCGACGACGCCGGCAAGGCGCTCCTGCGCGAGCGCCTGCGCACGCATGTGTTCGACGTCGCCCAGTACCTGTCGGACCGGTACGGAGCATTCGGCAGCGCGACCAACCCGCTGCGTGCGATCGATGTGGTCAACGAGGTGGTGTCGGACGGGAGCGAGTTCGCCGACGGCCTGCGCCGCAGCGAGTGGTACCGCATCCTCGGCGAGGAGTTCATCGACCTCTCGTTCGCGTACGCCGACGAGGCGTTCAACGAGGTCCACGCCGCGGCCGGCGCCGACCGCCCGGTGACCCTGTTCATCAACGACTACAACACCGAACAGGGCGGCAAGCAGCAGCGCTACCTCGCCCTCGTCGAGCGCCTGCTGGCGCGCGGCGTGCCGGTCGACGGCGTGGGACACCAGTTCCACGTGAGCCTCGCGATGCCGGTGTCGGCGCTCGAGGCGGCGATCACCGCGTTCGAGCACCTCCCCGTCACCCAGGCCGTCACCGAGCTCGACGTGACGACCGGCACGCCCGTGACCGAGGCGAAGCTCGTCGACCAGGGCTACTACTACCGCGACGCGTTCCGCGTCTTCCGCGCCCACGCGGACGACCTGTTCTCGGTCACGGTGTGGGGTCTCACCGACGGACGCAGCTGGCGGGTCGACTCGGGGGCGCCGCTGCTCTTCGACGACGACCTGCAGGCCAAGCCCGCGTACTACGGTGCCGTCGACGGCGACCTGCCCGCCCCCCTGCGGACGGCGAACGTCTTCGCCGGCGACGTCGCGCTCGACGCCGCCGCGACCGCGTCGCCCGAGTGGCGCCGGCTGCCGCTGCACGCGATCGAGGGCGTGGCGTCGTTCCAGCTGCGCTGGGCCGCGGATCACCTCACGGTGTACGCGAGCGTCGACGATGCGACGACGGATGCCGCGGACGGCGTCGAGCTCGCGCTCGGCGACGCCGTGTACGGCGTGGCACGCGACGGCTCGGGTGACGTGCCGGCCGTCGTCACCGAGCGCGAGGGAGGGTACGACCTCGTCGCGCGCCTCCCGCTCGCCGCGGCGGCCGAGGGGCAGACGCTCGCCTTCGACGTGCGCGTCGACATCGGCACGGCGACCGTCGGCTGGAACGCCGAGGGAGAGCTGGGCACGCTGACGCTCATCGAGCCGCTGTCGTTCCTCGAGGTGGTGCAGGCGGATGCCGCACCCGTGGTGGACGGCACGATCGACGCCGTGTGGGCCGACGCCGCGTCGGTCACCACCGGCAAGGCGGTGCTGGGCGAGAACGGCGCGACCGCGACCGTGCGGACGCTCTGGTCGGGCTCGAGGCTGTACGTGCTCGCGGAGGTCGCCGACCCGGTCGTCGACGTCAGCGGCTCCGACCCGTGGATCCAGGACTCGGTGGAGGTGTACGTCGACCCGGGCAACGCCAAGAACGGCTCGTACCGCTACGACGACACGCAGATCCGCGTGAGCGCCGCCAACGCGGTGTCGTTCGGCACCGGCGACGAGGCGTTCCAGCGAGCCCGCGTGCAGACGGCCACCGCGCTCGTCGACGGCGGGTACGTCGTGGAGCTCGCGATCGACCTCGGCGACGCGGCGACGCTCGGCTCGTTCCACGGCCTGGACTTCCAGGTCAACGACGCGTCGGCCGGCCAGCGCACGGCGATCCGCAACTGGGCGGACCCGACCGGCGCCGGCTACCAGTCGACCGCGCGCTGGGGCGTCGGCGAGTTCGTCGGCCCCGCGGCACCTGCGGCCCCCGTCAACGTCGTCGCGCCGTCGATCGACGGGCAGGCCGCGGTGGGGTCCAAGCTCACGGCCGACCCGGGAGAGTGGGACACCGACGGGCTGACGTTCGGCTACCGCTGGCAGCGCGACGGGATCGACATCCCCGGCGCCACGCGCGCGATTCACGTGGTGCGAGGGGCCGACCGCGGTCACGAGCTGAGCGTGGTGGTCACGGCCGCGGCAGAGGGACTGCCGTCTGCGGCGGCCGAGTCAGAGCCTGTCGAGGTTCCGGCCAAGCGCTGAGCCGAAGGGGTGGGCGCGCCGCGCGGCGCGCCCACCCCTTCCGGCGGGGCGGTGGCATCCGTTCCCGCGGGTCTGCGGCTGTTCGTGCGGCGCGCTCGTCCGCGCCGTCGGCGGACGGGCGGCGGCCTCAGCGAGCCTCTGCCGCCGCGGGACGGATCGAGTCCACAGCGGCGGCGAAATCCAGGGTCTGCAGCACCTCGACGGCGCGGTCGTACCGCGGTCCCGCGAGGACGACGAAGACGGCGCCGACGACATCGATGAACCCGACGGTGACGCCGCAGGAGCGCACCTCGTAGCGATCGATGTCGACGAGCTCCCAGCGGACCGCCGAGTCCTCCGGGGCGGGCGGCTCAGGACGCCGAAGCGGCAGCTCTTTCAGCGCCGGCATGACGCGCGCACGCAGGACGTTGCGCCGTGCGGGCGAGGTCGGACTCTCGAGCACCATCGGGGAGCCTCCTCTCGTCGTGCAACGATCCTGGTCCCACGGCGTTTCCGGCGCACGGGGCTTGACGTCCTGAGCGAGTCGGGCTAGAGCGGTTCACCGTCTCCCCGGCGCGCCCGTGCGCCAGGCTCCTTTGTAGCGGTCTGGGATGAATGCGGTGCCACGCTCGTCTGAACGTCCGGTGCCGTCGCCGTGCGGCGGGCCCGGATCAGGCCGCGTAAGGAGCGGTGCTCCCGCGCACGACGAGGTGGGTGGCGAGATCCATCCGCAGGGTGTCGGGCTGGGCGCCCTCCGCCAGGCGGATCGCGAGGCGCGTGGCCTCCTCGCCCATGCGGCGCAACGGCTGGTGGACGGTCGTCAGCTGCGGGCTCATCCACCGCGACAGCGCGATGTCGTCATAGCCGACCACCGAAAGGTCGTCCGGCACGCGCAGGCCCGCGGCCGACCCGGCCGCGATCACTCCGAGCGCCTGCAGGTCGCTGCCCGCGAAGATCGCCGTGGGCGGGTCGGCCAGTGCCAGCAGTTCGCGGCCGGCGGCCTCGCCGCCGCCCGGGTGGAAGTCGCCGAACCGGATGAGCTGCGGGTCGATGGGCAGGCCCGCCGCGTTCATCGCCGAGCGGTAGCCGTCGACGCGGGCCAGCGAGCACATCATGTCTTCGGGGCCGGTGATCGCCGCGATGCGGTGGTGCCCCAGTTCGATGAGGTGCCGCGTGGCCATGAGTCCGCCCGACCAGTTGGCCGATCCCACCGACGGCACGTCGGGGGAGGGATCGCCCGCCGGATCCATGATGACGAAGGGGATGCCCTGGGCGCGCAGCTTGTCACGCAGTCGCGGCGCGATGTCGGAGAACACCAGCACCACGCCCACCGGCCGGCGGCGCAGCACGCCGTCGATCCAATCGGCGCCGGGCGTGTGCCGGTCGCCGCTCACCGTGAGCACGACCGAGAGCCCCGCGGCGTGTGCGGCGTCCTCCACGCCCTCGATGACCTCCATCGACCAGCTCGGCTCGAGCTCGTGGAACACCAGTTCGACGAACTCGCTGCGCTGCTTGGCGGATCGGCGGGTGTAGCCGTGACGCGCCAGCTCGGTCTCGAGGCGCGCCCGCGTAGCCGGAGCGACGTCGGTGCGGCCGTTGAGCACCTTCGACACGGTCGCGAGCGACACGCCGGCTTCCGCGGCGATCGCGGCGAGCGTGATGCGGGTGGTGTCGCTCATGGTGCGATCGTATTCCGAAACTTTTGAGATCCGCGCGAAACCGTCACCAGTCGTGCACCGTTCCGTCGCCGAGGCGGTTGAACGGCAGGTAGGCCTGCACGTAGGGATACTTCCCCGCCTCATCGACGTCGAGATCGACGCCGATCCCGGGCAGCTCGCCGGGGTGCAGCATCCCGTCCTCCCAGGTGAACGACTGCCGGAAGACCGCGTCGGTGCGCGCGCCGTGCTTCATGTACTCCTGGATGCCGAAGTTGTGGATCGCGAGACCGAGGTGCAGCGCGGCGGCCATGCCCACCGGAGAGATGTCGGTGGGGCCGTGCATGCCGGACTTGATCTGGTACTGCGAGGCGTAGTCGAGGACCTTCTTGAGGTGCGTGATGCCGCCGGTGTGCGTGACGGCGGAGCGCACGTAGTCGATCAGCTGCTCGCGGATGATCTGCTGGTAGTCCCACACGGTGTTGAAGATCTCGCCGATCGCGAGCGGCGTGGTGGTGTGCTGGCGCACCAGGCGGAGGGCCTCCTGGTTCTCGGCGGGCGTGCAGTCCTCGAGCCAGAACAGGTCGTAGGGCTCGAGCGACTTGCCCAGCTGCGCCGCCTGGACCGGCGTCATCCGGTGATGGCCGTCGTGGAGCAGCGGCAGCTCGGGGCCGAACTCGGCCCGGACCGCCTCGAAGACGGTCGGCACGTGCCGCAGGTACGAGCGGGTGTCCCAGTCCTCCTCGTTCGGCAGGGCCCCGCGCTGCGCGGGCTCGTGGTCGTAGCGCACGCCGGTGTTCGCCTCGTACGTCGCATTGGAGGCGATGCCGTAGATCGACTTCAGGCCGGGCACTCCCGTCTGTATCCGGATCGCGCGGTATCCCTGTGCCAGGTGGCTGCGCACGGAGTCGAAGAGCTCGGGCAGATCCCTGCCCGACGCGTGCCCGTAGGCGAGCAGCCCGGTCCGCGACGCGCCGCCGAGCAGCTGGTACAGCGGCATCCCCGCGGCCTTGGCCTTCAGATCCCACAGCGCCACATCGACAGCGGCGATCGCGGCCATCGTGACGGGGCCCCGGCGCCAGTAGGCCGAGCGGTAGAGGAACTGCCAGGTGTCCTCGATGCGGTGCGCGTCCCGCCCGAGGAGCAGCGGGACGACGTGCTCCTGGAGGTAGGCGACCACGGCGAGTTCACGGCCGTTCAGCGTCGCGTCGCCGAGCCCGACGAGCCCGTCGTCGGTCGTCAGCCTCAGCGTGACGAAGTTGCGGTCGGGGCTGGTGACGATGACCTCGGCCCGGTCGATGATCATGAGCGCTCCTCGGCGAGTGCGGTGGGGTGGAAGGTGGGATCGACGGCGGCGACGATGGTCGCGGCGACGCCCGCGTCGAGCCCCGTGATGAGGTCGGCGCGCAGCTCGTCGGGTCCGCGCCCGGGCTCGATCAGGCCGGCGTCGAGGCACGCCGCCCAGTCGCGGAGCACGTCGAGCGCTGCGGTCGGGTCGCGGTCGTCGGCGAGGGCGGCGCTGAGCACCGGCACGATGCGCAGCCGCAGCTTGGTGGCGGTGTCGACCGCGATCTGCGACAGGTGGTGCGCGATCCGCGCATTCCCGAACCGCTCCGTCAGCGCGCGGCGGTAGTCGGCGGTGTCGATGTCGGCCCCGACCGCCGCCGCGGCATCTGCCCAGAACCGCTCCAGCGCCCCTCGGCAGACCGAATCGCCCATCGCGTCCGAGACCGTCGCATGCCCGCGCAGCAGGCCGCCGAACGCGAGTACCAGGTGGCCGCCGTTGAGCACCAGCAGCTTGCGGCGCTCGTACGGCTCGATGTCGTCGACGAACCGGGCGCCGGCGGACTCCCATCGCGGTCGCCCGGCGGGGAAGTCGCCGCTCAGCGTCCAGTCGGCGAACGGCTCGGTGACGACGACGCCCTCGTCGTGCCAGCCCGTCTCGCGCGCGACCTCGCGGGTGTCGGCCGGTGTCGTGCGGGGCGTGATGCGGTCGACGCTCGTCGCGACGAACGACACCTCCCACGCGGCGGCGTCCCACCCGCAGGCCGCCGCGAAGCGATCCACGGCGTCCTCGACGAGCCGGTCGTTGCGGGGGAGGTTGTCGCACGAGACGACGGCGACGGGCCCCGCGCCCTGGTCGTGACGCAGGCGCAGTCCGTGCGTCAGCCGCGCGATCGGGGTGCGCACCGTCGTGCCGCCGCTGCGGAGGGCGTCGACATCGTGCGCGACGTCGGGGTCGCCCAGATCGAGCGCGCCGGCGGCGTCGAGGTGGTAGCCGGCCTCGGTGATCGTGAGCGTGATGACGGCGGTCTGCGATGCGGCGACGAGTTCGGCGAATCGCGGCGAGGAGGCCTCGTGCACCTCGGCGATGCTGCCGGTCACCTCGAACCGGTCCGCCTCGGCGCCGCGCACCACCACCGTGTACAGGCCGTCCTGCGGAGCGAGCCGTGTCGCGACGTCGGCGCTGCGGCCGGTGAAGGCGGCGATGCCCCACTGCGCGCCGTCGACGGCACGGGCGGTGAACCACGCCTGGTGGGCACGATGGAACCCGCCGAGACCCATGTGGACGATGCGCACGGGAGGGGCCGGCAGGTCCGTGCCCGCTCGTCGCAGGGCGGCCCGGGTGAGGCGTGGCGCGGCATCCGTCATGACGTCACCGCGCTCTCCCGCGGTGCGCCGCTGCGGGTGGGCACCCGCGCGCGCAGCCACTCCAGCTGGCGCATCTGATGGATCCCCTCGCCGCCCTCGTGGCCGTTCCAGGGATAGGCGGCGACCTCGGCGCCGCCGCGCCAGTGATTGGCTGCGGCATACACGCCCGACGGGGGAGCGATCATGTCCATGAGACCTGCTCCGATCAGCGCCGGCGCCTCGGCCCGTTCGGCGAAGCTCACACCGTCGAAGTACGACAGCGTGCGGAACACGCGCTCCTCCGCGTCGCGGTGGACCGCCAGGTAGCGCGTGATCTCGGCGTGCGGCTCGGCGTCGGTGAAGCCGACGACGCGCCGCAGGTGCGACAGGATCGGCGCGGTCGGCAGTGCCCCGACGAGGCCCGACGACAGCCCGGCCGCGGCGATCGCGATCGCGCCGCCCTGGCTGTTGCCCGTCACCGCGACGCGTTCGGGGTCGACCTCGTCGAAGCCGCGGATCGCATCGACGGCTCGCACGGCGTCGGTGAAGACGCGGCGGTAGTAGTACGTCGCAGGATCCTCGATCCCGCGGGTGAGGAACCCGTTCGTCGCGGGGCCCGCCCCGTGCGGGTCGGGGGTGCTGCCCCCCGTGCCCCACGTCGAAGCCTGGCCGCGCGTGTCCACGATCAGCTGGGCGAATCCGGCCGTCGGCCAGTGCAGCCGCTCGAGGGCGAGACCGCGGCCGCGGCCGTAGCCGACGAACTCCACCACCGCGGGCAGGTTCTCCGCACCGCGCGGACGCACGAACCAGGCTCGGACCGGGTCGCCCGCGAAGCCCGGGAACACCACGTCGTCGACGTCGACCAGCTCGAGGGGACCGTCATGCCGTGTGCGGATGACGCGGTCTCCCGCGCCGCGCGCCTCGCTCAGCGTCCCCCGCCAGAACGCGTCGAAGTCGTCCGGCGCGTCCACCCGCGGACGGTAGTCCGCCAGCTCGGGCTCTGCCATGTCGAAGCGCGCCATCGTGCTCCAGCTCTCTCTCGGCCGGCCGCAACGGCCGTTCGTCTCAGGTTGTCGTCGATCCAATGAAAACGTTGACATCGGCTCACGTCAAGGCTAGCGTCACATGTATCGAAGCGGAAGACGAAACTTTCGCACCAGCATCAACACTCGGTGACACCGTCTCCGGACAGCCGCAAGGGAGCGTATGTCGGTCAACAGCAACCTCGTGATCGCGGATGCGATCGAGCTGCGCGCGGAGGAAGAGGAAGCGCGGGAGTCGGGCAGGTCGCCTGCCGGCGGACGGCGCGACCGCAAGCCACGGCGCGCACCCCGCCGCACCTGGCGCAAGGCGCTCAAGAAGGACTGGCGGCTCTACACGCTGCTCATCCTCCCCGTGGTCTTCCTGCTGATCTTCCGGTACATCCCGATGGCGGGGAACGTCATCGCGTTCCGCCGGTTCCGCCCGGGCGGCAGCATGTTCGGCGATGAGTGGGTGGGCCTGCGCTACGTCGAGCTCTTCATCAACGACCCGACGTTCTGGCGTGCGTTCGGGAACACCCTGCTGCTCGGCGGGCTCACACTCCTCATCGTCTTCCCGCTGCCGATCATCCTGGCGCTGATGTTCAACGAGTTGCGCTCGGGCGCGTTCAAGCGCATCGCCCAGTCGATCTCGTACCTGCCGCACTTCATGTCTGTCGTCATCGTGGCCGGCATGGTGCTCCAGCTGACGGCGCTGCGCGGCTCGATCAACCAGGGCATCGAGTTCCTCGGCGGCGAGCCCATACCCTTCATGCAGCTGCCGCAGTGGTTCCCGACGATCTACGTCGGGTCCGAGATCTGGCAGACCGTCGGGTGGGGCACGATCCTCTACCTCGCGGCGCTGACCACGATCGATCCGCAGCTCTACGAGGCCGCGCGCATCGACGGCGCGAATCGGTGGCGGCAGATCTGGCACGTGACGCTGCCGGGCATCCGTCCGACGATGATCGTGCTGCTCATCCTCAACATCGGGACGTTCATGGCGGTGGGCTTCGAGAAGATCCTGCTGCTCTACAACCCGCTGCTGTATCCGACGGCCGATGTCATCTCGACCTACCTGTACCGGGTCGGCATCATCTCGAGCAACTTCTCGTACGCGACCGCGATCGGTCTGTTCGAGGCGCTCATCGGCCTGACCCTGATCCTGACCGCCAACGCGATCTCGCGCCGAGCCGTGGGGACGAGCCTGTGGTGACCGAAAGCCTCCGGACCATGCCGCGCCGCATGTCCAACCGCATCTTCCGCCCGTCCAAGCAGGCCGGCATCAAGGACTCGCGCAGCTACACGGTGTTCCGCGTCGTCAATGCGACGCTGATCCTCGTCATCTGCTTCGTCACGCTCTACCCCTTCCTGAATGTGGTCGCGCAGGCGTTCAGCTCCGAGGCCTACATCAACTCGGGACAGGTGAACCTGATCCCGAAGGGCTTCAACGTGACGACGTTCGGGTACGTCATGGGCGACCCGCTCTTCTGGCGCAACTACGGGAACACGGTGCTGTACACCGTCGTGGCGACCGTGATCGCGATGGCGCTCACGACGACGTTCGCGTACGCCCTCTCCAAGAAGGACCTCAAGGGTCGCGCATTCTTCATCGGGCTCGCGGTGTTCACGATGTTCTTCAACGGCGGCCTGATCCCCAACTACATCCTGATCAACACGCTCGGTTTCAAGAACACCATCTGGGCGATCGTGATCCCCAACGCGATCAGCGTGTTCAACCTGCTCGTGATGAAGTCCTTCTTCGAGAGCTTCCCCGAAGACCTCGAAGAGGCGGCGGCCATCGACGGGCTGACGACCTACGGCATCCTCTGGAAGATCGTGCTGCCGCTGAGCAAGGCCGTCATCGCGACGATGGTGCTCTTCTACGCGGTCTCGTTCTGGAACTCGTGGTTCGCCGCGTTCCTCTATATGGACAAAGCCGAGCTGTATCCGGTCACCGTCTACCTGAGGAATCTCCTCGCGGCGGCGACGGGCACCGAGAGTCTCGGCGCGGGCAGCAGCGGGGGCGAGGCGACCCAGGTCGCCTCGAACGTCAAGGCCGTCACGATGCTCCTCACCGTGCTGCCCATCGTCTGCCTCTACCCCTTCATCCAGAAGTACTTCGTGTCCGGCGTCATGCTCGGCTCCGTCAAGCAGTGACGTCGTCCCCACCCCCAGAAAGGAAAACCCCCATGACACAGCAAGTGACGCGGAGGGCGCGCCGAAGCGCCCTCATGGCGGTCGCCGTGCTCGCGGCCGGCGGCCTCGTGCTCAGCGGCTGCGGCTCCTCCGGCGACGACGGCGGCGGCGAGACCGAGGCCGGCGAGTTCGACTTCACCGGCAAGGACGTCGGCGCGATGGAGGACTACGGCGTCGGCGACACGTTCTCGGCCACCGAGGCGGTCGAGTTCGGACTGTTCTATCGCGACCACCCGAACTACCCGCTCGACGAGAACTGGCTGATCCTCAGCGAGCTGGAGAAGAACCAGAACGTCACCTTCGACATCGTCAGCGCGCCGCTCAGCGAGTGGGATCAGCGCAAGTCGCTCGTCATCGGCGCGGGCGATGCGCCCGACATCGTGTCGGTCACGTACCCCGGTCAGGAAGTGGCGTTCGTCGCGGGCGGCGCGATCCTGCCCGCCAGCGACTTCGTGCAGTACATGCCGAACTACATGGACAAGGTCGAGAAGTGGGGCCTCGAGGCCGACCTCGACCAGCTGCGCCAGGAGGACGGCAAGTATTACCTGTTCCCCGGCTTCCGCGAGGAGCCCCGCCCGGAGTACACCTTCGCGGTGCGCTCCGACATCTGGGAGGAGCTCGGCCTCAGCCTCGAGCCCGAGACCTTCGACGACTTCCGCGACCAGCTCGAGACCGTCAAGGAGGCGTACCCCGACCTCTACCCGATGACCGACCGCTGGTCGGCGAACGGGCCGATCGAGGGCACGCTCGCCTTCGTCGCGCCGAACTTCGGCACGAGCGCCGGCTGGAACTTCAGCCAGGGCCTCACGTGGGACGGCGAGGAGTTCGTGTACACCGGCGCGACCGACGAGTACAAGGAGCTCGTGGAGTTCTACGCGTCGCTCGTCGAGGACGGGCTGCTCGACCCCGAGGCGCTCACGCAGGACGACGACCAGGCCAAGCAGAAGGTCGCCTCGGGACAGGCGCTGTCGGTCGGCACCAACAACCAGGAGATCATCGGCTACCGCCAGACGCTCGAGGAGCTCGGCACCGACGGCGAGCTCTCGCTCATCCGCGTGCCGGCCGGTCCCGCCGGTGACAACTTCCAGGCGGGCCAGCGGCTCGTGAGCGGCTTCATGCTGTCGTCCGAGGTGCAGGAGTCCGAGAACTTCCTCGCGCTGCTGCAGTTCCTCGACTGGCTGTACTACTCCGACGAGGGCCTCGAGTTCGCCAAGTGGGGCGTCGAGGGCGAGACCTACGCGAAGGAGAGCGACGGCAAGCGGGTGCTCGATGCGGACATCACCGCGATGGGCATCAACCCCGGGGCGCCTGAGAACCTCCAGGCCGACTACGGCTTCTCCAACGGCGTCTGGATGCTCGTCCACGGCTCGTCGGTCGACCTCGACCGCTCGATGCTCCCGGAGGAGGCGCTCACCTTCGTCGAGGACATGTCGACGAAGAAGATCCTCGAGCTTCCGCCGCCCGCGCCGCTGAGCGAGGTGGAGCGCGAGCAGGTCTCGCTCTACCAGTCGGCGCTCAAGGACCACGTGTACCAGAACACCGCGGCCTTCATCCTCGGTCAGCGCTCGCTCGACGAGTGGGACGCGTACGTGACCGAGCTCGACGGCATGAACATGACGCAGTATCTCGACATCGTCAACAGCGCCCAGGAGCGCTACGCCGAGAACAACGGCTGACGACGACGGATGCCGCGGCCCCGCCCCCTCGACGGCGCGGGGCCGCGGCATCCCCATTCCGGACATCCCACCCCGACCCCTTTGGAGACGTGACGTGACCCTCCCGGCCCTCGACAAGATCCCGTACGGCGGCGACTACAACCCCGAGCAGTGGGGGGACGCCGTGTGGGACGAGGACTACCGCGCGTTCGATCTCGCGCGCATCGACCTGCTGACCGTCGGGGTGTTCACGTGGTCGCTGACCCAGCCCGACGAGGACACCTATGACCTGTCGACGCTGGAGCGCATCCTCGACCGCGCGCACGCCGAAGGCAGGAAGGTCTGCCTGGCGACCGGCACCGCGGCCGTTCCGCCCTGGCTCGCCCACCGCTACCCCGAGGTCTGCCGCACCGACTTCGAGGGCCGCCGCCACCTCTACGGCGTCCGCCACAACGCGTGCGCCTCGTCGCCCGCCTACCGTCGGCTCTCCGTCGCGGTGGCCTCCCGCATCGCGGAGCGCTTCGCGGGACATCCGGCGGTGGTGGCCTGGCATGTCAACAACGAGTACGGCGGCCAGTGCTACTGCGACCTGTGCGCGGCGGAGTTCCGTCTCTGGCTGCGTGAGCGACACGGGTCGCTCGACCGGCTCAACGAGGCGTGGAACACCGACTTCTGGTCGCACCGGTTCACGGACTGGGAGCAGATCGTGCCGCCGAACATGCTCTCGGAGCACTGGCGCGGTCCGAACCACACGGCTTTCCAGGGGATCACCCTGGACTACCTGCGGTTCAACACCGACAACATCCTGCGGTCGTTCCGCGAGGAGAAGGAGGCGATCCGGGCCCACTCCGACCTGCCGGTGACCACCAACATGATGGCGATCTACCGCCACCTCGACTACCACCGGTGGGCGCCGCACCTGGACTTCGCCTCGTGGGACAACTACCCGACCGACGGCTCGCCGGTCTCGCGCATGGCGCTGTCGCACTCGCTGATGCGCGGCCTGAAGGACGGCCAGCCGTTCTGGCTCATGGAGCAGACGCCGACCATGACCGCGACGCGCAACTACAACCCGGTGAAGCGCCCGGGGCAGATGCGGCTCTGGTCGTGGCAGGCCGTCGCCCACGGCTCGGACTCGGTGCTCTTCTTCCAGATGCGCCACAGCAGAGGTGCCTCGGAGAAGTACCACGGCGCAGTGCTCAATCACGCCGGTCGCACCGACACGCGCGCGTTCGCCGAGGTGGCCACGCTGGGTGCCGAGCTCGAGAAAGTCGGCGATCGGCTGCTCGGGGGCCGCACACCGGCGCGCGTGGCGCTGCTGTTCGACTGGGACTCGTGGTGGGCGCTGGAGATGTCGGACGGCTACAGCCGCGCGGTCGGGTACGAGGCGCAGCTGGTGTCGTACTACGAGGCGCTGTGGCAGGCCGGGGCCGTCGTGGACGTCGTGGCGGCCACCGCCGACCTGTCGGGCTACGACGTGGTGTTCGCGCCGTTCCTCCACATGCTGAAGGGGGATGTCGCCGCCCGGCTGGACGGCGTCGCCCGCCGCGGCGGCACCGTCGTGACGACCGTGATGTCGGGCCGCGTCGACGAGGACGACAACGCCTTCCTGATGGACGTGCCCGGCCCGCTGGGGGAGCTCTGCGGTGTGCGCGTCGACGAGACCGACTCGCTGCCGCCGGAGCAGGTCAACGAGGTGGCGCTGCTGCTGCCGGGCGAACCCGAGCTGCGCGTCCCCGCGCACCACGTCTTCGACCTCGTGATCCCGCAGGGCGCGCAGCCCGTCGGCTTCTACACCACGGACTTCTACGACGGCACGCCCGCGGTGACGCGCAACGACGTCGGCGAGGGGAGCGCCTGGTACGTCGGCAGCGTCCTCGCGCAGGAGGGCGTCGACTGGGTCGTGCGCCACGCGCTCGCCGAGCGCGGCTGCCTGGGCGCGTTCGCGGACGTGCGCGACCTCGAGCACACGAGCCGCGTGGTGGACGGCCGGCGCTACGAGTTCCTGCTGAACCACGGCGCCGAGGCGGTGCGGGTGACCTCGCCGTGGGACGGCGTCGATCTGCTCACGGGGCGCGCGGTCGCCGCGGGAGGTCCGCTCGCGGTGCCGGCGACCGGGGTCGTCGTCGTCGAGACGGCGGATGGTGCGGTCTCGTGAGCGACTCCCGTCCGGGCAGGATGGATCACATGACACGAGAGGCGGGGGCCCCCGATCCGCGGCGCGGAATCCTCGGCCGGGCCACCGGGGTCGTGTACTGGTTCCTGCTCGTGGAGGCGTGCTTCCTGCTCGCTGCGGCGCCGGCCTTCCTCGGCCTGCTGCTGCTCGAGCGCGATGCCAGCAACCTGCCGCTCTACGCCCTGTGCCTCGTCCCCGTCGGCCCCGCCTTCTCGGCGGCGATGTCGACGATCGCGGCGCGCTCGGACGAGCTCACCGTGTGGCCGCACTTCTGGAAGGCGTACGTACGCAACGTCGTGGACGTGCTGTGGGTGTGGGTGCCGGCGCTCGCCCTCGCGACGGTGCTGGGCATCACGATCGCCTACGGCGCGGCCGTCGGCGTCGACGGGTTCTTCGTCGTGGCCGCGATCGTCTTCGTGGTGATCCTCGCGCTCTGGACCGCGAACGCGCTCGTCATCGCATCGTTCTTCTCGTTCCGTGCGCGCGACATCGCGCGCCTCGCGCTCTACTACCTGGCGGCGCGCCCGCTGGTCACCCTGGGCGCCTTCTCTTACCTGCTCATCGCCGCCGCGATCGTCACGTTCACGTCGGACTGGGTGCTCGCGCTCCTCGGGGTGTTCTTCGCGGCGTTCGCGGTGATCAACGCGAAAGCCATGACCGCCGACATCCGCGCACGCTTCGTCACTCCCGAGGGCTGACACCGCGGCCCGGCCGCCGAGCGTGGGCGGCGCCACGACATCCGCCCGCCCCGCCCCGCGCCGTCCGCCGCCCCGGCTCAGTAGATCGTGCGGCCGTGCGCGTCGGGCACGCCCGACTTGCGCCAGAAGTACGTGTTGATCTGGTCGCGCCACTCGGTCGCCGACCGCAGCTGCTCGGCGAACCGCTCGCGGCCGCGGTACCACACGTCCGCGGGCACCAGCCCGTTCAGCGCGTCCCACGCCTCCGCCATCTCGGCCGCGCGCTCGACGCCGGCGAAATGGGTGTCGTAGATGTGCTGGATCACCGTCGTGCCGCTGTGCAGCCGGTGCGTGTACGGCACGTGATGGAAGAAGAGGATGAGCTCGTCCGGCACCGTGTCGAGCGACTCGTAGGTCGACCGCCACGGCTCGGGGTACTGCCCCGCGTAGCCCGTGCCCGTCGCGACGGTGCGGTCGACGCCGATGCCGTCCCGGTCGGCGAAGTGATACGTGCCCCACTGCGAGTACTCGTACCCGTCGACGTCGGGCCCGTAGTGCCGGTTGAGGGGGCTGACCATGAAGCAGACCCCGAGCGGGGCGGTGTACGACTCGTACGTTCGCCACGAATCGTCGAGGAGCGAGCGGATGCCGCGGCCCAGCGCCTGGTCGGATCCGAAGGTTAGCGCGATCCACTCGTCGAGGATCTCCCCGGCGTCCCGCGTCGAGTCCCACGCCAGGCGTCCGTAGGCGTAGAGGTTCGCCTGGGCGAGCGGGTGCCCCGTCCAGAAGCGGTCGTCGCCGATGTTCGCGACCGCCGCCACGCCGCCCCGGACGACGTCCGAGAGCGCCGGACCGTCGTCGCCGCGCGGCCGCCACGAGAGGATCTCGCTCCACTGCGTGCCCAGGTAGACCGCGTGCTGCTGCTGACCGGTGTATTCCTGCGTGACCTGCAGCTCGAGCGCGACGCGCGTGCGGGTCATCGCGGGAATCGTGGGCGACACGGGTTCGCGGGTCTGGAAGTCCAGGGGCCCGTACTTGACCTGCAGGATCACGTTGTCGTCGAAGCGCCCGTCCAGCGGCGCGAACGTGTCGTGCGCCGCGCGCGCCCGGTCGGTCTTGCGGTCGCGCCAATCCTGCCGGTGGTTGTAGACGAAGGCGCGCCAGTGCACGAGGCCGCCGAAGGGTGCCAGTGCACGCGCGAGCATGTTGGCACCGTCGGCGTGGTCGCGGCCGTACGCGTACGGCCCGGGCTGCCCCTCCGAGTCGGCCTTCACGAGGAAGCCGCCGAAGTCGGGGATCCGGTCGTACACGCGTGCAGTCGCCCGGCGCCACCACTCCTGCACCCCGGGGTCGAGGGGATCGGAGGTCTCGAGGTCGCCGAGCGTCAGCGGCGACGCGAAGTTCACCGAGAGGTGCGCGCGGATGCCCCATGGGCGGAAGATCGCGGCGAGCTTCTCGACCGACCCGAGGTCGTCGGTGAGCAGCCGCGCCTCTCGGCGCCCGACGTTGACGTTGTTGATCGTCACGCGGTTGATGCCGATCGACGCCAGCAGTCGCGCGTAGCGCTCCACGCGCGCCAGGTCCTCGCGCAGCTCGCCGTCGTCGTAGAAGATCGATCCGCCGGCGTAGCCGCGCTCGACCTGGCCCATGTGCGGATGCACGGCGACGTTGTCCCAGTGGTCGAGCATGCGCAGGCGGTGCTGCGGCACCTGCCGCTCCGTCGTGTCGGCGAGGGGGCCGCGCGCGAGCGCGCGCACGAGGGCGAACCAGCCGTACAGTGCGCCGTGCGGTCCGCCGTACGCCACGATCGCGCGTCCGTCGCGGGCGGCCAGGACGAATCCCTCGTCACCGAGGTCGTCCAGCGGAAGGGATCCGCTCCAGAGAACGGATGCCGCGTCCGCCGGCATGACGAGCACGTCGGCGTCTGCGGCGTCATCGGCGGGCAGGGCGCCGGCCGCCTCGGCTTCTCGCCGAACCGTGTCGAGCAGCACGCCCTCGCCCGTGATCAGGGCGGCGAGTCCCTGCAGCGCGGCGGTGGCGGCGAGCGGCAGCCACATCGGGTGCTCTTCGGTCATGGTTCGTGTCTCCTCACCAGTCATGGACGGTCCCGTCGACGAGGCGCGCCATGGGCAGGTAGGCGGGCTCGTAGGGGAAGCGCGCGGCTGCGTCGTCGTCATACTCGACGCCCAGCCCAGGGGCGTCGCCCGGGTGCATCGCGCCGTCGTCCCACGTGTAGCTGGTTCGGAACACCTCGTGGGCGAGCCCGTCGTGCGCCATGTGCTCCTGGATGCCGAAATTGTGGATCGCGAGGTCGAGGTGCAGCGCCGCCGCCATGCCGACGGGAGAGATGTCGGTGGGCCCGTGGCTGCCGGAGCGGATCTGGTACTGCCCGGCGAACTCGAAGATCCGCTTGAGGTGGGTGATGCCGCCTGAGTGCGTCACCGACGCGCGGACGTAGTCGATCAGCTGCTCCTGCACGAGCGTGCGGAAGTCCCACACCGAGTTCAGCACCTCGCCGATCGCGAGGGGAGTCGTGCTGTGCTGTCGCACCATCCGCAGCGACTCCTGGTTCTCCACCGGGGTCACGTCTTCGAGCCAGAACAGGTCGTACGGCTCGAGGTCCTTCGCGAGCCGCGCCGCCTGGACGGGAGTGAGCCGGTGATGGGCGTCGTGCAGCAGCATGACCTCGGGGCCGAACTCGGCCCGTGCCCACTCGAACATCGTGGGCAGGTAGCGCAGATACCGGCTCGAATCCCAGCCCTCCTCCACGTGCAGGCCGGCCCGCTTGGCGGGCTCGTACGTGTAGCGACCGCCGCTGGCGCGCGCCGACGAGATCCCGTAGCCGCCGCCCATGCCGGGGATCGCGACCTGCAGGCGGATCGCCTTGTACCCCTCTTCGATGCGCGCGTGCACGGAGTCGGCGAGGTCGTCGAGGTCCGCGCCCGAGGCGTGTGCGTACACGAGCGCGCCCGTGCGCGAGGCGCCGCCGAGCAGCTGGTACACCGGGAGGCCGGTGAGCTTGCCCTTGATGTCCCACAGCGCCATGTCGACCGCGGCGATCGCGCTCATGGTGACCGGACCGCGGCGCCAGTACGCGGAGCGATAGAGGAGCTGCCAGGTGTCCTCGATGCGGTGGGCGTCGCGACCGATGAGGAGCGGCGCCACGTGGTCCCGGAGGTAGGACGCGACGGCGAGCTCGCGCCCGTTGAGGGTGGCGTCGCCCAGCCCGACGATGCCGTCCTCCGTCGTGAGCCGGAGCGTCACGAAGTTGCGCGACGGGCTCGCGACCAGAACCTCGGCGGAGCGGATCCGCACGCCGGTCATGCGTCGCCCCGCGGCGACGGATAGCTCTCGCGGGGAAGCCGGTACGCGAGGTCGATCGCCGATTCCACGGCCTCGTCGAGATCCAGCCGGTGCTCGGCGACCAGGCGTGCGAGGTAGCCGGCGTCGATGCGCCGTGCGAGGTCGTGCCGCGCCGGGATCGAGCAGAACGCGCGCGTGTCGTCGACGAACCCGCTCGTGTTCCGCAGTCCGGCGGTGTCGAC
The DNA here is from genome assembly GCF_015278255.1 of Microbacterium hibisci. Taxonomy (GTDB): domain Bacteria; phylum Actinomycetota; class Actinomycetes; order Actinomycetales; family Microbacteriaceae; genus Microbacterium; species Microbacterium hibisci. The sequence goes on from NZ_JADIJC010000007.1 coordinate 69,640, forward strand.
GACGGCCTCGCGGAAGCGGCGCATGGCGTCCGGCGAGTCGAGGAACCACCACGGCGCGCCCAGGCGCAGCGCGGGGTAGACGCCCGCGAGCGGTGCCAGCTCGCGGGAGTACGTGGTCTCGTCGACGGTGAAGGCGATCAGATGGAAGCGGGGATGGTGGCCGAACGCCTCCAGCAGGGGACGCAACGCGCGGGTGAACTCGGCGCCGACGGGGATGTCGTAGCCGAGATCGTGGCCGTGGCGGACCGCCACCCCGCGGTCGTGGTCGCGGAGGACGCCCGGGTGCAGCTGCATCACGAGGCCGTCGTCAGCCGACATCTCGCCCATCCGGAAGAGCATGTCGGCCGTGAAGGAGGCCGCTTCGGCGGCGCCGAGCTCGCTGCGGCGCGCCCGGTCGAACAGCCGCCGCGCGTCGGCGCGGTCGAGCGGGGTGGTGTCGGCGCTGAGGTGGCCGTGGTCGGTGGCGCGCGCGCCCGCGGCGATGAAGACGCGGCGCCGCTCGCGCAGCGCGGCGAGGAACCCGTCGTAGTCGTGGGCGTCGATGCCCGCCCGTTCGCTCAACTCGGCGAGCTGCCGGCTCCAGTCCGGTCGTGCCGGCTCGAGCAGCGGATCGGGGCGGAAGGTGGGGACGACGCGCTCACCCCAGCCGTCGGCGGCGAGACGTGCGTGCGACGAGAGCGGGGAGGTCGCGGCATCCGTCGTCGCCATCACCTCGAGGCCGAACCGCTCGAACAGCGCCCGCGGACGGTACTCCGGGCGTGCGAGCCGCTCCGCCACGTGGTCGTAGAGGGCGTCGGCCGTCTCGGGCGAGGGCGGCGCGGGCGCCTCGAACACCTCGACCAGGACGTGCTCGAGCCAGTACCTCGTCGGCGTACCGCGGAACGCCGGCCAGCCCGCGCAGAAGCGGTGCCAGATGACGCGGGGGTCGCGCTCGACGTCCCCGATGCCGGCGCCGAGGTCCGCGGCCGACCGCACGCCCGAGTCGCGCACGGGTCCGGGGGAGGTCGCCTGCGACACCAGCATGCGCACCAGGTAGTGGTCGGGCGTGATCAGCAGCGCGGACGGATCGGTGAACGGCGTGTCGTCGGCGAGCATGTCGACGTCGACGTGCCCGTGCATCGAGACGATGGGGAGCCGCTCCGTCGCATCGAGGATCCGGCGGGCGAGCGGGCGTGCGACGGGATCGGCGGGGAGCGCACGATCCGGATGCAGCGACCAGCCGTCGGGGGTCCCGGAAACGGCAGGTGTCATCGATGCACTCCTTTGTGTGTAAACGTTATTACTCTAGTGTTCATCACGATTTCCCGGCGCCGCTCGGCGAGAATGGGTCCGGTTCCGACATGGGGGGACGCGCTATGGTGACCGTCCACGACGTCGCGGCGCGCTCCGGCGTCTCGATCGCGACCGTCTCGCGCACGCTGCGCGAACCGCACCGCGTGTCGGACGACACGCGGGACCGCGTGCTCGCCGCGGTCGACGAGCTGGGCTACCGGCCCAATCGCGCCGCCAGCAGCCTCCGGCGCGGCCGCACTGGGGTGGTCGCGCTCGTCGTGCCCGACATCGAGAACCCCTACTTCGCGTCGATGACCAAGGGTGCTCAGGTGGTGTGCCGCGAGCGGGGCTACGGGCTCGTCGTCGTCGACACGACCGAGCGCGCCGACGTCGAGGACGAGGAGGTCCGCGCCCTGCGGTCGCAGATCGACGGTCTGATCCTCGCCTCTTCGCGCCTGACGGACGACCGGCTGGCCGAGATCGCGCAGGCGACGACGTGCGTCCTCATCAACCGCGACCTCGGTGATCGAGCGCCGACCACGCCCACCGTCACGATCGACGAGGACGCCGCGGCGCGCCAAGCCGTGGAGCATCTCTACGGGCTGGGGCACCGGCGGCTGACGTACGTCGGTGGCCCGGTGCGCTCGTGGTCGCAGGCGCGGCGTGCGCTCGGCATCACGACGGCCGCTGCCCGGCTCGAGGGTCTGGAGCTCGTCGAAATCGCCGACTGCGTTCCCACGTCCGACGGCGGCCGAGCCGTCGCCGCCGACGTGCTCGCCACGGGCGCGACCGGCGTCATCGCCTACAACGACTTCGTGGCGCTCGGCCTGCTCGCGCAGTGGACCGAGGCCGGCGTCCGCGTCCCCGACGAGGTGAGCCTCGTCGGCTTCGACGACACCTACGTCACGGGCCTGGTGACCCCGCCGCTCACCAGCGTCGGCGCCGATCTGCGCGAGCTCGGCGACGCGGCCATCGGGCTGCTCATCGACCGCATCGACGGGGCGGAGTCGTCGCCCGAGTCGCTCCATCGATCGGTTCATCCGACGCTCGCGGTGCGTTCGTCGACCGCGGCGCCCCGCTCGGGCGACTGAGGCGCGCGCACCCCGGCGTCCGCGCCCGCGGTCCCTGTCGACGTCCCGGCGTCGGCGCCTGCACTCGTTGTCGACGCCCCGGCGTCCGCGCCGGCGGCGGTCTCTTCACGCGCGCGCGCGACGGCTTCGTCGATGCGGCGCTGCACGTCGGCGCGCGAGCGGCGACGCAGCCGGATCGCCAGCGCGACGGCCGCCGCCAGGAGCAGCAGCAGCGCGAGCTGCGCCCACGGCACCGTCACCACGGTGAAGGACGAGGTCGAGGACTCGGGGGCGACGACGTCGTCTTCGCCCACGACGAGGGGATCGACGGTGATCCCGCCGAGGGCGACGAAGAGCGGCCAGACCTCGAGGCGCTCGGCGGACGGCGTCGTCTGGCCCGGCAGCACCTCGCGGATCTGGGCGGTTGCGTCCGCCGGGGCGAGCCCGAACGGACCCGTCACCGTGGTGCGGGTGTCGGCGCCGAGGCGCACATTGCCCGAGTTCTCGAGCCGATGCTCGATGCGCAGGATCCCCGGTGCGAACGGGTTCCACGAAGGCTCGTACGTCGCCGACACGAGCGTCGGCGCGATCGCGGCGACGACGTCGCCGCCGACGCGCAGGTGTGCGCGGACGCCGACGCGGTTGGCCATCTGGACGGGCCCGTCTCCCTCCGGCACGAACTGCGCCACGACGCCGGCCGGGTGGTCGCCGGGGGTGGCGTCGGCCGGCACCGCGATGGTCAGCGGGATGGTGAGGGACGACTCGGGCTGCACCTCGACGGTGAGGACTCCGCCGTCGGCCGAGCCGCTCTCCACGGCGCCGACGGTGATCCAGGCGCCGCCGTCGACCGGCGTCTCGCCGGGCGGCAGCAGGTCGAAGTCGCCGCTCGCGCCGACGATGCCGTCGCTCGCGTAGACGTCGAACGTCGCCGGGTGCGCGCTGAAGTTCGTGAGGGTGACGAAGTCGTCGACGCTCTGGCCGGCGTCGATCACGTGCCGCAGCGAGACGCGGGAGTCCGGGCCCTCGGCGGTGGCAGGCGTGAGAGACCACGTGGTCTCGGGTGCGGCGTCGTCCGCGTGCGCGGGCGCGGCCGAAGCGACGAGCAGGGCCGCCGCCACGGTGACGACGACGGTGCGGGAAAGCGGATGGGGGACATTCATCGCGTGTTCCTCTGTGGATGGGGTGCGGCCGGCCGGGTGCCCCCGGCCGGCCGCGGGTGTCGGGCGCCCGATCAGTCCTCGGGGAAGAGGGTGATCGCGAGGGTGCCCTTGTAGGTGCCGGGTGCGGTGTCCACCGGCACCTCGAGCGAGAGGTCGGCGCCCAGTTCCGTGGAACCGAAGCGTCCCTCCCCGGTCGCCTCGCCGAGCAGGTGCGGGTCGGCCAGACCCTCACCGCCCGCGAGGAGAGTGGCGACCGCGGCCCCCGCCGTGACGCCGCTGCGCGGTGTCGCGAGCCTGGGGTTCCAGCCGAGGTGCCCCGCATCCAGCACAGTCGTGCCCGCCGTGAAGTCGGACGACTGGCCCGAGACCGACCAGCCGCCGCTGCCAGCCTGATCGGCGTTGCGCGAGTCGGTGACCGTCACGGCCGGGAGCGCACCCGTGAACCGCAGGCGGTCCCCGGCGTTGCCGGCCTCGGACAGCACGACGCCGTCGCCGTAGTCCGCCACTGTCAGCGACAGCGAACCGGGCTCGGTGGGCTCGGGCACGGTGGCCTCGATCGGGATGCCGGTCCCTTCGCCGCCCGGCTCGACCACCAGGGTCACGAGCGAGCGGGCGGGGAGGACCAGGTCGGTCTTCCCGTCCACGGTGGTGGCGATCCCGTCGACCGCGGCCAGCTGGTGGGTCTGGTCGTTCAGGTAGGCGGTCGGCTGCGCGTCCAGGTCGATGTCGGTGGTGACGGGTGCGGTGCCGCTGTTGAGGAGCTGCACCACTCGCGAGCCGTCGGCGTTGTCGAACGCCGCCACCTTGAGTCCGGGGATGGCGTGCACGGCGTCGAACCGCACCGCGTCCGGCCGCACGAAGCGGCTGAAGGCGGCCATGCCGTACAGGCGCGACGAGACCTGGTAGGTGTCGTTGTCGACGTCGACCACCATGAGCGAGACGGATCCGCCCTGGCTGACGCCCAGCCACCACAGATAGCCGGTGACGTTGGCCTTCGTGAGTGCGTCCATCATGTGGTCGGCCATCTGGAGGCCGTCCGTCTGGAGCGGGCTCGCACTGTCCCAGTTCGCGTTGAACGTCCCGCTGGACGACGAGGCCCATTCCGACATCCAGAGCGACCCGTCCGTCTCGTACGGCGAGTCCGAGCGGCTGGCGTACGAGTGCGCGGTGAGTGTGTCGACCCACTGGCTGGCCTCCGAGTCGCCCCGGATCGCCGCGTGGTAGTTCTTGCCCTGGTTCCAGCCGAACGACTCGCAGCAGAGCACGTCGTAGCCTGCGGCATCCGCGATGGGTCCGAACTTCTTGGTGAACTCGACCGCCTGCGTCGGAGTGAACCGCATCGACTCGTAGCTCGAGGTGTAGTCCGGCTCGTTCGTGAAGGCCAGGCCGTCGATCTCGACGCCTTCCTGCTTGTAGAAGTCCGCCCACGCCACGAGGTAGTCGGCGTAGGCCTTCGTCCAGTCGCCGCTGGCGCAGTTCGTACCCGACAGGCCGCACAGCACGCCGCCGGAAGCGGCGTTGCCGTTGGTCTTCATGTACCCCGGCGCCGTCCACGCGTTGCCGTAGATGTACTCGACGCCGGCCGCTTCGGCGGCCTGCGCGAACCACACCTGCCCGTTGTCGTAGCCGTCCCACTGGTAGTTCGGCTCCGCGGCCGGGCCGCCCGGGTCGGTCGGCTGAATTGAGAGCATCCAGTCGTACGGCGGCGTCGACTGCCCGCCGATGCCGAGGCGGAGGATGGACGGGTCGACTCCCGAGTCGCCGAGCAGCAGCTCGACGGCCTCGGCCTTCTTCTCGTCCGAGAGCAGGTTGAGCCGGTGCGTCCGCTGGAAGGCGGCCGAGTAGCCGAAGCCGTCGATCGTCTGCTGGGCGCTCTCGGGCTGCAGGTCGATCCCGGTGATGACGTCGGCCGAGGCAGCGGGGGCAGCGGCCAAGCCGGCGCCCACCAGGCCTGCGGCCGCGAGTAACGACAGTGTCTTTCTCACAGTTCTCCCTTGAATCTGCTCGGCCGATGTAAACGTTATCGCACCGATGTAAACGTTAACGTAGGGTGCCCGAGGCCGTCGGTCAAGGGATGGTTCGCGGTGGGGAACGGATGCCGGAGCCCGTCGTCGTGCGCTGGACGAGGCATCCGTTCTGGTATAGGTTGTCTTCAGCAACATTTCTCGCAAAGGAGCGTCATGCCCACGCAGCACTCGGGACCGACCCCGACCCCCGCCGACAAGTTCTCGTTCGGTCTCTGGACCATCGGCTACAACGGCACCGACCCCTTCGGCGGACCGACCCGCAACCACCTCGACGTCGTGCACGCGGTCGAGAAGCTCGCCGAGCTCGGCGCCTACGGCCTCACGTTCCACGACGACGACCTGTTCGCGTTCGGATCGAGCGACGCCGAGCGTCAGACGCAGATCGACCGCCTGAAGGGCGCGCTGGCCGACACCGGCCTCATCGTGCCGATGGTCACCACCAACCTCTTCTCCGCCCCGGTCTTCAAGGACGGCGGGTTCACGTCCAACGACCGCGACGTGCGTCGCTACGCGCTGCGCAAGGTGTTCCGCCAGCTCGACCTCGGCGCCGAGCTCGGCGCGAAGACGTTCGTCATGTGGGGCGGCCGCGAGGGTGCCGAGTACGACTCGGCCAAGGACATCCGCGCCGCCCTCGAGCGCTACCGCGAGGCCGTCAACCTGCTCGGCGACTACGTGACCGACAAGGGCTACGACATCCGCTTCGCCATCGAGCCGAAGCCCAACGAGCCCCGCGGCGACATCCTCCTCCCGACGCTCGGCCACGCGATCGCGTTCATCGACTCGCTCGAGCGCCCCGAGCTCGTGGGCCTCAACCCCGAGGTCGGCCACGAGCAGATGGCGGGCCTCAACTTCGCCGCCGGCATCGCGCAGGCGCTGTACCACGGCAAGCTCTTCCACATCGACCTCAACGGCCAGCGCGGCATCAAGTACGACCAGGACCTCGTCTTCGGTCACGGCGACCTGCACAACGCGTTCGCCCTCGTCGACCTGCTCGAGAACGGCGGCCCCGGTGGGGTGCCGGCGTACGACGGCCCGCGTCACTTCGACTACAAGCCCTCGCGCACCGAGGACGAGACCGGCGTGTGGGACTCGGCCGCCGCGAACATGCGCACGTACCTGCTGCTCAAGGAGCGCGCCGCGGCCTTCCGCGCCGACCCCGAGGTGCAGGAGGCGCTCGCGGCCGCCAAAGTCGACGAGCTGTCGGTCCCCACCCTGAACGAGGGCGAGTCGTACGACGACTTCCTCGCCGACCGCTCCGCGTACGAGGACTTCGACGCCGACGCGTACCTCGGCGGCAAGGGCTTCGGCTTCGTCCGCCTGCAGCAGCTGGCCACCGAGCACCTGCTCGGCGCCCGCGGCTGAGACATCCGTTCTGAACCGCGAGAGTACAGCTGACGGACGAGAGGTAGGGAAGCTCCCTACCTCTCGGCGACCAGCTGTACTCTCGCGGTCATCTTCGAGGAGGAGAAGCGATGGCGCTGGTGATGGGGGTCGACTCGTCGACGCAGTCGTGCAAGGTCGTGATCACGGATGCCGCCACCGGCGCGGTCGTGCGGCAGGGGCGTGCGTCGCACCCCGACGGCACCTCCGTCGATCCCGAGGCGTGGTGGACCGCGCTGCAGGCGGCGATCGCCGACGCCGGCGGGCTCGAGCCCGGCGACGAGGGCGAGGCGGCGGTGGAGGCGTGGGCGATCGGCGGGCAGCAGCACGGCATGGTCGCGCTCGACGCCGACGGCCGCGTGATCCGCGATGCGCTGCTGTGGAACGACACTCGTTCGGCGCAGGCCGCCGCCGACCTCACGGCCGACTTCGGAGCCGACGAGCTCGCGCGGCGGACGGGCCTCGTGCCCGTGGCATCCTTCACCATCACCAAGCTGCGCTGGCTGCGCGATGCCGAACCCGGCAACGCCGCGCGCGTCGCCGCCGTCGCGCTGCCGCACGACTGGCTGACGTGGCGCCTGCGCGGCTTCGGCCCGGAGGGGGAGTCGCCACGCGGACCGGTGCTCGACGAGCTGGTCACCGACCGGTCCGACGCGTCGGGCACCGGCTACTGGAACCCCGCCACCGACGGCTACGACCGCGACCTGCTCGTCGCCGCGCTCGGCCATGACGCCGTGCTGCCGCGCGTGCTGGGGCCGGAGGAGTGGGTGACGGATGCCGCGGGCCGCCGCGTCGGCGGAGGCGCCGGCGACAACGCGGGCGCCGCTCTCGGGCTCGGCGCGGGCCCGGGCGACGTCGTGGTGTCGATCGGCACGAGCGGCACGGTCTTCGCGGTGAGCGAGGACCGGACCATCGACCCCACCGGCACGGTCGCCGGGTTCGCCGACTGCACAGGGCGGTTCCTCCCGCTGGTGGCGACCCTCAACGCCGCGCGCGTGCTCGACGCGATCGCCCGCGTGCTCGGCGTCGACCACGCCGAGCTGTCGCGCCTCGCTCTCTCCGCCGATCCCGGCGCCGCCGGTCTCACGCTGGTGCCGTACTTCGAAGGCGAGCGCACCCCCAACCTGCCGGACGCGACAGCCTCCCTCACCGGCATGACGCTCGCGTCGACCACCCGCGAGAACCTCGCGCGCGCGGCCGTCGAAGGCATGCTCTCGGGTCTCACCGCGGGGCTCGAAGCCCTGCGCGGCCTCGGCGTGCCGCTCGAGCGGGCGCTCCTCGTCGGCGGCGGCGCGCAGTCGCAGGCCGTGCGCGAGATCGCCCCGCTCGTGCTGGGCCTCCCCGTCGAGGTGCCCGAGCCGGGCGAGTACGTCGCGCTCGGCGCCGCACGGCAGGCGGCATCCGTCCTCGCCGGCTGACCCGCTTCTGGCCGCCGGCGGGTGGAGACGGCAGGAACCTGCCGGCCACGCGATCCGTTGCGACCCACCAGGTGCCGCGCGCGCGGCGGTACCATTCCCGCATGGCGGACACCACCGCCGCCCTCGAGCGAGCGCGGACGGCATATCGGTCGGGTGACTGGGAGACCGCCCGGGAGGCCTTCGCGGGAGCCCGGAGCGGCGGGCCTGCCACCGGTGAGGATCTTCGCGCCCTTGCGTCGTGCGAGTGGTGGCTGGGCCGCCAGGAGGCCTGCCTCGCCTACCTCGAGGCGGCCTTCCGAGTGCTGACCGACGAGGGCGCCGACATGGGCGCCGCGGAGGCGGCCCTCGTCATCGCGCAGGTGCGCCTGACCCGCGGCGACCTCACGCTGGGGACGGCGTGGGTTCGCCGAGCACGTCGGATCCTCGCGAACCTGCCGGACGGCCTCGGCCACGCGTACGAGGTGTACCTGACGACCGGCATGGACCTCGACGACACCGGCGAGATGTGGCGGGCCGACAGCGTCGCGCGCATGCGGCAGCTCGCCGACACGCTCGGCGCGCCGGCCGTGTCGGCGCTCAGCGCCGTGGTGGCCGGCATGAACGCGATCCGCAGCGGTCGCACCGCCGAGGGATTCGCGCAGCTCGATGAGGCCATGCTGTGCGTGGTGTCCGACGAACTCGACGCCGAATGGGCCGGCGACGTGCTGTGCACCACGATCCACGTGTGCCATGAGCTCGCCGACTTCCGGCGCATGGCCGACTGGACGCGCGCGGCAGAGGCGTGGTGCGCAGCGCGCGGGGACGACGTCGTATACGCCGGTGTCTGCCGCGTGCATCGGCTCGAGCTGCAGTCGGCGGGCGGGGAGTGGGATGCCGCGGAGACGGCGCTGCAGCGCGTGTGCGACGACCTCGCATCCGACCACCCGTGGGTCGCCGGGGAGGGCTGGCATCAGTTGGGTGAGATCCGCCGACTGCGCGGCGACAGCACCGGGGCGAGGGACGCCTATGCCCGGGCACGCGCGCTCGGCGTCGACCCGGTTCCCGGCGAGGCGCTGCTCGTGCTCGCCGAGGGCGACGCCGAACGCGCCGCCGCGATGATCACGGCGTCGCTGTCGCAGCGCGACCGGATGGCTCGGGTGCGGCTGCTGCGGCCCGCCATCGAGATCGCGGTCGCGAACGGGCGGCGCGAGGACGCCGAGCGGCTGCTCGACGAGCTCCGAACGGATGCCGAAGCCTTCGGCAGCGACGGATTCCAGGCGTGGGCGGCCCACGCGCAGGGCATGATGCTTCTCCATTCCGGCGACACCGATGCCGCAATCGCTCGGCTGCAGGTCGCGCTCGAGCTCTTCCGGGCAGTGCGCCAGCCGTGGGAGCAGGCGAACGTGCTGTGCTGGCTCGCGTCCGCCCGTGAGGGACGGGGCGAGGTCGTCCTCGCCGCGTCGCTGCGGGATCAGGCTTCAGCCATCTTCGAGCGCCTCGGCGCGCCCCCTGTCATCGTGACCGCAGGGTCGGCCGCGGTGGCGGGCGGCGGTCCGCTGACCGCGCGCGAGCGCGAGATCGTCGCGCTGGTGGCGCGCGGCAGGTCGAACCGCCAGATCGCCACTGAGCTGTACATCAGCGAGAAGACGGTGAGCCGGCACCTCGCCAACGTCTACCTGAAGCTCGACGTCGGTTCGCGCACGGCGGCGGCCGCCTGGTGGCATGAGCACGGCGGGCGGCGCGGGCGCTGACGCCGGACGCGCTGCCGGCCCCGGCGCGGACTCTGCATCGAATGATGCAGAGCCGCGGCCGCAATTGCGCGGTTCTCCCGACGCGAGGGGACCTGCCCGCTCCGTAGCTTCGTGGTCATCACTCCGACACGCCCGCACGAAGGAGACCACGATGTCCACCACATTGCTCACCGACACCCACACCGAGACCGACACCGACACCGCCACCGAGGCGGAGGCGACCGCCGCGTTCGCCGACAGGCTCACGCACGCCACGCTCGGCTGGTTCGACCTGATGGCCGTCCACCTCGGCTCGCAGCTCGGGTGGTACGCCGAATTGGCGAAGGCCGAAGGCCTTACCGCCGACCAGCTCGCCCACCGCACCGACTCGGATGCGCGCTACGCCCGGGAATGGCTCGAGCAGCAGGCTGCGAGCGGCATCCTCGATGTAGACGACGCGGAAGCCGCCGCGGCAGAGCGGCGCTTCCGCCTCGCCCCGGGAGTCGCCGAGGTGCTGCTCGACCGCGGCAGCCTCTCCTACCTCGAGCCGCTCGCCCGCATGGCGGCGGCCGCCTCCGGCCAGCTCGACGCCCTGCTCGATGCCTACCGCTCCGGTGGCGGCGTGAGCTGGGAGCAGCTCGGCGTACACGCCCGCGAAGCCCAGGCGGACATGAACCGACCCTGGTTAGAGCAGCTGCCGGCGGTCTTCGCCGGCATCGATCGCCTCGACGGCATCCTGTGCCGGCCCGGTGCCCGCATCGCAGACCTCGGTGCCGGAGGCGGATGGTCGTCGATCGCGCTCGCTCGGGCGCACCCGCAGCTCACGGTGGTCGGCTTCGACGTCGACGAGGCGTCGGTCGAGATGGCGCGCCGCAACGCCCTCGAGGCGGGCGTGGCCGATCGCGTCGAATTCCTGCTGTGCGACGCCGCCCTCGTCGCGGAGCACGGTCGGTTCGACGCCGTCTTCGCGTTCGAGTGCCTCCACGACATGCCGCATCCCGTCGACGTGCTGTCGGCTGCGCGTGCGGCGGTGGCCGAAGACGGGATGGTCGTGATCATGGACGAGGCGACCGAGGAGCGCTTCGCGGCGAACGCCTCCGAGCTCGAGCGTCTGCTCTACGGGTTCAGCCTGTTCGTGTGCCTGCCCGACGGACGGTCGCACCGACCGAGCGCCGGCACCGGCACGGTGATGCGTCCTTCGACCCTTCGCGGCTACGCACGCGAAGCCGGCTGGAGCGACATCCGCGTGCTCGTCCCCGAGTTCGGCCTCTGGCGCTTCTACGAGATCCTCTGAGCGGCGGCCCCGCATCTCTTCCCCTGCCTCCGCCCACGCCCAACCCACACCACCTCGGCGAGCCCACATCTTGCCGCATCCGCGGAGATGCGGGTTCGCGGCGGGGGTGTGGGTTCGGCGGGGTGTGCGGGGAGCTATGCCTCCGCGCCTCCCGGCGGCAAGAATGGACGGATGCCGCAGGCCGACGCAGACGAGGACCTCGACGCGATCGCGTCCGAGCTGTATGCCCTGCCTCCGGCGGAGTTCACGGCGGCGCGCAACGCACGGGCGGGACTGGCCGCACCCGCGGTGGGCAAGCGGGTCAAGGCCCTGCGCAAGCCCACCGTGTCGGCCTGGGCGGTCAACCTGCTCGCGCGGGACGGCCAGCTCGCTGACGCCGTCGAGCTGTCGGCGGCCCTGCGCGAGGCGCAGGACGACCTCGACGCGGCCGAGCTGTCGCGCTTGAGCCGCCAGCGCCGCCAGCTCGTGGCGGCTCTCGCCAAGCAGGCGGTCGGCCTCGCGGAGGAGGCGGGCGGCAGCCTCAGCGCCGCCGCGCGCGACGACGTCGAGAAGACGATCAATGCCGCGGTGATGGATGCCGCAGCAGCCGCGGCCGTCCTCACCGGCCGCCTTGTCACGTCGCTGGAAGCAGGCGACATCGATCCGGCCGCGCTGGCCGATGCGGTGGGCGGATCGCTGCCGGGCGTCGTCGCGCCGCCGCCGCGGGACGACCTCGCCGACCGTCGCGCGCGCAGGGCCGCAGAGAAGGCCGCGCGCGAGGCGGAGCGCCTCGCCAACGAGGCCGAGCGCGAGCTCGCCCGCGTGGATGCGCGCCGGGCGAAGGCCCAGGAGCGTGTGGACCACGTGCGCGAGCGGATCGACGACCTCCGCCGCGACCTCGCGGCCCTCGAGGCCGACGAGCAGGCGGCCGCCGGCAAGCTCGACGACGTCGAGCGCGAGCGCGCCGATGCGGCGGCGAAGGCGAAGGACGCCGCGAAGGAGTCCGAGCGCGCGCAGCGCGCGCTCGACGACCTCTGACCGCCCACGGCTGCGTCCAGAGGCCGCGGTCTCGTCGAGCGACCTCGTCGCCGGCGCCGACAGCGTGGTCGCTCGACGAGCAACCGCGTTGTCGACGGGGCGGGCAACCGCGTTGTCGACGGGGCGGGTACGCGGCGCCGCGTGCGGCATCCGCTTCTCTCAGGACTCTCGTAGGCCGGGACCATAGCGTGAATCGCATGGCGACTCCTGCACCGCTGGTGCCATCGACGGCGACAGATGAAGGGGAGATCACCGTCTCGCCGACCGAGCTCCGCGAGCTTCGCGACGAACTGCAGCGGTTCATGATGGAGTACCGCTTCGGCCTGCAGGAGGTCGAGACGAAGATCGGCATCCTGCGCGACGAGTTCCTGCTGACGCACGACTACAACCCCATCGAGCACGTCTCCAGCCGCGTGAAGTCGCCCGACAGCCTGGTAGAGAAGGTGCAGCGCAAGGGCATCGAGGGGGACTTCGCCTCGATCCGGCAGAGCATCACCGACATTGCCGGCATCCGCATCACGTGCAGCTTCACCGCCGACGTCTACCGCCTGTTCGACCTGCTGACCGCGCAGGACGACGTGCGCCTGCTCCAGGTCAAGGACTACATCGCGGCGCCGAAGGCGAACGGCTACAAGAGCCTGCACGCGATCCTCGAGGTGCCGGTGTTCCTGTCGACCGGCCGCATCGAGGTGCCCGTCGAGGTGCAGTTCCGCACGATCGCGATGGACTTCTGGGCCAGCCTCGAGCACAAGATCTACTACAAGTACGCCACCCAGGTGCCCGACGAGCTGCTCGAGAGCCTCAAGGACGCCGCCGACACCGCCGCCGAGCTCGACGCCCGCATGGAGCGCCTGCACAGTGAGATCCGCTCGCACGGAGCGGGGCGCATCGTCCGCGGCGCCGAGCGTCCGCCGGCGCCGATCCGCGAGATCACGGCGGCGACGGGGACGGATGCCGCGACCGCCCGCCGCGACAACCCCGAGGCGCGGCCGGTCTAGCGTCGGCGACCGACCCTTCCGCGCCGCGTGCGGGGCGTTTCGTCTCGCTCGTTCCTCGCTCGCTCAACGGCCGGGGGCTCGCGGGGCGTTTCGTCTCGCTCGTTCCTCGCTCGCTCAACGGCCGGGGGCTCGCGGGGCGTTTCGTCTCGCTCGTTCCTCGCTCGCTCAACGGCCGGGGGCTCGCGGGGCATCGGCTCTGCCCCGGTCGTTGAGCGGAGCGCGCTCTGGCGCGCGCAGACGAAACGCGTTGCGGATCTCCGACGATCAGCTGGACAGCACGGCGCTCGCGCCCGCGACGTAATCATCCACCGAGCGGGGGCCGAACACCGCGGTGTTCGCGACGTACCCCTGGGCGAGTGCCGCGATCGACCGCGCGGTGTCGGCCGCGAGGGTCGCGGCATCCGTCCCGTCCTCCGCTCGCCCGCGCGCCCAGGGCTCGATCGCGCGCGCGAGGGCCTCGCGGAGCCGCCCGGCGGTGCGGAGCATCTCTTCGTGGAGGCCGGGCTCGACCATCGCCTCGCCCCAGAACTGGAGGACGAGTGACGGCGACAGCCCGACCTCGCCGAAGACCGACAGCATGCCGTGCAGCGCCTGGCGGGGCGTCAGGATCCCGCCGCGCCGGCCGACGGCCTCGAGGGCGTCGATCCTCGGGAACAGGAACCGCCCGACGATGTAGCGCGCGAGCTCGGCCTTGTTGGAGAAGTGCGAGTAGATCGCCCCCGTCGACAGGCCCGACTCCACCACGATGTCGGCGATCGAGGTGTCGCGGACGCCGTTGCGCTGGAGGCAGCGCAGTGCTGCGCGGGCGATCTCGTCGCGGCGGGCCTCGCGATACTCCTCCGACACCTTGGGCATGGAAACAGAATACCTATTCTGTTATTGTCGCAAACAGAATCACCATTCTCTTTAAGGAGGCTGCGATGTCCGTTCATCGCGCTGCGCCGGACATCCCGGTGCGTCCCACCCGCTGGACCGTCGCCGCGGGTCTCGGCCTCATCGGCTCGCTGCTGGTCGCGGTCGTCGTGATGGCCTTCGTGTGGCCCGCCGCCACCTCTCAGCCCCAGAACCTGCCCGTCGGCATCTCGGGGCCCGAAGACGCGGTGACCCTGGTCGAAGACAAGCTCGCCGAACAGGATCCCGCACCGTTCGACCTGAGCGAGGTCGGCTCCCGCGACGACGCCGTGGCGCAGATCGAGTCGCGTGAGCTGTACGGCGCGATCCTCCTCGGCGATGAGCCGGAGGTGCTCATCGCATCGGCCGCGAGCCCCGCCGCCGCCCAGGCGCTGCGCGGCGTCGCGACCCAGCTCCAGACGCAGATCGACACCGCCGCCAAGAAGGCGCTCACCGAGCAGCTGACGGCCATCGTCGGCGCGCTGCAGGCCGGCCAGCGCCCGCAGCTCCCGGAAGGAGCGGCCGGCGCGCCTGGCGAGATCCCGACCGTGACCGTCACCGACGTCGTGCCGCTGGCCGACGGCGACAGCACGGGCGCGGGGCTCGCGGCATCCGTCTTCCCGATGGTTCTCGGCGGAATGCTCGGGGGCATCCTGCTGACCCTGCTCGTGCAGGGCGTCGTGCGTCGCCTCGTCGGCCTGCTCGCGTTCGGCGTCGCGGCGGGCGCGCTCATCGCGCTGGTGATGCAGACCTGGTTCGGAATCCTCTCGGGCGACTGGCTGCTCAATGCGGCGGTGCTGGGCCTCGGCGTCATGGCGACGTCCGGACTCATCATCGGACTCGCGGCGCTGATGGGCCCTCCCGGCATCGCCCTCGGCGCCGTCATCACCATGTTCATCGCCAACCCGATCGCCGGCGCGGCCCTGCCGCCGCAGTTCCTCCCCGAGCCGTGGGGCGCGATCGGCCAGTTCTTCGTGCCGGGTGCGTCGGCGAATCTGCTGCGGTCGGTGATGTACTTCCCGGATGCCTCGACCTGGCTGCAGTGGACCATCCTCGGAGCGTGGCTCGTCGGCGGCGTGATCCTGGCGCTGATCGGCCACCACCGCACGCGCGCGGAGCTCACGCCTCCGGGCCGTCAGCTGGAACCCGACCCGGAGGGCGCGTCCGAGCGCGAGCCCGCACTGGCCTGACCAGGCCTCTGGACCCGCGAGAGGGCGGGCCTCCGCATGCGTGCCGGCGGAGACCCGCCCTCTCGCGCTTCCGAGTGCCGCGCGCCGCGCGCGGGGGCTGCCCGACGCGGTACGGTCCACCGATGGGGTCTTCGACGCGCCGCGCGCGCCGCCACCGCTTCGTCATCGCCTTCGTGGCGGCGACGCTCGCCGTCGCGGGCGGCGTGGTCGCCGCCGAGGAGGTGAGGTTCGTCGGCGACGCGCTCGAGCGCCCGGGCATCGACGCGTTCTACGCGCAGCCGGAGGATGCGACCGAGGGGGAGCCCGGCTCGATCGTGAAGACCGACGCGCTTATCGGCGCACCGTTCGCGGCGCGGGCGTGGCGGATCATGTACCGGACCACCGACGTGCACGGCGACCCCGCCGTGGCGACCGGCGGGCTGGTCGTGCCGCTGACGCCGGCGCCGTCGCGCGGCCGAACCGTCGTGTCGTGGGGGCATCCGACGACGGGCGCCGCGCGGGACTGCGCCCCCTCGTACGGGTTCGACCCGTTCCTCGGCATCGAGGGCCTGCGGTTCCTGCTCGACCGCGGCTACGCCGTCGTGGCGACCGACTACGTCGGGATGGGCACAGGCGGCGCCGACTCGTACCTCGTGGGCGTCACCGGAGGCAACGCCGTGCTCGACGCCGTGCGCGCCGCCCGCGCGGTAGACGAGGCCCGGGCGAGCGAGCGAGTCGTGCTCTGGGGGCACTCCCAGGGCGGGCAGGCCGTGCTCTTCGCCGCGCAGCAGGCGGCCGACTACGCTCCCGAGCTGTCGGTACAGGCGGTGGCCGCCGCGGCGCCCGCGGCCGACCTGCCGGGTCTCATGAGCGCGCATCTCGACGACATCTCAGGGGTGACGATCGGCTCGTACGCCTTCACCTCGTACGCGGAGGTCTACCCCCAGGCAACCCTCGACGGCATCCTCACGCCGGCAGCGCTCGAGATCGTCCCGCGCATGAACGAGCTGTGCCTGCTCTCGCACATCTCCGAGCTGCACGAGATCGGACGGCCGCTGGTCGGCGACTTCACCACGAGCGACCCGACCACGACCGAACCGTGGGCGACGCTGTTCGCCGAGAACTCCGCGGGGGCCACCGCGTTCGACGCGCCGCTGTTCCTGGCCCAGGGTCTCGACGACGAGCTCGTGGTGCCGCACGACACCGCCGAGTTCGCGCAGCACGAGGCCGAGCTCGGCATCGACGTCACGTATCACGAGATCCCGTTCGCCGACCACGGCACCGTGGCCTACCTGGCCCTGCCGGCGATGCTGCGCTGGCTCGACGGAGTCTCGGCGGGCTGACGTCGCCTGGCTAGTCTGTTCGCGTGGAAGGTCTCACGCCGGCGACGCTCGTCCTGATCCCGCTGATGGCGGTGCTCGCGCCGCTGCTGGCGCGGGGCCTCGGGCACTGGGTGCGCGTGCCGGTGGTCGTGTTCGAGCTCGTGCTCGGCATTCTGATCGGCCCGGCGGTCCTCGGCTGGGTGGCGCCGGACGCGTTCCTCGACACGTTGTCGAACTTCGGCCTCGCGATGCTGTTCTTCGTCGCGGGCACCGAGATCGAGTTCGGGTCGTTCCGCGGTCGGCTCGGGCGCCGGGCCTCCTTAGGCTGGCTCATCAGTCTCGCCGCCGGCATCCTGGCGGGCTGGCTGCTCGCACCGGGCGAGGCCGCGATCGTCATCGGGGTCGCGCTGTGCTCCACGGCGCTCGGCACGCTCCTGCCGATCCTGCGGGACGCGGGCGAACTGCCCACGCCGTTCGGCAAGGCGGTCGCGGCGATCGGCGCCATCGGGGAGTTCGGCCCGCTCATCGCGATCTCGATCTTCCTCGGCGGCCGCGAGCCGGGCCTGTCCACCATCGTGCTCGGGCTCTTCGCCGCCTTCGCGGGGGTCGCGCTCTGGCTCGCCTTCCGCATGCCTCGCGGCGCCATGCACTCCTTCGTCAACTCGACGCTGCACACGTCGGGGCAGTTCGCGATCCGCGTCGTGTTCGTCATCCTCGCCGCCCTCGTCGCGCTGAGCGTCCTGCTCGACCTCGACATGCTTCTCGGCGCCTTCACCGCCGGCATCATCTGGCGCCTGCTCATGCGCGACGCGACCGAGCACGACCGGCACGCCGTCGAGAGCAAGATCGAGGGCGTCGCCTTCGGGTTCCTCGTGCCGATCTTCTTCATCTACACCGGCATCACCTTCGACCTGCAGGCGCTGCTGGACGATCCGGTCCTCTTCTGGCTCGTGCCCATCGTCCTCGTCGCGCTGTTCGTCGTGCGCGGGCTCCCGTCGACGCTCGCAGCGCCCGAGGGGTCCTCGCGCCGCGAGCGCCTGTCGATCGCCCTCCTCGGCGCGACCGGGTTGCCGATCATCGTGGCCGTGACGCAGATCGGCGTGGACGAGAAGATCCTCGACACGACCCAGCAGAGCGTGCTCGTCGCGGGCGGCATGCTGTCGGTGCTGGTCTTCCCGCTCGTGGGCATGGCGCTGCGCGGCGAGCGGCTGCGCGCCAACCCCTCCCTGCAGGACGACATGGCGTGAGCGCCTTCGAGCTTCTCGACGCCGCGCGTTCGCGGCTCGCCGGTACGCCCCGCGAGGCGCTCGGCGAACTCGTCGTCCCCAAACGCTTCCTGGGTCTGGCGCGGGCTCCTCGGGTCGAGCGCCGCGGCACGGCCTGGCACCTCGGAGTGCTGCTGCTCACCGAGGACGAAGTCCTCGCCACCGGCGACATCCTGCGCGCCCGTCAGGAGGCCCGCCGCGGCTACACGGCCGAGTCGCAGCGCCAGCGTGCCGAGCTGGCTGCGGCCGCGCGCCGCGGCGGGTTCGGCGAGGGGGAGGTGGTCCACCTCGGATGGCGGATGCTGGATCCCGCGGCGATCGACCGGGGTGAGGCATCCGCTCCCCTCGCACTTCTCGGCGGCGTTCCTGCCGTGCGCTGGAGCGCCGCCGGAGGCCTCATGCCTCTCGAGACCTACCTGGCCGAGCGGGTCGAGCTGCTGCGGCATCCGCCGGCGGGGGCGTGAGGGCGGCGCCACCCCGATATCCGGCCGCGACCAGCGTGTCAATGACATCCCGCACCGGGGGGTGCACCTCTAGCGTGTGAGCATGGCCGCCAGAGACCTCGCCCGGCAGATCGTCGTCATCAGCGCGTTCTGCTTCATGATCATCGCCGCCATGGTCGGCACCGGTCTGCTCGGGGGCACCCCCGTGCAGGATCTGCAGGACGGCGCGCTGGACGAGGACGGCTCGTACCTCGCCCCCGCGAGCCCGGCGTTCTCGATCTGGACGGCGATCTACGTCGGCCTGTTCGCCTACACGGTCTGGCAGGCGCTGCCCCGGCAGCGCGCGAGTGAGCGTCAGCGGGCCCTGGGCTGGCTGATCGCGGGAACGATGGCATTCAACGGGCTCTGGCTCGTGACGGCTCAATTCGGATCGCTGGCGCTCACGGTGCTCGCGATCATCGTTCTGCTCGCGCTCCTCGGCGTGACGTTCCACCGCACCGTGATCGAACCCGCCGACGGCTGGGTCGACCGGCTGCTCGTCGACGGGGTGACCGGGCTGCACCTGGGCTGGGTGACGCTGGCTACGGTCGCCAACATCACGGCGTGGCTGACCGCGATCGGCCCGCACGAGTGGGCGGACGCCGCCGATCTCTGGGGCGTGATCGTGCTGATCCTCGTCGCGATCATCGGTCTGGGGATCGAGGCCGCGAGCCGCTGGCGGCTCGCGCCCGGCCTCGCGCTCGCCTGGGGTCTCTCGTGGCTCGCGGTCGCGCGCCTCACCGGCGAGCCGCCCAGCGCGGCGATCGGCATCACCGCCCTCGTGGTCGCGGCCCTGCTTCTCGGGGTGGCCGTGATCGGCACGATCTTCCGCGAGCTCTCGGCGATGCGCAACGCCGAGGCCTGAGCTCCGGCCGCGCCCGGCGTTCTCAGGCCGCGAAGCGGGCTGGCTCCGGCGGCGCCCGGCGGTCTCAGATCGCGAAGCGGGAGGCGAAGGCTCTCAGCAGACGCGCCGGTTCGGTGACGGATGCCGCGAGCACGCGTCCGGCGATGGCGTCGTAGTCCGCCGAGTCGAAGTAGCCGTCGTCGCGGTACACGGCCATGCGCTCGGTGAACGCGGTGGTGGTCGGCTCGGGGTGGAACTGGGTCGCGTACAGCCGGTCGCCCACGCGGTAGGCCTGGACAGGGCATCCGTCGTTCCGAGCCAGCAGGACCGCACCGGACGGCAGTTCGCCGGTGCCCTCCTTGTGCGCGGTGAGCGCGGTGAACCGGTCGGCGAGTCCGCCGAACAGCGGGTCGGCAGCGGCCTGGGGGGTCAGCTCGACGGCGACCGGACCGGTGTCCTCCGGAAAGGCGCGGCTGACCGTGCCTCCGAGCGTGCGCGTGGCGATGCCGATGCCGTAGCAGGTGAAGAGCGCCGCCGGTCCGTCGCCCGTCGCCGTGCGCTCCGCGATGCGGGCCAGGTCGCCTTCGAGGCGCCGCTGGGCGTCGGTCTTCGTCGACTCGGGATCGGTGACGTTGAAGGGGCTGCCGCCCACCAGAAAACCCGCGTACCGCTCGAACGCGTCGGGCGGGAGCGGCTCGCGCACCAGGTCGTGGCGAGCGAGGTCGCGCTCATCGAGCCGCATGGCCGTGCGGAACGACTCGTACTCCGCGGCGGCGGCGCCCTGCTGCGGGCGCACGCAGACATAGAGCAGCGGCGCGGTCGTCATGGAGGCAGTCTAGGTGTCGGCTCGGGCACCCGCGAGGCGGCCGAAACCGGGCGGAATTCTCCAGCGTTCCGATGTATCAGACATGGCACTACCGCGCTCGGGCATGGTGTGGACAGAATGGGCGCTATGACGCATGCGGGCGCCGAGGCCTCCGTCGACTCCGTTGAGCCGGCGCGATGGGAGCGTGCCGCCGCACTGTTCGTGCGGTGGCGCGAAGGCGACAGCCGTGCGATGGATGAACTCGTCCGTCTGATGACGCCGCCGCTGTGGCACGTCGTCCGGGCATACGGGCTCGATCCTGCGCTCGCACAGGACGTCGTGCAGACGACGTGGCTGACGCTCGTACGCCGTCATGAGAGCATCAACGACCCGCTCGCGGTGTCGGGATGGCTCACGATGTGCGCACGCCGTGAGGCGTGGCGGGTCGGCAAGCAGCATCGGCGCGCCGATGCGACCGAGGCCGAGTCGCTCGAACCGCACCTTCCGGTCCACGAATCCGCCGAGCAGACCGCCGCGCACGACGACGAGAACCGTCGCCTGTGGACCGCGGTGGCCACGCTCAACGACCGATGCCAGCGCCTGCTGCGGATCGTCGCGTTCGAGGACCGCCCCGATTATGCCCGCATCGCCGAAGACCTGGCGATGCCCATCGGATCGATCGGACCGACCCGCCAGCGCTGTCTCGCCAAGCTGCGCGCCGTTCTCGAGGGAGACGGGTGGAGAGGTGACGACGATGGGAACTGAGGACTTCGCGGCCGATGCCGCACTTTTCGCTCGCATGCGCCGCATGTGGGAGGACGTGGATCCCGTGCCGGCCGAACTGGTCGACCGCATGGTCGCCGCGGTCGCCGTCGAGGATCTGTCGCGCGAATACGCGTTGCTGACACTCGTCGAGGGAACGCTCGCCGCGGTTCGCGGCGAAGCCGACACGGCGACCCTGCAGTTCAGCGACGGCACGACCACGGTGCTGCTCCACGTGACGGCCACCGAGGACGGCGGCCGGCGTGTGGACGGGTGGATGGATGCCGAGGCCCTGGCCATCCGGCTCATCCAGGGCGACCGTGAATGGTCGGCCGAGCCGGGCGAGCACGGACGCTTCGCTTTCGAGGAGGTCACGCCAGGGGTGGCGCGGCTTCGTCTGGTCGTGCGCGACGCCGACGGCGCGATGCGCGACTTCCAGACCCCGCAGTTCGAAGTCTGACAAGCAGTTCGAGTAGTACCGATCGGGATGCCGCGGCCTGGGGGCCGCGGATTCCGCATGTGTGAGGAGAAGACATGACGAATGTGCCGCCCGCCGGTGGTGCCCCCCGGCGATCGACGACCTGGCGCGATCGATACGAAGCGGCGCGCGCTCGGGGCGTGCCGCTGGATCCGACGAGTGAGCCTGTCGACGGGATCACGGCGTACCCGACCGCCTACGCCGCCGACCACCTGCTCATCACCCGGCTGGGTTCGATCGACGACGCCCTGGCGGCACTGGTCGCCGCCGCCCGCGACTTCGGGTGGACCGTGCGGCTCGAGACGATCGACGGTCAGCCGACCGACGTGGCTCCTGCGCTGGAGCGCGCGGAACGCGCCCTGGCCGAGTACGAACTGCCCACGATCTACCGCGTCGGCATCCTCCCCGATCCTGACCCGGCGCGCGCACAGCCGGTGCCCCCGATCGATGCCTGGCGACTGCTGCAGCGAGCCCGCGCCCGCGCTCGGTCCGACAGCGACAGCGCGGCGTTGGAGGGCATCTCGCTCGATCACGTGCTGTCGATCGATCCGGTCGGCGGGAAGACGAATCCCGTGGGCGGGAAGACGAATCCGGTCGGGGGAAAGACGAATCCGGTTGGGGGCAAGACGAACCCCTTCGGCGTGATCAACGCACCCGGCTCGGAGAGCTACCTGGTGCCGGGCAGCGGCGGGCGGCAGGTGGTGAATTACATCGGCTCTGATCCGCTGCGGAGCCTGCCTCTGACGGCCGGGGGCCGCCGACCGGTCGTGGCCATCGTCGACACCGGCTGTGGTGTGCACCCCTGGCTGCCGGACGAGATCGTGACCCGTTACCCCCAAGTGGAGGGGACCACCACCATCGGCATCGACGCATCGGTCGCCGACCCGGAGGTGCTCGGCGACATCGCCGGGGCGTATGACGGGGTGCTCGACGACTCGGCCGGTCACGGCACGTTCATCGCCGGCGTCGTACGGCAGGTCTGTCCCGAGGCCGACATTCTGTCGGTGCGCGTCGCGGACAGCCAGGGAACCGTGCTCGAAGGCGAGTTCATGGTCGCGGTGCGCTCCCTTGTGAAGTGGGTCGTGCTGGGGCCCGACAACGGCGGGGGGACGGTCGATGTGATCAACATCTCGCTCGGCTACTACCACGAGACTCCGGAAGACGGCCTCTTCGACCGCACGCTGAACGACTTCCTCGTCGTCGCCCGCCGTCGGGGATGCGCGATCGTCTGTTCCGCCGGGAACGATGCCACCGACCGTCCGGCGTTCCCCGCCGCGCTGTGGGGCTGGCCTGACGCGGAGTTCGTGGTCGACGATCCAGATGACGCAGCGCCGCACATCGCGGTCGGCGCTCTGAACCCCAACGGCACGATGGCACTCTTCAGCAACATGGGTCCCTGGGTCAGCACCTTCGCGCCCGGGGCGGCCATCGTGAGCGCTCATCCGCCGTTCGACGGTGGGACCCAGGCCGGATCGCGGGACGATCGCTACGGGAAGCGTCGGGAGACGATCGATCCCGATGACTTCACCGGCGGGTTCGCCATCTGGAGCGGCACCTCGTTCGCGGCGCCGTACGTGGCCGGCATGTTGGCACGACGGCTTGCCGAGCCTCTTATGAACGGCTCCCTCACGAGCACCGACGACCGGGTGGCGCTGCTCCAGGACGCCGAGAGCGGCGTGATCGCCGACCTGGCCCTGAGAGGCCCGACCGACGCCGGCTGACGCAGTCGTGGCCGTGTCGCGGTCGCACGCGCCATGATGGACGGGTGGTGCGCTCGGCCCGGTCTTTGCACGCCGCAGCGGTTCAGCTCGCGAACAGGGGGAGATTCGGCTCTGCCCGCCACTTGCTCGAGACCGCTGCGGCGATGGACGTCGACCCTGACCTTCGTGCCAGGATCAGCGGGACGCTGGCGTTCGTGCTCGCCCGGACAGGGGCGCTCGCCGAAGCCGAGCGGATGTGCGAATCGGCTCTGTCGACGCCGGGCCTTTCGCCGTCCACGGTGGCCCTCCTGGCCGGCCAGATGGGGTCGATCATGGAGCAGGCCGGCCGCCTGGCTGACGCCGACCGGATGCTCGGCCGCGCCATCGCGACGGTCTCGGATCCGGTGCAGCAGGCGAATCTGCTGGTGAACCGCAGTCTCGTCGCGATCCAGCTGCGGCGACTCGACGCGGCCGCGAGCGATGCCGAGGCCGCGGCGCGCGCCTACACCGCGCAGGGAATGGCCGTGGATGCCGCGGAGGCGCGCCACAACCTCGGCTATATCGATCTGCTCCGTGGCGACATCGTCGGAGCCCTCCAGAGCATGCAGTCCGCTCGACCGATCCTCGCGGGTGTCCCCTTCGCCGCCATGATCGACGTCGATCGCGCGGAGGTCTACCGGGATGCGGGTCTGACGAGACGCGCAGAGGCCATCCTCTCCGAGGTTGCGGCGGCGCTCGGCCGGCGCCGGATGACCCGCGCACAGGGGGAGGCCGAGTACAGCCTGGCGCGATCGCTCCTCCCGCACGACCCGGGAAGAGCGGCGCTGGTCGCGGCCCGGGCGGCCCGGCGCTTCCGCCGCCTCGGCAACGACACGTGGGCGCTGCGCGCGGACGCGCTGCGCCTGCGTGCGCAGCTGTCGGACCACACCGCCGGCCGCATCCGGGCCACCGCTCGATCCCGTCGCATTCCCTCGACCGACGACATCGCAGCCGCTTCCGTCGCACTCGAGCGCGGCGGGTTCCGCAATGAGGCGATCGCGCTCCGCATGTCTCAGGAATTGTGGCGTGCGAAGCAGAAGCGGGCCGAAGCTTCTTCGCCGATCCGCATTCCTCGCGCGGCATCCATGGAAGTCCGGCTGTTGGCGCACGAGGTGCGCGCCGAGCGCGCCGCGGCGGCCGGCCGCAACGCGGAAGCCAGGAAGCATGCGGCAGCCGGCCTGGACGAACTTGCGCGCTGGCAGCGGACGTTCGGAAGCCTCGACCTCCAGACGTCCGTGGTCATGCATGGTCGGGGCCTGGCGCTGGCCGGTCTGCGAGCCGCGGTGCGTTCGGGGCGCCCGCACATCGTCTTCGATTGGTCTGAGCGCACCCGCCACCTCAGTCAGCAAGTCGTTCCTCTGCGTCCGCCCCGGGACGCCGCCGCGGCAGCGGAGCTGGCGCAACTGCGTCAACTGCGATCCGAGGACTCGTCGGGCGATTGGCTGCGCAATCCCCAGGCCGCGGAATTGGAGCACCGCGCGCTCGAGCGGCACTGGGCGGGAACAGGCAGCGGGGCGTTCCATCGTCCCGCCAGCCTCCGCGAAGTCCTGGACGTGCTCGACGCCGACACAGCAGTCCTCGCGTACGTGTACACAGCCGACTCCATGCGCGCGCTCATCACGACCCGCGAGGGCGCTCGGATCGTCGACATCCCCGCGTGGGAGTCTGCCACGGCTGCCATGCGTGGACTTCGCGCCGACCTCGACATGGCCTCGTCTGTTCGGAGCGGTCCGATGTCAGAGGTCGTCCGGCGCTCGTTGGAACGGCGGCTCGCCGCGCTCTCGGCCGCGTTGCTGGAGCAGCCGTTGGCAGCGGTCGGGGATCGTCGCATCGTGATCACGACCCCGGGCGTTCTCGCGGGGATTCCGTGGGCGATGCTCCCTGCCATGCGCGGCCGGGTGTTCACCCTCGCCACTTCGGTCACCCGCTGGCTCCGCTCGCACGATGACCCCCAGTCCGCGCACACGGCAGGGTTCGTGGTCGGCCCAGGGGTGGCGCGAGGCCCCGAGGAGGTCCAGCGGGCGATGGCGGCGTGGGGACGCGCCCCCGTCATCGCCGGTGCCACTGCGACCGTCGACGCCGTCGAACAGCTGGCTGCGCGCGTGGATGTGCTGCATGTCGCCGCGCACGGCCGGCATGCCGGCGAGAATCCGATGTTCTCCGGCCTCGAGCTCGCCGACGGAACGCTCTTCGGCTACGACATCGACCTCATCGAGAAGGTCCCCGAAACCGTGGTGCTGTCCGCCTGTGAGGTCGGCCGGTCGTCGGTCCGCTGGGGGGAGGAGGCGGTGGGCATGACGCGGGTGTGGCTGCACGCGGGGGCGCGGTCCGTCGTTGCCGCACCCGTGGTGGTCGCGGACGACGACGCGTGCGAGCTGCTCGGCGCCCTGCACGACGGCCTCGCCGCGGGAATCCCTCCGTCCGTCGCCCTGGTTCAGGCGTCCGAGCGCACGGGCATCGTCGCCCCGTTCCAGGTGCACGGCGCCGGATTCTGAACTTTCTTCGGCCGGCCTGTATCAGGGCGGATGCCGCGGTCTCCTGGTCATCGGAACGGCTTGCGCCGCCCGACGGGGGGTCGGGGGCGCAAGAGACCGAATTGGGGACGCACATCGGGCTGCGGGTCTCGCCGGTCCTCGAGGGGTGCCGCATGGGAACTGGGGCGGCACCCCTCATCCCACGCCGGGCTCAGGCGCGCGACGAGTTGGCGGTGCGGCCCCTGACGATGCCGACGAACGCGTCGACGGCAGGCGTCGTCCGCTCCGCGGCCCACGCGAGAGCCACGGTCGACGTCGGTCCGCCCCGGAGTGGGCGGTACTCCGTGTCCTTACGGTGGTGGAGGCGTGCCAGCGACATCGGCACGACCACGATCCCGACGCCCGCGGCGACGGTCGCGATCGCGTCGGCGCTGTCGGCCGGCGGAGCGAAGCGAGGCGCCTCGGTACCGGGAACACGGATGCCGAGCACGTCGTCCTCGGGAACGATGAGCACTTCGCCCGCGAGGTCGGCGAGGTCGAGCTCATCGGCCGCGGTCAGATGCGAGTCACGGGCGCAGACGACGACCGGAACCTCGTCGTACAGCGGGATGACATGGAGACCGTCCTTGTCGATCGGCAGTCGCACGAGCGCCGCGTCGACCTCGGCCTCGACGAGGGCCCGACGCTGATCGGCGACCGCGAGGGGTACGAGTTCGAGCGCCGTGCGCGGCATCCGCTCGTTCCATGTGTCGATCCACTTGCCGGGCGTCGCGCCGGGAATCGCGCCGAGTGTGAAGGTCTCCGGCATCTCCGGCGCCGGGGGAACGGGCGACGGGCCGGGTGACGGCTGCGGTCGCCGCGGCTTCGGGGAATTGCCCTTGCCCTTGGGTGCCGAACCGCCGGGTGCGCCCGATCGCCGGGTCGCGGCATCCCGCCCCCGTCCGCTCGCGCGCGACCCGCCTTTCGCCATACCGATCAGCGTATCCGGGGGCGCTATCGTTCGCTCATGGTGACGATCCTGGCGACGGTCTTCGCGGCGCTGGCGGCGCTGCTGCACGTGTACATCTTCGTGATGGAGAGCGTGCAGTGGACGCAGCCGAAGATCTGGAAGCGGTTCGGCGTGGCAGACCAGGCCGCCGCCGACACGACGAAGCCGATGGCGTACAACCAGGGCTTCTACAACCTGTTCCTCGCGATCGGCGTGGTGATCGGTCTCGTGCTGATCTATGCCGGAACGGATGCCGCGCCCGTGCGCGCAGCCGGGCTCGCGCTCGTGCTGTTCAGCCTGGGCTCGATGGTGGCGGCGGCGCTCGTGCTGCTCACGACCGGCGCGCGCTACCTGCGCGCGGCGCTCATCCAGGGCACGCTGCCGCTCATCGGGTTCGTGCTGTTCCTCTTCGCCTGACGGATCAGCCGCACGCGCCCCACCGGCCGGCGCCGGCCGCCTGGGCGTCGGCCTGCGTGGCCGCCAGCAGCTCGAAGTGAGCGACGTTGGGCGAGATGCGGATCGCCTCGGCGTCGCCCGCGGCGACGAGCTCGTGGTTGACGAAACGGCCGTCGTCCGTCCAGACGTTGAAGAGGCGGCGATCGTAGTCGTCCCATGAGTCGACGTCGGGCGCGGCCCAGAACGTCGATCCCTCGGGCAGCAGCTTCGTCAGGTGGGTGCGCGCCTCGTAGGCCCAGCACTCCGGGGTCGGCGTGCCCTCTGGGGTGTCGACGCCGATGAGCCGGATGCGGATCGGCGCGGTCGTCGTCACGATGTCGTTCGGCTGGACGACCTGCGCCTCGATCGTGTCGCCGTCGAACACATAGCGGACGGTCAGCGCGAACGCTCCCGCGGGGCGTGCCGGAACGCCGGCGGAACCGCCCTCCGCGAGAGGCTCCGCCGCCGGTGAGGCAGATACAGGCGGAGGCGGCATCCGTCGTTGATGCAGGTCCCAGTCCTCGAGTGACCACGGGCCGTCGTCGGCGTCGCGCGAGCCGCCCGGCCATGCGATCGCGAGGACGAACAGGGCGACCCCGATCACCACGGCTGCCCACGTGATGAAGCCCCGGCGCCGCCGGCGGCCGGGGCTCGTCTCGAAGTCGTCTCTCACGGGCGCCAGGGTAGCCAGCGCGGGCGCCGTGCCGCTCGCTCTCTCCACAGGGGGAGGAGGCGGTGGCTCCAGCCCCGCGCGAGAAGATCAGGCAGCCAGGCGAAGCCCCCGCTTGTCGGTGGCGACGCGCTCGCCGTCGGCGATCGTCTCGTCGTCGCCGATGAGCGAGCCGCCGGCGACCCGGGCATCGTGCCCGACCTGGGTCCGTACGCCGATCTTCGCGCGCGGCCCGATCGCCGCGCGCGGCCCGATGTGGGCGTGCGGCGCGATCTCGACGTCGGGGCCGATCACGGCATCCGACTCCACCCATACGCCGCGGCCGACATGCGCGCCTGCGGCGATCTGCACACCCGGTTCGACATAGGCCCCCGCCTCGACGATGGCGCTCGGGTGCACCTTCGCTCCATGCGCGATGAGGCCTCGACCATTGACGTGCTTGCGGTAGCGCAGCGTCTCGCCCTGGTCGTTCTCGATGTCGATGTAGTTCTTGCCCACGGTCCCCTCCTGCAGCACCGGGAGGTGCTGAGTACAGGAATAACCTCTACTCCTGCATATTCATTCCCTCGCATCGGATGCCATGGATGCAGGGGCTTGCCAAAGATTCGGAACCGGGATACGGGGCGGATTGCAGGGGAGAGCGGGGTCAGCGCGACACGTGCTCGTCGGCCGCCGACAGGGCGCGGTCGATGACGTCGAGGCCGCGCAGCAGCTCGTCCTCGGCGATGACGAGCGGGGGCGCGACGTGCACGCGGTTGAAGTGGGTGAAGGGCCACACGCCTTCGCGCCTGCACGCCGCGGCGACGGCCGCCATGGGTGCGGCATCCGTCCCGCTCGCGTTGAAGGGCACGAGCTGCTCGCGGGTCTCGCGATCCTTGACGAGCTCGATGGCCCAGAACAGGCCCATCCCGCGGACGTCGCCGACGGACGGATGCCGCGACGCGAGGTCGCGCAGGCGCGGCTCGACCACGCGCGAGCCGAGGTCGCGCACGCGCTCGAGGATGCCGTCGCGTGCGAACACCTCGAACGTGGCGACCCCCGCGGCGCAGGCCAGCGGATGGCCGGAGTACGTGAGCCCGCCCGGGAATGACACCGTGTCGAAGTGCGAGGCGATCCGGTCGGAGATGACGACACCGCCGAGCGGCACGTAGCCCGAGTTCACGCCCTTGGCGAAGGTGATGAGGTCGGGCCGCACGTCGAATGCCTGGAAGGCGAACCACTCGCCCACGCGGCCGAAGCCGACCATCACCTCGTCGGCGATGTAGACGATGCCGTACCGGTCGCACAGCGCGCGCACGCCGGCGAGATACCCGGGCGGCGGGACGAGCACGCCGTTCGTGCCGACGATCGTCTCGATGACGATCGCGGCGATCGTCGACGCCCCCTCGAGCACGATCGTCTGCTCGAGATGCTCGAGCGCGCGCTGCGTCTCCTCCTCGGCGCTCGACGAGTGGAAAGCCGAGCGGTAGGGGTACGGACCGAAGAACTTCGCCGTCGAGCCGTCGCCGGGCTCATTGGGCCAGCGTCGCGGGTCACCGGTCAGCGAGATCGCCGTCGTGGTGTTGCCGTGGTAGCTGCGGTACATCGACAGCACCTTGCGGCGGCCCGTCACCAGGCGCGCCATGCGCACGGCGTTCTCATTGGCGTCGGCACCGCCGTTGGTGAAGAACACCTTCTCGAACCCGTCGCCCGCGACCTCGGCGATGCGGCGGGCGAGCTCGCCGCGCGCGTCGTTCGCCATCGCCGGCTGGATGGTTGCGAGGCGTCCGGCCTGACGCTGGATCGCCGCGACGAGATCCGGATGCTGGTGGCCCAGGTTGAGGTTGACCAGCTGCGAGCTGAAGTCGAGGTACGCGTTGCCGTCGTAGTCCCAGAACGTCGACCCCTCGCCGGTCGCGACGGGCAGCGGGTCGATGAGCGCCTGCGCGCTCCACGAGTGGAACACGTGGCCGCGGTCGTCCGCGCGAACGCGTGCGCCGGCCTCGGGATCGGGCAGCGGCCGGGTCGCGCCGGTCGGATCGGTGAAGACAGCAGTGCGTGCGAGCGTGTCGGTCATGGGAGCTCCGGTCGTTGAGCGAGCGACGCGAGACGAAACGGGCTCGGCGTCACTCGCGGGTGAGAGGCGCTTCGTCTCGATCGTTCCTCGCTCGCTCAACGACCGGGATCTCGGCCGTTGCGCGAGCGAAGCGAGACGTAACGCGGGTGCGGGTCAGCTGTTCTGGGGGAAGCCGAGGTTGATGCCGCCGTGACTGGCGGGGTCGAGCCAGCGGCTGGTGATGGCTTTCTCGCGGGTGTAGAAGTCGAACCCGTGGAGGCCGTATGCCTTGGCGTCGCCGAACAGGGACTGCTTCCAGCCGCCGAAGGAGTGGTAGGCGACGGGGACGGGGATGGGCACGTTGATGCCGATCATGCCGACTTCGACCTCGTTCTGGAACCGGCGGGCCGCGCCCCCGTCGTTGGTGAAGATCGCGGTGCCGTTGCCGAACTGGCCGGAGTTGATCAGCTCCAGCCCCTCGTCGTAGCTGGCGACGCGGACGACCGAGAGCACGGGCCCGAAGATCTCCTCCTGGTACGCCCGGGAGGTGGTGGGGATGTCGTCGATGAGGGTGGGGCCGAAGAAGAACCCGTCCTCGTGCCCCGCGACCGTGTAGTTCCGGCCGTCGACGACGATCTTCGCACCGTCCTGCTCGGCGATGTCGACGTAGGAGGAGACCTTGTCGCGGTGGACGTCGGTGATCAGCGGCCCCATGTCGGGCTCGACGCCGTCGGTGCCTGCCCCGTTCCCGATCCGGAGTTTTCCGATGCGGTCTTGGATCTTGCCGATCAGCTCGTCCGCGACCGGCTCCACGGCGAGCACCACGGAGATCGCCATGCAGCGTTCCCCGGCGGCGCCGTAACCGGCGTTCACGGCCTGGTCGGCGACCAGGTCGAGGTCGGCGTCGGGGAGCACCAGCATGTGGTTCTTCGCACCGCCGAGCGCCTGCACCCGCTTGCCGTGGGCGGACGCGGTCTCGTAGATGTACTGCGCGATCGGGGTGGACCCGACGAAGCTGATCGACTGCACCACCGGGGAGGTCAGCAGCCCGTCCACGGCGGCCTTGTCGCCCTGCAGCACCGTGAACACCCCGGCCGGGAGCCCGGCTTCCTGCCACAGCGCGGCCAGCCACAGCGCGGCGGACGGGTCCTTCTCGGACGGCTTCAGGATCACGGCGTTGCCGGCGGCGATCGCGATCGGGAAGAACCACATCGGCACCATCGCGGGGAAGTTGAACGGGCTGATGATCCCTACCACCCCGAGCGGCTGCTTCAGCGAGTACACGTCCACACCCGTCGAGGCGTTCTCACTGAACGCGCCCTTGATCAGGTGCGGGAACCCGGTCGCCAGCTCCACGACCTCCTGGCCGCGGAGGATCTCACCCATCGCGTCCGAGAGCACCTTGCCGTGCTCGGCGGTGATGATCTCCGCCAGCTCGCGCTGGCGGGCGTTCAGCAGCTCCCGGAACGCGAACAGCACCGTCTGCCGCTTCGCGATCGAGTACGTCTTCCACACCCGGTACCCGGCCTCCGCCGACGCGATCGCCGCGTCGATCTCGGCCCGGTCAGCCAGCGCGACCTGCGCCGCGACGGCACCGGTCGCCGGGTTGTAGACCGGCGCCGTCCGCCCCGACGTCGACGCACGCTCGCCGCCATCGATCCAATGCGAGATGACGCGCACATCGGCGTCCGTGCTCTCGGTCATGACGGTGCTCTCGGCGATGCTCATGCGGTTCCTCTCGGTGTCGGACAGATCGTTCGGCGATCCCTTAGGCTGGACGGGTCCCAGCCTGTCAGAGAAGAAGAGGCGGCCACGGTGCCCGACCGTCGCGAAGATCGGACGATCCAAACGGATCGTCCGGCCGAGAGATCAGCTGACGAGACCCTCCCCACGGTGCGGGACGTGCTCGCCCTCGACGCGGTCGCGCACGGCGTGCCCGAGGTGCTCGTCGGAGACGAGGCGCTCGACGCACGCGTGCGGTGGCTGCACGTGTCCGACAGCGCCGGAGTCGCCCGCCTGCTCGACGGCGGCGAGCTGCTGCTCTCGACCGGGTCGTCCTGGCCGGTCGAGCCGGTCGACCTGCGCCGGTTCGTCGATGAGCTCGCCGACGCCGGCCTTTCGGGACTGGTGCTCGAGCTCGGCACCCACTACCGCTATGTTCCCGCGGTGGTCGTCGAGGCCGCCCGAGCCCGCGGCCTCGCGCTGATCGTGCTCCACCGCGAGGTCAAGTTCGTGACGCTCACCGAGGCCGTGCACAGCCGGATCATCACGGGCCAGACCGACGCCCTGCGGGCCCGCGACGAAGTGCGCGAGCGGTTCACCGCCCTCGTGCTGCGGGGCTCGCCGGCCGACTTCATCGTCCATCAGCTGGCGCAGACCCTGGGTGCGCCGATCGTGCTCGAGAACCTCGGCTACGAAGTGGTGGCCGCCGAAGTGCCGCTCGCCATGGAGGAGGAGCTCTTCACGGAGTGGGAGCTCCGGTCCAGATCGGCCCACCGGCGCTCCGAGCAGCGACGCGAACGCGGCACGCCGGCCGGCGCCGACGACTGGCTCATCGTGCCGGTCGAGGCGCGCGGCATCCGCTGGGGCAACCTCATCGCGCTTCCCGGACCGGAGCATCCGGCAGGGCGCACCGCGGTGCTCGAGCAGGGTGCGATCGCCCTCGCCGTCGGGCGCTTGGCCGACGGCGACGCGGACGAGTGGGCCCGCATCGGGCGGCGACGCCTCGTGGACGGCCTGCTCGCCGGTCGCTTCGCCGGGGTCGGCGGTGCCGCCGCGCGACTCGAGGCGTCGGGACTCCCGCTGCGCGGGGCGAAGGTCCACGGCCTGGTGGTGTCGGGCGCTCCGGTGTCGGTGGACCGGGCGGATGCCGCGGCCCGGGCGCTGCGCGGCCGCGCGTTGGCGGGATCAGCGCCGGCGGGCGCCACGGCACCCGCCGCGACGATGCTCGTCTCGCTGCCGCCGGACGCCGTGTTCGACGACGCCGCGGTGCTGGCCTTCGTGCGATCGCTCGTGGAGCCCGCCGACGTCGACCGGCTCACCGTGTCGGTCGGACGGGCTGCCGAGGGGATTGAGGAGGCCCTCGCGTCGGTGCACGAGGCCGTCGACCTCGCGGGCGGCCGTCGTCGCCGCGCCGGCCGCGGGCCCCACCTGCGCCGTGGAGAGAACCGTCCGCTCGTGCAGCTCGTCACGGCGCTGCGCGACGACCACCGCGTGCTCGAGCACGGCGAGCGCATGCTCGCACCCCTCATCTCGCACGACCTCCAGCGCTCGGGCGACCTGCTCGACGTGCTGGAGGCGATGCTCGAGCATCCGGGCAATCGCACGGCCGCGGCATCCGCTTCTCATCTGTCGCGTTCGGTGTTCTACCAGCGCATCGCCCTCATCGAAGAGCTGCTCGGCGCCGACCTCGACGACGGCGAGACGCAGACCGCTCTGCACCTCGCGCTGCTGGTGCGACGGTCCGCCGGCCGCTGAGACGAGCGGCAGGCTCCGCCGCCGACCGTGGCGATCAGCCCACCAGGTAGACCTTGCGGAGCGTCTCGCGGACCGTCCAGACGGTGCGCATGCCCGCGGTCAGGCGCACCACCGATCCGGGGCGCAGCTCGATGTCGGCCAGCGCGGGGTCGTCGAACGACACGGTGGCAGACCCCGACAGCACGACGAACACCTCGTCGGCCTCGACGTCGGTCGAGGTGCCGGGCGTGTGCTCCCACACGCCGACGGTGTCCGTCAGCTCGGCGTACCCGGCGCGGGGCGACCCCTCGACGACCTGATCGGCGGGCACCGGCTGCAGGTCGAGCGCGAGGGAGGCGGCATCCGTCACGATTCCAGGGTTCACGAGTCGAAGCCCAGGCCGAGCGCGTCGAGCGTCTTCAGCAGCAGGTTCCGCCTGCCCCGGTTGTGGTCGGCGCGGTCGAGCGACCAGCGTGTGGCGTTGATGCCGAGGGATGCCGCGGGCTCGGGCGGGAAGGGGAGCGGCCGCTTGCGCACCATCTCGAGCTCGGTGCGCTCGTTCCGGACGCCGTCGAGCAGGTCGAGCATCACCTCGCCGGCGAAGCGCGTGGAGCCGACGCCGAGGCCGGTGAAGCCGGCGGCGTAGGCGACGCGGCGCTCGCGCGCGGTGCCGAAGAAGGCGGTGAACTGTGTCGACGTGTCGATCGCCCCGGCCCACTGGTGCGTGAAGCGGAGCCCCTCCAGCTGCGGGAACGTCGTGAAGAAGTGGCTCGCGAGCGTGCGCCACGTCTCGGGACGGTGCTCGTACGCGGGATCCACGCGGCGCCCGTAACGGTAGATGGCGTCGTAGCCGCCGAAGAGGATCCGGTTGTCCTTGCTGATCCGGTAGTAGTGGAACTGGTTCGCCAGATCGCCGATGCCCTGCCGGTCCTGCCAGCCGACCGACGCGAGCTGCGCGTCGGTGAGCGGCTCCGTCATGAGCACGTAGTCGTAGACGGGTACGGTCATGAGCCGGTTGCGCTTGATCAGCGACGGGAAGACATTGGTGCCCAGTGCGGCGCGGGATGCCGCCACCCGCCCCTCGTCGGTGATCACGACCACTCCGGGGCCCGAGGTGTCGAGGCCGGTGACGTGCGAGCGCTCGAAGATCTCGACCCCGCGCTCCTCGCATACGCGGGCGAGTTCGGCGGCCATGCGGGCCGGGTGCACCATGCCGCAGGCGTTCTTCTCCCACACCGCGGCCAGGTAGGTGGGCGAGGCGACGGATGCCTGTGCCTCGGCCTGGTCGAGATAGACCACGCCCTCCTCGCCTTCGTCGGCCCACTCCTTCAGCCAGTCGACCTGATGAGGCTCGACCGCGGGAGCGAGCTGCCCCGTCCGCTCGAACTGGAAGTCCATGCCGTAGCGGGCCTCTGAGGCCTCGATCGCGTCGAGGTTCGCCGCGCCCAGCCGGTCGAGTGTCGGCATCTCGTCGGGCCAGCGGGCCATGCCGTTCTCGTGCCCGTGCGTGAGACTCGCCTCGCAGAAGCCGCCGTTGCGGCCCGAGGCCGCCCACCCGACGCGCTGCGCCTCGACGATGACGACCTTCGCGCCCGGATCGCGCTCGGTGGCGAGGAGCGCCGTCCACAGTCCGGTGTAGCCGCCGCCCACCACGACCAGGTCGGCGCGGTGCGAGCCCACGAGCGACCGCCGATCGGGCGTGAGGCTCTGAGGAAGGTCGTCGCGCCAGAACACCGAGTGCCGCGTGTCGGCGAGGGAATGCTGGACGACGGATGCTGCCGGCCGCTGTCGTTCGAAGACGGTCGTGCCCACGGTTTATCAACTCCGATGCGAGTGTCTGGTGCTCCCATCCTCACCCGTCGGCGACAGCGTGGCGGGGCTCCGCTGTCGGGACTTCCGCGCGCCGTCGGACAGGTTGTCGCGTCAGGCCGGGGCGAGCTCCCCCACGAGCGCGTCGACGTCGGCCACCCGTGCGTACGTGCCGTCGAGCGCCGCCATGAAGGCGAGGTGCACCTGGGCGCCGGGCACGGTGCGGGCGTCGTAGGCCAGGTCGGGAGCGGCGCAGGCGTCCTGCGCGACCGTGAAGCGGAAGCCCAGATCGGAGCCCGCGCGGACGGTGGCGTCGACGCACATGCTCGACATCATCCCGGCGACCACGATCTCGTCGGCGTCGGCGGCACGCAGCAGCGACTCGAGGCCCGTCCCGAGGAACGCGTTGGGCTCGTGCTTGACGATGACGTGCTCCTCGCCGTCGGGCGCGACGCGGGAGTCGAACTCGACCCCGCGCGTGCCGGGCTCGAAGAACGCGGCATCGGGCCCGTCCCACACGTGCTGGACGTGGACGACGCGTTCCCCGCTCGAGCGGAACGCGGTCAGCAGGCGCGCGGCGGCATCGGCGGCGGCATCCGGATCGACGAGCGGATGCCGGCCCCCGGGGAAGTAGTCGCGCTGGATGTCGATGAGCAGCAGGAGTCGGGTCACCGCAACAGCATAGGAGTCCGCGGCGGGCACGCCGCTCACGCGTCGGCGGCGGCGTAGACGCGTTCGCCCTCGACGAAGGTCTGCAGCGCCCGGGCGGCTCCGATCTCGTCGGCCGGTCCCGCGAACGGGTCGCGGTCGAGCACGACCAGGTCGGCGAGCTTGCCGACCTCGATGGTTCCGGTGACGTCGTCGAGGTGGTTCACCCAGGCCGATCCGGCGGTGTACGCGGTGAGAGAGGTCGCCAGGTCGATCGCCTGCTCGGGGAGGAACGCGTCGTACTCGCCCTCCTCGTGTCCGGGCGCGGCCGTGCGGTTGACCGCGGTGTGGATCGCCGCCATCGGATCGGGCGTCGACACCGACCAGTCGCTGCCGGCAGCGAGGACGGCGCCGGCGCGGAGGAGGTCGCCGAACGGGTACTGCCAGGCACTGCGCGGGTCGCCGAGGAAGGGGAGCGTGAGGTCGACCATCTGGGGCTCGTAGGTCGCCCACAGCGACTGCATGTTCGCGGCCACACCGAGCTCGCGGAAGCGGGGCACGTCCTCGGGGTGCACCACCTGGATATGGGCGATGTGGTGGCGGTTGTCGCTGCGGCCGTTGCGTGCGGTCGCGTGCTCGACGGCGTCGAGGCACTCGCGCACCGCGCGGTCGCCGATCGCGTGGAAGTGCAGCTGGAATCCCTCGGCGTCGAGGAGCGGCACGGCCTCGTTCAGCACCTCCGGCGGCACGAACGAGATCCCGGAGTTGTCGGTGAAGTGGCCGTGGCCGTCGCAGTACGGTTCGAGCATCGAGGCGGTGAAGTTCTCGGCGACACCGTCCTGCATCACCTTGACCGAGGTCGCGGTGAACCGTCCTCCGCGGTACCGCTCGCGTCGCTCGAGGATCGAGGGGATCTGCTCGAGGCCCCGCGTGCGGTCCCACCAGATGGCGCCGACCACGCGGGCCGTCAGCGTGCCGTCGGCGGCCGCCTGCAGGTACGCGGGAGCCGGGTCGCCGGCATCCCCATACGATCCGACGATCGCGTCCTGCCATGCCGTGATGCCGAACGAGTGCAGGTGGCTCTGGCCGAGGAGAAGAGCCTCGGTGAGTCGCCCGAGCGTCTCCTCGGGGAGCAGGTGGTTGACGAGCGCCATGGCACCCTCGTGCAGTGTGCCCGACGGGCTGCCGTCGGCGTCGCGCTCGATGCGTCCGTCGGCGGGGTCGGGGGTGTCGCGGCCGATGCCGGCGCGCCGCAGCGCCGCGGTGTTCACCCAGGCCCCGTGGCCGTCGCGGTTCGGGAAGAACGCCGGGCGGTCGCCCGTCGCCGTGTCGAGGGCCGTGGCCGTCGGTGTGCCCCCGGGGAAGGCCGACATCTGCCAGCCGCCGCCGAGGATCCACTCCTCGTCGGGGTGCGCCGTCGCGTAGCGGCCGATGGCGTCGAGGTAGTCCGCCGAGGTCGTCAGCGCGGCGAGGTCGCAGCGCAGCATGTCGAGGCCGCCCCACACCGGGTGCACGTGCGCGTCCTGGAAGCCGGGCAGCAGCATCCGGCCACGCAGGTCCACGACCTCGGTCGACGGCCCGACGAGGTCGCGCACATCGTCACCACCCACGGCGACGATGCGACCGGCGCGGACGGCGACGGCGGTCGCCCGCGACCGCACCGTGTTCGCGGTGAAGACGGGACCGCCGGTGAAGACGAGATCGGCGTGCGACATGGGCTGGTTCTCCTTTCGCCGAGAATCCATCCGGAGGACGAGACGATGGGGGTCACCCGCGGTCTCGTCCGCCAGATGGATTCTCACGGTGCGGGCTTGGGGGCAAGGAAGGCGCGGGACGGATGCCGGGGGTCAGCCGCCGGTCATGGTGCGGGCGATCTGCGTGGCCGAGTCGCCCGCCCGCTTGAGCACGAGGGCGACGAGCGCGAGCGCGACGAGCGTCAGCAGCAGCATGATCGTCGACACCGCGGCGATCTCGGGCCGCAGCCCGGTGCGCAGCGCGCTGAGCACGTACACCGGCCACGGGGTCGTTCCCGACACCTGCACGAACGCGGCGACGATGGTGTTGTCGAGGCTCAGCGTGAACGCCAGCAGGAACCCGGCGAGCACCGCGGGCATGGCGAGCGCCAGGGTCACCCGGCGGAACGTCGTGAACGGCGTGGCGTACAGGTCGGCGGAGGCCTCTTCGAGCTTGGCGTCCTGGCCGACGAGCCGCGCGCGCACGATGTACGACACCACCGCGGTCGCGAACAGCGACGACCCCACCGACAGGCGCACGATGCCGTCGTTGAACATCGAGATGCCGAGGTCTTGACCGAGGAAGACCATGAAGGGCAGCAGCGCCACGGCGTCCACGATCTCAGGCGTGACCGACACCAGGAGGAGCAGGCCCAGGAACCACCACACCCACTTGCCGGGATGCCGGGCCATCGCGATGCCGGCGAGCGTGCCGAGCACCGTCGCGATGATGGCCGCGATCAGCGCGGTGATGAGCGACACCCGCACGGCGTTCTGGACCGCGGGCTTGACGAGGATCGAGGTGAACGCGTCGAAGCCGAAGCCGTCCCAGACCGCGAGCAGCCGGCCCGTGTTGAACGAGTGGATGACGATGACGATGATCGGCAGGAACAGGAAGAGCATGACGATCACGCCCCACACGCCGAACGCGATGTCCGTGCCCGACCTCCTCGCGCGCCGGCGCGGCGCAGCCGCGGTGGTCCGGGCCTCGCGCTGTGCCTGCAGGATCGTCTCGGTCGCCGTCACGGTCTCGGGGGGAGTCACGTCGTCACCTCCAGGGAGGCCGCGGGTGCGGCATCCGTCTTCGCCGTCTCGGGGCCGGACCTGATCACCAGCCGGTTGCGGGAGCGGAACGGCAGCGCGACCAGCCAGATGACCGCCGCGAACACGCCGATGCTGAGGGCGATGACGAGCATCAGCAGCACCGCCATCGCCGAGCCGAGCGCCCAGTTCTGCGCGGTCTGGAACTGACCGGCGACGAGCTGGCCGATCATGTTGCCCTTCGCACCGCCCAGCACTGTCGCGGTGATGTAGTCGCCCATGAGCGGGATGTACACCAGCAGGACCCCGGCGACGATTCCCGGCAGCGACAGCGGCAGGGTCACGCGGACGAAGGTCATGAGCTTGCCCGCACCGAGGTCCTTCGACGCCTCGCGCAGCGCGGGGCCGACGCGGTCGAAGGCGACGAACAGCGGCAGGATCATGAGCGGCAGGTAGTTGTAGACCACGCCGACGATCACCGCGGCGCGGGTGTACAGCAGCTCCAGCGGGCCGTCGAGCACGCCGATGCCCTGCAGCACCGTCGACAGCCAGCCCTCCGGCGCCAGGATCACCTGCCAGCCGATCGTGCGCACGAGGAAGTTGGTCCAGAACGGCACCAGCACGAGCGCGATCAGGATGCCGCGGCGCTGAGGTCTGACTTTGAATGCCATCCAGTACGCCACCGGCGCGCCGATGCCGAAGCACAGCACGGTGCCGATGACGCCCACCCAGAGCGTGTTGGCGAACGTGGCGAAGAACGTCGGCGACAACGCCTCGAGGTAGCGGTCGAACGAGAGGATGTCGTTCGCGTGCGTGCCGAAGACGCCCGGCTTGTAGCCGAAGCTGAACCACACCACCATCGCGACCGGCGCGACGAAGAACACCAGCAGCCACGCCCACGCAGGGACCGCGAGCGCGGGCCCTACCGCACCGGTGGCACCGGTGGCGCGGGTGGCGCGATCACGCACCGGCGGCAGCCTTCACCTCGTTGTAGATCTCCACCCGGGTGCTCAGCGAGTCGTTGATCACCTGCTCGTGCATCGTCTCGAGCTGCTCGGGCGTGAAGAAGATCATGTCGAGACGCTCGACCTCGGCTTCCTCGGCCGCCGCCTCCATGTCCTTGCCGCCGACGTTGTAGCCGACCCACTCGAGGTTCAGCAGCTGGTTCTCGGGGACCATGGCGAAGTCGATGAAGGCGTGCGCCGCTTCGGGGTGGGCGGCCCCGGTCGCGATCGCCCAGTTGTCCATCCAGAGCTCGGTCTGCGGGCCGGGCAGCACCCACTGCCAGCGGTCGGGGTCCGACGACTCCTGGATGCCGAGCCGGGCGTCGCCGTTCCAGGCCATCAGGAGGGCGTGGGTGCCCTGCGGGATCGTGTTGGCGCCGGCGGCGGAGTCGAACGCCGCGATGTGCGGAGCGATCGTCTCGACGAGGAAAGCGCGGGCCGCCTCGAGCTCGTCGGGGTCGTCGGTGTTCCAGTCCAGGTCGTTGGCCCAGAAGTACGACCCGACGACGCCGGCGGGGTCGTCCGACATCGCGGTCTTCCCGCTCGCCTCGTTCTGCGCCGCGTCGAAGAAGTCTGCCCACGTGGTCAGCTCGCGGGTGATGACGGTCTTGTCGTAGACGAAGCCCGTCGTGCCCCAGGCCTTGCAGATCGAGTAGTCGTTGCTCGGATCCCACGCGCGTCCCAGGAAGGCGGGGTCCATGTTCGAGATGTTGGGGAGCAGATCCTTGTTGAGCTTCTGCAGCAGCCCCTGCTCGATCATCTGCGGGATGAAGACGCCCGTCGGCACGACGATGTCGTAGCCCGAGGTGCCCTTCGCAGCGACGAGCTTCGCGATGAGCTCCTCGTTCGACCCGTACGAGTCGAGGGTGACCTTCGGTCCCATCTCGGCGGTGAACGCCTCGACGACCTCGGGTGCGTCGTACTCGGCCCACGTGTACACCGAGAGGCTGTCTTCGAGCTCTCCGCCCGTCGCCTGCGGCGCGGGTGCACCGCTGCCCCCGGGAGCACAGGCCGCGAGCACCGTGGCGCCGCCGGCCAGCGCGGCGAGGCTGAGGAAGCGGCGGCGCGACAGCTCGCGCACGATGGCGGGCGCGACGCCCTCGGGAGCGAGGATGCGCAGCGGGGTGCGAGGCTGGGTCACGAGTACTCCTGGTCAGGTCGGGTGCGGATCCGACGCGATGGATCGAGTCGGATGCCGCGGCGGCGGGCGTTGCGGCGGGTGCCGCTGGTTCGGGTAATGCGTTCGGGTACGGGCGGTGCGTCGGGTTCGGCTGGTTCGGGTGTTGGTGGTGCGTTCGGGTCCGGGTCGTGCGTCGGGTCCGGGTCGTGCGTCGGGTTGGGTGGTTCGGGTCAGGCGGTCGGCGGGGCGACGTAGCCGCCCTCCTCGGCGGCGCCGTCGTCGGCGGCCGGGAAGAGGAGCACGTGGTGCGCCGCCCAGGTGCAGGCGACCCGGTCGCCGACCGACAGGGCGGGGGCATCGGGTGTCGGGCGGCGGACGATGAGGCTCTGGTCGTCGCCCAGGCGCACGAGGTACTGCATCGTGTCGCCGAGGTGCGAGACGCCGATCAGCTCGCCGCGCGCGGTGTTCGCGTCGGAGATGCTCGCGCCGCCGCTCGCGAGGTCGGCCTCGATCCGGATGAACTCCGGCCTCACCGCCGCTTCGCCGAGGTTGGTCGTCGTCAGTACCGGCGACGTGGCGCGGACGAGCGCGTGCGGGGACGTGATGGCCGCGCCCGCCTCCGCGGCGGGACCGCGGAAGAAGTTCTGCTGCCCCACGAACGCCGCCACGTACGCCGACGCCGGCCGCGCGTACACGGTGTCGGCGTCGGCGAGCTGCTCGATGCGTCCCGCACGCATGATCGCGATGCGGTCGCTCATCGACAGCGCCTCGCCCTGGTCGTGGGTCACGAAGACGAAGGTGATGCCCAGCCGCGACTGCAGCAGCTTCAGCTCGAGCTGCATCTCCTCCCGCAGCTGGCGGTCCAGGGCGCCGAGCGGCTCGTCGAGCAGCAGCACCGCGGGGCGGTTCACCAGCGCCCGAGCCAGGGCGATGCGCTGCTGCTGCCCGCCCGACAGCTGCGTCGGCTTGCGGTCGCCGAACCGGCGCATCTGCACGAGGTCGAGCGCCTGGGTGACGCGCTCGCGGATCTCGGACTTCGGGGTGCGGCGCTGCTGCAGCCCGTAGGCCACGTTCTCGGCGACAGACATGTGCGGGAACAGCGCGTAGGCCTGGAAGACGGTGTTGACGTCGCGGCGATACGGAGGCACACCCTGCACCGAGCGGCCCGAGATGTGGATGGTCCCCGCATCCGGCTGCTCGAATCCCGCGATCATCCGCAGGGTCGTGGTCTTGCCGCAGCCCGAC
The DNA here is from genome assembly GCF_015278255.1 of Microbacterium hibisci. Classification (GTDB taxonomy): domain Bacteria; phylum Actinomycetota; class Actinomycetes; order Actinomycetales; family Microbacteriaceae; genus Microbacterium; species Microbacterium hibisci. The sequence goes on from NZ_JADIJC010000007.1 coordinate 111,400, forward strand.
GGACCCAGCAGCGAGATGAACTCGCCCGGCTCGACCGTGAGTGACAGGTCGTCGACGGCGACCTGGTCACCGTAGTACTTGGTGACCCCCGACAGCACGACGGCACCGCGCGCTGCCTCGCCCTCGGTGGGAACCTGTTCCGCCGTCGTGCTCGCGGTCGCCGTGCCTGTGGACATCGTCACCTCGGGAGGTCCTTCTGGTAGCCGGTCGTGCGCCGCTGCACGACCGTTCGGGTGGTGTCAGGTATTCAATATCGCGCCGTGGGCACCCGCAATGTTCCCGACCGCGAACCAGACGATCCGCGGCGTCGATGCCCTGCGCTCCGACAGATCGTCCGGACCTGTGTAACGGGCAGGAAACCGCGGCGTTTCCGTGGGCGCACGCGCGCGAGATGACGGATGCCGCAGCCCGCGGCGACACTTCGTCCGCCGCGCATCGTGATCAAAGCGTGCTCTCGCGCCTGGTCAGCGCTGGCAGACCGGGCACCAGAAGACGATCCGCTCGCGCGTCGGGTCCGCGCCGAGGCTCCCGCCGCGGATGAGCGTTCCGCAGCGACGGCACGGCCGACCCTCCCTGCGGTACACCCAGGTGGAGCGCCCGGCGCGGGCGTCTCCGGTGAAGGTGCGCCCCGAGCGGTCGCGGTTGGCGCGGATCATGCGGGCGCCGAGATCCACGATGGCGGCGGCATCCGTCTCGTTCGCCGGCGTCGTCGGCAGCACTCCGCGGACGAAAAGGATCTCGTTGGCGTACTCGTTGCCGAACCCTGCGATGTTGCGCTGGTCCTGCACTGCCACGTGCACGGCGCGGGTGTCGGCGCCGAGTCTGCGTGCGGCCTCCGCCGGATCCCACGCCGCGGAGAGCGGGTCGGGTCCGAGGTACCCCACGAGCTCGTCCTCGTCGGTGGTGGGGATGACCTTGATGTCGGCCAGGTCGAAGCCGACCGTCTCCCATTCGGTGCCGTCCGGGGCGGTCGCACCGATCACCGCCCGCGCGCGGAAACCCGGCGCGTGCCACCGCTCGCCGCGGCGGTAGACGTGCCACTCGCCCTCCATCTTGAGGTGGGTGTAGAGGGTCCACGGCCCGATGCGGTGCAGGAGGTGCTTGCCGCGCGACACGACGTCGTGGACCACCTCGCCGCGAAGATCGACCGTCGCAGCCTGCGGCACGCGCAGCTCGAAGCGGGTGACGGTCGCGCCGGCCAGCGCCGCGTTCAGCCGCCGCGCCGCACGGAAGACGGTGTCGCCCTCAGGCACGCGCGCTCGTCCGGCCGTCCGGGCCCTGCGCCTGCCGGAGGGTGTCACCCGCGGTGAGCCGGCGCAGCGTGAGCCCGCGCGGCGACTCGACGAAGCCGGCATCCCGCAGTGCACCGCCCACGTTCGTGCCGTAGACGAAGGCGCCGTTCACCTGCTCGACGGTCAGCGTGTCGAGGCGCCGGGCGCGGGCGGTCGCCGCGAGGTCGCGGGCGGCCGCGGCGAGCACCGCCTCGTCGCCGGTGAAGGCCAGCGCAGACTTGCCGCCGCGCTCGAGATACAGCGCCAGCGCGCCGTCGACGAGCACGACGAGCGCGCCGGCCTTTCGCCCCGGTCGATGCGAGACGCCGTCGAGCGCGGGCCACGCGAGCGCCGCCCCGTACGGGTTGGCGGGGTCGGTCGCGGCCAGAGTCACGGCCCGCAGCGGCGGCGGGTCGGGCAGGCCCGCGAACTCGCGGAGCCGGTCGACGGTGGCGGATGCCGCGAACTGCGCCGCCCCGAGCTTCTCGATGACGTAGCCGCGACGGCAGTGGCCGGCCTCCTCGAAGCCGGCGAGCACGCGATACGTCTGCGCGAATCCGCCCGGCACGCCCTCGGACTGCACCGCGCCGCGCGTGACCACCCCGTAGCGGTCGAGCAGCAGGCTCGCGGTCGCAGTTGCGCGGAGTGCCGCATCGGCCTCGGGCTCGGGCAGCAGCGACCAGCGTCCGCCGATGGCAGGCGGGCGGGCGGGGACGGATGCCGCGACCGTGCGCACGGCGGCACCGCGGTACATCCGCGCCCGAGGGGCGCGCCGGCTCACCCGGTGGGCTTGTGAGCCGCCCGACACCAGCGCGCGGACCGGGGCGAAGGTGTCGTTGGTGACGCGTCCCATCCAGGTCAGCCGCCACAGCGCGTCGACGACCGACTGCTCGTTCTCGGCGCCGGTCGTGATCTTCAGCTGGGCGGCGAAGTAGGCGCCGCCGCCGCCGAGGGCCGCGAGCAGCTGCGCGTCGAGCGAGCCGGGTGCCGGCTCCTCCGCGTCGTCGGGGAGAGCAAGCGTGAGCGGCACCGCGTCGGCGGGGTGCAGGGCGATCCAGCCGTCGCGTCCGGGGAGGCTCCCGTGCCCCGACCAGATGACCTCGCCGGTGGCCGTGAGCTCGTCGAGCATGCCCGGCGTGTAATCCGCCACGCGCGCCGGCAGCACGAGCGACTCCCACGCGCTGGCCGGGATGGGCACGCCCGCGAGCTGCTCGACCACCGCGGCGACGCCGTCGACCCCTTCGAGCGGTCGCGTGGCGTGCTGCCACACCGGGAGGAAGCGCGCGTAGGCGTCCTGCGGCACCGGCTCGACGCTGCCGCGGATCGCCGCGAGCGAGCGCATGCGCAGGCGGCGCAGCACCTCGGTGTCGCACCACTCGGCCTCGTCGCCACGGGTGGTCTCCGCAGCCGACACCTCGGGCAGGAAGAAGCCGCTCGTGACGCGCCCCTGCGACTCGAGGCGCTGCAGGGTGTGGCGCGCGACCGCGACGCCGACGCCGAGGCGGTCGGCCGCGGCATCCGCCGTGAAAGGTGCGTGAGTGCGCGCGTACCGGGCCACGAGGTCGCCGAGCGGATCGGCGACCGGCTCGAGGAAGGCCGTCGGGATGCCGACGGGCAGCGCCACACCGAGCGCGTCGCGCAGGCGCCCCGCGTCCTCGATCGCGGCGACGCGCGTGGTTCCGGCGATCGTCACCGGGATGGCCCGGCGCCCGGTGATCAGTGCATCGAGGAGCGCGGATGCCTCAGCCTCGGTGGCCTGACCGTCGGCGCCGCCGTCGGTCGCAGGCTCGAGGCGCGCGGCGACCTCGGCGGCGTCGAGGGGGCCGAGCAGGCGCAGCAGGTCGGCGATGCCCTCGAGGCCCCGAGCGCGGCGCTCGGGGTCGAGGCGCTGCGCTTCGCGCTCGAACTGCGCGATCACCTCCGGGTCGAGCAGCTCGCGCATCTCGACCTTGCCGAGCAGCTCCGACAGCAGCGCGGGATCGACCGAGAGCGCGGCGGCGCGGCGCTCGGCCAGCGGGGAGTCGCCCTCGTACATGAACGCGCCGACGTAGCCGAACAGCAGATCGCGCGCGAACGGCGAGGGCTGTGCGGGCTCGGTCTCGATGAGGCGGATGCGGCGCTCGCCGATGCCGCGCATGAGCCGCAGCAGCGATGGGACGTCGTAGACGTCCTGCAGCACCTCGCGGAGCGTCTCGAGGATGATCGGGAAGGTCGGGTACCGGCGGGCGACCTCGAGCAGCTGCGCCGACCGCTGCCGCTGCTGCCACAGTGGCGTGCGCTTGCCGGGATTGCGCCTCGGCATCAGCAGCGCGCGGGCCGCGCACTCACGGAACCGTGACGCGAACAGCGCCGAGCCGCCGACCTCCTCCGTCACGATCTGGTCGAGCTCGTCGGGGTCGAAGACGAACAGGTCGGCACCGGGCGGCTCGGCGGTGGCGTCGGGGATGCGCGCGATGATGCCGTCGTCGCTCGCGACGGCGGACCCGTCGACGCCCAGCCGCTCGCGGATGCGGGCGTTGACCGCGAGCGCCCACGGTGCGTGCACCTGCATGCCGTACGGGGAATGCAGGATGACGCGCCAGTCGCCGACCTCGTCGCGTCCGCGTTCGACGGTCAGCTGGCGATCGGTGGGCAGGGTGCCCGTGGCTTCGCGCTGCTCGGCCAGGTACGCGAGAAGGTTGTCCTGCGCGAAGTCGTCGAGCCCCGCTTCGCGCAGCCGCGACTCCGCCCTGTCGGGCTTGGCGGTGGAGACCTCCCGTGAGAACCTGCCGAGCGCTTCGCCCAGCTCGGCCGGACGGCCGATGCCGTCGCCGTGCCAGAACGGCACCTTGCCGGGCTGCCCGAACGCGGGCACGACGTTGACGCGGTCGTGCGTGATCTCGACGATGCGCCAGCTGGTCGTGCCGAGGGTGAAGACGTCGTTGACGCGCGACTCGTAGACCATCTCCTCGTCGAGCTCGCCGACGCGGGCGTTCTGCGACTCCCCGGCGATGAAGACGCCGAAGAGGCCGCGGTCGGGGATCGTCCCGCCGCTGGTGACGGCGATGTGCTGCGAGCCCGGCCGTCCGGTGATCACGCCGAGGTCGCGGTCCCACACGACGCGCGGACGCAGCTCGGCGAACTCGTCGGACGGGAAGCGCCCGGCGATCAGGTCGAGCGTCGCCTCGTACGCCGAGCGGGGGAGCGAGCGGAACGGCGCGCTGCGCTTGAGCGTCTCGTACCAGCCCTCCACGTCGACGGGTCCGACGGCGGCGGCCGCCACGGTCTGCTGGGCCAGGATGTCGAGCGGATTCTGCGGGATCGCGATCGCCTCGATCTGCCCGGCGAGCATGCGCTCGGTGACGATGGCGGTGTGCAGCACGTCGCCGCGGTGCTTGGGGAAGAGGGCGGCGCGACTGACCTCGCCGACCTGGTGGCCCGCGCGGCCGATGCGCTGCAGGCCCGACGCGGCGCTGGGTGGGGCCTCGACCTGGATCACGAGATCGACGGCGCCCATGTCGATGCCGAGCTCGAGGCTCGACGTCGCGACGACGCAGCGGAGCACGCCGGACTTCAGCTCCTCTTCGACCTGTGCGCGCTGCTCCTTCGAGACGGAGCCGTGGTGGGCCTTGGCGAGCACCGGATCAGCGCCGGCGGTCGCGCCCGCCTGCGCCATCATCGCCGCCGGGACGGTCTGGTCGGGAAGTTCCAGTCCCAGCCGCTCGGAGTAGATCTCGTTGAGCCGGCCGGTCAGCCGCTCCGCGAGGCGGCGCGAGTTGCAGAACACGATGGTCGACCGCTGCTGCAGGATGCGGTCCACGATGGCCTCTTCGACGTGCGGCCAGACCGATCCCGTCATCTCGGTCTCGCCGGCGCCGGTGGCACGCTGCTGCCCGGACGAGCCGTCGGCGAACCAGTCTTCGTCGATGACCTCGCCGTCGCCGGCGGGAGCGTCGGCCGCGGCATCCGTCCCGACCCAGGTCTCGGGGTCGGACGTGAAGGGGCTCGGGGGAGGCGGCGGGTTCAGCATGTCGCCGATCGGCACGACGACGCGCATGTCGAACGCCTTGGTCGCGCGCGGCGCGACGATGTCGACGGGCTCGGCGCCGCCGAGGAAGCGGGCGACCTCGTCGATCGGGCGCACGGTCGCCGAGAGGCCGATGCGCTGCGCCGGCGGAGCCTCGGGGGCGAAGGAGCGGCGCAGGGAGTCGAGCCGCTCGAGGCTGACCGCAAGATGGGCGCCACGCTTGGTCGCCGCCACCGCGTGCACCTCGTCGACGATCACCGTGTGCACGTCGCGCAGCGTCTCGCCGGCGCGGCTCGTCAGCATGAGGTACAGCGACTCGGGGGTCGTGATGAGGATGTCGGGCGGCGCCTGCACGAGCTTGCGGCGGTCCGCCGCCGGCGTGTCACCCGATCGCACCCCGACGGTCACGTCCGGAACGCTCAGGCCGAGTCGCCGCGCGGACTGCCCGATGCCGACGAGCGGTGAACGGAGGTTGCGCTCCACGTCGACGCCGAGTGCCTTCAGCGGCGAGATGTAGAGGATGCGGGTGGCCGAGGCATCCGTCCGCTTCCTTCCGCGCCCGGACGACGGCGCGTCGGCCGGCGCGGCCGCCTTGTCGTGGAAGACGCGGTCGATGGCCCAGAGGAACGCCGAGAGCGTCTTGCCCGAGCCGGTGGGCGCCACCACGAGGGCGTGCTTGCCCGCCGAGATCGCCTCCCACGCGCCCTTCTGGGCGTCGGTGGGAGCGGGGAAGGCGCCGCGGAACCAGTCCTGCGTGGCAGGACCGAACCTCTCCAGGACGTCGCCCATCCCTCCATCTTGGTCGGGATCGCCGACATCCGGCCAGGGCTTGCCCACGAGTCTCCCGTAGGCTCCTGACTGCGTGTCCCCCTGCACGCACACTCACCGCCGAGGATCGACATGGACCCGAAGCCGTCGAGCGAGCCGGACCCGTCGGCGCCGCTCACCCGCCGCGCCAACCCGGCGCTCAGCACCCGGTTCAGCCGCCGCGCGAGCACGTTCGCGCTGGGCGGCCTCGTCGGCGCGCTCGCGGTCGCGCTCCTGATCGTGGTGACGTCGATCATCTCGACGCCCCGCGACGCGGCGCCGCTGGTGCCGGGTGCGCCCGACCCGGTGGCCGAGGTGCACCCGACGCCGCGACCCACCCCGACCGCGACCCCTACCCCCACCGTCGACGTGAGCGAGTCGGCGGAGGAGGAGACGGATGCCGCGCCCGACGACCCCGCCACGGCACCGCTCGCCGACCCGCAACCCGCACCCGAGCTGGAGCCCGCGCCGAGCGAGCCGGCTGCGGAGGAGGACGACAGCGAGTCGACCACTCCCGGCCGCAGCGGCACCGCCCCCGGACAGACCAAGGAGCCGAAGAAGCCCTGACCTCCTCAGCGGCGGAGGCGACCGGGCCGGACGGGGTCAACTGGAGCCCGCCGGGGCGGGGTGATCGACGGGGAGCCCGGGTCCACGTGCCGGGCGGTGTACGGGGGCTGCCGAAGCCGTGGCCGAATCGTTGCGGGCCGCGGTTCGGAGACGGCAGGTGTCGCCGATAGAGTCGCCGCACCCCCCCTTCGATGGAGATGATGTGCGACGATCCCTCGTCCTCGCCCTTGCCGCGCTCGTCGCCCCTGGACCGCTCACGGCGTGCGCGCCGGGCGCTCAGCCCGAGTCGACCGCGACATCGGTGCCGACCGCCGACCCCGAGCCCGCCCCCTCGCCCACGCCGACCCCGACGCCGACGGTCGTCCCGGCGGGCCACCGGCCGCCGCAGGTGTTCGGCGGCGACTGCGCGGTCGCCGTGCCGGCCGAGGCGCTGACTGCCGCGACCGGCATCAGTGGCATCGTCGTGACGCCGCGCGACCATCCGTGGATGCGCTCGATCGGCAACGTCGGGGGTCTCGCCTGCGAGTGGCGCGCGGAGGGCGTCTCGGGCGACGTGACCGTCCTTCCGAAGCGGGCGCTCGACGGCGCGGCTCTGCCTGCGGCAGAGGCGGACTTCTACTTCGGGGCCTGCGATTGGGGCTGCTCGTGGCGCGGCGAGTCCGACGACCTCGTGATCACGGGGTATTCGTCGGACCTGGCGGCAAGGGGTCGCGACGAAGCCGACCGGATCGGCGCCGCGATCACCGCCGGCATCGTCGCGCGGGTGGATGCCGCGGGGCTGAACTGGCAACTCGACCGGGCGCAGTGGTGGACGACGCAGCAGTGCGACGACGTCGCCGCCCGGCTCGGCGTGCGGCTCGGTGCCACCGTCACCGCCCAGGCTGCCGGCTACCACGACCCGCCCGGCGCGGCCACCGCGCTGGCCGACATCGCCTCGCACCGGACCTGGTGCGCCTTCGAGAGCGACGGCCGACAGCTCGCCCTCGCGACACTGGATTCCGGCGCGGCGTGGGATGTCCCTGCGGCGGGACTCGGTCGGTCCGTCGATCTCACGGTGCCGGGGGTGACGAGCTACGTGTCCGACCAGGGCGGGTACCTCGGCGGGCAGGTGTACGAGGCGACCGGCGGGGTGAACGCCATGACGGTGGAGGTCGCGACCGACGCCCCGTGGCCGGTTCAGGAGCTCGCCACCGCCCTCGTCGCGGAGTTCGTCGCATCCTGACCCGCAGCTCGACGCGATCAGTGCTCGTCGGGGATCAGGATCCAGAGCACCAGGTACATCAGGATGGAGACCCCGAAGAAGACCGTCGCGGCGACCGTGAGCACGCGCACCGGCACGACGCTGCAGCCGAACCGGTCGGCGATGCCCTGACAGACGCCGGCGAGCATGCGACCCCGCGTGGGGCGGACCAGGCGATGCATGGGTTCATCATCGTCCGGCGCATCCGGCCGCGCCAGGGGGGTCAGCGCTCGGAGGGGACCAGCAGCCAGAGCAGGACGTAGATCCACAGCGACAGACCGAAGAAGAGGACGGCCGCCACGGTGAGGATGCGGACGAGGGTGACGTTCCACCCGAACCGGTTGGCCACCGCGGCGCAGACGCCCGCGATCCATCGGCCCTGCTGAGGTCTGACGAGTGCGTTCATGGGTACCATCCTCCGCTCCCGCGTTCGTGGCCGCACGGGTGCACACCCCCGGTTCGCGCCGGGGGCCGGGCCGCGGCATCCTCCCCTCATGTCGTGCGAGGATCCACCCTCCCGCGATTCCGGAACCGCGAGAGGGTGGATCCTGCACAGGGAGCACGGTCAGCGCTCGGTGCCTCGCGCGTCAGTGTTCGCTCAAGCGGCCGTCCCGGTCGAGCTCGAGCACGAGGTCGACGCCGATGCGCTCGAGGAACGCGTCGTCGTGGCTGACGACGAGCACCGCGCCGCGGTAGGCCGCGATCGCGTCGACGAGCTGGTCGACCGTGTCGAGGTCGAGGTTGTTCGTCGGCTCGTCGAACACGAGCAGCTGCGGAGGCGGATCGGCGAGCATCAGCCGAGCCAGTGCGACGCGGAACCGCTCGCCGCCCGACAGCGTGCCGACCGGACGCTCGACCGCGGCGCCCCGGATGAGGAACCGCGCGAGCCGGTTGCGCAGCTCGACCATCGTGACGTTCGGCGCCGACGGGGCGACGTTCTGGAGCACGGATGCCGCGTCGTCCAGTCCGTCGACCCGCTGCGGCAGGTAGCCGACCCGGTCGGTGTGGAGCTCGGCGCGTGCGCAACTCCGGAATTCTGCGTCGGCACCGGGCGACTCACCCGGAATTCCGGGGGAGTCCGCCTGGCTCTGCGCGTCAACTCCGGAGTTACGAACCACCTGTGTCGGCGCATCGACTCCGGAGTTGCGAACCGCCGAGCCGACGCCGACCAGCTTCTCGAGCAGCGTCGTCTTGCCGGCGCCGTTCGGACCGATGAGGGCGACCCGCTCGGGGCCTTGGATCACCCAGGACCGCGACCCGTCGCCGAGGGTGGCGATCCGGCGCCCCGCCGGAACCCCGGGGTCGGGCAGATCGATCTTGACGACGTCGTCGTCGCGGACGCGCCGCTCGGCCTGGTCGAGGGCCTCCCGCGCGGCCGCCTCGCGATCGGCCTTCTCGCCGCGCAGCTTGCCGGCCGAGACCTCGGCGGCGCGCTTGAGGTTGCCGGCGACGATCGGCGGCACGCGCTTCTCGAGCTGGGCCTTCCTGCCCATCGCCGCGCGGCGCGAGATCGTCGTCTCGGCCTCGATGCGCTGGCGCTTCTCGCGCCTGACCGCCTGCCGCGCGGCGCGTTCCGCGTCGCGCGCAGCGCCCTGCTCGGCGTCCAGCCAGGCGCGCCACTCCGAGTACGGGCCGCCGAAGACCGACAGCTCGTTCGCGTACAGCTCGGCGGTGTCGTCCATCAGCTTGAGCAGCGACGTGTCGTGGCTGACCACGACGAGCGCACCGCGCCACGAGCGCACCATGTCGTGCAGGCGCGCGCGTGCCTCACGGTCGAGGTTGTTGGTCGGCTCGTCGAGCAGGGCGATGGACGCGCCGCGCAGACGGATGCCGGCGATCGCGGTGAGCACCGCCTCGCCGCCCGACAGCTGCCCGACGCTGCGGTCGAGCATGTCGGGGGCGAGTCCGGCCTCGGCCAGCGCCGCATGGGCGCGGGCCTCGATGTCCCAGTCCGAGCCGACCGCGTCGAAATGACGCGGATCGGCGTCGCCGGATTCGATGGCGCGCAGCGCCCGGAGCGTCTCGCCGACGCCGAGCAGGTCGGCCACGGGCCGGTCGACGTCGAGGGTCAGCCGCTGCGGCAGGTACGCGGCATCCGCTGTCCGTGCGATGTGTCCCGCCGACGGCGTGAGCTCGCCGGAGATGAGACGCAGCAGCGTGGACTTGCCGGAGCCGTTGCGGCCGACCAGGCCGGTGCGGCCGGAGCCGAACGAGCCGGACACCTCGGCGAGCGCCGTGGTGCCGTCGGGCCAGGTGAATGTCACCCGGTCGAGGACGATGACCGGGGTGAGGGTGTGTGCGGGCATGAGGGCCTCCTGTGTCAGTCGAGCGCTGACACCGGTGGCCGTGACGCATCCGGGCATGCCGGATGGGAGTTGAGAACGGCCTGTCGACGGGCCAGCGCGGAATCAAGGGCGCTGGTGCGTCGAGGTACGACGGATCAGCGCGATTACAGCGCGGTCACGTCGATGATGTCCAACGGACTTCCTCACGTAGGGGACAAGGCCGGGAGCAACGATAGCGGATGCCGGATGCCCGTGGGCTGGGAATCTCCATCGCGCGGGGGAGTCGGCGACCGAAGCGGGCGTCCTAGCGTCGAGGCATGACCGAGGAGAAGGCGCCTGACGGATTCAACGGCACGGCGTGGGGTGCCGGCATCGCCCTGGGCGTCGGCGTCGGGACCTCGCTCGGCGTGGCGCTCGGCAACATCGCGCTCGGCGTCGGCCTGGGGCTGGCGTTCGGCGTCGCGCTGGCTGTGGCGCTCAGCGCGCCGGGTCGCCGCTCCGGCGGCGGCACGGACGGCGGCGGCGGGGCGGCAGCGGACGGCCGCGCCGATGGCGAGGACGGCGGGGGTGGAGGCGCCGCCGACGGCGGCGGAGGCGGAGGAGGCGACTGATCCGGGGCGTCAGCCCGCGGCAGCGGCGTCGAGGTCTTCGAGGCGCTTGTCGAGGAAGGTGCGCACGTCGTCGAGCTCCTGCTCCGACACGCTGTGGGTGAGACCCTGGTACACCCGGCCGCTGAGGTCGACCCGCTCCGGGAGCCACTGCGTCGTGTAGTCGACGAGGAACCCGGGGATCACGTCGTCGTTGGTTCCGCGGCCCCAGAACACGGGCGGCCGGCGCTCGGCCAGCTCGGCATCGCGCGGCAGGTCGCCGGGCGTGACGTATCCCGACAGGTTGACGGCGAACGCGAAGCGCTCCGGATCGAGCCGCATAGCCTGCAGCGACACCGCGCCACCCTGCGAGAACCCGAGAAGACCGACGGATGCCGCACCCTGCGCGTGTGCGTCGATCCACGTGATCACCGCCTCGGCCGCGCGGGTCACGTGGGACGGATCGCGGCTCTCGAGCCCCTCGATCGGGTACCACGACCGGCCGGGAGCGGGCCAGGGCGGCAGAAGCGGCGCCGCGAGGCTCGCGACGGCGAACCGCTCGGGCAGATAGGAGCGGAGCGGGTAGAGGTCGTGCTCGTCGGCGCCGTAGCCGTGCAGGAGCAGCAGCAGGTGGCGGTCGCCCAGCGCGTCGCGCTCGGTCGACCACAGCACCGCGTCGGCGTCGAGGACGAGTGCTTCCGGCATGCCCTCATCCTGGCACGCGGGCCCGACAGCGGGGCAGGCAGCCCGTCCCGTCGACGGGGCGGCCAGCCGCGCCGCGGGCTCGGCGGGAGTGGGCCTTCGGGCGAGGCGCCGCGCCGACCTCGTGATCGGCGGGTTCCGCGGGGTATACAAGAGGCATGTCCGTGCGCACTCCAGACCCCGAACCTGCGGGCGACGAGCCGTTCGGCCCGCCGGCCGGCAACATCTCGAACCCTGCGTGGCTGAGCGACATCGAGCTCGAAGAGGCGCGCCGACGCCTGCCCATGCTGTACGTCGAGGGCGTGCCGGTGCGCACGGACGGCATGGGGCAGGTCACCCAGGTCGGCATCCTGCTGCGCGCCACGCCGGTCGGCGAGATCTCGCGCACGATCGTGTCGGGCCGCGTGCGCTACGGCGAGACCGTGCGCGACGCGCTGTTCCGGCACCTCGAGAACGACCTCGGTCCGATGGCCTTCCCGCTCCTTCCCCCGCAGCCGACGCCCTTCACCGTGGCGGAGTACTTCCCGCTCCCGGGCGTCAGCGCCTATCACGACGATCGCCAGCACGCCGTGTCGCTCGCCTTCGTGGTGCCCGTCACGGGCACGTGCGAGCCGCGTCAGGACGCGCTCGAGGTGACGTGGCTGACACCAGAGGAAGCGGCATCCGACGCCCTCTCGGCAGAGATGGAAGGCGGACGCGGCACCCTCGTGCGCATGGCCCTCGCCAGCGTGGGCGCGCTGCGCTGAGTCGGCGCGCACGGTCAGGGATCGTGCTCGCCAACCGTCGGGGGCGCCCCCTAGGCTCGCAAGGGTGACCCCCGCACCCCTCCCCTTCCCCGCCGATGCCGCCGGGTGGGCGGCCTTCGCCGCCGACCGTCCTGCCGAGAGCCTCGCAAGAGTCGCCGAAGTCGATGCGCGGCTGAAGACGGAGTCCGCCCTGACCACGTCAGAGCGCCTCGAACTCTGGAACGACGCCGACATCGCGCTGGCCTCCGCGCTGAACGAGGCGTATGTCCTCAGTGAGGCCCACCCCGACGCGACGGTCCGCGAGGCCGCGGAAGCCCAGGTGCAGGCCGTGGAATCGCTGTCGGCCGCCCGCCTCCTCGACCACGACCTCTGGGTCGCCTTCGCAGATGCCGAGGGCGACGGGCTCGACGACGACCAGGCCCGGCTGCTCGCGCATCTGCTGCGCGACTTCCGCCGCGGGGGCGTGGGGCTGGACGACGAGGGTCGCGAGCGCGCCCGCCGGCTCGCCGACCGCGACACCGAGCTGTCGCTGACGTTCTCGCGGAACATCCGCGACGGCCGCCGTGAGATCACCGTCCCCGCCGACGCGCTCGCGGGCCTGCCGCAGGACTTCATCGACGCGCACCCGGCCGATGCCGACGGGCGGGTCGCCCTGTCGACCGATTACCCCGACCTCATGCCCGTCCGCGAGTACGCCACCGACCGCGACACCCGCGTCGCGCTGCTGAGCGCATACAACGACCTCGCGTGGCCCGAGAACGATCCCGTGCTCGCCGAGCTGCTGGAGGTCCGCGCCGAGCGTGCTCGCCTGCTCGGCTATCCGGACTGGGCCGACTACGAGACCGAGACCCGCATGATCGGCGGCGGGGTCGAGATCCCCGCCTTCCTCTCGCGGCTCGACGAGGCCTCGCGCGAGTCCGCCGACGCCGAGTATCCGCTCCTGCTCGAGCGCCTCCGGCGCGACATCGCCGACGCCGACGTCGTCTCGACGGCCGACTTCTGGTACCTCCTCAGCGCCATCAAGCGCGAGCAGTACGACGTCGACGCCCAGCTCGTGCGCTCGTACTTCCCGTTCGAGCGCGTCGTCGACGGCGTGCTCGGCGTCACCGGGCGCCTCTTCCAGGTGGAGTACGTCCCCGTCGACGCTCCCGCCTGGCACGACGACGTCCAGACGTTCGACGTCGTGCGCGACGGCGACCGCCTCGGCCGCATCCATCTCGATCTGCACCCGCGCGAGGGCAAGTTCAACCACGCCGCGTGCTTCCCGCTCGCGCCCGGTGTTGCCGGTCGTGTGCTGCCGGAGGCCGCGCTGCTCTGCAACTTCTCGCGCGGCAAGCTCGAGCACGACGAGGTCGTGACCTTCTTCCACGAGTTCGGGCACCTCGTGCACGACATCCTCGGCGGACGCCAGCGCTTCGCCCGCTTCAGCGGGGTCACGACGGAGTGGGACTTCGTCGAGGCGCCGAGCCAGCTCCTGGAGGAGTGGGCGTGGGATGCCGGAGTCCTGGCCTCGTTCACGGCGAACGACGGCGGCGACCCGATCCCGGCCGACCTGGTCGCGCGCATGCGCACCGCCGACGCCTTCGGTCGCGCCCTCGAGGTGCGCCGGCAGCTGGGCCACGCGAACGTCTCGTACCACCTGCACGTCGATCGTCCTGCCGATCTGCAGGCCGAGACGGAGCGGCTCTACGCGTCCACCAGCCCGGTTCAGCCTCTGGCGGGACTGCACTCGTATGCCGGCTTCGGCCACCTCACCGGGTACGGCGCCTGCTACTACACGTACCAGTGGAGCCTCGTGATCGCGCGAGATCTGCTGAGCGGATTCGCGGACGGGCTGATGGACCCCGCTGCGGCGCGGCGCTACCGCACCGAGGTGCTCGAGCGCGGCGGATCACGCGACGCGCGCGACCTCGTCGAGGCCTTTCTCGGGCGCCCGTCGTCGTTCGACGCGTACGGGGCGTGGCTCGCCGGAGACTGACCCGCCGCGCGCGTTTCGCGGACACAGCCGGGGGAGGTATGGTTCAGTCACCCCGATGCGCAGTCACCTGCGACACAACCCCCCGGTGTCGTCGAGGACGGTGCGGCCACCGCTGCTCGCGCGCGGCGCTCCGACGCGCCGGCGCGCCGGCGCGAGGACGCACGCCTCCGCCGAGCGCTCTCGCCGACACAGCCAGCCAGAAGCGGAGAACACCGATGTCCGACCACGCCGTGAGTGCCGGAAACCCGGGCCAGGACGACTCGAACACCTTCGACAACCTCATCGGCGAGACGGCGGTCACCGCCTTCGGGTCGGGCTTCACGACGACCTTCCGCGGCTACGACAAGGACGAGGTCGACGCCGCGATCGCCGGCCTCGACGCGCGGGTGCGCGCGGCCACCGACGAGGTGGCGCAGCTCAAGCAGCACCAGCGCCGCGCCGGCGCCGCGGTGGCGCAGAGCCGTGCCAAGGCCGAGCGACTGGAGGCGGAGCTGCAGGCCGCCGCCGAGCGGCGTCAGGCCGAGATCGACGCGGCGATCGCGGCCCGCCAGGCCGAGGCGGACGCCACCCTCGCCGCCCGCCAGGAGGAGATCGACCGGCTCGAGGCGGCGCTGGCCGAAGCCGAGTCGGCGCGCCGCGCCGAGGTCGAGCGCGTCGCGGCCGAGGCCTCGGCCGCGCGCGAGCAGGAGGGCGACGCCGCGCAGCGGCTTCAGGGCGAGCTGGAGGTCGCGAACGCCAAGCTCGCCGACGCCGAGCAGCGGATCCAGGCGCTCAGCGACGAGCTCGTCGGCGCCACCACCGAATCGCCGAACCGTCAGCAGTTCGAGGAGGTGCTGCGCGTCGCCGAGGACCAGGCCAGCCTGCTCATCCGCAACGCGACCATCCAGGGCGACCGCCTGCTCGAGGCCGCCCGCGAAGAGATCGCCAACCGTCGCTCGTCGGCGCAGGCGGAGGCCGACGGGATCATCTCGCAGGCGCAGCACGACGCGCAGCAGGTGCGCCTCAAGATCGACACCGAGCTGACCGCGCACGAGGCCCGCATCGAGCGAGAGACCGCGCACGCGGCCGAGAAGGTGTCGCAGGCCGAGCGCGAGGCCGCTGCGATCCGCTCCGAGGCCGAGAAGGGTGCGGCCGTGCTGCGCTCGACGGTCGCGCGCGAGACCGCGCGCGACCGCGCCGAGGCCGAGGAGGCGGTCCGCGAGCTGCGACTGCGCGCACTCGAGTTCGAGGCATCCCTCACCCGCCGTCAGGACGACGCGCACCAGGAGTTCCTGGTCCTCCACAACCAGGCGGTGGCGCACGCCGAGCGCATCACGCAGGACGCCAACGAGCAGGTCGCGGCGTCGCTCGAGCACGCCCAGCGCGTCTCGGTGAAGGCCGAGGACTTCGAGCGCCTCATGCGTGCGCAGTCGCAGCAGATCGAGGCCGACGCGCAGCTGCGTGCGCGCGAGCACCTCGAGCAGGCGCACGTCAAGGCCGAGCGCATCATCGATCTGGTCACCACGCACTCGCAGGCGGTCCTGCGCGACGCCGAGGACCGCACCCGCCAGCTGCGCTGGCAGCAGCACCAGCTGATGAGCTTCATGGCCGAGGTCAAGGAGCTGATCCGCCCCGAGACGGCGCTCGCCGCCGCCGCGGCGAAGATCGTGGGAGAGGACGCTGACGCGGAGACGGATGCCGCGCCCGCCGCTGACGCGGAGCCCGAGGCTCCGGAGGTCGAGTCCCCGGCCGCCGAGGCCTCGGCGGCCGAGCCCGACGTGGCCGAAGCGGAGGTCGAGGTGGCGGATGCGCCGGCCGAGGACGCCCTCGCGGACGCGGCGGAGGACGCCGAGGCTCCTGAGGCGGAGGGCGCCGAGGCTCCTGCGGTGGAGGAGTCCGAGGCTCCTGAGGCGGAGGACGCCGAGGCTGTTGAGGCGGAGGACGCCAGGGCCGAGACCGCCGAGTCCGGCGACGAGCAGCCTGGGGACGCCTCCGCCGAGCACGAGCACCACGACGGTCACGAAGACGCCGCGGCCGACGACCGCACCGAG
The DNA here is from genome assembly GCF_015278255.1 of Microbacterium hibisci. Classification (GTDB taxonomy): domain Bacteria; phylum Actinomycetota; class Actinomycetes; order Actinomycetales; family Microbacteriaceae; genus Microbacterium; species Microbacterium hibisci. Next base: position 127,619 of record NZ_JADIJC010000007.1, read on the forward strand.
GCGCGGCACGAAGACTGACCCTCGCCGGTCGTTGAGCGAAGGGCGCTCCAGCGCCCGAAGACGAAACGCCTCGAGCCTGCGTTCTGCGCCGAGCTCGGGGCGTTTCGTCTCGCTCGTTCCTCGCTCGCTCAACGGCCGCGGGTAGGCGCTGTGGCGGCCGCCGTTCCTCGCTCGCTCAACGGCCGCGGGGTCGCGCTGTGGCGGGCCGCCTCCGGGACTCGCTCTGCTCGCTCGCTCAACGGCCGCGGCCGGGCGGGGGGCCGCGGCCGGGACTCGGACTTCCGCCCGGGCTCGGATGAATCTGCCGAGCTCCTCCGAATCTCGGCAGATCCCCGAAATTCGGCGACAGAGCTGACAGAGGCGACCTAGGCGGCCGAGGTCTCGCGCGCGATCGCGGCGAGGAACGCGTCGATGTCGTTCTCCGAGGTGTCGAAGCTGCACATCCAGCGCACCTCGTTCTTCGCGGCATCCCAGTCGTAGAAGCGGAACGACGTCCGCAGGCGGTCGGCGACCCCCTCGGGCAGCGTCGCGAAGACGCCGTTGGCCTGCGTCGGCTGCGTGAACGCGACGCCCTGGATCGAGCCGTCGGCGAGGCCCGCTTCGATGCCCGTGCGCAGCCGCTGCGCCATCGCGTTCGAGTGCGACGCGTTGCGCAGCCACAGGTCGCCCTCGAGGAGCGCGAGCAGCTGCGCCGAGACGAAGCGCATCTTCGACGCGAGCTGCATGTCGAGCTTGCGCAGGAACTTCAGTCCCTGCGAGGTGTCGGGGTTGAGCACGACGACCGCTTCGCCGAGCATCGCGCCGTTCTTGGTGCCGCCGAAGCTCAGCACGTCGACGCCCGCATCGCGCGTGAAGTCGCGGAACGGCACCCCCAGCGAGGCGGCGGCGTTGGAGAGGCGCGAGCCGTCCATGTGGACGTTCATGCCCAGGCCGTGGGCGTGGTCGGCGATCGCGCGGATCTCGTCCACCGTGTAGAGGGTGCCCAGCTCGGTGGACTGTGTGATCGACACGACGAGCGGCTGGGCGCGGTGCTCGTCGCCCCATCCCCACGCTTCGCGGTCGATGAGCTCGGGCGTGAGCTTGCCGTCGTCGGTGGGAACGGTGAGGAGCTTGATGCCCGCCACGCGCTCGGGCGCGCCGCCCTCGTCGACGTTGATGTGCGCCGTGCCCGCCGTCACCACCGCGCCCCACCGGGGGAGCATCGACTGCAGGCCCACGACGTTCGCGCCGGTCCCGTTGAACACGGGGTACGCCTCGACGCCCTCGCCGAAGTGGCGGGCCATGACCTCCTGCAGGCGCTCCGTGTAGGCGTCTGCGCCGTACGAGACCTGGTGGCCGTCGTTCGCGGCGGCGATCGCCGCCAGCACCTCGGGGTGGATCCCGGAGTAGTTGTCGGAGGCGAAGCCGCGCAGGTTCGGATCGTGGAGCGTGGTCACAGGGGTCCAATCTCGGTCGCGGCGGCCGGGAGCGGCCGCGGAAGTTCAGAGGGAGGGGTCGGTGAGTTCGACGATGGTGTCGTTGAGGTCTGCCGCGTCGGTCATCCACAGGTCTGAGAAACGCTGCGCCAGCGCCCCTTCGAGGCCCGAGAGGCTCTTGGTGCGGAAGATGACGGATGCCGCGGCCAGCGGCCTGCCCGCATCGCGGGCGTCCTTCGCGAAGCCCTGCGCGACGGCGCGCGCCCATGCCTCGCTGGCGGCCTTGACCGCGGCGTAGTTGGCGCCGCCGGCGAGCGGGCGCTCGACCGCGGTGGACGACACGATCGCGGTGCGTGCGGACTCGGACGCGCGCAGGTCGGCGTCGAACGCGCGGCTGACGTGGCGCAGGGCGCTGAGCGAGCGCTCGAGGAAGCGATAGTCGTCGTCGCTCTGGCCTGCGAGGCCGCCGCCGCCGCGCCAGCCGCCGACGAGGTGCAGCACGCCGTCGACGGGGCCGTCCGCCTCGCGCACGCGTTCGGCGAGCGCGGCGACGTCGCGCTCATCGGTCAGATCGCACACCTCGGTGCGCACGGCGCCGGAGGAGCCGACGGAAAGGGGTCCGGCATCCGTCTCCAGAGCCTGCGCGAACCGCCGCAGCTTGTCGGGATCATGCCCGACCGCGACCACGCGCGCGCCGGCGTCGCGCAGCTCGCGAGCCGTGGCGAGACCGGACTCACTGGTCGCTCCCGCGATGAGGACGAGTCTGCCTGCGACGCTCATTCCTCCACCCTTTCACGTCGACATCGCGGTTTCTCGTCGAACAACCACGTCATCGGTGCCGACAACGTGCGATCTCGCCGAGAAACCGCGATCTCGACACAGGGTTGGGGCGCTGGGCGCGAGGGGCCGGGTGCGACGCGCCGGGGAGGGGCGGGATCAGGAGTCGCGGCCCGTGATGCCGGCCGTGGACTCGATGACCGGCTTCATCTTCTTGTCCAGCGCCTCGAAGAACATCGACAGCGGGAACTCGTCGTCCATCACCGCGTCGGTGTAGCCCTTGGGGGCTCCGGCGAGGATCTCGTCCGGCAGTCCGCGAGCCCACTGCGACGCCGGGTTCGGCGTGAGCGTCCCCCGCACGAGCTCGTACGCGGCGAGCCAGTGTGCTGTCTTCGGCCGGTCGATCGACCGCCAGTACAGCTCGTCGATCGCCTCGCCGAGGGCGACGACCGCGGCGGGCACGTCGTCCCAGTCGAACGCCAGCGCCGTGTCGGTCCAGTGCAGCACGTCGCGCTGGTGCAGCCACGCGAACAGCAGCTGGCCGCCGAGCCCGTCGTAGTTGCGCACGCGCGAGCCGGTGATCGAGAACCGGAAGATGCGGTCGAAGATCACGGCGTACTGCACGAGCCTGGCGTGCTCGAGCATCTCGGCCTCGGCGGGGTCGAGTGCTCCGTCAGGCTCGGCAACCGCCTTGGCAGCCAGGCGCTTCTCGATCGCGACGCACTCGCGGAACGCCGTGAGGTCGCAGCGCAGCTCCTCGAGCGAGTAGAGGAAGTACGGCATCCGCTGTTTGATCATGAACGGGTCGAACGGCAGGTCTCCGCGCATGTGGGTGCGGTCGTGGATGATGTCCCACATCACGAACGTCTTCTCGGTGAGCTGCTGGTCGTCGAGCATGCGGGCGGCCTCGGCGGGCAGCTCGAGCTTCGTGATCTCGGCGGCGGCGCGCACGACGCGGCGGTAGCGGGCGGCCTCGCGGTCCTGGAAGATCGCACCCCACGTGAATACGGGGATCTCGCGCATCGCGACCGTCTCGGGGAACAGCACGGCGCTGTCGGTGTCGTAGCCCGGTGTGAAATCGAGGAAGCGCAGCGACACGAACAGCTTGTTGCCGTAGTCGCCCGCCTCGAGCTGCGCGATGAACTCGGGCCAGATCACCTCGACCAGCACCGCCTCGACGTGCCGGTCCCGTGAGCCGTTCTGGGTGTACATCGGGAAGACGACGAGATGACGGATGCCGTCGACCCGGTGCCGCTGCGGCTGGAACGCCGTCAGCGAGTCGAGGAAGTCGGGGATGCCGAAGCCGCTGTCCGCCCAGCGCTCGAAGTCGCGCACCGACGCGGTGAGGTACTCGGCGTCGTGCGGGAAAGCGGGGGACAGGGCGCGGATCCCGGCCACGATCTGTGCGACGTGGTGGCGGGCCCCGTCGTGGGAGGCGGCTTCCGGAATCGAGCCGTCCTGGATCTGGAGACCCTGGAGCGCGGTCGCGGCCGCCTTGAGGCTCAGCCACGCGGCGCTGTGCTCGACGCGGTCGGCGTCCTCGACGACCTCGGGTTCGCCGACGATGACCTGCGTGGCGCGGGCGTGAGTGGACATGGTGAACCTCCGATCTTCGAGTGTGATTCCGTGCTCGATTCTAGAGAACTTCCCCCTCGTTCATGATCCCGCAGGAAATTTTCCTGTCGGCGACTAGACTCGTGCCATGCCCGGGCTTGATGACGCGATGGATGCGGCGATCGTGCGCGAGGTCTCGCAAGACGCCCGCGCGACCCTCGCCGACCTGTCGGCGGCGGTCGGGCTCTCGGTCTCGGCCGTCCAAGCCCGCCTGCGCCGGCTCGAGAACCGCGGCGTCATCACCGGGTACCGCGCCCTGGTCGACGCCGAGGCCGTCGGCAAGGCGCTCGCCGCGTTCGTCGAGATCACGCCGCTCGACCCCGCCCAGCCCGACAACGCGCCGGAGATGCTCGAGCATCTGCCCGAGATCGAGGCCTGTCACTCGATCGCGGGCGACGCGAGCTACATCCTGCTCGTGCGGGTCGCCTCGCCGCGGCATCTCGAATCGCTGATCCGCGACATCCGCTCGGCCGCCTCGGTCAACACGCGGACCACCGTCGTGCTGCAGACGTTCTACGAGAACCGCCCGATCCTCCCGGCCTGACGTGGGGAGCGCCGGAGCCCGCAGCGCAAGTCCCGGTCTCGGCGACGGCGCGTGGGTAGTCTCGCCGTATGGACCTCGCCCCGGCACCGGATCGGCGCGGCCGCGGCGTGCTCATCGTCCGCAACGCCGCGTCGGGCACGGCTGTCGTGCGGGCAGACCCCGCCGGCACGTTCGCCGAGCGCCTGCCTGAGGCGGTCGTGCACGAGCTCGCGGAGGGCGAGGATCTCGCAGACGTCGTGGCCGACGCGATGGGGACGGATGCCGCACCCGCGGTGCTCGGGATCTACGGCGGCGACGGCTCGGTCTCGCGCATGGCGCATCTCGCCCGCCGATACGGCCGGCCGCTGCTCGCACTTCCGGGCGGGACGTTCAACCACTTCGTGCGCGCGCTCGGCATCGACAGCGTCGCCGCCGCCCTCGACGCCTACGAGGCGGGAGCGACCGTCGAGGTCGGCGTCGCGGACGCGACGGCAGATGACGACGAGCCGCTGACCGTGCTCAACGTCGTGTCGGTCGGCGCCTATCCCGAGCTCATCGAGGAGCGCGAGCGCCGCACCAGCCTCGGCAAGTGGATCGGCGGCGTGGTCGCGACGGCAGCCGCCCTCCGCCGCGCGGAGCCGCTCACGATCGTGCACGAGGGCCGCCGGGCGCGCGTGTGGTCGGTGTTCGTAAGTGTCGGGCGCAACGATCCCGACCGCGTCGCCACGATGCAGCGGCAGGAGGCCGAGACCGGCGTGCTCGACGTGCGCATCCATCACGCGCGAGGATCGAAGGTGCGGGCTCTCGCCTCTCTCGCGTTCGGCAAGCGCACGGCGGCGGTGCTGCGGGCGGTGCGGCTGTTCCCGCGCGACGAGGACGTCGAGCGGCTCGTGGTGCGGGAGCTCGACCTGCAGGTGCGCCCCGAGCCCGGGCATCCGTCGGTCTTCGTCCACGACGGCGAGCTCGAGCAGCGCGCCGCCGGCGGGTTCCGGCTCCGCTGCGCGGCCGTTCCCGCCGCGGTCACCGTGTTCGCCCCGGCGGCCGAGGGCTGACGCTTCAGCCGTTTCGACGGCGGCGCCCGGAGCGGGGTGTCCACGGGCGCGCGGACGCACCCGGGCGCGACGCCGCCCCCGCGGGCGAACCCGGGCGCGACGCCGCGTCGCCCGCCTCAGTCGTGCTGGGGGAACCCCAGGTTGATGCCGCCGTGCGACGGGTCGAGCCAGCGCGAGGTGATCGCCTTCTCGGCGGTGAAGAACTCGAAGCCGTGCGGGCCGTAGGCCTTGGCGTCGCCGAAGAGCGACGCCTTCCAGCCGCCGAACGAGTGGTACGCCACAGGCACCGGGATCGGCACGTTAATGCCGATCATGCCGACCGTCGCCTCGCGCTGGAAGCGCCGCGCGGCGCCGCCGTCGTTCGTGAAGATCGCGGTGCCGTTGCCGTACCGGCTGGCGTTGATGATGCCGAGACCCTCCTCGTAGCCCTCGACGCGCACGACCGACAGCACCGGTCCGAAGATCTCGTCGGTGTAGACGGTCGACGACGTGGGCACGTTGTCGATCAGGGTCGGCCCGAGCCAGAACCCGTTCTCATCGCCGTCGATCTCGACGTCGCGGCCGTCGACGACCACCGACGCGCCGTCGGTGCCGGCGACGTCGATGTAGGAGGTGACCTTGTCGCGGTGCTGGCCCGTGATCAGTGGACCCATGTCGCAGCTGCGGGTGCCGTCGCCGACCTTGAGCCCTGCCATGCGGTCCGCCACCTTCGCGACGAACTCGTCGGCGACGGAGTCGACCGCGAGCACCACCGAGATCGCCATGCACCGCTCGCCGGCCGACCCGAAGCCCGCGTTGACGGCGGCGTCGGCGGCCAGATCGAGGTCGGCATCCGGCAGCACCAGCATGTGGTTCTTCGCGCCACCGAGCGCCTGCACGCGCTTGCCGTTCGCGGTCGCCGTCTCGTAGACGTACTTGGCGATCGGCGTCGAGCCGACGAACGAGATCGCCCGCACATCGGGGTGCTCGAGCAGCGCGTCGACGGCCTCCTTGTCACCGTGCACGACGTTGAAGACGCCGTGGGGGAGGCCCGCCTCGGTCAGCAGCGCAGCGAGCCAGTTCGCGGCCGTCGGATCCTTCTCGGACGGCTTCAGCACGACCGCGTTGCCGGCCGCGAGCGCGATCGAGAAGAACCACAGCGGCACCATCGCCGGGAAGTTGAACGGGCTGATGATGCCCACCACGCCGAGCGGCTGGCGCAGCGTGTACACGTCGATGTCGGTCGAGACGTTCTCGCTGTACGCGCCCTTGGTGAGGTGACCGAGCCCGCACGCGAACTCCACGACCTCCATGCCGCGCGCGATCTCGCCACGGGCATCCGACAGCACCTTGCCGTGCTCGGCGGTGAGGATCTCGGCGAGCTCCTCCTTGCGGGCGTTGAGCAGCTCGCGGAAGGCGAACATCACCGCCTGGCGCTTCGCGATCGAGGCGTCGCGCCACTGCAGCCACGCCGCGGACGCGGCATCCACCACTTCCCCGACGTCTTCGCGCGACGCGAACCGCACTTCCTTCTGGACCGTTCCCAGCGCGGGGTTGAACACCTGGCCGGTGCGCTCGGACGACCCGGCCCAGGGGCCACCGCCCATCCAGTGATCCAGAACCACCGTCTCGGTGCGCGGCAGGGTGTCAGTCATCGTGTTCCTCCTTCGGAAGCCCTCCTCGTGAGAGGGTGTGCACGTGTCACGCGAGGTCGCCTTCGACACTCGTCAGGGCTTCATCGTAGATCGCCATCGCCTGTCGCACCTCCTCGTCGGTGACCACGCACGGCGGCACCACGTGGATGCGGTTGTCGGCCGCGAACGGCAGCAGGCCGCGCGAGGTCAGCTCCTTCTTGAGGCGTCCGATGACGTCGGCGCCCACCGGCTCGCGGGTGTCGCGGTCGGAGACGAGCTCGAGCGCCCAGAACACGCCCTCGCCCCGGACCTCGCCGATCAGCGGGTGCCTCGAAGCCAGCTCGCGCAGGCCGGGGCCGATCGCCTCTTCGCCCACGCGGCGGGCGTTGTCGACGATGCCCTCCGACTCCATCGCGTCGATCGAGGCGACGATGGATGCCGCGGCCAGCGGATGCCCGGAGTACGTGAGCCCGCCGGGGAAGACCCGGTCGTCGAACGTCGCCGAGATCTCGTCCGAGATGATCACGCCGCCCACCGGCACGTACCCCGAGTTCACGCCCTTCGCGAAGGTGATGAGGTCGGGCACGACGTCGTAGCCCTGGAAGGCGAACCACCGCCCGGTGCGTCCGAAGCCCGCCATCACCTCGTCGAGGATGAGCACGATCCCGTACTTGTCCGCGAGCGCCCGCACCCCGGCGAGGTAGCCGGGCGGCGGGAGCATGATGCCCGCCGTGCCGGGGATGGACTCGAGCAGCAGCGCGGCGATCGTCGACGGTCCCTCGGCCTGGATGACCCGCTCCAGGTGATGCAGCGCCCGCTCGGACTCCTCTTCGGGGGTCGTCGCCCAGAACTCCGTGCGGTACAGGTACGGCCCGAAGAAGTGCACGTGGCCGCGGGCGTACTGATTCGGCATCCGTCGCCAGTCGCCCGTCGCGACGATCGCCGCCCCGGTGTTGCCGTGGTACGAGCGGTAGGTCGACAGCACCGTGTCTCTCCCGGTGTGGAGGCGGGCCATGCGGATGGCGTTCTCGACGGCGTCGGCGCCGCCGTTCGTGAAGAAGACCTTGGCGAAGCCGTCCGGCGCCTTGTCGAGGATCCGCTCCGCGGCGAGGCCGCGGTGGAGATTCGCCGTGGCCGGGCCGATGGTCGCGAGTCGCTCGGCCTGCTCGCGGATGGCGGCGACGACGGACGGATGCTGATGCCCGATGTTCACGTTGACCAGCTGGCTCGAGAAGTCGAGCATGCGATTGCCGGCGTGGTCCCAGACGACGGTTCCCGAGCCCCCGGCGATCACCGGGAGGTCGAGGCCGGCCTGCGCGGACCACGAGTGGAACACGTGCCGCCGGTCGAGTTCCTTGGCGCGGGCGTCGAGGTCTTCGGTCATGCGGCCACGTTCCCCGTTCTTCGGCGGCGGGTCAAGGGCGTTTCGTCCGGCGTGGGCCCCGCGGCGGGCGGAGTGTCCGGGAGACAGGGGTGGCGCAGGCAGCCGGGCCGGAGGGATCCGAAACCTGGCCGGAGACGGCGGCACGCCGGGCATCGGTCGTGATGCCCGGCGTGTCGAATCGTCGGCCGGGTTTCGGCACCGCACCGCACCGCACCGCACCGGCACCGGCGGCGGCACGCCCGCCCCGGGTGGCGGATCCGGCGGTGGCTCAGACGGCCAGCGCGCGCTCGGCGCGCACACGCCGCAGGACCGCAAGACCGAACCACACGGCGGGAATGAAGCCCACCGCGGTCACCGCCGCGAACAGCGCGGGCGAGAAGGGAACGACGAACATGACGACCGTCGGCACGACCGCGAACGCGAGGAGCCACCACGGCACGACGCCCGCGCGCGCAAGACCCGCCGTGGCGAGAGGCATCGCGAGGAGATTGAGCATCGGGAGCATCGAGAGGATGCCGAAGACCGAGCCACTCTGGACCGCCTCGAAGAGGGCGAGAGCGGTCGTCGCGTCGAGCTCGCGGCCGATGGTCATGGTCCAGAAGTCGAACAGCACCCAGCCGGAGACGAGAGCGTGACTGAGCGTCGCCAGGAGCGCGCCGACCAGCGTGAGCCACCCGCCCCGCGAGCCGCGGACGAGACCCGGCACCGCCAGGAAGCCCAGCGCGAGGAAGAGGTTGCCGAAGTGCAGCAGCGCCGCTGACAGCTGGGTGAGGCCGGGGTCGGCGGCCAGTGACGCGATGTAGTCGGACGCCGCCTCGGACGCCTGCGGCGGCGACGTGGCGATGCCCGCGGTGTACAGCACGGCGCCGGCGATGAGGGCGAGTCCACCCAGGGCGGTGAGGCGTCGTCCGGGCACGGATGCCGCGAAGGCCGGGGCCGGAGCGGCGGCCGCTGCCGTCGCGGCGCCCGAGCCCGGGGCCGCCGCGGGCGTGCCGGACCCGGCGGTGGTCGACTCAGCGGCGGTGGGCGGGATCTGCGGGGCGGTCATGGGGTTTCCTTCCGTTCAGGGGCTCGATGCGAGCCGACACCGAAGCTATGGGCGGCCGCGGTGCGAGTGGATCGGCTGCGCGTATCGGATACCGGCGCCGCACAGCGGAACGGGGCGCTCTCGGTGTCCGTCCCACGACGGACGCGGGCCCACCGAGACGGGCTCTAGCATTTCGGCATGACCACGCGCGAACCTCACGTCACTTCCGAGTCGTGGCTCGCGCGGCACGGGCCGACGCTCGGCTACCTCGTCGGCGGGCTTCTGGTGATCGTCCTCTCCATCGCGGAATTCCTGCTCGACGATCGGGTGGCGGTGCCGCCGCAGGCGCTGATCCCGCCGATCGCCGTCGGCGTCGTGGTGATGATGGCGCGGAAGCTGCCTCTCACGGCGGCGATCGTCGCGGCGTTGTCGCCGCCGTTCAACCTGCTGCTCGGTGCTCCGGGGCCGGGCGGCGTGCAGCTGCTCGCGATCATCCTGCTCATCGGGCGCGCCGCCGCGGTGCTGCCCCTGCGCCGCGCGATCTGGTCGCTCGCCGTCGGCGCGGCAGCGGCGCTGGCAGCCGGCATCCTGAGCTCCGCCGCGCTGTGGGAGGGGCTGTTCACGCTCGCGGTCTACGTCGCGGGGTTCGGCGTCGGTCTTCTCGTGCGCCGCGAGCGCTCGCAGGCTCAGCAGCTGAGGGAGCTCGCGATCCAGCTCACCGAACAGCGCGAGACAGCGGCGGCCGCCGCGGTGATGGCCGAGCGCGCCCGCATCGCGCGGGATGTGCACGACTCGGTCGCCCACCAGGTGAGTGTGATGGTGCTGCAGATCGGCGGCCTCCGCCGCCTCCTCCCGGAGCGCCCGGACGCACAGGAGGTGCTCCGCAACCTGGAGGGGGTCGGCCGTGAGGCGATCGACGAGATGCGGCGCGTCGTCGGGCTGATGCGCGAACCCGCCGTCGACGAGCACCCGTCGCTCACGCGCGTCGGCCGCGTGCTGGCGCCGCTGCGCGAATCGGGTATGCCGATCGAGTTCGAGGTCGTGGGCGATCCGGTACCGCTGCCGCCGCTGCAGGACATCGCGCTCGTGCGCGTCGTGCAGGAGTCGCTCTCGAACGTCGTGCGTCACGCAGGTGCCGCCGCGACGGCCATCGAGGTCGCCTATCTCGATGGCCGGGTCCGCGTCACGGTGACCGACGACGGGGTGTTCCGGACCGCCGCCCGGGTCGGCGGCAGCAGCGGGCACGGCGTGCGCATCATGCGCGAGCGGATGGCGGTCGCGGGCGGCTCGCTCACCGCCGGTCCGCTGGGCGGCGGGTGGCGCGTCGTCGCGGAGGTGCCGGTGCGCGAGACCTCCCCGGTGCGGCACGACAGCGGGGTGGGGTCGTGATCCGGGTGCTGCTCGTGGACGATCAGGCGATGGTGCGCGCGGGGCTGCGGATGGTCCTCAGCGCCGAGACCGATGTCGAGGTCGTCGGCCAGGCGTCCGACGGCGCAGAGGCGCTCCGCTTGGTCGAGCGACATCGTCCCGATGTCGTGCTGCTCGACGTCCGGATGCCGGGGATGGACGGCCTCGAGACGGCCCGACGGCTGTCGACGGATGCCTCGGCCCCCGGCATCCTGATGCTCACCACCTTCGACGAGCACGAGATCGTCGATGAGGCGCTGTCGCTCGGGGTGGCGGGCTTTCTGCTGAAGGCCTCGTCGCCGGAGCAGCTCGTAGACGCGGTGCGCGCGGTGGCCGCCGGCTCAGGTGTGCTCGACCCGGCGATCACCCGGCACGTGATCGACCGGTTCGCCGCGGCACCCCGCGCCGACCCGCGGGCCGCAGCCACGCTCGCCGAACTCAGCCCGCGTGAGGTGGACGTGCTCCGGCTCGTCGCGGCCGGCCGCAGCAACGCCGAGATCGCGTCGATCCTGTTCCTCGGGGAGGCGACGGTGAAGACGCATGTGAGCCGCATGCTGCTCAAACTGGGCCTGCGCGACCGCGTGCAGGCGGTGGCTTTCGCCTACGAGAGCGGCCTGCTCACACCCGGGGCGTGAGCAGGCCGCTCTCGTAGGCCGCCGTTCCTTACTGACCGCCCTCCTGCAGCTCGACGTCGATGGGCGAGAAGCCGTCGCCCGTCACATCGACGCCGTCGGCCTCGAGCTCGTCGAGCGCCTGCTGGATGTACTCGTTGCTCCACGCGGTGGCCGGGGGCTCTTCGGTGATGAGGTGGGCGCCGGTCTCGTTGACCGCCGCCAGCGCGCCGTCGACCGTCTGCTGCCACGCCGTCTCGTCGATGATGCCGATGCCCGCCTCGGAGGGCCAGATCAGCTTGTTCGTCTCGTTCATCATCCAGAGCTCGTGGCTCGGGCCCCACCCGGAGCCCTGGGCGAGCGTGATGTCGGCGGCGTCCTCCGGGTTGTCGCGTGCGAACGCCCAGCCCTTGACGACGGCCTTGAGGAACTTGACCGCCGTGTCGGCGTACGCCTCGTCGGATTCGAGCCGCTCGGTGTCGGCCCAGATCGCGTCCTGCAGCATCGCGCCGGTGGTGTCGTCCTGGTAGCTGATGACGTTGAAGTCCTCGGGCTGATACAGCTCGCCGGTGTCGGGGTTCACGGTCTCGAGCAGCTGGGCGTATTCGTTGTAGGTCATCGCCTGGGCCGCGTCGATGTCGCCCTGGAGGAAGGCGTTCATGTTGAAGTCCTGTGTGATGATCTCGACGGTGGTGGAGTCCAGGCCCTCCGCGGCCATCGCCGCGAAGATCTCCCATTCGTTGCCGAAGCCCCACGAGCCGATCTTCTTGCCTTCGAAGTCGGCCACCGACTCGATGCCGGAGTCGGCCCACGAGACCTGCAGCGTGCCCGAGCGCTGGAAGATCTGCGCGATGTCGGTGAGATTCGCGCCGGCCTCGATCGATCCGAGCACCTTCGGCACCCACGCGATCGCGAAGTCGACGTCGCCGTTGGCCAGCGCGTCCTGCGGGACGATGTCGCCGCCCGAGGGGATGATCTCGACCTCCAGACCCTCTTCTTCGAAGAAGCCCTGGTCGACCGCCGCGAAGTAGCCCGCGAACTGCGCCTGCGGCAGCCACTGCAGTTGGAGCTTCACCTCCGTGAGGCCGCCGGCGTCGCCGCCGTCCCCGTCGTCGGGGGAGTCGGTGTCGCCTCCGCCGGCGCAGCCGGCGAGAAGGAGGGCGGCCGACAGGGCGAAGGCGCCGGTCGCCAGGCCGCGACGTGTGCTGTGCTTCATGTCGTTCCTTTCGAGGTGGTGCTGCGATGGTGCTGGACCGGCCTCGCGGCGCGAGGACGAGCGGGGCGGGAGCGTCTCATGACGCGCCGCCGGTCGGGATGCGGCGCAGCACGAGCCTCTCGAGCAGCGCCGTGGCGAGGTAGAAGACGAGGCCGAGGGCGATCGCCGCGGCGACATACGCCCACGCGCGGGCGTAAGCGCTCGTGGCAGCCGACGTCGAGATGAAGCTGCCGAGGCCGCCGCGGGGGCCGCCGAAGTACTCTGCGACGAGGGCGGAGATCACCGCGAGCGACGAGGCGATCCTGATGCCGGTCATCAGGTACGGCACGGCGGTCGGCAGCGTCACGGTGCGGAACTCCTGGGCGCCCGAGGCCGCGTAGCTGCGCATGAGGTCGCGGTGGACGGGCCGGGTCTGCCGGAGGCCCCGGAGCGTGTTGACGAACACCGGCACGAACGCGGCCAGCGCCGCGATCGCCTGCCGGCCGAACTGGCTGTCGGCGCCGAACATCGAGTTGAGCACCGGCGCGAGCGCCACGATCGGCACGACCGCGATCGCGGCGACGATGGGCGCCGACATGCCGTCGACCGCGCGCCACCGCGCGGCCAGGGCGGCGAGCAGGATGGCGAGCACGGTGCCCACGACGAGGCCGACGAGGGCATTGGTCCCGGTGACGAGGGTGGCCTGGAGGATGGCGGGCCAGAACTCGACGAACTCCTCGGCGATCGCGGCGGGACTCGGAAGCAGGTAGTCCGAGACCCCGACGACGCTCACGAGGAACTGCCACAGCGCGAGACCGAGGAGTCCCACCGTGATCGGGGCGATCACCCGCAGCCGACGCTCGGCGGCGGGACTCCATCCGCCGCCGTGCGGCCGGCTCGTCGCGGTGGTCATCGCGCTTCCCGTCCCCCGGGCGCGACGGGCGTGCCGTGGAGCGCCTCGCGCACGGCGGTCACCCGGTCGAAGAAGGCCGGGGCCTCGCGTAGCGACTCGTCGCGCGCGGCATCCGCTCCGAATCCGGTCTCGATCACCGTCGTGATCCGGCCCGGCCGCGGTGACATCACGACGACACGGTCCGACAGGAACACCGCCTCGGGGATCGAGTGGGTGACGAACACGACCGCCGCCCCGGTCTCTGCGGCGATGCGCGAGAGCTCGGTCTGCATGCGCTCGCGGGTCATCTCGTCGAGCGCGCCGAACGGCTCGTCCATGAGCAGCAGCCGCGGTCGCTCGGCCAGCGCCCGGGCGATCGCCACTCGCTGCTGCATGCCGCCTGACAGCTGGTCGGGGTAGCGGTCGGCGAAATCCGAAAGACCGACGAGTTCCGCCAGTTCGGCGATGCGCGCCGTCCGCTGGGCGGACCCGACGCGGTGCAGCTCGAGCGGCAGCCCGATGTTGGCGGCGACCGTGCGCCACGGCAGCAGCCCCGCCTGCTGGAACGCGATGCCGTAGTCCTGGTCGCGCCGCGCGCGCTCGGCCGGCTTGCCGAACACCTCGATGGTGCCCGCGCTGGGTGCGTCGAGGTCGGCGATGAGCCGCATCAGCGTCGACTTGCCGCACCCGGACGGACCGATGAGCGACACGAACTCGCCCTCGGCGACCTCGAGGTCGACAGCCTCGAGGGCGCGGATCTCGCCCGCCTTCGCCGGGAAGGTCTTCGAGACCCCCCGCACCGACACCGCCCTGGCCGACACCGCCGTACCCGTCGGCCCGCTCACATCCGCCATCACGCCGCCTCTCCGCGTCGGTAGTCCTTGAGGATCCAGCCCAAGAAGGCGACCGCCCCCGCCGCGACGAGGCCGAGCGCGATCGCGCCGAAGATGGGCGCCCACGCCTTCGACGGGTCGCCCGAGGCCTGCCCGGCGAACTGGATCAGCAGTCTTCCGATCCCGCCCTGCAGCCCCGTCGACACCTCGGCGACGACCGCGCCGATCACCGCGTTCGCAGCACCCAGCCGGAGCGCCGGAAGGAGATACGGGACGGATGCCGGAGCCCGCAGTCGCAGCAGCGTCGGCCAGTAGCCCGCCGCGTAGGTGTGCATGAGCTCCACGTGGAGCCGGTCGGGCGACTGCAGGCCGCGCAGCGCGCCCACGGCGATCGGGAAGAACGCGAGGTACGACGCGATGAGGGCGACCGACATCCAGTCCTGCCACTCGAAGCCGCCGATCTCGATGCGCGAGCCCCAGCTCTTCACGATCGGCGCGAAGGCGATGAGCGGAACCGTCTGGCTGAGGATGATCCAGGGGAGCAGCCCCCACTCGGCCAGACGCCACCGCTGCATCACGAGGGCGAGCGCGATGCCCACCACGACCCCGACGATCCACCCGGCCGCGGCGATGCCGAGCGTCGTCAGGCCGGCCAGCGCGACCGCGGCCCACAGCGGCGGCGACCCCTCCTGGCGTGTGACCGGCTCGAGGAGCCGCGCCGCCATGTCCCACACGTGCGGCATGGCGAGATCGGTCGTACGGGGGAGCACGCGCAGCCCGCCGACCACGACGCCGTCGTCCGGCGCGAGCAGCTTGTACAGCTCCCACACCGCGATGAGGATCCCGATGCCCACGGCACCCCAGATCCAGGCGTGTGCCGACCGGGCGCGCCGCCGGGGCCGCGGTGCGCGCGACGGTCGCGCGGGATCCCCGGGCGCGGGTGGCGGCTGCTCCGACGGGGGAGCGTCCGCCGCCTGGTCGAGCGTCATGCCTTCGCCGTGACGTGCGCCTGCAGCGCCGGGATGACGGTCTCGCCGTAGACCCGGAGGGTCTCCTCCTTGTTGTCGTGCTGGAGGTATCCGGCGAACTGGGTGACGCCGAGCTCGCGCAGCTGCTCCAGCTTGGCGATGTGGTCGGATGCCGAGCCCAGGATGCAGAACCGGTCCACGATGTCGTCGGGCACGAAGCCGACGTGGTCGTTGTCGGCCTTGCCGTGGGTGTTGTAGTCGTAGCCCTGGCGCCGCTCGATGTAGTCGGTGAGCGCCTCCGGCACGCCCTCGCCGTGGTGGCCGTACTTCGCGACGATGTCGGCGACGTGGTTGCCGACCATGCCGCCGAACCAGCGGCACTGGTCGCGCATGTGCGCCGCGTCGTCGCCGATGTACATCGGCGCGGCCACGCAGAAGGCGAGCGCGTCGGGGTCGCGGCCGGCGGCGGCCGCGGCATCCTTCACCGTCTTGATCATCCACGCGGCGATGTCGACATCGGCGAGCTGCAGGATGAAGCCGTCGCCGACCTCGCCCGTGAGCTTGAGCGCCATCGGACCGTACGCGGCCACCCACACGTCGAGCTGCGACCCGCGACTCCACGGGAATTGCAGCGTCGCACCCTTGTACTCGACGGGGCGCGAGTTGGCGAGCTCGCGGATGACGTGGATCGACTCGCGCAGCTCCGCCATCGTGGAGGGCTGGCCGTTGGTCACCCGCACCGCCGAGTCGCCGCGGCCGATGCCGCAGATGGTGCGGTTTCCGTACATCTCGTTGAGCGTGGCGAAGACGGATGCCGTGACCGTCCAGTCCCGCGTGGCGGGGTTCGTCACGAACGGCCCCACCGTCACGCGCTTGGTCTCGGCGAGGATCGCCGAGTGGATGACGTACGGCTCCTGCCACAGCAGGTGCGAGTCGAACGTCCAGACGTGGCTGAAACCGTGCGCCTCTGCGAGCTTCGCGAGCTGCACCGTCCGCGCCGCCGGCGGGTTGGTCTGCAGGACGACACCGAAGTCCATGGTTGCTCCTCTCGTCCCTGAGTCTCGAACCCGGTCCCTGAGCTTGTCGAAGGGTGCGTCGACAGGCCCAGCAACCGGGTGCCGCTCAGCAATCGGTGGTTTCAGATGAGGTACTGCGAGAGTCCGCGCTTGAGGAAGCGGCCGTCGCCCTTCGCGCCGAGATACTGCCCGTCGTCGACGACGACCTTCCCGCGCGAGATCACCGTGTCGACGTGCCCGTCGATCTCGAAGCCCTCCCACGCGGAGTGGTCCATGTTCATGTGGTGCGAGGCCGCCGAGATGGTGGTGTGCCCGTTCGGGTCGTAGACCACCACGTCGCCGTCGGCGCCGGGCTGGATCACGCCCTTTCTGCCGTACAGGCCGAACATGCGCGCCGGGGTGGTCGAGGTGAGCTCCACCCAGCGCTCCAGCGTGATCTTGCCGGTGACGACGCCCTGGTACATGAGATCCATGCGGTGCTCGACCGAGCCGATGCCGTTCGGGATCGCGCGGAAGTCGTCGAGCCCGAGCTCCTTCTGGCCCTTCATGCAGAACGGGCAGTGGTCGGTCGAGACCATCTGGATGTCGTTGGTGCGCAGCGCCTGCCACATGTGGTGCTGGTGGCCCTCCTTGCGGCTGCGCAGCGGCGTCGAGCACACC
Source organism: Microbacterium hibisci (assembly GCF_015278255.1). GTDB lineage: Bacteria > Actinomycetota > Actinomycetes > Actinomycetales > Microbacteriaceae > Microbacterium > Microbacterium hibisci. Next base: position 144,606 of record NZ_JADIJC010000007.1, read on the forward strand.
CACTTCGCGCCTTCGAACTGCCCCCACTCTTCGCTGAACGCGCCGAGCTGCTCCTCGAGCGACAGGTAGAGGTACTGCGGGCAGGTCTCGCCGAAAACGTTCCAGCCCTGGTCGCGCGCCCACGCGATCTGGTCGACCGCCTGCTTGGCGCTCACGTGCACCGTGTACAGCGGAGCGCCGGTGAGGTTCGCCAGCATGATCGCGCGGTGCGTCGCCTCCTCCTCCATCTGCCACGCGCGCGCGATGCCGTGGTAGTACGGCGCCTTCTTGCCGGCCTCGGCCAGCTGCGCGGCGAGCACGTCGATCGCGGGCCCGTTCTCGGCGTGCATCATCGTGAGCAGGCCGGTCTCGGCCGACACCTGCATGGCCCTCAGCACCTGCGCGTCGTCGGAGTAGAACACGCCCGGGTACGCCATGAAGAGCTTGAAGCTCGAGACGCCCTCGTCGAGGAGCCCCCGCATCGCCGCGAGCGAGTCCTCATCGACGCCGCCGACGATCTGGTGGAAGCCGTAGTCGATCGCGCAGTTGCCCGCGGCCTTCTCGTGCCAGGCGGCCAGGCCGTCCTGCACGCGCTCGCCGTACCGCTGCACGGCGAAGTCGATGATCGACGTCGTGCCGCCCCACGCAGCCGCCCGCGTTCCGGTCTCGAACGTGTCGGAGGCATTGGTGCCGCCGAACGGCAGCTCCATGTGCGTGTGGGCGTCGATGCCGCCCGGGATCACGTACTTGCCGGTCGCGTCGACGACGGTGTCGACGGATGCCGCGACATCGGTCCCGAGCAGCTGCGAGCCGGGTGCGAGCACGGCCGCGATCGTCTCGCCGTCGATGAGCACGTCGGCTTCGCCGCGGCCCGTCGCCGAGACTACGGTGCCGCCCTTGATGAGTGTGGTGGTCATGTCAATCCTCCGGTCGCTGAGCCCGTCGAAGCGTCACGGCTTCGCGATCTTCGTGTACGAGTCGGGACGGCGGTCGCGGTAGAACTGCCAGTCGTCGCGCATCTCGAGCACCATGTTCAGGTCGAGGTCGCGCACGAGCAGCTCCTCGCTGTCGCCCGAGCCGCGCTCGCCGACGAAGTTTCCGCGCGGGTCGATCACCTGGCTCGTGCCGTAGAAGTCGACGGCGAGCTCGCCGTACTCGTTGTCCTCGCGCCCGACCCGGTTCGGCTGCAGCACGAAGTAGCCGTTCGCGACGGCCGCGGCAGGCCCCTCGACCTCCCACAGCCGGTTCGACAGCCCGGGCTTCGTGGCGTTCGGGTTGAACACGATGTGCGCGTCGTTGAGGCCGAGCTCGCGCCATCCCTCGGGGAAGTGCCGGTCGTAGCAGATGTACATGCCGACCCGGCCGACGGCCGTCTCGAAGACCGGGTAGCCGAGGTTGCCCGGACGGAAGTAGAACTTCTCCCAGAACCGGTCGAGGTGAGGGAGGTGGTGCTTGCGGTACTTGCCGAGGATCGTGCCGTCGGCGTCCACCAGCACGGCGGTGTTGTAGTACACGCCGGTCTCGGCCTCCTCGTAGATCGGGAGCACCATGACGATCCCGAGCTCCTTGGCCAGCGCCGCGAACCGCTGCACGATCGGCCCTTCGGCGGATTCCGCGAAGCGGTAGTACTTCTTGTCCTGCGTGATCCCGAAGTACGGGCCGTAGAACAGCTCCTGGAAGCACACGACCTGCGCGCCCTGGGCCGCGGCCTCCCGCGCGAAGCCCTCGTGCTTGTCGAGCATCGACTCCTTGTCGCCCGTCCAGGTGGTCTGCGATATCGCCGCGCGTACCGTCGTCATGGTTCTCCGTCCGTCCTTGGCTGGGTCCCTGAGGCTCGGACCGGCGGGGGTCGGATCGCCGGAGCGCCCCCGCACCCCGATCCTGTCGATCGGACGTTTCCCGTCGGTTTCGGCCTGTGACGCGACAGTAAAGCCTCGCTCGAACCGGCGCAATGGTCGGGTGGCCCGACCTTATGGATACATCGCGGGGCGGATGCGGCATCCGTCACGGATACAGCGGGAGACGGATGCCGCGTCACGCGCTCTCCCGTAACGTGAAACGGTGTTCCGTCCCCTGAAGACGTATCAGCTCGTCGTCGACGTCTTGCTGGGCGTGGTCTTCTTCCTCGTCGCCTGGCCGATCGAGGCGCTCCTCGTCAGCGGTGAGCCGGGCATCGACTACGGGCTGGGGCCGAACGGGCGCGACGTGCTCGGCCCTCTCATCGCCCTCATCTTCAGCGGGGCGCTGGCGCTGCGCCGGCTCTCGCCCGCCCTCGCTCTCGCCGTCGCCTGGGTCGGAGCCGTCGTGCAGATGGGGCTCGGGCGCCCGCCCAGCTTCTCCGACGTCGCGATCTTCGCAGTGCTGTACGCCACCGCGGCCTACGGCACGCGCGCGGCGTACTGGGCAGGCTTCGCATCCGCGCTCGTCGGGGCGCTCGTCATCACCGTCTATCTCATGGCCGGCCCGCAGTTCGCCGGCGGCGGACTGACGTGGCAGACGCTTCCGCTCGCGCTCGTCCTGCTGGTCGCCGCGGCCTTCGCGCTCGGCCTGTCGTGGACCACCGGCGCACTGGTGCGGACGGCGGTGCGCGCGCGAGAGAACCGCGAGGCGCAGCAGCGCGCCGAGGCCGAAGCGGCCGCCGAGCAGGAGCGCGTGCGCATCGCGCGCGACATGCACGACGTCGTCGCCCACTCGCTCGCGGTCGTGGTCGCGCAGGCCGACGGCGCCCGCTATGCCGCCGCCGCAGATCCCGCCGTCGCCACCGAGGCGCTCGCCACCATCTCGACCACCGCCCGCGCGGCGCTCGCCGATGTGCGCCTGCTGCTCGGGCAGCTCCGTCACCGCCAGGGCGACGGACCGCAGCCCACCCTCGCCGACCTCGAGGAGCTGTACGCCCAGGTGCGCGCCGCCGGCGTGCAGCTCCGGGTCGACGTCGACCCGGCACCGCCCGGAGAGCCGCCGGCCGCGGTGCAGCTCGCCGTGTACCGCATCCTGCAGGAGGCGTTCACGAACGCGATCCGTCACGGCGCTCCCGGCGGCCCGGTCGACGTGCGGCTGGCGTGGCTTTCCGACCGCGTCGAGCTCTCCGTGGTCAACCCGGTGGCGCCGGGCGTCGTCGCGCCCGGCCGGTCCGGGCACGGGCTGATCGGCATGCGCGAGCGCGCGCAGCTGGCGGGTGGCCGGCTCGACGCGGCGGACGAGTCCGGCTCGTTCGCGGTGCGGGCGTCGATCCCGATCGGAGGGCCGGCATGATCCGCGACCGGTGCACAACGTCGGAACTCTTCGCCGACACGCCGCTCCGAGGCATCCGTACGCGGCGTGTCGCTCGAAACCTCCGATTCTGTGCACCGACGGCCCACGGAGGACGCTCATGATCCGCGTTGCGCTGGTGGACGACCAGGCGCTCTTCCGCGCCGGGATCCGCATGCTCGTCGACTCGCAGCCTGACCTCGAGGTGGTCGCCGAGGCCGCCGACGGCCGCGAGGCCCTCGACGCCGTGCGCCAGGCGCGGCCCGACGTCGTGCTCATGGACATCCGCATGCCCGTGATGGATGGACTGGCCGCGACCGCCGAGCTGCTGGGCGATCCTCCCGTCGACGGCGCACCGCCGCCCCGCATCGTGATGCTCACCACGTTCGACCTCGACGAGGCGGCCGCCCGCGCGATCCGCCAGGGTGCGAGCGGGTTCCTCCTCAAAGACGCCGACCCCGAGTTCCTCCTCGCGGCGATCCGCACCGTGCACGCGGGATCCGCCGTGATCGCGGCATCCGCCACTCGTGAGCTCTTCGAGAGATTCACGGATGCCGCCCCCAGGCCGGTCCCGCCGGCCTACGGTGAGCTCACCGACCGGGAGCGCGAGATCTTCGCGCTCGCGGCGCGCGGCCTGTCGAACGCCGAGATCGCCGCGCGCGAGTATCTGTCCGAGGCCACGGTCAAGACCCACATCAGCCGGATCCTCACCAAGCTCGCGCTGCGCGACCGCGTGCAGCTGGTGGTGTTCGCCTTCGAGCACGGGCTGGCGTAGCGTCAGCGCCCCTCGAGGGCCGCGCGGTGCGCGGCGTACCTGCGTGCGCCGACGTACCGCCACAGCAGCCGCACCGGCGCCGGAAGCTCGTCGTGCAGGAGCTCCTCGCCGCCGTCGGGCTGGGCCGACAGGATCATGCCGAGGCTGTTCCACATCTGGCCCTTCGGGGTCGCCTTGCGGCCGTGCTCGGAGAACCAGTCCACCTCCTTCGGCGTGAGGACGGTCTCCATGACCGGCACGATCGTGGTCTCCTCGTCGGGAAGGTGCACCGCGAGCGCCGCATTGACGCGTTCGATCGCATCGAGCAGGGGTGCGGCGTCCGCCGCGGACGCGCTGGCGCGCCAGGACGGGAGGGCGGCGTCCAGATCGTGCAGCGGCGCGATCATTGCGAGGTGCTGCTCCTTCATGCGTGCGACGTGGCCGCCGCAGGCGGGGGCTCGCTCCTCCAGCGCACTCCAGAGGCGCTCATCCTCGCCCTCGTGGTGCGTGTGAAGACCGAGCGACAGCAGCGCCAGCTGGTCGGCCACGACCGCGGCATGCGCGTGGTCGCCGTCGCGCACGCCGCGCACCAGGTCGTCGGCCTCGCCGAATCCGGCGCGGAACACGCGATGGATCATGGCCATCCCGCTCGCGTCGCACGTCTTGGGCTGCGGGGCGTCGCCGCTCGCGGGCAGAGGTGTGGCAGGCATCGTCGTCTCCCCTTCGTCGAACCTGGCGAGACCCTACTCCCGGAGGGCGCAGCGCGCGAGATCATCCTCGGGATGTACGGCGGATGCCTCCACCGGGCGACGCGCGTGACGCGCGGTCGTCCCTAGCGTCGGAGGCATGGAACTCTCATCGACCGACCTGGGCCTCGCCGCCCGGGTGCAGCAGCTCACCAAGACCTACGGCACCGGCGAGGGCACGGTGCACGCGCTGGACGGCGTGAGCGTCGGCATCCGGCGCGGCGAGTTCACCGCCATCATGGGACCGTCGGGCTCGGGCAAGTCGACGCTCATGCACATCATGGCGGGCCTGGACGCGCCGAGCTCGGGCCGCGCGTGGATCGGCGACACCGACATCACCGGCCTGTCGGACCTGGAGCTGACGATCCTTCGCCGCCGTCGCGTCGGGTTCGTGTTCCAGGCGTTCAACCTCGTGCCGACGCTCGACGCACTCGGCAACATCCTGCTGCCGTTCGACCTCGACGGTCGCCGGCCGACGGCGCTCGAGCGCGCCCGCATCGACGGGCTCGTCGAGCGCCTCGGCCTCACCAGCCGCCTGAACCACCGCCCGCACCAGCTCTCGGGCGGACAGCAGCAGCGCGTCGCGATCGCCCGCGCGCTCGCCACCGCGCCCGACCTCGTCTTCGCCGACGAGCCGACGGGCAACCTCGACTCGCGGTCGGGCCGCGAGGTGCTCGCGCTGCTGGCGGCCGCGAGCCGCGAGCAGGGGCAGTCGATCGCGATGGTGACGCACGACCCCGTCGCCGCGTCGCACGCCGACCGCGTGCTGTTCCTCGGCGACGGGCGCATCGTCGCCGACAAGCCGTGCCAGAGCGCTGAGGAGATCTCGGCGTACATGCTCGCATCCGAGCTCGGGTCCGGGGCCTCGGGCGCCGCGACCGCGCGGGCTGGACTCGGGTCCGGCGCGCCGGGCGCCGCGGCCGCGTCGGCTGGACTCGGGTCCGGCGTGGCGGCGCCCGCGCGGACGGTGGCGTCGTGAGCGCGGTCGTCGAGGCGGGACGGATGCCGCGACCTGCGGCATCCGGATCCCCGCGCAGTTCGGCCGCGACGCTCGCGTGGCTCCGGGAGCGGGGCATGGGGGCGAGCATCCTCGTCGCGGCGATCTCGAGCGCCTTCGGTGCACTCCTGCTGAGCGCGACGGGGTTCATCGCCGCCGTGCTGCGCGCCGATCCCTTCATCGGCGAGAGCGGCATGCTCGCCGCAGTGCTCGCGATCATGAGCTTCCTGCTCATCGGCGTCGCCGTGTACGTCGCCTCGATCGTCACCGCGAACACGTTCGCCACGGTCATCGCCGGCCGCACGCGCCGTATCGCGCTGCTGCGCCTCATCGGCGCATCGGCCCGCTCCCAGCGCGCGGAGGTCGCGCGTCAGGGACTCGTCGTCGGCGTCATCGGCGCCGTGCTCGGGCTGGTCGGCGGCACGGTCGCCTCGTGGGCGGGGATCGCGCTGGCGACCGTCGCGCTGGGCATCGAGGGCGTGGAGTACGCGGTCGTGCAGCCGGTGCTCGTGCTCCCGGCGACCGTCGTCGCGCTCACCACGTGGGCGGCTGCGTGGGCGGGTTCGCGACGCGTCCTCACCGTCACGCCGCTGCAGGCGCTCGGGGGCTCGGTCGAGGCATCGCACGACGCGTTCACGCGCCGCGGCGCGCGCAACGGCGCCGCCCTCACGCTGTTCGCGATCGGCGGCGCGCTGCTCGCGGGCGGGATCGCGATCGGCCTGGTGTCGCCGCTCGGCGTGGTCGTCGCCTTCTTCGGCGGGATCTTCTCCTTCACAGGCCTCGCGCTCGGCGCCACGCTCGTCATGCCGCCCGTGCTGCGGCTCGTCGGCCGGATCTTCGGCTCTTCGGCGACGGCGCGCCTGGCCGCGGAGAACGCGCTGCGGTATCCCGAGCGTTCGAGCCGCATGGCGATCGGCGTAGTGATGGGGGTCACGCTCGTCACGATGTTCGCGGTCGCGCTCGAGACGGTGAAGGCCGTGCTGACGACGTCGGCGGGCGGCGAGGCTCCCGCCGAGCTCAGCACCCTCCTCGACACCTTCGCGGGCATCATGATGGGCCTCGTCGCGGTCTCCGCGGTCATCGCGGCCGTGGGGCTGGTGAACCTCCTCACGATCGGGGTGGTGCAGCGCCGGCGGGAACTCGGCCTGCTGAGGGCGCTGGGGGTGTCGACCGGCCAGGTGCGCCGCATGGTGCTGTTCGAAGCCGCGCACATCACGATCGCCGCGACCGCCACCGGGCTGGTTCTCGGCATCGCCTACGGATGGGCGGGCGCGCAGTCGCTCCTCGGCGCCGTCCCCATGCCGCCGTCGTTCTCCGCGCCGACGCTCGTCGCGCCGGCCGTGCCGTGGATCCCGGTCGTGGTCATCGTGATCGCGACGGCCGTGCTGACGCTCGTCGCGGCGGTCGTCCCGACGCGCCTGGCCACGCGGGTCGCGCCGGTCGAGGCGCTCGCCGACTGAGGCCGGGAGACCGGACGGATGCCGCGGCGGAGGCTTCGCGCCGCGGCATCCGCTCATCCGCCTTTCACGAAGGGGACCAGACGGAACGGTCCCTTCGCGGCGTCGGCCTCGAGCTCGAGCCACTCCTCGCCCGCGTCGAGGTCGTCGGTGGAGTAGAGATCTCCGACCTCGCGGAGCGCCGAGAGGAGCTGCGGCTTCGGCACGGCGTTGTCGGCCTTGCCGTGTACCCCCTGCCGCGTCGACATGACGGCGGCGAGCCGGGGCGCCCCGGAGCTGCGCCCCTTCCAGAGATCGTGGAGCGACCGCGGCGTGGCGTTGCGGCTGCCGTGATGGCCGACCTTGTACAGGTCGACGTCGGCGAGGCGGCGGCGCAGCTGCGGCGCGTCGGCCAGCCGGTCGAGGGTGTGCTGCCAGTTCTCGATCTGCGCGTCGCCCGGGAACAGCATCGACACCCCCTCCACCTCGAGCAGCAGGATGACGCTGGTGTTGTTGAGGGCGTCGTCGAGGTCGCGTACGAGCCGCGCGACCGAGTGGGAGCGATGGCTGGCCAGCTGGTGGATGAGCCAGTGCACCGGACCGGACCCGTTCGAGATCGGCGGGGCGGCGCCGTCGGCGTCGGCGGCCGAGCCGATCACCCGCAGCGACGCATCGAGCGCGGTCAGCCAGTACTCCGGATCGTCGGTGCGCTGCCGCGCGACGCGCGGATCCTGGTCCACCGTGGGCGGGCCGAGCACCGTCGCGCGGAGCCCCGGCACCACCGCCTCGATGCCCGTCTCCCGCCCCGCGTACAGGTAGCGGCCTCGATCGTCGCCCGACAGCTCGTCGAGGACGCCCACCGCCTCGGCGTTCTTGAGCTGCTCAGCCGCCGCAGCCCTGACGCGGTCGTCCAGGCCCGCCAGATTGCTCAGGCCGGCGACGCGTTCCTGGGCCTGCGCCAGCAGCGCGGCGTGGCGCACCGAGGCGCGCGTGAGTCCGTTCGGCGGGTCGGCGGCCGCGCCGCCCCCGCCCGGCCCGCCGCCCCCGCCCGGCCCGTCGGCCCCGCCCGGCCCGTCCGCCGTCGCCGACAGCGCCGGGTCTTCGGTCCACGAGCGCAGCACGAGCTTCGGCGCGAGCCTTCGCATGATCGCCGCGCCCGCGTCGATGCCGAACCCGCCGAGGTGGTCGCGATGCCGGTGCGTGACCACCAGCACGTCGAGCGTGCCGCCGGTGTGCTTCTCGATGAGTGCGGCGACCTCGGCCATGCCGCCGTCCGCCCGGCCGTCCCGGGGCGGGTGACTCGTGCCGTAGTCGATGAGGACGTGCCGCTCGGCTCTGCCGTCCTCGAGCGGGCCGTCGTACTCGACGGAGACGAGGAAGCAGTCGCCGAAGCCGACCTGGTACATGCGCACACGCACGCGCGTCGGAGCGCTCACCATTCCTCCCCGGATCGCTGCTCGGTGCGGTGCAGCTCGGCGAACGTCTGCCCGCGGGCAGCGCCGTCGGAGAAGCCGAGGCGCTGCTTGGTGTCGAAGCGGCCGGTGCGCGCGAGGTGCTCCAGACGGCGCTGCTGGCGGCGCCAGTCGTCGAGCCGCTTGTGGACGTGCAGCTTCAGACGGCCGAACTGGTCGAAGATCAGCGTGCCGCCGCCGAGGAGCTGCACCGTCGTGTCGGGCGGGATCGCCGGCGAGAGCTGGAGCCCCGACCGCTCGGCGAACTCGCGGGCGGTCAGGTCGGCCATCTGCACGTAGGTGGCGACCGACTCGGGCACGATCAGACCGTCCGGCCCGATCCGCTGCGTCGGCAGCACCGATTCGATCGCCGTGTAGTAGTCGGTGTCGATGTCGAGGCGCCGGGCGTTCTGCCACAGGAACCGGAACACCTCGTCGCGGTCGCTCCGGAGCCCGGCGAAGTTGATGCCGAGGTAGTGCGGCGGCAACTCGGCCTTCAGCACGTCGGTGACGCGCGCAGAGCTGCGCTCGATGCCCGCCTTGGCGAACCCGTCGAAGAGCATCCGGCGATAGCCCAGGTCGTCGTCGGGCACGACCTCGTGGTCGGCCAGCAGCACCGCGTTGAGCAGATCGCCGAAGTCGAACTCGACGGGCGGCAGGTAGTCGAGCCCCCGGATCAGCATCGTGAGCAGCTGGGACGCCGCCTTCGCACCCTCCTCGGCGGCCCGCGCGCGATCGACCGACATCCCGCGACCCGCGCCGGGCTCGGCGTTGGGGCCCCAGAACAGGGCGCGCAGTCGCTTGTCCCAGATCGCGATGAGCAGGTCGAACGCGATGGCCACCAGCACCTCGCCACGGCGATGCGGCTCGAGGAACTCGGTGCGCCTGGCCCAGTCGGCGGGCGGCGGCTTGAGCGCCGACTCCCGCAGCGCCCCGCGGCCCTGCGTCAGGACGTTGCCGATCTGCTCCGCGACGCGTGCGAGCATGCTCGCCCGCAATGCCCGGGGCTGCACACGGCTGCGAGAGATGCGGCCGCTCTTGTCGGGCTTGCCGAGGGCCTGCTCGATCACCGGTCGCATCGAGAACACCGACAACAGGGCGACGATGTCGGCGAACCCCTCGTGGAAGGCCGCCTGATCCGGCAGGCTCGGCTCGAGGAACCGACCGCGAAGGCCGTCGAGGACGGCGTGCGTCGTCTCATGCACGACGACGTCGTGGCTGAGGCACGTGTAGATGGTCTCGCCGCGCGGGTCGGGCGGGGGCACATAGCCGAAGAGCAGGGCATGGTCGTCGGACGAGTAGTAGGCATTCGCCTCGGCGAAGGCGTGCGGCACGAGGTACAGCTGGTGGCTCCGGAAACCCCACGGCAGCCGTCGCCCCAGCGCGGTCTCGAAGAGCGCGAGCGTGCGCGCCGCCGTCGCGTAGACGTGCTGAGCGTGGAAGGCCGCATCGGTGCGCAGCACCTGGTCGTCGGCGCTCGCGTAGAGGTCATCCTTGCTCAGTGCCGCGTGCTTGACGTAGCGCCCGGTCGCGGTGTCGTAGTCGACCACGTGGAGCCGTGCGCCCCGGGGGCCGTCCTCCATACGCGACCACGGCACCTTCACCTGCGCCGTGAGGATCCTGCCGTCGTCTCCGGTCACCGTCGGGTCCTGGGCGATGAGGCGCAGGGTCACGTGCGTGCGCGGTTCGTCGGCCGGTTCCGCGTACTCCACGCCATCGGTCATGTGAACACCCCCAGAGTCTTCGCTCCTACGATGCAGCGACTTGTCCCGCGGTGGAAGAGGGGCGGCTGCGCGCGGCTGATACCCGCGCGCCCGCGGCGCAAGGGGGTGTTGAGCGCAGATCCCCGGGTGCAGGCTGGCGGCATGCAGATCGAGATCGTTGAGCACGAACCGCCCTACCGCATCGGCGTCATCATCGGCAGCCTGTCGCGCGAATCCGTGAACCGGCGGCTCGCCGAGGCACTGGAGCGCCTTGCGCCGCAGGAACTGGAGTTCTTCGAGATCCCCTACGCCGCCCTCCCGCTGTACAACCGCGACCTCGATGCGGACTACCCGCAGACGGCGATCGACTTCAAAGAGGCGGTGCGCTCGGCCGATGCCGTGCTCTTCGTGACGCCCGAGTACAACCGGTCGATTCCCGGACCCCTGAAGAACGCGATCGACTGGGGCAGCCGGCCCTACGGCGACAGCGCGTGGGAGGACAAGCCCACCGGCGTCATCGGCGGATCGCCGGGCAAGATCGGCACGGCCGTCGGCCAGCAGACGCTTCGCGGCACCCTGAGCTACCTCAACGCGCGACAGATGACCTCGCCCGAGGCCTACATCCAGATCACACCCGGTCTCATCGCCGACGACGCGAGCGTGACCGACTCCGAGACCGAGGAGTTCCTCCGCACCTTCATGCGGAAGTTCCTCGAGTACACCGCGCGGGTGCTGACCGTCATCCCGCAGGACTGACGATGACGGATGCCGCGACCCGCGGCATCCGTCTCACTCCTGGTCCGGTGACTCGGGCTCGTGCGCCCACGTGGGCGCGAGGGCACGCACGCGCGCGGCGCGCCATTGCCAGACGCCCCACAGCACCGGCCACAGGAGCGGTGCCGTCGGACCGCCGATGACCAGGCGGTCCCGCCACAGCGTCTTGCCCGGCTGACCCGGTGCCGGCGACACGGCCATCTGGTGGTCCCACACGTCGAGGCTCGCGAGCGGGCCCGTGAGCGGGATCCCGCTGTCACGGAAGATGCGCACCTGCCCTCCGGGTTCGGGGGTGGACCGCTCGCTCACATGGATGAGCTGCCGGCCCATCGGCACCGCGCCGAATGCCGACAGCTGCACGGGCACGTCGTCGCCCGGCGTCCACGACGTGGGCAGGCCGCTCGGCACGAGCGGAGCCAGATCCATCAGCGGGCCGTACAGCTCGGCCACCGCCCGGGGGGAGTGCAGCGCCCGCCACGCGGCATCGGCGTCGCAGTCGATCACGAACTTGAGCAGGATCCGCATGCGCTCCAGTGTCGCACCCGCCCTTCCGCCGGGCCCGGGCTTGCGTGCCGGTGCACTTCGTGCCCCAGGTCGGAGTTCGCCGCACGTGCTCTCACCGAGAACACGCGTTGTCCGCGCGCGTGACGGGTCCTCTCGGGTGAGAACACGCGATCCTCGCACCGGGTGCGGTCGGGTGGGGTGGGGAGCGACGGATGCCCCGGCCTACGCTGGACGGATGCCCGAGAGCCCGTTCGACCAGCGCCGCTACCAAGTCCGTCACGACTGGGGCGTCGAGGGGCTGCGACGCCTCGCGCCCGCCGACGTCGTCGTGGTCGTCGACGTGCTGCGGTTCTCGACGACCGTCACCGACGCCGTCGCGAGCGGCGAGGTCGTCGCACTCGACGCCGCCGCGCACGCGGTGTCGCTCAACGGCGCGGCGGTCGCCGCCGCGGCGCAGGAGTCGGGTGGGGTCGTGCTGCTGGGATGCCTCCGCAACGCGGCTGCCGTCGCGCGCGCCGTGGTGGCCATCCAGCACGAGCGCGCCGCGCGCACGAGCATCTCGCTCATCGCGGCCGGTGAGCTCGCCGGCCGCGAGCCCGGCGCGCCGCTGCGCTTCGCGGTCGAGGACCTGCTCGGGGTGGGGGCGATCGTCGACGCGCTGGGCGACCTCGGCGTCGACCACACCTCACCCGAGGCCGCCGCGGCGTGCGAGTCGTTCCGCGGCCTGCGGGGCGCGGTGCGCCACCTGCTCACCGCGAGCGGCTCAGGTCAGGAGCTCCTCGACCGCGATGCGCGCGACGAGGTGCTGAACGCCGCCGCGGCGGACGCGGCATCCGTCGTCCCGGTCCTGCGCGACGGCGTCTTCGTCGCCTGCTGAGCGGCCGCCCGGCCGCCGCGAACCGCCCGAGCCCGCGTCGTCAGTCGCGCGGGGTCATCGCCGCGAGGCGCGCGGCGCGGCTGATCTCACGGCGGGTCCAGGTGAAGGCGTGCGCTTCGTCGAACTGCGGGGCGCACTTCGCGCACGAGGTGGGACGCGTCGCCTGGCGGTGACGGTAGGCGACGTGCCCCGCGGGGCACACCCCGATCCAGGGCGCGAGCTCGGTGGCCGTCTCGCCGTCGTGCGTCGTGCCGCCGACGTAGCCGAGCTCGCGGGCCACGGCCTTCCACCGGGCTCCGTGCCCGGCGCGCGGCCCGGCCAGCGCGTGCGCGACCTCATGGAGCAGCGTCTGGTGGTTGGTGTCGTCGTCGTACCGCGCCGCGAGATACCGCGAGACGCTGATGCGCTTGCGCGTGTAGTCGCACAGACCCGCGCGACGCTTGGCGTTGTCGAACGCGAAGGTCCACGAGGGGTCGAGGTGGGCGGCGATCAGGGCTTCGGCCCAATGCCGCACGCGATGCAGTTCCGACATGGCGCGAGACTAGAACGTATCTCCGACACTCAGTCCGCTGCGGTCAGCTGGCCACGGCGGCCGCACGGCGGCGGTCGGCGGCGTCGATCGCGAGGAGCGTCGACTCGAGCTGGTCCTCGGTGGCGCCGGACTCCTGGCGCAGGAACAGCGCGCGCTTGAAGTCCTTGCGGGCCGACTCGAAGTCACCGGCGTCGAAGTGCACCTTGCCGCGGTGCTGGTACGCGAAGGCGCCGATGCCCGCCCAGCCCTGGCCGTCGGCCTCTTCGGCGCACGTCGTGAGCTCCTGCTCGGCGGCGGCGTACGCACCGCGGGCCTGCAGCACGGTGGCGTGGAGGATGCGCGCCCGCAGCAGGTCCTTGCGGGTGCCGGCCATGCGCGCGACGCGCACCGACTGCTCGGAGATCACCAGGGCGTCCTCAGCGCGGTCGAGCACCTTCAGCAGCCACACGCGCTCGAGCAGCGCCGGAAGGCTGCGCTGCTCGCCGATCTCTTCGAGCCGCTCCCTGCACTGGCCGGGATTCACCTGCTCGCGAAGAGTGTCGGGGTCATACCCGCGGATGTAGCTCACGTCAGCATCTCCCTTCGCCGCGCCGGTGGCTCTCCCAGTGTGCCGGTCGCTTCGCCGCTGGCCGCAATGCCACGCCGGGCTGCGGCATCCGTCGCTGGCCCAGCTCCGTCGACGAACCTCGTTCTCGTCGAACGACCACGTCCTCGACGCCCAGGACGGGGTCTCTCGACGACGACGCGGTTTCTCGACGGGGGACGCGGAGTCCGGCGGAGCGGGCGGCGGAGTACGGCGGAGTGGGCGGCGGAGTCAGCGGGTGAAGACGGATGCCGAGGGCTTCGGCGACGGCGTGGCGTCGGCGTCGGTCGCGACCCGCGCGCCGCGCGCGAAGTCGTCGAGCTCGCGGCCCTCGGCGACCTTGGCCGGGTGCGGGCCCGCCGCCATGAGCCGGGGCAGCCATTCGGTCGGCAGCGGTGCGCGGGAGGCGGCGATCACGAGGTTGCCGAAGCGGCGCCCCTTGAGGGTCTGCACCTCGGCGAGCACGATGACGTTCTCCAGCACGGCCTGCACGGTGGCCACCTCGCGACGGGCGAAGGCCAGGCCGGCCCCGTCGGCGACGTTGACCAGCAGCACGCCGTCGGGCGCGAGGAACCGCGCGGCCTCGGTGAAGAACTCCACCGTGGTCAGGTGCGCGGGCGTCTGGGCGCCCGAGTACACGTCCGACACGACGAGGTCGGCGGCGCCGACGAGCGCGGCGGGCAGGCGGCCGAGGGTCTCGCGGGCGTCGCCGATCCGCACGCGGATCGACGCGCCGCGGGGGAGCGGCAGATTCTCGCGCACGATGTCCCACAGCGCCGGCTCGAGCTCGACGACCTGCTGACGCGAGCCCGGCCGGGTCGCCTCGATGTAGCGGGGAATCGTCAGGGCGCCCGCACCCAGGTGGATCGCCGTCAGCGGCTGCCCCGGCATCCGCAGTCGGTCGATCACCGCGCCCATGCGCGCGACGTATTCGAAGTGCAGGTGCGTCGGGTCGTCGAGGTCGACGTGCGACTGCGGCGTGCCGTCGACGTCGAGCTCCCACCCGCCGCCGAACGCCGAGGGCACGACGCGCGCGAGCGTTCCGTCGGACAGGCGCACGGAGGGGACGGATGCTTCCTGCCGCGCGCGTGCCATGATCCCCACGTTAGCCGCCCCCGCGGTGTCGGCCGGGCGCGTTTGACACTTCTGCCACGCCGCAGTGATGCGCGCTTCGCAGAACGCTGAGCCCACGGCATCCGTCACCTCCGAAACCGAATCGAGACACAGGTGTAACCGACGAGAGCCCCGACCCCGGGTAGCGTCGGAGCATCACACCCCGCTGAGGGCTTGCGCGCACCTCTGCTCCACGACGATGTGCAGCGGAGCCCCCACGACCTGGAAGGTGCACAGCACATGCTCCACACTGCGAGAAGGCGCTGGCTCACCGGCGCCGCCGCGGTCGCCGTCGGCGCGATCGTCCTCACCGGCTGCGCGAGTCAGCGCGAAGACGGCGGCGGCGACGACAACGCGTCGGAAGATGTCGACTCGACCTTCATCTTCGGCGCCTCCGCCGAGATCTCCGGCCTCGACCCGGCGATGGCCAACGACGGCGAGACGTTCCGCGTCTCGCGCCAGATCTTCGAGGGACTCGTGGGCGTCGAGCCCGGCACCGCGGACCCAGCACCCGGCCTCGCCGAGAGCTGGGACCAGTCGGAGGACGGCCTCGAGTACACGTTCACGCTGAAGGAGGGCGTGACGTTCCACGACGGCACCGACTTCAACGCCGACGCCGTCTGCTTCAACTTCGACCGCATGAACAACTTCACCGGGGTCGCGGCCACCGAGAGCCTGTCGTACTACTGGGGCAAGCTCATGCGCGGCTACGCCGAGACGGGCACCTCGATCTACGGCGGCTGCGAGGCCACCAGCGACACCGAGGCGGTCATCACCCTGACGCAGCCGTTCGCCGGCTTCATCCCGGCGCTCTCGCTGCCGTCGTTCGCCATCCAGAGCCCCACCGCGCTCGAGGAGTACAGCGCCGACGAGGTCGGCGGCACCGCCGAGGCGCCCGTGCTCAGCGAGTACGCGCAGGGTCACCCGGTCGGCACCGGTCCCTTCAAGTTCGACGAATGGAACTCCGGCGAGTCGGTCACGCTGAGCGCGTACGAGGACTACTGGGGCGAGCAGGGCCAGGTGCAGGAGATCATCTTCCAGGTGATCGGCGACACCACGGCGCGGCGCCAGGCGCTCGAGTCGGGCTCGATCGACGGCTACGACCTCGTCGCGCCGGCCGACCTCGGAGCTCTCGAAGAGGCCGGGTTCAACCTGGTGAACCGCGAGGCGTTCAACATCCTCTATCTCGCCATGAACCAGGCGGTGCCGGAGCTCGCCGACATCCGCGTGCGCCAGGCGATCGCGCATGCGATCGACAAGGAGCAGCTGGTCGCGCAGATCCTCCCCGAGGGCACCGAGGTGGCGCGCGAGTTCATGCCGCCCGTCGTCATCGGCTGGAACGAGGACGTCACCACCTACGAGTACGACCCCGAGGCGGCCACCGCGCTGCTCGCAGAGGCGGGCTACACCGAGGCGAACCCGCTGACGCTGCAGTTCAACTACCCCGTCAACGTGTCGCGGCCGTACATGCCGAACCCGGAGCAGATCTACACCAACCTGGCGTCGCAGCTCGAGGCGGTCGGGATCACGCTGACGCCGGTCGGCGAGGATTGGAACCCCACCTACCTCGACCGCATCCAGGGCGGCTCCGACCACGGCATCCACCTGCTCGGCTGGACGGGCGACTACAACGACCCCGACAACTTCGTCGGGACGTTCTTCGCCAGCCCGGGCAACGAGTGGGGCTTCACGAACGACGAGCTCACCGCCGCGCTGACCGAGGCCCGCGGCCTCGCGAGCGAGGAGGAGCAGGAGTCCGCCTACGCCGCGGTCAACGAGCAGATCATGCAGTACCTGCCGGGCATCCCGCTGGCGCACCCGGTCCCGACGCTCGCCTTCGCCGAGCGCGTGACCTCGTACCCCGCCAGCCCGGTGCAGGACGAGGTGTACAACATGGTGGAGCTCAGCGAGTAACGCCGAGAACGGATGCCGCTGCCGACGCGCGATCGTCGGCAGCGGCATCCGTCACCTCCGACCGCTCGCCCGCGACCGTCGTCGCCTCTTCCGGAGAACTCCACGTGCTACGCACCATCGGGAGCAGACTGCTCCTGCTGATACCGACCCTGTTCGGCCTGTCCATCCTGCTGTTCCTGTGGGTCCGGGCGCTGCCCGGCGGGCCCGCCGTCGCCCTGCTCGGCGAGCGTGCGACGCCCGAGGCGGTCGAGCAGATCAACGAGCAATACGGCTTCAACGAGCCGCTCATCGTCCAGTACTTCACGTGGCTCGGGCAGCTGCTGCAGGGTGACTTCGGCACGTCGCTGCAGACGCGCCAGCCGGTCCTCGAGGAGTTCGCGCAGCGTCTTCCCGCCACGATCGAGCTCAGCATCTTCGCGATCATCCTCGCGGTGGGGCTCGGCATCCCGCTCGGCTACCTCGCCGCGCGCCGCCACGGCAGGGCGTCCGACCATTTCCTCGTCGGCGCGAGCCTCCTCGGCATCACGATCCCGGTCTTCTTCCTCGCCTTCATGCTGAAGTGGGTCTTCGCCGTCCAGCTCGGCTGGCTGCCGTCGGAGGGCCGTCAGGACCCCCGCCTCGACGCGACCCACTACACGGGCTTCTACGTGCTCGACGGCATCCTCACCGGCGAGTGGGACGCCGCGTGGGACGCGTTCCTGCACCTGATCCTCCCCGGGATCGCCCTGGCATCCATCCCCCTCGCGATCATCGTGCGCATCACGCGCGCGTCGGTGCTCGAGGTGCAGAACTCGGACTACGTGCGCACCGGCATGGCCAAGGGCATCCCGCGCTCGACGATCCGGTCACGGTTCATCCTGCGCAACGCGATGCTGCCGGTCATCACCACGATCGGCCTGCAGGTGGGCCTGCTCATCTCGGGCGCGGTCCTCACCGAGACGGTGTTCGCGTTCCCCGGCATCGGCTCGTTCCTGGCACGCGCCATCTTCACGCGCGACTATCCGGTGCTGCAGGGCTTCATCATCTTCATCGCGATCGGCTACGCCCTGATCAACCTGGCGGTCGACGTGTCGTACAGCTTCATCGACCCGAGAGTGAGGGTCTCATGACATCCGCGATGCTTCCCCCCGCCCCCAGCGGCGGCCCCGTCGACGACACCTCCGTCGACGACAAGGAGCTGCTCGCCGCGAAGACCGCGGGCGGCGGCTTCTGGCGCGACGTGTTCCGCCGCCTGCGCCGCAACCCCAGCGCGTGGGTGGGCGGCGCGATCATCGCCCTGCTCGTGCTGGTCGCGATCCTCGCGCCCTGGCTGGCGCCCTACGGCCCCACAGAACTGCCCGGCCAGCGCTACATCACGCCGACGCACATCCCCGGCCCCGGCGAGATCCCCGAGTTCCCGCTGGGCCTGGACCGCTTCGGCGGCGACGTGCTGTCCAAGCTGATCTGGGGCGCGCGGGCGACGCTGATCATCGGCGTCGTGTCGACCGCGATCGGTCTCGTCGGCGGCATGATCCTCGGCTTCCTGTGCGGCATGTTCGGCGGGTGGGTCGACACCCTCATCATGCGCATCGTCGACATCCTGCTGTCGGTCCCGTCGCTGCTGCTCGCGGTGTCGGTGGCGGCGATCCTCGGTCAGACCCAGGCGTCGCTCATGATCGCCATCGGCGTCGCGCAGGTGCCCATCTTCGCGCGCCTGCTCCGCGCGTCGATGCTGCAGCAGCGCAGCGCCGACTACGTGC
Source organism: Microbacterium hibisci (assembly GCF_015278255.1). Lineage (GTDB taxonomy): Bacteria > Actinomycetota > Actinomycetes > Actinomycetales > Microbacteriaceae > Microbacterium > Microbacterium hibisci. Next base: position 162,957 of record NZ_JADIJC010000007.1, read on the forward strand.
TGTCGGCCCAGACGCTCGGACTCGGGCGCGGCAAGATCACGATGAGCCACGTGCTGCCGAACGCCGTCGGGCCGGTCATCGTGCAGGCCACGCTGTCGCTCGCGACCGCGGTGATCGAGGCGGCCGCCCTGTCGTACCTCGGCCTCGGCGGCGACGTGCCGCAGACCGCCGAGTGGGGGCGCATGCTCACGTACGCGCAGCTCGAGCTCGCCGTCGCGCCGTGGCTGGCGTTCCTCCCGGGCGTCTGCATCACCGTGACGGCACTCGGCTTCACGCTGTTCGGCGAGGCCCTGCGCGAAGCCATGGACCCCCGCACCCGAGCCCGCTGACGAGGCCGGGCGGAGCAGCCGTTCCGCCGGTCCGCTTCACCGCGAGACTCCAACGGGGCGCCGAGACTGCACCTGCGGGCTGAGGTCTCGGCGCCCCGTTGAAGTCTCGGTGAAGAACGGGAGGCGACGGGAGGCCGCGGCGACGGGCGCGGGGAGGACGGGAAGGATGTCGCAGGGCGGCGCTCGTCCGGATCAGACGGCGATGTCGAGCTCGTTGCCGGGGATCGAGGCGAGGAGTCGCCGCGTGTACGGGTCGCGCGGGTTGGTGAAGATCTCCTCGGACGAGGCCGCCTCCACGAGCCGGCCGTCCTTCATGACGCACACGTAGTCGCTGATGAGACGCACCACGGCGAGGTCGTGCGAGATGAAGAGGTAGCTGAGGCCGTACTCGCGCTGCAGGTCGCGCAGGAGCGTCAGCACCTGGTCCTGCACCAGCACATCCAGAGCCGAGACGGGCTCGTCGCAGACGATGAGGTCGGGGGAGAGGGCGAGCGCCCGCGCGATCGCCACCCGCTGGCGCTGCCCGCCCGACAGCTCCGACGGGTAGCGCCGCAGCATCGTCTGGGGCAGAGCCACGTCGTCGAGCAGCGTGCGCACCCGCGCCGCGCGCTCCTTGGCGTTTCCGCGCTTGTAGAACTCCAGCGGCTCGGAGATGATGCGCTCGATCGAGAACATCGGGTTGAGCGACGAATAGGGGTCCTGGAAGATCGGCTGCACGCGCTGCCGGAAGAGCTTGAGGTCGCGGCCCTTGAGCGCGGCGACATCCTGGCCGTCGAACCGGATGGTGCCGCTCGTGGGCTCGACGACCCGCAGCATCATGCGGGCCGTCGTCGTCTTGCCCGACCCCGACTCGCCCACGATCGCGACGGTCTCGCCGCGCGGGATCGAGAACGACACGTCCTGCACCGCGGCGAAGTCGTCCTTGCTCCCGCGCACCTTGTAGATCTTCGTCAGGCCCTCGACCTCGACGATGCTGTCGGGAGCGGATGCCTCGGCCCCCGGTGCGTCTGGGGCCGCGGGCTCGTCGGCCCGGGGCGCGGTGACGGCGGCGGGTGCGGCATCCGTCCGCCCCTCCGCGGCGGCCTCCGTGGGCTCGCCGTCCGGTGTCGCGGCCGGTGCGATGTCGGGTGCGGGAGCGGCCGGGGCGGTCGTGCGGAACACCTCGGGCCGCAGGCGCACGGCCGCGACCGACGGGGCCGCCTTGACGAGGGCCTGGGTGTACGGGTGCTGCGGATCCTCGAGGATCTGCCGGGCCGGGCCCTGCTCGACGATCCGGCCGCGGTTCATCACGATGACGCGCGAAGCGCGCTCGGCCGCGAGACCGAGGTCGTGCGTGATGAGCATGACCGACGTGCCGCGCTCGCTCGTCATGCGCTCGAGCTGGTCGAGGATCGTCTTCTGCACGGTGACGTCGAGCGCGCTGGTGGGCTCGTCGGCGATCAGCAGCTTCGGGTCGCACGCCAGCCCGATCGCGATGAGCGCGCGCTGGCGCATGCCGCCCGAGAACTCGTGGGGGTACTGCTTGGCCCGATCGGCGGCGTTCGGCAGGCCGGCGGCCGCGAGCGTCTCGACGACCTTGCGATCGACGTCCTTGCGGGTGGCGAGGTCGTGGGCGAGCAGCGTCTCGGCGATCTGGGTGCCGATCTTCGTGACCGGGTTGAGGTTCGACATCGGGTCCTGCGGCACCAGGCCGATCGAGCGGCCGCGGATGCTGCGCATCCGGCTCTCGGGCGCGCCCGCCAGGTCCTCGCCCTCGAAGAGGATGCTGCCCTGCGTCACCTTGCCGTTGCCCGGCAGCAGGCCGATCACGGCCATCGCGGTGGTGGACTTGCCCGAGCCCGACTCGCCGACGATCGCCAGTGTCTCGCCGGCGGCGAGGTCGAGGTCGACGCCCTCGACGGCGTGCACCGGACCGTCGATGGTCTGGAACTCGACGGCGACGTCGCGGACCTGGAGCAGCGGCGATCCGGCCGCGAGACGTTCGGTGGTTCGGGCCATGGGGTCCATCCTGCACGTCGGCGCCCTTTCGCGCACCGGTGCGGGGTCAGCCTTTACGGATCCGTAACGCGCGGCGGCCTCGGCTGCGCAATCTGCTCCCGACCTCCCTCCCGAGTGCCGAAAACCTGGTCGGAGACGAGACGCGCCGTGTTGCGGCATCCGTCGCCGGCGTGTCGCGGTGACCGACCAGGTTCTCGGCACCTGCTCCAGAGGCCGAGCCGAGGCCCGCGAGTCGTCGCGGGACGCGCAGTAGCGTGGTCGCATGGCGGCGATCGACCTCAACGCGGACCTCGGCGAGACGGTCGACGGCGTGCCGACGGCCGACGACGAGGCGATGTTCGCGGTTATCTCCAGCGCCAACGTCGCGTGCGGCGGGCACGCCGGCGACACCGCGTCGATGCGCGCCGCGGTCGAGCGGGCGACCCGCTTCGGGGTCGCTGTCGGAGCTCACCCCTCCTACCCCGACCGCGAGAACTTCGGCCGGGTCGCCGTGGCGATGGACACGGCCGATCTGTCGGCCGAGGTCGCCGCGCAGCTCGACGCGCTGTGCGCCGCCGGCGCCGACCTCCGCTACGTGAAGCCGCACGGTGCGCTGTACCACGCGGTCACCCGCGACCGGGCTCAGGCCGACGCCGTCGCTCGCGCCGTCGCCGATCTGTCCGCGCGGCTCGGGCGGCCGCTGCCCGTGCTGGGCCTTCACGGCGAGATCGCGCGGGCCGCGGCATCCGTCGGCCTGCCGTTCGTGCAGGAGGCGTTCCTCGACCGCGGCTATCTGCCGGACGGCTCGCTGGTGCCCCGCGCGCAGGCCGGCGCTCTGCTCGACGATCCCGGCGTCGTGGCCGCGCGCGCCGTGCGCCTCGCACGGGAAGGCGTGGTGGAGGCGGTCGACGGCACGGTGGTGGGGGCGGATGCCGCTTCCCTGTGCGTGCACGGAGACTCGCCGTCCGCCGTTGCCATGGCACGCGCCGTGCGGGCAGCGCTCGATGCGGCGGGTGTCGAGGTGCGGGCGCCGTGGTGAGCCGGACGGCCCTGGCGGGCGCGGTCGGTGCGATCGATCGTCGGTGTACCGCGATTCCGGGCGGTGCGGCGGTGCGGCGGTGGTGAGGGCCGAGGTGCGGCCGATGGGGGAGCGCGCGCTCCTCCTCGAGGTCGACGGCCGCGAGGACGTGCTCGCCCTGCACGCGGCGCTCGCCGCATCGCGGCCCGCCGGGGTCATCGACCTCGTGCCCGCCGCGCGCACTCTGCTCGTGCGCGTCGACCCGCGAGTGCTCCCGCTCGCCTCCGCGCGGGCGTGGGCACTCGCGGAGGCCGCGCGGGCGCGGGCGGGCGGCGGTGCGATCGGACCGCTCGTCGAGCTCGACATCGTCTACGACGGCGCCGACCTCGCCGAGACCGCGGCGCTGCTGGGCATCGCCGCGGATGAGCTCGTGGCGCGCCACGCGGCGGCCGAGTGGCGCGTCGCGTTCACCGGGTTCGCGCCGGGGTTCGGCTACCTCGTGAGCGACGACTGGGGGTTCGATGTGCCGCGGCTGGCGTCGCCCCGCACGCGTGTCCCCGCCGGCGCGGTGGGTCTGGCGGGCGGTTTCACCGGCGCCTATCCCCGCGACACCCCGGGCGGCTGGCGGCTCATCGGCACGACCGACGCGACGCTGTTCGATCCGGATGCCGCGACCCCCGCTCTCCTCACCCCGGGCGCGCGGGTCCGCTTCCGGCCCCGCGCGGAGCGCGCAGCGGCCACGGGTGCCGCAGCCGCAACGGATGCCGCCGCAGCCGCAAAGGGCACCGCCGCAGCCGCAGAGGGTGCCGTGGCCGCGCCGGGCGCCGCCGCAGACGCGACGGGTGCCGCGGCCGCTGACCCGGCTCGCACGTCCGAGTCCGGCGCGTCGCCGGAGCCGACCGCATCGATGCCGCAAGCGCAGACCGCCGGCATCCGGATCCTCGAGCCGGGCCTCCTCGCGACCGTACAGGATCTCGGGCGCGCGGGCGCGGCATCCCTCGGCGTCGCCGTCTCGGGAGCGCTCGACCGTGGTGCCCTGCGCACCGCCAACCGACTCCTCGGCAACCCCGAGGGCGCGGCCGGCCTCGAGGTGACGATGGGCGGGCTGCGCGCCGTCGCCGAAGCCGACCTGTGGGTGGCCGTGACGGGCGCATGGGGTTCCGTGCGCATCGGCGGTCGAGAGGTCGATCCCTACCAGGCGCACGCGTGGCCGGCCGGAACGGAGCTTCGGCTCGACTGGTTCGCACACGGCGCCCGCGCCTACGTCGCGGTGCGGGGCGGCGTCGACGGCCGGGTCGCGCTCGGCTCACGGGCGACCGATCTGCTGGCCGGACTCGGACCCGCCGCGCTGCGCGCCGGCGACGTCGTGCGGGTCCGCGACGACACCGCCGCACCGATCCCGGTCGCACCGCCCGGCGCGTGGGGCGCACCCCACGACGACGAGATCGAGCTCGCGCTCGCCGCAGGGCCGCGGGCGGACTGGTTCGCCGCCGGCGCGCTCGAGACGCTGTTCGAGACGGTCTGGACCGTCTCGAACCACGCCGACCGGGTCGGCGCACGACTCGACGGGCCGGAGCTCGAACGCGCGCGGCCCGGCGAGCTCGCGAGCGAGGGCATGGTGCCCGGGGCGCTGCAGGTGCCGCCCAGCGGCCGGCCCACCATCCTGCTGGCGGACGGGCCGGTGACCGGCGGCTACCCCGTCATCGCGGTGGTGACGGATGCCGCGCTCGACCTGATCGCGCAGGCCCGGCCGGGCACGCGCATCCGGTTCCGGCACGCGCGCCCGCCGGCGTGACGCGTCCCGCTGCGAGGGTGACGGGACCAGAAGGGGTCAGTCCGCGCCGCCCGCTTCGAGAAGGTCGGCCGTCGCCCTCAGGATCGCGACGATCGCCGCGGTGCGCACCCCGGTGTCGGTGACGCGATCGAGCACCGTCACGAGTCCGGACGGAGCCGTCGGCGTGGTCGCATCCGGGTCGTGCGGCGACAGCACGGGCACCTCGGCGAGACCCACGCCGGGCTCGAACGACGGCTTCTGCTCCCACAGCTGGGCCATCGCATCGCGCACCGCTGCATAGAACTCGCGGTTGGTGGCAGCCGGGTTGGCGAGCAGGATCTTGGTGGCGTTGGTCGTGAACACCCCGTGCCCGCCTGTCTCGAGGGCGACCTGATCGGGCTGGCACGCGCTGAACAGCACCTCGCGGACGGCCCGCGGGGCGTCTTCGACGGCGCGGCCGGACTCGGCGTCGATGACCTCGTCCTTGGCCGCCTTGCGCACCGGGTCGTCGAGAGAGGCGCTGCGAGTCGCGCGGAAGCGCTCGCGCTCGGCGGGCTCGAGCTCCAGCTTGCGCGCGGTCGTGCCCACCGGGATCTTCATAGCCGCCTTGTCGGCGTCCGTCAGCTTGCGGTTCGCGGTGCCCGAGTGGCACGAGTCGAAGAACAGCGACACCGACACCCCGTCGGGGATCGCGTCCCACACGACGGCGAGATCGTCGTCCAGCACGAGCTGCCCGTCGAACACGTCGATGGGGCAGAGGGCCTCGTCGTTGGTGCCGAAGGAGTCCACCTCGTCGCCGTTCAGGTCGGGCACCGAGGTGCCGTGGCCGGCGAACTGGATCGCCACGACGTCGCCCGCCGACGAGGTCGTGACCAGCGCGAGCATCGCCCGCAGGATCGCCTCGCGCGTGGCCTCGGCGTCGCGCAGCGTCGGCTCGATCTCGAAGCCCAGGGACCGGAAGGTGTCCTCCCACGTCTGCGCGTCGGCGACGCAGCCGCTGAGCGGACGCCGGACGTACTTGTCGATGCCGATGCAGAGCGCCCGCTTGCGCGGAGCGGCACCGCGCGGTGCCGTCGGCTCTGCCGGCGGTGTGGGGAACGCGTCGCGGCTCTCCGCACCGAACAGCTGGGCGATGTCGTCGTCGTCACCGGTCGCGCGCGTGCCGACCACCCGGCGGGCGAGGCTCGTCATGGTGTCGGCATCGTTGTCGAAGTCGCCGTGCGAGGTGGCCTTCGAGCTCGTGCGCTTGCCATCGGCGACCGGACCGAGCACCAGCCGCTCACCCTTCTGCCGCAGGTATGCCATCGTGGGCCCGGCCTTGCTCAAGTGCTCTTCGAGCCCGAGGATCTTCGCCTCCTTCTCCACTTCGAACGACCGTGAGACCAGCCAGAGCAGCGACTTGCGGTAGACGCCGCCGGTGTTGTCGCGCTTCTCGTGGTCCTTGTCCATGGTGAAGATCGACAGATCCTCGATGCCGCCCCGCCGGGCCAGCGGGAGGAGCTTCTGCTCGAACGTGTCGACGCGCACCGCCGGCGCGAGGAAGGTGACCGTCTCGACCTTCTCCACCGCGTCGTCGCCGTCGAAGAGCAGCGGCACGAACGCGCTGTGGTAGATCGATCCCGCACTGTGCCCCGCGGCGTGCAGCGCGATCGACTTCGGGTTCTTCTGCAGATAGTCCCGCAGTGCCGCCGCCAGCACGAAGCCGCCGCCGGGTCCGTGGCCGTCCAGCGGACCGAGCGACGCCGCCGCGGCGTCCACTTTCATGTCGTCCCAGAACTTCCGGCCGCCGAGCAGGCGTGCCGCCGCCTCGACGGCGATGTCGGTGACGTCGGTGAAGCCGCGCTGCCCGGCCTGCTTGCCGCCGATGACGTCCTCGAGCGTGCTCCAGAACCCGCTCTCCCACACCGCGTGGATGGGGTACACGCCGTTCTTCAGCCACCACCCCGCCTGCCGGTGCGCGGTGAGCATCCCCTGCTCCTTCGTCGTCAGCCCGCCGTGCGCCCAGATCAGCACCGGCACCGGGCCGCGCTGCGGGTTCTTCTCCTGCTGCGCCCGCACGAACGCGTCGAGGTGGGTGTACACGATCGCCTTCACGTCCTCCGCCGTGGTGCGGTACGCGTCGAGGTCCTGCGGATCGGGGGTGGAGGAGTCGGCGAGCTTGCCGTCGGCCGTGTAGACGACGTGGGCCCGCAGGTTCGCGAGCTGATCGGGTGTCAGGGTGGGCTGGGACATGACAGGCCTTTCGGAGTAGCGGCCCGCAGTCACGCCGGGCCCGGTGGATGACGGATTCAGGTTCGGACGACGTGGGCGCGCGGATCCGCGAACACGGTGAAGGCCAGCGCCGTCAGATCGTGCGCCTCGCGCGTGGCGATGCGCGCGGCGGCGACGGCTTCGCCGAGCGTCGACCCGCGGGTGAGGAGCTCGGCGTAGAGCGTCTGGGCGAACGCCGCGGTGACGTCGTCGCGAACGGCCCAGCTGCACCCGATGAACACCCCCGCGCCGCCGCGAAGGAACGCCTCCGCGAACCCCCCGGGCCCGGTCGTGCCCGGCTGCAGGCGGCCGACGTCGCAGGCGCTCAGGAAGACGAACGGCGCCGTCGCCCGCACCGTGAGCTGCTCGGGCACGTCGACGTGACGGTAGGACGCCGATCCGTCGTCCTGGGTCTCGGTGAAGGCGGCGAGGGCGATCTCCTGCGCGCGCGGATCTTCGCTGCGCCAGCGCCCGTGGCCGGCGAAGTGGAGCAGGTCGAAGCCGGCGCGGATGTGCTCGCTCACCTCGTCGCGGGTGAGCAGGGGCGGCGGCACCTCGCGCTGGAAGCACGCGTAGAGCGCGCTCACCTCGTCCTTGGTCGCCGTCAGCTTGAGATTGGGGTCGGCGTAGTCCGGAGCGATGCCGATCACACGATCGCCCTGCACCGACAGCTCGACAGGACGCGGCGTTCCCCACAGCCATCGGGTGAGGCCCTGGTCGCCGAGGAAGTAGGAGGCATCGTCGGGATCGCCGTCGCCGACGCGGACGGGGTGCACGATCTCCCACGGGATGTCGAGCTCGCCCGAGGTCTGCACCACCAACCCTGCCAAGCGCCGCCGCTTCGACCACAGCAGAGCATTCACCTCGTCGCCGAGCAGCGCGTCGGCGATGCCGGCGCCGAGCTCCCGCAGGCTCTCCTCGGCCCTCGCGACGGCGTCCTCCTCATCGACGCCGTCGCACGTGACCGCCTTCTTGTACGCGTCGCGGATGCCGCCGAGCTTCTTGTAGACCTCGTCGACGTAGGCCACCTTGTCGAGGAGGCAGATGGTGTTGGTCGCCGAGACGGAGTCCACCTTCGCGATGGTCGTCAGCACACTGTGACCGTGCGACGTGGTCTCCTCGATGACGATGGTGGGCAGCTCCGTCAGCGCCTTGGGCGGTGCCGTGGCGCCGGTCTCCGCACGGTTGGGCGCCGCCGGCAGGAGCGGCTCGACGAGCGGGGCCTCGTCGGCGGGGAGGATCCTCGTCGACAGCTCGATCGTCGCGAGCGGCGTGACCTCGGGATCCTGCGTGACCGTCACCCTGACACGGCCGATGCCCGCAGCGCCGGGCACCAGCAGGAACCGATGCTCCTCGGGCTTGCCGCGGGCGGGCAGTCGCGCGATCACCTCCGACGCGGCGCCGGGCGCGATGTCGAACCCGGTGGCCTGCACGGCGATGCGGATGTCGCGCTTCTTGTCGAACGCGACCACGGTGTCGTCGCCGGCATGGCCCTTGGGGATCTTGATCGCTTCGCGCGAGAGCGTCACGGTGACGTCGAACGGCACGTCCTCGAACAGGTCGGCGGGCATCTGCGCGGCGACATGGGCGTCGACACGGGCGCCGCCGTCGACGTCGGGTGCGGTGTCGGCCACGCCCTCGCCGTCCGCCGCCTCCGCGAGCGGCTGGTCGGGCGCGAGCCCGAGATCCCGTCCGCCGTCGGTGTCGATCGCGTCCGCGAAGTCTTCGAGCATCTCCGGAGAGGCGGGAACAGCAGGCGGCAGCTCGGGCTCCATCGGCGCGTCGAAGGCCGGCGGCTCCGCCGCGGTCGCTTCCTCCGCAGGCGACTCCGCCGCGGCCTCCTCACCTCCGCCCATGCCGAAGCCGCCGGCGTCGACCTGAGCCTCGAGCCGCTCCAGCCCGGCCTCGGCGTCGCTGCCGACGACCGACAGATGCAGGCGCTCGTCCGCGCCGATCACGAGATCGGCCGCGTGCGCGCCGTCCGCGCGTCTCGTCAGGCGCACGAGCTCTCCGGCGCTGCCCCGCCACACCACGAGGGCGTAGCGGAGGTCATCGCTGCCGCGGACGACGATCGTGGCCACGCCTCCGGAGAATCCGCGCAGCGTGACGTCGGCGAGCGTCGTGACGCCGTGCTCGTCCGGGCCGGTGTGCGCCGGCGCGGGGCTGATGTCCGCGGCGAAGGCGCCGGCGTCCCCCTCGACGTCGACGGTGCCGTGCGGCGCGTCTGGAACCAGAGCCATCTCGACCCCCTAGCACCGGCGCCCGATCCCCACGGGCGCCGACTCCCGACCGATGGAGGAGCGCGGTCCGGTGCACAGCCTAGGGGCCGCCTCTCCACCGCACCAGAGCACGTCACCCGTGCCGCTGATACCTGCGGAGACGGATGCCCGGGGCCCCCGGCATCCGTCATCGACTACCAGCCGTGCAGCTTGTCGGCGATCGAGGCGTGCTCGTGCTCGGGGAGCGCCAGCTGCAGCGCCTCGCTCACGGTGAGCTCGGCGCCGGCGAGCTCACCGGCTGCGACGCTCTGCGGGTCGCGTCTGCGCAGGATCTCGAGGTGCGGTGTGTGGACGGTGAACGCCTCGACGTCGAAGATGCCGATGCGCCGGCGGATCTCGCCGGCCGCGACGGCGAGTGCAGCCGCACGCCACGCCTCGCCGTGCGCCGCTGCGACCGCGCAGATGCCCTCGAGGCCGTACGCGACGCCCTCCTCGTAGTGCAGACCGACCGACAGCAGGAGCGTCCGGACGAACTCGTGCTCGGCCTCTTCGGTGCGACCGAGCTGGAAGTTCAGCCGCGCGCGCAGGTTGCCGGCGACCGACGTCGTGAAGAGGTCGCCGCTGGACTTGGCGACCAAGGTTGCGCGGTCGAAGTGCGCGAGGGCGTCATCGGTCGCTCCGCGCACCCACGCCAGCCGGCCGAGCGAGACCTCGGTGATGGCCTCCGCCCACGTGTTGCCGCGCTCGCGCAGCGTCACGACCGCCGACCGCAGCTCGGACTCGGCCTTGTCGGTGTCGAGGTGTGAGAACTGCACGCGTGCCGTCGCGCGCGCGGCGAGCGCCATGGCCGCGGCGTCCTCGTCCCCGCTCTCGCTGAACAGCCGTACGCACTCGCCGAGCCCCGCCACCACCTGCTCGCTGGGCCGCTGCCACATCTCGCCCCACAGTGCGAAGAACCACGCGATCGCCCGCGTGTGCGGAGTGATCGGCTGGTCGTGCTGCTTCTCGAGGAGCTCGAGCATCCAGACCCGCACCTCGGCGAAGAAGCCCGAGATCCACCAGTAGATGAGAAGGCTCCACGCGAAGTCGCCCGCGTCGTCGAGGCGGTCGGTGTAGACGAGGTGACGCACGGCCGCGCGGAGGTTGGGCAGCTCCAGTCCCAGGCGAACGACCGCATCGGCCTGGCCCGGACCGCCGAGGTCGGGTGCCACCCGCTGCACGAACTCTCGGTAGTAGTCGGCGTGCGCGCGGCGCACGCGCACTGCGTCGCCGCGCTCCTTGAGCCGCCCGAGGGCGTACTCGCGCACGATGGCCAGCAGCGAGAACACGCGCCGCCCGCCGACCTCGCTCTGCTTCACGAGCGATGCGTCGATGAGCGCGGCGAGCGCGTCGATCGCGCCCGGTCCCCACGCGCGGCCCACGCCCAGGGCCTCGACCGCTTCCAGCGTGAACCGCGTCGCGAACACGCCGAGATCCTCGAGCAGCTCGCGTGGCTCGTCGGGAAGCAGGCTCACGCTCCAGTCGATCGTCGCCCGCATGGTGCGATGCCGCTCGGGCAGATCGCGTACCGCGGCGGTCAGCAGCGGCAGGCTCCGCTCCAGACGGGCGGCGATGCCGGCCGGACTCAGGATGCGCACCTTCGCCGCCGCCAGTTCGATCGCCAACGGCAGGCCCTCCAGCCGACGGCAGATGTCGGCCAGATCGCGCGCGTTCTCGGGGTCGACCTCGAAGCGAGGATCGATCGCCCGCGCGCGGTCGACGAAGAGCGCGACGGCGGCCGTCCGCGTGGTCGGATCCAGACTGGCGGGCCGTTCGCCGGCGGGAGTCGTCAGCGGCGCGACGTCGTAGACGCGCTCTCCGCGAATCCGCAGGACGACGCGGCTGGTGACGAGGAACATCGCGGTCGGCGCCACCGTGTAGAGCCGCACCAGAACGGGCGCTGCATCCACGATCTGCTCGAAGTTGTCGAGCACGATCAGCACTCGGCGATCGGCCAGCGCATGCGCGATGCGCTCCTCGAGGGCGGCTTCGCCGTTGTCGCGGATGCCGAGGTAATAGGCGATGGTCGGCAGCAGCAGGCCGGGCTCGAGGACGCCCTCCAGCAGCACGAAGTACACGCCGTCCGGGAACAGGTCGCCGCACGCCAGCGCCGACTCGATCGCGAGCCGGCTCTTGCCGATGCCTCCGGGGCCGATGAGGCTGACCACCCGGTCCGTGCCCCGGGCGAGCAGGGTGCGCACGGCCTCGATGTCGCCCTTCCGGCCGATCGTCGTGGTGTACGGCACCGGCACACGCCCCACCAGGGTGGGCTTCACCTCGTCTTCGACGGCGACCGTCGCCCGCGACTCGTCGAAGCGCTCCGCCAGAAGCATGGCCAGGTCGCCGGCCACCTGATCCGCCAGCTCGTCGGCGGAATGGAAATGCAGGTAGGCGGCGGTGTCGTCGGCTTGGATGCGGGCGATCAGCTGGGCGAGGCGTTCGTCGCGGGTGTCGCCGTCCTTGACGTAGATGAGCTTGGGCATTGCGCGCGGGGCGAGGTTGTATTCGTCCTCGAGACCCGAGACGGCCTCGTCGGGTGCGATCCAGCCGTAGCTGCTGCCGTAGATGCCGATGAACACGTCGCTCTGCGCGAGGTAGGAGCGGTACAGGTCGCGCGGCGGGTGGGGCCGGGCGCCCAGCTCGAACATCACCGGGGCCAGTCTCAGCCGCTCGATCGCCGACCGCACCGCTTCACGCTCTGCCGCGAGTTCGCGCAGGGTCGAACTCACGAACACCCGGATCCGCTGGTCGGGCGTGCGGATCACGGGGGAGTGCTCGGGGCCTGTCACCACGTCGGAACCCTCTCCCGCACATCGGCGTCGGCGTCAGGCAGCGCGATCGCGATCGCTTCGGCGAGGCCCATGTCGCGTCCTTCCCGCTCTCCGGCCGCGACGCCGGCGGGGTCAGAGGCGCGCAACGCCTCGAGCGGTTCGAGGTGCACGGCGAAGCCGGCGATGTCGTAGATGCCCGTCGTCTCGCGGATGGTGGCCGCCGCGGCCGCGAGCGCACCTGCCCGCCAGGCCTCACCACGCGAAGCCGCGATGGCGCACATGCCCTCCAACCCGTAGGTCGCCCCGTCGACGAAGTGCAGGCGGATGGACAGTGTGAGCGTGTGCAGGAACTCCGCCTCGGCGTCCTCCCGCTCGCCGAGGAGGAACCGCAGCCGTGCGCGGTTGTTGCCCGCGACCACGCGCGTGAAGGCGTCGTCGGCTGCGTCGGCGATCTCGACGGCTCGGTCGAAATGATGCAGCGCCTCCGGTATGTCGCCGACCAGAACGCCGAGCTGCCCGAGCGGCACCTCCGCGAGGGACTCCGCCCAGCGGTCGCCCAGCCGGTGGAGTGTGGCGATCGCCGTGCCCAGCTCCGAGCGGACGACCTCCGGGTTCATGTCGGGGAACTGCATGCGCGTCGAGGCGCGGGCGGCCAGCGTCATCGCGGCGGCCTGCTCGTCACCGCTCTCCGAGAACCATCGGACGGCATCGCCGAGCCCGTCGACCACCTGATCGCTCGGCCGCTGCCACATGCCCGCCCACAGTGGGAAGAAGGTCGCGACGGCGCGCGTGCGCGGCGAGATCGGCAGGCCCTTGCCGACCAGCTCCTCCATCCACAGGCTCACATCGGCGAAGTAGCCCGAGATCCACCAATAGGCCAGCAGCGTCCAGGCGAAGTCGCCCGCGTCGTCGAGGCGGTCCTCCTGCACGAGGTGCCGCGCGGCCGCCCGGAGGTTGGGCACCTCGAGCCCGAGCTCGGCGACCGCCTCGACCTGCTCGGTGCCGCGCAGGCGCGGCGCGATGCGCCGGACCAACCCGAGGTAGTAGTCGGCGTGTGCGATCCGACTGTCCGACGGTCCCCCGTGCGCATCGAGTCTCTCGAGCGCGTACTCCCGCACGATCGCCAGCAGCGAGAAGACGGTCCGGCCTCCGGCATCCATCCGCTGCACCAGGGAGGCGTCGATGAGGGCGGCCAGGGTCTCGATGGCCTGATCGCCCCACGACCTCCCGGCACCGACGGCCTCGACGGCCTCGAGCGTGAACCGCGCGGCGAACACGCCGAGGTCTTCGAGCATGGCCCGCTGCTCCCCGGTGAGCAGGCCGACGCTCCAGTCGATCGTCGCGCGCATCGTGCGATGCCGCTCGGGAAGGTCGCGCACCGAGGTGGACAGCAGCGGCAGCGTCCGACCCAGACGCTCGGCCACGTCGTGCGGCGAGAGCAGGCGGATCTTCGCCGCCGCCAGCTCGATCGCCAGGGGCAGACCGTCGAGCTGCCGGCAGATCTCGGCGACGTCTGCCGCGTTGTGCGAAGACAGCTGGAACCCGGGAAGGGCGGCGGCGGCGCGCTCGGCGAAGAGGCGGCACGCCGCCGAAGCCTGCGCCTGAGCGAGCGTCACGGGGACGCCAGGTGCGGGGGTGTCGAGCACCTCGACCTCGAACACCCGCTCGCCCCGGATGCGCAGCACCGACCGGCTCGTCACGAGGAAGCAGGCGCGCGGCGCGAGGGTGTAGAGCCGCACGAGCACGGGCGCCTCGTCGATGATCTGCTCGAAGTTGTCGAGCACGATCAGCGCGTGCCGATCTCCGATCGCCTGGGCGATGCGCTCCTCGAGTGCTGCGGCGCCGGTGTCGCGGATGCCCAGGATGTACGCGATCGTCGGGAGCAGCAGCCCCGGCTCGAGAACGCCCTCCAGCGGCACGAAGTACACGCCGTCGGGGAAGAGGTCGGAATTCGCGTGGGCAGCCTCGATGGCGAGGCGACTCTTGCCGATGCCACCGGGACCGATGAGGCTGATGACCCGGTGGAGCCCGCCGCCGAGCAGCGCGCGGATCTCGGCCAGCTCGCCCTCGCGCCCGATCGTCTCCGTGTACGGCTCCGGCACGCGCGCTGCGAGCGAGATCCCGGACGCCGTCTCGGGCTCGGGCGGGCGTGACTGGTCGAAGCGCTCGGCGAGGAGCATCGCCAGGTCACCGGCGACATGCTCTTCGAGCTCGGCGGAGTCGGCGAAGTGCAGGTAGGCGGCGGTGTCGTCGGCTTGGATGCGGGCGATCAGCTGGGCGAGGCGTTCGTCGCGGGTGTCGCCGTCCTTGACGTAGATGAGCTTGGGCATTGCGCGCGGGGCGAGGTTGTATTCGTCCTCGAGACCCGAGACGGCCTCGTCGGGTGCGATCCAGCCGTAGCTGCTGCCGTAGATGCCGATGAACACGTCGCTCTGCGCGAGGTAGGAGCGGTACAGGTCGCGCGGCGGGTGGGGCCGGGCGCCCAGCTCGAACATCACCGGGGCCAGTCTCAGCCGCTCGATCGCCGACCGCACCGCTTCACGCTCTGCCGCGAGTTCGCGCAGGGTCGAACTCACGAACACCCGGATCCGCTGGTCGGGCGTGCGGATCACGGGGGATCGTCCCCCAGACATATGCACATCATGGCCCTGCGCGGGCGTTCGCGCCACAGGTCCGGTACACCGATGTATCGGCGGCCGGACGTGAGAGCCCTTTCGCACCGCGGTCCGCAGGAGTATGTTGCGGCGGTGACGGCGTCGGTGAGGATGTCGTCCGTCTGGATCGGGGTTCCGGGCGTCACTCATGGGAGGGGAATGCGATGAAGAAAGCTTTGGCGTGCGCAGCCGTCGCGATCGGGCTGGTGCTCGGCAGCGGCGGAGCCGCGATGGCGGGCGAAGTCAACGGCAACGGGGAAGAGACGCCGATCGCGGGGCATGACACCGCCGCCTCGATCTGCGCGTTCTCGGGTCTGGACACGGCGGACTCGATCGAGGGCGTCATCCCCTTCCCGGATGACATGCTCGCGTACCGCGGCAACCAGGCGCCGGCAGGCAAGGAGCGCCATCACGGCGTGCAGAACTACGGCATGTTCCAGCGCCCCTTGGCAAAGGAGATGGGCATCAACGAGTTGGTGCCTTCGCCGGGCGCGGAGTGCCGCGGCAACCTGCAGAGCACGGCACCGTAACGCCAGCCTTCGTCGCCGCCCCCGCCCGCCGCGGGGGCGGCTTCGGCGTCCCGGGCGGGCTTATACCGCAGCATCCGGAACTTTTCAAGAATCTGACTGGACACGGCGCGTCATCCGACGTATAGTGGGTCTTTGCGCTCTTGGATTCCCCCTGCCCTCATATGGTGGTCGGCTGTGCCTGCGCCCCCTCACGTTCACGTGGGGAGTGCCGCGCGGGTTTCGGGGATGAGGAGCACTCCACCTGACGACAAGGAAACGAGCCCTACGGGCCCACGGAGGTAATCCCCTTGGCTGCTGCGCGCAACGCATCCAACCCCACCACCCCCAAGAACGGACGCGGAGCATCCCGCCTCTCGTTCGCCAAGATCTCCGACACGCTGACGGTCCCCGACCTTCTGGCGCTGCAGACCGAGTCGTTCGACTGGCTCGTCGGCAACGAGGCCTGGAAGGCGCGCGTCGCCGCGGCGAAGGCCGACGGCCGCACCGACGTGCCCGAGGTCAGCGGCCTCGAGGAGATCTTCGAGGAGATCTCGCCCATCGAGGACCTGAGCGAGACCATGCAGCTCTCGTTCACGAACCCCTACCTCGAGCCCGAGAAGTACTCCATCGAGGAGTGCAAGGAGCGCGGCAAGACGTACGCGGCCCCGCTCTACGTCGAGGCCGAGTTCATGAACCACCAGACCGGTGAGATCAAGACCCAGACGGTCTTCATGGGCGACTTCCCGCTCCAGACCGACAAGGGCACGTTCATCATCAACGGCACCGAGCGCGTGGTCGTGTCGCAGCTCGTCCGTTCGCCCGGCGTCTACTTCGACAAGACCCCCGACAAGACGTCCGACAAGGACATCGTGTCGGCGCGCGTCATCCCGTCGCGCGGCGCCTGGCTCGAGTTCGAGATCGACAAGCGCGACCAGGTCGGCGTCCGCATCGACCGCAAGCGCAAGCAGTCCGTCACCGTCTTCCTCAAGGCGCTCGGACTGACCTCGGAAGACATCCTCAACGAGTTCGCCGGCTTCGACTCCATCGAGGAGACGCTCTCGAAGGACGCGATCCTCACCAAGGAGGACGCGCTCCGCGACATCTACCGCAAGCTCCGTCCGGGCGAGCAGGTCGCCGCCGAGGCCGCCCGCGCGCTCCTGGACAACTTCTACTTCAACCCGAAGCGCTACGACCTCGCCAAGGTTGGCCGGTACAAGATCAACCACAAGCTCGGTCTCGACAAGCCGCTCACCGACTCGGTGCTGACGGTCGACGACATCGTCTCGACGATCAAGTACCTCGTCCGCCTGCACCGCGGCGACGTCACCTTCGACGGCGTGCGCGGCGGCAAGCCGGCGGAGATCCGCCTGGACGTCGACGACATCGACAACTTCGGCAACCGTCGCATCCGCGCGGTGGGCGAGCTCATCCAGAACCAGGTCCGCACCGGTCTGTCGCGCATGGAGCGCGTCGTCCGCGAGCGCATGACCACGCAGGACATCGAGGCGATCACGCCGCAGACCCTGATCAACGTCCGCCCTGTCGTGGCCGCGATCAAGGAGTTCTTCGGAACCTCGCAGCTGTCGCAGTTCATGGACCAGAACAACCCGCTCGCGGGTCTGACGCACAAGCGCCGCCTCTCGGCCCTCGGCCCCGGCGGTCTGTCGCGTGAGCGCGCGGGCGTCGAGGTCCGTGACGTCCACCCCTCGCACTACGGCCGCATGTGCCCGATCGAGACGCCGGAAGGGCCGAACATCGGTCTGATCGGCTCGCTCGCGTCGTTCGCGCGCATCAACGCGTTCGGCTTCATCGAGACGCCGTACCGCCGTGTCGTCGAGGGCAAGGTCACCGACCAGATCGACTACCTGACCGCCTCCGAGGAGAGCGACTACATCGTCGCGCAGGCCGGTGTCGAGCTGAAGGCCGACGGCAGCTTCGCGCAGGACCGCGTCCTCGCCCGTCGCGGCCAGGGCGGCGAGGTCGACCTGTTCCACGCCGAGGAGATCGGCTACATGGACGTCTCGCCGCGCCAGATGGTGTCGGTGGCGACCTCGCTCATCCCGTTCCTCGAGCACGACGACGCCAACCGCGCCCTCATGGGTGCGAACATGCAGCGCCAGGCCGTGCCGCTTCTCCGTTCGGAGTCGCCGGTGGTCGGCACGGGCATGGAGGGCTTCGCCGCGATCGACGCCGGTGACGTCGTCACCGCCGAGAAGCCCGGTGTGGTCGTCGAGGTCTCGGCCGACGTGGTGACCGTGCAGCTCGACGAGGGCGGCACGCAGGACTACTTCCTCCGCAAGTTCGACCGCTCGAACCAGGGCACGTCGTACAACCAGCGCGTCGTGGTCTCGGCCGGCGAGCGCGTGGAGGCCGGCGAGGTCATCGCCGACGGTCCCGCGACGGAGAACGGCGAGCTCGCGCTCGGCAAGAACCTCCTCGTCGCGTTCATGACGTGGGAGGGCCACAACTTCGAGGACGCCATCATCCTCAGCCAGGACCTCGTGAAGGACGACACCCTCTCCTCGATCCACATCGAGGAGTACGAGGTCGACGCCCGTGACACGAAGCTCGGCAAGGAGGAGATCACGCGCGACCTCCCCAACGTGAGCCCCGACCTGCTGAAGGACCTCGACGAGCGCGGCATCATCCGCATCGGCGCCGAGGTGCGTCCCGGCGACATCCTCGTCGGCAAGGTCACGCCGAAGGGCGAGACCGAGCTCTCGGCCGAGGAGCGCCTGCTCCGCGCGATCTTCAACGAGAAGAGCCGCGAGGTGCGCGACACGTCGCTGAAGGTGCCCCACGGTGAGCAGGGCACGATCATCGCGGTCAAGGAGTTCAACGCCGAGGACGGCGACGACGAGCTCGGCTCGGGCGTCAACCGCCGCGTCGTGGTCTACATCGCCCAGAAGCGCAAGATCACCGAGGGCGACAAGCTCGCCGGCCGCCACGGCAACAAGGGCGTCATCGCGAAGATCCTCCCCGTCGAGGACATGCCGTTCCTCGCGGACGGCACGCCGGTCCAGGTCATCCTGAACCCGCTCGGCATCCCCGGTCGAATGAACTTCGGCCAGGTGCTCGAGCTGCACCTCGGCTGGATCGCCAAGCAGGGCTGGAAGGTCGAGGGCACGCCCGAGTGGGCCGCCCAGCTGCCCGAGCAGGCCTTCGAGGCGCCCGCGGGCACCAAGGTCGCCACGCCCGTGTTCGACGGCGCGTTCGAGGCCGAGATCGCGGGTCTGCTCGACTCGACGAACCCGACCCGCGACGGTGAGCGACTGATCGACTCGTCGGGCAAGACGCAGCTGTTCGACGGCCGCTCCGGCGAGCCGTTCCCGGCTCCGATCTCGGTCGGCTACATGTACATCCTGAAGCTGCACCACCTCGTGGACGACAAGATCCACGCGCGCTCGACGGGCCCGTACTCGATGATCACCCAGCAGCCGCTCGGTGGTAAGGCGCAGTTCGGCGGTCAGCGCTTCGGTGAGATGGAGGTGTGGGCCCTCGAGGCCTACGGCGCCGCATACGCGCTCCAGGAGCTCCTCACGATCAAGTCCGACGACATCCTCGGCCGCGTCAAGGTGTACGAGGCGATCGTCAAGGGCGAGAACATCCAGGAGCCCGGCATCCCCGAGTCGTTCAAGGTGCTCATGAAGGAGATGCAGTCGCTCTGCCTGAACGTCGAGGTGCTCTCGGCCGACGGCACGGCGGTCAACCTCCGCGACACCGACGACGAGGCCTTCCGTGCCGCCGAAGAGCTCGGCATCAACATCTCCAGCCGGTTCGAGTCCTCGTCGATCGACGAGATCTGAACCCGGCCAGGCAAACGCAAGATTCCGACACAGGAGAACTAGTGCTCGACGCAACAACTTTCGATGAGCTTCGCATCGGCCTGGCCACCGCCGACGACATCCGTCGTTGGTCCTACGGCGAGGTCAAGAAGCCCGAGACCATCAACTACCGCACGCTCAAGCCGGAGAAGGACGGCCTCTTCGGCGAGCAGATCTTCGGCCCCTCCCGCGACTGGGAGTGCGCCTGCGGCAAGTACAAGCGCGTCCGCTTCAAGGGCATCGTGTGCGAGCGCTGCGGCGTGGAGGTCACCAAGTCCTCCGTCCGCCGTGAGCGCATGGGCCACATCGAGCTCGCCGCGCCCGTCACCCACATCTGGTACTTCAAGGGCGTGCCCTCGCGCCTCGGGTACCTGCTCGACATGGCGCCGAAGGACCTCGAGAAGGTCATCTACTTCGCCGCGTACATGGTGATCTCGGTCGACGAGGAGGCGCGTCACCGCGACCTCTCGACGCAGGAGAACAACATCCGCCTCGAGCTGAAGACGCTCGCGGACCGCCGCGACGCCCGTGTGGCCGCTCGCCTCCAGAAGCTGGAGGAGGAGCTCGCCGCGCTCGAGGAGGAGGGTGCCAAGGCCGACCAGAAGAAGAAGGTCAAGGACGCCGCCGAGAAGGAGATGGCCTCGATCCGCAAGAGCGCGGACGACCAGGTCACCCGCCTCGAGAAGGTGTGGGAGGACTTCCGCAACCTCGAGGTCGGCCAGCTCAAGGGCGAGGACGAGATCTTCCACGAGCTGCAGGACCGCTTCGGTCAGTACTTCGAGGCGCACATGGGCGCCGAGTCGATCAAGCGCCGCCTGGAGTCGTTCGACCTGCAGGCCGAGGCCGACAGCCTCCACCTGCAGATCTCGGAGGGCAAGGGCCAGCGCAAGATCCGTGCGATCAAGCGCCTCAAGGTCGTCAACTCGTTCCTCGCGACGGGCATGAGCCCGGCCTCGATGGTGCTCGACGTCGTTCCGGTGATCCCGCCGGAGCTTCGTCCGATGGTCCAGCTCGACGGTGGCCGCTTCGCGACCTCCGACCTGAACGACCTCTACCGTCGCGTGATCAACCGCAACAACCGCCTCCGCCGCCTGATCGACCTCGGCGCGCCCGAGATCATCGTCAACAACGAGAAGCGCATGCTGCAGGAGGCCGTCGACGCGCTGTTCGACAACGGCCGCCGTGGTCGCCCCGTCACGGGCACCGGCAACCGCGCGCTGAAGTCGCTGTCCGACATGCTCAAGGGCAAGCAGGGCCGCTTCCGTCAGAACCTGCTCGGAAAGCGCGTGGACTACTCGGGCCGTTCGGTCATCATCGTCGGTCCGCAGCTCAAGCTGCACCAGTGCGGTCTGCCCAAGCAGATGGCGCTCGAGCTGTTCAAGCCGTTCGTGATCAAGCGCCTGATCGACCTCGGTCACTCGCAGAACATCAAGGCGGCCAAGCGCGCCGTCGAGCGCACGCGTCCCGAGGTGTGGGACGTGCTCGAGGAGATCATCCGCGAGCGCCCCGTGCTCCTCAACCGCGCGCCCACGCTGCACCGCCTCGGCATCCAGGCCTTCGAGCCGCAGCTCGTCGAGGGCAAGGCCATCCAGCTCCACCCGCTCGTCTGCGCCGCGTTCAACGCGGACTTCGACGGTGACCAGATGGCCGTGCACCTGCCGCTGTCGGTGGAGGCCCAGGCCGAGGCCCGCATCCTGATGCTCGCCTCGAACAACATCCTCAAGCCGTCGGACGGCCGCCCGGTGACCCTGCCCTCGCAGGACATGATCATCGGTCTGCACCACCTGACCACGGTCGTGGACGGTGCCGCCGGTGAGGGTCGCGTGTTCGGCTCGGTCGGCGAGGCGATCCTGGCCAAGGACGAGGGCACCCTCGACCTGCAGGCGAAGGTCCGCATCCGCATCCCCGGTCTGACCTTCCTCGAGGGCGAGGCTCCCGAGGGCTACGAGCGCCACGGCCTCGTGGACGCGTCGCTCGGCCAGGCGATCTTCAACGACACGCTGCCCAAGGGCTACCCGTTCGTCCGCGAGCAGGCGGACAAGGGCAAGCTGTCGCAGATCGTCAACAAGCTCGCCGAGGAGTACCCGAAGGTGGAGGTCGCGGCTTCGCTCGACCGCATCAAGGACGCCGGCTTCTACTGGGCCACCCGCTCGGGTGTCACGGTGGCGCTCAGCGACATCCTCACGCCGCCGAACAAGGCCGAGATCGTCGCGGGCTACGAGAAGCAGGCCGCGAAGGTCCAGGGCCAGTTCGAGAAGGGTCTCACCACCGACGCCGAGCGTCGTCAGGAGCTCATCAAGATCTGGACCGAGGCGACCGACGAGGTCCAGAAGGCGATGCGCGACCACTTCCCGGCCGACAACACCATCAACCGCATGGTCTCGTCGGGCGCCCGTGGTAACTGGCTGCAGATCCGCAACATCGCGGGTATGCGAGGCCTGGTGAACAACCCGAAGGGTGAGATCATCCCGCGCCCGATCATCTCCTCGTACCGCGAGGGTCTGTCGGTGGCGGAGTACTTCATCGCGACGCACGGTGCCCGTAAGGGTCTGGCCGACACGGCCCTCCGTACGGCCGACTCGGGCTACCTGACCCGTCGTCTCGTCGACGTCTCGCAGGATGTCATCATCCGCGAGGAGGACTGCGGCACGACCAAGGGCCTCGAGTTCACCATCGCCGCCCCCGGCGCCGACGGCGAGCTCGTGCGCGACGCGAACGTCGAGAACTCGGTGTTCGCCCGCACGCTCGCGGCTGACGCGGTCGGCCCGCAGGGCGACGTCGTCGCCTCGGCCGGTGAGGACGTCGGCGACGTGCTCATCGACAAGCTCGTCGGGGCGGGCGTCGAGACGATCAAGGTCCGCTCCGTGCTCACGTGCGACTCGGCGGTCGGCGTCTGCGCGAAGTGCTACGGCCGTTCGCTCGCGACCGGCAAGATCGTCGACATCGGCGAGGCCGTCGGCATCATCGCGGCCCAGTCGATCGGTGAGCCCGGCACGCAGCTGACGATGCGCACCTTCCACACCGGTGGCTCGGCCTCGGCCGACGACATCACGCAGGGTCTTCCCCGCGTGCAGGAGCTCTTCGAGGCGCGCACCCCCAAGGGCGCGTCGCCGATCGCGGAGTCCGACGGTCGGATCACGATCGACGAGACCGAGAAGTCGAAGAAGGTCATCCTCACGCCCGACAACGGCGACGAGCCGCACGTCTACCCGGTCCTGAAGCGCGCGACGCTCCTGGTCGAGGACGGTCAGCACGTCACGGTCGGTCAGCCCCTCCAGGTCGGCACGCTCGACCCCAAGGAGGTCATGCGCGTGCAGGGTGCCCGCGAGGTGCAGAAGTACCTCGTCAACGGCGTCCAGGGTGTGTACCGCTCGCAGGGTGTGCCGATCCACGACAAGCACATCGAGGTCATCGTCCGTCAGATGCTGCGGAAGGTCACCGTGGTCGACCACGGCGACACCACGCTGCTCCCGGGTGAGCTGGTCGACTTCAAGAAGTACCAGAACATCAACCGCGAGGCGGTCGGCGAGGGCAAGCGCCCCGCGTCGGGTCGTCCCGAGCTGATGGGTATCACGAAGGCGTCGCTCGCGACGGAGTCGTGGCTGTCGGCCGCGTCGTTCCAGGAGACCACCCGCGTCCTCACGCAGGCGGCCATGGAGGGCAAGAGCGACCCGCTCGTCGGCCTCAAGGAGAACGTCATCATCGGAAAGCTCATCCCCGCCGGAACCGGACTTGCGAAGTACCGCAACGTCTCGGTCGAGGCGACGGAAGAGGCCAAGAGCGAGCGGTACCCCAACCGCATCTTCGCCTCGGACGGCGCGTACACCGACGCCGACCTGAGCTACGTCGACTTCGACAGCTTCTCCACGGACGGCTTCACCACCGACTACAACTGAGTCCGGGGTCTCCCACGAGGCCCTCGACACGAACGAAGGGCCCCGGCTGTGCCGGGGCCCTTCGCCGTTGCGGCGGGACGGATGCCGCGTCGCTCAGTACTGCGTCGGCGATGTGGTGGGCGTGGTGCCGAGGTCGGCGGTGCCCGTCGTGCCGGGGGAGCCGGTGCTGCCGCCCGAGACGTTCTCGGTGACGTTGCCCTTGACCCGGTCGGTCGTGGCCTGCGCCTCGTCCTTGACCGTCTCGGCCGAGGAGACGGCCGACTCCTTGACCTGGTTCACCGCGTCCTTCGCCGGCTCCTTGAGGTTGCCGGCCACCTCCTGCGCGGCATCCTTCGCCTTGTCCACGGCCTTGTCGACCAACGGCTGCGCCTGATCGCGCAGCTGGGTGCTCCACCGCTTCTCAGCGTCGGTCGTGGGAATGAGGCTCGCGACCAGGAAGCCGACACCGGCGGCGAGGAGGCCCACCACGAGCGGCGTGCCCTGGGTCTGCTGCCGGGCCTTGTTGGGCAGGTCCTTCACGGCGTCGCCCGCCGCGCCGAGCTTGTCGCCGACGGCGTGCCCGGCCGATGATGCCGAGTCGCCGACGTCGTCGGCGGCCCCCATCACGCGGCCCTTCACGTCGCCGAGCACCTGACGCACGCGGGTCTTCTGGCGCTCCATGATCTTCGGGGGCGAGACCTTGTCGGCGAGGGCGTCCACGTCTCGTCCGAGCTCGTCGCGCGTCGCTTCGATGTCGGCGCGGATCTGTTCGGGGTTGCTCATTATCGGTTCTCCTCGTTCCTCTTGAGCGCTTCGGGGATCTCCTTGACGGTCTCCACCGTCCGAGGCGCTCCTTGCACGGACTTGAGCCGGCTTCGCCCGACGGCGAACAGGATGCCGGCGATGATGGCCCAGATGACGGCCACGATGACGGCGGACCAGCCCAGGCTGTCGAGCAGGTCGCCCAGGGCCCACCACAGGGCGATGCTGAGGAACAAGACGGCCATGGAGCCGGCGTATCCCGCGCCGCCCAAGAGTCCCGCACCCTTGCCCGCCCGCTTGGCGGACTCGCTCAGCTCGGCCTTGGCCAGCTCGAGCTCCTGCCGCATCAGGGTGGACAGGTCGCGCGAGACTTCGCCGACGAGGTCGCCCAGCGAGGTGTCGGCCGCCTTCTGCTGAGACGGCGTGGGCATGTCGGTCATCGTCGTTCCTCTCCGCCCGTCGTCCACTCGTCGCCGGTCGTGCCGGCCGGCGGCGTCCAGACATCCCCGGAGGCCATCGACGACTCCGTGCCCGCGGACAGCGGGTCACCGGTCTGGTCGCCGGCGAGGGCGTCGCCGATGGGCGTCTCGCCCTCGTAGACGTCGGTGCCGACACCCGCACCCGCGGCTCCCACGCCCGCCGCGCCCGCGTAGGCGCCGGTCGAGTCACCGTAGCCGCCGGTCGTGCCGGTGTATCCGGTGCCGGCGCCTTCGGTCAGCATCGGCCTGCGACCGGTCGAGCCCGACGTGCCGTTGCTGTCGCGCGCGTCCGAGACGAGCGCGCGTGTGACGCGGCCTGCGATGAGACCGACCCCGACCGCGAGGGCGAGGAAGGCGCCGGTGTGGCGGCGCGCGAAGCTGCGCACCTCGTAGACCACGTCGGCCGGTTCACGCTGCTCGAGCCAATCCGCGACACGTCGCGTCTGCTCGCCGACCGCCCGCACCGCGCTGGTCGCCGCTCCTCCGGACCCGGTGGCGGTGCCGTCTGCGAGCCCGGAAAGCTCGTCACTGGTGCTGCGCAGGGCGTCTGCGGCACGGCGCTGCTGGGTCGACGCCTGGTCCGTCAGCTGCGACCGCGTCTCGTGCAGGAAGCCCTTCGCGGCGTTCTTCGCGTCGTGCGCCACGCCCTTGACCTCCTCGCCGGCGACGCTCGCGACGTGCTTCGCACCCGCGTCCACCTCGGCGACCGAGTCGGCCACGCGTTCCTTCATGTCGCCGGAGCCCGTGCTCTGGCCCGTACCCGTGCTCTGGGTCGCATACGGATCGGTGTCGTAAGTCGACATGCTCCTCCTCCATCTCACGTGCGGCGTCGGGCTGGCCACGTGCCTGCCCTGGGGGGACCGCCGTGGCAAATACCGTCCGTCATCGGACGCGTTTGTAAGAGGGGGTCGCAGTCCTGGCGACGGCGGAGTATCCTGCACGCCCGTCGCGCGCGCGAGAAACGGGTGTGTTGCGTTGCTGCCCGACCCTGCGTGCCGCCCTCGCGCGCTCCCCCTCCCGGCTTACCGTGGAGGGGGAGGTGGGGGCCCATGGCACGCATCGGCGGTCGCAACCGATGGATCGCGGTGCCCGCCGGCCTCCTGTGCCTCGCGGTCGTGGGATCGCTCGTGTGGCTGTCGCTGCCCATGGTCCCCGTGGCGATCGGGTGGGTCGGCGACACGCTGCGCAGTGCCACCGCGCCGAGGCCGGCTGCCACACCTGCCGAGACCCCGGCGCGGCTTGCGGCGGGCGGCGGTGCGGTCGACTGCCGCACGCTCTACGCCGACGATCTCTGGAACGAGCTGCTGTGGCGGCCCGGGTCGCTGCTGAACCAGTCGATGGCCGCGCCCGCGACCTCCGCGACGGCGTTCTCGGATGCGGCGACGCCAGAGGTGGTGGTCACCTGCACGTGGCGATTCGACGCGGGCGGGATCGTCACCACGCTCGCCAGAGTCGACGCTGCCACCGCGTCGGTGGCTGCGGCCTCGCTGGGCGGTGACGGCTTCTCGTGCGAGGAGTCCTCGGCCGCGACGGTGTGCTCGCGCACGAGAGCGGGCGTCCGCGAGGAGCACACCGTCCGCGACGGGCTGTGGCTCTCGAGCGTCGAGACCCGCTGGCACCCCGAGGACTACGGCGCACGCCTCGACCACGTGGTGTGGGGCTGAGGCGCGGCGCACCCGCGCGCCGGTTCAGCCGAAGATGCTTCCGACCACCGCGGCCGTGTAGCCGGTCGGGGCGAGGGCCGAGTACCGGGTGTCGATGAGGATGCCGTCGCGCCAGAACAGCGTGCGCCCGTCGGTCACCGGGTAGGTCTCGTTCGGCCAGGTCTTCTCGCACCGGGTGCCGCCGTCGGGCGTGTAGCAGGTGTAGCCTTCGTCGGCGACGAGCTTGTTGAGCATGTCGAGCGCCGGCCCGCGCGAGGCGTAGGTGATCGTGGTCACCAGTCCGGTCGTGTCGGCGGCGGGATCGCCCCACACGCACACCAGGCTGCCGTCGGACTGCGGCCCCGACGCACCGAACGCGGGGTCGTTCAGCGGCACGTCCTCGAGCTGCGCGAGCACGTCGGCGGTGAGGATCGCGCGGCAGTCGTCGGGGATCTCGGCCTGCGCGGTCGGCGTCGGGGTGGGGGTGGGCGTCGCCGATGCCGCCGTCGACGGCGTGGGCGTGAAGGTGAAGCCGGAATCCGGGGTCCCGTCGTCGGGCGCGCACGCCGTCAACGCGGCGAACGCGAGGAGAACGGATGCCGCTGCCGCGGCGAGCCGCGTCGCTCGTGGTGCCATGGTGCCCAAGGTAGCGGGCGGTGGCCGCGGATGCCGTTCGCCCCTCCGCCGTGTGCGATCGCGCCGCCCGGACGACTGCGCCACGCCCGGCACGCCTCCGTCGGATGCGCGGAGGGGAGGGCTACTCTGCCTCTGCGGGGACTTGCCCTGCGTGAGGAGTGCCTGCGATGAGTGACCCCAAGTCGTCCTACGGCGAACCCGTCGAAGAGCCCGCCGGCGTCGACGACGTCGTCGGTCGTGCGAACGAAGGCCTCGCCGACGCGGAGGCTGTCCGCCGCGAGCCCGCGACTCCCGCAGAGACCCCGGCCGACGCGCCCGGCGACGAGTCCGCCGACACGGTGACCCGCTCCGACGCCGACGGTCCCGTCGTCGTCGAGGAGACCCGACCGACCCCTGCCGATGTCGCCGCCGACCACACTTCCGCCACCGCACCCGCCGCGACGCCGGTCGACGAGCCCGATCCGTGGGACTCGCCGGAGGCGGCCTCCCTCGACTACTCGACCCCTGCGGCGTCGACCACGGCCCCACCAACCACAGCCTCGTCGACGACCTCGGCCGACGACTCGCCGACCGTCGTCGTGGCACCGGTCGTGACGCCGAGCGAGCCCGTGGTCGAGCCGGTCGAGCCCGCGGCCGCGTCACCTGTCGCCCCGCAGCCGATCTTCGTCCAGGCGCCTGAGGCGCCGCGCCCGCGCGGCAACCGCGCAGCCGCAGGGGCGATCGGACTGCTCGCCGCGATCGCGTTCGCGGTGCTGTACCTCGCGGTGTGGCTCGGCGTCGACGCGATCGAGGGCGAGGTGACCGGCGAGAACTTCGGCACCGCAGCGCTCGGTGCCCTCGGCACCTGGTCGCTGTGGGTTCCCGTGGTGGTGTTCTTCATCGCGTTCTGGCTGCTCGGCGCGATCATCAACCGCGGCCGCTGGGGCGCGTGGGTGGTCTTCGGCATCCTCGTGGGCATCGCCGCGTACGGCGGGCACATCCTGGGCGCGCTGTTCCAGGCGCCGTTCTGGGAGCTCACCGCGAGCGAGGGCGGCGAGCTCGCCGAGGCCGAGCTGCTGACCCCGCTCGCCATCGCCGCGTTCGTCATCGGCCGCGAGCTCACGATCTGGTTCGGTGCGTGGGCGGCGGCGCGCGCGAAGCGCGTCACCGAGCTCAACGTCGAGGCCCAGCGCGAGTACGAGCGCACGCTCGAGGCGGGTCCGCAGCTCGTCCGCGCCTGACGCCGGTCTCGCCCAGGCGCCCAACGCCGGTGCCGCCGGCGCGGCGCGGACGTAGGCTGGCGGCATGGCCGCTGACGGTGAGCCCGGAGCGTCGTCGGGCCCGGTGCGACCGATCGTCGCGCTCGCTTTCGCGACGATCGGGTTCGCCGCGCTCGCGATCTTCGGGCTCGGCATGACCAGCCTCGCCACCGGCGAAGACGTCATCGCGACTCCCGGCCTCGGCCAGGTGCCCGGCATCGCCGGCATGGTGTGCGCCCTGCTGGCGTTCGCGGGCGGGCTCTGGGCGACGATCGGCCGCGAAGCGCGGAGAGCGGATGCCGCGACCGCCGACGGCGCCACGGCCCCGCAGCCGGCGGGCCCCCGCATGCCGGCCGGCCCCGGCGGGCCGGTCGACGCCGGGACGCGGCATCCGTCGTACTGGGGTGCCGCGTGGACGACCGCCGCGAGCTTCCTCGCGTACGTCGGCGGCGTGTGGCTCGGGGCGCTCTTCACCGGCGCGGACCTCGGCGTCGCGACGTCCGTCGCGGGCCGCCTGGCGACCTCGTGGTTCGGCTTCGCCGTCGCCGCGGCGGCCTTCGTCTCGGCGTGGTCGGGCATCGCGCTGGTGCGCACCCGCGCGCATCGCCCGCGCTGGCCGTGGGAGGACGAGTTCGACGAGTGAGGCCCGCGCACCGGCCCGAAACCGCGGGAATCCGGGCGCGACGGGATGACGCGTACTAGCGTGGGGCGGGTGGAGCGGTCGCTCGAGACCCAGGTCAGCCAGGCGGTGGACGCCTGGCTCGCCTGGCTGCCGCGCTGGGAGCCTGCCACGCATCGCGGTCGCACGGCACCCTGTCGGCGGTGCTTCGGGTCGCCGGTCCTGTCGGCGGCGGGTCTCGGCGCCGACGTGCCGCACGGCGTGCAGCACGGGCTCTCGACGCGGATCAAGACGATCGTCGATCGCTCGGTGGCCGAGTACACGGCGCTGAACCTGCCGATGCTGCAGGCCGAGCTCGATCAGCAGGCGACCCGCAATCGCGCCCGCAGCTACCGGCCGGGGGAGGGTCTCGACCCCGAGTTCGAGGGGCTGCCGATGGACCCCGATCCCGTCCCCGGTGCCCCCTTCCTGTTCACGATCGCCGGTCTCGCCGAGCAGGCGGATGCCGACATCCCCGCCCTGCCGCCCCTGACCGACGAGGCCAAGGCGGCGCTGCGGCAGGAGGTCAGCCTCGCGGACGACTACGCCAACATGGTGGGCCGCGAGGTGTGCACGATCCTGCTCCACCACCGGCTGCGCATCCAGGCCGCGGTGACCGAGTACGTCGAGCCGCAGATCGAGGCCATGCTCGCCGACCTCACCAAGTCCCTCGACGCCCCGTTCGACCCGCACGACCCCGGCGAAGCCCCCCGCCTGGACTGACCCGCGCCCCGGGGCCACCGGCAGCTGGTCCCCGCGAGCGGGGTTGTTCGTCGGACGCCGGGTGGCGGCATCCGTCACCGAATCGTTGCGGGGCCGAGAACAGGGTCGCTGGCGTCGACCGGACGGGCACGGATGCCGCGGCGCGGCGCGTCGGCTGACGGGCCGGGATCTCGGGCCCGCGGTGACCGCGGAGAACGGATGCGGTCGGCCGCCGTTTCCACAGGCGGCGGCACGGAACGCGAAGCTGGTTTTGCTAGCATGGCCAGGTTTGTTGCCGTTTCGACGGCGTACGTCGTGTCTTGGTAGCGGACTCTGGGGAGGTGTGGTGGCCACACGGCTTCCGTCGGCGCCTCCGATCCTTCCGGGCCTCGCCTACATCCGCCCCCTCGGGTCGGGCGGTTTCGCCGACGTCTTCCTCTACGAGCAGGACATGCCGCGCCGCAACGTGGCGGTCAAGGTCATGCCGAGCGACGTGCGCGACCCCGAGCTGCGGCGCATGTTCAACGCCGAGGCTGACGTGCTGGCGCACCTCTCGGCGCATCCCTCGATCGTGACGGTGTACCAGGCGAGCATCTCGGCCGACGGCCGCCCGTACATCGTCATGGAGTACTGCCCGGGCTCGCTGGCGCAGCGGTATCGCGTCGAGCGCATTCCCGTCGAGGAGGTGCTGGCGATCGGCGTGCGGATGGCGAGCGCGCTGGAGTCCGCGCACCGGGCCGGCCTCATCCATCGCGACGTCAAGCCGAGCAACATCCTCATCACCACGTTCGGCACGCCCGTGCTCGCCGACTTCGGCATCTCCGCGTCGCTGCAGCGCAAGAGCGGCGGCGAGGTGCTGGCGATGTCGATCCCGTGGAGCGCGCCCGAAGTCGTCGCCGAGCAGACCAGCGGCACCGTCGCGAGCGAGGTGTGGAGCCTCGGGGCGACGGTGTACTCGCTGCTGGCCGGGCACAGCCCGTTCGAGCGGCGCGAGCGCGGGCAGAACACCAAAGACCTCCTGCGCCGGCGGATCGCGCGCGCCACCTATGTCGAGATCCCGCGCACCGACGTGCCGGCGTCACTGCAGGTCGTCCTGTCGACCGCGATGAGCCGCGACCCCGCCCGCCGCTACGACTCGGCCCGCGCACTGGGCGAGGCGCTGCGGGCGGTGCAGTCCGAACTCGGCCTCTCGCCGACGCCGCTCGAGATCCCCGACGACGAGTGGTCTCCGGCATCCGCCCCCGTGGACTTCTCCGACTCGGCCCTTCGCGGCCCGGCGCGCTCGCACATCGAGCGCGACCTGACCCGGCGCAAGTCTCGCGCCGGCACGGGGGTCGCCGCCCTCGCCCGTGACGAAGACACCGAGATCTCGGCGCCCTCCCGCCGTCGCCACGGCAGCGCGCTGCCGTGGGTCATCGGCATCGCCGCCGGACTGGTGGCGGGCGCTGCGGCCGTCGTGGTGACGCTGTTCGCCGCCGGGGTGCTGTGATGGCACGCGGCGATCAGTCCACCGCGCGGACCACCGCGCCTCTGCGACGCGGCACGATCGCCGGGCTCGTCGCGGCCGGCGCCGTCATCGCCACGGTGATCGGGATCAGCGTCGTGTGGCCGGGACTCGACGCCCAGGAGACCCCCGACGTCGACGCCGCGGTCTGGGCGCTCCAGACCGGCGACGGCCGCCGCTACGCCCGCGTGAACACGTCGGTCGGCGAGCTCGACACCGTACGCAGCATCAGCAACCCCGACCAGGTCGTGCAGACCGGCGATGCCGCGTACCTCTTCAGCGACAGCTACAGCACGCTCACCCGCATCGACTCCGCGATGCCGGCCGACCTCGACGAAGAGGCGCTGGAGTCCTCGCAGAAGACGCCGGCCGGCACCACCGAGGCGGTCACCGCCGGTGACTACGTCGCCTACCTGACGGACTCCGGGGCGGTGTTCGCCGGACGCCTCTCGACCGGCTCGTCGTCGCAGCTCGATCCGTTCCGATCCGAGGACGACGAGGACGCGCCGCAGTACACCGCCGAGGCGATCGCGGTCGACCGGCGCGGCATGCTCTTCGCCTACTCCCGCGCGGACGGCTCGGTGCTGCGCTACGACATCGGCGAGGCCGACGTCCGCGGCCGTGACGCCCTCGACGCCGACGGGCTCGATGCGCCGGCCATCACCGCCGCGGGCGACACATGGGCCGTCGTCGACACCGATGACGGAGACGTGTGGCTGCGGGGACAGGATGCCTCGACCCAGGCTGCGACCACCAGCAGCGTCGTGGTCGGCACGCCCGATCCGGCCGGCTCGTCCGTCTACCTCGCCGATGACACCGGGCTCGTGCGCGTGGCCGCCGACGGCTCGGGGATCGAGAACGTCGTGGGGGAGCGCAACGGCGCCGTCCTCGGCACGCCTGCGCAGCCGATCACGCACGCGGGCACGACCTACGCGGCGTGGCTCGGCCAGGGCGATACCGGCGGGCAGCTGTGGCGTTCGAACGGGGAGCGGGTCGCGCTCGACTACGGCGACGAGACGATCGCCGATGAGCGGCGGCCGGTGTTCGTCGCGAGCGCCTCGTCGGTCATCCTCAACGAGACGCGCTCGGGATGGGCGTGGTCGGTGCCCGACGGCACCCTCATCACGTCGAGCCAGGACTGGAGTCTCGACGACCGCACCGACCCCGACGCCGTGCCCAGCGAGGAGCAGCTGCAGGTCGTGCTCGACCCGAAGCCGCCGATCGCCGAGCCCGACGCGTTCGGCGTGCGCGCCGGCGCGCTCGCGACGCTGCCGGTGCTGCTGAACGACCACGACCCCAACGAGGACGTGCTGACCGTCGACCCGGAGTCCGTCACCGGCCTCGACCCTGCCTTCGGCGTGGTCTCGGTGACCGACGACGACCAGCGGCTCGCGGTGCGGGTGCAGCCCGGCGCCACGGGCTCGGCGACGTTCTCGTACGCGGTCAGCGACGGCACCGCTGCCGACGGACTGCTCTCGGAGCCCGCGACGGTCACGCTCACGGTGGCGGGCGCGGGCGCCGACTCGGCGCCGGAGTGGTGCGGCGTGGAGCGCTGCCTCGTCGAATGGCCGCAGCCGGAGGTCGCCCGCGGCGGCACGGTCACGGTTCCCGTGCTCCCAGGCTGGGTCGATCCCGAGGGCGATCCGCTGCTCCTCCTCGCCGTCGAGAACGTCACCGGACAGGGCAGCGTCGCCGCGACGCCCGGCGGCGACGTGGTCTACCAGCACAGCGACAGCGGCGACGGCGGCGAGGAGCTCATCGACCTCGCCGTGACCGTCGCCGACACGCAGGGACAGACGGCGGTGAAGTCGCTGGTGGTGAAGGTGTCGCCGCAGCCGCAGCTGGCCGCGCAGTCCTTCGCCGTCACCGACACCGTCGCCTCGGGCATCACCATCGACGTCGCCGACCACGTGACCGGCACGGCCGGCACGCTGTCGCTCGACTCGGTGCGGGTGCTCGACGACGCCGCGGCGACGGCGACCGTGGTCGGCGGGTCGACGTCGTTCGACTTCTCGGCGCAGAACCCGGGTACGTTCCGCGTGGACTTCACCGTCACCGACGGCACGACCGACGCGACCGGCACCGCGCGGATCACCCTGCTGCCCGCCGACGCACCCGCTCAGCTCGCCACCTCTCCGGTCGTGGCCTTCGTGCACCCGCAGCAGGACGCGACGCTCGAGATCTTCGACGCGGTGTCGAACCCCACCCGACGGGTGCTCCTGCTGAGCGACGTCGTCGCGAGGGCGGATGCCGGGGCGACGCTGTCCGTCGACGCGGTCGGCCAGAACCACCTGCGCGTGTCGGGTACGACCGCCGACGGCGCGGCCGGTCGGCTGGGCACCGTCTCGTACATCGTGAGCGACGGCACGGAGGACGCCGGTTCGAGCGTCGAGGGCGAGGCGACCGTCTACCTGCTGCCGCCGGCGCCCGAGCTCGCACCGATCGCCGTCGACGACACCGTCGTGGTGCGCGCGGGCGCCCAGATCGACATCCCGGTCCTCGACAACGACATCTCGCCGTCGGGCGGCCGGCCGACGCTCAATCCCGAGTCGGTGCGATCGTCGTCGGATGCCGCGCTGGCGTTCGCCTCCGGCGATCTGCTGCGCTACCTCGCGCCCGACGAGCCCGGCGAGTACGGCATCGAGTACTCGGTCTTCACCACCGGCGCACCCGCGCTGGCCGACACCGCCATGGTGCGCCTGCGCGTCATCGACGACGACGCGAACCGGGCGCCGGCCGCCGACACGCTCGAGGGCCGCGTGCTGAGCGGCCAGTCCGCGATCATCGAGTTCGACGGATTCGGCTCCGATCCCGACGGCGACGTGGTGACGCTCGACCGCATCGTCGACCAGCCCGCACGCGGCGCGGCCACGATCACCGCCGACGGCGCGGCGATCATGTACACGAGCGTGCCGGGCGACAGCGGGCAGCAGTCCTTCCGGTACCGGGTGGTCGACGCGTTCGGCGAGACCGCGGAGGGCACGGTGCGCGTGGGGGTGCTCGACAGCGAGGCCAACCCCAGCCCCGTCACGTTCACCGACTACGTGCAGGTGCAGGCGGGCGAGAGCAACACGATCCGTGTGAGCCCGCTGTCGAACGACGTCGACCCCACGATGGGCGAGCTCGCGGTCACCGACATCCGTCCGGACGTGCCCGCGACGCTCGTCGACGGCAGCGAGAATCCCGAGTACGCGCGCCTCGACGGGCACATCGTCGAGGCCGACGGCGCGACCGTGCGCATCGCCGCCGGTGACGCACCGGGGACGATGTCGTTCCTCTACGACGTCGAATCCTCGTCGGGCAACACCGGCCGCGGTCTCATCGTGGTCCGGGTGGTGCGCGAGAGCGTGCCCGACTACCCCGTGGTGGCCGACACGATCCTCACCGTCGAGACCCGCGACGACTTCGTGCGCGGCGTGGACGTGCTGGCCGGCAAGGTCACCTGGTCGGGCGGCGATGTCGACGATCTCGAGCTGTCGCTGTGGGGCGAACCGGCCGGCGTCTCGGTGCAGGGCTCGTCGCTGCGCGGCGAACTCCCCGAGAAGACGCGGCTCATCCCCTTCGCGGTGACGAGCACGGGCTCGCCGGACGAGGAGGAGGTCACCTCGTACGGCTTCCTCCGCGTGCCCGGCGACGACGACCTCGCGCTGACGCTCCGCGCCGGTGCCGAATCCCCCGAGGTCACCGAGCAGGAGTCGACCACCTTCGACATGGCGGACCTGGTGGCGCGTCCCAAGGGCGCGCGGCTGGAGGTCGGCGCCGAGGTCAAGGCGTCGGGCGCCCGACCCGAGGCGGTGTGCGCGGTCGAGTCCGGCCCGACGGTGCGCTACGACGCCGGCACCGGGGCCCCGTGGGTCGACGCGTGCCAGGTGCCGGTCCGCCTCGACGGGAAGACCGACTGGACCTACCTGTCCGTGCCGATCACGGTGAACCCCCGCGACCCTCAGCCCGAGCTGCGTCCGGCGTCGATCACGGTCGGCCCGGGCGAGACGACGACCTACGACCTCAAGACCATGACGACGTGGCAGCTGCGCGAGGACTGGGACGGCATCGCCTACGCGACCGAGCACTCCGGCGCCGCGTTCGAGGTCGGGCAGAACGGCTCGACGCTCACCGTGACCGGTGCCGATCGTGCGGTCCCGGGCTCGGAGGAGGTCGTGATGGTCTCGGTGACCAGCCACCCCGCCGTGGCGCCGGCGCGCCTCATCCTGCGCGTCGGCGCGGCGCCGTCGACCCTGCCGCAGGGCGGCACGGTGACCGCGCAGTGCACGCAGGCGTCGGGCTCGTCGTGCGGCATCCCGGTGATCGGCGCCGGCGGCGAGGTCAACCCGCTGCCGGGGACGCCGCTCGAGCTCGTCGACGTGCGATCCACCGGCGCGTGCGTGGGCGTCAGCTTCGCGGCGGCCTCGGCGACCTCCGTCACCGCCTCGTGGACGGGCGACGCCCCCGGCGCGACGTGCACCGCGTCGTTCTCGGTGCGCGATGCCCAGGGCCGCATCACCAACTCCGAGCGCGACGGCCGTGTGCTCCTCGATCTGCTCGGCTACCCGAAGGCGCCCGCGAGCGTGTCGCAGATCGCGTACGCGAACGGCACCGCGACGCTGCGCGTCGACCCCGGCGAGGCGCGGCAGGCGTACCCGGGGCTGACGGGCTTCGTCCTGCGCTGGAACGGGCAGGAGGTCGCGCGGTGCGCGGCCGACGGCGTGTGCCCGGCGATCCCGGCGCCGAACGGCGAGCAGCGCACGTACGAGGCGTGGGCCGTCAACGCCGTCGGCGAGTCCAAGTCGAGCGTGCGCACCGTGGCGTGGGCGTACGACGCGCCGCCGGCGCCGCAGAGCGTCACGGCCGTGCCGGTCGTGACCGGCGACGGCCAGGGCGGCATCGTGTCGATCGTGATCGACGGCGTCGACACCGGATCGACCGGCAGCCTCGAGATCAAGAGCGACACCGGCGAGACGGTGCGCGTGCCGGTGAACGGGAACCGTCCGACGGTCGACGTGCCGTGGTACCGCGTGGGCACGAACGACGCGACCCTCGTGACGGTGACGCCGTTCTCGCGCTTCGAGCTGCCGCCGGGCCTCGCGGGCAGCTCGTCGGGTCGCAGCACCACGGTGCAGACGAACGGCGTCGGCAGCCCGCAGTCGCCCGACCTCACGCTGAGCTCCTCGTCCAACGGCGACGGCACTTCGACGATCACGGCATCGGCGTCGGCGGTGCCCAACGGGACCGGATCGACACTCCGCTACGGCATCGTCGCCGACGGCGAGCGCTGCGTGACCGGCGGGGGCCCGACGGCATCCTTCGTCGTGGAGGACGGTCGCGAGTACACCTACCGCATGTGCGTCGAGTCGTACTGGGGACAGGGCGACCGGGCGTACGGACGCGCCGAGACCACCGAGAGCGTGCGTGCCCGCCAGTCCGGCAAGAACCCGCAGAACTGGACGTTCGTGGTGGATGCCTCGCCGAACGTCGATGAGAACGCACAGCGCGCCGCGTGGGTCATCCGCGCCGAGCCGACGACGACCGAGAGGATTCCGCGCAACAACCACGTCGAGTGGAGCGGCTGGGGCCCCGGCACCGGCGTGATCGGGCAGGATCCCGGCATCCAGGTGCGCTACGTGCACGACTGGTGGCCCGAGGCGACGGGCTGGTCGACGGTCACCCCGCGTGCGGGCAGCGCCCCCTATCAGGTGCAGGCGAACTGGGCGATCACGTCGTGCGTGGGCGGCAGCAAGCTGACCATGAAGGGCTCGTCGTCCAGCGCTCCCAACGGCACGGTCGCGAAGATCACGTTCGACACCTCGGCCACGCGCTACTTCAGCCGCAACGGCCGCGACATCACCGATACCGCCGACCGCACGATCGTGCCGGCCGGCACGGTGCGCGTCGAAGGCGTCAAGGTGATCGTCGACTGGAGCGCCCAGGGCTGGGGGCTGTCGTCGGCGCAGGCCACGATCCCCGCCGTCACCAGCTGCACCTCCAACGACCCGCTGCCCTCCGGCGTGGTCGCCGGTTCGCCCGGATACTTCACGCCCGACTACGCGCGGCTGCCCGGCAACCTGAACGAGCTGCGGAGCCTCGGCGCGCTCGGCCAGACCGCCGCGTGGACGACCGGCCAGTACGTCGCGCTCGGTGACGGCAGCGAGGCGCACTGGAACGGCACGGCCTGGCAGAGCGGCCGAGCCCCCGCCCCGCCCCCGCCGGCGACGACCCCCTGATCCGCGCGGCACGGGCCGCCGGCATCCGTCCCCCACTTCCTCCCCCGACCCCAAGGAACGACATGACCATCACGCAGGAGCAGGCCGACTGGTTTGCGCAGACGTTCGGCCAGATCGCCGACAACGTCGAGCGCGCCGTGCTCGGCAAGCGCCACGTCGTGGAGCTCGTCCTCACCGCGATGCTCAGCGACGGGCATGTGCTGCTCGAGGACGTGCCCGGCACCGGCAAGACGTCGCTCGCGCGCGCGATGGGGCAGTCGGTGCAGGGCACCAACACCCGCATCCAGTTCACGCCCGACCTGCTGCCGAGCGACATCACCGGCCTCAGCGTCTACGACCAGAAGGAGGGGGTCTTCGAGTTCCACGCCGGACCGATCTTCGCGAACATCGTGCTCGCCGACGAGATCAACCGCGCGAGCCCGAAGACCCAGTCCGCCCTGCTGGAGGTCATGGAGGAGGGGCGCGTCACGATCGACGGCGTCTCGCGCGAGGTCGGGGTGCCGTTCCTCGTGCTCGCGACCCAGAACCCGGTCGAGCAGGCGGGCACCTACCGCCTGCCCGAGGCGCAGCTCGACCGCTTCATGATGCGCACGTCGCTCGGCTACCCCGACCACGCCGCGACCGTGCGCATCCTCGACGGCGCGGCGGTGGCGACCGCCGACCTGTCGCCGATCATCACGCCGCAGGCCCTCGTCGGCATGGCGGACCTCGCCGCCCAGGTGTACGTCGACGCCCTCGTGCTCGACTACATCGCGCGGCTCGTGGAGGGCACACGCACGACCGACGAGGTGCGGCTCGGCGTCAGCATCCGCGGCGCGCTCGCCCTGACCAAGGCGGTGCGCACGCGCGCCGCGTCGCAGGGCCGCACCTACGCGACCCCCGACGACGTCAAGGCGCTCGCGGTGCCCGTGCTCTCGCACCGCCTCATCCTCCACCCCGAGGCCGAGTTCGACGGCGTCACGCAGGAGACCGTCGTCGGCCAGGTGCTGCTCGACGTGGCACCGCCGTCCAGGCGCGAGGCGGTATGAGCACAGCCGAGCGCCGGCGCGGATCGACGGGCATCTTCGAATCGCGCCTCACCCGCACCGTCCAGTCCACCGGTACGGCCGGACGCACGCACCTGACCGCCACGGCGACGAGCGTCGGCTCGTCGCGCCGCAGTCGGGCGTTCGTGCGCGCCGCCGTGTGGTGGAGCGGGGTGTGGCGTGCGCTCGGCACCGGCATCACGACCGCCGCGGAGTGGGCGGGCCGCACGATCCGGCCCGCGGGCACGCTGGTCGCCGTGGCGGCGACCATCGGGCTCGTGCTGGGGATCGTCTTCGGCTGGGTCGAGTTCATGGTCGCGGGCGCGGCATCCCTCGTCCTCCTCGTCGCCGCCGTGCCGTTCCTCTTCGGCGCCCGCGCCTACGACGTCGACCTCACGCTCACGCACGAGCGCATCGTCGCCGGGGACGGCGTCGACGGCCGCATCGTGGTGCGCAACGACGGGCACCGCCTGGCGCTGCCGGGTCGTATCGACATCCCCGTCGGGCAGGGCCTCGTCGAGTTCGGCGTGCCGCTGCTGCGCCCGGGTCACGTCGTCGAGCAGCCGCTCGACATCCCGGGCCTGCGCCGCGGCATCGTCACCGTCGGCCCCGCGACCACGGTGCGCAGCGACCCGATCGGCCTGCTGCGACGCGAGCACTCGTTCCCCGACGTCCACGAACTGTACGTGCACCCGCGCACCACGTCGCTGCCGACCACGAGCGCGGGCCTCATCCGCGACCTCGAGGGCAGCCCCACCCGGCGCCTCGTCGACGCCGACATGTCGTTCCACGCGATCCGCGAGTACGCTCCCGGCGACTCGCGGCGGCAGATCCACTGGCGCTCGACGGCCAAGACCGGCCGGCTCATGGTCCGGCAGTACGAGGAGTCCCGGCGCTCGCGCATGGCGGTCGTGCTCGCGGTCGCCGAAGCGGAGTACGCCGACGCCGACGAGTTCGAACTGGCCGTCTCGTGCGCCGCGTCGCTGGGTCTGCGCGCCGTGCACGACGCACGTGACGTGCAGATCGTGACCGGCTCCGAGATCCCCCGGGTCGTCCGGGGACGCCTGCGCGCGATCCGCCACATCCCGTCCGCGGCGCCCCGGCCGATGCTCGACGGCTTCAGCGGGGTCGAGCTGCTCGAGAGCACCATGCCGGTCGGCGAGGTGTGCAAGCTCGCCGCCGAGTCGGGTGAGCGGCTGTCGATCGCGTTCGTGGTCGTGGGCTCCCGCGTGCCGCTGACGCGGCTGCAGCAGGCGGCGCTGGCCTTCCCCGCCGACACCACCGTGGTCGGACTCATCTGCGACGAGCGCGCCCACCCGCGCATGCAGCCGCTGTCGGGCATGACGGTGCTCACGGTCGGCACCCTCGACGACCTCTCCGGCCTCCTGCTGAGGGGGGCGACGACGTGAGCGCCGCTCCGGCACAGAAGAGGACGGATGCCGCGGCCCGCGGCACGACCGATGCGCCCGTGCGCGTCCCCCGTATCGAGCCCCGCATCTGGGCGGGCGCCGCACTCGCGCTCGTGATCGCGGCCATCGCGGCCGTGGCCGCGTGGCCCATCTACCGTTCGGGCAGCTTCCTGCTGCTGGTCGGCGTCGGCACCCTCGTCGGCGGCGCGGTCGCGACCATCGCGTGGTGGCGGCGCTGGAACGGCTGGATCGTCGCGGGCGTGCTCGCGGCGGCGGTGCTCGTGCTCGGCATCCCGCTCGCCGTCCCCTCGCGGCTCGGCCCCGTGGACGAGCTGCTGCGCGGCCTCGGCGAACTGACGAGCGGTCTCGTGTTCGGGTGGAAGGACCTCATCACCGTCGAGCTGCCGGTCGGGTCGTACCGCAACCTGCTGGTGCCCGCGCTCGTGGTGTTCCTGATCGGGACCTGCGTCGTGCTGCTGCTCGCGTGGCGCGACGGCCGCTCCGCCTATGCGGCGGTGCCGGTGGCCCTCGGCATGGTGACGTTCGGGCTGTTCTTCGGGCGCACGACGGTCAGCGCGCCGCTCGAGCTCGGATCCGTCGTGCTGTACGCGCCGATCGAGACGGCCGTGGGAGCGGCCGCCCTGATCACGTGCCTGCTGTGGCTGGCCTGGCGCACGCACGATGAGCGCGTGCGCGCGCTGCAGCGGGCGGCGGCGTCCAGCGGCGTGCGGATGTCGCGCACGCCTTCGCGCGCCGACCGCAGACGCACCGCCCTGGGTGCGGGCATGGTGGTCGGTGCCCTTGTGATCGCGGTCGCGGTGGTGCCGTTCGCCGCCCGCGGCGCCGAGCGCGAGGTGCTGCGCTCCGCCGTCGGGCCCGACATCGACCTCTCGGCCGAGGTGAGCCCGCTGTCGCAGTACCGCGGCCTGTTCGCCGACGACCGCGCCGAAGAGGTGCTGTTCCGCGTCGGACCGGTCTCCGGAGGGTCGGCGACCGCCGCCCTGCCCGAGCGCGTGCGGATCGCCACGCTCGACTCCTACGACGGCGAGGTCTATCGCTCCGGGGGAGAGGGCGCCGTGGACGCGGGCCGTTTCGTCCGCGTGCCCTCGGCGCTCGACGCGGGCGAAGGCTCCCCGGTCGAGGCACGGATCGAGATCGACGCGTGGGACGGCATCTGGATGCCGACGGCAGGCCGCCTCGCCGCGGTCGAGTTCGCCGGCGACCGGTCGGCGTCGCTCGCGGACCGCTTCTATTACAACGCCGCGGCGTCGGCGGGCGTGCAGACGGCAGGCGGAGGGCTCGAGGCGGGCGACAGCTACGTCGTGCGGGGCGTCGAGCCCGAGTCCGGCGACCTCGCAGGGCTCGAGCCGCCGGGGAGCCCGGGGGGTGTCGCCGCGCCCGACAGCCTCCGCACCTGGATGGATCAGCACACCACCGGAACGGGCGGC
The DNA here is from genome assembly GCF_015278255.1 of Microbacterium hibisci. Taxonomy (GTDB): domain Bacteria; phylum Actinomycetota; class Actinomycetes; order Actinomycetales; family Microbacteriaceae; genus Microbacterium; species Microbacterium hibisci. Next base: position 203,918 of record NZ_JADIJC010000007.1, read on the forward strand.
GCCGCCCTGGCCGGCATGGTGTCGCTGCTGCGCGAGCGCGGCTACCTCAGCCACGGGCTCGACGAGGGCGACGGCGACGCGGCGTGGGTCGCAGCCCTGCCCGACTACGCGTTCCAGCCGAGCGCCTCGGGGCACTCGCTGGCCCGCGTCGACACCATGTTCTCGCGTCTGCTCGAGCGCGAGACCGACCCGCGCGCCGAGGCGTCCGGCAACTACGTCGCCGCCATCGGCGACGACGAGCAGTTCGCCGTCGCCGTGGCCCTCATGGCGCGAGAGCTGGGCTTCCCCTCGCGCGTCGTGCTGGGCGCGCGCCTGACCTCGGCCGAGCGCGGCCTCGCCGTGTGCGACGACGGCGCGTGCGGTGCGCAGGACCTCACGGCCTGGACCGAGGTGCAGTCGGCCGGCGGTCAGTGGCTCGCGGTCGACGTCACGCCGCAGTACGCCGAGTCGCCGAGCCTCGACGTCACGGAGCAGCGCGACCCGGAGAACGTCACGGAGGTGCGCCCAGAGTCCGTCGAGGAGGTCGTGCCGCCGGATCCCACGCAGGAGGACTCCGCCGAGGATCGCGCGCCCGAGGAGGAGAGCGGCGTCGACCTCGCATGGCTGTGGCCGCTGCTGCGGACCGGCGGCATCGTCCTGCTCGTGCTGGTCCTGGCGCTCGGGCCGTTCGTCATCGTGCTCGGCACCAAGGCTGCGCGCCGTCGCTCGCGTCGACGCGGCGGGACGCCGGCCACACGCATCGCGGGCGGCTGGGACGAGTACGTCGACGCGGCCGTCGACAGCGGCCGCGCCGCACCCCGCACGCTCACCCGCAGCGAGCTCGCCGCGTCGTTCGACACCGCCGCGGGGGCGACCCTGGCGCGAGACGCCGATCGCGCGGTGTTCTCGCACGGCGACCTGTCTGCCGATGACGCGCGGAGCTACTGGCAGACCGTCGACGCCGAGCGCCGCGCCCTCCGGCGCGGACGCGGGTTCTGGCGCGGGGCGCTCGCGACCGTATCTTTGAGATCGTTGTTCCGTCCACTGGCGCCCGAATCGGGCGGCCGCACGCGACTCGCCGAGAGGGGGAGACGACGGGCCGAGCCCGCGCGTCCCATGCCATGAACGCCACCGATGCCACCGCGGCCGTCTTCGGCTCGCTGATCAGCCTGCTGCTGTCCGTGGGCCTGTACGTCTGGATCGCGCTCGCGCTGTCGGCGGTCTTCCGCAAGTCGGGCGTCGAGCCGTGGAAGGCGTGGGTGCCGATCCTCAACGCGGTGGTCGTGCTGCAGCTCGCCGGGCTCTCGCCGTGGCTGCTGCTGCTGGGACTCGTCCCCGTCGTGAACATCGCGCTGCTCGTGGTCTTCGTGATCGCGATCCACCGGATCAATGTCGCCTTCGGCCTCGGTGTGGGCATGACTGTGCTGGGCGTCCTCCTGTTCCCGGTCTGGGCGTCGCTCGTCGGCTGGGGGAGTGCGCGCTGGATCGGACGGGAGACGGATGCCGGAGCCCGGCGCACCTCCGCCGAAGCAGCCGCCGGTCTGCCCCCGCTGCCGCCCTTCCCCACTCCGACCTCGCGTTCCGGGGAGCCCGTGGTGTTCCCGCCTGTCGCACCGGGTGCCGGCAGCGGCTTCGCGCCGCCGTCCGCCTACGCCCCGGCCGCGGGCGCCGTCGCCGGACCTCCGCCCGGGGTCCAGGGCTTCGCGCCGACGACGGCGCCTCGGCCCGTCGCCCCGGTCTCGAGCGCTCCCGACCAGTCCGCTCCCGGGGCGGCCGCACCGAGCGCCCCCGTCGCGCCCGTCGGGCCGGTTCCGGGCGCGCCCGTGGACGGTCTCGCGGCGGTCGCGCCTCCGGTGGGCGGGTGGACGCCCCCGCCGCTTCCCGGCCGCCCCGTCGCTGCGGCGCCCGGCGCGACCGACGCACCCGCCGACGCCGCCGACCCGTGGCAGGGCTTCGCGCTGGACGCCACCGAGCTGAGCGGCGAGGTCACCGGTGCCGTGTCGGGTGCGCCCGCCCCGATCTCGGCCGTTCCCGAGGCGCCCGCCGCCCCGGTGCCGCCCGCGCCCATCACATCCGCGCCGCTCGCCGATGACGAGCCCTACGCCGCACCGGAGGCGGCGACGACGAGCGAGGGCATCACGCGCCCGCCCGTCACCCGCGTGCCGGCGGCCGCCGCCGACGACGATCGCGAGCCGTGGGCGCCCGCACGCTCCCCGATGAGCGAGTCGGACGCCTTCCCCGAGGCTTCGGGGCCGGTCTCGGCCATCGCGGGCGCACCCGATGCCGGAGCGCCGCGCTCTGCGCGCTCGTCGGTGTCGGCCTTCCACACCAAGCCCGAGATCCCCGACGAGCAGGACGTGCTCGACGAGACGATCATCGCGCGCCGGAAGCGCACCGACTGGACGCTCCTGCCGCCGACCGGCGACCCGGTCGCGCTGTCGGCCGAGGTCGTCATCCTCGGCCGTCGCCCCGCCGGCGACCCCGAGTTCCCGGGCGCCCAGCTGGTGTCGATCTCGGATGGGACCGTATCGAAGACCCACGCACGTCTCCAGCTGCGCGACGACCGCTGGTACGTCACCGATCTCGATTCCACGAACGGCGTGCTGTTCGCCACTGTGCTGGGCACCGAGGTCGAGGCTCCTCCGGGCGAAGAGGTCGAGGCCGGTGACCGGTTCCTGCTCGGAGACGCCGAGGTCCGGCTGCAGCGGAGCGACGGGTGATCGATCCCGACGACGAGCTGACGCACCGCGCGACGCCGTCCGGCGCCGACGACGTGCCGGACGACGCGACGGTGCTCTCGCTGCGCCGGTCTCCCGCGCCCGCGCCCGACGTCGACGAGGCCACGGTGCTGTCGTCGCGGCGCGCGGCGGTCGGCGAGCCGGAGCCTGCCGTGGACGAGGCGACCGTGCTGTCGAGGCGCCGGTCTCCCGCGCCCGCGCCCGACGTCGACGAGGCCACGGTGCTGTCGTCGCGGCGCGCGGCGGTCGGCGAGCCGGAGCCTGCCGTGGACGAGGCCACCGTGCTGTCGTCGCGACGGTCGGTGCCGCCCGACGACGCGACCGTGCTGTCCACCAGGCGTGCGGCCGGAACCGCGCCGGCGGCTGAGCCCGAGATCGACGAGCAGACGTTCCTCGCGCCGTCCCGGCGCACCGCCGAGCCACCCGCCGAGGATCTCGACGCGACCTCGATCGCCGGCCGCCGCCCCACGGCGGCCGAGCCGTTCGCGAGCGCGCCCTCCTCGTCCGTCACCCGCACCGAGAGCGGGACGACCATGGAGGAGCGCACCGACGAGACGATGCTGCGCTCGGTCCGCCGCGCGGCGCCCACGGCCCCGCCGGAGGCAGCCGACGCCGCCGCGGTGCGCCGCACCGCCTACCTTCCCGGTGGGGAGCGTGACATCCGGCCGCCTCGCACGAGCGGCCCGACGATGGCCGTGCGGACGCCGGTCGCCCCGCCCCCGTCCGCGACGCCGCCGCCCGCCCTCGACGCACCCGCGTCGCGTCGCCGCCGCTACCGCCGCCGAGTGCTGATCGTCGCCGCCGTGATCGTCGCCTCGGTCGTCGTCGCCGTCGCCGCGCTGGTGCTGCTGCTGACCTGATCCTCGAGGAAGCCGATGACCCTCCCCGCATCCGTCCCCCCTCCCGCCCCGGATTCCAGCCCCGAAGCCGCCGCTGCTCTCGGGATCGTGCCGGCCGCCACCGGCATCCGGTCGCTCGCGTTCGCCATCGACGCGGCCATCTGGCTGCTCCTGGCCTCGCCCGCCGTCATCGGCGCCGTCATGATCGCGCTCGGCGACACGTCGTTCGTGGGGCCGCTGCTGATCGTCATCGGCGCGGCGCTGCCGCTGCTGTTCGGTCTGTTGCAGCTCGTGCTGCACGGGCGGCGCGGCGTCACCGCGGGCAAGGCGGCGATGCGACTGCGTTCCATCGACGTGGACGACTTCGGACGCGTCGGCTTCTGGCGCGTCGTGCTGCGGATCCTCGTGCTGTGGGCGAGCGGGATCGTGCCGCTCGTCGGACCGGCGCTCATGTTCGCGTCCGGCGTGTGGGATCCGCAGGACCGGGGGCGCAGCATCCTGGATCGCGTCGGCCGCTGCTGGGTGATCGACGCCCGCGCCGGACTCGACCCGTTCGACGCCAAGGCGCTGCGCCACGCACGCCGCGCCGCCGCCGGCCGACCGGATCAGAGCGAAGAGCTGCCCTCGATGGCCAGCGACGCCGACGCCGCCGTCGCGCTGCGCATCCCGGGCGCGCGCTCGCGCGCCGGGGTGGTCGGTCCCGGCAGCACCGGCGCCCAGTGGGAGGGTCCCGCCGACGGAGTGGACGCGAGCGTCATCGCGCAGGTGCCGGGCGGCGCCGCGACCGCGCACGCCGCCACCGGCCTCGTGACCGGGGCACCCGGCATCTCGGCCGCCGCACCGGCACCCGCCGCGCCGGCTGCCGCCCCCGCGCACGCTCCCGCCCCCGCCCCCGCCCACGCTCCCGCCCCAGCGACGCCCGCCGCCCAGCCACCCGCCGCAGCGCCCATGCCGGCCCCGGCCCAGCCGGTACCGGCAGCGGCCCCGCCCGCCGCAGCCCCGCTGTCGGCATCGGCTTCCGGCGCAACTGCAGCGGCCGCCGGACCTGCGCCCGTCGTGCAGTCGTCGCCGGGCACCGGTCCGTCACCGGTCGGCTCGCGGCGTGCGCAGGCGATGATCCGCTTCGACGACGGCTCGATCGTGCGCGTGCCCGGGCGCGGCCTCATCGGCCGCGACCCGGAGCCGGCGCAGGGGGAGCAGGTCGAGGCGCTCGTGCGCCTCGAAGACCCGCAGCGGCTCATGTCGAAGACCCACGCGGCGTTCGGGCAGGACGCCGACGGCCTGTGGGTGGTCGACCGCGGCTCGCGCAACGGCACGCAGCTCGTGTCGCCGGGCGGTGACGTCGTCGACGTGCCGGCAGATCAGGCGGCCCGTGTGCCGCTCGGCTGGTCGGTCCAAGTGGGCGGCAGGTCGTTCGAACTCGTGGCGAGAGGTGCCGATTCGTGAAGCTGAAGCTGAGCCTGCGTCGTGGCGTGGGATCGACCGTCGACGTGCTGGTGACCGCCGACGCGACGGCCACCGTGCAGGACGTCGCCCGCGCCCTCGCCGACGGCGATGCCCTCGCGGCACCGGGCGGCGTCAACGCGAGCGAGGTTCCGACGCTTCTCGTCGCCTCGCCCGCGGGACAGCCGGTGCACCTGGCCCCCTCCATGCCCATCGCCGATGCGCCCATCGGCTCGGGATTCGACGCGTCCGTCGTCCCGGCGCTCGCGACGGGGGCGGATGCCGCCACCGCGGCGGTCATGCGCATCCACAACGGACCCGACGCCGGCCGCACGATCCCGCTGCCGGCAGGTTCGAGCATCATCGGCCGGGTCGCGCCGGCGCAGGTGCTGCTGAACGACGCGCAGGTCTCGAAGCGCCACGCGCGCGTCGACGTCGATCAGGGCATCGACCTGATCGACCTGAACTCGGCCAACGGCCTCATCGTCGACGGCGGCCTCGTGCAGCGCGTGCGCGTGCTGCCGGGCCAGCGCATCACCATCGGCGCGACCGAGGTGTCGTTCGCCCTCGCCCCGCGCCCGCAGACCGACGACTCGCTCGTGCTCGAGCGCGGCGGCGCGCTGATGTTCAACCGTTCTCCGCGCGTGGAGGACCGCTACACGGGCCGCGAGTTCCGGCATCCGATCATCCCGAACGAAGCCGACCCGCGGATCTTCCCGTGGCCGATGATCATGGCGCCGGTGCTCCTCGGCTTCGCGATGTTCGGGATCACGCAGCGTCCCACCTCGCTGCTCATCGTGTTCATGGCCCCTCTCATGATGCTCGGCAACTTCATCGGCCAGCGCACGCAGCAGGGCAAGAAGCTCGCACTCGAGATCGACACCTTCGAGACGCAGATCGACGAGCTCGAGGAGCAGCTCGAGAACGAGGAGCAGCGGGAGCGGGAGCGGCGACGCGCCGAGGCGCCGGCGACGGCGACCATCTACGAGAACGCGATGTCGCTCGGTCCGCTGCTGTGGACCCGCCGCCCCGAGCACTGGAACTTCCTGGGTCTGCGCCTGGGCGTCGGCACGGCCGACAGCCGCAACACGGTGCAGGAGCCCAACGACCAGCGCGGCATCGCCCAGTACGCGCAGCAGGTGCGCGTGCTGCGCGACCGGTTCGCGCAGATCGACGACGTGCCCGCGATCGAGCTGCTGCCCTCGGCCGGCGCGATCGGCATCGCCGGACCGCGCGAGCTCGCCGCCGACGTGGTGCGCGGCCTCGGCGTGCAGCTGTTCGGCCTGCACGCGCCGAACGAGGTCGTCACAGCCGCGATCATCGACCCGGCCTGGACCGGCGACATGGAGTGGATGAAGTGGCTGCCTCACACCACGAGTCCGCGCTCGCCCTTCGCCGAGATGGCGCTGGCCGACAGCCAGTCCGCCGGCACCGCTCTGCTCAACGGGCTGGAGGAGGCCATCCTCGAGCGACTGTCGGGCTCGGCGACGCGCCGCGGCCCGGTATCGGAGAGCGAGACCTCGATGGCGCTCGGCAAGTCCGTCGGCGAGGGGCGCGACAACACGTCCGTACCGGACGTGTCGCTCGTGCTCTTCGTGACGCACGATGCGCCGGTGGACCGTCCTCGGCTCACGCAGGTCATCGAACGCGGACCGGATGCCGGGGTCTACACGATCTTCGTCGCCCCCACCGTGGAGTCGCTGCCGGCCGCCTGCCGCACGTTCATCGACGTCTCCGGCGGCCTCGACGACGCGATGGTCGGCTGGGTGCGTGCCGGGCACCGGGCGCGGACCGTGCAGATCGAAGGCGTGTCGCGCGGCTACGCCGAGATCTTCGCCAAGCGCCTGGCTCCCGTCGTGGACTCCAGCTCGGTCGCCGCCGACTCGTCCGACCTGCCGGCGAGCGTGTCGATGCTGCGCCTCATCGGCACCGACATGGCCGCAGAGCCGCAGGCGGCGGTCGAGCGCTGGCGGCAGAACAACTCGATCCTCGACCGAAGCCGCGGACCTCGCCCACGCCTCAAGCGCGCCGGAACCCTCAAGGCCTACATCGGGCAGGGGAGCCCCGACGCGATGTCGCTCGACCTGCGGACGCAGGGCCCGCACGCCCTGGTCGGCGGGACCACCGGCTCGGGCAAGTCCGAGTTCCTGCAGGCCTGGGTGCTGGGCATGGCCGCCGAGTACAGTCCCGACCGCGTGACGTTCCTGTTCGTGGACTACAAGGGCGGCTCGGCCTTCGCGGACTGCGTGGAGCTGCCGCACACCGTGGGTCTGGTGACAGACCTGTCGCCGCACCTGGTGCGGCGCGCGCTCACCAGCCTGAGGGCGGAGCTGCACCACCGCGAGCACCTCTTCAACCGCAAGAAGGCGAAGGACCTGCTCGAGCTCGAGAAGCGCCAGGACCCGGATACGCCGCCGGCGCTCATCCTCGTCATCGACGAGTTCGCGGCGCTCGCGACCGAGGTGCCGGAGTTCGTGGACGGCGTCGTCGACATCGCCCAGCGGGGCCGGTCTCTCGGCATCCACCTCATCATGGCGACGCAGCGGCCGGCCGGCGTCATCAAAGACAACCTGCGCGCCAACACGAACCTGCGCGTCGCGCTGCGCATGGCAGACGCCGCGGACTCGAACGACGTCGTGGGCGACGTGGTCGCCTCGACGTTCGACCCGTCACTGCCGGGCCGCGGCATCGCCAAGACGGGTCCCGGTCGCCTCGTGCCGTTCCAGTCCGGCTACGCCGGCGGCTGGACGACCGACGAGCCCGACCGTGCACAGGTGCGCGTGGCCGAACTCCGGTTCGGGTCGGTGACGCTGTGGGAGAGCGACGCAGAGGGCGAGTCCGACACGCACGACGAGGACCTCGGGCCCAACGACCAGAAGCGGCTCGTCGCGAACCTGGTCGCGGCAGCCGCCGACGCCGGCATCCCCGCTCCTCGACGGCCGTGGCTCGACGACCTCGCCACCACGATCGACCTGCGCGATCTGCCGATGGAGGGCGACGGACGCATCCCCCTCGGCCTGGCCGACATCCCCCAGCGCCAGCTGCAGGAGGCGGTGTTCTTCACGCCCGACACCGACGGCCACATGCTCGTGTACGGCACGAGCGGCGCCGGCAAGTCGGCCGCTCTGCGCACGGTGGGCATCGCGGCGGGCGCCCGCCCCGAGGCCGGACGCGTCGCGGTGTACGGCATCGACTTCGGGACCGGGGCGCTCCGCTCGCTCGAGACGATGCCCCACGTCGGATCGGTCGTCGCGGGCGACGACGTCGAGCGTGTGCAGCGACTGCTGCGCACGATGCGGCAGATGCTCGACGACCGCGGCAAGCGGTACTCCGAGGTCAACGCGGCGTCGCTGAGCGAATACCGCAGCATCACCGGGGACTTCTCCGAGCCGCGTGTGATCCTCCTGCTCGACGGCTTCGGCGTCTTCAAGCAGGACTGGGAGACGACTTCCGCCCGCGCCTCCTACTACGCCATCTTCATGCGCATCCTCGGTGAGGGCCGTCCGCTCGGCATCCACGTCGTCGCAACGGCCGACCGCTACGGCGCCGTGCCCACCGCGGTGAGCGCGAACGTCACCAAGCGGATCGTGCTGCGCATGTCGGACGAGGGCGCGTACTCCATCCTCGGCGTGCCGAAGGACGTGCTCAACGAGCGCAGCGTGCCGGGTCGCGCCATCGTCGACGGCCTCGAGACGCAGATCGCCGTCCTGGGCGGCACCACCAACGTCGCCGAGCAGAACGCCGCCGGCGAGCAGTTCGCCGCCGCCCTTCGGGCGGCCGGCGCGGTGGAGGCGCGCAACATCGGCTCGCTCCCGACCGAACTGGATGCCGCCTCGCTGCCCGACCGCGCCGACGAGATGCCCGTTCTCGGCATCGGCGACGACACGCTCGGCCCCAAGGGCTTCGAGCCGGTCGGCACGTTCGTGGTGGCAGGTCCGCCGCAGTCGGGCAAGACGACCGCGGTGCGCGGCATCGTGGACGCGCTCGTGCGCTTCGATCCGGCGGTGGAGCTGTTCCACTTCGGCGGGCGACGTGCCGTGCTGCGCGAGGAGCGGCCATGGCGCCGCAGCGCGATCGGCATCGAGGATGTGCGCGCGCTCGCCAAGGAGCTCAAGGAGATCGTCGCCGACGACACGGTGCCCAGCCGCATCGCGATCGTCGTCGAGAATCTCACCGAGTTCGGCGACACCGACGCCGAGCGGCCTCTCAAGGAGCTCTTCCAGGCCGTCAACCGCAGCGATCACTTCCTCGTGGCCGACGGCGACGTGACGCAGCTCTCCAGCGGCTACGGCCTCGTGGGCGAGCTCAAGGCCGGCCGGCACGGCATCGCGCTGCGCCCGGAGAGCTACGACGGCGAGTCCCTCTTCAAGGTGCCCTTCCCCAAGGTGCAGCGCCACGAGTTCCCGCCGGGACGAGGCCTCTTCGTCGAGAACGGGCGCTTCGTCACGGTGCAGCTGCCGCTGGTCGGGTGACACGGACGGGTCGGTCCGCCTGTTTTGTCCATATGGGGAATGGTCCCCATCGTGGGGGCGTGGCGGGTGGCGCTAGCCTGCGGGAGGACCTGATCGGGTCCGCTGGTTTCGAAGGGATGGATCATGGCTGATTTCAAGGCGTCGTATGGCGAGA
>NZ_JADIJC010000008.1 GCF_015278255.1 Microbacterium hibisci
GAAACGCCCCGGCGATCTCGAAACCTCCTGGCGTTTCGTCTGCGGGCGCCAGAGCGCCCTCCGCTCAACGACCGGGAGACCCGGTGCCGGTATCGGGCCGTTGAGCGAGCGAGGCGAACGTCCTCGCCCCCCCGGGTCTGGTCGTTGAGCGAGCGAGGAACGAGCGAGACGAAACGCCCCGGCGAGCCCGAAACCTCCTGGCGTTTCGTCTGCGGGCGCCAGAGCGCCCTCCGCTCAACGACCGACTTCCGGTCCCGTCCGCCCCGACGGGGCCGGCCGCACCGGCGAACGCCCAGGCGGGCCCTGATAGGGTGGTGGATCTTGCAGCGCTCCGTTGCGCTTCTCGCGTCGTAGAACGCTTCCCCTCCCGCCGCCGCCCGGCCCTCGCCGCGCGATGCCGGTGATGACTTTCGTACGGCGACCCGTGGGCGAGATCCGCCCCGGCCACCGACAGGGCACCACCGTGCCCGGAGATGTACCCATGACCGAAACCTCGTTCGGCGCGCTCGGCGTGCCGCAGCCCCTTGTCGACGCGCTCGCCGCGGGCGGCAAGACCACCGCGTTCCCGATCCAGGTCGACACGCTCCCCGACACGCTCGCCGGCCGCGACGTGCTCGGCCGCGGCAAGACCGGCTCGGGCAAGACCCTCGCCTTCTCGATCCCGATGGCCGCGCGCCTCGGCGGCAAGCTCGCCGGCGGCAACCGCCGCAAGGGCCGTCCGCTCGGCCTCGTGCTGGCGCCCACGCGCGAGCTCGCGACGCAGATCGACGCGACCCTGGCTCCCCTCGCCAAGGCGTACGGCCTCACGACGACCACCATCTTCGGCGGCGTGAACCAGAACCGCCAGGTGAACGCCCTCAACGCCGGCGTCGACATCGTCGTGGCCTGCCCGGGCCGCCTCGAAGACCTGATGAAGCAGGGCTTCGTGCACCTCGACGCCGTCGAGATCACCGTCATCGACGAGGCCGACCACATGGCCGACCTCGGCTTCCTGCCGGGCGTCACGCGCATCCTGAACGCCACGCCCGCCGGCGGCCAGCGCCTGCTGTTCAGCGCGACCCTCGACAACGGGGTCGACAAGCTCGTGAACCGCTTCCTGCAGAACGAGGTGCTGCACTCCGTCGACGAGGCGCACTCGCCCGTCGCCGCGATGACCCACCACGTCTTCACGCTCGCCGATGCCGACGCCAAGAAGGACGTCGTCAAGGCGCTCGCGTCGGGCATGGGCCGCCGCATCCTGTTCATGCGCACGAAGCACCAGGCCAAGAAGCTCGCGAAGCAGCTGACCGGTCAGGGCATCCCGGCGGTCGATCTGCACGGCAACCTCTCGCAGGCCGCCCGCGACCGCAACCTCGCGGCGTTCTCGTCGGGCGCCGTCAAGGTGCTCGTGGCGACGGATGTCGCCGCCCGCGGCGTGCACGTCGACGACGTCGAGCTCGTCATCCATGTCGATCCGCCGATGGAGCACAAGGCGTACCTGCACCGCTCGGGCCGCACGGCCCGTGCGGGGGCGGAGGGTGCCGTGGTCACGCTCGTGCTCCCCGAGCAGCGACGGGACGTCGCACAGCTGCTGCGCAAGGCCGCCATCTCGGTCGAGCCCATCGCCGTCACGGCGACCTCGTCCGAGGTCGTCGAGCTCGTCGGCCAGGTCGCGCCGTACGTGAAGCCGGTCCCCGTCGCCGAGACGCCGCGCGGCACCAGCCAGGGTGCGAACGCCCAGCGGAAGCGCGCTGCGCGCGAAGCGCGGGAGACGGATGCCGCCACCGCCGGCCGCCCGGGCGGCTCCGGTTCGGGCGGCGGCGGTCGCCGTCGTCGCGGCTCGGGCCAGGGCGGTTCGGCCCAGGGCGGTTCTGCCCAGGGCGCCGGCCGCCAGCAGGGTGCCGGCCGTCAGCAGGCGGGTCAGCGCCGGGATGCGGCATCCGCTCACGACAAGGCCTCGCACCAGCGGCACGACCAGAGCGCGGGCCACTCGCGTGCGGGTCAGCCCGCAGGCAACCCCCGCACCCCGGGCCGTCGCGCCTCGTCGTCGGGCACCGGCAAACTCATGGTCGGCTCGGTCGTCCGCCCCAACGGCACCAACCGCCGCGGCGGCCGCTGACCCGGCACTCACTGGTTCTGCAAACGCCCCGCCGCTTCCGCGGCGGGGCGTTTCCGCGTCCCCCCGGTCGTTGAGCGAGGGAGCGCCAGCGACCGAGACGAAACGCTCGAGGTTATCGAATGGCCTGCAACGGTATTCCTCCCCAGCCTTGCTCCCTGCTCGGTGATTCACAGATAGCTGGACTCTTGCCCGCGTCGACGTGATGCCCCGCGACACTGCAACAGTGGCGTTCCTCTATCTCCTCCGCTGTGCCGCCGGCACCTACTACGTGGGCAGCACCATCAACCTCACCCGGCGACTCGAACAGCACCGGGCAGGGGAAGGCGCCGCATACACGCGTCGCAGGCTCCCCGTCGAATTGGCGTGGCTAGGCGAGTTCGAGCGCATCGACGAGGCGTTCGCGTGGGAGAAGAGAATCCAGGGCTGGAGCCGCGCCAAGCGTGAGGCGTTCATGTCGGGAGGTCTCGAGGCCGTGACGGGGTGGAGCAAACGGGAGCGCGAGCGTCGTGCAAAGCCGTGAGGCGTTTCGTCTCGCTCGTTCCTCGCTCGCTCAACGACCGGGTGCGGGGTTCCGGTCGTTGAGCGAGTGGCGTCGGTGTATCGCCGCCGGGGCGCGCGTTTCGTCTCGCTTCGCTCGCTCAACGACCGGAGCACCGGCGGGGTCAGACGCGGCGGCGGAGGATGAGGTCGGCGGCGACCTCGCCGATGACGATCGACGGGGCATTGGTGTGGCCGCGGATCACGGTGGGCATGACCGAGGCGTCGGCGACGCGCAGGCCCGACACTCCGCGGACGCGGAGCTCGGGGTCGACGACGGATGCGGCATCCGTCCCCATTCGAGCCGTGCCGACGGGATGATAGAGGGTGTGCGAGTAGCGGCGGAGCGACAGCTCGGCGCGCTCGGCGGGCGTCAGGTCCTCGCCGTGCTCGGGGACCACCCAGCCGCCGGTCGTGATCTCGCGGAGCGCTGCGGTGTCGAGCAGGCGTTCGCATTCGGCGATGCCGGCCCGCAGCGTGGCGGCGTCGACGCCCTCGGCGTCGGACAGGTAGGCGGGATCGATCAGCGGCGCCGCCATCGGATCGGCCGACGCGAGGCGGATGGTGCCGCGGCTGAGCGGCCGCAGCAGGATCGCGGCCACCGTGAGTCCGTGCGCGGGCATCGGGGTCAGCCCCTCGCCGACGAAGGGCCCGGGGACGAAGATGATCTCGATGTCGGGGAGACCGTCGGGCACGCCGGCTGTATCGGCGACGGCGGTGCGCACGAACCCGTAGGCCTCTGCCGCGTTCGAGGTCAGCATCCCCTTCCGCGCGGTCAGGTACCTGACGAGCTCGACCGGTTTCGTGGCGTTGTACAGGGTGCCGCCCGCGGCGGCGGGCGCCAGGCCGGCGACGAGATGGTCCTGGAGGTTCGCGCCGACGTCCGGTGCATCGACCACCACGTCGATGCCGTGCTCGGCGAGGTGCGCGGCCGGGCCGATGCCGCTCAGCATGAGCAGCTGCGGCGTGTTGACCGCGCCGCCCGCCAGCACGACCTCGCGGCGCGCGCGGAGGTGCCGCGTGACGCCGCCGATGTCGACGTACACGCCGGTCGCCCGCGGCTCGGCCTCGTCGCTGCCGGTGGCGAACGTCACGCGCCGCACGTGCGCGTGCGTCACGACCTCGAGGTTCGGGCGCTTCTTCGCCGGCCGCAGGTACGCGTCCGCCGTCGAGGCGCGCGACCCGCGCCGCTGGCTCACCATGGTCTGCGAGAAGCCCTGGTCGGCGGGTAGATTCGGGGGGGTCAGCGGATGCCCCGCCTCGTGCGCCGCTGCCAGGAACGCGGCGGTGTGCGGCCGAGGGTCGCGCTGGTGCTCCACCGACTGCGGACCGTCCACGCCCTGAGTCGGGTCGGCGGGGTCGGCGGTGCGTTCCACGCGCCGGAAGTAGGGGACCAGGGCGTCCCACGACCACGTCGGGCCGGCGGCATCCGCCCACTCGTCGTAGTCGGCGGCGAAACCGCGAATCCACATCAGGGCGTTGAGCGACGACGACCCGCCCAGCGTCTTGCCGCGGGGCCAGTACACGGTGCGACCCTCGAGCTGAGGCTGCGGCACGGTGTCGTAGTTCCAGTCGAACGGCCCGCGGAACAGCTTCGAGAAGGCGGCGGGCACGCGCAGCTCGAGGGAGGTGTCGGGGCCGCCGGCCTCGAGCAGCAGCACCGAGACGTTCGGGTCGTCGCTCAGCCGGGCCGCGAGCGCAGCACCTGCCGACCCTGCGCCGACCACGATGTAGTCGGCCTCGAGACCGTCCGCACCGAATCCCGTCGCTCGGGCACGCGAACCCGGGCGACCCGACCCCGAGCCGCCGCGCCCGCGCGACCCCGAGCCGCCGCGCCCGCGCGACCCCGGGCCGCCGCGCGACCCCGAGCCGCCGCTCGCGCGGCGGCCGAACGCGGCGCTCACGCCTGCAGGGCCTTGGTCAGCGTCTTCACGAGTCCCGGAAGCTTGCCGTCGACGAGGTAGCGCGTCAGCCCGCCGCTCACTTCGGCGCCGGTGCGCGAGTTCACGAACCAGGGCGGCGTGGGCAGGATCGTCGCCTTCGCCGCGCGGCGGCGCCGGACGGTGTCGCCGACCGACCGCGGGAACGGCCGGAATGGTCCGCGTGCGACCGACCGCTCGACCCGATCGAGCAGCAGCGCGTTGTGAACGACTCCGATGCCGCTCGAGACGTCGGCGAGGGTCGCGCCCGGGAAGCCGCCCCACGTGAGGCGTGCGGTGGTGAAGATGAACGCCGTCCACGTGTTGATCGTGACCGCCCCGTAGCGCAGGTCGGCGATGGCCCGTTCGAAGCCGTCGCCGAGCGCCTCCTCGGTCGCGGGATCGATGAGGACGTTGGCGCCGAGGGTGCCCGCGAGCCGGTCGTTGGCGTGCGCGACCGCCGCGTCGAGGAACTCCTGCCCGGTGCCGGCGACCTCCGCGATGCCGAGGATCGGAGCGAAGTACTCGGTGGTCTCGACCGGTGCCGGCTCATCCCCGTCCACCCGCACGATCGCGCGGGTGCGGTCGGCCGACCATACGGCGCCGGGATACGCGGATGCCGCGTCCTCCAGCCGCTGCTCGCTCCGGGGATACCAGACCGGCCGCGGCGGCGCGGCGGCGTACGCGGCCTGCAGCTCGCGGAGGAACTCCTCGCGCTGCGGCCAGTCGGAGCTCACGATCACGACCTGGCCGGCGATGCAGTTGTGGCCGGCGTTGACCAGGCGCATGGTGGCGACGTGCGCGGCCTGGTACTTCAGGTCGGCGTCCGACCAGCGGCCAGGCACCACGATGATCGGCGAGACGCCGCCGAGCTCCGCCGTGATCGGGACGGTCAGCTGAGGGTCGTCCGATGCGCGGCGGGTCGCGGCATCCGTTCCCGTCCCCCACACGATCGCGTCGAAGGTCGCCGCCGATCCCGTGATGTGCACGTGCGAGAAGCCCGGGTGCGCCGTGAGGTAGGCGCCGGTCGCGGGGCCGCCGCGCACGATGCGCACGAAGCCGGGCTCGATGAGGGCCGCGAGCGCGCGCTCGAAGACCGGCACGAGCGCGTCCTGGGTCGGATTGACCTTCAGCAGCGCCACGCGGTTGTGCGCGAAGAGCTCGTAGAGCACGTCGCCGACGGGGATCGAGGTGACGTTGCCCGCGCCCAGCACGAGTCCCACGCCGCCGGGCTCGGTGGGGTGCAGCTGTCCGAGCCCCGCCGTGCGCCGGGCCTCGGCGGCGGTGACGCCGGGCTCGAACCACACCTCGCCGGTGAATCCCGAGAGCAGGAACTTCTCGGTGCCGTTCAGGGGGAAGGTGTGCGCCCGGAGCCGGCCGCCCGGCGCCTGGTCGAGCTTCACGCCGTCGAGCGGGCTCTTCCCGGCGGCGATCGCCTCGAGGGTCTCGCGCAGCGCGTCGAGGATTCCGATGATCGACCAGGGTCCGCCGAGCCACTCCTCTCCGGAGAGCGGATGCCCCGGCTCGAGGCCCTTCGACATCGTGGCGGCGTCCACCCATTCCTGGGCCACCGCTCCGACCGCGTCGCGCACACGCCCGAGCAGCCGCGCGCGCTGGTCGAGCGTGAGGGCGGTCCACACGCGGGAGCCGCGCCCGAGCTCGCCGACCGCGGCGTCGAGCGCCGCGCGCTCGTCCGCGGGGAGGGTCGTCGCGGCCGCGCGCTTCGCGGTCGACGTGCGCGGCTTCTTCGCGCTCTGGGCGGGCGTCGCCGGGGTTGCCGAGGAGGCGGGGGACATGTGTTCTCCTTCGAACTCGCACCCGCGACTCGGATCGGGTGAGTCCGTCTCGGGGCATCCTACGTCAACGGCCTCGGGCCGCGGCACGTGGTCTCATCCCACGTGCGACTCCGTCTCACCCCGACGTCAGTGGTCGACGTCGGCGCGGCGCAGCGGGTACCGCGCGAGCGTCACGAGGCTCAGGGCGATCAGGGCGGCCGGCACCAGGCTGAAGCTGACGACGATGCCCGTGATCGCGGCATCCGGCTGCTCCACCACCTGCCCGCCCACCGACGAGACGTACCCCGTCAGCGTGAGGATGAGGGTCAGCGTGGTCGCGCCGAGGGCGAACCCGACGGTCTCGCCGGCGGTCCAGATGCCGCTGAACGACCCCGCGCGGCCCGCCCCGTGCGTGCGCTCGTCGTGCGAGATCACATCGGGCAGCATCGCCATGGGCAGCGACTGCATGCCCGCGTACGCGATGCCGGCGATGCCGACGGGCACGTAGATCCAGTCGCCCGGTGCCCACAGCATGCCGAGGATCGACAGCGCGGCGACCGCGAACACGACGCTCGCGATCGCGAAGGTGCGCTCCTTGCCGAGGCGCCGCGCGGCGACGCCCCACGCGGGTGCCGCGAGCAGCGCCGGGGCGATGAGTGCGACGAACAGCAGCTCGACCGCCGCCTGCGAGTGCAGCACCCAGGTCGCGACGTACTGCGCTCCGGCGAGCATCAGGCCCGTCGCGAGCGCTTGCAGCACGAACGTCGAGAGCAGCAGCCGGAACGGACGGCTGCGCTGCAGCGCACGGATGCCCGACGCGAAGTGCTCCCGGACTCCCGACCCCGTCTCGCTCGTGGCGGCATCCCCGACGACTGCCGGGGCCTCGCCGCCGTCCGCCGGGGCTCCGCGTCCGTCCGCCGGTGAGGGTACAACCGGTCGCCGAGATGCGGGATGGTTCCCTCCCTCTCGTCCGTCAGCTGTACCCTCACCGAACGAGATCAGGCCCGAGGGCGAGGGCGAGGGCGACGGCGAGGGGACGGATGCCGCGGCGCGGGCGACGCCCGTGGCCACCAGCATCCCGATCCCGATCACCAGTCCGCAGACGACGCCCACGACGACGTACTGGACGAAGGGGTCGTCCGACACGCGGCGGAGCGCGGGTCCGCCGGCGCCGAACAGCAGGATCGCGAGGGTGAGCACCACCACCCGCCACGTCAGCAGCCGCGTGCGCTCGTCGTAGCGGGGTGTGAGCTCGGCGGGCAGGGCGATGTAGGGCACCTGGAAGAGGCTGAACGCGGTCGCCGTGAGCGTGAACGCGACCAGCACCCAGATGCCCGCGACGACCGGACCGAGCGACGGCGGCACCGCGAACGTCAGCGCGAACAGCACGGGCAGCGCGAGCGCTCCGATCAGCATGAGCCGACGGCGGCTGCCGTGACGGGCGAGGTCGCGGTCGGTGAGCGCCCCGATGACCGGGTCGATGACGACGTCCCACACCTTCGCGACGGTGATGACCGCGCCGGCCGCGAGCGCCGCGACGCCCAGCGAGTCGGTCAGGTAGTACGTGAGCACGAGCCCGGGCAGCGTGGCGAAGCCGCCGGTGCCGAGCGATCCGGTCGCGTAGCGCGCGATCGTGCCGCGGCTGAGACGGCCGACGGAGACGGATGCCGGAACCCCAGTCGCCGGCGGAGCCTCATTGCTCATCGCGCCAGTGTAGGTCAGCGGCGAAACGGCGTGAGCCCGCCTGTGGAGTGCGGGTGCTCAGCTTGGGTTGCTCGTCGGTGCGGGGCGTTTCGTCTCGCTCGTTCCTCGCTCGCTCAACGGCCGGGGCCCGCCGACGGGTCGTTGAGCGGAGGGCGCTCTGGCGCCCGCAGACGAAACGCGTCGGGGCTGCCCGTCGGTGCGGGGCGTTTCGTCTCGCTCGTTCCTCGCTCGCTCAACGGCCGGGGCTCGCGCCGACCGGTCGTTGAGCGGAGGGCGCTCTGGTGCCCGCAGACGAAACGCGTCGGGGCTGCCCGTCGGTGCGGGGCGTTTCGTCTCGCTCGTTCCTCGCTCGCTCAACGGCCGGGGCCCGCCGACCGGTCGTTGAGCGGAGGGCGCTCTGGCGCCCGCAGACGAAACGCGTCGGGGCGCGGGTCAGGACTCGGCGCGCACGGCCTCGGCGACCGCCTCGAGGCCGGCCAGGGTCTCGGCGAACGAGGTCGACAGCGGCGACAGGCCGATGCGCAGCCCGTCGGGGTCGCGGTAGTCGGGGATCACGTCCTGCCTCCACAGGCGCGCGGTGACCGCCCGCATCGCGGGGTGCGACAGGGTCAGGTGCCCGCCGCGGGCGTGCGGGTCTCGCGGCGAGGCCACGACCACCCCGAGGGGAGCGAGCAGCTCGTCCGAGACCTGCACCGCGAACTCGGTGAGGGCGATCGACTTGTCACGCACGGCCTGGATGCCCACCTCCTCGAGCAGGGCGACCGTGTCCTGCATGGCGAGCATGCCCACGATGGGCGGCGTGCCAGACAGGAAGCGGCGCATGCCGTCGGCGGGCCGGTACGACGGCCCCATCGCGAAGACGTCGGCGGCGCCCATCCAGCCCTGGATCGGCTGGGCGAGGCGATCCTGAAGACGCTCCGCCACGTAGGCGAAGGCCGGGGAGCCGGGCCCGCCGTTGAGGTACTTGTACGTGCAGCCGACCGCGAGATCGACCTGCCACGCGTCGGCCTCGACGGGCACGGAGCCGGCGGAGTGGCAGAGGTCCCACAGGATGAGCGCCCCCGCGTCGTGAGCGATGCGGGTCAGGGTCTCGGCATCCGCCAGATAGCCCGACCGGTACGCGACGTGCGACAGCAGCACGACCGCCGTCTCCGCGCCGACGGCGGCCCGCAGTGCATCGGCGGTGACGCCGCCGGCGAGGTCGACGTCGATCCACCGCACCCGACCGCCCCGCTCCGCGGCGATGCCCTCGACGAGGAAGCGGTCGGTGGGGAAATTGTCGCGGTCGACCACGATCTCGACCCGCGATGGATCGGCCGCCACGGCCGCGTCGAACGCCGCGCGCACGAGCTTGTAGAGCAGCACCGTGGTGGAGTCGCCGATGACCGTCTGACCGGGGGCGGCGCCGATCGCCGCGCGGCCGAGGGCGTCGCCGATGTCGAAGGGCAGCTGCATCCACGACTCGTCCCAGCCGCGGATGAGGCGGCCGCCCCATTCGTCGCGCGCGAACGCGGCGAGGCGCTCGACGCTCGCGCGCAGCGGGCGCCCGAGCGAGTTGCCGTCGAAGTACACCAGCGACGTCTCGGCGTCGACGAACGCGTCGCGGTGGGCGCGCAGCGGGTCGGCATCATCGAGGACGGATGCCGCAGCCGCGAGTCGCGCGTCAGCACCGGCGGCGGCGGAGCGCACGGCGGGGCGGGTGGTCACGGGGTCAGAGGTCGTCATGGACCAGCTCCTCGGTGGGGACGACGGTCGCGGCGCGCAGCCACTCGGGCACGTCGTCGAGTCGGGTCGGGGGCGCGCCGGGCACGAACGTGCTCACGCCCGACGGCCGCTCCGTCGCCGGCCACGGGTCCGCCATCGCGGCGACGAGCGCGGCACCGCGCACGCCGGCGCGGTCGAGCGCCGCGACCTCGGCGGGGTTGACGCCGACGGGCTGGTCGCCGTTGCCGAGGTCGGTGCCGTACAGCACACGCCCGCCCGCCGCCGCGAAGCCGGCGAGGTTCACGCGTGCGAACTCCGCGGCCTCGGCGTCCTCGTCGTGGATCGCGAGCGTCGAGATCCACACCTGACCCGCGGTGACGGCGTGGGCCGTGAGCGTGCGGCCGACGAACTCGCCGAACGGCGTGTGTGCGAACCCGTCGATGCCCGCGTCGAGCGCGAGACGCGGCATCCCGTCGCCCTCCGCGTGCGCGATGACGGGCAGCCCGCGTTCGCGCGCGACGTCCACCACGGCGCCGAGCGTCGCGGCGTCGAACACCGGGCCGGCGGTGCTGTTGAGCGAGATCTTGATGACGGATGCCCCGAACGACGCCTGCTCGTCCACCGCCGTGGCCGCGCCGCCGGGGACGCCCGGGTGCGTCGAGGGATCGGTGATCTCGCGCGCGATCTCGGGCGGCGCCCACGACCGCCCGACCGGATAGCCGCCCGGAGCGGTGAGGAAGGCGCCGGCATATGCCACGCGCGGAATGCCGTGGTTCTCGCGTCGTGCGAGTGCGACCGGGTCGCCGCCGAGGTCGACGACGCCGGCGATGCCGCCGGCGGCGAGGCCGGTCTCGTCGATGAGGTGCAGGTGCACGTGGTGGTCGGTGAACGGGGGCAGCGACACCCCGTGCTCACCCGTGATCGCGCGGCGGCAGAGGGCGGCCTCGGGGCCGAGCAGGGCGCGCAGCGCTTCGGGATCGTGCGACATCACAGCTCCGTCCGCACCGCATACAGCTCGGGGAAGAAGGTGAGGTCGAGCGCCCGCTGCAGGAACGGCACGCCGCTCGAGCCACCGGTGCCGGTCTTGAAGCCGATGATGCGCTCGACCGTCTTGAGGTGGCGGAAGCGCCAGAGCTGGAAGTTGTCCTCCAGGTCGACGAGCTCTTCGCACGTCTCGTACGCCGCCCAGTGCGTCTGCGGATCGCGGTAGATCTCGGTGAACACCGGCACGAGCTCGGGGGAGTAGGTCCAGGCGGCGGTGACGTCGCGCTCGAGCACCTCGGCGGGGATCGGGTAGCCGGAGCGCGCGAGCATCCGCAGGAACTCGTCGTAGAGGCTCGGCTGCTCGAGCGCGCTCTTCACAAGTTCGTGCGCGGACGGGTCCGAGGCGAAGACCCGCAGCATGCCGGCGTTCTTGTTGCCGAGGGTGAACTCGACGGCGCGGTACTGCGCGGACTGGAAGCCGCTCGCGTTGCCCAGCACGCCGCGGAACTGCCCGTACTCGGCGGGAGTGAGCGTCGCCAGCACCGACCACTGCTCGGTGAGCGTCTTCTGGATGTGCTTGACGCGCGCGATGCACTTGAGCGCCGGCGCGAGCTGGTCGTCGCGGAGCAGCCGGCACGCGGCGCCCAGCTCGTGGAGCACCAGCTTCAGCCACAGCTCGGTGGTCTGGTGCTGGACGATGAACAGCAGCTCGTCGTGGTGCTCGGGATCGCTGAGAGGGCGCTGCGCCGACAGCAGCGTCTCGAGGTCGAGGTAGCCGCCGTAGCTCATACGGTCCGCGAAGTCGGTGACGACGGATCCCTCGATCGCCCGGGTATTGCCTTCGACGCTCACGCGCTCAGCCTAATTCGGACGGATGCCGCGCCGTCAGGGCCAGGTGCGAACCGGACAGGCCTCAGATGAGGGAGAGCTCGCGGAGCTTGGCCTCGACGTCGGCGTTGGACGGCTCGACGTGGTGCGAGGCATCCGGATACACGACCACGGGGATGTTCGTGCGACCGGAGATGTCACGGGCGACGTCGGCGGCGGAGGGGTCGGCCACGAGGTCGACGTAGGTGTACGAGATGCCGAGCTCGTCGAGCTGCTTCTTGGTGCGGATGCAGTCGCGGCACCAGTCCGCGCCGAACATCGTGAGGGTGGACGGGGACGTGGGGGAGGTGGGGGAAGTCATCCTCTCCATTGTCCCCCGCCGATCCTGGGCAGGGGCCGGGCGCCCGCCGGGCGTCCGTCAGCGGCGAGTCGGGACTACCAGCTCGTGGGCTTGGGCGGCTGGTAGGCCCACACGTCGAAGAACGACGTGAGGTCCTGGCGCGAGATCTCCTCCGACAGGGCGATGAAGTCAGCGGTGGTCGCCGTGCCGCCGGAGAAGCGGGCCACCCACTCCTTGGCGACGTCGAAGAACGCATCGTCGCCGATCTTCACGCGAAGCGCGTGCAGCAGCGCGGCGCCGCGCGTGTACACCGGCGTGCCGAACAGCCCCGTGGGTCCGGGGTCGGCGAGCACGGTGTTCCATGGTGCCTGCGACGCCGAGGTCATCACCGCGTCGAACCGCGCCTGTGCGGTCAGCCCGCCGTTGTGCTCGGTCCAGAGCCACTCCGAATATGTGGCCCATCCTTCGTTGAGCCAGATGTCGGCCCAGCGACCCGGGCTCACCTGGTTGCCCATCCACTGGTGCGCCAGCTCGTGCGCCACGGTGCCGAGGCCCGCAGAGCCCGAGAAGAACGAGCGCGTCTGGGTCTCGAGGGCGTACCCCACGGAGTCGTTGTCGACGATGGCCCCGTACGAGACGAACGGGTAGTCGCCGTACAGGCCCTCGAAGAGCGTCAGCATCTCAGCCGTCCGCGCGAGATTGGCGTACTGGTTCGGCTGGCGCGTCACGTCGATGGCGTCGATGATCGGCGTTCCGTTGGGCGCGGTGTACTGCTGCAGCCGGAAGTTCCCGACGG
The DNA here is from genome assembly GCF_015278255.1 of Microbacterium hibisci. Classification (GTDB taxonomy): domain Bacteria; phylum Actinomycetota; class Actinomycetes; order Actinomycetales; family Microbacteriaceae; genus Microbacterium; species Microbacterium hibisci. Next base: position 12,686 of record NZ_JADIJC010000008.1, read on the forward strand.
TGGCCGTGGCGAGGTAGGCGGCCATGAGATCCGGCGCGTTCCACCGCCACGTCGTCTTGCCGTCCGCCGTCTCGGATCCCTCGAGCAGACCGTTCGCCACCGCCACGCTGCCCTCGGGCACGGTGATCTCGAACGTGTACGTGGCCTTGTCGGTCGGGTGGTCGCTGACGGGGAACCAGGTCGACGATCCGTCGGGCTCACTCACCACCATCGCGCCGTCGCGTGTCGTCACCCAGCCGTACAGCTCGCCCTCGATGTCGACCGGACGAGTCGTCGTCCCGCCGTACGAGACGACCACACTCGCCGCCTGGCCGGCCTTGAGCTTCGGGCGGGGGCTGACGACGAGCTCGTCGCCCTCGTGCGCGAACGCCATGCTCTTGCCGTCCACGACCACCGACGAGACGGTGAGCCCGCGCAGGTCGAGGTTGAAGCGGTCGAGGTCGGCGGTCGCGATGAGGTCGATCGTCGCGACTCCGGTGAGCTGTCCCTCCAGCGGCGCCGGCGCCGGAGCCGGAAGCGTGTAGTCGAGATCGAGGTCGTAGTGCTGCACGTCGTAGCCGCCGTTGCCGGCCAGCGGGAAGTACGGATCGCCGGCGCCGTCGGCCCCGGGCGCGTAGCGCGGTCCGGGTCCGTCGGGCGCGGCGGTGGCGGCGCCGGAGCCGGCGAGCGTGGCCAGCACCACCCCCGCGATCACGCCGCCGACGGCGATCGGCCGTGCGACTCTTCCAGACGGGCGGTGGATCAGGCGAGCGGGCACGGCATCCTCCCCGGAATTGCGAGCGTTATCGACGCCAGCATCGTCGCCTTTCCGCCGCGTGTCGAGACTTCGAGGCCGATCCGTCGTCCGCGTGGCCCCTCCCCGTCGAGGAATCCTCTTCACGATCCGTTCATCCCGCCGTGCGAGGATGATCGCGATGCAGCTGTCCATCGTCGTCCCGACGTACAACGAGGCTCCCAACATCGCGGAGCTCGTCCGGCGCGTCGCCGCCGCGGTGGCGAACCTCCCGGGCGACGTCGACGCCGAGATCCTGTTCGTCGACGACAGCACGGATGCCACGCCCGCCGCGGTCCGCGAGGCGGCGGCCACCGCCGCGCTGCCGGTGCGGCTCATCCACCGCGAGAAGCCCGAGGGCGGCCTCGGCGGGGCGGTGCTCGAGGGGCTGGCCGCTGCCCGGTCCGACGTGTGCCTCGTCATGGACGGCGACCTCCAGCACCCGCCCGAGGAGATCCCCGCCCTGTGGCGCCGGTTCTCGGCCGGAGACGTCGACGTCGTCATCGCTTCCCGGTACGCCGGGGGCGGAACGGCTCACGGTCTCGCCGACCGCACGCGGGTGCTCGTCTCGAAGGCCTCCACCTCGGTGACGCGCGCCATGTTCCCGATCCGGCTGCGGGATGTGACCGACCCGATGACCGGGTTCTTCCTCATCGACCGCCGCAGCGTCGACCAGGCGCTCCTCCGCCCGCGCGGCTTCAAGATCCTCCTCGAGATCCTCGCACGCCGCCCCATGCGGGTCGCCGAGGTTCCGTTCGACTTCGCCGACCGGCACGCCGGCGAGTCGAAGGCGTCGGTGCGGCAGGGCCTGCACTTCCTCGCGCAGCTGACCGCGCTGCGCTTCGGCAAGATGTCGCTCTTCGCCGTGATCGGCGGCCTCGGCGCCGTCGCCAACGTCGCGATCGTGTGGGCGCTCACGCAGCTCGGCGTGGACTACATCATCGCCGCGATCGTCGCCGCCGAGGCGACCATCATCGGCAACTTCCTGCTGCAGGAGCGCTTCGTCTTCGACGACATGCGCGAGAACGCGTCGGGCGTGTGGCTGCGCTTCGCCAAGTCGTTCACGTTCAACAACGCCGAGGCGCTCGTGCGCATCCCGATCGTGGCCCTCATGGTCTCGAGCGGCCACATCTCGGCGGTGGTCGCGACCGCGATCACGCTCGTGCTGGCGTTCTTCGTGCGTTTCCTCTTCCACTCGCTGGTCGTCTACGCGCCCCGCAAGCCGGGGGTCGAGCCGTCGCGTGCGCGCCGCATCCTGGAGGACATCGACGAAGAGGTCATGCAGCCCGGCGAGCTGTAGACGACGGATGCCGGGGGTCGCGGCATCCGTCATCCCCTGCGCGTGAGGGTGCCGCCCGCGCCGCCGCGTCCGAAGCTAGCCGTGCGTGACGGTGACGCCGTCCGGGAGCGCATCCTCGCGCGGATGCGTCGCGGCCATGATGTCCAGCGCGTGACGGAGGGCCGTGCTCGAGGTGTGCACCGTGTAGGGGAAGTAGACGACCTCGACACCCACCTCGGCGAACTCGCGCTCGAGGCGGGCTCCCTTCTCGGTGCCGCGCCAGTCGTCGCCCTTGAAGAAGTGCGTGAAGCGGAGCTGCCGCCACGTCTCGAGCTTGTCGGGCACGTCCTCGACGTGCACCTGGTCGACGTAGGTGATGCTCCGCACGATCTCGACGCGCTCGGCGGTCGGTATGACGGGCTCGACGTGTTTGACCAGCCGCAGCATCTCGTCGCTGACGACGCCCGCGATCAGGAAGTCGCAGTTCTCCTTCGCATGTCGGAGGACGTTGAGGTGTCCGACGTGGAAGAGGTCGAATGCCCCGGCGGCATAGCCGATGCGTACAGCCATGATTCCCCCATGTGACCCGCAGTGTCCCACACACCGGGTCTGTAGCGGTCACGATACCTCTCGCTTCCCCGGAACGGGAGGGGCATCGTCGGGATACGTGCGCACCATGACGCCACTCGCAGATCGGCTGATGGCGGTGGGGCGCGCGGGCGCATGCCTGGCAGGATGAGCCACGGATGCCGCGGAGAGGCGGGACGATGAGAAGCAAGGCCGTCGGTGCCGTCGCGGCGCAGTCGACGCAGGCGCTGATCAGCCTGACGCTGCAGATCATGGTGTCGCGGATCCTCGGCATCGCGGAATTCGGCCAGTTCGCGATCCTGTACGGCGTCATCGTCCTCGCGACCGCCGTCATCACGGGGCTGGTCGGAGACACGCTGATCGTCCTCGAGAGGTCACGCCGCAGCATCCGGGCGGCACTCGAAGGCATCCTCGCCGCCGTGACGGTCGCGGTGGCGGTCTTGGCGGGCTTCATCGCCTCGGTGACGGGGTTCGTCTCGACTCTCGAAGCCGTGGTCTTCGCGGCGGCGCTCGCCGTCTTCGCCGTCGAGGAGGTCGTGCGGCGCCTGCTGATGGCGTCCATGGCGTTCGGCCGCGTCATGGCGGCAGACCTGACGGGGTTCGCCATCGCGCTGATCGCCCTCGGCGCGGTATGGCTCGTTCGGCCGCTGACGCTCACTGCCTTCCTGGGTGCGATCGCGGCGGGGCAGGTCGTGGCGACGATCGTGGGATGGCTGCTGGTGCCGCGTGAAGACCGGTACCTGGTGGGGCTGCGAGGCGCGGACTACGCCGCCGTCTGGAAGTACGGCTCGTGGCGCGGCGTCCAGCAGACGCTCCGGCCGGCGATGTTCACGGTCACGCGGCTGCTCGTGCTGGGGTTCGCCGGACTGGTCGCCGTCGGCCAGCTCGAAGCGGCGCGGACGTACACGTCTCCGCTCATCCTCGTGGTGGGCGGGTTCTCGTCCTTCCTGTTCGTGCGGTTCGCGGGCAAGCGCCGGGAGGGCGCGGGCGGCTCGCTGCGCGAGGCGGATCTGACCGTCCTCGTGCTGCTCGGCCTCACCGTGGTGATGGGCGCCGTCGCGGTGCTCTGCGCGCCCTGGCTGGGGCCGCTCCTCTTCGGCGTGCCGCTCGATGTGGTCGCGGTCGTCGCCTGGATCGCGTACGGCACCTCCGTCGCGATGGTCACGCCGTACGGTGCGCTGAGCGCCGTGTCGGGGAGGCAGGCGGCGGTCTTCGGCATCCGTCTGGGCGACACCGTTCTCGGCCTGATCGCCGCGGCGCTGCTGCTCGCAGCGGGAGGAACGCCGTCCTGGGTGCCGATCGCGCTCGCGGTCGCGTCGCTCCTCGGCGGGATCGGCCTGCGCTGGCTCGCCGCGGCAGCGGATGAACCGCCCGTGCCGCGTTCTGATGACACTCCCCCCTCGGGGTGATATCATTCGTCCCTCACCTCGGCTGTCGAGTGGGGAGTAGACGGTGGAGGACGTTCCCTACGGGCGCATACTGCGTGAGGGCTGGCTGATCATGGTGATCGCCGCTCTCCTCGGCGGCGTGGCCGCCTTCGGCATCGCGAAGCTGCTGCCCGAGACGTACAGCGCGAATTCGACGCTCCTCCTTCAGGTCGAGTCGAGCGAGGCATCGCTGTTCGAGCGGAACCAGTTCAGCCTCGCGCGGATCAAGACGTACCCGGCGCTCGTCGACAGCCCGGACGTGGTCGACGGAGTGCGCGCCGACCTCGACCTGAGCGTCGACGCGTACAGCGACCGTGACATCCGCCGGATGCTGGTGGCCGAGAACGCCACCGACACCGTGCTGCTCACGATCCGGGCGGACGCTCCGACGGCATCCCTGGCGGCGGGCATGGCCAACTCGGCGGCACGCAACCTGTCGGAGTTCATCGAAGACACCGAGAACTCGGCGGGCGACGACCGCTACGACGTGAGCCTCGACCAGATGATCCCCGCCGTCGAGCCCGCCTCGCCGTCGTCGCCGCAGGTGCTCGCGATCACGGGGCTGGGCCTCATCGCCGGCTTCGCCCTCGGGGCGATCCTCGCGGTGTACCGGACGACCACGAATCGCCGGCTGCGGACCATCTCCGACGTGCGCCGGGCGGCGGGACTCTCGGTCGTGGGGCGGATCCCGCGCCGCCCGCGGCGCTCGCGCGCGCGGCGGCAGGGCCAGGAGGAAGTCGCGGAAGCGGCTGCCTACGCAGACGCGATCAACAGCCTGTTCGCGCTGGGCGGCACCGCGGTCTCGCGGTTCGTGCTGATCCCGGTCGCCGGTGCGATAGTCGACGGCTCGGTGCTGCAGGGCTTCCTCACCGCGTTCGCCGCCACCGGGCGACGGGCCTGCGTGCTCGACCTCCGCGGCGACACCGGCACGCCGGCGAACGCCCGCTCCCTGTCTGAACTGCTCGTGGGCGACGTGCCGCCGCGGACGCATCCCGCGCCACCTCATCCCGCACCGCCCCTCCCCGCGGCCGTATCGGACATCTACGCGATGACGACGGACATCCCGATGTCGACGCTCGAGAGCGAGGTGCCCGCCCTCGTGGTCAGCCTCGGCCTGGACTTCGACATCGTCCTGGTGGTCGCACCGCCCAGCGCGTCGGCGCTGGTCGAGGCGACGGCGCGCACGGGCGCGGGGGTCGTGCTCATCGTCCGGCACAACGCCACGTCGGCGACCGATCTCGTGGCGATCGCCACGAGGCTGCGCGTGATGGGCGTGCGCCCGCTCGGCGTGCTCATGACACACGTCGGCCCGCGTGACGTCGGCGTCGCGGCGGAGAGCTGGCGGGAGTCGGACCGCGTCGGAATCACCCCGACCGGGGCGCCGGAGCCGCGCGGAAGACACGACCTCGCCATCCCCGTGCCGTCGGAGGAGCCGATCACGCCCACCGATGCGCGCGACGCTCGGGATGCCGACGCCCCGGGGACCGCCCCAGGCGCCGTCGGGCCGGAGCCGACGTTCGGCGTCGACCCGGCGGGCGGGCTCGGCGGGGCATCGCCCGCACCGGCGTCCTATCGCGGGAGCCGCAAGGGCCGTGCTGCGCGCTGACCGCCCACCGCACGAGCACGGCGACGGCCGTCGCCCCAGCCGGCAGCGCGTCTTCATCGTCGGACTGCTCTTCGTCATGGTCATCCTGAGTGTCATCCCCTGGCGGAGCGACACGATCTACCAGGGCGGCGTCGATGCTGTCGTCGTCGGCAAGGCCGTCGTCGCTCTCTTCACGCTGGGTGCGGCGGTCATGCTGTGGATCCGCACGAGGGTCAGGATCCCGATCGGGCTCGGTCCGGCCGGCGTCCTCTGCGCGGTCCTGCTGGTCTCGCTGCTCGCCGCCCTCGTCGCCGGCAACGGCGTGCCCACCTTCGTGCTGGTCGTGCGGGTGCTCATCGCGATGGCGACGATCCTCCTCCTGCTGTCGTCGGTGCGGTGGGAGTTCGCGCTCGGCGGGCTCATGGGGGCGATGGCGTTCTGGGCGCTCATCGCCGCGGCGACGGGCGTCGGCTCGCTGCCGGCCGAAGGTCGCCTGGGCGGCGACGTGCCCGAGATCCATCCCAACGAGGTCGCGGGCCTCGCCGGGGCGCCGCTCGTCGCCCTGGTGGTGTGGATCCTGCGCACGAGGGCGCGTCCCTGGCGGGTGGCCCTCGCGGTCGTGCTCCTGGCCGTCGTCGTGGCGAGCGGATCGCGCACGGCCCTGCTCGGCGTCCTCATCGCGATCCTCGTCGCCTTCGTCGTGAACGGCGTCCACGATCGCGGCGTCGTCTATCTGCTCCTCGTGAGCCTGCCTGTCGCCTACGGCATCGTGTTCTTCACGGGGATCGTCGACAGCCTGGCGACCCGGGGCGGCTCGACGGATACGACCTCGGCGCTGGATGCCCGATTCGACGCGTGGCGCGTCGTGCTCGCGTGGGACTGGCGATCCTGGCAGAAGTGGATCGGGATGGGCCTGTCGGTCAAGAAGATCGCGGTCGACATCCGGTGGCGGGACGAGCAGGTGCTCGACAGCAGCTGGGCGTCCCTGCTCGCCCAGGCGGGACTCATCGGCACGATCCTCGTCGCCGGACTGGTCATCTGGTGTCTCATCGGTGCGCTGGTCTCGTCCTCGCGCCGCGGCGCGATCCTGCCCCTGCTCGTCCTGCTCGTGCTGCGGTCGACCACGGAGAGCGGGCTCGTCGACAGCGCGGTGCCGTTCGCACTCCTCGTCGTCATCGCCACGCTCCTCACGCGCCGATCCCGCCACGACGAAGACGGCGGCGTCGCCTCACCGCCTGTCGAGGACTCCCATCGACGGGCATTCGCCCGTGACTTAGGATGACCGTGATCACGCCGCTTGGGGAGGCGCGACGACCACGGTGCAAGGGATGCACTCATGTCTGACACTGACTCGTCATCCGACCGCCGCAACGGCTGGATGAGATGGCTCGGTCTCGGGGCGGTCGCGTTGCTGGCCGTCGTCGTCGTGGTCTGGGCGCTGCTGGCCACGCGCCCGGCCGCCGAGTCCTCGGCCCCGGTGCCCACCGTCAGCGAGACGCCGACGACCTCTCCGACGCCGACGACCCCGACACCGCAGCCCACCGAGTTCGAGACGCCGGAGCCCGGCGCGACCGAGCCGGTCACCAAGCCGGAGGAGGCGCCCGAGATCCCGCTCGATGCCCGCGCGACGGCGGGCGATGACGTCGTCGTCGAGGTGACCTCCATCGAGGCGGTGACCGCCGGACGCGACCTGCCGGGCGAGCAGAGCGGCGCCGCTCTGGCCGTCTCGGTGCGCATCACGAACAACGGCGATGAGGCCGTCGACACATCGGGATCGAACGTGAACCTCACCTTCGGCGGCGACGAGCGCGTTCCCGGCGCCGCGCTGACGGGGGACGAGACGGCGGACTGGCCCGCTTCCATCCCGCCAGGGGAGAACGCGACGGCGGTCTATCTCTTCTCACGATCCGGGGTTCCATCCGGCGAGATCCGTGTTATCGTCGACCTGCTGGCCACCGAGCCAGACGTCGTTTTCGTAGGGCCCGAACCCTGAGAACGCGACGCGCACTGGCCATCGAGCCAGATGTCGAGATCTCGGGACCCGAACCCTGAGACCGACGCACATTGGGGGAATGTAGTCGCTGGACTACACGGACGTAGTCCGAGCGACACCGCATCTGGGGAGATGTAGCGTGGGCGCCTTCACCACGACGCGCTTCGGCCGTACCCGCTCGGCGATCACCGCCGTTGCCACGACCATGGCAGTCATCATCGGTTCACTTGTCACACTGGCTCCGGCACGCGCCGACGTCAGCCCGCCGGAGGGTGTGCCGCCGACCCTCACCGCCGACGCCCTGCCGACGGTGCAGATCAACGGCATCGTGTGGGATCAGGCGATCGTGGGCAATACGGTCTATGCCGCCGGATCCTTCTCGAGCGCGCGCCCCGCGGGCGCCGCCGCCGGGACGAACGAGACGCCGCGCTCGAACCTGCTCGCCTACGACCTCACGACGGGTGCGCTGATCACGACGTTCGCGCCCACGATCAACGGCCAGGTGCGACAGGTCGAGGCGTCCCCGGATGGCTCGCGGCTGTACATCGTCGGCGACTTCACGATGGTCAACACCGCCGCGCGCAATCGCGTCGCCGCCTTCGATCTGCCGGGCGGCACGCTCGCGAGCTTCAATCCGAACTCGAACGGCGCGACGCTGGGCATCGACGCCACCGACACGACGGTCTACATCACGGGCACCTTCGGCCGGATGAGCAACCAGGATCGCTTCGGCGCGGCCGCCGTCACGCGCGCCGGTGCGCTCCTGCCCTGGGCTCCTGTGCTGGAGGGCCGGCAGGGGCGCGTCGTCGTGGTCTCCTCCGACGGCTCCAAGGTCGTCCTCGGCGGCAACTTCACGACACTCAACGGCAGCGGCAACCCGGGGTATGGACTCGCAATGGTCGACGCGACCAGCGGCGTGCTCCTTCCCTTCCAGACCAACGACGTCATCCGCAACGCGGGCAACGACGCAGCGATCCTCTCGCTCAAGTCCGACGGCGACGACATCTACGGCACCGGCTACGTCTTCGGCACCGGCGGCAACCTCGAGGGCAGCTTCCGCGCCTCGTGGAGCACCGGCCGGCTCACCTGGGTCAACGACTGCCACGGCGACCTCTACGACGTGCACCCCTTCGGCGAGGCCGTCTACCAGGCAGGGCATCCGCACTACTGCGGGAGCCTCGTCGACGGCTTCCCGCAGAGCGACCCCTGGACCTTCTATCGCGGCACGGCGGTGTCGAAGGCCGTCGAGCGGATCACCCCGTACGGCCTCAACCTCGGCTACTACGACTTCGGCGGCAATCCCGCCCCCCGGCTGCTCCACTGGTACCCGACGTTCAACGCGGCCAATGTGAGCGGCGCGTCCCAGGGCCCGTGGACGGTCTCGGCCAGCGGCGACTACGTCGTCTTCGGAGGCGAGTTCACGCGGGTCAACAACACCGGCCAGCAGGGGCTCGTGCGCTTCGCGATCCCGTCCAAGTCCACCAACGCGCAAGGACCGATCCTCTGGAACACGGCCTGGCCGGCGACGGCGCTGTCGCTGGGCGGATCCATCCGCGTCAGCTGGCCGCTGAACTACGACCGCGACAGCGAGTTCCTCAAGTACGAGGTGCTGCGCAACAACGTCGTGATCAAGACGTTCGAGAACGTCCGGTCCAAGTCTCCCGACTGGGGCCTTCCCCCGATGGCGTTCGTCGACACCAACGTGACCAGCGGAACGTCGTACACCTACCGCGTCCGCGCGACGGATGCCCAGAACCACTCGATCCTGGGCGGCACCGCAACCATCACGGCCTCCGGCACGACGACCGCAAGCGCCTATCGCGACGCGGTGCTCGCCGACACCCCGCTCGACTACTGGCCCCTGGACGACTCGTCACCCACGATCTCGTACGACTGGGCCGGTGCGTCCGACCTGGCGGTGCGCAGCGGAGTGACCCGGGGCGCCGATGGCGCGATCCTCGGCGACGCGCGTGACGCCTCTTCGTTCAACGGCGGCTCGCAGGGCTTCGCATCGACCACGAGCGCCATCGCAGGACCGAACACGTTCGGCCTGGAGGCGTGGTTCAAGACAACGACGACTTCGGGCGGCAAGATCCTCGGCTTCGGCAACAGTGCGACGGGCACGTCGAGCAACTACGACCGGCACATCTACATGGAGCCGAACGGGCGGATCACGTTCGGCGTCTGGATCGGATCCACGGCGACCGTGACCTCACCGGGCACGTACAACGACGGTCAATGGCACCATGTCACCGCCGGCGAGAGTGAGAGCGGTCTGGTCCTCTACGTGGACGGCGTCCGCGTCGGTCAGCGCACCGATGTGACCACGGCACAGCCCTACAACGGCTACTGGCGGGTCGGAGGCGACAGCCCCTGGTCGGGCGACGCCTTCTTCCGGGGCGACATCGACGAGGTGGCGATCTACGCGGCACCGCTTTCGAAGCAGCAGACGCAGGCGCACTACACCGCCTCGGGTCGCACGATCGCCGGGGCGACGCCGCCCCCGGCCGATGCGTACGGCCAGGCCGTGTACGCCCTCGAGCCTGCGCTGTACTGGCGCCTGAACGAGACGACCGGCAGCATCGCCGCGGACGCCTCGGGCTCGAACCAGCGGGGCACCTACTTCGGTGCGGTCAGCAAGGGTGCCGTCGGAGCACTGGTCGGCGTCAACGACAAGGCGGCCACCTTCGCCGGCGGACAGGTGATCAGCCAGGGCTCGTTCACCAACCCGCGCTCCTACTCGCTGGAGGCGTGGTTCAAGACGAGCACCACGACCGGCGGCAAGATCATCGGCTTCGGCAACAGCCCGGACGGCAACTCCTCGGGGTACGACCGGCACATCTACATGACGCCGGACGGCCACCTGATCTACGGGGTATGGGTCGGATTCACCGACACGCTGCAGACCTCGGGCTCGTACAACGACGGCCAATGGCACCACGTGGTCGCGACGCAGGGTCCTCCGGGCATGAGGCTCTACGTCGACGGCGCCCTGCAGGGCTCCAACGACCACACCGACGCGCAGGACTACACGGGCTACTGGCACGTGGGCGGCGACGTCACGTGGGGTCCCGGCGACTGGGAGTTCGACGGAGCGATCGACGAGGTCGCGGTGTACATGACCCCGATCCCGGCGGCCGACGTCGCCTCGCACTACACGCTGGGCTCCAACGCGCAGCCGCAGAACGCACCGCCGACGGCGAGCTTCGTCTCGTCGACGGCCAAGCTGCAGGCGAACGTCGATGCCTCGACCTCGACCGACGGCGACGGCACGATCACGGGCTACAGCTGGAACTGGGGCGACAACACGCCCACCGGTTCGGGGGTGACGGCCAGCCACACCTACGCGGCGGCGGGCGACTACGCCGTGACCCTGACGGTGACGGACGACGACGGCGCGACGGCGACCAAGACCGCCACGGTGACCGTGGCCGCGAACCAGCCGCCGTCAGCCTCGTTCACCGCGACCGCCACGAACCTCACGGTGGCCCTTGACGCCGGTGCGTCCAGCGATCCGGACGGGACCATCGCCACGTATGCGTGGAAGTACGGTGACGGCGCGACCGGTACGGGGGTGACGTCTTCCCGCACATATGCCACAGCGGGCACATACGTCGTCGAGCTCACGGTGACCGACGACAACGGGGCGACCAACAGCACCACCCGGTCCGTCACCGTCACCGCTCCGCCGGCCGGCACGCCGTTCGCCCTGGATGACTTCGGCCGTCCGAACGGGGCGCTCGGCACGGCTCCGACGGGCGGCGCGTGGACGCAGACGGCGGGCACGACCAACGTCGCCATCGAGAACGGGTCGGCGCGGTTCACGACGCAGTCGGCGGGTCAGACGCGCAGCGCCACCCTCAACACCGCCACATCGACCAGTACCGACCTGACCTTCTCGTTCACGACCCAGGCGACGCCGACCGGTGCGCGGATGTACATCTCCGCCCTCGGCCGCGTGGTCGGGGCGAACGACTACCGGGCCCGGTGGCTGATCGGTGCGAACGGCGCCGTCCAGGCGCAGCTGTCGCGCGGCGGCACCGTGATGGTGTGGCAGGACCTTCCCGCAGCGAACAACATCGTGCCGGGTGTGAAGTACAACGTCCGCCTGCAGGTGTTCGGCACGGGCACCACCACGATCCGGAGCAAGATCTGGGCACAGGGCGCCACCGAGCCGGTGGCGTGGCAGCTCACGACGACCGATACGACGGCGGCCCTGCAATCCGCCGGCTACACCGGGATGACGACGTACGCCGGCGGCGGGCTGTCGAGTCTCCCCTACATCGTCCTCTTCGACGACTATCGAGCGACGGGGGTCACGCCCTGAGCTTCACGGACTCGTACCAGCGCCTCGCGGCGGCTCAGAAGGGTCGCGCGCGGGGAGCCCCGGCGTACTCGGTCTACGTCAACCGGCCGGCGGGCCGGATCTTTGCGGCCGCCTCCCACTCGATCGGGCTCACGCCGAATCAGGTGTCGCTGATCAGCGCCGGATTCACGTTCACGGGGATCGCGCTGCTGGCTCTCGTGCCCGCGAGCCTGCCCCTCGGCGCGCTGGTGTGGCTGCTGCTCGCGGTCGGGTACGCGTGGGACAGCGCCGACGGCCAGGTCGCGCGGCTGCGAGGCGGCGGATCGCTCGCAGGGGAGTGGCTCGATCACATCCTGGACGCCGCGAAGCTCGTATCGCTCCACATCGCGGTCGCGATCGGGTGGTACCGGTTCTTCGACCTGGCGGACGTCGCATGGCTGCTCGTGCCGCTCGGATTCGCGGTCGTGTCGACCGTGACGTTCTTCGGCATGGTCCTCAACGATCTGCTCCGAGGAAAGCGCGGAGTGCCTCAGGCGGCCGAGTCCGGAGGCTCGTCTCCCGTGCGCTCTCTGCTGGGCCTGCCCATGGACTACGGCGTGTGGTGCCTGGCGTTCGTCTTCTGGGGCGCGACCGGGTGGTTCATGGCCGTGTACACGCTCCTGGCGCTGGCCGCGCTCGTGCATCTGGCGGCCGCCGTCATGGTGTGGTTCCGGAAGATGAAAGCCCTGGGATAGCTCGCCCTCCGGTGTGGCGCCTTGGCCCGCCCAACCGCACGCCGCCGTGAGAATCGTCTCATCCGTACCGGGTTACGACGCGCCGACTGTTATCGTTTTGCAACATTTCCTTTCCCCGGTATGCCTCCTCGCCCCAGTGCGCCTCGTCGTACGGCATCCGGGATACCCGATCCCGGAGTTCCATCCTTTTGCGTTCCACCCTGCCCAGAATCGCCACTGCCCTCACACTCGCCCTCGCGCTCTCCGGCGTGGCTGCTGTCACCGCGGTGCCGGCCGCCGCGGCGGACGCCACGACCTTCACCTCGACCCCGGTGTTCTCCGATGAGATGAGCCGCACCGTCTCGTCCGGCCTCGGGACGTCGACGAGCGGCGGCACGTACGCCGTGACCGACGCCTCCGCGTTCTCGGTGTCGAACGGGACCGCGCGCGCGAACGTCCGCACACCCGGCACCTCGGCCTCCGCCGTCGTCGCAGGGGTCTCACTCGCCGATGCGGCGACGTCCGTCGAGTTCACCCTCGACCAGCTGCCCCAGTCAGGAAGCGGCATCTACCTGAGCGTCCAGTCCCGCCAGACGAGCGCCGGCTACTACCACGTCCAGGTGCGCGTCGACCCGCAGGGGCGCACGCTCCTCGAGATCATCCGGGTCGCGGGCGGCCAGCAGACCTCGCTCGGCCGCCTCTACGTCCCCGGGTTCACCGCCGCCGCCGGAGTCCCCCTCCGCCTCGACACGCAGGTCACCGGCACCTCCCCGGTGTCGGTCGATGCCCGCGTGTCGCCGGTGGACGCCGTGCGGTCCGACTGGAACCTCTCCGTGGAGGACACCGGCGCCGCGCGCCTGGCCACGTCCGGCTCCGTCGGCGTGCGCGCGTACGTCTCGTCGAGCTCGCCGGCGCAGGCCGCACGCTTCGACGACCTGAAGGTCGCCCGGCTGACGGAGGTCGACGAGGGCACCGAGCCCGCCCCGACTCCCACGCCGACGCCGACGCCGACGCCGACGCCGACCCCGCCCACGTCGCCGGTGCCGCCCACGACCGGCACCGGCACGGCGCCGGTGTGGAACGAGGCCGGCGCTCGCAACAACGCCGGGGCGCCGCAGATCGGATCGACGAGCTATCCGGTTCCTGCCGGCGCGGTGTTCGTCGACGCCGCCGCGAGCGCGGGCGGGACCGGCTCCGCAGCCGCGCCCTACAACTCGATCCAGACCGCGATCGATCGCTCGGCGAGCGGCTCCGTCCTCGTGCTGCGCGGCGGGACCTACCATCAGACCGCGACCGTCCCCGCGGGCAAGGCCGTCACGATCCAGTCCTACCCCGGCGAGCCCGTCTGGCTCGACGGCTCCGAGAAGATCTCGGGGTGGACCGCCTCCGGGAGCGCCTTCTCCAGCCCCGGCTGGACGTACGACTTCGACGCGACCCCCTCCTTCACCAAGGGTCAGGCTGATGGCACCGCTCCGGGCTGGCAGTGGGTCAACCCCGCTCACCCCATGGCGGCCCACCCGGAGCAGGTCTGGATCGACGGCGTGCCGCAGCGCGAGGTCGCGTCGCTGGCGCAGCTGACGGCCGGCACGTTCTTCACCGACACGGTCGCAGACCGTCTCTACCTCGGCACCGACCCGTCCGGCCACGAGGTCCGCGCCAGCACGCTCACCAAAGCGCTGTCGCTGCGCGGCGAGGGCACGGTGGTCCGCGGCATCGGAGTGCGCGGCTACGCCACGTCCATCTGGATGATGGGAACCATCACGGTCGAGGCTCCGAAGATCCGCGTCGAGAACGTCGAGGTGTACGACAGCGCGAGCACGGGACTCTTCGTCGGCGCGGCCGACGCCGTCGTCCGCAACGTCACGCTCGCCCGCAACGGCCTCATGGGGCTCGGCGCCAACTACGCCGACCGACTCACCGTCGACGGTCTGCTGGCGGTCGAGAACAACAGCGAGCACTTCAACCACGCTCCCGTCTCGGGCGGCCTGAAGATCGCCAAGTCGCGCGGCTTCATCGTGAAGGGGTCCGCGTTCCTGCGGAACGACGGCCCCGGGCTGTGGACCGATCAGTCGGTGTACGACATGGACATCTCGGGCAACGACATCGTCGCCAACCGCGGCGCGGGCGCCTTCCTCGAGATCTCGCACAAGGTGGACTTCGTCGACAACCTCGTGCTCGACAACCTCGGCAACGCCATCAAGATCAACAACACGGGCGACGTCAACATCTGGAACAACACGATCGTGGGCGGCAACCGCGTCCTCAACATCGTGCAGGACGAGCGTCGCGCGACGGATGCCTCGGTGCCCGGGCACGATCCGCGTCAGCCGTTCCCCGACCCGACGATGCCCTGGGTGATCCGCAACATCTCCATCGGCAACAACGTCATCGCCGAGAGCACCGGGAACTGCACGCTCTGCGTCGAGGACTACTCGCACACCTACGCCGCCAGCGACCTGAACATCAAGTCCAACGGCAACATCATCCAGCGGGATGCCGCGACCAGGCCGACCTGGTTCGTGGTCTGGTCGCGCGGCGCGGCGAACGTGAACCCCTACGTGTTCTCCACGCTGGCCGACTACCGCTCGGTGACCGGCCAGGATGCCCGATCGCTCGGCATCGAGGGACGAGCGGCGACCGACGCCGGCGGCCGGATCCTCTCCGACGTCGCGTCCCAGGCGACGAACGTCGCGCTCGCGCCGCCGTCGTCCGTCGTCGGGCTGCTCGGCAGCAGCGCCGCGACGATCGGTGCGCGGTTCCCCTGAGCCGACCGCTGACGTACCGCGGGTGAGACCCGCGTCCGAGGGGTGGGGCTGAGCGATCAGCTCCGCCCCTCGGGCGCTTCACGCCGCTGGGGCGCTCCGCACGCGTCGGGTGGGCTCGGCTTACTGGGCGGGGCCCGCGAAGAAGCCGTCGAAGCTGTACACCACCGGGACCGTGGTGGCACTCGACGACAGGTAGCTGTTGATGCCGACGTAGCCGGGCGCCTGCAGGACGGCCGTGCTGTCGGTCGCCGTCAGCGCCCAGGCGGTGGGTTCCGCCGTTCCCGTCCGCCAGATCTTGGCTCTGAGAGTGGTCGTCCCGGTGCCCGCCACCTGCAGCCGCACGTTCAGGCTGTCGGGTGTCGTGACCGACAGCCCCGGGATCGTGAGGCTGGTGAGCACGGTCTCGACGCCGCCCACCGTGCGAGTGAGCCACAGTGCGACCGCCCCGGTGGCGGAGACACGGAACTTCGCCCGGTAGTCGTTGAGGTTGTCGATCTGCCTGCCGATGCCCGAGAAGTAGTAGCCACCGCCCGATGACGGCTGGTTGACCGCCACCGTGAAGCGCTCCTCGGTGTTGGTGGACGCGGTGGCCCCGGGCAGCGACGCCGTGTAGCTGTTGCCGGGGGAGAGCGTGACCTTCCCCGCACCGCCCGAGACCGAGAACTTGCTCAGCGCCGTGGCGGTGCCCGGGTTCATCGCCCAGGTCCCGCCGACGCCGGCGGCCCCCCAGCCGCTGATCGTGGAGCGCTCGAACGCGTCCGTCGCCCACACGAGCGGCGCGTTCGCCGCCACCTGCTTCGCGGCGGTGTTCGTGGCTCCGCGATCGTCGGTCACCGTGAGCGTCACGGTGTACGTGCCCGGCGCCGCGAACGGGTGGGACGTCGTGACGCCCGATCCGGTCGTGCCGTCGCCGAAGTCCCAGGCGTAGGACGTGATCGTCCCGTCGGCGTCGGTCGATCCGCCGGCGTCCAGTGCCGTCGTCAGATCGGTCGTCGTGGCGGTGAAGGATGCTGTCGGCGCCTGGTTGGCAGCGACCGTCACCTCATGCGCCACCGTCGCCACCGCACCCCGGTTGTCGGTCACGGTGAGCGTCACCTCGTATGTTCCCGCAACGGCATATGTGTGGTCCGCGGTGCGGCCCGTGCCCGTCGACGCATCGCCGAAGTCCCATGCGAAGCCGACGATCGTGCCGTCCGGGTCGCTCGATGCTGTCGCGTCGACGGCGGCCGTGAGCAGATCGGCCGACACGGTGAACGCGGCGACCGGGGGCGCGTTCGGACCCTCCGTCACCGTCACGCTCTTCGTGAGGGTGTCGATCGCCCCGTCGTCGTCGCTGACCGTCAGCGAGACCGCATACGTGCCCGCCGAGGCGTACACATGTGAAGGAGTGACTCCCGTCCCCGTCTGCCCGTCGCCGAAGGTCCACGAATAGCCCGCGATCGTGCCATCGGGGTCGGCGGAGGCGCCGCCGTCGAAGACGACCGACAGATGCGTCCCCGTCGCGGTGAAGGCCGCGGCCGGCGCCCGATTCGGTGCGACCGACACCGAGCGCGTCGCGGTGCTGCTCAGCGACGTGGCGTCGACGACCTTGAGGGTGACGGTGTACGTGCCCGCCTGAGCGTAGGCATGCTCCGCCGTCGGACCCGTCGCGGCGGCGCCGTCGCCGAACGTCCATTCGTACGTCGTGAGGTTGCCGTCCGCATCGCTGGACGCCGTCCCGTCGACACTCACCGTCAGCTCGTCCGTCACCGCGGTGAACGTTGCGACAGGCGCGCGTTCGCCCGGCGCGCGCCCGCTCGCCGCGAAGTGCGCACGGATGCGCTGCTCGCTCAGCACTCCCGGATACACGGCGGCCTCATCGAGCGTGGCGTTGATGTAGTTGCTCGCGGTGCTGCCGAAGGTCCGGTCGCCGCCGATCCGCCAGAAGCCTCGATAACCCTGGGATCCGGTGACGGAATTGCCTCCCACGAGCTTCGTGTCCACCCACAGCTTCATGCCGTCGGCGCCCTGCGTCGCGACGACATGGTGCCATTGCCCGTCGTTGTAAGACGTCGGGCTCACGACGCTGACCTGGGCGCCGTTGTTGACCCCGAAGCTCAGGCGGCCGTTGCTCTGCATCACGATGTGGCGGTCGTAGCTCGTGCTCAGCCCGGTCGTGGCATTGCCGAAGCCGATGAGCTTGCCGCCGCTCGTGCTGGTGGTCTTGAACCACACCTCAGCCGTGTAGCTCTTCGGCGAGTTCCACGCCTCCTGCGCGACGACGAGGCCCGACGAGCCGTTGAAGCCGGTCGCCGTATTGCCGGCGATGGCTCCGGTCTGTCCGCGCGTGACCGTTCCCGTCTGGTTCCCGGTCGTGCCGCCGACCGCGAAGTCGCGGACGATCCCGGATGCCGTCTCATCGAGTCGCCAGTACAGGTCGGGCTGATCCGCCGAGACCTCGGTGCCGTAGGCATCGGTCGGCGCCGCCGCCCACGCGGCCGCGCGGCCGCTGGCCAGGTAGTGAGCCTGGATGTCGCCCTTGCTCAGGGCCTTGTCGTAGACCGCGACATCGTCGATGCTGCCCGCGAGGCCGGCATCGCTCGGCCGGTTGGCGAAGCCGCCGGTCTGATCGGCGCCGATCCGCCAGTAGCCGTCGTAGGTCTTCGGCGTCGTGTAGTTCTGTTCGCGGCCCACCCGCACGCCGTCGACGTAGAGCTCCATGCCTGCGCTTCCGACCGTGCCGACGAGGTGGTGCCATTGCCCGTCGTTGACGCTCGACCGACTGAACAGGGTGCGATACGCCCCGTCGTTGATGGCGAAGTTCACCCGCCCGGACGCGTCGAGGTAGAGCACCCGATCGGTCATGCCCGAGGTCGACGTGCCCGTCGAGGAGCTGCCGTGGCCGATCACGCGACCGCCGCGTGTGCTCGTCGTCTTGATCCACGCCTCGACGGATGCCGCGTTCGCGGCCGCAGCCGGATCAGTCGTCGTCATGCGGGGGTTGCTGCCGCCCGGCGACGTCACCGCCGCGTCCGAGTCGTTGAGGAGCGCGCCGCCGGCGCCGAGGGTCAGGCCGAGCAGTGTTCCGGGCGCATCGCCGACGTCGTCGTACAGCTTCGTTCCGGTGGTCTCGTCGAGACGCCAGAAGTGCGTGGCGCCGCTGGCGCGGATCGCCGAGCGATAGGCGGACGCCGCTGCCCCCGAGACGGTGAGGTAGGGCGACCACGCGCTCCACTGGATGTTCCCGTCGCCGTCCTTCGCGCGCACCTGATAGCGCACCTGCGCGCCGGGCGTCTGACCGATGTCGGCGATGCTGAGGCTGGGCAGCTTCCAGAACTCGCTGTCGGAGCGCGTGAACGTCGCGATCTTGGTGGCGGGGCTGCGGAACACGTCGTAGGTGATCGCGACGCTGTCACGGTCCCAGACACTGCCGAACGGCACGCGCACGACGCCGGCCTCGTTCGAGAACGGCGCGGGCGTGAACACCGAGTTGTTGATCGGCGCGACCGCGTGCGGCGAGATGGCCCGCTTCGCGAAGCGGACGAGCCCCTGCTGGGCGGTCGTGTTGACCTTCGGGAACTCGCCGCCCAGCACGATGTAGCTGTCATTGCCCGTCACCGACCACGCCGCCTGACGGGCGGCCGTGTACGTCCCGAACTCGAGGTCGGGGTACCAGTGCAGCAGTCCTGAATAGGGCAGTCCCGTGAAGTCCCACCCGTAGGCGTCCTTCCTGGTGATCGTGCCTATCGGAAAGGTGCGCTCGGCCGTCGCCTTCTGCCAGCGTGAGCGCGGGCTCGTATCGGGGAACCCGCCCACGACGGTGCAGTCATGGCGGTGGCCGACGGAGTAGAGCACCTCGCCCTGCGGGAAGCTCGAGTAGGTGTCGCCGAGGCAGTCGTTGACCCAGTTGAGCTGCCCCGTGTACGGATCGGCGGCGAATGTGCCTTCGAACGACGCGCCGGCGCCGAACGCGTAGCCCGTGCCGTACACCTGGCTGCCGTCCGTGCTGAGGCTCGAGATCGCCCCGTTGAGTCCAGCCGATCTGATCCTGTCGACCGCGGCCCACGGCTGCGTGCTGCCGGTGACCGCATCGATCGCTCCCATGCCATACGCGGTCTGCCCGTTGAGCAGCGTGAACGACCCCCCGATGATGACGCGGGATCGGTCGGGGCTCGTGACCATGTCCCACACGAAGCCGTCGCCCCCGGCCTCGGGGGCCCAGGCGGTCAGCGTGCCGGTGGTGGAGTTCCACGCCGCGAGCTCTGTGCGAGGCTGGCCGCCGCTCGAGCGGAAGTTGCCGCCGACGTAGACGGTGTTCCCCGCGAAGGCGAACCCGCGCACCTGTCCGTCGGTGCGAGGCGCCCAGGGGAGGAGAGCGCCCGTCGCGACGTCGAAGGCCGCGACGTGCGATCGCGCCTGTCCGTCCGCCGACGTGAAGTCGCCGCCGAAGTACACGGTCCTGCCGTCCGGTGAACCGCGCACGATGAGGCCCTGCGCGTCGAGGGAGTGGCTGAAGTTCGGGATCGGATTGCCGGTCGTGATGTCGAACGCGAAGATGTTGCCGGCGTCGATCTCGCCGGCACCGCCGGCCGGCACCCCCGGAGGACGCGCCTTGGTGAAGCTGCCGGTCACGTAGACCGTGTTTCCCACCACCGTCTGGCTCCACACGACGCCGTTGATCTGCCACGTCGGCAGCACGTCGGCGGTGACCGTGTCAGGAGTCGCGGGGGGATCGGCGGCCGCTGCCGGCGCCGAGGGGATGACGACGGAGGCGAGCGCGGCGATGGTCATCGCCGCTGCTGCGAGCGTGGCGACGGTGCGGCGGACCATGCCGCGTTCCCCGTCGCGACGGGTGATGCCGTTCATGCGAGGTCCTCTCGTAGTCGTCGGTGCGTCGTCGCGGTGGTGTGCAGACGCGCGGACATGTCAGTTCAGCCCTCCGCGGAAGACGGCGGACGTGTGCCCGGCGTCGAAATCCACCACGAGGGTGATCTGGGAATGCGACTCCTCAGGAATCGCGAAGGCGTAGACCGCCGTCGCGGTCTCGCCCGAGGCCAGGGTCCCCGCGAAATCGCGAACGCGGGCGTCGTTCGCGTACACGGGCTGAACTCGGCTGTCGTCCCTGTCGAGGACGGTCAGGACCGAGGTGCCGAGGTCGATCGTGTCGGGGGAGCCGTTGGCCAGCTCGAGCGTGAGCCGGGCGTAGCCCCGGCCCGGGAAGCTGCCGGGACCCTGAGCGGTCTCTTCGCCGAACGAGACCTCCGCGATCCGGACGGTCACGCCATCCGGATAGGTGACGGCCTCGGTCGTCGACCCGGGTTCGGCCGACTGGGCGGGCTCGACCGGGGCGCCGGGTCGTCCGACTTTGGGAACCGGCTGATCGGGGTCGGCGCTCGAGTCGGCATCCGCCCGCGACCCGGGCTCCGTTCCCGGGGCCGGTTCGACGTCCGGGGCGAGGGGTGATGTCGTGGGCGCCGGGGCCGGGGATGCGCTCGTCATCGGGCGCGTGTCGTCGGCCCCGGGCGCAGCGGCGCACGCCGCGAGACCGATGCACAGCGACGTCGCTGCGATCGCGGCCAGCCGGCGGCTCAGCCGAGCGTTTCGCGGGGCCACCATCGCACGTCCTCGGCTGGGCTCGGGGCGGGGTGCGCCCGCTCCTCGAGCGCTTCTGACAGGTGGGCGTGGAAGTTGCCGACACTGTGCACTCGCCGCGCCCGCACGGCATCGCTGCGCGCCGCGAGCCGGTACTCCGCCCATCTCTCGTGCACGCGTCGCAGGCCCGAGGCGAGCGCCTCCTCATCGTCAGGCGCGACGCGCAGTGCGGCGGTGAAGCCGCTGGCCGCCTCGGCGAGGCCGCTGTGGTCGGCAACGACCACCGGCCGTTCGCTCAGGAGCGCCTCGATCACGACGTTGCCGAACGACTCGTCCAGCCGCGACGGCACGACGGCGACGTCAGACGCGGCGAAGTCGTCCCACACGACCTCGTGGAACCCGGCGAACCGCACCGCGTCGGTGAGATCGAGTTCCTCGACGAGCGCGCGCAGCTGCGCCTCGTACCACTCGTATCCGGGGTAGACCGACCCGACGAGCCGGACGTCCGGCTCGATGCCGGAATCCCGGAGACGGGCCGCCGCCCGCACGACGAGATCCACGCCCTTGCGAGGCGACAGCCGTCCGACGTAGACGATGCGGAAGACGTCGCCGAGCTCTTCGCGCGACGGTCGGACCACGGAGGGGCCGGTCACGCCGTTGTGAATGACCCGTCCGCGGCCGCGTCGCTCCAGCCCGGCCCAGCCTGAGACCCGGCGACTGGTCTCCGAATTGAAGATGACCCCGTCCGCCAGCCGGAGCGGAGCAGTGAGCAGGGCGCGAGCGGGTCCCGACAGCGCTGCTTCAGCCTCGTGCACGTACACGATGACCGCCTCGCGGCGGGAGCGGGCGGCCAAGGTCCAGAGGGGCAGCGTCACCGTGTTGGCCAGCATGACGTCCGGACGGACCTCCTGGATGAGCTGCCGCATGCGGGGGAGTTGCGTCACCACCTCGCCCAGCAGCGACAGCATTCCCCGCACGTTCAGAACGCTCTTGCGCAGGACCGGCACGCCGAGGATGACGACGTCGGCGCCGGCGGCACGCAGCTGCGGGACGAGCGGTCCGTCGATCGAGCAGGTGACGACGGTGCGCCACCCGAGCGTCACGAGTCCGCGGGCGGCCTCCAGCGCCATCCGGTCCGACCCGTACAGGTCTGCAGAGGGGTTGGCGATGAGGACGGTGCCACGGCGGGCCGACAGTTCGCTGGGATGCGTCATGTCGGCCTCCCCGGCCAGTACTCGTCGACGAGGGCGACCGTCGAGGCGATGTGCGCGCGGCTGGAGGCGCCGAACACGATCGATTCGAGGTTGGGCAGGGTGCACACCCACTCGATCGCCTCACGGGGCGGCAGTGCCCCGCTCGCGAACACCGACATGGCGACCGCACGGAAGGGGCGCTTCTCGAGTGCGTCGAGATATCCCTCCATGCCTCCCGACATCCGGAATCCGAGCTTGTTGATGTTGGAGCAGACGAGGGGGTTCACGACGCCGACCCTGTCGAGGTCGTCGAGGAGCCGTGGCAGGTTCATCGTGATGAACCCCGGCTGCGCGTCGTACCGCGTCCGCACGTGATCGGCGAAGATGCGCAGCGCCTCCGTGAAGCCGAGCCCCGACAGCAGGTCGACGACGACGTTCTGCATCCAGATGACCGGCGTGTCCAGGCCGGCGAACATCTTGAGCTCGGCGTCGACCAGCAGGGTGGACACGCCCTCGATGTCCTTGCGCGCGAAGGAGGTCGCACCCCGCGAGATGCTGTCGAGCAGACCCTCCTCGGGGAGGAACCTGCGGATGGCGCCCAGGAAGCCGTCATCGGTCACGGCGTTGGCGTACTTGTGCGCGTAAGGCATGCCGGGAAAGAACTTCAACCCCTCGTAGTGGCCCGGTTCGGCACGCACCCGGTCGCAGACCTCCGCGATCCGATCGTGCGTGGTGCACATGAAGGTCCGGATCCCCTCCGCGTACGCGGCGTCGATCACCTGCATGATCGCGTCGGTGTCCTGGAAGCGGATCTGCTGCGCGCGGGCCTTCTCCTCCGACATGTGGTTCACGCCGAAGAACTGGTTGTCGCCGAACAGCAGCCGGTCGATCGTCCTGGTGGCGGTGGCGGTCACGCCGCCGCCCGCGGCGGCGGTCATGTCAGCGCTCATGCCGGTGGTCATGTCAGCTCCCCACCCTCAGCCCGCGCAGTGCGGCACCGATGCCGCGCCGGGCCGGCACCTGGGCCCGGATGGAGCTCGTCCGCGTCAGCCGCAAGCTCTCGTGAGACGCATCCTCGCTGATCATCGACAGGACCCGGTCGGTGACGGATGCCGAGGCGAAGTCGTTCTCGCCTTCGACCGATCCGTCGAGGACCCGCCGGACGAACGCGTCGAGCTGCGCGCTGTACTCCTCGCCGCGGAGATAGAACCACGGTGCCCCGGTGAGCTCGGTGGTGTACCGGACGTTCCAGCCCACGCGATACCCGTCGGGGACGCGAGCGGTGTCGCGAAGGTACACCTGGATCTCCTGGCGATCGGCATGGATCCGGCCGTGCGCACCCCACAGCGTGACCGTGGTCGTCATCTTGCGCTGCGACTCGTCGGACCAGTTCGCGGTGAGCTGCGCCGTGCCGCCCGCGTAGTGCAGGGTGGTCGCGACCGCGTCGTCGATCTGGGCCGAGAAGATGCTCGTCAGCTGACTGCCGCTGACCGACTGCGGAGCGCCGAGGTACCACGTCATGAGGTTGAGCGGATGAGCCGCGTAGTCGTAGAGGCACCCGCCGCCCGTGGCCCGCTGGCTGCGCCAGGTGTGCCCGGAAGGCTTGAGCACCACGGGGCCGTACGCCTCCGCGAGTGCCGTGTTGACTGGGCCGATCGCGTCGAGCGCCAGCAGGCGGTGCACTTCGCGGAAGGCCCCCACGAAGCGGTTGTGATACCCGACCTGCGTCACCAGCCCCCGCGCAGCGGCAGCGTCCGTCAGCATCGCACTCTCGGCCGGATCGAGCACCAGGGGCTTCTCGCAGAAGACATGGATGCCGCGCTCGATCGCCGACCCGATCATGCCGGCGTGCAGGTGAGTCGGCGTCGCGACGATGAGCGCTTGCGGACGCGCCTCGTCCAGCATCCGACCGAGATCCTTGAACGTGCGCACGCCGGTGTACTTCGCGAGCACATCGAGCAGATAGCCGGTGGCATCGCAGACGCCGACCACATTAACCTCGGGGTGTGCGGTGATCATCGCGAGATGGGACAGACCCATCTTTCCGAGTCCCACGATTCCGACGTCGATCATGCGACGGCTCCTATCTTCTCGGGCACGCGCCCCCTTCGGGTGAGGGCGTCGACCAGGGCCTGCTCGTATTGCGCGCCGATCTTCGTCCACGTGAACTCGGCGCGGAACCGGTCGCGGGCGGCAGCGCCCATGCGGGCCCGGCGACCCTCGTCGGGAAGCAGACGACTGAGCAGGCTGTCCAGGCCGCCGGCACCGGAGAAGTAGGCGTTCTCCGGGCCCGCGACCCACGTGTTGTAGGGGTTGTCGTGCGCCACGATCGCGTTGCCGGCCGCCATCGCCTCGACGAGGGACGGGTTGGTGCCTCCGACCGTGTGGCCGTGCAGGTAGACCGCGGCATGGAATCTGAGAGCGCGGAGGCGGTCGGCATCGAAGATGGCACCGGGGAAGAGGACCTCATCGGATGCCGCGGCCCTGACCCGTGTCTGATACGGGTCGTCGTCGAGGTAAGGCCCGACGACGACGAGGGGCATGCCGCGGCGCTCCGCAGACCATGCCGACACGATCTCGAGCACCGAGTTCTCGGGAATGGGGCGGCAGACGACGATCCCATAGGCGCCCGGAGTGAGTCCGAGCTCCTGAGCGGCAGTCGCCGGGGCGTGCGTGACCTCGTGGGCGCCGTAAGCGATGGTCTGCACCCGGGAGCGGCCGAAGTGTCGTTCCAGGTACGTCGCGATGACGGGATGGTCGGCGATCAGCACGTCGCCGACCCATCCCGCGAGCCGCTCGTTCGCGAGCAGGATGCCCTGCTTGGCGAGTCCCCAGCGCCGCCGGGTCCACTCCATCCCGTCCATGTTCACGACGTTCGGGATGCCTCGAAGCCGGGGGATCACATCGAAGACCCCGGTGTTGTATCCGAAGGTGAGCCAGACGTCGCCTGGCTCGTGCACCGTCATCGCGTGCCGGACGGAGGCGAGATCGAAGGCGGACGTGCCCCGCCAGCCCTCCCTGGGCTCGGGGATCATCGTCCGCGTGACGCCGTTCCACTGGTCGGTCTGGATCGGACCCTCGCCGGTCAGCTGGCAGTACACGTCGACGGTCCATCCCCGGTCGCGGAGGTGCAGGGCGATGTTCTCCGCCGCGGTCTCGAAGCCGCCGTAGTTCGCCGGCACCCCATGGGTGCCGAGGATGCGCACCGTGGGCGCCACGATGCTCACGAGACCTTTCCCCGCGAGGACCGGGGTCCCCGGTGCGCACGCGGCTCTCGCCGACCTGGCTGCGCCGCCCGCCCGCCGTCATGGGAATGACACCTGCGCGGCCGCGTGATCCCGGCTGTGGGGCTGCAGCTCGGGTGCGTGCCGCGCGGTCGCAGGCGAGCGACGCAGGGACCGGTGGATCGGGAAGACTCGGTCATCTCAGTACGCCCCCCTCGGCGTGATCATGACCTTCGCGGTGCGCCACATGATCTGGAGGTCGGTGGCGATCGACCAGTTCTCGACGTAGCGCAGGTCCAGCCGCACGCTCTCGTCCCACGACAGGTCGCTGCGACCGCTGATCTGCCACAGCCCGGTGATGCCGGGCTTGATGTAGAGGCGGCGGTAGACCGTGCCGTCGTACGCCGTCACCTCCGTCGGGAGGGGTGGGCGCGGACCGACGATGCTCATCTCGCCCCGCAGCACGTTGACGAACTGGGGCAGCTCGTCGATCGAGAACTTCCTCAGCACCGCTCCGACGCGCGTGACGCGCGGATCGCGCTTCAGCTTGAACAACGGTCCTGCGCCCTCGTTCGCGGCATGGAGCTCGTCGCGCCGGGACTCGGCATCCGCGCACATCGTCCGGAACTTCAGCATCCAGAACCGGCGCCCGTCGCGGCCCACCCGCAACTGGTGGAAGAGTACCGGACCGGGAGAGTCGAGCTTGATCGCGATCGCGATGAAAGGGGTGACGAGCGCGATCGGCACGAGCGCGAGCAGGGAGAGCACGACGTCCATGCCGCGCTTGATGGCGTGGACGCCTCCCTCGAAGTCGGGGATCTTCACCTGCACGAGCGGAAGACCGTCGAGCGGGCGCAGCGACAGTCTCGGGCCGGCCACGTCGGTGAGCCGGTTGCAGAGAACGAGCTCCGCCGCGGTCCCCTCGAGCTCCCAGCCGAGCCGTCGCACGAAGTCGCGATCGCCCTCGGGCGTGCTTGCGACGACGATGGCGTCCGCGCCCGAGGCGCGGCCGTGGGCCGCGGTCGAGTGGATGGAGCCGATGACGGGGTAGATGACGCCCGCGACGAGGATCGGCTGGGTCGAGGCGTCCGTCGTGGTGGCCCCGATCACGTGGTAGGCGTGGTGCGGGTCTTCGACGAGCTTCTCGATGACGTACTCGACGTCGTCCCGGGTGCCGGCGACGATCACGCGCGACACGCACTCGCCGTGCACGCGGTCGAGGATCAGCTGCTTGCGCCACAGCCAGCGGCTGAACACGAGGGCGATGAGCCCGGCGGGGAGGGCGACGATGAGCTGCGCACGCAGTCCGGGCAGCTGCGCGAGGATGAAGACGGTCGACAGGATGCCGAAGGCCAGGCCCGTCGCATGTCCGATGCGCTTGTACTCCGCGGAGCCGGCACCGAGCACGGCGGGCTCGCGGGTGTGCGCGAGCCACAGCAGCGTCAGCCACGCGCACACGACGAAGACGCCGATCCGGGCCGGGCCGGCGAGCTCGGCGGGGCTCACCACCGGTCCGGTCTCGAACATCATCGCTGCCGCGGCGGCGAACGTGACGCTGACGGAGTCGGTCAGGTCCAGCCGCCGTCGGTAGCGCCGCTCCCAGAGTCGGCGGCGCTCCAGCGACGGCTGGACCCGTGGGGCTGTTGCAGCGGGAAGGACCTCGAAGGCCGGGCGCGACGGGACTGGGCGTCGGCGGAGCGTTCGGGTCACTCCACCGGCGCCCGCGGGCGCCGCGTCAGACGCGGTCTGATTCAGACCGCGGTCCACCGCGCGCACGACGACGCGTCCCTAGCAGACATCAACTTCCCCTGGTCGGCGCGACGTCGTCGTCGGGCTCCGTTGTCGAGTCGACCACCCCAAGTGCGCGAACCCGGCCGGGTTGTCGGGTCGATGGGAACGTCAGTTCGGGTACTGCGCCCCCCCGCGCGTTTGTCACTGTACGCCCGAGAAGCGGAGACCGGAAGACTTTTTTCTGAAAAGCCTTGACACCGCTATCTCACCTCCGATAGTGGACTCGGAGTCTCTTCGGGAAGCTCACCCGATCAGGTTGATCAGGGCGTCCAGCCCCATGCCGTAGTTGATGCGGATCGTGGGCAGCGCGAGCTTGTCGGCGCCGATCGTGACGTAGCCGGGCTCGATGGTGCGCGCCATCTCCCAGCCCGCCTGTCGCAGCCCTTCCTTCGCGGTGTCGTTGTAGTGCCCGAACGGATAAGCCACGATCTCCTTCACGCCGAGCACCCCGTACGACGCCTCCATGTCGGCCACGATCTCGGGCACGCCGAGGTTCGTGATGAGGCCGTCGCCGTTGGCGCCGGCGCGGTGCATGTCGTGCGTGTGCGAGCGGCGCAGCACGTACGGGCTGGGCGCCGGGTCCTGGCGCCAGGCCGTGATCATGAACGAGGTCGAGAGCACCTTGTACTTGTCGACCACCGGGACGGCGAGATCGAACCAGCTCTGGTCGGCGTCGTCGTCGGTCACGATCACCGAGTGGGTGGGGAGGAACAGCCGCCCGTCGATGAACGCCGACAGCTCGTCCCACGTCGGCAGATAGAAGCCGGTCGTGGCGATGTGGTTCAGGTGCGCGTCGAAGTCTCCGATGAAGGCGTAGTTGCCGCGCAGCCAGCCGCTCTCGCCCTCGGGGTTCGCGGTGAACTGGTGGTACATGAGGATCGGGATGCGGGCGTCCTCGGCCGCGTTCTGCTCCGGACTGACCCACGCGCCGTGCAGTGTCACCCGCCGGTCGGTGCACACGACCGGCTCGGACCCGTTGATCCGTGCCGGAATCGCGAGGCTTGCGGCATCGGCCGGGGTCGCGTACCAGCCGGCGAAGACCAGGCCGTCCCGCGTCGGGATCGGCAGGCCGGTGTAGAGGGCGCCCTGCGTCTGCAGCATGGGGGCGTCGGAGATGCCGTCGCCCGCGAAGCTCACCGCGCACGCCGCCGGGTCGGTGGTCGCGGCGAGCAGCTGTTCCTCCGCGGTGAGCGGCGTAGGGGTGGGGGACGGCGTCGGCGGCTCCGACGCGGCGGGCACGGCATCCGACTCGTCCGCGTCCGCGTCGCTCCCGGCCTGTGCGAAGCCGATCGCCGCGACGGTTCCGCCGATGACCGCGAGCACGACCACGGCGCCCGCGATGCCCGCGAACAGTCGTCGCCGGCGCACCCGCGCCGACGGCCGCGTGCTGCCCGTGCCGAAGGTGGCCATGCGACTCCCTGAGTCCCGGACCGCGCATCCCCACGTGCGATCTCCGAGGGGATGCTATCCGGATGCCGCACCCGCGCGCGCGACCGCGACGCGCGTTGTGGAGAACCGGCGTGACTTCCGGTGCGCCGGATCGCTACGCTCGGTTGCCATGCTCCCTGCCGACTGGATCGAACACCGCCGCGCCGACGGCGAGCTCGTGGGCTGGATGCGCGCCGACGGCGCCGGCTTCCGGGTCTACGATCTGCTCGGCCGAGACCGCACGCCGGCGCCCGGCGACCCGATCGACTGGCTCGACGCCGAGGAGCTGCTCGATGAGCTCGGCATCGGCTACCTCGCCGATCGCTGGACGCTGCGCCGCGAGGGCGCGGAGCGCCCGGTGCGGATCGCGGAGGCGAGCCCCCGGGGCGTGACGGTCGTCGCCGACGAGTACGGGGCGGCGTCGGCCGTCGGGGCGGTGCTGGAGCGCTTCCGGCTGCCCTTCCCGGTCGGCGACGATCTCCTTCCGGCCTGATCCCGGACGTCGCGGCGCGGGCAGGTGCGGGGAGCGTTCTTCCGGGCCCCGACGTGACGATGCCCGGCGGTCCGAAGACCACCGGGCACCGTCGTGCTGTCGCTGCGGGTGTCAGCCGAACGTGGCCGACAGAGCCGCGATCGCCTGCGCCAGGTCGGAGTCGGGTGCCGCACCCGACTTGCGCGCCGCGTTGGCGAGGTGATCGACGACCGACCCGCCGTTGCCCTTCGCGGCGAGCATCTCGGCCTTGTCGAGATGGCCGCGGGCGTCGGTCAGCGCCTTGCCGGCGAGAGTGCCCGCCCGCTCGGCCTGATCGACGTAGGACCGCACCACCGCGAAGCTGGGCGCGTGCTCGTACCGCGGCTGGGCCTGCGCGTTGAACAGGCCGACGGAGTACTCACCCGCGGCCGTGATCTCGTTGGCGCTCAGGTGCGCGCTCGGCTGCAGCGCGAGGCTGTCGAACCCGCGGCCGATCTCGTTGCCGTAGACGTTGCCGTTGTACCAGTAGGTCGACCAGTAGCCGCCGGTGACGAGGCTCGTCGCGCTCATCGGGCCGCGGTCGAAGTACGCGATCTCGACCGGGTTGGCGCTGTCGGTGAAGTCGAAGATCGACAGTCCGCCCTGGTACCAGGCCTGCACCATGATGTCGCGGCCGGGCACCGGGATGAGCGAGCCGTTGTGCGCGACGCAGTTCTCCTGCGCCGTCTGGACCGCCGGCATCTTGTAGTAGCTGCGGAACTCGAGCTTGCCGTCCACGATGTCGAAGATGGCGTTGGCGCCCCAGTTGTCGGGGTCCTGCTCGCGGCATCGTGCGCCGCTGCCGCCGCCCCACTCGTCGGTGAAGACGACCTTGGTGCCGTCGTTGTTGAACGTCGCCGAGTGCCAGTACGCGAAGCGCGGGTCGGTCACGGCATCGATGCGGACCGGGTTCACCGGGTCGCTGATGTCGATCAGGATGCCGTTGCCCTCGCATGCTCCGGCCGCGAGGCCGATCGCGGGGTAAGCCGTGATGTCGTGGCACGCGTCGGTGGCCGACGTGCTCTGGAAGCCCTCGCCGTGGCTGCCGCCCGGCCAGAGGCCCGCGGGGCTGCCGCTCTCGGCAGTGAACAGGCGCGCCTCGTTCACGACCGCCGCCGACGCCGGGTCGGCGAGCGGCACCTTGATGACCTCGACCTGGAAGCGGGCCGTGTCGATGGGGTTGCCGTTCGCGTCGAGGTAGGCCTCCTCGGTGTTGGCGTTCGTGGGGTTCACGCAGCCTTCGAGCGCGGTGGTCGTCGTGCGGACGCCCGCGGTTCCCGACACGTAGACGTACACGTTCTCGGTGTCGTCGGGGTCTTCCACGACGGTGTGCGTGTGCGAGCCGCGGCACGTCTGCACCGCGGTGACCTGCACCGGGTTCAGGATGTCGGAGATGTCGAAGACGCGGACGCCGCGGAAGTTCTGCGGGTCGGTCGCCGAGACGTTCGTCGTGCCGCAGTCGAGGCGGCCCGGGGCCGACTCGACCGACATGAAGAGCAGGTCGCCGAAGACCGAGACGTCGCCCTGCCCGCCCGGGCACACGAAGGTGCCCTCGAGGCTCGGCGACGCGGGGTCGCTGACGTCGTAGATCTGGAATCCGTAGTAGTTGCCCGCGATCGCGTAGTCGCCGGTGAACGCGAGATCGGAGTTCGTCGTGAAGGGCGAGGTCTTCTGCTGCGCCGACAGCAGGGCGATGTTGCTCGCCGCCTGGCCGGCGTCATGCAGTCCGGCGGTCAGGCCTTCGCGGGGGTCGGGGTCGGCGGCGTCGGCCAGCGCGGTGGTCGCCGTCATCATGGAGAACCCGAGCGCCAGCGTGCCGACGGCGGCAAGCGTGCGAGTGCGCCAATGCGATCTGTGGGGAGATCGTGTCTTCATGCAGGTGTGGCCTTCCAAATCAGCATTGCATCATCGATATGTCGGTTTGTTGCTCACGCCGAAGTGCATTCCGCGCCGTCTGGGGGCGGAGCCGATCGCACTTCGCATACTGCGTCGGTATGCAGTTATATGAATGGAACGTATCGGTGACGTGTGAGCCACCGCTACAGCAATCATTAACTTTCTGTTTCGTCGGTCGTCAGGGCCCCTCGGCCGCGCATGATGGAGCAATCCCTACGAGAGGTTCGATCATGTCGA
The DNA here is from genome assembly GCF_015278255.1 of Microbacterium hibisci. Lineage (GTDB taxonomy): Bacteria > Actinomycetota > Actinomycetes > Actinomycetales > Microbacteriaceae > Microbacterium > Microbacterium hibisci. Next base: position 43,965 of record NZ_JADIJC010000008.1, read on the forward strand.
CGCCGACCCCGACCCGATTGGTCTTGCTCGGTGCCGCGGCCCTCCTCATGGTCGGGCTCTCGGCGTGCACGGCAGAGCCGGATGAGGTCGCGCCGCTGCCGACCAGCCCCGTCGTGCAGCTGGGCGCGCCGGGCGAGCCGAACCGCACGCTGTCGCCGGAGGAGGCGGCCGAGCTCGACTCGCCGACCTACGTCGAGCAGGACGTGCTCTTCGTGCGTGACATGCTCCACCACCACTCGCAGGCGATCGAGATGACCGGCTACGTCGACGAGCGCACGACCGACGACGACATCCGGCTGCTGGCCGAACGCATGGCCGTGAGTCAGACCGATGAGATCACCCAGCTCGAGACCTGGCTGCAGACGCGGGGCGAACCCGTGCGCGATCCCGACGAGTCCCACGCGCATACGTCCGAGTCGATGCCCGGGCTCCTCACCGAGGCCGAGCTCGCCGAGCTGGAGGGCGCCGAGGGCGAAGAGTTCGACCGGCTCTTCCTCACGTACATGATCAAGCACCACGAGGGAGCGATCCAGATGGTGACCGACCTCTACGCGGAGGGCGGCGGTCAGGAGTCCGACATCGATGTCTTCGCCCGTCATGTCGAGGCCGACCAGGGCATCGAGATCGCCCGCATGGAGGAGCTGCTCGCCCAGCGCGAGGGCTGATCCCACGACGTCGCACGGGTCTCCGAGGACCGCTGCTGCGGCACGGTCGGTACAGTGAGCCCATGACGACGCTCGTGCTCACCGTGGTCGGCGACGACAGGGCAGGACTGGTCGCGGCGGTCGCAGATGTGGTCGGCAACCACGGCGGCAACTGGGAGAACAGTCAGCTGGCCGAGCTGTCGGGGGCGTTCGCCGGGATCATCGAGGTGTCGATCGCGCCGGAGCGCGCGGCCGAGCTGCGAGAGGCACTCGGCGTGCTCGACGGCCTGCTCAAGGTCACCGTGCACGCCGGCACCGAGGAGCCGCCCGCGACCGATGCCCGGCCGCTGACGATCGAGGTGATCGGCAACGATCATCCCGGAATCGTGCGCGACGTCTCGGCCGCGCTCCGCGCCCACGGGGTGAGCATCGACCACCTGAGCACCCGCACCACCGAGGCGGCGATGTACGGCGGCCGACTGTTCGAGGCGACGGTCGTCGCCCGGGTTCCGGCATCCGTCGATCTCGCGAAGCTGACCGGCGACCTCGAGCGCCTCGCGACCGAGATCCAGGTCGACGTCACCCTCGGCTCCTGACCGGGCCGCGCCCGCGCGTGTCGCTGCGGGTCCGCTCAGGCGAGGTCGCGCAGTCGCGCGGCGAGGCCGGTCTCGTCGCCGGCGCGGCGCTCGTAGCCGACGGCGATGATGAGGAGCACGACGCCGACGACCGACAGGGTGATCCACCACGGCATCGCCTCGATGCCGCGGCCGATCTGCACCATGAAGGCGAGCACGTTCTCGACCGGCAGCACGACGATGCCGATGAGGAACGGCGCCGCGAGCCGCTGCGTCGCGCCGACCAGGATCGCCGCGAGCGCGATCGCCATCACGAGGATCGCGCGCCACGTGCGCGGGTCGGTGTAGGTCGCCGCGACCGAGGCGCTGAGCATCGTCACGAGCCCGGGAGCGAGCAGTGCCCACGACCCGGTCCATCCCGCGGGCCACGAGTCGAGCGTCCGCCGTGGCGCGCCGGTCGCCGGCCGGCCGGAAGGCCCGCCCGCCGGTCGCCGCAGCGCGAGCGCGCCGGCCGCGAGGAGGAACGCCCCCAGCGGCAGTGAGAACCACTCCACCCGCAGGTCGCGGGGGCTCCAGGCGACCACCGCCGTCACGAACGACACCGCGAACACGAACCACACCGGCGGCAGCCCGGTCGGCCCCCGCAGGCTCCGCGCCGCGACCACGACCATGAAGGCGAGCAGCGCCAGCAGCAGCGCCCACATCGTCCAGATCACGAACCAGTCCCGCTCGATCGCCGGCCACGTCGCGACGCCCAGGATCAGCACGGCGGGGGCCCCGAGCCATCGCGTCTCGGCGAGGGGCGAGTCGGCGGGGGTCTGCCGGCGCAGCAGCGCGGCGGCGCTCGCCGCGGCGCCGGTGCCCAGCAGCCCGAACGCGAGCGCGGCGACGACCGCGGGATCGCTGGGCGCCGCATCGAGCCCGACGCCCCAGCGCACGCCCTGCACCGCGGCGGCGGTGGCCGCGAGCACCGCGGCGGCGAGCGTCGGCACGCGCAGCGCGCGGAGGCGCCTGATCCGCGGGCGGGCGGTCTTCGTGACGACGACGGATGCCGCGACCAGCAGCCAGGCCGCACCCACGAGCCCGTACGCCCGGGCGGGAGAGCCGCCCCCGAGTGTGAGCACCGGCGGCTCGGCGTACGTCCCCGCGAGGGCGAGCGCGACCAGCACGGGCACGACGGCGACGCCGAGCCCGGCGGCGTACAGGCCCGGAGCCGGGCGTCCGCGCGCCGTGAGAACCGCCGCGACGAGCGCGGCGACGAGCGCCGGCGGCAGGAGGTACGGCTCCAGGCCCGTGACGCCGGCGATGCCCCACGCGCTCCACAGCGCCCCCGTGAATGCTGCGCCCGCGAGAGGCCACGCGGAGCGCCGCGGTGAGAGCAGCGCCTCGGCGACGAACCCGATGCCGAGGATCAGGAGCACGAGCAGCGTCGTGGGAAGTCCGGCCGACGCGCGCACGAGCGACAGCAGCACCGCGATGACGGCGGTGAGGAGAGCGGATGCCTCGACCGCCACCACGGCGAGGCGCGCGTGCCGTCGAGGTACACGCCGTCGGAGCGCCTCGCGCAGCGCGTCCGCCGATGCGAGCACGCCCGCGACGAGCGCCGCGATCACCGGCAGCACGACCGGCGAGCCGCTCATCGGCAGGAGCTCGGCACCGAGGCACACGGCCACCACCGCGGCCGCGGGCACGAGGGTCGCGGCCGCGAGCGTGCGGACGACGACGCTCAGACCACGCCTCGTCGTCGTGACGAGCGTCAGAGCCAACAGGAAGACGACGGTCGTCGACAGTGCGGTCCACCCGCTGCGCTGGATCACGACCTGCAGCACGCCGATCGCGAACGGCACGGCGGTCACGGCGAGGACGGCGTACCACTCGCGCGAGGGCACACGACGGATGAAGGTCACCGCGATGGCGACGGCACCGGCGACGCAGGTGGTGAGGCAGACCACCACGATCGCGTCGGCACCGCTGCGGGCGAGCGCAGTGGCGAACACCACCAGCGCGTACGCGAAGGCGACGCCGACGTGCACGAACCGCGCCGCGCGCGGCACCGTCGTGGCGAGGACCGCCGTGGTTGCGACGACGGCGGCGCCGGCCCACACGGTCAGCGCGTCGTCATGCCACGAGAGCACGGCGGCGAACACCACGGCGGCGTGCGCGCCCGCCACGAGGGGCATGCGGACGGCCGCCCCGGCGTCGCGCAGCCCTGCGGCCACGACCGCGCTCACGACGACGGCCGCGCCCAGCGCGATCGCGATGCGGGCCGACACCTCGATCTGCGCGAGGGTCAGCACGGTGAGAAAGGCGAGCACGGCGAACCAGGCCCCGACGAACCCGAGCCGGCGCGTGCCGAGCGGTCGCGGCATCCGGATCCCGTCCGGCTGCTCCGGTCCGTCGGGTTCTTTCGCGGCAGGGAGATCGGATGCCGCAGCCCCGGCGCCGTCGTCGGTGACGGCGTCACGCGGTGCCGTGAGGGCGGCGAACGCGGCGAGGCCGAGCGCGAGGGCGGCGAGTCCGGCGGTGAGGCTGAGAGCGGCCGTTTCGGGGAGGATCACGACATCGGCCGACGGGCGTGCCAGCGTGCCCGCGAGCGTGAGGAGCGCCGTCATGGTGGGGACGACCGCGACGGCCGCCACGACCACGACGGCCCCGCCGAACAGCGGACCCGCCGGCACGGCGCGATGCAGCGGCGACAGTGCTCCGAGGACGACGAGTCCCAGGGCGGTGGCGACCGGGAAGGCGCCGAGCCACCCGGCCATGGCGGATGAGGGGACGGCGAGCGGCAGCACCGCGAACGCCGCCACGATCGCCGCGCCGGCGGCGCCCGTCCACACCGCGCCGGCGGGGTGCCGGGCCGAGGCCACCGCGAGCGCCGCGACGCACACGAAGACCGCGGAGGCGAGGACGGCGACCGGGACGCCGGCGGCGGCATCCGTCCCCCACACGACCAGGAGTGCCGCGGCGGTGAGCCCGAACTGCGCGACGGTCAGGGTGACGCGCTCAGTCGTCAGCGGTCGTGCGAAGCCGGCGTCCCCGCGACCGGCGAGCGCGACCAGGGCGCTCGCCGCCGCCGCGGAGGCGAGGCATCCGGTCGTCGCCGCCAGCGGGGAGCCGGCGGCGAGCGACAGCATCAGCGGCGCGAACGCGAGGGCGAGCGTGCCGCTCCACACCCAGGCGCGGATTCCGACGCGCGGACCGAGCACGCCGAGCGTGCCGCCGGCGACGAGCGCCGCGAGTCCGGCGAACGCCCACGCGTGGAACGCGGGCGGGAGGAGCGGCAGCGCGGCCGTGACAGTGAGCGCGAGGAAGACCACCCCGAGCGCGCCGATGGCCTCGGCCGAGAACCGCAGGCGGCGGCGCGACAGCAGTGCCGAGCCGCCGAGGAAGGCGGCCGCGATCGCGCCGATGATGGCCGCGCGCGGCAGGGGATCGGCGAGGTCGGGGTTGAAGAACGTGAACACGACGGCCGCGATCGCGACGAGTCCGGCACCCGCGACGGCGAGCACCGACTGCACCGTCGCGGAGGCGCCGGAGGGGAGCGCCGCGGATTCGGCGTCTGAGGCGGGTGCGGCCGTGGCGCCGGTGGTGGTCGCGGCGTCAGATGCGGTGGCCGCGGCGTCCGCCGCGGCGCTGCGGGCGACCCCGTACGTCGAAACGGGCACCTGCTCGAGCAGCGTCTGCCGCGCGCGCAGTGCATCGACGGCCCGCTGCGATGCCACCCAGAGGTCGTGTCCGATCGCGCCGGTGAAGTCGGCGCCGCACACGGGACAGCGGCGTTCGGCCACGATGCCCCGCGTGCACACCGGGCACCGCGCGACGTCGAGCAGTTCCGCGATCGCGGCGTCGTTCCACGCCGGTGCGCTCCAACCTGCGGCCGCGACCGTGCTCATGCCCCGGCCTCCGTGGCGGCGATCGCCGCCGGGTGATCGTCGGGCACCCACTCGAGGATGTCGCCCGGCTGACACTCGAGCACCCGGCAGATCGCGTCGAGCGTCGTGAACCGCACCGCCTTCGCCCGGCCGTTCTTCAGCACCGAGACGTTGGCGGGCGTGATGTCGATCGCAGCGGCGAAGTCGGTCACCGACATCTTCTTCTTCGCCAGTTGCACGTCGAGGTTGATGATGATGGGCATCACACCACCTCCGAGAGGTCGTGCTCGAGCTGAGAAGCCTTGCGGAGCAGCCCGCGCAGCACCACCAGCAGCAGCGACAATCCGCAGCCGACCACGATGCCGAGGAGGCACAGCAGCACGACCGACGGCGAGCCGGACGGCGCGGTCCAGATGAAGGCGAGGGTCGCGACGACCAGCACGGTGGCGATGACGACGGCGGCGAGGCTCACGTCGACCCAGACGAACGCGCGCGGCGTGAAGATGCTGTCGGCGCGCACGAGCGTGAGAAGGCGCCAGACGCACACGAGCACGACCTGGGCGCACAGCGTGAAGATCACGCCGATGATCACGCCCGGCACCTCGAGGTAGGCGAGGTACGGGTACATCCCCGCGAGCGAGCGGGCCATGCCGGGCAGCACCGCGAACTGGCACACCAGGAGCAGCGCGATCAGCACCGCGATGAGCGCCTTCAGAATCACGATCGTCGTACCGCGCATGTTTCACCTATCGATAAACGGCATGTAGCTATCGAAAAACAATAGCCCTAGCATCCGCCCCCGCCGCAAGTGGCGTCGCCGAGGATCTGCCGAGGGGTGGTCGGCGCGTCGGGTGCCGGGTAGCGTGCGGGAGCGTGGGCTCGCTGATCTACTTCAACGCCGCGTCCCTCGACGGCTACATCGCCGGACCCGACGGCCGCTGGGACTGGGCCACGCCCGACGCCGAGGTGCACTCGTTCGTCAACGATCTGTTCGCGCCGGCGAAGACGCACCTCTACGGGCGGAACGTGTACGAGGTCATGAAGGCGTGGGACGACTTCGACCTCGACGAGCTCTCGCCTGCCGAGCGGGAATTCGCCCTGCAGTGGCGCGACATCGACAAGGTCGTCTACTCGGCGAGTCTCGATGCGGTCTCGACCCGGCGCACCGAGCTGCGCCGCTCGTTCGACCCCGTCGAGGTGCGGCAGATGACGGATGCCTCGCCCACCCCTGTCGCGATCGGCGGCGGTCGCCTGGCCTCGGCGGCGGCGCGCGCCGGCGTGCTCGACGAGATGCACATCGTGGTGGCCCCGGCCGTCGTCGGTGGTGGCACGCGGTTCCTCGACGAAGGGCTGCGCCTCGATCTCGAGCTGCGTGACGAGCGCCGCTTCGGCAACGGCTCGGTATACCTGGCGTACCGCGTGCGGCGGTGACGCGTCGACTGCGGGGCGGGGCTGACCGTGGCCCGCGCTCCCCGCAGTGCGTGTGGCATCCGCGATACTGGATAGCGTTATCAGCCGCGGAAGGACGACATGACGCACGCAGCCAAGCCGCCCACCCTCGCCGACGTGGCGCGCCTGGCGGGCGTGTCGGTGCCCGCTGCCTCCCGGGCCCTCAACGGCGGGGTGCGGGGAAAGCAGAGCGGGTCGCCCGAACTGCGCAGTCGTGTGGAGGAGGCGGCACGCACCCTGGGCTACTCCGTCAGCCCCGCTGCGCAGGCCATCAAGGGCGGTCGCGCCCGCACCGTGGCCTTCATCGTGGGCGACATCGACGACTTCGGCTCCGCGACGATGATCTCGGGCATGATGCACGCCGCCGAGGAGCGAGGCATCTCGGTCGCCGTGCGCACGACACGTGACGACTCGACGCGCGAGCTCGACATCCTCACTCAGCTCCGCGGCGAGCGCCACTTGGCGGTCGTGATGGCGACGAGCCGCACGACGGACCCCGCGCGCGAGGCATCCGTCAAGGAGCAGCTGATGGTGCTGCGCGACCATGGCGCGAAGATCGTCGTGATCGGCGACAACGACCTCGGTTTCCCGACGGTGACCGTCGACAATCGGCATGCGGCTCGCCTGCTGGCCGACGGGCTGGCGGATGCCGGCAAGCGCCGGTTCGCGATCGTCTCCGGGCCCGCGGGCGAAGTCACCGCACTCGAACGCGTCGGCGGGTTCGTGGAGGGGCTCGCGGACCACGGGATCCGGATGGCGGAGGAGGACATCGTGCACACGGAGTTCTCGCGCGACGGCGGATACCGCGCGGTCGATCTTCTCCACGATCGGCTGGGAGAGGTCGAGGTCATCGCGGCGATGAGCGACGCCATGGCCGTCGGGGTCATCGCCCGGCTTCGCGAGCTCGGCGTCGCGGCTCCGGACGGCATCGAGGTCACGGGGTTCGACCACGTGCCCATGCTCGGCGACGTGCTTCCGGCGTTCAGCACGGTGGAGGTGCCGCTCGAGGAGTTCGGCGGCGCAGCGCTCGCGCTCGTGCTGGACGAACCCGCTCCGGCGAGGGAGACCGTCGCCCTGACGGCGATTCCGATCCTCCGGGGCGAGCCGCTCGTGCGGGCGTGACGCCGCCGCAGCGCTCCGCCGGTGGGCGCCGTGCGGGCGTCCGGACGACCCGTGCGGGGCCTCCGAAAGCCGATTTCGGAAAGAGTGGCAAACGTTGTCCACTTTGAGGTACTCTCTCCGGGACGGAAACGTTCCGGCACGAATCAAGGGAGATCACATGCACGAGGAAACGACGCGGGCAGGGGTGCGCGCCCGGCTGCGCCGCCGCTCACAGTGGGTCGTCGGTGGCGCCGCGCTGGCCGCCGCGACGCTCACGCTGGCGGGCTGCACGAGCGCGAGTGGCGACGGCGACGGCGGCGCGGCTGCCGAGAAGACGACCATCCGCTTCCTGTACGCCACGGGGGACGAGACCTGGAACTCGGTCGTCGACGCGGTGGTCGAGGCATTCAACGAGCAGAGCGACACCACTTCGGTGCAGCTGGACCCGCTGCCCGCCGGCAGCGACTACGCCACCGCGCTCAAGACCATGGACGCCACCGGCAACTGGCCGGCCGTCGTCGACATGCGCGACACCCTGACGTACATCAACGCCGGCAAGCTCGCGCCGATCCCCGAGTCGGTGACCGAGCTGATCGAGCCCGAGGCCGTGGGCAGCGCGTCGGACGGAGAGGTGTACACCGTCCCCTACAGCGCGCTCAACGGCGAGATCGGCCTGAACATCGTCTACAACAAGGACTACTTCGAGGAGAACGATCTCGAGGTGCCCGAGACCTACGACGACTTCCTCGACCTGCTGGCCGAGATCAAGGCGAACGGCGATGCGCCCTTGGCCACCGCGGCCGCCGAGGTATGGCCGAGCGACCAGCTGTGGAAGCAGCTCGCCGCGCCGTACTTCGCTGAGTACGGCGACGAGGGCGGCTTCTGGACTGCGGCGCAGAACGGCGACGCGACCATCGACGACCTGCGCGAGCCCCTGCAGGAGCTTCTCGACATCACCAACGAATACGTGCTCGAGGGCTGGCAGTCCACGGCCGATGCGCAGACCACCACGCTGCTCGTGAACGACATGGCCGTCATGGCCACGTCGTCCGCCGGCATCGGCCGGCTGAACGACATCAACAAGGTCGACCCCGACTTCAACGCGGGGCTGTTCATCGTCCCCGACCAGGACGGCACCATCAACGTGCTGAAGAACGCGGTCAACGGCGACACCGCGGGCGGGCTCGCCATCTCGGCCCAGGCGGAGGAGGACGACGCCGAGTACGCCTCGGCGACGGAGTTCCTCGAGTTCTTCTATCAGGTCGACACCGCGAACCTCATGGAGGAGAACGGCTGGCTCGCGCCCAACATCGTGGCGGCCGACGAGATCGAGCGCAATACCTCGATCCCCGGCGCGGCGGACTACTTCGCACTGCTCGAGAACCCGAACCTCGCCTGGTACGAGAACGTGTCGAACCTCACCACGTTCAGCGCGTTCAACACCTTCTTCCGCCAGGCGCGGATCGAGATGCAGGACGGGCAGAGCTCGATCGACGACACCATCGCCAAGGTGCAGGCGGAGTTCGACAAGACGGTCGCCGCGGGCTGACCACATGGTCGGGTGCCCGAGCTGTCGCCCGGGCACCCACCGGAGCCGAGGAGGTCTCCATGACAGATCAGAGCGCCCTGCAGGGCCAGACCGCGGTAGTCGGCACGGCCGTCCGCCTCAGCGGCGAGGGACCGCTCGACGGCGCACCCGATGGCGCCGCCGACGACGTCCCCTTCGTGCCGCACGGCTCGCAACGGGAGAAGCGGCGCACCGGACGGTTCCGGTCGGCGCGGTGGGTGATGCTGGGCTTCATCGCACCGGCGCTGGTGATCTACCTGCTCATGGTGATCATCCCCTCGATCCAGTCCCTCCAGCTGAGCTTCACCGACTGGGACGGCATCAGCCCCGACTACGACTACGTGGGCACGCGCAACTACGAGGAGATCCTCACGAGCGGACGGTTCTGGAACGCCGTCAAGAACACGCTCATCCTGGGTCTGGGGTCGGCCGTCATCGTCAACGCGATCTCGCTCGCGGTCGCGCTCATGCTCGACAAGGTGGTGGGACGGTGGCAGGGGCTCTTCCGCACGGCGGTTTATCTGCCGTCGCTCGTGAGCGCCTTCATCCTCGCGACGGTCTGGAAGTACCTGCTCAACTACAACTTCGGCGCAGTGAACACCTTCCTCCGTGACGCGGGGCTGCCCGAGTGGGCCCGTGACTGGCTGGGCGACAGCACGATCGTCGTCTGGGTCATCCTCTTCATCACGTGCTTCACGCTCGGCGGCAACACGACGCTCATCTACCTCGCCAACCTGCAGTCGGTCCCGCAGGAGCTCGTGGAAGCCGCGCGCATCGACGGCGCGAACAGCCGGCAGGTCTTCCGCCATGTCACGTGGCCCATGCTCGCCGGCGCGGTGACCGTCAATATGACGCTCGCGATGATCGCCGGATGGACCATCTTCGACCAGGTCATGGTGCTGACCTCGGGCGGGCCCGGGTTCGTCAGCGAGACCATGGCGTTCTTCATCTACAAGGTCGGCTTCGGCGAGTACCGCGCCGGCTTCGGCAGCGCCGCGGCCATCGTGCTGTTCCTCGTCGTGATCGTCAGCACCGTCGCGGCCAACGCCTACATGCGCAAGAGGGAGATCCAGGCATGAGCACCCAGACGGAACTCGTCGTTACGCCCGAGCGCGAACGGCGACGCGGGCGGGGCACCTCGCGGAAGAAGAAGGCGACTCCCGGGCAGATCGTCGTGATGACCGTGCTCGCCGTCCTGGTGGTCATCGTCGCGAGCCCCGTGCTCTACGCGCTGCTCAACTCGTTCCGCTCGTACTCCGAGATCACGATGGACCCGATGGGGCTGCCCACGCAGTTCACCCTCGACAACTATGTGCAGCTGTTCCAGCAGACGGACTACGGCGAGGCGCTGGTGAACACGCTCATCATCACGGTCGTCACCGTCGTGCTGCTCGTGGCCATCGTGCCCATGGCCGCGTACGGCATCGAGCGCATCGGCGGACGGAGCGCACGCTGGATATACATCCTGTTCATCGCCGGCCTCATGATCCCGTTCCAGGTGCGGATGATCCCGCTGGTCAAGGGCTTCGATGACGTCGGGCTCTACAGCACTCTGGCGAGCGTCATCCTCGTGCATCTGGGCGGCGCGGCGAGCTTCGGCATCCTGCTCTACTGCAGCTTCATCAAGGGCATCCCCGTCGAGGTCGAGGAGGCGGCATTCGTGGACGGTGCCGGGCGGTTCCGGACGTTCTGGTCGATCGTCTTCCCGATGCTGCTGCCGGTGACCTCGGCGTTCGTCATCATCCAGGCCCTCGGCCTCTGGAACGACTTCTTCATCCCGCTGGTGTTCCTCGACTCGTCCTCGGCGGGGACGATCAACGTCGCCATCAACCGCATGGTCGGCCTGCTCACCTCGCAGTGGCAGCTCATCTACACCGGCGCGATCCTGGCGATCATCCCGTCAGTCGCGATCTTCGCGGCGTTCCAGCGCTACTTCATCAAGGGCATGTCGATCGGGGCGGTGAAGGGATGAGCGCCACGTCCAACGCGACAGGCCGGACAGGCACAGCCGGCCGCGTCCGCGTGCTCCTCGCGCTGGACGGCCCGGTCGCCGCGACGATGCTGACCGTCTTCCAGTATTTCGTGGTGTCGATCTCGTTCATCGGATGCCTCGTCCCCGTGGTGGCGTTCACTGCGCTGGTGGGCTGGCAGCCGACGCATCTCGCGCTGTGGCTGGGGGTGCTCTCGCTGCTGCCGCTCGTGCCCGCGGGGTACGCCCTGCTGCGCAGCAGTCGACGTCTGCTGGCGGACCGCGCCGACGCGCAGGGCGGGCGCCTGTACTGGCGCTCGTTCGTCGTCGGCTGCCGGACCCTGTGGTGGGCGGCAGCCGGCGCGAGCGCCGTCGCGCTGCTGCTGGCGTACGACCTGGCCCTGTTCGGGGACTCCGACGCGATGCTGCTGTTCGTGGCGGCCGGCGCGGCCGTGGCTGTCATGCTGCTCATCGCCGTGTGCGTCGTCGCGGCCGCAGGCGTCGCGGCGGGCGTCGCCCGTCGCCCTATTGAGACGCTCAGCGTCGCCGCGCGGGCCGTCGCGCGGCGGCCCCATATCGGACTCGCCTGGCTTCTCATCATCGCGCTCGGCCTCATCGGGGCCGGCCTGCCGATCATCGGCTCGGCGTTCGCGCTGTTCCTGCCGGCCCTGCTGGGTGCCGCCATCCACATCTGCAACGACGCCCTCTGCCTGCCGCTGACCGATGAGACGAGACGAACTCCGTGACCGACACATTCCTCCCTCCCACCGTCGAAGACCAGACCGACGCCCGCCCGAAGTCCGCCATCGCGTCGCAGCGCACCCCCGTGGGCGGGTTCGAGCTGCGCTGGAACTCCGACGCGCCGCTGTCGCTCGTCGTTCCGTCATCGACGCACGTCGGGCGCGAAGGGATCGGGCTGGTCGAGGTCTTCACTGCGGCCGAGCAGCGCGCGCGCACGAGTCAGGCATACTGGCGGTCCGCGGTCGGCGAGCGGCTGCGGGTGCAGGGCTCGCAGGTCACCACCGATGCCTCCGCAACGCGAGCGGTCGTGGTGCAGAGAGACGCGGTCAGCGGGATCGAGGTGCGCACGACGGTCACGGCGCCGGCCGGCGCGGCCGTCGTGCGGATCGAGAGCGAGGTGCGCAATGCCGGCCGCGAGGCGGTCGTGGTGACCGCTGTGACCTCGGCGACGGTGGGCGTCGGAACGGCGAGCGATGTCGGCGACATCAGGTGGGGGCGTGCGGCGAGCGAGTGGCTCGGCGAGGCCCGGTGGAGCGAGATCGCCCTGCGCGATGAGCTGCCCGACCTCTCGCTCGACCTCCACGGACAGGACGGGCGCGGCCACGCGAGCCTCTCCAGCCACGGTGCGTGGTCGAGTGGGGAGCACGTGCCGTGCGGCTACCTGGTGCGCGGCGACGGCGAAGCGCTGGCCTGGCAGATCGAGACGAGCGCCGGCTGGCACGTCGACCTGTGCCAGACCCGTGAAGGCGCCATCCTGTCGCTGCTGGGGCCGACCGACCTCGAGCACCAGTTCGCCCATGCGCTGCTCCCCGGTGAGACATTCACCGCGGTGCCGGTCGCGCTCGCGGCATCCGTCCACTCCCGCGACGGCGCGATCGGCGAGCTGACCGGTTACCGCCGGTGGCTGCGCGGACCCGCCCAGGACGACGAGCTGCCCGTCGTGTACAACGACTTCATGAACACGCTCATGGGGCAGCCGACCACCGAGAAGCTGCTCCCGCTGGTGCGACGGGCCGCCGAAGCGGGCGCCGAGGTGTTCTGCATCGACGCGGGCTGGTTCGCCGACCCCGAGATCGGCGACTGGTGGTCGACCGTCGGCGAGTGGCGCGAAGCGCCGACACGGTTCCCCGACGGTGGGCTGCGCCGGGTCGTCGAAGAGATCCGGCGCGCGGGAATGGCCCCCGGGCTCTGGCTCGAGCCCGAGGTGGTCGGCATCGACAGTCCGGCCGCGGCGCGGCTGCCGGACGAGGCGTTCTTCGAGCGGTTCGGGCAGCGCGTGCAGGAGGACCGTCGGTACCACCTCGACTTCCGGCATCCCGCCGCTCGCGCGCACCTCGACGCGACCGTCGACCACCTTGTCGAGGAGTTCGCCGTCGAGTACCTGAAGCTGGACTACAACATCAATCCCGGGGCGGGCACGGAGCGCAACGCGACGACCGCCGGGCATGGCCTGCTCGGGCACACGCGCGCGTTCCGCGACTGGCTGGTGGGCGTGCAGCAGCGGCATCCGTCTCTCCGCATCGAGAACTGCAGCTCCGGCGCGATGCGTGCGGATTACGCGCTGCTCGCCGTGACCCACCTGCAGTCGACCAGCGACCAGCAGGACTTCCGGCTCTATCCGCCGATCGCCGCGTCCTCGCCGGCGTCGATCCTCCCCGAGCAGTGCGGCAACTGGGCGTATCCTGCCGCCGACATGGGCGACGAAGAGACCGTCTTCACGCTCGTGACCGGCCTCAGCGGGAGGCTGTACCTGTCCGGGTTCCTGGACGACCTGCGTCCGGATCAGCGCGCCCGTGTCGCCGAGGCGGTGGAGCTGCACAAGGCGCTGCGCGACGACCTCGCCGAGGCGACGCCGTTCTGGCCGCTGGGCCTTCCGGAATGGGATGCCGCGACCGTCTGCCTCGGCCTGCGCACGAGCGGGCGCGACCTGGTGTTCGTGTGGGATCGGGATGCCGAGCCCGCGGCCTTCGTGCTGCCGGGCGTCGCCGACGCCGAGGCGATCTTCCCGGCCGGCGGCGAGCCCTGGCGGTTCGCTGCGACCGGCGACGGCCTTTCGATCACCACCCCGGCGGGCATCGGCGCGCGGGTGCTGCAGGTGCGTCGTGGCTGAGCGGGGCGCGATCGCGCCCGGCCGCCTGTTCGTCGACGACCGTGGCCGCACGGCGCAGCTGCACGGCATCGGGCTGCAGCGCGTCGGCGACCGCTGGTTCGCGTGGGGCGAGGACAAGACGGCCGGCGACCGGTTCACGGCCGTCGCCTGCTATTCCTCGGCCGACCTCGCCCGCTGGCGGTACGAGGGCGATGCGCTGACCTCCGGCGACGGTGAGATCGGCGCCGACCGGGTCATCGAGCGACCCAAGGTGCTGCAGCGCCCGGACGGGCGCTGGGTCATGCTCCTCCATGTCGACACCGGCGATTACTCGTTGGCGCGGGTCGGCTACGCGATCGCCGATCGACCCGAGGGACCCTATGAGTACGTCGGCAGCGAACGACCGCTCGGCAACCTCAGCCGCGACATCGGCGTCTTCCAGGAGGCCGGCGTGGGCTACCTCCTCTCCGAGGACCGCGACGAGGGCCTGCACCTCTACCGGCTCCGCGACGACTACCTCGGCGTGGCTTCGGTCGTCGCCACGTTGCGCCAGCAGGCGCGGCCCGACATCGGCTACGAGTCGCCCACCCTGGTCGCCCACGACGGGCGCTATTACCTGTTCGGCTCGGACCTCACCGGCTGGAGCATGAACGACAACATGTGGACGAGCGCGCCGGCCCTCGAGGGACCTTGGGGCGACTGGCAGCTCATCGCGCCGCCCGGGACGAACACCTTCGAGTCCCAGGTCAGCGTCGTCGCGCCGGTGGGCGACGGTTTCGTGTACATCGGCGACCGGTGGACACCGGAGCACCTCGCCGAGTCCGCACCGGTGTGGCTGCCACTGCAGATCGAGGACGGCCGGGTGCGGCTCGAATGGCGCGAGACCTGGACCATCGAGGAGCTGGGCGCATGAGGGCGGCGCTGCTGATGGATCCCGCGCTGGTGCCGTTCGTCTTCGGTGCGGAGGAACGGGCGCGGCTGGAGGATCTTCTCGAGATCGACATGACGGATGCCGCCACCTTTCTCACGGGGGTCGCGTCGCCGTCGCAGGTCGTGCTGCTGATCACCGGCTGGGGCGTGCCGTCGATCGGCGACGGCGACCTCGACGCCTTCCCGGCCCTGCGCGGGATCGTCCACTGGGGCGGCGGGATCGGATTCCTGGACGCGGCGGCGTCGGCACGCGGCATCCGCATCTCCTCCGCACGCGCCGCCAACGCCGTGCCCGTCGCGGAGTTCACGCAGGCGATGATCACGCTCGCCGCGAAGGACGCGTTCTGGCTGTCACGGCGGTACTGCGCCGAGCAGGCGTTCGTGAACCGCGAGGCGGCGGCCCCGCGAGCCGGGCTCTTCCGCACGCGGGTGGGCATCGTCGGAGCCTCCGCCATCGGGACCATGGTGATCGAGAAGCTCGCGGCGAGCGACGTCGAGGTGCTGCTGTACGACCCCTACGCGACGCGGGAGGCCGCGGAGCGACTCGGAGCCACGCTCGTGGACGACCTGGAGGAACTCGCGCGTCGCAGCGACATCCTCTCCCTCCATGCGCCCGAGATGCCCGCCACCGTCGGCATGATCTCGCGCGCCGTGCTCGCCGCGCTCCCCGACGGCGCCACTCTCGTGAACACCGCGCGCGGCGCGCTCGTGGACCAGGACGCCCTCGTGACGGAGCTCCAGGCGGGGCGGCTGCGCGCCGTGCTCGATGTCACCGAGCCGGATGTGCTCGAGCCGGGGCATCCGCTGTACAGCCTTCCGAACGTGTTCCTCACGCCGCATCTCGCGGGATCCATGGGCGTCGAGCTGCGGCGGCTCGGCGAGGCCGCCCTCGCCGAGGTCGAGCGCTTCGTCGCGGGCGCGCCGTTCGCGCACCCCATGACGCCCGCGCCATCCCAGCCCTGATCGTCCGACCTTCCGGAGGAGCGACCGCCGTGCCGGTGATCCACAACCCCGTCCTGCGGGGGTTCAACCCCGACCCCTCGATCCTGCGGGTCGGTCATGACTACTACCTCGCCACAAGCACCTTCGAGTACCACCCGGCCGTCCGCATCCATCATTCGACCGATCTCGCGCAGTGGACCACCCTCGACCACGCGCTCGCTGACGGGTTCGACCTGCGCGGCGTCCCCGATTCCGGCGGTGTGTGGGCCCCGAGCCTGTCGTATGCCGAGGGCCGGTACTGGCTCGCGTACTCGATCGTGCGAAGCATGGACGGCGACGACAAGGACATCGACAACTACCTCGTGACCGCCGACGCGGTGACGGGGCCGTGGAGCGAGCCCGTCCACCTCGGGTCGCGCGGATTCGACTTCTCGTTCTTCCACGATCCCGACGGAACGCACTGGATCGTCGGCGTGCAGTGGGACCAACGGCCGGAGCATCCATCGTTCTCGGGGCTCGTCGTCGAGCAGTACCTTCCCGACGAGGGACGGACGACCGGGGAGGCCACCGTCATCTACCGCGAGGACGGCCTCGTGGAGGGCCCGAACCTCTACCGGATCGGCGAGTGGTACTACCTCCTGATCGCTGCCGGCGGCACGGGGTGGAACCACGGCATCACGGTGGCGCGATCGCGCCGCCTCCTCGGTCCGTACGAGCGGGACGAGAGGGAAGCCGTGCTGACGACCCGCGATGCGCCGGGACACCCTCTGCAGAAGGCCGGCCACGGCGAACTGGTGCAGACGCCCCACGGCGAATGGATCCTCGCGCACCTCGCCAGTCGTCCGACGCTCCACCTCGGAGAGCGCTACAGCACCCTCGGGCGCGAGACGTGCCTGCAGCGCGTGGTCTTCGACGACGACGGGTGGCTTCGCCTCGGCGGCGGCGGTCACCACGCGAGCACGGAGGTGGTGATCGGCGCGGGAGCGGATGACGTGACGGATGCCGCTGCCGCCGCCCGCGCATGGGTCGACGACTTCGACGGGCCGGCGTTGGATTCCCGTCGCTGGTCGACGCTTCGAGCGGCGCTCCCGCCGGGCGCTGCGGACCTCGACGCCCGGCCGGGATGGCTGCGGCTGCGCGGCGGCCACTCCGCGGCATCCGTCTTCGATCAGTCGATGATCCTGACCCGCGTCGAGGAGCGGACGGCCGTCTTCGAGACGACGCTCGAGGCTGACCCGCGAACTCCACGCGAGGCCGCCGGGCTCATCGCCTGGTACGACCGGTCGGGGTGGATCTGGCTGCAGGTGACCTTCGATGCCGAGCATGGACGGCATCTTCGAGTGGTGCGGCGGGACGGATCCGTCACCATCCGCTCGGCGCCGGCGGTGGCTCCGGATGGCCCGCTGCGGCTGCGCGCGGCGCTCGACGGCCCGGCGCTCACCTTCGCGGTCGCTGGTGCGTCGGGGGAGTGGCAGGACGTGCCCGGCACGTTCCCCGCGTGGACGCTCTCGGACGACCACGGCCCGCGGCTTCGCTTCACCGGGATGTTCCTCGGCGTGCGCGCGGACGATCTGGACGGCCGCGGATGGACCGTCGACGTGCGACGCGCGGGGGTTCGCTTCGATCCGTCGACGGCCTGAAACCCGGTCTTGACGTCGCGAACCGATGACGCCATCGTTAACTGGCAAACGATATCCACTTCCGATGACGACGGTCGCAGGCCGCCCACGGGACGAGAAGAGAGATCGATGAGGATCGAACAACGACACTGGACGCACCGTGCGATCGGCGCGCTCACGGCGGGAGCACTGGCTGTGGCCGGCGCCCTGACCGCCGCGCAGCCGGCCGCCGCCGAAGAGACCACGACACCCCCGCCGATCGTCCGCGGGGTCAGCGACGCGGGCTTCGCCCACCCGGGTATCGGCTTCACGGCCGACCACCTCGAGAACATGCGCACCCAGGTGCTCGCCGGCGTTGACCCGTGGTCGAGCTACTACGAGGCGATGACGCAGTCCCGGTACGCGGCCCGCGACTTCCGGGCCGAGAACGCCCAGACGGGCACCGACACTCCCAAGAACGACGCCTACGCCAGCGCCGGGATGCGGTCGAGCGCGCTGCGCGACAGCCTCGGCGCGATGGCGCAGACGCTCGAGTACGTCGTGACGGGCGACGAGCAGTACCGCGCGAACGCTCTCCATGTGCTGCGGACGTGGAGCGGTCTCGACCCCGAGAAGTACGCGTACTTCGCCGACGCGCACATCCACACCGGTGTGCCGCTGTACTACATGCTGATCGCCGCCGAGGTGCTGCGCGGCACCGAGCCGGCGAACGAGACGCTCGACGGCTACGACCTGCGGTGGACCGCCGAAGACCAGCAGCGCATCGAGGGCAACCTCGTGCGGCCGGTGCTCGACACGTTCCTGTACTCGAAGAACCGCCTGTGGAACCAGCACCTCTACGGCGTGATCGGCATGATCGCGGCGGCGATCTTCCTCGACGACGCCGACCTGTACGCCGAGCGCGTCGAGTGGTTCACCGTCAACGCCGGCTACGAGAGCGAGCACGACCTGTACGGCGGCGACGTGAACGGCGCACTCGCGTCGCTTTTCCGCGAGATCCCGGCGGACGATCCCCGCAACACCACCGGCGAGTCCTTCGTCCAGCACATGGAGATGCTGCGCGACCAGGCGCACGGCCAAGGCGACGTCGACCTCCTCGTGGCGCTGGCGCGCCTCGTCGACAACCAGGGAACGACGATCGACCCCGTCGCCGGCACCGTCTCCGACGCGGCCGACGCGGTGTCGCCGTATCACTTCCTGGACAACCGGATCCTCGCCGGAGCCGACACGTTCACCGCGTTCATGATGGGCGAGGAGGTGCCGTACGTTCCCGCGAACGAGGGCGGCACGATCTCGCAGGCGTATCGTGGCCGCCTCGTGGACCCGCTCAGCGAGACGTATCTGCAGTACCGCTACGTCGCGGGGGTGGACGTCGAGGCGGAGGCGCCGCACGTCGCCGATCTGTACGCGCATCGCGACGGTCCGCTGTTCTACAACGGCACAGCGGTGCAGAACTTCTGGAACGATCGCGGCTCGGACTACACCGGCGCCGAGTACTGGGTCGCATTCCCGTCGGAGCTGGCAGACGTCGCGGGCTCCGTCGCGCCGCGCGGCGACAGCCCCCAGCTCCCGCTCGCCAAGTTCGGCACTGCCCTCGGCGCGGGCGCGCAGCACCAGGCAGACGATGGAGGCATGGGATTCGTGCGCCTGGATGCCGCCGCCGAGGACGCTGAGGTGGCCGTCCGCCGCGCCGTCTGGGGCGACCGCTCGAAGACGTCGCTGGTCGGCATCAGGCTCCGCAGCGACGGGTCGGCGACGCTGCAGGCGTCGCGCACCGCGGCTGCGGCGCCCTTCGCTGAGATCGTCGTGCCCGACACCGGCGGCGAGTGGCGGTACGTGTGGGTCGACCTGCACGTCGACAAGACCCCCGGAGCTGTCGGCGACAACATCCTGTTCCTGCGTGCGACCGGATCGGCCGCGCAGGTGGATGTGTCCGGCGTACTCGCGCAGGCGAACGGCGTGCTCACACCTCCGGTGTTCACCGACGCGCCCGCGGTCGATGTCGTGGCCGTGAAGGGCGAGCAGTGGACCCGCAGCTTCGAGGCGACGGATGCCGCGAACGACGCGATCGCGCTCTCGCTGCAGAGCGCACCCGAGGATGCGCGGCTCACGGGTGCGGAGGTGGCCTGGACACCCGCCAGGCCCGGCGCCGAGGAGCTGCTCGTCGTCGCGTCGGACGGCACCGCCGTGACCGCTCTGCCGGTGAAGATCACGGTCGCGGCGACGCGCGCGGCCGCGATGGGGACGCTCCTCGATCGCATCGGCGACGAGGCGAGCTACACGGCTGCGAGCTGGGAGCGCGTCGACGCGCTGTTGGCACAGGTGAAGGACAAGCGCAAGACGGCCGGTGTCTCCGAGTTCGCAGACCTGCTCGCGCAGCTGGGGCAGGCGATCGCCGAGCTCGAGCTGCTCAATCCGACGCTCTCGGACGGCTCGCTCGACTTCACCGGCCTTGTCAGCGCGCCTCCGCTCGGCGGCTCGCAGCTGCGTGCCCTGACGGACAGCGACAACCAGACGTCGTGGGGTGACCAGCGGGTGTCCGCGATCGCCTTCGACTTCGGTCCGGCGTTCCGCGTCAGCGCCGACGCCTTCGGCTTCCAGGCGCGTGACACATTCCCGAACCGCGCGGAGGGCACGAACGTCTACGGCTCCGACGACGGCAGCAGCTGGACGCTCCTCACCGAGCATCCGAACGCCGGCCAGGATGCCCAGGTCGAGTGGATCGCCACGCGCGAAGAGGTGCGCGATCACCGCTTCCGGTTCCTCAAGTTCCAGGTCGACGAGCCCGGTGTTCCGTCGGACCCTGCCTACCCGGGGATCTGGAGCATCGCCGAGATCCGCATCGACGGAACCCGCAGCGAGGCTGTCGGGCTCATGGCCACCGTGTCGATGTCGTCGCCCGACGCCCTCGCGGGGCGAGTCGTGACCGGGGATCGGGTCGAGCTCCGCATGACCGGACCCGTGGGCAACACCGGCGTGAGCGTGACGCTGCTCGGCCAGGACGCGCAGGTGACCTCGCCCGCTCCCGGGGAATGGCTCGCCGTTGCGCCGGTGCCGGACGGCGCCGAGGCGGGCGGTGCCATCGGATTCGCCATCTCGTTCACGACACCGGACGGGAGAGCTGCCGATCCGATCGCCGCGACGACCGACGGATCGAAGCTGTTCCTGTCGACGGACGTGGGGCTGCTCGACGCGGCGTTCCGCGACGCGCGCGTGCTGCGTCCCGACGGGGTGGCTGACGCCGCGTGGACGCAGCATGCCGCCCGCATGCTGGACGGTGACGCCGCGACGCACTCCGACACGCGGCTGAACGGCGGCATCTACGGCCACGTCTGGGACTTCGGCGAGGACCGCGTGACGCTCACGGGCACCGAGCTGCTCGTGCGCCAGGACGGGTACGGCACCTCGCGCATCGCCGACATGCGCCTGGAGGGTTCGGACGATCTGCAGACCTGGACACGGCTGACGCCCGTCGCTCCGGCGAAGACGCTGGAGTGGCAGCGGTGGGCGGTGCAGGGCGACGCCGGCTATCGCTACATCCGGATCGCCAACGGGCAGATCCTCGGCGTCGCCGAACTGCGGCTCTTCGGAGACGTCGGCCCGGCGACCGTGGACTGAGGCAGCCTCCACGGCTTCGGCCCGGCCTCTCGCGAGGATCCGGGCCGAAGCTTCCGGCGGCGCGCCATCGTCAGCACTGCAATCGAAGGGTTGCAATAACGCTCCGATCGTGTCACGCTGAGTGCAACCGAAAAGTTGCATACCGCTGGAGGTTCGGATGCCTGGCCGACGGAGTCCCGCCGAGACGAGTAGCGCACGAGTCGCGATCACGCTGAGCGTGCTGTTCGCCGGAACGTTCGTGATGGGGTGCGCCGAGGTGCTCGTCGCCGGCATGCTCGATCTGATGGCCGTGGACCTGGCCGTGCCGCTTTCCGCAGTGGGTGTGCTGGTTTCGGCGAACGCTCTCGGGATCGCCATCGGCGGGCCGCTGCTGACGTTCCTGACCGCCCGCGTGGACCGTCGGCCGGTGCTGCTGGCCGCGCTCGCCGTGTTCACCGGGCTGAATCTGCTGCCCGCACTGGGGGTCGGACTGGAGGTCTTCACCGCAGCACGGCTGGTGATCGGCGCGGTCGAGGGGCTCTTCATCGCGGCTGCCATTACGACGGCGACCTCGATCGTGCCGCGTGACCGGTCCGGCCGTGCGATGGCGGTGGTGATCTCCGGATTCGCCGTCTCCGGCGCGGTCGGGATGCCCCTCGGTCGGCTGCTCGGCGCAGCCGTCGGCTGGCGCGCCGCGTTCTTCGCCGTGGTGCTGGCAGCCGTCATCGTTCTCGTCATCGCCATGGTCGTGCTGCCGCGCGCGCCCCACGACGGCGAAGTGGGGATGCTGGGCCAGCTGCGGTTCGCGCTCGCCCCGCGCGTCCTCGCGGTCCTCGCCGTCGGAAGCCTTCTGTTCGCGGGCGTATCGGCGTCGCAGACCTACCTCGTTCCCTTCCTGGACCAGGTCTCGGGGGTCTCCGGAGCCTGGATCGGGGCATGCCTGACAGGTTTCGGCGTCGCCGCCGCGATCGGGTCGTTCGCCGGCGGCCGGTTCGCCGACGCCGGAGCGGCACGGGCGCTGATCCTCGGCGCCATCGGCGTCGCCGTCTCGCTCGCCGCGATGGCGCTCTGGGGAGCGCACACGGCCGTCGTCGTGGTCGCGCTGCTCGTTCTGGGCCTGTGCAGCGCGGGCATCACGAGCCCCTGGCAGCACCGCGTCGAGCACCTCGCCGGACCGGGCGCGATCCTCGCAGCATCGCTGCCGGCGTCCGCTGCGAACCTCGGCGACGCATTCGGGGCGTTCGCCGGCGGGCGGGCGATCGATATCGTCGGTGTGCCCGCGGCCGTGGTCGCGGCCGCGATCCTCGGCAGCGTGTCCGTCCTCGTCGCGATCGCCACCCGCGCGCTGCGCCCGGCATCCGCCCAGGCGGCGGCAGCATCCCGAGAATCCGCGCCCGCGACCGATCACTGACCCCCGCAGACCCGCAGAATGGAAACGCTCATGGAGAACACGCAGAACCCCCCGGCCGCGATCGACGCCGATACCTTCAGCGTGCGCCGCACGATCCACATCAGCGCGCCCCTCGAGAAGGTCTGGCGCACCGTCACCGAGCCCGAGCTGATCTCGCAGTGGTTCGGCCAGATCACCCTCGCCGGCGAAGGTGTCGGCGCCGTCGGCACGATCGGCTGGCCGGGTGAGCGGCGGATCCCGATCCGGGTCGAGACCTTCGACCCGCCCTCGGAGGTGTCGTACCGCTGGTGCAACGACGAAGACCCTCTCCCGGCGACGGTCGACGAGCAGCGCGCGACGATCTTCACCTTCACTCTCGAAGCCACCGCCGGCGGCACGCGGCTCACGGTCGTCGAGACCGGCTTCGAGCACGTCGGCAACCCCGCGCACGTCATGGCCGATCACCGCGGCGGCTGGGACGGCGAGCTCGACAAGCTCGTCGCCCTCCTCGAGCGCAGCGCATGAGCGGCCGGGCGATGCTGGACGGAACCGTGGTCGCCATGTGCAATGCGCTCGGCGAAGAGACGCGTTGGAGCATCCTCACCGCCCTCGGCGAGGGTGACGCCTCGGCGTCGGCGCTCGCCCGGCGCCTGCCCATCACCCGGCAGGCGATTGCCAAGCACCTCGCCGTGCTGCACGAGGTGGGTCTCGTCGAGACCGTCCCCGCGGGCCGTGAGGTGCAGTACCGGGTCGTCGGTGCACAGCTCACCGCCGTGGCCCGGCGCCTCGACGCCATCGGCGACGAATGGGACCGCCGCCTCGCCGCCATCAAGAACATCGCCGAGTCCCTCTGACGCCCGGTCCGAGGCACCCGGTCTTGTCGTGGAGACACGGACCAGGCGGTGGGTCGGGAAGCAGGGTCAGGGAGCCGGAGCGTTCGAGGTCGTCGAGGGCTTTCGACTCGCCGGCGAACCGGGGATCCAGCAGCGCACCGTGTCGCGGTAGCGGCGGAAGTCGTCGCCGAACCTTGCCTCGAGGTCCGCCTCCTCCAGCGGGCGGACGGCGAAGTTCCAGAGCAGCGAACCGAGGACGGCGTAGACGACCACCATCCAGGACGACAGCACAAGACCCACCGCGACGCCCTGCACGAACCCCGACACCGCCATCGGGTTGCGAACGAAACGGTACGGTCCTGCCGTGACGAGCCGATTGGCCATCGCGGCGGGCAACGGCGTGCCGTCGCCGTTGACGTTCATCGCCGCCGCGGACCACAGCCCGAGAACGCTGGCCAGCGCGAAGAGCGCCCAGCCCGCCGAGACGACCGCCGATGGAAAGGGGATCTCGAGACCCCAACGGGCCTCGAGGGCGGAGACGACTACAGGGATCACGCCGAGGAACAAGCCCCAGAAGACGAGGATCTGTGCCGCGGTGAGCAGGATGTGCATGCCGGGACTCGCTCGCGACCGGGCGGGTCGGAATGCGAAGGGCCCCGCCAGCGCCCACGCGGTCGGAATACGCCCCACCCAGAGCAGGCAGGCTGCGCCGATGGACCCGACGGATGCCGCGGTCATGAGAAGCACGCCCCATCCGGCTTCGCCGGTGAAGGTCGCGTATCCCGCCAGCAGCACGGTCACCGTGAGGGTCCATGCGGTGGCGATGGTCGCCGACCCGAATGCCCAGCGGCCCGCCGTCGCGGCAGCGATTCCCGACGCGATGACGAAGAGCGGGATGTCGACGAGCGCAACAAGGACCGCGTCGAGCGAGCCCAGGGTCGTCTCGCGCACGAACGGAACAGTGAAGACGCCGACCCACCACGCGGCGCCGGCCACAGCCTGCGCAGCGAAGTACAGCCGCGCGAGGGCGGGGGCGGCGGGCAGCATGCGAAGCGGCCAGGTTCCTCTGCCACGCTCCACCGCTCCAGCATGACAGCGAAGCGCGCAGGCGCCTTCACCTCGGGGCGACATCGCCCAGGGCATGCTCGACTGCGATTCGCAAGGTGCGCGGCGCGCGCCGTGCTTCACGACAGGAACGAACCGGGCGCTTCGCGTCACCTATCGACGCGATGTGATCCGGGAAAGACGAAACCCCCGCGATGTAGAAGCTACGCGAGGGTTCCTGGGGTGACTGTAACGATCACCCTTGTGGCTCCGACCGGCATCGATCCGGTGACCTTTCGATTTTCAGTCGAACGCTCTACCAACTGAGCTACAGAGCCGCACGGTGGTTTCTCTTGCAAGACCTGCCGCGTCCTAGACGAAAGGCCCTCTTCGAGAAAAGGGCCCGTCGCTCGGAGCGACCCTGACGGGACTTGAACCCGCGACCTCCGCCGTGACAGGGCGGCACGCTAACCAACTGCGCTACAGGGCCATGCTTATTGAATTGTGGAGTGACCCCAACGGGATTCGAACCCGTGCTACCGCCGTGAAAGGGCGGCGTCCTAGGCCGCTAAACGATGGGGCCGGGTGAACCTTTGGGGGCTCACTGCCGAGGACCAAGCATACGTAATGGATCACGAAAACGCGAATCGAGGGCGTGGCGCCCTTGTGGAACGGCGTTGCCGAGCGCAGACTGACCGGGTGACCGCTGCCCGCGGCGGCGGCCGACATGCGCCACTGGGGGTTGCGCATGTTACGCATGTTGCTACTGTGAAACGAGTTGTTGCCGCGAGGGGAGGACCCGGTGCAGCCCGAGAACAACACCGCGAAGACCCTGGCCGACGACGCGTCTGCGGACTGCGGATGCGCTCCTACTCCCGCTGAGCAGCGGCGGCTCTGGCCCGCGATGAACCGACGCACCGCGCTCGGTCTCGGCATCCTGGGGGTCGCGGCGCTGGGCGCCGTCGGCATCGCCGCGAGTCCTCTCGCCAGCCCGGCATTCGCCGCCGAGTACCCCTCGTGGGACGACGTCGTCGCCGCGATGAACAACGAGGCCGCCAAGCAGGCCGAGATCACGAAGATCCAGCAGCTCATCGCGGGGCTCGAGGCCGACGTCACGGCAAAGCGGCTGGTCGCCCAGCAGCTCGCCGACGAGTTCTACGTCGCGCAGCAGGCCTACTTCGACGCGGCGCTGCGCGCCGACCAGCTGCAGCAGCAGGCCGACGAACAGGCCGCCGCAGCGGTCGATGCCGCGAACAAGGCCGGTCGAGTGGCCGCTCAGCTCTATCGCAACGGCGGCGACGACACGTCGCTCGAGCTCTTCTTCGCCGGTTCCGCCGCCGGCGCCGACGACCTCCTCGCGCGCCTGGGCACGATGGACAAGCTCGTCCAGCGCAACCAGGACGTCTACGCCCAGGCTGTCACCGCGCGTGACTCGGCGCAGAGCCTGAGCGATCAGGCGGCGGTGCAGCGCGCCGAGCGCGACCGGCTGCAGAAGGTCGCCGAAGAGAAGATGGTGGCCGCGCAGAAGGCCGCCGACGAGGCGCAGGCCGCCCTCGACGCCCAGAACGCGAAGCGCGGCGAGCTCGAGGCGCAGCTGGCCGCCCTGCAGGACACGGTCGCCAAGACCGTCGCCGACTACGAAGAGGGCGAGCGCATCCGCAAGGAGCGCGAGGCGGCTGCGGCTGCCGCGGCAGCGGCAGCGGCGAAGGCCGAGGCCGACCGTCTCGCCCAGCAGGGCGGCGGCGGTGGCGGAGGCGGTGGCGGAGGCGGTGGCGGCGGCGCGGTCGTCGGATCCGGCTGGGCCCGCCCGTCCTCCGGCTGGCGCAGCTCCGGCTACGGACCCCGGACGGTCCAGTGCGGCAACAGCTACTGCTCCAGCGGCTACCACTACGGCGTCGACCTCGCGGCGGGCTGCGGTGCGGGCATCTACGCGGCGTCGGCCGGGCGGGTCGTCTACGCGGGCGGCAACGGCGGCTACGGCAACTACATCAAGATCGACCACGGCGGCGGCATCGGCAGCGGCTACGGTCACATCCGCTCCGGCGGCATCTTCGTCGGCGTCGGCCAGTGGGTCAGCGCCGGTCAGCTCATCGCGAGCGAGGGCAACACCGGCAACTCCTTCGGCTGCCACCTGCACTTCGAGACCTACGTCAACAACTACCCGGTCAACCCGATCGACTTCATGGGCGCTCGCGGCGTCTCGGTCTGAGCCGCGAGCCGCGCGAGTTGGGCGGACCCCGTAAACGACGAGAACCGGATGCCGCGGCATCCGGTTCTCGCATGAGACGACAAGTCAGAGCGTGCTCGGCGCGACGCCCTCACCCTGCGTGCGGGTCTCGGCGTCGTGCTCCTTGAAGCGGTCGAACGCCTCGGCGACGAGGCGCTCGGCCTCGGCGGCGTCGGCCCACTGGTCGACCTTGACCCACTTATTGGGCTCGAGGTCCTTGTAGTGCTCGAAGAAGTGGGCGATCTCCTTCTGGAGGTACTCGGGGATGTCGCCGACGTCCTGGATGTGCGCCCAGCGCGGGTCCTTGGCCAGTACCGCGACGACCTTGTCGTCGCCGCCGGCCTCGTCGCTCATCTTGAGCACGCCGACGGGGCGCACGCTCGCGAGGATGCCGGGAGCCAGGTCGACGTCGAGGATCACGAGCACGTCGAGCGGGTCGCCGTCCTCGCCGAGGGTGTTCTCGAAGAAGCCGTAGTTGGTGGGGTAGCCCATCGGCGTGTACAGGATGCGGTCGAGGAACACGCGGCCCGTGCCGTGGTCGACCTCGTACTTCACGCGGCTGTTGCGCGGGATCTCGATGACGGCGTCGTACGCGCCCATAGTGGTGCTCCTTCGAAGACTGTGGATTTCCGCGACAAGCCTAGTCGCGCCCTTCTCGCGTTCGAATCGCGCACTTTGCACCTCTCGCGTGCCCGGAACTGCAAAGTGCGCTACTCGAAAGGTCGGAGCGAGCCCGGTAGCGTGGGCGGGTGAAGGAGCGCAGACCCGGACTCGACCCCGCCGTCGCGGAGGTGCGGCTCGCCGTACGCCGGGCGCTCGCCGGCCTCGAGCCCGGAAGCACCGTGGTGGTCGCGCTGTCGGGCGGCGCCGACTCGCTCGCGCTCGCCGCGGCGACGGCCTTCGAGGCTCCGAAGCTGGGCCTGCGGGTCGCCTCGCTGACCGTCGATCACGGTCTGCAGGAGGGATCGACGGATGCCGCCACCGCCGCCGCGGCCAAAGCCGGCGCCCTGGGCATCGACGCCCGCGTCGCGCGCGTCGAGGTCGGGGGCGCGGGCGGTCCCGAGGCGGCCGCGCGCGACGCGCGCTACCGCGCCCTCGTCGACGGAGCGCGCGAACTCGGCGCGGCCGCGATCCTCACCGGTCACACCCTCGACGACCAGGCCGAGACGGTCCTGCTCGGCCTCGCGCGTGGAGCGGGCGGCACGAGCCTGCAGGGCATGGCCGAGGCATCCGCCCTCGACGGCGTCGCCCTGCTGCGCCCACTGCTGGGGGTCCGCCGCGCCACGACGCGGCTCGCCTGCACCGCCGAGGGGCTCGACGCATGGGACGACCCGCACAACCTCGAGCCGCGCTTCGCGCGCGTGCGCGTGCGCGAGAAGGTGCTGCCGGTGCTCGAGGCCGAACTCGGACCGGGCATCGCCGAGGCGCTCGCGCGGACGGCCGCTCAGCTGCGCGAAGACGCCGAGGCCTTCGACGAGATGATCGACGAGACGATCGAAGACATCGTCGAGCACGCCGAGGCGGGCATCTCGGTGTCGGCGGCGGCACTCGCCGCGAACCCGGCGGCGCTGCGCCACCGCATCATCCGGCACGTCGTCGCGAGCGAGTTCCACGAGAGCCTCACGCGCTGGCAGACCCTCGAGGTGGCACGGCTCGTGACGGACTGGTCGGGGCAGGGCCCGATCGATCTTCCCGGATGCCGCGCCCGCCGCATCGGCGGACGCGTGGAGTTCACCGCGCGCTGAGCGGGCCTACTTCTTGCCGCCGAACAGGCCGCCCAGCAGTCCGCCGATGTCGATGCCGCCGGCGGACGACCCGCCGGACGACGAGCCGCCCGAGCCGCCGAGCAGGCCGCCGATGAGGTCGCCGATCCCTCCGCCGGATGACGAGCCGGATGACGAGCCGGGGGCCGCGGCATCCGTCCCGCCCTGCTTGTTCTTGGCCAGCAGGCCCATCACGATCGGGGCCAGCATCGGCAGGAGCTTGGCGAAGTCGATGCCCGCCGTCTGCGGCTCGTCGGTGAGCTTTTGCTCCACCGCCTCCTTCTGACCGCCGAAGATGTGGCCGAGGATCTTGTCGCCGTCGGCGGTGTCGATCTGATCCACTCCGGTGGGAAGGGCGCCGGCGTGCCGGTCGAGCGCCTTGTCGATGGAGGCGGCGCCGTCGGGCGTCTGCGCGTTGCGCTGGAGGCCGCTCAGGATCGTCGCACCGCCCTCTTCGACGGCCTGCGCCGCGACGGCGGGATCGACCCCGAGCTTCTCGGCGATCTGATCGAGGGGCAGGGACTTCAGGATGTCTTCGATGCCGGCCACGGCGGCCTCCCTTTCGTCGAACGGCGTCGTCCGGTTCCGCGGCTCATCTTAGGGTCGGTGCGGCGAGCCCCTCTAGACTCGTTCGCATGCGCGCGGCCGACGTTTCCAGCGACATCAGCGAAGTCCTCGTCACCGAGGAGGAGATCCGAGCCAAGCTCGACGAGATCGCGGCGCGGGTGGATGCGGACTACGGCGACCAGGATCTGCTGCTGGTCGGAGTGCTCAAGGGCGCGATCATGGTCATGGCCGATTTCTCGCGGGCGCTCGAGAAGCACGTGACGATGGACTGGATGGCCGTCTCGTCGTACGGCGCCGGCACGAAGTCCAGCGGTGTGGTCCAGATCCGCAAGGACCTCGACACCGACATCCTCGGCAAGCACGTGCTCATCGTCGAGGACATCATCGACTCGGGCCTGACCCTCAGCTGGCTGCTGGAGAACTTCGCGGCTCGCGGCGCGGCATCCGTCGAGGTCTTCGCGCTCCTGCGCAAGCCCGAGGCCGCGAAGGTCGAGGTGCACTGCAAGTACGTCGGCTTCGACATCCCGAACGAGTTCGTCGTCGGCTACGGCCTCGACTACGCCGAGAAGTACCGCAACCTGCGCGACGTGGCGGTGCTCGCCCCCCACGTGTACAGCTGACGCGCGTCCCCGGCCCTCGGCCGAGCAGGTCTCAGCCGCGCAGCAGGTCGACGAGGCCGGCCGGCGCCGTGTACGTCGAGAGGGCGTCGACGATGAGCCGACGGCAGCCGTCGAGCTCCACCGTGATCGTCGCCAGCCCGCCACCCGGGTGGAGCACGACGAGCGAGCCCGGCAGGTCGTCGCACGGCTGCGGAAGCGGCTGAGCGGATGCCGCGGCCTCCAGCACGGCGCGCGTCGCGGCCGCGTCGAGCGTGCGGCTGCCCGTGAACCACGCCTGACCGTCCACCTCGACCGTCACCCACGTCGTGGCGCCGGGTGCGGGCGTCGCCGTCGGGTTCGCGCTGTCGTCGGTGGAGTAGGCGCAGAGGCGAAGCTCGTCGACCTCGCCGGGCGCCGGCGTCCGCGGCGGCTCCCACGGGATGGTGGTGATGCCGTCGGAGGTGGGAGCGGGCTGCGGGGCCACGCTCGTGCCCTCCCACTCCCCGAGCTGCTCCGGCGTGGCGAGCTGCAGCGGCCGGGCCGACCAGGTGGCCTCGCAGCCGGCGTCGATCGCCGCGCTCGGCTGGGCGAGGGTGCGCTGCTCCTCGTCGGTGCGCACGACTGCGAGTCGGGCCAGCGCGTCGCCGATCAACTCGACCTTCGGCTGACCGCAGCCGTCGACCGGATAGCGCAGGCGGACGCCCTGGCCCGCGGCATCCGTCAGCCACACCAGCGGCGCGATGGTCGCGATCGCCGGGCACGCGCCGAGCGAGCGAGGCTCGTCGGGCTCGGCCTGCGCGCGCAGCACCGCCGCGAGGTCGCCCTCGAGCCGCTCGCGCAGCACGACCGACCAGATGCCCTCGTCATCCTCGACCGTCTGGAACGGCACGCAGCGGACGGCGGCGACGGGCTCGAAGTCGTCGGGGACGGGCCCGGCGTCGGTCTGCGGGTCACCGCCGAAGGGGTCCATGCCTGCGCAGGAGATCTCGGCGACGGTCGCCGCGGGTGGCAGCGGCGTCGGCGGCCCGATCGGCGTGGTCGCGCAGGCAGCCAGGGCGAGCACGGCGACCGCGGTCAGAGAGGCGGCGGCGAGGGCGCGGATGCGGGGCACGGGGTCCTCCTCGTCGTGGGCTCGTGCGACGCTCCGGCCCACGCTAGCGCGAACCCCCGTCGCCCGCGATTACGCCCGAGGCGAATGCACAGACAGCGCCTAGGAAGCGCGCGATACCCTGATTCAACCGTCGACGGGGGTTTTCCTGTCTGCGGCGGCACGTCGACGAAAGGGGTCGGGCTCGGGCCCGCGCCATGGACTTCAAGAAGATCACCCGCAACCCGCTCTTCTACGTCCTCCTGATCGGGGTCTTTCTCATCGTCGGGTTCTCGCTCATCTCGAGCCTGAACGGCGCGAAGCAGATCTCCACGCAGGAGGGTCTCGAACTGCTCTCCGGTGACACTGTCGCCGAGGTCGTCAACACCGACGGCGACCAGCGGGTCGACATGAAGCTCTCCAAGGAGTACGACGGCGCCAGCGACGTGCAGTTCTACTACGTCTCGGCACGTGCCGACGAAGTCGTCGAGGCGATCAACGCCGCCGACCCGAAGGACGGCTTCAACGACGCCGTGCCGCGCGCGACGTGGTTCGACGGGTTCATCTCGCTGCTCCTGCCGATCCTGCTGCTCGGTCTGCTCTTCTGGTTCCTGCTCTCCAGCGCCCAGGGCGGCGGCAGCAAGGTCATGCAGTTCGGCAAGTCCCGCGCGAAACTCGTGACCAAGGAGATGCCGCAGGTCACCTTCCAGGACGTCGCGGGCTCCGACGAGGCGATCGAGGAGCTCGAGGAGATCAAGGACTTCCTCAAGGACCCCTCGAAGTTCCAGGCCGTCGGCGCCCGCATCCCGAAGGGCGTGCTGCTGTACGGCCCTCCCGGAACCGGCAAGACGCTCCTCGCCCGCGCGGTCGCCGGCGAGGCGGGCGTGCCCTTCTACTCGATCTCGGGCTCGGACTTCGTCGAGATGTTCGTCGGCGTCGGCGCCAGCCGTGTGCGCGACCTCTTCAACAACGCCAAGGACAACGCCCCGGCGATCATCTTCATCGATGAGATCGACGCCGTCGGCCGTCACCGCGGCGCGGGCCTCGGCGGCGGACACGACGAGCGCGAGCAGACGCTCAACCAGATGCTCGTCGAGATGGACGGCTTCGACCCCAAGGCCAACGTCATCGTGATCGCGGCGACCAACCGCCCCGACATCCTCGACCCCGCCCTTCTGCGCCCGGGCCGCTTCGACCGCCAGATCGGCGTGGATGCGCCCGACCTCAAGGGCCGCCAGAAGATCCTCGAGGTGCACGGCCGCGGCAAGCCGCTCGCCGACGGCGTCGACCTCGAGGTCGTCGCGCGCAAGACGCCCGGCTTCACCGGCGCCGACCTCGCCAACGTGCTGAACGAGGCCGCCCTCCTCACCGCCCGCTCGAACGCGCAGCTGATCGACAACCGCGCGCTCGATGAGGCCATCGACCGCGTGCTGGCAGGGCCCCAGCGCCGCACGCGCGTGATGAAGGACAAGGAGAAGCTCATCACGGCCTACCACGAGGGCGGTCACGCGCTCGCGGCGGCGGCGATGAACCACACCGACCCGGTCACGAAGGTCACGATCCTGCCGCGCGGCAAGGCCCTCGGCTACACGATGGTGCTGCCGCTGGACGACAAGTACTCCGTCACGCGCAACGAGCTGCAGGATCAGCTCACGTATGCGATGGGCGGTCGCGTGGCCGAGGAGATCGTGTTCCACGACCCGACCACGGGCGCCTCGAACGACATCGAGAAGGCGACCAGCATCGCCCGCAAGATGGTCACCGAGTACGGCATGACCGGCGACATCGGCCCGGTCAAGCTCGGCCAGTCGTCGGGCGAGGTCTTCATGGGCCGCGACATGGGCCACGGGCGCGACTTCTCGGAGCGCATCGCCGAGCGCGTCGACCGCCAGGTGCGCGACCTCATCGAGCAGGCGCACAACGAGGCCTACGAGGTCATCAACGCCAACCGCGACGTGCTCGACAAGCTCGCGCTCGCGCTGCTCGAGAAGGAGACGCTCGACCACCTCGAGCTCGCCGAGATCTTCAAGGACGTCAAGCGCCTGCCGCCGCGCCCGCAGTGGCTCTCGAGCGAGCAGCGCCCGCCGTCGACGCTCCCGCCGGTCGACGTGCCGCAGCGCCGCGACGAGGCGGGTCTCGCCGCGAGCGTCGAGGCCGAGCAGCCGGCCGCCGAGAAGGCGGCCAAGCGTCGCCCGAGCGGGCAGGCGCGCCCCGCGACCGCGTAGGCTCGGCCCGTGGCCGTCGATCGTGAACGCGTCGCGGCGCTCGTCCGCGAGCTGCTCGAGGCGATCGGGGAGAATCCCGAGCGCCCCGGTCTGAGGCAGACGCCCGAGCGCGTCGCCGACGCGTACACCGAGTTCTTCTCGGGAGTGGGGGAGGATGCCGCGGCCCCGCTCGCGCACACCATCTCGGTCTCGCGCGGCCCGGCGCCCGACACCCTGCCCTCGGGCGCCGTCATCCTTCGCGACATCATCTTCCGGTCGGTGTGCGAGCATCACCTGCTGCCGTTCCGCGGCCACGCGCACCTCGCCTATCTCCCCGGCGAGCAGGTCGTCGGTCTCGGCGCACTGCCGAAGGTCGTCGAGATCCTGTCGTCGCGGCCCCAGGTGCAGGAGCGGCTCGGCGAGCAGATCGCCGACGTGATCGCGGCATCCCTCGACGCCCGCGGCGTGCTGGTCGTGCTCGACGCGACGCACGAGTGCGTGACCATGCGCGGGGGACGACAGCCGGATGCCTCGACCGTGACCATCGCCGCCCGCGGCGAGCTCGCCGAGTCGGCGGCCCGCGCCGAGCTCGTCACGTTGATCGGGGCCGGTCGCGGATGACCCTCGTCATGGGGATCGTGAACGTCACGCCCGACTCGTTCAGCGACGGCGGACGATACGCGGATGCCGATGCCGCCGTCGCCCACGCGCTCCGGCTGCGGGCGCACGGCGCCGACATCCTCGACGTCGGCGGCGAGTCCACCCGCCCGGGCGCGGAACGGGTCGATCCGTCGATCGAGCAGGACCGGGTGCTGCCCGTGGTGCGCGCGCTGACGGAGGCGAGTCTCGTGGTCAGCATCGACACCATGAACGCCTCCACGGCGGTCGCTGCCGTCGAGGCCGGGGCGCGCATCGTCAACGACGTGTCGGGCGGGCTCGCCGACCCCGGACTGCTCGCGGCCGTCGCCGCGACGGACGCCGACATCGCCATCGGCCACTGGCGCGGGCATTCGACCGACATGTACGCGCGGGCCGAGTACGGCGACGTCGTCGACGACGTGATCGCCGAGCTGCGCGGCCGGCTCGAGGCCGCCGCGTCCGCCGGCATCGCGCCGTCGCGGATCATCCTCGATCCCGGCATCGGCTTCGGCAAGAAGGGCGCTCAGAACTGGGCCGTGCTGCGGGATCTCGACCGCCTGGTCGGGCTGGGCCCGCGGGTGCTCGTCGGCACCAGCCGCAAGAGGTTCCTCGCCGAGGCGCTGGCCGACGACCCCGCCGACGCGGACGAGGCGCGGCGCGACCTGGCGACCGCCGTGACGAGCGCGCTGGCGGCGCAGGCCGGCGTGTGGGCGGTGCGGGTGCACGATGTCGCCGGTACGCGCGACGCTCTCACCGTGGCGCGCAGCTGGCAGGAAGGGAGCCGATGGACTTCATCGACGAGATCACACTGACGGGCGTCCGCGCGTTCGGATACCACGGCGTCTACGAGGACGAGCGGCGCGACGGCCAGGAGTTCGTGGTCGACGTGACGCTGTACGTGAGCACAGCGCGAGCAGCGGCATCCGACGACGTCGCCGACACCGTGCACTACGGTCAGGTCGCCGAGCGCATCGTGGAGCTCGTCGGCGGCGAGCCGCTGAACCTCATCGAAGGGCTGGCCGCGCGGATCGCCGACGATCTCCTCGCGCACGACCTCGTGCGCATGGTCGCGGTGACCGTCCACAAGCCGCAGGCGCCCATCTCGGTGCCGTTCTCGGATGTGTCGGTGACGATCCGCCGCGCCCGGCAGGAAGAGCCGACGTGGACGGCGGGCTCGTGAACCGCCGGTTCGCGGACGGCTTCGAGGGCGGGGCCGAGCGCCACCCGCGCGAGGCGGTCGAGGCCGTGGTCGCGCTGGGCGCGAATCTCGGAGACCGCGCCGAGACGCTGGCCGCCGCCATCAAGGATCTCGCCCGCGTGCCGCTCGTCGACGCGGTGCGCGTGTCGGAGCCGATCGAGTCGGTCGCCATGACGCCGGAGGGGCCCGACGACTCGGCCCCGGGGTACCTCAACGCGGTCGCGATCCTCACCACCCGGCTCGCGCCGACGGTGCTGCTCGGCTACCTGCACGCGATCGAGCAGCGGCACGGCCGCATGCGCTCGACGCAGCGTTCGGCCCGCGAGGGCGGCTGGGAGGACCGCACCCTCGATCTCGATCTCATCGCGTACGGCGAGGTCGTGAGCGACGACGACGCGCTGCTGCTGCCGCATCCGCGCGCCGCCGAACGCGACTTCGTGCTCGGGCCGTGGCTGGCGGTCGATCCCGACGCCGTGCTCCCCGGCGTCGGCCGGGTCGACGAGGCGCTGCGACGGCTGCGAGGGGACCGATGAAGCGCACCGGCGCCGGCGTGCTGGTCGTGGCCGCCGTCCTCGGCGTCGCGGCGGGCTTCGTCGTCGATCAGCTCCTCACGTCGGCCGGGCGCCCCACCTTCACGCCCGCGGTCACGCTGCCGATCCTGCTGGTGCTGCTGGGTGCGGTCGTGGTCGGCCTCGCCGTGCCGATCCGCCGCGCGACGCACGGCGCCTCGAAGGCGAAGGTCGATCCGTTCCGTGCGGTGCGCATCGCCATGCTCGCGAAGGCGTCGAGCATCGTCGGAGCGGCGATCGGCGGGCTCGGCGCGGGCCTGTGGATCTTCCTCGCGACGAGGCCCGTCCCACCCTCGCTAGGCTCGTTGGGGACGGTCATCGCGACGACCGTGTGCGGCGCGCTGCTGGTCGCCGCCGGTCTGGTCGCGGAGCACCTGTGCACGATCCGGAAGGACGACGATGACGAACACCCCGGAGGAAGCGACGACCCGGGACTGGAACCCCGCCTCCGCGACCACTGACGCGGCCGGCGGGACGGTCCAGGGCGGCGGGACGGTCCAAACCGGCGGGACGCTCGAGGGCGGCGGAACGCTCGAGGGGAGCGGAACGCTCGAGGGGAGCGGGACGTTCGAGCGGATCGTCGAACCGCGGTCCGAGAACCGCCTCGCACTCGAAGGCGGCGTCTGGCACCAGATCTCGCCCAAGTACGTGACGGTGCAGCTGATCTCCACCGGGTCGTTCCTCGTGCTCGTCATCGCGGCGACCCTCGTACTGACGCTGCTGATGCACCAGCTGTGGGCCTGGATCCCCGGTGGCATCCTCACGGTGATCCTCACGTGGACCCTTGTGATCCTGCCGCGGCAGGCCCGCTCGATCGGCTACCAGCTGCGGGCGGACGACCTCGTCTTCCGCCGCGGCATCCTCTGGCAGCGGTTCGTCGCCGTGCCTTACGGGCGCATGCAGCTCATCGATATCACGCACGGACCGCTCGACCGCGGTTTCGGCATCGCGCAGCTCAAGTTCGTCACGGCCGCCGCCGCGACGGGCGTGGTGATCCCGGGCCTGGAGCAGTCCACGGCCGAGACGCTCCGCGACCACCTGGTCGCGGTCGCTGAAGCCCGGCGCACGGGACTATGACGTCGATCTCCGGACCCGCGGACGGCACGCCCGTGCCGCCGGAGCCGAACGCCCCCGAGTTCACGGAATCGCCCGCCTTTGCGGATCCCGCCGCGGAAGCGCCGGTCGGCCCGGCCGGCGATCCCGATGCCGCGCCTGCGGCCAGTCCGGCCGCGCCGCCGCCGCAGCTCGTGCGCTCGCCGCTGAGCGACGGCGAATGGCACCGGCTCCACCCGCTCACGCCGCTGCTGCGGGGCGGCCTGTTCCTGATCGTCGTCATCGGCATCGTCTTCGCGAACCTGCGCGACCGGCTGTTCTTCGTGTTCCTGCCGTGGCTCGCGCCCGACATCGAGGACGAGGTCGGCGACTGGGAGAGCGCCGGCGGCGATCCGATCGACTTCATCATCGTCAACAACCTCTACGTCCTCGCCCTGCTCGCGGTGCTGGCCGCGCTGATCGTGATCGTCGCCGTCTTCTACACGTCGTGGCGATTCCACACGTTCCGCATCACGGGCGACGACGTCGAGGTGCGCAGCGGGATCCTGTTCCGCACGCAGCGCCGGGCTCCGCTCGACCGCGTGCAGGGCGTCAACCTGACGCGGCCGATGATCGCGCGGCTCCTCGGCATGGCGAAGCTCGAGGTGGTGGGCGCCGGCGCGGACGCCAACGTCAAGCTCGAGTACCTGTCGACCTCCAACGCCGAGGCGGTGCGCGCCGACATCCTGCGACTCGCCTCCGGCCGTCGGCTGGCGATGGCCTCCGGCTCAGCGGCCCCGGCGGGCCCGGCCGGCACGCCGGTCCACGGCAGGGTCGCATCTCTCGGCCAGACCGTCGGGCGCGAGCTCACGGGCATGATCGAAGGCCCCGAGGCACCGGTGGCCGAGCTCGAATCGGTCGTGCACATCCCGGTCGGGCGGCTCGTGGCATCCCACGTCCTCAGCGTGTCGACCGTGGCGCTGCTGATCGCGATCGTCGTGATCGTGGTGGGCGTCAGCCAGGGGGCCGCCTGGATGCTGTTCGGCTTCGTCCCGGCGATCATCGGTTTCGGCGCGTACTGGATCCGCTCGATCGTACGGTCGCTGCGCTACTCGATCGCCCCGACGCCCGACGGAGTGAGGATCACGTTCGGTCTCTTCACGACCATCACCGAGATCGTGCCTCCGGGCCGGATCCACGCCGTCGAGGTCACGCAGCCGATCCTCTGGCGGCCGGCGGGCTGGTGGACCATCCGCATCAACCGGCTCACCGGCCGGAGCGCCGCCGATGCCAACACCGATCAGTTCACGACGGTCCTGCCGGTCGGCACCGCCGACGACGTCGATCGCGTGCTGCGGCTGCTGCAGCCGTCGCTTCCCGACGACGAGCGGGCGCTCATCGTGCAGGAGGGCATGCTCGGCCCGGGCGACGTCGACACCTTCACGAACACGCCGAAGCGGGCGTGGTGGATCCGACCGCTGTCATACCGTCGCAACGGCTTCCGCCTCAGCGGCGACGTGCTGCTGATGCGCCGCGGCGTGGTGTGGCGCAAGCTCGTGATCCTGCCTCTCGCGCGCCTGCAGAGCTTCGGGCTCTACCAGGGCCCGCTCGATCGGGCATCGGGGGTGACGAACGTGCGCGCGCACGTGGTCACCGGCCCCGTCTCGCCCTTCCTCGCCGCGGTCGACCGCGACACCGCGCTCCGGCTCTTCGACGACGTCGCCCGCGGCTCGGTGCGCGCCGCGCTCATCGATCGCACGCATCGCTGGGCTGCGGAGGAGACGGATGCCGCGGCCGCCGCTGTCCTCAGCGCCGAGCCGTTCGTCGGCCCCGCCCCGGTCGCGCCTGCGTCCGCCGCGCCCGGGCTCGCCGCGCCGGCCGCGCCCGCGCCGGCCTCGCCGGTCGCGCCTGCGCCACCCGCGTCGGTCGCGCCGGCGCCCGCGAGTCCGGGTCCCGTCGCCGGAGCGGAGGAGCGCGCATGACCCGCGAGGGCCGCCTCGGCGTGGGAGTCATCGGGGCCGGCCGGGTCGGACCCGTGCTGGGCGCCGCGCTCGGCGGCGCAGGCCACGCGCTCGTCGGCATCACGCCGGGATCCGACCCCGAGCGAGTCGAGGCGATCCTCCCCGGCGTCCCCGTCCTCGATGCGACCGAGGTGGCGCGGCGGAGCGAGCTGGTCATCGTCGCCGTGCCGCACGATCAACTCGAGGGACTGGTGACCGGCCTCGCCGAAGTGGGGGCATGGCAGCCGGGGCAGCTCGTGGTGCACACCGATCCGGCCTGGGGCACCGGCATCCTGTCGGCCGCCGTGGCGAAGGGCGCGATCCCGCTCGCGGTGCACCCGGCGATCGAGTTCAGCGGCACGTCGATGGATCTGCGCGCCCTCGCGAGTGGGTACGCGGCGGTCACCGCGCCCGGCCCGGTGCTGCCGATCGCGCAGGCGCTGGCGGTCGAGCTCGGCTGCGAGCCGGTGGTGGTGGATGAGGCCGCGCGCCCCGCGTACGCGGAGGCGATCGCCACC
Source organism: Microbacterium hibisci (assembly GCF_015278255.1). Classification (GTDB taxonomy): domain Bacteria; phylum Actinomycetota; class Actinomycetes; order Actinomycetales; family Microbacteriaceae; genus Microbacterium; species Microbacterium hibisci. Next base: position 82,730 of record NZ_JADIJC010000008.1, read on the forward strand.
GCGCGCGACTTCTCGCGGTCGATCGTGCAGCAGGCGACGTCGCTCCTGGCGGAGGCCGGCGTGCCGCATCCGGGCTCGTTCCTCTCCGCGCTGGCCCACACCACGATCGACCACGCCCTGGCGGAGGCGGGCTCCGGTCCGGGACCAGCCGAGCCCCCCGCTACGATCCAAGGATGATCAGCACCATCGACGGGCTGCGCGCCCGCCTGGCAGAGGTCCGCGCGGCGAATCCGGGTGTCCGCATCGCGCTCATCTCGACCATCGGCTCGCTCCACGACGGGCACATCGATCTCGTCCATCGCGCGCGCGAGGTCGCCGATGTCGTGGTGGTGTCGATCTTCGTGAACCCGCTGCGGTTCTCCTCGCCCGCCGAGCTCGCCGCGTACCCGCGCACGCCCGACGACGACGCCCGCCTGCTGGAGTCGCTCGGGGTGGAAGTGGTGTTCGCGCCGGATGCCGCTGAGCTGCTGCCGCACGGGTCGGCGACCACCAAGGTGAGCGCCGGCGATCTGGGCCTGCGCTACGAAGGGCGCAGCCGCCCGTTCTACTTCGACGGCCTCCTCACCGTCGAGGCCAAGCTCTTCCATCTCGTGCGGCCCGACGTCGCCGTGTACGGCGAGCGCGACCGGCAGCGCGTCTTTCTCGTGCGCCGCATGGTCCGCGACCTGTTCTTCGACCTCGAGGTCGCCACGGTCGAGACGGTGCGCGGCGATGACGGGCTGCCCGTCTCGACGCGGGTCGGACTGCTCGAGGAGCGCGATCTCGCGGCCGCCGTACTGCTGCCGGCCGCCCTCGACGCGGCCGCCGCCAACGCCGACCGCGGCGTCGATGCGTGCATCGCGGCCGCCCAGTCGACGCTGATGGGGGAGCCCCGCATCCGGCTCGAGTACCTGAGCGTGGTCGATCCCGCGACGTTCCTGCCCGTCGACGAGGGGAGCAGCGGCCCCGCGCTCGCGCTCATCGCCGCAACGGTGGCGGGCCACCGATTCATCGACAACGCCGAGATCTACCTCGGCTGAGCCCGGGCTGCGGGGCTGGGAGGCGACATGCGCGTCACACGGATCGGCGGCCCGACGGCCCTCGTCGAATGGGAGGGGTGGCGGATCCTCACCGACCCCACCTTCGACCCGCCGGGGCGGACCTACGCGTTCGCGTTGGGCACGAGCTCTCGCAAGACGGCGGGCCCCGCACTGTCGCCCGACGAGATCGGCGAGGTGGATGTCGTGCTGCTCAGCCACCATCACCACGCCGACAACCTCGACGACGCCGGCCGCGCCGCGCTGTCGTCGGTCCGCACGGTGCTGACTACGGTCGCCGGCGCGAAGCAGCTGTCGTCCTCGGGCGGCCACCCCGACGCCCGCGGACTCCGAGCCGGAGACACCGTCACCCTCACGGCGGAGGGCAAGCCCGATCTCATGGTCACGGCGACCCCCTGCCGGCACGGCGCGCCGCTCACCCGGGCCATCGTCGGCCCGGTGGTGGGCTTCGCGCTCACGCTGGACGGCGCCGCGCGCCCCGGCCTGTGGATGACGGGTGACACGGTGATGTACGGAGCGCTGCGCACGGCGGCGCGGGGTCTCCGGCCGGACGTCGCGCTCGTGCACATCGGTGCGGTGAAGTTCCCGCTCACCGGGCCGCTCGCGTACACGATGAACGCGGAGGACGCCGTGGAGCTGATCGCCCTGGCCGAGCCCGGCGTCGCGGTGCCGATCCACGTCGAGGGATGGAGTCACTTCTCTCAGCAGGAGCAGGCGGCCGCCGCGGTCTTCGAGTCGGCGCCGGGTGGGGTGCGCGATCGCGTGAAGTGGGCGCCGCTGGGGGAGGCCGTCGACCTGCGCTGACGAGGGCGTCCGCTCGGACACCGCTCGTCAGGGGGCGCGTTCCGCTGACGAGCGGCTCGCCTGTGGCGAGGTGCGGCGCATGGCGGAGCCCGCGACGAGCGTCGCGATCAGCACGACCGCCGAGAAGACGAGCAGCACGGTCGCCTCGCCCCAGAAGGCGAGGCTGAGCCCCACGAGGAGCACCGGCGCGACGAGCCCTCCGTAGGCGATGAGGAAGAGGAGCGCGAGCGTCTCGCCCCGTCGTTCGGGGCCGGTGAGCGCGCCGGCCACGGCGATCGCCGACCGGAACATGATGCCGGCGGCGGCACCGGCGACCACGCCGCCTCCGATGAAGAGCGCAAGGGCGGGGATCAGCGCCCCCGCTGCGATCGCTGCGAGTCCGACGGCGAAGCCCACGATCGCGATGAGGAGCTGCGTGCGCTGGGCGACGCTGACGAGAAGCAGCTGGGCGAGGGCCGCAGCTCCGAAGACCGCGAAGACCGTTGCTCCCTCGACGAGGTGGTCCGACACGTCGAACGTGTCGCGCAAGAACGTCGGAGCCAGAGACGTGAACAGCGCGAAGAGGGCGAACGAGGCGGCGGCGCCCGTGCTCGCCGCGGCGAATGCCGCGCGATACGTCGGCGGGAACGCCAACCGCTGCGGCCGGTACGCCGGATGAGCGGCGGCCGTGTCCACGGTCTCGGGTACGTGGCGCAGGACGACGGCCGCCGTGACGAAGATCGCCAGGAACGTGATGTGCGGCAGCTCCAGAGGGTCGGGCGCGAACTCGGCGAAGAGTCCCCCCACGAGCGGCCCGAGCGCCAGCCCGCCGAGATTGGCAGCTCCCGCGACCGACGCGGCGACGACGGCTCTCTCGCCAGGTCGCGCCCTCGCACGCAGCTCGGCGAGGTGAGCCGTCGCCGCGGCGCTGATGATGCCCACGCCGACCCCATCGATGAACCGGGCCGCGACGAGGCCGGGCACCGAGTTCCACGCGATGAAGACGATCGCCGCGAGCGCCGACACGAGCACGGCGATCACCGTCATCCGCCGTCGCCCGGCCCAGTCGCTGATGTGACCGACGAGGAAGAGGCTGAAGACGACCCCGACCGCGAACGCGGTGAAGATGACGGTCACCACCTCGACGGGGAACTCGTCGGCCGCCTGATAGAGCGGATACAGCGGAGTCGGGACGGTCGCGTAGGCGGTGACGGTCATGAAGGCGGCTGCGACCACCCAGAATCCCGTGAGATCCGACATCGTGCGACGAGCTCGCGACATGACGCCGTCCGATCTGGTCGAGGTGACCCCAGGGCGCCCCCGACCATACTCGCGTGCGCCGGCGCGGCCAAGAGCCCGGATCTCGTGCTGCGGGTGCCACGGGGGCGCGGCGCGGCATCCGGTGCAGCCGTGCCATCGGCTGTTCAGAAAGGCCGGAGCCGCCCGCCGATAGACTTGGGGGTCCGCATTCTGCGGAGAACACCGCACCGAGGAGCACATCCCGTGACCGACACGACCTCGCCCGCCGAGACCGCCGAGCCGACCGAGCTGTCCGAAGACGACGTCTTCGAGCAGAAGGCCGTGCGGCTGGCCAAGCGCGAGCGGCTGGTCGCGGAGCGGACCGATGCCGCGGGCGGTGCCTACCCGGTGAGCGTGCCGATCACCGACACGATCCCCGCGCTGCGCGAGCGCTACGGCGACCTCGAAGCGGGCGCCGAGACCGGCGTCACCGCGGCGGTCGCCGGCCGCGTCGTCTTCAGCCGCAACACCGGGAAGCTGTGCTTCGCCACGCTGCAGGCCGGGGACGGCAGCCGGATCCAGGCCATGGTGTCGCTGGCCGCCGTCGGCGACGAGTCGCTGCAGGCGTGGAAGGAGCTGGTCGACCTCGGCGACCACGTCTTCGTCTCGGGCGAGGTCATCTCCAGCCGCCGCGGCGAACTGTCGATCATGGTCGGCGAGTGGCGCATCGCCTCGAAGGCGGTGCTGCCGCTGCCGAACCTCCACACCGAGCTGAGCGAGGAGAGCCGCGTCCGCAGCCGCTTCCTCGATCTCATCGTGCGCGACCGCGCGCGCGAGACGGTGCTGGCGCGGGCGAAGGTCAACCAGAGCCTGCGTCAGACGTTCGCCTCGCACGACTTCGTCGAGGTCGAGACGCCGATGCTGCAGGTGCAGCACGGCGGCGCGTCGGCGCGCCCCTTCATCACGCACTCGAACGCCTTCGACGCCGACCTGTACCTGCGCATCGCGCCCGAGCTCTTCCTCAAGCGCGCCGTCGTCGGCGGCATCGACCGCGTGTTCGAGATCAACCGCAACTTCCGCAACGAGGGCGCCGACTCCACGCACAGCCCCGAGTTCGCGATGCTCGAGGCGTATCAGGCTTACAGCGACTACAACGGGATCGCCGACCTCACGCAGGAGCTCATCCAGAACGCCGCGGTCGCGGTGTCGGGCTCGACCACGGTCACGTGGGCCGACGGCACCGAGTACGACCTCGGCGGGCAGTGGGACCGCCTCTCGATGTACGACTCCCTGTCGGAGGCGGCCGGCCGGTCGATCACGCCCGAGACGCCCTTCGACGAGCTCGTGACGCTCGCCGAGGCCGAAGGCGTCGACCTGCCTCCGCACGCGATCCACGGCAAGCTCGTAGAAGAGCTGTGGGAGCACTTCGTCAAGCCGGGCCTGCACCGGCCGACGTTCGTGATGGACTTCCCCCTCGACACCAGCCCGCTGGTGCGCGAGCACCGCTCCATCGCGGGCGTCGTGGAGAAGTGGGACCTCTACGTCCGCGGCTTCGAGCTGGCGACCGGCTACTCCGAGCTCGTCGACCCGGTCATCCAGCGCGAGCGCTTCGTCGAGCAGGCCAAGCTCGCGGCGCGCGGCGACCTCGAGGCCATGCGCATCGACGACGAGTTCCTGCGCGCTCTGGAGCACGGCATGCCCCCGACCGGCGGTATGGGCATGGGCATCGACCGGCTGCTCATGGCGGTCACCGGGCTCGGCATCCGCGAGACGATCCTCTTCCCGCTCGTCAAGTAGCGCGAGCGGCGCCGCGGCGCAGGTAGCGCGGGCGGCGCTGCGGCCGCACACGTCACCGCCCGCCCGCGCGGCGGAAGGCCCAGTCGGGCAGGTGACCGGCGGCCACGAAGGAGAGCACGATCTGCGACAGCCCGTGCTCGGGCTCGATCTCGCAGGCCCGTTCGGCGTAGGCGGCGGCGTGCGTCGAGCGTCCGAGCGCCCACGACAGCCACGCGCACATCGCGAGCGGTCCCGGTCGCGCGTTGCGCGGTGCGACCGCGGCCGCATGCCGGGCGAGCGTGAGCGCCGTCTCGAGCCGGGAGACGTCCGGTGCGTCGCCCTCGCCCCACATGCGCATCGCAAGGTGCGCGGGGTACTCCTCGCCCGACTCCCACCGCAGCTGCGCGTCGAACGCCTCGTCGCCCTGCGCGAGGTCGCCGCTCCACTGCACGAGCGCGACGTCGCGCAGCGACGGGCGGGCCAGGCACCAGACGAGCGCGGCGGCGTCGTAGGCGTCGGCGTCCTCCGGCGACCGCGACAGGGCCTCCTCGAAGAAGCCCGGAAGGTCGTCGAACCGGCAGACGGTTGCGAGGGCGCGCGGGTCGACGCGATCCGCCGATGCGGTCATGGATGCCGCGTCCTCGACCTCGCCCGACACCGGCGCCGGAACGGGCCCCAGGTCGTCGGCGCACGCCGACGGTGTGGTCGTCGCCGCACGGGGCGTCGTGCGCACCGGGTCGCCGGCACGGCACGTGGCATCGGCCGCAGGCCCGAACGCCGAGCGTGCCGGGTCCGATGAGCGCGGTGCCGCGAGGTCTGCGGTGTCCCGTCCGCACAGGACGTCGACGGCCCGCTGGAGGGCGTCCATCGCCCGCGCGACGTGGTCGCGCTCCTCGTCCGTGCAGTGCGGCAGGTCGGCGCCGGCGGACTGGTCGCCGTCGGGCTCGGGCACGTCGGCGGGGCCGCTCCAGGTCAGGTCTTCCAGCGCGCGTCCATCGCCGGGGCAGTCGGGGTCGAGGAGCGACGCCCACGCGTCGCCCGCCACGCACAGCAGGTCGGTGACGCGCAGGCCGCACGCGTGGGCGCGGCGCTCGAACGCGGCGAGGACCCCGCGGTGCGGCATCCGCCCCTCGTCCTCGAAGCGCGCGTCGGTGTATGCGATCGCGGCGACGGCGTCCGCGTCGGGGAGCCGGCACACCATGCCGGTCACCGTGGCCGCGACGCTGTCGATCGCGTCGTCGTCGCCGTCCGGCAGGTCGAACCGCATGGCGCCGAGGCTGCGCGCGCCGTCGAAGGGGATGACGACGAGGCTCTGCGTCGGGTGGTAGCCGAGCATGCGGGGGATGAAGGACAGGAACTGCGCGGCGTCCGCGGCTTTGACGACAGTGGGGGTCATGGAGGACGACTCTCCCGAACTGCGGGGGCGCGTAGGACGACGGATGCCGCGACCGTGGGCACTGCCTCGCCAGCCGCCTATCCGGCGGGATGTGGAGGAATGGTGGGGCCTTCCCGAGGCCGCTCGGCCTGTGGAGAAGCCGCGGAATCCGGCCCTTGCGGCCACCTGTGGAGGAGGCGCCGCCGGCACCGCGTATCCTTGAAGGCATGGATTACTGGGTCGCGGTGCTGTGGACGCTCCTGCCGACCGTCGTCGTCTCGCTGATCTTCTTCTTCGTGATGCGCAGCGTGATCCGTGCTGACCGCACCGAGCGTCGCGTCTATGCGAAGCTCGAGGCCGAGGAGCGCGCGAAGCGCGGACTCCCGCCGGTCGCACCCACCGCTTCCGCGGACCGCTGACACCGCCCCACGCCGCAGGCCGCCGGTGCCGGGCGCCGTCGGCCCTCCCCGATAGTGTGGGCACACTGTCCCATCCGCCGGTCGTCCGATCGTCCCGATCCGCGCGACCCGTGCCGACGAGAGGCCTCGCCCGGTGATCACCATCACGTTCGATGCAACGTGGTGGGTGGTGCTCGTCTTCGTCATCGACCTCGTCATCCGCGTGACGGCGATCATCGTCGTCCCGCGCAACCGCCGGCCGACCGCGGCGATGGCCTGGCTGCTCGCGATCTACTTCATCCCGATCATCGGCGTGTTCCTCTTCCTCCTGATCGGCAACCCGCGGCTGCCCCGCAAGCGGCGCCGCAAGCAGGAGCGCATCAACGAGTACATCCACGACACGAGTGCGTCGCTCGACTTCGGAACGCTGCGCCCCCACGCGCCCGGCTGGTTCACGTCGCTGGTCACGCTCAACCGCAACCTCGGCGCGATGCCGCTGGCGGGCGACAACGCCGCGGAGCTGATCCCCGACTACCAGGAGAGCCTCGACGCGATGGCGGACGCCATCCGCGACGCCGAGCGGTTCGTCCACGTCGAGTTCTACATCCTGCAGGCGGATGCCGCGACCGACAACTTCTTCCGCGCGCTCGAAGAGGCGGCCGGCAGGGGGGTGACGGTGCGGGTCCTGCTCGATCACTGGGCCAACCGCGGCAAGCCGTTCTACAAGCGGACGCTCAAGCGCCTGGACGCGATGGGCGCGCAGTGGCACCTGATGCTCCCGGTGCAGCCGCTGCGCGGCAAGTACCAGCGCCCCGATCTCCGCAACCACCGCAAGCTCCTCGTGGTCGACGGCCGTGTGGCGTTCACCGGCTCGCAGAACATCACCGATTCGACGTACAACCTGCGCAAGAACATCCGTCGGGGCCTGCACTGGGTCGACCTCATGGCCCGCATCGAGGGCCCGGTCGTGGCATCCGTCAACGCGGTCTTCCTGAGCGACTGGTACAGCGAGACCGACGAGGTGCTCACCGACGACATCGACCTGTTCGACGTCACCAGCGGACCGGGCGACCTGGACTGCCAGATCATCCCCTCGGGGCCGGGGTTCGAGTTCCAGAACAACCTCAAGCTGTTCGCCGGCCTGCTCTACGCGGCGCAACGGCAGATCATCGTGGTCAGCCCGTATTTCGTGCCCGATGAGGCGATGCTGCTGGCCATCACGACGGCCTGCCAGCGCGGCATCCATGTCGAGCTCTTCGTCTCGGAGGAGGGCGACCAGGCGATCGTCTACCACGCCCAGCGCAGCTACTACGAAGCGCTGCTGCGCGCCGGCGTGAAGATCTGGATGTACAAAAAGCCGTTCATCCTGCACACGAAGAGCCTCACCATCGACGAAGAGGTCGCGATCGTCGGATCGAGCAACATGGACATGCGCAGCTTCGGTCTCAACATGGAGATCTCGATGCTGGTGCGCGGCGAGGAGTTCGTGCGCCAGATGCGCGTCGTCGAAGACATGTACCGCTCACTCAGCCGCGAGCTCACGCTCGAGGAGTGGGAGAAGCAGCCGCTCCGGTCGACCGTCCTCGACAACCTCGCGCGGCTGACGTCCGCGCTGCAGTGAGGCGATGGGGCGATCTCCCGGCTGATCGTGACCATCGCGTGATCGAAGTGCTGAGATTCCGGGGCGATCTGCGACACCATAGGGGTGACGGATGCCGGGGACGGCGTCCGCGGATGCCGAGGAGGCGCGCATGCCCGTTCACTCCCGTTCACTCATCGCCGCTGCCGGTCTGGCACTCTTGACCGCAGGACTTCTGACGGCTTGCGCGAGCCCCGCCGGCTCCGAGCCGAACTCCTCCTCCCCGTCGTCGTCGGCGCCGGGCACCGACGACTCCGATGACATGGATCTGGAGGCGGCCTGGCTCGACGGCGGGCGCATGATCGGCCTCGTCACGTACGGCTCGTCGACCTGCGTGCCCACGGCCGGCGACGTCTCGTACGCCGACGGTGTGCTCGAGGTCGAGCTCGTCGACCCCGCCGGCGACACGGCCTGCACGAGGGACATGGTCCCGCGGGCGACGGTGGTGGGCCTGCCTGAGGAGGCCGATACGACCCAGGAGTTCGAGGTCCGCGTCACCGGCGCCTACAGCGGTGAGGCCGACCTCGACCCCGTGCCGGGACTCGACCAGACCGGTGAGACCGACTACCTGCCGAGCGCCGGGTGGACCGACGCCGACGGCCAGTTCGTGATCCTCACGTGGGGTTCGTCGACGTGTCCTCCGGTGATCGAGAACGTCGAAGGCTCCGGCACCGAGGTGACGGTCACGTTCGCCACCCCGCCGGCCGACCAGGCCTGCACGATGGACATGGCGCCGCGCGGCGTCGTCGCGCAGGTCAGCGGCATCGACGACGACGCCGAGGTGTTCGCCATCCTCACCGGCGCCGAGTACGACGACGTCCGCATTCCGATCATCGGCCACGACTGACGCCCGCGAATCCGGATGCCGCGGCCCGCGGCATCCGGAATCTGCTCAGTCTGCGCGCACGAGCAGGTCGCCGATCTCGCAGTCGAGCGCGCGGCAGATCGCGGAGAGCGTCGAGTAGCGGATCGCGCGGGCGCGGTCGTTCTTGAGGATCGACAGGTTCACGACCGAGACGCCCACGAGCTCCGACAGACGTGTGAGGGTCATGCCGCGCGCCTCGAGCAGCTCGTCGAGCCGGCAGTGGACGCCGCTCGGGCCGTCGTCCTCCGCGGGGGTCACACGAGTCCTTCCGTGTCGCGCTGCAGGCGCTCGCCGTGCGCGAAGGCGCCGGCCAGCACACCCGCCACGAGCGCGGCGATCCAGGCCGGCGCGTACGCCACCAGGTCGAGCATCGCGAGCGGCTCGTAGTCGAGGCCGAGCGCCTCCATGGCGCTGCGCCGCGCCATCGCGTCGCTGAGCATCACGAGGACGGCGGTCGCCAGGATCGTCGTCCCCACGACGGTGAGCGCGCGCGTCACGCGGCGCGAGAAGACGCGGCCGGCGCGGAACTCGAGGGCGAGCCGGACGATGGCGGCGACCGTCACCAGCGTGCCGAGCAGCACCAGGACGGCGGAGGTCACGAGGAACGCCTGGCCGGCGGGGTCGAGGCCGGGCACGCGCACCGCCGCTTCGGTGAGCGTCTGCGGCGCGGGTGCCGACTGACCCTCCAGCGTCACCTCGACAGGGGCCTCCGTGACCGGCAGGGTGAAGGGCACCCCGGCGGCGTCGAACACCCCCACGATGCGCACGATGGTCCACAGCGCCACGCCGGCCGCGGCCGCCACGGCGTAGAAGACGAGATCGAGCGTTCCGGTCAGGCGCGGGGCGGCATCCGTCGTCATCACACGAGTCCTTCCGTGTCGCGCTGCAGGCGCGAGCCGATCTGGAACGCCCCGGCGACGAGTGCGAGCGCGAAGCCCCAGCCGATCGGCGCCAGGTCCAGCTGCAGCAGGAAGATCCAGAAGACGTCGGTGACGGCCTCGTCGGTGGCGGCGAGGTGCTCGACGAGCATCGCGCGTCCCCAGGCACCGGCGAACTGGCCGAACAGCCCGCCTGCGATCACCAGGCACGCGACCACGCCGATCGCGGTGGGCATCGAGGCGCGGAACGGCCGTGCCCGGATCAGCGACACCCCGAGCCACCAGGCGATGGCACAGACGCCGATCGTGGCGAGGGCGGGCAGTGCGACCTCGAGCAGCAGCAGCCAGCTGACCCCGGCCGGCAGCGAGGCGAAGGTGACGTCCGCAGAGGTGTAGACGGCGGCCGTGATGTCGCTGACGCCGTCCAGGGCCTCCACGTCGCCGCCGGTCACGGGCATGGCGACGGTGGCGTCTGCGCCGAAGATCTCGACCGCCGCCCGGACGCCGGCGACCAGGGCCGCGACCGCGACGCTGACCGCGCCGGTGGCGATGACGCCGAGAGCGACCGCGTCGCCCGTGCTCACGGTGCTGCGCTGAATCGCGTACATCTCGCGGCTCCAATCCATATCGATAAACGTTGTTATCGAAAAACGATAAGGGAAACGGATGCCGCAGCGCAAGGCATCCGTCATCGCGAATGCCGTCCACGAATGTCGTGGCCCCGCGCTATGCCCACGGCGAACACGGCCGTGGGCTCTCGACCCTCTCGTTACCCTCGATGTAAGGCGCCAGACGTGCATCACCGCACCGGGGTGCCCCGGAGGAGTGAACGATGTTCGAGAGATTCACCGACCGTGCCCGTCGTGTGGTCGTCCTCGCCCAGGAAGAGGCGAAGATGCTGAACCACAACTACATCGGCACCGAGCACATCCTGCTCGGTCTCATCCACGAGGGCGAGGGCGTCGCCGCGAAGGCGCTCGAGAGCCTGGGCATCTCGCTCGACGCCGTGCGCGAGCAGGTGCAGGACATCATCGGCCAGGGTCAGCAGCAGCCGACCGGCCACATCCCCTTCACCCCCCGCGCCAAGAAGGTGCTCGAGCTGTCGCTGCGCGAGGCGCTGCAGCTCGGCCACAACTACATCGGCACGGAGCACATCCTTCTGGGCCTGATCCGCGAGGGCGAGGGCGTCGCCGCCCAGGTGCTCGTCAAGCTCGGCGCCGACCTGAACAAGGTGCGCCAGCAGGTCATCCAGCTGCTGTCGGGCTACCAGGGCAAGGAGCCCGCGGGAGTCGCCAGCGGCGCAGGAGAGCAGACCCAGGGCACCACGCAGGGCGGCTCGCAGGTGCTCGACCAGTTCGGCCGCAACCTCACGCAGGCCGCGCGCGACAACAAGCTCGACCCGGTGATCGGGCGCGAGAAGGAGATCGAGCGCGTCATGCAGATCCTGTCGCGCCGCTCCAAGAACAACCCCGTCCTCATCGGCGAGCCCGGCGTCGGCAAGACCGCCGTCGTCGAGGGCCTCGCGCAGGCGATCGTCAAGGGCGACGTGCCCGAGACGCTCAAGGACAAGCAGCTCTACTCGCTCGACCTCGGTTCGCTGATCGCCGGCTCCCGCTACCGCGGTGACTTCGAGGAGCGCCTGAAGAAGGTCACCAAGGAGATCCGCACGCGGGGCGACATCATCGTCTTCATCGACGAGATCCACACCCTCGTGGGTGCCGGTGCCGCCGAGGGCGCGATCGACGCCGCGTCGATCCTCAAGCCGCTCCTGGCCCGCGGCGAGCTCCAGACGATCGGCGCGACGACGCTCGACGAGTACCGCAAGCACTTCGAGAAGGATGCCGCGCTCGAGCGCCGCTTCCAGCCCATCCAGGTCGCCGAGCCGAGCCTTCCCCACGCGATCAACATCCTGAAGGGCCTGCGCGACCGCTACGAGGCGCACCACAAGGTGCAGATCACCGACGGCGCGATCGTCGCGGCGGCGAACCTCGCCGACCGCTACATCTCGGACCGCTTCCTGCCCGACAAGGCGATCGACCTGATCGACGAGGCCGGCGCCCGCCTGCGGCTGTCGATCCTGTCGAGCCCGCCCGAGCTGCGCGAGTTCGACGACAAGATCGCCAAGGTCCGCGAGCAGAAGGAGCAGGCCTCCGAGGGCCAGGACTTCGAGAAGGCCGCGTCGCTGCGCGACGAGGAGAAGTCGCTCCTCGCCGAGCGCCTGCGCCTCGAGAAGCAGTGGCGCTCGGGCGACGTCGCGTCCCACGCGGTGGTCGACGAGGGCCTGATCGCCGAGGTGCTCGCGCAGGCCACCGGCATCCCGGTCTTCAAGCTGACCGAGGAGGAGTCGAGCCGTCTCGTCTTCATGGAGAAGGCGCTGCACCAGCGCGTCATCGGCCAGGAGGAGGCGATCGCCGCCCTCTCGAAGACGATCCGCCGCCAGCGTGCGGGTCTCAAGGACCCGAAGCGCCCGTCGGGCTCGTTCATCTTCGCCGGCCCGACCGGCGTCGGAAAGACCGAGCTCGCCAAGGCGCTCGCCGAGTTCCTCTTCGACGACGAGGCCGCGCTGATCTCGCTCGACATGTCGGAGTTCGGTGAGAAGCACACCGTCTCGCGCCTGTTCGGTGCCCCTCCCGGATTCGTCGGGTTCGAAGAGGGCGGCCAGCTCACCGAGAAGGTGCGCCGCAAGCCGTTCTCGGTCGTGCTCTTCGACGAGATCGAGAAGGCCCACCCCGACATCTTCAACTCGCTGCTGCAGATCCTCGAAGAGGGTCGCCTGACCGACGGTCAGGGTCGCGTCATCGACTTCAAGAACACGGTGATCATCATGACGACGAACCTCGGTTCGTCGGCGATCGCCGGTGGCCCGGTGGGCTTCCAGGTCGAGGGCAACAGCGGCACGACCTACGAGCGCATGAAGGGCAAGGTCAACGAGGAGCTGAAGCGCAACTTCAAGCCCGAGTTCCTGAACCGCGTCGACGACATCATCGTCTTCCCGCAGCTCGACAAGGACGAGCTGCGCCAGATCGTGGGTCTGTTCACCAAGCGCCTCGGCGAGCGCCTGCTCGACCGCGACATGACGGTGGAGCTGACGGATGCCGCGAAGGACAAGCTGATCGAGATCGGCTTCGACCCCGCACTCGGCGCCCGGCCCCTGCGTCGTGCGATGCAGCGCGAGATCGAGGACCGCCTGTCGGAGAAGATCCTCCACGGCGAGCTCGACGCGGGCGACCACGTGAAGGTCGACGCGCAGAACGGCGAGTTCGTGTTCGAGCACGGCCCCCGCGGCGAGAAGGTCGCCGTCGGCGTCGTGCACAACGGCGAGATCACCGCGACACCGGATCTGGCCGCGAACGCGTAATCCCTGATTCGCACGAGAGCGGATGCCGCGACCCCGGGTCGCGGCATCCGCTCTTCGTCGTTCCCGTGCTGGACTGTGCTCGTCGAGCGAGCGAGCGAGGAACGAGCGAGACGAAACGCCTGCACCCGGCGCAGTCGTCGATCCGAGGCGTTTCGTCTGCGGGCGCTGGAGCGCCCTCCGCTCAACGGCCGGGGCGGCGCTCTACGCTGGACGGGTGGCAGAGTTCACCGTCCGGCCCGCGCGCACGCGCGACGTCCGCCGCATCCAGGCGCTGCTGGAGCCGTTCGTGCAGCGGCGCATCCTGCTCGGCAAGGACCTCGTCGTGCTGTACGAGGCGACGCAGCAGTTCGTCGTCGCGGAGGACGCGAACGGCGACCTCATCGGCTGCGGGGCGCTGCACGTGATGTGGGAGGACCTCGGCGAGGTCCGCACCCTCATCGTCGCGGACGGGTGGCTGCATCACGGTGTCGGCCGCGCCATCGTCGAGCGCCTGGAAGAGAACGCGCGCGAGCTCGGGCTGTCGCGGCTGTTCTGCCTCACGTTCGAGGTGGACTTCTTCACCCGGCGCGGTTTCGAGCAGATCGGCGAGCAGGTCGTCGATCCCGACGTGTACTCCCAGCTCATCCGCTCGCCCGACGAGGGCGTCGCGGAGTTCCTCGACCTCGCGCACGTGAAGCCCAACACCCTCGGCAACACCCGCATGCTCAAGCGCCTCTGACCGGCGCCCGGCGCGCCGGGTCGCGGCTGACCGGGCTGAAGACGCGCATGGGGCCGCGACAGCCGCGCGTACGGGGTCGCGGCATGCGGGGCGCGCCGACCGGCGAAGCGTCCGCCCGCGGTTACCCTGTCAGCATGACCGGCACCACTCAGCGACGTCGCCACTCCCCGGCGGTCTACCGCCGCCGGCGCATCGTCCTGCTCATCGCCGTGCTGGCGATCGCGGGCGTCGTGTGGCTGCTCATCGTCCAGCCGTGGGCGGGTGCGGCGACCGCGTCGTCCGACGACGACGAGAAGCAGCAGCCGCAGAACACCGCCGAATCGCTTCCTGTGCCCTCGAACCAGGCGACCGCGGGCGGCACCGAGACGGGCGCCGTCGAGGGCGCGGTCGTCGAGGGCGCCACCCCGACTCCCACCGCAGGCGCGACGCCGACGGCGCAGCCTTGTGTCGCGAGCGAGATCGCGGTGGCGGCGGTGACGTCGGCCGACACGTACGCCGGCGACCAGAACCCCCAGTTCACGATCAGCCTGACGAACAACGGCCCGGACTGCGTCCTCAACGTCGGCACCACCGCCCAGTCGTACACGGTCACCAGCGGCGACGACATCTGGTGGCGGTCCACCGACTGCCAGAGCGAGCCCAGCGACATGGTCGTGCTGATCGCCGCGGGCCAGACGGTCTCGAGCGCCACGCCGCTCTCGTGGGACCGCACCCGATCGGCCGTCGGCACCTGTGCCGACGAGACGCGCGCCCGTGCGCCGGGCGGCGGTGCGTCGTACTTCCTCTCCGTCGAGATCGGCGGCATCGCCTCGACCGAGCCGAAGCAGTTCCTGCTCTACTGAGCCGAACCCCCTCGGCAACCCCGACACCGACCCTGACCCCGACGCCGCGCGAAGCGGAGCGCCGACGCAGCACGGAGTAGTCGTACCCCGTCGCCACGGACGCGCGGCGGACGCGGCATCCGTCATCTCATCGTCTGGAAACGACGGAGCGGGGCGCCCCCAGGTCGCCCCGCTCCCCTTCCCCCACTAGGGTCTCTGGCCGAACCTAGGGCTTGTCGCCGAACACCTCGGGCTCCATGGCGTCGTAGCCCTCGGCCTGCGGGTCGCCGTGGCTGCCGCCCGATATCGCGTACTCCTCCTCGGGGGAGAGCACCAGGCGATGGCGGAAGAAGAGCCCGAAGCCGAGCAGGAGCACCACATACACGACCGCGATGGCGATGATCGCGGGCAGGAACGTGGGGTTCAGCAGGAATCCGACGAAGATCAGCAGCGCGATCGCGGCCGCGATGACCGCGCCGGTGATGCCCCACGGGCTGCGGTACGGGCGTTCGACGTTCGGCAGCTTCTTGCGGAGGATGATGAACGACACCATCTGCAGGAAGTACGCCAGCACTGCGCCCCACACCGCGATGTTGAGGACGATGGCGCCCGCGACGCTGCCCGACCCTCCCGCGAACTCGATGACGAGCAGCGCGATGAAGCCGATGACCGCACCGACGACGAGTGCGACCCACGGGGTCTTGCGCTTGCCCGTCAGCGACAGGAACTGCGGGTAGTAGCCCGCCCGCGAGAGCGAGTACATGTTGCGCCCGTAGGCGAACATGATGCCCTGCAGCGATGCGAGGAGCCCGACCAGGGCGAAGAGTGCGAGCAGCGCAGCGAGCTGGTCGCCGACGATCGCGCGGAAGCCGTCGAGCAGGGGCTCGGCGGCGACGCCGGTCGCTTCGGCCCCGAGCACGCCGGTGTTGAGGAACAGCACCAGCAGGCCGGTCACGATGAGCGTGCCGCGCGCCCAGAACCCCGCACGCGGGATGTCGCGCACCGGGTTGTGCGACTCCTCGGCCGCCAGAGGCAGCTCCTCGATGCCGAGGAAGAACCACATCGCGAACGGCAGCGCGAAGAGGATCGGCAGCACGCCGTGCGGCAGGAACTCGGTCTGGCCGGGGTCGGGGGCGATGTCCCACAGGTTCGCCCACTGGAACGCTCCGGAGAAGAGCGCCATCGCCGAGAACACGAGGATGATGCCGATCGAGATCACGGAGACGACGATCGCGAATTTGAACGAGATGCTCGCGCCCGCGGCGTTCAGCGCGATGAAGATCGCGTAGAGGATGATCCACCACACCCAGCCGGGCAGCGACACGTTCAGCAGCTCGGACGTGATCGCGTCGGCGTACGAGGCCGAGAAGAAGACGATGACCGCGGTCGTCGCGACGTACTCGATCGTCTCGGCGGCACCGGTGATGAGGCCTCCCCAGGGCCCCATCGCCGACCGCGCGAACGAGTACGCGCCCCCCGTGTGCGGCATCGCCGCGGCCATCTCGCCGATCGAGAAGATCATGCCGTAGTACATCGCCACGAGGATCACGAAGGCGATGAGCATGCCGCCGAAGCCGGCGAAGTCGATGCCGAAGTTCCAGCCCGAGAAGTCGCCCGATATGACGGCGGCGACGGCGAGTCCCCACAGGCCCCACACGCCGGCCGCGCGCTTGAGGCCGCGTTTCTCGAAGTAATCCTGTCCCGCCCGCGTATAGGTCGCTCCCGCGACCTTGGCGGAACCGCCCGCGGCCTGCGATGCGGGTTTCGGCTGGGGTGCACTGCTCGCTTGGGACATCGGTCCTCCAAGGAAGGGCAAAGGAAGTGCGCTCGGGTCGCAGATGCGCTTTGCGCTGATTGTGGCGCCTATTGGTCGGCTGTGTCTACCTTTGAAGCGGATTTTGGTTAGAGTGAGCGGGTGAGCGCGGTTCGGGGGGACCGCGCTCACGACTTGCGACGCACGTCGGTACAGGAGGAGGAGCGGATGCCGGGCAACCTCACCGTCGAGCAGCTGAACGAGGGCATCGCCGCCGGTGACATCGACACCGTCGTGGTCGCGTTCACCGACGCCCAGGGACGCCTGGTCGGCAAGCGCGTCTCGGCGCGGCTCTTCCAAGAGGAGGTGCTGCCGCACGGCGCCGAGGCCTGCAACTACCTCCTCTCGGTCGACGTCGACATGAACACCGTCGAGGGCTACGCGATGTCGAGTTGGGAGACCGGCTACGGCGACATGTTGCTGCGTCCCGACGTCGCGACGCTCCGGCGCATCCCGTGGCTCCCGGGATCGGCGCTGGTCATGGCCGACCTCACGTGGGAGGGCGGCGACCCGGTCGTGCAGTCGCCGCGCGACATCCTGAACCGCCAGCGGCAGCGGCTCGCCGACCGGGGTCTCGTCGCGTACTCCGGCACCGAGCTGGAGTTCATCGTCTTCGATGACACGTATCGGGATGCCTGGGCCAAGGGCTACCGGGACCTCACCCCGTCGACCGACTACAACGTCGACTACGACCTGCTCGCGTCGGGCCGGCTCGAGCCGCTGCTGCGCGACATCCGCCTGTCGATGGACGGCGCCGGGCTGTACACCGAGGGCGTCAAGGGGGAGTGCAACCTCGGCCAGCAGGAGATCGCGTTCCGCTACGCCGAGGTGCTCGAGACCGCCGACCAGCACGCGATCTACAAGAACGGCGCGAAGGCCATCGCCGAGCACCACGGCAAGGCGCTGACGTTCATGGCCAAGTTCAACGAGCGCGAAGGCAACAGCTGCCACATCCACCTGTCGGTCCGCTCGGCGGCAGGCGACGCCGTCATGGCCGGTGACGGCGAGTACGGGTTCAGTCCGCTCATGGAGCACTGGATCGCCGGTGTGCTCGCGACGCTGCGCGAGTTCACGCTGCTGTACGCGCCGAACATCAACTCGTACAAGCGGTTCGCGAAGGGCTCGTTCGCCCCGACGGGCATCGCGTGGGGCGTCGACAACCGCACGTGCGCGTTGCGCGTGGTCGGGCGCGGGTCTTCGCTGCGGGTCGAGAACCGCGTGCCGGGCGGCGACGTGAACCCCTACCTCGGGATCGCCGCCATCATCGCGGGCGGTCTCCACGGCATCGAGCACGAGCTGCCGCTGCCGGAGCGGCTGGAGGGCAACGCGTACACCGCCGGCGTCGGCCACCTTCCCACGACGCTGCGCGAAGCGGCGCAGCTGTTCGACCAGTCGGCGATCGCTCGCGCGGCGTTCGGCGGCGACATGGTGGACCACTACCTGAACCAGGCGCGCATCGAGGTCGAGGCCTATGACGCGGCCGTGACCGATTGGGAGAGGGTCCGTGGCTTCGAACGCCTCTGAACTCGACGCGGCGCCCGTGCGGCGACGCGATCCGGCGCGAAAGCCCGTGATCGGGCTGACGACGTACCTCGAGCAGGCGAAACAGGGGGTGTGGGACGTGCGCGCCGCGTTCCTGCCGCAGCAGTACTTCGACTCGGTGACGGCGTCGGGCGGCATCGCGGTGCTGCTGCCTCCGCAGCCGGATCCGGATGCCGCCGCCGACGCGGCGCTCGACGGGCTCGACGGCCTCATCCTCACCGGGGGCCTGGACGTCGAGCCGTCGCTGTACGGCGCGGAGCGGCATCCGCTCACCGATCCTGCGCGCCCTGACCGCGACGCGTGGGAGTTCGCGCTGTTCCGCGGTGCGGAGGAGCGACGGATGCCGGTGCTCGCGATCTGCCGCGGGCTCCAGCTCGTGAACGTCGCGCGCGGCGGCACCCTGCACCAGCACCTGCCAGAGGCGCTCGGAACCGAGCGGTATCGCATCGGCGGCGGCGTGTTCGCGACCAACGAGGTCGCGGTCGACGAGGGTTCGCGGCTCGCCGCACTCGTCGGGACCGGCAGCCTCGACGTGCACAGCTACCACCACCAGGGCATCGACCGGCTCGGCGCCGGACTGGTCGCGACCGCCCGCACCGACGACGGACTGGTGCAGGCGTTCGAGTCGGAGGGCGAGGGATACGTCGTCGGCGTGCAGTGGCACCCGGAGGAGAACCGCGAGGATCGCCGCCTGTTCGCGGGGCTCGTGGCCGAGGCATCCGCCTTCGCCGCGCGCTCGATCCGGCACGAGGTGGGCGCATGAGCACCTTCACCGTGATCAACCCGGCCACCGCGCGACCGATCCGCGAGATCGCCCGCACGGCGGTCGAGGACGTCGACGCCGTCATCGCCCGGGCGAAGCACATCCAGCGCGCCTGGGCGGGCATCGCACCGGTGGCGCGGGCGGACGCGCTGCGG
Source organism: Microbacterium hibisci (assembly GCF_015278255.1). Taxonomy (GTDB): domain Bacteria; phylum Actinomycetota; class Actinomycetes; order Actinomycetales; family Microbacteriaceae; genus Microbacterium; species Microbacterium hibisci. The sequence goes on from NZ_JADIJC010000008.1 coordinate 101,890, forward strand.
CGGTTCGCGCGCGTGGTGGAAGAGCACGTCGAGGAGCTCGCGCAGCTCGAGGTGCGGAACTCGGGGCACCCGATCGAGTCGGCCCGGTGGGAGGCGTCCCACGTCGCGCAGGTGCTGAACTTCTACGCCGGTGCGCCGGAAAGGCTTTCGGGACAGCAGATCCCGGTGTCGGGCGGCCTGGATGTGACGTTCCACGAGCCGTACGGCGTCGTCGGGATCATCGTGCCGTGGAACTTCCCGATGACGATCGCGTCGTGGGGGTTCGCTCCGGCGCTCGCCGCGGGCAACGCGGTGGTGCTGAAGCCTGCCGAGCTGACGCCGCTGACGGCGATCCGCCTGGGCGAGCTGGCGCTGGAGGCCGGCCTGCCCGAGGGGCTGTTCTCGGTCGTGACGGGGTCGGGGTCCGTCGTCGGGCAGCGGTTCGTGTCGCACCCCGACGTGCGCAAGGTGGTCTTCACCGGCTCCACGGAAGTGGGGACGGATGTCGCGGCCGGCTGCGCGCGCGAGCTCAAGCCGGTGACCCTCGAGCTGGGTGGCAAGAGCGCGAACATCGTCTTCGCCGACGCCGACCTCGAGAAGGCCGCCGCCTCGGCGCCCGGCGCCGTGTTCGACAACGCCGGCCAGGACTGCTGCGCGCGCAGCCGCATCCTCGTCGAGCGGTCGGTGTACGACCGATTCCTCGAGCTGCTCGAGCCGGCGGTACGCGGCTTCACGGTCGGCGACCCGGCGCTCGAGACCACGCAGATGGGACCGCTGATCTCGGCATCCCACAGGACCACCGTCGAAGGATTCCTCGAGGGCGCGAACGTCGCGTTCCGGGGTTCGGCGCCGTCGTCGGACGATGCCGCATTCGGCGACGGCTTCTGGTTCGCGCCGACCGTGGTGCTCGCCGATCGCGGCGACCGCATCGCGCACGAAGAGGTCTTCGGGCCAGTGGTCGCGGTGCTGCCGTTCGACGACGAGACCGACGCGGTCCGGCTCGCGAACGACACGATCTACGGCCTTGCGGGATCGATCTGGACCGAGAACCTCGGCCGCGCGGTGCGCGTCGCGCGCGGCGTGAAGAGCGGCGTGCTGTCGGTCAACTCGCATTCGTCGGTGCGGTACTGGACGCCGTTCGGCGGGATGAAGGCCTCCGGCCTCGGCCGCGAGCTGGGCCCTGACGCCGCCGAGCACTTCACCGAGACCAAGAACGTCTTCTTCGCGACGGACTGAGAGGGAACACGCATGGATCTGACGCAGCGCCTGAAGGACAGGGTCGCGATCATCACGGGCGGCGCCTCCGGGATCGGCCTCGCGACCGCGCGGCGCTTCGCGGCCGAGGGGGCGCGCGTCGTCATCGCCGACCTCGATCCCGCCACCGGCGAGGTCGCCGCGGATGAGGTCGACGGCGTGTTCCGCCAGATCGACGTGGCCGACGAGGTTCAGGTGAACGCCGTGTTCGACGGAGTCGCGGCGGAGTTCGGGCGACTCGACATCGCCTTCAACAACGCCGGCATCTCGCCCGCCGACGACGATTCGATCGAGACCACCGAGCTGCCGGCCTGGGACCGCGTGCAGGACGTCAACCTCAAGAGCGTGTACCTCTGCTCGCGGGCGGCGCTGCGGCACATGGTGCCGGCGGGGGCGGGCTCGATCATCAACACCGCGTCGTTCGTCGCGCTGCTCGGATCGGCGACGTCGCAGATCTCGTACACCGCGTCCAAGGGCGGCGTGCTGGCGATGACCCGCGAGCTCGGGGTGCAGTTCGCCCGCCAGGGCGTCCGCGTCAACGCGCTGTGCCCAGGACCCGTGAACACGCCGCTGCTGCAGGAGCTGTTCGCGAAGGACCCCGAGCGCGCGCAGCGCCGACTCGTGCACGTGCCGATGGGCCGCTTCGCCGAGCCGGAGGAGCTCGCGGCCGCGGTCGCCTTCCTCGCCTCGGACGACGCGTCGTTCATCACCGCCACGGCGTTCGTCGTCGACGGCGGCATCACCAACGCCTACGTCACGCCGCTGTAGGGTCTGGCCATGTTCGCAATTCCGGAAGAACGACGAGATCGGATGCCGCGCCCGCGGTTTTCTGCGGGCTGCTGTTCATCCATCCGGAGTTGCGGACGAGATCAGCCGGTGGACCGATGACGGACGCGCCGCTGCGGGAGGTGCGCAAGGCCGTCTACCGGCCGGTGCGCGAGGGCAATGCGCTCGAAGACACCGTCGCCCGCCTCGCGCAGACGATCCGCCTCGGGGTCGTGGCACCGGGGGAGTCGCTGCCGTCCGAGCGTGAGCTCGCCGTGCTCTACGCCGTGAGCCGCGACACCGTGCGCGAGGCCATCCGCGAACTCGCCGACACCGGGTACCTCGTCCGCCGGCGGGGTCGCTACGGCGGCACCTTCGTCGCCGACCCGCTGCCGCAGCCGCCGCATCCGCGCGACGTCGCGCCCGCCGAGCTCGAGGACGTCCTCGGCCTGCGCCGCGTGCTCGAGGCGGGTGCCGCCCGCGCCGCGGCCGCGCGCGCGCTCGACGCCGCCGCCCGCGATGAGCTGTGGGCGCGGTACGAGCTCGTGGCGGAGGCATCCGAATCCGACTATCGCCGGCTCGACACGCTGCTGCACCTGACCATCGCCGAGCTCGCCGGCATCCCGTCGCTCGTCGCTCTCGCCGCCGAGAACCGCGCGCGCGTCAACGAGTGGCTCGACACTTTCCCGCTGCTGCCGCGCAACATCGAGCACTCGAACGCGCAGCACGAGCGCATCGTGACCGCGATCCTCGCGGGACGACCGGATGCCGCGGAAGCCGCCATCCTCGAACACCTCGCCGGTTCGGAGGCCCTGCTGCGCGGCTTCCTCGCCTGACGCCTGCGCCGGGCTCCGCGCCTGCGGGCGATTACGCTGGACGGGTGGCAGGCAAGAAGCGCGCGAAGAAGGCGAAGGAGCCGCTGGAGTTCCGCAACACGCAGCTGAGCGACGCGCTCCAGACGCAGGACATGGCCGCGGTCGCCTTCGCGCTGCGCCACGGCCCCACCGTCGTGCCGCTCATGCGCCCCGGCCAGCGCGACAACCCGCTCGACGTCGGCGAGGTCTGGACCTACCGCGACCCGAACACCGGCGACGTCGCGCTGCTCCTCTTCAGCGACGCCGCCCACAAGCCCGCGACGCTGCCGCCGGGCGTCGCGCTGCAGTCGCCCGGGTGGCTCCGCGCCTTCCTCGGCGCGCACGAGCAGGAGATCACCACGGTGTTCTTCGACATCGCCGGGCCGCACCCGCTGCAGGCCTCACCCGCCGACCTCATCGCGGCACTCGACGCCTGAGCTGACGGCGGACGCTGATGCCCGCCCGGTTCGGGGCGCGTCGCGTGCGTTCGGGGCAGGCGGCGTGCGCTCCGGACGCCACTGCTGCGCCCCGAACCCCGCGACCCAGCCGCGCGCACGCAGGAGTGCGCGGGGAGGCGGGCCGCCAGGAGGCGAAGTCCGACACTCCGAGCGGAGGGTTTGCGTCGTCGGGGGCGACGAGGGAGACTCGCCGGGTGGACTTCCTGCTCGTGGGCATCATCTGCGCCGCCGGACTCGTGGTTCCGATCGCGCTCGGGTTCGCCGATCCACGCCGGCGCCGGCGACCGCGCGGGCGCTGACCGCGGTGCCGCTCGCCTGGGCGGTCGCGTGGCCGGGTCGCCGGGTCAGAAGTCGGGGATGTCTTCGCCCGGCCGCCCCTTCGACCGCGTGCGCACGTCGCGGACCGCTCCGCCGAGCGAACCGGAGCGATGGTCGATCACGTCGCGATATCCGAGGCGCGCACCCTCGCCCCGGCGCTGCGTCGCTTGCGTGACGGGCCGCACTTCGCCCGCCAGACTGAGCTCGCCGACCGCGGCTATGTGGCGCGGGATGGTCCACCCTTCGACCGCGCTGGCGACGGCGAGGGCGATCGCGAGGTCGGCGGCGGGTTCGGCGAACCTGACGCCGCCGACGGTGGAGACGTAGACGTCCTGATCGGAGGTCTTGATCCCCATCCGCTTCTCGAGGACCGCGAGCACCGTGGCGACACGGGCGGCGTCGACGCCGTTCACGATGCGGCGAGGATTCCCCGACTTGCTGTCGATGGTGAGCGCCTGCACCTCGACGGGCAGCGCGCGACGCCCCTCGAGGGCGATCGACACGCACGTGCCGGGCTCGGTGCTGCCGTGGCCCAGGAACAGGGCGCTGGGGTCGGGCACCTCGGCGATGCCCGCGCCCGTCATGTCGAAGCACCCGACCTCGTCGGTCGGGCCGAAGCGGTTCTTGAGCGCGCGCACGAAGCGCAGCGACGTCTGCCGGTCGCCCTCGAACTGGCACACCACATCGACGAGGTGTTCGAGGATGCGGGGGCCGGCGATCGAGCCGTCCTTGGTGACATGGCCGACGATGATCGTCGGCAGTGCGCGGTCCTTCGCGACACGGATCAGCGTGGCCGCGACCTCGCGCACCTGCGACGGATGCCCCGCCATGCCCTCCGACAGGGCCGACGACACCGTCTGCACAGAGTCCACGATCAAGAGGTCGGGAGCCACGTCGTCGATGTGCCCGAGGATGGTCGCGAGGTCGGTCTCGCTCGCGAGGTACAGCTCGTCGTGGAGCGCTCCGGTGCGCTCGGCGCGGAGCCGCACCTGCGCGGTCGACTCCTCGGCGCTCGCGTAGAGCACGCGGCGCCCGGCCTGGGCGGACTGCGCGGCGACCTCGAGCAGGAGCGTCGACTTGCCGACGCCCGGTTCGCCCGACAGCAGGATCGCCGCCCCGGGCACGACCCCTCCGCCCAGGACGCGGTCGAACTCGCCGACGCCGGTCGTCCGGCGGGGAGCGTCGGACGTGTCGATGCGCGTGATGGGCTGCGCGGCCCGAGCGGCCCCGGGCGCCACCGGGGTCACGGAGCGGAGGATGCCGGTCTGCTCGGCGGCCTCGACCACCGTCCCCCACTGCTGGCACTCGCCGCAGCGCCCGACCCACTTGAGGGTGGTCCACCCGCACTCGGTGCACCGGTAGGGCGCGGTCTGCGTCGGGCGTCGGGTCGCGGCCATGCCCCCAGCGTAGGCGGGACGCCCGACATCTCCCGGAGCCGCGCGCCGGAGCCCGACCCGCGGAGCTGGCAGCCGCGCGCCGGGCCCGGCCCGCGGAGCAGGGAGCCGCGCACCAGCGCCCACCCGCCGACGCGGAGGCCCGAGTGCGGCGGCGGCGGGGGCCGCCGGCATCCGTCCCCCGATGCTCAGCCGAGTGCGGCCGCGAGCTCCTCGAAGAGCGTGGGCGCCGGCTCGCCGCCGCCGTCGAAGGCGATGTCGCTCGACGTGACGACGATGATCGTGGCCTCTTCGTCGTAGGAGTGGAAGACCGAGGTCGTGAAGCCCGGGATCGTGCCGGAGTGGCCCCACCACCCGTCGGGGCGCTGGCCCCAGCCGAGTCCGTAGCCGCCTTCCGGCGTGTTGGGCGGCGGCGCCGAGAGGATCGAGTCGCGTCGCAGCTGCTGCAGCTCGGGCGTCAGGACGCCTTCGCCGGTGAACAGGGCGTGCGCCCACAGGGTGAGGTCGTCGAGCGTCGAGACGACTTCGCCGGCCGTCGATCCGAACGAGGGGCTCCAGTCCGTCGCATCGACCGGCGTGTCGTCGGGCTGTCCCTGCACGGTGATGCCGCGCAGGTGCGGCTCGTCGATGGCGGGCGAATCGCCCGGATAGACGGATGCCTCCATCCCGAGCGGTGCGAAGAGCCGCTCGTCGAACACCTCGGCGATGGGCTGGCCGAGCACCTGCTCGATGACCATCCCCAGCAGCACGTAGTTGGTGTTGGAGTACACCCACGTCTCGCCCGGAGCCCCGTCGAGCGGCAGCCCCTTGGCGTAGTCGAGCAGCTGCTGCGGTGTGAAGACGGCGGACGGATCGGTGAAGTACATCTGCTCCCACGCGGGGTCGAGCGAGTACGACGGGATGCCGCTCGTCATGTCGGCGAGCTGGCGCAGCGTCGCAGCCCCGTTGGGTGAATCGGGCACGTACTGAGAGATCGGATCCTCGAGCGTCACGAGGCCCTCACCCACCAGCTGCAGCAGGATGGTCGCCGTCATCGTCTTGGTGAGGCTGCCGATGCGCGTGCGGTCGGCCCCCGACGGTTCGACGTCGGAGCCCAGCGCCACGCTGCCCGCTGCCCCGGTCCAGACGCCGTCGGCCGTGACGACCCGCGCGACGACCCCCGGCAGGCGATCGCCGATCGGCGCACCGTCGAGGACGTCCTGCAGTGCGGATGCGGTCTCGGTGGGAAAGGACTGCGCGGTGTCCGTCGCGGTCGGTGTGGCGACCGGTCCGGCCGCCGGCGCGGCGCACCCGGTGACCGTGAGAACGACAGCGGCTGCGGCTGCGGCGAGCGCGCCCCGAGCGCGCGCGGTGAAGCGTGTGTGCACGATGACCCCCGAAATCGTCGATGCAGGACGAGACTAGCGGCCCCGGCATCCGTTCGGGCGAAGTCAGCCGCGCAGCGAGTCGGCGACCTTCTTCAGCGCGTCGGCGGAGGCGTGGAGGAGGTCGAGCTCCTTCGCGTCGAACTGCGTCTCGCGGATCGGCTCGGCACCTGCCGCGCTCACGACCGCCGGCACCGACAGCGCGACGCCGTCGACGCCGTGGAAGTCGTGCAGCACCGGCGAGACCGGCATGACCGCCCGCTCGTCGTTGAGGATCGCCTCGATGATGCGCGCGCTCGACAGGCCGATGGCGTAGTTGGTCGCGCCCTTGCCCTGGATCACCTTGTAGGCGGCGTCGCGCACGTCGACGGCGATCTGGTCGAGCTCGTCGGCGGTCATGCGGTCGCCGCGCGGGGTGACCCACTCGAGGATCGGCACGGTGCCGATCGTCGCCTTCGACCACAGCGGGAACTCGGTGTCGCCGTGCTCGCCGACGATGTAGGCGTGCACGCTCGAGGTCGAGACGCCCGCGCGCTCGGCGAGCTTCCAGCGCAGGCGCGAGGTGTCGAGCACGGTGCCCGAGGCGAAGATGCGCTCGGGCGGCAGTCCGGTGTCTTCCTGTGCGAGCACCGTCAGCACGTCGCACGGGTTCGTGACGATGACGTAGATGGCGTTGGGCGCGGCCTCGAGCAGCTGCGGCATCATTTTCTTCATGATCCCGGCGTTGACGCCGGCGAGCTCGATGCGCGTCTGGCCCGGGTCCTGCTTCGCGCCGGCCGTGATCACGACGACGTGCGATCCCTCGACCACCGACAGGTCGCTGCCGCCGATGATGTCGCTCGAACCCGTGAACTGCGTGCCGTGGGCGAGGTCGAGCACCTCGGCCTCGACCTTCTGCGTGGCGATGTCGTAGAGCGCGACGTGGCGGGCGGATCCGCGGATGAGCGCGGCGTACGCGGTGCTCGCGCCGACGCTGCCGGCTCCGACGACGGTGACTTTCGAGTTCTCGATGACGGCCATGCGGCCAGTCTTGCAGGGCACGGATGCCGCGGGCCAGGGTCACGCGCCGGGAGAATGCATCGCGTCGGAGTCTCGGTCGGGATTGCGGATGCCGAGGAACGAGGTGATCCCGCCCGCGATCATGAGCGCCGCCGTGACGATGGCGGCGCGGTGGAATCCCTCGAGGTCGAGAGCGCCGCCGACGATGGTCGCGAGGAGGGCGATGGCGATGAGTCCGGCGACGCGGGCGACGGCGTTGTTGACCGCGGAGGCGATGCCGGAGCGCTCCGGACCGATCGCTCCGAGGATCGCCGACGTGAGCGGCGCCACCGTGAGTGCGAGCCCGGCACCCATGACGATCATGCTGGGGAGCACCTGCCACCAGTACGAGAACTCGTGGTCGACGGTGAGGAGGAGCAGGGCGCCCGCCCCCATCAGGACCGGGCCGACCGTCATGAACAGGTGTGGGCCCCACTTGCCGCTCAGGGTGCCGATGCGGGAGCTGAAGAGGATCATCAGGATCGTCATCGGCAGGCTCGCCAGGCCGGCCAGGGTCGCCGGGAGACCGGCGCCCTCCTGCAGGTAGACGACCACCACCAGGCCGTTGAGGGCCAGGGCGCCGTAGATGAAGGTCGTGGCGACGTTGCCCGTCCAGAAGTTGCGGACGCGGAAGAGGTCCAGCGGCAGGATCGGGTGGCTGACGACTCGCTGGCGCAGGATGAACGCCGTGAACAGGGCCGCGCCGCCGAGGAGGGGGATCCAGATCGCCGGCGACCCCCACCCGAGGTTGGGCTGCTCGATCAGCGCGTAGACCATGCCGCCGAGCCCCAGCGTGCACAGCGCGGCGCCGATCCAGTCGATCGTGGCACCTTCGCGCCGGCTGTCGCGGATCCCGCCGCGCGCGAGGAGCAGCAGCGTGATGCCGATGGGCAGCACGTTGATGAGGAACGCGAGCCGCCACGATGCGAGGTCGACGAGGACGCCGCCGATGAGCGGGCCGACGATCATGGCCGAGGTCGTCATCGCGGTCCAGATGCCGATGGCGCGCCCCTGCGCGGCGCCGGAGAAGTTCGACGTGATGAGCGCGAGCGAGCTCGGCACGAGGAAGGCGCCCGCCGCACCCTGCACCGCCCGGGCGACGATGAGGAACTCGGCCGTCGGCGCGGCCGCGATGGCGATCGAGGCGATGCCGAACCCGATGAGCCCGATCCGCAGCACGAGCACACGGCCGTACGCGTCGCTGACCGAGCCCGCCACGAGGATGAGCGCGCCGAGTGTGATGAGGTACGCGTCGACGACCCACTGCTGCGTCGTGATGCCGCCACCCAGTTCGTCGCTGATCGCGGGGAGCGCGACGTTGACGATGGTGCCGTCGAGGAACGCAACGAACGATCCGAGTACGGCGATCCAGAGCACGAGCCGCTGGATCGTGGTCGTGGGGTTCGCGAGAACGGGCGGTGCACCGTCGTCGGCCATGGTCCCCACGCTAGCGCCGCCCGGCGACGCCGGGGCCGGTGGGTGGCGGCGTGAGCGCGCTGCGCCGATTCGCGGCATCCGTCGACGTGTCGTAAGCTTGTCGGCGGTGACGTGTCCGAGCGGCCGAAGGTGCAACTCTCGAAAAGTTGTGTAGGGTAACCCCCTACCGTGGGTTCAAATCCCACCGTCACCGCCATTTTCACCAGATCAGCCTCGCTTTCAGCGGGGCTGATCTGCTTTCCGGGCCGACCGGCGGCGTACGAAGCGGACCGGACCGACCCGCCGGTTCGCGGCAGGTCGCGTCGCACCCCTACGGTGGGCGTATGCAGCGTCGCCCAGCCTTGGCAGTCGGTTCGCTCCTCCTCGTCCTGTTGCTGGCCGGCTGCGCGACGCCCGTGGCCGGCGCGGGCATCGCGACGCCCGAGGTGATCAGCGAGCCCGGCGCGTCGAGCGAGCCGAGCGCGTCGAGCGAGCCCACCGCACCGCTGGACGCCGAGGTCGCGGCAGCGCAAGAGCAGGCTCAGGCGTGGCTCGACGCGGCCACCCTCCCCCCGGGCGCCGTCCGCTCCGACGTGACGATCGGCGGCTTCACCTCTTACACCGGATGGCCCTGCGGTCCCGTCGAGGAGATCGAGGCGTTCTGGACGATCCCGGACGCGACCGTGAGCGACACCGCGAACTGGCTGAGAGAGCACCCCACCGCGGACCTCATCACGACCGCCTTCGCCCCCGCTCCAGACGACCCGGCGATCGATTCCGCGATGGTCGGATACATCCCCGCAGCGGACTCCCAGGAAGGCATCGTCTACACGATCGTCAAGAAGGACGGCGGCGTCGCGGTGAGAGCCGAGATCGCGGCTCAGACCGAGTCCGCGGTCTGTCCGCCCCTCCCCGACGGTGCGATGTACGGAGCACCGGGACAGGGATGACGCCACCCAGCACACGCGCGCGCCGCTGGGCCCGCTTGTCATGATCTGAGGAGAAGAGAGTGCGTCGAGGCCTGATCGGCGGCGTTGTGCTGGCCGCCCTGTGGTTCGTGTGCGGGTGGGCGCCGTTCCTGCTCCAACCCGCGGGCGGGAGTCTGGCGACCCTGGCGCAGGCGATACCGTCGCCGATGCGCTACGGCATGTTCGGCCTGCCCGTGCCGTGGGCGATCGTCGTGCAGGTGCTGATCGGAGCTGTGCTCATCGCCGGCTACGCGGTGCTCGCCACACGGCTCGCTCCCGGGAACCGTGGGTCGTTCGCCGCAGGGTGGCTGGCCGCGATTCTCAGCGCGTTCGTGATCGGCGCGAGCCTCGACCTCGGCGACTTCTTCGTGTGGGTCGGTCAGTTCGGGATCCGTGGCGCCCTCGGCACCATGGGTGCCGCGCCGCTCACCGTGTGGTGGGCCGTGCTCGTCGGCTGGATCCCCGCGCTGGTGGTGAGCGGCCGCCGCGCAGAGCGCGCAGAAGCCGCCGCGGCCCAAGCCGATTCGGCCGAAGCCGCCGCGGCCGAGAACGTCCGGAGCCCCGAGGCGGTCACCGCGGCGGCAGCTCGCTTCGGAGCGTCGCGGACCGTGGTGGCGGCGACGGCGGTCGCCGTGGTCGCGGCGATCGCCCTGCCGTTCGCAGCGGAGGCCGGCCACGCCGCCGCGCAGGATCAGCTGCGTCAGGAGCAGGCCGCCGCGCAAGTCAGCGCCGACCCGGACGGCGCCGCACCGCCCGATCCCACGGCAGCCGGCGACCCGGTGCCGACGGTCGCGCCCACGGGCATCGAGCTTCCCGAGGGGGCGTGCACCGCCGAGAACACGACGATCCTGGCGCCGGCCGCCGATGCGGCGACCGGCCATCGGGGACAGCTGCTGCAGCTTGTGAACACCTCCGACGAGCCGTGCGTCGTCGACGGCTATCCGGACGTCGCCTACGGCGACCAGAACGGCCACCTCCTGGCGGTCACGGTCGAGCACGGCAGTTCCTTCATGGCCCAAGACCCCGGCCCGCAGCCGCTCACCGTCCAGCCCGGTGATACGGTCTTCGCCGTCATCGGCTGGGACGCCAATTCGGTCCACGGACAGCTCGCCGCGCGCAGCCTCTGGGTCGCGGTGCATCCCGGTGCGGCCCGCCTCACGTGGGAGGTCTCGCTCGACATCATCCCCGGCACCACCGTCGAGGTGACCGCGTGGCAGGTTCGCAATCCGGCCGGCGGATGACGAGCGGCGTCTGCCGAGCGCCGGGCCGGGTGCCGGTCATGCCGCGACGCGTCGCGGCTGCACCAGCCCCCGGGTGATGGCGGCGTACTCGTCGATCATGTGCGCGCGGTCGAGGCGCGGGCGCGCGGCGAGCGCGGCCGCCCGCAGCTCCGCCCGCGCGCCGAGGACGTGCTCCCACGTGGTGGCGATCTCGTCGGGGTCGCGTGTCGTGACGCGGCCGAGCCCCGAGACACGGCGGGCGGCGTCTCCCACGTCGGTGGTCACGGGAGTGGCGCCGCAGGCTGCGCCCTCCAGCAGGCACAGCGGCGACGCCTCGCCGTAGGCGCTGGTGAGCGCGACGATGTCGGCGCCGCCGTAGACGGCCGGTATGTCGTCGACGATGCCGAGCAGCCGCACGCGCCGCCGCAGGTCGGGGGCGCGGTCGCAGATGCGGTCGAGCATGTCGCGGAGTGAGAGGTTCTCCCCGATCATGCCCGCACCGCACAGCACGTAGTAGGTGTCCGGCCGCCGGCGCTGGTGCGCCGCGACCGCCCGGAGGAACAGCTCCGGATCCTTCATCGCGTCGAACCGTGCGGCGAAGGCGATCACCGGCGCGCCGCGGGGGATCTCGAGGCGAGCTCGGGTCTGCGCGCTCTCCACGCGTGTCGCCGGGCGGAACCGCTCCGTGTCGATGCCGTTCGCGACGACGTGCTGCGCCGGTGCCCCCGCGCCCGCGCGTCGGTAGGCGCGCCGGGTCGTCTCGGCGCACGAGATCGTCGCGGTCACCAGCCCGGCGTCGGTCGCGCTCCTGAGCCAGCCCAGTGCCGGCCCGGAGTGCAGCGGATCCGAACGGTGTAGGCACACCGCGACGGGCACGTCGGGCATGAGTCCGTGGCCGTGGAGGGCGAGCAGCAGCCCGAGCGGCTGCTCCTTCAGCGAGAGGATCAGATCGGCGTCCCGCAGGGCGGCAGCCGCGGCATCCAGCTCCTCCGGCGAATAACTCGCCGGCTCGAGCGGGCGGTCACCGGCCGTGCGGCTCAGCGTGCGCACGCCGACGCCCTGCGCGACGAGCCGCTGATACCGGAGATCGTCCTCCATGCGCTGAAGGACCGACTCGCGGCGGGCCCGGCTCGCGATGCTCAGCACCGAGTGGCGCTGGGTGCCCGAGCCGTGCAGGCCGGCGACCACGTCGGAATGGAGGATCCTCGCACCGCCGGCGAAGAACCCCTCATAGAGCGACACGACGCGGGTGACGTCTTCCATCGCGCAACCTCCCACCAGAGGTGGCCGCGAGCCCGGGTCAGCGTCGCGGTCACAATCGATCGAATGGCGGCATCGGCGCCGGTGGCACCATCGTGCGGTCCCGCCGCGCCGAAGTCGATGACGCGCGGGTGTGCAGTGGGTGAACGGCAGCCGCGCCCTTCGCGGGGGCATGGTCGCCGCGCCTGCCTGAGCCCCCACCTGTGGTCATCGAGTCGCGCTGCCTCCGGGGTATACCCCAACCGGGTATGTGTTTGCTACGATGGACTGCATACCCAGCGGGGGTACCGATGAAGGAGTGAGAATGACGACCACCGAGTACCAGGTGACGGGCATGTCGTGCGGGCACTGCGAGAAGTCCGTCCGCGACGAGGTGACGCAGATCGCGGGCGTCCAGGGTGTCGACGTCAGCGCGCAGAGCGGCAAGCTCTTCGTGACCAGCGACCAGGCGATCGACGAGGCCGTCGTGCTGGCGGCCGTCGACGAGGCCGGCTACTCCGCCGTACGCGTCTGATGAACGCCGCGGGACGGCTGGGCCTCTTCACCGCCGGAGCGGCGCTGGCGTTCGCCGCGGCCTTCGGCGTGGCTGCCGCGGTCGTCCCCGATGACGTCGTCGCAGGCTCGCCGGACGAAGGAGCCGACGCGATGGAGGGCCACGGCGCGATGGACGCGAGTGCGGAGAGCTCCGCCGCCGTTCCGACCGGGCTGTCGCTCTCGGACGGCGGCTACCTGCTGTCGCCCATTGCGGCGCCGGCGTCGACCGCCGCGGCGGGCGAGCTCAGCTTCCAGATCCTGACGGACGCGGGGGAGCCGCTCACCGAGTACGCCGTGGCGCACGAGAAGGAGCTGCACCTGATCGTCGTCCGCAGCGACGGCGCGAACTTCCGCCACGTGCATCCCACGCTCGACGAGCGCACCGGCACGTGGTCGCTGCCGTGGCAGTGGGACGCGGCGGGGACGTATCGCGTGTACGCGGACTTCACGCCGGCGGATCCGGATGCCGCGGCACTGACGCTCACGCGCACCGTCGAGGTCGCCGGCGACCACCGGCCGGTCGTCGCGGAGCCCGTGCGGACGGCCGAGGTCGACGGGTACACCGTCTCGATCGCGGGTGACCTGCGCGCAGGCGCCACGAGCGACCTCACCATCTCGGTCGCCCGGGACGGGCAGCCGGTCACGACGCTCGAGCCGTACCTCGGGGCGTTCGGTCACCTCGTGGCGCTCCGCGGCGGCGATCTCGCGTACCTGCACGTGCACGCCGAGGGCGCAGAGCCCGCGCCCGGCGACACAGCGGGACCGGAGATCGCGTTCATGGCGGAAGCGCCCACCCCGGGCCGCTACCTGCTGTACCTCGACTTCCAGGTCGACGGACAGGTGCGCACCGCCGCGTTCGTGCTCGACACCGCCGACGCCGACGGCTCCACCGCCGAGCCCACGCCCGCCGGACCGGCGCCTGCCGAGCCCGCGCCCGGCGGCGAGGCGCCCGTCGAGGAGTCGCACGACGACGAGCCGCACGGCCACTGACCGCGCAGATGAAGGAAGACACGATGAGCACGACGGCAGCCACGAGTCCCGCCGGATCGAGCCTCGAGCTCGAGATCGGCGGGATGACGTGCGCCTCCTGCGCGATGCGCATCGAGAAGAAGCTGAACAAGCTCGACGGCGTCGCGGCCACGGTCAACTACGCCACCGAGAAGGCCCGCGTGACGGTGCCCGCGGGCTACGATCCGGCCCAGCTGATCGCCGAGGTCGAGAAGACCGGCTACACGGCGGTGCTGCCGGCCCCGAAGAGGACGGATGCCGAAGGCGCGGGCGGCACGGATCGCGACGCGGATCCCGAGCTGACCTCGCTGCGGGAGCGGCTGATCGTGTCGACCGTGCTGACGGTGCCGGTCGTCGGGATGGCGATGATCCCCGCCCTCCAGTTCACGTACTGGCAGTGGGCCTCGCTGGCTCTCGCCGCCCCGGTCATCGTGTGGGGCGCCTTTCCCTTCCACAGGGCCGCATGGGCGAACCTCCGCCACGGCGCGGCGACCATGGACACGCTCATCTCGCTGGGCACGCTGGCCGCGTTCGCGTGGTCGCTGTACGCGCTCTTCCTCGGAACAGCCGGCACACCCGGCATGACGCACGGCTTCGAGTTCGCGCTCTCGCCGGCCGACGGCAGCGCGAACATCTATCTCGAGGTCGGGGCCGGGGTGACCGTCTTCATCCTCGCCGGGCGCTACTTCGAGAAGCGGTCGAAGCGGCAGGCCGGCGCGGCCCTGCGGGCGCTCCTCGAGCTCGGCGCGAAGGACGTGTCGATCCTGCGCGACGGCATCGAGGGCAAGATCCCGATCGACGACCTCCGGGTGGGCGACGAGTTCCTCGTGCGTCCGGGCGAGAAGATCGCCACCGACGGGGTCGTGGTGTCGGGCACCTCCGCCGTCGACGCCTCGATGCTCACGGGCGAGTCGGTGCCCGTCGAGGTCGCTCCCGGCGACCCGGTCACCGGCGCCACGGTCAACGCCGGCGGGCGGCTCGTGGTGCGCGCGACGCGCGTCGGCGCCGACACGCAGCTCGCGCAGATGGCGCGTCTGGTCGAAGACGCGCAGACCGGCAAGGCCGAGGTGCAGCGCCTGGCCGACCGCGTCTCGGGCGTCTTCGTGCCGATCGTGATCCTCATCGCCGCCGCGACCCTGGGCGCATGGCTCGGCGCCGGGGCTCCGGCATCCGTCGCCTTCACGGCCGCCGTGGCCGTCCTCGTCATCGCGTGCCCGTGTGCTCTCGGCCTCGCGACGCCGACCGCGCTGCTGGTCGGCACCGGGCGCGGCGCGCAGCTCGGCATTCTCATCAAGGGTCCCGAGGTGCTGGAGTCCACCCGCAAGGTCGACACCGTCGTGCTCGACAAGACCGGCACGGTGACCTCCGGCCGGATGACCCTGGTGGACGTCATGCTCGAGTCCGGCACCGACCGTGCCGAGCTGCTCCGGCTCGCCGGAGCGCTCGAGGACGCGTCGGAGCACCCGATCGCGCAGGCGATCGCGAAGGGCGCGGTCGCCGAGCTCGGGGCGCTCCCCGCCGTGGACGGGTTCGTCAACCTGGAGGGCAAGGGCGTGCAGGGCATCGTCGACGGGCGCGCGGTACTCGTCGGGCGCGAAGCGCTGCTCGACGACTGGGCCCAGCGGCTCAGCCCGGGGCTCGCCGCCGCCAAGGCGCGGGCCGAGGACGAGGGCAAGACCGTGGTCGCAGTCGGCTGGGACGGGGCCGCGCGCGGCATCCTGGTCGTCGCCGACACCGTCAAGCCCACCAGCGCCGCGGCGGTCTCGCAGCTGAGGGAGCTGGGTCTCACGCCGGTGCTGCTCACCGGCGACCACGAGGCCGTCGCCCGCCGGATCGCCGCCGCAGTGGGCATCGACGAGGTCATCGCCGGGGTGCTCCCGGCCGGCAAGGTCGACGTCGTCGCTCGGCTGCAGCGAGAGGGCAAGGTCGTCGCGATGGTGGGCGACGGCGTCAACGACGCGCCCGCGCTCGCCCAGGCCGATCTCGGCATCGCCATGGGGACGGGAACGGATGCCGCGATCGAGGCGTCCGACATCACCCTCGTCCGCGGAGATCTGCGCGGGGCGGTCGACGCGATCCGACTCTCGCGGCGCACGCTCGGAACGATCAAGTCCAACCTGTTCTGGGCGTTCGCCTACAACGTGGCGGCGATCCCGATCGCCGCCCTCGGCCTCCTCAACCCCATGCTCGCGGGCGCCGCCATGGCACTATCGAGCGTGTTCGTCGTCGGCAACAGTCTCCGACTCCGCGGCTTCGCCAGCAGCTCCCGCCCGACCACCGCCTGACCGGGCCACCGAACCGAAGGAACTCTCGTCATGTCCAGCGTCGACACCCACTCGCACCACGGCTACATCACCGACAAGGAGCGCTACCTCAACCGGCTCAAGCGCATCGAGGGTCAGGCGCGCGGCATCTCGCGCATGGTCGATGAGGAGCAGTACTGCATCGACATCCTCACGCAGATCAGCGCGCTCAAGAGCGCCCTCGAAGCCGTCGCGGTGGGGCTGCTCGACGACCACCTGAAGCACTGCGTCGTCGACGCGGCGCGTGCCGGCGGCGACGAGGCCGACCAGAAGATCAAGGAAGCCAGCGACGCCATCGCGCGGCTCGTCCGCTCCTGAGGGCGGCGGCGGCGGAGCGCGATCCCGGCTTCGCGCCGATGGCTGCCGGTGACCGTGCTCCCGGCGAGGGGAGCGGGCCGCCCGTTTGAGGTGGGCGCGGTGTCGCCTATACTCCACAGGAAGTATCCCCCCAACGTACGACGGCGTATTCCCCGGATGCAGCGTCGTATCCCCGCCAGCGGGCACCCCCCACCCGCCGTCCATCGGAGTGCATGTGGTTCAGATGCAGCCGAACACGCCCGCCCCCGGCGACGCGCCGACGCGCGCGGCCACCCGTGCCGCACAGCGGCGGCGTCGCTCGCTGATCCTGGGCGGCGTCATCCTGCTCCTCGTCGTCGCGATCGCCGTCGTGGTCGGCTTCCTCTTCCTGCGCGGAGCGGCCGATCAGCCCGAGCAGGCGGCGCCGTCGAGCGGCGAATGCGTGCCGGCCACGCTGCGCGTCACCGCAGATCCGGCGGTCGCCGGCGCGATCGAGGCGATCGTCGCCGATCTGGCCGACGCCGGCTCCGGCTGCCTCAAGGTGGCTCTCAGCGAAGAAGCCAGCTCGGTCACGGCCGCCGCGCTCGCCTCAGGGTCCGCGGCGGAGTTCGACGTCTGGGTGCCGGACTCGGCCATGTGGCCCGCGCAGGCCACCGGACAGGCGGAGCTCACGGGTGCCGACGCGGCGGCGCTGGTCGTCAGCGACGCCGTCGCCACCACCCCGGTCGTCTTCGCCGCGACGGAGCCCACGGCCGACGCACTCCAGGCGCAGGGCGCCGGATTCTCGAGCTTCACGGCACGCACGGTCGCCGCCGTGCTGCCCGATCCCACCGCGGTCGCTGCCAGCTCCGCCGCGCTCCTGGCGCTGCAGACGGCGGTCGGCGGCGACGCGCGCACGTTCACGGCGCTCGTGCTCGGGCTCGACACCGGCGTCGTCCCCAGCGCGGCCGATGCGCTCGCCGCAGCAGCCGCTGCGACGACGCCCACCGTCGCGGTCGCCACCGAGCAGGCGGTGCTGAAGTACAACGAAGACGCCCCCGTTCCCCTCGTGCCGAGCTATCCCGCCGACGTGAAGCCCGTGGTGAGCATTCCGCTCGTGACGCTCGCCGACGCCTCGGCCGAGACGCGGGAGGCGGTGGAGGTGCTCACCGCGGCGATCGCGGAAGGGAACGACCACCTCTCCGAGCAGGGACTCCGCGACGCGGCGGGCAATGCGCCGGACTCGCTCCCGGACGACGCCGACGGCGCCCCCGCGCCGGCCGACCCCGCCGACAGCGTCAACCAGGCCGAGGTGCTGCGCACGTGGCGGGTGCTGACCGCCCCGTCGCGCATGCTCTCGCTCAACGACGTCTCGGGATCGATGTTCCAGCCGGCGACCGCTGACATGCGCCGCATCGACCTGTTCGAGCAGGCCGCGGTCAGGGCCGTCAACTCGCTGTCGGCGGACTCGTCGCTGGCTACCTGGGTCTTCTCGAGCCGGCGCATCGGCGGCCAGGACTGGCAGGAGATCGTGCCGTTCGGCCCGCTCGGGGATCCGGCGCACAAGCAGCGCACCATCGACACCGCCAACTCGCTCGACAGCCTGGTCGGCGGCGGGACGGGTCTCTACGACAGTGTGCTCGCGGCCGTGCAGTACCTGCGGGACACCTACGTGCCCGGCCAGGTGCATCTCGTGCTGCTCAACACCGACGGCGTGAACGAGGACGACGACGGACTGGATCTGCCGGGGCTGCTCGCGCAGCTCGAGACACTGCGCGACCCGGCGAAGCCGGTCGCCGTCATCGCGATCGGCTACGGTCCCGACACCGACCAGGCCGCCCTCGAGCAGATCGCCGCCGCCACCGACGGTGCGGCGTATCAGGCGCTGCAGCCGACCGACATCAGCACGGTGCTGATCGATGCGGTCACCCAGCGCGGCTGTCGGCCGAACTGCGGCTGAGGTCGGAGATCCGGCCCCAGTTCCGTCTCCGGTCCGCCGCGGACCGTCCGGCGCTATCGGCGACCGACGCCGCCCGGTACGGTGGAGCCCGCGCAGAGTCCGTGCTCGCCGGCAGGCGGGAATCTCATACCTTCCGAAGGGGTGGCCATGGAGTCGACGAGCGGATCGGGCTGGATCTCGGCGGCCGAGTTCCACCGGGCGCCGGGGGTCTCGGACTGGCGCGTCACGGGCACCGGCCCGCAGGCCGTCTTCCGCACCGGCTCCCTCGCCGCCGGTGCCGACCTGATCGCGTCGATCGTCGCCGTCGCCGAACGATCCGGCACCCTGCCCGACATCGACCTGCGCCCCGAGGCGGTCGTCGTGCGCGTCCCTCTGGACAGCACCGAAGGAATCCCGGCGGCGGCCCGCGAGTTCGCGGCCGCCGTGTCGGAGGCCGCCGCCGAGCGGGGCCTCGCGCCGGATCCTTCCCGCGCGCAGTCGATCGGCATCTACGTCGCGCAGCACTCGCAGGCCGACGTGCGTCCCTTCTTCACGGCCGCGCTGGGGTACGAGCCCTTCGGCGACACCGATGCCGTCGACCCGCTCCGCTGCGGACCTCAGCTCGCGTTCAACCCCCTCACCGGCGACGCGCCGGCCAGGGGCCGGACCCATTTCGACGTCTTCGTACCGGCCGACCAGGCGCGGGACCGGGTGGCCGCCGCGCTCGCAGCCGGCGGACGGCTCGTCGACGAGTCGCACGCGCCCGCGTGGTGGTCGCTCGCGTCGCCCGACAACCACGGCGTCGACATCGCGTCCTGGACCGACACCTACGACTGACGGCTCCCCGCGGTTTCGATGACGGATGCTGCGCCCCGCGCGGCCCGCGAGCTCAACGCTCGATCACCCGGCGCGATCGTCGGCCACCCCGGGCGCGCCCGTCGATTCGCGCCAGATGATGCGGAGCAGACCCTCCGGCTTGTCGGGCGCCGCCTCGCCGCGCACCGATGCGATGAGCCGGCGCATCGAGTGGGCGCCGAGTCGTTCCCGGTCCTGGGCCACGCTCGTCAGCGAGGGCACCAGGTACGCGCTCTGGTGGTGGTCGTCCCAGCCGGTGATGCTCACATCGCCCGGCACGGTCCAGCCGCGCAGCGTCGCCGCGCGGAGCGCCCCGGTCGCCACGACGTCGTTGGCTGCGATGACGGCGAGCGGCGGTGCGTCGTCGGGCAGCGAGTTCAGTGCCTCTTCGCCGGACCGCCCGCTCCAGTCGCCGTCGACGACGCCGAGCGACGTCAGCCCCAACCGCTGGACGGTCGCGAGGTACGCCTGGCGACGCGCCCTGGCGGACGGGTAGTCCTGAGGGCCGGCGAAGTGCACGAACCGCCGGTGACCCATCGCGGCGAGGTGTTCCATCATCTCGACGATGGGCTGCGCGTCGGTGAACTCGCCGGTGACATGCATCTCGTCGTCGAGCTCTCCGACGGCGAGCACGACCGTCCCGGTGTCGGCGGCAGCGGCGGGAGCCCGCAGCGGCGTGAAGGAGAGGATCCCCTCGTACTGGCGGGACTCGATCACTTCGGCCAGACGCTCGTCGCGGTCGGCGGTGGTCGGCGGCAGGCTCACGACCTCGACGACGTAGTCCTCCTGCTGGGCCGCTGCGATCGCGCCGGAGAGCAGCGTCACCGGATATAGCGTCGAGATGGGTGCCACCACCGCCAAGCGGCCGGTGCGCTGGGTCCGCATCGATCGCGCCGCCAGGTTCGGCCGGTAGCTGAGCTCGGCAGCCGCCTGGAGCACTCGCGTGCGGGTCGCTTCGGAGATGCCCGGGCGGCCGGTGAACACGAAGGAGACCGTCGATTGCGAGACACCCGCGAGGCGGGCGACGTCGTGACTGGTCGGTCGCCTGTCCATGACCCTCCTCTGAGTCGCCCACCGGTGCGGCGGGAAAGCGCTTGACGGCGCGGCATCCGTCTCCAGTATGATCTACTACGTCTTAGTAATACGTAGTAGGCAGCGAAGAGGCGGCTCAGACATGCTCAGAATCGGAATCATCGGCACGGGCGGGATCGCGGATGCCCACATCCGCGGCTATCTCGCGTTCCCCGAGGAGTGCGAGATCGTGGCCCTCGCCGACGTGATCCCGGGCAAGGCGGCGCAGAAGGCCGAGGCATTCGGCTTCGCGGACGCGACCGCGTTCGACGACCCGCTCGTGATGATCGCCGCGGTCGGACTCGATGTCGTGAGCATCGCGACGCCGCCGTCGACGCACGCCTCCCTCGCCGTCGCGGCACTGGATGCCGGCGTCAACGTGCTGGTCGAGAAGCCGATGGCCCCGTCGCTCGAGGAGTGCGACGCGATGCTCGCCGCCCAAAAGCGCTCGGGCAAGGTGCTGTCGGTCGTCGCGCAGAACCGCTTCCGCGACGACCTCATGACACTCAAGGAGGTCGTGGAGTCGGGACTGCTCGGCTCGATCTCGCACGCGCGCGTCGACTCGGCGTGGTGGCGGGGCCTCCCTTACTACGACCTGTGGTGGCGCGGCACGTGGGAGAAGGAGGGCGGCGGCTGCACGCTGAACCACGCCATCCACCACATCGACCTGCTGCTGTGGCTGCTCGGGCGGCCCACCGAGGTCACCGCGATGCTCGCCAACGCACAGCACGACAACGCCGAGGTCGAGGACCTCTCGGTCGCGGTGTTCCGCTACGAGCGCGGCCTGGCCCAATTGACGAGCTCCGTCGTGCACCACGGCGAGGAGCAGGAGATCGTGATCCAGGGAGCGGACGCGCGCATCTCGCAGCCGTGGAAGGTGGTCGCCGAGCGCTCGCGGCCAGACGGCTTCCCCGAGCGCGAGGGCGACAGCGAGCTCGTCGCGCGCATCGAAGCACTGGTCGCGGCCCGCGAGCCCTTGGCGCACCTCGGTCACGAGGGGCAGATCGGCGATCTGCTCGCGGCCGTCCGCGACGGCCGTGCGCCGATCGCGAGCGGCATCGACGGCCGCAACGCTGTCGAGGTCGTCACGGCGATCTACAAGGCGGGCTTCGAACGCGAGGTGGTCTCGCTGCCGCTCCGCGCCGACGACCTGTACTACCGCGCCGGGCAGCTGGTCGCGCACGCCCCCCACTTCTCCGAGAAGCAGCGCTCGCTCGTCGAGGCGGCGTCATGACTGCCTCGAGCTTTCCCGGAGGCACGTCGCTGTCGCACCTCGACGTCTACGGCGACGCTGCTCCCGATGGCGTCTGCGGCGGCAGCCCCCACCTGCACCTGGTCTCGACCGAGGCGTACGTCGTGGTCTCGGGCGAGGGAGCGCTCCAGACGATCGACGCCCGCGGCTTCCGCGAGACGCCGCTGACGGCCGGCTCGGTGGTGTGGTTCACCCCGGGCACCATCCACCGCGCTGTGAACCGAGGCGATCTGCGGGTCGTCGTGCTCATGAGCAATGCCGGGCTTCCCGAAGCCGGCGATGCGGTCATGACCTTCCCCGCCGCGGTCGTCGCCGACCCGGCCGAGTACGCGCGCGCGGCGTCGCTGGGCGAGGCGGACGGGCGGGCCGAGCGGGCGGCGCGGCGGCGAGACCTCGCCGTCGAGGGCTTCGAAGCGCTGCGGGATGCCGTCATCGCGGGCGACCGCGGCCCCCTCGAGGAGTTCTACACCGCCGCCGGCGAGCTCGTCCGTGAGCGTGCCGCAGCGTGGGCCGAACTGGTGCGCGCACGCCCCCTCGCACAGGCGGAGCATTCGCTGGCGCTCGCGGAAGCGGTCGCCTCCGGTTCGGCGGCGCACCTGCGCCAGGCCGAAGTGCACGAGGCGACCGGCTCGCCGGGGGAGCGCGGCTTCGGCATGTGCGGGCGACTGCGCACCTACGACGTCACCGACGAGGAGACCCCCGCATGACCCCGCAGTACACCTTCGATCCGCTGCCCGAGCCGGTCGTCGGCCCCGGTGAGTTCGTCTTCGCCGCCGTCGGACTCGACCACGGCCATGTCCACGGCATGACGGAGGGACTGATCGACGCGGGCGCGACCGTCTCGCTCGTCTACGACCCCGATCCCGCGAAGGTCGCGGACTTCGTCGAGCGTTTTCCGCAGGCGCGGGCCGCCGCGAGCGAGGCGGAGGTGCTGGGCGACCCGGACGTGCGGCTCGTGGCGAGCGCGCCCGTCGCCTCCGACCGGGGGCCGCTCGGCGTCCGCGTCATGGAGGCCGGCAAGGACTACTTCGCCGACAAGCCCGCCCTGACGACGCTCGAGCAGCTCGCCGCGGCGCGGGAGGCCACCGCCCGCACGGGCCGCATCTTCGCGGTCTACTACGGCGAGCGGGTCCATTCCGAGGCCGCCATCCTCGCCGGCCAGCTCATCGAGCGCGGCGCGATCGGCACCGTGCTGCAGGTGGCCTCGTTCGGGCCGCATCGCGTGGGCTCCGGCCGGCCCGACTGGTTCTTCGACCCGGACCGCTACGGCGGCATCCTGTGCGACATCGGCAGTCACAACTTCGAGCAGATGCTCTTCTACACCGGCGCGACCGACGGCGAGATCGTCAGCGCGACCGTGGCGAACTACGCCCACCCCGAGTCCCCGGGCCTGCAGGACTTCGGCGACGCGCACGTCGTGCTCGACAACGGGATGACGGGGTACGTGCGGGTGGACTGGTTCACCCCCGACGGGTTCCCGGTGTTCGGGGACGGGCGCACGATCATCCTCGGCACCGACGGCTACCTCGAGCTGCGCAAGAACATCGACCTCGCCACCGACAACGGCCCGGGTCAGGTGCTGCTGGCGAACGGCGACGGCCAGTTCCGCTTCGACGCCCAGGGCAAGACCGGGTTCCCGTTCTTCGGGCGGCTGATCCGCGACTGCCTCGACCGCACCGACACGGCCATGACGCAGGCGCACGCGTTCAAGGCCGCCGAGCTGAGCATCCAGGCTCAGTCCGCGGCGCGGGTGCTCGCCGGCTGACAGACGCGGGCGCGGCATCCGTTCCCTCCGGAAGACGGATGCCGCGCCCCGCGCTGCTCCCGCGCAGCCCGTCGTCGCGGCCAGGGTGAGGCACGAGAGGGCGGCCGGTCCGTCGTACCCGCTGTCGGCGCGCTTCGCGCGCTCCGGTTAGGTTGGACCGATGCGGGAACTGTCGCCGGCCGGGCTGGAATTCGTGCGCGAGCGTCACCTCGCCACCCTGTCGACCATGGCGCCGTGGGGCGGCATCCACTCGGTGCCCGTGGGCTTCACCCTGCACGAGGGCATTCTCCGCGTGATCACCTCGCGCGACTCGCAGAAGGTGCGCAATGTGCTGCGCGACGGCACGGCGACGATCAGCCAGGTCGACGGCGCGCGGTGGCTCGCCTTCCCCGGTGTCGCCACGGTGCACGACGACCCCGACGAGGTCGCCCTCGCGGTGGCGCTCTACGCGCGGCGCTACCGGCAACCGCGCGTCAACCCGCTGCGGGTCGCGATCCAGCTCGCCCCCGTGCGGATCATGGGCAGCGGCGGGCTCGTCCAGGCACCTGGAGAGATGGCGTCCGCCTAGGCTGGACGGGTGAGCACGTCACCGGTGGAGTATCTGATCACGGCGTTCGACGGCACGGACGACGGCGCGCCCGCCCGGCGCCTCGCCGTGCGCGACGCGCACCTCGCGGGCGCCCAGGTGCTCGCCGAGCGCGGTGAGCTCCTGAGCGGCGGCGCGATCCTCGATGAGGACGGCCGGATGATCGGCTCGTCCATGCACGTCGCGTTCGCGGATGAGGCGGCGTTCCGCGCCTGGTACGACGCCGAGCCGTACATCACGGGCGACGTCTGGCGTGATGTCTCGGTCCGGCCGATGCGGATCTTCCGTCCCATCGTCTGACGGCGCGACTCCGGACGGTGCGAGCCGCAATGCGATCCCGAAGGGGTGCGTCGGCGCGCGCCGTGGGGCAGAATCGGCCCGATGGAGACCCTGGACGGCCCGCTCATCGAACGCCGCGCAGAGCGCCCGACGCTCGGCATCCGTCGCCGCACGCCGTTCCGGGGAATGCTCGCGGAGCGCGACCGGCTGCTCGCAGAGCTGATCGCCTGGCTCGACGAACACGGCGTCGAGCCTGACGGGCCGTTCTTCCTGCGTCTTCACACGGTCGACATGGCGGGGGAGATGGACCTCGAGGTGGGCGCGTTCGTCGCGGCCCCCGGCGACGGTGTCGTCGCGCCGGGCGTGATCCCGGGCGGGGAGTACGCCGTCCTCGTCTACCGGAACCATTCGCTGCGGGCCAATCGGCTGCTGCAGGAGTGGGTGCGCGAGCGCGGGCGCGACTTCGACGTCGAGGCCTCGCCTGCGGGCGATCGGTGGGCGGCGCGCGTCGAGGCCTACCTCACCGACCCGCGCACCGAGCCGCGGAAGACCCGCTGGGCGACCGAGCTGGCCTTCCTCCTCCGCTGATCCGGGCGGTCTCGCGGGGCCACGAGTCCTCGGGTCGCGGCCGACCGGCGACTCCCGGCCGCGGGATGCCGTGCTCCAGCCGGACGCGGTGCCATGATGGCGGCAGATGTCCGCTGCGCGGTGGGAGGCCCCGGTGACGAGCGTTCCGAAGATGTGGTCCCGGCCGGTCGTCGTCATCGGCATCGTGCTCGCGGTGACGACGCTCGCCGGTTGCGCGGGCGAGGTCAGCGACGTCGATCGCGCGGAGGCGCGCGTCTCGGCCGCGGAGGAGGCGGTGACGGATGCCGAAACCGAACTGGCCTCTGCATCCGGCGAGTTCTGCGGCGCGAGCGAGGACTACATCGACGCGCTCGACCGCTACGGCGACGTGCTGAACGACACCGCGCCGACGGTGGGCGACGTGCGGGACGCCGGCGCGGATCTCGCGGAGCCGAGGGACGACGCGTTCGACGGCGCGGAGGCGGCGGTCGAGGCGCAGCAGGAGCTGGACGCCGCCCGGCAGGAGCTGGCCGACGCCCAGGCTGCGCTCGCGGCGGCGCAGGCGGGCCCGACCGGAACCCCGGTTCCCGTCGACACCGTCATTCCGTCCAGCACCCCGCTCGCGCCCGCGTCGGCGGTGGACCGCGTGACGCAGGCGGAGTCCGACTTCGCTGACGCCGCGGCGGGGGTGACCGATCAGACGCCGCTCGTCGAGGCCGCGGAGCAGTTCAACAGTGCGGCCGTGGCGCTCGAGATGTCATGGCTGCGGCTCTTCGCCGAGGCGGGCTGCATCACGGACGAGCAGCGGCAGCAGGCCGAGGAGACGGTGCGCGCCTACACGACGGCGCTGCAGCAGGACCTCGCCACCGCCGGGTACTACACGGGAACGGTGGACGGCGTGTACGGACCGCTGACGGTCCAGGCCGTGCAGGATCTCCAGCAGGCGAGCGGGCTTCCCGTGACCGGCGTGATGGACCGGGCGAGCGCTGCGGCGCTCCAGGCCGAGCTCCTCGCTCTGGGCGGCGCCGCGGCTCAGGAGTCTCTCGCGTCCGCGGCGGCGGTCCAGCAGACGCTCAAGCTCGCAGGGTTCTGGGACGGTCCCGTCGACGGCGTGTGGACGCCGGAGCTCACCGAGGCGGTGCAGGCCCTTCAGACGGAACTCGGCGTCGAACCCACCGGCACGGTGGACGCTGCGACGATCAGCGCCTTCGAGAAGGCGCTCGCCGAGCTCCAGCAGCCGGAACCGGCACCGACGCCGTCGAGCTCCGACGGCTCGTAGCGCGCACGCCGAAGGCTGTTCACCGCACGCCGGAGGCCACCTGGCCTACTGGGTGGAACAGTCTTTGCCGCCGTGATCGGCGAGAGCCTACATTCGCACCAACCCGAGGGTCGATCCGGATCCCGCCGCCCCAGGCGCCGCACCGGAGGCCGCCGTCGGCCGAGTGCGAGATCGCGCTTCGACTCCCCGTGGGCCACCTCGAATGATCGAAGGAGATCACATGAGATCGCTACTACGCTCCGGCGTCGCCATGGTCGCCGCGGCGGCGCTGGGCGCCGGCATCGTGCTCGCCGGAACGGCCGCGGGTGCCGACAGAGGCCCCGGAAACGGCAACGGCAACGGCCTGGGTGGACAGCCCGCGACCGCCAGCCAGATCTACACCGACGAGATCAAGGACTACGGCGTCTGCCGCGGAGTCGACCCCTCGTGCTACAACGAGTGGGGCAACGGCTGGACCGAGGGCGAGCAGAAGCGCATCCTCATCTGGAGCCGTACCGCCGGGCCGCGCCACGCTCATCTCGGCACCGCGCTCGGACCGGGTCTGAACCCGCCGCTGAACGCGAACAACGTGGCGCAGGCGGGCCTGAAGAAGTGGGCCGAGGAGCGGGGCATCGCGGTCGACTACACCGAGGACCTCGCGAGCTTCAGCCGCCTGAACAACTACCAGGCCATCGTGTTCCTGAGCTCGAACCGCGACACGCTCGACGACACGGCGCAGACCTCGCTCATGCAGTACATCCGCGGCGGCGGCGGCTTCGTGGGCATCCACAACGCGTTCGGCGCCGAGTACCACTGGGAGCACTACGAGGGTTTGCTGGGCGGTGCCAACTTCTACAACCACGGGCCGAACCGTGACGGCACGGTCGAGACCGTCAACGACCGGGACGTCTCGACGTCGTTCATGCCCGAGACGTGGCCCTTCAAGGACGAGTGGTACAACCTCACGCCGTACCCGAGCTTCGTCAATGTGCTCCTCGAGGTCGACCAGGCCACGAGCGAGGCGACCGTGGCCGGCCATGGCGAGCACCACCCGGTGAGCTGGTGCCAGTACTACGACGGCGGCCGGTCGTGGCTGACCACGCTCGGTCACGATGTCGCGGCGTGGACGGACGCGCCGCTGGCGGGCGACGAGTTCTTCAAGCAGCACGTGATGGAGGGACTCGAGAGCGCGATGGGCATCAAGCCGTTCTGCACGGTCTGATCTCCGACGCAGGGCCCGGACACGCCCTCCAGGCGAGTCCGGGCCTTTCGCGTCGGCGCCGCGCGGTCTCCTGCGGCCGGCTGTTCCACTGGGTGAGACGCCGGCCGGGTGCGGGGGCGCAGTTCCTTGCCGCCCCGTCGAACTCGACGGATACTGCCCACATGCGATCCGCCCACAGGGACCAGCCCGTCTCGGTGCTCGACCGGATCCTCGCCATCCTCGAGACCGTCCGTGAGGCTCACGGCTCCACCACCGTCACCCAGCTCGCGCTGGCCACGGGAATCCCGAAGTCCACCGTCTCCCGCCTGGTCGGCGACCTCGTCCGGCAGCGGTACCTGATGCGCGCCGAGGACGGCGTCGTGATCGGCCTCCGGCTCTTCGAGCTCGGCGCGCGCGCCAGCACGCCACGTCGGCTCAGCCTGGCCGCGCTCCCCGTCCTCGCGGAGCTCTCGAACGCCACCGGAGAGCACCTCAATGTCGCGGTGCAGGAGGGCTTTGAGATGCTCTCGGTGATCTCGGTGCGCGGGCGCCTGCGGCCGGTGCCGTCACGGGCAGGCGTGCGGGTTCCGTCGGTGACGACCGCGCTCGGCAAGGCCGTGCTGGCCTTCACGCCCGACGATGCGGCTGTCGAAGGGGTCGTGGCCGGCCTCGACCGCTACGCGCGCGGGCGTTTCGCACAGGAGCTGGCCGGCATCCGCTCCGACTGGTTCGCCGTCGACCGCTGCGAGACGTTCCCCGGCGTTGTGGGCGTCGCGAGCCCCGTGCTGTCGGCCGAGCGCGTACCCGTCGCCGCGATCTCGGTCGCCGGGCCCGTGACCGATATGGACCCGAAGCGCATGGCTCCGCTCGTGCGGCACGCGGCGCTCGCCCTCACCCATCGGCTGGCAGCCCAGGTCGCCTGACCGATGGCAGCCGAGAGCCTCACGGACTCCGTCGGAGTCCTCGACCGCATGACCGCCATCCTCGAGGCGTTCGACGAGGACGATCGAGGACTCGGGCTCTCGGAGCTCGCGGTCCGCGCGGGACTGCCGAAGTCGACCGTCTCGCGGCTGGTCGCCACCCTGGTGCGCCAGCGGTACCTCGAGCGCGACGGCCGGCGCATCCACCTGGGGCTGCGGCTCTTCGAGCTGGGGCAGCTCGCCGAGCAGCCGCGTGAGCTGCGGATCGCCGCCCTGCCCGTCATGGCCGAGCTGCGCAACCGCACGGGCGAGAACGCGCACCTCGCGATCCGTGACGGCGCCGAGATGATCTGCATCGCCGCGATGCGCGGGCGGTCGGGAACGTCGTTGGCCGTGCGCACCGGCGGGCGCCTGGCGGTGCACGCCACCGCACTCGGCAAGGCCGTGCTCGCCTATGCGGCGCCGGACGACGTCGCCGGGGTGCTGACCACCCGGCTGACCGCCTTCACGCCGGCCACCGTTGTCGATCCGTCGCGACTCCGGCAGCAGCTGGAGGCCATCCGATCGGGCGCGCCGGCGGTCGAGGTGCGGGAGTCCGCCGCGGACGTGTGCGCGGTCGCGAGCCCGGTCGTCGCCCCGTCCGGCGCCGTGGTCGCCGCGATCTCGGTGTCGGGGACGGCGGACGCTTTCGACCTCGACCTCTGGTCGGGAGCCGTGGATGCCGCGGCTCTCGCTCTCTCGCACCGGCTGGCGCAGTCGAGCCGCGACTCCGGCTGACCGGTCTCAGCTCTCGCCGTGCGCTCCGGCGGACGGACGAGGCGCGTCGCGATCCGTCATCGTCGCGACGACGAGGTCGCCCAGGAGCCGCCGGTGCGAGTCCTGCAGCGACGCGTCGAGCATGTCACGGCCGAAGATCGCCGCGAACGTGTGCCGGTTCGCGACATGGAAGCAGGCGTACGCGCTGATCACCATATGCACATCGACCGCGTCGACGTCGTCGCGGAAGCTGCCATCGGCGACGCCTCGCTCGATGACCTCCTGCAGGAGCGTGATGGCCGTGGCGTTCTCCTGGAGGATGGTCTGCGACTGGCGCACGTGCTCGGCGCGGTGGATGTTCTCGATGCTGACGAGCTGGATGAACGCCTCGTGCGTCGTGTGGTGGTCGTAGGTGGCGTGAGCGATCGTGCGCAGCGCCTCGGACGGTGACATCTCCTCGACGTGGATGCCCCGCTCGACGCGGCGGATCTGTGCGTACACGCGCTCCAGGACGGCGAGGTAGAGCCCCTCCTTCGAGCCGAAGTAGTAGTAGATCATGCGCTTCGTGGTGCGCGTCCGCGCCGCGATCTCGTCCACCCGCGCCCCGGCGTAGCCGTTGGCGGCGAACTCGGCGGTGGCGACTTCGAGGATGTCGTCCTTCGTCCGGGCGGCGCGCTCGGTCAGCCCGCTGTCGCGCACCTCGCTCACCCCACCCGTCATCGCAGGCTCCCTCCCGCGCTGGACTCCTCGGCGCTGATGAGCGCGCGGAAGTGCCGTGCCATCCGTTCCCGATCGGGCACCGTGCCCGTGATGATTCGGAGACTAGCGCACGCCTGCCCGACGGCCATCCGTCCGCCGTCCAGTGCCGCATGCCCGCGCTCCCGGGCGCGCCGGATGAGCTCGGTCTCGAGGGGCCGGTAGACGACGTCCGACACCCACGCGTCCGGGCGGAGCAGGTCGAGGTCGAAGGCGACACCCGGGTGGTGCAGCATCCCGAGCGGCGTCGCATGGACGACGCCGCTCGCCCGCTCGATGGCCTCGGCCAGGACGTCGGGCCCGACGGCCGTGATGGTCTGCGCGGGGAAGTGCGGGCGCATCCGGGCCACGAGGTCTTCTGCGCGTCCGGCGTCCACGTCCGACAGATCGAGCCGCGCGGTGCCGTGCGAGAGCAGCGCGTACGCGGTCGCAGCACCGGCGCCGCCGCATCCGATCTGCACCACGCGGTCGAAGGACGCCCCCGGGAGCCCGTCCACGAGACCGTCGCGATACCCCATCCAGTCGGTGTTGTAGCCCACCAGCCGTCCGTCGTCGAAGACGACGAGGTTCACAGCCTGCAGGTGCGCGGCATCCGCGTCGAGATCGTCGACGAGATCCACCACGAGCTGCTTGCAGGGGTGGGTGATGTTCATCGCCGCGAAGCCCGCCGCCTGCGCCTCGGCGAGCAGGTCGCCGACGTCGGTGGCCGGCCGGCCGAGGGCGATCAGGTCGAGGATCCGGTACTCGTAGTCGATCCCCAGCGCCCCGGCCTCCGCCTCGTGCATGGGAGGGGTGAGGGATGCCGTGATCCCTTCGCCGATCAGACCCACGAGGTACGGCCGCCGGGGCGACTCCGGCGACCCCTCGGCGCTCATCCGGTCGGTCACGACGCCCCCGGGATCTCGAAGTCGACGGTGGCGACCGAGATCTTCACAGGTGCCGAGATGCGCAGCACTTCGTCGTGCGCAGGATGCCTCGAGTAGGCGGCGAGCCCGTCCAGGTCGTCGAAGTCGGCGACGATCGCGAGCTCATGGGACGCCGGGCCGCCGAGCACGTCGACGCCCACGCTGATGCTGCGCAGCTGGGGGATCCGCTCGGGGAGCGCCCGCAGCAGCGACATCCAGTGCTCGCGCTCGTCCGCGGTGAACTCCGGGACGAAGCGGAACACGGCGACATGCCGGATCATGCGCCGACCTCCCCTCGCGCCGCGCGGCGATGCTGATACTGCGCGGCGAGGCGGACGGGTGCGTTGAGCGCACCGTATCCGGCGTAGCCGTGGCGCCGCTCGACCACCTCGAGGAACACGGTGCCGATCGGGTGGGTGTAGAAGTGCAGGAACTCGCCGGACTCGTCGCGGTCGTACATGACGTTGAGCTCGCGCAGCTCTGTCAGCAGCCCGGGTTCGATGAGGTACCGCGCTGCGATGTCGTCGTAGTAGTTCGCGGGGATGTCGAGCGGCGTGAACCCGCGCTCGCGCGCCCTCCGCGCCAGCGCGAGCACGTCGCTGGTGGCGAATGCGATGTGCTGCGGCAGGATGGCCTCGTCGCCCGCACCGGACGGCACGAGGTTGAGCGCGAGCCGGATGATGCCGTCGTCGCTGCGGAGCACCTGACTGCGGACGAGGCCCACCGGCGCCGCCACCTCGACGGATGGCTCGGCGTGGAGGTCGAGCACCGACAGGTAGAAGAGCACCGCCGCGTCGAAGTGCTGCCAGGGCTGCGCGAGGTTGATGTGGTCGACGCGCTCGATGAGCTCAGGAGCGCTGTCGGGGCGCGGGCCGAACTCTCCCACCCAGCGAGGCTCGTCGCCGTCGTCGGCGCCGAAGAACACCTCGGATCCGTCGGGACTTCCCACGCCGACGAGCCGCTCGTCGCCCGTGGCCTCCTGCCGGGGCACCGGGGGCGCGAAGAGCTGCTCGGCCCGGCGCAGGGCCGAGGCCGGGTCGCGCACCGAGAACCCGAGGCCGGCGACCGTGGGCCGGGTGCGGTCGGAGTCCGGCGCGCCGAGCACGACCCGTGCGGCGCCCTGCGACCACAGCTCGACAGGCTTGGTGCGATGCGCGCCGTGCGACCGGAAGCCGAGTTGGCCGAGCAGGCGTCGGAGCTCGGGCAGCGCGGTCGTGCGCAGCTCGACGTAATTGACGTCGGTCGGCGGCTCGACGCCCGGGAGCGCGCTGATCGACATGCGGGCGGCGCGGCCCCCCGCGCCGCGGCCGAGCGCCGCGGCAGCCTCGTGCTCCAGCCAGCGCAGCGACCGCCGCCCGTCGATGGCGGTGGCGACCGGATCCGTCTGACGGAAGGTGTCGTTGAAGATCTCGAGGGAGACCGGGCCGTCGTACCCCGTGCGGATGAGGTGGGCCATGAAGGTGCCGAGGTCGAAGCCGCCCTCGCCCGGGAAGAGCCGGTGATGACGGCTCCACGAGAGCACGTCCATGGTCAGCAGCGGCGCATCGGCCAGCTGGACGAAGAAGATCTTGTCGGCGGGGATCGTCTCGATCGCCTCGGGGCTGTGGCCCTTCGAGAGGATGTGGAAGCTGTCGAGGCACAGACCGACGGCCGGATGGTCCGCCAGGCGGACGATGCGGGCCGCCGTCTCGTAGCCGTCGACGAACCGTCCCCAGGCGAGGGCTTCGTAGGCGATGCGCACGCTGAAGCGCTGTGCGACGTCGCCGAGCTGCCGCAGCTGTGCGGCGGCGAGCTGCTCGTCTCCGCTGCGCGCGGTCGCGACGTTGCTGCACAGCAGCATCGTCTGGATGCCGAGACGGTTCATGAGGGCGAACTTCGCCTCCGCCCGTCGCAGGTTCTGCTCGAGCAGCTCCGGTCCGACACCCTCGAAGTCGCGGAACGGCTGATAGAGGTCGAGCGTCAGACCGAGCTCTGCGGCGCGCGCCCGGATGTGCTCAGGCGAGAGCGGCGAGGCGATCAGGTCGGGCTCGAAGATCTCCACGCCGTCGAAGCCCGCCGCGGACGCGGCGAGGAGCTTCTGATCGAGGGTGCCGCTCAGGCAGACCGTGGCGATCGATGTGCGCATGGCGCCCTTCTGGGGCACCGACGCTGGGGCCCGCGTGATTCTCGGAACAGCATTGCATGGTTGTGTACTAACTAGTACGTTCGAAGCGAAGCGTGATCGACGACGATTCAAGCCGCTGGGAGGGGATGCTCGATGGAGAGTCTCGCCGAATGGAACACGATTCCGGCTCGAGAGGACGCACCCGTGTCCGTCCTCGACCGGATCCTCGCGATCCTCGACACCGTCAAGGAGTGCGGGGGCTCGCTGTCGATCACCGACCTCGCCGCCCGCACGTGCCTGCCGAAGTCCACGGTCTCGCGGCTCGCCGCGGAGTTGACGGCGCAGCGCTATCTCGAGCGCACCGACGACGGGGTGGCCCTCGGCCTCCGGCTGTTCGAGCTCGGAGCGCGCGCGAGCGTGCCTCGACGACTGATCGGCGCCGCGGCGCCCGTCATCCGTCAGCTCCGGGAGGTCACCGGTGAGCGTGTGGGGCTCTGGGTGCAGCAGGGGACCGACATGGTCTCGATCGCCGCGATCGCCGGCCGCGTGCCCCTGCTCCCGACGCGCGTCGGCATGCGCTCGCCCGCCCTGACGACGGCCAGCGGGAAGGCCTATCTCGCCTTCTGCTCCGACCAGGGCGTCGTCGACCGGGTGAGCGCGCCGCTCGCCGCCGCCGACGCCGACCACTTCCGCGACGAGCTCACCTCGGTGCGCAGCAATGTGGTGGCGATGGACATGGGGGAGTCGTACCCCGGCATCCTCGCCGTCGCGAGCCCCGTGCTGTCGAACGATCGCGTCGTGCTCGGGGCGATCTCGATCGCCGGACCCAGCGGCGGCATGGACCCCGACCGCGTCGCTCCGCTGGTGCGTGCCGCCGGCACGAACGTGAGCCGTCGGCTCACGGCCGCCTAGCCATGCGCACCGCGGGATGGACCGACTCGGTCACCGTGCTCGACCGGCTGACGGCCGTCTTCGATGCCTTCGGCGAGCACGACGAGGGTCTCGGGGTCTCGGAGCTCGCCCGCCGCGCGAACCTGCCGAAGTCGACGGTCTCGCGCATCGCCGGCGACCTCGTCGCGCAGCGCCTGCTGGATCGCGAGGGCGGCAAGCTCTACCTCGGCGTGCGGCTGTTCGAACTGGCGCAGACCGTGGAGAAGCCGCGCCGGCTGCGTCACCTGGCGCTGCCGGTGATGACCGAGCTGCGCGACGTCACCGGTCATACGGTGAGCCTCGGCGTGCTCGACGGCTCGGACGTCGTGATCCTCGGTGTCGTGCGCGCCGCCGGCGGCTGTGCACCGCCCGCGAGCGTGGGGGGCCGGCTCCCCGCGCACGCGACGGCTCTCGGCAAGGCGCTGCTCGCGTTCTCCGCCCGCGAGACGGTCGAGCGGATCGTCCAGGAAGGACTGGCGCAGCGCACGTCCCGCACGACCACGGAGGCGGGGATGCTGGCGCGCGAGCTGGCCGACGTGCGCCGGCTCGGCGTCGCCACCGACACGGAGGAGTGGGCCAAGGATCGCGCGTGCGCCGCGGGTGCCATCCTCGGTCAGGGCGGCGCGCCCGTCGCGGCGCTGTCGGTGACCGCGCCGGCGACGGACGCGACGCCGGAGCGCCTCGCGCCGGCGGTCCGCGCCGCGGCGATGACCCTCAGCCGCCGCCTCGACCCCGCCCACCACGGCTGACCCGCGAACACGGCTGACCACGCACGACGTCTGACCCCGCGCCACGGCTGCGCGGCCAGTCCCGCGCCGCCGGGGACGACGGAAGGGGGTGGGCGCCGATGCGCCCACCCCCTTCTCGGGTCGGTCGGGTCAGCCCGCGGTCTCGCGGATCGCCTCGTACGCCTCGAGGTTCTCACCGGTGAAGTAGCCGCCGAAGAAGTCCTCGGCCTGGCTGATGAAGGCATCCATGTCAATGTCCTCCGTCTCGACCACGGTGAAGTTGTCGTCGCCGCGGTACTCGTCGAGGATCTCCTCGGTCGCCTCGTCGACGCAGTCGCGGTTCTCGGGGCGGATCTCGCGGATGGTCTCCTCGAGGAGGGCCGCCTGCTCGTCGTTCATCTTGTCGTAGGTCTTGTCGCTGACCAGGATCCAGTGGATGCCGACGTTGTGGTTGTTGAGGATCGCGGTGTTGAGCACCTCGTCGTAGCTGGACGACCGCGTCGCCACGATCGGGTTCTCCTGGCCGACGGCGATGCCCTGCTGGAGGGCGGTGTAGACCTCTTCGACGGCGACCGAGACGGGGTTGGTCACGCCGAGCGCCTCGGCGTTGGCGAGGAAGATCGGCGAGTTCGGGAAGCGGATCGGCACGCCGGCGAGGTCGTCAGGGCTGGTGACCTCGACGTCCTTCGTCGTGAAGGTGCGGTTGCCGAAGAACCAGCCGTCGACGATGTTGACGCCGGTCGCCTCGTGGAAGCCGGTGAACAGGTCCTCCGAGCTCTCGTCGATCCACTGGAACGCGTGGTCCACGTCGTCGAACGCGTACGCCGCGTCGACCACGCCGATTGGCTCGTAGGTGGCGCTGAGCGCCGAAGCCCCCTGCAGATCGATGTCGATGTCGCCGGCCTGCACCTGCGGGAAGCGGTCGGCATCGGGGCCGAGCTGGCTCGCGGGGTAGAGGTCGACGGTGAAGCCCATGTCGGCCCCCTCCAGCCTCTCCTTCAGCAGTTCGACGCCGCAGAAGTAGTTCGGCGTCTGCTCGTTCTGGCTCGTGGCCACCGTGAGGGTGACGGGGCTGGCCTCAGCGGCGCCTCCGTCGCCCGTCTCTTCCGGGGCTGCCTCGCCGCCGGCGCAGCCGGTGACGACGAGGGCTGTGGCTGCGAGCACCGACGCGGCGAATCGGCGTCGGCGCGTCGAGCGGGCTGTGCTCATGGGACTCTCCTCTGTTCTGTGCACGTCGTCGTGCAAGCTGTGACGTGACGGTCGTTGGCCTGAGCGGGACTTCGGGTCGACATCCTTCGCACGGGAGTTCGTCGTCGACCACGATGTCACGTTTCGGCCCGGTGGCAGTGCCGACTCTGACCGACTTCGAACGCTTGTCAAAGCGATGTCCCGGCGAGTGGAACAGGCGTGCTCCGGCGTGCGCAGAGGCGCGCTCACCGCTGAATGGAACGAATCTCCCGGCCCGGCCGACGGTGTCGTACGCTCGGTCCGCACGCGCGCAGACGGTCAGCACGCAGGGAGGCCCGGTGACCGCATCCGATCCCGCGCTCCTGCGATTCGGCGTGATCGGCGCCGGCTTCATGGGGCGCCAGCACCTCGACTTCATCCGCGCCGCGCCGGGGGTGTCCCTGGCGGCGGTGGCCGACCCCGCAGCGCTCGCCGACGACTTCGAGTGCCCGGTGTACGAGTCGGCGGAGCGGATGCTGGATGCCGCGCAGCTCGACGCCGTCGTCATCGCCAACCCGAACGCGCTGCACGTCGAGACGGCGGTCCGCTGCCTCGAGGCCGGGGTCGCCGTCCTGCTGGAGAAGCCGGCGGCGGTGGACTACGCGGAGTCGCTGCGGCTGGTCGACGCCGTCGCGCGGCTCGACGGCAGACTGCTGGTGGGACACCACCGCCGTCACCATCCCGCGGTCGAGCGAGCGCGCGCGGCGGTGGACGGCGGCGAGCTGGGCGAGATCGTCGGCGTCAGCGGACTGTGGTCGGCGCGCAAGGAGGACGCGTACTTCACCGACATCCCCTGGCACAGCCGGCCGGGCGCCGGCGTGCTCCTCATCAACGTGGTGCACGACCTCGACCTGCTCCGCCACCTCTGCGGAGAGGTCGTCGAGATCCAGGCCATGCAGAGCTCGCAGGCCCGCGGCCTCGTCGTCGAAGACACGGTCACGCTCAACCTCCGGTTCGAGAACGGCGCCGTGGGGAGCTTCCTCGCCTCCGACGCGGGCGTCTCGCCGTGGGGCTGGGACCAGTCCACGGAGGAGACCTCGGCCTTCCCGTTCCTCCCCGACGGCGTCGCCTATCGCATCCTCGGCACGCGGGCGGCTCTCTCGGTGCCGAATCTGGCGCGGTACGCCTATGACCCGTCGGTCTCGCCCGACTGGCACTCGCCGCTGTCGCGCACGTATCTGCCCGTCGCGCCGCGGGGCTCCTTTCCGGCGCAGCTCGCGCATTTCGCCGACGTCGCCCGCGGTCTCGTGGCCCCGCTCGTCTCGGCCGAGGACGCCTCGCGCACCCTCGCGCTCGTCGAGGCGGCCGCACTCGCCGCCCGCACGCAGCGCACCGTGGACGTGGCGCGGTTCCGCGCAGAGGTCGAAGCGGGCAGGCAGCCATGATCGCGGCGCGCCGGGAAGGACCAGCATGATGCGACGAGACGTGCGCTCGTTCGATGCGGTCGTCGTGGGCGGCGGACTGGCCGGTGTGGCCGCGGCGCAGCGTCTCGCGACGCGGGGCCACCGGGTCGCACTCCTCGAGAAGCGCGACCGGCTGGGCGGCAGCACCGCCTTGAGCGGCGGGTGGTTCGCGCTGTCGGGCACGGCGGCGCAGAAGCGTGCCGGGGTCGGCGACTCCGACGAGCTCTTCCTCTCCGACATGCGCGAGACCGGGGCCGGCTACGCCGACGAGTCGCTGCTGCGGGCGCTGGTCGCCGGCCAGGTGCACGCGATCGGAGCCATCGACCGCGCGGACGCGTGGACCGACGAGCTCAAGGTCAGCGCGGGGATGACGGTCGCACGAGCGCACCTCGTGCGCATCGACGCCCTGCGGGCGCACCTCGAGGCGGAGGCGGTCGCCGCCGGAGCGGTGATCCTCCCGGGGCGCCCGGCGGACCGGCTCGTGGTCGACGGCGGCCGGGTGATCGGCGTCGAGGCGGCAGGCGAGGAACTGTCGGCGGGTTCGGGCGTGGTCCTCGCGACGGGCGGCTTCTCGCGCAGCCGCGAGCTGCTCGACCTCTTCGTGCCGCACCAGGCCGCCGCGATGCCGTACGGCGGCGTCGGCAACACCGGCGACGGACTTCGCATGGCATGGATGCTGGGCGCCGGGCTGGCCGATGTCGGACACGTCTCGGGCACCTACGGCCAGCACGCCGAGACGACCGACGACGAGCACGAGCTGCTGACGGCAAACTACCTCGGCGCGATCCTCGTCAACACGCGCGGTGAGCGGTTCGCGGACGAGTCCGCGTCGTACAAGGTGCTCGGCGCCGCGGTGCTGGGCCAGCCCGGCCGGATGGCGTTCCAGGTGTTCGACGCGGTCGTGCGCGCCCGCTCCCGGCCGGGGGTGCCGCTGTCCGACATGGAGCGCCTGGAGGAGCTCGGCCACCTCGTCAGCGCCCCCACGATCGCGGCGCTGGCGGCCGGGCTCGGCATCCGTCCCGAGAATCTGGAACGCACGCTCGCGCAGTACAACCGCGCCGTGGCGACCGGCAGCGGCGACGCGTTCGGGCGGACGGGGCTCGTGAACGGAGTCGGCGCGCTCACGCCCATCGATACGCCGCCGTTCTTCGCGTACGCCGCCGTGACGGCGATGACGTCGACGTTCGGCGGGTTGCGGGTCGCGCCCGACGCGGCCGTGGAACGCGTCGACGGCACCCGCATCGATGGCCTCTTCGCGGCCGGCGAGGTCGTCGGCGGATTCCACGGTGCGTCGTACATGACCGGCACCGCCCTGACGAAGGCGCTCGTCTTCGGAGTGATCGCCGCCGACACGCTCGTCGCCGGCTGACCGCCCGCGCGGCGGAGCGCACCCGGCCCGGCGTCAGGGCTCCGTGAGGCGATCCGCCGCACGGATCGCCAGCTCGTAGCCGTACAGCCCGGCTCCGGCGATCACGACCCGCGCCACGGAGGAGATGAGCGAGTGCTGGTGCACGGCGTCGCGCGCGTGGATGTTCGTGATGTGCACCTCGAACACCGGCGTCGGCAGCATGTGGAGCGCGTCCAGCAGCGGCACCGAGTTGAAGCTGAAGCCGGCGGGGTTGATCACGACGATCGCCCGCTGCCGGAACGCCTCGTGCACCCACTCCACGAGCTCGTGCTCGGCGTTGGTCTGCGCGAAGAAGAGGTCGAAGCCGTGGTCGTCGGCGACCCGCTCGCACTCGGCGCGCACGTCGTCGAGCGTGGCCGTGCCGTACAGCTCGGGCTCGCGCAGGCCGAGCATGTTGAGATTCGAGCCGTTCAGCACGAAGAGCTTCCGCGTCATGGTCTTCCTCTCTGCGACGGCGTCCCGCCCGCCGGGCCCACGGGTCGGCGTCGTGGATCAGGGCGGGCGGGACGAGCCGCTACATCAGGCCGAGCAGGGTCGGCAGGAACGTGACGATCACCGGGAACACCGTCAGGAGCAGCAGCACGGCGCCCAGCGGGATGAGGAACGGCAGGATGCCGCGGAACAGCTCTCCCATCGGCCTTCGCGTGATCGACCCGACGACGAAGAGGACGGCTCCCACGGGTGGTGTGAGCGATCCGATCATGAGGTTGAGGATCATGATGACGCCCAGCTGGACCGGGTCGATCCCGAACTGGCCGATGATCGGCATCAGGATCGGCACGAGCACGAGGATCACGGGCGGCGCCTCGAGCGGGATGCCGAGCAGGATCAGCAGCACGTTGAGCATCAGCAGGAACAGCAGCGGGTTGTCGGTGAGGCCGGTGAGCCACTCGCCGAGCGCACGCGAGACCTGCTCGCGGGCGAGCACCTGGCCCATGAGGTTCGAGGCGCCGAGGATCAGCAGGATGCCGCCCGAGATCACGACGGTCTCCTTGGCCGCCTTCCAGAACACCTGAAGGGTGAGGGTGCGGTAGATCGCGCCGAGGAAGAGCATGTACACGGCCGCGATGCCGGCGCTCTCGGTGGGGGTGAACCAGCCGCTGAAGATGCCGCCGAGGATGATGACGGGGAGCAGCGCCGGACCGATCACGCGGACGGAGGCCTTCGCCAGCATCGAGCCGTCGAAGGGGCGGCTCACTGCCACCTTCGGGTGGCGCTTCACCCAGACGAAGATGTACAGGGCGAGGCCGAGCGCCATGAGCATCGCCGGGATGATGGAGCCCGCGAAGAGGGCGCCGGTCGAGATCGACGCGGTCGCGGCGAAGAGGACCGCCGGGATGCTCGGGGGCATCACGGTGCTCATGAGCGACCCCGACGCCGTCAGGCCGGCCGAGAAGCCGTACGGGTATCCGGCCTTGAGCATCTGCGGGATCTGCACCTTGCTCGTGGAGGCGGCGTCGGCGAGGGCCGACCCGCTGATCCACGAGAACCCGATCGCGGTGCCGAGGTTCACGTACGCCAGGTTGCCGGGCAGGCGCGGCAGCAACGCCCGGGCGAGGTCGTAGAGCCGTGTCGCGATGCCGAGATGATTCGCGATCGTGCCGACGAAGATGAACAGCGGCACGGCGAGGAGCGGGAAGCTGTTGATGCCGTTGACCACCGACGTGATGGCGTAGCCGGCGGACAGCCCGTGGCTGTAGAAGTACAGCATGCTCGC
Source organism: Microbacterium hibisci (assembly GCF_015278255.1). Classification (GTDB taxonomy): domain Bacteria; phylum Actinomycetota; class Actinomycetes; order Actinomycetales; family Microbacteriaceae; genus Microbacterium; species Microbacterium hibisci. The sequence goes on from NZ_JADIJC010000008.1 coordinate 141,926, forward strand.
GGCGATCATGGAGAACGCGACGGGCACCCGCAGCAGCAGCAGGACGACGAACAGCAGGATGTAGAGCCAGAGGTCCAACGGGTCAGCCTTCCATCTCGCCGATGTCGAGCTTGCGCTCGGGGCGGTTCGCGTAGGGGATCTTGAATGCCGAGTGGATCGCCGCCGACACGAAGCCGATGAGCGCGAAGACGTACAGCATTCCGAGCGGCACGTGCATCGCGGCGCTGAGGCGTCCCCACTCCGCGTCGATCTTCACCAGGGCCTCGTAGGCGAGTGCGAGGCTCGTGGCGACCATGATCACCGCGGAGATGATCCGCAGCGCGACGAACAGCCTGGTGCCGGCGAGGAGCTCGTCGAAGATCTCGAGCACGATGTGGCCGTTCCGCCCCACCAGGTACCCGGTCACGATGAACGTCATCGCGATCATCGACAGCAGCGCGACCTCGCCGGCACCTACCCAGCTCACCGACGGGAAGTACCTGCCGACGACCTGGTACATGACGCCGAACACGATGAGGGCGAACAGGGTGACGCCGATCGTGATCTCGATCGCCGAGAGGACCCTGATGAACATCGGGTCGGCCGGCACGCCCTGGTTGAGCTTCGGCGCCGTGTAGTACGTGTTCGTGTGGGGGTAGATGGAGTCGCCGACGCCCGGCTCCGCCGGGCGGTCCGCGGCGGGCTCCGCGGGCGGGTTCACGGGCTGGTCGGAGCCGGATGCCGGACCCTCCCGCGGCTCCTCCGCGGGCCCCTCCCCGGGCTTGTCTGTCATGGCTTCACCGCCATGTCGCCTTCGTGCATTGCCAACCTCTCTGTTGATGCGGGGCGGACCTGGATCCACGCGCGCAGATCGCTGCCCCTGCGACTCTCGCTGTCGTGCGCGTGCCTGCAAAGACGAGTTTCGCCGAATGGGACACCGGCCCGGCGCATGAGTCCGCCCCCGTCGATCACGACGGGGGCGGACCTGTGCGACGTGCGGGACCGGGCTACTTCACCACGGTCACGGTGGCCGTCGAGGTCAGCTGCTCCTGGACGCCTTGGGCGTTCAGGACGTTGACCCTGACGGTCAGGCTCGCGTCGCCAGTCGGCACGTTGTTGTCGACCTGCGTCGCGTCGAACTGGAGGATGATCCGGTTCTTGTTGGCCGTCACCTTCGAGGCGTCGATCGGGGTCGACGACAGCGGCGTCAGCAGCTCGGCCTCACTGTCGTACGTGTACCCGGCCGGCAGCTCGAACTGTGCCGTGACCTTGCCGTTCACCCCGGTGAACAGCCCCGTGCCCGAGCCGAGCTGGAGCTTGCCCGGCGTGAACGTCAGTGCCCCCGGCTGGTCCTGCGGAGCCAGGTACACCTCGATCTTGCCCGTGGGCCGCGGGTCGGTGCAGTCATTGAAGAAGTACTCGCCGGCACGCGTGAACGTGTGCTGGTACGTCTCTCCCGGCTGCAGCTTGACGTTGAACTCGCCCTCGAAGAACTGCGTCGCGCAGTGCGGCTTCTGGTTCGGGAAGTTCGGGAACGTCTCGGCCCCCGGGTTGCGGAACGTCACCGTCGTGCCCACCGGCACCCGCAGGTTGGTCGGCTGCATGCCGGCCTGCGCCACGCTGTCGCGGGCTGCCGCGGTGTCGGCGGTGCGGCTCGACCGCGCGAGGAGCACGGTGTTGTTCACCGTCGAGCCCTCGACCGCCGCGCCGCTCACCGGACGACGGATCGACAGCGGTGCGGTCATCGGACCTTCCTGACTGCCCGACTCGGTCCGGTACTGGCCGCCGAGCTTGAACGACCACAGCGAGTCGCCCTGCGTCACGGAGTTGCCGTACGGGTTGGTCGACCCGGCCGCGAAGAACGCGACGTACTGCTCGCCGCCGACTTCGTACGTGACGGGTGCCGCCGCGATGCCCGAGCCGGTCTGGAACTCCCACAGCACCTCGCCCGTCCCGGCGTCCATCGCCAGCGCGCGTCCGTCGATCTGGCCCACGAAGAGCAGATCGGATGCCGTGGTCATGGGTCCCTGGCCGTGCGACATGTCGGTGCCCAGGTGGTTCTGCCACGCGACCTCGCCGGTCGACGCGTCGTAGGCGAGGATGCCGCCGGTCTGGTACTGCCCGATCGCGCGCTGCCCGTTGGCCGCCGCCCCGTTCCAGTGCGCCACCGGGTTGGTGCCGTACGGGAAGTAAACGAGGTTCGTGCTGTGGCTGTAGGAGTTGTTCGACCAGTCGCCGCCGCCGTTCTGACTGGTCGTCGAGAGGATCGGCGCATCCCACTGCGGGTCGTACATGCAGCCTTCGCGGTGTCCGACGTGGCCCTCGGGGTAGGTCAGGAACGGCTCGTCGACCGCGACATAGCTGTCGGGGTTGAACACGAGGTTGCCCTCGGCGTCCGGCTGGTAGCCGTTGTAGTTCGGCACGGCGCGCCACGGGTCGCCCGGGATGTTCTCCGGGTCGAGCTTCTGCCACACCAGGCACTCCGGCAGCAGGCGGTGCTCCGGGAACGGCTGCGTCTCGGAGTGCAGCTGCCGCGAGTCGGTGATCATCTCCTTCTCGGCGACCGGCAGCGCCGGCTCGCCGTTGGTGCGGTCGATCACGAACTGATGTCCGGACTTGCTGCCGTAGAAGACGACCTTGCGCTCTTCGCCGTCGATCTCGATGTCGGCGAGGGTCGGCGGGTGCACGTTGTCCATGTCCCACACGTCGTGGTGGATCGACTGGTAGTGCCACTTGTAGGCACCGGTCGAAGCGTCCACCGCCACCAGCGTGGTGGAGAAGAGGTTGTCGCCCGGGCGGAGCGATCCGTTCTGCGAAGAGGTGCAGCTGCGCGCGTTGCCGAATGTCATGTAGTAGAAGTTCAGCTCGGGGTCGACCGCGCCGTGGATCCACGACGTCGCGCCGCCCTCTTCCGCGCAGTCGGTGCCGTCGGGGAGCACGGGGCCCCAGGTCGCCGACGCATCGAAGGTCACGCCGTCGAGGCCGGTGAACTGCTCGCCGCGCTTGGGACCCCCGAAGAAGTGCCACAGGTACGACCCGTCGCTCGAGTCGAGCGCCACGACCGCGCCGCGGTCGCCGTCAGCGGCATGGGCGTAGACGATGCCGTCGTAGTACACCGTCGCGACCTTGCCCACCCGGCCGAGATCCTCGCCGTCGGGGCCGGTGGGCTGGACGGCCCACACCTCGGCGCCCGTCTCCTGGTCGAGTGCGACGACCCGGTTGCCGCCCGCGAGCGTGAAGATCAGGCCGTCGCCGGCCGACACGCCCCGGCGGGTGCCCGACAGGCCGTAGACCGTGTTCTCCCACTTCCAGATGGGGTCGCCGGTCACGCCGTCGACAGCGATGACGCCACCGCTGGGCGTGTCGAGGTAGAGCACGCCGTCCACGACGATCGGCGTCGTCTGCTGGCCGGTGTCGTCGCTGGCGGGAGCGACGGCCGACACGTGGGTCCGCCAGGCGGGCGCGAGATCCTTCAGATTCTGCTTGGTGATCTGCGTCAGGCCGGAGTAGTGCTGGTTGCCGAGGTTTCCTCCCACCGTCGGCATGTCGGCGCCCGTCGGGTCGACGCCGGTGAGCCCCGCGGGCGCGACCGGCTCGGCGGGTCTCTGCAGTCCGTACGCGGGTGAGGCGGCCACGGCGAGCGCCAGCGCCAGCGCCCCGATTCCCGCAGCTCCCAACCTCGTGGTCAGTCGTTTGCGCATCCCTTGCTCCTTGATCATCGTCGATCCGACCTCGGGGGGATCGCGTCCGCCTGAGGCCGCTGTGGGGAATGCCGTCCGGTCCGTCCGACCTGGGTGATCGGCCGCAGCGGTCAGCGCTCGGACGCTAACTCCGGGCGGATGTGCGGGCAACCGTGCGACCCATCGAGTGGCACAACATCTCGCGAGGCGGGCCGCGGGCGGGTTCGCGAGAGCGGCCCTTTCTGCCCAGTGGGACACGCTTTGTCGGCGGCGACGCGGCCTGAATAGCATGCGGCGGTCGGCACCCCACGCCCATGGACGGAGTTGTCATGGCTGCTTCAGCATCGAAACCACTGTCGCCGGAACAGGAGCAAGAGCTCGATGAGGTCTTCGCCCGTGCCCGCGCGGCGCTCGCGATCATCGAGACCTACGACCAGGCCCGGGTCGACCGGCTCATCCGGGCCGTCGCGTGGGCGGTGGCCAACCGCTCGACGTTCCACCGGCTCGTCGAGATGGGCATCGAGGAATCCGGGCTTGGCGACTTCGACAGCCGCATGAACAAGCGGATGAAGATCCGCGGCGTCCTGCGCGACGCGCTGCGCAGCCCGTCCGTCGGCATCATCGAGGAAGACGTCGAGAAGGGCCTGGTCAAGTACGGCAAGCCCGTCGGGATCATCGGCTGCGTCGTGCCCACGACCAACCCCGATCTCACGCCGGCCGGCAACGCCATCTATGCGATCAAAGCGCGCGACGTCGTCGTGTTCTCGCCTCACCCCCGTTCGAAGCACACGACCCTCGAGACCGTGCGGCTCATGCGCGAGGCGCTCGAGGCCGAGGGCGCCCCGGCCGACATCCTGCAGTGCATCACGCTGCCGAGCCTCGCGGCCTCGCAGGAGATCATGGCCCGCTCCGATCTCGTGATCGCCACGGGTGGCCAGGGTCTGGTGCGTGCGGCGTACAGCTCGGGAACCCCGGCGTACGGCGTCGGGGCCGGAAACGCCACGGAGTTCGTCGACGAGACGGCCGACATCGCGGAGACCGCCCGCAACTGCCGCATCTCCAAGACGTCGGACTTCGGCTCGGGGTGCTCGGCGGACGGCAACGTCCTGGTGCCGGCATCGCGCTACCGCGAGATGCTCGACGCGCTGCAGGCCGAGGGCGGCTACCTGGCCTCGGCGGACGAGCGCTCCGCGCTGCAGCGGGTGATGTGGGACGACGAGGGCCACCGGCTGCCCGACACCGTCGCGGTCTCACCCCAGGCGCTCGCGCAGGCGGCGGGCTTCGGCATCCCGTCCGATGCGACCTTCATCGTCGTCGAGGGCGATGGCATCGCCGAAGACAGGCAGTTCTGCAAGGAGAAGCTGACCACGCTGATGGCCGTCCACGCCTACGAGGGTTCGTTCGAGGACGGCGTGGACGTGGCCAAGCGGCTCTACGACATCGGCGGCAAGGGTCACTCGTGCGGCATCGCCTCCACCGACGACGCCCGCATCGACTACTTCGCCCAGCACATGCCGGTGTCGCGCATCATGGTGCGCCAGCCGAACTCCAAGGCGAACGCCGGCGCCTTCACCAACGGCATGCCGATGACGTCGTCGATGGGGTGCGGCACCTGGGGCGGCAACATCACGTCCGAGAACGTCGCGCTCCGCCACTACCTGAACACGACGTGGGTCTCGCGCACCATCGCCGAGGACCGACCCTCGGACGAGGAGCTCTTCGGCGACTTCTACGACGCGGCCCTCGAGGCCGCCGACACGATCGCAGCCGCGCGATGAACCGGACGACGACGACAGGGCGGGTCGGACGATGAGCGAGCAGTCGGCCGAGGAGCTCGTCGACGAGGCGCGGCGCTGGTGGCAGACCGACATCATCGACGTGCAGCCCGGCGAGATCGCGCTGCGGGGCTATCCCATCGAGGAGCTCCTCGGGCGCGTCGGCTTCGTCGAGACGATCTGGCTGATGCTGCGAGGCGAGCTGCCCTCGGCCGCGGAGGCGAGGCTCCTCGAGGCCGCGCTCGTGGCGTCGGTCGACCACGGTCCGCAGGCGCCCTCGATCGCGATCGCCCGGATGGCGACGACGTGCGGAGTCCCGATCAACGCCGCGATGGCGTCGGCGATCAACGTGCTCGGCGACGTCCACGGCGGTCCCGGCCAGCAGTGCATGGAGGTGTACCTCGAGATCGACGACGAGCTCGAGCGCACCGGCGACCTCGACGAGGCGACCCGCCGGGTGCTGCAGCGCCGACGGGAGGCCGGTGTCGCCTACGTGCCCGGCTTCGGCCACCGCTTCCATCCCCTCGACCCCCGCACGCCCCGACTGCTGTCGCTCGTCGACGCCGCGGCCGCCGCGGGCACGGTGGACGGCCGTTTCGCGGCCATCGGGCGCGCGGTCGAGGACGCGATCAGCGCGGGCCGCGCGAAGCGCATCCCCATGAACGTCGACGGGGTGACCGCCGTCATCTACTGCGAGCTCGGGCTCACCCCCGAGCTCGGGCGCGGGGTGTTCATCCTCGCGCGGTCGGTGGGGATCCTCGCGCATGCGGCCGAGCAGCTGGCCCAGGGCGGCCGGATCAAGGGTCCGCTGCCCAAATCGATCGGATACACGTACACGGGGCCGGCTCGCCGATCCGTCCCGCTCGACCTCGATGAGAGAGGAACCCCTTCATGAAAGACCTGGTGTCCAACCAGATCGTCCGCTACCTCGAAGCGCGCGACGTCGCGCACGTCTTCGGGCTCTGCGGTCACACCAACATCGCGCTCCTGGCAGCGCTGGAGAAGAGCGAGCGCATCTCGTTCGTGAACGTCCGCCACGAGCAGATCGCCGCCCACGCGGCCGACGGCTACGCGAGGGTGACCAAGCGGGCGGGGGTGGTGCTGACGCACCTCGGCCCGGGCCTCACCAACGCCGCGACCGGCGTCGCCAACGCCGCCCTGGACTCCATCCCCCTGGTCGTGATCGCCGGCGACGTGCCGACGCACTACTTCGGCAAGCACCCCCACCAGGAGATCAACCTCCACGCCGACGCCGCGCAGTACGAGATCTATCGCCCGTTCGTGAAGCGCGCCTGGCGGGTCGACCAGCCGCACCTCGTGGCCGAGGTGCTCGACAAGGCGTTCACCCTCGCCGAGAGCGGACGCCCTGGACCGGTCCTCGTCGACGTGCCGATGGACGTGTTCTCGGCCGAGGTCGATGCGGCCCTCTTCGACAAGGTGATGGGCAACACCCGCGCCCTCGCGCGGCCGTCGCTCGACGAGGCGGTGGCCGAGCAGATCGTGAAGAACCTGCTGGATGCCGAGAAGCCGGTGCTGTACGTCGGCGGCGGCATCGTCGCGGCAGACGCGGCGGCCGAGCTCGCCGAGTTCGCCGGCCTGCTGTCGCTGCCGGTGGCGCACAGCCTGATGGGCAAGGGCGCGGTACCTGACGACAGCCCGCTGGTGCTCGGCATGACGGGGTTCTGGGGCACCGCGTTCACCAACGAGACGACGCGGACCGCGGACTGGATCCTCGCCCTCGGCACCCGGTTCGCGGAGGCCGACTCGAGCTCGTGGTACGCCGAGTACACCTTCGACATCCCCGGCACGAAGCTCATGCAGATCGACATCGATCCGGCCGAGCTCGGCCGCAACTATCCGCTCGAGATCGGCGCGCTCGCCGACCTCAAGTCCGCGCTCACCGTGCTGATCCGGGTCGCCCGCCGCCTGGCGCCGGAGGGCGTGGATCGCTCGGCGCTGCTCGCGCGGATCGCCGACAGCCGGTCCACGGTGAGACGCGAGAACGCCGACGCGCAGGTCTCCGACGCGTGGCCGATGCGGCCCGAGCGGATCCTGTCCGAGACCCGCGAGGTGCTGCCCGCCGACGCGATCATCACGACCGATGTCGGGTGGAACAAGAACGGCGTGGGCCAGCAGTTCGACATCCTCACGCCCGGGACGTTCCTCACCCCCGGCGGCTTCGCGACGATGGGCTTCGGCGCGCCGGCGGCGGTCGGCGCCAAGATCGCGCACCCCGATCGCGTCGTCGTCTCGCTCGTGGGCGACGGCGGCTTCGGCCAGAATCCGGCGGTGCTGGCGACGGCGCGCGAGGAGGGTGTCGCGGTCGTGTGGGTCGTGATGAACAACAACGCGTTCGGCACCATCGCAGGGCTCGAGAAGGCGGCGTTCGACACCACCTACGGGACGGTCTTCGGCAGCGCCGACGACCCCATGTACACGGACTTCGCCGCGATCGCGGAGGCGTACGGGGTCGACGGGATCAAGGTCGACTCGGCGGCGGACTTCAAGCCGGCGCTCGAGCGGGCGATCGCGCTGGGGCGCCCGGTCGTGATCGACGTGTCGATGGTCAATGTGCCGACCCCGACGACGGGCCACTGGAACATCCTCGACATCTACTCGCCCGACCAGCCGATCGAGCACGTCGCCACGCACTGACGGAACGGTCCGGACATGAACAGGGGGCAGCGCCCATGAGTCCTCAGCGGCCGCTGGACGTGTCGATCTCGAGCGTGTGCCTGTCAGGCACGCTGGAGGACAAGCTCCGGGCCGCCGCGGCGGCGGGGTTCCCGGGCGTGGAGCTGCTCGAGTACGACCTCATCGTGTCGCCGTGGGCTCCCGCACGGGTGGCGCGAGAGGCCGCCGACCTCGGCGTGTCGATCGAGGTGTATCAGCCGTTCCACGTCGAGACCGTGCCCCCGGAGCTGTTCGGCGGGGTGCTCCGCCGCGCCGAGCGCAAGTTCGAGCTGCTGTCGCAGCTCGGGGCACGCGTGCTCGTGTGCTGCTCCTCGCGCAGCGACAGCGGCGTCGACGACGAGGCCCTCACGCTCGAGCAGCTGCACGCGCTGGCGGAACGGGCGGGTGACCGCGGGCTGCGGCTCGCGTACGAAGCCGTGCCATGGGGGCGTGTCCGTACGCACCGGGAGGCAGGGCGGCTGATCGGGCAGGTCGATCACCCGGCGCTCGGGCTGTGTCTCGACAGCTTCCACGTGCTGTCGGCGGGCGATGATCCGGCCACGCTCGCGCAGGTGGCGGGCGACCGTATCTTCCATGTGCAGCTCGCCGACGCGCCCCGTCTCGACATGGATGTGCGGGAGTGGAGCCTTCACTACCGGATGTTCCCGGGGCAGGGAGTCCTGGACGTCGCCGGGTTCCTGGGCGAGGTGCTGGCGACGCGCTACACGGGTCCGGTGGCGCTCGAGGTCTTCAACGACGTCTACCAGCAAGAGGATCCTCGGCACGCCGCGATCGATGCGATGCGCTCGCTGCGTGCCCTGACCGAGGCCGTCGCGTCCCGGTACCCGGACGCCGCACCCGCCGCATCCGCCGCCCCCGCCGCCCCCGCCGCGCCCGCCGCACCGTCGGCGGTGGCGCTGACGGAGGCGCCTCGACTGGACGGCTTCGCCTTCGTCGAGCTCGCGGTCGATGAGGTGTCAGGTCCCCTGATGTCGCGAGCCCTCGCGGCGCTCGGGTTCGCGCACGTCGGCCGGCACCGCTCCAAGCCCGTCGAGCTCTGGCAGCAGGGCGAGGCGCGGGTGCTGCTCAACTCGGCGCCGGACCGCTCGATCACACCTGCGACCTCGGCGATCTGCGCGTTGGCGGTCCGCACTGAGGACGCGGGGGCATCGATGCGGCGGGCCGAGAGCCTGCTCGCGCCGAAGCTCGCGCGCCGGCGCGCGGCGGACGAGATCGACCTTGCCGCCGTGGCGATGCCCGACGGAACGGCCCTGTTCTTCTGCGACGACGGTGCCGGCGCCCGCTGGGCCGACGACTTCGCGCCGACGGGCGCAGACGCCGACCCGTCGCCGTTCCTGACGGCCATCGACCACGTGGCGGTCACCGAGTCGATCGACGACTTCGACCAGTCGGCGCTGTTCCTCCACTCGGTGCTCGGCCTCGTCCCGCAGGAGCTGACCGAGATCACGGCCCCGTTCGGTCTGATCCGCACGTGGTCCGCGGGTGACCGCGACGGGCGGGTGCGCGTCGCGCTGAGCACCAACCCTCTGCGCCGTGGCGACTGGTCGCCGGGCGTGACGAGCCCGCAGCTGATCGCCTTCACCACCGACGACGCCGTCGCGTGTGCGCGGGCGCTCCGCGAGCGGGGCGCCCGCATCCTCGAGATGCCGGCCAACTACTACGACGATCTCGAGGCCCGGCTCTCCCTGCCGGCCGAGTTCGTCGCTGCGCTGCGCCAGAGCTCGATCCTCTACGCTCGCGGCGAGCGGGGGGAGTTCCTCCACTTCTTCACCGAGATGGTCGGCTCACGGGTCTTCTTCGAGGTCGTGCAGCGGATCGACGGGTACGACGGCTTCGGCGACCCCCGCAGTGTGCCGCTGCGGATGGCCGCGCACCGCCGGCAGCGGATGCGGACGCTGGCGACCGCGGCGACGGAGACGGCGACCGAGCCCCGCCACGACTACTCACTCGCGCACCTCACCGCCCTGAGCCTGTCGCCGCCGGAGCTGGTGGACGCCGCCGCCGCGGCGGGCTACCGCTACGTGGGACTGCGCATGACGAAGGTCACCGCGCAAGAGCCCCACTATCCGCTGTCGTACGACCCGGCGCTGATGCGGGCGACCAAGACGCACCTGGCGGCGACCGGCGTCGAGGTGCTCGACATCGAGCTCGCCCGCATGACGTCGGGCGACAGCCCCCGCGACTACCTGCGGTTCCTGGAGGCCGGTGCCGAGCTCGGGGCGCGGCACGTCATCACGCAGCTGCCCGACGCGGACTTCGCGCGCAAGACCGATCGGTTCGCGGAGCTCTGCCGGCTCGCGCAGCCGCTCGGGCTGACGATCGACCTGGAGTTCCCGTCCTGGACCGAGACGGGGACCCTCGCCGAGGCGACGCGCGTGCTGCGCGCAGCGGACCAGCCGAACGCCGGAATGCTCATCGACCTGCTCCACTTCGCCCGCTCCGGCTCGAGCCTCGACGACTTGCGGGCTCTGCCGCCGGAGTGGTTCCACTACGCGCATGTGTGCGACGCGCCCGCTGAGATCCCGACCACGACGGCGGAGCTCATCCACACCGCACGCTTCGAGCGGCTCTTTCCGGGTGAGGGCGGCATCGACATGCGGGGCATCCTCGCGGCGCTGCCGGACGGCATCCCGTACGCGCTCGAGATCCCGCGCGCGATGCTCGTGGCGCAGGTGGGGGCGAAGGAGCACGCACGTCTTGCGATCGGCGCGGCGCGTCGGCACCTGGATGCCGCGCAGCTCGTGGCCTGATCGCGCCGCCGCCGCTACAGCCAGCGGCGGCGCTTGAACAGCCCGTAGATCACGAGGTCGATGGCCACGATCGCGCATCCGATGGCCACCCAGCCGTACTGCCACTGCACCAGCGGAATGTTGTCGAAGTTCATGCCGTACAGCCCGGCGATGAGCGTCGGGACGGCGAGAAGGGCGGCGAACGCCGAGATCGTCCGCATGTCCTGGTTCTGTCGCGCGGCGACGCTGTTCTCGTAGCTCGAGAGGATGGCGTCGAGACCCTTGCTCTGGTTGTTGATCAGCGCCGCGGTGCCGGCGGCGTCGTCGAGGAGATCGTGCAGGTAGGGGACGATCTGCTCGGTGCCGACCTTCAGCGTCTCGAGGTGCCTCGTGCTCTCGTGCAGCGCGGCGGCGATGCTCGACACGGCGCGGTCGACCCGCCCGATCTTCTTGCGCAGCCGATAGATGCGTCGATGGTCCTCGCGGCTCGACTCGCTGAAGACCTGCTCCTCCAGCTCTTCGAGCGCGGTCTCGATGTCGGCGGCCGCCTTGGCGTAGCCGTCGACGATCTGGGCCATGATCGTGTACGCGGCGGGCATGGTGTCGTTGCGGGCGTCGGGGGGTGCGTCGGCCAGCAGCCGGGGCAGATCAGGCAGCTCGGCGCCGTTGCCCCGCTGCACCGTGAGGAGCCAGCCCTCGCCGATGTACAGGTACGTCTCGCCGAGCAGCAGCGCGTCATCCTCCGTGCGCAGCACGTTCCACAGCATGACGAACAGGTGCTCGTCGAACTTCTGCACCTTCGGCTGCTGGCGGCGCGACACGACGTCGGCGACGGCGGTGGGATGGATGCCGAGCACGTCGCGCGCCTGGCGCACCGTGTCTTCGTCGGGCTCGACGAGGTGCAGCCACACGAAATGCCTCCGGCGGAAGCGACGGAGCCTCGACGGGACGTCCTCCAGCTCGAGGTCGTCGATCGACTCGATCTCGTCGCCGACGCGGAAGACCCGCAGCACCTCGCCGGACGCGGCGGAAGGCGCCTCCTCGGTGTTCGAGCGGTCCTCGGTGGCCGCGGCGCCTGCGCCGTCCTCCGCCTCCCGCTGCGCGCCCTCGGGCGCCGCGGTGCGCTCGGGCTCCGCGGTCTGGTCGGGCTCCGCGGTGCGGTCGGACCCTGCGGTCTTCTCGGGCTCCGCGGTGCGCTCCGACGCGGCGGTCTGCTCGGGCGCGTCGGCGTCGGCGACCGCGGTCTCGGGCTCGACCGCGCGTGGCTCCTGGTCGTATTCGGTGGGGTGGGGCATCGACGAATCCTCACGGCTGTGGTGCCCTGCGACCGTAGGCGCGCGCCGAGCACCCGCGAAGGGGCTTGTCGCGGAGCGCCGTCTGTGCTTCGCCACCCGCTTCCGCCGCGGCCGGGCTCCCGAGGCGATGCCCAGGGGGTGTCGCCGAGGCCGTCCGCGGCCTACTCTCCAAGCGTGGGTGTCCGCAGCTTCGAGCACATCGGCGTCATCGTCCACGACCTCGACACGGTGGCGGCGTTCTTCGAGCTTCTCGGGTTCGACCGCAGCGAGACGGCCAGGGTCGGCGGCGCCTGGGCCGATCGGGTCAATGGGCTGACCGGCACCGACGTGGAGATGCTGTTCCTCACCGCCCCCGACGGCACCGGGGCGATCGAGCTGTCGCGGTTCCTCACGCCGCGGAGTCCGGCATCCGTCGACGACGCCCCGTCGAACGTGCCGGGCCTGCGGCACCTCGCGTATCGGGTGGACGACGTCGAGGCGCTGGTGGAGCGGGTCCGCGCCGCCGGCTACGACCTCATGGCCGACCTCGTGAACTACGAGGACCAGTGGCTGGTCTGCTACGTGCGCGGACCCGAGGGCCTCATCGTCGAGCTCGGCCAGCGCCTCGACGAGTGACCGACGACGCAGCCTCGGGGGCGGGCCCGCCGCGCAGCTCGGCCTCGAGACGCTCGGCCTCTTCGCCGCCGATCGCCTCGCCACGGGCGACGAGGCCCGCGACGTCGGACAGCGGGATCTGCTTGAGGAAGAGCGCGAGCACGAACGCCACGGCGATGAACGGCACGAGGTACCAGAACACCGGGGCCAGCGCGTCGGCGTATGCGTCGACGACGCCCGTCCGTACGGGATCGGGCAGCGAGTTCAGCACCGACGGGTCGATGCTCGACGTCGCCTGACCCGCCTGCTCGGCCGTGGCACCGGCATCCGTGAAGACCTTCGTCAGATTCTCGGTGAGGCGCGTGGTGAAGAGCGTGCCGAACACCGCGATGCCGAGCGCGGCCCCGACCTCGCGGAAGTAGTTGTTCGTCGACGTGGCGGTGCCGAGGTCGGCCGCCGGGACGGCGTTCTGCACGACGAGCACCACGACCTGCATGATGCAGCCGAGTCCGACGCCGAAGAGGAACAGGTAGGTGCAGATCAGCCAGATCGGCGTCGACGCGGTGAGCGTCGTCATGAGCACCATCGCGATGCCGACGATGAGCGTTCCGACGATCGGGAACAGCCGGTACTTTCCGGTCCGCGTGATGAGCAGACCAGAGGCGATCGAGGTGCCCATGACGCCGACCATCATCGGGAGCATGAGGAGACCGGATGCCGCCGCCGACGTGCCCGACGACATCTGGAGGAACGTCGGCACGAAGCCGAGCGCGGCGAACATGCCGATGCCGATCGCCATGCCGATCGCCGTCGCGTTGAGGAAGATCGGGTTGCGGAACATCGCCAGCGGCATGATCGGGTCGGCCACGCGCGATTCGGTGAAGATGAAGAGTCCGGCCGCGGCGACGAGTCCGGCGCCCCAGGTCCAGGTGGCGGCCGAGTCCCAGCCGAACTTCGCCGAGCCGCCGAAGTCGGTGAAGAAGATGAGGCATGTGGTGGCCGCCGAGAGGAACAGCACGCCCAGCCAGTCGATGGGCTTCTCGGCCTTCTTGTCGGGCAGCTTGAGCGCGAAGACCGCGACGAAGAAGGCGGCGATGCCGACCGGGATGTTGATGTAGAACGCCCACTGCCAGGTCAGGTGGTCGACGAAGAAGCCGCCCAGGAGCGGGCCCGCGATGGCGGCCAGGCCGAACACGGCGCCGAGCGGGCCGAGGTACTTGCCGCGCTGGTCGGCGGGCACGATGTCGGCGATGATCGCCTGCGACAGGATCATCAGCCCTCCGCCCCCGAGACCCTGGATGGCGCGGAACACCACGAACATCCAGAAGTCGGTCGCGAACGCGCAGCCGATCGAGGCGAGCGTGAAGATCGCGATGGCGACCATGAAGAGCCGCCGACGCCCCAGCACGTCGCCGAACTTGCCGTAGATCGGCATGACGATGGTCGTCGCGAGGATGTAGGCGGTCGTGATCCACACCTGGTGGGACACCCCGCCCAGCTCGCCGACGATGGTCGGCATCGCGGTGGAGACGATCGTCTGGTCGAGGCTGGAGAGCAGCATGCCCGCGATCAGCGCGGAGAAGATGATCCAGATGCGGCGTTGCGTCAGCAGGAACGGCGCGTCGCCGTCCGGCCGGATCGTCGGGATCGTGGACGTGGTCATTCGGTGTTTCCCATCAGTGCGGTCTGCGTGGCGAAGAGGTCGCGCGCCGCGCCGATGCGCCGCTCGAAGATCTCGATGAAGGTGTCGGGGTTGCCGGGCTTGAGGAACTCCCCGGCGGCGGAGCGGACGAGGGCGCCGACCACCTGCGACGCGACCTGCGCCCGCAGATCGCCGGACAGGAGGTTCTCGCGCTGCTCGATGAGGCGCGCGTCGAACTGCTCGCCCTCCGCGCCGAGTTCCAGCATGCGGGCGAGCAGCCGCGGCTCCTTCTCGACGGCACGGAAGAGGTCCTGCACGGTGTCCGGCGCGATGTCGAGGGCGCGCCAGCGTGCTTCGGCGAGCAGTGCGAGGTCGGTGAGCAGGGTCGGCGAGAGTCCGGGGCCGCCCGAACCGCCGGCGAGGAAGCGGGCGATGGCCGCGGCATCCGATCGCTCCAGCGGCACGCCCAGCACCGCATCGTCTTTCGAGGCGAAGTAGTTGAAGAACGTGCGGCGCGACACGTCGGCTTCGGCGCACAGCTCCTCGATGGTGAAGCCGGCGAGGCCGTGCTCGGCGGTGAAGTGCCGGGCCGCGCGGATCAGCGCGCGCGTCGTCTCGGCGCGGCGGCGCTCACGGAGTCCATCTGCACTATCTACCACATCATGCAGTTTTGCACTCCACGTGCCATCGTGCAAATCGCCGTAACGTGGTCGTCGCCGGGCTCGGGCGTTTCGTCTCGCTCGTTCCTCGCTCGCTCAACGGCCGGGGGAGTCCGTCGAGTGCCGGTCGTTGAGCGGAGGGCGCTCTGGCGCCCGCAGACGAAACGCCTCGGGGCTCCGGCTCTGCGCCGGGTTCGGGGCGTTTCGTCTCGCTCGTTCCTCGCTCGCTCAACGGCCGGGACACGGTGCCACCGGTCGTTGAGCGGAGGGCGCTCTGGCGCCCGCGGACGAAACGCCTCGGGGCTCCGGTTCTCCGCCGGGTTCGGGGCGTTTCGTCTCGCTCGTTCCTCGCTCGCTCAACGGCCGGGCCACGGTGCCACCGGTCGTTGAGCGGAGGGCGCTCTGGCGCCCGCAGACGAAACGGCCTCGGGGCTCCGGTTCTGCGCCGGGTTCGGGGCGTTTCGTCTCGCTCGTTCCTCGCTCGCTCAACGGCCGGGACACGGTGCCACCGGTCGTTGAGCGGAGGGCGCTCTGGCGCCCGCGGACGAAACGGCCTCGGGGCTCCGGGGAAGGCCGGGTTCGGGGCGTTTCGTCTCACTCGTTCCTCGCTCGCTCAACGGCCGGGACACGGTGCCACCTGTCGTTGAGCGGAGGGCGCTCTGGCGCCCGCAGACGAAACGCCTCGGGCCTTCCATCGACGCCGGGTTCGGGCCGCCTTCAGACGGCCGTGCGCGCCGTCGAGCCGCGCGTCTGCAGCTCGGGCAGCAGCTGCACGCGCTGCACGGGGCGGCGCTCGCCGTCGCTGAGGCGCGCCACCATGGTCTCGACCGCGAGTCGCCCCACCTGCTGCTTCGGTGGACGCAGCGCGGTGATCGGAGGCTCGGCGCTCTCGGCGACCTCGTCGTCGTACGCGACGATCGCGAGGTCGTCGGGGATCGACCAGCCATGGTCGCGTGCGTACTGTTGCAGCAGCACCGCCTGCGGGTCGTTGTGGATCAGCATGGCGGTGGTTCCCGTGTCGCGGACGGTGCGCAGGAGATCGGCGATGGTGCGCTCGCGCTCGCCGCCGTCGAGGGAGTCGAGGGTGGTGTCGAGGTCGAACGTCGCCGTGAGGCCGAGCTCGGCCACCGCCCGCGCCCACCCGCGCCGGAGCTGCCACGATGTGGGCGACCCCGGTGAGGCGAGCAGCCCGACGCGTCGATGGCCGAGGGCGGCGAGGTGGTGCGCGGCCAGCGATCCGCCGAAGACGTGGTCGGTCGTGACCCACTCCAGTCTCGTCACGGCGAGCGCTGACGGCACCCGGCGTTCGGCCAGGACGACCGGGATCGGCAGCGCGTCGAGCCACTGCAGCAGCGCCGACCCCTCGGGCCCCTGCGTCTCGGTCGCCACGATGAGCCCGTGGAGCGTGCCCGACTCGGCGAGCGAGCTGATCTGCCGCCGCTGGTCGGCGGGGGAGTAGCTCGCGCCGCGCAGCACCAGCTGCACACCGGCGTCGGTGGCTGCGGCCCGCGCGCCGATGATGATGGGCGGCCAGTAGTACCCGAGCGACGGGACGACCATGCCGACGCGGAACCGGGGCGGACCCGACGTCGGGACCCCGTGCGGGACGGAGGTGTCGAGCCGGCTGCGGAGCGTCGCCCCGCCGTGGACGCGGGTCAGCAGACCGCGATCGGCGAGGGCTCCGATGTCGCGGCGGATCGTCAGCTCGGCGACGCCCAGCTCCTTCGCGAGGTCCGCGACGCGCACCGATCCCGTGCGGCGCAGCTCGTCCATGATGCGCTCACGTCGCGACAGCCCGAACGGCGGTGGTGCGCTGGCCTCCACGGCGATCTCCTTCGATGCGCGTGCGTTCGTGTTCGTTTCGAACGTAGTGGTTCGCGGCTGACGCCGCCGAATCGCGGCATCCGCCATATTCGTGTGTGCGAATGGATGCGAGTGTGTTCGATTCTGAACGATTCGCTTCCGCGGTCGAGAGGCCGATGATTCGCTGGCAGGCGACCCCAGTGGGCTCTCTTTCGACGACGAGGAACTCCATGGCGAAGATGTCATCGGCCCGGATCACGGCCGCCCTCACCGCGGCGGCAGTCGCGGTGGCCACCGTAGTGATCCCGCTCTCCCCCGCTACCGCCGCCGTGACCGACCCGGTCGTCGTGACCGTGAACGGCGCCGACGTCGCCGCGGCGGCGCAGAACCGGAACGGTCTGACGTTCAAGGGTTTCGGCGTGCTGTCGGCGAACTCGACGAGCGCACTGCTGCTGGACTACAAGGCGCAGCACCCCGACGAGTACTGGGAGCTCATCGAGACGCTCTTCGGCGGCGACCACCCGATCATGAACACCGTCAAGATCGAGATGGGCAACGACCGCAACACCTCGACAGGCCCGAACCCTGCGACCATGCGCAGCCGCGACGAGTACCCGAACGTGCTCCGCGAGCCCGGCTTCCAGCTCGCCGCCGATGCCCAGCACGTGGCGCACGGCGACGTCCACGTGAGCATCCTCCGGTGGAACCGCCCCACCTGGGTCGCGAACGATGCCGACCAGTACATCTGGTTCAAGAACACGGTGCTGGCCGCCTATCGCGAGTTCGGCGTCATGGTCGACTCGATCAACCCCGACACCAACGAGACCAGCAGCCCCAACCTCCAGCTCTACAAGAACTTCTCGGGCTGGCTGCGCACCGACACCAAGGGCTACGAGGGGGCGACTGCGGCCGACCCGAACAACGGGTTCGCCTCGGAGGAGGAGGGGAACCTCTACCGCGCGATCGAGACGGTCGCCGCCGACACCGTCGGCACGCCGCCGTTGAGCTTCGGCAACGCGATGACCTCGGCGACCGACCCGTCGCTGCGCGAGGCCGTCGACATCGTCGGCTTCCACTACTCCAGCGCCGACGACAGCGCCGGCAACATGAAGAAGATCGCAGAGCAGCTGGACCAGGAGGTCTGGAACTCCGAGGGCCAGTCGACGTTCTCGAGCTCGGCCGACCGCCCGAACAACAACGCGAGCGACGAGCAGGGCGGCTTCGGCACCCAGTTCGGCGGCACCAACAGCGCGCTGGAGATGGGCAACTGGGTCACCACCGGCTTCTCCGCCTCGCGTCGGACGCTCAACATCTTCCAGCCGGCCATCGGCTCGTTCTACGACGGGTTCCAGTACTCCTCGAAGGAGCTCGTGAACGCGCGTGAGCCGTGGTCGGGCTGGCTGTACTACGACGGCGGCCTCTCGGTGATCGAGCAGTTCACACAGTTCGCGAAGCTGGGCTGGGAGAACGACGACAACACGGCGGGCATCTGGCGCGCCATCCCGCAGGCGTCCAAGAGCGAGCTCGGCACGGGGAACCCGCCCGGCGGTGCACGGGCCGGAGGCGCGTCGTACACGACGCTGGCGGCGCCCGACGCGTCGGACTTCTCGACCGTGATCATCAACGACTCGAAGTTCACGAAGACCTACCGCGTCGTGGCGAACGGACTGAGCCTCGGCTCCGACCAGACCGCCGAGCTGTGGGAGACCCGCGCCGCCGACGAGGGCCAGGCGTACGACGCCAACTACCTGCAGCCGGTCGGCGAGCTCGCCCCGGCGGCGGACGGCGCGTACACCGTGACGGTGAAGCCGTGGTCGGCGCTCACGCTCACGACGCTGGATCACGCCACCGCGGGCGCGGACGGCGAGCTCTCGGCCAAGGACGGCTACGGCAGCTCGCTGCCGACGTCGAAGGAGTACACCGACGCCGACGGTGGCCGCGACGTGCTCGACACCGACGCGAGCGGTGCCGTCAACGGCGTCACCGACGACGCGCTCCTCTACGCCGACGACTTCGACTACGCCGAGCAGGGCCCGGTCAAGGGCTACGACCCCGCCACCGGCGAGCTCACCGAGGGCGAGTCGTTCCTCGAGAGCCGCGGCGCGCGGGCGAAGCCTGCGGGCACGCCGGCCGTGCAGACCGAGGACTACGGCGCGACGCCGCGCTACACCAACGACACGAACGGCGCGTTCGAGTCGGTGGCGACGACGGATGCCGCGCACGACCGCGTGCTCCGCCAGCAGGTCGGGCCGGGCATGGCGGGCGGCGCGTGGAACGGCGGCGACCCCAAGACGACGATCGGCGACGCGCGCTGGGCGAACTACACCGTCTCGGCCGACGTGCTGTTCGAGGCGGCCGGGGCGCAGAACGCGACGATCGGCACGCGCGAGCAGGGCGGCACCGCGAACGGGCAGAACGTCTCGGCGGCCGAGCTGCGGATCGACCCGAACGGCGCGTGGACGTTCATGCGCTTCGGGGCGACGCTGTCGACGGGCACCGTCGCGGGCGACGCCGCCGTGGCCTTCAAGACCGGCGCGGGCGTCTGGAACAACGTCGCCGTGAAGGTGGCCGGGGCGGTCTACACCGCGTACGTGAACGGCGTGCAGATCGCGACGTACACGGATGCCGCACCCCAGGCGACCGGACGCATCCAGCTCGGCTCGAGCTTCAACTTCGTCGCGTTCGACAACCTGAAGGTCGAGCCGGTGCCGGGCTACACCCCGTACTACGCCGCGATCATCGACGGCATGCACCAGACCAGCTGGGCCGACACCTCGGTGCCTGTGCTCGACTTCGATGCGAGCTGGAGCCACGTCAACGGCCAGGGCATGTTCGAGTGGCAGCGCACCGCCTCGAAGAGCACGGCCAAGGGCGCCGCGATGACCTACGCGTTCACCGGCACGGGCCTCGACATCATCGGCACCAACTCCGGCGCGACGACGCTCGACGTGATCGTCGACGGCGTACAGGTGACCGCTGCAGCTCCCACCTTCAGCGCCGGCAGTGAGCGTACGACGTTCATCCTGCGCGGACTGGAGGACGCCGCGCACACCGTCGTCATCAAGACGGCGAACGACGCCTCGATCAACGTGGACGCCGTGGGCGTGGTCACCGCCACGGCCGACTCTTCGAAGGTCGACACCGCCGCGCTGGCCGCAGCGCTGGACGCCGTCGACGGCCTGGAAGAGAGCGAGTACAGCGCCGAGACGTGGGCGGTGTTCGCCGCCGTGCGCGCGAACGCGCAGACCGCGGTGGACTCCCCGGAGCAGTACGGCCTGGACGCTGAGGGTGCGACGGCGCTGGCAGCCCGCCTGACGGCAGCCGCCGACGGCCTCACGCCCAAGGACGTCAGCCCGGACGTGCTGCCGCTCGGCGTCGTGACGATCGCGTCCAATGACCGCACGCTCCCGGCCAAGCTCTCGCTCGCGGGCACCGACGCGAAGGTCACGTGGAGCCTCTCGTCGGTGGCGAGCGCGAAGACCGTCGCCGAGCTCGGCACGTTCCTCGCCACCGGCCGCTCGACCGAGAAGCTGGCGTCGGGCGTGTACCAGCGGTTCAGTGCGACCGTGCTCGTGACGCCCGCCGACCTCGAGTACTTCATCGACTCGGGCGCCGCTGCCACGGTGGACGGATCGGTCTACGCCGGCGTGAAGGCATCCTTCCCGGATCTCCTCAACGACGGCGCCGACCAGAAGTGGGACGGCACGACCGCGGGCGAGACGTGGGGCTACTCCACCACGGCCACCACCATTGCGGCGGGGAGCCCGCAGGACTGGGGCTCGTCATATGTGGGCGCCGACTACAACAAGCCGATCACCTACCACCTGGCGCTGCCGGCCGGCTCGTACAACATCGTCGCCGTGCAGGCGCCGCGTGCGGGCCTCACGACCAACGTCTACTCGAAGGTGAAGGCGTCCGGCACGGAGACCACCAAGACGGCCGCCTCGACGGGAGCGGCGACCCCGGTCGCGCAGACGCTGACGCTCGACGCGGACGCGGTGGTCGACGTCGAGTTCGGCACGAACGGCACGAGCGGCTACAACGCCCGCCTCGCGCTCGTCTACGTGCAGAGCCTGCCGCGCGACCTCGGGGTGCAGGGTGCGCTGGGCGTCGACGAGGAGCTGCCCGAGACCGTCGTGGTCGCCGGCGCGGAGCGCGCGGTGGAGTGGGATGCCGCCTCCGCCGCGCAGCCCCGCAGCGAGTACGCGAAGCTCACCGTGACCGGTCGCCTCGCCGACACCGATCAGGCCGTGGTCGCGGCCTTCGAGATCGTGCCGCCGGCGCTGGTGTACTACATCGACGCGGGGACGAACGGGGCTGCGTCGCCGCAGTACACGGCGGTCGCGCAGAGCGTCAGCCTGCGTAACGACAAGGTCGACCAGGTCTCGACCGCCGCCGACCAGTGGGGCTATGTCTCCGACGGCATGAAGACGAAGGGCACGACCGACCTCAACGAGAAATACTCGACGGGCCTCTACCAGGACACGACGAAGCTCATCTACCGCCTGCCGCTGGACGCGGGCACCTACTCGCTCACCGGAGGGTTTACGGAGTGGTGGAACGTCAACCGCTCGATGTACCACACCGTGTCGGTGGCCGGCACCGAGCTCGCCAAGGGCAGCATCCCGCTGTCGGGCTCGAACACGCCGCTCTCCGCCGCGCTGACGTTCACGCTGACGGCTCCGGCGACCGTGGACTACGTGGTGACGAACGAGGGCGCGGGGAGCGAGCGGCCCGTCATCTCGTGGCTGGCCGTGGCGGACCAGACGCTGCCGGCGGCACCGCAGAACGTCACGGCCGAGCGGTCGGGTGACACCTCGATCCTTGTGTCGTGGGATGCCCCAGCCCTCACCGGTCCGGGATTCGCGGGGTACCGCGTGTACGAGGCGGGCAGCAGCGAGCCGGTCTGCGAGACGAGCGGCACGACGTGCACCGTGAAGGCGCTGGAGCTCGGCTCCACGCACTCGTTCGAGGTCGCGGGTGTGAACGCGCTCGGCGAGGGCGAGCGGTCCGCGGCGACGGCATCCGTCACCCTCCCGGAGGTCCCCTCCGACGACGGCGCCAAGACGGCCCCCGCCAAGGCCGTGCTGTCGTCGAACGACGGATGGGACACCGGACTCAAGGACGGCACGTTCCAGGTGACGATGAACCTGTGGTGGGGCGAGAACGGCTCGCTGTTCAAGCTCTACCGCGACGGCGAGCTGGTCGCGAAGGTGCCGCTCACGATGATGACCCCGGGCGCGCAGCGCGCGGTGGTCGACATCGAGGGCCTGCCGAACGGCACGTACGTGTTCACCGGCGAGCTGCTGAACTCGAAGGGCACCACCGCCACGCAGCCGCTCACCGTCAAGGTGACGGACGCGTCGCCCGGCAAGCCCGTGCTGTCGGCCGACAACAAGGACGGCGACGGCACCTACACGGTGACGGCGAACCTGTGGTGGGGCACCAACGCCACCTCGTACCGGTTCTTCGAGAACGGCAGCGAGGTGGGAGCGGGCGACCTGACGGCCGCGACCCCCGACGCGCAGCGCGCGACGCTGCCGGTCAGCGGCAAGGCGAAGGGCACGTACACCTACACGGTCGAGTTCACGAATGCCGCCGGCAGCACCGTGAGCGCCCCGCTGAAGGTGACCGTGTCGAAGTAGGCGGAAGGACGAAACGCCTCGGGCTCCGGTTCTGCGCCGGGTCCGGGGCGTTTCGTCTCGCTCGTTCCTCGCTCGCTCAACGGCCGGGACGCGGTGCCACCGGTCGTTGAGCGGAGGGCGCTCTGGCGCCCGCAGACGAAACGCCTCGGGGCTTCGGTTCTCCGCCGGGTTCGGGGCGTTTCGTCTCGCTCGTTCCTCGCTCGCTCAACGGCCGGGGACCCGTCGAGTGCCGGTCGTTGAGCGGAGGGCGCTCTGGCGCCCGCAGACGAAACGCCTCGGGGCTTCTGTCGGCGCGGGGACCCGGGGCGGCGGGATTGGGGGAGGATGGCGGAGAGCCCGGCGCCGCGGCCGGGACGGAGGAGTCGACGGTGACGCTGCGCAGTTCGCATTGGTATGCGGGGGATGACCGGAACGCGTACATCCACCGGGCGTGGATGCGGCGCGGGGCGCCGGATTCGGCGTTCACGGGTCGCCCGCAGATCGCGATCGCGAACACCGCGTCAGACCTCACGCCCTGCAACGCGCACCTGACAGAGGTCGCGCAGTCGGTGAAGAACGGCATCTACGAGGCCGGCGGCATCCCGCTGGAGCTGCCGGTGGTGTCGCTCGGCGAGACGAACGTGCGGCCGACGGCGATGCTGTGGCGCAACATGGCGGCGATGGCCACCGAGGAGATGCTCCGGGCCAACCCGATCGACGGGGTGGTGCTGCTGGGTGGCTGCGACAAGACGATCCCGTCGCTGCTGATGGCCGCGGCATCCGTCGATCTGCCCGCCGTCGTCGTACCGGGCGGGCCGATGCTGACCGGCCACTTCCGCAACGAGGCGCTGGGCTGCGGCACGGATGTGTGGCGACTGTCCGAGGAGGTGCGCGCCGGCACGCTGAGCGAGGCGATGTTCCTCAAGTCCGAGTCGTCCATGATCCGCTCCAAGGGCCACTGCAACACGATGGGCACGGCGTCGACGATGGCGCTCGTGGCCGAAGCGCTCGGAGTGGTGGTGCCCGGCGTCGCGGGTACGCCCGCACCGGACGCGCGGCTGCTCGAGGCGGCGCACCTGACCGGCGCGCTCGCCGTGGCGCTCGTAGCGGAGGACCGGCGCCCGTCGTCGTTCCTGACCAAGGGCAGCTTCCACAACGCGATCGTCGCGCTCGCCGCGATCGGCGGGTCCACGAATGCCGTGGTGCACCTGCTCGCCATCGCGGGGCGGCTGGGCATCGACCTCACGATCGACGACTTCGACCGGATCGGCGCCGACGTGCCGCTGCTGGTGAACCTGCAGCCCGCCGGCCGGTACCTGATGGACGACCTGTTCCGAGCGGGCGGGTTCCTGGCCGTGATGCGCGAGGTGCGCGACCTGCTCGACCCGACGGCGCTCACGATCACGGGCCGGCCGTTCGTGGAGTACCTCGACGACGCCCGCATCTGGGACGCCGACGTCATCACCCCGCGGAGCACGCCGCTGCAGCCGCACGCCGGCATCTCGGTGCTGCGCGGCTCGCTCGCCCCCGGCGGCGCCCTGATCAAGCCGGCGGCAGCCTCGCCGCATCTGCTGAAGCACCGGGGCCGGGCGGTGGTGTTCGACTCGATCGAGGACTTCCACGCCCGCGTCGACGACCCCGACCTCGACATCGACGAGAACTCGGTCATGGTGCTGCGCGGCTGCGGGCCGAAGGGCTACCCGGGCATGCCCGAGGTGTCGAACATGCCACTTCCGACCAAGCTGCTCGAGAAGGGGGTGCGCGACATGGTGCGCATCTGCGACGGCCGCATGTCGGGCACCGCGTACGGCACGGTCGTGCTGCACGTCACCCCCGAGGCCGCCGCCGGTGGCCCGCTCGCCCTCGTGCAGACGGGCGACTGGATCAGTCTCGACGTCCGCGCCGGCCGCCTTGACCTCGACGTGCCCGCGGAAGAGCTGGCGGAACGGATGCCGAACCCTGCCACCGTCGACGGGTACGCGAATCCTCGCCGCGGGTGGGAGCGTCTGTACGTCGACCACGTGCTGCAGGCCGACAAGGGCGCCGACCTCGACTTCCTGGTCGGCTCATCCGGATCGGAGGTCTCCCGTGAGTCCCATTGACCCGCGGACCGGCTACGCCGACATCCCGTCGCTCGGAACGGCGCAGTTCGCCACCGACACCGCGCACCACCTCGGCGAAGGCCCGGCGGGGGATCCGGCACGCGAGCGGCGGCTGTTCGCCTTTCGGCCGGGGGTCCGCGGCATCCGCTCCGCCCTCTGGGCCGGTCGGTGAGCGCCGGCCCTGATCAGGCCGAGAAGCTTCCGACCGGCGACAGGACCCTGACCGGGTGAACCCGGGTCAGCCGTTCGTTCGGGGGCTCGCGCTCGGCTCGATCGTGCGTGCGGGGTCGGCGACCTTGCCGCGGATGAAGAACAGCAGCACGATGCCCGCGAGGATGACGAGGATATTGCCCTGGGCGGCGATCGTCGTCAGCGCGCCGTCGGCGGGGTACAGGGTCTGCAGGAAGATCGACGGGTCGGTCGAGGCGTGCAGCAGGATCGGCCAGATGAGGCTGCCGGTCACCCGCAGCGACAGATACATCAGGATGCCGAAGGCGAAGGTGTACACCAGCTGGAACGCCGTCGCGAACGGCGACTGCCCCGACAGCAGGTTGCCGGCGTGCAGCACGGCGAACAAGGCCGCTGACACCGCGGCGACCGTGATCTCGCGATACCCGCCCTTGCGCATCAGGTTCACCACGAAGCCGCGGGTGAGCACTTCTTCGGCGAAGCCGACGCACAGGCCGCCGACGAGCCAGGCGAGGACGATGCCCGCGCCCGCCGCGCCGTAGTCGACGGTGGCGAACCGCAGCACGTTGGACAGCAGGACGACCCCGACGGCGATCCACATCCAGCCGCGGCCGCCGATGGGCTGCCGCCCGAACAGCTCGCGCAGCCAGCCGACCGACCACGCGAACAGCAGGAGGATGAACCCGCCGAGGGCGACCGGGAGGACGGTGCCGAACCAGACGAGCGCGGCGGGGTCGTCGGTCGACGTGTACAGCGGGATGAAGGCGAGCGAGCCGAGCTGGTACAGCGCGTAGTACGCGACCACCAGGAGGAGCGAGCGCCACCAGCCGCCGCGATTCCAGAATCGCTGCCACCCGTTGGCGCCCGGCGTGGATGGCGTCATCTCGGCGTGCATGGAGTCCCCTGTTCGTGCGGCGAGCGGAGCACTCACCCTAGCGGTAGGCGATGGCGACCTTCCGTCCCCCACGCCGATCCGCTCAGCCGGTGGCCGCGCCGAGCACGTCGCCGAGGATGCGTGCCGCCTCGGGGAACCGCCGTGGATCCTCGCTCGAGTAGTTCAGACGCACGAACGGGCCCGACGGCTCGGCGGGGAACCATTCGGCGCCGTCGGCGATGATGAGCCCGCGCGCCTCGGTCTCGCGCACGGTCGATGCCGCGTCGACGCCGTCGGGAAGCCGCGCCCACAGGTTGAGGCCGCCGGCGGGCGTCGACTCGATGTGCGCGGTGGGCGCATGCTCCCGCATGCTGTCGAGGAGCAGATCGCGGCGGTCGCGAAGCTGTTGGCGGAGCGAGCGCAGGTGGGTGCGCCACGACGATTGGGTGATGACGTCGAGCGCGGCGGCCTGCAGGAGCCCGCTGACGTACATGGATTCCGCGGCGCGGTCGGTGAGGATGCGTTCTCGTGCCGGGCCGCGGGCGACGACGGCGGCGACCCGCAGCGCGGGGGACACGCTCTTGGTGAGGGACCGCAGGTAGATGACGTGCCCGTCGTCGTCGTGCGCGGCGATCGGGTGCGCGTCGCGGTCGATGGCGAGGTCGTGTGCCCAGTCGTCCTCGATGAGGAAGGCGCCGCGGCGCCGGACGATGTCGAGGATCGCGTCGGACGTGCTCGTCGGCCATTGGGCGCCGGTCGGGTTGGCGAAGTTGGGCTGTGCGTAGAACGCGCGCGCCCCGCTGCGCTGGAGCGCACGGTCGACTTCGTCGGGATCGGGTCCCTCGGGGCCGGAGGGCACCGGCACGAGCACGACGCCGGCCTGCTCGGCGGCGAGCATCGCTCCCCAGTACGTCGGCGATTCGATGAGGAGCGGCTCGCCAGGCCCGACGACCGCGCGGAAGATCGACGACAGTCCGCTCTGGCTGCCCGAGATGATCAGCACGTCCCGTGCGGCGGGAGGAGTGATCCCTGCGGGGGCGGCCGCGGCGAGCTCCTGCGCGAACCACTCCTGCAACTGCGGCATCCCGGTCACCGGCGAACGGGTGATCGCGGCACTCGAACGCGCCGCGCGGGCGATGGCGGTGCGGACTGCGCGTTCGGGAAGGAGATCGGATGCCGGATACCCCGAGTGCATGCTGATGGCATCGGGCGCGACCGACCGCTGTGTGGACGACAGCATCGACACGCGGGCCTGCGGCGTGCCGAGCGCCGCTGTCTGCCAGCCGTAGTCGGCGGGTCGGGCCGCCCGGACCGCGCGCACGAAGGTGCCGACCCCCGGCCGGCTCTCGATGAGACCAGCGGCGATGAGGCGGCGCATCGCCTTCTGGACCGTGACCGGGCTCGCCTCGTACTCGGCGACGAGGGTACGGCTCGACGGCAGCTGCGCGCCGGGCGCCGCCCCCTCGATCCACCTGCGGAGCGCGGTGGCGATGCGCTCAGTGCTATCCTGATCCATGACAGATAAGAGTAGCGCTACTCTCGCGGCTGCGAGACCGCTATCGAGCGGCGCCGGTCTGGCCTGGGGCTTGATCGGCGTCGTCGCGTTCTCGTTCACGTTGCCTTTCACACGCGCGGCCGTAGAAGGCCTGTCGCCGCTCTTCATCGGATCGGCCAGGGCAGTGGTCGCCGCGCTGCTCGCCGCGCTCGCGCTCGGGTTCACGCGTCAGCGGCGGCCCGAGATGGTGCAGTGGGTGCGCCTCGGTGTCGTCGCCGCGGGGGTGGTGGTCGGCTTCCCGCTTCTGACCTCGTATGCGCTGGTGTCGGTGCCGGCCAGCCACGCGGTCGTGGTCATCGGGCTGCTTCCTGCCGCGACGGCGGTGATGGCGGTGGTTCGCGGGCGGGAGCGTCCCGGTCGGTCGTTCTGGGTGTTCGCGGCCCTCGGAACTGTGGCGGCGATGAGCTTCGCGTCACTCCAGAACGGCGGGCTCGGCGAGTTCCACGAGGCAGACCTGCTGCTGTTCCTCGCGGTGGTGCTGTGCGCCCTCGGCTACGCGGAGGGCGGCCTGCTCGCGCGCGAACTCGGGGCGTGGCAGACGGTGTCGTGGGCGCTGATCGTCGCGTCGCCGCTGATGATCGCCAGCACGCTCGTCTCGATCGCGCTGGAGCCGCCGCGTGCGGAACCGGTGGAGTGGGCGGCCTTCGCCTACCTCGCCGTCGTCAGCATGTTCCTCGGGTTCTTCGCCTGGTATCGCGGCCTCGCGATCGGACCGATCGCGCGCGTCAGCCAGGTGCAGCTCGCGCAGCCCGTGCTCGGCATCCTGTGGTCGGCCCTGCTCCTGCACGAGGCCGTCGGTCTGCCGACCGTTCTCGGCGGTCTCGCCGTCATCGCCTGTGCGGGCCTCGCCGTCCGCGGCCGGATCAACAGAAAGGACGCGTGATGCGCCACACCCCTCGATATCTCATGACGGACCCCGCGCACGTGAAGGAGCTGATCCGCCGGCATCCGTGGGCGACCTTCGTCTCGTACGTCGACGGTTCGCTGGTCGCGTCGCACTACCCGGTGCTCCTGGAGGAGGACGCCGAAGGCATCGTGCTGCTGAGTCACTTCGGGCGGCCAGACGATCGGCTGCACGAGCTCGGCGCCCGCGAGATGCTCGTCATCATCCAGGGTCCGCACGACTACATCTCGCCCAGTTGGTACGCGCCCGGCGATCTGGTGCCGACGTGGAACCACGTCACGGCGCATCTCTACGGCACGGCGGAGGTGATGTCGGACGAAGAGAACTACGCCGTGCTCTCCCGGCTCACGGATCACTTCGAGCAGGGGCAGCCGCACGGTCGCAGCCTGGCCGAGGACGAAGCGGGCACCCGTCGCGCCGCGAAGGGTGCCGTCGGCGTCCGAATGCGGGTGACGCGCTTCGATGCGCGGGCGAAACTGAGTCAGGGCAAGTCCGCCGAGGTGCGCGAGAACATCACCGCCCACCTCGGGGTGCGCAACCCCGACCTCGCAGAGGCGATGAAGGCGGCCGAGATCGGCGGTTGAGCTCACACTGCGCGGCGCGGATGCGGGTGGGCTCTCGGTGGCGGGTGCGGTGGCACGGCAGCGGGGCGCGGCGTGGAAACGGGGCGGTGCGCGGCAGGTGAACCTGCCCGAGCTCAGAAGGGGGGATCTGCGCTGGACTCGCGGCCGGGGACACGCGGCGCCGGTGCGGTGGCGGTGAAGGTCGGCACCTTGCGCTCCGGCCGAACCACATACCGGCGGCCGGTCGGCGAGGTCCAGGCCACGGCGCCGCCGGACCCTTCGATCTGCCGGACGCGCCAATCGGTGTTGTCCTTCACGAGGTGGTGCCCCTTGCAGAAGGGAAGGGTGTTGTCGAGGCAGGTCTCGCCGTCATCGGCCCACCGGACCTGATGATCGATCTCGCAGCGCGAGGCCGGCATCGAGCACCCGGGTCCCATGCATCGGTCCGCTCGCCATTGCACGAGTCGTCGCAGCGCGGCCGGCGGCCGGTAGCTGTCGCGCCCTACGGAGAGCACCATGCCGGTCTCGGGGTGAGTGAGCACGCGCATCCAGCGGGCGTCGCCGCCGCACAGTGCACGTGCCTTCGAGAGCGGGATCGGCCCGATGCCCTCCACGACCGGGGGGTCACCCGCCACTGCGAGCCCGTCATCGAGCAGCGAGAGCACAGGAACCGTGACCACGACCTCGGCGCGGACGCCAGAGGCCTCCGCACACAGGTGGTCGGTGGTGCCGTCGATCAGGAGGTCGGACGCGATGTCGGCACGGAGTTGATCGCGCGTGCGGGTCTCGCCTTCGGCCCGTGCGGCGATCTTCGCCATCCGGCTGAGACGACCGTGGATGGCATGGATCTCCACCTGAGCGCCGTAGATCCACAGCCAGGCCATGCCGTCGTGCCCCGGCTCGACCGCGATCCGTCGCTGTGCGATCGCCTGAGACTGCCGCTCCTCCAGTGTCGGGGCCTGCGCGGTCTCGATGAGGCGGCGCAGTGCCCGCCGGAACGTGCCGACGGGCTCGGACTCGGCCAGGGCCACAGCGTGGGGCAGCAGTTCACCGCGAAGCGCGACGGGTGCCTCGTCGAGCAGATCCGTCAGGGCTTCGGCGTGCTTCTCGGTGATCCGGCCCGCGCCCAGGGCGTCGAGCGCGGCGGGATAATCCCGGACGAGCGCCTCGGCCTGCGCGATCAGGCGGCCCGCGGCGTACTCGGTGACGCGCATCGCCGCCGCGAGTTCCAGCCGGATCGACCGCTCGACGATCTCTCGCGGCGCATCCCGCCGATCGGTCGACTCGCGGAGCACCTCGCGCCGCATCGCGTCGATCCTCCTCAGCCGCTGGGCGGCGAAGACGGACATCATCGCCGCCGTCTCGACCACCAGGTCCACCGCATCCGGCACCGGCGGCAAGAACTCCTCATCGACGACGCGCGCCCACTCACCGCCCTCACGGGAGTGAGACTCGCGACGATTGGTCATGAGTCGAGTTTAGAACATAGTTTCGAATGCGTCAATCGTTGATCGCCATCGGGGCGCCGGCGCCTCCTCAGCTCGGCCGTTCGGCTCTGCACAAGCCCCGACGAGGGCCGCGGCGGTGTCGCCTCCTCGATCGGCCGAAGACGAAGGACGGGACGGATGCCGGGCCCCGGCATCCGTCTCCGCATCCGTCCTCAGAGCCAGTGGCGGCGGCGGAAGACCCAGTACAGCGTCACGCTCGTCGCTGCCATGAGGGCGAGCGCCATCGGGTAGCCGAGCGGCCATTCCAATTCCGGCATGTAGACGAAGTTCATGCCGTAGATCGTGCCGACGAGTGTCGGGCCGAAGAGGATCGCCGCCCAGCCCGAGATCTTCTTGACCTGCTCGTTCTGCTGGAGTGCGGTGTCGGTCTGCCGCTGCGTGACGATCGTCGCGTTGACGGTGAGGGTGTTGTCGAGGATCGAGCGGAACGCCGAGATCTTGTCGATGATGCGCAGCGTGTGGTCGTGCACGTCGCGCAGTGAGCGCTGCAGCTCGAGATCCACCTCGTACTTCGGCGCTCCCCGCTGCAGCGCGTCGAGCATGTCGGCCAGCGGCGCGACCGCGCGCTGCAGCGTGATCACCTCGCGCGACAGGTCGTAGATGCGCTTGGAGAGGGTCACCCCGCCGTTCTCGAACAGGGCGTCCTCGATCTCATCGATGTCGTTCTCGACCCCCTCGATCACCGGTGCGTACTCGTCGACGACCTCGTCGAGGATCGCGTACAGCACCGCCTCGGGGCCGCGGGCGAGCAGATCCGGCTCGCTCTCCATGCGGCGCCGCACGCGGCTGAGGTCGGGCGACTCGGCGTGGCGGATCGTCACGATGAAGTCGGGGCCCACGAACACGTGCAGCTCGCCGAAGTCGACCGTCTCGGTCTCGTCGACGTACCGCGCCGGCCGCAGCACGACGAAGAGGATGTCGCCGTAGCGTTCGAGCTTGGATCTCTGGTGTCCGGTGAGGGCATCCTCCACCGCGAGCGCGTGGAGTCCGAACTCATCGGCGACCTGCGAGATCTCCTCGGGCGAGGGCCGGAAAAGGCCGATCCAGGCCATCCCGTGGTGCTCGCGCGTGTACTCGAAGGTCTCGGCGAGGCTCGCGGGATTCTGGATCCGCTTGCCGGCGACATAGACGCCGTTGTCGACGATGGGCATCGGGCAATTCTCCCCGTGCGGCGGTCCGCGGGCAACGAACGCGGTGCATCCTCGGATGACGGATGCCGGTGCTCGCGGCGCGTCGGAGGCGCGCGGTAGCGTGCCACCCATGACCACCGATCGGCGTCTGCTCGACTGGCTGCTCGATTCCGACCCGGCGCTGCGCTGGCAGGTCGCGCGCGACCTCGCCGACGCGCCGCCGGAGGTGTGGCAGAGGACTCGTGCCAGCGTCGCGACCGAGGGCTTCGGCGCGCGGCTGCTGGCGCAGCAGGACGCCGACGGGCAGTGGGCGGGCGGCGCCTTCTTTCCCGCGGGCTTCTTCGGCAGCGGCGAGGCCGAGCGGCCGGGTCAGCCGTGGGTCGGGACGACCTGGGTGCTGAAGGATCTGCGCGAATGGGGGGTCGACGCCTCCGCGCTCGCGGGCACGGCGGAGAAGCTCGACGCGAACAGCCGCTGGGAGTACGAGGACCTGCCCTACTGGGGTGGCGAGGTCGACGTCTGCATCAACTCGTACACGCTTGCGACGGGTGCGTGGCTCGGCGCCGACGTATCGCGGCTGGTCGAGTGGTTCCCCGAGCACCGGCTCGCCGACGGCGGGTGGAACTGCGAGGCAGAGGAGGGCGACTCGGTGCGCTCGTCGTTCCATTCGACGCTCAATGCGGCGCGCGGCATCCTTGCGTACGAGCGGTTCACCGGCGACACGAGCATGCGCGACGCCCGCCATGGGGGCGAGGAGTACCTGCTGTCGCGGCGGCTGATGTTCCGGGCGTCCACCGGTGAGCTCGTCGGCGCCTTCGCGACCCGCTTCGTGTACCCGAACCGCCACCGCTACAGCGTGCTGGCGGCGCTCGACCACTTCCGCGACGCCTTCCTGTTCGAGGGCACGTCGCCCGACCCTCGGCTCGCCGATGCGATCGAGGTCGTGCGATCTGCGCGCCAGCCCGACGGCACCTGGCTGCAGACGACGCCGCTGCCGGGCCGCACCTGGTTCGACGTCGACGTCGCAGAGGGTGAGCCTTCGCGCTGGCTCACCCTGATCGGCACGCGGGTGCTGGAGTGGTGGGATGCCGCGACCCGAACTCGCCATCGACCTGAAGCCGCCGCGACCTGAACGCGCGACGGCGTGAACCCGCCGGGACCTGCGTTCGCCCCGACCTGAGCTCGCCGCGCCCTGAGCTCGCCGCGGCCTGAC
Organism: Microbacterium hibisci; assembly: GCF_015278255.1. Classification (GTDB taxonomy): domain Bacteria; phylum Actinomycetota; class Actinomycetes; order Actinomycetales; family Microbacteriaceae; genus Microbacterium; species Microbacterium hibisci. The sequence continues at coordinate 174,438 of NZ_JADIJC010000008.1, forward strand.
GCGCAGCGCCTTCCGCCGTGCGCGAACGCGGGCCGCGGCATCCGTCACGGGACGACACTGGTCGCATGGACGACCAGGAAGCGCTCGACGCGTACTCGTCGACGGTCGTGCTGGTCGCGCAGACGGTGCTGCCCGCGGTCGCGGCGGTGAGCGTCCGCACGCGACAGGGTGCCGGCGCCGGGAGCGCGTCGGTGATCACCGAGCACGGACACCTCCTCACGAGCGCGCACGTCGTCGAGGGGGCGACCGCGGTGGAACTCGCGTTCCACGACGGCGCGGTGACCTCCGCCTCGGTCGTCGGCGCCGATCCGCTGTCGGACCTTGCCGTCCTCCATACCGACGGCGACACCCCGCCGCCGGTGCGGATGGGGGATGCCGCGGAGCTGCGCGTCGGTCAGCTCGTGGTCGCCCACGGCAACCCGCGCGGGTTCTCGGGCAGCGTCACCGCGGGCATCGTGTCGGCGCTGGGCCGCTCGCTGCCGACGCGGTCGGGACGCGTGATCGACGAGGTCATCCAGACCGACGCGGCCCTCAACCCGGGCAACAGCGGGGGCGCCCTCGCCGACAGCCGCGGTCGCATGATCGGTGTGAACACGGCCGTCGCGGGCATCGGCCTGGGCCTCGCGGTACCCATCAACGAGACGACGCTCGAGATCATCCAGGCGCTCCGCACGACGGGACGCGTGCGGCGCGCGTGGCTCGGCATCGCCGGCTCGACGGTGCCGCTCGGTCCGGACGTCGCCGCCAAGGCGGGATCGCGCGTGGGCATGCAGGTGGTATCGGTCGTCCAGAACAGCCCGGCGGCCGCGGCCGGCGCCCGCGCCGGCGACATCGTGCTGTCGCTCGACGGCGTCGCGATCGCCGATCCGACGGCGCTTCAGCGGCGCATGGTCGAGGGCGCGATCGGGCGGCGGATGGAGATGACCGTCTGGCGCAACGGGGCGCTGGTCGATGTCGTGGTCGAGCCGCAGGAGCTGCGCGTCCGCTGACCCGCCGTTCACGGAGCCGCGGGTGGCGCAGGCTCGTTCTCGGCCGGCGGGGCGGCGGGCTCCATCGCCGCGGGCTCCGCAGAGCCCGCGGGCTCGACAGGAGGAGCGGGCTGCGCAGGAGGAGCGGAATGCGCAGGAGGCGCGGGCTCTGCAGGGGCCGCAGGCTCGGGCTCCGCAGCAGGCGCGGGCTGCGCAGGGGACGCGGGCGGGACGGATGCCACGGGTGCAGTCTGATCTGCCGGCTCCGCTGGGGTGGGCGTGGGCCCATCCGCCGGGCCGGGCCCGGTGATCGCGTGGTCCGTCGAGGCGGCTGTGGCCGGCGCGACGGCACCGGGCGCGGTCTCGCGAGCCTCGGCCGCGGCCGGCTCCACCGAGGACGGTGCGGTGGATTCGGCGGCAGTCTGGACGGTGGCCAGTTCGGAAACCACGAACTCCCCGATGGGTGGCGGCTCCGGAAAGTCGAACTCGTCGTCGGGATCGCCGGCCAGCGTCGGACCGCGCTGGAAGGAGGTTCCCGCCTGTCCAGGGGTGCCGTTCCAGTCCTTCGGGGGAACGGCGGTCTCGTCTTCGGAGGTGCGGGGGTCGTCCCACAAGACGACGTCCTCTTCGAGCTCGACGGATTCGCCCGGAGTGGTCACGGACTCCACCAGGATGACCGTCTTGTACTTCACGTAGCGGTGCACAGGCCGAAGTCCGCCGGGGCACTGCAGGCTGTCGGCCGCGACGCCGGTGAGTGAGTACGTCAGGCTCCTGTAGAGATCGCACTCGGGCTCACGGTAGCCTCGGCGCCACGGCGGCGTGACGAAGTTGTCGTCGTCCACACGGGGGTGATCGGGATTGTCCAGACCCTGCGTGCCCCACCTGCTCAGCGCATCAGAATAGCTCGCCCGGGCCTCGTCGAACGCGGAACGGCACATCGCGATGCCCGCCGAGAGCAGGAGCACATAGCGCGGCGTCTTCATCCTGAACGCACCGACGCCGTTGTTGCTGAGGTTGCCGGCATCGAGGAAGCTGGCGGCGCGGTCGCAGTCGTTGGCGAGCAGCGCCGCGTACGCGGGACCGTCCTGGAAGTCGTTGGGGCTCGTGTCGCTGAGTGGGAGCCCCCACGCATAGACGCGTGGCTCGGGCTGCCCGCCGTTGCCGCTCGATCCACCGTTGCTTCCCGATCCGCCGTTGCCGCCCGAGCCGCCGGTGCTTCCCGATCCGCCGCTCCCGGCGTACCCCCCGCCCGAACTGCCGGACCGTCCGCCCTGCCGACTCCGAGGGGTGGTGTTCCCGCCGGAGCCGGGCCGCTGCGTGTCGGCGCCTGGGGGAGCCGCCGGCGGCGCGGCATCCGGAATCGCTTCCGGTGCTTGCGGTGCGTACGGGTCTGTCGGATCGGCGTCGTCCCGAGAGTCGTTGTCGCGCTGGGCAGGGGGCGCCTTCTCCTTCTCGGGGGCCATCGGCGAGTATTCGCCGCACGCCGAGAGCCCGAGGGCGACCGCGACCGCGAAGGCGGATCCGATCGCGAGTGATCGCTTCGGACTGGTGCTTGTCGGAGACATGGGCTTCCCTCCCTTGCCGATGCTCTGCAGTGATGGAGGCCGAATCGGCGGCGGAGATACTCAGCCGCCGCCCGCGATCTCTGTCGTCACCGGCGCGCACGGGCCGAAGCCCCCGGCATCGGCCACCCCGTATACGTCGCGGACGAACGTGAACCGCAGACCGTCGCCGTCGACCGGCAGCATGACGACGACGCCGTAGTCGAACGTCCACTCGTCCGAGACGAGGAAGTAGTTGCCACCTGTCGACTCGAGCAGGCGGAGCCCGCGATACCGGTAGCGGAGGTCGTCGCCGGAGCCGGTGCAGGTGACGTCGACACCCGGCGACACGATGTCGAGTGGTGCCGCGCTGTCGACCATCACTCCGGGCAGCTTCTCGATCTGGTTCGGGAAGTCGCGGGCGAGCTCTGTGCCCTCCACCGTCGCGTAGTTCATCGCCGACCAGAACAGCCCGATCGCGGCGAGGACCGCGATCGCTCCCCGGAGGACGCCCTCGGTCATCGGAGCGAAGCTCACCGAATCCCGCAGTCCGCCGCGCAGTGTCAGCCCGTACAGCAGCAGGAGCATCCCGCCCGCGCACACCAGCGGCGCTGCGATGAAGGTCAGCGGATAGCCGATCAGCCCGAGTAGCAGCCCCACCACGAAGACGCCGACGGCGATGAGCCACATCCATCGCGCGAGCCAGGTGACCACGCGATCGTCCGGTCCGAGCGTGGTGCGCCGCCGGCGGAGCCACTGGTCGAGCCCGACCCACGCGAGCCCGGCCACGGCCACGCAGATGGGAAGGAGCACGACCGGCTGCACGCTGCGCCGGACGTAGTCGTCCACCGTCATCCCGAAGATCGCCTCGTCGACGCCGAGCATCTTCGACATCTGGTCGCTGCGCACCCAGCCGAAATACACCAGCAGGGCGGTCAGGACACCGACATTGGCGACGACGGCGAGCAGCGAGCGCACAAGCGAACCGCGCGTCTCGCGGTCCGCCTCTTCGACGGCGTCGGACACCTCCTGGTCGACGTCAGTGCTCACACAGGAGAGAGCCGCCTCGACGTCCCGCAGATACGCGGGCGTCACTGCACCCGCGTCGCCGCTCTCAGCCCTCCAGCACCGCGAGCTGCTGCGTCGTGCGGGTCATCGCGACGTAGCGGTCGACGGCCCCCTCGATGCCCCCACCGAACCGCGACGGCTCGACCAGCACCACGAGGTCGAACTCGAGGCCCTTCGCGAGCTCCGGGGTGAGCGACCGCACCCGCTCGCCCCCCGCGAACGACGAGTCGCCGATGACGCACGCGATGCCCTCCGGGTGCTCCACCAGCCAGTCGTCGAGGATCGTGTCGCGCTCGGCCACGGCGCCGTGCCGCACCGGCACCCCGCTCGAACGGATCGACGTCGGCACATTCGCGTCGGGAATGGCCGCGCGGATGACGGGCTCGGCCTCGGCCATCACCTCGCTCGGCGTGCGGTAGTTGATCGTGAGCGATGCGATCTCGACGTCCGTCAGCCCCGCGTGCTCCAGTCGCGCCTGCCACGACTCGCGGAAGCCGTGGCGCGCCTGCGCCCGGTCGCCGACCACCGTGAAGCTGCGCGACGGGCACCGGGCCAGCAGCATCCGCCATTCCGCGTCGGTGAGCTCCTGCGCCTCGTCGACGATCACGTGCGCGAACGGTCCCGCCAGCAGGTCGGGGTCCGCCGCCTGGGCGACGGATTCGTCGACCAGGCTGTTGCGCAGATCGTCGCCGTCGAGCCATTGCATCATCTCGTCGCCGGCTTCCTTCAGGCGGTCGACGACCTGCGCCATGTACTCCCGCTCGCGCGCCAGGGTCGCCTCGCGCTGACGTCGCCGACGTGAGGCGCCCGGGTCACCGAGCCGGCGCCGCGCGGCGTCGAGCAGCGGCAGGTCGGACGTGGTCCAGGCCGCAGCATCCGTCCGCTGCAGCGCCTCGACCTCGTCGGCCGTGAGCCACGGCGCGCAGCGGCGCAGGTATGCGGGCACGGTCCAGAGATCCGAGACGAGGACGGATGCCTCCACCAGCGGCCATGCGCGACCGAAGATGCGCGTGAGCTCTTCGTGGCGCGCGAGCGCCTTGCGCAGCTGGTGCAGCGGCACCTCGTCGCCGTCGACCTGGTCGATGAGGATGTCGAGCACCGTCTCCCACACCTGGTCGCGCGCCTCGTTGTGGGGGAGCCCGGCCTCGGCGGAGGCGAACGCCTCTGCCCAGTCCCGCGGGGTCAGCCACACCTCGCCCCACGGCGTCTCGACCATGAGGGGCGCGGTCGGCGGCTCTTCGTACAGGGCCACCGCGGGCTCGATCGCGTCGACGAGTCGTGCGTCGGCCTTGAGCCGGGCAGTGCGGGGATCGGGCTCGGGCGCGGCGATCGCCCCCTCGGCCACGAGATCGCGCAGAGTGCAGGTCTGCACACTGTCCTCACCCAGACTCGGCAACACGTCCTCGACATAGGAGAGGTACGCAGGGCTCGGGCCGACGAACAGCACCCCGCCCCGGCCCTCGCCGAGGTGCGGGTCGGAGTAGACGAGGTACGCGGCGCGGTGGAGCGCGACGACGGTCTTGCCGGTGCCCGGCCCGCCGTCGACCACGAGCGCACCACGGGATCCCGCGCGGATGATCGCGTCCTGGTCGGCCTGGATCGTGCCCAGCACGTCACGCATGCGGGGCGAACGGCTCGCCCCGAGGCTCGCGATGAAGGCCGACTGATCGTCGAGCGCCGCGTTGTCGTCGAGCCCCTCCGCGGTGAACACCTCGTCCCAGTAGTCCGTGACGCGGCCGCCCGTCCAGCGGTAGCGGCGGCGGCTGGCGAGACCGGAGGGCCGGGCGTGGGTCGCGGCGAAGAAGGGCTCGGCTGCCGGCGTGCGCCAGTCGACGAGCAGACGGATGCCGGCGGCATCCGTCAATCCGAAGCGGCCGATGTAGACCGGCGCCGAGCCGTCGGAGGGCACCATGCGGCCGAGGCACGCATCGACGCCGAAGCGGCGCAGCACGCGCAGCCGGGCCGAGACGCGGTGGATCTCGAGATCGCGCTCGAGCCCGGCCTGCCCGTGCCCGCCCGGACGGCGACGCAGTTCGTCGAGCCGCTCCTCGAGGCCCGCGATCGAACGGGTGAGGGCGTCGGCGATGGCGCCGAAGTGCTGCTCGTCGCCGCCGACGAGGGCGGGGGCCGACTTGGCGGCGAGGTGGTCGGGAAGGAGGAAGGGGCTGGTCTGAGTGGACATGACGGCATCGACTCCTGCGGCATCGCGACGCGCGTACGGGCGGAGAGCTGAGGGTGGAGAGGGCGGGGGAGCGTCGCGACCGACAAGTATGCGCCCGCGGGGGGCCCTTGCCGCAAGGCCCCCTCCCCGCGATATCCTGGTCATGGCAGGAAGGCCGCGTCTCTGTGTGCGAGGCCTGCGCTCCCGATCCTCTCCACCCGCTGTTCACGCGCGGGACGCGCCGCGACTGTTGTGGCCCGCATCGCGGCCCTCATAGGATGCGGACCAGGCGACACGCTCCGTACGACGGTCCTGGGGGGATCCGAACGACGAGCCACCTCGCAGTCGCCTCCTGAAGTCGTGTCCTCCCAGGCGCCGTCGCGTGGCGTGCGCACTCGACGGCCGAGCCATCGACATGGCCGTCACGGTGGACGAGCGACAGGAGCACGACATGGCAGACGGCATCCGCGAATCGATCGTGGGAGCGCCGCTCCCACCTGCACGGACGCTGCCCTTCCCGCCGAAGCCGTCTGGCAGCTACGCGGGGCGGACGCTCGCCGAGTCCACGTATTCGCCGCTCCCGCCCGAGCGGCGTCTGAACGGCGATGCGCCCAACGTGCTGGTCGTGCTGATCGACGACGCGGGACCCGCACTGCCGGCGCCGCTGGGCGGCAAGGTGAACACCCCGACGCTCGACCGCATCCGCCAGGGCGGGATCGGCTACAACCGGTTCCACACCACGGCCATGTGCTCACCGACGCGGGCGGCGCTGCTGACCGGCCGCAACCACCATCGCGTGGGCGCCGGCCAGATCGCCGAGCTCGCCAACGACTGGGACGGATACTCGGGCCACATCCCGAAGAGCAGTGCGACGATCGCCGAGGTGCTGCGCAACTACGGCTATTCGACCGCCGCGTGGGGCAAGTGGCACAACACCCCGGCCGAGGAGACCACGAAGGCCGGCCCGTACGAGAACTGGCCCACCGGCAACGGGTTCGAGTACTTCTACGGCTTCCTCGCCGGCGAGGCGTCGCAGTACGAGCCGAACCTGGTGCGCAACACCACGAGCGTGCTGCCGCCGAAGACACCGGAGGAGGGGTATCACCTCAGCGAGGACATCGCCGACGACGCGATCGCGTGGCTGCGCGACCACAAGGCACTCAGCCCCGACAAGCCGTTCTTCATGTACTGGGCGACCGGGGCGATCCACGGCCCGCACCACGTGCACAAGGAATGGGCCGACAAGTACCAGGGGGTCTTCGACGACGGCTGGGACGCCTACCGGGCGGACGCGCACGCGGGCGCCAAGGCCGCGGGCTGGATCCCCGACGACGCCGTCCTCACGCCCCGGCCGGAGTCGCTGCAGGGCTGGGACGACATCCCCGATCACCAGAAGCCGTTCCAGGCCCGCCTGATGGAGGTCTGCGCCGGGTTCGGCGAGCACGCCGATGTGCAGGCCGGTCGCGTGGTGGACGAGCTCGAGCGACTCGGCTACGCCGACGACACGATCATCGTCTACATCTGGGGCGACAACGGCTCGTCAGGCGAGGGCCAGAACGGGACGATCAGCGAGCTGCTCGCGCAGAACATGATCCCCACCACGATCGACCAGCACATCGCAGCTCTCGACGAGCTCGGCGGCCTCGATGCGCTGGGGACGCCCGCGACCGACAACCAGTACCACGCGGCCTGGGCGTGGGCCGGATCTTCGCCCTACCAGGGCATGAAGCTCATGGCCTCGCACCTCGGCGGCACGAGAAACCCCATGTTCATCCAGTGGCGCGGGCGCATCGCGCACGATCCGGTGCCGCGGACGCAGTTCCACCACGTGATTGACCTGGCGCCGACGATCTACGAGATCCTCGGCATCTCGCACCCCGACACGGTCAACGGCATCCCGCAGGACCCGATCGACGGCACGAGCTTCGCCTACTCGATCGACGACAAGACCGCCGAGGGCCGCCACCGCGTGCAGTACTTCGAGGTCATGGCCAGCCGCTCGATCTACGAGGACGGCTGGATCGCGTCGACGACCGGGCCCCGCCTTCCGTGGGTGCCGGGTCTTCCCCCGGGCATTCAGACGTGGACCCCCGACGCGGATCGGTGGGAGCTGTACCACCTCGACGAGGACTGGAGCCAGTCGAAGGACCTCGCCGACCAGCACCCCGAGAAGCTCGCCGCCATGAAGGAGCTGTTCGCGATCGAGGCCGCGAAGAACAAGGTCCTCCCGATCGGCGGCGGGCTCTGGGTGGCGCCGCTGCACCCCGAGCTGCGCATCGCCCCGCCGTACACCGAGTGGGAGCTGACCGGCGAGACGTTCCGCGTGCCGGAGTTCTGCGCCCCCGCGCTCGGCAACAAGCCGAACGTCGTGACGATCGAGGCGACGACCGGCGACAAGGCCAACGGTGTGCTCTACAAGCTGGGCGGGGCGGGCGGCGGTCTCACCGCGTACGTCATCGACGGCATCCTGACCTACGAGTACAACCTGTTCCTCGTGCAGCGGACGACGATCGCAGCGACCGAGCCGCTGGCCCCGGGCGATCACACCATCGAGATCGACACCTCGTACGTCGAACCGCGGCCCGGTGGGCCGCTGAGCGTCGTGCTGCGGGTCGACGGTGCCGAGGTGGCGTCGGGCACCGTGCCGGTCAGCGCGCCGCTGCTGTTCTCGGCGAACGACTGCCTCGACGTCGGCCGCGCGTACGGCGGCGCCGTGTCGCGGGCGTACGCCGACCGGATGCCGTTCGCCTTCGACGGCCGGATCGGACGCGTGCACGTCGCGTACCAGGTTCCGGCGCAGGGCTGACCCTGCGAAGCGGCCCCGGCCCCCACCGGTCGGAGGTCGCTCCTGTTCCTCGACGGGACGGATGCGGCGCCACTCGGTCCGCACCGGGCCCGCTCGGCGCTCGCACTCCGCGCCGCTTCCACGGGTCAACCGCGCTTCCACAGGTCAACCGCGCTTCCACAGGAGCGGGTGGGCGGGTTTTCTCCTGCGTAAGGCTGGTTGACCTGTCGCGGGAGGCCGGGAGGCGGACGGGACCCCCGGGCTCTCGGGTATTTTTGAACCTGGTTCAGCCGTCCTGGACCGGATCCACGCGCCGTGACGGGAGACGACGACGATGCCGGACTCGCACTCCGCGCACGCGCTTGGTCGCGTAGCCGTCGTCGGCGACGGCCGCGTCGGCCGCGCCATGGCGTCGGCCCTCCGCGAGGCGGGCGTCGACGTGCGGGGCCCCCACGGACGGGGGGCGGCGGGCGAGGACGCCGACATCGTGCTGCTGGCGGTTCCGGATGCCGAGATCGGCGCGGCCGCGGCCGCCATCGCATCCGGACCCCTGGTGGGACACTTCTCCGGCGCGACGACCCTCGAGCCGCTCGCACCGCATGAGGCCCTCGGCATCCATCCGCTCACGTCCGTCGCCCCGGCGACGACCTTCGAGGGCGTGCCGGCGGCCGTCGCCGGATCGACCGACCGCGCGCTTGCGACCGCGCGCCTGCTCGCCGAGACCCTCGGCATGGAGCCGTTTAAGGTGCGCGACGCCGATCGCGCCGCGTACCATGCGGCGGCGTCGATCGCCTCGAACTTCCTCGTGACGCTCGAGTCGTTCGCCGAGGATCTCGCGGCGACCGCGGGTGTGCCCCGCGAGGCGTTCGCGCCCCTCGTGCGCGCGACCGTCGCGAACTGGCAGGCCGAGGGCGCCGCGGCGCTCACCGGACCCATCGCCCGCGGCGACGACGAGACGGTCGCCCGCCAGCGCGCCGCCGTCGCCGAGCGACTGCCCGAGCGCGCCGCGCTGTTCGACGCGCTCGTCGCCGCGACGCGCGACCTCCGTGCGCGCCCGGGGGCGGCCTCGTGATCGTCGCGCGCACCGTCGCAGAGCTGCGTGCCGCCCTGCGCGATCGGCGTGACGGAGCGATCGGCCTCGTGCCCACGATGGGCGCGTTGCACGAGGGCCACGCGACCCTGCTGCGCGCCGCCCGGCAGGCCGACGACACGGTGGTCATGTCGATCTTCGTCAACCCGACGCAGTTCAACGAGCAGTCCGACCTCGCCGCCTACCCGCGCACCGAGGAGGCCGACCTCGCCCTCGCCCAGGCGGCGGGGGTCGATGTCGTCTTCGCGCCGGACGCCGCCGAGGTGTACCCGCCGGGCTTCGCGACCACCGTGAGCGTCACCGGGCCGATCGCCGAGACGCTCGAGGGCGCCGAGCGCGGCCGCGCGCACTTCGACGGCGTGGCCACGGTCGTGACGAAGCTGCTCCTCGCCGCGCTGCCCGACCACGCGTACTTCGGTGCCAAGGACGCCCAGCAGGTCGCCGTCATCCGCCGCCTCGTCGCCGACCTCGGTCTGCCGGTCTCGCTCGTCGTGTGCCCGACCTCTCGCGATGACGACGGCCTCGCCCGCTCCAGCCGCAACACGCGCCTCTCACCCGACGAGCGCGCGCGGGCCCTCGCGATTCCTCGCGCCCTGCAGGAGATGACGGATGCCGCGGCCGCCGGCATCGTCGACGCCGAGGCGCTGCGCGCCCGGGGGACGGCGACGCTCGAGGCATCCGGCATCCGTCCCGAATACGTGGCCCTCGTCGACCCGGAGACCTTCGCACCGGTGGCGGAGATCGCAGGCCCGGTGCTGGTCGCGATCGCGGCCCGTGTGGGAGCCACCCGTCTCATCGACAACACCGTCATAGGAGGTGCCTGATGCGCGCACAGGTGACACTGCAGCGACTGGCCGAGATGAAGGAGCGTCGCGAGCCGATCGTGATGGTCACGGCCTACGACTACCCGAGCGCCCGCACGGCGGAGCAGGCCGAGGTCGACATGGTGCTCGTCGGCGACTCCGGTGCCCAGGTCGTGCTCGGGCACGACTCCACCGTCGCCGTCACCGTCGACGAGATGCTCGTGCTCGCGGGGGCGGTGCGCCGCGGCGTGCAGTCGGCGTTCGTCGTCGCCGACCTCCCCTTCGGCTCGACCGAGGTGTCGGACGAGCAGGCCATCGCCACGGCGGTGCGCTTCGTGAAGGAAGCGGGCGCCGATGCCGTCAAGCTCGAGGGCGGGGGAGAGGCGCGGCTGAGCCGCATCCGCGCGATCGCCGACGCGGGCATCCCCGTCGTCGCGCACGTGGGCCTCACCCCGCAGACCGCGGTGGCTCTCGGCGGGCTGCGAGCCCAGGGGCGGACGGCCGATTCGGCCGCGAGGCTCGTGCGCGAGGCCCTCGCCGTCCAGGACGCGGGTGCGAGCGTGCTCGTGATCGAGGCCGTGCCGGCCGAGGTCACCGCCGTCGTGCTCCCCGCGCTCGAGATCCCCGTCATCGGGATCGGCGCGGGCTCCGCCGACGGTCAGGTGCTCGTGCTGCACGACCTGCTCGGCATCACCGAGGGCAGGACCGCGGCCTTCGTCAAGCGCTACGGCTCCATCGGCCCCGACATGGTCTCCGCCGTGCAGGCCTACGCCGGCGAGGTGCGCGGCGGAGTCTTCCCCGGCCCCGAGCACGTCTACGCCTCGACCGACGAGGCGGTCGCAGCCGCCCGCGCCGAGCTCGAAGCCCGCACGAGCGACTGACGCCGGTGCGCGGCATCCGTGCGGCCACGCGGTTCAGCGCGGTGCCGGGCCGGTGGACTCTCGCCAGATGACGCGGTGCAGCGGCTGGCCCTCGGCCGGTGCGGGCTCGTCGCGCAGTGCGCAGATCAGGCGGGTCATCGCCCGGGAGCCCAGGCCTTCGAGGTCGATCTCGACGGTCGTGAGGGCCGGGCTCAGCAGCCGGCCGAGCGGCTGATCGTCCCACCCGCTCACGCTGAGATCGCCGGGAACGCGGATGCCGTCGTCGAGTGCCGCGCGGATGACTCCGGCTGCGACGAGATCGTTCGCCGCCACGACCGCCGTCGGACGCTCGCGGTCGGCCAGAGCGCGCACGGCGGCCATGCCCGCCTCGGCCGACCAGTCGCCCTCGACGACTCCGGACGGGTCGAGGCCGAGGCGTGCGAGCGTCTCGACGAAGGTGTCGCGCCGAGCGCGGGCCGAGGCGAACTGCAGGTCGCCGGTCACGTGGAGGAAGCGGCGATGACCGAGGTCGGCGAGCCCTTCGATGACCTCGACGAGAGCGGAGGCGTCGGCGAGCTCGCCGATGCCGCGCATCTCGTCGTCGAAGTCGGCCGACGCGATGATCGGCGTGCCGCTCGTCGCCTCCAGGTCGAGCGACGCGAGCACCGGGGCGAACGAGACGATGCCGTCGACCTGTCGCGAATCGGCCAGTTCGGCGACGCGCGCGGTGCGCTCCGCCGCGCCGCCCTCGAGGGCCAGCACCTCGACCGCGAATCCGGCTTCGTGCGCGGCGGAGCTCGCACCCGCGAGCATGCGCGCGGGACTGTACGCCAGGGTCGGGACGACGACCGCGAGCCGGCCGGTCTGGCGGGTGCGCATCGAGCGTGCGGTGAGGTTCGGGCGGTAGTGGAGCTGCTCGACCGCCGCCTGCACCCGCGCCTTGGTGGCGGGCTTCAGCCCGTCGGGTGCGCGGAAGTAGCGCGACACGGTCTGGTGCGACACGTCGGCCAGCCGGGCGACCTCCATGATCGTCGGCCGGCGGTGGGGTGCGGTATCGGTCACGGCGCCCTCCTCGGCCTCCATGTTGACACAGTTTGTGAACCTTCACTATTCTTTCGTCTCGACAAAGTGATCGATCACTAAGTGAAGGTTCACTGAGTCGTCCCGACACCTTGACCGCATTCCGAAAGGACGATGATGTTCACGCACAGGAAGAAGGCCGCGGCCGGCGCCGTGGCCGGTGCCGCCGTGCTCGGCCTCGCACTCAGCGGCTGCGCCGGGTCTGCGCCCGCCGCTGCGCCGACCGCCACCTACGACCCCGATGAGAAGGTCACGCTCGACTTCGCCTTCTGGGGCAACGACGTCCGTGCCGAGCTGTACAACGAGGTGCTCGACGCGTTCCACGAGGAGTACCCCAACATCACCGTCAACACCTCGTTCCTCGGCTTCCCCGAGTACTGGGAGAAGCGCCAGACCGAGGCGGCCGGCGGCGGGCTCCCCGACGTGATGCAGACCGACATCAACTATCTGCGCCAGTACGCCGAGAACGGGCTGTTCCTCGACCTGACGCCGTACCTCGGCTCTCTCATCGACACCGAGCCGCTCCCCGAGAACGTGCTGCAGATCGGGCAGCTCGACGGCGTCACCACCGGCATCACCATCTCTACGAACGCCTGGAGCATGTACCAGAACAACGTCCTGCTCGAGGAGGTCGGCGTCGAGCCCTTCGAAGAGGGCGACTGGCAGGACTACAACGACTGGATGGCCGACGTCACGGAGGCCGCGCAGGCGAAGGGCCTGCAGGTCTGGGGCGGCGGGGACTACACCGGGCGCATCCAGAGCTTCGAGATCCAGCAGCGGGCCAAGGGCAAGGACCTCTTCACCGAGGAGGGCGAGGTCAACTTCACCGAGGACGAGCTTCGCGAGTACTGGGAGTCGGGCCAGGAGCTGCGCGACGGCACCGTCACTCCCCAGCAGCGCCTCGAAGAGGTGATGCCGATGAGCGGTTTCGACGCCGCCCTGCAGACGAGCGAGATGACGTGGGACAGCTTCGGCGTGAGCTATCTCGCGAACCTGGGCGAGCCGTACACCGAGCTGCAGATCACGGCGCCCCCGGTGACCGAGGATGGGGCGAAGGACCTGTACAAGAAGGCGGGAATGCTCCTCTCCGCATCCGCGGGCACCGAGCACCCCGAGGCCGCAGCGATCCTCATCGACTTCCTCGTGAACGACCCGGTGACCGGTGAGGTCTTCGGCACCAACCGCGGCTTCCCGGCATCCGAGACCGCGATGTCGGGCGCGACGCTGGACGGCGTCAACCTCCAGATCGCGGAGTACGAGGAATCGATCGCCGATCGCCTGGGCGACGCCCCGCCGGTGCCGGTGACGGGCTACGGCACGATCGAGGACAAGTTCCGTCAGATCGGCATCGAGCTGAACTTCGGCACCATGACGGTCGACGAGGCCGTCGACCAGTTCTTCACGGAGATGGACGTCGTCCTCAGCCAGTGACCCGGCCCGGCAGGCGCGGCTCGACTTGTCCCGGGCCGCGCCTGCTGTCCGTCCCCGCTCCTCACCCCAGAAGGATCCACGCCCGATGACCACACCCCGCCCGCCCTTCCGTGTCGGCATCGTCGGCACCGGCGGCATCGCCCACGCCCACGCCGAGGCCCTGAACGAACTGGGCCCACGCGTCGTGATCGCCGGAGTGGCGGATGTGGACGCCGACCGGGCGGAGGCGTTCGCCGCGACGTTCGGCATCGACCGGGTCTACCCCGACGCCGCCGCGCTCCTCGCGAGCGAGGACCTCGATCTTGTGCACATCTGCACGCCACCGCAGACGCACACCGCGCTGGCCATCCTGGCGATGCGCGCCGGCGTTCCGTCGCTCGTGGAGAAGCCCACGGCGCTCGCGCTCGCCGAGGTGGACGAGCTCATCGCGGTGCAGGAAGAGACCGGCGTCCCCGTCCTGACGGTCTTCCAGCACCGGTTCGGCGAGGCCGCGCGACGGCTGCGAGATCTCGCCGAGGCGGGCGAATTGGGCCGGCCGCTCGTGGCGACCTGCGAGACCCTCTGGTATCGACCCGACGAGTACTTCGACGTGCCGTGGCGCGGTCGCTGGGACGTCGAGGGCGGCGGCCCGACCGTGGGGCACGGCATCCACCAATTCGATCTGCTGTTCTCGGTCTTCGGTCGGTGGTCGCAGGTGAGCGCCTTCGCGGCGCGCCAGCTGCGCCCAACCGACACCGAGGACGTCTCGACCGCGCTGGTGCGCTTCGAGAACGGCGCCCTCGCCACCGTGGTGAACTCGCTCGTGTCGCCCGACGAGACCTCGCGTCTGCGCTTGGACTTCGAGCACGCGTCGGTCGAGGTGCGGCACCTGTACGGCTACACCAGCGACGACTGGACGTTCACCCCGGCACCCGGTCACGAGCACCTGGCGGCGCGCTGGGCAGACGGGCTCGACGGCGGATCGACCAGCGGACATCGCGATCAGGTGCGAGCGATCCTCGATGCCTTCGAGGCGGGGCAGGCGCCCGGCGTCGACCTCGCGGGATCGCGCCGCACCCTCGAGTTCGCCGCGGCCACCTACGCCTCGGCCTTCCGCGGAACGATCGTCGCCGCCGGCGAGCTGCGGGGCGACGACCCGTTCGTGCGGTCCATGAGCGGCGGCATCGTGCCGTGGGCGCCCGTCAAGGAGGTGCTCGTATGAGCGCGCTGCGCATCACCCACGACGTCGGCTCTTCGGTGACCGTGCGCGACGGCGACGTCGACCTCTTCACCTACGTGTACCAGCCGACGACGGCGCCGCTCGAGTCGCCGAAGCCGTACCTGCATCCGATCCGGACGCGGCGCGGCGAGGTCGTGAGCCTCTTCCGCCCCCACGACCACGTGTGGCACAAGGGGATCGCCTGGGCGCTCCCGGTCGTGAACGACGAGAACTTCTGGGGCGGTCCGACCTACGTCCACGGCCAGTTCTATGTGCAGCTGCCCAACAACGGCGTGCAGCAGCACGAGGGCGAGGTCGCGCTGGCGGCCGGGGAGCGCGCCACGATCTCGCACGAGCTGCGGTGGATCACCGAGACGGGCGAGGTGCTGTTCGCCGAGGAGCGCACGCTCGCGGCCGGGACCCTCTCGGACGACGCGTGGGCCCTCGTCTTCGACACGCGTCTGCGCAACGTGTCGGAGGCGCCGATCGCGATCGGGTCGCCCACCACGAGGGGACGTGAGAACGCCGGCTACGGCGGCCTGTTCTGGCGCGGCCCCCGGTCCTTCACCGGCGGCGCCCTCGTCGCTCCGGGGGTCACCGGCAGCGGCGACGACGTGCGCGGGATGCGCTCCGAGTGGATGGGCTTCACCGGTCAGCACGACGATGCCGACGCCGTGTCGCTCGTACTGATGCTCGACGACTCCGCGAATCCGCATCACCCGCCGCAGTGGTTCGCGCGCTCCGAGGAGTTCGCGGCGCTCAACCCCGCGCCCTTCTTCAGCGAGGAGGTCGTGATCGCCCCGGGCGAGATGGCGCGCTTCCGCTATGCGGTGGGCATCACCGACGGGGGAGCGGATGCCGCGCCCGCGCTGGCCGCGGAGCTCAGAGGCGTCCTGAACCCGGTCTGAGTCCACTGATCAATCTGCTGAGAGAGTGCGCTGACACCGCCCTGATCGCTGCTTCGGTCGAGCGGCGCCCCCTAAGGTGGATCGCACAAGGGGAGTACTCCCGCCTGCGGCACCTCGTCATTACGGATCCAGCGTCGGATCCCGGGTTGCCGGCCCTTCGGGGCGGAGGAGACCTTGGCGTACGTCGTCACGCCAGACTCCGACCCGGAAGGACCCCCTCCATGAGCTCTTTTGACCGACTCTTCGGCCTCGCCGCCAAAGCACTCGACTCCTCCGGCTCCGCCAACCGGTCCGGCGGCGGCCGCGACTGGAAGTCGATGGTGCGCGATGTGGCAGGCGCCGTCACCGGCGACTCCCGGCAGGCGCCGCCCGCTGCGCCGCCGGCCGCTCCGGGCGCGTGGACGCCGCCCGCGCCGACGTCCGCTCCGCCTGCTCAGGGCGGGGTCGGACTCACGCCGCCGCCCGCGGGCGGCTCCCCCGCGGCCAGCGCGCCGACGGCGACGCCCGGCGTCGGCGCCCCGACCGCAGCCGACCGCGCCGCGATCGCGCGGTACGAGTACCTGCTCCAGACCTCCGACCCGCATCAGGTCGAGGCGATTCACCGCGAGGCGTTCGCGCGCCTGACCCCGGCGCAGCGCGCCCAGGTGCAGGCCGGCATGCGCGCCGAACTGCGCCCGGGAGAGCAGCCGCGCACGGCCGAGGCGCCCGACCTCGCCCGCGCGGCCGCGCGCACCGAGGCGGTGCGCCCCGGCGCCATGGCCGGACT
>NZ_JADIJC010000009.1 GCF_015278255.1 Microbacterium hibisci
CGGGAGTGGCCGGGGCGGGCGCCGGTGCGACGGAGGCGGACTCCGGCAGCGCCGAGGTCGCCGGTGTCTTCGATGCCGGCTTCGCGCGCGGGGCCTTCGGCTTCGACGAGGCGGCAGCCGCCTTCGGGGCGGCGCCGCGCGCGGCCTCGACACCGGGGGCCGCGGCGCCACCGGCTGCACGCTTCTTCTTGCGTCCGCGCTTGGGGGCGACGTCGATGTCGGGTGCGTCGATCTGCGGGAGCCGGATCGTGAAGGTCGACCCACGGCCCGGACGCGACCACAGCCGCACCTCGCCGCCGTGACGCTGCACCGCGTGCTTGACGATCGACAGACCCAGGCCGCTGCCGCCGGTGCGGCGCGCACGCGCGGGATCGGACCGGTAGAAGCGCTCGAACACGCGGTCCTGCTCGCCCTCCGCGATGCCGATGCCGCGGTCGGTGACGGTGATCTCGATGATGCGGTCGGTCGCCTTCACGCCGATGCCGACGCTCGAGCCGCGCGGCGAGTAGGCGATCGCGTTCGCGATGAGGTTGCCCACGGCCTCGCTGAGCACCTGGGCGTCGCCGTGCACGTACAGGCCGCGCGCGCCGCCGCGTGTGACCTCGACGCCGGCCGAGTCCGCCTGGATCGCATGCGCGTCGAGCGCGGAGGCGACGACCTCGTCGACCGACACGTCCTGCTGCGGCAGCTCGTCCGACGCCTGGAGGCGCGAGAGGTTCATGATGCGGGCGGTCAGGAGAGCGAGGCGCGAGGCCTCCGCCTGCAGGCGCGTGGCGAAGATGCGCACCTGCGGCGGGTCGTCGGCGGCCGACTCGATCGCCTCGGCGAGGAGGCTGACCGCGCCCACCGGCGTCTTGAGCTCGTGGCTGGTGTTGGCGACGAAGTCGCGGCGCATCTCCTCGACGCGCTCCCGCTCGGTGATGTCGCGCAGCACGAGCAGCGTGAGGCGCGGCGAGATGCGGGACGCGCGCACGGCGACCAGCCGCGGCTCAGCCGGGGGCGCTCCGCGGCGCAACCGCATGGTCTCGGTCGCGCTGGTCTCGGTCGCCACCGAGTCGCTCGTGCGCACCCGGCGCGCGAGCGTGCGCAGCTCGTCGGTCGGCAGGGTGCCGCCCTCGATGAGGTCGAAGGCGGCCGCGGCCGCGGAGGCGGCCAGAACGGTGAAGGAGGCGTCGACGACCAGGGCCGCGTCGTCCATCCCGTGCAGGACACCGCGCACGCCGTCGGGGATCTCGACCGACATCGAGGCGTGCGCGCGATCGCGCGCCCGCATCGCCGCGACGACGACGGCGGAGATCGAGCCGCCGATGAAGATCCCCGCGAGGAGGGCGAGCAGCGCGAGCTGCGTCGTGTCCATGCTCCCCAGCGTACGGGCACGCAGACCGGCCCACCGGACCGCGACGGCAGGGCCGGCGCAGGCGCCGGGTAGTGTTCACCAGGGGAGCACCATCCGTTAACCTTCCCTGGCGACAATCGCCGGGGCGCAGGCGAAGCCTCCCCGAAATCAGGAAAGGTGCATCGGAATGCGCGAAGTCTTCCACCAGTCCCTCGAGGACGTACAGGGGCGTCTCGTCGAGATCGCCGAGCTCGTCACCGTGGCCATCGACAAGGCGACGCGCGCGTTCGGCACCAGTGACGTCGCACTGGCGGAAGAGGTCATCGAGTCCGACGCGGTCATCGACGAGAAGGCGATCGAGCTCGATGAGCTGGCGATCGAGATCCTCGCCCGCCAGCAGCCCGTCGCCCGCGACCTGCGCATCGTCGTCAGCGCGCTGCGCATGAGCGCCTCGCTCGAGCGCATGGGCGACATCGCCGAGCACATCGCGCAGCTCACCCGCATGCGCTTCCCCGAGCGCGCCATCCCCAAGGGCCTGAAGTCGACCTTCCTCAAGATGGGCGAGCTCGACGTCGAGGCGGCGCGCCAGCTCGCCGAGCTGCTGCGCACGCAGGACGGCGAGCTCATCGAGCGGATCCGCAACGCCGACGACAAGCTCGACGAGCTGCACGTCTCGGTGTTCGAGAAGGTGCTCAGCGACAGCTGGCAGGGCGAGGCGGCCGCGACCGTCGACGCGACGCTCGCCAGCCGCTACCACGAGCGCTTCGGCGACCACGCGGTGTCGGTGGCCAAGAAGGTGGCCTACCTCTCGACCGGAGACTGGACGACGAGCACCGACACGTTCGACGTCATCGCGCCCACCGTCTGACAGACCGCCGGTCGCGCCTCGCAGCGGGCCCCGGAACGAACGAGAAGACCGGATGCCTCGGGGGGAGGCATCCGGTCTTCTGTCGTCTGTGGATCAGGCCTTGCCCTGATTGGCGACCGCGGCCGCACCGGCGGCAGCGGCCTCGGGGTCGAGATACTCGCCCTCGCCGATCGGCGTGAGATCCTCGTCGAGGCGGTAGACGAGCGGGATGCCGGTGGGGATGTTGAGCTCGGCGATGTCGGCGTCGCTGATGCCGTCGAGGTGCTTCACGAGGCCGCGCAGCGAGTTGCCGTGCGCCGTGACGAGCACCGTCTTGCCCGCCTTCAGGTCGGGCACGATGTCGCTGTGCCAATACGGCAGCATGCGATCGATGACGATCTTCAGCGACTCGGTGTCGGGCACCTCGCCGTCGATGCCGACGTAGCGCGGGTCGCCGACCTGGCTGTACTGGTCGTCGGCGGGGAGCGGAGGCGGCGGCACGTCGAACGAGCGACGCCACAGCATGAACTGCTCGTTGCCGAACTCCTCGAGGGTCTGCGCCTTGTCCTTGCCCTGGAGGGCGCCGTAGTGGCGCTCGTTGAGGCGCCATGAGCGCTTGACCGGGATCCAGAGCCGATCGGCCGCGTCGAGCGCGATGTCGGCGGTCTGGATGGCGCGGCTGAGCACGGAGGTGTGCAGCACATCGGGGAGGATGCCCGACTCGGCGAGCAGCTCGCCGCCGCGCTGGGCCTCGGCCTTGCCCTGCTCGGTGAGTCGGACGTCGACCCAGCCGGTGAACTGGTTGGTCTTGTTCCACTCGCTCTGGCCGTGTCGGAGAAGGATCAGCGTGTAGGGCGCGGTCATGGCCTCCATGCTATCGGCGCGGAGACGGCACGCCCGGCGACGTTTCGGCGGGCGGCTCACGGCCGGCTGGCATCATGGGGGCATGGCGCGCGGACCGGTGGGGCAGATCACGCGCGGCACCACGGGCACGAACCGGCTGCGGCGCGTCGACCGGTGGATCGCACGGCATCCGGCGCTGCGGCGCGCGGCCGATCCGCTCGTGGTCGACCTCGGCTACGGTGCCAGCGGCGTCACCGCGCTCGAACTGCACGCGCGCCTCGCCCGGGCGCGCCCCGACGTCGAGGTGCTCGGCCTCGAGATCGATCCCGAGCGGGTCAGCCGGGCACGCGCACAGCTTGAGCTCGTGCGCGCGGGGGGCGCCTCGTTCGCCCCCGATGCGCGGGTGTCGTTCGCCCGCGGCGGCTTCGAGGTGCCGGTGCCGGGCGGCCGACGCCCCGCCGTCATCCGGGCGTTCAACGTGCTGCGGCAGTACGACGAAGCAGAGGTGCCCGACGCCTGGTCGACGATGGCCGCGCGTCTCTCCCCCGACGGCCTTCTCGTCGAGGGCACGTGCGACGAGATCGGCCGGATCGCCACCTGGGTGGCGGTGGGGACGGATGCCGCACCCCGCACGCTCACCGTGTCGCTGCGGCTCGCCGGGCTGCAGCATCCTTCCATCGCCGCGGAGCGGCTTCCCAAGGCCCTCATCCACCACAACGTCCCCGGCGAGCGCGTGCACGCGTTCCTCGGTGCGCTCGACTCCGAGTGGGAGCGCGCCGCGAGCGTGTCGCCGTTCGGCCCCGTGCACCGGTGGCGGACGGCGCTGTCGGCGCTCGTCGACGCAGGCTGGCCGGTGCGGGAGCGCTCGCGGTGGCGGCTGGGCGAGGTCACCGTGCCGTGGGAGGCCGTCGCACCGGGGTGATCCCCTAGACGCGAGGCAGCACCGCGCGCGCCTCCGCCGACGGCATGCCCGTCGCGGTGAGCAGGTCGACCGCCAGCGGCCGAAGCGCGGTGATCAGGTTCTGGTCCCCCTGCGAGCCGTCGGGAAGGATCTGCGCCGGGTCGAGACGCACGGCCACCGCGCGGACGGCCTCGCGGGCGGCCGGCTGCAGCGCGATGTCGTCGAGGCTGTCACCGACGAGCGCTGCCGCCCGCATGAGCTCGGCCAGCAGCTCGGCAGGAACCGGGCGGCGCTGCCCGTCGTCGCAGAGGTACACCGCCCGCCGAGCGACCACCCGCAGGTTGCGCGTGGCGAAGTCCATGGACTGCAGCACGGCGTGATGCCGTCGCAGCTCGGCGCGCTGCGGGCGCAGCCACGGCGAAAAGCTCGCGACCGCCAGCCCGGAGTCCAGCGAGTCGCGCCACTCATCGATGCGCGGCGCGATCGCGCGCGCCTTCTCGAGGCCGCGCGTCGCCCGCATGGGGTCGCCCCGACGCAGCGCCTGCACGATCGTGCGGGCCGCGGCATCCGCCGCCGCGAACACCGCGTGGCCGTCGCGTGCCTCCTCGCGACGCGGATTGCGCGGGATGAGCGCCGTCACCACCAGTGCGGCGACACCCCCGATGATGCCGTCGATCAGGCGGGCGAACGGCTGCGTCGCGGGCAGCGACATCACGATCGACGCCTGGATGCCCGCCATGATCGCGAACGGCGGGTACGGCGAGAGGAACCGGGCGACCAGCAGCGTCACGCCCAGCGCGAGCGCCAGCTGCCACCATCCCGGACCGACGACCACGACGAAGCCCTCGGCCACGAGGATGCCCACCAGCATGCCCACCACCGTCTCGAGCACGCGGCGCGGACGCGCATCGCGCACGAGCCCCAGGCTCGAGATCGTCACCGTCGCCGCCAGGAGAGGCGCCGCGTGCCCGACGACGTAGTGGGCGAACGCCCACGCCGCGGTGGCAGCGACGGTGATCTGCAGGATCGCGATCGCGGATCCGCGCACTCGCGCCAGCTGCGGCCGCAGATCGAGGCGCGCTCGCCAGCCCGTCGGGACGACCTGCGTGATCGCGGCGGTGTCGCCGTCGCCGCCGCTCACCGCCGTTCCTATTGCGCCGCCGCGCGACGCGAGAGCCGGGTGATGCGGGGGACGTTCGCCGTCGCCCCGGCGTCGGGCGGTACGACGACCTCCTGCGCCGCCGCGACCGGGCCGTCGGCGGTGTCGACCGTGAGGAAGGCGTCGACCGGCGTGGTGCGGCGCACCACGGCGAGCGCGATCGGCCCCTCTTCGTGATGGAGGGCGGCTGACGTCACGATGCCGACCTCGGCGTCACCGAGGCGCACGACGGCGCCGTGCTCGGGCAGCACGCTCCCCGAGCCGTCGAGCTGCAGCGCCACCATGCGCCGCGGCGGGTGGCCGAGATTGTGGACCTTGGCGATGGTCTCCTGACCGCGGTAGCAGCCCTTGTCGAGGTGCACGGCGGTGCGCAGCCAGTCCAGCTCGTGCGGCAGCACCCGCTCGTCGACCTCGGCGGACCAGCGCGGACGCCACGCGGCCACGCGCAGCGCCTCGACCGCGGCCAGACCCGCGAGTTCGAGGTCGCCACGGGTCGCGGCATCCGCGATCCGCCGCTCCTCGTCGCGCGAGACGATGGCCTCCGCCCAGTCCCAGTCGGACGCGGGGTGCGGCTCGACGACCGCGTACGCGTGCCCACCCGGCGTCACGTGCGGCCACGGGTCGCGCCAGACGAGCGGGACGCCGGACGGCGTCGCCGAGGTCACCCGCTCGAGGGCCGCGGCCGTGCCGCCGACGACGGCGTACTCGTCGTCGGCGAGGCGCGGGTCCACGCGCAGGCGGAAGCGCATCTTGCGCAGCCAGTCGTACAGGCCGGCGGCGTCGGCGCGGTCCGCGATGAGCCAGGTCGTCTCGCCGTCGTCGATGACGGATGCCGCGTGCTCGACGTGTCCCTGCGGGTCGAGGATCAGCAGCTCGGTGCCGACGCCCGGCGCGAGCCGGGACAGGGCCTGCGACGACAGCGAGTCGAGCCAGGTCAGACGGTCCTCGCCGGGCACGGCGATGACGGCCCGGTCGGCTCGCGGCGCGATCGCCGCTCCGGAAGCCAGGCGGCGCTGCTCCACCAGCGGGTTGCCGACGTGCCGCAGGCCTGCTTCGTCGATGACCGCGCCGGGTACGGCGGCGAACGCGTCGCTCATCACTCGACCCGAGCCAGACGTGCGGAGGCGTGGGCGGACAGTTCGTAACCGAGCGCCGCGATGTCCCATGCCCAGAGCAGGTGGTTGTCGACGAGTCCGTACATGCGGGTCGCCGCGGCGTAGGTCTTCGCGCCCGCGGGCCGCACGACGGCGTCGGTCGCGATGTCGATGCGGGGACCCTTGATCTGCCCGAGGTAGAGCTCGCTCACGCCGTCGGCGTGCACCAGCACGGCCTCGAGGTCGAAGCCTCCGTCGGCGTTGCGGAGCAGCTCGATGTCGTCCGCGGTGCGGACGACCGGCGGTGCGACGGGCGGGAGCAGTCCCGGCCCGGCGTCGCCGTCGGTGGCAGGGATCGCCAGCCGCCAGTAGCCGAGCTCCGCGACCAGGCGCGTGCGCGTGTCGGGATCCTCGGCGTCGTGCAGCCAGGCGTCGGCGGAGTAGTTGAGGTAGTCGCCGCCGTCATGGCTGAAGCTGACGCGATGCGTGAACTCGCCGGAGTAGGAGTGGTCGCCGTAGTCGATGACCCCGGTCCCCTCCCAGACGCCGATGAGCCACGAAAGCGGGACGAGCTCCGAGGGGAGGTCGGTCGGGATGTCGAGCACGACGGGTCCGGTCAGCGCTGGCCGCGGTACAGGTTCCAGACGACGGCCCCCGAGACGAAGACGATCGCGAGCGACGCCAGACCGAGCAGGCCCACGAAGAAGAGTTCGAGCGCGACGAGATCCATGCCAGCGAGTCTAGCCGGGAACGAGCGAGGCGAGTCCGAAACCCAGACTGATGACGCCCATCACGAGCGCCGCTCCGAGCACGCTGCCCGCGACCCGCTCGGTGAACCCCTGCGAGCGGCCCGACCAGAGCTGCACCGCGAACGCCGCGATGAGGCATCCGCCCAATCCGACGCCCAGCCACGCCGCACGCCAGTCGGGGGTCGCGAAGATGCCGACCACCACCGCGATCAGCGCCGCGAGCACCCAGACGGCGACGATGCCGCCGAAAGAGCGGCGAGGGGCGAGTTCTGGCACGGCCACGCGTCCATCATCCCCCATCGGGTCTCGCGCCGCACCCGCTCGCAAGGGTGCGGCGCGAGCGTCACGCGAACCGGCCCCCTCTCCCCCACGCCCTACACTGGGGTTCGCGGCGCCCCCCACGCGCCGGGAAGGCGATCCATTGGCACAGCTCCTGGTTCTCAGTTCCACCCACGGAGGCGGTCCCGTCCTGCCCTCGCTCGAACTGCTGAGCCACCGCGTGCGCCAGATCCCGGCCGAGCCCGCGCAGCTGGTCAACGCACCGAGCGCCGACATCATCTTCGTCGACGCCCGCGTCGACCTGGTCGGCGCGAAGTCGCTGTGCAAGATCCTCAACACGACCGGGCTCGACGCACCGCTGCTCCTCATCGTGACCGAGGGAGGCCTCACCGCCGTCTCGCCCGACTGGGGCATCGACGACGTCATCCTCTTCACCGCAGGCCCCGCCGAGGTCGACGCGCGCATCCGGCTCGCCGTCGGACGCCAGTCCGCCGAGCAGGTCTCCACGCGCATCCAGACGTCGGGCATCACCATCGACGAGTCCTCGTACTCCGCCAAGGTGCACGGCCGGCCGCTCGACCTCACCTACAAGGAGTTCCAGCTCCTCCACTTCTTCGCCACCCACCCGTCGCGGGTGTTCACCCGCGAGCAGCTGCTGAGCGAGGTGTGGGGCTACGACTACTTCGGCGGCACCCGCACCGTCGACGTGCACGTGCGACGCCTCCGCGCGAAGCTCGGCGACATGGAGCAGCTCATCGGAACAGTGCGCAACGTCGGCTATCGCTTCAACGTGTACGAGGACGAGCCCGAGCCCGCCCCGCGCGAGCGCACTGACGCGTAGGGCGAAGCCCGGAGCGTCCGGACAGCACTGACGCGTAGGGCGAAGCCCGGAGCGTCCGGACAGCACTGACGCGTAGGGCGAAGCCCGGAGCGTCCAGACAGCACTGACGCATAGCGAGCGCCGTGTCAACGGCGTCCGCTACGTTCACACTCTCGTCACGCGACCCTGCAATGATGAGGGGATGATCGAACCCGAGGTGCTCGACGCCGGCCTGGGCGATGCGGACGACGACGACTTCGACCTGTCCGAGGTCTTCGACTCGCAGCTCCCCGACCACCGCTACCTGGACCGCGAGCTCAGCTGGCTCGCCTTCAACCAGCGCGTGCTCGAGCTGGCCGAGGATCAGAACCTCCCGACGCTCGAGCGCGCCAACTTCCTGGCGATCTTCGCGAGCAACCTCGACGAGTTCTTCATGGTCCGCGTGGCGGGGCTCAAGCGCCGCATCGTGACCGGCCTGGCCCTGCCGACCAACGTCGGCCGTTCCGCGGCCGAGGTGCTGGCCGACATCTCGGCCGAGGCGCACCGACTGCAGCTGCGTCACGCCGACGCGTGGACTTCGCTCGTCATGCCCGCGATGGCGGATGCCGGCATCGAGGTGGTCTCGTACGACGCGCTCGACGACGACGAGCGTTCCCAGCTCTACGACTACTTCCAAGCCCAGGTGTTCCCGGTGCTGATGCCGCTCGCCGTCGACCCCGCGCACCCCTTCCCGTACATCTCGGGCCTCTCGCTCAACCTCGCGATCCGCATCCGCAGCGCCCGCACCGGCCGGCAGGAGTTCGCGCGCCTCAAGGTGCCGCCGATGCTGCCTCGCTTCGTCGAGCTGCCGCCGACCGACGGCCGGGTGCGCTACCTGCCGCTCGAGGACCTCATCTCGAACCACCTGGACGACCTCTTCCCCGGGATGGAGGTGCTCGACCACCACGCCTTCCGGCTCACGCGCAACGAGGACGTCGTGATCGAGGAGGACGAGACCGAGAACCTCATCCAGGCGCTCGAGGCCGAGCTGCTGCGTCGCCGCTTCGGTCCGCCGATCCGCCTCGAGATCACCGACGACATGGACGACGTGACGCTCGACCTCCTCATCCGGGAGCTCGACATCACGGAGCAGGAGGTCTACCGCCTCCCCGGCCCGCTCGATCTGCGCGGGCTGTTCGACCTGTCGCGCATCGACCGCCCCGACCTGCATTACAAGCCGCACCTGCCCACCACCGCGCTGGCGTTCCAGCCCGGCGACAACAACGAGCGGCCCGACATCTTCGCGTCGATCCGCAAGGGCGACGTCCTCGTGCACCACCCGTACGAGTCGTTCGCGACGAGCGTGCAGGCGTTCCTCGAGCAGGCGGCGAAGGATCCGCACGTGCTCGCGATCAAGCAGACCCTGTACCGCACGTCGGGCGACAGCCCGATCGTCGAGGCCCTCATCGACGCGGCCGAGGCAGGCAAGCAGGTGCTCGCGCTGGTCGAGATCAAGGCCCGCTTCGACGAGGCCAACAACATCGTGTGGGCTCGCAAGCTCGAGAAGGCCGGCGTCCACGTGGTCTACGGCCTGGTCGGCCTGAAGACCCACTGCAAGCTGGCGCTCGTCATCCGCGAAGAAGGCGGCGTGCTCCGCAGCTACAGCCACGTCGGCACGGGCAACTACAACCCGAAGACCAGCCGCATCTACGAGGACTTCGGACTGTTCACCGCCGACGACCAGGTGGGGCGCGACCTCACCCGCCTCTTCAACGAGCTCAGCGGCTACGCGATCGAGAAGAAGTTCAAGCGCCTGCTCGTCGCGCCCCTGCATCTGCGCAAGGGCCTCCTGCGCCTCATCGACAAGGAGCGGCGCAACGCGCTCGCCGGCAAGCCCGCGAGCGTGCGCATCAAGGTCAATTCGATGGTCGACGAGCAGATCATCGACGCGCTGTACCGTGCCAGCCAGGCCGGCGTGAAGGTGGAGATCTGCGTGCGCGGCATCTGCGCGCTGAAGCCCGGCGTCGAGGGCATGAGCGAGAACATCACGGTCCGTTCGATCCTCGGCCGCTACCTCGAGCACTCGCGCATCTTCGCGTTCCACAACGACGGCGACCCGGTCGTCTACATCGGCAGCGCCGACATGATGCACCGCAACCTCGACCGTCGCGTCGAAGCGCTGGTCCGCGTGTCGTCGCCCGCGCACATCAAGGAGCTGAACGACCTGTTCACGCTGTCGATGAGCGACACCACGAGTTCGTGGCACCTCGGTCCCGAGGGCGAGTGGGTGCGCCACAACCTCGGCGACGACGGCAAGATGCTCGTTGACCTGCAGGACCGGAGCATGACCAACGTGCAGCGCCGCCGGCGGGCACGCGCGGTGCGATGACCGAGACCGCGGTCTACGCGGCCGGCGGCGTCGTGTGGCGCATCGTGGAGGGCAAGCTCCGCGTGCTCCTCATCCACCGCACGAAGTACCGCGACATCACGCTCCCCAAGGGCAAGGTCGATCCCGGCGAGATGCTCGCCGAGACCGCGGTGCGCGAGATCCACGAAGAGACCGGCATCCGTGTCGCCCTCGGCGTCCCGGTCGGGGTATCGCGCTACCGGCTGCCCAGCAAGCGCACCAAGATCGTGCACTACTGGGCGGCGGAGGCCACGCAGGCAGCCATTCGGTCGTCCGCGTTCGTGCCGAACAAGGAGATCGCGGCGCTCGAATGGGTGTCGCCGAAGAAGGCGCTCAAGCGGCTGAGCTACCCCGTTGACACCGAGATCATGGAGACCTTCCTGCGACTGGTCGACGAGAGCGTGCTGCGGACGTTCCCGGTCGTGGTGCTGCGGCACGGCAAAGCCGTGCCGCGCGAGGAATGGAAGGGGAAGGATGCCGCCCGCCCGCTCGCTCCGCGCGGTCGCAAGCAGGCGGACTCGATCGTCGGGCCGCTCCTCGCCTTCGGCGTCCGCACCGTCGTGTCGAGCCCCGCGGTGCGCTGCGTGAAGACGGTCGCACCACTCGCGGCCGCTCTGGGCCGGCAGGTCGAGACGACCAAGCTCATCAGCCAGGACGCGTGGGAGGACGGCAAGTCCGATGCGCGCACCGTCATCGGCGATCGCGTGCGGGCACGGGTGCCGGCGGTGCTGTGCAGCCACGGTCCGGTGCTGCCCGACATCCTGAACGAGCTCGCCCTGGCGACGGGCACCCTGCGCGGCTCGTACCTGGGGAGCGCCTCGGCCCTCGAGACCGGTGCGTTCTCGGTCGTGCACCTGTCGGTGGAGAACCCCGGCTCGGGCATCGTGACGATCGAGACCCACGCGCCGAAGGTCTGATGGCGCCGGCACGGCCTCTCGTCGAGATCGCGTGGGACGCGGTGCCGGAAGGGGCTCCGCGCCGGGCTCACGCCTGGCGGGTGCTCGCGGGCCTGTTGCCGGCCGAGGCGCGTCTCGACAATCCGTGCCCTCGCTGCGGAGGACCGCACGGCCCGGTCGCGGTGCGCGGTGCGCCGTACGTGGCGAGCGTCACGTACGCGGGCGGCTATGCGATCGCGGCGGTGGCGTCGACGGAAGACGCCGTGGCCCTCGGCATCGACGCCGAACCGCTGGACGACGCCCGCCGCGACGCCGCGGGGATGCGGGGCGTGCTCGGCGACGGCATCGCCTCGGTGCGGGACTGGGTCCGGGTCGAGGCCGTGCTGAAGGCCGACGGCAGAGGCTTGCGGGTGGACCCCGCCACCGTGGTCGTCGACGCGACGGATGACGGGTGGACGGCCGAGGTTCCCGGCGGCGAGGTGTACGACGGGTGGGATGCGCCCGGCCCGCCGGGGGTGCTGCTCAGCATCGCCGTTCGAATCGCGCACTTTGCGCCTTCGACCCGGTCATGAGTGCAAAGTGCGCGATTCGAACCCGTGAGAGGGCGCGCAGAACGTCCGACGGCGAGATCAGCGAGCCAGCGCGGGAGGCAGCGGCGGGAGGGGCGCGGCGTCGAGCCAGGGACCGAGGACCGCGGCGGCAGCCGGGCCGGCGACCGTCTCCACGCAGTCGCGGAACGCGGCCGTGGTGACGAGTCCATGCCGATGCGTGCGCGTCCAGGTGCGCACGACGTCCCAGAACACGTCTCGACCGACCGTGCGGCGCAGCGCCTCGAGGGTGAGGGCCCCGCGCTTGTAGACGCGATCGTCGAACATGCGCCGGGGGCCCGGGTCGGCGATCACGAGGTCCTGCGGCAGCGCCGCCAGACGGGAGTGATGCGCGTCGGCGAGAGCCGCGATGTCGGGCCCGCCGGACGCCTCCGACCACACCCACTCCGCGAAGCAGGCGAAGCCCTCGTTGAGCCAGATGTCGCGCCATCTCTTGAGGCCGACGCTGTTGCCGAACCACTGGTGGGCGAGTTCGTGCGGGACGAGCCGCGCGGCCTCGGGAACGAGGTGGTTGGCTCCGAACACGACGAGCCCCTGCGCCTCGAGGGGGATCTCGAGCGGGTCGGGGGTGACCACGACGGTGCAGTGCTCCTGCGGGTACGGCCCGAAGGCCGCGGAGAAGCAGTCGAGGATGCGGGGCACCTCGGCGAACCACGCCCGGGCGGCGGGGAGCAGCGCGGCCGGCGCGAACAGCCGCACCCCGCCGAGGGTCGTCGCCCGGTACGGCCCCACGTGCACCGCGGCCAGGTACGTGGCCGTCGGCACCTCCGACACGAACTCCCACCGTGCGAGGCCGCCCGAGCGGACGGGTGACCGCGGCACGCCGGTCGCCGCCACGGCGTACTCGTTGTCCGTCGTCACGGCGATGCGGTAGCGCGCGCGGTCGTCGGGTCGATCGTTGCAGGGGAACCAGGTGGGTGCGCCGATCGGCTGCGATGCCACCAGGGCGCCGTCTTCCAGCTCCTCCCAGCCGATCGTCCCCCACGTCGACCGTCGGGGTCGCGGCGTGCCGGCGTAGCGGACCTCGATCGAGAACTCCTCGCCGGCCTCGAGAGGCCGCGGCAGGGTGACGCGCAGGGAGGCGGCATCCTGCTGGAATCTCGTGCGCGCGTCGCCGTCGACACGGACGCGCGCGACGCGGAGCCCGATCAGGTCGAGTCGCACGCTGCGCAGACGTTCGGCCGCCACGGCGTTGACGACGGCGCGGCCCTCGAGGCGATTCGTGCGCACGCGGTAGCGCAGGTCGAGGTCGTACGACACGACGTCATAGGACGCGTCGCCGCTGCGCGGCGTATACGGGTCGGGGCCGATCACGACGTCGACTGGTAGGCACGGACCTTGACCGCGTGCCACGGGCCGATCGGGTTGCCGCTCCACCGCGAGCCGACGGGCACGCTCTCGCCGCGCATCACCAGCGACGCCGGGCCGACGGTCGCGTGCGCGCCGATCGACGCGGCCGGGAGGATCACGCTGTGCGGTCCGAGCGTCGCACCGGGTTCGAGTTCGACGGTGTCCATGCTCATGATTCGATCATGGAACAGGTGCGTCTGCACGACGCACCCGCGGTTCACGGTCGACGCGTCGCCGAGCGTGACCAGATCGGGCTCGGGCAGCCAGTAGCTGTCGCACCACACGCCGCGTCCGACGCGCGCGCCGAGGCTGCGCAGCCACATCGCGAGGGCGGGCGTGCCGGCGGCCGCACGTGCGAACCACGGCGCCGCTAGCATCTCGGTGAACGTGTCGGACACCTCGGTTCGCCACACGAAGCTCGACCACAGCGGCTGCTCACCGGCACGGATCGATCCGACGATGAGCCACTTCGCGGCCGTCGAGATGCCGGCCGCGAGGGCGCCGGCGGCGAGCAGCACGAAGCCCGACAGGAGGAGCGCGATCCCGGGCCCGACGGTCTCGACGAGCGCCGCGAGCGCGAACAGCACCAGCAGTCCGACCGCGCACGTCAGGATCACCGGGATGAACCGGCACAGCTCCCACAGCGCGCGTGCGACGCGGAGCGACGTCGGCGGGTCGTAGGTGCGGCTGCCGTCGCCCTCGTTGGGCTGGCGGCGCAGCCGGGTCGCGGGCGAGCCGAGCCACGACGAGCCGGCCTTCGCCTTCACCGGCGCCGCCGACAGCACCGCCACCAGGCCGTCGCGCGGGACCGTGTGCCCGGGCGAAGCCATGCCCGAATTGCCCAGGAAGGCGCGCTTGCCGATCCGCACCTCACCGAGCCGCAGCCAGCCGCCGCGCATCTCGTACGAGGCGACCATGGTGTCGTCGGCGAGGAACGCCCCGTCCTCGATGCGGGTCATGGCGGGGATCAGGAGGACGGTGGATGCCTCGACATCGCGTCCGACGCGAGCGCCGAGGATGCGCAGCCACACCGGGGTGAAGAGGCTCGAGTACAGCGGGAACAGGATCGTGCGAGCTGAGTCGAGGAGCCGCTCGGTGGTCCACGCCTGCCACCCGACCCGACTGCGGACGGGATGCGTGCCCTCCGCCAGTCCGAGCGACAGGAGGCGCACGGCCACGACGACCGTTCCCGCGTAGACGATCCCGGTCACGAGCACGGCCGGCACGAGCCACACGAGGGCGGCGCCCAGGGCGCTGCCCAGGTCGGGAGCGCCGCGCATGCCCAGTGCGAGCACCGCGCCGCCGGCCGCGAAACTGACGACGGGCAGCAGGCCGAGCCCGACGGCGGACGCGGCGTACGCCCACGGCCAGCGCCGCGACGCGGGCGGGCGCTCGGTCGGCCAGCCCTCCGCGGTGCCGCCGACGCGGACCGCGGGCGAACCCGCCCACGACTGATCGGCGCGCACGCGGCCGAAAACCGCCGAGCCGGGCGCGATCTCGGAACGCTGGCCGATGCGCGTGCCCGGCGCCAGCGTGCTGCGGGTGCCCACGGTGGCGTCGGCGCCGATGCGCACCTCGCCGATGCGCACGAGGTCGCCATCGATCCAGTAGCCGCTGAGATCGACCTCGGGCTCGATCGAGGCGCGGTCGCCCACCCTGAGCATGCCCGTGATCGGCGGCAGCGTGTGCATGTCGACATCCACGCCGACGCGGGCGCCCAGGGCGCGCGCGTAGTTGGTCACCCATGGCGCCCCTGCGAGACCGACGGCGTCGACCTGATCGGAGATCTGCTCGGCGAGCCAGAGCCGCAGGTGCACCGAGCCGCCGCGGGGGTAGTCCCCCGGGCTCAGTCCCGCGAGCAGAAGACGAGCGGATGCCGCGGCGATCGCCATGCGGCCGAACGGCGTCGCGAACAGCAGCAGGCCCACGATCAGCAGCCACCAGGGCGCGGTGGGCAGCGCCTCGAATCCGGGGAGCAGCTGGAGGATCGCTCCTGCGGTGAGGAGGTAGAGCAGCCACCTCACGCCCGACAGCATGAACAGCGGCGCACCCAGCAGCGACTGCGCCCATTGCGTCGAGCGGGGCGTGGGCTCCGGCATCCGGAATCCCCCCGGCTCCTCGCGCGAGAGGAACGGCTGCAGGGCCTTCGCCATGGCCCCCAGGCGCGGCACGTCGTAGATGTCGGCCACCGAGAAGTCGGGCACGCGTGCGCGGATGCGCGAGACGAGCTGCGCGGCGGCGAGCGAGCCGCCGCCGAGGTCGAAGAAGTCCGCCTTGCGGTCGGGCACCGGAAGGCCGAGCACCGCCTGCCACTGATCGGCGAGCCACGCCTCGTCGGGGCTCAGGTCGGTGCGCGGCACGTCGATGTCGGGCAGCGGCCACGGCAGGGCGGCGCGGTCCACCTTGCCGGAGGTGCGGACGGGAAGGTCGGGCACCACGGCCAGGAGCGGCATCACCCCGGCCGGGAGGCGCTCGGCCAGGTGCCCGCGAGCGGCCGCACGATCGAGGTCGCCGTCCACCACGAGGTAGCCGACGAGAACCGGAACCCCGGCGTCGCTCGCGCGCACCGCGGCGCTGGCGGCGGTGACGCCCGGCAGCTCCTGCAGTGCGTTCTCGACCTCGCCGAGCTCGATCCGGCGACCGCCGACCTTGACCTGGTCGTCGGCGCGGCCCTGGAAGACGAGCCCCTCGGGGTCGTAGCGGACGAGATCGCCCGAGCGGTAGGCCCGGTCCCACCCGAGGGTCGGCATGGGCGCGTACTTCTCAGCGTCCTTGACCGGGTCGAGGTAGCGCGCGAGCCCGACGCCGCCGATGATCAGCTCGCCGATCTCGCCCTGAGCGACCTGGGCGTCGTCGGCGCCGACGACGGCGAGCGCCCAGCCGTCGAGCGGCAGACCGATGCGCACCGGGCCCTCACCGCCCAGGAGCGCGGCGCAGGCCACGACCGTCGCCTCGGTCGGACCGTACGTGTTCCACACCTCTCGCCCCTCGGCGACGAGCCGGGCGACGAGCTCGGGCGGGCATGCCTCGCCGCCGAAGATGAGCAGCCGCACGTTCTCGATGGCGTCGGCCGGCCACATCGCGGCGAGCGTGGGCACCGTCGAGACGACGGTGATCCCCTGGCGGATGAGCCACGGCGCGAGGTCTTCGCCCGACCGTACTAGCGATCGCGGAGCCGGAACCAAGCACGCGCCGTGCCGCCACGCGAGCCACATCTCCTCGCACGAGGCGTCGAACGCCACCGACAGCCCCGCGAGCACACGGTCGCCGGGACCGATCGGCGCCTGCTGCAG
The DNA here is from genome assembly GCF_015278255.1 of Microbacterium hibisci. Classification (GTDB taxonomy): domain Bacteria; phylum Actinomycetota; class Actinomycetes; order Actinomycetales; family Microbacteriaceae; genus Microbacterium; species Microbacterium hibisci. Next base: position 16,562 of record NZ_JADIJC010000009.1, read on the forward strand.
GAACAGCCGCGCCTCGGCGTCGACGAACGCCGCAGCCGACCGCTGACTCACGGCGACGCCCTTGGGGACGCCGGTGGAGCCGGAGGTGAAGATGACCCAGGCGTCGTCATCGGCCGTCGGGGGCGGCACGGCCGCGAGCGCGTGGGTGCTCGGGTGGGGCGCGTCGCCGTCGAATAGGGATGCCGCGCCCGCGGCGCCGCGGTCGTCGCCGACGTCCGTCGGGGAGGGTGTGTAGACGCCGCCGTCGGAGATGACGCCGTGCACCTGCGCCTCGCCGAACACCAGACGTGCGCGCTCCTCGGAATCGTCGGCGTCCACCGGGACGTAGGCGGCTCCGGCCGCGATCACGCCGAGGATGGAGATGTACAGCTCCTTCGAGCCCGACGGCATGCGCACGCCGACGCGGTCGCCGCGCCGGACGCCCGCGTCGTGCAGGCGCGCGGCCGTGCGCCGCACCTGCGCCATGAGCTCGCGATAGCTCAGCGCCCCCGAGCCGTCGTCGAGAGCGGATGCCTCGGGCGTGCGCTGCGCGGTCGCGCGCAGGATGTCGAGCAGCGTGCGCGGCGCCGGTGCCGCGGCGGTGCGATCCAACGTGGCCGGCGGTGCCGGCAGCGAATCGACCCCGGCCACGTCAGGACAGCAGCGCGATCAGATCGGCCTTGGCGAGACGTGAGTAGCCCGCGTGCCCCGCGGCGCGGGCCCGCTGGCGCAGCTGCGCCACCGTGAGCGTCTGCAGCTGCGCGGGCTCCGCCGGTGCGGCGACGGCGGACGTCGGACGACGGCGCGACGCGGAGCCGCCGCTCGACGCAGGCGCCTTCGCGGGCGCGGCAGCGTTCGCCGGGGCCGCGGCCTTCGCTGACGCTGCGGTCTTGGTGGACGCCGGGCTCTTCGCAGGGGCCGCGGTCTTCGCGGGCGTGGCGGTCTTCGCAGGGGCGGCGGTCTTCGCGCGAGTCTGCGCGGAAGCCGGAGCCTTGGCGGGGGCGGCAGCCTTCGCGGACGCCGGAGCCTTCGCCGGGGCAGCAGCCCTCGCGGACGCAGGAGCCTCGGCCCGGTCGGACGTCTCGGGCTCCCGCGCAGCCTGGGGTGCGGCATCCGTCGTCGAGTCTTCGTCGGCGAACTGCTGAGCGAGCGCACGGTCGGCCGCGAGCGCTTCCTGCTCCGCCTTCGCGGCCGCACGGTCGGCCTTCGCAGCCGCCTTCTTGAGGGCCTTCGCCTCGGCCGCCTGCGCCTTCGCGGCCTCCGCCGCCTTGGCCGCCTCCGCCGCCGCACGCTCGGCCTCGGCCCGCAGCCGCGCCTTCTTCTCCGCCTTCGCGATCGCCGTCCGAGTCGCCTTGCGCACGCGCTCCTCCGCGCGATGCGCGAGCTTGACGATCTTGCCGGGGTTCTTGCGAAGGGCCTTCTTCGACACGTCGACGTCGTCGAACGTCTCGGCGGCGACCTCGCGCAGCTTCTTCGCGTTCTTGCCCGGAAGGGTCTTCGCGACCTTCCGAGCCTGCTTGGCCGCGGCGGCCGCGTCGTCGATCGCGTCGAGCGCCTTGCGCTGCGTCTTCGTCGTCTTGCTCATGCGAGGCACCTTAGCGCGCGTGAGTGAACAGGCGGGGCAGGATGACGCGTGATTCCGCGGTAGCGCGGGCGCCGACGTCAATGCCTGCGCATGGATGTCGGCATCCCGTTCACCTTCCGTTCACCCGCAGAGCGCAGTCTCTTAAGAGTCCGAGCCTACGTTTCAGAACGAGCCCCGCACCGGGTTCGCACCCGAAGGCCTGCACGGCCTGATTCCCTGACACGTGAAGGATTCACACAGTGAAGATCTCCCGCATCGCCCAGGTGGGCGCTGTCGCCGCTGTCGCGGCCCTCGCCCTCGCCGGCTGCGCCGCGAACGAGACCGCCGGCGGCACGACCACCGACGAAACCACGGCGGCATCGGACCTCTCCGGCGAGATCGCCGGCGGCGGCGCCTCGTCGCAGGAGGTCGCGGTCCAGGCCTGGACCGCCGGCTTCCAGACCGCGAACCCCGACGTGACGATCACGTACGACCCCTCGGGCTCCGGCGCGGGCCGCGAGTCTTTCCAGGCGGGCGCCTTCCCGTTCGCGGGCTCCGACCGTGCCTTCAAGATCGAGGAGATCGAGGCCGGTCCGTTCGACGCCTGCGTCGAGGGCACCGACATCATCGAGCTGCCGACCTACATCTCGCCGATCGCGATCATCTTCAACGTCGAGGGCGTGGACGCGCTCAACCTCGACGCGGCGACCACCGCGGGCCTGTTCGCGGGCACCATCACGAACTGGAACGACCCGGCGATCGCGGCGCTGAACCCCGACGCCACGCTCCCCGACCTGGCCGTCACGCCGGTGCACCGCGCCGACGACTCGGGCACCACCGAGAACTTCACCGACTACCTCTACCAGGCCGCCGGTGACGTCTGGACGAGCGAACCCGACGGCGTGTGGCCGCTCTCCAGCGGTGAGGCCGCACAGGGCACCTCGGGTGTCGTCTCGGCCGTCTCGGGCGGCAACGGCACCATCGGCTACGCCGACGCGTCGCGCGCCGCCGAGGAGGGCCTGTCGACCGCCGCCATCCAGGTCGGCGACGAGTTCGTCGAGTACTCGCCGGAGGCGGCCGCGGCCATCGTCGACGCCTCGCCCCTCGAGGACGGCCGCAGTGAGGGCGACCTCGCGATCGAGCTGCAGCGCACCTCGGAAGAGGCCGGCGTCTACCCGATCGTCCTCGTGAGCTACATGATCGCGTGCCAGGAGTACGCCGACGCTGCCGTCGCCCCGATCGTCAAGGGCTACCTGCAGTACGTCGCCAGCGCCGAGGGCCAGGACGCCGCAGCCGCCGCTGCCGGCAACGCGCCGATCTCCGACACCCTGCGCGAGCAGGTCAACGCGGCGATCGACCTGATCGTCGTCGAGTGATTCTCCGATCCCCGGCTCGGTCTTCGGACCGAGCCGGGGATCACCCCTGATACCCGAACCAGAAGGACACCATGACCACGACGACCGCCGCCCCAGCGGGCAAGGTCAAGCAGCGGCCGGGCGACCGCTGGTTCTCGGGCACCGCGCTCGGAGCCGGCGTGATGATCCTCGTCACGCTCGCCGCCGTCGCGATCTTCCTCATCATCCAGTCGATCCCGGGCATGACGGCGACCAGCGACACCGCCAGCATCCTGTCGGGGAACTTCTGGGAGTACGTGTGGCCGCTCGCGTTCGGCACCGTCTGGGCATCGTTCCTCGCGCTGCTCATGGCCGTACCGCTCGCGGTGGCCGTGGCGCTCTTCATCTCGCACTACGCGCCGCGCCGCCTCGCGCAGGGTCTCGGCTACATCGTCGACCTGCTGGCCGCGGTGCCGTCGGTCGTCTTCGGCCTGTGGGGCATCATGGTGCTCGCCCCCGCCGTGCAGCCCGTCTACGCGTGGCTCAACGCCAACATGGGCTGGTTCCCGCTCTTCGCCGGCACGGTCTCCAGTACCGGCCGCACCATCTTCACCGCGGCCATCGTCCTCGCCGTCATGGTCGTGCCGATCATCACGGCCATCTGCCGTGAGATCTTCCTGCAGACCCCGGTCCTCCACGAAGAGGCCGCCCTCGCGCTCGGCGCGACCCGCTGGGAGATGATCCGCATGGCGGTCTTCCCCTTCGGCCGCAGCGGCATCGTGTCGGCGTCGATGCTGGGCCTCGGCCGCGCGCTCGGCGAGACGATGGCCGTTGCCATGGTGCTCTCAGTCGCGAACGTCGTGACCTTCCAGCTCTTCACCTCTGAGAACCCCGGCACGATCCCCGCCAACATCGCCCTCACCTTCCCCGAGGCGTACGGCGTGAACGTCAACGTCCTCATCGCAACGGGCCTCATCCTCTTCATCGTCACCTTTGCGGTCAACGCCATCGCCCGATGGATCGTCAGCCGCCGCAAGGAATTCTCGGGAGCGAACTGACATGACCGTGACGACCGCTCCCCCGCAGACGCCGCAGCAGGCGCCGGTCACCGAGACCCCGCGACTGACCAGCGGCCATCTCCCCGCCTGGTCGGTCTGGGCCATCCTGGCCGGCAGCCTGGCGGTCAGCGCCGTGGCCTTCGCCGTGCTGGCGATGGGGTCCGGCGACGGCTTCAACCTCGCCGGCTGGGCCGTCGTGTCGGCCCTGGTGTATCTCGCGCTCATCTTCACCGTCTCGTCGCTCGTCGAAGGCCGCCGCAAGGGCGTCGACCGTCTGGTCACCGGCATCGTCACGATCGCCTTCCTCATCGCGATGGTGCCGCTGGTCTCGGTCGCGATCACCGTCGTCGTCAACGGCGTCGCGGGCCTTTCCGCCGAGTTCTTCTCGTCGTCGATGCGCAACGTCGTGGGCGAGGGCGGCGGCGCCCTCCACGCGATCGTCGGAACGCTGCTGATCACGCTGGCCGCGGCGATCATCTCCATCCCGATCGGCATCTTCACCGCGATCTACCTCGTCGAGTACGGCCGCGACGGCCGCCTGAGCCGCGCCATCACGTTCCTCGTGGACGTCATGACCGGCATCCCGTCGATCGTCGCCGGTCTGTTCGCCTACGCGCTGTTCGCACTCTTCCTCACCCCCGGCATCCGCATGGGCATCATGGGATCGGTGGCGCTCTCGGTGCTGATGATCCCGGTCGTCGTCCGCTCGACGGAGGAGATGCTGCGGCTCGTCCCGAACGAGCTGCGCGAGGCGTCGTACGCGCTGGGCGTTCCGAAGTGGCGCACGATCGGCAAGGTCGTCCTCCCGACGTCCGTCGCGGGCATCACGACGGGCGTCATGCTGTCGATCTCGCGCGTCATCGGCGAGACCGCCCCGCTGCTGCTCACCGCCGGCGTGGCCACGTCGATGAACTACAACCTGTTCGACGGCCGCATGATGACGCTCCCGGTCATGGCCTACTCGCAGTACATGAACCAGGGCATCCCGGCCCAGGCCTACATCGACCGTGCGTGGGCGTGCGCCCTCGTCCTCATCGTCATCGTGATGCTCCTCAACCTCATCGCGCGCGTCGTCGCGAAGGTCTTCTCGCCGAAGCTCGGCCGCTGAGCATCCCACTTACCCGAAAGCACTGACAAGAACCATGTCCAAGAGCATCGAAGTCAACGACCTCAACGTCTACTACAGCGACTTCCTGGCCGTCGAGGGCGTCTCGCTCGACATCGAGCCGCGCAGCGTCACCGCGTTCATCGGCCCGTCCGGCTGCGGCAAGTCGACGTTCCTCCGCACCCTCAACCGCATGCACGAGGTCATCCCGGGCGCCCGCGTCGAGGGCGAGGTGCTGCTCGACGGCAACGACCTCTACGGAGCCAACGTCGACCCGGTGCTCGTGCGGCGCCAGGTGGGCATGGTGTTCCAGCGCCCCAACCCGTTCCCCACGATGTCGATCAAGGAGAACGTCCTGGCGGGCGTGAAGCTCAACAACAAGAAGCTGTCGAAGTCCGACTCGGATGCGCTCGTCGAGAAGTCGCTGCGTGGCGCCAACCTGTGGAACGAGGTGAAGGACCGCCTCGACAAGCCCGGTTCGGGTCTCTCCGGCGGTCAGCAGCAGCGCCTCTGCATCGCCCGCGCCATCGCGGTCTCGCCCGAGGTCATCCTCATGGACGAGCCGTGCTCGGCCCTCGACCCCATCTCGACCTACGCGATCGAGGAGCTGATCGGCGAGCTCAAGAACGACTACACGGTCGTGATCGTCACGCACAACATGCAGCAGGCCTCGCGCGTGAGCGACAAGACGGCGTTCTTCAACATCGCGGGCACGGGCAAGCCCGGCAAGCTCATCGAGTACAACGAGACCAAGACGATCTTCACGACCCCGTCGGTCCAGGCCACCGAGGACTACGTCTCGGGCCGGTTCGGATAAGCCTCTGCGTCACGAAGCCCTCGCCGTTCGGCGGGGGCTTCGTCGTTCGCGGGCGGCTCAGTCCCGGGGACTGAGCAGATACCGATTGAAGGATGCCGTCAGCTCGGCGTCCGCGCCGACCTCGACGCCGTCGATGGCCGTGATGGGCGCCGCCAGGCGGACGCTCGACACCAGCCACGCGGCATCCGCTTCCGCCAGCGCGCTCGTCGGGATCGTCGCGTACTCGGTCGGGAGCCCCTGCTCCTCCAAGTGCGCGAACAGGCTGAGCTGCGTCGTGCCGTGGAGGATGCCCCCGTTGGGGGCGGGGGTCACGAAGCGGCCGTCCATCCGCAGGATGAGCGAGGCGGTGGGCGCCTCCAGCACGAACCCGTCGGAGGTGACGAAGATGGCGTCGTCGGCGCCGCGGCGCTTGGCTTCGCGGATGGCGGCCATGTTGACCGCGTACGACAGCGTCTTCGCACCCAGCAGCAGCCAGGGCGCGGTGGCAGGCGTGTCGATCCCGTAGCCGCGGTCGAGCGTCACGACGCGGATGCCGCGCTCGCGCACCGCCGTGTTGTCGGCGGCGGCTGCGGCCGTGACCCACGCGGTCGGCGCCGGGCCGTGCTCCACGCCGCGGCTGAGGATGAGCTTGATGACGCCCTCGCCCGTGGCCGGGGCGTGCTGCGCGGCGATCCGGATGGCTTCGCGCCACTGCTCGAGGTTCGGTGCCGGGAGGTCGCAGATCTCGGCGGAGTGGGCGAGCCGCTCCAGGTGCGCCTGCGTCTCCTGAGGGTGGCCGTCCACGACGCCGATCGACTCGAAGATCCCGTCCCCGCGCTGGGTGCTGAGCTCGCCCACGCTGAGGGCGGGCGCCGACGGATCGATGACGCGGAACGTGTCTGCGAAGTCGGAGCGGGGATCATCGGATGCCGCGGGCTCGATCACGAGCGCGAAACGCCAGGCCATGCCCCGAGCTTAGGCGGTCGGGAATGCCCGCCCGCCCGACTCGGTTAGACTGTATCGGCCGGGCCGCAGTAACCCCGGGCTCCAACATTTGCCGCTTCGAGCGGCGCCGCGCCGAGAGGCGTTTCTGCGGCCCGGCACTTTCATGCCCGGGCCCCGTCGGCCCGGCCGCGCGCGGCCCCGTCCCCTCCCCGCGAGTCGCACCCGAGCTACCGCGAGAATCCATCTGGAGGACGAGACGCTGGTCGATACCCGCGGTCTCGTCCTCCAGATGGATTCTCGCGGTGTGTCAAGCGGACTTGGCCGGACGGAGACGGATGCCTCAGGTGAGGGCGTCGCGGCGCCACAGGGCGGCGCAGGCCGAGAGGTCGGCCGCGTAGTCCGACAGGCGCAGCGCCCGCGTGGTGAAGGCGGACGCGCGCTCGGGCTCGGTGGGCTCGTAGTCGTCGGCGACGTGCGTCGCGCCCGCGGCCTGCACGCGACAGAACGCCGCTGCGCGGTCGAGTGCCACGGCGAAGTCGCCCTCGAACAGGCCGCGCAGGATCGTGTCGACGAGCGCCACGAGCTCCTCCGGTCCGGCGGGCGACGGGGCCCCGGCCACCACGTCGTCGACCGATGCGAGCTCGGCGCGCCCGCGCTCGTAGAGGAGCGCGGCCGTGCGCGGGTCGTCGTGGATCATGAGCTGCACGAGGTAGAGCCGCCACAGCGCGCCCGGCAGGGTCTTGGCCGGCGACCGCGACCACAGCTCGGCGATGTCGTCGATGCCGTGCTCGTCGGTGAACGCCACAAGCCGGTCGACGATCACGCCGTCGGGGTCGGCGCGCACGCGCGCCAGCAGCGCGTGCGCCGTCGTGTGGGCGACGCGGGAGACCTCGGCCGGATCCTCGGCCGAGAACAGGCGGTCGAAGAGCTCCGCCGGGCGGCGGACGGGCTTGTGGAACTCCCTGGACGAATCGCTCATTCCGTCCAGGCTACCCGCCGACACGAGCACGGGCTCGCGCTGCATCGCGGCCACCCACGGCAGGCACATCGAGGGCCGCCCTCAGACCTGGTTGATTCGGATGTGGTTCCCCGCCGGGTCGCGGAACGCCGCGTCGCGCGGGCCCCAGCCCTGCTCCTTGGGCTCCTGCAGCACCTCGGCGCCGAAGGCGCGCAGCTTCTCGAACGTGGCGTCGAGGTCGCTGGTCGTGAACACGTAGGGCCCCGGGCCCGACCCCTTGACGACGAGGCGCTGCAGCGCCTCGCCGTCCTCCGGAGAGCGGCCGGCAGTCGGGTCGGACACCACGAGCGAAAGGCCGGGCTGACCGGGGAAGCCGAAGCTCACCCACCGGTGCCCGTCGTACGAGACGTCGTTCACGACCTCGAGGCCGAGGCCGTCGCGGTAGAACGGGATGGCGGCGTCGACGTCGTCGACGGTGATGGGGCTGTACGCCAGCGAGATGTTCGTCATGTCGGCCACGCTACGGCGACTTCGAGACGGCCGCTTCTCCGATCCTGCTCGGCTGGGAGCCCACTCTCGCGCCGCCCGTCGGACCGTCCGCCGTCAGGCGTACCGAGTGGGCCGCGTGAGGATCTTCGCGACGCACAGCGGCATCGCCTCCGCCGCGTCATGCGGCCGCGACCGGTACGAGCTCGGCGTCTCCCCCACGATCTCGGTGAACGTCGAGCTGAACGAGCCCAGCGAGGTCGCTCCGACGGCGGTGCAGGCATCCGTCACCGTCGCGCCTTCGCGCAGCAGCGCCATGGCTCGCTCGATGCGCCGGGTCATGAGGTACGCGTAGGGCGTCTCGCCGTACGCGGCCTTGAACTCGCGCGAGAAGTGGGCCGGCGACATCAGGGCCTTCGCGGCCATCGTGGGCACGTCGAGCGGCTCGGCGTAGTCGCGGTCCATCAGGTCGCGGGCACGGCGGAGGTGCGCGAGAGTCTGGACGGTCTGCGGGACGGATGCCACGGCCTCACGCTACCGGCATCGCCGTTGTCGCGCCGGGGCGCCGGGGCACGGGGCCGCGCGGGGGCCCGCCGGTCCGCCGAGCGGCCGGCCGCGCGGTGGTGACCTCCGACGTCAGGCCGTGGGGATCTGGACGATCGGGTCGGACGTCGGCTCCCCGGTGGGCGAGCCGCCCTGCGGCTCCACCGTCACCGCGATCACGTCGCCGGGCTCGACCGCGCCGTCGAGGAGCACCGTCGCCGCGCCGTCCTCGGCGTCGAACGTGCCTGCCGACACGGCCGCACCGTCGCGCACGAACCACGTCTCGAAGCTCTGGTCGTCGGCGAGCGCCGGCAGACCCTGCGACACGAGCACCGCCTCGCCGACGGACTCCGACCAGTGCGCGGTCGCCGTGCCGCCGTCGACGACCTCGACCGTCGCCGACTGGGCGTCGGGGGCCGATTCGATCTCGTCGAGGGCGACGACCGCCGGCGGCCGATGGAGATAGTCGTTGATGAGGGCGGCGCCCAGTCCGAGTGCGACCAGGAGCACCATCGACGCGGCCAGCGCGAGGATCCCGCGCGTCCAGTTGCGCCGAGACACCGCCTGCAGCGTGGTCGTGGTGAGCGGAGGCTCGGCCCCGCCCCGGTCGCCCGCCGTCCTGTCCAGGACCGTGGTGTCGGCCACCGGCTCGGCGTGGGTCGCGTCGACGTCGGGCTCAACCGGCTCACGCAGATCATCAGGCTCGAAACCGGCCGTCGCGGCATCTGCCGGCGGCGCAATGGGGGCGAACTCAGCGCCGGTCGGACCCGCGCCCGGCTCCGCTGCGGGGTCGGCGAGCACGGTCGCGTCGGCCTCCGCTGCGTCCGCAGGCGCGGCGTCAGGCGTCGGGAACTCGGCGGGCGAGGTCCACCGGTCCACGGGCGCCGCGGCGGCGGCGACGGCGGCGACGGCGGCGTCCATCGCGGGCAGCTGGGGCGTGGTGGCGACCCGCGAGAGCAGCGTCGAGCGCAGCTTCAGAGGGGGCAGCGCGTCGGAGACGGTGTCGGCGAGCGCCGCGACGGTCGCGGCATCCGTCATCACCCGGCTCTCCCATTCCGGGTGCTCGCGGCGCGCACGATCGAAAGCGAGCCGGTCTGCGGGCGACAGCGCGTTCAGCGCGGCGCCGGCTGCCAGCTCGGCGAACTCCTTCTCGTCCATCACGCGGTCACCCCCAGTTCGGCTCTCAGACGGGACAGCCCGTCCCGCATCCTCGTCTTGATCGTGCCCAGCGGAGCGCCGACCAGGGCCGCGATCTCGCTCTGACTGTATCCCCCGTAATACGCGAGGGTCAGCGCCTCCCGCTGGACGTCGGGCAGCGCCGCCAGTGCGGTCGCGACCCTCTGGCCCTCGATGCGCAGCTCGGCCTGTTCTGCGACTCCGTCGTGGGCGACATCGAGGTCGCGGAAGCCCGCCCGCACATCGCGATCGCTGCTCGCCTGCGACGACCGCACGCGGTCGACGGCCCGGCGATGCGCGATCGTGAGCACCCACGACCTCCCCTGCCCTCTGTTCGGAGCGAACCGCGCGGCGGATTGCCACACCTCGAGGAAGACCTCCTGCAGCACCTCTTCGCTCTGCGCGCGGTCGACGAGCACGCGCAGGATGAGGCCGAAGACGCGGGGCGAGAGCAGGTCGTAGACGCGCGCGAACGCCGCCTGATCCGCCTGCGCGACGCGCAGCAGCAGCTCGCCCACGCGGTCGACGGGTTCGGTGCCGTCCTCCGGCACGTCGATTCCGTCGATCACCACATCCACCAGCATGCCCTACGCACCTCCCCGTCACTCCGAGCCGCGTCACCCGAACGTGAAGGAGTACACTTCGACCCCCGCCGACACGGTGACGTCGAGGACGCGGGTTCCGGCATCCGTCCCGTCCGCCACGGCGTAGGAGCGCGGCGTGCCCGTGACGCGCACCGTGCGCTCCGCCCCGCCGTCCACCTGGACGCGCACCTCGCCCTCGCCGGCGAGCACCATGCGCACCTCCTGGGCCTGGAAGCGGAGACGGATGCCGCCACCGCCGTCGCCGGCGGGCGTGGCGTACTGTGTCTCGACGCGCCACGCCCCATCGAGTGCGAACGAGTCGTCGGGCTGGTCGGCAGGCAGGTCGTACGCCCTCTCGCCGAAGCGATAGGCGTCGCCGCCACCGTAGTTCACGTCCTTCGCCGAGCCCAGGAACGTCTCTGGCGTCCGCGGACCGTCAGGGGTGTCGTCGGCGACGTCGGTCGCCGCGGGCAGCTCGGCCGTCGCGTCCGCGGCCTGCAGCAGCTCGCGGATGAGCTTCTCCGTCGCGGCGTAGTTCCCCTCGCCGAAGGCGATGTGCCGCACTGTTCCCTCGGCATCGATCAGGTAGTGGGCGGGCCAGTAGCGATTGCGGTAATTGGTCCACGTCGAGAGGCTGTTGTCGAGCGCGACCGGGTAGGTGATGCCGAAGTCGCGGGCGCCCGCCGCGACGTTCGCGGCATCCTTCTCGAACGCGTACTCGGGAGAGTGCACGCCGATCACCTGGAGCCCCGCCTCGCGGTAGGCGGCGTCCCACGCGACGACGTGCGGGATGCTGCGCTGGCAGTTGATGCAGGAGTACGCCCAGAAATCGACCAGGACCACCTGGCCCCGGAGATCCGCGAGATCGACGGCCGCGCCGCCGGGGGTGTTCAGCCATTCCGCGATCCCCCGGATGCTCGGCGCCGTCCCGCACGACTCGAGCTCGCGGGCGCCGTTCGTGCAGCGGTCGAGGTCCTTGTTCTCGTCGGTCACGAGCCCGCCGAGGTCGAGCGCCCGTCGCGCGTCGGGGTTGTCGGTGAGCTCACGCTGCACGCCCGCGGTGTAGTCCGGCACCGCCCGCTGCAGCAGCTGAGGCACGTTGAAGACCAGGCCGACGGCGAGCGCCAGCATCGCGACGCCGGCGGCGATGCGGAGTCCCCGCTCGCGCGTGCGGAAAGCCCTGATGCGCTCGACGAGACCGCGCCCCGCCAGCGCGAAGAAGAGGAGCGGCACCGCGACCCCGATCGCGAATGACACCGTGAGCACCACCGTGCCGACGTCGATGCGCCCCGTCGACCCGGCGACGATGATCGCCGCGAGCACCGGTCCCGCGCACGGGACGAAGACGGTGCCGAGCGCGAGCCCGACGCCGAAGCCGCTCCCCCGGTTCTGCACCTCGGCGCGCCGAGCGAGCTTCTGGAAGGGCTTCTCGAGGACCTGCTCGAACCGGGGCACGAGCAATCCCACGCCGATCAGCACGAGGACCGCGATCCCGGTCCAGCGCAGCACGTCCTGCGGCAGTCCGAGCGCCCCCAGCAGCAGCGAGCCGAGCAGCGTCACGAGGGTGAAGCTCGTGACGAGTCCCGCGATCACAAGGTACGGCCGCCACCGCGAGGCGGGGGCGGGACCCCCTGTGCCGTCCGCGTCGAAGCGGGCGGACTGCGCGCCGCCGGTGAGGAAGACGACCGGCAGCACGGGCAGGATGCACGGCGAGATCCCGGTGATGAGTCCGCCCAGCAGACCGATGACGACGAGCTCCATGCGACCCTCCCCTTCCGTCGCCGGTTGTTCGCGGCGCCGACCCGTTCGGATTGGGCGGGCGCGCCCGCCGAGTGTGAGGACACGCGGAATGCGGGAGCGGATGCCGCGCCTGCCGCCCACGGGAACGCCCGGGTCGCGGCATCCGCCGACGAATTCCCCATCCGATCCGGCGGCGCCTCCGAACAACCCGTACAGCCGCTCCTGCGGCACTCCCCGCACCGGGGAACCAGACGCGGTCGCACGACCGCCGTGAGGAGGAAGACATGTCCCGCATGACCAGGAAGCGCGTGTCGGCAGGGCTGGCGCTCGCCGTGGCGGCGACCTTCGCGCTGTCCGCCTGTTCGATGGGCGGATCGACGGCCGAGCCCGAGACCGAGCCCTCGACCCCCATGGAGGCGACCGAGGAGCCGATGGCCGAGGAGCCGATGGCCGACCCCGCCGCCGATCTCGTCGGCCCGGGGTGCGCCGCCTATGCCGAGGCCGTGCCGGACGGCGACGGCTCCATCGAGGGGATGTCGGCCGATCCCGTCGCGGTCGCCGCCTCGAACAACCCGATGCTGACGACGCTGACCGCCGCGGTCAGCGGGCAGCTCAACCCGGAGGTCGACCTCGTCGACACGCTGAACGGCGACGAGTTCACCGTCTTCGCTCCGGTCGACGACGCCTTCGCCGCGATCGATCCGGCCACGGTCGAGTCGCTGAAGACCGACACCGCGACGCTGACCTCGATCCTCACGTACCACGTGGTCCCCGGTCGCATCGAGCCGGCAGACATCGCCGGCATGCACACCACGGTGCAGGGCGCCGATCTCGAGGTCACCGGCGAGGGCGACATGTGGATGGTGAACGACGCGAACGTGATCTGCGGTGGGGTGCAGACCGCGAACGCGACCGTCTACCTCATCGACGCGGTGCTGATGCCTCCGGCACAGTGACCGCCGCCGGCTTCGGCCGGCGTTCGGGGGGCGGCGCGGCCGCCGACGCCTGGGGGCGGCGTCGGCGGCTTCGCCGTGCGTGCTTGCACAGTCCCGCGGGATCGTCAAGCGGGTCTCGGCCGGGGGGTGCGGTGCTTAACGTGGGGTTTAGCCCGGAGTCGTGCCGGAGGGGTGCGGGGCCTGGGCGGGAGGACAAGTGACGGACCTGCGTGAGTCGGGGGAACTCTCGACGGGCGAGCTTCTGGACGATCGATACGTCCTGCAGGAGCGGATCGGCGAGGGCGGGATGGCCCGCGTATATCGCGCCGAAGACACGCATCTGCAGCGCTCGGTCGCGGTGAAGGTGTTCCGCGAGCCCACCGACGGCATCGACTCGGTCGAGCGAGCGCTGTCGGAGACGACGCTCCTCGCCTCGCTCAGTCACCATTCGCTCGTCACCGTGTTCGATGCCCGGGTGGGCTCGGACGACACCAGCTATCTGGTGATGGAGCACGTCGACGGCATCACGCTGCGCGACCTCATCGCCGACGGTCCCGTCGAGCCGAGAGTCGTCGCCTCCATCGCGATCGACATCGCCGAAGGTCTGCACGTCGCGCACGACCACGGCGTCGTGCACCGAGACATCAAGCCCTCCAACGTGTTGCTGCGGCCGTCACCGCGACCCGGGTGGGAATGGCGCGCGAAGCTGGCGGACTTCGGCATCGCGTATCTCATGGACTCGGCGCGGGTCACCACCCCGGGCGTGATCGTCGGCACGATGGCGTATGTCGCGCCCGAGCAGGCACGGGGGGCGGTGCCGGCGCCGCCCGCCGACATCTACGCTTTCGGCCTGCTGCTGATCGAGGCGCTCACCGGTGAGCGGCCCTTCGGGGATGCGGAAGGCATCGGCACGGTCGTCGCGCGCCTGTCGGCGGGGCCCCGGATCCCGGAGTCGCTGCACCCGGCGTGGCAGGGGCTGCTGCGGGGCATGACGGCGATCCGGCCGGACGACCGGCCGACCGCGCTCGACGTGGTGTCGGCGGCGTCGCGGCTGGCCGCGATGGAGAACGCCCTCGCGCGCGAGAAGGCCGACCCGGCGACGGCACCCGTCGCGATGACGGCGGCGGCGGTCGTCACGCCCGAGAAGGCATCGCCGGCCGCACCCGAAGCGCTGCCGTCAAGCGCCGAAGCGCCGGCGGCAACGCCCGGCACCGGCCCCACGCAGGTGTTCTCACCGCCCGTCGCGCCGTCCGAGTCGCTCTCACCGGGCTTGGCCGGGCGGGCGCGCCACGGCGCGCTGCGCCGAGACGCACGCCGGTCAGCCGTTGGTCCGGCGGCATCGGTCGTGTCGACCGCTGCCGCGCCGGTCGTGCCGACGCTCTCGGACGACGAGCGTCGTCCCTCGCGGCGTGCGCTGGTCATCGGCATCGTGATCGCGGCGCTCCTCGCGCTTGCCCTCGCGCTCGGGACCCTCTGGCTGGCGAACAGCTGGACGGCCGAACCCGAGCCGGTGCCGACGACGCCCGTCGAGGAGCCGGCGGTACCCGCGCCAGCCGAGGACGCCCCCGTCGAAGAGGCTCCGGCGGAGCAGCCGGTCGAGCAGGCGCCCGCCGAGCAGGCGCCCGCCGAGCAGGCGCCGCCCGCGGACACGGGCGGCGGCAGCGACAACAGCGGCCCCGGCAACAACAACGGCAATGGCAACGGCAACGGCGGCGGCAACAGCGGAAACGGCCGCGGCAACGGCAACGGCTGACTCCGCGCACCGACGCCCCGACCACACGGCAGGCATTGCTAGGGTGGGAGACGCCCCTATAGCTCAGTTGGTTAGAGCAACGGACTTCAAGACAACAAATGGAGCGCCGGCGCAGAAATGCGTCGGATGACCGCCGCTATATGCTGGGACGCCCTGAGAGCCCGAGGTACTCGCCAGTGTCAGACGACACCGGCAGTGACAATCCGAGGGATTGGGTAATCAGCAGGTAACCGCAAGGGAACCTCAGAGACTACACGCGGCGCACCTGACCGGCCCGGCCGAAGGTGAAGATATAGTCCAGACTGCAAGCCGGAGACGGTGGCTGGGGAAACTCAGTGCAGCAGGTTAATCCGTGGGTCCAGGGTTCGAGCCCCTGTGGGGGCACCACTTCTCCTCGCTCGTCCCCGTCACCCGGCGAACGTCGGGAAAAGGCATCCCATCCCCCCTGGCGCACGCGCCGGACCTTTCGCTAGGGTCCGAGACATGACGCCCCAGATCGGTGTGGACGGCCCGGCTTCCGACGCCCTGCTGGCTGCAGGGCGGTTCTTCACGAGGTGGGACGAGACCGCCGATCACCGGGCGGCGTTTCTCGAGGGCGGCCGAGACGGCGACGCGTTCTACCGGGATCGGTGGAGTCACGACAAGGTCGTCCGGTCGACGCACGGGGTGAACTGCACGGGCTCCTGTTCGTGGAAGGTGTACGTCAAGGACGGCATCATCACGTGGGAGGCCCAGGAGACCGACTATCCGAGCGTCGGCCCCGACCGTCCCGAATACGAGCCCCGCGGGTGTCCCCGCGGGGCTGCTTTTTCGTGGTACACCTACTCGCCGACGCGCGTGCGCTACCCGTACGTCCGGGGCGTCCTGCTCGAGGAGTACCGGGCGGCGAAGGCCCGGACCGGCGACCCGGTCGAGGCGTTCGGCGAGATCACGAAGAATCCCGAGACGCGACAGCGCTATCAGCGCGCCCGCGGCAAGGGCGGGCTGGTGCGCGCATCCTGGCGCGAGGCGGTCGAGCTCGTCGCCGCCGGCTACGTCCACACCATCAAGGAGTACGGCCCCGATCGTGTCGCCGGGTTCTCGCCGATCCCGGCCATGTCGATGGTGTCGCACTGCATCGGCACGCGGTTCACGCAGCTCGTCGGCGGCGTGATGACCTCGTTCTACGACTGGTACGCCGACCTGCCGGTCGCGAGTCCGCAGGTGTTCGGCGATCAGACCGACGTGCCCGAGTCGGGCGACTGGTGGGACGCCACCTACCTCATGATGTGGGGCTCCAACGTGCCGGTCACCCGCACCCCCGACGCCCACTGGATGGCCGAGGTGCGCTACCGCGGCACGAAAGTCGTGACGGTGAGCCCCGACTACGCCGACAACACCAAGTTCGCCGACGAGTGGCTGCCCTGCCAGGCCGGCACCGACGCCGCGCTCGCGATGGCGATGGGACACGTCGTGCTCAAGGAGAACTACGTCGACCGCCGGGTGCCGTTCTTCGCCGACTTCGCGCGTCAGTACACCGACCTCCCCCACCTCGTGCGACTCGTCGAGCGCGACGGCGCCTACGTGCCCGGCACGTTCGTCACCTCCACGGATCTCGGCGGCGACACGCCTGAGGATGAGTGGAAGACGGTGGTGCTGGATGCCGCCACCGCCACGCCGCGCGTTCCGAACGGCTCGATGGGCTTCCGGTACGCGCCGTCGGGCGAGGGCCGCTGGAACCTCGACCTCGAAGGCGTGGAGCCCGCGCTCTCGATCGCCGACCTGCCGGCCGCGACCGGGAGGCCGGAGGCCGTCGAGGTGCTCCTCCCCCGCTTCGACTCCGCCGACGGCTCGGGTGAGGTGCTCCGCCGCGGCGTCCCCGCGACCCGGGTGAGCGGCATCCTCGTCACCACCGTCCTCGACCTCATGCTCGCCCAGTACGGCGTCGCGCGCGACGGACTGCCCGGCGACTGGCCGACCGGGCTCGACGACGCCGACTCGCCGTACACCCCGGCCTGGCAGGAGGAGATCACCGGCGTGCCGGCGCAGGCGTGCACGCGCATCGCGCGCGAGTTCGCCGCCAACGCGGTGGAATCGAACGGCCGCTCGATGATCATCATGGGCGCGGGCATCTGTCAGTGGTTCCACGGCGACGCGACCTACCGCGCGATCCTGGCGCTGCTGATCCTCACGGGCTCGATGGGGCGCAACGGCGGTGGCTGGGCGCACTACGTCGGGCAGGAGAAGTGCCGCCCGATCACCGGCTGGCTCTCGCTCGCGAACGCCCTGGACTGGAACCGGCCGCCCCGCACCATGATCGGCACCGCGTACTGGTACATGCACACCGACCAATGGCGCTTCGACGGGTACGCCGCCGACGCGCTGGCCTCTCCGCTCGCCGAGGGCAACCTCGCCGGCATGCACACGGCCGACACCATCGCGCAGTCGGCGCGCCTCGGGTGGATGCCGTTCTACCCGCAGTTCGACGTCAACCCGCTCGACCTCGCCGATCGGGCCGACGCCGCCGTGGCGAACGGAGAGGCGGCGGATGCGGCATCCTTCGTCGCCGCGCAGCTCTCCTCCGGTGCGCTGCAGCCCGCCATCGCCGACGTCGACGCCCCCGAGAACTGGCCGCGCCTGCTCACGCTGTGGCGCTCGAACCTGATGGGATCGAGCGCGAAGGGCAACGAGTACTTCCTCAAGCATCTGCTCGGCACGCACAGCAACGTGATGGCCACGGACGAGGCGAGCGTGCGGCCGAACGACGTGACCTGGCGAGACGAGATCCCCGAGGGGAAGCTCGACCTGCTGGTGTCGGCGGACTTCCGCATGACCTCAACGACGCTCCTGTCGGACGTCGTCTTCCCCGCGGCCACCTGGTACGAGAAGCACGACCTCTCGTCCACCGACATGCACCCGTTCGTGCACGCGTTCACCCCTGCGATCGACCCGCCGTGGGAGGCGAAGAGCGACTTCGACCTCTTCCACGCGATCGCGGTCGAATTCTCGGCCCAGGCGCGGACCCACCTGGGCACGCGCCGCGACCTGGTCTCGGTGCCGATGCAGCACGACACCCCGGGCGAGACGTCGCAGCCGGGCGGCGAGGTGCGGGACTGGGCGCGCGGCGACGGCCCGGGCATCCCCGGCAAGACGATGCCGCAGTTCACGGTCGTTGAGCGCGACTACACGGCGATCGCCGACAAGCTCGCCGCGGTGGGACCGCTCGCCGACAAGCTCGGCTTCACCATCAAGAACGTCACCTACGACGTCGCGCACGAGGTCGAGCGGCTGGCACAGAAGAACGGCGTCATGCTCGGCGGCGCGGCCGACGGCCGCCCCGCGATGGACACCGACGTCAAGATGGCCGAGGCGATCCTGGCCTTCTCGGGCACGACCAACGGCGAGCTCGCCGCGCAGGGCTTCCGCACCCTCGAGAAGCGCGTGGGCAAGCCGCTGGCCGACCTCGCCGAGGGGTCGGAGGAGAAGCGCATCACCTTCGCGATGACGCAGGCGGCTCCCGTGCCGGTGATCACGTCGCCGGAGTGGTCGGGCTCGGAGACGGGCGGCCGGCGGTACGCGCCGTTCACCGTGAACATCGAGCGGCTGAAGCCCTTCCACACCCTCACCGGCCGCATGCACTTCTATCTCGACCACGCCTGGATGCGCGACCTCGGCGAGGCCTTGCCGATCTACCGCCCGCCGCTCGACATGCACCGGCTGTTCGGCGAGCCCAAGCTCGGGCCGGACGGCGCGCAGCAGGTCGTCGTGCGCTACCTCACGCCGCACTCGAAGTGGTCGATCCACTCCGAGTATCAGGACAACCTCTTCATGCTGTCGCTCTCGCGCGGCGGTCCGACGGTGTGGATGAGTCCGGCTGATGCCGCGGCCATCGGCGCCGCCGACAACGACTGGGTCGAGTGCGTCAACTCCAACGGCGTCTTGGTGGCGCGGGCGATCGTGTCGCACCGCATGCCGACCGGCGTGGTCTACGTGCACCACGCCCAGGAGCGCACGATCGACGTGCCGAAGTCCGAAGCGACCGGCCGGCGCGGCGGCATCCACAACTCCGTCACGAGGCTGCTGGTCAAACCCACCCACCTCATCGGCGGGTACGCGCAGCTCTCGTACACGTTCAACTACCTCGGCCCGACGGGGAACCAGCGCGACATGGTGGCGACGGTCCGCCGCCGCAGCCAGGAGGTGGAGTACTGATGCGCGTGATGGCCCAGATGGGCATGGTGATGAACCTCGACAAGTGCATCGGGTGCCACACCTGCTCGGTGACCTGCAAGCAGGCGTGGACGAACCGCGCCGGCACGGAGTACGTGTGGTTCAACAACGTCGAGACGCGGCCCGGGCAGGGGTACCCCCGCCGCTACGAGGATCAGGACCAGTGGCGCGGCGGCTGGACGCTCAACAAGCGCGGCCGGCTGTCGCTGCGGACGGGGAGCCGCCTCAAGCGCCTCTTCACCATCTTCTCCTCGCCGGTGCAGCCGAAGCTCGAGGACTACTACGAGCCGTGGACGTACGACTACGAGACGCTCATCGACGCGCCGCTGGGCGATGACTTCCCGGTGGCGAGGCCGAAGTCGCTGATCACCGGCGAGGACACCAAGATCACGTGGTCGGCGAACTGGGACGACGACCTCGGCGGCGCGAGTGAGATGGGTCACCTCGACCCGATCGTGGAGCGCGTGCGCCGAGAGTCGGAAGACGCGATCAAGCTGCAGTTCGAGAAGACCTTCATGTTCTACCTGCCGCGGATCTGCGAGCACTGCCTCAATCCGTCATGCATGGCGTCCTGCCCGTCGGGCGCGATCTACAAGCGCGCCGAGGACGGCATCGTGCTCGTCGACCAGGACCGCTGCCGCGGCTGGCGGCAGTGCATCACCGGCTGCCCGTACAAGAAGATCTACTTCAACCACAAGACCGGCAAGGCCGAGAAGTGCACGCTCTGCTACCCGCGGCTCGAAGTCGGCATCCCGACCGTCTGCTCCGAGACGTGCGTCGGGCGCCTCCGGTACCTCGGGCTGTTCCTGTACGACGCCGACCGCGTCACCGAGGCGGCCTCGACGCCCGACCCGAAGGACCTGTACGAGGCGCAGCTCGACCTCATTCTCGACCCGAACGACCCCGAGGTGATCGCGGCGGTGCGCGCCCAGGGCGACATCCCGGACGACTGGATGGACGCCGCGCGCCGTTCCCCCGTCTACGCCCTGGCGAAGACCTACCGCGTCGCGCTGCCGCTGCACCCCGAGTACCGCACGATGCCGATGGTCTGGTACATCCCGCCGCTGTCGCCGATCGTCGACCTGCTGCGCGACCAGGGTCACGACTCCGAGGCCGCGGGCACGCTGTTCGGCGCCATCGAGGCGCTCCGCATCCCCGTCGAGTACCTCGCCGAGCTCTTCACGGCGGGCGACACCGACATCATCACGGGCGTGCTGTGGCGTCTCGCGGCGATGCGCTCGTACCTGCGCGACATCACACTCGACCGCGAGCGCGACGAGTCGATCCCCGAAGCCGTCGGCATGACCGGCGAGTCGATCTACGCGATGTACCGGCTGCTCGCGATCGCGAAGTACGAGGAGCGCTACGTCATCCCGACGGCGCACTACGAGCGCGCGCACGAGCTCGAGGAGCTGGGCTGCTCGCTCGACTTCGACGGCGGCCCGTACGGCAACGAGGCCGGCATGTTCGGCGAGGCGAGCGGCCGGCCGGTGCCCGTCGCGGTCGAGACCTTCCATGCGCTGAAGGAGCGCCAGACGTCCGACGCGGCGGCGAGCGGCGAGGCCCTGCGCGGTCGCGTCAACCTGCTCAACTGGGACGGCAACGGCGCGCCGCCGGGCCTGTTCCCGGCGCGCTCCAGGGAAGCGGAGACGGATGCCGCGCCCGGAGGTCCGTCATGAGCGCGCGGGTGGTCCATCAGGCGGCCTCCCTCTGCCTGAGCTATCCCGACGACACGGTGCTCGGCTCGGCGACGCTGATCGACGCGGCTCTGCGGGAGGCGGCACCGCGGGCTGCGGCATCCTTCGCCCCTCTCCTGGAGTGGTGGCGGACGACCCCGGCGCCCGAAGTGGAGACGGTGTACGTCGACACGTTCGACATGTCGCGGCGGCATGCCCTCTACCTGAGCTACTGGACCGACGGCGACACGCGCCGCCGCGGCGCGGTGCTGGCCGATCTCAAGGGCCGGTACCGCGCCGCGGGTCTCGCCCTCGACGGCAGCGGAGAGCTGCCCGACTTCCTGCCGCTGGTGCTGGAGTTCGCGCGCCATGCGCCCGCCGAGGGTGCGGCGCTGCTGCAGGAGTACCGGCCCAGCCTCGAGCTCATCCGGCTCGCGCTGGCCGAACGCGCGTCGCCCTACGCGGGGGTCGTCGCCGCGGTGTGCGACGCCCTGCCCGGGCGCTCGCCCGCCGACCGGCAGCAGGCGATGGCGATGGCGGCCGCGGGTCCCCCGCGCGAGTCGGTGGGCCTCGACGCCCACGATCCGCGGCTGCTGCCCCTCGAGCCCGTCGGGAGGCGCTGATGGACCTCTTCCTGTGGGGCATCCTCCCCTACGTCATGGTCGCCGTGCTGGTCGGCGGCACCATCTGGCGCTACCGCTACGACCAGTTCGGGTGGACGACGCGGTCGTCGCAGCTCTACGAGTCGCGGCTGCTGCGGATCGGGTCGCCGCTGTTCCACTTCGGCATCCTCGTGGTGGTCATCGGGCACGTCGTCGGCCTCGTGATCCCCCAGGCGTGGACCGACGCGCTGGGCGTCTCGGAGGAGATGTACCACCTCGCCGCGCTGGGGCTCGGCACGGTGGCGGGGTTTGCGACGCTCGTCGGGGTCGGCATCCTGATCTACCGGCGACGCACGACCGGGCCGGTCTTCATGGCGACCACTCGCAACGACAAGACGATGTACGTCGTCCTCGTCGCCGCGATCGTCGCGGGCCTCGCCACGACGGTGCTGAGCGTCATCGGCCCGCCGCATGAGACGACGTACCGCGAGACGGTGGCCCCGTGGTTCCGGTCGCTCTTCGTCTTCCAGCCCGACATCCAGGCCATGAGCCAGGCGTCGCTCGACTTCCAGATCCACACGCTGATCGGCATGGCGCTGTTCATGATCTGGCCCTTCACGCGGCTGGTCCACGCCTTCACCGCGCCGGTGCACTACCTGTTCCGGCCCTACATCGTGTACCGCTCACGTGACGGCCGCCCCACGACCGCGCGCGGGATCCGACGCGGCTGGGCGCCCGTGGGCACCTCCGACCGCACCCCCGATCGCAAGTCCGGCAGCCGCGCCAGCGGCAAGACGGGAGGACGACGATGACGACGGATGCCGCGGCCACCGCAGCCGCCGGCACGCAGGAGCTGCCGGGCCGCACCCGGAACCTGCTGCTGGCGCTGCTCGCGTTCACGATCACGTTCTGGGCCTGGAACCTCGTGGCTCCGCTCGCGGTGCAGTACAGCGCCGAGATGGGCCTCGACTCGACCCAGGCGTCGCTGCTCATCGCGACGCCCGTGCTGGTCGGCTCGCTCGGGCGCATCCTCACCGGCGCCTTCACCGACCGCTTCGGCGGACGGCTGATGTTCACGATCCTCACCGCCGCCTCGGCCGTTCCCGTGGTGCTCGTGGCACTCGCCGGCGTCTGGGGCTCCTACGCGCTGATGCTGGCCTTCGGATTCGTGCTCGGCATCGCGGGCACGACGTTCGCCGTCGGCATCCCGTTCGTGAACGCCTGGTACGAGCCCGCGAAGCGCGGCTTCGCGACCGGGCTGTTCGGGGCGGGCATGGGCGGCACCGCCCTGTCGGCGTTCTTCACCCCGCGCATGGTGGCGTGGTTCGGGTACGTGCCGACCCACCTCATCATCGCGGGCGCCCTGCTGGTCGTCGCGCTCGTGGTGTGGGTGTTCATGCGCGACTCGCCGCTGTGGAAGCCCAACACCGCGCCCGTGATGCCCAAGCTCAAGGCCGCGTCGAAGCTCGCCGTGACGTGGCAGATGGCGTTCCTGTACGCCGTCACCTTCGGCGGCTTCGTGGCGTTCTCGACCTACCTGCCGACGTATCTGAAGGAGGTCTACGGCTACGACCTCGCCGACGCCGGCGCCCGCACGGCGGGCTTCGCGATCGCCGCGGTCATCGCCCGCCCGGTGGGCGGGTGGCTCTCGGACCGCATCGGCCCCGCGACCGTGCTCAGCATCTCGCTCGGCGGTGCCGCCGTCATGGCCGTGGTCATCGCCCTCAAGCCGCCGCCCGAGCTCGCCGCCGGCACGTCGTTCGTGCTGATGGCGCTCGCCCTCGGCCTCGGAACCGGCGCCGTCTTCACGTGGGTCGCGCAGCGTGCGCCCGCGGAGCGGGTGGGCACCGTCACCGGCATCGTCGGGGCGGCGGGCGGTCTCGGCGGATACTTCCCCCCGCTCGTGATGGGGGCGACTTACAACGCCGAGACGCACAGCTACACGATCGGCCTGAGCCTGCTGTGCCTGACCGCGCTCCTCGCGCTCGGCTTCACGATCTTCCTGGCCCGCCGGGGGCGCCGCACGCCGGCCTGAGGCTGCGCGGCCGAATGGCGGCGAGCGACTGCTGCAGTTTCCTGCAGCTGCTGCGTCGCGCGACGCAGCAGCTGCAGGAAAGTGCAGCAGTTGCGTGACGAGCGGGCCGACCGTGGACTCAGCGGGCGATCGACGCGGCGACCACCCACAGCCCGACGCTCAGCACGAGCGTGACCAGCGGGTACCAGAACGCACGGTGCTTGCGCGACAGCGCCACGATCCCCGCGACGGCGCCGACCACCGCGAGAGCCAGCGGGACGTAGCCGCCGAGCACGATCGCGACCGTGTTGTCGTGGTTTCCGATCGCCCACACGAGCGATACGAAGAAGAGCACGACCGCGATCCCGACCGAGAATCCGATCAGCAACAGCGTCGCGACCAGGTCGCCCATGCTCCGTTCGGTCTGAGCCGAGGGGGTCATCCGCGCAGCCCGATCTCGTAGTGCACGAATCCGGTGTGCGTCGCGACGCGGTCGTACAGCGCACGCGCCGTGGCATTGCTCTCATGCGTGAGCCAGTACACCTTCGCGGCGTCGCGCTCCCGCGCCCATTCGGTCACGTGCGCGATGAGGGCACGTCCCGCGCCCGTGCCCCGCGTGTCGGGCGCCACGAAGAGGTCCTCGAGATAGACGTACGGCGCCGGCGACCAGGTCGCGCCGTGCGTGAGCCAATGGACGAAGCCGATCGCGCGGCCGTCATCGTCGAGGGCGATCGCACCGTGTATCGGGAACTGCGGGTCGAGAAGGCGGTTCCAGGTCAGTGCGGTCTGCTCGGCAGCGACCTCCGACTCGTAGAACTCGAGGTAGCCGCGCCACAGCGGGAGCCAGGCGTCACGGTCAGCGGGGGCGAGGGGGCGGATCTGGGTCACGAGCCCGAGGGTATCGGCTCGCGCGCGTCAGGCGAGGGCGGTGCGGGCGGTGCGTCGCGCGTGCGCGCTGAGGTCGCCGCCGCGACGCGCGAGGAACTCCTCCAGCCGACCGCGGTCGACCCGTCCGATCTCGCGCAGCGCCACGCCCACATTCGTCTGCACGAGATGCTCCGGATCATCCGCGAGGATCTCGCACAGCGCGAGCGGGTCATCCAGATCGCCCGACCGGATGATCCAGAAGGCCGCGGTGACGGCGGTGCGGCGATGCCAGCGGTCGTCCGACCGGGCGAGGTCGAACAGCACGTCGCGCGGCTTGTCGAGGAGGTACCACCCGATCACGCGGGGTGCTGCCCGGTCGATGTAGTCCCACGTGTCGATGCGGTCGAGGCGCCGCATCCAGAGGTCGTACAGTGCGGCGCGGTCCGCGTCCTTCGCTCGCGCCTGGGCGTCGAGGATCGACACGGCGACCATCCGCACCTCGTACGCGTCCGAGTCGAGCAGGCGGTCCACCTCGCTCAGCGGCATCCGCGCGCTCTTCTTCGCGATGTCGAACACCGTGCCCATGCGCACGCCGATGACCTCGGTGCGGTCGTCCGTCATGCGGCCCTGGATCTTGACGCGTTCGTCGACGGATGCCGCCGCCTCGAGCTCGGCGCGGACGCCCTCGGCCGTCAGCGCCCGCGGCAGCGCCTCAGTCACCGTTCTCAGTCACCGTTCGAAAGGCCGGAGTGCCGGAGTTCGGCGCCCGCGTGCGCGAGCTCGGCGAGCGCCGCGTCGCTGGACTCCGCGGCGACCCCGGCGACGAGGTCGGTGAGGATCCGCACGTGACGACCGTGCTCGATCGCGTCGAGCGCGGAGGCCCGCACGCAGTAATCGGTCGCGATGCCGACGACGTCGACGTCGATCACGCCGTTCTCCTCGAGGAGGTGCGACACCGTCGCACCCTCGTCGGTCGTCCCCTCGAACAGCGAGTAGGCCGGCGTGCCCTGTCCCTTCTTGACGTGGTGCGTCACGGCCGACGTGTCGAGACACGGGTCGTACTCCGCGCCCGCCGTCCCGCTCACGCAGTGGACGGGCCAGGTGTCGACGAAGTCCGGCTCGGGGTGGAAGTGGCCGCCGTTGTCTCCCTCGGCGTCATGCCAGTCCCGCGACGCGACGATCACGGAATACTCCTCGGCGTGCGTGACGAGGTAGTCCGAGATCCGCTGCGCCACGGCGTCGCCGCCCTCCACGCCCAGGGCTCCACCCTCGGTGAAGTCGTTCTGCACGTCGACGATGAACAGCGCCTTGCTCATGTGTCGAGCGTACGCCGATACTCCTCGCGCGTGAGCGGGTGACCGTCCTGCGCGACGAGATCGGGATCGGTCTCGGCGGGCAGCGGCGCCTCCGCGGGGTCGGCGACCGACGGTGCGGGCGCAGCCGGCGGCGTCCGCGAGTCCGAGTTCGCGTCGGGTCGGCTCTCGGCGCGAGCGGCGACCTCCGGCCCCCGCCGCCAGAGCTTCGACGGCCACCAGATCGCCCTGCCGATGTCGTACGACAGCGCGGGCACGAGCAGCGACCGCACGATGAAGGTGTCGAGGAGCACGCCGAATGCCACGATGAACGCGATCTGCGCGAGGAACAGGATCGGGATCACCCCGAGAGCCGCGAACGTCGCCGCCAGCACGAGTCCTGCCGACGTGATCACGCCGCCGGTCGCGACCAGGCCGCGGAGGATGCCCGGTCTCGTCCCGTGCACCAGAGACTCCTCGCGCACCCGTGACATCAGGAAGATGTTGTAGTCCACGCCGAGGGCGACCAGGAACACGAAGCCGTACAGCGGCACCGCGGGGTCGGCCCCGGGGAAGCCGAACACCTCGTTGAAGACGAGGGCGCTGACGCCGAGGGCGGTCGCGAACGACAGGATCACCGTCGCGATGAGCAGGACCGGTGCCAGGAGCGAGCGCAGCAGCAGCATCAGGATCACGAGGATCACCGCCAGGATCACCGGGATGATCACGGTGCGGTCGCGCGTGGAGGTGTCGTTCGTGTCGATGTCGGTCGCGGTCTCGCCGCCCACGACGGCCGTGCCCTCGCCGAGGGTCTCGTCGAGGTCGGCGCGAAGCTCCCGCACGGTGTCCTCGGCGGCGACAGAATCCGCGGCATCTGTCAGCGTCCCGATCACCAGAACGTCGCCCTCCGACACGGTGGGCTCCGGAGCAGGCGTGCCGGGCGGTCCCACCGCCGTGAACACCGGCTCGCCATCCTCGACGGCGACCTCGGCCTGACCGGTCGGCGAGTCGTCCGAGGCGACCGACACCGAATCGATGCCGTCCGACGCCTCGATCACCTCGACCGTGTCGGCGAGGTCCTCCTCGGGGACGATGACGTAGACGGGCGAGCCGGACCCCGCCGGGAAGTGCTCGGCGAGCACGTCCTGTCCGTCGCGGGCCTCGGACGTCCCGAGCACGAGGTCGCTCGTCGGGACTCCGTCGGCCTTGAGCTGGGTGATGCCGACCGCGCCGGCCAGCAGCACGACGGTGCAGGCGATCCAGACGATCCGCGCGTGGCGGGCGACGAAGCGCGCCTGGCGCGGCCACAGGCCCTTCACGGGCTGCGTGAGGTCGTCGGGGATCATCGCGATCGGCTGTTTGGGGATGAAGGGCCAGAACGCGGTGCGCCCGAAGAGAGCGAGCAGTGCCGGCAGAAACGTGAGGGCCGACAGCATCGAGAAGGCGATGCCGATGGACGCGATGGGTCCGAGCGCCCGGTTCGTCGCGAGGTCGGAGAGGAGCAGGCACAGCAGGCCCGCGATGACCGTGCCACCCGAGGCGAGGATCGGCTCGAACGATCCGCGCCACGCCGTGACCACGGCATCCCACCGCTCCCTCCCCTCCGCGACGGCCTCGCGGAAGCGCGCGACGTACAGCAGCGCGTAGTCGGTCGCCGCGCCGATCACGAGGATGAAGAGGATGCCCTGCACCTGGCCGTTCAGCACGACGATGCCGGCGTACGCGAGCCACCACACCGTGAGCAGTGCCACGCAGAGCGCGAACACCGACGTCAGCAGCACGAGGACGGGCAGCAGCGGCGAGCGGTAGACGATCACCAGGATCAGGAACACCGCGATCAGCGCGACGGCCAGCAGCAGACCGTCGATGCCGAGGAAGCCTTCCACGAGGTCGGCCGTGAAGCCGGCCGGGCCGGTCACCCACGCCTCCAGGTCGTCGGGCAGCTCTTCGGTCGCCATCGTGCGCATCTCGTCGACGATCTCGCCGACCTCGCCCGAGGCGTCGATCGGCACGAAGACCTGCACGGCCTCGCCGTCCTCCGACACGATGGGCGGCGACACGTCCTCGGTGACGCCGTCGATCTCGGAGATATCGTCGACGAGGGCCTGCACGTCCGCGACGTCGTCGTCCGACAGCTCGCCGTCGCCCGTGACCACGAGCACGGCCGGGATGCTGTCTTCGCCGAGGAATCCGGCGAGTCGCTCGTTCACCTGCGTGGCATCGGCGCTCTCGGGGAGGAAAGACGATCGGTCATTGGTCGAGACCTCGTCGACCTTGCCGAAGTAGGGGCCTCCGATCGATCCGACCACGAGCCAGATGAGAACGAGCAGAGCAGGGATGCCGATCCTGAGCCAACGCGGAGGACGGTGGCGGGCGTGCTGAGGCGAGGTCATATCGCTAGTTTATCTAGCGATCTGGTTTTCGACGAGTCGGCCGCCCCACTTGACAGTGCCTATGCTGGTCGCGATGATGTCCGCTGCACTCGCGCTCATCGGGGCGGTCGTCTACGGATCGGCCGACTTCCTCGGCGGCCTGGCCGCGCGGCGCCTGCGCTCTCTGGTGGTGACCGCGGTCGCGGCACTCTCCGGCTTCGTCGCGCTCGCGCTGGCCCAGCCCCTGATCGGCGGCTCCTGGACCACCTCCGACCTGGCGTGGGGCGTACTCGCGGGCGCGGTCGGGGTCGTCGCCGTCGCCCTTCTGTACGCCTGCCTGGCCGTCGGCCCCATGAGCATCCTGTCGCCGCTGACCGCGGTGGTCTCGGCCGTCGCGCCGATGATGTGGGGGCTGCTGGTCAAGGGCGACAGCCTCGGCGCCGTCGGCTACGCCGGGCTGGGCGTGGCCCTCGTCGCGGTGGTGCTCGTCGGGTTCGTGCCGGGAGAGAAGGTCGTCCGGCCCACCGCCCGCGCGCTCGCCATGGCGATCGGCGCCGGGCTCGCGATCGGCACCTTCCTGATCATCGTCGACCAGACCTCCGGCGAGAGCGGTCTCGTGCCCCTGCTGGCCGGCCGCGCCACGAGCACGTGCATCACGGGCATCATCCTCGCCGCGCTCGCGATCGCCGCCGTCCGACGCGGCGCGCCGGTGCGTTCCGTGCTCGAGGTCGCGGCGCCGCCGCCCGGCGGGACGCCGAGCGCCCGCGCGGATCACCCACACGTCGCGACGGGCGCCGCGGTGACCGCCCTCAGCCGCCGACGGGCGTGGTGGCTCGCGATCTCGTGCGGCGTCGCCGACGCCGCCGCCAACGCCCTGATGCTGCTGGCGTTGCGGGTCGGCGATCTCGCCGTGGTCTCGGCGCTCACCGCCCTGTACCCCGCCGGCACCATCCTGCTCGCCGCGGTGGTGCTCCGCGAGCGTGTCGCCGTCGTGCAGTGGGTCGGCCTGGCACTCGCCCTCGCGGCGGGCGGGATGCTCGCCGCGGCGTGACCGCGGTCGGGATGCTCGCCGCGGCGTGACCGCGGACGGCGCCGCCGGCGTGACCGGCGGACGGCGCCGCGTCAGCGGCGAAGCGGCGTGGCGTCAGCCGCCGGGTCGTACCGCGACGGCGGCTGAGCGGGCTCAGCCGCGCACGAACAGCATCACGAGCGAGGTCACCAGCGCGACCGCACCCAGCGTCAGCAGCCCGACGGCGAGCCAGGCGACGGCCCGCACGGCCGGCGAGCCCTGCGTCAGCCGCATCCGATCGAGGGAGCCACGACGAACGAAGATGTCGGCCATGTCGGCGTCGCCGATGTGATGCTCCTGCTCGTGCGAGAGGCGGGCTTCGCCAACCCCGCCGTCCTCGTCGAACCACCGGACCAGCTTGCCGTCGCCGGCGTCCTCGACGACGGCGCGCACCGGCACCCAGGTGCCGTCGAACAGGTACATGACGAGGGCGACGCCGGCGAGCAGGGCGCCCAGCCCGAAGCCGATCCACGAGAAGATCTCGGCGAGGGCGTCGATCGCCTGGGGCACCGCACCACTCTCCTTCGCATACAGAAAACGGCCGCCGTGGCGGCCGCTTCCGGGTGGTCCCCACACTACCGGATGCCCTGAGCGGCCTCGGCACAGGCATTCCCCGGCACGACTTCCGTCGCGGGCTCGACATCACCCGCCGACGTCACCACGCACGGCCCGCGACGTGCGATCCGCGGGCGCGGGTTGTCGCCGGCAAAGTCGCGTGGTAGGGTCAGAAACCGGTTACCCGAGAACGTTTTCTCACGTGACCCGCCCGAACTCGACGACGAGCACAGGAAGTGACACACCGATGCGCATGGTTCTCGCGAAGATGCGGACGCTCGCATGACCGCGCTCGAGGCAGCGCCTCAGGTGCAGACGGAAGCCGTCCAGTCCCTCCCCCCGACGGAGCGGAAGCGCACGTGGTGGCAGCAGATCTGGCGGCACCGGGCGCTGTACCTGATGGCGCTGCCCGGCATCATCTACTTCCTCATCTTCAAGTACGTGCCGATGGGCGGCCTGGTGATCGCCTTCCAGGACTACTCGGCGTTCCTCGGCATCTTCGGCAGTCCCTGGGTGGGCTTCGAGCACTTCATCCGCTTCTTCACCCAAGACGCCTTCCCGCTGCTGATGACGAACACCATCGTCCTCTCGCTGCTGCTGCTGATCTTCTCCTTCCCGGTGCCGATCATCCTCGCGCTGATGCTGAACGAGCTCCGCCTGAAGTTCTTCCAGCGGAGCATCCAGACGGTGATCTACCTGCCGCACTTCATGTCGTGGGTGATCGTCGTATCGCTGTTCTACGTCTTGCTGACGACCGACGGCGGAGGCATCAACAACCTCCTCGTATCGTGGGGCCTCGAGCCGATCCCGTTCCTCACCGACCCCGCCTGGCTGCGCCCGCTGTACGTCATGCAGGAGATCTGGAAGGGCGCCGGCTGGGGCACGATCATCTACCTCGCGGCGATGACGGCGGTCGACATGCAGCTGTACGAGGCTGCCGAGATCGACGGCGCGGGACGCTGGCGGCAGAGCTGGCACATCACGCTGCCCGCCATCCGCCCGACGATCATCGTGATGTTCATCCTGGCGATCGGCGACTTCCTCGAGCTGGGCTTCGAGCACATGTTCCTCATGCTCAACTCGCTCAACCGCGAGGTCGGCGAGATCTTCGACACGTACGTGTACACCGCCGGCATCCAGAACGGGCAGCTGAGCTACGCGACGGCCGTCGGCCTGTTCAAGGGCCTCGTGGGACTGATCCTGGTCATCGGCGCCAATCGCCTCGCGAAGAAGTTCGGCGAGGAGGGCGTGTTCTGATGTTCTCCTTCGAGGGCTTCGTCCGCATCAGCATGTTCCTCCGGGGCGTCTATCGCATGGCGTACCTCAACCTGCTCTGGATCGCCGCGACGGCACTCGGCCTGGTGATCTTCGGCATCGGACCGGCGTCCTACGCCGTCGCCGCCTACGTCGACCGGTGGTTCCGATTCGGCGAGACCCCGCCCGTGACCCGCACCTTCATCGCGCACCTGCGAACGCAGTACTGGCGGAGCGCGGCGGTCGGCTGGATCCTACTCGGGGCCGCCGCCGTCGTCATCACGAACATCTTCGCCGCGTCCAGCTGGATGCTGCAGTTCGCGAACGTACTCGCTCTTGTCGTCATCGCGATCATCGCCGCGTACGTGTTCCCGGTGATGGCCGCCACCGAGGTGCGCGGCATCCACCGCCAGATCGCCGCCGCGGCGCTCCTCGGCTTCGGCTCCCTGCACTGGACGATCATCGCCGGCGCCGCGGTGGCGGCGACCGTCTGGCTGCTCGCCGCCTTCGCCGCGCCGCTGCTCGTGCTGTTCGGCGTCGGCATCCCCGCGACGGCCGTCGGCGTCGTCACCCGCATCGTCTTCGGCCAGCTCGCCGCAGAGGCGGCCGACGAAGACGGCGGACGAGCGGATGCCGCGCCCGCGGCGGCCGTCCCCACCCAGACCTCACCCCCCAGGGCACGCGAGACCTCGCGCGTCCACGTCCACCTTGCGAGAGGAACATCACAATGAGGCAGCACACCAGGCTCGGAATCGCCGTCGCTTCCGTCGCCGTCGTATCGCTTGCGCTGGCAGGCTGCGGCAGTTCGGGCGGCGACCCTGCCGACAGCGGCAGCGGGAGCGGCAGCGAGACGCCGGAGAGCATCACCTGGATGACGGTGCTCCACACGCCGACGACGCCGGAGGCCGGCGGTCCCGTGCAGACCGCACTCGAGGAGTACACCGGGACCAAGCTGGAATTCCAGTGGGTGCCCGCCGCCTCGTCGGACGACAAGATGAGCGCCGCGCTGGCCTCCGACTCGCTCGCCGACATCACCCTCCTGAACAACCCCGCCAACACCGCGGTGCGTCAGGCCATGAAGTCCGGGCAGTTCTGGGATGTCGAGCAGTACCTCGAGGAGTACCCGAACCTCGCCGAGATCAACGAGCAGACCATCGCCTCGGCGCGGGTCGGCGGGAAGCTGTACGGCGTGCCGATCCAGAAGCCGGTCGCGCGATACGGCGTCCTGGTGCGCCAGGACTGGCTCGACAACCTGGGGCTGGAGGTGCCGCACACCATCGAGGAGCTGTCGGAGGTCGCGCTCGCCTTCACGAACGACGACCCCGACGGCAACGGCGTGGATGACACCACCGGGTTCATCGACCGAGCCGAGAGCTTCCAGGTCGGCTTCAAGTCGCTGTCGGGCTACTTCGGGGCCGGCAACGTCTTCGAGGTCAACGAGGACGACGAGGTCGTCCCGTCATTCCAGACCGACGCCTTCAAGGAGGCGATGGAGTGGTACCGCGACCTCTACGAGCAGGGCGCCGTCAACGGCGAGTTCGTCACGATGCAGAAGTCCAACCAGCAGGACGCCATCGCACAGGGCAAGGGCGGCATCGTGGTGACGGGCCTCTTCGAGGCGCGGAACTACATGAACCTCGCCACGAGCGCCAACCCCGACACCCCCATGGCCTGGGCGCTGGTCAACGACATCACGTACGAGGATGTGCCCCGCCGCATCCTGTCCGACACCAACGGCGGCTTCGGCGGCTGGTTCACGATGTCGAAGACGAAGGTCAAGGACGAGGCGGAGCTGAAGTCCATGCTGGCCTTCGTCGACAAGCTGCTCGACGACGAGCCCTTCGTCGTGATGACCAACGGCATCGAGGGCGAGCACTACACCGTCGACGCCGACGACGTGCTGACGATCACCGACCAGACGAAGTGGGAGCAGGAAGTGCAGCCGTACTCCTCGTCCCGCCCGTCCGACAACGTCGTGACCTTCAAGAGCACGACGCCGTACGTCGACGAGGGCAACGAGAAGATGGCCGAGAACACCGAGTACGCCGTCATCAACGTCGCGCTGCCGCTGTCGTCCGAAGAGTACGACCGCAGCTGGACGACCATCCTGCAGGGCGCCAACGACGCGTACAACAAGTACATGGTCGGTCAGCTCGACATGGACGGCTACGAGGACGCGATCGAGAAGCTGCGCGGCCAGGGCCTCGACACCATCATCGAGGAGTTCACCGCCTCGTACGCCGAGAACAACTGACATGACGGGGACGCAGGTGCAGAGCATCTCGACACTTAACGGTGCTCGCCGCGTGCAGCACACGACGGGGGCCCTTCAGGCCGCCATCGACGATGCCGCGGATGCCGGCGGCGGTCGTGTGACGATCGCCCCGGGCGTGCACGAGACCGGTGCTCTGCGCCTGCGCTCCCGCGTGGAGCTCCACCTCGAGGCGGGGGCGGTGCTGCGTTTCATCCCCGATCCCGCCCTCTACCCGCCCATCGGCGCGCGCTGGGAGGGCGCGGCGACGACCATCCACTCGCCGTGCATCTACGCGCGCGGCGAGACCGACGTCGCGATCACCGGGCGCGGCCGTATCGAGGGCAGCGGCGCGTGGTGGTGGGATGCGATGCGTCGCGACGTCCTCGCCTTCCCCCGGCCGACGCTCATCGGGCTGCACGAGTGCCGTGGCGTCGAGATCTCGGGCGTGACGCTGCGGGACTCCCCCGCGTGGACCGTGCACCCCCTCCTCTGCGAGGACGTGCGGATCACCGGCATCCGGATCCTCAATCCTCCCGACTCCCCCAACACCGACGGGATCAACCCCGAGTCGTGCCGCAACGTCCGCATCAGCGACTGCCACATCGACGTCGGAGACGACTGCATCGCGATCAAGGCGGGCAGCGAGCTGTCGCTCGATCGTGTCCCGTGCGAGAACATCACCATCACGAACTGCACGATGGTGCACGGCCACGGCGGTGTCGTCATCGGCAGCGAGATGAGCGGCGGCGTGCGCGGCGTCGTCATCTCCAACTGCGTCTTCCAAGGAACCGATCGCGGCATCCGCATCAAGTCCCGCCGCGGCCGCGGCGGGACGGTCGCCGACGTGCGGGTGAGCAACATCGTCATGGATGCCGTGATGTGCCCGCTCGTCGTCAACCCGTTCTACTTCTGCGGTCCGGAAGGCAAGCTGCCGATCGTGTCCGACCGCGATCCGCAGCCGGTCGGCGCGGGCACGCCGCAGTTCCGCGGCATCCACCTCGCGCATATCACCGCGACGAACGTGCAGTCCTGCGCGGCCTGGGTCGCCGGCCTGCCCGAGGCTCCGCTCGAGGACCTCACGCTCGACGACTTCGTCGTGTCGTTCGCACCCGGTGCCACCCCCGTCGTCCCCGCGATGGCCGACGGCGTGCCGGCGATGGCGGCCGAGGGCGTGCACGCGCAGTTCGTCTCGCGCATGCGCGTGTCGGGGCTCCGCGTCGTCGGGTCGACCGGACCCGCGCTCGTCGCCGACGGCACGGCGGACGTCCTCGTGCAGGGTGGGCTGCCGGAGTGACGCTCATGACCGATTCCCCGCAGGCCGAAGCGAAGGCCGCTCCGTTCCGCCGCCGCGCCGAGATCACCTTCGCGAGCATCGGCCTGGCCGGTGCCGTAGTGCTGCAGGGCGGCTTCGCGATGCTCATCACCCGCAGCGACGAAGAGACCCTCCTCACCGGCGTGGTCCCCGCGCTGCGCGACAACGGCGTCCAGATCTCGGCGGCCGAAGCCGACGTCGCCCTCAACACGCTGGCCGCGTGGTTCGGCTACGCACTCGTTCTCGTCGCACTGCTGTGGGCGGTCGGGGTCTTCTTCGCGCACCACCGCCCGCGCAGCCGCGCGACCGGCTGGTGGTTCGCCGGCGCCGGCATCGCCTGCCTGCTGGGGACGCAGCTGCTGCTGTACCCGATCGCCTTCTTCTTCTTCGTCGCAGCCGCGCTGTTCGCAGTTCGGAAGCCCACACCCCGGAGGACGCCATGACCACCTCACCTCGTCTCGACGACGCGACGATCCCGATCCGTATCCGCCAGCAGGCGCGCCGGCGACGGCGCATCACGCCCGGCCGGCGGGTGTTCATCGTCGTCAACGGCCTGATCCTGTCGGCGTTCGCGCTGCTGTGCGTGCTGCCCTTCGTCAACGTGCTCGCGAGCTCCCTCGCGACCCCCGGCGAACTCGCCACGCGGGCGTTCATCCTCTGGCCGGAGACGTTCACCCTCGACGCCTATCGGTACATCTTCTCCACGCCGACGATCTTCCGGGCACTGGGTGTCTCCGCGGTGGTGACCATCGGCGGCACGATGATCAGCCTGGTGCTCACCACACTGATGGCCTACGCGCTCTCGAAGAAGTACCTCAAGGGGCGCCGGGTGATCAACTTCCTGGTGCTGTTCACGATCCTGTTCTCGGGCGGCATGATCCCGACATTCATCGTCGTCAAGAATCTCGGAATGATGGACACCCTGTGGTCGCTGACCATCCCGGTCGCGATCAACGCGTTCAACTTCATCATCATGCGAAGCTTCTTCCAGGGCATCCCCGAGAGCCTGGAGGAATCGGCGCGCATCGACGGCTGCTCGGAGCTCGGCGTCTTCTGGCGGATCGTGCTGCCGCTGTCGATGGCCTCGATCGCCACCATCGGCCTGTTCTACGCGGTCTACTACTGGAACACCTATCAGAGCGCGATCCTGTACATCAACAAGTCCGAACTGTGGCCGATCCAGGTGCTGCTGCGCCAGATCGTGATCGTCGCGAGCGGCATGAATGCCGACGAGACCGCGGTCGACATCGTGCCGCCCGCCCAGTCCGTGCGCATGGCCGTGATCTTCGTCGCCACGCTGCCCATGCTCCTGGTCTACCCGTTCGTCCAGCGCTACTTCGTCAAGGGCGCTCTGATCGGTTCCGTGAAGGGCTGATCCATGCGACTCATCGTGACCGGCGACTCCACGGCCGCCGACTACCCGGTCGACCGCGCACCCCTGGCCGGCTGGGGACAGGCGCTCGGTGCACGCGACGATCTCGAGGTGATCAACCACGCCCGCCCGGGAGCGTCCACGCGCAGCTTCATCGCCACCGGTCTGCTCGACGGCGCCCTGGAAGACGTTCGCGGGGGCGACCTCCTGCTCGTGTGCTTCGGGCACAACGACGGCAAGGAGGGCGAGCGCTTCAGCGATCCGGAGGTGACCTTCCCCGCGAACCTGCGGCGATTCGTCGCCACCGGGCGTGCGCGCGGGGCGACGCCCGTGCTCTTGACCCCGATCGAGCGTCGCCACTTCGTCGACGGCCGGCTGCGACCCACGCACGGGCGCTATCCCGATCAGGCCAGGGCAATCGCACGGCTCGAGCAGGTTCCGCTCATCGACCTGACCGCCGAGACCGCGGTGCTGTGGCAGCGCCAAGGGCCCGAAGACAGCAAGCGGGCGTTCATGTGGCTCGACCCCGGCACCTGGGCCGCCTACCCTGACGGTCAGCAGGACGACACCCACCTCCGTGCGGACGGTGCGGTGCTGGTCGCCGAACTCGTCTACGCCGGGCTGGCGGCGAACGGGCTGCTGACCGACCCGCGGGTGCTCGCCGGGCGGTAGCTGCCCAGCCACGTCCACTCGGCGCCGATCTCCGGACCGGACCCCAGCGACTGCACCGTCACCACGTCGTCGTCGGTCGCCACGATGCGCAGGCGCACGGACGAGATGTCGTCGGATGCCGCGGACAGCCGCACGTCCAGAACGCCGGGGCAGGACCACCCGGCCCCGATGACGCCTGCGCCGAGTGCCGTCTCCACGGCGGCGGGAGCTTCCGTGGAGAACCTCAAGGGCGCAAGTTCCGCCCACCGCACCTCGCCGCCCGTCGCGTCGAGCGCGAGCGCAACCCGTTCGGGAGCGCCCTCCCCCGTGATCGCCTCGAACACCCCGCTCACCGACCGGGCATGTGCGGGGTCGTGCGGAGCGAGCGGCGGGTCGATCTCACCGGGATCATCCAGGTCGTCGCTGTCGAGTGCGCTCAGCAGCATCTCGATGAGCCGCTGATCGCCCCCGGTCAGGGCCGTCGTGTCGGCGGTGACGACCGCGACCAGCGACCGCGCCGGCTCGCCGTAGACGATCTGCCCGCCGAGGCCGAACATGAGCCATGCGCCCTGGCGTGGCAGCCACACCTGCCGCCCGTAGCCTGCGCGGAACGGCGCGCCCCACGTCTGCATGCCCGGGTCGGAGCGACGCTCGAGCAGCTGCCGCACGACGCGCTCGGGCAGCACGCGCGCACCCCGGTAGCGGCCGGCGCCGTTGAGCGTCTCGCCCAGGCGCACGAGGTCCCCCGGCGCGGCGATGAGGCCCGAGCCGCCGTGACTGAAGCCGTCGGGGCCGGTGAGGAACCGCGCGCCGGCACCGATCCCGAGGGGCTCGAGCACCCGCGGGCCCAGGTAATCGAGCAGCGGCGCCCCGGTGCATCGCTCGACGAGCGCGGCGAGTGTGTACGACGCGCTCGTGTCGTATGTGAACAGCGTCCCCGGGCGATGGGTCGGCCGCGTGCAGAAGTACGATCTCAGCCAATCGCCGGTGTCGCCGAACGTGGTCCGGCTGTGCGGTCCGGTCATCGCCAGCATGTCGTCGAGGCGGGTCGCGGCGAGCCAGGGGTGGATCGGCCCCATCTCGGGGAAGTAGGTCGCGATCGGAGCGTCGAGCCGCAGCCGCCCCTCGTCCACGAGCAGCAGCACGGCCAGCGCGGTGACGGACTTCGACACCGAGTAGAGCCGGTGGGGGACGTCGGCACCGAACGGCGGGAGCGCGTGACGAACGACGGTCTCCCCATCGATGCTCACGTCGAGCGTGTGGAGGGCGATACCCGCGGCGTGGGCGCGCGCGACGAACTCCCGCAGCGCACCGCTCATGCCGTCGCCCCGGCCGCCTCCGGTGCCGCCGCCCGCAGGTGCGCGAGCAGCCGGGACGCGACGCCGGCCGGATCGCGGTGCTGCTCATCCGAGATGGAGACGGCGAGATCCAGCAGCAGCGGCTCACCGGGCACGAGCCGTCGGCGCTCGGTGACCGCGACCGCCGGCAGGAAGCCGACGTAGCCTTGGGTGCGCACGAACCAGGGCATCGACGTCGTCGTGGCGGCCACGAGCGACGCAGCGGGCGACTCGATCGCCAGCCACGTCGAGCGCGAGCCGTGCGCGGCATCGATGCCTTCGCCGTCCGCCGTCGTCACCCGTGCGCGGGTGAAGGGGGTGCGCCAGAAGATCCCCCCGTAGAAGGCTCCTGCGCGCCCGTTGGTCTGCGGGCTGCCGAACGTCACTTCGTCGGATGCCGCGGTCAGGCGCGACGTCCACCCGACGTTCCAGCTCCCGGTCTCGTCGTGCGCCGTGATCAGTCGCGTCTCGTCCAGGAGCCGACGGCCCCGCGGGTCGAGCCACGCGATGCGCTGCCACAGGTGCCCGGGCCGGGTGTCCTGCTCCTCGACGAGCTGCGCGCCGTGGTTGTCGAGCATGACCGAGCCGTGTCCGCTCCGGTAGGTTCGGCCGCCCCAGAACGACGTGCCCTCGACATCCGGCAGGGCGAGGCTCGCGCCGAGGTGATGGAGATGGTCGCCCGGCGACACCTGCGTCACCGGGGTGCCGGACGGGGTCGTCGCCGTGACGAACGGGCGCGGAGAGAAGCTGCGGCGCAGATCGGCCCCCTCGTGCTGCTCGACCGCCGCCGCACCCGCCCCGATCAGTCGTGTCGTCATCGCGGCGCCCTCGTGCTCGCACGCGAGGCGAGCTCGGGCGAGAACATGATCGGCTCGCGCAGCGGCTCCGCCGTCATCTCGGCGCGCAGCACGCGCCAGATCTGCTCGCCGATGGCGCTGAGGCCCGCGGTCATCGTGGTCAGCGACGGTGACGAATAGCGAGAGAACGGGATGTCGTCGAAGCCCGCCACCGCCAGCTGATCAGGCACCGAGACTCCTTCTTCCGACAGGCGCCCGAGCAGCCCCAGTGCGACGACGTCGTTGTACGCGATCACCGCGGTCGCTCCCGTGTCGCGCAACGCCGGCCATGCCCCGTATCCGTCCTCGAACGAGTGCCCGCACGGCACCTCGATGATCTCGACCTCGGTCTCTGCCTCGCGGATCTCGGCGAGTCCCCGCTCGCGCTCCCAGTTCGCACGCGCGTACGCAGGACCCGCGAGATAGGCGATCCGCCGATGCCCGAGTGAGATGAGGTGGCGGGCGAGCACGATGACGCCCTCGTGATAGTCGATGAGCACCGACCCCGCGTTCTTGCCGGTCGTCCGGTTGAAGACGGCGACGGGGGCCACCCGCGGCAGGAGCGCGAGCAGGTCCGGGCGGGTCATGCGCGGCGAGAAGAGCGCCACCGCATCCGTGCGGTCCCGCAGATCGCGGGCGAGCTCGGGCTCGGCTTCGGCCTTCTCGAACGAGTCCGACACGACGACGTGATAACCGTCGCGCGCCGCCGCCTGATTGAACCCGTGCAGCACCTGGTGGAACATGGGGTTGCCGAGGTCCGGGACCAGCACCCCGACGGTACGGCTGACGCCCAGCGAGAGCGACCGCGCCGTCTGGCTGGGGGTGTAGCCGAGTTCGTCGATGACTCCGCGAACCATCTGCGCGATCTCGGGATTCACCGTCGGCACGCCGTTGAGCACTCGCGACACCGTCGCCTTGGACACACCGGCGGCCTTGGCGATGTCGTTGATCGTGGTCTCGCGAGTCGGTGTCGTGCGCGCGCGTCTGCCGGTCATCGTCACCCCTCCCCCGTCGTGATATCGAAGTCCTCGAAACGCGCGATCGTCTCGACCGCTCCGTGCGGATGCGCCGCGAAGAGCGAGACCGCCGCCCCCACCCAGTGCCCCTCGACCGCCTGGAACTGCGGGTCCACCACGATCCTGGCACTCCCCGTGTCGACGCTCGCAGACACGCCGGCGCCGGCATCCGTCTCCAGGGTCACCCGAGCCTCCGCCGCGTCAACGGGGGTGCGGGCGATCACCCGCTCGTGCGGGTCGTCCTGGTCGCGGACGGCGACGACCGCCTCGACGCCCTGCTCGACCCGGCGGAGCCCGGCCCACACATAGGCCCGCCCGAGCACGGCGATGCCCGCGCGAGCACCGCGCTCGGCGTCGACGAGGGCGACGTCGACGCTCGCCGTCGACGACCGACCGGGCAGCGCCTGCGAGAGCACCCGCGGCAACGCGCGCAGGTCGCCTCCGTCCGGGCTGCCGCGCAGCAGCATCCCCCGCGTGTCGCCCGCCTTCGCATCCGGCAGGACGACGGCCTCGGCATCCGGATTCGCCTCCCATTGCCAATTCACGCTCGGCACGCCGCCGGCGAAGTCATCGGGTCGCGCGAGCGTTCGCAGCCCCTGGCGTCCCCCACGGGGTGACGGATGCTGCAGCACGGGCTGCGCCGGGCCGCCGGCGACGGCTTCACCCATGACGGGCCACCCGTCCTCGCCCCACGCCATGGGCTGCAGGTGCAGCACCCGGCCGTACACCCCGC
Source organism: Microbacterium hibisci (assembly GCF_015278255.1). Classification (GTDB taxonomy): domain Bacteria; phylum Actinomycetota; class Actinomycetes; order Actinomycetales; family Microbacteriaceae; genus Microbacterium; species Microbacterium hibisci. Next base: position 56,939 of record NZ_JADIJC010000009.1, read on the forward strand.
GATCCTGGAAATGCAGGAACCAGTCGCCACCCTCGCCGTCGTCCACCCACGCACCCTGATGAGGGCCGTTGACCGCGGTGTCGCCCTGCGACAGGACGATCCGGTGCTCGTAAGGCCCGAACGGATCGCGGGAGCGGAAGACCGTCTGCCACCCGGTAGCCACCCCGCCGGCCGGGGCGAAGATCCAGTACTCGCCGTCGCGGCGGTAGAACTTCGGCCCCTCGAGCGTCGTGAAGCCGTCGAGCCGATCGCCGTCGATGACGTCGACGGCCGGACCGGTCGTCGTGATCAGTCCGGCATCGACGGGGATGACGGTGAGCACGTTCTTCCGCCCGGAGCGCGAGCGCGCCCAACCGTGCACGAGATACGTGCGACCGTCCTCATCCCAGAGCGGGCAGGGATCGATGACGCCCAGCCCACTGAGCAGCAGTCGCGGCGGCGACCACGGGCCGGCGGGATCCTCCGCGCTGACGACGAACACCCCCTGGTCGGGGTCTGGGTAGACGACGTGGAAGAGCCCGTCATGGTGCCGGATCGACGGCGCCCAGACGCCACCCCCGCGCCGAGGGAGCGCAAACCATTCCGCGGGCTCGTTGCGCACCAGCGCGTACCCGATGCGGTCCCACTCCACGAGATCGTCGGAGACGAAGACCGGCAGGCCCGGGGCGCGGTGGAAGCTCGACGCGACGAGATAGAAGCGGTCGCCTACGCGGATGGCGTCGGGATCCGGCACATCGGCGTCGATGATCGGGTTGCGGTACAGGCTCGCGTCGTCGACGAGTGACATACGCTTCACGCTAGCCGAGAAACCGGTTCCTGTCCAAGCGATACGGGGGTGCGGCACGGCGGTTCACGCGCCAGGCACGGGCAGCTCAGCCGCGCTGCGGCACCACTCCAGCCGCTGGGCGAAGTCGGCCATCGCCGCGGTGCGCCACGGGCTCAGCGTGCCGGTCCCGGGCATGCCTCCCTCGGCCAGGTCGGCGCGCTGATCGTCGCACCACCAGTCCGCGTAGGCGTCGGAAGGATGCTTCCAGCGCTCGGGTGGCGGCGGCGCGCTCGTGAACGACCCGGTGATGCCGTCCAGGCCGGGGTGCGTGCTGCGGATGAGGTACGGCATCCGCCGGTAGTCGCGGGGGGCGAAGCGGAATCGCAGCGTCGACTCGTCCACGCGGACCGCAGGCGAGAACGGCCCCTGCACGCGATTGTCGAACATGAGGTCGGTCACGTGATCGGCCGGGAGGTCGCCGGGGGCTTCCACCAGGAGCTCGACCACGCCGTAGTTCTCGACGACATCGGCATCGGCGTGAGCGGGGTGCCGCAGCACCGAGTGGCGACCATCCCAGATCCGAACGAACCGGCCTCCCCAGCTGTCCTGATCCGGACGCTGCGCACCGCCCAGCACCCAGGTCACCGTGGGCGTGTCGCCCATCTTCGCGTACCAGTGCTGACCGGCGAAGAACTCCCCGAGCGCGCCCCGGCCCTCCGCGTGAGCGGCGATGAACTCCTTCGGCGCCAGCGTCCCCTCGCCGGCCCGGAAGAACCCGAGGTACGTCGAATTGGACTCGATGAACGACAGGTCGCGATGGTTCTGCTCGAGGTAGTGATAGGCGTCCACCCCCATCGTCTTGTTCGGCCCGCCGACCCAGTGGATGCGGACCCGGCCGGCGATATCGGGCGCATCGTGCAGGGCTTGCGCGATGTCTTCGAGCCCGCCCCACGCGAGCACATGAAGTGGCCGCGGATCTTCACGACGCGCAGCGCGGACGAGCAGCTCCGAACCCTCGGTCGCGTCTGAGACACCGCCGTCGGGCGGAAGCTCGAGAGCCCCTTGCGCCACCACGGCGCGGAGCTGATCAGCGTCGGGGTACGTCGGGCGATGCGTCCGCAGGTTGCGCAGATCCTCGGCATAGGCGTCGATCACGGCGTGGATGTCGGCCGCACGCCCGTTCCCGTACGGTGACGAGATCAGCCCTTCGATGTCGAGCATGTCGGCGTAGAGCAGCAGATGGACCATCGACTGGAAGTCGTCGGGATCCGTTCCGCCGATGTCAGTCGTGACGACCACACGCGTCCGCTCGCCGAGGCCAAGGGAAGGGGCGGGACCGATCGAGGGCTGCGAGTTCGCGTCGTTCACCAGGACACCCCCGCCTCTGCGAACGTCCGGCCTTCCCACGCCGCTCGCTCGACCAGCTCCTCGATGCCGCGCACCACGCGGAAGACCTCACCGCCCCGCTCGACGACGTCGATGTGCTCGGGTGAGATCCTCACGGGCTCGGGCGAGGCCACGATCGCTTCCAGCACCCGCGTGAACGCGCCGGTCGTCGCGAGTGGGACCGACAGCGGCGCGCCGCGGCGGATGTGCGCGACCATCTCGTCCAGCAGATCCGACCGCTCGAACGCGTACGTGCGCGGAACGGGAGCGCCGCCGGGGTGCACCTGCAACAGGTCGCGCGTGTAGAAGTAGAGCGCGTGACCCCCCGATCCCCGGAGCAGGACGTAGGGCTCCTGCTGCAGCGGAGCGGTGACGCTCAGAGCCGCCGCGATCCGAGTGCCCGAGGTCAGCTCGATCACGAGCGAAGACGTATCGTCGGTGTCGATGTCGTTCGCCCGCCGCATATCGGTGCGGACGTCGCGCACATCGCCCGATTCCGCCGCACCGGCGATCGCGAGCGCCGTCGCGATCGCATGACTCAGCGGATTGGTCGCGGCGCCGTCGGCACTCACCCGACCGTCCGGCAGGCGACGCCGCCCGGCCCACGGACTGCGACGCCAGTACTCCTCCGAGCGGGACCACAACCCGACAACGCCGATGTGGTGGAGCTCGCCGAGTCCGCCCGACGCGATGAGCTCGCGCGCGGCGGGGACCCCTGTGCTCGCCAGCGATTGGAAGCCGACCTGGACCGAGCGGCCGGCGGCCCGGGCCGCGGCATCCACTCGACCGTGTTCCGCCGTCGAGACCACCGGCGGCTTCTCGAGGAGGACGTGCGCGCCGGCTTCCAACGAGAGCACGGCGAGATCGGCGTGGTACGGGATGGGGGTGCTGACGACGGCGAGGTCGACCTCGGTCGCCTCGAACATGGCCGACGCTTCCGTGAAGACCCGCACCCCCTCCGGCAGGTCTCCTCCGCCGCGCGGATCAGCAACCGCGACCAGCTCCAGTTCGTCGCCGCGCGTGAGCACTCGGTCGATATGCCTGCGTCCGTACCCGTGCGCGCCGATGACGCCGACTCGCAGTCGTCGCGTCATCGCTCCGCCTCCGCCTCGGCGAACTCGGCGAGCTTGGCGAACATGTCCTCGAGGAAGAAGCGCACGTCGATCTGGTCCACCACGAGCACGTCGCCGCCCTTCTCCGACGGGACGCAGTGCCCGTCCGGGGTGAACGAGACGGGGCTCTGGCGGCGGAACGAGGCGCACCACGGGTCGAGCATCAGCGCGATCGCCGGCGAGTCGCCGAGCGACCGCGACTCGACCGGTACGCGGTGGTGCGCGGTGTTGAAGTCGACCACCGTCTGCGCGAGGTACCGACCCAGCTCCCCGCACGGCTCGACCCGGCGACGCAGCTCGGCATAGCTCACGCTCGCCAGCCTGTAGATGTTCGACGGCACCTGCCAGATGTCGATGCCGGAGCCGAACACGACGTTGGCGGCGGGGATGTCGTTGCGCAGGTTGAACTCCGGCCACGTCCCGCGCCACTCGCGGTCGCCGTACGGTGGGCCGCCGATCCAGATCACGGTGGTGTCGCTCTCGGCGATGTCGGGCGCCAGCAGCAGCGCGCTGGCCATATCGGTGAGCGGGCCGAGAAAGCCGATGAAGAGCGGCCCGGCATCCGTTCGCCGCGCCTCCTCGATGATCAGCTGCGCCCCGGGACTGTCGACCGGAGTCGCCTCGTCGGGCAGCGGGTCGGCGGCGCCGTTGGCGATCGTCACATCGCTGCCGCCCAGCAGGGTGATGAGGTGGTCGAGCTCCTCGCGGGAGTCGAGCATCGAGCGCTGCGAACGCCCCGACCCGAAGTGCGCGGGGATGATCCCGCGGATGTCGAGACTCGGCGACAGCAGCGCGTGCACGACCGCGAACTGGTCGTCGGCCTCGTTCTTCACGTCGGAATTGATGATCACACGACGGGTGCGTGGGTCGTCGATCTTCATTGATCCTCCTTCGGCCCCCGATCCGTGGTGATGAGACGGAGGGAGGCTGGGAAACCGGTTACTCACCGAGTCTAGCGAAGGCGAACAGTCGCGCCAACCGCGTCGGCCGGATCCCGCCGTGGCGATCGCACAGTCGAGCATGCTGTGTGCGCGCGAACGCTAGGCGATCGAGCCGATCCGGACTACCGTCGTTCTCGTCGGTGCCCACAAGAGCATCGCACCGCAGAGATAGGCAAAGGAGCCCGTCGTGAACAAATCCACCACCCTGGAACGCGTCAAGAGCACGAAACGCACGGTCGGCGCCGTGGCAGCCGTGGGAGCGATGGTGAGCATGACGCTCATCGCCGCAGCTCCGAGCGCCGCCGCGCCCGCCCAGAACGGCTGTGACTCCCGCACCAACAACACTCAGCAGAAGCTCCTGGAGTGCGTGCGAGTCGACGGAGTCGTCGAGCACATGGCGCAGTTCCAGGCCATCGCCGACGCGAACGGCGGGACCCGTGCCGACCAGACGCCCGGTTACGACGCCAGCGTGGATTACGTCGTCGGCGTGCTCGAAGACGCGGGATGGTCGGCCGATGTTGTGCCGTTCACATATGAGGCCGCGGAGGTCGTCCTCAAGCAGACAGCCCCTGTCACCGCCACCTACGAAGCCAACGACGCGACCGGGACGGGCGAGGGCGATGTCACGGGCAACGTGATCCCCGTCGACATCGTGCTCACGGGAGACCGCGTCAACTCCAGCGGCTGCGAGGCCACCGACTTCGACGCGGCGCTCTTCGCCGGACCGGACGACATCGCCCTCATCCAGCGCGGCACCTGCGGATTCATCGTGAAGGCGCAGAACGCGCAGGCAGCGGGTGCCGAGGCCGTCGTCCTGTTCAACCAGGGCGACTCCATCGGCGCAGGCGACCGGTTCGGTGCGGTGAATCCCACCCTGGCCCCGTTCGAGGCCTCGATCCCGGTCGTGGGCACGACGTTCGCAGCCGGTGTGGCGCTGGCAGTGCCTGGTTCCACAGCGCAGGTCAAGGTCGACTTCTTCGAGGTGACCTCGGCCAACGTGATCGGCGAGCTGGCGGGCACCAACGACTCCAACGTCGTGATGGCAGGTGCGCACCTCGACTCGGTGCCGGCAGGACCGGGCATCAACGACAACGGCAGCGGCTCGGCCGCGCTGCTCGAGGTGGCTCAGCAGATGGCCAAGACCACGCCGCAGAACACGGTGCGCTTCGCATGGTGGGGCGCGGAGGAGCTGGGACTCATCGGGTCCACGCAGTGGGTCGCGCAGCGCACCCCCGCCGAACTCGAGGAGATCGCCCTCTACCTCAACTTCGACATGATCGGCTCGCCGAACTACTACTTCGGCGTGTACGACGCGAACGAGTCGAGCTTCGTCGCGCCTGTGGTCGTTCCGGAAGGGTCCGTCGACATCGAGCAGACCTTCGAGGAGTTCTATACCCTGCTCGACGAGCCCTACGACGACTCGGCGTTCAGCGGACGCAGCGACTACTCGGCCTTCATCGCTGCGGGCATCCCCTCCGGCGGCCTCTTCACCGGTGCCGAGCAGGTCAAGACCGCCCAGCAGGCGGCGATCTGGGGCGGCACCGCGGGAGCGTGGTTCGACCCGTGCTACCACCAGGCGTGCGACACGATCGCGAACTACAGCCAGCACGCGCTCGAGGTCAACTCGGATGCGGTCGCGTTCGCCGTCTCGACCTACGCGGCTTCGACGGAGAGCGTCAACGGCGTGGCGGGTGTCAAGATCCCGGGCAACTTCCCGGTGCCCGCACCGGCCGGACCGGAGCACACCTTCGCCGGCCCGCTGGGCGGAGATGACCACGGTCACGACCACGGTCACACCGACAGCGAGTGAGCTGACCTGATCGAGGGGTGGGCGGACTGACCGTCCACCCCTCGATTGCGCATGGCTGCCCGCGTGCACCGGGCCCGATCGCGGGTCGAGCAATGCGGAGATCACCGAAGAGCGCGGTCCGTTGCCGACGTGCACCGCGCGCCGACATCGAGGCGATACCGTCGCCCGATCAGAGGATGTGGAGCCACCTAAGGGAATCGAACCCTTGACCTATTCATTACGAGTGAATCGCTCTGCCGACTGAGCTAAGGTGGCGCGCTTCGCTTGCGCGATGCACAAGCAACGATCTTACAGGGTCTCGAGAGTGCTCGCGAACACGGCGCATCCGACTCGCACCGCGGCACCCGATGCCGCTGCCGTCGCGACTCGGTGTCGACGTGTTACGCCTCGGTTCGAGATGCCCCTGCCGCCCACGTAGGTTCGTACGCGGTCCGCGACGAAGCGTGCGCGGTCCGTGGATCGTGTGCGCGGTCACAAGCCGAGACGGACCTCGATCCACAGGAGCACGCACATGTCCACACCGAAGAAGCTCACCGCCGCCGCAGCGCTCGCCCTTCCCCTCGCTCTCCTCCTCGCCGGCTGCGCCGGTGGCGGAGCGGATGCCGACGCCTCCGGCTCGGCCGCAGAGAACGAGGTCGTCCGCATCGGCGTCGTCGGCGCCGGCGACCCCTACTGGGAGACCTACACCGAGGCCGCCGCCGAGGAGGGCATCGAGGTCGAGCTCGTGGACTTCAGCGAGTACTCGCAGCCCAACCCCGCACTGTCGGCGGGCGAGCTGGACCTCAACCAGTTCCAGCACATCATCTACCTCGCCACGTACAACGTGCAGAGCGGCGACGATCTGCAGCCGATCGGCGCCACGGCGATCTACCCGCTCGGCCTCTACTCCACCCAGTACGACTCGGTCGACGACATCCCCGAGGGCTCGACGATCGCGATCCCCAACGACGAGTCCAACGGCGCACGCGCCCTGCTCGTGCTCCAGTCCGCGGGCCTCATCGAGCTCGAGGACGGCGGCTCGGCCTTCTCGACACCGGCCGAGGTCATCGAGGACGAGTCGAAGGTGCGCGTCGAGGCCGTCGCCGCGGACTTCACCGCCTCGTCGCTGCCCGACTTCGCGGGCGCCGTCGTCAACAACGACTTCGTCACGAAGTCGGGCCTGACCGAGGACGAGCTGCTCGCGCAGGACGACCCTGCCGACCCGTCGGCCTTCCCGTACATCAACATCTTCGCGGCCAAGGCCGAGGACGCCGACAACCCGACGTACCTCAAGCTCGTCGAGATCTACCAGAACACCCAGGCGGTGCAGGACGGCGTCCTCGACGTGTCGGGCGGGACCGCCGTGCTCGTCAAGACGCCCGTCGACGACCTGCTGACGTCCCTGAAGGACGTCGAGGACGACATCCGCGCCGACTCGTAAGACCCGCCACACCGCGGCACCCGGCTGTGCGGTCCGTCGCGCTTCGCGCGCACGGGCCGCACACGCGCGTTCCGCCCAGGAGCATCGAATGACCCTCATCCGCCTCACCGGCGTGACCAAGACCTTTCCGCCGTCAGGCAAGGGCGGCTCCCCCGTCCTCGCCGTCGACGACGTCTCGATCGACATCGCCGCCGGCGAGGTGTGCGGCATCATCGGCTACTCGGGGGCTGGCAAGAGCACCGTCCTGCGCCTCGTCAACGCCCTCGAGACGCCGACCGCCGGCACCGTCGAGATCGACGGGCGCGACGTGACGAACCTGCGCGAGCGCGAGCTGCGCGAGCTGCGGGGCGACATCGGCATGATCTTCCAGCAGTTCAACCTGTTCGACTCGCGCACGGTCGCGGGGAACGTCGCGTATCCGCTGGAAGTGGCCCGACGGCCCCGGGCCGAGATCGCCGCCAGGGTCGACGAGCTGCTGCGGTTCGTCGGACTCTCCGACAAGGCGCGCAACTACCCCGAGCAGCTGTCCGGCGGGCAGAAGCAGCGCGTCGGCATCGCCCGCGCGCTCGCCACGAGCCCTCGCATCCTCCTCGCGGACGAGGCCACCAGCGCTCTCGACCCCGACACGACGCAGGAGGTGCTGGGCCTGCTCCAGCGCATCAACCGCGAACTCGGCGTCACGATCCTGGTGATCACGCACGAGATGGACGTCATCCGCACGCTGGCCGACCGCGTCATCGTGATGGAGCACGGCCGCATCATCGAGAGCGGCGACGTCTTCGACGTGTTGTCGGCGCCGCAGCACCCCGCCACGCGGCGGTTCGTGGCGAGCATCATCGAGGACGTGCCGGTCGGCGACCAGCTGCGGACCCTGCACGACCGCCACCCCGGACGCATCGTCACCTTCTCCGTCCGCGACGGCAATGTGACCCAGGCCGACGTGTTCGCCGCGCTGTCGTCGCACGGCGTGCGGTTCGAGCTCGTGCACGGCGGCATCAACGACATCGGAGGTCGTGTCTTCGGGCACCTCACGCTGGCGCTGACCGGAGAGGCGGATGCCGTGCAGCAGGCGATCCGGGCCGCATCGGCGTTCGCGCCGCTCATCGAGGAGGACGTCCGTGGATAGGCTCCTCGATCTCCTCCCCGAGCTGTGGGCCGCCACGGCCGAGACGCTGTACGTGGTGTCGCTGAGCCTCGTCTTCGGCGGCATCGCGGGGCTGTTCGTCGGCCTCGCGCTCTACGCCACGCGCCCCGGCAGCCTCTTCCCGAACCGGTTCCTGTTCGGGACGCTCAACGTCATCGTGAACTTCTTCCGGCCCATCCCGTTCGTGATCCTGCTCGCGGCGGTGCAGCCGATCGCCCGCAGCCTCGGCATCCCGGGCATCGGCCCCGAGTTCGGCATCTTCGCGATCACCATCGCCTCCCTCTTCGCGATCAGCCGCATCGTCGAGCAGAACCTGCTGACGGTGCGGCCCGGCGTGATCGAGGCAGCCCGCGCGACGGGAGCGAGCCGGTCACGGATCCTGCTGCGTCTCCTCCCCCGCGAGGCCCTCGGCCCGCTCATCCTGGGCTACACCTTCATCGTCGTCGCGCTGGTCGACATGACGGCCATCGCCGGTGCCGTCGCCGCCGGTGGTCTCGGCGAATTCGCGATCGTCTACGGCTTCAAGCAGTTCAACCCGTGGGTGACGTGGGCGGCGGTGCTGGTCATCATCGTGATCGTCCAGCTCGTGCAGTTCGTCGGCAACGCCCTCGCCCGCCGCGTGCTGCGCCGCTGAGCGAGCTGCCCACCCGGATTGAGGAGAGCGGATGCCGCGGGTCGCGGCATCCGCTCTCCTCATCCCTCGCTCGTCACTCGCAGCGCAGGTCGTCCTCGGGGGCGGTCCCTTCGAGCAGGTAGGTCTCGACGGCGGTGTCGACGCAGTCGTTGCCCTTGTTGTAGCCGGTGTGGCCCTCACCCACCCGCGTCACCAGCACGCCCGAGGAGAGCTGCTCGGCGAGTGAGACCGACCACTCGTACGGCGTGGCGGGATCGTTCGTCGTGCCGACGACGACGATGGGCGCGGCCCCGTCGGCGGCGATGGGCTCACGCACGCCCGTGGCCGGATACGGCCAGACCTCGCAGGGATCGGACCCGCCCCAGAAGGGAGCGATCGTCGGAGCCTCGGCGGCGAGGAGCGCCTCGGCCTCGGCGCGGTCGTCCTCGGTCGCTTCGAGCGGATAGTCCATGCAGTTGTACGTCGTGAACGCCTCGGTCTGGTTGTCGACGTAGACGCCGTCGACCCGGGAGTTGTAGTCATCGGCGAGGAGGAATGCGAAGGTCGGGTCGCCCTCCAGCACGTCCGTCAGTGCGGTGGTGAGATAGGGCCACGTTCCCTGCGAATACAGGGGGCGGATGATCGCGGTCATGAGCGTGTCAGCCCCGAGCATCCTGCCGTCGGCGTTCGGCAGCGGATCACGGTCGACGCTTGCGAGCAGGGTGCCGAGGTCGGCCATCGCGTCGTCGACGCTCCCCCGGAAGGGGCACTCGTCGTCGGCGAGGCACGACGCCATGTAGGCGCGCAGGGCGGACTCGAAGCCGATGGCCTGCGTCGTGCCGATGTCCTCGCCCGGGATCGCCGGGTCCACCGCACCGTCGAAGACGAGGCGGCCGACCTTCTCGGGGAAGAGCTTGGCGTAGGTCGCCCCGAGGAAGGTCCCGTACGAGTACCCGAGGTAGTTGAGCTCGGTATCGCCGAGCACGGCGCGCATCAGATCCAGGTCGCGCGCGGCGTTGTCGGTGGTGATGTACGGCAGGATGCCGTCGCTGTTGGCTTCGCAGGCGTCCGCGAAATCGCGGTTGCGCTCGCGCAGCTCGTCCGACCACGCCTCGGTCCCGCGAGGGTCGGCCGGGATGTCGTAGAGGTACGCGTCCATCTCCGGGGCGTCCAGGCAGGTGACAGCCGTGGACTCGCCCACTCCTCGCGGATCGAAGCCGACGGTGTCGAACTGCGCGCGCACCGCGTCGCCGACAGCGAGCTGCACCGCGTCGCGGACGTACGCCACACCGCTCACGCCGGGTCCGCCGGGGTTCATGAGCAGCGAGCCGATCGGCTCGTCCGTCGCCTCGGCGCGGCTGCGGATGAGCGACAGCTCGATGTCGCCCTTCGTCGGGTCGGCCCAGTCGAGCGGCGCGCGCACCGTCGTGCAGTCGAAGTCGGCGCACGCCTCCCAGTCGAGGGTCTGCTCGTAATACGGCAGCAGCTCGGCAGGCACCCCGTCGACATCGGGAGCCTTGCTCGTCGTCGGACGCGGTGCGGTGTCGGGGATCAGGGCCGAGAGGCAGCCGCTGAGGACGAGGGATGCGGCGACCAGCCCGGCGAGCACCGACGGGATGCGGAATCGAGCACGACGCGTCGACGTGCGCTCGAGACGCGCGGGACGACTCCTGGGCATACGGTTCACGGGATCCTTCCGCTCGCGACGGTGACGAGCATGCTCTCGAGGGCCAGTGCGGGCGCGGCGTTGAGCTCGAGGTTCTCGCGTGTGACCCCGATGCGGTCGACGACCGTCAGCGTCCGCTCGGGAGTCCACGCGGTCGCCAGGGCGCGCAGCTCGGACTCGAGCTCGCGATTGATGAGAACGCCGTCCCGGCCGAACTGCAGCATGAGCACGTCGCGGAACATCGACTCCAGGTCGGTGAGCACGCGGTCGATGCCGTCGCGGAGGCTGCGGGTCGCGCGACGCTTCTGCTCGTCCTCCAGCGCCGACAGCTGGGACCGGACCGCCGGCGGGACCGGCGCCCCCTCGGCGATGCCCAGCGTGCGCAGGAGCGTCGCGCGCTCCGCCTCGTCGCGTTCGGCCGTCAGCGCCTTCGCGTCGTCGGTGGCCGCGGCCACGATCGCGCCGGCGACCTCGACCGCGTCGCCCACGCCACGCACCGCGAGCACGCCGCGCAGCGTGGCATCACGGCGGGCGCGGGCCGCGGCATCCGTCGCCAGCCGCTGCGCCATGCCGATGTGGCGCTGGGCGTGCCGCGCGGACTGCTCGGCGATGGCCGGGTCCACGCCGCTGCGGCGCACGATCAGATCCGCGACATCGTCGACGTCGGGCTCACGGAGCCGCAGGGTGCGCACGCGTGAGCGGATCGTGGGGAGCAGATCGGCGTCGCTCGGCGCGCACAGCACCCACACGGTGCGCTCGGGCGGCTCTTCGAGCGCCTTCAGAAGGACGTTCGAGGTGCGCTCCGCCATGCGGTCGGCGTCCTCCATGACGATGACGCGATACCGCCCCAGCGACGGCGCGAAGTACGAGCGCTCGACCAGGGCGCGGGCGTCCTTGATGGAGATGATGACGCCCTCGGTGCGCAGCGCGGTCAGATCCGGATGGGTGCCGGCGAGCACTTGGCGCATCGTGCGCTCGTCACCGGGCTCGGCGATGAGCGCCGCGGCGAACGCGTGCGCGAGTGTCGAGCGACCCGAACCGGGCGGACCGGTGATCAGCCACGCGTGCGTCATCGATGCGGGGTCGGATGCCGCCTCGCGAAGCGCCTGGACCGCGGCGTCCTGCCCCCACACGTCGCCCCACGGGACGCCGTCGACCGTGGCGTCGCGCGCATCGGGTGCGCTCGCGTTCGCGGGCTGGGTCGCGGCATCCATCCCGCCCAGCCTAACCGGGGCCGCCGACGCCCCCGCTCGTCTCCGAGATCAGGCGATCTGGCCTGCGCAGGACGATCTCGCGCACAGCGTCCTGCCTCCGCCGGATCTCCTGATCTCGGAACCAGTCAGGCGGGCGCCGGGCGCCGGGCGCCGGGCGCCGCGGCCACGGGGCGTCGGGATGCCGGATGTCAGACCAGCAGCGCGGCGAGGCGCTCGCGCACTGCCGCCGCCAGCTCCTCCGCCGGGAGCGAAGCGTCGAGCACGAGGAACCGGCCGGGCTCCGCGGCGGCGAGCGCGAGGAACTCCTCCCGCACGCGGGCGTGGAAGTGCTCCTTCTCGGCCTCGAGCCGGTCGAAGGGCTTGTCGTCGGCGTCCAGCCGGGCACGCGCGACCGACGGATCGAGGTCGAGGAGCACCGTCACGTCGGGCAGCAGGCCGCCGGTCGCCCACAGCGAGAGCTCGCGCACCTCGTCGCGCCCGAGGACGCGACCTGCGCCCTGATACGCGACGGAGGAGTCGAGGTAGCGGTCCTGGATCACGACCTCGCCGCGCGCGAGCGCCGGCCGCACGAGCGTCTCGACGTGATGCGCGCGGTCGGCCGCATACAGCAGCGCCTCGGCGCGCGGCGCGACCTCGCCCCGATGGTGCAGCACGATGTCGCGGATGAGCACGCCGACCTCGGTGCCGCCCGGCTCGCGCGTGCGCACGACGGTGCGTCCGGCATCCGTCAGCCACCGCTCGAGCAGCGCGGCCTGCGTCGTCTTGCCGACGCCGTCGCCGCCTTCGAATGTGACGAACAGCCCTTCGACCGGATCAGGGACCGGTGCGGTGTCGCTGCCGACCGTCACTTCTTCGCCGCGGGCTTGCGCGTGGTGGTGCGGCGGGCAGGACGCTTGGCCGGGCCCTTGGCCCGCTTGTCGGCCAGCAGCTGCACCGCGCGCTCGAACGTGACCTCCATCGCGTCCTCGCCGCGCGGGATCGTCGCGTTCGTCTCGCCGTCGGTGACGTACGGGCCGAAGCGGCCGTCCTTCAGCTTGATCGGCTTGCCGCTGGTCGGGTCGGCGTCGAACTCCTTGAGCGCCGAGCTCGCGCCGCGTGCGCCGTACTTCGGCTGCGCGTACACGGCGAGCGCCTCCTCGAGCGTGATGTCGAAGATCTGCTGCTCGCTCTGCAGCGTGCGCGAGTCGGTGCCCTTCCTGAGGTACGGTCCATAGCGCCCGTTCTGTGCGGTGATCGGGGCTTCCGTCTCGGGGTCGATGCCCACGGTGCGCGGCAGGTCGAGCAGCTTCAGCGCGGTGTCGAGGTCGATCGTGTCGACCGACATCGACTTGAAGAGCGACGCGGTGCGGGGCTTGGGCGCCGCCTCCTTCTTGGCGCCGCGCTTCTTCGGAGCGGGCGCTTCGACGGGCTCCGCGACCGGGAGCACCTCGCCGGTCTCCTCGTCGACCTCTTCGGCCGCGGGCGGGTCGGTCTCCTGCACGTAGGGCCCGAAGCGGCCGTCCTTCACGACCACGAGCTTGCCGTTGGCCGGGTTCTCGCCGAGGACGCGGTCGCCCGCGACCGGCGCATCGATGAGCTCCTGCGCCTTGGCCGGGGTCAGCTCGTCGGGCGCGAGATCCTCGGGGATGTTGACGCGGCGGGGCTCGGCCTCCGGGTTCGCCGTATCGGGCACCTCGAGATACGGGCCGTACTTGCCGAACCGCAGCGTCGCGACATCGCCGATCGGCGTGGAGTTCAGGGCACGCGCGTCGATCTCGCCGAGGTTGTCGACGATGTTGCGGAGCCCGACGTGATCGGTCGATCCGAAGTAGAACTCCCGCAGCCAGTCCTGGCGCTTCTGCTCACCGCGGGCGATGGCGTCGAGGTCGTCCTCGAGCGCCGCGGTGAAGTCGTAGTCGACGAGGTCTGCGAAGTGCTGCTCCAGCAGCCGGACGACACTGAAGGCGAGCCAGCTCGGGATGAGCGCCTGACCTCGCTTGGTGACGTAGCCGCGGTTGAGGATGACGTCGATGATGCTCGCGAACGTCGAGGGGCGGCCGATGCCCTTCTCCTCGAGCGCCTTGACGAGGCTGGCCTCGGTGTAGCGCGGCTTGGGGCTGGTGGCGTGCCCCTTGGGCTCGACGTCGCGCAGTCGCAGCACGTCGCCCACGGCCATGGCCGGCAGCGCCTGGTCGTCGGTCTTGTCGGCGTCGCCGCGCTTCTCGTCGCGGCCCTCCTCGTAGGCCTCGAGGAATCCCTTGAACGTGTAGACGGTCCCGGATGCCGCGAACTCGGCGCGGCGGCTCCCCGCCGCGACCTCGAGCGTGACGGTGGTGGTCTCGTACTTCGCGTCGGACATCTGGCTGGCCATCGTGCGCTTCCAGATGAGGTCGTACAGGCGCAGCTCGTCGCGGTCGAGCTGACCCGACACCTCGGACGGCGTGCGGAAAGTCTCACCCGACGGGCGGATGGCCTCGTGCGCCTCCTGCGCGTTCTTGCTGTTGTTGCGGTACGAGCGCGGGTTGGGCGGAACCGCCTTGTCGCCGTACAGCGCCACCGCCTGCTCGCGCGCGGCCTGCACGGCCTGCGTCGACAGCGCGGTCGAGTCGGTGCGCATATAGGTGATGTACCCCTTCTCGTAGAGACGCTGTGCGACGCCCATAGCGTGCTTGGCGCTCATCGAGAGCTTGCGCCCGGCCTCCTGCTGGAGGGTCGAGGTGGTGAAGGGAGGCTTGGGGCTGCGGGTGCCCGGCTTGGATTCGAGAGCGGTGACGGATGCCTCGGCCGCCGCCTCGATCGCGGCAGCGAGTTCGCGCACCTCGGCCTCGTCGAGGACGAGCACCGCCTTCTTCAGCTGACCGCGGTCGTCGAAGTCGGTGCCGCGGGCGAGGCCCGCGCCGTCGACCCGGGCAAGACGCGTGGAGAAGGACTCGTCGAGCCCCTGCGGCCGGTTCGGCGCGGCGAGCGCCTCGATGTCCCAGTAGGACGCGGAGACGAACGCCATGCGCTCGCGCTCCCGGTCGACCACCAGCCGGGTCGCCGCCGACTGGACGCGGCCGGCGGATGTGCCCTGCTGGACCTTGAACCAGAGCACCGGGCTGACGTCCCACCCGTACAGACGGTCGAGGATGCGCCGGGTCTCCTGTGCGTCGACCAGGGCGAGATCGAGCTCGCGCGTGTTGCCGACGGCCGCCTGGATCGCGTCCTTGGTGATCTCGTGGAACACCATGCGCTTGACGGGGACCTTCGGCTTGAGGGTCTGCAGCAGGTGCCACGCGATGGCTTCGCCCTCGCGGTCTTCATCGGTGGCGAGCAGGAGCTCGTCCGCCCCCTTCAGCGCGCGCTTGAGCTCGGCGACGGTCTTCTTGCCGCGCTCGCTCTCGACGTAATACGGGTCGAAGCCGTTGTCGATGTCGATCGAGTACTTCCCGTACGCCTGCTTCTTGTCTGCCGGGATGTCGCGCTTGTCCGCGAGGTCGCGGATGTGGCCGACTGAGCTGAGCACCTCGTAGCCGTCGCCGAGATACCCCTGGATCGACCTCATCTTCGTCGGTGACTCGACGATGACGAGCTTCTTGCCTTCTGCCAACGGGGGCGTCCTTTCTTCGACGCAAACCATACACGCCGCTGATCGGTGCGGGCGCTGTGAGCCGGATCACGGGGGCGGTCCGGCACGGGCCGAAGCCCGGGCGTGGAGCGGTCCGAACCGCGTGGAGACCGTCACCGTCGCGATGAGTTCGTCGAGATCGCACGTCTCGATCTCGACGCCGTGGGCGGTGGCGATCTCGTCCGCCCGATCGCACGGGACGCCGGGAACCGCCCCGGAGGCGGCGTCCGCGGCGGCGAGCGCGCCGGCGTCGGCGGCCGCCGCGAGACGCTGGCCGGCGACCGCCGCGGCGCCGACCGCGGCGAGACCGCCCGCGAGCACGACGCACGCCGCCACAGCCCCCACCGCCACCACCGTGCCGGCCATCAGCCCACCCGCCGCCGGGCGGCCGACGCGCCGCCGTTCACAGCCCGCCCGCCAGCGCGCATCCCGACGCCGTCACGGTGAAGCCGAGCAGCACGGGCGCCGACGCGGTGACGCACACGAGGTCGCCGCGCGGCTGGATGTCGACGGTGGCCTGCGCCACGGCGCCGGCGACAGTGCCCCGCACCCGCTCGTGGGACTCGCCCCGCGCGCTCAGACGGGCCGCGTCGGCGACGGCGTCCTGCAGCCGCACCTGCCGCCCGGCCGCGGCGAGCGCGCCGACGCCGAGCACCAGTACCAGAGCGATCGCGGGGAATGCGACCGCGAACTCGGCGACGACCGACCCGCGGTCGTCGCCCAGCCGCGGCCGCATCACGCGACCGTGAGCGCGCGCCGGACGAGCTCGGTCAGGATGCCCCGCACCTCATCGGACCTCATGATCACGACGAGAAGGCCCGCGAACGCCACCGCCGCCATCGTCGCGATCGCGTACTCGGCGGTGGCGGCACCGGTGTCATCGGAGCCGGCGGGATCCTCGCCGCGCGGGGCGAACAGGCGCTCCGCGCGACGCCGAGTGAGGCGCGGGATCGTGGTCGGGTTCGGGGTGTGGGACATGATGTCTCCGTTCGATCGATCGAGTGGTGTGGGCACGGTCTGGGGGCGATGCGCACGGCGGTGCGATCGCGCGGGGTGCAGCCGGTCGGACAGCGGCGGAGCGACGCCGCTCGCGGATCGCCGGCGCCGGTCGGGCGACGCTGAGGTACGGCGCGACACGCATGGGTGCCGTGCGACGCGACGCGGGCGGGGCGGCCCCTCGCGAACCCGGCGGCCGATCACAGCGACACCGACATCGTCGACATGACGCTGAGCAGCATCGGTCCCACGCCGAGGACGAGGAAGGCGGGCAGCGTGCACACGCCCAGCGGCAGGAGCAGCCGCGACGAGAGCCTCGCCGCCCGCAGCCGTCCCTCGATGCGCGCTCGGTGACGCGCATGCGCCGCCGAGGCGCGCAGCAGCTCGACAGCCGGAAGGCCGGCCGTCCGCGAGAGCGCGAGCACCTCTTCGACGTCGTCGACCGCGGGTTCGACCGGTCCATCGCCGTCGCCCCCGGCACCCGCGGCGCGCAGCGTGGCCGCGGCCCGCACGACCGCTCGCGCGCGGTCGATCGACACGCCGCCGCTGAGCGCGATGGCCACGAGCTCGGCGTCGAGCCCCGGCATCCTGTCCCCCGCCTCCGCGCCGCGCACCAGGCGTGAGGTCCAGCGGCGCGAGAGCGCGATGAGCACCGCCCCCGCGACGAGGCAGGCGATCCCGAGGGGCTGGGTGAACAGCGTGCCGAACGTGTCGAACCCCAGTGCGGCGCCCAGGCCGACCGCGAGGAGCGGGAGCCAGCCCATGAGCCGTGCCGTCGCGGCGGGCTCGGCCAGCGCGACGCGGACGTCATCCGCCGCCTCCTGCGCGTCGCGCAGAGCGGCGGCGAGCCCGCGGAGGGATTCCGCGAGCGGCGCGCCGACCACCACGGCGACCTGGCACGCCACTCCCACCTCGCGCCAGGCCCAGGTCCCCGCCGTGGCGATCGCCTCGGCCAGCGGCATCCCGTCGCTCATCGACGACACGACGCGGGCGGCGGCCGGATCCCCCGCACGCGCCAGGTGCTCCCACGCGCGGGCGGGCGCGACGCCGGCCTGCAGCAGCACGGCGAGGCGGAGAACCGCTTCGGCGGCATCCGCTTCCCGGTGCGTGCCAGTGACGCGACGCCGAGTCCGGGCCGTCACGCGGCCTCCCATCGCTCCTCCTCGATGGAGAGCCGGCCCGCACCGTCGACGACCGGGCGACCCAGACCCGCGACGCGGCGCGCCCCGTCCGCGCCGCGCTGGACATGGACCACGACGCCGATCGCGCTCGCGGCCTGACGGGCGAGCGCCCGATCGTCCAGTCCGGCGAGGGCGCCCAGCGCCTCGAGGCGTGCGGGCACGTCGTGGAGACTGTTCGCGTGCAGGGTGCCGGCCCCGCCGTCGTGGCCCGTGTTCAGCGCACCCAGCAGCTCGCGCACCTCTTCACCTCGGCACTCGCCCACCACGAGCCGATCCGGGCGCATGCGCAGCGCTTCGCGCACGAGCCGCGCGAGATCGATGCCGCCCGCGCCCTCGATGTTGGGCTGCCGGGCTTCGAGGCGCACGTGGTGCGGATGAGAGATGCGCAGCTCGGCGACGTCTTCGATCGTGACGATGCGCTCTTCGGCCCGGGCCTCGCCGAGCAGCGCGGCGAGCAGGGTCGTCTTGCCGGCGCCGGCGGCTCCGGTCACCAGCAGGTTCTCGCGGCGAGCGATCGCCGCATCGAGGCGGCCCCGCACGCGGTCGTCGAACATGCCCGCGCGCTGGAGGTCGGCCAGCGTCGCCTCCCCGAAGCGGGGTACACGGATCGAGAGAACGGTCCCCTCGGGAGAGATCGGGGGCAGCACCGCGTGCACACGGATGCCGCCCTCCACGCGCACGTCGACGCACGGCGACGCGTCGTCGATGTGCCGCCCGCCGAGCCCGATCAGTGCGACGGCGAGGTCGCGCACCTCTTCTTCTGTCGCTCGCCACTCCCGGGCCGCGACCGCCCCCGCCCCGCGGTCGACGAACAGCCCTGCCGCGCCGTTGACGAAGAGGTCGGTGACCTGGGGATCGTCCAGGTACATGGCGAACGGCTCCAGCGCCGCATGTCGCTGCGCCGGCGCCGCCGCGCGCTCCCCGCCCCGGCGGCTCGTCGGCGCCGACCCGCGGGGGGCGTCCCCGGCCGAGCGGCCGGGCACGACGCGAAGCGCGCCCTCGAGGTCTTCCCCACCCTCAGTGCGCTGCGGAACCCACGCCCGCGCCGCTGCCACCGGCCGTTCCGACTCCGTGGAGCCGATCCGCCGAGCACACTCCCCCGTCGGGACGGTCGCCAGCGCCGTCGGGCCGACCGCCCGAGCCGGCGGGACAGTCGCCAGCGCCGTGGGTCCGACCGCCGGAGCCGCCGGGACACCCGCCCGCACGCTCGGGCCAGCAGCGCGGGCCGCTCCCCCGCTGGTCGCGGCATCCCTCCCGCTCACACCGCCGGGTCGTTCGCCCGCCCACGCGCGGGGGCTGACGACGAACGGTACGGACATGCTTCGACGCTAGGAGCGTGCGTTGCGCCGGCAACGGCGCCGGAGAGCATCCGTGGAAGACCGCGCTCACTCGCTCGATGTGGAGGAGCCGAGGGCAGAGCCAGCGTCGGGATCGCTCCCAAGAATTGAAGGCGGCATCCCATGGGGGGAATGGGATGCCGCCGTGCGCGGACCCGAATTCGGGGGGTGACGTCGGGTGCCGCAATGCCAGAATCGATGTTCGGCCACCGGTCAGCATATGCGAGGCAGGGATCCTGACAAAACGAAAAGGAGAGGATTCTCACTGATATATCGGTCGAGTCCAAAATTCCGGCACACCCACTATCGGGGGTAGTCCGCTCCGGAAGCCCTGGGTACATTTCCTGGCAGACTCGCCGACACTCTTCGGCCTCCACCTCAGCCCGCAAAGGAGCGCGCTCGATGAGCGAACAGACCCCTGTCACTCAGCCCGCAAGCAGCCAGATCGATCACCTGCTGAACGAGGACCGGCGCTTCGCGCCCGCGCCCGAGTTCGCGGACAACGCGATCGCGAACGCGGCGCTCTACGAGCAGGCCGCGACCGACCGGCTCGGGTTCTGGGCCGACCAGGCGCGCGCCCTGCACTGGCACAAGCCCTTCACGGAGGTGCTGGACTGGTCGAACCCGCCGTTCGCCCAGTGGTACGCCGACGGCGAGCTGAACGTCGCCTACAACTGCCTCGATCGCCACGTCGAGGCCGGCAACGGCGATCGCGTGGCACTGCTGTGGGAGGGCGAGCCGGGCGACGAGCGCCGCGTCACCTACGCCGAGCTCACCGACGAGGTCAAACGCGTCGCGAACGTGCTGCAGGGCCTCGGCATCGGGCAGGGCGACCGCGTCGCCATCTACCTGCCCATGATCCCCGAGGCCGTGGCCGCGATGCTCGCCGTGGCGCGCATCGGAGCGATCCACTCCGTCGTCTTCGGCGGCTTCTCGGCCGACAGCCTGCGCGCCCGCATCGACGACGCCGGCGCGAAGCTCGTCATCACGGCGGACGGCGGCTACCGCAAGGGCAAGGTCTCGCCGCTCAAGCCGGCCGTCGACCTCGCCCTCGCCGACCGGGGCAACGGCGCCCAGGAGACCGTGGAGCACGTGCTCGTCGTCAAGCGCGGCGAGAACGAGGTGGACTGGACCGACGGCCGCGATCTCTGGTGGCATGACGCCGTGCCCGCGGCGTCGGCCGAGCACGAGGCGCAGCCTTTCCCGGCCGAGAACCCGCTGTTCATCCTCTACACCTCGGGCACCACCGGCAAGCCCAAGGGCATCCTCCACACGTCCGGCGGCTATCTCACGCAGGCGGCGTTCACCAACAAGGTGGTGCACGACATCCACCCCGAGACCGACGTCTACTGGTGCACCGCCGACATCGGCTGGGTGACGGGTCACAGCTATGTCACGTACGGCCCGCTGGCCAACGGTGCGACGCAGGTGCTCTACGAAGGCACTCCCGACACCCCCCACCCGGGCCGCTGGTGGGAGATCGTGCAGAAGTACGGCGTCACGATCCTCTACACGGCGCCGACGGCGATCCGCTCGTTCATGAAGCTCGGCCGCGCCATCCCGAAGCAGTTCGACCTCTCGTCGCTGCGCCTGCTCGGATCGGTGGGCGAGCCCATCAACCCCGAGGCGTGGATGTGGTACCGCAAGATCATCGGCGGCAAGACGGCACCGATCGTCGACACCTGGTGGCAGACCGAGACCGGCGCGATGATGATCTCGGCACTGCCGGGCGTCACCGAGACCAAGCCGGGCTCGGCGCAGGTGCCTCTGCCGGGCATCTCGATCGACGTGGTCGACGAGGACGGCACGCACGTCGGCAACGGCAACGGCGGACTCCTCGTGATCACCGAGCCCTGGCCGTCGATGCTCCGCGGCATCTGGGGCGACCCCGAGCGCTTCGTCGAGACGTACTGGGAGAAGTTCCAGAAGCAGGGCTACTACTTCGCGGGGGACGGCGCGCGCCTCGACGACGACGGCGATGTGTGGCTGCTCGGCCGCGTCGACGACGTGATGAACGTCTCGGGACACCGCCTGTCGACCACCGAGATCGAGTCCGCGCTCGTGGGCAACGAGGCGGTCGCCGAGGCGGCGGTCGTCGGAGCCTCGGACGAGACCACCGGTCAGGCGGTCGTCGCGTTCGTCATCATCAAGCAGTCCTACCTCGACGAGAACCCCGTGGAGGGCCTCGGCGACACGCTGCGCCGGTGGGTCGGCGATCAGATCGGCCCCATCGCGCGCCCGCGCGACGTCTACATCGTGGGCGAGCTGCCGAAGACCCGCTCCGGCAAGATCATGCGCCGCCTGCTGCGCGATGTCGCCGAGGGCCGCGAGGTCGGCGACACGACGACCCTCGCCGACACCGCGGTCATGTCGGTGATCTCGGCGCAGGTCAAGTAGCGAACGACAGAGCGGATGCCGCAGCCCGGAGCTGCGGCATCCGCTCCGGCATTCCACCCGGTCGTTGAGCGGAGGGCTCCAGCGCCTGCAGACGAAACGCCCCGGACTGTTCGGACAGTCCGGGGCGCTTCGTCTCGCTCGTTCCTCGCTCGCGCAACGAGCGGGCACACCTCAGGCGTACGTGAAGACGACCTCGACCTCGACGGGGGCGTCCAACGGCAGCACCGGGACGCCGACGGCCGAGCGGGCGTGCTTGCCCGCGTCGCCGAAGACCTCGCCGAGCAGCTCGCTCGCGCCGTTGATCACACCCGGCTGGCCGGTGAACTCGGGGACGGATGCCACGAACCCCGTCACCTTGAGCACGCCGGTGAGGCGGTCGACGCCGCCGACGGCGGCCGCGGCCGCGGCGATGGCGTTGAGAGCGCTCTGCCGCGCGTAGCCCTGGGCGTCGGTCGCGGGGACGAGTCCGTGCCCTTCCCCCACCTTGCCGGTCGCCGGCAGCGCACCCTGGACCATCGGCAGCTGTCCCGCCGTGTAGACCAGGTCGCCGTGGGCCTTGGCCGGGACGTAGGCCGCCACGGGCGGGACGACGTCGGGCAGGAGGATGCCGAGCTCGGCGAGGCGGTCGCTCACGGCCATGCTCAGGCCTCCTCGAACTGCTTGGCGGCCTGAGCCGCGGCACCCAGCCCCGCGTTCTGCTCGCCGCCGCCGGCGGGCCGCTTGAAATAGGCGACCAGACCGCCCTCGGGGCCGGGCACCACCTGGACGAGCTCCCACCCCTGCTTGCCCCAGTTGTTGAGGATCGCGGCGGTGTTGTGGATCAGAAGGGGCGTGGTGAGGTACTCCCACGTCGTCATCGCGACTCCTCGAGTAGGCGGAAGGGGACGGCTGGTGAAGGCTGGGAAACACCTTGGCGGGCGCACGTCGGTGGGGGATCGCCCAGGTAGTTCCCCTACGATCAAGCCTATGCCTGATACCAAACGCACGGCCACCGGTGTGCTCGGCGGTCTCGCCGGGCTCGTCGGGCTCAGCGCCGCAGCCGGTGTCCTCATCGCCGCGACCGTCACCCCCGCCGTCGCGATCACGAGCACCGCGGCAGAGCGCGCGATCACGATGTTCGACAATCTGCCGAGCTCGCTCGAGATCGACAAGCTCATGCTTCCGAGCAACTTCTACTACACGAACCCCGACACGGGTGAGTCCGTCCTGCTGACAAAGTTCCTGGAGCAGGACCGCACCACGGTCAACTACGACCAGATCAACCCGGCCATGTACGACGCGCTCCTCTCGAGTGAGGATCCGCGCTACTACCAGCACGGCGGCATCGACCTCATCGGCACGACCCGTGCGCTGCTCTCCAACGCCGGCGGCGCAGCCGAGACGCAGGGTGGTTCGTCGGTCAGCCAGCAGTACGTCAAGAACGTGCTGATCCAGAAGTGCGAGCAGGACGCCAAGACGATCTATGTGCTCGACGGCGAGGGCAAGCAGGTCCTCAACGAAGACGGCACGCCGAAGACCGAGATCACCCGCGACGAGGCTCTCCGCAAGTGCTGGGAAGAGGCGACCACGGCCGAAGGCTCCGACGGTTACGCCCGCAAGCTGCAGGAGATGCGCTACGCCATCGCGCTCGAGCAGAAGTACTCCAAGAACGACATCCTGCTCGGCTACATGAACATCGCCAACTGGGGCGGCGTCACGTATGGCATCGAGTCCGCATCTCGTCAGTACTTCGGCACGACGGCCGCCAACCTCACCGTCGCGCAGGCCGCGACCCTCGCCGGCATGGTGCAGAACCCGAACAACTACCGCATCGACAAGCCCGAGGGGTCGATCGTCGGCGCGGACGGCGCGAAGTTCAACAAGCAGGCGGACGGCGTCATCGACGAGGGCGCGAACCTTGTGGCGCTCGACAAGCTCGTCGAGTCCGGTGACATCACCGAAGAGCAGAAGTTCGCCGCAGCGGACGGCTACACCTCGACGAAGGTGCGCCAGTTGTACGTGCTGAGCCGCATGCTCGAGGACGGCAAGATCACTCGTGAGCAGTACGTCGAGGCCGCGGTGTGGCCGATCACCCCGAACGTCGTCCGCGCCCAGACGGGGTGCGTCAACGCCGCCGGCGCCGAGTACTTCTGCCAGTACGTCAAGTACGTGATCCTGAACGACCCCGCGTTCGGCGAGACCGCGGACGACCGCCGGAAGACGCTCGAGCGCGGCGGCCTGAACGTGTACACCACTCTCGACCCGCGCATCCAGGGTTCGGCCCAGCAGGCGATGGCGGAGAACGCGCCGACGAGCGCCACCAACATGCCGACTTCTCCGGACTACAACCCGGGTCGCTTCGGATCGACCACCGTGAGCGTCGAGGCGACCACAGGCCGCGTTCTCGCGATGGCACAGAACACCATGTTCAGCGAGGATGCTGCGCACGCCGACGACTGGAATTACTCTGCCCAGGTCTACGCCGGCGATCAGACGTTCGGCAACTCGCGAGGATTCAACGCCGGTTCGACGTTCAAGCTCTTCACGCTGATCGATTGGCTCGAGAAGGGGCATTCGGTCAACGAGACGCTGAACGGCTCCACTCGGGTGTTCAAGCGAATGAAGACGTGCCAAAGCGACTGGGTCAATACGACCAACACGGTGGTCAACAACTTCAACAAGCAGCGCGGATACGTCGGCACACCGATGCAATTCACCCGCGACTCGCTCAACACCGGCTACTTCGCCATGGCAGAGAAGCTGAATCTCTGCGACATCGGAAATGTCGCGACCAAGATGGGAGTCATCGACGCCTACGCGAACGAGCCGGCGAACTTGAACACCCTCACCTCGGTCATCGGCATCAC
The DNA here is from genome assembly GCF_015278255.1 of Microbacterium hibisci. Lineage (GTDB taxonomy): Bacteria > Actinomycetota > Actinomycetes > Actinomycetales > Microbacteriaceae > Microbacterium > Microbacterium hibisci. The sequence continues at coordinate 81,354 of NZ_JADIJC010000009.1, forward strand.
GTCGGTGTCTCCCCTTGCGATGGCCGAGGCGTATGCGACGGTCGCCAACAACGGCGTCTACTGCCAGCCCCAGGTGATCGACCGCGTGACCGACGCCGAAGGCAATGAGCTCGCCAAGCCGGCGCGCGCGTGCACGCAGGTGATCGAGCCCAGGGTCGCCGCCACGGCGGCGTATGCGCTGCAGGGCGTCATGAACGGCGGCACGGGCGCGGCCGGAAGTCCGCGCGACGGTGTTCCGCTCATCGGCAAGACGGGCACGCACGAGTCGATCCAGTCGTGGCTCGTCACCTCGAGCACGAAGGTCGCCACCGCGACCTGGGCCGGCAACGTCGACGGCGGCGGCGACATCTTCAAGACCTGGCACAACGGCAACAAGCTCTCCGACATCCGGTACCGCATCACGAGGGCAGTGCAGGGCACGGCCAATGATGCGTACGGCGGCGACCGGTTCGCTCGGGAGGACTCCGAGCTGACGAAGCAGGTGCTCACGGATCTGCCGAGCGTGGTCGGCAAGTCGATCGACGAGGCGACGGCCATCCTGACCGAGGCTGGCTTCACCGTCGAGGTGGGGGCACCGGTCGACTCCGACCAGCCCGAGGGCGTCGTCGCCGCGCAGAACCCCGGCGCCGGCAAGGTGGCGGGCGGCAGCACCGTGACGATCAGTCCCAGCAACGGCCAGGGCGTCACCGTGCCCGATGTCTCGGGCCGCTCGCTCGACGACGCCAAGCGGGCCCTGCGCAGCGCCGGCTTCGGGAACGTGAGCGACGGCTCCTGCACCGCCGACGCGAGCGCCGGCGCGCAGCCGAAGGCGACCGCGACCAACCCGGGCGCCGGCAGCGTCGTCAATCGCAACACCGCGATCAGCGTCAACTACAGCGCCGCCGACTGCGGCGGCGGCGGCGGTGGTGGCGGCGGCGGTGGCCGCGGCGGCGGTGGTAACGGCTAGTGCCTTCCGCTCCGACTCGTACCGCCCTCACCGCGCTCGGCGCGGTGGGGGCGGTCGGCGTGGGCGCCGCGGTCTGGGGCGTCGGCGTCGAGCGCTACCTGTTCACCGTCCGCTTCCATGAGGTCCCGGTGCTCCCTGAGGGTGCCGCAGCGGTCCGCGTCCTGCATCTGTCCGACGCGCACATGGCGCCGTGGCAGCACCGCAAGCAGCGGTGGATCGCCGCACTCGCGGAGGAGCTGCAGCCCGACCTCGTCGTGAACACCGGCGACAACATGGGTCACGCCCAGGGTCTGCGCGGTCTGCGCGCGGCATTCGACCCGCTCCGCGGCATCCCCGGCGTCTTCGTCCACGGGTCGAACGATCATTCCTCCCCTGCTCCGCGCAACCCGCTGCGGTACTTCACGGGTCCCTCGAAGGTGAAGCACACGGCTGAGCCGCTCGACACCGAGGCGCTCGACGGCTACCTCACCGACGAGCTCGGCTGGCTCGACCTCAACAACAGGACGGGATCGCTGGATGCCGCGGGCCTGCGCATCGCCGCCTTCGGCGTCAGCGACGCCCACCGCAACTGGGACGATCTCGACGTGCTCCCGGGCCTGCTGTCGACGCTCCGCGCGGAACAGAGCTTCGACCTCGCGATCGGCGTGACCCACGCCCCGTACCGCCGCGTGCTCGACGACTTCGTCGACCTCGGCGCCGACGCGATCTTCGCGGGTCACACGCACGGCGGCCAGGTGCGTCTGCCGGGGTTCGGAGCGCTCGTCGCCAACTGCGACATCCCGCTGCGGCAGGCGCGCGGCCTGAGCACCTGGGAGCACGACGGCCGCGCGGTGCCGCTCAACGTGAGCGCCGGCCTCGGCCACTCCATCTACGCCCCGGTGCGGTTCGCGTGCCGTCCGGAGGCGTCGCTGCTCACGCTCGTTCCCCGGCGTGGTCAGCAGCACCCCTGACGATCGGTTAGACTCGGAGGGTTGCAAAACGGGGTGTGGCGCAGCTTGGTAGCGCGCTTCGTTCGGGACGAAGAGGCCGCAGGTTCAAATCCTGTCACCCCGACCACAGAGAGGCTCCGCCGGAAGGCGGAGCCTCTCGCATGAAGGGAGCGCACCTGATGACCGACCCGGCACCTCGTCTCGTCGCCTTCGATCTGGACGACACGCTCGCCCCATCGAAGAGCCGCATCGACCCCCGCATCGGCGAGCTGCTCGTATCCCTCGCGGAGCGCGTCGAGGTGGCGATCATCTCGGGGGGACAGCTCGCGCAGTTCACGAGCCAGGTCGTCGATCAGCTCCCGGATGCCTCAGCTGAGGCTCGCGCCCGCATGCATCTGCTGCCGACGTGCGGCACCCAGTACTACCGGCTGACCGACGACGAGGTCGTGACGGTCTACCAGCGATCGCTCACCGACGATCAGAAGTCCCGCGCGCTCGCGGCCGTCGAGGGCGAGGCACGGCGCCTCGGGCTCTGGGAATCCGAGACCTGGGGCGACATCCTCGAAGACCGCGGCTCGCAGATCACCTTCTCCGCGCTCGGCCAGCAGGCTCCCGTCCCGGCCAAGATGGCCTGGGACCCCACCGGCGAGAAGAAGAACACCCTCCGCGCGGCCGTGCAGGCGCTGCTGCCCGATCTCGAGGTGCGCTCGGGCGGGTCCACCTCGGTCGACATCACCGAGCAGGGCATCGACAAGGCCTACGGCATGCGCCAGCTGGCCGAGCAGACCGGCATCGCCCTCGACGACATGCTCTTCCTCGGAGACCGCCTCGACCCCGACGGCAACGACTACCCGGTCCTCGCGATGGGCGTGCGCTGCCACGCGGTCGGCGGCTGGGAAGACACGGTCACGTACCTGGAGCAGCTGATCCCCACGCTTCCGGTCCGCGTCTGACGCAGCCGACATGCCGAAGGGTGGCTCCCCGTGGGGAGCCACCCTTCCGCGTCTCGTCGGTTCAGGCCTTGGTCGCCGACCCGGTGGTCTTGGCGGCCGAGGGCTTCGCGGGGCGGGATGCCGCGGCATCCGTCTTCGGGGCGCTCGTCGCCGTCGTCCGCGGCGCACGGGCGCGCGGGGCCGACGTGGCCGGGGCTTCGGCCGCAGGCGCCGACACCCCGACGGGCACGAGACGCTGCAGCTGCGTGACGTGGCGAGGTTCGAGCTCGGCGATGGACGAGACGCCCAGGAGCTTCATGGTGCGCTCGATCTCGCTGCGCAGGATCGCGATGGTCCGGTCGACGCCCTGGCGCCCGCCCGCCATCAGGCCGTACAGGTAGGCGCGCCCGATCAGCGTGAACTTCGCACCTAGCGCGATCGACGCCACGATGTCGGCGCCGTTCATGATCCCGGTGTCGACCATGACGGTCGCGTCCTTGCCGACCTCGCGGACGACCTCGGGCAGCAGGCGGAACGGGATGGGCGCGCGGTCGAGCTGACGGCCGCCGTGGTTCGACAGGATGATGCCGTCCACCCCGGCGTCGATGAGACGCTTCGAGTCCGCGACGTTCTGCACGCCCTTGACGACGATCTTGCCGGGCCAGATGTCGCGGATGATCGCGAGGTCGTCGTAGCTGATCGTCGGGTCCATCGCGGCATTGAGCAGCTCGCCGACGGTGCCTCCGGTGGTCGAGAGCGAGGCGAACTCGAGCTTGGGCGTGGTGAGGAAGTCGTACCACCACCACGGACGCGGGATCGCGTTGATGATCGTGCCGAGGGTCAGCTGCGGCGGGATCGAGAAGCCGTTGCGCTTGTCGCGCAGACGAGCGCCCGCGACCGGGGTGTCGACCGTGAACTGCAGGGTGTCGAAGCCGGCCTCGGCGGCACGGCGTGCGAGGTTGTACGAGATCTCGCGGTCGCGCATGACGTACAGCTGGAACCAGTTGCGCCCGTTCGGGTTGGCCGCCTTGACGCCCTCGATGGACGTCGTGCCGAGCGTCGAGAGCGTGAACGGGATGCCGGCGGCACCGGCCGCGCCGGCACCGGCGATCTCACCCTCGGTCTGCATGAGCCGCGTGAAGCCGGTGGGCGCGATGCCGAAGGGCAGAGCGGACGGGCCGCCGAGGATCTCGGTGGACATGTCGACGTTCTCGGCCGGACGCAGCACATCGGGGTGGAACTCGACGTCTTCGAACGCCTGGCGGGCGCGCGCGAGCGACAGCTCGCCCTCGGCGGCGCCGTCGGTGTAGTCGAAGGCGGCCTTGGGCGTACGGCGCTTGGCGATCGTGCGCAGGTCGTAGATCGTGAGCGCGGCGTCGAGGCGGCGCTTGCGGGCGTCGAGCTCGGGCTTCTTGAACTGCATGAGCTCGAGGAGCTCGGCGGGCCTGGGGAACTGGCGGGTGACCATGAATCTCTCTCCGATGGGTCAGGTCTGCGGCGGGGCTGAGGCGACGGCGGCGGCAGGGGTGCGAGCGAGGCCCGCTGCCGCGTAGTAGCCGACGATGTGGTCATGGACGAGGCGGCGTGCGCCGGCGGCGTCGCCGGCGTCGACCGCGTCGAGGATGGCGTGGTGCTCGCGGCGCAGGCGGGCGGCCGCGGCATCCCACTCGGCGATACCGGCCGCTCCCGCTTGCACGTACGACTCGATCGCCGTGCGCAGGCCCGCCATCATCGCCCCGATGACGACGTTGCCCGACGCCTCGGCCAGCGCCAGGTGCAGCTGCGCGTCGAGGGCAAGGAACTCCGGGGGCGTGAGGTCGTCCACGTCCATGGCGTCGAGCACCGCACGCGCGCGGTCGGTCGAGCGGTCGGGATCGGCCGCCACGGCGTCGACGACGGCGGTCTCGAGCACCAGGCGCGTCGCGACCACGTCGTCGAGGGGGAAACCCTGCGCGGCCACCTGCAGGCGCAGCAGCGCCGACATGCCGCCCTCGGGCGTCGCGATGATGATGGCGCCCGACGTCGGCCCCGAGCCCGTGCCGGTGCGGATGAGCCCCATCACCTCGAGCACCCGGAGCGCCTCCCGGACGCTCGATCGGCCGACGCCCAGCGTGCTCGCGAGCTCACGCTCGGGCGCCAGCCGGTCGCCGGGCTTGAGGGTGCCGTCGAGGAGGTCGGTCTCGATCTTCTCGAGCACGACCCGCCACGCGCGCGCGGGCGCCACCGCGGGCGCAGGCGCAGGCGCAGGCGATTCGGGGATACCGGCCACGGATCTCCTCGTCGATGTCGGATCCGGCGCCCTCCCCTTCGAAGGGCACGGTGTGGTCAGACCACGATAGCCTGTGGTCGGACCACAGGCAACCCGCGGGACCGCGGATGCCGCGCGGCCCCGGGCGCTAACCTGACCCCATGGATCCCCTCGCCCTCGTCCTGATCGTGGCCGGCGTGTCCGCCGCATTCTGCTGGATCACCTCCCTCATCACCCACGAGACGTCGTGGATCGACCGGCTCTGGTCGATCGTCCCCGTGATCTACGTGTGGGTGTTCACCGTCTCGGCGCTGCTCTCCGGCGCCGACGCCACCCGCCTTGTGGTGATGGCGGTGCTCGTCACGGCGTGGGGCGTCCGGCTGACCTTCAACTTCGCCCGCAAGGGCGGCTACACCGGCATGGAGGACTACCGCTGGGCGATCCTCCGCGGCCGCATGACGACGTGGCAGTTCCAGCTCTTCAACCTGCTGTTCATCGTGGGCTTCCAGAGCGCGCTGCTGGTGCTCATCGCCCTGCCCGCCTACATCGCCTGGCAGCATCCGGCGCCTTTCACGGGATGGGATGCCGTGTTCTCGGTGCTCTTCGCCGCGTTCCTCGTGGGCGAGACCGCGGCCGACGAGCAGCAGTGGCGATTCCACCAGGCGAAGAAGGCAGCCGGCGGCACGCTCGCGCCCGGCTTCCTCACCACCGGCCTCTTCGCCTATAGCCGCCACCCCAACTTCTTCTTCGAGCAGGCGCAGTGGTGGGCGTTCTACGCGCTCGGAGCGGTAGCGCTCGTCGCGGACGGCGGCAGCTGGCTGAACTGGACGATCGCGGGGCCGGCGCTGCTGACCGTGCTGTTCATCGGCTCGACGGTCTTCACCGAGTCCATCTCGGCGGCGAAGTACCCCGCCTACCGGGAGTACCAGCGGACGACCTCGATGCTCGTGCCGCTCCCCCGCCGACGCGGACGGGCGCCCGAGCCGGCGTGACCCGAGGTGGCGCGGCCGCTACTCGAGGCGGCCGCCGGACGCGCGCAGGTAGTCCTCCGCGCACAGCGATTCATACGTGACGCGCGCGGTCGAGAGCTCGTCGATGGCGACCTGGTCGCCGTCGAAGACGAACCGGCCGCCCACCAGGCGCGCGTTGAACAGCGCCTTGCGACCGCACCGGCAGATGGTCTTGAGCTCTTCGAGGCTGTGTGCCAGTTCGAGCAGGCGCGCTGAGCCGGGGAACGCCTGGGTCTGGAAATCGGTGCGGATGCCGTAGGCCAGCACCGGCACGCCGTCCATCACGACGATCCGCAGGAGGTCGTCCACCTGGCGGCGGGTGAGGAACTGCGCCTCGTCGATGAGAAGGCACGCGACGTCGACCTCGTGCTCCTCGGACTCCGGCACGAGCGTGGCCGCGGCATCCGCCTTCACTCGGGCGCGATGCTCCGCGAACAGCGCGCGGAGGTCGTCGTCGGGGCCGATGAGGAAGTCGACCGTCCGCTTCACGCCGAGGCGGCTGTCGATCTGGTCGGCGCCCTTGGTGTCGATCGCGGGTTTCGCCAGCAGCACGTGCTGGCCGCGCTCCTCGTAGTTGTACGCGGCCTGCAGGAGCGACGTCGACTTGCCGGAGTTCATCGCCCCGTAGCGGAAGTAGAGCTTGGCCACGGATCGAGCGTAGTCGGTGGCCGGCGCCCGCCTGATCGCCGTGGCATCGGCCCGGCGAACCCTAGGCGCCGAGCGTGCCGCGCTCCCACGACTCGACGTCGCCGGGCGTCTCGAAGAAGCTCGGCGCGGGCGGTGCGATCCCGGGGAGGCGCGGGAGCCACGCCGCATCACGCTCGCTCACCTTCGCGCGCAGGTGCGCGAGCTCGAACGCGAGCTGACCCGTCGTGACGGGAATGCCGGGGTTCGCGGCATCCGTTCGCAGCACGCGCGACTCGTCGAACGCGTAACCGCGGCGCGACGCCTCCGCACGCAGGGCCATGAGGAAGTGGCCGATCGCATCCAGCGGGTCGGCGGTCGCGCGGAAGCGCACCAGCTGCGGGTGGTTCGTGTACCCGCGGGTGCCGCCCGCGAGCACGCGCTGGGCGAGCAGCCCCTCACGCCAGGAAGCGATCAGCGCCATCCTGTCGAGGACCGACGGATGCACCGACCACAGCCGCATGGGCGCGCGTCAGGCGGTGAGTGCGAGGGCCTCGGCCGTCTCGTCGAGCGTCTCGCGCGCGACCTCGGGACGGGCGTTGAGCGTGTCGCCGTAGCTCGGGATCAGCTCGCGCAGGCGGGGCTCCCAGGCGTCGATGCGGTCGGGGAAGCAGGTCTTCAGCAGCCCCAGCATGATCGACACGGCGGTGGAGGCTCCCGGGGACGCCCCGAGAAGACCCGCGATCGTGCCGTCGGCGCCGGTGACGACCTCGGTGCCGAATTGGAGGATGCCGCCCTTCTCGGGGTCCTTCTTCATGACCTGCGCGCGCTGACCGGCCTGGATGATCTCCCAGTCCTCGTCCTTCGCGGTGGGCATGAACACGCGAAGGCTGTCGACCTTCTTCTTGTGGTTCTTCAGCAGCTCGCCGACGAGGTAGGAGATGAGGCTGGGGTTATCCCATGCGACCTTCAACATGGGACCGAGGTTGCCGGGACGCACCTGGCCGACGATGTCGAACCACGAGCCGGTCTTGAGGAACTTCGGGCTGAACGTCGCGAACGGGCCGAACAGCAGCGACGCCTCGCCGTCCACGACACGGGTGTCGAGGTGCGGCACCGACATGGGCGGCGCGCCGACGGAGGCCTGCGAGTACACCTTGGCCTTGTGCTGCGCCACGACCGCGGGGTTCGAGGTCTTCAGGAACTGGCCGCCGATCGGGAACACCCCGTAGCCCGAGATCTCGGGGATGCCCGAGCGCTGCAGCAGCTTGAGCGCCCAGCCGCCCGCGCCGACGAAGACGAACTTCGCCCGGATCTCGCCCGGCGTGCGGCCCACGGTGCGACGGTACTTCACGCGCCAGGTGCCGTCGGGCAGGCGCTTGAGGCTGCGCACCTCGGTGTTGGTGCGGACGTCGGCGCCGTTCTCGGCGAGGCGGTCGACCAGCTGGCGGGTGAGGGCGCCGAAGTCGACGTCGGTGCCGGCCGGCACGCGCGTGGCGGCGAACGGCTCGCCCTTGCGGCGCTTCTGCATGAGCAGCGGCGCCCAGGTGTTGATGACGCGGGAGTCCTCGCTGTACTCGATGCCCGCGAAGAGCGGCTCATCCTTCAGCGCCTCGTAGCGCTTCTTGAGGTAGGCGACGTCCTTCTCGCCGCGCACGAACGTCATGTGGGGCGTCGAGTTGATGAACGTCGACGGCGCGTCGAGGACGCCGGCCTCGACGAGCGACGACCACAGCTGGCGGCTCTGCTGGAACTGCTCGTTGATCGAGATGGCCTTCGCCGGATCCAGCGGGCCGCCGTCCTTGCTGTCGGGCATGTAGTTCAGCTCGCAGAGCGCGGCGTGGCCCGTGCCCGCGTTGTTCCACGGGTTCGAGCTCTCCAGCGCGACGTCGCTCAGCCGCTCGAACAGCGCGATGTCGAGATCGGGCTGCAGCTGCTGGAGCAGGGTGCCGAGCGTCGCGCTCATGATGCCGCCGCCGATCAGCAGGACGTCGACGGTTCCCGTGGGGAGATCGCTGTCGTCAGGGCTGGGCAGGGCGTCGGAGGGCTTCTCGGTCACCAGACGATTCTAGTTCGGCTGGAAAGCACCCCTGACCGGGGGCGGGGCCTCCCCCGGCAAATTCGGGGGTTCTTGCCGGAATGACAAGCGAGCGGATGCCGCGGCCCGCGGAATCCGCTCGCTTCCGAGTCGTCGGGAGGGAACGTCAGGCGCTCACGCCGAGGTTCGCCGCGACGACCTCCGCGATCTGCACGGCGTTGAGCGCGGCGCCCTTGCGGAGGTTGTCGTTCGAGATGAACAGGACGAGGCCCTTGCCCTCGGGCGCGGACTGGTCGGCGCGGATGCGGCCCACGTAGCTCGGGTCGTTGCCGGCCGCCTGGAGCGGCGTGGGAACCTCTTCGAGCGCGACGCCGGGTGCCGAGGCCAGGATGTCGCGGGCGCGCGCGGGGGTGATGTGGCGCGCGAACTCGGCGTGGATCGAGAGCGAGTGACCCGTGAACACGGGGACGCGCACGCAGGTGCCGGCCACGCGGAGGTCGGGCAGCTCGAGGATCTTGCGGCTCTCGTTGCGCAGCTTCTTCTCCTCGTCGGTCTCGTTCCAGCCGTCGTCGACGAGGCTGCCCGCGAGCGGGATCACGTCGAAGGCGATCGGGGCGACATACTTCTCCGGCTGCGGGAAGTCCACCGCCGAGCCGTCGTGCACCAGGTCGATGGTGTTCCCCTGTGCGAGCACGCCCTCGACCTGCCCGAGCAGCTCCTGGGCGCCGGCGAGGCCCGAGCCCGACACGGCCTGGTAGGTCGACACGATGAGCCGCTCGAGGCCGGCCTCGGCGTCGAGCACCTTGAGCACCGGCATCGCGGCCATCGTGGTGCAGTTGGGGTTCGCGATGATGCCCTTGGGCGGGTTCGCGATGGCGTGCGGGTTGACCTCGCTGACGACGAGGGGCACCTCGGGGTCCATGCGCCAGGCGCTGGAGTTGTCGATGACGATGGCGCCGGCCTCGGCGAAGCGCGGCGCGTGGGCGCGGCTGCCGGTCGCGCCGGCCGAGAACAGCGCGGCGTCGATGCCCGACGGATCGGCGGTGGCGACGTCCTCGATGATCACGGTCTCGCCGCCGAACTCGACGGCGGTGCCGGCCGAGCGGGCGGTGGCGAAGAGCCGCAGCTCGCGGATCGGGAAGCTCCGCTCCGCGAGGATCTCGCGCATGACCGTCCCGACTTGGCCGGTGGCGCCGACGACGGCGACGGAGAGTCCTGAATCTGAGATGCGGGTCATGGGTCTTCCTCAGCGTGGGAGCACAAGCGTGGAGCGGACGCGCGGGCACCGTCGGACGCGCGGGGTTTGGGCGATTCTACCGGCCCTCTCTGCGGGGCGATGCGGTGTTACCGGCCCCGAGCGGCCAGTGTGCGTGCGAATCCTGCCTTTCGCCGGCGCGGGAGCGCCCGGATCAGGAGATCTCGCCGGTACGGGACGAATGTGCGGGGGTCGACCTGTTCCCGCCGGATCTCCTGATTCCGGATGCCTCTCACCGGCGCCGGTACTCGTTCATCACGACGCCCGACTCGAACGCGCGCGAGCGCTCGAGAGCGAACGCCTCGGGGGCATACCCGCCGGCGAACAGCGGCAGCCCGTCGCCGAAGACGATCGGATTCACCTTGAGCACCAGGCGGTCGATGTCATCCCGGAGCTGCGCGGCGAGAACTCCCCCGCCGCACAGCCAGATGTCGGCGCCGGGCCGCGATCTGAGGTCGGCCACGACGCCGCGCGGATCGTCGGCGGTGACACGGACGGCCCCGCCGACCTCGCGCGAGGCGGGCGTCCGCGAGAACACGATCTGCTCGAGATGGGGGTAGGGGTCGTCGGTGAGCGGCAGACCCGCCGCGAACGTGTTCCAGCCCATGAGCACCGTCGAGAAGCGGCCGCGCGGCTGTGTCATGCCCAGCGCGTCGTACAGCGGGCCCGGCACCGTGTCGGCCCAGTCCGCGTTGATCACGTCGAAGTGGTCGCCTTCGACCGGGAAGGCGTCGAAGGCGCCGTCCGGCGCGGCGATGCGTCCGTCGAGCGAGACGGCGGCGTAGTAGACGAGTTCGCGCATGCGATTCCTTTCACAACAGATGTCGTGGTTACGAATCTACGACATCTGTCGTGGATTCGCTAGAGTGACGTGCATGGCACGCAACGACGATCGGCGACAGCTGCTCGCGGACGCCGGCATCGCGGTCCTTGCCGCTGACGGGATGCGCGGACTGACGCACCGGGCGGTGGACGCCCGCGCGGGCGTGCCCACGGGCACGGCGTCCAACTACTTCCGCAGCCGCGAGGCGCTCGTGGCGGCGCTGGTGCAGCGGATCGGCGAGCGGCTCGCTCCCGATCCGGCGGTACAGGCGAAATGGCGGGATCGCGCCCCCGGCCCCGCCCTCTTCGCGGACTACACGCGCGACATCGTGCGCCGGCTCACCGCCGAGCGCGACGTCACCCTCGCCCTCTTCACGCTGCGGCTAGAAGCGGCACGCTCCCCCGCGATCGCGACAGCGCTCGGCGACTGGATGCGCGCGGGCTTCGCGGCCGACGTCGCGTTCAACCGCGCGGCCGGCCTACCCGGCGATGCGTTCGAGATCGCGCTCTTCCACTACGCCATCGAGGGGCTGATCCTGGATCGGCTGACGGTGTCGATCGACCCGCAGACCTCGACGGACACGATCGTCGAAGCCCTCGTGGAAGGGCTGCTGGGCGACCCTGCCGGCGACGGCGAACGCCGGGAATGAGCGGATGCCTCGGGTCGAGGCATCCGTCATCCGCGATCTCGTGGGGTCAGCGGCCGGTGCCGGCGTAGACCGTCGCCTCGATGTCGCCGTCGAGTCCGTACGCCGTGTGGACGACGCGTGCGGCCTCGGCGAGGTCGTCGCCACGCACCACGACCGAGATGCGGATCTCGGAGGTAGAAATCATCTCGATGTTGATGCCCGCGACCGACAGCGCCTCGAACAGCGTCGCCGAGACGCCCGAATGCGTGCGCATCCCGGCGCCGACGACCGACAGCTTGCCGATCTGGTCGTCGTGGACGAGGTTCTGGAAGCCGATCTCGGCCTGGTCGCCGGCGAGAGCCTTGAGCGCCGTCGCGGCGTCGGTCTTCGGCAGCGTGAAGGAGATGTCGGTGCGGCCGGTGGTCGCTGCCGACACGTTCTGCACGATCATGTCGACGTTGGCGCCGGACTTCGCGACGACCTTGAAGATCTCGGCGGCCTTGCCAGGCACGTCCGGCACGCCGATCACGGTGATCTTGGCCTGGCCGAGGTCGGTGGCGACGCCGGCGACGATGGGCTCTTCCATCGCTTCTCCCCCTCTTCCGTCGGGAACTGTGGCCTCGGGGACGTTCATCCCGGGGCCGAGCACATAGGTCCCCACGCCCGAGCTGAACGTGGAGCGGGCGTGGATCAGCACGCCATGGCGGCGTGCGTACTCGACGGCGCGGATGTACAGCACCTTCGCACCGTTGGCGGCGAGCTCGAGCATCTCCTCCGCCGAGACGACGCTCAGCTTCTTCGCGTTCGGCACGACGCGCGGGTCGGCGGTGAAGATGCCGTCGACATCGCTGTAGATCTCGCAGACGTCGGCCTCGAGCGCCGCGGCGAGCGCCACCGCGGTGGTGTCGGAGCCGCCGCGGCCGAGCGTCGTGATGTCGCGGGTGTCGCGATTGAAGCCCTGGAAGCCGGCGACGATGACGATCGCACCCTCGTCGAGCGCCTCTCGCAGGCGGATCGGGGTGACATCGACGATGCGCGCCGAGCCGTGGTCGGCGGTCGTGATCATGCCGGCCTGGCTGCCGGTGAACGAGCGAGCCTCGAAGCCCATCGAGTGGATGGCCATCGCCAGCAGCGCCATCGAGATGCGCTCGCCGCTCGAGAGCAGCATGTCGAGCTCACGCGGCGCGGGGATCGGCGCGACCTGCCCGGCGAGGTCGAGCAGCTCGTCGGTCGTGTCGCCCATCGCGCTCACGGCGACGACGACGTCGTGGCCGGCACGGCGCGTGTCGACGATGCGCTTCGCGACGCGCTTGATGCTCTCGGCATCAGCGACCGAAGATCCGCCGTACTTCTGGACGATCAGCGCCACATCGAACTCCACGCGTGTCAAGGGCAGGCGAGAACGGATGCCGCACCCAACCGTCCATCTTACGGATGAGCTCATGCGCCCCCGGCCATGTGTCGGGCGCGGGCCGTGAGCACAGAATCGGAGTTCCTGGTCGACACGCCGTGTGAGGGACGCTGCTCCCGGCGTGTCGGCGAGAGGTTCCGATTCTGTGCTGCGGCTTTCGCCGCCGCTAGCATCCGAGCATGGAGCAGATCGAGGCGTGGTCGGAGTTCAACGTCGCGATGGTGGGCGCGACGGCGGCGCTCGCCGGCCTCGTGATCGTCGCCGCGAGCGTGAACATCGGCGACATCATCAAGGAGGCCTCGCTCACCGCCCGCCTCGCCGCCGGCATCTCGGGGCTGGTGCTCGCGCTCATCGGCTCGGCGATCGGCCTGATCCCCGAGGTCGGCGCGCTCCCCTACGGCGTCGCGATGGTGGTGCTCGCCGTGGGTGCCGGGGTGTTCCAGGCGCAGGCGGCGCGTCGCATCTTCGACAATCGGCATCCAGCCAACCGGCTGAGGGGGCCGAAGGCGGCGATCGGCTTCCTCGCTCCGCTCGCCTACGCGATCGGCGGGGCGATGCTGGCGGCGGGCGTGCCGGACGGGCTCGTGTGGTTCGCTGTCGGCTCGATCGTCGCGATCGTCGCCGCCCTGCTCGTGTCGTGGATCGTCCTGGTCGAAGTGCTGCGCTGACTCGGCCGCGCGGATGGGGCAGCGGGCTGTTCAGCCGGAGGCGACCGGAGGCAGCTCCGTCTCGGGCTTGGCGGCACGGAACGTTCCACCAGTCGCCGCGAGCCAGCATCCCGCGATCACGAGCGGGAAGCCGATCAGCAGTCCCACCGTCAGCGGTTCGCCCAGGATCAGCGTGCCGAGCACGATCGCCACGACGGGGTTGACGTAGGTGAAGAGCGGCGCACGCACCGGGCCCACGCGGGCGATCAGGGCGAAGAACGCGATGAAGGCGAGCGCGGTGCAGAGCACCGCCAGGAGGACGAGCGACACCGTGCTCTCGACCGTGGGCACCTGGTGCTGGGTGAGGAAGGCGATCGGCGTGTAGAAGATGCCGACCGCGAGGAGGGCCAGCGTGATGGACCCGAGCGAGGGCACGTCGCGCAGCTTGGTCGCGATGACGAACGGGGCGATCGCGTAGAGCAGCGCAACGAGGAGCACCTCGCCGACGGCGATCAGCCCGCCGCCGCCCTCGACCGCGAGGCCCGGGCCGGCGACGATGACGAAGACGCCGACGAAGCCGATGAACAGGCCGATGCTGCGCGCCGGGCTGAGGACCGAGCGGTCACCGCCGCCGAACGCGATGATGGCGGCGAAGAGGGGCACGGTCGCGACGAGCAGTCCGGTCAGCCCCGACGGCAGCGTCTGCTCGGCGTGGCCCAGCAGCAGGAAGGGCCCCGCCATCTCGATGGCGCCGAACAGCAGCACCCAGCCGATCTTCTGGAACGCCGGGCGAAGGGCCTTCTGCTTGAGCGCGAAAGGGAGCAGCAGCACGGCGCCGAGAAGCGTGCGTCCCGCGACGACCGCCGCGGGCGAGTAGGACTCGACCGCGACGCTGATGAACAGATACGGGATGCCCCACAGCACCGCCATCGCACCGAAGAGCAGCCACGCGCGCGTGTCGAAGCGCTGTGAGGGGTTCATCCGAGGTGTCTCCGTAGTTCTCGCCGTAGTTCTCGCCGTAGTTCTCGCCGCTGTTCTCGCTGCGGTCGTTCCTGCCGCTGCACTTCTGGCCGCTGAGGTTCTCGTCGCCGTTCTCGGGGCCGACGTGCGGGCTGCGAGTCTGCGTCGCGAGGCGCGTTCCGGCCGCCCCGCCGTCGGTGGCCGCACCGCTCAGGATGGCGCACCGCCCCACCGCCGCACGAGACGGCCGACGGCCAATCTACGGCGGGGATCGGACATCGCGGTCTCAGACGGAGCGTCTGCCCTCGAACGCGCGACCGAGCGTCACTTCGTCGGCGTACTCCAGATCGCCCCCGACGGGAAGGCCCGAGGCGAGCCGCGTGACGCGGATCTCGAGCGTGTGCAGCAGGCGGCTCAGGTATGTCGCCGTCGCCTCCCCCTCGAGGTTCGGGTTGGTGGCCAGGATGACCTCCTGCACCGTGCCGTCGGCCAGTCGCTGCATGAGCTGGGCGATGCGCAGGTCGTCGGGTCCGATGCCGGCGATGGGGCTGATCGCGCCGCCCAGCACGTGGTAGAGCCCACGGAACTCGCGCGTGCGCTCGATCGCGGCGACGTCCTTCGCGTCCTCCACGACGCAGATGAGCGTCTCGTTGCGACGCGGGTCGCGGCAGATCGAGCACCGGTCCTGCTCAGAGACGTTGCCGCACACCTCGCAGAAGCGCACCTTCTCGCGCACGTCGCGCAGGAGCTCGGCGAGGTGCGAGACGTCGAAGTTCGGGGTCTGCAGGATGTGGAACGCGATGCGCTGCGCCGATTTCGGACCGATCCCGGGGAGGCGGCCGAATTCGTCGATGAGGTCCTGGACGATGCCGTCGTACATGGCCTAGCTGAACCTCGTCGGCGGCTCGTAGGGCTCCTCGCGCACGAACGTCGCGCCGAGCACCTGTCGCACCACCGCCTCGCCGTAGCGCTGCACGCCGCCGTTGCGGGTCGTGACGACGGGCGTCATCGGGGGCACGACCGTCGGGGGCACGGGCACGTCGGCGACGGCATCCGTCGCGTCGTCCTCGTTCTCGTCGTCGTCGTCGCGTTCGATCGACGGGACGACCTCGGCGGGCGGCAGCACGTCGCCCTCGCGCGGCGGGGCGAGGGTCGCCACGCGCACGTGGGTCTCGGTCGCGGCCTCCTCAGGCTCGTCGTCGACGGCGAACTGTGCGGGCACGGAGGCGGGCACGGCCGCGGGGCCCGGGTCGGGCGGCGGCGCGTCGTCATCGGACGGGATCGCCGCGACGGCCCAGTCGGTGACGGGCGCGGCAGACACGGACGCGGATGCCGCACCCCGCGGCACGGGAGCGGCGGCGCCCTGCGGAGCACCGGTCGAGGGGCGGGACGCGGACGGCGACGCAACCTGAGGGCGCGACGCGCCGGTCGCCGCTGAGCCACCCTGTCGCGCAGGGGCGCGATCGGGCGGAGTCGTGGCGGCCTCGCGCGGCGGCTCCGCCGGGGACGTTACCGCCGGAGCCGGTGCGGCCGGACCCGACGCACCCTGGGGCCCGGCGCCACCACCGGCGTCGTGGCGGGCGATGTACTTCACACGGATGCCGAGCACGGCCAGGATCGCTTGCCGCAGGTCTTCGCTGGGCCCCTTGCCGGCGGCCAGCTGCTTGAACTTCGCGACGTCGCTCTGACTGGCGAAGGCGAGCGTGAGCACGTCGCCGTCGAGCGCGACGATGCGCGCGCCCGACGCGAGCATCCACGATGACCGGCTGACATCCTCGAGACGGCCCAGGACCTGGCTCCACGCCTGCTGGAGGCGCTCGAGCGTGACGGGTCCAGCCGGAGCCGGGGACGGGGCGACCCCGGCGGGTGCCGAAGTCGTCGGCTGTGACGCAGGCTCCCCCGGGCTCGCCGAAGCGGGGGCCGCCGCAGCAGCGCGCGGCGGTGCAGCCGACGCAACGGGGGCCTTCGCCGCCGCAGCGGGAGGCGCCGTCGCCGCCGCAGCGGGAGGCGCCGTCGCCGCCGCAGCGGGCGCCGACACAGCGGGCCCAGCCGCGGCAGGTGCCACGGCGGACGTCGGCGACGCCGCAGAACCGGCGGGTGCGGCATCCGTCCCCCGCGCCAGCACGCGGGCCACCATGAGCTCGAGCTGCAGGCGAGGCGAGGTCGCGCCGGTCATGTCGTCGAGCGTCGCGATCACGAGGTCGGCGATGTGCGACAGGCGCGACGGCCCGAAGGCATCGGCCTGCCGCTGCATGCGCGCGAGGTCTTCGGCCGAGATGCCGCGCAGCACGGCCGACGCGCCCTGCCCGGTGGCGGCGACGACGATGAGGTCGCGCAGGCGCTCGAGCAGGTCGTCGACGAAGCGGCGCGGGTCCTGACCGGTCTGCACCACGCGGTCGACGGCGGCGAACGCCGCCGAGGCGTCGGATCCGGCGAACGCGTCGACGACTTCGTCGAGCAGCTCGGCGTGGGTGTACCCGAGCAGCGCCACGGCGCGCGCATAGGTCACCTTGGCGTCTTCGGAGCCGGCGATGAGCTGGTCGAGGAGCGACAGCGTGTCACGCGGCGACCCGCCGCCCGCGCGCACCACGAGCGGCAGCACGCCCTGCTCGACGTCGACGCCCTCCTGCGCGCACAGCTGCTCGACGTACTCGAGCATCGCGCCGGGAGGGACGAGCCGGAACGGATAGTGGTGGGTGCGCGAGCGGATGGTGCCGATGACCTTCTCGGGCTCGGTCGTCGCGAAGATGAACTTGACGTGGTCGGGCGGCTCTTCGACCAGCTTCAGCAGGGCGTTGAAGCCCTGCGGCGTGACCATGTGCGCCTCGTCGAGGATGAAGATCTTGAAGCGGTCGCGGGCCGGCGCGAACACCGCGCGCTCGCGCAGATCGCGGGCGTCGTCGACGCCGTTGTGGCTGGCGGCGTCGATCTCGACGACGTCGAGCGAGCCTCCGCCGCCGCGACCGAGCTCGACGCAGCTGTCGCACGTGCCGCAGGGCGTGTCGGTCGGCCCCTGCGCGCAGTTGAGGCAGCGCGCCAGAATGCGCGCCGACGTCGTCTTTCCGCACCCGCGGGGACCGGAGAAGAGATAGGCGTGGCCCACTCGGTCGCCGCGAAGAGCGGTCATCAGCGGCTCGGTGACCTGCGACTGACCGATCATCTCGCCGAACGACTCGGGCCGGTAGCGGCGGTAGAGGGCGGTGGTCACTCCCCCAGCCTACGGCGTGGCGCCGACACTTCGGCAGGCGCATCGCATCGCATCGCGACCGCCCGCTTCCACCGCGTGGTCGGCGGCGATGACACGTGGCGACGGTCACCGACGAACGCCTGCTAGATTGCTCGGCAGTGACACGGGGTGCCCGCGCGGCGGGCTGAGAACACACCCGTCGAACCTGATCTCGATCATGCGAGCGAAGGGATGTCGCGATGAACGCGCGCGCCGAAGACCACCCGTCCGATCTGCCCCGCCTGAGCCCCGCCGCCGCGCTGACCGCGCTGCGGGAGGCCGCGCCGCTGGTGCAGTGCCTCACCAACGCGGTGGTGACGAACTACACCGCCAACGCGCTGCTCGCCGTGGGTGCCGCCCCGGCGATGTGCGACATTCCCGGCGAGGCGGGCCTGTTCGCGGGCATCGCCGACGGCGTGCTGGTGAACCTCGGCACGCCGACCGCCGAGCAGCGCGACGCTGCCCGCGAGGCGGTGCGGGCCACCAGGCGGTGGGTGCTCGACCCGGTCGCCGTCGGCACGCTTCCGGTGCGCACCGCTCTCGCCGCCGAGCTGCTCGAGCACCGTCCCGCGATCATCCGCGGCAACGCCTCCGAGATCCTGGCGCTCGCAGGCGCCGGCGCGGGCGGTCGCGGAGTCGACGCGACGGACGGACCGGATGCCGCGGCCGATGCGGCGCGTGCGCTCGCGGTCCGCACGGGCGGCGTGGTCGCGGTGTCGGGGCCTGTCGATCTGATCACGGACGGAGACCGAGTGGTCCGTGTCCCCGGCGGCGATGCGCTGCTCACCCGCGTCACGGGTGGCGGATGCTCGCTCGGCGCGGTGATGGCCGGGTTCCTGGGCGTGTGCGCGCCGCTCGAAGCGGCGGTGGCGGCATCCGCCCTCTATGCGGCCGCGTCCGAACGGGCGGCGGCCCGCGCAGACGGCCCGGGCTCGTTCGCGGTGGCGTTCCTCGACGCTCTCGACGCCGTGGCGGCCGCCCCCGGCGACCTCGACGAGCGTGTCGCCGACGCCCTGGCGGCGACACGATGAGCGGCCAGGCCTGCCGCCTCGCGCTGCATCTCGTCACCGACGATCGTGTGCCCTTCGAACGGCTCGTCGAGATCGTCGACGCGGCCGCGGGCGCGGGTGTCGACGTCGTGCAGCTGCGCGCCAAGTCCGTTACGGCGCGCGAGCTGCTACGGCAGGCGCTGGCGCTGTCGGACGTCATCGACCGCCGCTGCCTGCTGCTCATCAACGACCGCGTCGACGTGGCGGTCGCCGCGCGCGACGCCGGGGCCCGCGTCGACGGCGTGCATCTCGGCCAGGGTGACCTGCCGCCCGAGACGGCGCGGCGGCTGCTCGGCCCGCACGCCGTCATCGGCTGGACCGCGAACGCGCCGGCGCACCGGGATGCGGCATCCGCTTTCCCGCCCGGCACGCTCGACTACCTGGGGGTGGGCGTGATCCGTCCCACCTCGACCAAGCCCGACCATCCGCCGGCGCTCGGCGTCGACGGGTTCGCCGCCTTCGCGGCCGAGGCGCCGCTCCCCTGCGTCGCGATCGGGGGCGTGGGCCGGGACGACGTGCTCGCACTTCGCGTCGCGGGCGCCGCCGGCATCGCCGTGGTGTCGGCGATCTGCGGCGCCGACGACCCTGCGGCGTCCGCACAGGCATTCCGCGCGGCGGCCGACGCCCCCGAGCCGGCGGCGGCCGACGCCCCCGAGCCGGCGGCGGCGCGATGAGCGGCCTCGCCACATCGGCGGCTGCCCCCGCGCCGGCACCGGTCCGGGGGACGGCCGTCCCCCGCGTGCTCAGCATCGCGGGCACCGATCCGACCGGCGGCGCCGGCGTGCAGGCCGACCTCAAGTCGATCGGTGCGCTCGGCGGGTACGGCATGGCCGTCGTGACCGCCCTCGTCGCGCAGAACACCCGCGGCGTGCGTGAGGTGCACGTGCCGCCGGTGGCGTTTCTGACGGCGCAGCTCGACGCGGTGTCGGACGACGTCGACATCGACGCCGTGAAGATCGGCATGCTGCAGTCCGCCGAGATCATCGCCGCCGTGCGCGAGTGGCTCGCGCGTGCGCGTCCGCCCGTCACGGTGCTCGACCCGGTGATGGTGGCCACGAGCGGTGACCGCCTGCTCGACCCCGCCGCCGAGTCGGCGCTGCGCGGCCTCTGCAGCGACGCCGACCTGGTCACGCCCAACCTGGCGGAGCTCGCCGTGCTCACCGGGCGCGCCCCGGCCGGGACGTGGACGCAGGCCCTCGACGACGCCCGGTCGCTCGCGCGCGAGACCGGCACGACGGTGCTGCTCAAGGGCGGGCACCTCGACGGCGCCGACTGTCCCGACGCCATCGTCGCGGCCGACGGCACGGTGCACGAGGTCGCCGGCGTGCGCGTCGCGACCCGCAACACCCACGGCACGGGCTGTTCGCTGTCGTCGGCGATGGCCACGCTGCGGGCGACGGGGCTTACGTGGACGCCGGCGCTGGAGCGCGCGAAGGCATGGCTCACCGGCGCGCTCGCGCACGCCGACGCGCTGCGCGTGGGCACCGGGAACGGCCCGATCGACCACTTCCATGAGCAGCGGGGCGCGGCATCCGTCTCCGTCAGACCATGGTCTGCCCGCGCGTGGGATGCCGCGGCCACCGTGCGCGCCGCCGTCGACGATCTCGAATTCGTCTGCGGCCTCGGCGACGGCACGCTCGCCCGCGAGACGTTCCTGCGCTACCTCGCGCAGGACGCCGTCTACCTCGGCGAGTACTCCCGCGCGCTGGCGAGGGCCAGCGCTCTCGCGCCGACCTCGGAGGAGCAGGCGTTCTGGGCGCGCGCGGCGGAGTCGTCGATCGTCGAGGAGCGCCGGCTGCACGAGGCGCACCTCGGCTCGGAGGCCGTCACCCCCGCGCGGCAGACTCTCGCGTACACGAACCACCTCCATGCGTCGGCGCGTTCCTATGGAGAACTCGTGGCCGCGCTGCTGCCGTGCTTCTGGCTGTACACCGACCTCGGCACCCGGCTCGCCGCCCGGCGGCACGACGGTCACCCCTACGACGACTGGCTCGCGCTGTACGGCGACCCGGCGTTCGCGACGGCGACCGCCCGCGCGATCGGGATCGCGGATGCCGCGGCACGCGAGGCCGGCCCCCTCGAGCGGGCGCGCATGGATGCCGCCTTCGCCCGCTCGATGGCGCACGAGCGGGAGTTCTTCGCCCGGGCCTGACGCCGGGGGGCAGCTGACGGCGAGCGCGGACTACCGGGGTGCGCGGCCGACCCGGCGAGCGCCGACTACCGGGTGCGCGGCTCACCCGCGTGCGCGTCCGCGCCGAATCAGGGGATCTGGCGGAGGCAGGACGATCGCGGCCGAATCGTCCTGTTCTCGCCAGATCCCCTGATCCCGGAAAGCTGCCTACGGCTCGGGGGCAGTGCTACACGTCGGCGCCGTGCTCGACGTCGGCGGCGCCGACCACGATCGGGATCGTGGAGGTGACGGTCGGCACCGAGGCCGACAGCAGCGACCCGTCCTCGCGGCGGGCGTCGCCGAGCTCGCGGAGGGTCGGGCGCCCGGCGATCACCGGCCCCTGTCCGTCGAGCGGCGCGACGACCTCTTCGCCCGCGCCGACCACGTAGCCGACTCCCCGCACGCTGAAGCCGACGGGGTCGCCCTCGGTCGCGCGCACGCGGAGCTCTTCGCGGGTCACGGTGACGACGAGACGTGTGCCGTGCCAGTGCAGCACGAACTCGAGCGACGGCCAGGCCGCGGGCAGCCGCGGGTCGAACGACAGCTCGCCGAAGTGGTCGCGCATGCCGCCGAAGCCCGCCACGAGAGCCGTCCACACGCCGCCGGCGGAGGCGACGTGCACCCCGTCCGCGGCGTTGTGGTGCAGGTCGCCGAGGTCGACGAAGATCGACTGCCGGAAGTACTCGAGCGCGAGGTCCTGATAGCCGACCTCGGCGGCGAGGATCGCCTGCACCACCGCCGAGAGCGTCGAGTCGCCGGTGGTGAGCGGGTCGTAGTACTCGAAGTCGGCGAGCTTGTCCTCGTCGGAGAAGTGGTTGCCCTGCAGGTACAGCGCGAGCACGACGTCGGCCTGCTTCAGCACCTGGTAGCGGTAGATCACGAGCGGGTGGAAGTGCAGCAGCAGCGGCCGCTTGTCGGGCGGCGTGTTCTCGAGATCCCAGATCTCGCGCTCCAGGAACACGTGATCCTGCGGATGGATGCCGAGGGTCGGGCTGAACGGGATGTGCATCGCCTCCGCGGCATGCTCCCACGCCTCGGGCTCCCCGGGCTCGAGCGCGAGCCGGTCGACCATCTGGCGGTACACCTCGCCGTCGACCTCGGCCATCTCTCGGATGGTCCGGGCTGCGAAGCGCAGGTTGAAGCGCGCCATGACGTTCGTGAACAGGTTGTCGTTCACGACCGTCGTGTACTCGTCGGGTCCGGTCACGCCGTGGATGTGGAACGTGTCGCCCTCGCCGTCGAGCACCCCGTCGCTCGAGCGCCAGAAGCCGAGCGTCGCCCACAGTCGAGCCGTCTCGACGGCGATGTCGACGCCCTCGCGGTAGAGGAACTCGTCGTCGCCGGTCGCACGCACGTACTTGGCGAGCGCATAGCTGACGTCGGCGTTGATGTGGTACTGCGCCGTGCCGGCGGCGTAGTAGGCCGAGGCCTCCTCGCCGTTGATCGTCCGCCACGGGAAGAGCGCGCCCGCCTCGTTGAGCTGGAAGGCGCGACGGCGCGCGGCCGGAAGCATCAGGTATCGCATCCGCAGCGCGTTGCGGGCCCAGAGCGGCGTCGTGTACGCGAGGAAGGGCAGCACGTAGATCTCGGTGTCCCAGAAGTAGTGGCCCGAGTAGCCCGACCCGGTCATGCCCTTCGCCGGCACACCCTGCCCGTCGGCGCGGGCAGAGGCCTGCGCGAGCTGGAACAGGCACCAGCGGGTCGCCTGCTGCAGGTCGTCGTGGCCTTCGATGCGCACATCCGACCGCTCCCAGAACGCGTCGAGCCACGCGCGCTGCTGAGCCCGCACGGCCGCCACGCCCTCGTCGAGGGCACGGTCCAGCGTGCGGCGGCACCGGTCGACGAGCTCGCGCGCCGGCACGCCGCGAGAGGTGTGGTAGCTCACGAGCTTCGTGACGTGGACAGGCACGCCCGCCTTCGCCTGCACGCGGAAGACGTTCTTGGCGATGTCGGGCTCAATGAGGGTGCGGGTGGTGTAGTCGTTCTCGGTCTCGACCAGGTGGTCGGCGACGACCGCGATGGTCATCCCCGAGTCGGTCACCCGGTACGACAGCGCCGAGCGCAGCTTGTCCTGCCAGTACTCCTGCGGCTGCAGCACGCGCTCCTGGAACTTCTCCGTCTTGCGCGGATCGAAGCCCGCGCGCTTGGGCGCGGTCGGGGTGCCGCCGTAGACGTCCTCGCCGTCCTGCCGGTTGATGATCTGCGAGCTGATCGTGACCGGCGCGTCGGCGTTGAGCACGGTGACCGCGACGCTCATCACGGCCAGGTGCTTCTCCTCGAACGACACCAGCCGTTCGATCTCGATCCGCACCTCCTTGCCCGACGGCGTCACCCACACCGTGTGCCGGCGCATCGCACCGTCGCGCATGTCGAGCACACGCTCGTACTCCCGCACGTCGGCGACATCCAGCGACAGCGGCTCGTCGTCGACGTAGACCCGCATGACCTTCGCGTCGGGGGCGTTGATGATCGCCTGCCCCACCTCGGCGAAGCCGTAGGCCTGCTCGGCGTGCCGGATCGGGAACGTCTCGTGGAACCCGTTGATGAAGGTGCCGTGCTCGTGTGCGAACCGCCCCTCGGGCTGGTTTCCGCGCAGGCCGAGGTAGCCGTTGCCGACGGCGAACAGCGTCTCGGTGACGCCCGCGTCGTCGAGGTCGAACGTCTTCTCCACCAGTCGCCACGGGTCGACGGGGAACCGGTCGCGATCCATCATCGTGCGAACTCCTCCAGGTCCTGGACCACCACGTGCGCGCCGGCTTCGACGAGGTCCTCCTCGCCGGCACCGCGGTCGACCCCCACCACGAGCGCGAAGCCCCCGGCGGCAGCCGACTGGACGCCGCTGATGGCGTCCTCGACGGCGACGCTGCGCGCCGGCTCGACCTGCAGCATCCGCGCCGCCTCGACGAAGACGTCGGGGGCGGGCTTGGAGGCGAGGTGGTCGCGCTCTGCGATGACGCCGTCCATCACGACGGCGAAGCGGTCACGGATGCCGGCTGCCGCGAGCACCTCTTCCGCGTTCTTGGAGCTCGACACGACGGCGACGGGGGTGCCGGCCGCCGCGAGCAGATCGAGCAGGCGCAGGGAGCCCGGGTACGGCGCGATCCCCTCCGCGCGCAGCACGCGCTCGAACACGGCGTTCTTGCGGTTGCCGATGCCGCACACGGTGTCGGCCGTCGGCGGATCGGAGGGATCGCCCCACGGCACCTCGACGTCGCGGGACCTCAGCAGGGCGGCGACGCCGTCGTAGCGCTTCTTGCCGTCCAGGTGGTCGAAGTAGTCGCGCTCGGTGTACGGCGGGGTGATGTCCCACGCGGCGAAGAGCTCTTCGAACATGGACTGCCACGCGTGCATGTGCACTTCGGCGGTGGGCGTCAAGACGCCGTCCAGATCGAACAGCACGGCGTCATAAGCGGTCAGATCGGGCAGGGCGTCGTGTGCCACAGAACCTCCGGGTGCGGGTGCGGGTGCATCGGCACTCCTTCGCGCCGTCCAGCAAGCGTAATGCGGGCGCGTGTCGGGTTCACACCCTTGACGGTTACGTCGCGGCAACGCTCAGGGTCTGCCGGGCGATCTCGAGCTCCTCGTCGGTCGGGACGACGAGGACGGTCACGGTCGAGGCATCCGTCGAGATCACACGGATGCCGCGCTGCGGGCTCTCGTTGCGCTCGGGGTCGATCTCGACCCCGGCGAAGCCGAGGGTCTCGAGCGCTCCCGCGCGCACGTGCGGCGCGTTCTCGCCGACACCGGCCGTGAAGGAGATGACGTCGGCGCCGCCGAGCTGGGCGAGATAGGCGCCGGCGTACCCGCGAAGCCGGTGCACGTACACCTGGAACGCGAGGAGCGCTCTGGGGTCGCCCGCCTCGATGCCCGCCCGGATGTCGCGCAGGTCGTTGGAGCCCGCCAGGCCCAGCAGGCCGCTGCGCTTGTTGAGCAGATCGTCGAGGTCGTCGATCGACATGCCCGCGCGGCGGGCCAGCTGGAACAGCACGGCCGGATCGATGTCGCCCGAGCGCGTGCCCATCACGAGGCCCTCGAGCGGGGTGAAGCCCATCGAGGTGTCGATCGAGCGGCCGCCGTCGATCGCGGTGACCGACGCTCCGTTGCCCAGATGGAAGACGATCTGCTTCAGCTCGCCGAGCGGCCGCCCGACGAACGCCGCGGCGGCCTCGCTGACGAACTTGTGCGACGTGCCGTGGAAGCCGTACCGGCGAATGCGGTGGGATGCCGCGACCTCGGCGTCGATGGCGTACGTGTAGGCCGCCGGCTCCAGCGTCTGGTGGAACGCCGTGTCGAACACCGCGACGTGCGGCACGTCGGGGAACGCCTCTCGCGCGGCGACGATGCCGGCGAGGTTCGCCGGGTTGTGGAGCGGCGCGAGCACCGACAGCTCGTCGATGTTGATCTCCACCAGCGGTGTGATGAGCGTCGGCTCGAAGAACCGGGCGCCGCCGTGCACCACCCGGTGGCCGACCGCGATGGGGGGCGTGTCGGCGAGCGACGGGCCGTCCGACGCGAACGCCTCGAGCATGACCGCGAACCCCGCGGTGTGATCGGGGATCGGCAGCTCGCGCGTGCGCGTCGCGTCCAGGAACGTCGGTGTGCCGGCGACTTCCCCGCTCGCTGAGCTTGCCGAAGCGGTCGCGTAGACCGTGTGGCGCGCGACGCCGGATTCGGCGCCGATGCGCTCCACGAGACCCGAGGCGAGCGTGCGCTCGGTGCTCATGTCGATCAGCTGGTACTTGAACGACGACGACCCGCTGTTGATGACGAGGACCGGTGTCATCGCGTTGTCTCCTTGATGCGGGTCGTTGAGCGAGCGAGGAACGAGCGAGACGAAACGTGGCGAACGCGCGAGAGCGTTTCGTCTCGCTCCGCTCGCTCAACGACCGAAGAGCGCATCACTCCCCCTGCGCCTGGATCGCGGTGATGGCGATCGTGTTGACGATGTCGTCGACCAGCGCGCCGCGGGAGAGGTCGTTGATGGGCTTGTTGAGCCCCTGCAGCACGGGCCCGATCGCGACCGCACCGGCCGACCGCTGCACCGCCTTATAGGTGTTGTTGCCCGTGTTGAGGTCGGGGAAGACGAACACCGTCGCGCGTCCCGCGACCTCGGATCCCGGCATCTTCGCCGCCGCCACGGCGGCGTCGGCCGCGGCGTCGTACTGGATCGGCCCTTCCACGAGCAGCTCCGGCGCCCGCGAGCGGACGAGGGCCGTGGCATCCCTCACCTTCTCGACGTCGGCACCCGACCCCGACTCCCCCGTCGAGTACGACAGCATCGCCACGCGGGGATGGATGCCGAACTGAGAGGCCGTCGCCGCGGACGAGATCGCGATGTCGGCGAGCTGCTCGCTCGTGGGGTCGGGGATCACGGCGCAGTCGCCGTAGACAAGCACGCGGTCCGCGAGCGCCATGAGGAACACGCTCGAGACGACCGAGACGCCCGGGCGGGTCTTGATGATCTCGAACGCCGGGCGGATCGTGTGAGCCGTCGTGTGCGCGGCGCCCGACACCATGCCGTCGGCGAGTCCGAGGTGCACCATCATCGTGCCGAAGTACGACACGTCGGTGACGGTGTCGGCCGCCTGCGCCACCGTCACGCCCTTATGGGCGCGCAGGCGCGCGTACTCCTCGGCGAACTTGTGCACATGGACGGCGTCCAGAGGCGACAGCACCTCGGCGCTCTGCAGGTCGATGCCGAGTTCGACGGCGCGCGAGCGCACTTCGAACGGCTCGCCCAGGATCACGAGGTCCGCGATGCCGCGCTTGAGCACCGTCGCGGCCGCCCGCAGCACCCGGTCGTCGTCGCCCTCCGGCAGCACGATCTTCTTCCGCTGCGCGCGCGCCCGCTCGATGAGCTGGAACTCGAACATGAGGGGGGTCACCACCGTCGCCCGCGCGAGCCCGAACGCGACGAGGAGCTCGTCGGTGTCGACGCTCTGCTCGAAGAGCGACAGCGCCGTGTCGTAGCGGCGCTGCGAGTCGGCGGCCAGCCGGCCGCGGGTGCCCATGATGCGCACGGCCGTCTCGTAGGTGCCGAGGTCGGTCGTGATGACCGGCACGCTCGATCCGAGGCCGTCGATGAGGCGGGTGACGGGCTCGGGCAGCTCGAAGCCGCCGTTGAGGACGATGCCCGAGATCGACGGGAATGTGCCCGAGGCATTGGCGAGCAGGGTCGCCAGCAGGACTTCCGAACGATCGGCGGGAATGATGACGACGGCGCCCTCGAGCAGGCGCGGCAGCACGTTCACCATCGACATGCCCGCCACCACGACGGCCAGCGCCTCGCGCGTGAGCCGGTCGGGGTCTCCGGCGATCAGCTCGCCGTCGACCGAGCGCATGATGCCGCGGATCGAGGGGGCGACGAGGTAGCGGTCCTCGGGAATCGCCCAGACCGGAACCGAGGCCTTCGGCCCGGCGGCCGGGACGGGCGTGCGCGGCGCACCGCCGAGGTGCGCGTCGATCGAGCGGCGCAGCGCCTGGAGGGTCTCGTCGGTGCGCACCGGATCGGCACGGTTGGCGACGACCGCGAAGAGCTGCGCGCGCCCGTGCTCGAGCTCGGCGAGCGCGAGATCGGCGATCTGGCCCATCTCGGCCGGCGTGCGGGCGAGCGACGAACCGAGCTGCTCGGGCTGCGTCTGGTTCTGCGCCGATCGGCCGCCGAGCACCAGCAGCACCGGGGCGCCGAGGTTCGCGGCGATGCGCGCGTTGTACGCCAGCTCTGCCGGGCTCCCGACGTCGGTGTAGTCGCTGCCGACGATGACGACCGCATCGCACTGGGCTTCTACCGCCTTGTAGCGCTCGACGATCGTCGCGAGCGCGGCATCCGGATCCCGTCGCACGTCGTCGTACGTGACGCCGATGCAGTCGTCGTACGGCAGGTCGACGCCGTCGTGATCGAGCAGCATCTCGAGGACGTAGTCGCGCTCGACGGTCGACCGTGCGATGGCGCGGAACACGCCGACCCGCGGCGTCGCATGACTCAACGCGTCCAGCACGCCCAGCGCGACCGTGGACTTGCCCGAGTGACCTTCCGCCGACGTGATGTAGATGCTCTGCGCCACCCGTCCAGCCTATGGGCGAGCCGGATGCCGCGGCCAGGCGTGCCACCGGATCAAAAGCAGGACGCCGGCCCGAGGCGGGGGCGACGCCCTCCGGCGGATACCCTCGACGGCATGCACGAGCCTCGCCCTGGAACCGACATCCCCGACCATCGCGGACGCACCGGCCTCGACCGGACAGGCCGAGACCTCGACCGCAACCCCGATGTGAAGATCACGGATGTCGAGCTGCTGGCATCGGCCTGGCACGTGCTGCGGCGCACCACGCTGGAGTACCGCACGCCCTCGGGGCGCTGGGAGACCCAGCAGCGCGAGACGTACGACCGCGGCAACGGTGCCACCGTGCTGCTCTACGACGCCGCTCGCCGCACCGTGCTGCTGACGCGGCAGTTCCGCTACCCCGTCTATGTCAACGACCACCCCGACGGAATGCTCATCGAGACCGCCGCAGGGCTCCTCGACGAGGACGATCCGGCCACGGCGATCCGCCGTGAGGCGGCGGAGGAGACGGGAGTCGAGATCGGCGAGCTGCAGCACGTGTGGGACGTCTACATGAGCCCGGGTTCGGTCACCGAACGGCTGCACTTCTACGCGGCGCCGTACGACGGCGCCTCCCGCTCCGGCGATCGCGGCGGCCTCGCCGAGGAGGGCGAGCACATCGAGCTGCTCGAACTCGACATCGACGAGGCGCTCGCGATGGTGCGGGACGGGCGCATCCAGGACGCGAAGACGGTCATGCTGCTGCAGTGGGCGGTGCTCGACGGCCCCTTCGCCGCCGGTCGCTGAGCGAGTTCCGGCCGCCGCGATGTCCGGCCGCCGAGACGTCTCACCGCTGAGGCGTCTCGCCGCTGAGGAGTCCGCCGGTCGCTGAGCGGGTTCCGGCCGCTGAGCTCGTCGAAGCGCCCGGGAAAAGTAAGACTCTCCGCGAACCCGGCAGAGCCTGGTTACCCTTGCTACGTTTCCGTCCTGGGGGAGTTGGCCTGGATGCCGCCTCGCGGAGAGCTGGGTCAAGTCTAACCCGTCGCGGGGTGGCCCCGTGTCACACGACCAGCGGACCCAGGCGCACGGCCACCCAGGCTTCTCCCAGCGCGAGCGATACCGTTCCGTTATCAGCGCGATTAGGATCGGTCGCGTGGGCGAGGGAGCCCGCGCCTCACCCGAGAACCGCTCGCCGGACGGCGGAACAGGAGTTCGCGATGGCCGATACCGCGATGACGGATGCCGCACCCCGCGATGCGGGTGGGCGCGAAGCTCTGACGGCGGACGGTTTCGCGCGTGTCACCGACGCGATCCTCGACGCGGTCGGCAGCGTCATCGACGGCAAGCCCGACGCGGTGCGCAGCGCGCTGGTGTGCCTCCTGGCCGAGGGGCACCTGCTCATCGAGGACGTTCCCGGCGTGGGCAAGACCATGCTGGCCCGTGCCCTGGCGACCTCCGTCGACGCGACGGTGCGGCGCATCCAGTTCACGCCCGACCTGCTGCCCGGCGACGTGACGGGCGTGAGCGTCTTCAACCCCGTCGAGCGCGAGTTCGAATTCAAGCCCGGAGCGATCTTCGCGAACATCGTCATCGCGGATGAGATCAACCGCTCCTCCCCCAAGACGCAGTCGGCTCTCCTGGAGGCCATGGAGGAGCGCCAGGTGACGGTCGACGGGCGGACGCACTACGTGCCCGACCCCTTCCTCGTCGTCGCGACCCAGAACCCGCTCGAGATGGAGGGCACCTACGCCTTGCCCGAGGCGCAGCGCGACCGTTTCATGATGCGGATCTCGATGGGCTACCCCGACGCGCGGTCGGAGGCGCTCATGCTGCGGCAGCGCGACACCGTGAATCCGCTCGACCAGCTCGCACCGGTCGTCTCGGCCGACGAGGTGGCCGGGCTCGTCGCGTGGGCCCGCGCGGTCCACGTCGCGCCGGCCATCGAGGACTACGCCGTCGCGCTCGCTCAGGCCACCCGCACCCACAGCGACCTGCGCCTCGGCGCGAGTCCTCGTGCGACGCTCCAGCTCGCCCGCGCCGCCAAGGTGTGGGCCGCGCTCGACGGTCGGTCGTTCGTCATCCCGGACGACGTGACCGCGCTCCTCGCGCCGGTGTTCGCACACCGGCTCATCCCCACCCGCGCCGCGGGTGGAGCAAGGGCGGCCAACGCCTCCGAGGCGATCGCCACGATCCTGGACCGCATCGCCGCGAGCGTGCGCGTGCCGATCGCCTCTCGTCAGTGAGCCGAGCATGAGACGCGTGTGGCCGCTGACCGTCCGGGGAACCGGGGCGGTGGTCCTCGCGGTCGCCTGCTTCATCGTGGCGGGTGAAGCGGGGCTCGTCGAGCTGATGTACTTCGGCATCCTGCTGATCGCGGTCGTCGCCGCGAGCGTCGCCTCGCTCTACCTCGGCCGCCGTACCGAGACCGTCACACGCTCTCTGGTGCCCGACGTGGCCTCGGTGGGCGGCGAGTCCCGGGTGTCGGTGCGCGTCGAGGTGCGCACGGCCCTGCCGACCGCCCCGGGCACGTGGCACGACACGCTTCCCAAAGGTCTCCGCGGCACGGCCGAGGGCGCCTTCCCGGCGCTGGGCTCGGGCCTCCGGGCCGGTGAGCGCGGCGGCGTCCGCAGCATCGACCTGGTGTACACCGTCACCGGCGCCCGGCGCGGGGTCCATCCGATCGGCCCGCTCACCGTGCGCTCCTCCGATCCGTTCGGTCTCGCGCGGCGCACCGTCGTCTTCCATCACCGCACGCCCGTCACCGTGGCCCCCGCGGTCATCGACCTGGCGCCGCTGATCGACTATGCCGGCGCCACCGGCGGACTGCTCCACACCACCACCGACCAGCTCGGTCAGGGGGCCGATAACCTGGTCGCGCGGCCGTACGCGCCAGGCGACTCGATGCGCCGCATCCACTGGCGGGCGACGGCGCACCGCGACGAGCTCATGGTGCGTCAGGAGGAGCAGGAGTCCACGCCCGAGGCGACCGTGGTCCTCGATCGCGCGGCGCTGCGCTGGTCACCCGAGGCGCTGCGCGCACCCGGGGTCGACCCGGGTTTCGAGGCGGGCGTCTCGGCGTGCGTGTCGGCGGTCGCGCGCCTGGTGCACGACGGCTATGCCGTCGAGGTCCTCGATTCGGAGGGCAACGTGCTCGTCGAGCGCATCGACGGCGGCGACATGACCGAGGTCGACGCGATGCTCGTGCGGTTCGCGACGGTGACGGCGCAGCGCGATGACGCACTGCCGCGGCTCGGCCGCCAGTTCGCCGGGATCTCCACAGGGCCCGTCGTGCTGGTCGTCGGCCGCCTCGACCCCGCCGATGCGGTGGCCCTGGGGTCGATCGCCCACCACAGCACTCTGCCCGTGCTGCTCAGCACCAGTCCGGTCGGCGATTCGCTCGACATCGCCGCCGACCACGGATGGCACGTGGCGGCGATCCAGGCCGACCGCGACCTGGCCCTCCCGTGGGCGAACGCGATCGGCCGGGGGGTGCATCATGTCGTCGGCTGACCGGGTGCGGTCCCCGCGGGCCCGCGGCGGCGAGCGCCTGCTCGCCTTCTCGATCCTGGCGGCGCTCGTCGCGGCCCTCCTCCCGGTGGTGCGCGTGGTCGATCCCGGCTGGTGGCTCGTCGGTGCCCTCGCGCTGGCCGCGCTGGTGCTCGCGGCGGGCTACACCGCGCGCCGCTACCGGCTGCCGGCCGTCGCCGTCACTCTCATCGAGGCCGCCGTCTGGGTCGTCTTCATGACGCTCGTCTTCCTCAACAGCACGGCGCTCCTGTGGGTGATCCCCACGCTCGACACCTTCCGTGCCGTCCCGGTGCTGGTCGAGTCGGCCATGGAGGAGATCGCGGTCGGCGCCGCCCCGCTCGAGACCACGCTCGCACTGGCGTTCGTCGTGGTGGGGGCGATGGGACTGCTGGCGATCGTCGTCGATCACGTCGTGGTGACCGCGCGGATGCCGCTGCTCGCGTCGGTCGGGATCATCGCGGTGTCGCTCATCCCCGCGATCGCGGCTCCCAGCGACGTGGACGTCATCGGGTTCGTCTTCCTCGCCGTGACGGTCCTCTTCCTCATCAGATCCGAGACCCGGTCGCGCGAGAAGCCGCTGGAGCGCGAGGCCGAGCGCACCGCGGGTGTGCCCGCGACCGCGCTGGGGATCGGCGCCATCGCCATCGTCGTGGCGGTCGTCGCGACGCCGGTGCTGCCGCAGCCCGGTGCCCGCGCGGGCAGCGGCATGGGCCCGGGGCCCGGCATCGACGCGACCCTGCAGCTGGGCGACGACCTGAGACGCCCGCAGGAGACGACGGTGCTGCGCGTGCGCACCGACGCACCCACCGTGCCGTATCTGCGGGCCACCACGCTTTCACGGTTCGAGGGCGGGGTGTGGGAGCCGGACCGCTCGCAGACGGTGTCGCTCGACAGCGAGCGCGCCTTCGGCGAGCTCGCCTCGGGCGACGACGTCCGGCTCGGGGACTACACCGCGAGGGTCGACGTCGTGAACCTCGACTCGCCGTGGGCGCCGGTGCCCTACCCCGCGGTCGGCATCAGCGGGCTCGCCGGCGGGCTCTGGGGAGCCGTCCCCTACAACCACACCGTCGCCACCACGAGCGGCTCGACGCAGGGCCAGTCCTACGAGGTGGTGTACACGCCCCCGCGCCCGACACTCGAGCAGGTGCGAGCCGCCGCGTCCGTCGGCGCGCAGGTGCGCGACGAGACGACGGAGCTGCCCACCGACGTGTCACCGGCCATCGCCGAGCTCGCCGCGCAGGTCACCGCCGAAGCGACCAACGACTACGACCGCCTGACGGCGCTGCAGCGCTGGTTCCGGGGCACCGACTTCCGCTACTCGCTCGAGGCGCCCGTCGAGGAGGGCTTCGACGGCAGCGGCGCTGACGCGGTGGCCCGCTTCCTCGAGGTGCGTGAAGGCTACTGCGTTCATTTCGCCTCCGCCTTCGCGCTGATGGCACGCACGCTCAACATGCCGTCGCGCATCGTCGTGGGCTACCTTCCGGGCACCCCCACCTCGGAGAGCGTCGACGGGCAGCCGGTGTTCGCCGTGTCGAGCTCGCAGCTGCACGCGTGGCCGGAGGTGTTCTTCGAGGGCATCGGCTGGATCCCCTTCGAACCCACATCCGGGCTCGGCGTGCCGACCACCTTCTCCCCCGCGGCGACGACACCCGGTCAGTCCACCGATCCCGATGCGCCGTCGCCGCAGGCCACGACGACGCCGACCGCCGCCGGCGACGCCGCGCAGATCGACCTCGAGGAGCAGCGCAGCGGAGCAGCCGGGTCGTCGACGCGCACCACCCTCGACCCGATGCCCATCTTCGGAGCGGTCGCGGCCGTGCTCGTGCTGCTCTCGCTCCCCTTCCTGATCCGCGAGCTGCGCCGGCGGCAGCAGGACCAGGCGGCACGCCGCGGCGACGCTGCGGCTGCGTGGCAGGCCCTTCAGGAGGCGGCGATCGATGTCGGCATCGCCGTGCCCGCGAGCGAGACCCCGCGCACCTTCGCACGCCGGCTCATCGACGAGCACGGGGTTCCGGCATCCGAGATGAACACCGTCCTCACCGCGATCGAACGCGTCAGCTATTCGCGTGCGGGCACCCGGTCGTACTGGATGGGGGATGCCGCGGCCGACGCGGCAGCCGCCGTCCGCGTCGCTTTGCTCGCCTCGGTGCCGACGCCGCGCCGCATCCTCGCTCTCGTGGCCCCGCGTTCGCTCGTCATCCGCCCCGGCAGCGTCTACGCCGGCACCGCGCCGGTTCGGGCACGGTAGCCGATCAGGGTAGGATGGTCGACGGCCCTCCGGGGCCTCCTGGAGGATTCGCCTAGTGGCCTATGGCGCACGCTTGGAAAGCGTGTTGGGTGCAAGCCCTCGGGGGTTCGAATCCCCCATCCTCCGCCACTGGGTTTCGTGCAGCCAAGCGACATGCACCCTGCATGCCGCCCGGATCGGTCGGTCGGCTCACGCTCCGCCCGCCCCACTCTCGGTCTGGAGCGCGTTCTCCGAAGAGCCGCGCCGCGCGGATCCGAACATCGTCGAGCACGCGGCGCGCGCCATCGAGATCGAGCTCGGCAGGGCTGTCGAGAATCGGATGGCGAGGCGTTCCGCCGCGCGATGCAGGACCGGACCGGGCGACATCAGGACATCCTGCCCGGTCGCCGCCATCATGCCGCACCGCGCGTGGGAAGAATCTCCGCCAGCAGCGCCTCTACGCGACCACGGATCTCATCCCGGATCGGTCGCACGGCTTCGATCCCCTGACCTGCGGGATCATCGAGCTCCCAGTCCTCGTAGCGCTTGCCGGGGAAGATCGGGCACGCGTCGCCGCAGCCCATCGTGATCACGACATCCGATTCCTTCACAGCGTCGACGGTCAGCACCTTGGGAGTGTTGCCGGCGATGTCGATGCCTTCCTCGGCCATCGCCTCGACCGCGACCGGGTTGATGACGTGCTTGGGCGCGGACCCCGCGGAGAGCACCTCGACATCGTCGCCGCCGAGCGCACGAAGGTACCCGGCCGCCATCTGGGAACGGCCGGCGTTGTGGACGCAGACGAACAGGACGGTGGGCTTGTCGCTCATGGCGGTCTCGCTTTCTCTCACCAGAAAGCATAGACCGTGATCTATCTATTTATCGTGTCGCTGCAGGTGAACTTTCGGGGAACAACTCATCGAGCAGCCTGCGGACGCGCCCTTCGATGTCGTCCCTGATCGCACGAACTCGCTCAGGTGACTTGCCGACCGGGTCCTCGAGTTCCCAGTCCAGATAGCGGCGGCCGGGGTAGACCGGGCACGCGTCGCCGCAGCCCATCGTGACGACGACGTCGGCCGCGCGTACGGCTTCATCGGTGAGCGGCTTCGGGAACTCGCCACCCAGCGAAACGCCGATCTCATTGAGCGCGGAGACGATGCTCCGGCGCACATCACTGACCGGCTCCGAGCCGGCCGTTCGCACCGCGACTCGGTCACCGGCGAGCTGTCGGAGGATTCCCGCGGCGATCTGAGAGCGACCGGCGTTCTGCACGCAGACGAAGAGCACTGTGGGTACGGCCGGGGTGGGTACGTCGTCACGCTGGAGTGCCTCCAGCCGCGAGGCGGCAAACGTCGCCGTGCGGCTGGCCAGCATCGGGGACTGCGAGTGACCGGCCAGGAGCTGGTGGCTGTCCAGGACGATCGCACGGACGGTCTCACGGCTGAACACGCCGTGGAAGCGCACGGAAAGGTCGTCGGCGATGCGCTCGAGATCAGGCTCGTCGACGCGCTCTGCG
This sequence comes from Microbacterium hibisci, assembly GCF_015278255.1. Lineage (GTDB taxonomy): Bacteria > Actinomycetota > Actinomycetes > Actinomycetales > Microbacteriaceae > Microbacterium > Microbacterium hibisci. The sequence goes on from NZ_JADIJC010000009.1 coordinate 116,561, forward strand.
CCACCGAGGATCGAGTCGACAAGATCGGCGTGGGCAGGGGCGATCGAGTACCAGACGCGGCGCCCGTCCGGCTCTCGCACGACGATGCCGTCGTCGTGCAGCGCCTTCATGTGGTGACTGACCGTCGGCTGCCGCAGTTCCAAGGACCTCGCCAGCGCCCCGACGAGGGCCCGCCCATCCTGCGAATCACGGATCAGTCGGACTATGCGGACACGCGTCGGATCCCCCAGTGAGGTGATACTCACCGCTGGATTCATAGACGAAAGTCTATCGACGACCCCGGGCGGCGTCACACGAGCGCGGACGCCAGATCACGGGCATGGAGCCCCCGACCGGTCACCGCCCACTCTCCGTCCGAACGCTCGATCCACTGCATGCTCGCCAGCTGCCAGAGAATCTGGCCGGCGACCCGCGGCAGTCGGCGCATATGAGCGGAGGTGAGAGCCGTCCGGCGCTCAGCCCACACCCGCGCGACATCGTCGCCGTCGCGAGCACCGCCGCCGTGCACGATGTCGAGCACGATGAGGCGGGACTCGCTGAGGTACCGCCGGATGGTCGCGTCATCCACGCTCAGTCGCGCTCTACGGTGGCGCTGCGGCGCTCGATGAGGAGGGTGTCGCGCCAGCAGCCGGCGTGCGGGCCGGCCCCCGATCGGGCGATGCGTTCGCGCCGCCCCACCACTCGGAAGCCCGCCGCTTCGTGGAGCCTGAGGCTCGCGGCGTTCTCAGGGAAGATGCTCGACTGGATCGTCCAGATCCTCGCATCCTCGGCAGCGTCGATGAACACATCAAGCAGGCGGCGGCCGATGCCTTGTCCGCGAGCGCTGCGATCGATGTAAACCGAGTGCTCGACGACGCCGCGGTACGCCGGACGGGAAGACACCGGCGACGCGGCGATCCATCCGACAAGCACACCGGCGGCGTCGACGGCGACGAACCGCAGCACGGGCAGCTTCCCGGCATCGAACGCCGCCCAGGTCGGGGTGGCCACCTCGAAGGTCGCCTCCCCGTCCTCGATGCCTTGTGCATAGATCCGCTCGACTGCCGGCCAATCAGCCGGCATCATCTCGCGCAGTTCCGTCATCATCAGCAGCAGCCACCGCCGTTGGCCGCGTCGGTGGAGCAGACCCCCGTCGCGGGAAGCACCAGCTCGACGTTCGACGCGGATGCGGTGTCGCCGGCGAGCCATGCCGTCACCGAGCGCACCTGCTCGTACCCGGTGGCGAGGAGGAATGTCGGCGCGCGTCCGTAGGACTTCATGCCGACGATGAAGAACCCTTGCTCCGGGTGGGTGAGCTCCCGGAATCCATGCGGCTCGACGGTGCCGCACGAGTGCACGTTCGGGTCGATCAGCGGCGCGAGGCGCTTGGGTGCTTCGACGATCTCGTCCAGCTCGAGGCGGATCTCGCGGAGGATGTCGAGGTTCGGCCGGAACCCGGTGGCATTGACCACGATGTCGGTCTCGTGGGCGACGACCTCTCTCTGGCGGTGGCCGACCAGTTCGACCGCGTCGCCCGCTCGGCGGGCGCGGATGATCTCGAAGCCGTCGACGAGGGCGATGTCGCCACGCTCCACCGCCCCATCGACCCGGCTGCCGAGGTTCGCCCGACCGGTGAGCTCATCGTCGGGAGAGGACGAGACCCGCACCGCCTTGCCGTTGCGGATCAGCCAGGTCACCGTGGTGCCCGGTTCCTCGCGCGCGAGCCGCACCAGGGCCAACAGCGTGTTGGCGGCGGAGTGCCCGGCGCCGACCACTGTCACACGACGGCCCGCGAACTCCGCACGATCCCTGCCGAGCACATCGGGAAGCGCGGGCGCGACACGGTCAGCGATGTCCGCCATCCCCAACAGCTCCAGCCCACTCGACGAGAGCGAATTCGGAGACGTGTACGTGCCGGACGCGTCGATCACAGCGCGCGCGGAGAAGTCCTCGACGTCGCCCCCTGCGGTGCGGATCCGCACCGCGAAAGGGGTGGAGGCGCGGCGGGCGGAGCGGGTCCGGTCCATCCCGTCGCGGGTGACGCCGATCACCTCGACACCGGTCCGGATGCGCCCGGCGATGTCGTCCAGAGCGGCCAGCGGCGCGACGTAGTCGTCGACCAGTTCAGCCCCGGTAGGCGCACGCTCCGGGTCGCGCAGTTCCCAGCCGGTTTCTTCCAGCAGCCGACGGGAGGCGGGATCCACCAGATGCTTCCACGGCGAGAAGAGCCGGGTGTGGCCCCAGGCCCGCACGTTCGCTGCCACCTCGTCGCCGGATTCGAACACGATGAAGTCGATGCCGCGCTCGAGAAGGTTCGCGGCCGCGGCCAGTCCGATCGGGCCCGCCCCGATGATCGCGACAGGCAGGGTCGAAGACGGGCCGGCGTCAGCGACTCGGGGGGTCAGGTCGAGAAGGGTCACAGCATCCTCCAACGGATATCGACGAACTTCGATACCCAGATTCTGAACCCACCTATTGACATCTGTCAATATCGACTAGTCTCGATGCATGACCACGATGCTCGACGTGACGGACATCACCGCCGGTGTGTGCTGCGCGCCCCTGGTGCGCGAGCCGCTGAGTGCGGAGGAGGCCGACCGGCTCGCCGCAACCATGAAGGCGCTCGCTGATCCGACTCGCCTGCGTCTGCTGTCCATCGTCGCGGCATCCGAGGATTCCGAAGCCTGCGTCTGTGATCTGATCGAACCGGTCGGGCTCAGTCAGCCGACGGTCTCGCACCACCTGAAGATCCTCACCGCTGCCGGATTCCTCACCCGCAGCAAGCGCGGCACGTGGGCCTATTTCAAGCTCGTGCCCGGCGCCCTCGACCGCGTGTCGCAGCTCCTCGTCGCCTCGTGACGCACACCATTCGCGCTGCCGCCGGAGAGTTCCTCGGCAGCACAGGACTCACCGCTGTCGTGATCGGATCGGGGATTGCGGCGCAACGCCTCTCCCCCGGCGACGTCGGACTGCAGCTCTTCGAGAACGCGTTCGCCACCGCCCTCGGACTGGCAGTCCTGATCCTCGTCTTCGCGACCGTCTCGGGATCGCATTTCAATCCCGTCGTCACGCTCGTCGACATCACGCTGCACCGGCGGACATGGTCGACCGCCGCGGTCTACGTGCCCGCGCAGGTGCTCGGATGCATCACGGGAGCGATCCTCGCCAACGTCATGTTCGGCGCCCCCGTGATCGCGTGGAGCACCACCGACCGTTCTGCCTGGCCTCTGCTGCTCTCCGAGGTCGTGGCGACCGCCGGACTCGTCCTGCTGATCTTCGCGCTGGTGCGAACCGGCCGCTCGCACCTTGCTGCACCGGCCGTCGGCGCTTACATCGGGGCGGCCTACTTCTTCACCTCCTCGACGAGTTTTGCGAACCCCGCCATCACGATCGGCCGCATGTTCAGCGACACGTTCGCCGGCATCGCTCCCGCGTCAGTGCTCCCGTTCATCGGAGCCCAGCTCGTCGGCGCAGCTCTCGGCTACGCGGCGATCCAGTTTCTGTTCCCCGTGGCAGTGCCCGCGCCCGCTGTCACACGGAACTGATGACAAGACGTTCGCGCGGCGCCCGCTTGGCTGTTCTCGCGTTCGCGCAGATCGTCGCGTGGGGTGTCCTGTACTACGCCGTTCTTGTCGCCGCGCCGGGGATCGCGGACGACACCGGATGGGACGCCGGTGCTGTCTTCATCGCCATCACCTCGGGATTGCTGACCTCGGCCGTGTGCGCGATTCCCGTCGGGCGATGGCTGGACCGGCATCCAAGACGCATCATGTCGATCGGGGCGGTCGTCGCAACCGTCGCGCTGCTCGCGGCCGCAGCCTCGCCGACGATCTGGGTCTTCGTCGCAGCGTGGATCGTGTGCGGCGCAGGTCAATCCGCAGTGCTCTACCAGGCGGCCTTCACCGTGATCACTCATCGCTACCGATCGGAGCGACGGGGACCATTGACACTGGTGACGCTCGCAGGTGGTCTCGCATCGACCATCTTCGCGCCACTCACGGGGTGGCTCGTGCTCGAACTCGGCTGGAGGACGGCTTTCATCGTGCTCGCCACGATCCTGATCGTCACGGCGCTTCCTGCATACGCCTTCACCGTCGAGAGCCGGTGGGCTCACATAGACGCGCGGGCAGCCGGCAACGGCGAGGCGCGGCGAGTGCTGCTGTCCGCTCGCTTCTGGATCGTCACCGGCTCGTTCGCGCTCATGTCGTTCTCGCTCTACGCGGTGACCCTGTCCGCGGTCCCTTTCTCGGTTGAGAAAGGGCTGGACCTGCAGGCCGCGGCATGGGTGCTCGGACTCATCGGCGCAGGCCAGGTGCTCGGGCGCCTCCTGTACCTGATGATCCCCCACATCAGGGCGCCCTGGATCGCGCCTGCATCGGTCGGCGCACTCGGTGCGGCCGCGCTGACCGCCTACGGATTCGCTGCGGGCGCCGCGGGGATCTTCGTCGCCGGGATCGTCGCCGGCGCGATCCGGGGTGCGCTGACGCTCGTCCAGGCGTCGGCCGTCGCCGACCGGTGGGGTGCGGACTCGTACGGCAGGCTCAACGGGGCCCTCGCGGCACCGGTCACAGCGCTCACCGCACTGGCACCAGGACTTGCGGCGCTCATCGCCGGGGTGGTCGGGTCATACCAATCGATGGCGTTCACGATGGCGGGGGTCTGCGCGCTCGGCGGCGCGCTCGCGGTTCGCCGATGATCACCGGGTGGCCTGACCGACTCGAATGAAGCCCGCGAGGGACGGGCGTCGACACGCGGTGCATCGAGCTTTCATGCGCACGCGATCTGCCGAAGGTGGCCGGCGAAGTCTGCATGCGCGTGCTCTGCTCGAGATTCAGCCGCGACGAAGCCGTCCGGTCTGACGAGGTAGCACGCTCCGCGGCGTAGTCTGCGGTTTCGCACGACGGGAAAGAAGCGCACACGCAGCCCGAGACGGACGCCGACGCGGCGAAGCGCACGGCGATCGAGAGCGCCGTATCCGTGCACCTGCCAGGTCATCGTGCGCAGCGACTCGTAGTTGTCGCCGTTCCATGGGAGGCGACGGCCGACCACCCGTCCTCGCCGTGCGCGCGCGGCGATGCGCTGCTGCTCGGTCATCCAGTAGTGGATCCGTGTCTGCGACAGGTACTCGAAGATGCGCGGCGATCGGACGACCCGTGGCACGAGCGACGCGCCGATGGGTGCTGCGAAGCGGACGACGAATCGTCGGAGCGCTCTCGCGACCCGGCGATCGGACGTGATCATCGCGAACATGGCATCTGTCGTGGTGACGAGCCTGCGCGCGACCGGCCTGCGCTCAGCGGAGTACCGGTCGAGGTAGGCATCGCTCGCCCTGCCGGCAACGACGTCGGCGATCTTGCAGGCGAGGTTATGCGCATCTTGGAGACCCGTGTTCATTCCCTGTGCGCCCACCGGGGAGTGGACGTGGGCCGCATCGCCCGCGAGGAACACCGGACCGTCGCGAAACCGCGCCGCGACCCGATGATGAACGCGGTAGGTCGAGAACCACCGCGACGATCCATACGTCACTTCGAAGACACGACGGAGTGTGCTTCGCGCGGAATCCTCGGTGACGCCCTCAGCGGGGCCGCGAACCACGCCGAGCAGCCGATGGTCGGCCTGCCCGCCCATCGGAAAGGCGAGGAGGAAATCGTCCACTCCGAAACGCAGGTTGATCGCATCTGCGGGCAGGCCTGCTACGTGGGTGGCGTCGGCGACATAGAACGTGCGCACGTTCGTCTTGCCTTCGAACGGGATGCCCATCATCTCTCGCACCGCCGACGACGCGCCGTCCGCACCCGCGCAGAATCTGGCGCGGATCACCCCCACTTCGTCCCCGTCGGTCACGCACTCCAGACGGCCGTCGGCTGTCACCGCCATCGACTGAAGCCGATGGGACCACCACACGCGCGTGCCGAGCCCCTGGAGGTGGTCGACCAAGAGGCGCTCGTTCCTGCTCTGCTCGAGCACGTAGAGGTGGGGATAGGGCGTCGTCCCCGTCGCGAGTCGCTGAAGGTTGATCGCCCGAAACCTCCGGCGTTCGAAGCCGGGAACGATCTCGCTCGCGATCTCCGCCTCGGCAAGTACCCGATCGACGAGACCGATCTGGTCGTAGACCTCCATCGTGCGGGCCTGCAGGACGAGCGCGCGAGACTCGCGCGTCGGGCCCGACTTGCCGTCGACGATGACGCAGCGCACGCCGAGTGCCGCGAGGCAGGTCGCGAGCATGAGCCCGGTCGGGCCAGCACCGACGACGAGCACATCCGTTTCGACTGTGTCGGTCATGCTCGCCTCCTTCGTGTCTCGCACAGCAAGTCGAGCGCCGGGTCGCGTGAGCTCGAGAGGATCCACCCCGAAGAGTCGACGCTCCTTCACGAGCGAGATGACCTGGTGGCTCTTCTCCGAGCGATCTCGTGAGAATGCTCTCACGGCCGGTCCGACGAGGCACCGGTGGGGTTAGCGTTGCCCACCTGGGACAGGTGCCTGTCGCCCGAGTACAGGCCGGCCCAGCCGTGCTCTTCGGATCAGTTGCTCGACTGCTTCTCCCCCGGCGCGCGCGGGCGACGAAGGGCAGGCCGATGACGTCTTCAGCGAAAACTCGAGCGGCGACTCGGCGTCAACGGTGGCGCTCGATCGCGTCCGTCGTGCTCGTCAGCATCGTGGTCAGCGGATCGGCTCTCACCGCCGGCACGGCGCACGCGGCGGAGACCGGATGCTTCACGACCGACCTCACGGTGGAACGGTGGGAGGACGGTCGAGGAGTCGTCGTCTTCACAACGACCGAGGGACAGGAGGCTGCCGCCACCGCGGCAGGCTTCGCGCCGACCGGTGACGCTTTCGCCGCGTCCAGCGAACAGACTCCCGGTCTCCTGCCGCTCTACGACGCCTACCGGCCAGCAGCGCAGGACCACGCATGGATCCTCTGGGCGAGCGAGTACAACAGCGCCGTGGCTGCGGGCTGGGAGGGTCGCGGCCCCATCGGCTGGGTCTCCTCACGGTCGCTCGCCGACTGCGACTCCCAGGTGCAGATGACTCGAGCAGTGAAGGGCTCTCTGCACACCGTGGCGGTGGGACAGACCGAGGCGACCCGCGTCACCGACGCCGGCTACGCTCTCGAATACTCGTGGTTCGCCCCGTCGGCACCATCGCGCTTCGCCGAGCCGGCCCCACCGGCTCCGCCCACGAACGGCGACGGCGACGGAAGCTTCACCGTCGCCACCATCCCCGATACCCAGAACGAGGTCTACGCCTCATCGAACACACGATTCCGGGACCGCTCGGAGTGGCTGGTCGCACAGCAAGCGGGGCTGGATCTGCGGTTCGTGATCCACACCGGTGATGTCGTCAGCTGGGACACCGATACGCACGACCAGTACGTGCGGGCCGAGACCGCGCTGGATCCGCTGGAGGATGCGGGCATCCCGTACCAGCTGAGCATCGGCAACCACGACACCTGGGCCGTCGGAGTCGGGGGCAGCGCCCGCGATCCGCTGCGAACCTACGAGTACCTGCGCGAGACCACGACGTTCAATCAGTTCTGGTCAGCGGCGGACTACTCAGCGGTCGCCGGTGCGTTCGAATCAGGCAAGGTCGACAACACTTATTCCACGTTCGCCGCCGAGGGTGCCCGGTGGCTGGTGCTGAACCTCGAGCTGTGGCCGCGCCTGGGCGCCGTGAACTGGGCGGAGAACGTGATCGCCACGCACGCGGGCCACAACGTCATCATTCAGACGCACTCCTTCCTCAACTCCGCAGCCGACATCGACGGGGCAGGGCAATCCTCGACGCGTTGGCAGTACGGTGATGCATCCCCGCAGTACGTCTACGACCGCCTGGTTGCGCCGTACGGCAACGTGAAGGTCGTCACGAGCGGGCACGTCGGCCTCGCGGCGTCGAAGGTCATCACCACGGCCCGCGGCAACCACGTCGCCTACCTCCTGCAGGCGATTCATTCCAACACGAACAACCCGGTGCGACTGTCGGAGTTCGATGTCGCCGACGGGACGATCAGCACGCGCGTCCTCGCCCCGTCCGACGGCACGACGTGGGACTCGAACACGCTGACCGGGCTGACCTTCATCCGAAGCTGAAGACGCTCGGGCGCGCCCCCTCGCACGCCGGATTCGCGCGGGTGACGGCCTCACCCGAGGCAGCAAGGACCCGATGCCGGATGAGCGCGGACGAGGTCCTCGTGAGTCCCGCTTCTGAGTGAGCGAGTCCCCCCGCAGCCCTCCCGCGCGTCCGCTCTCGGATCAGTCGTCGCTCGGCCGACCGGCCTTGCGACGTTCGAGCCGCCAGTGGATCTCGTGCGTGGAAGGGTGACGCCACTCGATGATGCGGTATTCGAAGCCGGGCAGCAGCACGATCGGAATCGGGTCCGGCGATGCCGGCGCGACCGCCCCGACCACGATCTTCGCGTCGGCCGGGATGAAGGGCGACTGCGCCGGGATGGGTGCCGTGATGATCTCGACCGGGTCTCCGTAGGGGCGCGCCATACGCGCAGGTTAGCAGGCGGTGCGGGCGGCCAGGCTGGAACAGCATTCGCGATCAGCTGACGTCTCTGCATCCGCGCTGCGGCTCGTATGAGCGCTGTATCGCGAGCGGGCGCCCGCGTGAGGACCTCGACGTTCCGACCCATTACGCCTCTTGCTCGGATTGCGCCAGGGGGTGCCGTGCCGCGGCGACGGTGCCTAGCGTGGATATCAGATCGACCGCTCTGGTCGACACCCGAAATCCCCTCGCAAGAAGAAGAAGGAGGAGTCATGTCCTCATCTTGGGACGCCTGGGACTACCGCCAGTCGGTCGGCCGCGGGCCCGGTTCGCGCGACCTCGTGGGATACCACGTGCACGCCACCGACGGCGACATCGGAAAGATCGATGAAGCCAGCGACGACGTGGGCGGCAGCCGCCTGGTCGTCGACACCGGCCCGTGGATCTTCGGCCGGAAGGTGATCCTTCCCGCCGGAACGGTCCAGCGCGTCGATGACGCGGACGAGAAGGTCTACGTCGATCTGACGAAGGACCAGATCAAGAACTCTCCGGAGTGGGACCAGACGACCACGGGCACCGATGACGCGTACCGTGGCCGCCTCGACACCTACTACGGCGACTTCTACCGTTGATCCTCAGGACGGTGCCCGGCCATCGGCCGGGCACCTTCGTCGCGTCGCGGGTATCGCCTCGCCGTTTGTCAAACCCCTGATGTGGCCCGACCGGAGCGCAGTACCGTGTCGTCGGGTTGCCCGGCGTGATGCGCTCGCGGCGAGAAGGGGGACGACATGCAGGTCTGCTATTGGGCGCGTGAGCGCGGCGAACTGCTGCGCGAGGACGTGGACCGCGTCCCCGTCGCAGGAGAGATCCTCTCCCGACCCGAACTCGGCGTCACGGGGCAGGTCGTCGAGTGCGTGCCGGGCGCCGACGCAGACGGCACCGAAGAGGTTCGCGTCGAGGTCGCCCTCGCCAGCGCCTGACGCCACCGTGCGATCGCGCGATGACGTCGGTCCATGCGGAACGGGAGGTGCCCGCGTGAGCCGCATACCCAAGGTCTGGAAGTTCGACGCCCCCGCGGGCCAGGACGCCGCCACCGTGCGCCGCATCCGCGACGAGATCCGCCGTCGCGTCGAGACGCTCATCGACGAGTTGACCCCGACGACCTGACCCTCATGCTTCGCAAGATCGCGTCCGTGGCGGGCGGCCCGAGGATTCGGGCTCACACCCACACGAGCCGCGGCTCCAGCGCGAGGTACCGCGCATATCGTGCGGCGGCGTCTTCGATCGCGGCCGTCTCGTCGGAATCCAGGCCTCGCAGCGGGCGGATCTGGAACGTGGCCGCCCGCTTGTCGAGCGTGCGCTTCATCGCGGCGAGCATCTGCCCGTCGACGAGCGCCATGCCCATCGCGGTCTCGCGGCCACGCGCCAGCAGCCCTTCAGCATCGAGCGTCCAGCGCGAATCCTGGTATCCGCGGTACATCTCGTCGAGCACCTGGAGGAGATGGCCCGCCGGCGATGCGGACGCCGGAGGTGCGCCCGGGGCGTGCCAGTACGTGCGGCCGTCGTGGTCGAACGATTCGAGCCGATCGGCGGCTCCCGACAGCCCCCGGCGCACGTCGGTGAGCGTCAGCGTCGCCCAGTACGCGAGGTCGCGCACCGTGGCGGGTCCGTGCGAGGTGAAGTAGCGCAGGGCGAGCTCGACGAGCGCTTCGTCCCGGTCCAGCCGCCGCGGGGCGATCACCCGATCCGAGAAGAGCGCGTACGTGTGCTCGCCGTCGCGCGGGGCACCGCTGCAGATCAGCGCGTGCAGCTCGAGGTGGGCCGCCAGGAGCATGAGCTGCATGCCGGACAGCTCGTGCCCGCGCTGAGCGAGCGCCTCCGCGAGCTCCGCACGAGTCCGGTCCGGCTCCGCGGCGAGGATCTCGAGCACCGTGTCGGCGATGGCGGGCAGGCGATCGCCGAGGGGAACGAGCTGCTGGTCGATCGTGGGCAGCACCCGATCGCGTGTGAGTTCGATCAGCCAGAGCACGTCCTCTTGGTGGACGTAGTGCCAGGTGGGACGCAGGACGTGGGTCCGCACCACTCGTCCGTGCTCCAGCAGGCGGGCGAGCTCGCCGGCCTGCGGTTCGCGCGTGCGCGTGGCGACGGCCCACGCGGACTGCGACGGGTTCTCGGCCTGCACGGCGAGCAGCGATCGCACCACGTCTTCGGCCGCGCCGACCGGTTCAGCGAGATGCTGCGAACGAAGCCGCCATCGGGCGATGTCACGGTCGGTGATCACACCACGAGCGTAGGACCCGCTGGCGGACGCGGGCAGAGGAGGTCCCGTCGCCCGCTCTCCGCCGTGACGGTCAGTGGCGGGTAGGACGGTAGAGGAGCTCCTTGGTGCCGCCGTCCAGCGTGCGCTCGTCGACGAGTTCGAGGTCGAAGTCGTCCGCACCTTCGAAGACGCGGTCGGTGCCGGTTCTTCCCGAGATGACGGGGAAGACCGTCAGCTGGATGAGATCGACCAGGCCCGCCGCCATCAGTGAGCGGTTCATCGAGAGGCTCCCGTGCGAACGCAGGGGAATGGGCGAGGTCGCCTTCAGTTCGGCCACGACATCGGCGGCGTCTCCGCGCGCGAGCGTCGCGTCGATCCAGTCCAGCGGGTCTGCCAGCGAGTTCGACACGACGGTTGTGGGCATCGATCGCATGCGCGTGTTCACCGGATCGTCGACCTTCGGGCCTTCGGAGGCCGATCCGAGGTACTGGACGAACTGCCGGAACGTGTTCGCGCCGAGCACCAGTCGCTGCTCCTGCTCGTACTGGGCGATGCGTCGCTCGAGGAACTCCGGGCCCTGCTTGCTCCAATACCCGCCCCAGTCGCCCTCCTCGGAGTAGGAGCCGAAGCCGTCGAGCGTGGCGAAGACATCGAAGGTGTAGGTGACGCTCATGATTCTCCTCTGTGGTGATCGAGCGGTTACGGCATTCCTGAGCGGGTGAGCCGCTCACACGAGAGTGGCGAGCGCGGCCGCTCCCGCCGCGAGCGACAGGACGGCTCGGGCGACGTTGGCGCGGCCCCAGACGCGCGAGAAGTCCGCCCACGTCCCGCGGGGGCCGCGCTCGCGCAGCAGACGCTCGTTCCATGGGATGTTCACGGCGACACTGACGACGAAGGCCGCGAGGGTCGCCGCGATCGCACCCAGCGCCCACAGCAGGTCCTCGGCCCCGCCGTTCATCACCAGCAGCACGGCCCCGACCACCGCGAGGAGCGGCGCACCCAGGAACGACACCATGAAGATCGAGCGCGGTGCCCGCAGGTTCATGTCGCGCATGATGTCGGACGCCGCGCCCGGGTCGCGCGACCCGGCGAGCGCCGGCGTGACCATGGTGGTGAAGGCGAGGAACACCCCCGCGTTCGCGAAGCTCAAGGCCCCGAGGACGAGCATCGTGGTGGTGAGAAGCGTCATCTCACGCTCCTGTCGATCGTCGATCCGCTCGCGTCGCGGTCGCGGTCGCGGCCGGCGCCGCCGTCGTCCACTGCGGGGCGGGAGGTGTGGTCGACACGATCCCAGAACGCCCGGAGCGCCTCGCCGATCCGCACGGGCTCCTGCATCGGCAGCGAGTGGGTCGTGTGCGGCCAGATCTCCACCTCGGCACCGGCGAGTTCTGCACGGGCGCGCGCCGCCGCCTTCGCTCCGCCGGCGAGCGATCGATGGTCTGCGATCGCGACATAGATCGGCAGGCTCAGGCCTGCGAGCTGAGCTTGCGAGAGCGGCTGCGGCGTGGGAAGGGCGCTTCGGAAGGTCTCCGAGCCCACCGAGATCAGCGAGCCGATCGGGCTCGGCGTGCGCACCTCGGCGACCGAGACGCCGCCCAGCGCAGCGAGCGCGTGGTCGCGCCACGACCGGGGCACCGGAAGGCTCGCGAGCGCCGCCCACGCGAACGTCGACGCGGGCGGCCAGCGGAGCGTGAAGACGGGTTCGATCAGAGTCAGGGAGGCGAGCCGACCCGGGTGGCGGACAGCGAGACCCGCCGCGGACGCCCCTCCGAAGGAGTGGCCCGCCGCATGGACACGAGGGTGACCGAGCCCGTCGATCGCCTCCGAGAGCCACTGCGCCTGGTCGGCCATCGAGCGGATCGGCGCCGTCTGCACCGACATCCCGATGTCGCCGAGGGCGTCGACCGCGATGACGGTGCGCCCCGACTCGAGGATGCCCGGCAGGTTGTCGGACCACATGGGTGCGCCCGCGTTCATGCCGGGCAGCAGCAGCACCGGGGGCCGACCGTCGTCGCCTCGCCATGTATAGGCGCGCACGCTGCCGAACGCCGTGTCGACGTCCGAGATCTCGGCGTCCGCCGGCAGCGCGGCCATCGCCGCGTCATAGGCGACGGCGAAGCGAGCGCGCGCCGCCGCGGAGCGGTATCGGCCGAGTCTCATTCGTCACCTCTTGGGATTGGGGGAGGAACTGCAATACGATCGTATTGTCATCACGGTAGCAAAGACGGAGGCAGGACGGAATGGACAGGCGGGCCGAGATCATCCTCGGGGTCTGGCGCGTGATCCTCGAGCGGGGAATCTCCGGCGTATCCGTCCGCGCGGTCGCCGACGCCGCGGATGTCTCGGTCGGGCTGGTGCAGCACTACTTCCGCAGCAAGGACCTGCTGATCCGGGCGAGCGCGCGGGCGATGGTCACGGGCGCGGCGAACCGATACGAGCGGGTGCCGACGCAGGACTCTGTCCGGCACCTCGTGACGCATGCCATCCCGAGCTCCGACCGCGAGCGAGAGGGCGTCGTGATCTGGCACGCGTACCTCGCGGCGTGCGTCGCCGATCCCGAGCTGGCGCGCATCCTCTGCGAGGCGAAGGCAGGCCAGGAGCGCGAGCTCACGGACCGGCTCGCCGCGTCGATGCCGGCCGCGAGGGCGTCGATCGTCGCGCGTGCAGTCATCGCCCTCGCCGACGGGCTTGCCGCGCGGGTCATCACGGGCGATCTCTCCGGCGACCAAGCGGTGGCGGCCGCCCTCGCCGCGCTGGACACGCTCTCTCCCGGCGCCGACCAGGGGTCGGACGACCGCTCCGACGGATGATTCCACGGCGCGGACTGATCCGATCGGCGGTCACGCCTGCCGCGTCGCCGGTCGGCGGCCCTCGCCCCAGTCGGCGATGGGTCCGCCGGCGGGGCCGTGGGCACGCAGGTACGCCATGTGGACGCGCCAGCAGGCGTCGCGCAGGGTGACCGCCCACCCGATGACGTCGCCGCGCCAGACCGCCTTGTAGCGCAGATCCGCGCCGTCGCTCACCCGGCGGAGCTCGATGCGGCCGTACTCGCTTCCGTCGGGCGCCACCATGCGCCACACCCCCGTGGGCCCTTCGACGGCGGCCATGATCGGGTGCCACTCGGCCATCGATCCATCCCGCTTCCTCCGGCCGAGGACAACAGGCTACGCCGCGGGCACCGACATCCGCTCCCTGCGGCGCAGACGCAGGGTCAGGGGGTGAGTCCGCGCTCCACCGCCGCGAGTCCGTACTCGAACGCGGCGTCGATGTCGCCGCCCAACCGGAACGCCCCGGCCAGCTCCATCTGCAGGAAGCCGGTGGCCCAGGCCGTCACGAGGCGCGCGCCGTCGAGCGCGTGCTCCTCGCCGGTGATCGCTCCGACACCCGTCACGAGCGTGGCGCCCGTGCGATCCAGCAGCTCCTGTGGCACGGAGCCCGCGAACAGGAGGCGGAACCCTTCCGGCCGCTCGTGCGCGAACGCGCGATAGGCCCGCGCGAGCGCCGCGATGGAGCGGTCGGATGCCTCCAGCCGAGCGGCCAGGTCCTCCACGGTCGCGGCCGCCACCGCCGCCACGAGCGCTTCTCGATCGCGCACGCGCTTGTACAGCGACGGCGCGCGCACTCCCACGCGCTGCGCGACCGCCTGCATCGTCAGCCCGCTCGCTCCGGACTCCTCGAGCAGATCGCGGCCGGCCGCGACGATGGCGGCGTAGGAGGTGCGTTCGGGCGTCGGCATGAGGCATCCCTTCGATGGCTATTGACAGTAGCCATGATAGCTACGTATCGTAGCCATGCCAACCCGGTCATCGGCACCCAGCCGACCGAACCCCGCGACGAAGGACCCGCCATGAAGCTCGGACCGCACCTCCACCGCATCGGCAACGACATCGTCGCCGCCTACCTCGTCGTGACCGACGACGGAGTGACCGTTGTCGACGCGGGGCTGCCGGGCCACTGGAAGGAGCTGGTGCGCGAGCTCACGTCCCTCGGCCTCACACCGGGCGACGTGAAGGGTGTCGTGCTGACCCACGGCGACAGCGACCACCTCGGCTTCGCGGAGCGGCTGCGTCGCGACCACGGCGTACCGGTCTTCGTGCACGAAGCCGACGCCGAGCGCGCGCGGACCGGCGAGAAGCCGAAGGTGGCGACCGGCCCGATGAAGCTCGGTCCGACGTTCGGCTTCTTCGTCTACGCACTGCGCAAGCGCGCGGTGCCCACCACCTATGTGGCCGAAGTCACCGAGGTGCACGATGGCGACGTGCTCGACCTGCCGGGCTCACCCGTGATCATCGGGATGCCGGGCCACTCCCCCGGCAGCATCGCGGTGCACGTCCCCGTCGCCGATGCGGTGTTCGCCGGCGATGCCCTCACGACGCGTCACGTGCTCACCGGTCGCGCGGGGCTGCAGCCGGCACCGTTCACCGACGATCCGGCCGAGGCGTCCGCCTCGCTCGAGCGCCTTGCAGGGCTGGCGGCGTCGTGGGTGCTGCCCGGCCACGGCGCGCCGTGGCGGGGGTCGCCCGCCGACGTCGCGGCGGCCGTGCGGGAGGGCGCGCCCTGACGCCCGCCCTCCCGCCGGCACGCGGTCAGACCGGTCGGGCCGCGGCGAACAGGTTCGCCGGGTCGTAGGCGAGCTTGAGCTGACGCAGCCGCGCCGAGGCCTCGCCGAACGCCGTCGCGCGGTCGGCGCCCGGCCCATCGATGAACGTCAGCGCGAGCGCGTCGATCTGCCAGGCGTCGAGGGCCGCGACGCCGGCGCGCACGGCCGCGGCGGCCGCGTCGGCCGCCTCCGGCACCGGCACCATCGCGAGCGAGTGCACCAGGTAGTCTCCGGCGACCGCGGCGACGGCACCCCCGCCCACCGGCCGGCGAGCGGCCGCGCCGCCGAGGTGGCGCAGTTCCTGCCCGAACACGCCGGGGATCTGTGCGGCGGCGACGAACGCGTCGACGGCCGCCGGCGGCAGCTCGCCGAGCATCGCGTGCCGCGTCGCCGACGGCGTCGGCTCGGGCGGATCCATGTGCACGCCGATCAGCGCGGGCGCGGGCATGCGGCCGAACGTGTCGACCTCGGGGCCGAGCGCGCGCAGCGGTTCGAGGAGAGCCGATGCCGCGGCATCCGTCTCCTGGATCGCCCCGTCGATGACGACCACCGAGCGGCCCGAGAGGAACGGCGGCAACTCGGGCAGGGGCGGAAGGTGCAGGATGCGCAGCGCCGTGGTGGCGGACTCGGGCGCGGATCGCGTCCACTCGGCCCACGCGTGCGACACCTCGACGGCGCGCGACGCATCCCACAGCAGCATGCCGGCGAAGACGTCGGCGACGGGCAGCAGGTCGATCTCGATCGCCACGACGACGCCGAACGCGCCGGAGCCTCCGCGCAGCGCCCAGAAGAGCTCGGGTTCCTCGTCCGCGCTCGCGCGGACCAGCGAGCCGTCGGCGGTGACGACCTCGACGGCCCGCACGGCGTTGACCGCGAGGCCGTGGGCGCGGGCGTAGAACGACAGGCCGCCGCTCAGCGAGTAGCCGACGACCGACACGTCGCCGGCGCTGCCGTGCAGCGCGGTGAGCCCGTGCGGCGCCGCGGATTCGAGCACGTCGTTCCAGAGCGAGCCGCCCAGCACGCGAGCGGTGCGCGCCTGCGCGTCGACCTCGACACCGCGCAGCTCGCGCAGAGACAGCAGCAGCGTGTGCGAGAGATCGGTGCCGGCGAGGGCGCCCGCCGCGTGGCCGGTCGACTGGGGCGCGATCCGCAGGCCCGCCAGGGTCGCGGCGCGGACCGCATCGACGACATCCTGGGCCGTCGCGGGCAGGGCGACGGCGAACGGATGCTGCGCCACGGCGAGGTTCCACGGCGTGCGGGCGCCGTCGAATCCCGGGTCGCCGGGCAGGTGCACGCGGGCACCGAGGGCGGCTCGCAGCTCTGCCGCGGCGGCGCCGGCGGCGGCGTGCGGGACGTCGATCGCGAGGTCGTTGAGAGACATGGAACACCTTTCGCAGGAGGGGGTGCGACGGGGGCGGTCACGGCCGACGGCGTCGCGGTGCCCGGCGCATCCGGCGCGGGCCACCCCAGCAAAGAGCGGCGGATGGCCGCGCAGATACACGCGACCGCGGATCGGCCTCAGGCCTCGAAATCCTCGGGCTCGACGTCGTCGAGGAACCGCTTGAACTCGTCGAGGCGCTCGCTGGCGTCCGTCTCGGTGAGCACGTCGGGCACGCCGGCGTCGGCGAGCACTTCGTCGGCCACCCACATCGACGCGCCGACGCGCGAGGCGAGCGCGACGGCGTCGGAGGGCCGCGCATCGATCACGCGATCGCCGAGGGGCGTCGAGAGGGTGATCTCGGCGTAGAAGGTGCCGTCGTCGATGCGGGTCACCTCGACCCTCGTGGCGGCGGCGTCGAGGGCGGCGAGCATCAGCGCCATCAGATCGTGCGCGAGCGGCCGCGGCACCTCGGCGTTCTCGACCGCGACAAGGATCGACGTCGCCTCGAGCTGGCCGATCCAGATCGGCAGCACCAGGCCGTCACCGGGGATCTGGTCGACGGGCTTGAGCAGCAGCACGTGCTGACCGGACGCGTCGAGCGCGACGCCGGCCACGCGGACCTGGACCATCTCGCCCCCCCTCTCGGCCCATCTGCCATCGTTCGCGGCACCGGTCGAGGTGCGCTGCTGCCATCGTAGGCACGCCCGGGCGACGACGGACAGGGGGTCAGACCCGTGAGATGAAGTCCCGCAGCAGCAGGTTGACCTTCACCGGGTCGCGCGCCTGCGGCAGATGTCCCGCACCGTCGATGACGACCAGCTCGCCCCCGGTCAGCTCGGCGACGATCGGGCCGCGCAGCGGGTTCTGGCAGCGGTCGAGCGACCCGGTGATCACCAGCACGGGACACCGTACGGCCTCGCACACCGCCGTGGCCGTGTCGGCCGCGTTGGCGAGATAGGGCGGAGAGTCGTGCTCGAGCAGCATCGTCTCGGGACCGGCCCCCATCGACCACCGGACGCAGTCCTCCCGCTGCTTCGTCGAGTGTGGCTCTGGGAACATCTCGCCGAAGAAGAACTCCGAGAACGCCCGCCAGTCCTCGCGCCAGAAGTGACGGTTCTGCATCTGCCAGCCCTCGTAGGTCTCGCGCGGCTCGTCGAAGTCGAAGGCGACGCGGTGCGGCAACGGGTCTGTCAGCAGCAGTCCGGGATTGATCGCGCAGACGCCGCGCACGCGCTCGGGCGCCTCCGCCGCCATCATCAGGGCGTGCCCCGCGCCCGTGCAGACGCCGACCAGCACAGCCTCCTCGGCGCCGACGGCGTCGAGCACCGCCCACTCGTCGTCGAGCAGCAGCCGGTCGGCGAACTGGGCCGGCTCGTCCGGCCGGCCGCTCAGCCCGTTCCCGCGAGGGTCGCTCACGACGACGCGGAACGACCGCGACAGGAACGGGATCTGCGCCTTCCAGGCCTGGCTGTGCACGATGACATCCGGCATGAGCAGGTACACGGTCGGCGACCCGTCGCCGTAGACCTCGTAGTGGACCGCGATGCCGTCGCGATCGACCACCCCGGCGGACGTCGGCTCCAGGGCCCGCATCAGATCAGCTCCCCCAGCATGGCGGCCGCTCGCGCCGCACCGTCGGTCTCGACCGGTCGATAGTCCACCGGGCGGGACACCTCGGCGACCAGCTCCCGCGCCAAGACGGCGGGGTCGCCGATCTCCGCATAGCGCACGCAGCGTCCGGCGCCGTAGCGCTCCAGGCGATGGCGCACGTGGAAGTTCTGCTCGAAGTGGTTCTCGAGCGGCACGTACAGGAAGGGGCGGCGGGCCGCCGCGAGCTCCATGCACGTGGTCAGGCCACCCTGGACGACGGCGACGTCGCACGCGGCCAGCGCGAGGTACAGGTCGGGCACGAACCCCCGCACCCGTACGCCCTGCCGCCGCGGCAGCGAGGCCGGATCGATGCGCGGTCCCGTCACGACCAGGAACCGCAGGGCCGGCAGCATCCGGCGCGCGAGCGGCACGGCATCCATCACCCGGCGCAGGAGTGCCGCACCCACTCCCGAGCCGCCCACGGTGACGATGCAGACGAGGTCGTCGGGCCCGAAGCCGAGACGCCGGCGCGCGCGCTCGCGCTCGCCCTCGCTCGGCGGAGTGAAGCCGGTGACGTAGCCCGCGAAGTCGTAGTTCGCCTCGGTCCACTCCCGGATGCCGGGCAGGCCCGGACCGAAGTCCGCCTCGACGACGTCATCGGGGTTTCCGACGAAGATCGAGCGATCGCGCAGGCGGCGGTAGCGCGCGCGCTGCTCGAGCATCTCGGCGTTGTAGTCGGCGGTGAGAGCCGCCTCTGCCTCACCGCCGGCCGGCATCGGCAGCCAGCCGACGAAGTCCGTCAGCCATGCGAACGCGAACCGCTTCAGCTCGGGGTTCTCGTGCAGGAAGTAGTCGACGTCCCACGCCTCGTCGCCGATGACGAGGTCGTAGTAGGTCTCGTCGACGACGTCGTTGAAGACCATGAAGTTGTTCACCAGGATCTCGTCCATGCGCCGGATGGCGTGGAAGGCGTGCAGGTCGTGGTCGGCGGTTTCGTCCTCGATGTGCGCGGACTCGTTCGAGAGGAGAGCGGATGCCGGGTGCACAGGTTCTCCGGCATCCGCCAGCACACGCGTGACCGGGTGCTGCGCCAGCCACTCGATCTGCAGGTCGGGGTGCAGCCGGCGCAGCTCCTGCGCGATCGCCACGTCGCGTCGCGCGTGCCCGAGCCCGATCGGCGATGACAGGAACAGTGCCTTGCGCGGACGGCGCTGCGCCCTCACCCACGTACGGCGGTCGCCCATCCCGGCATCTCCCTCGCGCTCCCAGGGTCAGTGTGCTCCTCCCGCCCGGCTTTCGTCAGGGCCGCACCTCGATCACCCGGTTGAGGGGCGTCTCGGCCACCGTGCGGAACCGCGTGAAGCCGGCCGCGGCGGTCACGTCGCGGATGCGCGCGGGTCCGGCCTGGGTGCCCAGCGCCAGGCCGACGTCCTGCGACAGCGACGACGGCGTGCACAGCAGCGTCGAGAACCCGTAGTACGCGCGGCCGACGGGAGTGAGGTTGTCTTCGACGTGATCGCCGGCCATCGGCTCGACGATCATCCACGTGCCGTCGTCGGCGATCGCCTGGCGGACGCGCCGCGCCGCGCCGACCGGGTCACCCATGTCGTGCAGGCAGTCGAACATCGCGACCAGGTCGTAGCCGCGTCCGCCGAGCTCCTGGGCCGGCGCGACCTCGAAGCGGACGTTCTCGACGCCGGCCTCGGCCGCGCGGGCGCGGGCGGTCTCGATCGACTCGGGGTGGTAGTCCGATCCGACGAACGTCGAGGCGGGGAACGCCTGGGCGAGCAGGATCGTGGAGGCGCCGTGTCCGCAGCCCACGTCGGCCACGAGCGCGCCCTCGGCGAGCTTCTGCGCGACGCCGTCCAGCGCCGGGATCCACGCGTCGACGAGGTGGGCGTGGTAGCTCGGCCGGAAGAACCGCTCGCACCCGACATGCACGTCGGTGCCGTGCTGATGCCAGCCGTAGCCGGCGCCGCTGCGCGCCGCATCGACGATGTGCTGCGTGTCGTGCACGGTCCCGAGCGCGATCTGGAAGAAGCCGGGCAGGAAGGCGGCGCTGTCGGGGTCGGTCATGGCCAGCGCGTGCTCGGCCGGCAGCGTGTAGCGGCGGGTGGCAGGGTCGTAGGTGACGTACTCTCCAGCCGCCTGGGCGTTCAGCCACTCCCGCGCGTACGGCTCGGCGGTCTGCGTGCGCTCGGCGAGCTGCGCCGGGGTGGTCGGACCGTGTTCGGCGAGGTCCCGGTAGTACCCGAGCTTGTCGCCCATCACGACCAGTGCGGCGTTGAGGGTCGCGCCGACTTCGTCGACGGCGCGGAAGACGAAGCTCATCAGCTTGTCGGTGTCGATCTGCGCGGGTGGGGCGGTAAGGGACATCGGAGGCTCCTTCAGTCAGGTGATCCACGGCGGTCGCCGACGGATGCCTCGACGTTAGGAATTCGCCGGTCGACGGCGCATCCGGGGACCCCCCTAGTCCTGGTCGCGGTCGTAGACTCGGGCCATGCTGGTGGGTCGGGAGGCCGAGCAGCACGTGATCGATCGGCTCGGGGCCGCCGCACGTCTGGGGACGAGCGGCGTGCTCGCGGTGCGCGGCGAGGCGGGTGTGGGCAAGACCGCCCTGCTCGACGACGCGGTGTCGCGGCTGGAGGGCATGCGCGTGCTGCGCGCGACCGGGCTCGAGTCGGAGAGGGAGATCCCGTTCGGCACGCTGCTGCAGCTGCTGCGGCCGGCGCTCGGCGCACTCGGCGGCATCCCGGCGGTCCAGGCCGACGCCGTGGCGGCCGCGCTCGCGCTGCCCGGAGCGACGGCGCGTGACGAAGGCCGCGACCGGTTCACGATCGGCGCGGCGGTGCTGAGTCTGGTCTGCCGGTTCGCCGAGGACGGTCCCGTCGCGGTCGTCGTGGACGACCTGCACTTCGCCGACGCGCCGTCGTCCAACGCGCTCGTGTTCGCGGCGCGGCGGCTCGCGGCCGACCCCGTGGTGGTGCTGCTCGGCGTGCGCAGTCCGGAAGGGGACGCCCTGGTGGAGGGCCTGCCGGGGCTCGTCCTCGGCGGCGTCGACCTCGCCGCCGCGCGGGCGATTCTGGTCGGCGCCGAGGGAGAGAACGTCTCCGACGATCGCGTGCGCGCCCTGCATCGCGCCACCGACGGCAACCCTCTCGCGATGCTCGAGCTGCGCGGCGCGGGGCTCGACGTGGTCGAGGCCCTGGAGACCGACCTGCCGCTGCGCGTGCCGCGCGCCGTGTCGGACGCGTTCGGCCGCCGCCTGGCAGGGGTGGACGCCGACTGCCGCGCGGCTCTCCTCGTCGCCTCGGTGTGCGGCGCCGATCACCGCCTCATCGCCGACGCGTGCGATGCCTACGGCGTGGACGTCACGCAGCTCGACACCGCCGAAGACCTCGACCTCGTCGCCGTGCGCGACGGACGTGTGGAGTTCCGTCATCCTCTGCTGCGGGCCGCGGTCTACTCCGGTGCCTCGGCGCAGGCCCGCCGCGCCGCCCATCACGCCGCAGCCCTGGCCACGCCGCAAGGCGACGCGGATCGCCGGGCGTGGCACCTCTCCGAGGCGACGTCGCACCCCGACGCCGGGATCGCGGACCTCCTCGCCCAGGCGGGCGACCGGGCGCTGTCACGCGCGGCGTACTCGGTCGCCTCGGGCGTCTACGAGCGAGCCGCCCGGCTCACGCCGGGTGGCGGCCCCCGAGCCGCCCGCCTGCTGCAGGCGGCCGACGCCGCGTGGGAGTCCGGCGACGGGGAGCGAGCGGTCCGGCTCCTGGATCGCAGGGCGCGGGACGCCGGCGCGGAGGCCACGGTTCTCGACGACCCCGACGCGACCCGCGACGTCGAGCTGCGCGCGTCGGTCGCGGCTCGCACGGGGTCGCTGCGCGAAGCCCTCGACATCCTCCTGCGCGCAGCGGACCGCACCGCGTCGGCGGACGCCGCCACGGTCGCGCTGGCCGATGCGGTGCATGCGACGTATTACCTCGGCGACGCCCGCACCGCCTCGGGCCTCGCCGACAGGATCGCGCGTCTGCGGCCGGACGTGCGGACCAGCCGCGCGCGGGCCCTCGGGCTCATGGCGTCGGGGATGGCGAAGACCCTCGCAGGACGCGGCGGCGCCGACGAGATCCGCGCCGCCGTCCCGCTCTTCGAGGCCGATCCCGAGCTGAGCCGCGACCCGCGGCGGCTGTCGTGGCTGATGCTCGCTCCCCTGTATCTGCGCGATGCCACGAGCGGGGTGAGGCTGCGCACGCTGGTCGAGGAGGTGCGTGGCAGCGCAGGCATCGGTGCGCTTCCCGCGCTGCTGTTCCATATGGCCGTCGACCAGGCCACGACGGCAGCCTCCTGGGTGCGCGCGGAGGCGAGCTTCACCGAGGCGATCCGCCTCGCAGCCGACACCGGCCAGACCACCGAGCAGGCGATGTCGCTGGCGGGGCTCGCTCGGCTCGACTCGCGCGCCGGACGCGCGGAGGCCTGCCGCGTGCACGGCGAAGCCGCGCGTGAGCAGTGCGCGGCGCGCGATATCCACATCGGCGAGGCGTGGGTCTGGCATGCCCTGGGGGATCTCGAGCTCTCGTTCGGGCGTGCCGCCGATGCGGCCGGCCTCTTCGCCGAGCTCATCGCGCTGCTCGGCCGGCTCGGGCTCGACGACGTCGATCTCGCCCCCGGCCCCGAGCACGCCGACGCGCTGACGCGCATCGGTCGCCGCGAGGAGGCGATGGCCGCCGCCACGGCCTACCGCGCCCGTGCGATCGCGAAGGGGCAGCCGTGGGCGCGCGCCCGGGCGGATCGGGCGATGGGGATCGTCGGCCCGGACGAGGGGGGCGACGAGTGGTTCTCATCGGCACTCGAATGGCATGACCGGACGCTCGACCGCTTCGAGAGGGCGCGGACCCGCCTGGCCTACGGCGAGCGACTGCGCCGCGCCGGACGCAGGATCGACGCGCGCGCTCAGCTGCGGGCCGCGCTCGACGACTTCACCGAGCTCGGGGCCGCGCTGTGGCGCGATCGCGCGGCCGCCGAGCTCACCGCCACCGGCGAGCATGTGCGCCCCTCCGTGGGCAGTGCCGTGTCGGACCTCACGCCGCAGGAGCTGCAGGTGAGCGTGCTCCTCGCCGAGGGCCGCACCACGAGAGAGGCCGCCGCCGCGCTGTTCCTCAGCCCCAAGACCGTCGAGTACCACCTCCGCAAGGTCTACACGAAGCTGGGCATCGGCTCGCGCGCCGAACTCGCCGCGGCGCTGGCCGGCACGGCAGAGCCGCGCTGACGGCCGCGCGAGAGCCGCTCAGCGGGGCGGGATGCCGGTGATCGCCGAGAGTCCGTCGTTGACCGGATAGCTGCGCGCGTCGATGTCGGTGACGCCGAAGCCGTTCAGCCGCTCGGTGTGGAACGCGAGATAGCGTTCGGCGTCCGCCTTCGTCTCGAAGAGGTACGCGCCGCCGGCGATGCCGGTACCGGGATCCTCGGTCCACACCTTGAACACGAGTCCCTGCTCGCCGGCGATGTCGCGCGCGAGGTCGCCGAACGCGGCGACGGCCTCGTCGCCGTACGGCCCGGGTGAGGGGAATTCGAAGACCAGCAGATGCGCCATGGCTCGTCCTTTCGTCGGTGCTTCGAGGCAACCACGTCACCCGCTGATCTCTTCCCGTTGCTCGCTCAACGGCCGCGCGAGAACACCGGCCACCGGCCGTTGAGCGGAGGGCGCTCCAGCGCCCGCAGACGAAACGCGTTGAGGTTTCCGACACCGCCGAGGCGTTTCGTCTCGCTCGTTCCTCGCTCGCTCAGCGGCCGCGCGAGACTCCCGCATGACGCGGATGACACGTCAGACGCGCTGCACGCCGGCACTGCATTCACCGGAATGGATGCCGCGCGCGTACGGTTGCAGTCGACATGCAGCGATTCGGCACCCTCTCCTTCGGACACTACGGCCCGCTCGGCGGCGGGCGTCAGCTCACGGCCGGGGACTCGATGCTGCAGGCCATAGACCTCGCGCAGGGAATGGACGAGCTCGGCGTCGACGGGGCGTACTTCCGCGTGCACCACTTCGCGCGGCAGCAGTCGTCGCCCATGCCGCTCCTCGCGGCGATCGCGGCGCGCACCGAGCGCATCGAGGTGGGCACCGGCGTGATCGACATGCGCTACGAGAACCCGCTCTACCTCGCCGAGGAGGCCGCCGCCGTGGATCTCATCTCGGGCGGGCGACTGGCGCTCGGCGTGAGCCGGGGCTCACCCGAGACGGTCGTGCGCGGCTATGAGGCGTTCGGCTACACCGGCTCGCAGGATCCCCGCGGAGCCGACCTCGCGCGCGAGCACTTCGACCTGTTCCTGCGGGCGATCGACGGCGAGGGTCTTGCGGAGCGGGATGCCTCCTCGCCGTTCGGCACCGGAGCCACCGGCCTGCAGCGCATCGAGCCGCACTCCCCCGGTCTGCGCTCGCGCGTGTGGTGGGGAGCCGGCAACCGTGACAGCGCCGAATGGGCCGGCCGCGTCGGCGTGAACCTGATGTCGTCGACCCTGCTGACCGAGGCGGACGGCACCCCGTTCGACCTGCTGCAGGCGCAGCAGATCGACGCCTTCCGTGCCGCGTGGCGCGAGGCCGGTCACCCCGGCGAGCCGCGCGTGTCGGTGAGCCGGTCCATCTTCCCGATCACCACCGCTGAGGAGCGGATGTACTTCGGCGGTCGCCAGGACGGCGACCAGATCGGCGTCATCGACGGCATGAGGTCGACGTTCGGCAAGACGTACGCCGCCGAGCCCGACGAGCTCGTCGAGCAGCTCGCGGAGGACGCCGCCATCGCTTCGGCCGACACGCTGATGCTGACGATCCCGAGCCAGCTCGGTGTCGAGTTCAACCTCCGCGTCGTCGAGTCGTTCGCCAAGTACGTGGCGCCCGCGCTGGGCTGGCGGTCGACCCGCGCCTGAGTCCGGCGAGCGAGACCGTCGGGTCCGCGATCAGTCGAGCACCTCGACGCCGGTGATGCGCAGCTCCTCGACGTCGAGGCGCGCCTGGATCTGCGTCACCACCGCATCGTCGACAGCGCCCTCCCGGCGCAGACGGTAGAGCACCTCGCGCTTGCGGTCGAGGACGGCGATGCGCAGCCGCGAGTACTCCTCGTCGCGCTCGCGCGGCGAGGGCAGCGGCGCGGGGCTCTCCAAGACCGCGGTGGCGGTCGGGGACGACTCGGCCGCGGCATCCGTCACCTCGATCAGCTGGTCGAGATCCGCGATCCGGCGGTCGACCTCGGCCTGCTGGCGCGCCTGGACCCGTTCGTTGTTGCGCTCGAGGTACTCGTAGTAGTCGCGCGTGAGCCGGTCGCGGATCTCCTCGCTGATCCCGTGGTCGCGCGCCAGCTCCTTCACCGCGGTGAGGGCGGCGCCGGTGATCGCCCGCTCGGCGAGCTCGAGCTCCTGCTGCATGGCCTGGTCGTCGGGGAACCGCGCCCACCGCACGATCGCCGGCAGCAGCGGCCCCTGCACCAGCAGGGTGAGCAGGATGACCCCGGCGGTGACGAAGATGATCTCGTCGCGGCCCGGCATCGGCGCCCCGGAGGTCATGGTGAGCGGCACCGACAGTGCGATCGCGAGCGACACGGCGCCGCGGAAGCCCGCGAACGCGCTCACGATGCGCGCGCGGTACGTCGTGCGACGCAACCGCTGCGAGGGCCGGCGGTCGAGCATCCGGATGATCATGACGGCCGTCGTCTGGAAGACGAAGCGCGTCAGCAGGAGGACGAGCCACGCGGCGACGGTGATCATGAGCAGCCAGCCGATCTCACGAGCCGGGATCTCGTGGGCGACCGCCTGGACCTCGAAGCCGATCAGCACGAACAGCGAGCCGTTCAGCAGGAACGAGCCCAGGGGCCAGGTCCACGCCGCCTGGCGGCGGGACGCGGCGGTGCTGATGCGCGGGCTGACGTACGCGACGATGAGTCCCGCCACCACGACCGCCAGCACCCCCGAGGCGTGGATGAGCTCGGCGAGGAGGAACGCCGTGAACGGCACCAGCAGCAGCGCGATGTTGAGGTGCAGGGTGTTGCGCAGCCGCCGCATCACCAGATACGCGATGCCCGCCACGACCAGGCCGGCGGCGGTGCCGCCCAGGTACGACGTGAGCACGAGGCCCGTGATGTCGAGCGGCGTGTACTGGCCGCCGACCGCGATCCCGACGGCGACGCCGTAGATCACGAGGGCCGTGCCGTCGTTGGTGAGGCTCTCGGCCTTCAGGTTCATGAAGTTGCGGCGCGGCAGCAGACGGCCGAGCGCCGCGACGGCTGTCGCATCGGTGGGTGCCACCGCGGCGCCGAGGATCAGCGCGGCCTCCCACGGCAGCCCGAGCGCGGACGCGATGCCCGCGACCGCGAACGCGCTGGCGACGACGAGCAGCGTGCTCATCAGCACGATGCCGCGGAAATCGCGCCGGATCGAGCGCAGCGAGGTCGTCATGCTCTCCCAGAAGAGCAGCACGGGGAGGAACAGCAGCAGCACCGTCTCGGGCGGCAGCTCGATCTCGCGCACCTCGGGGAGGAAGCCGAGCGCGAGCCCGGCCACGACGAGCAGCAGTGGCACGGCCACGCGCAGTCGCGGCGCGAGGATCGCACCGGTGAGCACGGTGATCCCGAGCAGGACGGTGACTTCGAGTCCATTCATGCGGGCTCCCTTCGGTGGCAATGATCCTCCAACCGCACGGACGGTGACGGGATTCCCGGATGCCGCGCCACTCGCTGGGACGGAGCGGGCCGCCCGCTCCGGCCGGGCGGGCGCTCACGCCGAAGGGACGAGACGCGGGTTAGAGTGTCCGGACCGGATCGCGGCCCTGCGACCGGTCGGCCGGAGGGGGCGGATTGGGCGAGCTTCTCACGCTCGCGTCGCGGGACGTCCGCGATGTCGAGGAGACATGGCGGCAGTTCGTGCCCTCTGCGGCGCTGCAACGCGTGGACCCGCGCACGTTCGCCTTCTCGTGGAAGTCCGCCGCCGCTCCAGGCTTCTCGATCGTCAGCTACGGCCTCTCGGCCTCGGTGCAGTCCGCGATCGAGCCGGACGACCAGCTGATGGCGTGCCGTGTGGAATCGCGCGGTGCCTGGGTGGGCACTCCGCGAGGCGACCTGAACGCCGGGATGCCGTGGCTCGCGCTGGACGGGCAGACCAAGGCACGGTGGCAGCGGCACGCCGACGTGCGCGCACTCATCTTCGACCGGACGATGGCTGAGGCCGATGCCCGCCGGATCACCGGCGACGACCGGTTCGTGCTGCGCTCGCCTGCGCTGACGACCTCACCGGTCGGCCGCGACCTGGCGGCGCACTGGGAGCGGGTCTTCCGGCACCTGTCCGCGTCGCTGCTGACGCCCGGGCCGAACTCGCCTCTGATCGAGACGGAGCTCCGTCGTCATGCCTTGCACACCACGCTGGCGGTGTTCTCACCCGGGTTCGGCGATGCGCTCGAGCGCTCGGCCCAGCGGCGGGCGGCTCCGCGCAGCGTCCGCCGAGCGATCGCCTTCATCGAGGCGCACGCGCACGAGCCCATCACGGTCGACGACGTCGCCGAGGCGGCCGGAATCTCCACCCGGGGGCTGCAGTACGCGTTCCGCCGGGCTCTCGATCAGACGCCGACGGACTATCTGCGGCGGCAGCGGCTCGCCGGCGCGCACGCCGAGATGGAGCAGGGCGCCGCAGCGGGCGTCGCCGACATCGCGCATCGATGGGGCTTCTCGAGTGCGTCGCGGTTCGCCAGGCACTACCGCGAGGCGTACGGGCGCACCCCTCGCCAGACGCTGCGCGGAGGCTGAATCCCATTAGTGCGCGGTCCGAGCACGGCACCTGCGAGGGCGCGGGTAGACTCCGGCGCAGCGGAGGCGATGGAGGCGATGCGCATGGACAGCACAGACCTGGCCGACCTGATCGATGAGCTGGCGGCGAAGGCGCGTGAGGCCTCGAGCGGCCGCGCCGCCCGGACGATCCGCGGCGGGCACGAGCACGCCCTGCGCGAGACCGTGATCGCGCTGCGGGCGGGTCACGAACTCGGTGAGCACGAGAGCCCCCATGAGGCGACGTTGCAGGTGCTGCGCGGGCGGGTGCGCCTCGTCGCCGGCGACGACGCCTGGGACGGGGCATCCGGCGATCATCTCACCGTGCCGCCCCAGCGTCACAGTCTCGAGGCGCTGGAGGACGCCGTGGTGCTGCTGACGGTGTCGAACCGCGTGCCGTGAGCCCCGGATCGGGCGCCGCCCGGCCTCAGCCCGGCAGCAACGCAGCGAGGGCGGCCAGCGCAGCACCCGTCAGGCGCTGAGTCGTCCACTCCTCCAGGGGGACCGCGCCGATGGCACGGTAGATCCCGATCGCCGGCTCGTTCCAGTCCCGCACCGTCCATTCGAAGCGGGAGTGGCCCCGCTGGAGTCGCGCCGTCGGCGAGCGTTCGAGGATTCACGCGATCGAGCGTGCCGAGCGGGGCGGCGGGCTCATTGCAGGCCGGTCACCGCGACGCCGAGCCACTCCGCGAGGTCCGTGATCTCGGCGCGCACCATCTCGGTCTCCTCCGGGTCGAACGGCAGGAACTCGTGGACGGCGTTGACCCGGAGCACTTCGCGCTCGCGGTCCACTTCGGCGTCGAGCATCCCGACGAACCGGTCGCCCATCAGGATCGGGTGCGCGAAGAAGCCGTAGCGGCGCTGCGGTTTGGGCTTGAACTGCTCGAGCACGTAGGTGAACTCGAAGAGCTCCTCGAGGCGCCTGCGATCGAACAGCAGGCTGTCGTAGGGGTTGAGGAATGCGACGCGCCCGCCGTCGTCCTCGTCGAGCGCGGCGAGCGCCTCCGGGTCGACGCGGTACTTCACCGTGCTCCCCTCGACGACCGCGGGCTCGCCGGTGTCCTTGCCCACGCCGCTCCACCAGCGGTGCGGTCGAGCGATTCCCGCCGCCTGAAGCCGGCGCTGCTCCAGCAGGCGCTCCGCCTCGTCCTCGTCGTACACCGGCAGGTCTTGCGGATACACGCGCTCCGCGAGGTCCCAGCGGCGGTGACGCCCCTCGCGGCCGACGATCGCCACCTCGCCCTGCCTGCGGAGGAACTCGAGCATGTGTGGCACCTGGTTCGATCCCGACCAGCCGTCGGGCGCCTGGCTCACCTGCGCGGTGTCGGGGATGTCGCTCGCCAGCAGCGGCCCCTCGGCGCGCAGACGCGCCAGCACATCCGACCGGAAGCGCGCGTTCACCTCGAGCCACTGCCGGCTGCTCTCGCGCTGCGGCCACCGCCGCATGCCGGGCAGCAGGAGCGGCAGCAGGCTCATCGGGCGGAACGTTCCGTCGAATTCGAACAGCAGGCGGTCATCCTCGACGACCTTGCGGAGCTGCCCCGGCTCGTACGACCAGCCGATGCGCGACCACAGCACGGTGTGCTCGCACGGTGCGATGGTCGCGGTCGGGTCGATCTTGATGTAGCCCAGCTGCTCGGCGACCTCCACCACGTCGCCGGGGCGGTCGGCGTCGAGCAGCTGGGCGCGCACCACGAGGCGGCGTGCCTGATCGCGGGTGAGCTGGTGCGGGGTCATGGGAAGAAGGTAGCCCGCGACCGGCCGCCCTCACTCGCCGTCCACGACGACGAGCCGGGCGAACGCGTCGAGGTCAGCCACCAGCAGGTCGGGTGTCTCCATCCCCGGGAAGTGACCACCCCGGTCGTACTCGTTCCAGTGCACCATCGCGTGCGCCGGGTCGAGGACGCTTCTCACGGTGTTGTCGGCGGCGAACACCGCGACGCCGGTCGGCGGACCCGACGGCGCCTCGGACCCGGCATCCGTTCCCTGCCCCTGCGCCGCCGCCATCTGCCGGTAGACCTGCATGCCCTCGTAGGTGGCGTGCGCGGAGGAGCCGCCGGCCCCCGTGAACCATGCGATGCTGACAGCGGTGAGCAGCGCGTCGCGATCGACCGCCTCGTCGGGAAGCTCGTGCGCGGGGTCGGTCCACTCGTGGAACTTCTCCGCGATCCACGCGAGCTGCGCGACCGGCGAGTCGGCGAGCGCGTAGGCCAGCGTCTGCGGCCGGGTCGACTGCAGGTGCAGGTAGCCGTACGCGTCCTGCTGGGCCGCGTTGAACCGCTCGGCGCGCTCGCGGTCGGCGCCGGTGAGCGAGGCGGTGTCGATCGGAGGGCCGAACGGCATCGCCGGGGCGGTGCCGGTCATATGGACGCCGATCACGCGGTCGGGGGCGACCATCCCCAGGAGGCCGGCCACACCCGCCCCCGCGTCGGTACCGTGCACCAGGTACCGCTCGTAGCCGAGGCGCTCCATGAGCTCGGCGAAGGCCTGGGCCACGCGGAACAGGTTGCCCCACCCGGCGCCCGCCAAGGGCGTCGAGAAGCCGTAGCCCGGCAGGGAGGGTGCGACCACATGGAAGGGGGTCCGCCGTCCGTCGTCGCCGCTCGCAGGCTCGGTGAGCGGGCCGATGACGTCCGCGAACTCGAAGGGCGTGCTCGGCCAGCCGTGGATCATCAGCAGGGGCACGGCGTCGTCGTGCGACGAACGGACGTGCACGAAGTGCACGACCTGCCCGTCGACGTCGGTCGCGAACTGATCGAGCCGGTTCAGGCGCTCCTCCTGGCCGCGCCAGTCGAAACCCTCGGCCCAGTAGTCGGCCAGGCCGCGCAGATAGTCCGCCGGCACCCCGCGCTCCCACCCGTCGCCGACGGACGCGGAGGGCCAGCGGGTGCGGCGCAGACGGTGACGCAGATCGTCGACGGCGGCGTCGTCGATGTCGATGCGGAAGGAACGGATGTCGTTCGCTGTCGTGTTCATACCCTCACGCTACGACTGAAGGAGGAGCAGTTCGTTCCTCCTTTCGTGGCAATCTGGAGCCGTGCTCGAAACCTCCGCCCGCCTGCTGCGACTGCTCGCGCTGCTGCACGCCCACCCCGATCTGTCGGGGCCCGAGCTCGCCCGACGACTCGATGTGACGACCCGCACGGTGCGCGCGGACGTCGAGCGGCTTCGCGCCCTCGGGTACCCCGTCGAGGCGACGGTCGGCCGCATCGGCGGGTACCGGCTCGGATCCGGCGGCGACATGCCGCCGCTGCTGCTCGACGACGACGACGCGATCGCGGTGGCAGTCGGCCTGCGTCTGGCCGGCACGTCGGGCGTCGCGGGGATCGATGAGACGTCCGTGCGGTCGCTCACCAAGCTCGAACAGGTGATGCCCTCGCGGCTGCGGCATCGGGTCGACGCCCTGCACGGCGCGATCCTCGCGCTCCACGGCACGCCGTCGCCGGTCTCGACCGAGGTGCTCACCGCCGTCGCGACCGCGATCCGTGCGCGCGAGCGCCTGCGCTTCCACCTCGTCGCACCGGACGAGCCGCAAGAGCGCTTCGACGTCGAGCCCCACCGGCTCGTGAGCAGCGAGGGCCGCTGGCACCTGCTCGCGTGGGTCCCCGCCGTGGCCGACTGGCGCCTGTTCCCGCTGGAGCACCTCCGCCCGGTGATCCCCACCGGTCCCCGGTTCTCACCCCGCGGCGAGCCGGACGGGGGCGTTGCCGCGTATGTCGATCGGCAGCTCGGGCGCGCTCACTGGCGCTATCGCGCGACCCTCCGCGCGCACGTCGCCGCCGACGTCCTCCAGCGGCGCATCCCGTCGTCGATCCTCGTGGAGCCGGTCGACGAGTCGACGTGCCTCGTGCACGTCGGCTCGGACGACCCGCACCAGCTCGCGCTGTGGGTCACGATGCTCGACGCGGAGATAGACGTGCTCGACGCCCCCGAGCTGCGCAGCGCTCTGGCCGCGCTCGCCGACCGCCTCGCGCGCGCCGCCAGCGGGCCGGCTCACTCCGACCGCAGCACCCGGTAGCGGACGTGCGTCACGAGCGACGCCTGCCGTCCCGAGATCGGCTCGAGCCGAAGCGGCCCGACCGCCGTGAACGGGCTCAGGCCACCGCCGATGATGCTCGGCGAGATCTGCAGAGCGAGCTCGTCGATGAGCCCGGCTGCCAGGTAGGCGTTCGTGGTCGAGGGGCCGCCGGCGACGTGCACGTCGAGATCGCCCGCCGCATCGCGGGCACGATCCAGGGCGGCGTGGATGCCGTCTGTCACGAAGTGGAACGTCGTGCCGCCGTCCATCTCGACGGACTCGCGCGGATAGTGCGTGAGCACGAAGACCGGCCGGTGATACGGCGGGTCGGATCCCCACCAGCCGCGCCAGTCCCGGTCCCACTCGCCGCGCACGGGGCCGAACATGTTGCGTCCCATGATGTAGGCGCCCGCCGAGACGATGTCGTCGATCTCGGCGCGGTTCTCGTCGGGTGTCTCGAACATCCACCGGTGCAGCGCGTCCTCGGGCACCTCGCCGAACGGACGTTCCTCGGTCTGACGCACGCCGGCGCCGATCCCGTCCAGCGAGATCGACATCGTGGCGACGACGGATGACATTGCGCACCTCCGAGGTTCGTTTCCGCCCACGCTAGCCCGCGGCGTCCGCGCCCGACAGGGCGCCCTCGACGGCGACCTAGCATCGGCACCCCGGGCCCGCAATCCCCCGGCGGCGGGCTCGCGTCGTCCGTATCGTGCCGAAGACCGGCCACCGTCCGGTGGCCGTGCCGCAGACGCGGAGGAGCGATGATGGTGCGATTCGGATACACCCTGATGGGCGAGCAGAGCGGTCCGCGAGAGCTGGTGCGCTATGCGCAGGCGGCCGAGGACGCCGGCTTCGACTTCGAGGTGTCGAGCGATCACTACTCCCCCTGGCTCGTCAGCCAGGGTCATTCGCCGTATGCCTGGACCGTGCTCGGAGCGGTCGCCCAGGCGACGTCGCGCGTCGAGCTCATGACCTACGTCACCTGTCCCACCATGCGCTATCACCCCGCGGTGGTCGCCCAGAAGGCCGCGACCCTGCAGATCCTCAGCGACGGCCGGTTCCTCCTCGGCCTCGGCTCCGGCGAGAGCCTCAACGAGCACGTCGTCGGCCAGGGCTGGCCCAACGTGGACGTGCGCCAGGACCGACTGGTCGAGGCGATCGAGATCATCCGCGAACTGCACTCGGGCGAGCTGCTGACGTACGTCGGCGAGCACTTCCGGGTGGACTCCGCGCGCATCTGGGACGTCCCCGACGCTCCCGTCGAGATCGGTGTCGCGGTCTCGGGGCCGGAGTCGATCGGCGCCTTCGCGCCGCTGGCCGACCACATGATCGCGGTCGAGCCGCAGTCGGAGCTCGTGCAGCAGTGGAACGACGTGTACGGCGCCGAGTCCGGCCTCGGCGCCGGCGACTCCCGCAAGATCGGGCAGGTGCCGGTGTCGTGGGATCCCGACGAGAAGACGGCGATCGAGCGCGCGCACGACCAGTTCCGCTGGTTCGGCGGCGGGTGGCCGGTGAACGCCGACCTGACGACCCCCGCCGGCTTCGAGGCCGCCAGCAAGTTCGTGCGGCCGGAAGACGTGGCCGAGTCGATCGTGTGCGGACCGGATCTCGACGCCAT
This sequence comes from Microbacterium hibisci, assembly GCF_015278255.1. Classification (GTDB taxonomy): domain Bacteria; phylum Actinomycetota; class Actinomycetes; order Actinomycetales; family Microbacteriaceae; genus Microbacterium; species Microbacterium hibisci. Next base: position 150,297 of record NZ_JADIJC010000009.1, read on the forward strand.
CGCCGAAAGCGTCCGCCCCTACCTCGACGCGGGCTTCACCGACGTCGCGATCGTGCAGATCGGCGACGAGGCACAGGACCGTTTCCTCGCCGAGGCGGCCGAGCCGCTGCTCGAGCGGCTGCGCGCGCTCGGCTGAGCGCAGGTCGCGGCATCCGTCGTCGCCCCATCACGGCGCGGCGACGGCCTCTTCGATGAGGCGGGCGGATGCCGCGGCCCCGTCCTCGTCGGCGAACTCGGCGCGTACGCGCTCGGCGGCGGCCCGAATGCGGGAATCCGACAGCAGCCGCTGGACGGCCGCGGCGAGCGCGGGGGTGCCGGCCTGCTTCGGCGACAGCGCGAGGGCGTTGCCCCGGCGGACGCACTGGTCGACGTTCCACACCTGCTCGGGCTGCAGCCCCATGCCGACGAAGGGGATGCCGGCGGCACACGCCGTCTGCACCGTGCCCTGGCCGCCGTGCAGCACGGCCGCATCGACGAGGCCGCCCAGCCGATGCGCGGGCAGGAGGTCGGTGACGTGCACGTTCGGCGGGAGGTCATCGCCGTCGCGAAGGTAGTGCCGCACCGGCGCCACGACATTGACCGGCAGCGTGCCGAGCTGAGACGCCGCGGCCAGCACCATCTCGCGGTCTGCCGACGAGCCCAGGCCCAGGTACACCAGCGGCTCCTCGCGCGCGGCGAGCTCGGCGACGATCGGCGGCATCGGCGCGTCGAGGTGGGCGAAGATCGGTCCGACCCGCTGATACGCGGCCGGCAGCGTGTAGCCGCGGAGCTCCCACGCCATCACGGTGAGCAGGTTGTGGTCGGCCTCGAGGAGCGACACCACGGTCTTGAGGGGCGGCACGCCGTTGGCCGTCGCGACCCGGGCGAACGCGCGCGGCGCCAGCGGCGCGCGGTTGTACGCCCAGCGCAGCAGGCTCGTCGCGACCCGGTCCGCCGCGTGCGCGACCCGGCCGCTCCCCCGCACCAGGCCGAGGCGCCGGGTCTGCGCCACCTGCGGGCGGGTGAGCGCGAACGGCACTGCGTAGAACAGCGGCACCCGCTCTGCCCGCGCCGAGATCATCGACGTCACGTTGGTGCCGATCACGACGGCTGCAGCATCCGTCTCCCTGATCAGCGCCCGCTCGACGTCGACACGTGCCGAGACGAGTTCGTCGGTGAGCGGGCTGCGCAGCGTCTTGCCCTGGTCGAACCGCATCATCTGCTCGCGCTGCGCGTCGCTCATCGCCGGTTCGCAGGCGCGGTACTCGAAGCCGGCATCGACGATGAGGTGCGCGAAGTCGGACTCGTAGCCCATGAACACCGCGCGGTGCGCGGGGTCGAGGGCCCGCGCCACCTCGATCATCCGCGTGACCTCGGCGAGGTTGAAGGTGATGGGGCAGAAGACGACGGTCGCCATGGACGTCATCCTGTCAGCACGCATCCGAAGCGCGCCAGCGTGCCGTCATCGCCCGCTCACCCGGCACCACAGCCTCGCCCACTGCTCGGCGCCGAGATCACGAGGGAGGCGATCCAGGCCGATGCCGGAGTCCGCGAGGACCGCGCGCGCTCGCGCCCGGGCGAACCCGGCGCTCGTCTGCACGAGCGCGGGCAGTCCGCTCCCCCGCCCGGTGAACATGCGCCGGACGAATCGCTCGTACGCGTCACGCTCTCGCGGATCGACCAGCGGAGCCTCCCGACGCGTGATGCGGAGGATGCCACCGTCCACGCTCGGCATCGGGACGTAGTGGCGCGCCGGCACGCGACCGTGCAGCGAGAAGTCGAACCACGGCGCCGCGGCGGCGGTCATCATCGTGCCGCCGCCCACGCCCGCGCGCTTCCGCGCGACCTCCCATTGCGTGAGGAGGATGGCATGCTGCCATCCGTTCCCCTCCAGCAGGCGACGGAGGATCGGCGTCGTGAGGTGGTACGGCACGTTGCCGACGACGACGGGATGGTCGAGCGGATACCGCAGGGCATCGGCCTGCTGAACGCTCGCGTGCGGCAGACGCCGGCGCAGCGCGCGGATGCGGTGCTCGTCGACGTCTATCGCGGTGAGCTCGCGGCCGAGGCTCGCGAGAGGGACGGTGAGGGCGCCGTCACCGGCACCGATCTCGAGGATCGGACCGCGAGTGGCCGACACCAGGTCGACGATGCCGCGGATGGTCGGGCGATGGGTGAGGAAGTTCTGGCCGAGTTCGTGCCGGCCGCCGTGGGAAGAACGGTTTCGCATGGGAGCGCTCCAGGACGTGGTGGAGCACCCGGCGCACGCCGTGGGGTATCGGCCGAAGAAGCCGGAGGGGCGCGCGACCGGATGCCAGGGCATCCGGATGACGGCGCGCTGCCGCGGTTTGTCGCGAGGGCGCCGTCAGGCGCGGCGCTCGCGGATGAAGCACGGGCACGCCATCATCGGCGCGCTCTTGATCATTCCCATGCGACCAAGTGTACGGGGCTGCGCCGTCGGCGGCGCGCAGCCCCGCGTACGGGTCGGTGCCGCTTACTGCCGAGTGGCCCGCTCGATCGACATGACGAGGATCACGCGGTCCTCCTTGTCGCGCGGCGGCGTGCTGCTCGGGTTGCCATAGCGGTTCTGCAGCCGCACGTAGAAGGCGCCCTCGGGGTCGGGCACGACGTCGACCAGCCGGCCCGCGACTTCGAGGTAGTGGAACGGGTTCTCGGGGTCGAGGATCGACAGCGACATCGAGGGGTTGTGCTGCAGGTTGCGGTACTTCTGCCGGTAGTTCGTGTGGGTGAAGCGCACGTGCTGCCCGTCGAACTCGAACCACATGGGATTGACCTGCACCGAGTCGTTCGGGCGGATGGTGCCGAGGTGCCCGTACACCGGCTGGTCGAGGAGGCGGCGGCGGTCGGCGGGGACGATGTCATCGACGGAGGGCATCCGCCCAGTCTGCCGTGACGGCGGAGGCCGAGGGCCGATCGCCGACGATCCGCGTCACGAACTACCCTCGGACCATGGCGACGCAACCCGCCCCCGGGTGGTACGACGACGGCACCGGCAAGCAGCGCTGGTGGGACGGCTCACGCTGGACCGAGCAGTTCATCGACCTGCGCGAGGCCGACATCGAGCTGCGGACGGATGCCGGACCCGCCGCGTCCGCTCCCGCCGAGCCCGGCTGGTACGACGACCAGCGGGGTCGCACTCGCTGGTGGGACGGCCGGCGCTGGACGGGCGAGGTGCGCTACAGCGGCCAGGAGCAGGACTTCGCCGGCATCGTCATCGACGGACGCTGGATCCACTTCGGCGACCTCAGTCAGCGCGTGAGCGAGGTCGCGGCCTCCGTCGATTCCGGCGACGCGCTGCTGCGCCGCCCGGACTTTACCCGGACGGCCGTCGAGCGACGCCTGTTCGGGCCGGCGGGGCAGATCACCCCGCGCATGCTCAACCGCTCGATCAACCGGATGCTGCCGTACGTGGTGATCGGCGGCGCGCAGGTGTGGGTGGTGCCGTTCGAGCCGCCCCGTGACGCCGAGGCGCGGCGCTTCGCCACGTGGGTCAACTCCAGCGCGGAGCACTACCGCTACCGGTGACCGGGTCGCGTCAGCGGCTGGGCGTCTCGGGCAGCACGAGCGGCAGCTCGCGCGCGTCGTCCCACGGCTCGCTCCAGCCGAGCCGGTCGAAGAGCGCGTCGAGCACCATCCCGGTGAAGCCCCACACCAGGTGCTCGCCGGTCGCGTGCCGGACGAGGAAGCCGGGCCCGCGCCACTCCTGCCCGTCGCGGCGGATGACGGTCACGCCGCGGTTGGCGGGGTCGAGCAGATCTGCCACGGGCGCACGGAAGACGTCGGCGGACTCCGCTTCGTCGACCACGCGGACGGGTGACGGATACCGCCACCACGCCAGCACCGGAGTCACGAGGTGCTGCGAGAACGCGAGCGGGATCTCAGGCAGGACGCCGAGAACCTCGACCCCTGACGGATCCAGTCCGGTCTCCTCCTGGGCCTCGCGCAGCGCCGCATCCTCGGGACCGCCGTCGCCCGGGTCGATCCGGCCGCCGGGGAAGGCGACCTGCCCGGGGTGCGCGCGCAGCGTCGTGGCGCGGGAGAGGAGCAGGACGTCGAGGTCGCGCGAGACCGCGCGGTCGTCGGCATCGTGCGCGCTGGGGTGATCGTCGAGCACGCCGAACAGCATCAGCACCGCCGCCGGGCGCGGGTCGGCCGGCATGGGCAGGTGCAACAGCGGCCCGGTGGTGCCGTGCCGCGCACCCGCGAGGGCGGCCAGCTGTGCGCGGGCGCCCTGCGTCGGGGCGGACTGCATCTCGCCGTGCGGCGGAGTCGTCGGCTGCGGCATCCGTTCAGGCTACGCCGCCCCGGCGACGTCGTGCCGTCGGCCGGGCTCAGCCGACCGGGCCCTGGTAGCCGAGGCCGGCCCGCGACAGCTGGTCCGGTCCGAGAGCGGCGTCAGGACGATGCCTGCCGCCGCCCGAGGACGTGCCGCAGGATCGATCGACCGATGGCGACGACGGTCACGCCGGTGAGGATCCACGGACCGAACACGAGCAGCGGATCGAGCCACATGTGCTTCAGGTCCGCCCGCCCGCGGCCGAAGCGCGACGAGATGGGCCGGTGCCCTCGCTCGCCGAGGATGCCCGACTGGGTGAGCGGGTCGTCGGGCCGGCGTGAGAAGAGCGACCGGGCGTGGGCCGTCGCCGAGTCGATGCGATCGCCCAGGATGAGCAGCAGCCAGTGGGCCGTCTGCCCCTCGCTGTACTTGTCGTAGGCGTACCGCTTCACGGCGCCTGCGACGCCGTGCAGCGGCTGTGCGGTGCCGAAGACAGGCGTGAGCCGGTCGTGCTCCACCGACTTCTCTCGCGGCCCCGAGGCCTGCTGCTGTTCCGGCAGGTCCCAGCGCGCGCCGGTCTCGATGCCCGGCTGCTCGCGCGGGAACGCGGGCCGGTCTGCGGCGGCCAGGTCGGCACCCCAGCCGGGGATGCGGGCGCGGAGTTCCTCCGCGCTGGGCGTGGAGCCGGGCTTGTCAGCGGTGTACGGCATGTCGTCCTCCGTGATCCTGGATCAGGCCGCCGGCACGATGACCGGCTTGATGATGTCGTCGAGCTTCGACGAGAAGATGTGGTACCCCTCCGCGATGTGGTCCAGCGGGATGCGGTGCGTGATCAGCTCGCTGGGCCGCAGGTGGCCGGCGCGGATGTGGTCGAACAGGCGCGGCCACTGCCGCTTCACGGGCGCCTGGTTCATGCGGAGCGTGAGGCCCTTGTTCATCGCGTCGCCGAAGCGGACGGCGCTGAACATCGGACCGTAGGCTCCCATGACCGACACCGTGCCGCCCTTGCGCACCGAGTCGATCGCCCAGTTCAGCGCGACGGGTGAGCCGCCCTGCATCTTGAGCTTCGCCGACGTGAGGTGCTGGATGACGTGACCGTCGGCTTCGGCGCCGACGGCGTCGATCACGACGTCGGCTCCGAGCCCGCCGGTCATCTTCTTGAGCTCGCGGACGATGTCACCCACCTGCGAGAAGGCCACCGTCTCGGCGAAGGCGAAGTCGCGGGCCTTCTCGAGCCGATAGCCGAGGTGATCGACCACGATCACGCGACCGGCGCCCATCAGCCAGCACGAGCGGGCCGCCGCGAGGCCTACCGGTCCTGCCCCGAACACGACGGCGGTGTCGCCCTCGACGATGTCGGCGAGCTGGGCGCCGAAGTACCCGGTCGAGAACGCGTCCGTCAGCAGCAGCGCGTCCTCGTCGGGGATGTCGTCGGGGATCACCGTCGGCCCGACGTCGGCGAAGGGCACCCGCACGAGCTCGGCCTGACCGCCGTCGTAGCCGCCGGTCGAGTGCGAGTAGCCGTAGATACCGCCGATCGCGGTGGCGTTGGGGTTGACGTTGTGGCAGTTGGAGAAGAGCCCGCGGGCGCAGAAGAAGCACGAGCCGCAGTAGATGTTGAACGGCACCATCACCCGGTCGCCGACCTGGAGGTTCTGCACCGAGCCGCCGACCTGCTCGACTGTGCCGATGAACTCGTGGCCGAACGTGTGGCCCACCCGGGTGTCGGGCATCATGCCGTGGTAGAGGTGCAGGTCGGACCCGCAGATCGCGGCCAGCTCCACCCGCACGATCGCGTCGTTCGGGTGCTCGATCTTCGGGTCGGGCTTCTCCTCGACGCGGAGCTTGTACGGTCCGCGGTACGTCATCGCCTTCATGCGCGCCTCCAGGTGTTTCAGAACACCCTGCGCGGGCGGCGCGGACTCACGGAGGGGGTTGCGCTCGCGCCGATCACCTGCCACGCACGTGAACCGCCCGCCGCGCCATCGCGCCCGAGCACAGAATCGGAGGTGTCCGGCGACACGCCGGGGTGCGGCATCCGTTCTCGGCGTGTCGCCGGAGAGCTCCGATTCTGTGCCCCGCCGCGCGGGACGGCGGTCAGCCGCGGAAGAACGTCTCGGCGACCCGCGCGAGGTCCCAGAGGTCGCTCACGCCGGCGAGCTCGCGGGCGGAGTGCATCGAGAGGATCGGGATGCCGACGTCCACGGTGCGGATGCCCAGACGCGTCGCGGTGATCGGCCCGATCGTCGACCCGCACGGCACCGCGTTGTTCGAGACGAACTCCTGACTCGTGACCCCGGCCTGGGCGCACCAGCCGTTCCAGGCGGCAGCGCCGGCGGCATCGGTCGCGTAGCGCTGGTTGGCGTTGATCTTGAGGATCGGGCCCGACCCGAGCACCGGCCGCACCACGGGGTCGTGCTTCTCGGCGTAGTTCGGGTGCACGGAGTGGCCGACATCGCTCGAGATGCACCACGACGCGGCGAGGGCGCGGAGCTGCTGCTCGCGGTCGGCGCCGAGAGACAGCCAGAGCCTCTCGAGGACGTCCGAGAGGAACGGCCCCGCCGCGCCGGAGCGCGTGCCCGAGCCGACCTCTTCGTGATCGAAGACGGCGAGCATCGCGATGTGGTCGGCGTCGTACCCGTCCGCCGCGCGCTCGAGCGCGACGACCCCGGCATGCACCGACGCGAGGTCGTCGAGTCGTCCCGACGCGAAGAAGACGTCGTCGTGCCCGAAGACGGCGCCGCGCGCGGAGTCCGCCGTCATGATGTCGTAGCCGCGGATGCGTGCGGCATCCACGCGCGCCGCGCGAGCCAGCTCGCCGAGGAGGTCGGCGGACTCGGTCGTGCCGAGTCCCCACACGGGCTGGGTCTGCGACTGCTTGTCGAGCGCGAGGCGGTCGTTGGCCTCGCGGTCGAGGTGGATCGCGAGCTGTGGCAGCCGCAGCAGCGGGCCGGTCGCCGCGAGCACGCTCGTGCCGTCCTCGAGCACGAGGCGTCCGGCCAGGCGCAGCTCACGGTCGAGCCACGAGTTCAGCAAGGGTCCGCCGTAGACCTCCACGCCGGCCTGGAGCCAGCCGAGCCGGCCCGTGGTCGGCCGCGGCTTCAGCTTGAAGCCGGGCGAGTCGCTGTGCGCTCCGAAGATGCGCACGCCCGTGGCCGCGGTCGCCGATGGCGGAACCACCCACGCGATCGCCGCACCGTCGCGCACCACCACATACCTTCCGCCCTCCGGCGCCGGCCACGCGTCTGCCTCGTCGAGCCGCGCGAATCCCGCCCGCTCGAGACGGTCGGCGACCTCGGCCGCGGCGTGGAAGCTCGACGGCGACGCCGCCACGAACGCGGCCAGGTCCTCGGCGTGCGCGAGCGCGGCGGTGGGTGCGGTGGATGAGGGCACGAGCAAGCCTCCTCGGGCGATGGGCGGTGGTTCGATCGTAGTTCGGAGGGGCTTCACAGCCGCCTCCGCGACCCCTGCGCGACCCGTTGATCTGGCCTTTTCAGCGTTCGCGCTCACATGTAACGTTCAGGTAACGCACCGGAACCGTCCAGAAAAGCCGTAAAGACTCGGGGACTTGTGTCCGCCCGAACGGTCACGACGCGCCTCCCGATGGCGCACATCGTCGATACGGAACCCGGTTCTTCATGCGCAGCCATACGTCTCTCCTTCCTTCCCGTCGCACCGCGCGACGTGCCGAACGACGCATCCGCCGCCGCCCGGCTCTCGTCGCCGCGACGCTCGCGATCGGGGTTCTGGCCACCGCCGGCTTCACCACTGCGGCCCCCGCGACGCAGGCCGAGGCATCCGGTTCCCTGACCAACTTCGCCCTCGCGTCGTACACGACAGCGACGCCCGAGGTCGCCGCCGAGCAGGCCGCGCCGACGGCGTTCGAGAAGGCGGTCGCCGACGCCGACGCGGCCCGGACCGCGGCGACGACCGTCGCGTCGGACATCGCGTCGTCGGGCCTCGACGTCGGCAGCACCGAGACGACCGTCGACACGGCCGAGCTCGAGGCTGCCGTGGAGCAGCTCCGCCGCGCCCAGACCCTTCCTGCGATGTACTCGACCGAGATCACCGAGACCGTGACGACGCTCACGGCGTCGGTCAGCGAGCAGGCACAGGGCCTCCGTGGCAAGCTCGACGCCGCCATCGCGCTGAAGGCGCAGCAGGAGGCGGAGGAGAAGGCACGCAAGGAGGCCGAGGCCGCCGCAGCCGCCAAGGCCGCAGCCGAGGCGGAGGCTGCCGCCGCCGCGAAGAAGTCGTCCTCGTCGTCGGCCGCGCCGCGCCCGGTGTACGCCACCGGCGGCGCCGTGGGAGGAACCAGCCCCGCCGACGCCCAGGCGACCGCCCGCGCGATGCTCGGCGGCTACGGCTGGGGCGACGACCAGTTCGGATGCCTCGTGTCGCTGTGGCAGAAGGAGTCGGGCTGGAACTACCAGGCCTACAACCGCTCGAGCGGTGCCTTCGGCATTCCGCAGGCGCTCCCCGGCAGCAAGATGGGCAGCGCCGGCGCCGACTGGCAGTCCAACCCGGCGACGCAGATCGCGTGGGGTCTCGGCTACATCTCGGGCCGCTACGGCAGCCCGTGCGGCGCGTGGGGCCACTCGCAGTCGACCGGCTGGTACTGAGTCCCGCACCACGGGCAGAGGCGTCGCACCGCCCCTGGCATTCGAAGAGGGCACGTCCACGAGGACGTGCCCTCTTCGTCGTCTGCGCCACCGGAACCCGGCGGCCGCGGTCAGGGCGTCCGGAGGATCTTCGCCATCGCCTTGCCGCGGGCGAGCTCGTCGACGAGCTTGTCGAGGTAGCGGATCTTCTGCATCAGCGGGTCTTCGATCTGCTCGACCCGCATGCCGCAGATCACGCCGGTGATGAGCGAGGCGTTCGGGTTCAGGTCGGCGTCGGCGAAGAAGTCCTCGAAGGTCGTGTGCTCGTCGAGGTGGCGCTTCAGATCGGCGTCGTCGAAGCCGGTGAGCCACTCGATCACCTCGTCGACCTCTTCGCTCGTGCGCCCCTTCTTCTCGACCTTCGTCACGTAGAGCGGGTAGACCGAGGCGAAGCTCATCGAGTAGATGCGGTGCATGCCGCCAGGCTAACGCCGCGTCCCCCGGCACGTCAGCGGCGGACGCCTCCGGATCACGCCGGAACAGCGATGGTCCCGGTGGGGTAGCCCTCCCCACCGGGACCATCCGCGCGTATCGCGGGAGTCTGGCCGGCGACCCGAACGCCGATGCTCGACCGTCTCGCGCTGAACTGCCTTCCTTGCCCTGCCAGCCTAGGTCGCGGCATCCGCGGCCACCTGCCCGTTGACACGCCCCCGCCCGTCCTGCTACCGCTTCGGGAGCCCGGAAACGATGCGCGCCACGCGCTCCCTGAGTCAAGTCCCTTCTTCCGGGAGCCCGGCTGCGGTGGACTCGGAAAATGACCGACCCCGTGAGCATCTCCGTCGTCATCCCGGTGAAAGACGACGACACCGAGCTCGCGCGGTGCCTCCAGGCTCTGGCCCGGCAGACGCGCCCGGCCGACGAGGTGATCGTGGTCGACAACGGATCGACGGATGCCTCGGCCGGCGTCGCACGCGCGCTGGGCGCCCGCGTCGTCCGCTGCGACGCCCCGGGCATCCCCGCGGCGAGCGCGACCGGATACGACGCCGCCGTCGGGGATCTCATCCTGCGGCTCGACGCGGACTGCGTGCCCGATGCCGCATGGGTGGGCGCGATGGCCGATGCCTTCGCCGCGCGACCCGACGTCGCGGCGTTCACCGGCGGCGCGCGCTTCCTCGACGGTCCGCGCGTGCTCCGCACCCCGCTCGCGGCGGTGTACCTCGGCGCCTACGCGGCGGTCATGATGCCGACGCTCGGGCACCTTCCGCTGTTCGGCTCGAACCTGGGGATGCGGCGCGCGGTGTGGCGCGGCATCCGCTCGTCCGTCCATCGTGACGATCCCGACCTGCACGACGACATGGACCTCGCCTTCCACCTCGGCGAGTTCGGCCGCGTCCGGCTCCTCCGCGGCGCGACGATGGCGATGTCGATGCGGCCCTTCACGAGCGACGGCGCGTTCGGCCGCCGCGTCGCACGAGGGCTCCGCACGGTGCTGGTGCACTTCCCGCGCGACTTCCCGCCCGTGCGCTGGATGCGCCGGGCGCTGCGCGCGGCGCTCCGCCCGGCACCCGGCCCGGTCTCTCGCGAACGACGCTCACCGAGGGCCGCAGCGAGGCGCTACGACACGCGGCCGTCGCCCACGCGCGACACCCTCAGCCACCGGTAGCCGTACGGCGGCACCTCGATCTCGACGGCGCCGCGCTCGTCCAGCGGAATGCGGTCTGCGCCCAGCAGGTCGACGAGCTTGGTGCCTTCGGGCTCGTCCTTCAGGGCGAACCGCGTCGTCGCCGGCACGTCGGCGAAGTTGTGGATCGCGACCATGCGGCCGACGTCGGCGCGCAGCGAATGCACGAGGATCGCCTCGACGGGCTGGTCCAGCACCTCGAACTCGCCCCAGCCGAGCTCGGGCGAGATGCGGTAGCGCGACGTGAGGTCGCGGAAGAAGTGCAGCAGCGAGTCGCGGTCCTCGATCTGGTCGGCGACGTTGACGTGCTCCGGCGCGTAGCCGTCGCCCGGCGGCTGCGCCACCAGCCTCGACGGCGGAGCCTGCGAGAACCCGCCGTTCTTCTCCCCCGTCCACTGCATCGGCGTGCGCACGGCGCTGCGACCGGGGATGTCGATGTTCTCGCCCATCCCGATCTCTTCGCCGTAGAACAGCACCGGCGTGCCGGGGAGTGCGAACATGAGGCTGTACGCCATGCGGATGCGGCGCGGGTCGGCGAGCATCGGGGGCAGCCGGCGCGTGATGCCGCGCCCGTAGACCCGCTGCCGCTCGTCCGGTGCGAACGCCTCGAAGACCTCTTCGCGCTCGTCGTCGCTCAGCTTGTCGAGGGTCAGCTCGTCGTGGTTGCGCAGGAAGTTCGCCCACTGCACCTCGACGGGCAGCCCCGGCCGCGAGGTGATCGCCTTGATGAGCGGCGCAGGGTTCTGACGCGCGAGCGAGAGGTAGAACGCCTGCATGCCGATGAAGTCGAACTGCATGGAGAGCTCGCTCGCGTCCTGCCCGCCGAAGTAGTCGACCTGCTGGTCGTACGGCAGGTTCACCTCGCCCAGCAGGATCGCCTCGCTCGCGCGCCGCTGCAGGAACCGCCGGAAGTCGCGCAGCAGCTCGTGCGGGTCCGCGATCTCCGCGCCCTGCGGCATCTCGAGGAAGAACGGCACCGCGTCCACCCGGAAGCCCGACACCCCCATCTGCAGCCAGAACCCGATCACGCGCGCGAGCTCGTCGCGCACCGCGGGGTTGGCGATGTTCAGATCGGGCTGGTGCTCGTAGAAGCTGTGCTGGTACCACTGCCCCGAGGCCTCGTCCTTCGTCCAGATGCCGTCGGCCTCGCCGGGGAAGACGGTGTTCTTCTGGCCCTTGGGCGGCGGGTCGTCGCGCCACACGTAGTAGTCGCGGTACGGCGAGTTCACGCTGCGCTTGGCCTTGACGAACCACGGGTGCCGGTCGGAGGTGTGGTTGACGACGAGATCGACGATCACGCGCATGCCGCGGTCGTGGGCGGTGCGGATCATCTCGACGAGCTCGCCGTGGTTGCCCAGCCGCGGATCGACGCCGTAGAAGTCGCTGACGTCGTAGCCGTCGTCGCGATCAGGGGTCGGGTAGAACGGCATGAGCCAGATGCACGTCACGCCGAGCTGCGCCAGGTAGTCGATCCGCTGCGCGAGACCGCGCATGTCGCCAGTGCCGTCGCCATCGGCGTCGAAGTACGTCTCGACGTCGAGGCAGTAGATGATGGCGCTCTTCCACCACAGGTCGCTGGTGTCGGTGATCTTCATCGGTTCTCCTTGAGACGGGGAAGGATGCCGGAGGCCGCCGCATCGAGGAAGTACTCCTGCTCGCGGCCGACGTGGTGGAGGTAGACGCGGTCGAAGCCGATGCGGGCGAGCTCGGCGATCCGCTCGGCCAGCGAGACCGGGTCGGCGTCGACGAGCACCGCCTGGCGCAGCTTCGCCTCGTCCACCTCCCCGACCGCGGCGTCGAAGTCCTCGGGCTGCTCGAGATCCCACGCGAGCGGCGGCGAGATCAGGCCGTTGCGCCACTGGTCCTTCGCGATGGCGTAGGCCTCGGCATCCGTCTCGGCGATGCTCACGTGCACCTGCAGGGCGCACGGGCCGGTGCCGCCCTGCGAGCGGTAGGCGTCCACCACCCGCTCGAGCGCGTCGGGGGCCTGCACGACCGTGGCGAGCCCCTCGGCCCACGACGCGGCCCACGCCGCCGTCTCGGGGCTCACGGCCGTCGCGAGGAGCGGCGGCGGCGCGACGGGCCTCGTCCACAGCCGCGCCCGGTGCACGGTCACGAGCCCCTCGTGCGTCACTTCCTCGCCCGCCAGCAGCCGGCGGATCACGTCCACGCTCTCGCCCAGCCGCTGGGTGCGCACGTCCTTCGGCGGCCACGGATCGCCGGTGATGTGCTCGTTCATCGCCTCGCCGCTGCCGAGCGCCGCCCAGAAGCGTCCGGGGAACATCTCCTCGAGCGTCGCGAACGCCTGAGCGGCGATCGCGGGGTGGTAGCGCTGCCCCGGGGCGTTGACCATGCCGATCGTGAACTCCGTGCGGGCGAGGGCGGCGCCCAGCCAGCTGAACGCGAAGCCGGACTCGCCCTGCCGCGGGTTCCACGGCGCGAAGTGGTCGGAGCACATGGCCCCGTCGAAGCCGGCGGCCTCGGCCCGCTGGACAGCCGTCAGCAGCTCGCTCGGGAGGATCTGCTCATGGGACGCGTGAAAGCCTATGAACACCATCCCCCGAGTCTGCCGAGGCCCCCTCGATCCCGGGAGGCTCTTGAGATCCGGTGCGGTGTCGGATAAGTCGCGCGGACGCTGCCGCACCGCGGCGCGGGCGGGGTTCGGACCACGCCGCGGGCCGGGGAGACCCCGCCACGCCGCGGGCCGGGGAGACCCCGCCACGCCGCGGGCCGGGGAGACCCCGCCACGCCGCGGGCCGGGGAGTCACCGCGGCCCGGCGCCGGAAGGCACCGCGAGACGCCGCGACTAGAGTCGATGGTGCTGCGCGGGTCGCGGCATCCCTCCACTTCCCCACCCCCTGCGGGCGCAACGGTGCGCACGAGAACCGAGGAGCAGCCGTGTCCACCGTCGCCGAATCCGCCGACCGCTACCGCATCGAGCCGACCGTGCGGCAGGCGCTGCGGCGCCCCCGACTTCTCACCCGAGAGGTGCTCGCCGGGCTCGTGGTCGCCCTGGCGCTGATCCCCGAGGCGATCGCCTTCTCCGTCGTGGCGGGCGTCGACCCGCGCGTGGGCCTGTTCTCGTCGTTCGTGCTGGCGGTCGTCATCGCCTTCACCGGCGGCCGCCCCGCGATGATCACGGCCGCGGCCGGCGCCGTCGCCCTCGTGATCGCTCCGGTCGCGCGCGAGCACGGCCCCGACTACCTCATCGTCACGATCGCGCTGGCGGGCATCATCCAGGTGCTGATGGCGGTGCTCGGCGTGGCGCGGCTGATGCGGTTCATCCCCCGCAGCGTCATGGTCGGCTTCGTCAACGCGCTGGCGATCCTCATCTTCCTCTCGCAGCTGCCGCAGCTGATCGACGTGCCGTGGGCCGTGTACGTGCTCGTCGCCGTCGGCCTCGGCATCCTGGTCTTCTGGCCGCGCCTCTCGCGCGCCATCCCCGCGCCGCTCGTCGCGATCGTGCTCCTCACGGTGGCCGTCGTCGTGTTCGGCCTGTCGGCGGTGCCGAATGTCGCCGACCAGGGCGAGCTGCCGCGGAGCCTTCCCGAGCTGCTGATCCCGAACGTGCCCTTCACGTGGGAGACGCTCGAGATCGTCGCGCCGTACGCGTTCGCCGCCGCGCTGGTCGGCCTTCTCGAGTCGCTCATGACGGCGAAGCTCGTCGACGACATCACCGACACGCACTCGCGCAAGACCCGTGAGGCGTGGGGCCTCGGCGTCGCCAATGTCGTGTCGGCCTTCTTCGGCGGCACCGGCGGGTGCGCGATGATCGGCCAGACGATGATCAACGTCAAGACGTCGGGCGGCCGCACCCGCATCTCGACGTTCTTCGCCGGGGTGTGGGTGCTGATCCTGGTCGTCGTGCTCGGCGACATCGTCGGGCTCATCCCGATGGCGGCGCTCGTCGCGGTGATGATCGTCGTGTCGTTCATGACCTTCGACTGGCACAGCATCCGACCGTCGACCCTGAAGCGGATGCCGGTCAGCGAGACGCTCGTGATGCTCGTCACCGTCGTGGCCACGGTGTGGACCCACAACCTCGCGGTCGGCGTCATCCTCGGCGTGCTCGCGGCCATGGTGCTGTTCGCCCGGCGCGTGGCGCACTTCACGACCGTGACGCGCACCGTCGAGGACGGCACGGCCCGCTACGTCGTCGACGGCGAGCTGTTCTTCGCCTCGAGCAACGACCTCACGACCCAGTTCGCGTACTCCGCCGATCCCGCCCGCGTCGTCATCGACCTGTCGCGGACGCATGTGTGGGATGCCTCCACGGTCGCCGCCCTCGACGCGATCGTCACGAAGTACGAGCAGCGCGGCACGACCGTCGAGCTGCACGGCATGAGCGACGCGGCCGCCTCGTTCCATGGACGGCTGAGCGGCGGGCTCGGCTCGGCCGGGTAGCCGCAGCCTGCGCACGGCGGGTTCCCTCCGATCACCCTTGGCGCGTCCCGGCCGGCTGCGCAACCCCTTTCAACGGCACCCCTCCCCCGCGTACGGTGACCAGAGCAGACGCGAGGAGGGCCATGGCCGACGATCCTGCCGGCGGGCCGCTCATCGGGCCGGTCCCGGCGCCCGCGCTCCATGTGATGTCGTTCAACATCCGCCGGCGCATGACCGGCCTCTCGTGGCGACGCGCCGACCGCTGGCGCCACCGCGCCCCGGCGGTGCGGGCGCTGCTGCAGCAGGAGCAGCCGACGATCCTCGGCACGCAGGAGACGATGCCCGACCAGGCGCGCGCAGTGCTCGCGGCGCTCGGCGGCCGTTACCGCTTCGTGGGCCGCGGTCATGGCCGCGACGGACGCGGCGAAGGGTGCCCGCTGTTCTTCGACGACGAGCGGCTGGAGCTCGAGGACTGGGAGCAGACCGCGCTGTCGAACCATCCGTGCAAGTCCGGCTCGCGCACCTGGGGCAACTTCATCCCCCGGATC
This sequence comes from Microbacterium hibisci, assembly GCF_015278255.1. Taxonomy (GTDB): domain Bacteria; phylum Actinomycetota; class Actinomycetes; order Actinomycetales; family Microbacteriaceae; genus Microbacterium; species Microbacterium hibisci. The sequence goes on from NZ_JADIJC010000009.1 coordinate 165,786, forward strand.
GCGGTCACAGCCCGCTTCCGCGACCGCGTCACCGGCGACTCCTTCATCGCGGTCAACACGCACCTCGATCCGTTCTCACCGCGCTCGCGCGTGCGCTCGGCGGACGCCCTGAAGACGATGGTCGGCTCCGGCCCGGCCGTGTTGACCGGCGACCTGAACGCCGGAGCCGGGTCTCGGACCCTGCGCGAACTGCTCGACGACGGGCTGCGCGACTCGTGGGCCGTCGCGGAGCAGCGCGTGACGGCATCCGTCGGAACCTTCGTCAACTACCGCGCACCGCGACCCGATCGCGCACGCATCGACTGGATCCTCGTCACGCCGGGAGTGGCGGTCGAGCGGGCGGCGATCAACGCCCGGGTGTTCGGCGGCGTGTGGCCGTCGGACCACCTCCCCGTGCACGCGGTGATCGCCCTCCCCGTCGGACGGGGCCACGCATGATCGAGCGCTTCCTGCGGCCCCCGCGCCGCCCCGGCGAGTGGGTCGCGGACGTGATCCGGCTCGTCGGCGTGCTGAGCGTCGCCGCCACCTTCATCTGGTGGGAGCCGTCCGACGCCGGCATCATCGCGCTGTCGCTGCTCGCCCTCGTCGTGCCGCGATTCGCCGGCGCGCGTGCCGGATTCGACATCGTGTTCTGCGTGACCGTGCTCGTCGCCGCGTGGAGCAACGTGCTGGGCCTCTACGAGTCGATCGCGCTGTGGGACCTCGTCGTGCACTTCGTCTGCACCGGCGTGCTGGCGGCGATGACGTACCTCGTGCTCGCGCGCCTCGGCATCGTGCCCTCGCCGCTCGCCGACGGAGCGCGGCGCGCGACCCCGGTGGTGCTGGTGACCGCCCTCGGCCTCGCACTCAGCGCCGTCTGGGAGATGGTCGAATGGGTCGGCTGGAGGTTCGTGTCCGACGAGATCTTCGTGAGCTATCAGGACACGATCGGCGACATGGCCGCCGGCGGACTCGGCGGACTCCTCGCGGGTGTCGTGGTGTCGAGGGTCAGGCTGACGGACGATCCGGCGCGACCTCGATGAGCCGCACGTCCACGAGGTCGCCGTCCGCGACCACGGCGGTCATCATCGTGTGCACGGGCTGACGGCGTCGGTCGGTGGGCGAGCCCGGGTTCAGCAGCCGCAGGCCCCGGGGCGTCGTGGTATCCCACGGGATGTGGCTGTGACCGAAGACGAGCACGTCCGCGTCGGGGAGCGCGGCCTCCATGCGCGCCTCGCGCCGCTTCGCGTCGCCCGTCTCGTGCACGACCGCGAAGCGCACGCCGTCGATCGTGCGCTGCGCCATCTCGGGAAGCCGCGCGCGGAGGTCGGGGCCGTCGTTGTTCCCCCACACGCCCAGCACGTCGCCGTGCTGCTCCAATTCGTCGAGAACGGATGCCGCGACCCAGTCGCCGGCGTGGATCACGAGGTCGGCGGCGTCCGCTGCGCGCAGCACCGCGCCCGGCAGCCGCCGGGCCCGCCCGGGGATGTGGGTGTCGGAGATGAGCAGCAGCCGCGTCGCCATGCCCTTGATTCTCGCCCCCCGGCGCGCCGCGAAGATCGGAGATCCCGCCGGAATCGGCCCGATCCGGTGAATCCGTCCGATCTTCGCGGGATCGCCGATCTCGGCGGCCCGCGACCACGCGACCCGGCCCAGAACTCGAAGCTCGCTCCCAGGTTCGCGGGACCAAAACCGGCGAGGCTGCCGTTCTCTCCTATGACGCCGCAGCCAGCGGCGTCGAACTGGAGGAATCGTGAGCAACGACTACCGCAGAACCCCCGAGGCGCTGAGCCGCCTCACCGATGTCCAGTACCGCGTGACCCAGGAGGACGGCACCGAGCCGGCGTTCCGCAACGCGTACTGGAACAACCACGAGCCCGGCATCTACGTCGACGTCGTCTCGGGCCAGCCGCTCTTCTCGTCGACCGACAAGTACGACAGCGGAACCGGATGGCCGAGCTTCACCAAGCCCATCGAGCCCGACGCCGTCTCGACCAAGAAGGACTGGAAGCTGCTGCTGCCGCGCACCGAGGTGCGCTCATCGGGCGCCGACAGCCACCTCGGTCACGTCTTCGCCGACGGCCCCCGGCAGGCCGGTGGCCTGAGATACTGCATGAACTCGGCCGCACTGCGCTTCGTGCCCGCCTCGTCGCTCGACGACGAGGGCTACGGCGCCTACCGACACCTCTTCGACAGGCTCAGCGACCAGCGCACCGAGTCCCACGATCACAACCCCGAGAACCAGGAGCACGCATCATGACCAGCGGTCCCTTCGACACCGGCGAGATCACCCGCACCCCCGGCACCGAGACGGCCGTCCTCGCCGGCGGCTGTTTCTGGGGCATGGAGGACCTCATCCGCCGCCAGCCCGGGGTGCTCGACACGCGCGTCGGCTACACCGGCGGCGAGAACGCCCACGCGACCTACCGCAAGCACCCCGGGCACGCCGAGGCGGTCGAGATCGTCTTCGACCCCGAGAAGACCACCTACCGCGACATCCTGGCGTTCTTCTTCCAGATCCACGACCCGTCCACCAAGGACCGCCAGGGCAACGACATCGGCTCGAGCTACCGCTCGGCGATCTTCCCGCTGTCCCCCGAGCAGGAGCGGGTCGCGCGCGACACCATCGCCGACGTCGACGCGTCGGGGCTGTGGCCGGGCAAGGCCGTCACCACGATCGAGCCCGAGGGCCCGTTCTGGGAGGCCGAGCCCGAGCACCAGGACTACCTGATCCGCATCCCCAACGGCTACACCTGCCACTTCCCGCGTGCGGGCTGGGTGCTGCCCAAGCGCGCCGACGCCACGGCGTAAGCACTGCGGAACGGATGCCGCGACCCGGCCGGGTCGCGGCATCCGTCGTCTTCCCGTCCGTATCACCCGGCCGCCGCCGCCCCTCCTCGCAGTGTCGTGCACTGCGCAACGGTGAGGAGGCGCGACGTGGCAGAGGCAGCACACCCCGGGTCGGGCATCGGCGATGCCTCGTGGCTGACGTGGCTGAAGATCCAGCTCGCGCGCATCCCCAACGCCGCACGTCTGCGGGCCGCCGAACGGCATGACGACGCACTGGAGGAACCGCCGGTCGGCCTGCTGCAGGACGACGACCCCGACTTCCGCGAGGCGGCGCGCACGGTCGCGACGCTCGCGCCCGCACAGTTCGGCCGGCTCAACGAGGTGCGGCTCCGAGGCTGCTTCATCCTCCGCGGCGACGATGTGCGCACGCTCGACGAGCTCGTGCACGAGGCGGTGCGCATCGCGGCCGCCGGATTCGCCGCAGACCCCGAGCCGCGGCGCGCCGACATCGCGGCGCTCGACGAACGGCTGGCGTTCGCCCATGACTTCCTCACTCGCCGCGAGGGCGAGATCGCCCGGCGCCGATACGCGCGCGGTCTCTTCCGCGGCGTCGCGCTCACGTTCCTCGTGCTCGTGGGAGGGCTGGGCACCGCCGTGATGGCGCTCTGGCGCAACGGGTCCATCCCGTTCGACCAGGCGGACGCGGTGCGCGACGTCCTCGTCGCGGTGGGCGCCGGAGCGGCGGGAGCCTGCGTCAGCGTGCTCCTGCGCATGCACCGCATGCAGCACCTCACGATCGAGGTCGCCGACAGCGGCATCGCCATGTACCGGGTCTTCCTCGGCTGGTTCTTCGCCGCCGCGATCGTGTTCCTGCTCAAGAGCGGACTGCTCTCCGACGCCTTCGTCATTCCCGAAGGGCGGATCGAGAGCTGGTTCTTCTGGGGCGCCGTCGGCTTCCTCGCGGGGTTCAACGAGCGGTGGGCCACCAACCTCATCTCGCGCGATCCCGAGGGCGGCGGATCGGGCACCGCCGCCGACGGCGGGACGACCGGCGCGACCGTCAAGAAGTGAGGTCGCGGCATCCGTCGTCTCTTCTAGATGCCCGCCGCGCTCACGTCAAGGGGATGCGAGGAGGCGGGGCGGCGCGCACGCTGGAGACATGACGCAGATCATCGAGACCATCGACGTCGACGTGCCCGTCACGATGGCGTACAACCAGTGGACGCAGTTCGAGAGCTTCCCCCACTTCCTGGACGAGGTCGAGTCGATCACGCAGATCGACGACACCCACAACCACTGGAAGGTGAAGATCGGCCCGTTCGAGCGCGAGTTCGACACCGAGATCACCGAGCAGCACCCCGACGAGCGGGTCGCGTGGCGCAGCATCGGCGGCGAGACCGCCCACGCCGGCGTCGTGACGTTCCACAAGCTGGACGACGACAAGAGCCGTGTGACGGTGCAGATCGACTGGGAGCCGACCGACGCGATCGAGAAGCTCGGCTCGCTCGTCGGCGCCGGCAAGCACGCCGTGAAGAAGGATCTCGAGAACTTCAAGAAGTTCATCGAGAGCGCCCCGCGCGAGACGGGCGCGTGGCGCGGCGACGTGCCCCGCTGAGGTACGACGCGAGGTGGCGCTGACGCGCTGCACGACGACATGACGGATGCCGCGACCCGACCGGGTCGCGGCATCCGTCGTCTGTCGAAGGTCGGCCCCGTTACCGCGCCGGCAGAGGCGGGTCAAGGGCTTGCGCTTCCGGGCGCAATGGGGGCCATGCTCGCAGGAGGGGCGTTCACGAAGGAGTGACATGACCGGATCCGCCGAGTTCAGTCGAAGGCATTTCCTCTCCGGCGCGACGGCGCTGGCCGGCACCGCGCTGCTCGCCGCGTGCACCCCCGGCGCCCGCGCGGCGGATGTGCGGACGCTGCAGTTCTGGCATCTGCTCAGCGGCGGCGACGGCGTGACGATGTCGGGGCTCATCGACACCGCGAACGCCGCCCAGAATGCGTACTACGTGCGACCGACCGTGCTGTCGTGGGGCACCCCGTACTACACGAAGCTGGCGATGGCCGCGACCGGCGGACGCGCCCCGGATCTCGCCATCATGCACGCCACCCGCGTCGCCGGCTACGCCCCCGGCGGCCTGCTCGACCCGTGGGATCTCGACCGCCTCGCCGAACTCGGCGTCGAGGAGTCGACCTTCCCGGCGGCGATCTGGGAGAAGGGGTTCCAGCGCGACGATCTCTACAGCGTCGCGCTCGACGCCCATCCCTTCATCCTCATGTACAACACCGACATCTGCGGGGCTGCCGGCGCGCTCGACTCCGACGGTCAGCTGATGCGACCGGAGTCGCCCGAGGAGTTTCTCGAGCTCTGCCGCGCGGTCACGGCCGAGTCCGAGGGCCACGGGCTCTCGTACGGCTATCTGGGCGACGGCGCCCAGATGTGGCGGCTGTTCTACACGCTGTACACGCAGCACGGTCTGGAGATCGAGCTCCCCGAGGGCGGTGAGGCCGACATGGACGAGGACGCCGCGGTCGAATCCCTCACGTTCATGCAGCAGCTCCTCGACGACGAGATCGCGGCGCGCGAAGCGGACTACGCGACGGCCGTGGCGGAGTTCGCCACCGGCCGCAGCGGCATGTTCCTCACCGGCGTGTGGGAGCTGCGCACGATGCAGGGCGAAGGACTGCCGTTCGACGCCATGACCATTCCGACGCTCTACGGCACGCCCGCCGTGTACGCCGACTCCCACTCGTTCACGCTCCCGCACCAGAGCGCGCCCGACCCCGAGGCCCGCGACCTCACCTACCAGTTCGTCGCCGACCTGCTCAAGGGGTCGCTCGGCTGGGCAGAAGCCGGACACATCCCCGCGTACCTGCCCGTCACCGAGTCGCCGGAGTACGCCGAGCTCATGCCGCAGGCGCACTACGCTGACGCGGCACAGGACGTGCGCTACGACCCCGCCGCGTGGTTCACGGGGTCGGGCTCGCAGTTCCAGGTCGATTTCGGCGGCGCCGTGCAGAACGTGCTGCTGAGCGGCGCCGATCCCGCCGAGGCGATCGCGAGGTTCCGCGCTCGGATGAACCAGCAGTTGTCCATACCCAACCCGGCAGACCCCGAAGGGACGTGGGGCGCATGAGCACCGCTGTACAGGCCCGCGGCACCGCCGCGATCGCACGACCTGATGCCGCGACCGGCCGCACCCGTCGCGCCGGGCGGCGCAACACCGCCATCGCCTTCGGCTTCCTGGCGCCGTTCCTCGTCGCCTTCCTGCTGTTCCTGGTGTGGCCGATCCTCCACGGCATCTACCTCAGCTTCACCAACCAGTCGCTCACCGGCGCGGGCGGCGCGTTCGTCGGCTTCGCCAACTACGCCGAGGCGCTCACCGACCCGGTGATGTGGCGATCGCTCGGCAACACGGCGTGGTTCACGATCCTCTCGACCATCCCGCTGGTGCTGATCGCCCTCATCATGGCGCTGCTGGTCGACAGGGGGCTCCCCGGCCAGTGGCTGTGGCGGCTGTCGTTCTTCATGCCGTACCTGCTCGCCTCCACCGTGATCTCGCAGATCTGGGTCTGGATCTTCAACCCGCAGATCGGTGCCGCCAACGCCATCCTGCAGTGGTTCGGGCTGGAGCCGATCGCATGGCTGCAGAACCCCGCCACCAACATGTACGCGATCGTCATCGCGACCGTGTGGTGGACCATCGGCTTCAACTTCCTGCTGTACCTGGCGGCGCTGCAGAACATCCCGCAGCAGCAGTACGAGGCGGCCTCGATCGACGGTGCGGGCTCGTGGCGGCAGATGTGGTCGATCACGCTGCCGCAGCTCGGTCCGGTCACCGTCGTCGTGGTGATCCTGCAGGTGCTCGCCTCGCTCAAGCTGTTCGACCAGGCGTACCAGATGATGGGCGGGCTCTCGAGCGAGACGACCCGGTCCATCGTGCAGTACATCTACGAGACCGGCTTCGTCGGCTACCGCTTCGGCTACTCGGCGGCGATCTCGTACGTCTTCTTCGCGGTCATCGTGATCCTCGGGGTGATCCAAGGCGTCATAGCGCGCGGCCGAGGGAGGGTGCAGCGATGAGCAGCATGACCGAGACGTCGACGCTCGTCACCCCGGCCGCCGCGCGGCCTGGCCGCAGCCGCATGCCCGGCGAACGGCGCTTCAGCGCGTTGAACGTGCTCGCGTTCATCGCGCTGCTCCTCCTCGCGATCGGCTGGCTGCTGCCCTTCCTGTGGGCGGTCGCGACCGCGTTCAAGACGGATACGGATGCCGCATCCAGCACGCCGTCGTGGATCGGCGAGAGCGGCATCTCCACCGAGGCGTTCGCCTCGATCCTGTCGCAGGGCAATGTCTACATCTGGGCGTGGAACAGCCTGTGGACGTCGGCGGTGATCACGGTCATCACGCTGGCGATCTCGGCCCTGGCCGCCTACGCGTTCTCGCGCCTGGAGTTCCCGGGCAAGTCGTTCCTGTACGGCGCCGTCATCGCGTCGATCGTCGTGCCGCCGCAGGTGCTGATCATCCCGCTCTTCTACGAGATGCTCACGTTCAACCTGGTCGACACCCCGTGGGGCCTCATCCTCCCGCAGGTGGTCGCGCCGGCGATGGTGTTCATCCTCAAGAAGTTCTTCGACGCGGTGCCCATCGAGCTCGAGGACGCCGCGCGGGTGGACGGGGCGGGCCGCCTGCGCATCTTCTGGTCGGTGGTGGTGCCGCTGTCGCGGCCGATCCTCGGCGCCGTCGGCATCTTCGTCTTCATCACGGCGTGGAACAACTTCCTGTGGCCGTTCCTCATCATCAACGACACGCTGCTGATGACCCTGCCGGTCGGCCTGCAGACGGTGATCAGCGCCTACGGGGTGCAGTACGCCCAGGTGATGGCGCAGGCGGTGCTCGCGTCGCTTCCGCTCATCATCATCTTCCTCATCTTCCAGAAGCAGATCGTCAAGGGTGTCGCGACCACCGGCTTCGGCGGCCAGTGACCCGCGCCCCGCACAGGAGAATCATGGCCCGCACGAGCATCGTCATCGACCGCGACTTCACGATCGGCGACGTGCCGCGCCGCCTGTTCGGGTCGTTCGTCGAGCACATGGGCCGGTGCGTCTACACCGGCATCTACGAGCCCGGCCATCCTGAGGCCGACGAGCGCGGGTTCCGGCGCGACGTGCTGGCGCTCGTGAAGGAGCTGGGCCCGACCGTGGTGCGCTATCCCGGAGGCAACTTCGTGTCGGGCTACCTCTGGGAGGACGGCGTCGGGCCGGTGGAGGACCGGCCGCGGCGCCTCGACGGCGCGTGGCACACGATCGAGACCAACGCGTTCGGCCTGCACGAGTTCGTCGAGTGGGCGCGCGAGGCGGATGTCGAGGTCATGGAGGCGGTCAACCTCGGCACCCGCGGCGTCGAGGAGGCGCGGGCGCTCGTGGAGTACGCCAACCATCCCGGTGGCACGTACTGGTCCGATCTGCGACGGCGCAACGGCGCGGCCGAGCCCTTCGACATCCGGCTGTGGTGCCTCGGCAACGAGCTCGACGGACCCTGGCAGATCGGGCACAAGACCGCGCACGAGTACGGCCGGCTGGCGCAGGAGACCGCGAAGGCGATGCGGTTCGTGGATCCCACCATCGAACTCGTCGCGGTCGGCTCGTCCAACCGCCAGATGCCCACGTTCGGCTCGTGGGAGCACACGGTGCTCACGCACGCCTACGACGAGGTCGACTACGTGTCGATGCACGCGTACTACCAGGAGCACGACGGCGACGCGGCGTCGTTCCTGGCCGAGGCCGTCGACATGGACGAGTTCATCGAGGGCGTCGTCTCGACGATCGACGCGGTGCGCGCGGCGGGCAAGCACCGCAAGCGGGTCGACATCTCGTTCGACGAATGGAACGTCTGGTACCAGCACGGCCTCGAGACCGACGACCAGCCGCACCTGGTCTCGCGGCAGTGGCGGGAGCACCCGCGTCTCATCGAAGACACCTACAACGTGACGGACGCGGTGGTCGTCGGCACGTTCCTGCACAGCCTGCTCCGCCACGGCGACCGCGTGCGCATCGCCAATCAGGCGCAGCTCGTCAACGTGATCGCGCCGATCCGCTCCGAGGAAGGCGGTCCGGCGTGGCGGCAGACGATCTTCTGGCCGTTCGCCCGGATCGCCGAGCACGCGCGGGGCCGGATCCTCCGGCTGGCCGTCGACGCGCCCCGGGTGCCCACCGCGAAATTCGGCGACGTGCCCGCTGTCGACGCCGCGGCGACCTGGGACGAGGAGACCGGCCGGGTGGCGGTCTTCGTCGCGAACCGGTCGCTCGACGAATCCCACGAGGCGGTCGTCGATCTGCGAGGGCTGTCCGTCACCGGGGTGCGCTCGGCCGAGATGATCCGCGTCCCCGACGACGGCGATCGACGCACCGCGAACACGCAGGCCGAGCCCGATCGCGTCGGCCTGGTTCCGGTGGAGGTGCAGCTGGAGGATGACGGATGCCGCATCCCGCTGCCGCCGATCTCGTGGGCCGTCGTCGTCCTCGACGTCGAGCGCGCCTGACGACGCGCGGCTCAGCCCGTCGCCGGGTGGGGCTCGGCTCAGTCGGTCGCCGGAGCGGCCGGCGCCGGTCCGGCCGAAAGGTGTTCGACCGGCTGCCGCAGGATGGTCCGCAGCTTCTCGGGCGCGGTGCGCCGGGGGTCGGCGAGATAGATCTCGTGGTGAAGACCGCGTAGCCGCAGGCCGTGCTGGGGGACGAAGCGGTGATGCAGCTCGTCGAGCACCGGCGCCTCGTCGTCGTACGAGCCGACGTGGAGCGTCTGCACCGACAGCCCCTCGACCAGCTCGCTCACTCGCAGGCGATCGATGGCCGGTGACCCGCCCTTCGACGCGGCCGTGTCCCTCGCCCGCGCCACGTGCGCGTCGTCGAGCCACTCCGGGACCAGGCTCATCATGGTCCAGCTCCACCGGGACTTGTCGCGGTCAGTGGTGAACGTCGCCATGTCGTCCGACCACCACAGACCCTCGAGGGGCATCACGACGTAGTCCCGCCCGAGCTCTCTTCTGCTCAGGAACTTGAGCGTGTAGGCGACGCCGAAGACGGCGGCCACCGCGTCGCCGTAGGCCTTGGAGGTGTTCGGATCCCCGTGGCCGTCGACCATGAGGTAGCGCAGCGGCGGCACGTCGACGATCTCGAACGAGCCCCGCGGCGCGGTGTACGCAGCGATGGTCCGTTTGAGATCGACCTTGCTCGCGGGATCGCCTGTCAACAGCGGTCCCCTGTCGCGAGGCGTGAGGCTGTCACGAGGCGTGAGCGTGTCACGACGAGCCGCTGTCACGAGGCTTCCTCCGCGGTGCGTGACTGGCCGTCGGGCGACGACTCCGCCTTGCGGCCGCCCGCCTCGAGCACGTCGCCGGCGGGGAGCTCCTGGTGCCCGCCGAACTGCAGGCGCATCGCCGAGAGCACCTGGTTGGCGAACTGGTCCTCGTCACGCGAGGCGAACCGCTCGAAGAGCGACGCCGCCAGCACCGGCACCGGCACGCCGGTGTCGACCGCGGCCTTCACGGTCCACCGCCCCTCCCCCGAATCCGAGACGCGACCCGCGAGGCCGTCGAGGGTGGGGTTGCCGTGGAGCGCGGCCGCCGTGAGATCGAGCAGCCACGAAGAGATCACCGACCCTCGCCGCCACAGCTCGGCGACCTTGGGGGTGTCGATCGTGAACTGGTAGTACTCCGGTTCCTCGAGCGGCGCGACTTCGGCCGAGTGCTCGGCCTCCAGCACCCCGGCGTCGGCGTGCTCGAGGATGTTCAGCCCTTCGGCGAGCGCGGCCATCACGCCGTACTCGATGCCGTTGTGCACCATCTTCACGAAGTGCCCGGCGCCGGACGGCCCGCAGTGCAGGTACCCGAGCTCCTCCGGGGCGAAGTCGCCCTCGCGCCCCGGCGTGCGGCCGGCCTCGCCGCTTCCGGGCGCGATGGTGCGCAGCACCGGCTCGATGCGGCGGAAGGCCTCCTCGTGTCCGCCGACCATCAGGCAGTACCCGCGTTCGAGGCCGAACACCCCGCCGCTCGTGCCGACGTCGACGTAGTGGATGCCGCTCCCGTCGAGCGCCGCCGCGCGGCGGACGTCGTCGCGGTAGTTCGAGTTGCCGCCGTCGATGATGATGTCGCCGGGTTCGAGCAGGGCGGCCACCTCGTCGACGACCTTGCCGGTGAGTCCGGCGGGGATCATGAGCCAGACCGCGCGCGGCGCCTCGAGCTTCGCCAGGAGGTCGGCGAGGCTCTCCGAGCCCACCGCCCCCTCCGCCGCGAGGCCCGCGACGGCGTCCACGCTCACGTCGTAGACGACGCACTCGTGGCCGTCCCGCATCAGCCGGCGCACGATGTTGCCGCCCATCCGGCCGAGTCCCACCATTCCGAGCTGCATCGCCGTTCCTCCGTTCGTGGGTGAGCGCGCGCACGCGCGTGCTCGAAGTCTAGAGAGGCCGTCGCGCCGGATCATCCGTCGCCCCGACCGGAAAGGACGGTGACGGATGCCGCACCCCAAGGCTGCGGCATCCGTCATCGTCAGGGCGTGGGCGAGCCGCCCGTCACCGCGAGGGTCTCGCCGGCGACGTAGCTCGACTCCGCCGAGGCGAGGAACACGTACGCCGGTGCGAGCTCGGCCGGCTGCCCGGCGCGGCCGATCGGCGTCTGCTCGCCGAACGACTCGATCTTCTCCTGCGGCTGTCCGTCGGTGACCTGCAGCGGCGTCCAGATCGGACCGGGCGCCACGGCGTTCACGCGGATGCCCTGGGGTGCCAGCTGCTGCGCGAGCGCCTTGGTGAAGGCGTTGATCGTGGCCTTGGTGGAGGCGTAGTCGACGAGGATCTCGGACGGCTGGTACGCCTGGATCGACGTCGTGTTGATGATCGTCGCTCCCGGCTTCAGGTGCGCCAGCGCCGCCTTGGTGATCCAGAACATGGCGTAGACGTTGGTCTTGAAGGTGTCGTCGAACTGCTGGTCGTCGAGCGTCGCCAGGTCTTCGTTGAAGATCTGCTTGCCCCCGTTGTTGACGACGATGTCGAGACCGCCGAGCCCTTCGACCGTGCGCGCGACGAGGTCGCGGCAGTACTCCGGATCGCGCAGGTCGCCGGGCAGCGTCAGCGCGGTGACGCCGGCGTCCTGCAGGATGCCGGCGATGCGCTGCGCGTCCTCCTCCTCTTCGGGGAGGTACGACATCGCCACGTCGGCGCCCTCACGGGCGAACGCGATGGCGGTGGCGGCGCCGATGCCCGAGTCGGCGCCGGTGATGAGGGCCTTGCGGCCGGTCAGCCGACCGGTGCCCCGGTAGGTCTCCTCGCCGAGGTCGGCCTTCGGCTGCAGGTCGGCGTCGAGGCCCGGCTCGGGCTGGTGCTGCTTCTTCGGATCGAAGTCCGCGTACAGCTCCGCGGGGTTGATGAACGTGTACTGATCTCGCTTTTCGCTGCCCATGCCGCCACGCTAAGCATGGCCGCGCGAAGCCGTGACGGGGTTGCGCGAAGCGCGGTCAGCCGTTACGCGGCGGCCGCGGGGCGGGTCACTCGTGCGGGCCGCGGCGACCGGCGAAGCCGGCGAACAGCGCATGCAGCAGGGGGATCAGCGACGCGACGATCAGCACCGTCCCGATCGTGAGGTCTTCCGCGCGCAGCACCGCCCCGCTGATCACGAGGCCGGTGAACAGCACCGCCGACATGACGCGGCGCCCCATGCGCTCCAGGCGCCGCAGCCAGCGGTCGAGCTTCGGCACGTCGGCGACCAGCCGGCCGTCCTCGATGCGGGTGACCATCTCGTCGAGGCGCCGCGGCAGTCGCGCCATCACGCCGGCGGTCGACGCCGCCTCGCGGGCGACCGCCTGCACCATGTTGCCGCGCTCGTCGCGCAGCAGGCGGTCTGCGTACGGTTCGACGGCGTCCCACACGTTGAAGGCGGGGTCGAGCGAGCTGCACATGCCGCTGGTCAGCGACACCGCGCGGATGATCAGCAGGAAGTTCTCGGGCAGCTGGAACGGCAGCGAGCGCATGACATCGCCGAAGTCCGTGGCGAAGTCGCGGAACTCCCGCGGATCGACCTCCTGAAGTTCGGCGAAACCCATGCCGCCGAATCGTGCGAACAGCGCGGTCATCGCCCGCTCGAGTTCCACGGTGTCGGCGGAGGGCAGCAGCACGCCGACGGCGCGGATGCTCTCGATCATCTGCCGGCTGTTGCGCGAGGCCACCGCGATCATGAGCCGCTGCAGGCTGTGCCGCAGGCCGTCGGGCACCTCGCCCATCATGCCGAAGTCGATGAAGGTGAAGGTCCACGAGCGTCCCGCGCCCGCGGTCCCGCCGCCCGGCGCACCCTCGCGAGGGGCCAGCGGCGTGACGAAGATGTTGCCCGGGTGCGGGTCGGCGTGGAAGTAGCCGTTGACGAAGAGCTGGTCGAACATGACGTTCGCGAACTCCTTCGCCACCTCGGCCGGATCGATGCCCGCGGCCCGCAGCGCGTCGACGTCGTTGATCTTGATCGCGGTGACGTCGGCGAGGGTGAGCACCCGGCGCGTGGACCGCTCCCACGCGATCTCGGGCACCGCGACGCGCGCATCCGAGGCGAAATCTTCGGCGAAACGCTCCGCGTTCTGCGCCTCGTGCAGGTAGTCGATCTCCTCGCGGCTGGTGTGCGCGAACTCCTCGACCAGCGCCGGCAGGTCGACGTGGTCTCGCACCACGCGCACGCGGCTCAGCCACACCGCGACGCGGCGCAGCGCCATGAGGTCGACGTCGACGATCACCTCGATGCCGGGACGCTGCACCTTGACGACGACGTCGGCGAATCCGGTCTCGGCCGCATCGGCGGCGGTGAGCCGCGCACGGTGCGCCTGACCGAGGGATGCCGCAGCCACCGGGGTCTCGTCCACCCACTCGAACGCGCGCTCCAGCGGGATGCCGAGCTCCGCCTCTGCCAGCTCGCGGATGGCAGGGAACGCCACCGGCGGCACCTCGTCCTGCAGGCCCTCGAGCTCCTTGGTGATCTCGGGGGGAAGCACGTCCAGGCGGGAGGACAGGAACTGACCGACCTTGATCATGAGCCCGCCGTACTGCACGGCGAGCACGTGGAAGCGGCGGGCGATGGTCTGGAGCCGCCTCGCGCGGCCCCGAGCGGCGAGCGCCCCGAGTCCGAACCGGGGCAGGAACAGCTCGAACCACCAGGCCTGGACCATGTACCGCCCGGCGAATCGCAGGATCCGGCGATAGCGGGCGCGCGGATTCGCGACGTCGGCCATCGAAGCTCCTCGGCGGTGCTGGTCAGCGGATCAGGATGCGTACGATCCCGGCCGCCCGGGATCGTACGCCCCGCCGAAACCGCGGACCCAGGCCGACGCTTCCGCCGGCGCGCCGGCCCGTCAGTCCTGAGCCAGGATCGAGTAGAGCTTACGCCGAGCCTCGTCGAGCACCTCGACGGCCTGCGTCACCTGCTCCGGCGTGCCGCTGCGGCCGACCTGCGCCGCCGCCTGCGCGAGCTTCGCACCGGCCTTGGGCAGTGCGGTGGTGCGCCCCGAGTCGCGCGACCCTGCGGACTCCCACGGCGCGGACTGCCCCTGGGCGGCGGCCGCCTCGGCCCGGCCCGCCTCGGTGAGCGAGTACGTCTTCTTGCCGCCGGACTCCTCCGCCGCGACGAGGCCCTCGTCAGCGAGGAGCTGAAGCGTCGGATAGACCGAGCCCGGGCTCGGCTTCCAGGCGCCGTCGCTGCGCGCCTCGATCTCCTGGATGATCTGGTAGCCGTGCATCGGCTTCTCCGCGAGGATCGCGAGCACGGCGGCTCGCACATCCCCCTTGGCGACGCGCGGCGAGAACCCCTTCTCGAACGCATCCCGCAGCTGGTCCATGGCATCCCACAGACTGCTCGGCAGACCCGAGCCCTGACCTCCGGGGCGGGATCCGAATCCCGGGAACGAACCGCTCATGACGACCTCCTGAACGAGTGTGTGCCGATAGCCCGACGATACATACCGATATATCGGTGAGCAAGGGAAGCGGCTGAGTCTTCGCTGTGCATCGCCGCGAAGCAGACGAGCGGATGCCGCGCCCCCGGGCCGTTGCCGCGCCCGGATCGGGCTGTCACCAGCCGAGCGAGCCCGGTGCGCCCTTGAACGGCCCCACGATGTCCGGAGTGATCCACCCGCCGTAGAAGCGGCCCGGCTGCGGCTCGACCTCCACGCCGTCGATCCTGCAGCGGTCCATCAATCGCGCGTACACCGCCACGCGGCCGGCGAGCAGCTCGAATCCCGGCGCAGGATCGGGGTAGGTCCACGCGGCCCGCGGCCGGAGTTCGTCGCTGCCGCGCACGTCGAAGTACGTCGCCCCGCCCTTGAATTCGCAGTGGGACGCGCCCTCGCCGGGCGTGAGCGCTCCGGGCGCGAAGTCGGCGATCGGCAGGTAGTACACCGGCGGGTGGCTCGTCTCGAGCACCCGCACGACGTCCCCGGTGTCGACGATGATCTCGCCGCCGAGTTCGATCTGAGCCCGTCGTGCGACCCTCTCGATCCGCGGCGGTCGCGGGTAGTCCCACACCGACTCCTGCCCCGGACCGACCGGGTCGGGCTGCGGTCTCATCTGCGGCCTCCTCCTGCCGTGGCGCGGGCTCAGGCTACCTCGCTCAGGCGGCGAGCGCGCCGGGAGTGTCCTGTCAACCCCTCGCTGCACCGGCCGGGCGTGCGTAGCGTGCCGAGTGGACGCGAAAGGAACGCTCATGCTCCGCGCACTCGCCCTCAACTGCACCCTCAAGCCCTCCCCCGGAGAATCCAGCGGGCAGCTCATGGCCCAGCAGGTTCTCGACGCCCTGGCCGAGCACGATGTGACGGGCGAGCAGCTCCGCGTCGTCGACTTCGACGTCCGACCGGGAGTGGAGACCGACATGGGCGACGGCGATGAGTGGCCCCGCATCCGCGAGAAGGTGCTGGCCGCCGACATCCTCGTCTTCGCGACGCCGACGTGGATGGGCAACATGTCGAGTGTGGCGCAGCGTGTGCTCGAGCGCCTCGACGCCGAGCTGTCCGAGACCGACGACGAAGGGCGCGCCATCCTCGCCGGCAAGGTCGCGGTGGCGGTCGTCGTCGGCAACGAGGACGGCGCCCACGCGATCACCGCCGCCCTCTACCAGGCGCTCGGCGACGTCGGCTTCACGATCCCCTCACAGGGCGGCGTGTACTGGAACGGCGAGGCGATGCACACGACCGACTACAAAGACCTGCCCGAGACCCCCGAGGAGGTGGCGACGGCCACGGCCACGCTCGCACGCAACGCCGCGCATCTGGCGACGCTGCTGCGCGAGCGTCCGTATCCTCCGCCGCCGCAGGAATAGCGAGCGCGTCGGGCACCGCCTCAGTGCGGTCCGGCCGCCGTCAGCGGCCGTACTCCTCGAACCAGCGCAGCCACACCTCGCTGATCGTGGGATAGGAGGGCACCGCATGCCACAGCCGGTCGATCGGAACCTCTCCCACGACCGCGATCGTCGCCGCGTGGAGCAGCTCGCCGACGTCCTGGCCGACGAAGGTGGCACCGACGAGCACGCGGCGCTCCTCGTCGACGATGGCCCGTGCGCGGCCGCGGTAGTCGTCGGCCAGCTCGCTGGCGCCCGCGATCCACGACAGGTCGTAGTCCAGCACACGGATGCCGAGCCCGGCCGCGCGGGCCGACTCCTCGGTGTGCCCCACCGCGGCCACCTCGGGGTCGGTGAAGACGACCTGCGGGACGGCTGAGTGGTCGGCGGTGGCGACGTGGGCTCCCCACGGCCGGTCATCGACATCGGCGGCGCGGGCGCGCACGGCGATCACGTCTCCGGCGGCACGCCCCTGGTACTTCCCCTGGTGGGTGAGCAGCGCGCGATGGTTGACGTCGCCCACGCCGTAGAGCCAGTCGACGCCGCGCACTCGCAGCGTGTCGTCGACGTCGAGCCACGAGCCGGGCTCGAGGCCCACGGTCTCCAGTCCGATGTCGGCGGTGCGGGGCACGCGGCCGGTGGCCACGAGCACCTGCTCCGCGCGCACCTCCGCCCCATCCGACAGCGACAGCACCACCCCGCCGTCCTCGCCGCGCTCGACCCGCTCGACCTCGACGCCGGTGCGGACGTCGGCTCCGGCATCCGTCAGCGCCTTCGAGACCGCCTCGCCCGCGAACGGCTCGACGCCGCGCAGCAGGCCCGACCGCGCGATGACGGTCACGGCGGTGCCGAACGACGTGAACAGCGTCGCCATCTCGGCGCCGACCACCCCACCTCCGAGGATGGCGAGGGATGCCGGCACGTCGCGCACGCCTGTGGCGTCGCGGCTCGTCCACGGCTGGGCCTCGCGGAGGCCGGGGATGTCGGGCAGCAGCGCCGCCGAACCGGTGGACACCACCACGGCGTGGCGCGCCGACAGCCGCTTCTCGATGCCGTCGGCGTCGGCGACGGTGACCTCGCGCTCGCCGGTGATCCGTCCGTGGCCGCGGACGAGGTCGATGCCGGCACCGGCGAGCCACTCCACCTGCGACGTGTCGTCCCAGTGGTGGGCGAGCTCGTCGCGCCGCACCAGCGTCGCGGCGACGTCGACGTCGCCGGTCACCGCCTCGGCCGCGCCCTTGACCCGGCGCGCCGCGCGGAGCGCGGCACCGGGGCGCAGCAGCGCCTTCGAGGGGATGCACGCCCAGTACGAGCACTCGCCTCCGACCAGCTCGCTCTCGACGACGACGACCGAGAGGCCGCCCTGCGTCGCCCTGTCGGCGACGTTCTCGCCGACAGGGCCGGCCCCGATCACGATGAGGTCGTACTCCCGCGCAGTCATGCGCCCCAACGTAGTCCCGGACGGCGACACGCGGCGAGCGACCATCCGATGCGCGCCCCACTCCGAATGAGCACAGGTAACGGTCCAGGTCAAGATTTCGGCCGATACCGGCCGGATGTCCGTGACCTGTGGTTTTCTGGGGTCTCCGCCGAAAGGACAGCATGGCGATCGAATTCCGCGCGGTTTCCAAGCGCTTCGGCGACGGCACGGTCGCCGTCGACGACTTCAGCCTGCTCATCCCCGCCCGCCGGACGACCGTGCTGGTGGGCTCATCGGGCAGCGGAAAGACGACGCTGCTGCGCATGATCAACCGCCTCGTGGAACCCTCCTCGGGCGTCATCACGATCGACGACGAGCCCATCGCCGATCGCGATCCCGTGAAGCTCCGCCGTGGCATCGGCTACGTGCTGCAGAACGCGGGACTGCTCCCCCATTTCTCGGTCGTCGACAACATCGCGACGGTTCCGGTGCTGAACGGCACCCCGCGCGGGCAGGCGCGCGAGCGCGCGCTCGAGCTGATGGACGTCGTCGGCCTCGAGCGCGGCCTGGCCAAGAGATACCCGAGCCAGCTGTCGGGAGGCCAGCAGCAGCGCGTCGGAGTCGCGCGGGCGCTCGCGGTCGACCCGAACATCCTGCTCATGGACGAGCCGTTCGGCGCGGTCGATCCCATCGTGCGCCGCGAGCTGCAGACCGAGACCATCCGCCTGCAGCGCGAGCTCGACAAGACGATCGTGTTCGTGACCCACGACATCGACGAGGCGTTCCTGCTGGGTGATCAGGTCGTCATCCTCGAGAAGGGCGCTCGCGTCGCTCAGATCGGCACTCCCAGCGAGATCATCGAGAACCCGGCGAGCGAATTCGTCGCCGACTTCATCGGCGTGGAGCGCGGCGCGCGCGCACTGCGGGCGAAGCACACGGCGGGCGGCACGGTGCTCGTCGACGCGGCCGGCCGCACGCAGGGCGTGCTCGTGGAGGACGAGCCGTGAACTGGGTCGCCGACAACCTCGATCTGATCGGCGCCCTCACGGTCGATCACCTGCGCCAGAGCGCCATCGCGATCCTCGCCGCCTTCGTGCTGTCGGTGCCGATCGGCTGGATCGCCTTCCGCTACACGCCGCTGCGGGGCACCGTGCTCACGGTCGTCGGTCTGCTGTACACGCTGCCGTCGTTCGCGCTGTTCCCGATCATCACCGTCATCTTCGGGGTTCCCACGCTCTCAGAGCTCAACCTGATCATCGCCCTCACGATCTACGGCGTCGCGATCATGACCCGCTCGGTCGCCGACGGCCTCGCCTCGGTCGACCCCGTGACGAGGGGCGCCGCCGTGGCGGTCGGGTTCGGAGCGTGGCGGCGATTCTGGACCGTGGACTTCCCGCTCGCGGGCCCCGTGATCCTCGCCGGACTTCGCGTGACCGCCATGTCGACGATCTCGCTCGCGACGGTAGGTGCCCTGATCGGCGTGGAGAACCTCGGCTACCTCTTCACCAACGGGTCGCAGCGACGCATCATCGCCGAGGTCTTCGCCGGCGTCGTCGCGGTCGTCGTCATCGCCGTCATCGTCGATGCGCTGCTCGTCCTCGCCGGGCGAGTCCTCCTGCCGTGGACCCGGCGGGCGGCGCCGCGCCGGACCCAGCGCCTGCGGGCGGTGACCGCATGAACCTCCTCGCCGAGGCGTTCGCCTGGATCTTCTCCGCCGGCCAGGGATCGCTGCCGCTCAGCACCGCGATCGCGCAGCACCTCGCCTTCACCTTCGGCTCGGTGGCGATCGCCGGCGTGATCGCCGTGCCGATCGGCTATCTGATCGGCCACACGGGGCGGGGGCGGGAGCTCGCGGTCTTCCTCTCCGGCGCGGCCCGGGCGCTTCCCGCGCTCGGCCTCGTCGTGCTCTTGGTCATGCTCATGGGCGTGAACCTCAAGACCGAGGCAGCCGTCACGGTCTTCGTCGTGCTCGCGATCCCGTCGATCCTCGCCGGCGCGTACGCCGGCATCGAGGCGATCGACCGCTCGGTGATCGACGCCGGGCGCGCGATGGGAATGACCGAATGGCAGATCCTGTTCCGGATCGAGATGCCGCTCGGACTTGCGCTCCTCATCGGCGGGCTGCGGTCCGCGACGCTGCAGGTGGTCGCGACCGTGACCATCGCCGCGTACGTCGGGCTGGGCGGGCTCGGGTTCTACATGATCCGCGGACTCAACACGCGCGACTTCCCCGAGGTGCTCGGGGCCGCGATCGTCGTCGTCGCGCTCGCCCTGGTGCTCGACGGCCTCTTCGCCCTTCTCGCCCGCTTCGCCGTGCCGCGCACTGAGCCTCGCCGCACCCGAGCCGTGCAGGTGGCCGCCGACCCGATCCGGCTTCCCCAGCTCACCCACTGATCCCTCACCACCACACCGGAGGTACGACAATGTCCACAGCACGCACCCGCCTCGCCGTCGCCCTGGCCGGCACGGCCGTCGCGGCACTCGCCCTCGCGGGCTGCGCCTCGAGCGATCCGCTCAGCGGAGACGGCGACACCGGCGACGGCGACACCGGCGACTCGTCGACGATCGTCATCGGCTCGCAGGCCTACTACTCGAACGAGATCATCGCCGAGATCTACGCGCAGGCGCTCGAGGCAGAGGGGTTCACGGTCGAGCGCCAGTTCAACATCGGCCAGCGCGACTCCTACATGCCCGAACTCGAGGACGGCACGATCGACCTGTTCCCCGAGTACACCGGCAACCTGCTCCAGTTCTTCGACCAGGAGACCACCGCGACGTCCTCCGACGATGTCTACGCGGCGCTGCAGGACGCGCTGCCCGAGGGGCTGACCGTGCTCGACCAGTCGTCCGCGACCGACCAGGACTCGTACAACGTCACCGCCGCATTCGCGGAGGAGAACGGGTTGACGTCGATCGCCGACCTCGCCGGCATCGAAGGCCTCGTGCTCGGCGGAGCACCTGAGCTCGAGGAGCGGCCCTACGGCCCGACCGGCCTCCAGGAGGTGTACGGCGTGACGGTGTCCTTCCAGGCGACCGCCGACACGACCGTCGACGAGCTGGTGGCAGGCAACATCCAGGTGGCGAACGTCTACAGCGCCGACCCGCGCATCGAGACCGATGACCTGGTGACGCTCGAAGACCCCGAGGGGCTCTTCCTCGCCTCCAACGTGGTGCCGCTGGTGAACGCCGACATCGCCGACGAGATCGCCGACGTGATCAACGCCGTGAGCGCAGCGCTGACGCCCGAGGGCCTCGTGGCGCTCAACGTGCAGTCGACGGTCGACGAGCGCTCCTCGGAAGACATCGCGGCCGACTGGCTGGCAGAGAACGGTCTCGACTGACGACGGCCCTCTCGACGCGACGCCCCGCGTGGACTCCGGTCCACGCGGGGCGTCCGCCGTGAACCGGGGGGGGCGGCGGCGTTCGCTAGGTTGAAGCAGACCCCGACCACCAGGAGCCGCATGTCCGATCCCTCGCCGCCGGACGCCTCGACCGACCCTGCAGCCGATCCTCCACCGCCCACGGTCCCCGCAGCACCGGCAGGATTCGCCGCGTCGCCGGCAGCACCAGCCGATCCCGCAGCACCGACCGAGTCCGCCGCGCCGGCTGAATGGTCACCGGTCGGTTCGTCTTCCTCCGCCCAGCCCGCGGCCCCGGTCGCGCGGGCGTACACCGCACCCGCGCTCGACGCGCCGCAGTACTCGATGCCCGCCTACGCCGTTCCGTCGACGACGGACTCCGCACAGCAGCCGCAGCCGCAGCCGCAGCCGCAGCCGGTCGATGCTCCGCCGGCACACCAGTACGCGACGCCGTCGTACGCGGCGCCCGCCTCACTCACCGGCCCTGCCACCGTGGCCACCCCCGCAGGGCCCTCCGCCGCAGCGACCGGCGACCAGAACCCCGCCGCGCCGGGCCACGCCGTCCCGGCGGCCGTCCCGCCGTATGCACACGGCGGCGGGTTCGCGCCGCCGCCGTACCCCGGCGCGGCTGGCCCGCCCGCCCCTTACGCTCCGCGGGGCGTGGACCGACGACCGACGAGGCTCGCGGTTTCGGCTCTGGTGATGTCCGGTGTCGGCATCGTCGTCACGGTCGGTTCGGCCATCGCCGGGGCGATCGGCGGCGTGGGACTGGCGCTCGTCCTTCTCTTCGTGGCGTTCATCCTGTCGCTCGTCGCGCTGGGCAACCGCAATCAGGGAGCGAAGGGCGCGGCTGTCGCGGCCCTGCTGCTGTCGATCCTGGGCGGCATCATGGCGTTCGTGGCGGTGATCTCGCTGGTCTTCGGCTCGCTCGGCTCGTCGTACAGCGATTCGGAGTGGGAAGACGAGTACGACTATTCGGTCCCGGGCCTCGCTGCGCCCGGCACCGACGGCGAGCCGGATGCCGGCGAGGTGTTCGAGCCGCCGCTGCCGCTCACCGTGGTCGAGACCGCGTTCGGCGTTGAGGCCGATGCGACGTCGTGGTACGCCGTCATCATCGACAACCCGAACGCGGACTACGCCTTCGAGTCCTTCCTCACCGTTCAGGCGTTCGCCGCCGACGGGACGCTCCTGCAGTCGGCCGACGCGTTCGCGACACTCCTGTCGGGCCGCACCGCCGTCGTCGGCTACTTCTACGACGTGGTCGACGCCGAGATCGCGAGCATCGACGTGATCGTCCCGGAGCCCGAGACGGCGACGCTCTCACCGGGCGAAGAGACCGGGTCGTTCACCGTCGCCGACGTCGCCGGTGTGACCAGTCCCGGCGGCGCCACGACGGTCACGGGGACGGTGACCGGTGATTTCGCCGACGATCAGGAGTTCGTCGTCGTCTCGGTGATCGCCCGCGCAGCCGACGGCACGATCGTAGCTGCCACGTCGACCTATGCCGACGAGGTCCCCGGCGACGGCACGCCCGCGGGGTTCGAGGCGTGGTTGGATCCCCTCCCCGCCGACACCACGTTCGAGGCCTTCGCGCATCGCTGAGGATCGGTTCCGGATGCCGCGGGCCGCGGCATCCGGAACCGCCCCTCGATCTCCGCCCCACGGAGGAGGCCGCGTTCGCCGGCCGAGCGTACGCTGACGGCATGGCGTTCGGCGAGGTCATGATGTGGGGCTTCCTCACCATGCTGTTCGCGATGCCGGTGTACTTCCTCTGGTACGCCTTCGACAACCGCCGACGTCGACGCCGCGGGGAGACACCTGCGCCGTCGACCGGCGGCCTGCTCGGCGTCGAGGAGTTCTTCTACCCGACCGCCGAGACGGCGCGCGCGGTGTGGGAGGCCGAGCAGATCACCCCGGCGCCCGCGCCGCTGCCCGGCGACGGCCCCGGCGTGATCGACGGCAACCGGATCGTGATCGAGACAGGACTCCGTAAGACCGCCTGAGGACCGTTGTCCGCCGGCGGCGGCTCGGACTCAGCGGCGACGCGCGCGGTGCACGCCCGCCGCGATCAGCCGCCACCCGACGAGGGCGACGAGGAGCGTCGCGGCGGCGACCACGACGAAGGCCACGGCCGTGCCCTGACCGGAGAGGGCGCGCAGCAGCATCCCGCCGGTCACCGTCACCGCCCAGATGCCCAGGCCCGACCGCAGGGGTGCCGTCGGCGCACGCCACGCGAAGGTGACGAGCCAGCCGACGCCCAGTGCCACGAGGAACGGCCAGGCGGTCTGCCACAGGCCGGTCCACACGTCGGAGTCGTGGCTCGCGCGGCCGATCGCGGCGAACGCGACGACGAGCACGATGTCGAGCGCGAGGGCGAGGGCGAGCACGACCCGCCCGGTGCCGTGCTCGGCGCCCGCGCCCCCGACGGGGACCTCCGCCCGACCACGGTCCGCGGTCACGCGTCCGCCGCCGGTCGCGGGAGCAGCGCGGGCGTCAGCGCCTCGCGCTCGTCGAACACGAAGCACTCGCCGCTCCAGTGGTCGCCGCCGACGTGTTCGAAGTATCCGAGGATGCCGCCGTCCAGCTGATAGGCGTCCACCCCGACCTCTCGCAGGTAGATCGCGGCCTTCTCGCAGCGGATGCCTCCGGTGCAGTAGCTGACGACGGTCTTGCCGGCGAGGTCCGCGGCGGCGGCGGTCGCGGCATCCGGGAACTGCGTGAAACGCTCGATGCGCCAGTCGACGGCGCCGTCGAAGGATCCGTAGTCGACCTCGAACGCGTTCCGGGTGTCGAGCAGCACGACCTCGCGGCCCTCGTCGTCACTCCCGCTGTCCAGCCAGCGTCGCAGCGTCGCGGGGGCGACGGCGGGCGCGCGTCCGGCGTGGGGCCGGATCGTGGGGTGGTCCATGCGGATGATCTCGCGCTTGACCTTGACCAGCATCCGGCCGAAGGGCTGCGCCTCCGACCAGCTTTCCTTGGCGGTCAGCGCTGCGAAGCGCGGATCGCCCCGCAGCTCGGCGACGAAGCCGCGCACCGCGTCGGCGTCGCCCGCGAGGAAGAGGTTGATGCCCTCTTCGGCGAGGAGGATCGTGCCCTTGAGGCCCGCCGCCGTCGCCCGCGCGTGCAGCACCGGGCGCAGGTCTGCGGGGTCGGCGATGTGCGTGAAGAGATACGCCGAGATGTTGAGAACGGATGCCACGCCTCCAGCCTACGGACGCTCCGAGCAGCGTCCGCCCACGGGCTACCCCGGCCGTGCGGCGACGTCAATACCCTCGCCCGACGGCCGCACGGGTTGAAGGCTGAAGCAGCAGCGCGATCGCACCCGCACCGCGCGCACAGGAGGACTGATGACCGATCCGACGATCCCCGAACCGCTCCCCGGCCAGATCCCGCCGGGAGACGTGCCGCCGGGCCCCGGCTCGCCCGACCCGGGTTCACCTGCCCCCGGCATGCCGACGCCCGGAGGTCCGACGGAGCCGAACGCGCCGTGGCCCGAGGAGCCCCTCGCTCCCAACCCTGAAGAGCCGTCGTACCCGCAGCCGCCCGAGACGCCGATGCCCTGAGCCGGCGACGCCGGAAGCCGGTGCAGGCCGCGGGCGTACCGGCCGTTGAGCGAGCGAGACGAAACGCCCCGAACCCAGCGCAGGCCGCGGGCGCCCCGGCCGTTGAGCGAGCGAGGAACGAGCGAGACGAAACGCCCCGAACCCAGCGCAGGCCGCGGGCGCCCCGGCCGTTGAGCGAGCGAGGAACGAGCGAGACGAAACGCCCCGAACCCAGCGCAGGCCGCGGGCGTCCCGGCCGTTGAGCGTCCGGGAGGGGACGTAGGTTTAAGTTATTGTGAGCCTCGGTGGAGGCGTTGTCGTTGACAAAATACATATAACACAGCAATTGTATCTCCATCCAGCTCGCCTCTCTC